>JBMNMU010000001.1:0-2639875 GCA_050953505.1 Anaerovoracaceae bacterium | reverse complement strand
TTTCATTTCGCTGTACTGGCCGGGTTCGGTAACTCGGTCAATGGCGAAGAAGACGTGGAACTTCGGCCTTGCAGCTTTGCCGCCTTTGGCTTTCATGTGATTGCGGCTGTAATGAACCGCAAAGGCAACACCGGGGAAAGCTGTAGCGACGTCTGAAGGATAGACCCATTCTTCCGGATCGTCGCTGTGGTCGTTATCACAATCGACCGGCAAGCAGTCGGAGCCGATGAAATTGTCGTTGCTGCGGTAGTTGCCCTGATACTCAGCACAAACATAATCGTGCTTTACAGCTTCGATGAGGCTGTCCTTCCCGGTGACCTCGACTTTGTGAGGGTATGTGCAGTTTTCCGGCACCTCCAGACAGTTGGAGCGGTATAAAGTGAATTTCATCTTATTACCTCCTCGCAGGTCTCGCTGAAGTAGCGGATTCGATGTCCCTTCCAAGTTGCTCTCTTGATCTCGGCCTCCATGCCCTCGGAGATCCGGTCACCGAAGACCCACATCTCGGCACATTTACTCAGGATGGCATTCCCGAAAAACAGACCAAGCTCACGTTCCTTGGGCTTGTTGTCGTCAAGGAACTGCGGAAACAGCAGGTGCGGTGCGATGGGAATGTATCCGGCCTCTACCGCAAAACGGCTGTAGCGTCTGGCGGCAGCGGTGTTGCTTTCGACATCTCCGGCATACGGACTGCAGATATACACGATGGGCCTGAATGCCCGGAGAGCTTTTTCTTCTTTTTCAATAGCACAGAAGGCTCCGAATGCTGTGGGATCGGCATAGCCTTCTGCGTTTTTGTATTCGGCCATGATAGGCACCTCCAATCTAAAGTTCTCACTACCCACTGGAGGGTTTAGTGGTATTTGAACGAATCAGAATCAGTCTTTTTTATAAAACATGGTCTCGTAGCCATCAGCACGGAGCTTGAGCCCGTTTGCCCACGGTGGGGTCCGGCCCATCTGTTCACAGAGGACCTTCAGGTCGACGCCGGGGCTGGCTTCGATGACCAGCTCGTCGTGAATGTGCATGGTAATGAAGCAGTGCGACAAGGTCCGCATGGCGTAGCAGAGAATGTCACGGGAGGTGGCTTGGACGATGTTCTCCACGAGCTTCGGGCCGTAGGTCTCCAGCCGCTCCCATTTCTTTGTGCCGCCGATGCCCTCGTAAGTGATACACTCGCTGCCGAACTGATTTGTACCGAGCTTGGGCTTCACATACGAGAGGCGTCTGCCGGACGGGAGCGTAATGAAGAGCATCCCGCTCTGGTAGCAGAACTTGATGCCACAGACCTCGCCGTCCATGTGATACTTCACGGCATTCATAGCTGCTCGGTCGATATCCCACCAGAACCTCACAATATTCTGGTTCGAGTTGCGCCAAGCAGTGACCAGCGGCTGAAGCTCGTCTTCCGAAAGGCCCATCTCCAAGGCTCCCATCGCTTTGAGAGCTCCGATAGAGCCGCCATAGCCGAGGGCGAGTTCAGCGATTTTGCCTTTTTGCCGCAGGTGGCCGTTCACGCCGTGCTTTTCAACAGGGACCTTGAACATCTGCGATGCGGAAGCGCAGTAGATGTCGCCGCCTTTTTCAAAGACCTCCTGACGCCAGATTTCACCGGCAAACCACGCCAGTACTCTGGCCTCGATTGCCGAGAAGTCGGAGACGATGAACTTGTATCCCGGCTTCGGCACAAAGGCGGTGCGGATCAGTTGGGAGAGCGTATCCGGCACATCTTCGTAGAGAAGTTCCACGCCTTCAAAGTCGCCGCAGCGGACAAGCCCACGAGCCTCTGCCAGATCCGGAAGATGGTTCTGGGGCAGGTTCTGCATCTGTATAATGCGTCCAGCCCAACGACCGGTCCTGTTGGCACCGTAGAACTGAAACATTCCACGAGCACGACCATCGGCGCAGACTGCCTTTTCCATCGCCTGATACTTCTTGACGGACGATTTGGCCAGCTGCTGCCGGAGAAGGAGAACCTTCTGCAGCTCTGCCGGAGCGGTCTTGAGCATTTCAGCGACTTCCTTCTTGCCGAGAGAATCCACCTCCAGACCGTTGTCCGAAAGCCACTGTTTCATCTGCTGCACGGAGTTGGGATTGTCCAAAGCGGTCAGCTTCTTCATGGCAGCAGTGAGATCCGCACGGGAGCGGGTGTCCATAGCAATGGCTTGATGCACCAGCTCCATATCAAGGGCGACGCCTCTGTCGTTGATTTCCTGATCGAGGTGATACTGCTCCCAGACCATTTCCGGCACCGGAAACTTGGCGAGCTTTTCTTGAATGGACATTTCGACCTCGACATCACGGATGTTGTACCGTTTGAAGGCAGCCCACTTGTCCGGAGCGTTTTCCGGCAGGTTGCGGGTTCGACCACCATTGGCCTTTGTCGGCGCACAGGGCTGGCAGAAATACTTGATGAGCTCTTTGCCTTCGGTCAATTTCTGCTTTCCGAGGCCCAGAACGGTACCGACACCTTCCAGCGACAGTGGCAAGCCCATATAGGCGGACCAGATCATGGTACATTTCCATGAGGCCGGATCGAGGTAGTTGCCCACGGTGTCTTCCGGGATGCTGTAGTAGGCGTTATCAAAACCGCCATGATACCGGAGCCAGCGGGAAAGGCATATTCTCTCGAACTGAGCGTTGAAGGCCCACTTCGTTACATCGTCGTTTGTCAATGCAGCGATGACCTCCGGCGGGATCTTCTCGCCACAGGCCAGATCGACCACCTGCACAGGGCCGCCGTCCGTGGAATACCCGAAGAGAAGAATGTCGAAATCTGTCGCCTCGGTGTATTTGTAGACGCCGCACTTAGCAAGGTCCACGCTGCTGTAGGTTTCAATATCAATACTGAGTGTTTTCATACACACCGGTCCTTTCCCAAACCTGACAGGGTGGCAGGATTGCTCCCACCACCCGCAGGCCGGAGATTACTTCCTGTCGAGCTCCTTCATTCGGGCTTCGTGGTACTCGACCTCACGAATAGCACGGTCTTTCTCAAGCTGCTGACGCTCGGCTTCCCATGCCGCATTGCGTTTATCACGCTTGCGGTCGTCGATGGTGTCGATGATGGACCTGACGATCCAGAACACGGCCAGAACCAGATAGAGGGACAGAAGCAGGATGCAAAGAATCGTAGTAGCGTTCATGGTGCGTACCTCCTTAAGACAGGAAATCTTCATCCGCATCGGTGGAGAAGTCAGACGCTGCGCTGGACTTGCCGCCGAGGGGTTCGCCGTCACGGATCTTCTGCAGGTTGTTGAGCCCACAGGCGATGCCCTTGTTGCCATTGGAGTTGAAAGCGTAGAAGTTGATGCTGGCACGACCATACACGCCGGAGTAAACCTCGGAGCGGGTCAGGATCGGATTGCAGTCAGCGTCCACGATGCCGGGAGCCGTAGCGGAGTTGGCGTTGATGAAGTAGCTGCCAGCGTAAGCCGGATCATCCGGACGCTCGGTGTCGCCGTCACGAAGAGGCGTTTTGATAGCGGTGAGAGGCGGTACGGTACGACCGTTGCCCTTGAGCTTGGCCTGACCTTCCTCGTAGGCCGCCTGAATTGCCGCCTTGATCTTCTGAACGGTCACGGTGTCAGTCTTCGGAATGATGAGGCTGACGCTGAACTTCGGGGTGCCGCCATTGATGGACTTGGCCTCCCAGACATTGGCGTAGGACCAGCGGGTGTCCTTGCCGGTGATAACCTTCATGGGGTTTGCGAGTTTAGTAGAATTTGACATATTAGTTGTCCTCCTTGAAATCATCGATAATGGTTGTCATTGCCGGTCTCTTATCGCTGTCCGGCACCAGCGTGGGTTTTCCTTGAGGCTTGGTGATCAGGCCTCCAAGGATGTCGTTGAACTGTTTCTTTCCGAGAAGTGAGGTCATGGCGGTGACGCCGAGAATCTTGTGTTCGTAAGGGTCGTACCCGGCAGCTGTTACGGCTGCGATGACGGCATTCTCGTCTGTGTACTTGCGGTTGGAGCGGCCCTCGACCAGCTTGTAGCCGGACCACTGTTTACCGCTGATGGCTGCCTGAAGCGCATAGTCCTTGATGTCGGAGGCCCAAGCGATCAGATCGTCGATGCGACCGAGGATTTCTTCGACCTCTTCATCTGTCAGCAGAGGCGGCTGCCTGAACTCGAACTTGGCAAGCTCCATGTTGGCGTTGGCTCTTTCACGGCAGTCAGCTTTGGCCTTGCAGAACTGGCACCATTCGCCGCAGTGGTATTCACCCTCTCCGTTAAAGGCAAGCTCTGCAGTCGGGGCCAGAACCTGATCGGCCCACTCGTAGAGTTCGTCCTTTGGAATGGTGAAGGTGCTGACGTTAGAGCGTCGGGGCTGGTAGATGGTCATGCTGACGGTGTCGATGTCGTAGATGCAGTCGAACAGCTCCAGCGCACCGAGGGCGTACAGCTTCATCTGCGGGCTGTCGTCGGCTTCGACCAGAACGCCTCTGCCGTGCTTGTAGTCCACGATGTGCAGCGTCCCGTCTGCAATGATGACGCAGTCGCCGGTGCCGAAGCCCTCCTCGACGTACTTGGAGTAGTCGAGCCGCTGTTCGATCAGGACCACAGGGTCCGGGCAGGTCTTCTTGGCCTCCTCGACCAGCTCCATTACGAAGGACACATACCCGTTGGCACATTCCTCCATTTCGGAGTTGTACCAAGTAAGGTCTTCGGTCGGGTCCTTTGCTTCCATACCGAGAGCCGTCCGGAGCTTGAACTCACAGAGAGCGTGGGCGTCGGTACCTTCGGCTGCGAAATCGCTGCCTTTGTCGTCGTAGTCTTCACAGAGCCTTGCCGAAGGTGGGCAGTTGAGCCACCTGTGCGAAGACGATGCAGAGAGAAGTGCGTGGTTAGGCATTTCCGAGCACCTCCGCATCCGCTACCAGAGCCTTGTAGCTTGCCGGGTCAACCTCAGAGAGCTTCTTGGCGCCGTACTTCAGGAGAAGGTCACGGATCTGAGCGGTGAAGCCATCACGGGACTTTTCTGCCAGAATCGCTCTGACCTCTTCGAGGGTGAGTGCCTTTTCCGGTTCTGGAGCAGGGGCCACTTCCTCGCTGCCGCTGAATGCGCCGGTCAGCCAGTTGGCGATGTCGTTAATAGAAGATGCAATATCCCGCAACTCCCTGATGGTCGCTTCCATTTCGCTCATTTTGCTCATCACGTTTTCCTCCTTCCTGAGATTGGCTTGTCTGGTTCAGCTGGATCAGCTTCCTCGCCAGACGTCTTGACACTACGCTGATTGCCGTAAGCACTCCGATGAGCTCTTCATCGGTGACGGCCTTGTTGGGTCTGGACTCACTCATTGGCGGTTCCTCCTTTCTGAGGACCTGTGTTGTTTTGCTGTCCTCAGTACCCACTGGAGGGAAATGGGGTGTTTGGCCAAAAAAATCTGAAAAAAATTTGACCGCCGCAGAATTTCTTCCACGGCGGCCATTTCAGGATGTTAGATATAGTCCTTCAGTGCTTCACGAAGAGTGGAGAGAACCTTGTTCTTTTGGTAATTGACAGTTGAACGAAGCCTTCCCATTTCCGAAGCGATTTCACGCTCCGTCTTGCCCTGCATGATAAGCTCGCAGATGCGTCTGCCGTCCGGGTCAAGGCGGTTAAGCTCGTCGTATAGAGCGTCGAGCAGTTCCTTGTCCATAAGGATGGACTCCGCAGACGGTGCGTCGTCGGCCAGCGTA
The DNA here is from genome assembly GCA_050953505.1 of Anaerovoracaceae bacterium. Taxonomy (GTDB): domain Bacteria; phylum Bacillota; class Clostridia; order Peptostreptococcales; family Anaerovoracaceae; genus JBMNMU01. The sequence goes on along the minus strand of JBMNMU010000001.1, from coordinate 2,634,190 downwards.
TCGCCAAGGGTAAGCTCGTCTTCCTCGCCGCCGATAGGCGTGTCGATGGAAACCTTCTTACCGGCAGCGTAGAACGGGCAGCCGGGGCAAACACCGTCACACTTCCAAAGCTGGGCCTTGGTGCAGCGGCACTCGCCATTCTTCTGGGCATGGTAGCGGGTGTTCCAAACAGGCTGATAGTAAGCCCTGTAAACTTCCTCGCTGACCTCGATAGGGGTCCCGTCGACCGGGATAAAGTACTTCTTGTCGTTGTTTTGCATGAAAATTTCCTCCGTTCGATTTGCTTGGAACGGAGGAAACCTTCATGGTCAGCTGCAAATGGGTATAGAAATCCAACCGCAGTCCCGACGGAGATTTCTCCGTTCCGGTCTGCAGCTTCCTTATCCAGTAGGCAGCTGTTCGTATTAACTTGTCCCATCAAGCGGCACTGGATCGTCCTGGGCCAGTGGACGTACCGCTTGTGGGTGTGAGCTTTCACTCACAGGTACTATTTTATTGAGATTCCGGATTTTCACGAGGAAGTGGGACTTCCGGTTCAAGTGGCCGAAAAAGCCTGAAAATAGGCAAAAAAATAAGGCCCTCATGTCTTGAAAGACATAAGAGCCTTGATATATCAGGGTTTCATACCGGAAGTGCGACTTCCGAATTATTTTTCAGGAGCAGTCATTTTATTCCCGTTTTTGGGTAGTTGTTGCGGAATACCGGCATCTTGCAGCTTCTCGTTCCACATGAAGATGTTTTCCATGTGGTGGTGTTCTATCAGGTACCGATAAATGAGGTGCTCGTCCTTGGCAGTCATTATGTTAAAACCAGCCTTGAGGATTAAATCATAAGAGAAAGCCGGTTGCAGATTCAGTCCGATGCAAAGAGCAAGTACGCTTTGTAAGGTGATGTTGGAATCCTTCTTTTTTCGATAGTCTTGAATCATGCGAGAGCTTATGCCAGTACGTTCTTCCATCTTCTCGTTGGTATACCCACGACGTTTGATATGATAGTCAAGGGTCCCACAAAACGACGAAGGAACCTCAGCAAGGATATCTGCGACTCGCTTTGCTTCTGCTGCGATGGCAGCCATTTCACGGGCACGTTTCTGTACATCTTCATTCTTGCCTTCCTTCGGATTGAAGCTGGCTTCAACAAAACTCTTTGAATCGGCATCTCTACAAAGGAAGCATATGCGGTAGAAGGAGTCATCGTATTGTGTGCTGACTCGTGTAGTGCGGTCGAATACCAAACAGCACTCATCGACATGCTCTAAGGCGTATTCGGTAAGAGTTGGTTCAGAATCCTCTACAATGCTTACATATTGAGGATCATTAATGACGAGTAGACCGCCAGCGTGAATAAAACGCCTCGCCGCAATATCCTCAGATAAATCCGGGTTAAGCAGGGACTGAATTATGACATTGTTGCGGTCGATGACAAAGGTTTGGCCTTTTTTCAAACTGCCTTTTTTGAAGGAGAATGGCGGGTAGTTCTTACCATCGACAAAGTTGAAAACACCGGCGGCTTGCTCAAAACCGAGCTCAACAGCACGGATCTTTGCGGCTGTCGTTGAAACCTTGAAAAAATCAGCGAACTCACTGATGGCAAGTTCCATGACGTACCCGTCACGGAGGCGACCACGATATGCTCTGTGAAGTCTATTCAGAATTTCGGAGAGTTTTGCCTTACCGGTTTTTGCGGGGATTAGAATTTTGGGAGCCAGCGCATTGGCTTGCCACTCCATCCAAGACAGCTCATCTTCGAGCTCGTTGGACTTCTTCTTATAATCCTCGACAACAGCGCAGGAGATTGCTTGGATATCAGGGTTCAAGAGCTTCTGAAGCTCGAAGAATTTATAGTGCTTGTCCCAATGGACACACTCGTGGATTACGGTATTATTTGTCGAACCGATATTTCGCATAAAAACGACATCGGGGTTAACAAGTATGGTTCCGGGGCATATAGTCCGATCTTCTGTTTCCGAGCATGTTTTATTTGTAAAAACCTCGACATTAGCGTCATTGAAATATGTACGACCAAAGATACCGTCCGGCAATGGAGCGTGATAAACTGTCAATCCCATATTTTCAACAATCTCCTTGATGGGGAGCGGCATGGGCTCCTCTAACGCACGGGGACAGTATTTTTCGAGAAATCTCTCCGCATGCTTATCGAGATCTTTTGCGTAGATGTACGGGACCAAGTATTTAGTGAGCGCATCTTCTGCCCAAAACAGTTCTCTTGAATACTCTGATGCATATCCAATGCTGACTTGTTGGAGCCCATTTCTCAAAGTCGCTGATAAAGGTATTGAGATCCAGCATTCAGTAGAATCGCTTTCATAGTCACGTCGACCACGGCCAGAGATTTCGATTTCCGCACGGACTGTAACTTTACATTCAATCCTGTCGGTATCTGACTCATGGAAATTGACTCCCATGATTTTGAAATCACTCAATTCTACATAGGAGGGGTCAGGAACAACAGAAGTTGATAGGTCCAAGCGACCTTTGTTGTTAAAGAGGTATGATTTAATTTTGCTGAAAATTTGGTTATAGTACACGTCCTCAAGATAGGCCGCAAACGTATCATACTTCTTGGACAAGACACACCCTCCTAACCGAAAATGATTTGAGCTCACAAATTATACCACATCTACGATGAAATTTCAACCATAAACAGTGCAAATTCGAGTGTTTTCAGAGAAAACCTCTTGTGTTTTGCACACTTTCGTGATATAATATTTTAGTCGAGTTCTGAAACAGGCTTTTTTAGATTTAAGGAAGGGAGATCCCGATGGAAGTAAGTTACAAAAAGCTATGGAAGCTGCTAATTGATAAAGATATGAAAAAGAAGGATTTACTTGCTACGGCCGGTATCAGCTGGGCCTCCATTACGAAGCTGTCCAAGGGAGAAACCGTGAGCATGGAAGTCCTAATGAAAATCTGCAAGGCATTAGACTGCAACATCGGAGATATTATGGACCTTATTCCGGAGGAGGAAACAAGTAGTGAGCAGCAGTGACACAATCATCGGTCACGCCAATCCACATACGATTAAGAAGTTCGAGCTTATCGAAAAGTATGTAGAGGCATGGGCACATAAGTTACTTCAAAATCAATACTGCTCTGGACTTGTTTTTATTGATTGCATGTCCAACAGTGGAGAATACGTAGACGATAACGGCAAGCAGGTGTTCGGTACGCCGGTCCGTGTTGCCAAGTATCTCCGGAATGTTGCGGGTCAGTATCCATATAAGCAGATCGACCTGTATTTTAGTGATTTTTGCTCTGCCAGAACAGACCATCTAAAAAGTTTGATGCCGAATGACAGTCGCAATTTTCATGTGCATATTACGACCGAGGACGGAAATGAACTGGCCAAGCGTTTAGGACAGACAATGTCTAACAAAAAACACTACCTTCTTGTATACGATCCGTATGAAGCCACTATTGACTGGAATGCGATCATGCCGTTCATCAATAACTGGAGCGAGGTCATTCTTAACCACATGGTTTCGGATTCCATGAGGGCTGTAAAGATGGTTAAGAAAGATGAGGCCAGAAGCAAATATGAACAGACATATTTGATGGATCTGGAGAATCTTATCCCTTACGGAAGCGATAAAAAAGCGTACGAAAAACGCATCGAGGACATCATTAAAGCCCTGCACCGCAATAGATCTAGCTTGCGTCTCTGGATCGCTGTTGATTTACACTTTTGTTGTAGCCTCCATCCGACTACCGGTTCCAGCTAGGTAAAAGATAGGGTGCAAATCCACAATAAAAGAAACCCCCAGCCCCTTAAGAGCCTGATTGCTCCCAAGGGTTGCTGGGGGTAAAGAAAAAGCCCCGTGAGAGAGCTTAATTGCTGGCTTTCCCACGGGGCTTCTTAGTTGCTTCTCTTCGTTTACTGATCTATCAAATCAGCCGTTTGTGTCAACGCTTATTCCTTAGTGCTACTCTAGACCTAACAAATCCCCATAATGCAAGATTAGAGCAAGAAGCTCTTCCATAGTGATATGACCTTTACCTATAGCAACCTTGAAATATTTTGCTTGAAAAGCATCAAACATTTCTGCAGGAACATTTATTATTTGTGTAAATTCTTCATAGGTGAAAAGTCCATACTCTGCTATATCTGCTAGGTATGCATCTTCATCAATTTTTATTGTGTCTGGTGAGACTTCAAAAATATTAATCAGCCCCTCAATTCCACCTGGCATAGAAAGCATGCCATTCGTATAATAAGATAAATGTTCATAAGTTACAGGTGACCAAGCTCTTGTATATTCATACTCGAAAACTACATCTACAAGTTGAACTTTAGTCCATGTAAGATTTCCATCCGCATCTGTTATCTGTTTTTTAAACCAATGTCCTATATACTGTTGAGGGTTATCCCCGTTTATATATACATATTCGTTGAGGTTAAAATTCCAGAAACCATGTTCGTAAATAACTTTTACATCGGTTCCGTCAGAAAAATGTAGATGAATAATCTTGTACTCAGCCAATGGGTCGGAATCAATAAATGCTATTGGTGCAATATCAAATTTACCAGTATGCAGATTCCACACTAATAATAACTCATCACCTGTTAGCTCTTCGACTGGCTTTTGACTTCCATCTGCTAAAGTAATTAGCGTACCGTCTGCTACACACAAGCCCTCTGGAGGTTTCTCATTTACCTTAATTGATGTCTCACCAACTTTTCCATCATATGTTGCTGTTAACTTAACATCTTTTTGACCGCTACCATTCTCATTGCCTACTCCCTCATAATTTGCTACAGCTACTCCATTTTCATTTGTTGTTACTCTATTCCCGCCTTGCCATGTGCCTCCACCACCATTATCAGAAAATTCAACCTCAACTCCTACTACTGGTATAGCTTGACCACTAGAATAATCTAAAACTGTAGCTGTTACTGTAGTCGTCCCCTCATCGTCAATCGTTGTTTTCTGTGCCTCCAAAGTTATACTAATTCCTTTATTGACTATTATATTTACCCTAAATGTTTCATCTCCAGCAGCAACTTCAAATGTAGTAATTTCATAATCATTAGCTTTTACTATATATGTTGCTGTAGCTTCACCATTAGTATTTGTAGTAGCTGACGCGGTCCAGTTATCACTTCCTCCACTAAATGTCACACCTACACCTTCCAGTGTGTTTCCATCTTGGTCTCTGACGATAGTAGTTATCTCTACCTCATCCCCTACTTGAGCTTCACTTTTATTTGTAGAAGCGAATAGTCCAATGAAATTCACAACTTGATTTTTTACTGTGGCGCTGCCTGTAGTATCTACAACATATTTTATTGTATGTGTTGTCACTGCATTAGATGCAAAGATTGATGCAGTATCGCCTATATCAATCTTACCTGTTATAGAACCATTAACTATTAGGTTGCCATCAACTGTGAAGCTAGCTGGTGTGCCTTCACTCATAAAATCAAACTCTGTGTCAGTTCTATAATATTTTTCAGCAGGATTTGGATATGAGTTATATTTTTTTGGATCCAAATCTTCATAATGCTTATCAAGAACTGTTACTTTTCCGCTCTCACTTATATTCATCGTGGCGCCATCTTCGATATTTATGCTAGCTCCCGGAAGTAGCATTACCCATGAATTAACGGTCAGGGTATGCCCACTAGCCACATTAAAGCTCCAAGTGCCATCAAAGGGTAAATCCTTGTCAACACTATTAGCATTTATCGTAAGGAAGCCGTATTTAAGTGAAACACCTATATTATTAAAACTAGCATCTCCTTGTACATCAAAGAATACCCTTCCTGTTGAAAGTTCTTCAGTTCCCAGTTTATGATCATAAGTCTTAATAACTCTACCGTTAGATAGGAATAGTAAACTATCCGTGCTATTACCTATAAGTGGAACAGGTGTATGGAAATATGTTGAATTAGCGTAGAGCAATGCCTTCCCAATATACTCTGCACCTTTATTAATAATCATATCTGCTTCTATATTATTGACGGTATACTGATCAAATGGAAATACATCTCCATAAACCTTAAGTGTAGCTTGACCACCTCTAAAGGACTTAACAAAGATAGGTTCATAAACTTTCGAACCATCCTCAGCTTCGATTGAACCATCTCCATATATAAAACCTATGGAGTTTAATATTCCACCACTATTTACGGTAATCTTGCTGTTTTCTTTAAGATGCAGTTGTGCATAATTTGCACCCGTAACATGACCACTATATGTTGTGCTACTATTTGTCCTCTTGGCATTGACAGTAAGAGTTCCTGCAATGTTTAAATTGATATTTTCAGGTATAGTTAACTCGACATATGGACGATTTCGAGTTAAAGCCCCACTGCCGGTATCGTCTGTTGTTGTACTAAATTCTGAGCTATATGGCAACAACAGAGTGACACCAGATTTGACAGTTGCATTCTCACTTAGCGTATGATCCTTAAGTAGAACAACTGTTGTGCCTGACGTTGCATTATCGAGTGCAGTCACTAAATCAGCATAATATGTGTCACCAATTACAGCAACAGCAGCTAATAGTGTTAGTTCAACTTCTTTATCCGCATCAGCTATTGTAAAGCTTCCTGTTAACGGTACATAACCATCTAATGATATTTTGTAACTATATGCTCCATTTGCCACTTTTGTTAAGTCCGCTATTAACTCATTGTTTGAATTCCACACTTCTATTGTAGCCTCTGTTAAATCAACAGCGTTCGTATCCACAAAGCTTACCGTATAAGTTTTTATCTCATATTGGGCCTTTACAGTTAGATTCTCAGTAACGTTATTAAATGCTACATCCCAGCCAGTGAAGGTATAACCTTCTCTTTCAGGGTTTGCTGCTGGTGCCGTCGCACTGCCGCCATGTTCTACTGTCTGGATGTCTATTACCGTACCATCATGATCCACGAAGGTTACTATGTATTGATTGATTGTCCACGTAGCTGTGATAGTAACATTCTCAGCAGGCATCGTGGTTGGCAGTTCTGGCTCCCAGCCAGTAAACGTATAACCTTCTCTTGTTGGTGCTTCTGGTGCTATGATTGCCGTGCCGTAGTCCTGGGTGATGGATGCTACTTCACTGCCTCCAGCGCTATCGAAGGTTATGGTATATGAGTTAATTGTAAATGTACCGTTTATTTCTAGGTTGTTAGCTGGCATTTTTGAAGGAAATTCTTCAATATTCCAACCCGAGAATGTATAACCCTCCTTAATTGGTTCTGGTCTTATACTAATTTCTGTACCAAAATCATAGGTTTCTACTTCTCCATATATCTCTCCATCAACCATATAGGTTATCGTGTATTTGTTTACTTCCCATTGCGCTGTGATCGTTAAATCACTTGCAGGCATCGTGGCTGGAATTTCTCTATCCCATCCAGTAAACGTATAACCTTCTCTTGTTGGTGCTTCTGGTGCTATGATTGCCGTGCCGTAGTCAGCAGTAATAGGAGCAATACTACTTCCACCATCAGTATTAAATGTGATGGTGTATTGATTGATTGTCCACGTAGCTGTGATAGTGACGTTCTCAGCAGGCATCGTGGTTGGCAGTTCTGGCTCCCAGCCAGTAAACGTATAACCTTCTCTTGTTGGTGCTTCTGGTGCTATAATTGCCGTGCCGTAGTCCTGGGTGATGGATGCTACTTCACTGCCTCCAGCGCTATCGAAGGTTATGGTATATGAGTTAATTGTAAATGTACCGTTTATTTCTAGGTTGTTAGCTGGCATTTTTGAAGGAAATTCTTCAATATTCCAACCCGAGAATGTATAACCCTCCTTAATTGGTTCTGGTCTTATACTAATTTCTGTACCAAAATCATAGGTTTCTACTTCTCCATATATCTCTCCATCAACCATATAGGTTATCGTGTATTTGTTTACTTCCCATTGCGCTGTGATCGTTAAATCACTTGCAGGCATCGTGGCTGGAATTTCTCTATCCCATCCAGTAAACGTATAACCTTCTCTTGTTGGTGCTTCTGGTGCTATGATTGCCGTGCCGTAGTCAGCAGTAATAGGAGCAATACTACTTCCACCATCAGTATTAAATGTGATGGTGTATTGATTGATTGTCCACGTAGCTGTGATAGTGACGTTCTCAGCAGGCATCGTGGTTGGCAGTTCTGGCTCCCAGCCAGTAAACGTATAACCTTCTCTTGTTGGTGCTTCTGGTGCTATGATTGCCGTGCCGTAGTCAGCAGTAATAGGAGCAATACTACTTCCACCATCAGTATTAAATGTGATGGTGTATTGATTGATTGTCCACGTAGCTGTGATAGTGACGTTCTCAGCAGGCATCGTGGTTGGCAGTTCTGGCTCCCAGCCAGTAAACGTATAACCTTCTCTTGTTGGTGCTTCTGGTGCTATGATTGCCGTGCCGTAGTCCTGGGTGATGGATGCTACTTCACTGCCTCCAGCGCTATCGAAGGTTATGGTATATGAGTTAATTGTAAATGTACCGTTTATTTCTAGGTTGTTAGCTGGCATTTTTGAAGGAAATTCTTCAATATTCCAACCCGAGAATGTATAACCCTCCTTAATTGGTTCTGGTCTTATACTAATTTCTGTACCAAAATCATAGGTTTCTACTTCTCCATATATCTCTCCATCAACCATATAGGTTATCGTGTATTTGTTTACTTCCCATTGCGCTGTGATCGTTAAATCACTTGCAGGCATCGTGGCTGGAATTTCTCTATCCCATCCAGTAAACGTATAACCTTCTCTTGTTGGTGCTGCCGGCGCTGTAATTGCTGCACCGTAGTCAGCAGTAATAGGAGCAATACTACTTCCACCATCAGTATTAAATGTGATGGTGTATTGATTGATTGTCCACGTAGCTGTGATAGTGACGTTCTCAGCAGGCATCGTGGTTGGCAGTTCTGGCTCCCAGCCAGTAAACGTATAACCTTCTCTTGTTGGTGCTTCTGGTGCTATGATTGCCGTGCCGTAGTCCTGGGTGATGGATGCTACTTCACTGCCTCCAGCGCTATCGAAGGTTATGGTATATGAGTTAATTGTAAATGTACCGTTTATTTCTAGGTTGTTAGCTGGCATTTTTGAAGGAAATTCTTCAATATTCCAACCCGAGAATGTATAACCCTCCTTAATTGGTTCTGGTCTTATACTAATTTCTGTACCAAAATCATAGGTTTCTACTTCTCCATATATCTCTCCATCAACCATATAGGTTATCGTGTATTTGTTTACTTCCCATTGCGCTGTGATCGTTAAATCACTTGCAGGCATCGTGGCTGGAATTTCTCTATCCCATCCAGTAAACGTATAACCTTCTCTTGTTGGTGCTTCTGGTGCTATGATTGCCGTGCCGTAGTCAGCAGTAATAGGAGCAATACTACTTCCACCATCAGTATTAAATGTGATGGTGTATTGATTGATTGTCCACGTAGCTGTGATAGTGACGTTCTCAGCAGGCATCGTGGTTGGCAGTTCTGGCTCCCAGCCAGTAAACGTATAACCTTCTCTTGTTGGTGCTTCTGGTGCTATGATTGCCGTGCCGTAGTCAGCAGTAATAGGAGCAATACTACTTCCACCATCAGTATTAAATGTGATGGTGTATTGATTGATTGTCCACGTAGCTGTGATAGTGACGTTCTCAGCAGGCATCGTGGTTGGCAGTTCTGGCTCCCAGCCAGTAAACGTATAACCTTCTCTTGTTGGTGCTTCTGGTGCTATGATTGCCGTGCCGTAGTCCTGGGTGATGGATGCTACTTCACTGCCTCCAGCGCTATCGAAGGTTATGGTATATGAGTTAATTGTAAATGTACCGTTTATTTCTAGGTTGTTAGCTGGCATTTTTGAAGGAAATTCTTCAATATTCCAACCCGAGAATGTATAACCCTCCTTAATTGGTTCTGGTCTTATACTAATTTCTGTACCAAAATCATAGGTTTCTACTTCTCCATATATCTCTCCATCAACCATATAGGTTATCGTGTATTTGTTTACTTCCCATTGCGCTGTGATCGTTAAATCACTTGCAGGCATCGTGGCTGGAATTTCTCTATCCCATCCAGTAAACGTATAACCTTCTCTTGTTGGTGCTGCCGGCGCTGTAATTGCTGCACCGTAGTCAGCAGTAATAGGAGCAATACTACTTCCACCATCAGTATTAAATGTGATGGTGTATTGATTGATTGTCCACGTAGCTGTGATAGTGACGTTCTCAGCAGGCATCGTGGTTGGCAGTTCTGGCTCCCAGCCAGTAAACGTATAACCTTCTCTTGTTGGTGCTTCTGGTGCTATGATTGCCGTGCCGTAGTCCTGGGTGATGGATGCTACTTCACTGCCTCCAGCGCTATCGAAGGTTATGGTATATGAGTTAATTGTAAATGTACCGTTTATTTCTAGGTTGTTAGCTGGCATTTTTGAAGGAAATTCTTCAATATTCCAACCCGAGAATGTATAACCCTCCTTAATTGGTTCTGGTCTTATACTAATTTCTGTACCAAAATCATAGGTTTCTACTTCTCCATATATCTCTCCATCAACCATATAGGTTATCGTGTATTTGTTTACTTCCCATTGCGCTGTGATCGTTAAATCACTTGCAGGCATCGTGGCTGGAATTTCTCTATCCCATCCAGTAAACGTATAACCTTCTCTTGTTGGTGCTTCTGGTGCTATGATTGCCGTGCCGTAGTCAGCAGTAATAGGAGCAATACTACTTCCACCATCAGTATTAAATGTGATGGTGTATTGATTGATTGTCCACGTAGCTGTGATAGTGACGTTCTCAGCAGGCATCGTGGTTGGCAGTTCTGGCTCCCAGCCAGTAAACGTATAACCTTCTCTTGTTGGTGCTTCTGGTGCTATGATTGCCGTGCCGTAGTCCTGGGTGATGGATGCTACTTCACTGCCTCCAGCGCTATCGAAGGTTATGGTATATGAGTTAATTGTAAATGTACCGTTTATTTCTAGGTTGTTAGCTGGCATTTTTGAAGGAAATTCTTCAATATTCCAACCCGAGAATGTATAACCCTCCTTAATTGGTTCTGGTCTTATACTAATTTCTGTACCAAAATCATAGGTTTCTACTTCTCCATATATCTCTCCATCAACCATATAGGTTATCGTGTATTTGTTTACTTCCCATTGCGCTGTGATCGTTAAATCACTTGCAGGCATCGTGGCTGGAATTTCTCTATCCCATCCAGTAAACGTATAACCTTCTCTTGTTGGTGCTGCCGGCGCTGTAATTGCTGCACCGTAGTCAGCAGTAATAGGAGCAATACTACTTCCACCATCAGTATTAAATGTGATGGTGTATTGATTGATTGTCCACGTAGCTGTGATAGTGACGTTCTCAGCAGGCATCGTGGTTGGCAGTTCTGGCTCCCAGCCAGTAAACGTATAACCTTCTCTTGTTGGTGCTTCTGGTGCTATGATTGCCGTGCCGTAGTCCTGGGTGATGGATGCTACTTCACTGCCTCCAGCGCTATCGAAGGTTATGGTATATGAGTTAATTGTAAATGTACCGTTTATTTCTAGGTTGTTAGCTGGCATTTTTGAAGGAAATTCTTCAATATTCCAACCCGAGAATGTATAACCCTCCTTAATTGGTTCTGGTCTTATACTAATTTCTGTACCAAAATCATAGGTTTCTACTTCTCCATATATCTCTCCATCAACCATATAGGTTATCGTGTATTTGTTTACTTCCCATTGCGCTGTGATCGTTAAATCACTTGCAGGCATCGTGGCTGGAATTTCTCTATCCCATCCAGTAAACGTATAACCTTCTCTTGTTGGTGCTGCCGGCGCTGTAATTGCTGCACCGTAGTCAGCAGTAATAGGAGCAATACTACTTCCACCATCAGTATTAAATGTGATGGTGTATTGATTGATTGTCCACGTAGCTGTGATAGTGACGTTCTCAGCAGGCATCGTGGCTGGAATTTCTCTATCCCATCCAGTAAACGTATAACCTTCTCTTGTTGGTGCTTCTGGTGCTATGATTGCCGTGCCGTAGTCAGCAGTAATAGGAGCAATACTACTTCCACCATCAGTATTAAATGTGATGGTGTATTGATTGATTGTCCACGTAGCTGTGATAGTGACGTTCTCAGCAGGCATCGTGGTTGGCAGTTCTGGCTCCCAGCCAGTAAACGTATAACCTTCTCTTGTTGGTGCTTCTGGTGCTATGATTGCCGTGCCGTAGTCCTGGGTGATGGATGCTACTTCACTGCCTCCAGCGCTATCGAAGGTTATGGTATATGAGTTAATTGTAAATGTACCGTTTATTTCTAGGTTGTTAGCTGGCATTTTTGAAGGAAATTCTTCAATATTCCAACCCGAGAATGTATAACCCTCCTTAATTGGTTCTGGTCTTATACTAATTTCTGTACCAAAATCATAGGTTTCTACTTCTCCATATATCTCTCCATCAACCATATAGGTTATCGTGTATTTGTTTACTTCCCATTGCGCTGTGATCGTTAAATCACTTGCAGGCATCGTGGCTGGAATTTCTCTATCCCATCCAGTAAACGTATAACCTTCTCTTGTTGGTGCTGCCGGCGCTGTAATTGCTGCACCGTAGTCAGCAGTAATAGGAGCAATACTACTTCCACCATCAGTATTAAATGTGATGGTGTATTGATTGATTGTCCACGTAGCTGTGATAGTGACGTTCTCAGCAGGCATCGTGGTTGGCAGTTCTGGCTCCCAGCCAGTAAACGTATAACCTTCTCTTGTTGGTGCTTCTGGTGCTATGATTGCCGTGCCGTAGTCCTGGGTGATGGATGCTACTTCGCTCCCACCTTCAGTGTTAAAGGTTATGGTGTACTGATTAATCTTCCACTTTGCTTTCAGCTCAAGATTTCCAGCAGGCATCGTGGCTGGCAGTTCTGGCTCCCAGCCTACAAATGTATAGCCTTCTCTTGTTGGTGCTTCTGGTGCTATGATTGCTGTGCCGTAGTCCTGGGTGATGCTAGGTATTTCAGTACCTCCACACGTGTTAAAAGTAATTGTGCCATTCCGCGTCTATCCCTATTGGGATTTCGACCGGTCTACACCGTACGTGCGACTTTCATCGCATACGGCGTGCTATCGATAAGTTCTCCTTACCGACTAGGTTCCTTCGCTCCCACTTGTTTTACCCTCTTTGTATGTCGCCATACAAATACAAACGGCAAGTGATCTACACTACTATGAACCTGCTGACTCCCTGTATAGATCATTGGATTTACCCATCCTAACTATATAGGGCCTCAAACGTTCCATACCAACCATCCCTTTTTTTGATGACCTTAGGTTCCTGCTATCTATGTAAGAAAATCAGGTTTAATAGCCTGAATTAGCCTGATTCTACTATACTATTTCAAATATAGAGGCTGATGATAAGCCCAAGGTAATGTTTTTATATCACCAGCTAGCCTACATAACTTTAAACGCAGATTCACTTTATTAACCATAGCCATCTTTTAAGGAGCCCCGCATACGACTTTCACGTATTACGACTTCACCTGGCTTCATAACAGTTAAGGGGTAGCTTAACCTGATATGCAGGAGGATTAGGCTCTATGCTTCTAGGCTATTGCATAGGTTAGGAATTTCACCTAACAATTGGTTTGGTACAGTTAGAGAAGGAAAGCCCATACCCTTCGGCATAGGCTATATTCTCCTCCACTCATTTCGTTCATCTTATGAACTTATAGAGTAACGTTTCGCACTTTTTTTATTGGACAGCTGTAAAACTAATCGTTCCGTCTAAGTCGAATGTGCCACCTTTATAATCTATCGAAGCTGTATAAGCACTTGTTATTGTCTCACCAGCAGCAAGGAACTCAGCCGGTGTCTTGCCACCTAGCAGTGCAGTTGCTAATTCGATGATTTCCTCTGAAGTTGCACTTCCTAGTGTTATTGTTATATCTCCAACTGTCAGTGTGCTTGTTGGATCTGCAATGTTGCCTAATGCTTCTGCTAATCCTACAGCTGCATCAAGTACATCACTTGGCTCTACATCAGACCTGAAGTTAACTGTAAGATTATCTCCATCTCTTGTTACTGTTGCTACTTCAAGATCTTCTGTTGCTTCATCCAGCTCGTCTAAGAACTCTGCTTTGGTTCCTACTTTAGTTACTGTAAAGTTAAGGCTTCCGTCTAAGTCGAATGTGCCACCTTTATAATCTATCGAAGCTGTATAAGCACTTGTTATTGTCTCACCAGCAGCAAGGAACTCAGCCGGTGTCTTGCCACCTAGCAGTGCAGTTGCTAATTCGATGATTTCCTCTGAAGTTGCACTTCCTAGTGTTATTGTTATATCTCCAACTGTCAGTGTGCTTGTTGGATCTGCAATGTTGCCTAATGCTTCTGCTAATCCTACAGCTGCATCAAGTACATCACTTGGCTCTACATCAGACCTGAAGTTAACTGTAAGATTATCTCCATCTCTTGTTACTGTTGCTACTTCAAGATCTTCTGTTGCTTCATCCAGCTCGTCTAAGAACTCTGCTTTGGTTCCTACTTTAGTTACTGTAAAGTTAAGGCTTCCGTCTAAGTCGAATGTGCCACCTTTATAATCTATCGAAGCTGTATAAGCACTTGTTATTGTCTCACCAGCAGCAAGGAACTCAGCCGGTGTCTTGCCACCTAGCAGTGCAGTTGCTAATTCGATGATTTCCTCTGAAGTTGCACTTCCTAGTGTTATTGTTATATCTCCAACTGTCAGTGTGCTTGTTGGATCTGCAATGTTGCCTAATGCTTCTGCTAATCCTACAGCTGCATCAAGTACATCACTTGGCTCTACATCAGACCTGAAGTTAACTGTAAGATTATCTCCATCTCTTGTTACTGTTGCTACTTCAAGATCTTCTGTTGCTTCATCCAGCTCGTCTAAGAACTCTGCTTTGGTTCCTACTTTAGTTACTGTAAAGTTAAGGCTTCCGTCTAAGTCGAATGTGCCACCTTTATAATCTATCGAAGCTGTATAAGCACTTGTTATTGTCTCACCAGCAGCAAGGAACTCAGCCGGTGTCTTGCCACCTAGCAGTGCAGTTGCTAATTCGATGATTTCCTCTGAAGTTGCACTTCCTAGTGTTATTGTTATATCTCCAACTGTCAGTGTGCTTGTTGGATCTGCAATGTTGCCTAATGCTTCTGCTAATCCTACAGCTGCATCAAGTACATCACTTGGCTCTACATCAGACCTGAAGTTAACTGTAAGATTATCTCCATCTCTTGTTACTGTTGCTACTTCAAGATCTTCTGTTGCTTCATCCAGCTCGTCTAAGAACTCTGCTTTGGTTCCTACTTTAGTTACTGTAAAGTTAAGGCTTCCGTCTAAGTCGAATGTGCCACCTTTATAATCTATCGAAGCTGTATAAGCACTTGTAATTGTCTCACCAGCAGCAAGGAACTCAGCCGGTGTCTTGCCACCTAGCAGTGCAGTTGCTAATTCGATGATTTCCTCTGGAGTTGCACTTCCTAGTGTTATTGTTATATCTCCAACTGTCAGTGTGCTTGTTGGATCTGCAATGTTGCCTAATGCTTCTGCTAATCCTACAGCTGCATCAAGTACATCACTTGGCTCTACATCAGACCTGAAGTTAACTGTAAGACTCTCGCCATCTCTTGTTACTGTTGCTACCGGAGCAAGTTTTGCTGTTTCAGTGTCTAACTCTGCTAAGAACTCTGCTTTGGTGCCTACTTCTGGTGCCGCTTCCACTGTCACAGTAGTTGTTGCTGCAAATCCACCATCTTCACTCTTTACAGTGATTGTTGCTGTTCCCTCAGCTACAGCGGTTACAGTTGCTACAGTACCATTAGCAGCAACAGTCACTACATTCTCATCACTTGTTGACCAGTTAACCTTCTTATTAGTTGCGTTATCAGGCTCTATTGTTGCTGTAATCTTCCCTGTTTCTCCAACTTTTAATGTCATTGTTGTTGGACTCACACTAATAGAAATTACTTCTACTACTGGGGCTACTACTTCTGTTTCCAGTGTCGCTTCTGCATCAATCTTAATTGTGTAGGTTACTGCATCTGCTGTTGTTTCCCAGTCACCATCGTTATCAATTGTAATTACGATATCCTGTTCTTTGTCTGCTTTTCCTACAAAGTAGAAGAAATCGTCTCCATCCATCCAGTTGTCTGCTGCTGCATAGGTGTTTGTCTGGCTTCCCACTGATTTGAAAGCAGCTGTATCTTTAGCAACATTTTCTAGGGTGATTTTCAGTTCATACAAGTTGCCTGGCTCATGCCCCAGAATACTTTCTGTTTGGTAAGGAATTGTTCCGCCAATAGTGATGATATTCCCTTCAGTAGCAACGGTAGTTGCATCAGCAGTTACATATTCACCACTTTTTTCTATTGTCGTAACACCGAATACTGGCTCGGTTGCTTCTGTTTCCAGTGTCGCTTCTGCATCAATCTTAATTGTGTAGGTTACTGCATCTGCTGTTGTTTCCCAGTCACCATCGTTATCAATTGTAATTACGATATCCTGTTCTTTGTCTGCTTTTCCTACAAAGTAGAAGAAATCGTCTCCATCCATCCAGTTGTCTGCTGCTGCATAGGTGTTTGTCTGGCTTCCCACTGATTTGAAAGCAGCTGTATCTTTAGCAACATTTTCTAGGGTGATTTTCAGTTCATACAAGTTGCCTGGCTCATGCCCCAGAATACTTTCTGTTTGGTAAGGAATTGTTCCGCCAATAGTGATGATATTCCCTTCAGTAGCAACGGTAGTTGCATCAGCAGTTACATATTCACCACTTTTTTCTATTGTCGTAACACCGAATACTGGCTCGGTTGCTTCTGTTTCCAGTGTCGCTTCTGCATCAATCTTAATTGTGTAGGTTACTGCATCTGCTGTTGTTTCCCAGTCACCATCGTTATCAATTGTAATTACGATATCCTGTTCTTTGTCTGCTTTTCCTACAAAGTAGAAGAAATCGTCTCCATCCATCCAGTTGTCTGCTGCTGCATAAGTGTTTGTCTGGCTTCCCACTGATTTGAAAGCAGCTGTATCTTTAGCAACATTTTCTAGGGTGATTTTCAGTTCATACAAGTTGCCTGGCTCATGCCCCAGAATACTGTCTGTTTGGTAAGGAATTGTTCCACCTATGGTGATGTCTGTGCCTTGAACATCAAAGGTGATACCCTCAGCTTTTGTTACATGTTCAGCACTTTTCTCTATGCTCTTTACTCCGAATATTGGCTCTACTGGAGCTTTTTCTAAGGTTACTTCACTAAGATCCAGCGTATAGGTCTTAGCAGTGTATGCTTCGCCTGCTCCGTCCTTATCAACGGTTATGGTAATTGTATCTTCGCCTTCTTCTACACCCCAAACAAACACTTCACTTTCTTTGGTTAGAGTATAGGTGGTAATACTTTCTACGCCATTCTCTTTACCTTCAATGGTAACTGTTGCTCCGTCAGCAAGTCCGGCTACTTTAAATACCATGAAATGATGCTCATAATCTCCAAAGCCCATTCCGGTTGGATCTTCTTCGTGGTATGCCAGTGTGCCTGTTACCTTGCCATCAGCTAGAGTTATCTCATTGTCATACCCTTCATTAGTGTAATCTTCTTCGCCATCAAGGGTGATGGTTGCTTCTGACTCTATTGGCTCTACTGGAGCTTTTTCTAAGGTTACTTCACTAAGATCCAGCGTATAGGTCTTAGCAGTGTATGCTTCGCCTGCTCCGTCCTTATCAACGGTTATGGTAATTGTATCTTCGCCTTCTTCTACACCCCAAACAAACACTTCACTTTCTTTGGTTAGAGTATAGGTGGTAATACTTTCTACGCCATTCTCTTTACCTTCAATGGTAACTGTTGCTCCGTCAGCAAGTCCGGCTACTTTAAATACCATGAAATGATGCTCATAATCTCCAAAGCCCATTCCGGTTGGATCTTCTTCGTGGTATGCCAGTGTGCCTGTTACCTTGCCATCAGCTAGAGTTATCTCATTGTCATACCCTTCATTAGTGTAATCTTCTTCGCCATCAAGGGTGATGGTTGCTTCTGACTCTATTGGCTCTACTGGAGCTTTTTCTAAGGTTACTTCACTAAGATCCAGCGTATAGGTCTTAGCAGTGTATGCTTCGCCTGCTCCGTCCTTATCAACGGTTATGGTAATTGTATCTTCGCCTTCTTCTACACCCCAAACAAACACTTCACTTTCTTTGGTTAGAGTATAGGTGGTAATACTTTCTACGCCATTCTCTTTACCTTCAATGGTAACTGTTGCTCCGTCAGCAAGTCCGGCTACTTTAAATACCATGAAATGATGCTCATAATCTCCAAAGCCCATTCCGGTTGGATCTTCTTCGTGGTATGCCAGTGTGCCTGTTACCTTGCCATCAGCTAGAGTTATCTCATTGTCATACCCTTCATTAGTGTAATCTTCTTCGCCATCAAGGGTGATGGTTGCTTCTGACTCTATTGGCTCTACTGGAGCTTTTTCTAAGGTTACTTCACTAAGATCCAGCGTATAGGTCTTAGCAGTGTATGCTTCGCCTGCTCCGTCCTTATCAACGGTTATGGTAATTGTATCTTCGCCTTCTTCTACACCCCAAACAAACACTTCACTTTCTTTGGTTAGAGTATAGGTGGTAATACTTTCTACGCCATTCTCTTTACCTTCAATGGTAACTGTTGCTCCGTCAGCAAGTCCGGCTACTTTAAATACCATGAAATGATGCTCATAATCTCCAAAGCCCATTCCGGTTGGATCTTCTTCGTGGTATGCCAGTGTGCCTGTTACCTTGCCATCAGCTAGAGTTATCTCATTGTCATACCCTTCATTAGTGTAATCTTCTTCGCCATCAAGGGTGATGGTTGCTTCTGACTCTATTGGCTCTACTGGAGCTTTTTCTAAGGTTACTTCACTAAGATCCAGCGTATAGGTCTTAGCAGTGTATGCTTCGCCTGCTCCGTCCTTATCAACGGTTATGGTAATTGTATCTTCGCCTTCTTCTACACCCCAAACAAACACTTCACTTTCTTTGGTTAGAGTATAGGTGGTAATACTTTCTACGCCATTCTCTTTACCTTCAATGGTAACTGTTGCTCCGTCAGCAAGTCCGGCTACTTTAAATACCATGAAATGATGCTCATAATCTCCAAAGCCCATTCCGGTTGGATCTTCTTCGTGGTATGCCAGTGTGCCTGTTACCTTGCCATCAGCTAGAGTTATCTCATTGTCATACCCTTCATTAGTGTAATCTTCTTCGCCATCAAGGGTGATGGTTGCTTCTGACTCTATTGGCTCTACTGGAGCTTTTTCTAAGGTTACTTCACTAAGATCCAGCGTATAGGTCTTAGCAGTGTATGCTTCGCCTGCTCCGTCCTTATCAACGGTTATGGTAATTGTATCTTCGCCTTCTTCTACACCCCAAACAAACACTTCACTTTCTTTGGTTAGAGTATAGGTGGTAATACTTTCTACGCCATTCTCTTTACCTTCAATGGTAACTGTTGCTCCGTCAGCAAGTCCGGCTACTTTAAATACCATGAAATGATGCTCATAATCTCCAAAGCCCATTCCGGTTGGATCTTCTTCGTGGTATGCCAGTGTGCCTGTTACCTTGCCATCAGCTAGAGTTATCTCATTGTCATACCCTTCATTAGTGTAATCTTCTTCGCCATCAAGGGTGATGGTTGCTTCTGACTCTATTGGCTCTACTGGAGCTTTTTCTAAGGTTACTTCACTAAGATCCAGCGTATAGGTCTTAGCAGTGTATGCTTCGCCTGCTCCGTCCTTATCAACGGTTATGGTAATTGTATCTTCGCCTTCTTCTACACCCCAAACAAACACTTCACTTTCTTTGGTTAGAGTATAGGTGGTAATACTTTCTACGCCATTCTCTTTACCTTCAATGGTAACTGTTGCTCCGTCAGCAAGTCCGGCTACTTTAAATACCATGAAATGATGCTCATAATCTCCAAAGCCCATTCCGGTTGGATCTTCTTCGTGGTATGCCAGTGTGCCTGTTACCTTGCCATCAGCTAGAGTTATCTCATTGTCATACCCTTCATTAGTGTAATCTTCTTCGCCATCAAGGGTGATGGTTGCTTCTGACTCTATTGGCTCTACTGGAGCTTTTTCTAAGGTTACTTCACTAAGATCCAGCGTATAGGTCTTAGCAGTGTATGCTTCGCCTGCTCCGTCCTTATCAACGGTTATGGTAATTGTATCTTCGCCTTCTTCTACACCCCAAACAAACACTTCACTTTCTTTGGTTAGAGTATAGGTGGTAATACTTTCTACGCCATTCTCTTTACCTTCAATGGTAACTGTTGCTCCGTCAGCAAGTCCGGCTACTTTAAATACCATGAAATGATGCTCATAATCTCCAAAGCCCATTCCGGTTGGATCTTCTTCGTGGTATGCCAGTGTGCCTGTTACCTTGCCATCAGCTAGAGTTATCTCATTGTCATACCCTTCATTAGTGTAATCTTCTTCGCCATCAAGGGTGATGGTTGCTTCTGACTCTATTGGCTCTACTGGAGCTTTTTCTAAGGTTACTTCACTAAGATCCAGCGTATAGGTCTTAGCAGTGTATGCTTCGCCTGCTCCGTCCTTATCAACGGTTATGGTAATTGTATCTTCGCCTTCTTCTACACCCCAAACAAACACTTCACTTTCTTTGGTTAGAGTATAGGTGGTAATACTTTCTACGCCATTCTCTTTACCTTCAATGGTAACTGTTGCTCCGTCAGCAAGTCCGGCTACTTTAAATACCATGAAATGATGCTCATAATCTCCAAAGCCCATTCCGGTTGGATCTTCTTCGTGGTATGCCAGTGTGCCTGTTACCTTGCCATCAGCTAGAGTTATCTCATTGTCATACCCTTCATTAGTGTAATCTTCTTCGCCATCAAGGGTGATGGTTGCTTCTGACTCTATTGGCTCTACTGGAGCTTTTTCTAAGGTTACTTCACTAAGATCCAGCGTATAGGTCTTAGCAGTGTATGCTTCGCCTGCTCCGTCCTTATCAACGGTTATGGTAATTGTATCTTCGCCTTCTTCTACACCCCAAACAAACACTTCACTTTCTTTGGTTAGAGTATAGGTGGTAATACTTTCTACGCCATTCTCTTTACCTTCAATGGTAACTGTTGCTCCGTCAGCAAGTCCGGCTACTTTAAATACCATGAAATGATGCTCATAATCTCCAAAGCCCATTCCGGTTGGATCTTCTTCGTGGTATGCCAGTGTGCCTGTTACCTTGCCATCAGCTAGAGTTATCTCATTGTCATACCCTTCATTAGTGTAATCTTCTTCGCCATCAAGGGTGATGGTTGCTTCTGACTCTATTGGCTCTACTGGAGCTTTTTCTAAGGTTACTTCACTAAGATCCAGCGTATAGGTCTTAGCAGTGTATGCTTCGCCTGCTCCGTCCTTATCAACGGTTATGGTAATTGTATCTTCGCCTTCTTCTACACCCCAAACAAACACTTCACTTTCTTTGGTTAGAGTATAGGTGGTAATACTTTCTACGCCATTCTCTTTACCTTCAATGGTAACTGTTGCTCCGTCAGCAAGTCCGGCTACTTTAAATACCATGAAATGATGCTCATAATCTCCAAAGCCCATTCCGGTTGGATCTTCTTCGTGGTATGCCAGTGTGCCTGTTACCTTGCCATCAGCTAGAGTTATCTCATTGTCATACCCTTCATTAGTGTAATCTTCTTCGCCATCAAGGGTGATGGTTGCTTCTGACTCTATTGGCTCTACTGGAGCTTTTTCTAAGGTTACTTCACTAAGATCCAGCGTATAGGTCTTAGCAGTGTATGCTTCGCCTGCTCCGTCCTTATCAACGGTTATGGTAATTGTATCTTCGCCTTCTTCTACACCCCAAACAAACACTTCACTTTCTTTGGTTAGAGTATAGGTGGTAATACTTTCTACGCCATTCTCTTTACCTTCAATGGTAACTGTTGCTCCGTCAGCAAGTCCGGCTACTTTAAATACCATGAAATGATGCTCATAATCTCCAAAGCCCATTCCGGTTGGATCTTCTTCGTGGTATGCCAGTGTGCCTGTTACCTTGCCATCAGCTAGAGTTATCTCATTGTCATACCCTTCATTAGTGTAATCTTCTTCGCCATCAAGGGTGATGGTTGCTTCTGACTCTATTGGCTCTACTGGAGCTTTTTCTAAGGTTACTTCACTAAGATCCAGCGTATAGGTCTTAGCAGTGTATGCTTCGCCTGCTCCGTCCTTATCAACGGTTATGGTAATTGTATCTTCGCCTTCTTCTACACCCCAAACAAACACTTCACTTTCTTTGGTTAGAGTATAGGTGGTAATACTTTCTACGCCATTCTCTTTACCTTCAATGGTAACTGTTGCTCCGTCAGCAAGTCCGGCTACTTTAAATACCATGAAATGATGCTCATAATCTCCAAAGCCCATTCCGGTTGGATCTTCTTCGTGGTATGCCAGTGTGCCTGTTACCTTGCCATCAGCTAGAGTTATCTCATTGTCATACCCTTCATTAGTGTAATCTTCTTCGCCATCAAGGGTGATGGTTGCTTCTGACTCTATTGGCTCTACTGGAGCTTTTTCTAAGGTTACTTCACTAAGATCCAGCGTATAGGTCTTAGCAGTGTATGCTTCGCCTGCTCCGTCCTTATCAACGGTTATGGTAATTGTATCTTCGCCTTCTTCTACACCCCAAACAAACACTTCACTTTCTTTGGTTAGAGTATAGGTGGTAATACTTTCTACGCCATTCTCTTTACCTTCAATGGTAACTGTTGCTCCGTCAGCAAGTCCGGCTACTTTAAATACCATGAAATGATGCTCATAATCTCCAAAGCCCATTCCGGTTGGATCTTCTTCGTGGTATGCCAGTGTGCCTGTTACCTTGCCATCAGCTAGAGTTATCTCATTGTCATACCCTTCATTAGTGTAATCTTCTTCGCCATCAAGGGTGATGGTTGCTTCTGACTCTATTGGCTCTACTGGAGCTTTTTCTAAGGTTACTTCACTAAGATCCAGCGTATAGGTCTTAGCAGTGTATGCTTCGCCTGCTCCGTCCTTATCAACGGTTATGGTAATTGTATCTTCGCCTTCTTCTACACCCCAAACAAACACTTCACTTTCTTTGGTTAGAGTATAGGTGGTAATACTTTCTACGCCATTCTCTTTACCTTCAATGGTAACTGTTGCTCCGTCAGCAAGTCCGGCTACTTTAAATACCATGAAATGATGCTCATAATCTCCAAAGCCCATTCCGGTTGGATCTTCTTCGTGGTATGCCAGTGTGCCTGTTACCTTGCCATCAGCTAGAGTTATCTCATTGTCATACCCTTCATTAGTGTAATCTTCTTCGCCATCAAGGGTGATGGTTGCTTCTGACTCTATTGGCTCTACTGGAGCTTTTTCTAAGGTTACTTCACTAAGATCCAGCGTATAGGTCTTAGCAGTGTATGCTTCGCCTGCTCCGTCCTTATCAACGGTTATGGTAATTGTATCTTCGCCTTCTTCTACACCCCAAACAAACACTTCACTTTCTTTGGTTAGAGTATAGGTGGTAATACTTTCTACGCCATTCTCTTTACCTTCAATGGTAACTGTTGCTCCGTCAGCAAGTCCGGCTACTTTAAATACCATGAAATGATGCTCATAATCTCCAAAGCCCATTCCGGTTGGATCTTCTTCGTGGTATGCCAGTGTGCCTGTTACCTTGCCATCAGCTAGAGTTATCTCATTGTCATACCCTTCATTAGTGTAATCTTCTTCGCCATCAAGGGTGATGGTTGCTTCTGACTCTATTGGCTCTACTGGAGCTTTTTCTAAGGTTACTTCACTAAGATCCAGCGTATAGGTCTTAGCAGTGTATGCTTCGCCTGCTCCGTCCTTATCAACGGTTATGGTAATTGTATCTTCGCCTTCTTCTACACCCCAAACAAACACTTCACTTTCTTTGGTTAGAGTATAGGTGGTAATACTTTCTACGCCATTCTCTTTACCTTCAATGGTAACTGTTGCTCCGTCAGCAAGTCCGGCTACTTTAAATACCATGAAATGATGCTCATAATCTCCAAAGCCCATTCCGGTTGGATCTTCTTCGTGGTATGCCAGTGTGCCTGTTACCTTGCCATCAGCTAGAGTTATCTCATTGTCATACCCTTCATTAGTGTAATCTTCTTCGCCATCAAGGGTGATGGTTGCTTCTGACTCTATTGGCTCTACTGGAGCTTTTTCTAAGGTTACTTCACTAAGATCCAGCGTATAGGTCTTAGCAGTGTATGCTTCGCCTGCTCCGTCCTTATCAACGGTTATGGTAATTGTATCTTCGCCTTCTTCTACACCCCAAACAAACACTTCACTTTCTTTGGTTAGAGTATAGGTGGTAATACTTTCTACGCCATTCTCTTTACCTTCAATGGTAACTGTTGCTCCGTCAGCAAGTCCGGCTACTTTAAATACCATGAAATGATGCTCATAATCTCCAAAGCCCATTCCGGTTGGATCTTCTTCGTGGTATGCCAGTGTGCCTGTTACCTTGCCATCAGCTAGAGTTATCTCATTGTCATACCCTTCATTAGTGTAATCTTCTTCGCCATCAAGGGTGATGGTTGCTTCTGACTCTATTGGCTCTACTGGAGCTTTTTCTAAGGTTACTTCACTAAGATCCAGCGTATAGGTCTTAGCAGTGTATGCTTCGCCTGCTCCGTCCTTATCAACGGTTATGGTAATTGTATCTTCGCCTTCTTCTACACCCCAAACAAACACTTCACTTTCTTTGGTTAGAGTATAGGTGGTAATACTTTCTACGCCATTCTCTTTACCTTCAATGGTAACTGTTGCTCCGTCAGCAAGTCCGGCTACTTTAAATACCATGAAATGATGCTCATAATCTCCAAAGCCCATTCCGGTTGGATCTTCTTCGTGGTATGCCAGTGTGCCTGTTACCTTGCCATCAGCTAGAGTTATCTCATTGTCATACCCTTCATTAGTGTAATCTTCTTCGCCATCAAGGGTGATGGTTGCTTCTGACTCTATTGGCTCTACTGGAGCTTTTTCTAAGGTTACTTCACTAAGATCCAGCGTATAGGTCTTAGCAGTGTATGCTTCGCCTGCTCCGTCCTTATCAACGGTTATGGTAATTGTATCTTCGCCTTCTTCTACACCCCAAACAAACACTTCACTTTCTTTGGTTAGAGTATAGGTGGTAATACTTTCTACGCCATTCTCTTTACCTTCAATGGTAACTGTTGCTCCGTCAGCAAGTCCGGCTACTTTAAATACCATGAAATGATGCTCATAATCTCCAAAGCCCATTCCGGTTGGATCTTCTTCGTGGTATGCCAGTGTGCCTGTTACCTTGCCATCAGCTAGAGTTATCTCATTGTCATACCCTTCATTAGTGTAATCTTCTTCGCCATCAAGGGTGATGGTTGCTTCTGACTCTATTGGCTCTACTGGAGCTTTTTCTAAGGTTACTTCACTAAGATCCAGCGTATAGGTCTTAGCAGTGTATGCTTCGCCTGCTCCGTCCTTATCAACGGTTATGGTAATTGTATCTTCGCCTTCTTCTACACCCCAAACAAACACTTCACTTTCTTTGGTTAGAGTATAGGTGGTAATACTTTCTACGCCATTCTCTTTACCTTCAATGGTAACTGTTGCTCCGTCAGCAAGTCCGGCTACTTTAAATACCATGAAATGATGCTCATAATCTCCAAAGCCCATTCCGGTTGGATCTTCTTCGTGGTATGCCAGTGTGCCTGTTACCTTGCCATCAGCTAGAGTTATCTCATTGTCATACCCTTCATTAGTGTAATCTTCTTCGCCATCAAGGGTGATGGTTGCTTCTGACTCTATTGGCTCTACTGGAGCTTTTTCTAAGGTTACTTCACTAAGATCCAGCGTATAGGTCTTAGCAGTGTATGCTTCGCCTGCTCCGTCCTTATCAACGGTTATGGTAATTGTATCTTCGCCTTCTTCTACACCCCAAACAAACACTTCACTTTCTTTGGTTAGAGTATAGGTGGTAATACTTTCTACGCCATTCTCTTTACCTTCAATGGTAACTGTTGCTCCGTCAGCAAGTCCGGCTACTTTAAATACCATGAAATGATGCTCATAATCTCCAAAGCCCATTCCGGTTGGATCTTCTTCGTGGTATGCCAGTGTGCCTGTTACCTTGCCATCAGCTAGAGTTATCTCATTGTCATACCCTTCATTAGTGTAATCTTCTTCGCCATCAAGGGTGATGGTTGCTTCTGACTCTATTGGCTCTACTGGAGCTTTTTCTAAGGTTACTTCACTAAGATCCAGCGTATAGGTCTTAGCAGTGTATGCTTCGCCTGCTCCGTCCTTATCAACGGTTATGGTAATTGTATCTTCGCCTTCTTCTACACCCCAAACAAACACTTCACTTTCTTTGGTTAGAGTATAGGTGGTAATACTTTCTACGCCATTCTCTTTACCTTCAATGGTAACTGTTGCTCCGTCAGCAAGTCCGGCTACTTTAAATACCATGAAATGATGCTCATAATCTCCAAAGCCCATTCCGGTTGGATCTTCTTCGTGGTATGCCAGTGTGCCTGTTACCTTGCCATCAGCTAGAGTTATCTCATTGTCATACCCTTCATTAGTGTAATCTTCTTCGCCATCAAGGGTGATGGTTGCTTCTGACTCTATTGGCTCTACTGGAGCTTTTTCTAAGGTTACTTCACTAAGATCCAGCGTATAGGTCTTAGCAGTGTATGCTTCGCCTGCTCCGTCCTTATCAACGGTTATGGTAATTGTATCTTCGCCTTCTTCTACACCCCAAACAAACACTTCACTTTCTTTGGTTAGAGTATAGGTGGTAATACTTTCTACGCCATTCTCTTTACCTTCAATGGTAACTGTTGCTCCGTCAGCAAGTCCGGCTACTTTAAATACCATGAAATGATGCTCATAATCTCCAAAGCCCATTCCGGTTGGATCTTCTTCGTGGTATGCCAGTGTGCCTGTTACCTTGCCATCAGCTAGAGTTATCTCATTGTCATACCCTTCATTAGTGTAATCTTCTTCGCCATCAAGGGTGATGGTTGCTTCTGACTCTATTGGCTCTACTGGAGCTTTTTCTAAGGTTACTTCACTAAGATCCAGCGTATAGGTCTTAGCAGTGTATGCTTCGCCTGCTCCGTCCTTATCAACGGTTATGGTAATTGTATCTTCGCCTTCTTCTACACCCCAAACAAACACTTCACTTTCTTTGGTTAGAGTATAGGTGGTAATACTTTCTACGCCATTCTCTTTACCTTCAATGGTAACTGTTGCTCCGTCAGCAAGTCCGGCTACTTTAAATACCATGAAATGATGCTCATAATCTCCAAAGCCCATTCCGGTTGGATCTTCTTCGTGGTATGCCAGTGTGCCTGTTACCTTGCCATCAGCTAGAGTTATCTCATTGTCATACCCTTCATTAGTGTAATCTTCTTCGCCATCAAGGGTGATGGTTGCTTCTGACTCTATTGGCTCTACTGGAGCTTTTTCTAAGGTTACTTCACTAAGATCCAGCGTATAGGTCTTAGCAGTGTATGCTTCGCCTGCTCCGTCCTTATCAACGGTTATGGTAATTGTATCTTCGCCTTCTTCTACACCCCAAACAAACACTTCACTTTCTTTGGTTAGAGTATAGGTGGTAATACTTTCTACGCCATTCTCTTTACCTTCAATGGTAACTGTTGCTCCGTCAGCAAGTCCGGCTACTTTAAATACCATGAAATGATGCTCATAATCTCCAAAGCCCATTCCGGTTGGATCTTCTTCGTGGTATGCCAGTGTGCCTGTTACCTTGCCATCAGCTAGAGTTATCTCATTGTCATACCCTTCATTAGTGTAATCTTCTTCGCCATCAAGGGTGATGGTTGCTTCTGACTCTATTGGCTCTACTCCCCAATTAAGGCCTTCAACATCTATGGTGTATTCTACTTCGTCCCATGTTACATTGAAGGTCTTGGTAGCATCACCAATTATCCAGATATGTGGTTCCTCGCCTACCATCCAAGCTATTAAGGCAAATTCAGTTGAAGATATGCCCTCTGTAGGAATAGTATAGTCACCAAATCCTGCTAATGGGAAATCTGCTTGGGTAACTTTTACTAAGTCCTTACCAGTGATGGTTACATTAGCATCATCTTGAACTACTTCCAGGTTAGCATAGTTTACTTTCTTTACACTCTCTGTAGTGTAACCATCTTTTATAAGGTCGCTCTCAGTCGCCGCTTTAACTTCGGCATATTCTACTACTAGGGCTTCTTCAACAGTTACAGCACATGTCGCTGTCTTACCATTATTAGATGTTGCCGTAATTGTTGCTGTTCCTTCACCTACAGCAGTAACAACACCATTAGCAACTGTTGCTACACCTTCATCACTTGTTGTCCAAGTAACATTTTTATTGGTTGCATTTGTCGGATCAAATGTTACTACTAATGTTTCTGTTGCTCCAACAGCTAATGTTACTGCTGTTTTATTAACACTAATAGCACTTACGGCTACACTTGTGCTGCCACCGCCGCCTCCACCTGACACTACAGGTGCTGGTGCTTCAATAACAGGAGGTGTAATTCCCGTTGCAGTTTCTACCTTCTTAGGTTCTGTTTCAAAGGAAACACCCCCTGCATTAACCTGTGCGTTGGTAATAGTACCTGTGCCGGTTACGTCAGTAGCGCCATTCAGGATAAGGTTATTTACGGTGCTTCCGCTTGGAACCTGAACCTCTATACCGGCTGATTGTACATCAACCTGTCCGAATGTACCTCTCAATACAATAACATCATCCTCGTCTGCATCCAGTATGATTTCCTGGAAACCAGCGTTGCTACCTGTTAAGCCGCTTGTCTCAATAATAGCTCCTGAATTTACTTCAAGTCCTTCAACAGTAGTGCTACCGGAAATGACGATACGTATTTTATCGTTTTCCTTATAAATAGTTACATTTCCAAGGGTAGAATCGATGATGATAATACTGTTTTCACCGCCACCATAAAATCTGGATTCACCCTTTACGGTTACGCTATCTAAAGTGACATCTCCGTCACCAACATTCTTACTGACGATAAGATTGCCTTTAACAACCATGTTTCTAAGGGTAACATCCTTGACGAGGACAATAACATCCCCCTCTACCTCTGTAGTCCCTACTGCAGGACCATAAGTTCCTGCCTCATCATATATTACACTGGCTTTGCTATAGCTTAATGCGCCGTCTAGAGCAACTACTGCCTCTCCTCGTTTGATGAGATTCTGTGGCATAAAGCTGCCATCTGGATAGCCATTCATTATCTTTGTTTCTGAAACTGCCGCTACGGCATCTCTGCTCCAGCTAAGGCTTTTATCATCAGTGAAGCTTGTCTTGCCTTCCGGATTGCCTTCTACTTGTGTAATCCCTGTGATAATAGTGGCTGCTTCTTCCCGGCTGATAGGGCTGTCCGGTCTCATGGTATTGTCTGGATAGCCTGTAATATAACCTGCAGCCTTTGCCTTTTTCACGGCTTCTGCGTACCAGGCATCCTCTGCTACATCAGAGAAACTGATTTCTTCTGTCTCTGTATAGTCAAAGGCACCATTTACCAGGGTCATAAACTCCGCCCTTGTAATGTTGTTCTCCGGTTTAAATGTACCATCCTCATAGCCTTTTATAAGCTCTTGATCAATCCAGCTCTGGATTTTCTCTTCAGCCCAGTGGCCTGAAATGTCAGATGCTTCTAAACCAAAGGCTAAGCCGGGTATCATCGTCATAATCATGCATGCGATGACTACAATCGCTGTCCTTTTTCTGGATTTACTGAAACTTGATTTCATAATCGTTTCCTCCTTTTAGGTTAGCTACTTCGTTATCGGCTTGTCTCGCCTGTCCTATCACGCTCCTTCAGATATTGATGAGGTTTCTTTGATTAAGATGCTTTTCTCATAGATGCTCTCTTCGTATTTTCCTTCCTACCATCATGTCCAAGTGGGCCCTTTAGGAAAATTTGTTTTCAGATTTTAATCACATGGCTCTAGAAGATGGTCTTTCCCATAAGCTATGCAAGGTTTTTGTAAATAAAAAACGACATTAATAAGCTGTTACACTTATTAATGCCGTTATAGATATTTCTGAAGCTTATGGGCTCACAAAACATCCATTAGTTGCACGCGTTGGGGATAGAACGACTGTGAGGGCCTGTCTATCCTATTATTCCATTGTATGTATCACTTAACTGAAGCTTATACTGCGGTAATTTCAGCCTTGTTAATTACCTCTTCAAATATTAAAAACATATATACTGTACTCTTGTCATTGGATATGGTGTAGCTGAGGTTGTCCAGCTTCGCCTTAGCAATCTTTTCAAACACTGGCACATAAATGAAAACATGCTCTTCTACTAGCCGATCTCTGATCTCTCTAACCAGTTTACTGCCTTTATCAGTGTCTATAAGGGATAGTTCCAGCTGTGTCAATGCGCCTTCTAATCTAACAATGGCAATGTTTTCAAATATCCTAACCACTGTTGTCTCAGGGCCTTTCCCATAGGTGGCTTTATAAAGCCTTGTTATTTCTCTTTTCAAGCTAGCCTCTACGTGGTTGTCCTTTTGTTTCACTGGCTACACCTCCTACAAATACGCCATCCTGTTATAGAGCTATAATAGTAGAGCGTTTATCTCTATATGGTTGCGATCTTAAATGATTTGTTGAAAAAAGATGTACAGTTCATTGACGCAGGGTCATCAGGCAAGATTCGAAGCCAGGTTATAAAGATTCCGTATAGGTATATTTGATTCTTATATTACCACTCTTATCCAATCAAGTCAATAGATCAAATCTTTTTGTTCGGCTATTGTGGTCAAAACTTTAGTTATAATAGCAAAAACATTTTTGTAAATTATTGGAATCTAAAACCACCCTCAGAATTTATCTTGCTGAGGGTGGTTTTCTATTGAGTACTTCCCCGTACCCATCTAAAATCTCATAAAAATAGAAGCGACATGGGCCCTTGTAGCACTTTCACTTGGCTGCAGTGTGGTTGGGGATATCCCTTTAATGATTCCGCCCGCAACGGCCCACTTCATCCCGGGAAGGGCCCAGTTGGACACCTGTCCTAGGTCGGTAAACTCTGTAAGGCTGTCTTTCTTTTCTTCCATGTCGATATCAATACCCTTGGACTGTGCGTAGCAGTACAGGATGGAAACCATTTGTTCTCTCGTAACAGGATCATGGGGGCCGAACAAACCGTTGCCATAGCCCGCCACTACCTGGTTGGCATTGGCCCAGCGGACAGCATCGGCATACCAGCTACCTTTTGGCACATCCCTAAAGGCCTTGCTCTCAGGAACAACCGGCTTTCCTTCCAGACGCCAAAGCACTGTAACGAGCATTGCCCGATTCATGGCCCGATTAGGCTCAAATGTGGTGTCCGAGGTTCCTACAAATAAGCCCTTTTCAAGCACAAAGTCAGTAGCGTCATGAAACCAAAGGAACGGATTCACATCTATATAGGGCTCGCAAGGACAAACGTGTATTCCAGGCGCGGTGGCCTGCTCCCCTGGCCCAAGTCCATTATCACCCACTCCTTCCCCAGTCGATTCCCCATCTCCTGGCGCAATTCCACCTGGGGCGCTACCTCCCGGCAAAGGAGCAGGCTGCGAGGAACCGGAAATGGTCACGGCAACTTGATTTGCTGTTGAGTTATAGATATGGCCTATTTTTGAATTCACCTTGTAATCTTTACACCTAATAGGCAAATCCTTTCCTGCCTTTAAAGCTTTGAGCTTAAATGTAGCAATGGTTTGGCTATCAGAGGCGTCGTCTCCTTCCGCGCTATTGGCCATCTTACTCAGGATAACTCGCTTTCCAATGCCATCGTCCATGGTGCCCACATTAAATGTATAGCCTGGGGCGAGGGCTTCACTTCCCTCAACTGCTGAGAAATAGGTGCCATCATAAATGATCTCATTTTGCATGGAGTACATTGCATAGGTGCCGGTCTTTTCCTGATCCGTTCTCTCAAGTTTTACCTCTATGGTTATCTCATCCCCTACGGCAACGGCCGCAGAAGAGCTATGGTTTACCGTGGTCCCAAAATGATAGTTTCGGGTATGGTCCGTCTCTCCATATACCAGGAGGCCTCCGGGGAAGACAAGGCATAATAACAAGGTGAGCAAGATACCAATACCGATTCTTCTTTTAGACTTTTCCATTTTCTAGTCCCCTTTCATCTTAGTCCAGTCCCCAATAGATGGCCTGAATTCTTTGCGCATC
The DNA here is from genome assembly GCA_050953505.1 of Anaerovoracaceae bacterium. Classification (GTDB taxonomy): domain Bacteria; phylum Bacillota; class Clostridia; order Peptostreptococcales; family Anaerovoracaceae; genus JBMNMU01. Next base: position 2,601,970 of record JBMNMU010000001.1, on the reverse strand, counting down.
CGTGGTATCCACTTTCCTATCGCCATTCACATCCGCTTCCAAACGCATCTGCATACTAACTTGATGGAATTCATCCTCTGCCCAAAGCCCTTGATATAACGCATGGGTCAAAACCTTATCCGTAGAGTTTACCACCCCATTGATATTCACGTCCCCGTTGTTATTCAGCTCTATATTGACAGCTGCGCCGTCCTTATTGATTTCAATGACATCTATTGCTTCTTGGGTTGTCGCCTCATTGGGGACCACGTACAGGTAGACCTGATTGCCCTCGGAGCTATATTTCTTTGAGTAAAACATCTTTTCATTGTTGTACTCATAAGCACCTGTATCCGGCTTTTGGTCCACGGTGAATACCAATACCTGATATCCAATGGGGAGGGACTTGAAGTCATCATTGGGAATAAAGGTTACCGTTCCATGAATTTTCTGGGCTATGCTGATGGTAATAGGGCCGGTGATTTGGTCGCCTGGTATGGTGTAATTTCCATCCGTTCCAGGCTCCAGTGGGAGGGATGCTCCTTCTCCAACGGTGTAGGTCACCTGGTGAATCACATGGCCGGGGTCGGCAATTACCTGGAAGGTGACGTCCCTTCCATAGGTAGCTAGCCCACCAGTGATGCCTGAGAGCGGAGTTACTGTATGAGGGGAATCTACATGAAAGGTGCTTGCCACAGCTGTTGATTCATAGATTGCATTTTCGGTAAAAGGGTGGCCCTGAATGGAGCTGAAATCCACATTGATTTGGCTCTCATCATTCCAGAGGGGAGTATTCAGGGTATAATTGGCGTGAGCCTGAGGCGTGGGTTCTTGGGTGAATGGAGTGGAATAGGTGGCGTCCGTATAAAGTCCGGGTGTATTGTATTTTACATAGGCAGTGCAGGTTTCCATGATAACATTGCTGCCACCTTGGAAAGTGACCGTCAAGTTCCAAAGATTTACGGAGAGGTCCTCTCCTTTGAAAGCATGCTGATCGTGGACGGCCTTTTGCCTGTTTACAATGGGGCTCTCTCCTATACCGAAGGAGGCTTTTCCCGTAGCTGTGCCGGGTAGAGCTGTAAAGACAAGGCCGGCCACTTGATAATGAAGGTCTGACATAGAATATCCACTTTCATCGGCGCCTACAATTTTAAGAGTAGTTATACTGTCTTTTGTGGTAGATGTGATGCCAAAGCCTGATGCAAGGATACTGCTTTCTTGGTCAAAGGTAACCTTGGCGTTGTCGTATGTAACCTCTATGGTGGCGCCATAGAAGCTGGTATGGCTACCAGAATGGATGTCCACATCTAGGGTGAAGGCCTCCCCTCCGTTGATATCTGCTGCGGGAGAATGGAGGGAAACGGTGTAATCCTCTTCACCCTCTTCAGTGGATTGGGATTGAACCGCCATAATTCCGTTGGTAATGTCCATTGGAAGGGCTTGTCCTTGGGGGTCGAAGAAATCTACTTCCGCCACCTGGATAGCGTAGTTTCCTGCAGGGGCGACTTCTGAGACTTCAAAGGTTAGGGTGAATAGGACATCATCGGTGGCGGTCATGTAGAATGTTGGTCCTGTAGGTATATTTCCCTCGAAAAAGACACGGCCGTACCCGGTGTTTGCATGTACCGTGCTATGCATAAAATTGCCTTCTTCGTTTATAGTTGCGGGACCTCTTTCGATCCCCGTTAACGTCATGGCTTCCTTATCATAAATAACATCTAATAACATAGAGAAAAAGTCCACACAATTGGCAATCTGCACATCAACCGTGACGGTTTCTCCCGCTCTCGCAGACACATTATCAACGGTTATTTGAGCTCTCTCGCCTTCTGTAGCATACGTAGTGATAGGTGGCATTACTGTAAAGCAAAAACTGAAAGTCATAATCAAAGATAGTAATAGGGAAGGAATCCTTTTAGGGTTATTCGCTCTTCTCATACGAAACCTCTTTCTTCATTTATTAGTTTTGCGTGGGCCAGCCAGAGACCGAGAGATGATTGGCTGTGGCTGTGGGTTGCCCGGGGCTGAGTTGGGTTTGGTTGTAGGCTTGATTGCAGGGTTTGATTGCGGGGCTTGAGCGTGGGGTTTAAGTGTAGGTTTGATTGTAAGACTTAAGTAGTTTATATTGGATGTGGCTCTTTGATTAGCTTTACCTTACAATATGGAGGAAGCTTGAATAGGTGGTTACCCGCCTTGCACGATTGGCTGATATTGGCTCTGCTTTCCACAAATGGGTGTTGCGCTCTCCTTGCATGAATGGATGGCGTAATTATGTTTTTTCGCATGGTTTTATATGGTTTTACAAGGTGCTAATATAGCCTGCAAGGTATTTACGTAGCTGTAAAATATCTAACGTATTGATCTTTCCCTGGGGATCACCGTTGATATTGGCTACAGCCTTTTGTTCTTCTGTGGGGGATACATAACCGGCTACGATCTTTCGCAACTCCAGTAAATCAAGAGAATTGATTTTACCGTTCAGATCTACATCCCCTAACTCATAAGATGACGTCGTCCCTTCTGAAGCAATGGCTGATGTGGGTAGGGCTAATAAAAGCAATAGCACTAATAATGCGCAGATGATAACGGCCATGGGCCCTCCTCTTGTAATTTCACTCCATTTTAATGTCTTCATTTCCACCTTCCTTTGTATTATAATTTGAGACAGTAATAAAATGATTTTAAAACATATGATTTTACATGTCAATACTTTTATTCAATATTTTTACATTAACTTACAATGTTTTACACTTTTTTTAGAGGACGGCCTTCAAATATGAAGATGTACAAAATCAGCCCAAAAATGAGCAGAATTTCTAGTAATGCAGATTTTGCCCTAAAATAATTGAAATTTTGTATCAAATGCTGTCATTTTACTGAAAACCCGAGCTTATTCAGCTATAAAACTACGTTTTTTGCTAATGATTCTGCACAAGTCGAAATTTTGCTCATTATTTCTCATTTTCCGGTCAAGTCCTTTTTTGTGTGTAAATTCGTTCGGCAATTTTTTAATAGGTTAAGCTGCTTTAAGTAGCTTAACTTGTTCATTAGCAATTTCAATGAGCTGAGGTGTAATATCCTTTATTGCATTATCATACTTCTGTTTGGAGAATAAAGGCCTTCGACTGCTGAGTATGTCGTGTCTTTCTACCAAAACGGCTCCCATTAAGCGAATTAAAGATGCCGTGTTAGGGAATATCCGAATTGCATTGTAACGACGCCCCAGTTCCCCGTTTTCACGTTCCACATAGTTAGAAGTTCGAAGGGGAATTCGCATTTTTTCCGGCAACAGCATTACCGTCATTGCGTCTTCAAATCCTTCATCCAGGGTTTCCATAGCTTTTTCTGCCACATCCTCGTAATCCTTTATGATCTCGTCTCTACGCCTTCTAGCGTCCTCTATCGTCTCTGCAGTGAACATCTCACGGAGCTCGCTCTGTAAACCTGCTTGCGCCTTCTTGGGTGTCTGGTCCAGTATGTTCTTCAAAAAATGATATTGGCATCTTTGCCAAGGTACCTGCGGAAAGACTTCTTTCAGGGCTGCAATGAGGCCGCTGTGCGCATCTGATGTAACCATGTTCATCTTTGTAAGCCCTCGCTCTTTTAGGCTGGTTAGAAACTCTTTCCAAGTTTGCGCAGATTCTATCTCGTAGGCATCAAATCCGATGATTTCTCTCCTCCCATCTTCTGTAATGCCCATAGCAACCATCAAGGCCTTCGATACGATTCTGTGGTTCTCTCTCACCTTAAAATACTTGGCATCGGTTATTACAAAGGGATAGGGGATTGTTAGTTTCCGGTTTTTAAATTCCTTTATGCCTTCGTCCATGCGTTTGCACAACTCAGATACAGTGGATTTGGAGAAGCTGGTGCCACATAATTCCTCTACGACCTTTGTTACTTTTCTTGTAGAGACGCCTTGAATCACCATTTCCATCATAGTGGTCAATAAGGCTGCCTCACTTCTTTGGTAGTTGTCAAACACCATGGTTACAAAGGGAACATCTCTATGACGTGGTACTCTCAGCGTGATGGTTCCAATTCTGGTTACAAGAGGTCTTTCTCTCGTACCATTACGATAATCGCTCCTCTCTGCCGTGCGTTCATGCTTGGCTGCACCAATTTGTTCTTCGGATTCTGTAAGAAGAAATTCATTAAGTATCCTCTCCATCAGATATCCAAAAGCCTCACTCCTATCTTTTGATAAAAGGGCTATCACTTCTTCGTAATTTACGGTAATATTAACTTGAGACATGTTTCTTTACCTCCGGTTTATGTTTTTGTGGTAACTACATTATAACCGAACGAAGAAGCATGTTCTCCTTTTTTGCTTTTATCAATTTACACCATTATACGGACATAATCCATTTTCCTCATCTTTCCTGCGCAAGTTGAGGTTTTGCTCATCTTCCTCATTCTTTCTTGGCACATGTCTCTCACACCCCCCTAATATCCCGCACTGCACTTAGATATTTTTTTAAAGCAGAGGATTTATTTGTAAAGGGACCTGTGGTATGATGAAAAAAATCCCATTATAGCCCTCAAAAATGAAGCGGCTGGCTGGAAATCGCTCGGTTAGTGCAGAGGGCCCAGATGCTACATTTATTATATCGCGATAGAGTTTGATGAAAGAATAATAGAAAGCGGAGGCTTTATGAAATCTCGTGTACAAAAACAAATAAAGGCAGAGACAAAACCCTTACAACTCTCCATGTATGGATCCGTCTTCTTCGTCATAGCTGAGATCATTATGGCTTTAAATACATCCTCTCAATCTATCTTGATGGATGCTTTTTACGGTGCCGCGGATCTTTTGATGATTGTTATTTCTATTAATATTATTCCGTTGCTTTACCGGCCTACAACAGAAAAACACCCCTTTGGTCACTCTCAGATGGAGTCGATTTTCATTACCATAAAGGGTGCTATGTTAACCGCCGTAACGGTTGGTCTTGTCATGAACAATATACAGATTATGCTAAAGGGCGGGAATGAGATTCCAGTGATTCGGGTTGCCATATTTGAGCTTATAGCAGCCATTATCTGTATGGGCATCTTGTTTTCTCTGATTAGAATGAATAAAAAGCTAGATTCACCTATTGTCAAAGCCGAAATCAACGCCTGGATCATCGACAGTGCTGCAAGCTTTGGCCTGTTCGTGGCTTTTATACTTCCTACTATTATTAAAACAGATTGGATGGCTTCCTTTACCCCTTATCTTGACCAGGTTGTGGCTATTGTCCTCGCCGCTTTTATACTGCCTGTGCCAATCCGGATGGTTCTTTCTGGACTTCGAGATATTTTCCTTTGGGCACCGGATTTGGAAACCGTCAACGAAATAAAGGACATCTGCCAAGGGATTTTGGCAAATTATCAATTCGATCAGGCAGAATACGATATTATTAAGACCGGTCGAAAGATATGGATCAGTATCTATTTTAAGAGCCCCACGGATCAGATTTCAGTTTCCCTTATTCGTGAGGCTCTCAAGGAGCTAGAAACAGAGCTGAAAAAAGAGTACGCAGATTTATACGTAGAGCTGATTCCTGAATAGCCTGTGGAGTCTAGCCTGTGGTGTCAGCCTGTGGTGTCTGACACCTTTTCCAACTTGCGGTGCTACATCTGTTGCAATGCCTCATTCTTCAAATCAGAATGGTGTCAGACACCTTTTCCAACTTGCGACGCGTAATCCCTTGCAACGCCTCATTCTTGATTTGGAAATTTAGAAAAGGTGTCTGGTTAAAGATGAAAAAGAATATGCCAGATTATAGGTGGAGCTGATTCCGGAATAGAATGTAACCTTAATTAATACAACCTCATATTAATGTAAAGGATCATGGGCACCTTTGCTCATTACTTATATCTTAAATATAACATTTTTATCTCTTTTACATTATGGGGGTTTATACTATGGATTCAATTTTCGAGAATAATCATTATGATAATCGTAAACAGAATATGGTTGCTTATGCACAAATACAGGGCGGGCCCTTAGCGCCCCAGCTAACCGGGCTAGTGACCTTTAGTGAAGTACCTTACGGAACTCAAGTTTGTATTGAAGTAGGTGGATTACCTCCTTACCAGCCGGGCCAAAATGGGAATCCTCCCATCGGTCCACATGGTTTTCATATCCACGAATATGGTGTTTGTGAGATAGGCGATTCTAACGACCCCTTTCAATCTGCTGGTGGTCATTGGAATCCGACGAATCAACCCCACGGCAACCATGCAGGAGATTTTCCCCCTATTTTTTCAAATGATGGTTACTTTAGTATGTGCTTTTTCACCAATAAGTTCAATGTTAGAGACGTTATAGGCAAGTCAGTCATGATACACGAAAATCCAGATGATTTCAGAACTCAACCTAATGGAGCTGCAGGAAAGCGTCTCGGGTGTGGTGTGATCTATTTAGCTAGCGATTTGGCACTTTAGCACCTAGCGCCCTTAGGGAATTTAATACCGCTAGGAAAGTAACCCCTACATCTGCAAAAACTGCTGCCCACATAGAAGCCAAGCCCACAGCACTTAAGGCCAAAACGATAACCTTTATACCGATGGCGAAAACTGTGTTTTGCCTTGCTATATTCAATGTATTTTTAGCGATATGTATGGCTGTCGCTACTTTAGAAGGTTCATCCGTCATGATGACAATATCAGCAGCTTCAATGGCTGCATCGGAGCCTAATCCGCCCATGGCAATACCAATATCTGCTCTAGCCAGAACAGGTGCATCATTAATACCATCTCCTACGAAGGCCAGTCTGGCCTTCTCTGATTTTTTGTCCAGGAGCTCTTCAACCTTTTCTACCTTGTCTGCGGGGAGAAGTTCTGTGTAAACCTTGCAGATTCCAAGCTGCTGAGCAACCTTCGCTCCTATAGTCTGAATATCTCCTGTTAGCATGACAATTTCTTTCATATTTGCCGCCTTGAGCCGGTTAATGGCAAGCGCAGCATCTTCTTTTATTTCATCTGCGATGACAATATAGCCTGCGTATTGGTTTTCTACTGCAACGTGAACAATGGTGCCAGCAGACTGTGTTTGCAGGTTGTTCTGGCCTTGCTGGTCTCTCCTACCTTGCAGGCCTTGACCAGGGCTCCCTTGGTCCAGCGCCATCCCATATCCATGGTATGGAATATTCATGCTTTCCATGAGCCTAAAGTTCCCAGCCAATACCCTTTTCCCATCAACAATAGCCTGGATGCCTTTTCCGGGGAATTCTTCTAAATCTGAGACCCTCCCTTGGTCTATATGTTTTCCATAGGCTCGTTGCAATGACTGAGAAATAGGGTGATTAGAAAGGTTCTCTGCGTGAGCGGTTAACTCTAATAGCTGCTCCTCTGTCATTCCTTCAGCATGAATTTTTTGCACCTCAAATACGCCTTTGGTCAAGGTGCCTGTTTTATCAAAAACCACTGTATCCGTTTGGGCCAGCGATTCCAGATAGTTGCTTCCTTTTACCAGGATCCCAGCTTTTGAAGCTCCTCCGATTCCTCCAAAGAAAGAAAGAGGAATAGAAACTACAAGAGCGCAAGGACAGGATACCACTAAAAAGGTTAACGCTCGATAGATCCAGTCATTAAAGGTTGCACCGTCTATGATTAGAGGCGGACCTATGGCAAGTATCACAGCTAAAATAACTACAATTGGAGTATAGTATCTAGCGAATTTTGTGATAAATTTTTCTGAATTAGATTTTTTACTGCTTGCATTTTCCACTAAATCAAGGATTTTATTAACCGTAGATTCTTGAAATTCCTTTGTCACCTTGGCTGTAATGACACCGCTAATATTGATACACCCACTGATTAGTTCATTACCAGCATGGATTTCTCTGGGAACAGACTCTCCTGTAAGAGCCCTTGTGTCTAGCATGGAATTACCTTCTAGCACTACCCCGTCAAGAGGAACCTTTTCACCAGGCTTGATCACCATTACATCCCCAACTTCCACTTCTTCAGGATCTACGGTTACAATTTCATCCCCTCTTTTGACATTAGCGTAGTCTGGACGGATATCCATAAGCTGGGCAATGGACTTTCGTGATTGTCCCACAGCATAGTCCTGGAAGTATTCCCCTATCTGATAAAACAACATGACTGCCACTGCCTCAGGATATTCTCCAATGAGAAAGGCGCCAATGGTAGCAATGCTCATTAAAAAGTTTTCATCGAAAACCTGGCCATGAACAATGTTCTCAAGGGCACGCTTCACAATGTCTCCTCCTGCGATTATGTAGCTAACTATAAAAAGTGCAAGCTGCAGCCATGGAGCCTCTGTGTTTATAAAGTGTATTAGTAGCGCAGCTATAAAAATAACCCCGCTAATAATGATTTTGGTCATACGTCTTTTCATGTTTTTCACCTTTAATTTATGTATTTCTTGCTGGGTGTCATGCCTAGTTGATGTCAGACATCTTTTTCCTATAAACCCTTTGTCTGCATGATGGGCGCCATGATTTGATGGGTCCATGCACCTTTTTAGGCGATGTGGTTACAGACACCTTTTCCACACCTTTTCATTTGGGGCAGACCCTTTTCCACTTTAAGCCTTCTTTAGTACCACTTGGGGCTCTAGCTTCTTGATTATCTTCTCTGCTGCTTCTAAGATGGCTGGCATCTTTTCTTCTTCCGCCTCAATAACCATCTTGGTGGTCATAAAGTTGACGGTAGCTTCCTTTACGCCATCCAGCTTATTTATTCTTCTCTCCATCTTGGCAGCACAATTTGCACATTCTAAGTTTTCCAATCTAAATGACTTTTTCATTACTTCCTCCTTATAAATGTCAATGGACACAGGACAGTAGGGACAGGAATCTTTTCTTTGGATACGCCCTCGTTTAATAATATCTAGTCCTGCGCAGTAAAATCCTTGATATCTTAGGTCAACTTGGTAGAATTCTTCTATTATGTGGTGAGCTTATGTCTAGCAAATTTATCTCACTTTTGTTTCTTTAACATGAACTGCTCTTAACTAGCTTATGTCTTCTTTTATATGATCTAGACCTTGCTCAAAAATTTGTTTTACATGATTATCTGCTAAAGAGTAATAAACTACCTTTCCTTCTCTTCGGTTTTTTACCAGTTTTGCCTGCTTCAGAACCCTAAGCTGGTGGGAAATAGCCGATTGAGTCATGTCGAGTAAATAGGCAATGTCACAAACACACATTTCCTCTTCATCTAGAGCCCAAAGGATTCTTATCCTCGTTGAATCTCCGAAAACTTTGAAAAGCTCTGCCAGGTCATAGAGAGTTTCCACCTCAGGCATTTTTTCTTTAACCTTTTCCACAATATTCTCATGGATGACGGTACAGTCACATTTTTCAATGGGTTGGTTGTTGTGCATGTTGTATCTCTCCTTTTGTACAAAACTCTTCGCTGGTGCTCAAAATGCCGGGCTTGGTAATGTAAAACTTTTTCCCTAACACTCATAGTGACAGTCTTAGTGAATATTATGCTTTTCCTGGTGTTCAGAATAACCTTTGAACAGATGAACGAATGAGCAACCATTCATATGTATATTTAAATTATATCCCCGCTATAAACCATTGTCAACGGTAAATAACGGGGATTAAGGTTCACGGTCCCTTAGTCGATTACGGTACCTGCAACAATCTTTGTAACAATATCCTTTTCAAAGTGAAATTCTAAATACAGAAAGCCATTTCCCGAAAGTCTAAAGAGATCCTCAGGGCCATTGAGTTGCTTTTGCTCCTCCCAATCAATTTCAGGATATAGCTGCCTTGACTACCAAACAAGTAACCATCCCTTATTCTATTCATTAGAAAACTCTAATAATTTTTGCTGAACCTTGGGGCGGATAAATCAGAATCATAGGACCATCGGTAAAAGTCCCTTCCACATAATCTCCTACTTTCAGATCAGCGGGTTTAATCAGCTCATTTGTGTATCCTTTGTAAATATTTGTTTCTTCGGTAATATACAAAGTACCGCCAGTATGAATATCAGGATCAGGGCTTACACTTCCGACAACCACACCCCGAATATTGCCATTATCATCTAAAGTAATTTCCGTAATATTTCCTCTCACATGAACCATGTCAATGGATGATACCAGCCAGATGCCGTCTGTATTTTTCACTGTAACATACTCTTTTGTAGTAGAAGTTTGCATGGTTGAGTCGGTCCAGGTAAATTCCACCTCATAAAAATAGGTGTTTTTATCAGGGTTGCCTTTTTCAATTACCATGTATTCCTTTATCCAAGGACTGGATGTACCCGTGGTCCAGTTTAAAGATGCAAATTGTTCATAATATTTTTCCTGTAGGTCAGGTGTCATCACCGCGTATTGCCATGCTCCATTTCTTGTCTTTACGGCTTCAGCCCAGGAATTAACGGCTGAAAGGGAACTTTTTGGAGCTAAGGCACTCTCAAGAAGAGCAATTCTATTGCTATCAGTCATTTCCTCTTCAGAGTCGATATATACAGTTTTTGTATCTCCGTCCCATCTCACTTCAGCACCAAGGGCCTGGGCAATAGTTCTCACCGGTACCATAACTCTGCCATTTGTTATGGTAGGGTCAACATCAAAGCCTAACTCTTCGCCATTTAAAACCACCTTTATCTGCGAGGCCGCAAAGGCAACTGTCCCCAGACTTATTATCAACGCACCTACTAAAAATACTGTTAAAAGTTTTTTCTTCATTTCGCCACCTCCATATAAATGCCATATTAATGAAATAACCACCAATTCTAGGGCCGACTAAAAATAAGCTCATTAGGATCTACAAATATCGGGTTGTAATTATCTGTCCCAGCTTGAAGCTTAGATGCAAAAATTTTGTAAGCTGTTGTTATCTGACAAAAAGTTTGGTGTTAGCTTTGTACGAAGCAATAGAAGAATATACACCAAGCTGTTACCCGACATAGAAATTTGTGTTTTTCAAGATATTAGCCATTATGATATATCCTTCACACAGTAGCCGGCTAGAAATTATCTCCCTTAAATTGCTTAAGATATGCTATGTATATCCTTTACAACTCTGATTGTACTCATAGCCGTCTAATACCTACTAGGCATTACTATTGTATATCCTTTACCCTAATTAATTAGACTAATTCATATGTAAAAAGTTCCATGTTTATTATATTTTATTTGGATTAGGGGCAAGGGTTTTCAAAAGCAGGAGGCAGCAGGAAAAAGGTAGAGACAAGGGCAAGAGTTTAGGTTGTCTGTTAGATTATCTGCTAGATAGGAGATATCGAGAGGCGGTGTAGATTGCCCTCTAGGTAAAGGTAGAGACTAGGGCAAAAGTTTTGATTGTTTGTTAAATTCTACTAGATAGGTGATCTGAAGTAGCGGTGTAGATTGTCCTGCTAGGGGCGCGGCAGATGTGGTTTGTGGCGTAGAAAGTCCGGCGAGTCTAGTTCCTACATTTTTTATGAGTTCGAGCAAATTTGTAGGAAAAATGGCTTAATGTTCCCACAAAATGGCTTGATATGAATAAAATGGTATGAAATTTGAAGGCAAAGTTCATACACTTTCCGAGTTTTAAGGTGAAAATGTAGGAAAAAAGGCTTATTGTTCCTACAAAAAAGGCCAAAGAGCTCAAAAGTGTAGGAACCAGGAGGCAAAAATTCCTACACTTTCCGGGTTTTAAGGTTAAAATGTAGGAAAAAAGACTTATTGTTCCTGCAAAAAAAGGCCAAAGAGCTCAAAAGTGTAGGAACCAGGAGGCAAAAATTCCTACACTTTCCGGGATTTAAGGTTAAAATGTAGGAAAAAAGGCTTATTGTTCCTACAAAAAAAGGCCAAAGAGCTCAAAAGTGTAGGAACCAGGAGGCAAAAATTCCTACACTTTCCGGGTTTTAAGGTTAAAATGTAGGAAAAAAGACTTATATTTCCTACAATCAAGCACAAAAAAGATGAAAAGCGTATGAACTTTCAAAGGAGAATTCATACGCTTTTGAGTATTTTCGCGAATTTGAAAAAGGCCTACAGTTCCTACAAATTAAGCATAATATGAGAAATTGTAGGAACTGAGACTGCAAAAGACCAAGTGCAATAGAAAAATGTTTTAGTCTAAATATATTTATTGAATTTAATTCGGAAAAACATCTGGCACCTTTTCCAAGTTCTAACCCTTGAAACCTTACGGTGTCTCATTTGTCCTTGTTTGACAAATGCTGTCTAGCATCCTCACTGTAACATCCACTGCCGTGCACCCTAACCCAAACCACGGCCATTCATCTCACGGTCTAGTGGCCGTCAAGCCACGGCCACTCATCTCTCGGTCAGTGGCCGTGCACCCTAACCCAAACCACGGCCATTCATCTCACGGTCTAGTGGCCGTCAAGCCACGGCCACTCATCTCTCGGTCAGTGGCCGTGGACCCTAACCCCAGCCACGGCCAATCATCTCTCGGTCTAGTGGCCGTAACCCAAGCCACAGCCAATCATCTCACGGTCTAGTGGCCGTCAAGCCACGGCCAATCATCTCTCGGTCTGTGGCCGTCACGGGCTGTGGCCGGTCTGTGGCCGTCACGGGCTGTGGCCGTGAAGCCACGGCCAATCATCTCTCGGTCTAGTGGCCGTGGCCTTTGCGGATGGCGCTGTGTCGGATTTTGCCGCTGGTTGTCTTTGGGAGCTCGTCTACAAATTCAATTTTTCTTGGAATTTTGTAGGACGCAGAACGGCCTTTCAAAAAGTCCTTGATTTCATTCTTTAGTTTATTTGTCGCTTCTATGCCTTCCGTCAAGACGATGGTGGCCTTGATAACATTGCCTCGAAGGGGGTCTGGTTCCCCTGTTACAGCACATTCCAAAACGCCTGGAAATTCCATAACTAGGTTTTCAATCTCAAAGGGGCTGATACGGAATCCTGCGCTTTTAAACACATCATCCTTTCTACCCACAAACCAGTAGTATCCGTCCTCATCACACCAAGCAAGGTCTCCTGTATGGAAAATTCCATCATTCCATTTCATTAGGCTTTCATTTTGTCCTTCATAGCTGAGGAACATCCCTGGGATTTCATGAATTTCGGCTTTAATGCAGATTTCTCCCACTTCTCCTTGGGGAACCGGCTGCCCTTCTGGGTCCAGCAGCTCAATGTCATACTGAAGACCTGCTTTACCCATGGCACCAGGCTTTACATCCATCCAATGCATGACGCCGATAATTAATGTTGCCTCCGTTTGGCCATAACCCTCATGAATACGCTTCCCAGTCATTTGATAAAATCGCTGAATCACCTCAGGGTTTAAAGCCTCCCCTGCTACAACGTAATGCTGAACATGGCTTAAATCATATCTCGAAAGATCCTGCTGCACCAGTACACGGTAAATGGTAGAAGGCGCGCACAAGGTGGTTACTTTATCCTCCTGAAGCCTGGTCAACAATGCTTGAGGTGAAAATTTACTATAGTCATATACGCTAACAGCCGCTTTCAATATCCATTGTCCATAAAGCTTTCCCCATACAGATTTTGCCCATCCTGTATCCGCAATGGTCAGATGAAGACCCTCTGGATCCACATTTTGCCAATACTTAGCGGTAGGGATATGTCCGATAGGATAAGAAAAGTCATGCTTAACCATTTTAGGCTGGCTTTCTGTTCCAGATGTGAAATATATTAACATGGTGTCATAAATATCCGGCCATTCAGAAACCTCTAATGGAACAAATTCTTCAGCGTTTTCCAACCCTTCATCAAACTGTAGCCATCCCGCTCTTTTCTCTCTTACGATAATCTTTTTAAAGCTTTTACCCGACTGTCGCTCGGCCTCTTCAATCCTTGAATTTACCTGATCATTATTGGTGCAGACAATGGCCTTGATGTTAATCTTTTCAAAACGATAAGTAAATTCTTCAGTTTTCAGCATAAAGCTTGTAGGAACTGCTATAGCCCCTAATTTATGAAGCCCGATCAATGCAAACCAAAACTGATAATGACGCCGCAATACCAGCATGACGCAATCACCTTTACCAACTCCCAGGGATCTAAAATATGACGCAGCTTTATCGCTTTCTTCTTTCATATCCTTAAAGGTAATGGCGTGTCTCGCCCCATCTTCACTACAATACAGAATCGCCGTGCGCTCAGGCTCCTCTTCTGCAATCTTGTCAACAATGTCGTAACCGAAATTAAAAACCTCAGGAACTATTAATTTACAAGATTCTACATTGCCGTCAGCTCCTATTTTTTCTTCTATATACTTTTGATAAATTTCCATTCTAATATTACTCCTAACCGGTGTTTCCGAATCACGCATGGTGGAGCCATGAGTATTCCTAGTTAACAAATAAGCTTTTACATAATATCAGAATAATACCCATTGCGCAATTAAATTATTGTTTAGTTTTTAGAAATATCAGAAAAAACAATATAGGGATGGCCTCCGCTTGCTAGATAAGAAGGGAAACCAGCCCTTTAGAAAATTTGATGATAAAGCACCCATCCTAAATTTAGCTTATTAAGCTCCACCTATAGGCTCAGAGTCGCTAAATGTACCAGGAACCAGGCAGTTGCCGTCTTCGTCCTTTACAGGACATTCATTACTATGAAGCTGCTTGTCCGCTTCTAGTTGCTTGTTTTCAAGTTCTTGCCCAAGATTTTGATTTTGTGTTTTGATGAATATTTGTTTGGTATCAACAGTTGCCAATGCTTTATTCTCCTTTCATTCTGTTTCTACTATTATTATCTAAAGGAAAAATAATTATTCCCAACGCTGGTGTTTTGGGTTCCATGCTGTATTGACGCTTTTTTTAAGAATTTTCATATTTAGGTTCTATGCTGCACCGGCACCTTTCTCAAGAAATTTGCATATTTAGGTTCCATGCAGCACTGGCACTTTTTTCAAGAAATTGCACTTGTTGGGTTCCATGCTGCACCGGCACTTTTTTCAAGAAATTTGCACTTTTTTGAGTTCCATGCGGCACCGGCACTTTTCTCAAGAAATTTGCATATTATGATTAGGGCAATAATTACATTGGCCTTAATTGTTTATAAAATTTGATGGAGGCTCATATGAAAACACAAACTCAACCAATGGTGGCTCTAACCTTTGATGATGGCCCTACCAGGCTATACACCCCGGCTATACTTGATATTCTTACTCAATATGATTCCTCCGCCACCTTTTTTATTTTGGGATCCATGGCAGAAAATCTCGGCGAGATGCTATCCCAAGAGGTAAATCGCGGAAATGAGATAGGCATTCACAGCTATGATCATGTATCTTTCGCTGATATAAGCCCTCAAGAGCTGACGATTCAATTGTTACAGGCTCAAGAGGTTATCGTGCGATCAACTGGGTATCCAGCAAATTTATTGCGCCCTCCTTACGGGATTATAAATGAAGGACTTGCAGCGCAAATTCCTTTTCCGATTATTCTTTGGTCTATCGATACTTTAGATTGGCAAAGTCAAAATCCCCAACTTATTTTTCAACACGTTAAAGATGTGGTACAAGATGGGGATATTGTTTTACTTCATGATATTTTCGAAACTACTGTGGAGGCTACAAGGCTTATTGTGCCTTATCTAATCGAACAGGGATACCAGCTAGTTACCGTCAGTGAACTGGCAGCAAGCAGGGGGATTACATTGGAGAAAGGGAAAGTCTACTCCAGCTTTCCACCTATTGCTGGCACTTAAGTGGCAGGTCTTATAAGGTATACAGTTAACATATTTTTTATTATAGCGCATTTGCCCCTGGAACATTTTATTTAGAGTGTCCGTATACAGTTAACATATTTTTTATTATAGCTCCAACATTTTTTGTGGTAGCATAATGATGATTTATAGGTAAGGATTTCGCCATATTTTATTGCTCAAGTATTTAAAGGTGGCATCCTGTGGCGGACAAGATATCCGATTAACATATATTTTGCTTTTTGCACGTATCGTGTATTGCAATGCAGTTTTAACTTGCATGTTAACAAGAATCCCTTTCAAAAATGCAGGAATAAGCTGTTTATTGAAACTCATGCTTGCATTTAGGACAAGTAATTCTAATGCTTCCCTTATTAGTAGGAACCCGCAGCTTTGTTTTGCAATTTGGGCATTCCGCTAAGCGATGGTCAACCAGCGCCAGTACTTTGTCTTTATCTAAACCTACCACCAAATCGTCACCTATAAGAAATGCTGGAACACCTCGAATATTCCTCCGCGTCATCTCATTTCGGGCTTCTGCATCAACATTAACATCCTTTTCGATATAGTGAATTTTATTTTCCGCAAGAAACTCCTTCGCCTTGGTGCAGTAGGGGCAGGTTTTTGTTGTAAATACAACTACGTTTTTCATTATAGTGTTCCTCCTCATCAATGTTAATTTCCATATTTCTCTCGAAATCTAAATGCCGTTTTAATAATGCTATTATAAGTTTTGGCTAATAAAAGTGGCTCACTAGAGTTACTGCATAGGTCATACTATTGTATGATTTAGGGCTAAAGCTAAAAGGGTTAAGACAAGCAGTACCGCACTGGTAATACCATTGTAAGATTTATGGTTAATGTCTTCGTAGGATAAGCCGCAGTACCCCTCCAGTAATGCTTTCAAATTTTTAAAGTTATACTGTAATGGTATCTTGGCTTTGAAAATTTTAGAGTATACCGCCATGGTAGCTTAACTTTGAAAATGTAACCTTAACTCACTACTAGCTTCACCTTGCTTCCATTGCTATGCTTTTCTACCACAATCTGGCGATCAATTCGCTCCTTCAGCTCGCTAACGTGGGAAATAATGCCGACTAGGCGATTGCCGGAGGCGAGGCCTACCAAGGTTTGTATGGCCTGCTCTAAAGACTCTGCATCAAGAGCGCCAAAACCTTCATCAATAAACAATGTATTGATTTCTACCCCTCCCGCATGGCTTTGAATCACATCGGAAAGTCCCAGTGCCATAGATAATGAGGCTTTAAAGGATTCCCCTCCCGACAAGGATTTTACCGTACGCACTCTACCAGTGTAATGATCCCGCACATCTATTTCCAACCCAGTCTGAGCTCGCAGGTCACTGGGATCTTCTCTTCGCATAAGTTCAAATCTACCGTTGGTCATAATCTTAAGCCGCTTATTTGCTTCTATTAAGATTTGATTAAAGTAAGAGGCCTGCACATATTGCTCAAAGGGCAGCTTTTGCTTACCCACAAGCTCGCCGTTGGCCGTTTTTGAAAGATTGCTAACTAGAAGATATTCCTGCTGATAATCATGGGCATCTGTTATAGCTTTGTCTAAGGATTTCGCCGTAGGCTCATTGATTGCCAAACGCCCTGCCACTAGTCGTAAGGATTCATCGATCTGCCTTTTTTCTTCCTCTAATCTTCCTTTTGCATCCTCTAGAAGCTCCAGGTCTTGCTTTTCTTTGTTTTCTGTTTCTTTGGAAAGCCTCTCAAGCTCCCGCTGGACAGCTTGTACCTCATTTTCATACTCGCTGATAGCTTTTCTTAGGCCTTTGATTTCTTCTTCCGTTTTCAATGCTGCGTGGTAGGCTTCCTCATTTGTAAAATTGCACTCTAGCCTCTTCTTTTCATAGGCCTCCAGGGCTTGTTTTTTGGCTTGGGCGGTATCGTTTAAGGTAGTCCTCTGATGGATGAGAAGGGTTTGATTTGCTTCTAATTCCTTTTTTAAGGAATGATAGGCGTCTTCTGCCTTCTTAAAGACCTCTTTCATATGGGTTAGCTGCTGGCACCATTCTTGTAGAAGGGCCTCTGCTTCCTTTCGATCTTCGTATTCTAGGGAGGCTTTTAGGGTCTTTAATTCCCCTGTCTTGGTTGATATATTTGCAAAAATGTCATTTCTCTTTTTGTCCTCTAGGCCTCTTGTTTCTTCATTCTTCTGTAGCAGGTTTTTAACTGTTGCCAGTTGATTTCTGCATAGTTTCTTCCGTTCTTCCTGTTCAATTAGTTTTTTATATTGCGTCTCGTTTTCTTTCTTTTGTTTCTGGCATTCAAGCAGAGCAGATTCAATCAGGCTGAATAGCTGTTCTATTTTTTCGCTCGTATCAACTGGACCGCCGGTGCCAGAAAAACTCGCTAGGGGTTCTATGCCGTCACTATCTGTAGCTCCTGCCGAGACCTCTACACCATCAGCACCTGTAACCCTTGCTGAGACCTCTGCACCCGCGGCATCAGAAGCCCCTGCAGTTGCTCCTAGGCTAGGCACCTGTTCAAAGGTTTTTATGTCCGGCACCCGCTCTTCGGCTTTGATGCTAGGTGTCCAATCCTCTGCCAAAACTTCTGGGAAATAGGCTCTCGCATCCTGTAGCAACTGGGACCTAGCCATATCCACTGCTGTCTGCTTGGTTGCAGACTTCTGGCTGGCTTCCTGCATATTTTCTCTGGCCTGATTGGCTTTTTCTTTCCACTCATTTAATTCTGCCTCACTAGGGGCATCAGCAGCTAAAGTCGCTTTTTTAGGGTGATCCTTGGATCCACATACAGGGCAAGAGTCTCCATCCTCCAAAGTCATGGCCAATCGTCCCGCCTGCTCCCGGAAAAAAGCCATTTCCTTTTCCATGTAAACGGTATTCGTCTCATTAAAAGATTTCTCTGCCTTCTCATAATCCGCCTGAAGATTGGTGCTTTCCCCTTGCAATTTTTCAAGCCTAGATAAGGATTGTTGTAGGCCGAGAATATTAGATTCTGTAGATTTCAGATTTTTGCCTTCTTGCTGGCAGCTTAAAACTTTAGTCTCTATGTCCGCAAGCTCTTCTAGTTCTGCCGTTAAATCCTTCTCCTGCTGGGAAAGCCCCTCCCTTTCTAATCGGAGCTCTTCCAAAACATCTCTTAACATGCCCTCCTCCTTTGTCAGCTTGTCCAGTTCTTTTTCAAGAATCTGCGCTGCGTCATATTGAGGAAGGGTTTTTGTGAGCCTGTCAATGGAAAAAGAAAGTTTCTCACGTTCTGGTTCTTTTTCTTTCTCCCCTTGATATCTCTTCTGCAAGGTTTCTAATTCTTTTATTTGTCCTTGTATTTCTAGATCTAGGGAAGCGATGCTTTCGGTTAACTTTTTCTCGTTTTCTGCCTCTCGCAAATAGGCAGCTTCTAAAGGTGCAACGGTGTAAAGGGCTTTTTCTGCATCTTGAAGCATTTGCTTTTGTTTATTATGTTCCTCTTGCTGCTGAGTTAGTTTACTTTGTTTTTCCTCTGCGTTAGCTAAATCTGCAAATGCCTGGTTAATATATTTGGCTTGTGTGATTTCTGCAATCTGGGCAGAAACCTCATTTTCCAGCTTCTTTGACTGCTCCTTTAATCCATCCGCAAGGGTCTTATCCTCTTCAATCATGGTCTGCAAATCTACCAATACTTCCCCTGCTGTGTGGATAGTTGCCTCGCCAATCTTTGTAATGAGTGTACGCCCCTGATTGCTATCAGAGCAGGCTATTCCAGATATATATTGAAGGATGCTGTCCTCGATTTTTTCACATTTTTTCTTCCATTCCCGCTCCTTTTCTTTTAGCAAGCGTTGGACGGATTGGTAAAGGCTAGTGTTAAATACACGCCTGAAAATATCTCCTCGTTCTTTACTATCCGCATGTAGAAGTTGAAGGAATTCTCCCTGGGCAATCATAGCGATTTGCTTAAACTGCCCATAATTGATCCCTAGTAAATCAACAACCTTATTCGTCACATCACGATAACCACTTATAATGGTTCCATCAGGGAGCTGTAAGGTAGCATCGGCGTTTTCTTGAGTAAATCCATCCCCTCTCTTTTTAGGGCGTTCATAGCCGGGATTCCGTTTTATTAAGTAAGTTTTGTTTTTATGTATAAAAGTCAGCTGGACACAGGTTTCCGTTTCAGGTGACGCAAAGTCACTGCGAAGGGTTTCCGCAGTTCTGATGCTGCCACTAGCTTCACCAAATAAAGCAAAGGCAATGGCGTCAAAAATAGTGGTTTTTCCAGCGCCGGTATCACCAGTTATAAGAAATATTCCTTGGCCCCCAAGTTCCGTAAGGTCAAGCTCTGTCTTGCCGGCATAAGAGCAAAAGGCACTCATTACTATTTTCAATGGTTTCATTCTTCAGCACCTCCCGCCTGTTGAAGGATTTCTTCCATTATCAGCCTCTGTTCCGGAGTTAGTTCGTTGTTATTCTGTTCTTCATAGAATTCTGCGAATAATTCTAGGGGGCTTTTGGCTGCCATATCCCCGGAAGCGGCCAGCGAGGTAGTATTCTGCTGAATGGTTCTGCTGTTTTCAAGCTCCAACGCCATTAAATTAGGATAGACCTGGCGCAGTTGTCCAAGAGCATCGTAGATTTCTTCCTCGTCTGTAAGGATTGCACGAATGTAATCCTGTGACGCCCTTTCTTGGTTTGGCTCATCTTGCAGTTCCCCTCCTTGTCCTTCTTCTGATTGCACTTCTGATGAGGATTCAGCTGTTCCTAGCCCTTCCTCTCGGCCAACGCGAATTAATTCTTTAATGGGGCCTTTGATTTCACGAAGGTCTCTGAGGGGTTCTAGCGGTAATTCATGTATAGCAATTTCTTCCCCTTTTGCCCCAAGCTCTATGAAGGTTGCGGATTTTTTGTGTAGGACCTCAGAAAAGGAATATTTCAAAGGAGACCCTGCATACCGAAGGGTATCTCGACCCATTCTTTGGGCTCTATGAAGGTGCCCTAAGGCTACATAATCAAAGTTAGAGAAATTAGATGCATCTACGCTATCTAGTCCGCCTACTGACAGTGCTTCAGACTCAGAGCGTTCCGGCTGCAATGCTCCACTCACTACGAATTGGTGGGCAATGAGAACATTACGTTCCTTTGAATTGATATTCGCTGCAGAAATAACGGCAGCTACTGCTTGATCGTAAGATTCTATTTCCTCCTCAAAAAATGGCCTCACCATGGCAGGCTTCAAGAATGGTAGCATATAAATGTGAACCGGGCCATGAGCATCTTCCAGGCTTACCTTTTGCATGCTACCATCAAAGGTACCAGCGATATGGAGACCGGTTTTCTCCATAATTTTACGCCCAAAGCTTAAACGTTCCGGTGAGTCATGGTTGCCGCTGATTATAAAAATAGGCTGGCCCATTGCTGTCAGCCTTGTAAGGAATCCATCAAGCAGCTCCACAGCCTCAGCAGAGGGTTGGCTTTTATCATAGACATCCCCGGCAATAAGGATGGCATCCGGCTTTTCTTCTTTTGTTATTTTTAGGATTTGCTCCAGTATGTATTTTTGATCCGGAATCATGCTGAATTCGTTGACCCGCTTTCCAATGTGCAGGTCCGCCAAGTGAAGCAGCTTCATATTGTCCTCCTTCATTTTGGGTTTAGTGTCATGGGGAATTGGTGTGTCAGATATTAAATCAATTTTAACATAAAAAGGCCCTAAAGAACACCTGTTTCTGTTCCTTAGGGAGGGTATACAAATTAATATTGCTGGTTGATGTCATCTGTTCTATGGCAGAACCGCCACTTGTGGCACCGTTATCGTGGTATCTGACACTGGTTATCTGCACCGCTCGTCCTGTGACACTGGTTACCTGAGGCACCTTTTCCCGCTTATCCTTCCTTGATTTTATTATACTCTATGATTAGTTTATCAAGCTCCTTGCTTTTTTCTAAGATGCAATCACAATAGTATTTGTTGATATTATAGAGCATTAGATTAAGCTCTTGTCGCTTTATCTCTATTTCTTTATGTAACTCCTCTATGCACTGCAAGTCTGTTTCCATTACTCACACCATTCCCATTCTTTAAATAAGATTGCCTTTTTAGACATGTTGTCTACTAATCCTACATGAACGGGAATGATTCTTCAAGAGCTACTTGCTATCTTTAATTAAAACACCCTCTTAAAAGAAAAAGAACCGCTTTTTTACGGCTCTCCAAATTAATTTTCATAACTAATCATCGCTTGTTTCTCGAATCAATGTCTCTAGCACCCGTAAGGTTTTCCTCTGTTGATCCTTCGGAAGCTCAGACATTTTGATTGATAATTGGGAGGATACAATTTCATTTGATACTGCCAAAACATCAGTCAAAATAGAATTAGCGTCAACCTGGAGTACATTTAAAATTTCAATAAAAGTATCTAGCTTAGGTTGTTTAACTCCTCTTTCAATAGCGCTCATATGGGATGTACTAAGGTTAACTTTCTCAGCCAACAACGCTTGCGTCAATCCTTTTGCTTCTCTGGCTTGTTTAATTCGTTTTCCTATAGCTTTTAGATTCATTTACGACACCTCCCGACAGAACGAATCCCATTCTTTTAGTATAAATGAGTCGTGCAAGCTCTTACAGAATCCAAGAGAATAATACTCGTTCTATATGAGTTAGTCGGGAAGTAGAATTATTATTTAATTGTATTTTATTTTAATTTTGGTAAATCCTATATGTTGGGGCGAAATTAATTTTCCAGTCGCTTATAAAGCCCTAATCAAGGAGGTGATATAATGTCAAGTAAAAAGAATAGAAAACCAGATGCAATAAACATCTCTGTTGAAAAAAGCACTAAGAAGCAAAAGGACAAGAAAAAGCCAGTGAATGATGACAACGAACAGTAGACCTATAGAATTTAAAATCTCTTCCCTCAGAGGGGTAAAGTATTTTCAGATAACACGCCAATTGTTATGAGCATGACCTTGCAAGGCTGCTCATTGGAATTGGTTAATGTTTTCCATTATGCCTTGAAGATACTTTACCCTATTTTACTACCAAAGGAACTGGATTCTACGGTTTGCAATCCATTCCACTTATCTGTTCATTCACAGTAAATCATATTTTTCCTTTAGTTCTAAAATCCTCCGTACACTTTCATCAATTCTTTTTTCACTTATGATCCCATTTTCTACAGCCCTATGAATCCCTTCAAAGGCTTCCTCAAAATCCCCAGGCATTAAAATAATATCGTTTCCGGCCAAAATGGCTTTAACAGCACTTTCTGAAGAAGAATATTCTTGTGTAATGGCACCCATTTCCATAGCATCTGTAATGACCACCCCTTTATAACCAAGGCTTTTCCGAAGCTTTCCATCAATCATCTCTGCAGACAATGACGCCGGGAGCTGATCCTTTGTAATATTGGGAGCCGTTATGTGAGAAATCATCACCATGTCTGTTGTATGTAAAGATGCTATAAACGGAATTAATTCCTGCTCCTTTAATTCCTCCCAGGTCTTTTCAATAGATACATATCCATCATGGGTGTCCCCTTTTGTATCCCCGTGTCCAGGAAAATGCTTCACACAACTCATGACCTCTGATTCTTGAAGTCCAGAAATATTCGACAACACCATTTGTGCAACTAGATCAGGGTCATCCCCGAAAGAACGATCTCCGATTACTATGTTTTCAGGGTTTGTGTTGATATCCGCAACAGGGGCAAAGTTCAAATTAATACCATACTGGGCTAAATACGTTCCTATAGCCACCCCAGCATGATATGCATTTTCAGGGTCTCCGCTTTCTCCAATTTTGCCCATACTTTCATATCTGGGAACGTCAAATTCAGGCGAGCTCCCAATCCTGGAAACACTTCCGCCTTCTTCATCAATACCAATGAATAGAGGAATCTTGCTTTGCCGTTGTATGTCTTTGATAAAATCTGTTAATTGCTCCGGCGTTGAAATATCTTCTCCGAATAGCGCTATCCCGCCTACGGGATAGGTTTTTAAGGGTTCATTTTCCAGGTTATTTGCTGGTGTTTCTGTTTGCCCCGCTGGCTTATTTAAGGGATTTATATGCAAAGCCTCTGGCCGTACAATGAAGAGTTGTCCAATTTTTTCTTTCAGCTCCATGCTTTCAAGCAATTCTTCGGCCTCAGATCTCTTAGCGCCCGGAGGAAATGCATCATTTTGTGCCGGTCCATCCTGGGGAGTAGTTTTGTCAAGTGAGTCTGGCGCAAGGCCGTCAGAAGAAGTGTTGACACTACACGCAGAAAGAATAAATAGTGACAAAATAAGAGATATGTATATATATTTTTTTATCCTTGTTTTTATAAGTTTCATTTTATTATGTATCACTCCAAATTGAAGGTTTGTATTTGTATTTATTAGCCTTTGTGCATTTAAAATTTTTCATATTACAGTATGGAAATATGGAAATAAAATATGTGCCTAT
Source organism: Anaerovoracaceae bacterium (assembly GCA_050953505.1). Lineage (GTDB taxonomy): Bacteria > Bacillota > Clostridia > Peptostreptococcales > Anaerovoracaceae > JBMNMU01. Next base: position 2,577,965 of record JBMNMU010000001.1, on the reverse strand, counting down.
AAACCTTTATTTTTTAGCACATATAACTAGACATAAGGTTGCTATTGGGCCTAAGAGCAAAGACAGTAGAAACCAATTAAGACCAGATCTGTTTTTACCTTGAGCAAGTCCTGCATTAATCAGTGCTAAGGTTCCCCATCCAACATAAAATTCTGTATTCATACTAACTCCTATAACAAAAATCGATCTACGATTATGATTGCAAACTCTGAATAGTATACACCATATTGGTTTATAAGATGTTTACTTTGAAGTAAATCTCCCTGTAAATTAGTTGTTGATAAAAAAGAACTTTCCATAAAAAAATAGCAGAGCGCATCTGCTATTTTTTATTGGTGGACCTAAGGAGGATCGAACTCCTGACCTCTTGACTGCCAGTCAAGCGCGCTCCCAGCTGCGCTATAGGCCCGCAATGTTTTATTTTTAATGTTACTTCAATATTATCTGAGATTTTAACAGTTTTGTCAATGGTTTTTCCCAAATTGATATTAATTCCATATTTAAATGATGTTAGATTTAATAATTGTGTTAGCCATTTCTACATATTCACAAAAACTAAAAAATGTGGGAATCCCGGCGTATCTCAGCTGTAGATTTCCCACACGATCTTAACAATCTATACATAAAATTTTGTATTTTTTCTATTCAGCGAAAACATGATGTGTTTTTACCAGCGGAACTGAAAAAATATGCTTATTTAGATAAACAAAAATTGTCCACTCGCTAATTTTCACTGGCTTGTTAACTGATGAGTGCCATATCCTTTTCAGTGCTCCACCTCAAGAATGATTCAATTTCCCTGTATTCCTTCTTGAACTCAGTTACAACCTGTTTAGCCAATTCTGTTTTTGCCGATGTTCTTGCACATTCCTCCATAAATGGTTTCATTCGTTTAATCTTTTTTTCCGCATACTCGATGTAGCCATCTAAGTCATTGTAATGAATTTCCCATTCATGATTTTCTTTAAATCACTATAACGTATTCTTTCCATGCATGCCTCTCCTTTTCATCATTTATTTGCCTAAAAATAAGCCCACAGTTAGCATATTAAGTTCATAACAAATTTATGTAAGCTAAAAGAAATTATTTATGTATACAACAAACTGATTTGAGAAGGATGTTGTAAAGTCAAGCCTGAGAGCCAACAGAAGTAATTGAACTTTCAGCGCGGAATCGAAATATTTTAAATTGGAATTATTTAACTGGATTAATATTTTTATTTTTGCAAATCATATGAACAAGGAGGCGACAATTATGGAAAGCAAGAAGACAAAAGATGTAGAACCTGACACTTTAAAAAGCGCTAATACCGCTTATCCATTTGAAATCGAGCTAGATAAAAATAAGGCGGAGGGCAAAAGAAAAAAGAGAAAGCCCATTAATGATGCGCCATTACCGTAGGTACTCATTTGTCAACTAATTAGCCATATTTTCGATCCTGTAACAGAGGAGGCGTTTGAGCAAGAGCTCATGCGCTTCTTCATTTTTTTGCAAACTAGCCTCAGCTTTCGAATCATCCATTGCCTACTCCGTGTAGGGTCAGTGATAGGCCTAGACTAACCGGCTTGTGCACTTACCGTCTCAGTCTATAAAATTCTCTTGTCGCAATCATAGCCACACAGCCAGCCCCAACCCCACTACTGATTTAAGTAGTTGAAATTCAGATCTGGACACACCTGCAGTTTACAAAAAAACTTGTAGTCAAATCTAGTCTAAACTTGGCCCGGTCGCCTCTGAACTAGCCTTCAGCCATCAGCGCAGTCTAGACAACTTAGCTTGCCCCGGCCCATAAAATCCCTCCGTCCGGTTGTTTATTTGCCCAATATGGTATAAAATAATAGTGAGTAATTGATCCCTTAGAGTGATAATTATGATCAAGGAAATATGCACTTATCGGCAATTATTTTTACTATTGAAATACTCTTTCATAGCTACAAAATCGTCCTTATGGTAATTTTTGCGTTGTACAACTATCGTCCCTTATAGCAATTAGTGAAATTGCGGAATGGAGGTATATATGTATACAGCTAAGGATTTAAGAATTTTAGCCGAAAGCACCCTGGATTATCAAGAGCTTGAAACAGTTTTTGAAGGCATCATAGATTTGGCCCACGAAGCTGCCGGAAATGGATATTTATCTGTAACGCTCCCCAGACCAGAGAGTGATGTGTTAACAGTCAAGTTAATAGACCGCCTTGTAGAGAACGGTTATACTGTAGATAAAATTCGAACGATTAACAATGAGCGTTTAATTAAAGTCAGCTGGAAATTCGGATATAACGAAAAATAAATTTGATAAAACATCCTACTTTGCGTAGATAATGGCCAAATTCCACTCCGCCCAAATATTGGCAGGAGTGGGATTTGTTTTTTGCCGGCCATCGTCCGAGAGATGATTGGCTGTGGCTGGCGGCCACAGCCAATCATCTCTCGGACGATGGCCGGGTCGACAGCTATTGCAAAAACCATACCAATTATTAGCCGTATTTGTTGACTAAACTCGTAAAAAATAGTAAACTAGTTCGAAAGCTGGATAACTATACCTTCCTTTAAATGGCAGATAGGAACGACTACCTCACTGCCTCTGAAATCGAAGATTGTTTAGTGCATCTACGTAACGCTTTTAGAAAAAAACAGATTTCACAGAATCGCAGATTTTGGGAATGCCAGCATAAATTCTGTCCTGGCTAAAATACTTCTCATTTTGGTCAGAATATTAAAGGAGATATTTATGGAAAGAAAATTTAAAAGAGTGCTGATTGCCAACCGTGGCGAGATTGCAATCAGGATCATAAGAGCGTGCCATGAATTAGGCATACGAACAGTCGCCATCTATTCAGAGGAAGACAACCGTGCGTTGTTTAGAACTAAGGCAAATGAGTCATATTTAATTGGTAAAAATAAAGGACCCGTTGAAGCCTACTTAAATATTGATGAAATTATTAAGTTGGCTCTGAAAAAAGGTGTTGACGCTATCCACCCCGGCTATGGGTTCCTATCGGAAAATGCTGAGTTTGCAAGAAAATGTCATGAACATGGCATCGAATTCATAGGTCCTACCGCTGAAATGATGGAACGCCTTGGAGACAAGATCCAATCAAAAATCGTTGCCAAAGAAGCCAATGTGCCTACAGTTCCCGGAGTGGACAAGGCCGTTGTTTCCCTAGAGGAAGCTAAGGCGGTGGCAAAAGAGTGTGGCTATCCTGTTATGCTAAAGGCAGCAGCAGGTGGTGGCGGCCGAGGCATGAGAATTGTTGCCAAAGAAGAAGATCTGGCAGCAGCTTTTGAAAGCACAAGAAGTGAGGCCAGAAAAGCTTTTGGAATCGATGATATTTTCATTGAAAAATATTTGGAAGGTCCAAAACATATCGAAGTACAAATTCTTGGAGATAAATATGGTAATATTGTGCATCTCCATGAACGTGATTGCTCTATACAAAGAAGGCACCAAAAGGTGGTTGAATTCACCCCTGCTTTCTCTTTGTCTGAAGAAAAGAGAGCGGAAATCTGTCAAGACGCTATTAAAATTGCAAAATCAGTTAATTATAGAAGCGCGGGTACCGTTGAGTTTTTAGTGGACAAAAACGGTAATCATTATTTCATTGAAATGAACCCACGTATCCAGGTTGAGCATACTATTACAGAAATGACCACAGGCTATGATATCCTTCAAAGCCAAATTCTTATTGCCCAGGGGTATCCATTGAATTCACCAGAGATTGGAATTCCTTCTCAGGAAGCTATTCAACCGCGAGGATATGCTATTCAATGTAGAATTACCACGGAAGACCCTACAAACAATTTTGCTCCGGATACAGGAAGAATTGACTATTACAGGTCTGGCTCTGGCTTTGGCGTAAGACTGGACGTAGGTAATGCTTACGTTGGCTCCGTTATCAGCCCTTACTATGACAGTCTCCTTGTAAAAACCACTACTCACTCAAGGACTTTTGAAGATGCCATTAAGAAGGCCATCCGTGCCATTAAGGAAATAACCCTAACGGGAGTAAAGACCAATATAGACTTTTTGATCAATGTATTAAATGACGAAACCTTCCGAAAAGGTGCCTGCGATACCAACTATATTAGTGAAAATCCACATCTTTTCGAAATCGAGCCAAAGGACGACGAGGAATTTAAAATTCTGAAGTTCTTAGGAGAAAAAATCGTCAATGAAACCGGTGGTAATAAATTAGATTACGACGTTCCCCAGGTTCCACAAATTCCGGAAAACATAGAGCTTACCCTTTCCGGTACCAAGCAAATATTGGATGCAGGTGGACCGGAAGCTGTTGTTAAGTGGATAAAGGATCAAAAAAAGCTTCTACTTACAGATACTACACTGCGAGACGCACAGCAATCCCTCATGGCAACCAGATTGCGTAATAGGGATATGATAAAAATTGCAAAAGCTACCGCTTTATACGAAAAGGATTTATTCTCCCTTGAAATGTGGGGCGGCGCTACCTTTGATACCGCATATAGATTCCTCCATGAATCACCATGGGATAGGCTAGAAGAGCTTAGGCGCAGGATTCCAAATGTGTTGTTCCAAATGCTATTTAGAGGTGCCAATGCGGTTGGTTACAAAAACTACCCTGATAATGTCATCCGTGAATTTATCAGACACGCTTCAACAAGCGGTATTGATGTCTTCAGAATATTTGACTCATTAAACTGGCTAAAGAGCATCGAGGTTGCCTTAGACGAGGTTCTCAATTGTGGCAAGCTAGCAGAGGTGGCTATCTGTTACACAGGAGATATTCTAGATGATAGCCGTGACAAATACACCCTACAATATTATGTAAACAAAGCCAAAGAAGTGGAAAAAATGGGTGCTCATATTCTTGCTATAAAGGATATGTCTGCCTTATTAAAACCATATGCGGCTGTAAAACTAATAAAAGCTCTTAAGGATGAAATTTCAATTCCGATTCATCTTCATACCCATGATACCACTGGCAACGGCGTAGCTACCACTTTGATGGCTGCCAACGCAGGGGTGGATATTGTTGATACCGCATTAAACAGCATGTCAGGACTCACAAGCCAACCGGCTCTGAATTCCTTGGTTGCTGCCCTTGAAAACACTGACAGAGACACTGGTATCAATTTAAAAGATATACAGAAGCTCTCTGATTACTGGGATACTGTAAGGCCTGTTTACTCTCAATTTGAGTCAGACCTTAAGTCAGGAAGTGCTGAAATCTACCGCTATGAAATCCCAGGTGGACAATACTCCAACTTGAAGCCTCAGGTTGAAAGCTTTGGCCTAGGACATCGTTTCAACGATGTGAAGGAAATGTACAAAGAAGTAAACAACATGGTTGGTGATATTGTTAAGGTAACACCGTCATCCAAGATGGTAGGTGACTTGGCTATTTTCATGGTGAAGAACGATTTAACTCCGGAAAACATCTATGAAAAGGCAAAATACCTTGCTTTCCCAGATTCCGTTGTATCTTACTTCCAAGGCATGATGGGACAGCCGGAATGGGGATTCCCAGAAGAGCTACAAAAGCTTGTGCTAAAGGATGAGGAGCCGATTACAGTAAGACCTGGCGAGCTGCTACCTCCTGAAGACTTTGAAAGCCATAAGGACTATCTCCGAGGAAAATACGGCTTTGAACCAGATGATAGAGATGCTGTCAGCTATGCCCTTTATCCTGATGTATTTGAAGGCTACATTAAGCATGTCAAAGAAATCGGTGACATGAGCAGAGTAGGCAGTGACGTGTTCTTCCATGGATTAGCTGAAGGTGAAACCAGCGAAATCGAAGTGGCTGAAGGTAAGGTTCTCATTGTAACTTATCTGGGCAAGGGTAAGCTGGATGAGGAAGGATATCGTACACTAGAATTTGAAGTCAATGGAAATCGTAGAGAAATAAGAATTAAAGATAAAACAGAAAGAGCCCCCCTTACTGGCGGCGAATCTGGCATGATAACCATGGCAGATCTAGACGATACATCACAGGTTGGTGCTAGCATCCCAGGAAACATTCTGAAGGTTCTAGTGAAAGAAGGAGATGCAATAAATCCTGGCCAAAGCCTTGCTGTAATCGAAGCCATGAAGATGGAAACCAACGTCCTTTCCTCTGTTTCAGGAACAGTAAGCAAAGTCTATGTAAAGGAAGGCGACCAAGTAAAAAGCGGCCAACTACTACTAACCATCGAAGAAGATTAAGGTGTCAGACACCATTTGTCGAATTTGCGTGGTAAATGGGCTGTTGCAAGGGGTTTGGTGTTTTAAGTTGGAAAAGGTGCCAGACGTATTTTCCAACTTGGCCGGATCTTAGCCTGTAAGCATGTTTAAGGGCCGGGAGTCGAACACTGTAAAGTGTTCGGCCCCCGGCCCCTTTTTGACCCTTAGTAATCACTTAGCTCACTTAACTTTTAATATGCGGTCCAGCCTGCGTCTGCAGTAACGATGGTGCCATTTACAAGGCTTGAATCATCCGAAGCTAAGAATAGTGCTACTTGCGCAACCTCTTCAGGCTTACCTACCCTAGGGTTCAAATTCATTCCTGCCATGGCTCTTTCCTTACCAAATACATGGGTATCATATAAGGTTTTACCAATATTGGATTCTACGGAACCCGGTGCGATGGCGTTGCATCGAACTCCCTGCACAGCGTATTGGAAGCCCACGTTCTTTGTGAGACCCACGATAGCATGCTTCGAGGATGTATATGCTGCACCTGCTCTTGAACCTAGCAAGCCACCTGCAGAAGCGATGTTTACGATAACTCCAGCGCCTTTTTCCGTGAAGATAGGTAGCACCTTCCTGATCGCTCGCATAGCCCCCGTTACATTTACGGCGAAAATCTTTTCCCAAAGCTCATCAGTCAAAGCCCCAGCCGGCACAAAATTATCCATAATACCAGCGCTATTGACCAGAATATCTACTGTCCCGTACTTGTAAATCGCTGTATCTACCAGGTTTTGGATTTCTTCTTCTTTGGTAACATCGGCTAATATTGAATTAACTTCCCCACCGGAGAATTTAATATCTTCTACTACCTCATCAAGTCCATCCTGATCAATGTCAGATACAACAACTTTGGCGCCTTCTCTCGCAAATAATGTTGCAATTGCTTTACCGACACCATTTCCGGCTCCTGTTACAACTGCTACCTTGCCATCTAATCTACCCATTTTTGTACCTCCTTTAATTTACGGCCGATAAAATCTGACCGATTTTAGCTCATTCATTACCCCAAGTAATGCTTGTTTTTATACTGATACCCATCTTATTCAATTTAATAGCCTAATGAATAATTTTTCATATACAAAACATGGGAATGAGTTTTTTAGAGGTACAGCTTAACAGGACTCTGACCCGTCCTTTATTAGCCAAGCTTAAAGGCTTTTTATATAATCCATTAGCTCCTTAAACTTAGGTAAGGAGCCCTTGACTTTCTCGTGGGACACACAGTATGCAAGCCTTGTGTATCCAGGGCAACCAAAGCCCGCCGCTGGCACGATTACAAGGTTAAACTTTTTCGCTATTTCGCAGAATTCTTTATCATCATCAATTGGCGCTTTCATGAAAAGATAAAAAGCACCCTCGGGTTTTACACATTCATATCCCAGCTCAGTCAACCCATTATAAAGAACATCCCTATTCTTTTTGTAGAAGCTCACATCTATAGGAACATCAAGACACCTTGCAATGGCTCTTTGCATCAACGACGGTGCATTGACATACCCTAGGGTACGGTTGGCCACATTGGTAGCATACACCACAGTTTCAAAATCATCCATTTCACTTGGGATTACCAAATATCCAATTCTCTCCCCTGGCAAAGAAAAGGATTTGCTAAATGAATAGCCTACAAAAGTGTTTTTGTAATAGTTGGGGATATAAGGCACTTCTATATCTTCATACACAAGCTCCCGATAGGGTTCATCGGAAATAATGTAAATACTGGTGCCAAGCTCCTTTTGCTTTTCGTTGAGTATCTCTGCTAGCTCTTTAATAGATTCCTCTGAATAAATAACTCCAGAAGGATTGTTTGGAGAGTTGACTATGATCGCCTTGGTCCTGCTATTGATCTTATCCCTCAGCTCCTTAAGGTTAGGCTGAAATGTTTCTGTATCTGCGGGCACTACTACTAGCTTTCCGTCGAAATTTGCCACATAGCTATTGTATTCTCCGAAATAAGGTGCAAAAGTAATGACCTCGTCCCCCGGGTTTAGTAGGGTTTTAAAAACAACATTTAACCCTCCTGCAGCCCCAACAGTCATTAAAATGTTTTCGTAATTAAATTTTGTACCGAATCTTTTATTTAGAGATTGAGCCACCTTTTCTCGGACATCCTCGTAACCAGAGTTACTCATATAGCCGTGAACAAAATTTGGGGGCTCCTCCTGTAGCACATCTATCATGGCCTGCTGCACTGCTGTTGGTGGTGGAAGATTGGGGTTGCCTAGGCTAAAGTCGTAAACATTTTCGGCACCGACCACCTCAGCCAATTTTTTTCCTTCTTCAAATAATGCCCTGATTGCAGAGCTGTTATTAATAAATTGAACCATTTTATCTGAAATCATAAGTAAATACCTTTCTTTCCAACTTTTTATCTGATTAAGCAACTCGTTTAAGGCCTTTCGATGCGATTAGCCCTTATACATAGCGATTCACGGTTTAAGGCCTTTGCGATGTGCTTCAATAGATTAACATTCACTCCAAGACCTTTGCAATTAGCCCTAATGCATAGTAATTCAGTTTAAAGCCTTGCGATTAGCCCCAATGCATTAGCAATTCAGTTTAAGGCCTTGCAATGGGCTTCAATAGATTAGCAATTCAGTCCATGGCCTTTGCCAGAGGCTGAGTTACTAGCCACAGCCAATCATCCCTCGGTCTGGTGGCTGGCATTGCCGGCCACAGCCAATCATCTCTCGGTCTAGTGGCTGGCCTTAACAAAAGGCGACCGCAAATTGCGGTCGCCCATAAGGATATAAATCTCCATTATCTCTTTGAGAATTGTGATGCTTTTCTAGCTTTCTTAAGTCCGTATTTCTTTCTTTCCTTCATTCTAGCATCTCTGGTTAAGAAACCAGCAGCCTTTAGAGGCGGTCTATACTCTTCTCTGTCTGCTGAGGAAAGAGCTCTGGAAATTCCATGTCTCAAAGCACCGGCTTGACCGGTATTTCCTCCACCTTTAACAGTAGCAACAACATCAAATTTGCCTTCTGCGCCAGCTATTGCGAAAGGTCTTCTAACCTCACTCTTCAAGGTCTCCATTCCGAAATATTCGTCTAAAGGTCTCTTATTTACTGTAATATTGCCTTTACCAGGGATTAATCTGACTCTAGCAATAGATGATTTTCTTCTACCTGTACCTGTGTACTGTAACTTTGCCATTTATGATTCCTCCCCTCTCTAAAAATTCCAAACTTCTGGTTGCTGCGCAGCATGCTTGTGTTCTGCACCTGCGTACACCTTAAGTTTTTTATACATTTGTCTGCCTAATCTTCCTTTTGGCATCATGCCTTTTACAGCATGTCTTATGATTTCCTCAGGCTTTCTAGCTTGAAGCTTTTCAAAGGTTACTTCACGAAGCCCGCCAGGATATCCAGTATGTCTTCTATAAACCTTATCGGTTCTTTTCTTTCCTGTAACTTCAACTTTATCTGCATTTATAATGATTACATAGTCTCCAGTATCCACATGGGGAGTATAAATCGGTTTTCTTTTGCCTCTCAAAATCGAAGCTGCTTCAGTGGCTAATCTACCAAGAGTTTTACCCTCAGCATCTATAACATACCATTTTTTCTCAACTTCATGAGGCTTGGCAATAAATGATTTCATTTCTACAAATCTCCTCATTCTATTTATCTTATTTAAGTTGTCAGCGGCGTTTCACCCCACCCTGACATTTATTTTCGTATAAAAAATCCGGGGCTAGTGGATTTTTAAACACAGTGCACGAATATTATATTACTATCGGTGGATTTTGTCAAATATAAAAGTGCCAAATTGAAACATGGAAAATTGCTAAATCAATTCCACCATATGGAAGGTCTTTTTCCCTTTCCTAATCAATATTTTACCGTCTTTGAACATGTCCGTAGTCACCATTAGCTTTTTGTCGGTTACCTTCTCATCATCGATGCTAAGGCCGCCTTGCTCAATGGTTCTAAAGCCTTCTGCATTACTAGGAACCAGCTTCAATTCCTTAATCAACTGTACTACACCTATGCCATCTCCTTCAAAAGTTGATGCTGGCATCTGTGTCTTAGGCACATCATCCATGTTACCTTTTCCTGCAAACAGAGCTTTGGATGCGTCCTGAGCCTTCTGTGCCTCTTCTTCTCCATGAACCAGCTTGGTCACCTCATAAGCCAGGATTTCCTTAGCCTTGTTAATTTCCGCTCCTTCTAAGGAGGATAAGGCATTTACTTCATCCATTGGAAGGAAGGTTAACATAGATAAGCAAGTTCTTACATCTGCATCTTCAACATTTCTCCAATATTGATAGAATTCGTATGGAGATGTTTTGGTTGGATCCAGCCATAGAGCACCCTTCTGGGTTTTGCCCATCTTTTTGCCATCACTGGTAGTAAGCAACGCAAAGGTCATTCCGTATGCTTGAGCGCCTTCTTCTCTTCTTATCAAATCGGCACCAGCCAGGATATTTGACCATTGGTCATCTCCACCAAACTGCATTTTAACATTGTGTCTTCTGTAAAGCTCTAGGAAGTCGTAGGCTTGCATAAGCATATAGTTGAACTCAAGGAAAGTTAGGCCTACTTCAAGCCTTTGTTTAAAGCATTCCGCTGTAAGCATTCTATTTACTGAAAAATGCTTTCCGATTCTTGTAATAAAGTCAACATAATTTAAGTCAAGTAGCCAGTCTGCATTGTTAACAATAATAGCTTTTCCATCACTAAAATCAAGGAACCTACTAAAAGTCTGCTGGAATCTATTACAGTTATCTATAACATCTTGTTTACTGAGAAATTTACGCATATCCGTTCTGCCGGAAGGGTCACCAACCATTCCAGTGCCTCCGCCAACCAAAACTACAGGTGTGTGCCCGTATTTTTGCATATGCATCATAATGATAACCTGCATGAAATGGCCAACATGAAGGCTGTCCGCTGTAGGGTCAAAGCCGATGTAAAATTTCACCTTTTCCTTCCCTAGCAGCTCACGGATTTCCTCTTCATGAGTTGTCTGCTTAATAAATCCTCTTTCTTTCAATACGTCAAAAACATTTTCCATTTAATCACTCCTACTATGCCTTTGCTTTATTCTTTATCATGTGTCCCCGAAAGTTTATCTTGCCGATTGTATCTATATTTTACATGATCTTGCGTAATCTTGATCTTGCTAGATCTCTTACTTAGTCTTGCTCAGCCGTCTTTGGTCTTACTTTATCTTTCTTGGTCTTAATTAATCTTGCCTGGTCGTGCTTAATCTTAATTAATCTTACTTAATCTATTATGGTCTCAAAAGATTTCACCTGAGGAATCTCACTTGTATAATCTTTATTTATTTTAATTAATTTTCTTGGACTCAATGATCTTACTCAATCTTACTTGGTTCCAAAAAGTCTGTCCCCTGCGTCGCCTAATCCAGGAATAATATAAGCGTCATCATTTAAGTGGCTGTCCTTAGAAGCTATAAAAATATCTACATCAGGATGGGCTTTCGACATTGCTTCAATTCCTTCTGGAGCAGCGATCAGGCACATAAGGCAAATCCTTGTTGCTCCTCTTTCTTTAATAAAGTCAATTGCTGCCGCTGCAGAACCACCCGTTGCCAGCATTGGGTCAACGACAATGACTTGTCTGTTTTCTATATCTGACGGCAATTTGCAATAATATTCAACTGGAAGATGGGTCTCAGGATCTCGATACACCCCAATATGGCCGACCTTGGCATTAGGCACTAAAGATAGCATACCGTCAACCATTCCTAGGCCCGCTCTTAATACAGGTACAATGGCTATATTCTCACCTTTAAGCATTTTGCAGGTTGTTTTACACATTGGTGTTTCAATTTCAACCTCCTCCAAAGGGAGATCTCTTGTCACCTCATATGTCATTAGCATTGAAATTTCTCTTACTAGATCTCTAAAATCTTTTGTCCCCGTATCTTTGTTACGAATCATTGCTGTCTTATGTTGAATTAACGGGTGATCGAATACATAAACTCTTCCCATGTAAAACCTCCTGTTTATCTTTTAAAATTAATAAGTTTCTTTATAAATCGATTTATTAGGTAATTCTTGTTTTGCGATTTGTGAATCGATTTGCGGTTTGTGCGCATGTTTGTTTTCTTTTTGAAATCGATTTGGCTGTCGATTGTTTGATCTTGATTATTAAATCAATTTGTTTGCCAATCCCTTGATGGCTGTCTGGCTATTGCTTGCTTGAATAGCGCTTGATGCTTGTTTGGCAAATGGTAATTCCCTATTTACTTATCATCTGATATTTGGTTGGCAAACGAGCAATTTCATATTTGCTTGAGTCTGTTTATTATTTTTTGTATGAATAGCACCGGATTTTTGGTAAATGGACAATTTTCATTGAGCATCATCTGATGTTAGATTGGCTCAATTTCCTTGTACTAATAATTGATTGATTGCTGTCCCACTATTGTTCGCTTGAATAGCGCTTGATGCTTGTTCAATCTTACATCTGATCTAGTAAGTCTACTCTACGCTGGTGCCTGCCACCTTCAAATTCTGTATTTAACCATGTGTCCACTATAGCAAGAGCGGTTTCTTCGTCTAAAATTCTGCCGCCTAATGCAAGGATATTGGAATCATTGTGTTTTCTAGTCATTTCAGCCATAAATACGCTGGTGCAAAGAGAACAACGCACGCCTTTTACTTTGTTTGCTGCAATGGAAATCCCAATACCTGTTCCGCAAATTACAATTCCTTTGTCTGCTTGTCCACTTACAACAGCCTCACCACATGCTTTCCCATAAATAGGATAATCAACGGACTCTTCGCTATGACAGCCTAGATCTACAAGATCACTTGATTGGAATCCTTTTTCAATTAAATATTTTTTTACTCTTTCTTTTAACGCATATCCGCCATGGTCGGATGCTAATGCAATTTTCATATTTACCTCCTAGGTCGTTTCCTACAAAATCAGTTAAAACCTGAAAAGTGTAGGAACTTTGGCTCTGATTTTCCTACACTTTCCTCATGTTAGGTCAGTTTTGTAGGAACTATTGATGGTTTTTCCTACAAAATTCATCGTTAACCCCAAAAGTGTAGGAACTTTGGCTACGATGTTCCTACACTTTCACATGATTAGGTCAGTTTTGTAGGAACTATTGATGGTTTTTCCTACAAAATTCATCGTTAACCCCAAAAGTGTAGGAACTTTGGCTCTGATTTTCCTACACTTTCCTCATGTTAGGTCAGTTTTGTAGGAACTATTGATGGTTTTTCCTACAAAATTCATCGTTAACCCCAAAAGTGTAGGAACTTTGGCTACGATGTTCCTACACTTTCACATGATTAGGTCAATTTTGTAGGAACTTTTGTTCGTTTTTCCTACAAAATTCATCGTTAACCCCAAAAGTGTAGGAACTTTGGCTCTGATTTTCCTACACTTTCACATGATTAGGTCAATTTTGTAGGAACTTTTGTTCGTTTTTCCTACAAAATCAGTTTATAACCCCAAAAGTGTAGGAACTTTGGCTCTGATTTTCCTACACTTTCACATGATTAGGTCAATTTTGTAGGAACTTTTGTTCGTTTTTCCTACAAAATTCATCGTTAACCCCAAAAGTGTAGGAACTTTGGCTACGATGTTCCTACACTTTCCTCATGTTAGGTCAGTTTTGTAGGAACTATTGATGGTTTTTCCTACAAAATTCATCGTTAACCCCAAAAGTGTAGGAACTTTGGCTCTGATTTTCCTACACTTACACATGATTAGGTCAATTTTGTAGGAATTATTGATCGTTTTTCCTACAAAATTCATTGTTAACCCTAATTGTGTAGGAACTTTGGTTACCTTTGGCTATCTTTAGCCATCTTAAACTATCTCTAACTATCTTTTCTACTTTCCATCCTCATAATCAGTACGTGTAGGATTTCAAACAGCTTGGGCTATGAAAATAATGATATCCTTTTTGCACAAGCCTAAGCTCTGCACAAACCTAAGTTTTGCCCAAGCCTAAGCTTTGCCTAAGCCTAAGTTCTGCCCGAGCCTAAGCTTTGACCAAGCCTAAGCTCTGCCTAAGCCTAAGTTCTGCCCGAGCCCAAGCTTTGCCCAAGCTACCATCTATTTATAATTAATACCTTTTTTCATACTTTTGTAACATTGTTTCCACAATGTCGGTATCTATGCCCTAACTTTTGTGCGGCTTTGTTTATACATTGATAACATTATATCCCGCAGATTTTAACATTCTATTCATCACGGCAAAACCAACACCATCTGCCTCACTTAAGGCTTTAGCAAGAATCAAATCCACTCCCTCGTCATCAAAAGCCCTCAACCGAGCGAAAAATTCATGAGCCGCTTTAGTAGCTTCCTCATCTTCAAAAAAGATGATTCCTACCTTTAGACCTTTGCTTTCATACAGCTTTTTAAGCCTCTCTAATTCTGCCTTAACCTTTTTGCTATCACCTTGTAAAATCGTCATAGGTGCTTTGGGTGCATAATGGGTGTATTTCATTCCGGGAGATTTTGGTGCAAATCCGGCATCAGTTTGGATGATACGTGGAAAACTACCGTTTTCTTGGACACTACTTAAATGGCTGCCACCTGTTTGGTCGTCATCTGTTTGGCTGCCACCTGGTTGAACAATACCTGCTAAGTTGCCGCCGTTTTGAAAGTTTCTAGCCTGGCCACTGTCTGCCTGTCTGCCATTTACAAATCTACCTTCTTCTTCACGGTTGCAACCTGTCAAAATACGCCCTGCCTGGTGACCATCTACTAGATTGTCGCCTGCTTTGTCATCACATGCCGGGTCGCTAACTGTTTGTTCGCGCCCTGGTAAGTCGTCATTTATCAGGCTTACGTCTGGTTTGCCATCATCCATTAGATTGTGCTCTACTTTGTCAATAATTGCTGAGGCACAATCTGTTAGGGTGTCACTTGTTTTGTCCCAATCAACCTGCCTACCACCTGTTTGATCAACAATTGCAGAGGCACAATCTGTTGGGGCCTCATTTGTTTTGTCCCAATCTGCCTGGCTACGACCTGTTTTATCATCACCCGAGTCACAATCTGCTTGCCTACCCTGTTTAACACATTGAGAAATCGGGTTAACAAGCAAGGCCGGATCATGCTCAACCCTAACCCCAATAGCTGCTTCAATATCTTCTGCTGTTAGGATTCCAGGCCTTAAAATAACAGGAGCTTCTCCTGTCATATCTAGTACTGTTGATTCAATGCCAACTTTACAATCAGCACCTATCAATATCATGTCAATTTTTCCATCTAAATCAGACGCCACATGTTCCCCTTTCGTAGGGCTGGGTCTGCCGGAAATATTCGCACTTGGTGCTGCAATGGGCACTCCAGCTTGGCTGATAAGCTCTAAAGCAACAGGTTCATCAGGCATTCTGATGGCAACTGTGTCCAAGCCTCCCGTTGTAATATCAGGTACTTCAGGTTTTTTAGCAAGCACGAGAGTAAGGGGGCCCGGCCAAAAGGAATCCATTAGCTTTATGATTTTCGGATTTAAAGTAGGAGTTAACTTCTCCACATCACTAGCCTTTGAAATGTGAACAATTAAGGGATTATCACTGGGCCTTCCTTTCGCAGCAAAAATCTTAGCAACAGCCTGGGGATTTAGAGCATCAGCTCCTAAGCCATAAACCGTTTCTGTGGGAAAAGCCACTAATCCCCCGCTTTTTATAACCTGTGCAGCCTCTGCAACCTTTTCTTTGGCCTTTTCAAGCTTTTGCTTTGCACTGATATCTTCTGGGTTCTCCAATTGGCTTTTCTTTATATTTTCCTCATTCAGATCCCTAATGTCATATATCTTCGTTTTCATTCTATTTCCTTGGTGTTTAATAGATAAAGCTACCCACTCCCAATCCGATTTCCAGCTCAGATTGCGTCCAGGTACTAATAGGAACAAGCCTGAGACCAATCAGATCTGTGTCAGATTCCTTGTCCTGGTTTGAGTTCGGGACTAAAAAATTTCATCCCATCTTAAGACTTTATCTTAAAATTCCTTCATCTTTTCTGCCTGATCCGTAGTAATCAGCGCATCAATAATTTCGTCCAGTTCCCCGTCTAGGAAATAATCTAATTTATATATGGTTAAGTTAATCCTGTGATCTGATACACGACTTTGAGGGAAATTATAGGTTCGGATTCTTTCACTTCTGTCACCGGAGCCTACTTGGCTTTTTCGAGCTGCTGAAATTTCCTCATTTTGTTCTTGCATTTTCATATCATAAAGCTTTGCGCGTAAAACCTTGAAAGCTTTTTCTTTATTCTTTAATTGAGACTTTTCATCCTGACAGGTAACAACAATTCCCGTGGGTTCATGGGTAAGCCGAACTGCGGAGTCCGTTGTATTTACGCTCTGACCGCCATTTCCGGAAGAACGGTAAACGTCTACTCTCACATCATTGAGATTTAAATCGATTTCTACGTCATCTATTTCCGGCAACACCGCAACCGTCGCTGCGGAGGTGTGTACTCTGCCACTGGACTCTGTTTCAGGCACTCTTTGAACTCGGTGAACACCGCTTTCATACTTTAGTCTAGAGTAAGCACCCTTACCTTTAATTAAGACAACCGCTTCCTTCACCCCTCCGATGTCAGTCTCGTTTAGGTCCATCATTTCCGTTTTCCAGCCACGGCGCTCTGCATATCGCATATACATACGAAGAAGGTCGCTTCCAAATAAAGCCGCTTCATCTCCTCCGGCCCCAGCCCTGATTTCAACGATAACGTTCTTCTCATCGTTAGGATCCTTAGGCAATAAAAGTACTTGCAAATCCTTGCTCAGTAATTCAATTTGCTCCTCAAGCTCAGACAGCTCCATCTTAGCCAGTTCTTTCATTTCATCATCTAAATCACCTTCGGCCAGCATTTCCTTTACGCCCGCCAGGTCATCGTTTGCCCTTTTGTATTCTTTGTATTTCTGAACAACGGGCTCTAGATCAGACATCTCTTTTACATATTTTTGCCATGTTGCCTGGTCACTTATTACTTCCGGGTCAGATGCCTTCAGGGCTAGCTCCTCGTATTTTTCCTGAGCAAAATCTAATTTATCGTACATACATTTTCAACTCCTAAATTTATATCAATATGTTAATATGTTTTTCACAACTTTATATAGGTTATATGTCATTTTCCCTCAATTATCTATATTTAATCCGATTCTAATGCTTTTAACTGTCTTCCAGTGGTTTGTAATATCATTGCTGATGCCTATTTTTCACCCAATGTACGCAGTTTCCAACCCTCTATATGATCTAGTATTTGAGAGCTGCAGGATTGCTTTTTTATTTTATAGTATAGCGGAACTACGTCCACCGTGTTACATGTAGCCTTTTTTAGAACCTCTCCATCTTTTTGCTCTTCTGTTTAAAGTTTCGGGTGTATTAAAGCAGTTTTATGTTTTTTGTTTAATCCAACTTCGGATGGTCCAAGTTGTTTTATGCTCTTTATTTTAGCCTGCTCTGATGGTCCAAGTTGAGTTTGTTTTAGCCAGCTTCCGGTGCTTTTAAAGCTTTTGCATTGCACTACTATGTTACATCAACTAGTTTTGGGTAATTTACATTTATTTATTATGATAAGCTTCGGGTAGTTTTGACCACTACTTATATGACTGTTTTCGAAATTAAAATAACAACGCCCAATCAAATGTAGACTAATATCGATGGATATTATACCACACTATAACCTAAAAAAAACTGGAAATAGAATTTCCAGTTTTGTTTTGTTGCTACTCGATATTGAACTTTTTCTTGAATTTTTCTACACGACCGCCACGATTAATGAACTTTTGCTGTCCAGTAAAGAACGGATGACAAGCTGAGCAAACGTCTAATCTAAGTTCATCTTTTGTCGACTTAGTAACAAATGTGTTTCCACATGCACAAGTAACTGAACATTCCTTGTAATCTGGATGGATTCCTTCCTTCATGCTTTTCACCTCTTTCCAAATAATATCTATCTAAACATTTCACGCATTCAAGTCTTGATTTTAAAATTACGATGCCAATTACTATCTATAAATCATAACACCTGAAATGCCCTCGCCTAAAACGATACTAATATATATTAGCACAGGTCCTCTTTTGTAGCAAGCACTTTTTTGTTGTTTATTGCTGGGTTTTGTAGAGAGTCAAATGAAATAAAACCCATCACAATTTGATAGGCAAGTCAGGCTACATATGTAGTTATTTTATCTAAACTTAAACTTCTTCTTTAGGTTCAATGATTTCATTTTCTTCAAGAATCTTAATCATCTGCAGAAGTTCTCCTTCTTCGTAATCTTTCTCCAATACATTAAATCCGAATTTTTCGTACAAACTAATTAGGTAAGGAATATCTTTACATTCTAACATGATTATTCTTCCACCTAATCGGATTTGTCCTTCAAGAATTGTAGCCAAACAATATTCCAATATTTCTGATCCAAAGATAACTCCTGAATACATTTCATTTTTACCAAGTTGTCCAATCAGTATGGAAGGAAACTCAGAAATTTTAACACCTTTAATCTTAGAACTGAATCCATCAAGGAGCTTTGCCTTCCTTCCAGAAATCATATCCTCTGAAATCTTTAACACCTGTATAGCAAGTGTGAAGTAGGCAAGAATCTGGAACTCATCCTGATCTTCATCGTAAATGAAAAAGGTTCTACTCTTACCTAATTTCTCAAATTGGATTGCCCTGTTTTTTAGAAAATCTTCGATGTCTACATCTTTTTCACAAACAAAAATAGAAATAAGTTCTTGAGCTTTAGCCTCATCACTCATTTCTATTAGTCTTTTTAGCGAGATAACATTTGTTTTAATTTTTGCTCACCTCGCCTCTCTTTTTCAGGCGATACCAAATTTCTATCTATTTTAATACTTTTGTTAGGAGCAGAAATAATTCTCTCGAATGACTCCACAGCCTTCTTGGTATTCAAGGTGAAATCTTTATTAAAAGATGATGTGGCCATTCTAATCCCTCCTTTGCTATTATAATATTCCTTAATCATTCTTTTGATACATCTACATTATAGCATATTCTACGAACTAAATGTAAATATTTAATCCGATTCCAAAGTTTCTAATTGTCTTAGAGTGGTTTTTTATAATATCACTGCTGATAGCTACAATGTTCCACTATGTAGTGAATTTCCAATCTTCAATTTAAGGGCACACCTTTTTATTGCTTTTGCTCAATCTCTACAACGCACTTAGTTTTAATTTCTTCTACTAAGGATTGAAGGGCATCTACAACATGGGGCCTTATATCCCCACCTATTAGCACATACATAATGTCATCGCCTACCTGCAGCTGGCCTTCATTTAGCCACACCTTAATATAATAAATGCCTTCCATCTTATATGTTTCTTTTATGACTTCTTCAACCTTTGCTGCATCATATGAAAATTCCATCCCCTTAACGAGGGAGCCGTCATCCAGCCCTTGACGCACCTTTGCTTTTGGTGTTTCACGGACAACACCATTATGAGTTAAATACATTCCAATTTTTGAAGCATCTGGATGAGCTTTTGCTTCCTTCAACCATTCATCTATAGATGGCAAACTTTTTTTGTTTTTTTCATTACTCATAAATTAATACACTCCTTTTCACAGCCATTAGACCGAGAGATGATTGGCCGTGGCCGGCCCTACTTACCCGCCAGCCTGCACCGTACCACTCTGTCAAGGCCGGCCAGGTCTTGAATGACCTCCGCTTCCTCGTAATATCCTGCTTCCTTTATTAGCTCCTTAAGCGCTGGTCCTTGGTTGTAACCGATTTCCAAGAAAAGCATACCTTGTTTTTTTAAGTAGGCAGGTGCATCAGCTACAATGCGCCTGTAAAAATCAAGCCCATCAGTGCCGCCGTCTAAAGCCAGCATTGGCTCGTGCTCTTTAACCTCACGCTGCAGGGTAGGGATAATTTCGCTTTCGATATAAGGTGGGTTAGATACTATAATATTATATTTATTGCCCCCGAAACCTTTTCGAATATTTTCGAACAAGTCACTTTTTGTAAACTTAATCCTGCCATCCACCCCTATCTGCATGGCGTTATATTTAGCCACTTCTAACGCCTTTTCACTAATATCACTGCCTGTCATCTTTGCATTTTTAAGATGTTTACAAAGGCTTATTCCAATGGCCCCGCTACCACAGCATAAATCCAATATATGATAGCTGCCTTTGAGGTTATTGGCATATTCAATAATTTCTTCTACTAATGTTTCCGTATCTTGTCTGGGAATCAGTACATTTTCATTCACCTTAAAGGTGATTCCCATGAATTCCTGCTCTCCCGTTATGTATTGCACTGGCACTCCGCTAGCCCTGGTATCTATCAGTTGGAAGTACTCTTCACAAGACTTGTCATCAAGGACCTGGGGGTACTTGATAAAAAGCTGCGTTCTGTCGATGGAAAGTAAATGACGCATTAAAATCTCTGCGTCAATTTTTGGATTCATGCAACCAGCCTGTGCTAATGCCGTTTCTCCTATTTGCAATATTTCTTTTATAATTAATCCCATTTGCTATAACTCCTAGCTGCAATCTTTTCTAAATTTTTTGTGCTCTATTCCTGCTGGTGCTGGTATATCGCCGTCCTTGTGTCCTATTTGCACTGATGCTGATGTGTCACCGTCCTTATGTTGCCTATTTGCACTGGTGCTGATGTATCGCCATTCCAGGTTCAGATACAGTTTCAGGCTCGGATACAATCAAATTTCCATCTAAATCGCATTCCCCTTCTATGGTCTCCGTATCATCAGGCACCAAGACAGCCTTCATAGCTGCAATTGCAACCTCAAGCTGCTTCTCATCTGGCTCAATAGTAGTCAGCTTCTGCAAAAGAAGACCCGGTATACTTAAAGCCTTGACAAGGCCTGAATCACTTCTCCCTGCCCACCTTAAAAGCTCATAGGACAACCCTGCAACAACGGGAATCAACACGATTCTCGAGGTAATTCTCCAGATTAAGTCCGGCCAACCAAGGAGAGAAAAAAGTAGAAGGCTGATTACCATGACAAACATAAGAAAACTAGTGCCACATCGAGGATGGAGAGTTTCGAATTCCTTACAATTTTCTGGGGTAAGCTCCAGACCGCTTTCGTAGCAATGGATGCATTTGTGCTCAGCGCCGTGGAATTGAAATACCGTCCTGATATCCTTCATCTTAGAAATAATGAAAATATAAACAACAAAAAGGATAATCCTAAAGACACCTTCTATCAAATTAAGAGCAATCTCATTATGTGTAAAATATTTAAACCCGCTAACAATGGCTGTAGGTGCAATAATAAAAATTCCTACGGTGAATAAAATGGCCAATATAACAGAAAAATATAGCATCACATTTAATGCGCCCTTTTCTCCAAATTTCTTTTCTAGCCATAGTGTCATTTTATCCTTTTCGTAATCCTGGCTCCCTTCAGCTTCTTCCAAAACCTCCGCTGAATATAGGAGGGTTCTGGTGCCGGTGACCAAAGCATCTACAAAGACAAAAACCCCTCTAAGAATTGGAATTTTACGCAGCTTTCCCGGCTTTTTTAAAAGCTCTGTTTTGATGTGCAGTCGCCCATTTGGTTTTCGTATTACAACGGCAGTGCGCTCTGCGCCTTTCATCATAATGCCTTCTAAAACTGCCTGTCCTCCAACTTTTGTAGGGCAAGCATCTTTTATAAATATCTTTTTTAAATCCATAATAACCTTTCCCACTAATTCAGCTTATATATTAAGGACTTCCGCGTCCAGCGTTCAGCGTTCAGCGTCCAGCGTTCAGCGTTCAGCGTCCAGCGTTCAGCGTCCAGCGTTCAGCGTCCAACGTCCAGTGTCCAACGTCCAGTGCTCTATATAGAATCCGGTATCCAGCAAATTTTACAAGCCGAGCCGGTTCTTCCCTTTAACATCCTGTATCCTGCACAGAATTCTACGGCCTAAGACAGTATTTTGCATGGAGAAGTAATATCCTCCCTTTAGCATGATACATCTGTTCTGCAAAGATTCCTTCGTCCAAATAGCATTTTACGCCCATAGCAGCACTCTTCCCTTAATATCCAACACCTAGTCAAGCCTTCATTATTTATATTTATACTAATCAAATATTTTGTTACTAAACAACAATCAGCTCTCTAGTTTTGTCTTTTTAATTAACTGAATAAAGTCCGCATTATTTTTTGTATGGGCAAGCTGGTCAATAATATTTTCTGTAACCTCCTGGGTACCTATGTTTGCTAATGCGCGACGCATTGTCCAAATTCCTTCAAGCTCCTCCTGAGATAACAGAAGGTCTTCTCTTCTTGTACCCGATTTATTGAGATTTATAGCCGGGAAGATACGTTTCTCAGAAAGCTTTCTGTCTAAATGAAGCTCCATATTTCCCGTTCCTTTAAATTCTTCGAAGATCACATCGTCCATACGGCTCCCTGTTTCAACTAGGGCTGTGGCAAGAATGGTAATGCTTCCCCCTTCCTCCATCTTTCTAGCCGCACCGAAAAACTTTTTCGGCTTGTGTAGGGCCCCTGGATCCAAACCTCCGGATAGAGTCCTTCCCGTTGAAGGGATCACAAGGTTATAAGCTCTAGCCAGTCTTGTAATACTATCAAGAAGTATAACAACATCCTTACCATGCTCTACCAATCGCTGGGCTCTTGCAAGAACCATCTCCGCAACCTTTACATGGTTTTGTGGAAGCTCGTCAAAGGTAGAATAGATTACTTCACCGTTAATGGAACGCTGCATATCTGTTACTTCCTCCGGCCTTTCGTCAACCAAAAGGACAATAAGTTCAACCTCGGGATAGCTTTTTTCAATGCTGCCTGCAACCTTCTTCAAAAGCACTGTCTTACCTGCTTTAGGCGGCGCCACAATGAGACCTCTCTGCCCTTTTCCGATGGGAGCAACAAGGTCAATTAATCTCATGGACAATTCAGTGGATCCATTTTCCAGCGTAAGTCTTTGATTTGGGAAAATAGGGGTCAGGGTATCAAATTCTGGCCTGCGTATAGCAACGCCTGGCTCGTCTCCATTAACCGTTACTACATAGAGCAGTGCACCAAACTTTTCTCCATCGTTAGGCTTTCTTGTTATGCCTCTGATCTTATCTCCTGTTTTTAAATTAAATCTTCTAATCTGTGAAGGGGAAACATAAACGTCTTCGTCACTTGTTAAGAAGTTATGAAACCTTAAAAATCCAAAACCACCATCTGCAATTTCCAGGATGCCTTCCACCTCGGGACGATCCTCTTTGTGAGCTTGAGTGGGAGCTTGATTCTGGGGCTGTTGTTGTGTCTGTGCCTGTGGTTGGATTTGGGTCTGTGCCTGACCTTGAGGTTGGGTTTGTGCCTGAGTCTGAGACTGAGACTGAGCCTGGAGCTGTGTTTGGCTTTGGGCTTGACCCTGTGGCCGAGGTTGAGACGGTCCATTCTCCTTTCCTTGACCCTGATTTTGATCTTGGGCTTGTGGTTGATTTTGGGCATGATCATTCTGCCCATTGTTTTGTTCTTGACTCTGAGCCTGGCTCTGATTTTTATTTTGTCTTGTGTTTTTGTTTTTGTTTTGGTTTTGAGGTTGAGTAGAAGCCGAAAGATTTTCCGATTCTAGGGCCTGTTCTTTGCTTTGGCCTTTCATTTGAGAGCGATTGGAAGGTTGGTTATTAGACCTTGATTGAATATTATTTGAATCTGGATCCTGACCTTTTGATAGGGACGTTGTCTGGTGTTCATCCTGAGAAGCCGTTTCTTTTCTTTTTCTTCCTCTTCTTGCCGGAGTCCCTTGGTCACTTCCTTTGGCTGCTTGAGATTCAACAGATTTTTGTTTTGATTGTCCTGTACGTTTCTTCCCAGGTGCAGGTACATCTCCTTGATCTGCAGGCTTCAAGTCCTGGTTTTCCTGTATTTGCTCTTGATCCGTTGTCGTCTGCGCATCAGCATTTAAAGCTTTCGCCTTCCCCGCCTCAGCAATTAAGGCTTCAAGAAGCTCTGCTTTCTTTAGTTTGTAAACTCCCTCAATCTGAAATGCTTTTGCAATTTCACGTAGTTCAGTGAGCTTTTTATCCTTTAATATGTCAGTATCCATATACCCTCCATGAATGCTTAGCCAGATAAACGCTGGCAAACGTATTTTGAAAATAAAATAATTTGTATTGAGTTAAAATTAAAATTGGAATTTATGTATAAGAATTTATATCTCAAAAGAAATTAGTCAGACATAAAATATATTACACACTTTGCAATAAATAAAACATGCTATTATGCAATAAATAGAGATAATACGCCAATTTAATTGAAGAATCTATCACTAATCTATGGGAAAGAACAATCCAGAGCTGCATCATTTCACCCAGGACACTTTTCAGAATGTTATTAGAATATCATTTGACATAATCAAATTATTTATTAATTACAACGAAATCATTGTTAATGTAGCGGAGCGACATACGCCCCGCTTAATAGTAGTAATTAGTCTCATGTTTTTTATTTCGCCATTTATTAGTCTTCTGCTTCTGTTTCGCCATCTGTAGTTTCGGGTTCAATAGAATAGATCTCATTGATCATTTCCGCAATCCCTTTGGATTCCGGATAAACATACCACGGTGCTTCATCCTGATAGTTGGCTGGCATCAGATATGTAGATATGCTATCTCCAGACATTCCAATGGCTCTTGTTGCCAATTTCGTAACCATACCAATAGTAATATCGGAATCTACGTTATTAAAAACTGTTTTAGCAATCTTAGGAAGATCAAAACTCAAGCACTGTCTGAAGGCTGATTTCATAAATTCCTGCTGAGCCTTTACCCTGCCGATATCTCCATCTTTATAACCGCTTCTATAACGCAAGAATTCAACTGCTTTTTTCCCGTCCAGGAGCTGATCCCCCTCTGGAATGGCAATTTTCAGCGGTGGTTTGTCATATGGATCATTATAGTACATTCCGCCTTTTTTAATGGTCATAGGCACGCCGCCCATGGAATCTACAATATTTTCTATTCCCTTATAGTCAATAACTGCATAATAATTGATGGGCATACCTAGTAATATTTCGCTAACTGCCTTGGCCGTATTCACAGGATTTTTTCTGTAGGCCGCATTCAGTTTATTCTCTGCATCACCATTATATCCTTTTCGATGATAATAGGTGTCCCTAGGAATTGAAATTAAGTCTACATGCTTTACATCCATGTCAAAGCTGGCCAAAATGATGGTGTCTGTTAGACCGTCATTAACGCCAAGGAGCAATACATTTACACGATTTGTATTCTTAAACGCCTCAAAAAATGGGCTATCTTCATTTACAATAAAAGGCAGTTCATCTCGAAGTGTAACTTTTTCTTCTCCTTCTGCCGTTGGAATAAACCTACCGTCTGCAACTTTTCCCAACAATGCCAAGGATGGTGTAAAAATTACTGTAAATACAATAAATGCGATGATAAAGGTTTTGAAAAAACCTTTAGAAGAACTAGTTCGCTTTTTCTTTTTATTTAATCCCATTACTAATAAAATTCCCCTCTAATCTCTTTTTACCTTATGCTGTTGTTACATTTTATTACTGCTTATCGCACAAAGAAAGAAGCATGTCTTTATATATTATACCTTTCCCACAAAAAAATAAAGGGAGAAGATCTATTTCAATATTAATTTTTCATTACAAATTTTAGAAAAAGATATAAGACAGGGGTTTTGAGCGAATAGCTAGAAAGGTTAATAGAGAGTCAGGGTTTTCTTCCCTGACTCATTTTTTTCAGTAAGTTTTGTTATAAGTTAAGTGAACTTATTTATTGTAATTGTAGAATCCTTCGCCTGTTTTTCTTCCAAGCTTGTTTGCTCTTACCATTTTTCTAAGAAGTGTGTGCGGTCTATATTTGTCATCGCCATATTCTGTGTGAAGTGTTTCCATAATGGCCAAGCATACGTCAAGTCCAACTAAATCTCCTAAAGCAAGAGGCCCGATTGGATGGTTTGCACCAAGCTTCATCGCTTCGTCAATATCTGCTGCAGATGCTACTCCGTCAGCAAGGATGCCGATACCTTCATTAATCATTGGAATTAGAATTCTGTTAACGACAAATCCAGGTGCTTCTTCAACTTCTACAGGTGTTTTACCAATGCTCCTTGTAAGTTCAAGAATAGTGTTTTTTGTTTCCTCTGAAGTTGTAAGACCTTTGATGATTTCAACCAATTTCATTACTGGAACCGGGTTGAAGAAGTGCATACCGATAATTTTGTCTGGTCTTTTTGTTGCATTAGCAATTTCTGTAATGGATAGAGCTGAAGTGTTTGTTGCAATAATGGTGTCAGGCTTGCAAAGCTCATCTAGTTCTGCAAATAGAGCTTTTTTCGCTTCTAAATCTTCAGTAGCTGCTTCTATAATTAGATCTGCATCAGCAACGATGCTAATGTCTGTTGAGCCTTTGATTCTGCTCATGATTTCATCTTTTTCAGCTTCTGTAAGTCTTTCTTTTGCTATCATTCTGTCAAGATTCTTTGTAATTGTAGCAATTCCTCTTTCTACAGATGTTTCTCTTCTCGCTCTAAGAACTACTTCATAGCCGTTCTGGGCCAATACTTGGATAATTCCGGCACCCATTGTGCCTGTTCCTAAAACACCTATTTTTTTCATGTTGTACCCTCCATTTTCTATTATAAAATATGTTATAGCGATTTCAACCGAAGCTAAAATGCTTTCAACCAATGGGAATAATCGAGCAATTCTTATTTCAGCTTTTAATATGATATTTATTTTGGCTCATATACACTCCATATTTGAGTGTAGCCATGTAAATAGTCCGCAAAAACTTTCGCTTCTAAATGCCAAAATACATTTTAACCTTTATAACTCCATCATTCAAGAGAATTTAATATTAATCTAAATTTCTGATATTTCAGACGGAAGTCGCTGCCCGTCTGGATTCTTTGATTAAAGCAGCTCGCTACGGCTCGCTGTTACGCGCTGTATAATTTTAGTTGGACTTTCTATTTTTTGTTGGAGTTTTTGTTGCATTTTCGTTTGCATACTGTATACCCAAAAGTCTAAATATTATTCTAAAATATTTACCCTGAAATCTACTCTAAAATCCTCTTCATTTCTGCTTTATAACTTTCCACCCCCGGCTGATTAAAAGGGTTGACGCCCTGAAGATAGCTGCTTAAAGCGCAGGCTGTTTCGAAAAAATATACCATCTGCCCAAAAACTCTGGCATCTAGCCTAGGGAGATTAATCTTAATAATGGGTATTTCAGCCGCCTTATGAGCCGCCATTACGCCCTGGCAAGCCGCTCTATTTACAGCATTCATACTCTTTCCTGCCAGTAATCCGCCGGCACTTTCAGGCACCTTTAGGTCTGTTTCTGAATGAATAACGTCTAAGATTGTCTCAAAGAAGATTTGATTTCCTTCTTGTAAAAATTGTCCCATGGAATGAAGGTCCGTGCTGAATTCCAGAGAAGTCGGGAAGATGCCCTTCCCTTCCTTGCCCTCGCTCTCCCCAAAGAGTTGCTTCAACCATTCTGCAAAGTATTTTAACCTAGGCTCGAAATATTCATACACTTCGATAACCTTTCCCTTTTTCTGCAGCGCCAGTCTAGCAGCGGCATACTGAGAAGCTAATTTTATAGTAGCAGATTTTTGATTCAAAAAACTCTCTTGAAAGGCGCCCGGATAGATGGTAGATTTTGCTCCTTCCAGCATTTCTTTTATATCGATCTCTGCAACGGCAATGGGTAACAATCCTACAGCCGTTAGCACGGAATATCTTCCTCCAATATTATCAGGAACAACAAAGCTGACATATCCTACTCGGTCTGTTTCTTCCCTTAATACACCTTTTTCAGCATCGGTAATGGCGTAAATTCTCTTGGCTGCCTCTTCCTTGCCATATTTTTTGTAAAGCTCTTCCTTTAATATCGCAAAGGCCATGCTGGGCTCAGTAGTGGTGCCGGATTTGGAAATCACACATAAGCACACTTCTTTTCCTCGAATCTTTTCAAGAAGCTGAGCATGATAGGTGCCGCTCATGTTTTGACCGGCAAAAAGGATTTCCGGATGCTTACCCTTCCTTTCATCAATGGCAGTAATGGCTGCCCGAGCACCGAGATAGGACCCGCCAATGCCGATTACTACAAATACCTCGCACTGATCCTTGATAACTTCCGCTGTGTCTAGAATTCTTTGGATTTCAGCTTCATCAAAATTTAAAGGTAGAGTTACCCACCCAGTAAAATCTTCTGTTCCAGACCAAAGTCTGGCGTTCCCTTCTTTTAATCCTTTATCCCAGATTTTAAGCTCTTGCTCACTAATTGCTGCCATGGTCAGATCTAGGCTAATAAATTCCCCTTTATTCATCCCTTTACCCCCTCAAAATTCTACGTAGTGCCAAGCTTGATACTACGTTTGTTTTTTAATGAGCTAGCTATGATATCCGTTACCATTTTGTACATAATTGGGCACCATACGATTGAGCCAATCCTTTACCTCTTGGTCCTCCATTTCAGAAAGCTTTTCCATGAATTCTTCCATATGCTGTTCCCCTTTTTCAAGGATTTCCTTTAATTCTGGGGTCGGCTCTAGGGGATGACCTACGTAGATCTTTTCATATCCAGTATGCTCAATGCCCTCTTCATCAAGAAGCAGTTCTTCATAAAGCTTTTCTCCTGGCCTAAGGCCTGTAACGACAATGTCTATGTCGATATAGGGAACAAAACCAGAAAGTCGGATTACATTTTCTGCAAGGTCCATAATCTTTACCGGTTCACCCATGTCCAAAACAAAGATTTCTCCACCCTCAGCAATGGCTCCCGCTTGAATAACAAGCTGTACAGCCTCGGGTATGGTCATAAAATACCTGGTAATATCCTTGTGGGTTACCGTTACAGGGCCACCTTTCTCGATTTGCTTTCTAAATATAGGGATTACACTTCCATTGCTTCCCAGCACATTTCCAAATCGAACTGCAGAATAACTCGTCCTAGAATGTGTGCTCTTTTCCTGAAGAATCATTTCTGCAACCCTTTTGGTCGCCCCCATTACATTGGTTGGGTTAACCGCTTTATCTGTGGATATCATGACAAACTTCTCTACAGCATATTCATCTGATAGATCAATCATGTTCTTTGTTCCTAAAATGTTATTGATGACAGCATCCTTTGGGTTTCTTTCCATTAATGGAACATGTTTATGTGCAGCCGCATGAAATATGACATGTGGCTTATATTTTATGAATACCTCTCTCAGTCTTTTTTTGCTACGAACCGATGCGATAACCACTTCAAATTCTAAATTAGGATAGTTTGACTTTATTTCATTAGAAAGCTCAAACACTGTGTTTTCATAGATATCTAATGCAATCAGCTTTCTCGGGCGAAATCTTGCAATTTGGCGACAAAGCTCGGAGCCGATGGAGCCGCCTCCCCCTGTTACTAACACGATCTTACCTTCCAGATAACCGCTGATTTCCCTTAAATTTATCTTTACAGGATCTCTGCCCAGAAGGTCCTCGATATCAACATCTCTCAATTTGCTGACGCTGACTTTTTCGTTGATCAAATCGCTGAGGCCAGGTAATATTTTAAGCTTACAACGGGTTTTGTTACATTCGTTAACGATGTTTTGTATGGCTTTCTTCCCTGCAGAAGGGATGGCAATAATAATCTCATCTACTGCGTATCTCCTAGCCATTTGTTTAATATCCGAATGGTTCCCAGCAATCTTCACCCCTGATAGTCGATGCTTCAACTTGTTTGGGTCGTCATCAATTGCCACGACAACTTTTTTCCCAAATTCGGGATGTTGCTTGATTTCTTTGATAATGGTAGCTCCCGCATCGCCAGCACCTACTACCATGACTCTTACAATATCGTTGTTAAATAACCCTTTGTTGGCAATCTTCTGAACGATGCTGTTAAAGGTGCCTGGATTTTTCAGGTCCCGGAGGGTCCTGTAGCCCATTCTTACCCCACCAATTAGGATAATATCAATTAAGCAGCTAATAATATAGATGCTTCTTGGGAGGTGTTGTTGAGTAAGGGCTAGATATGTAACCGAAAAAGCTGTCGCTCCAATGGCTGCGATGACAATTTTAACAAGCTCTTCGGCCCCAGCATATTTCCAAAGGCTGCTATATAAGCCCATGATCCAAAATACTAACAGTTTCACTCCAGTGAGGATAAAAATATTGTTGGCATAAACGCTGATGAATCCTAAAAAAACCTCGTTATCTACATTGAACTCGAATCTTAATAAAAATGACGCAATGTATGCTAAATTGATGCAAATAATATCTGCAACAAGTAAAAGAGCAATGCGTGAATATTTGCCCATGAATGATGCGTTCCTTTCTAGTTGTATTTTTTCCAGTGAAAGTTCCTATACTTTCTGGTGGTTTGCTAATTTTGTAGGACCTGGGAAGTGAAAGTTCCTACATTTCATGCTAATTCATTAATTTTGTAAGAACTTTGGCCTGTTGTTCCTACATTTTCCACTAAAACTCAATCATGTTGGAGCTGGGAGCCGAAGGCTTGTCCTGCCGAAAGTCCAATTGTGCTAGGGATAATAATTAGAGTCGGAACAGGTCACAGCTAGTTTGCGGCCTTCGTGCCGAATATTCGCACAAAATGCCGTATCTTAAGTGTTCTTGACATATGAGTATTTTAACTTCTTTTAGACAATTGTTCAAGACAAGTTTGCTTTATGTGTAAGGCTATGGGGTTTTGAGGTTGGGGTTTACCTGCTGGATGCCGCGGAGGTTTGATTCGGTTTTTTGGCTTTGCTACCGGGAAGGTTTGATTCCGGTTTTTTTAGCTTTGCTGCCGGAGCTGTCTTTACTGGAAATCAAATGCGTAGGAACTGAGAAGTGAAATTTCCTATATTTCACGCTAATTCATGTCCGTATAATGGCAGAAATTAAATGAAAAAAGAGAACATGCTTCTCTCTTCGGTTGTGATGTCGCCACCACAAAAGAAAACCGAAAAAAGAAACATGTCTCAAATACTAAAGTAGTTTGCGAAGAAGTGGTAATCTACAAAAGGTTAAGGACGCTTTTGCCACCTCTAAAAGGCTGCAAACTCAAAGGCCGCAAACTTTAATATTAGCAGCTTAGCAACTCAGAAGGAAGGTAACCATCTACATATCTAGAAGCATTAAACTCCAATCATGCAACTCTTGCTTACATCAAGTAAACACAAATCCAGCTCCTAAGAACAGAACTGCCGCTACGACCGCAGCTAAAATTCCCAATGGAGCCTGAGTAAAGGCGTGGTCGAAGTTATTACATCCTGTAGCAGAGGATGTTAAAATTGTGCAATCCGAGTAGAAGCAAACGTGGCTTCCAAATACACCAGCAGACAGCACTGCTGCAACAACGATGGTGGTGTTGGCGCCAATATCTGCGGAAAGCGGAATAACAATAGGAAGAGCAATAATATACATCCCCCAGTTTGTTCCTGTGATAAACTCTGTAATAGTTAAAACGATGAATATGATCAACGGCGCCAAAACTGGCGTCATAACTGTTGCTGCATTTGTAATAACATACCTTGTGAATCCAATTTGGTCATTTACTTCAGCGAATAAAAATGCTAAGACCATAAGCATCAGAGGCAAAATCATATTTTTAATACCTTGTAGGGTGATATCTGTAAATTCTTCTGCTGTCATCAGATTCTGCCATAAAAACAGTACAAAAGTGCTTGCAATTGCAACAATTACACCAATCTGCATATCGGTATCAAATAAGATAGTAGCTACAACCAAGGCTAGAATTGGTATGGCAAAATTAATCATTCGCGGATTTTTAGGTATTTCTACCTCCATACCTTGTCGTATATCAATTTTTTCTGATCCCGGAGGTGCTACTGGTCCCCCGCTTTCCACTCTCTCCTGTGCGCGTTTCATTGGCCCAAATAGTGGAACAATGCCAACAATAACGAGGGGAACAAGTATGGTCGCAGCCCAACCATAAAAGTTAAAAGGAATAGTTTTTATAAAATATATAACCCCTTCTCCTGGAGGAGCCCAACCGTTGACCTCAAGCAAGCGTGCACAAAAGATAGACCAAGTAGTGATGGGTATCAGCACACATACAGGAGCGGCTGTTGAACTTACTACGTAAGATAAATATTCCCTCGAAACCTTATGTCTATCTGTGATTCTTGACATGCATGAGCCTAAGGTTAGAGAATTCAAATAGTCATCCACAAAAAGAATAAGGCCTAATATCCAGGTCCACATTAGTGTGCTTTTTCTTGTCTTTGCACGCTTAGAAACCCATTCTCCAAAGGCAAAAGCACCTCCAGCTTTTTCGATAAGTCCAATTAAACTTCCCATTAAGCCACAAACGATAAATAGCCATGCTATATCTTCGCTCATTACAACGGTTAGCAAGCCCTCACTAAAGTTACTGAGAACATCTTCTCTTGAGATCATTAAATATCCAATAAGGGAAGCAAGAATAAGAGCTTCAAGAATTCTACGAGTAATAAAAATATAAGCAACTAAGAAAAAAGCTGGTAACAATGATATGGCGCCTAAATTTTCAGGGTCCATCGGTACCAAGATAGTTAGAGCATACGTTATACCAAGAACAACAATTACTGTAATAAGTGACTTTCGGCCATTAAAAGATTCTACTTCTTCTGTAAGCATTCTCGTCATTTTACCCATTTCATCATTCCTTTCTATTTATTTTATGCGCATACTTGTTCTGAATTTTATGTATCTATACACCCCTCTCCTACAATGCATATCAATTTAGTGTATTATTCTGAATATTTAAACACTTGTATTATTATATACCTTGTGCAAATTTTTTCAATATTATAAATATTATAAATATGTAAATTTCCCGTTATTTTCACATAAGAATAAACAAGCAAAAATACTTTTTTTGATGCTTTGAAATGTGTCCAAGGTAAGGTTGCAAACTACCGGCCTGAGTATTAAGCAAAAATACTTTTATTCATGCTTCGGAAATGGGCAATACTCCCTATTATCAAAAATATCAAAAGAGGCAGAGCTATCGACACTTAACAGCATCACTAAGCCTTGCCTCCTGTCATTCTATTCTTGTAAGTTTATTTGCGTTCCTTGTATTTAGTATCTTTATATTAAAGCATGCCCGTATCTGAAGCTTTATCAGAAACTGCCTACTCGTGCCTAACCTTTATCAGAGCCTGCCTGCCCGTATCTGGGCCAGATCTATGTCTACCAAAATCGAACCGTATCAGGCATTATCCCGTATCAGGCACTATCTCAACGTAAGTTGGAAAATACGTCTGGCACCTTTTCCAACTTACAGTCCCAGAACCCTTGCAACAGCCCATTTACACCCCAAAATCGACAAATGGTGTCTGACACCCTATTCGCTGATTTCTTCTAAAGATTTTCCCATGGTTTCCTTTCCTATCGCTGCAACTACTATGGCTACCACAGCAAAAACGGCCGTTAGCATTACGAAAACATTAGTATAACCAGCTTCTTCTCCAAAGAAATCATAAACTACAGGCACAACAAAGGGTGCAGTAAACGCCCCTAGTCTGCCAAAGGCCGTAGCCCATCCGGATCCGCTAGCCCGTGCAGCAGTGGGATAAATTTCAGGTGTATAGGCATAAACACAACCCCAAGCACCAAGACTAAAGAAATATAACAAGCTGCCATAAACAAGCACCTGGGTCGTCGTGTCAGCATGTCCAAACAGCCAGGCCGCTACTGCAGTTCCTAGAAAATATATAATCAAAACCTTTTTTCGGCCAATTCTTTCAACAAGATAAGCCGCACTATAGTAACCTGGTAATTGGGCCAGGCACATAATCAATGTAAATTCAAAGCTTTTTACCAAATCAAAACCTTTGCCCATCAGTAGTGTTGGTGTCCATAGTACAAAACCGTAATACCCAAAATTAGTTCCAAACCATATTACCCAAAGAACAATAGTATCCTTAAGATATTTTTTTGACCAAAGATCTTTAAATCCAACATGGCTTTTTTGTGATGTTTCAGGAGTAGTTTGTTGTTGAGAAACATTTGATGATTCCCGCTGGTAACTAGCTCCCGCTTCTTTTTCCATAATCTGAACTAGTTTTTCTGCTTCTTCCTCTTTTCCAATTGATTCTAGAAAACGTGGAGATTCAGGTATAAACCTCCTTAGGAATACAGCAGCTAGAGCCGGTACAGCGCCAGCCCAGAAAGCGGCTCGCCAGCCATAAACAGGAATCAGCAAATATGCTACAAGAGCTGCGATAATCCAGCCCCAAGCCCAAAAGCTTTCCAGTAGGATACCATTACGTCCGCGAATTTTTGTCGGGGAATATTCACTAATTAAAGCAAATGCAACGGGCCCTACTCCTCCCAGGCCAAATCCAGTAATAAATCTAAATATGAGTAGCATGGGATAGTTGATGGAAAAGCCCGCAAAACCGCTTGCTAAGCCAAAGATCACCAGGTTCGCCAAAATCATGGTTTTTCTTCCCCATTTGTCAGCAGCCATCCCGGATAATGTAGCTCCAAAGGCCATTCCAAGCATACCAATACTTCCAAGGAGCCCTAATTGCCCTCCGGACAAGGCCCAATCCCGTCCAATAGCGGCCATTACTCCGGAAACCATTCCCTGGCCCATAGCATCAAAGGTCCATGCAATCCCTATCGCCAGCAGTATTTTTCGTAGCATAGGCGTTGAAGGAAGTCTGTCAATACGTTCTGTGATCTTCAGCATTTCATATATCTCCTTTAATTTCTTACTTAGAGAGCTATTAGTGCGCCCTCTAGCAAATGTTATGTAATCCTGCCAAGGTGTCAAAAGCGGTGTAAACCCACCTGTCTTGTCACCTGCTGATATAGTCTAGCATTGCTTGTGTAAAAAATCAAGGGTTTTTACGGCCAAAGACCGAGAGATGATTGGCTGTGGCTGCGGCGGCCACAGCCAATCATCTCTCGGTCTTTGGCCGTCATTCCATTAAAAATCCTTTTTCTTTCAGCTCCTGCTGAATTTGGTCTAAAATTTCTTCTGAATCTGCCTCGACTGTATGAAGGTGGATTCCCGCAGTTAGCTCCTTTAAAGGCACAGTCCTTTGGGTTTTTATCTTTTCTACAAAATCATAAACATCTTGCCGAGAATTTATAATTAAATCTGTTGAAATTTGCCCATAAATATCATGAGCAACAATGACATCGAGAATTCGCCCACCTTTGTCTACAATAGTACAAAGCTCGTCCTCAATGGCCTCTGTAGTATGCTTGACTAAAAAACATCGATTTGCCTTCTCTTCTTCTTGGTAATACAGGAGGTAGCCCTTTGTGGTGGATATAATATTTTTGTTGACAGCTCTTAGAAGGGCAATGTCCTGGACGATTACCTGTCTGCTGACACCTAGCATTTTGGCTAATTCACTGCCGGAAATTGCTTCTTTTCTATTTTCCAATATTTCCAGTATTTTTTCTCGTCTCTCTTTTCCTTGCATCCTTCCTCCACTCCTTTAAGGTTTTTTACCACTTACATTATCAGTTGCCTTATGGTTGAAGCCACAAGCACCATTAAGATAATATATACTGATTCTATTCAAAGAAACTAATATTGACTCTCTACCTGAGTAATCTTCTCGTACAGCCTCTGGTTTACTGGGGTTGGGACGTTATACTTTTGACCAAGCTTCAACACCGTACCTGAAAACAGTTCAACCTCGCTGAGCCGTTTTGCCGCCATATCCTGGCGCATGGAAGGCATCCCTGATCCATTTAATGCATCTACCACCTTTAGCCAGTAATTCAGATCATTCTCTGATAGCTTAACCCCGACTTTTTCCGATAGCGCCAAGACCTCCCTCATAGCATTCACCATGGTGTCTCTGGCTTGTCCTGGTTTTTGAATGTCTCCGTAGGTTCCTTCATAAACAGCCACTGTCTGGTTTACACCTACATTAAGCATAAACTTTCCCCAAATCCTTCTAACCATATCCGCGTCCACCTGATGAGGGAAATTTACTTTCTCAAAAAAATTCGCTACAGCTTTCGTCTTGTCAGAAATGATTCCTGGTTCTCCATCTCCAAAACACAACATCCCCATATTGTGATAATTTAGCTGATTTCCTTCTTTTATTCCGTCTTGACCCTGGGCAACGCAATACAACATATTTTCCATTCCATAAGCTTCACCGATGATTTCTTCACTGGTGATCCCATTTAATGCAGACATTATAATGGTATTCTTCCCGACTTGATTCCTTGCGTCCTTAATTGCATTTTGAAGTTGGTTGGATTTCACCATGAAAATAAGCAAGTCTGCTGGCTTTCCAGTTTCCTCAGGTGTAATATAGTTAAAATCGCAAGGCTTCCCATTTACGTATATCCCTTGCTCCTTGTATCTTTTTATTCGAGCTTCGTCGGCGACGATCCTTAGATTTTCTTTAGGCATATTT
This sequence comes from Anaerovoracaceae bacterium, assembly GCA_050953505.1. Classification (GTDB taxonomy): domain Bacteria; phylum Bacillota; class Clostridia; order Peptostreptococcales; family Anaerovoracaceae; genus JBMNMU01. Next base: position 2,541,419 of record JBMNMU010000001.1, on the reverse strand, counting down.
CTTAAAAGCAATTCGCCGAAGCCCATACCTAAGGCCCCTAGCCCAATGATGGATACTGTTTTAATTTCCATGATAACTTTCCTTTCCACGATTTGAAAATAGATAATAATCGGATTTATTATAACACGAACCTGGATATTTGAACAGAAAATGGCGGATAGCGTTGCGCTATCCGCCTTTCATTTAAGCCCCTTCTTTGCCGTTCAACCGGGATCTTTAGCGAGAGCCTGGTAGCTGGCAATCAAGGGCATTGATTTGTTAATTTTGTGCAAACCCCATTCCATTTTATGCCTATTTCTTAACATTCATACTAAAATTTTACCTTGGTGGTTTTTGCATTATTTGAATTGGGTGTAGCAGTAGTGGGCTGGCCTATGGTACTGCAACCCTCACATATATTGAGATCCGATACAGCTCCACAAGTTACAAAAGTGTCTCCAACTGTAGTATTAGCACCAAACTCTATTGGTACCCGTACGCAGATATCTTGAGTGATGGTAAAGGTGCAGCTTCCATTCACTTCTCCCGGGCAAGTTGTAGCCCCTGGTGTTACCACTGGGTCGCCACAGCAAAATGTGGTTGTAGGCAGCTCTCTAACAAAAGGCGTCACAGTTACCGGTACACAAATCCTCGCAGGTTGAAATACCGTAGCGATACATTCTCTTGGAGGAAGTGGTTCACATATTGGCCCACAGATAGCTAGTTGATTTTCAGTCACATTACCTCCGAAAAGGCACACTGTGTTTGGACCTAGATTTAAAGGGGTGGTAAGCTCAAAGCAAACATCCATAACCCCGTCAACTTTATCTAGCCCAAAATCAAATTTCAGGCCTGGGCATCCAGTTGGTGGATCTGGGGGTGTTGGTGGATTACGCAGCTCTACATTTCCATCTTCTCCAAATTCGACTTCTTGTGATACGCCATCTATTACAACTGTAATATTTTCAATTTGTGAAGCTTCAATCTCTGGACATATACCTAAAACAAAGTGACTTAGGTCTGCGAACTCTGAACTATCTTCTCCTACCCCTGTAATGTGGTAGCAAAATCTTTGATTCTCTCCTGGGTCGGGGAATAAATTAGAAGCCTCCGTATCCAATTCGATTACAAAAGGCAGCTATTATTATTATATGAAACTTATAATGAAGTGACACCCGGCAAGCCGTTTAGAGAATTAATTGTTGGCTTTAATCTAGTTACAGCAATAGTCAGAATGGCATGCTCTCTTAATTTTAATGGTAAAAAGAAAAACCAACAAAAATAAAAAAACAAGCAAATCCTTCGGATCTACTTGTCTTAATATAGTGGTGGGCGGTATTGGGCTCGAACCAACGACTTCCACCTTGTCGAGGTGGCACTCTACCAGCTGAGTTAACCGCCCATAAAAAAGCTCCCTGCAACTTTTCGGCAATACATTTAAACCAGATTAGCTGGAGCTTTTCCTATTATACTTTATTTTTAGAATAAAATCTACTAGTTTTTTGCAAGTTCTATTAATCAGCCGCCATAGCTACTTAAGTGAAGCAATTAGTAACTTAATGTCATTTTCACAACTGCGTATATTTCAACCCATACGCATCTGATGACGGCCATAAGAAACTTTCTCCCATTTTCACAAAGCCATATTATTACTTATACAGCCCTGTTACTGAGCTAGACTATTTCTTTATTCGACTACAAATACAGACTTCAGGCACTGCACATTGCATCAGACATTCTCCAATTGTATTTTCATTATTCTGCAACAAATGCAGACTTTGGCGCATCGCAAACTGGACATTTGTAGTCATCAGGTAGTTCTTCAAAAGGAATATCGCCGTCATAAACCCAGTGACAAACAGAGCATACCCACTGCTTTTGCTCCTTCTTTTCTTCATCTTGGCTTTCGGCTTTTGCTACTTTTCCGCCTTTTTTCATTGTCCTGTAATCTGCATAGGTCATCGGTTGGCCAGCTTCAGTTTTTTCAGCTTCTATCACATCACAAATAAATAAGTAATGAGAACCAAGATCTAGCATTGATGTTACATTTAGACTCATATAAGCAACGGTGTTCTTTTCCAGATATGGGTTGCCATTGGAATCTAGCTTATACTCGATTTCTTTGAATTTATCATTATCTCTTCCACTTTGCATTCCAAAATTGCCAATAATGCTCAATGGCGCATCTAAGGAAAGTACGGAAACTGTCAGGCTGCCTTTCTTTCGAATCATCTGGGTAGTCAGGTTAGATTTCATCATTGTAACGTGCATTTGCATTGGCTCTGACGTTGCTTGAATTGCTGTGTTGATGGTACAAGCATTCAGCTTACCGCCTTCTTCTACACCCGCAACAAAAAGGCCATAGGTTATTGTAAACATTGCTGATTTGTCCATGAGATCCCTCCTTGTAATTTATGGAGCTTTATCCTACTTTTATGGTTAAATTTATCACACTTTCAAATGATTGTAAATCTGATTTTTTATTAGTATAGTATCATAGTGTGGTGTCAGACACCTTTTCCAATTTAAAACACGAGAACCCTTGCAATAGCCTATTTTGTATTCTGAAAGTTAGAAAAGGTGTCTGTGTAATTAGGTGGCGTCTGACCTTTTCCAATTTGAGTGGTGTCAGACACCTTTTCCAATTTAAAACACCAGAACCCTTGCAATGGCCTATTTTGTATTCTGAAAGGTAGAAAAGGTGTCTGTATTACCTTGTAAAAAAGGCACAAAAAAAGTGGCCACGCCACTCCCGTTAGTTAAACATATATTTAAGCCCATATTTTCTAATACAATAAAAAAAGCCGCCAATATGCGACCCTCTAAAGCTATATTTTGTCTAACGAAAACTATCTTTGGGAGACCCACCAAGTATCATCGTGTTCATCATATTCTTCTTCCAAGAAGATATCATAAAAATCATACATTCCTCGCTCTCCTCCTTTCCATTTTAATTACACCCCTAGTATAAGCCTCTTTAATTAAATACAGATTATAGGACTGTTAATTTTTTTTAACATTTTGTCGGAAAATGTTTGATATTGTTTACTTAGTCTTGTTAACAATTTTTTATGCATAGATTAAAATATACTACATAGACTGTATGGTATTGCAAATTTACAAAGGGCATGATTCACACAATACTGGGCGTGGATATGGTTGCTACGCCTTATAAATTTTTTATAGGAAAGCATAGACCACACAATATTGGAAGTGGATAGCTAAGTAATATTGCAAAACATAAAAAAGGGAATAGACTGCATAGGAATGCAAAATGGAAAGGGGTAGACTAATGGATAACAATCAAGAAAAGAAAGACTTTTATGTGGAAGAAAGCGAACAATTTATTAGCTCTATTGAAGAAGAGCACGAGAGTAATAGTACGGAGAAATATAATGAAAACAATAACGAGTTACCTTTTTGGTTTTCTAGCCGCTGAACATTTGAAAGCTTATAGTTAGAGGCCTAACTCGAAACCAAACCGCCGCCTGGCGGTTTTTTATGTGGCAGAATTAGTGATTGATTTTATAAATAAAAAATAGAACGCGCCACCGTCTTTTAAATTAAATACCTCTAATTCCCATTACATGATATAACATTCCTATGACATTCTTGTTACATTCGTTGACAACCATAAGCACCAAGTATAACATTAAAATAACTAATAAATAATTAGTGGTCACATTCGTGATCAGACACCTTTGACCAATAGTTATAATAAGGAAAACTTGGAATAGGCAGAGCCTCCATATTTACACATTAGATTCATAAGGCTTGCTACTAGGTTAAACCATGAGCAACCTAACAGCAGGATAAAAGAATGATATTGCTATACAAAATACCACTTTAAACAACAGATCAAAGAAGCTAGCCCATCATATGTGATGAAAAACTCAGATAAGATTATCTATACTGCAAGCAATGGGTTAAGTTATTCCATCATATGTAGATCAAAATCGCAAAAATAAAATGAATAAACCAAGCTAAAAAAACAAAAAGATAGGGGGAAAAACATGATGATTAGAGAAAATACAATCAATTGGAAGATGCTTATTCCGGCCTTCGCATTAGTATTTGCACTGGCTGCATCTATTATTTTTATGCCTGAATCTTCAGCAGACACTGAGATCCAGCTAATTGCCGATGGCAAAAATATTACAACAGATGTATCACCTATGATCAAGAATGACCGTATGCTGGTACCTATTCGTGTCATATCCGAAGAGATGGGGGCCGAGGTGACCTGGAACAATCAAGATCGGACAGTATTTGTTGAAAAAGGAAATCGGTCCCTTCTTCTTCAAATTGATAAGCATCTAGTGGAGTATTCTGTGAACAATGAAGAATCCTATGGTCTGAGCGATGTGGCACCTCTTATCGTCAGCGACAGGACCTTAGTGCCGGTGAGACTTGTGAGCAATGCACTGGGCGTGGGCGTTCACTGGGATGAGAATACTAGAACAGTAACCGTTAGCTCTTCCGAGACATCTGATATCGAGCCTTTTTTCGATATGAAAATTACTTCCGTTAATTCCGGACAAACTATAACAGGCAAAACAAACCTTCAATCCAGCCTGCCATCTACTCTACCGGCCACAGCCGAAGAAATACGTTATATGCTTCTTGATCCAGGTAAAGGATCTGGCTTTATCATTGCAAAAGGTAATGCTCCGGATGGCTCATACCAATGGCTACCTTCTTTCAGAGACCAAGGCAACAAAGTCTTAGTCGCTGCTATCTATGATAAGAATAAAAAGTTCATTGCAGGAGATGCCATTCCTGTCCACGTAAATATCAATCCAGAGGTTAAGCTCCTAGGTATCGAAGAAGGCCAAGTAATTACCGATACAATAAACTTAATGCCGGAGGTCAACTTTTCTGCTGCCTATGTAAAGTACGAAATAATAAACAATGACAATGGCCGATCTTTTACAACAGCGGAGCAAGACCCCCTTGGCACTTACATTTGGACACCTGAGGTAAGAGATAACGGAAATATTACTATAAAAGTAACAGCCTATACCCTGGATGGCCAGGCCTATCCCGGCCAAGAGCTCAATGCAACAGTAAACGTCAGTCCCCGCCTTTCCTTAACCGGAGTGCGGTCTGGACAAACCATAGATAAGCCTGTCACCCTAAATGTTTCTCGTAATTTTGATGTTTCTGCAACAGAATACTTTGTAAAGGATGTAAATAGTGGCGCAGTAAAAAGTCTTTATAAGGTGGGATACGGTGGCTACATATGGTTCCCCGGCCCTGAAATGGCAGGAAAGAAAGAAGTCTATGCTCAAGTAACGGCAACCAATGGAGTGGTTTATACCAGTAATGTTGCAAGTGTCAATGTTCCGGGAACGCCAAAGCTTATCCTACAAGGCACCGGCCCAGAGCAAGTAATAACACCTTCTAATCCTGCAAAGCTCAAGGTTGTAAGCAATATAGATATAAATAGTGTGAAATACATAATGACAAATAGACAAACAGGAGCACAAAAGATTATTGGCAACACCCAGAATCCTTCACAGGAAATAACATACACACCTGCTTCCAGTGATGGTGGATCATGGAGAATAAAAGCAGAGGCCACCTATAGCGGTGGAAGCCTTACCACTGAAAATGTACCGGTAACTGTTTATACAGGAACCATTTACTCAGCAAAGCCTATCATAGAGCAAAGTAAGTTCTTGGATTTTGCATCCAAAATGGCTTCTGACAGCTGGAAAGAAACAGGCATGTCCGCAGCTTTACAAACTGCTCAGTCTATTTTAGAAACCGGATGGGGCCAAAGCGTTCCTGTAGATAAATACAACGGAAAACTATCCAATAATCTCTTTGGAATAAAAGGTGCCGGATCCGCTGGCTCAGTCATCTCAAATACCTGGGAGGAGTATAACGGAGTCGCCTACCGGGTTGATGATAAGTTCAGAGCCTATAAGAATCCTAGTGAAAGCTGGGCGGATCACAAGACCTTCCTTCTTGCAAGAGAAAGATACGAGCCATTTACAAAAGTCATGTATGATAGCTCCCTAGGCGCCTGGGCCTTGAAAAGAGCAGGCTACGCAACAGACTCCTTATACGCTATCAAATTAATGAACCTTATCCAGCGATATGACTTAGAAGAGCTAGACAAAGTCAGCATCTAGCCACAGCCATCAGTCCGAGAGATGATTGGCCGTGGCTGGCGAAGACGGCCATGAGTCCGAGAGATGATTGGCTGGCGAAGACAGCCAATCATCTCTCGGTCTGTTGGCTGTGAACAATGTAAAAGCCCTAAAGCAACTTGCTTTAGGGCTTTTTCTATATTGGTTTCTGTACTTTCTGCCGATTGCGGTAAATATGTCCTACCTTATTTACAACGCGCTAGCAGTTTCTCCCACTTTGCATCTACATATTTTTGAGTTTCCTCAATCATCCATTCATTTCCCGGCTCGAACATATGCTTAAACCTACCCTGCTTCTTTAGAAACTCTTCAACTGGTAGCTTCTTCTTGGGTTCATAAGATAGCTTCCATTCTCCGTTCTCGATTTCATAAAGCGGCCATACACAGGTATTTACTGCAAGCTTGCATATTTCAGCCAAATCCTCAGCCTCATACCTCCACCCTCTAGGGCAAGGTGACATAACATTGAGAAATGCGGATCCTTCAGTATAAATTGCCTTTTCTGCTTTCTCATGGAAATCTTTAAAATTTCCAAAGAATGTGGTTTGGGCTGCGTAAGGAATATTATGAGCGGATATGATATCCGTTAAATCCTTCTTATTCTGAACTTTCCCAGGAATCACTTTTCCAACAGGAGTTGTAGTAGCATCGGTAAACCTTGGTGTTGCAGAGGATCTCTGAATCCCTGTATTCATGTAAGCTTCATTGTCGTAGCAAACATATACCATGTCGTGCCCTCTTTCCATAGCTCCGGACAAGGATTGCAGGCCTATGTCATAGGTCCCCCCATCTCCACCAAAGGCAATAAATTTATAAGTATCATCAATCTTCCCTTTTTTCTTCAGAACACGGTAAGCGGCTTCAACCCCACCCATGGTTGCTGATGCATTTTCAAAAGCACTATGTATATAACTGTCTTGATATGCAGTGTACGGATAAAGGAAAGTAGAAACCTCCAAGCAGCTTGTGGCGTTACCAATAACGGCTTTATCCTCTGGCTTCAAAGCCCTTAGCACCCCGCGCACAGTTACAGAAGCACCACAGCCTGCGCAAAGTCGGTGCCCTCCAGCTAATCGTTCCGGCTTTTCCACCTCTTTTTTTAGATTATATGCCATTATTTTCACCTCCTCGTTCTCTTTGTCCTATGTGCCTGTAAACCTGGCCAACTTCCCCTGTCTTAGCTATTTCCATAAGCTGCTGCTGAATTTCTTCAAAATGTTCCACGCAGATATCACGGCCACCCAGTCCATAAACATAATTCACAGCCTTAGGACGATTCTCCAAATCGTAAAGAGCTGAGCGGGTTTCTGCAAACAAAGGCCCTCCGCAGGCTGAAAAGCTTTCCGCCTTATCCATGACGGCTACCGCCTCCACCTTTGAAAGGGCTTGCGCCAACTCCTCCATAGGGAAAGGTCTGAATACACGTATTTTGATTAGGCCAACCTTCCTTCCCTCGCTGCGCATTTTATCAATGGCAGCTTTCCCTGTACCAGCGCTGGAACCAATGAGAACAAAGGCAGTTTCCGCATCCTCCATCTTATATTCTTCAAAAAAGCCATAGCTTCGGCCTGTTAGCTTTTCAAAGTCCGCTGCAACCTTTAGAATGACTTCCTTTGCATTTTTCATGGCTTCTGCTTGTTGCTTTTTATGCTCCATATAATAAGCGGAAATATCGTAGGGGCCCACGGCAAGGGGGTTTTCCTTCTTTAATAAATAGTTTTCCGGCTCATATTCACCGACAAAATCCTTGACTGCCTGATCCTCAAGCAGCTCTATATTTTCAACGGCATGGCTCGTAATAAAACCATCCTGGCACACCATCACCGGCAAACGCACTTCCTCATTTTCCCCGATTGGCATGGCCTGGATAAAGTTATCATAAGCCTCCTGATTATTTTCAGAATAAATTTGAATCCATCCACTGTCCCTGGCTCCCATAGAATCAGAATGGTCATTATTGATGTTAATAGGCCCTGTCAAGGCACGGTTGACCAAAGCCATTGTTACCGGAAGCCTAGCTGAAGCTGCTACATAAAGCATTTCCCACATTAAGGCCATTCCTGCCGAGGACGTGGCTGTCACGGCCCTGGCACCCGCCGCTTGAGCTCCAAAGCAAGTGGACATGGCGCTATGCTCGGATTCCACTGCAACAAACTCCGTATCTACTTCCCCATTGGCTACATAGGTAGAAAAGTACTGTGGAATTTCCGTTGATGGAGTAATTGGAAAAGCACCCATTACATCAGGATTAATCTGCTTCATTGCAAGAGCAATGGCTTCATTTCCCGAAAGTCTATCTCTTTTTGCCATCATTCTCCCTCCTTTTCCATAGTAATAGCCTTGGTAGGACACACCTTGGCACAAACACCACATCCTTTGCAATGGTCTAAGTCAAATTCCAATCTCTTTCCATTGCTTACGGGAATGGAACTATCGGGACAATAGGGTACGCAAAGCATACAGTGTGTGCATTTTTCTTCGTTAACTACAGGGGTCATGGTTCTCCAATCCCCTGTTTTGAATAAAGCGGAGGTTCCCCCTTCATAGATTTCTCCACCAATGGTCATATCCTGCCATGGAGTCAATTCGTTAATTTCACTGGCCTTTTTCTGAAACATAGGGGCATCGTTGGCGTTCACGGCAGGGCCCATAGATGCAGCTCTGCTGTCTGTCTGGTTTTTTATCAACTGACCTGTACCTCCTCAAGTGATTTTTCTAAAGCCCTCATATTAGGCTCTATTACATGGGGCTTTGAAGCAAATTTATTCTGGAAGGAGGTCCTCATATCCTTTATGAAGTGATCTTTTTCTACTACATTGCTAACCTTAACTGCCGCCGCTAGCATAGGAGTATTGGGATAATACCTTCCTAAGGTTTCCTCTGAAATCCTTCTGGCATCAATGGTGTAAATCTTTCCTTGATATCCTTTTAGTAAAGGTCTTAGCTCCTCGGGTTTTTTGGCACTATTAATAATGATGGCTCCGTCTTCCTTTAAACCATTGGTTACATCCACAGAGGTGAGCAAGGTTTCGTCTACCACCACCACATAATCTGGGTTGTAAATATTTGAATGCACATTGCAACGCTCTTCACTGATACGATTATATGCCGTTATAGGTGCACCCATTCTTTCTGGTCCATATTCAGGAAAACCCTGAACATATTTGCCTGAATCGAAGGCCACGTCAGCTAGCAGTAGGCATGCTGTTTTTGCACCTTGGCCGCCACGGCCGTGCCATCTGATTTCAACAATTTCTTTCACTACAATAATCCTCCTAAAAATTATTCTAATTTGATCTCCCTCACGGAATTGCGCTCTATTTCACTAATTTACAAACAAAAAGCGCCTTCATCCATGCAAAGGACGAAAGCGCACGCTATCGCTGTACCACCTATACTGCATACCAACATATGCGTTCCCTGTAACGGGGGAAATCCGGCAAAGCTTACTATTACTTCAGCTCGCGACTCGGGAGTGATTTTCGGGAATCTTTCTAATAGTATCGGGCTCTCACCTTCCCCGACTCTCTGTGACGTTGGAAAAATCCTTACTGTCTCCGTCATAGTGTTTAACATTCTGTCCAGAACATGAAATGTTCTGCTAGACAGAATTTATACAGAAATTTCATCAATCTTTAGTTGATAGAAATTTTTCAGTTTAACATTCTGTCCAGTGCTTTAGCACTGCTGACAGAATTTATGCTGAGATTTTCAAAATCTCTGATTTTATGTAATCTGTCATATTACATATTGGTATGATTATACGGGATGGTTTTTGTTGTGTCAAGTGAAATTTTTAGTCTATTTTTTGTTTTTGCACACAATTCCCCTTCGTGTTGGGGAACCCTTTTTCAAAATCGCGAGAGACCATGAGAGGTAGTGTAAATTGAGTAGTGAGATACCGTTTTTTCGAAGGGGTATTCCTATTTTTTGAAAAATAATTTATCTCATCAGAGTCAGCTCTTTCTTTAGTGGCAGCCCAGGCAACCATCGCTGCAGTGATTCCTCCAACAGCTTTACCAAATATCATAGGGAAAATCATTGATTTGTCCACGCTTGCAGTAAATGCAAGGTCATCACCAATAATAAATGTACCACTTACCACAAAGGCTGCATTGATAATTTTTCCTCTTTCATTCATGTTCTTGTACATGCCCAGCATAGGGATATTGTTTGCCGTACTTGCAACAAGCCCCGCTACGGACTGTTTATTGATCCCTATTGCAACCCCCAAGCTTTGTAGTGGTTTTTTCACTTTCTTCGTTATGAAAGAAACCATTGGATAGGCGCCGGCTAATACGATAGCAATATGCCCAATAACACCAAACCCATCTGATAAGGGAGCCATTCCGGGAATTATCACGATGCCTGTAAGCATTTCAACAATCCCAGCCATTAGTGCAATTGTTATCATTGCAGTAACTAAATCCCCAAAGATTCTAAACCCTTTTATCATTTTAACAGGGACAAGCTTTAATCCGACAATGATCAAGATGGACATTCCAACCACAGGTATCAAATTAACCAGGATCATCTTTAGGTCATAGCCCGCTGCAAGACCTCCAGCTATGCATCCAATGGGGATTGTTATCATGCCATATAAGATACCTTCTGACAGATACATGAAATCTTTTTTATTAAGGATACTAATCGCCACAGGTATTGTAAAAACCAGGGTAGTTCCCATCATTCCGCCAAGTATTAAGCTTGAAAAATCCGCAACCTCTTTGGATGTTGTCATGCTGTGGGCAACGGAATATGCCCCCATATCCATGGCTAAAAAGGTTCCGGCCATCATAGCAGGATCTGCCCCAATAAAATTGTAAATAGGGCCAAAAACAAATATTAACCCTTTTGTAAGCACGGGGGCCAAGGATAAGATTCCTAACATAGATAAGGCTAAATGCCCCAAAGCTTGAAATCCTGCATCAAACTCGTCTGCCAGCCCTAAATTGAACCTTTTTTTCGTTATCTTATCAAAACCTCCTAAAATCATAAACAATACCATTACATTAACTACTATTTGATTAAAACTTAAATGTTGCATTCTATATCACCACGTTCATAAACATATCTTTTATACATATCTTTCCTTTTTACATAAATAAATTAACTTCATAATAAATCGAATTCCATGTATGAACGCTAGGTATTTTCTTCATCAAAAAAGACCGGACCATTACAGTTCGGTTTTGCTTGACTTAAAACAAGCAGAAACACAGTTTCACATCCTTTCCAAAACTGAAATATATCATTAATCACAAGTCATATAGTTTTTTATTTAACAAACCATGTGCTGTGATCATGGAAACTATGAGTTGTTGTTCATTTATTCAGTTCATTTTTACTCTTTTCAGCCTTCCTATGGTACCAGGACCGCCTTAAAATGTCAAATTCCCACCCAAACAGGTTATACCCGTTCCCTTGATTCTTACACGGTTTCTTCGTCTAAAATTTATCTTTAATCATATGCCCAATAAGACCTTCTTTAGGGAACCCCGTCTGATAAGAGACAATAGAACCTACGATCAAAAACACACCTATCCATAGGTTCAGTGTGGGAGGTTCTTTTAGGAAAATGATGCCCAGTATGGCCGCAAAAAGAGCTTCTGTAGAAAAAATTATGCCAGCTAAAGAAGATAAGGACTGAATTCTGTATTGTACAGCTCAGTCCTTAAAATTTGCTACCAATCTATTACCATATGTTATACTTACTTTTCCCTAGGCTCCTTCAGATCCTTCCGGACAAAATTAGTCATAACCTTTCTTTCCTTTTCAGGTTCTGCTACGGCATCCTTCCCGTTTTCCTTCAGTTTCATCAGCCAGGCCATGTTTTTACCTAGAACCCTCATGATTTGTTTTCCCTCTTCATCATACTGAGCTTCTCCAGGAGCTGCCCCGTACACTACATTCCAGTAATTCGTCGTCGGTATAAGCATTTCTGCATAGTTTAAATAATTATTAAGCTGATTAAATGTCTGAATACCGCCAGATCTTCTTACTGCTACAACCGCAGCTCCCACTTTATGGCGGAACATCCCTTTGTTTGCAGTGTCAACATAAAAAGCTCTGTCCAAGAAGGATTTCATGGCTCCACCAATCGCCGCATAATGAGTTGGTGATCCTAACAAGATACCGTCTGCTTCCTTCATCTTTTGAATCCAGTCATTCACTTCATCATTCTCGATACATCTTTCGTCTTTTGTTCTGAAACAAGATCCACAAGCTAGACAGCCCCGGATCGCTTTATTCCCTACGTGGACAATTTCAACCTCTATGCCTTCCTTTTCCAGCTCATCAGCAACCATTTTCAATGCGTGGAATGTGTTTCCTTCTTTGTTGGGACTACCGTTAAATGCTACTACTTTCATCTTATTTTTCTCCTTTACTATAAGCTACTTATTGTTAACATTTTTATATCGTATCTGCAATAATAGGCGCAATCGTCTCTTATAACTCATCGTGCTTTTAATTTCTTGCCTAAGTTCATCAACCTTCCAATTTAGCTAAGGGTTACTCCCTCACTGGCTTACACTTCTTATATAACAATATTCTTAAACCCTATTAAGATTTAAATTTCACTCTCACGGTTTCAATTAATTCTTTCCAACTTACTTCTGCAACCATGACTGAAGCAAAAATAATAGCGAAGGATAAAATCATCTTAGCATCATAACTTTCGTGGAGGAAGATTACCGCTATGATGCTACCCATTATGGTTTCCAAATTAATAATTATGGCAGCCTGGCTAGGTGATGTGTATTTTTGACAGTACACCTGTCCAAGGAAGCATAAAAAAGTTACTACAATACCAGAAAAAACTACTGGCCCTATGACTTCTGGTGTAATCGGGCCACGACCAGCATCAAAGGGAGTCATCAATAAGAACAATATACTACTGGTAATAAACTGTATCCCTGATAACAAAAAAGGGTCTCGCTTTGGCGCATATATGCCAATGATGGTTGTATGAATTGCAAAGGTAACCGCACTGGCCAACATATACAAGTCTCCCTTGTTCAGCCCTCCTAATCCTGAAGTATCAAAGGACATTATTGCAAGGCCGATGAGCATTAAAACAGCTGCGTTTATGATCTTCAGCTTTGGTTTCACTTTGCCGATAATCCAGTAAAAAAAGGGGACCATGATTACAAAAGCGCTTGCTATGAAAACGCCCTTTCCAGCACCTGTGTATTTAAGGCCAATAGTCTGAAATAGCATGGAAATGGTAAGAAAGAACCCCATTAGGATGCCTGCAACCCAATCCCCTTTCTCAGCATTGCGAAGCTTCTTATAGAAAAACACAATGGCTAGTATTGCTGCAATTGTAAACCTGTAGGTTGAAAATTGTATGGGTGTGGTGATTTCCATGGCGACTTTGGTTACCACATATCCACTACCCCAAAATGTAGCTACTACAAGCAAAATCAAATCGGCCTTTATCTGCGTCATTTCTTTTTTCATTATGACCTCTATCTTCTTTTTATAATTTTTAATAGAGAAATTCTCCTTATTATATTGGAAAAGTACTTATCCAGTTGTCAAATAACATGTACTGAAAAATACAATAGTATTCTATCATATTGATATTTTGGTAACAAGCGCGTTAAGATTCTAGCTGTCGCGAAAAAATAATGGCCTTGGCGCGCTTTTCCTCGTTTGCTTCGCCAAGACCATTCACTGCTACATTGTGTTGGGTGAAACTTCTATTAACCTAAAGCCGGTGGCATCATACATAAATAGACTGTCATTGGTTCTTGTTGAAAACTCCACTATTTCTCCAACCTGGGTATAGCCTATGTAAATGCTGATTTGATCTATAGGATTATCGTTCTCATCATAAAGAAGAAACAGGAGCCTACAGTTTTGCCATGGGAAATCCATAGTGTTCTTGATGGAACCATAAATTCTATCTACCTCGCCATTATCAAAGGACCCTTGGAGATTTTGCATTACTGAGTCAAAAACAGGCTCCCAAAGGTTTGATGACCTGGCTGTGTTTATATAATTTTCTGTCTGGTTCTTATTTCCTCTATTAGAATTTTGGTTTACCAGCACTTCTTCCCCATCCTTGGTTATCGCCAAAACACCATCTTCCTTTAGTTCAAAGTCTTTCACATTATCCAGTTTTTTTACCGGTGAATATTCCTTTTGATCAGGGTGTTGTTTCTCTATTGGTCTATCGATATATTCATTACCAATATTTATTGAAACTGTCTCTTTTATTCTCGGCAGGGCTCCCCAAACATACAGCTCACCATCATTGGTAATGGCTGCACTTTTATAGTAATTTTCCGGAGTTAAATCAATTTTATAATCTTTTACATTATCCATAACTCGGTAAGGTCTTTCATAAAACTCGTCCATATACTCGTAGAAAGCTAGATTATAACTATGTTTTCCATTCCCAAGCTGTCCTTGAGAATTTATTCCCCACACGAATAGCTCAGAGTCCTTTGTTAATGCACTCGCATTATAATACCTAGGGATTTCTGCTGAAAATTGGTGGTCGTCATTGTTATATAAGCGTAGCTCTGATATGTTGCTTAATATTCTTTGAAATTCATCATCTTCCGCTATGTAAAGATCTCCTTCATCTGTATGAACATAAAGATAATCATCCATTATAAAGAATTTATCTATGGCCCTAATGCCAAGGGGTTCGCAAACAAGGGTTTTATTCTCTTCATCAGTGATAATTTTATAGGAAAACATCTCGCCATTCTGATCTATGGCATAATTAATATTTTGGGATAACCAATTTGCCAATTCCTTTTTACCTAAGCTCTTTTTATTGCTCTCCACTACATCTGGGTCAAGGAGAACAGACCATTCTACTTCATTTTTATCATAATACACATATTCAACGAATCCATAAGAACTATCGTCAATATCGATTTTGGCTCCGCAACCACTTAAAATAAAAATCATTATGCATAATGTAAGTAGCAAAATAACGTGTTTTTTCATATATACCCTCTCATAAACTACTTTTTTAGTACCTAAGCAATAGCAAATACTTCTATATTTTACCATGGGTATATCGGTTGTTGTCAATGAGTATTTTCATAGAGCCTTTAGGGCATTTCAATGAGTTTAGATGTCAATGCATTTAGAGGTTAAAACGTTTAGATGTCAATGCATTTAGAGGTTAAAACGTTTAGATGCCAATATATTTAGAGGTCAATCCCTCCCCGGTCATTATCAAGCTTAATGATTGTGCGGCTCGTAGCTATGTCACATGTACTAACGTTAACATAGAAAATAATGGCCTCGGCGTTTTTAGATTTGCTTCGCAAAGACCATTACTATTAATTAATATTTTATTATTATCTATTTTCAGTTAGCCTTTTTAAATTGAAATTGTTGTCTGTTTAAACCGTTTAAATCTTTGCCCGTATAGTCCGTTTCTGTTATAACTATTTCAGTTCAAACTGCTTCAAGCCTGTAGCCGTTTTCTATTCATAATCATTGCCTATACCAACAGCTTTTTTAATTAGACCATATTCGTTCAAAGCTGTTTTACTCAATACCAAACACTTTCACAGGTAATCAATCCTTATAGATTTCGCCCCTTCCCATAAAACTCTGTTGCCAAGCTCCGGCAGTTTTTCTATCCCCTCCGTTATGGTAAGGAAATGGTTTCCGGCAAGCTGACCCATATCGCAGGCAAAAAGGCATCGCCCGTAAGCCCATATGATTTCCATCTCACTGATTCCGCCGGGGTAAATCAAAATTTCTCCTTTGGCAGGATGGCTGGTATGATTTTCATAATCTAGCCCCAAACGTAAATCTCCAAAGGGAATCCACATCCCTTGGCCACTCCACCTGACATGAATAAGTTTGTTTTCCAAGGGCAGCAGTTTTTTAAAGGCTTCGCAGGTCTTGGGAGCCAGATCTTCTTCTAATCTCCCGATAAATTCATATTCGCCTACAGTAATTTTTAGATGGGTCATTTCCAATCTCCTTTCATTCCACGGCCACAGACCGAGAGATGATTGGCTGTGGCTGCTGGACTTATGGCCGCCGGCCACGGCCAATCATCTCTCGGTCTAATGGCTGGCTTATGGCTGCATGGTGCCGGTTTTTAGGAATTTACTGTGCCAGGATAGGGCCTCGGGCAGTATGTGTGGAGTATGGTTAGCGCTTTGATTGCAAGCTCTTTGTAAGTAGTCCATTAGCTGATCCCTGTAGTCCGGATGGGCACAGTTATTAATAATTTTTACTGCTCTTTCTTTAGGAGTAAGACCTCTTAGATCTGCATAACCCTGTTCCGTCACCACAACCATCACATCATGCTCCGTATGATCCACATGGGAAACAAAAGGTACAACAGAGGATATGGCACCACCTTTTGCACAGGAAGGGGTAGAGAAAATGGAGATGGATCCGTTCCGTGCAAAATCTCCTGAACCGCCGATGCCATTCATCATTCTCGAACCAGCTATATGTGTGGAATTCACATTGCCATATATATCAATCTCGATAGCCGTATTCATTGCAATAACACCTAGTCTTCTGATGACTTCAGGGTTATTGGTAATTTCTTGAGGTCTTAGAATAATCTTGTCCTTGTATTGATCTATTTCTTTTTCAAATTTTATAATTTCATCAGGTGACAAACTAATAGCTGTTGTGGAAATATTAGTTAGCTTGCCGGATTTTAACAAATCCAACATAGCGTCCTGCAAAACCTCTGTATAACAAGTCAGGTTCTCAAAGTCAGAATCTATCAACCCATATAGTACCGCATTGGCAATGTTTCCTACACCAGACTGGAGAGGAAGCAAACTATTTGTCAAGCGACCAGCTTTTACTTCTTCATTGAGAAAGGCGATAATATTCTCAGATATTTGTTTTGAAGTTTCATCAGCTCCCGATAGCGGACGAGTTTGATCCTTCCCCTCTGTTATGACAATAGCTGCGATTTTATCCAATCCGCATTTGATTTTAGGGGTTCCTATTTTTTGACCTGGATGGGTCAAAGGAATTGGCTTTCTTTCAGGAGGATTTGGTAGCTGGTATATGTCTATCATTTCTTCTAGGGCCAGTGGTTTTGATATATTTAATTCAACAATCACCTTATCCGCATGCTGAACAAAGGATGGCGTGGTACCAATCGCTAAGGTGGGAACGATGTTACCCTCCTCGTCGATGGAGGTTGCTTCAACAATTGCTATATCTGGTTTTGCAATCATTCCATAATTTAAATATTGAGGAAAATGGCTGAGATGCATATCTAGATAATTTACGCTTCCATCGTTAATTGCCCGCCTTAACGCGTCTGTTGTCTGATAGGCCAGCCTTCTTTCTATAATATTGGCTTCTGTCCATAGCTGGTCAACTTCAGGGCCTAAGGAAGCGCCTGAATAAAGGGTTACCTTCAACTGTTCGTTGTCTTTTTTTACCCTTTCTGCTAGTGCAATAGGCACATCTTTTGGGTATCCAGAGGGAGTAAAGCCGCTGACTGCTACAACCATTTTGTCTTTTATCAATAAACTGGCTTCATGAGGAGTCATAATCCTATCATGAAGTTTTGCGTTTTTTAATCTTTCTTTGTAAGTTTTTTGTTCCAATATCATCTTCCTCTTTCTGTAATATTTTTAGTGCTTCTTAGATCTCACTGAACGAGTGTTTTTGAACTCACCCAGCAACCTTAGTTATAGTAGTATACCCAGTGTTGAAGAAGACTAACGAAATCTATCCCATTTCTATCATAAAAGCTATAATAATACCCAGGTAGTTTGGTACAGCGAAGTTAGTTGTAAGAACATGCTCAGAATCATGAATATAGCATCTCTTAACAAGCTTTTTATTTCAGATGTCGGAAACACTCGTGAATTTCATTAGCAGTATTAGTATATTACTTAAATCTTTTAGATATTAAAAATGCACCCCTAACATTAGATGTTCGTTATCTAATGTTAGGCGTGCAATCTGTAGGCTTTTGGAATATTATTTAAATCTTTTAGATATTTGTTTTAGCAATAAATACGCGCTTTATTTTCTATATCAGATAGATTCTTGTTGATCTTTCCTCTCCTCTCAATCTCCCTTCCACCGCAGCACTGGATTCCTAGCCGCAGAGGCTTCATCAAGGCGTGATACTGGAGTATTATATGGTGCACCTTTTACCAAATCTGGATCATTTTCTGCTTCTGATGCAATTTGCAGCATAGCAGAAATAAATTCATCTAAGGTTTCTATACTTTCACATTCTGTCGGCTCAATCATCAGTGCTTCTTTAACAATTAGTGGGAAATAAATCGTTGGTGGGTGATACCCGAAATCCAACAAACGCTTGGCAATATCTAATGTAGACACCCCATGCTTCAGCTGATAATCCCCTGAAAATACGCATTCATGCATGCAAATCTTATCAAATGGAAGATGGTACTTTTGCTTTAACCTTGCAGCTATATAATTTGCATTAAGTACCGCGGCTTCAGAGGCCTTTGTCAGTCCGTGGGCTCCCATGCTTAAAATGTAGGTATAAGCTTTTACCAGTACACCGAAGTTTCCATAAAAAGATTTAATCTTGCCGATGGACTGATCTTTGTCGTAATTTAACCGGTAAATTGTTTCGGTTCCTTCTTCTTTCTCTATAATTGGAACCGGCAGGAAAGGTACTAAGGATTTCTTTACACCAACAGGCCCGGAACCGGGTCCTCCTCCACCATGGGGAGTACTAAAGGTCTTATGAAGGTTCACATGTATTACGTCAAATCCCATGTCTCCAGGCTTGGAAATCCCCATGATTGCATTAAGGTTGGCTCCATCGTAATACAAAAGGCCTCCTGCATCATGGACGATATCTGCAATCTCCAATATATTTTCATCAAAGAGACCTAGAGTATTGGGATTGGTCAACATCAGGCCAGCTACCTCATCGCTCATCACTGCTCGCAAAGAGTCAAGGTCCACGCCTCCTTGTGCATTAGATTTCACTTCTACGATATCAAAGCCAGCCACAGAAACAGATGCTGGGTTGGTTCCATGAGCCGAATCTGGAGAAATTATTTTCGTCCTCTTATAGTCCTTCCTGCTGTTATGGTAAGCCTTTATCATCATAAGGCCTGTGGCTTCTCCGTGGGCACCTGCTGCTGGTTGAAGGGAAACCTGATCCATCCCCGTAATTTCAGCTAACATTTCTGAAAGTGAGTACATAAGCTCCAAGGCCCCTTGAACTTCCTCTTCACTTTGGTAAGGATGAAGCCTAGTAAATCCATCCAGCGACGCTGTAACCTCATTAATCTTTGGATTATACTTCATGGTACAGCTACCTAAAGGATAAAATCCTGTTTCCACCCCATAGTTTAATTGGGAAAGCTGGGTAAAATGCCTCACTGCATCTAATTCGCTTACCTCAGGTAGGTTTGGCGCTTCTGTCCTCAAATATTCTTTATTAATCATTGAGGCTAGATCTTTTTGTGGCACATCAATTTCAGGGAGGGAATAGCCTTTCCGCCCAGTCTTGCTCATCTCAAAGATTAACTGCTTTTCCTTGGATCTAGTTTTTGTTATTTTATCATTCACCTAACCCACCGCCTTTCTTTTGATGTTGATTCACGGTCTTGGGGTCGGACTGGTCCGTGTTGTGAACGACCTGATTTACTGAGTTAGAGTCAGACTGGCCCGCTGGCCCAGGGTTTGTTTGGCCCGCTGATCTTTGCACGAAGCTGTCAATTTCTTCTCTTGTGCGTTTTTCTGTCACACTGACCAGCCATCCACCTTTAAATTCAGGATAATTCCTTTCTAAATCATAACCGCCCACAATTTTATCTTTGAGCAACCTCTTATTCAATTCTTTTACGGGTTGCTTACTTCTTACTGCGAATTCCTTAAAAAATGGCTTATCAAAGATAGGTTCAAACTCGCCGGTCTTCAACAATTGCTCATAAGTGTAATGAGCCTTTTGCATGGACTGCTCTGCCACTTCCCTGAGGCCTTCCTTCCCCATAAAAGTCATATACATGGCCGCTGTCATGGCATTTAAACCTTGGTTAGAGCAAATATTGGATGTAGCTTTTTCTCTACGAATATGCTGCTCCCGAGTCTGCAAGGTGAGAACAAATCCTCTTCTTCCTTCCTTATCCTTTGTCTGGCCCACAACCCTGCCAGGTATCCTTCTCATCCATTTTTCCTTTACTGCAAAGAAACCCAAGTAAGGTCCGCCAAAGTTTAAAGGATTACCCAGCACCTGGCCCTCACCAACAACAATATCAGCACCCAGCTCCCCTGGGCTTTTCAAAATCGCCAATGAAATGGGATCTGCGCTGACAATCAGCAAGCTTTTATTATCATGTACTATTTCCCCTACGGCACCAATATCTTCAATAATGCCAAAGAAGTTAGGACTCTGTAAAAGGAAAGCCGCCGTGTTCCCATTAAGCTTGCTTTTCAGGTCTTCCAAGTCAACCTGCCCATCAGGACATTGGACTTTGTTAACAGTAACATCTCTAAATTTCGCATAGGTTTCCAAAACTTGTTTTGTTTCAGGATGTACATTTCCGGCAATTAATATTTCCGATTTTTTTAATGCCCCCACAGCCATAAAAGCTGCCTCCGCCGCTGCAGTCGCTCCGTCGTACATGGAGGCGTTGGCTACGTCCATTCCTGTGAGCTCGCAAATCATAGTCTGATATTCAAAAATGCCCTGGAGGGTCCCTTGGCTGATCTCGGGCTGATACGGTGTATATGCTGTGTAAAGCTCTTGGCGAGAAAGTAATTCACCAACGGCCGCCGGTATATAATGATCATATGCACCGGCTCCTAAAAAGCAAACATGATGGTCCAAATCCGCGTTCTTTTCTGCTATTCCTTTTAGCTTCTTTAAAACCTCCATCTCCGATAATCCGCGGGGGAGATTTAATGAATCCTCTAAATATATTTCGGCAGGTATATGGGCAAACAAATCTTTAATGCTTTCAACACCTATTGATTCAAGCATGTGCTTCTGGTCTTCATCGGTTAGTGCCATATATTTTGCCAATGTATTCCCTCCTTTTAGATATAATATCTAGGCAGCCAGCCTTTTTCAAAAATTCTCATTATTATCATTTTCATAGCTGCACTTATTCTACATCGCTTTTCTATTTGTTAGTCCGGCCTATTCTAGGCTCATACTCTATTTCTCAGCTGAAAATATTCTAAAGCTCTATTTTTTTCTAAATGGTACAATTTATCTATACTTATGGGTTTCCTACCTTTACTATGTTCTAGACCTGATTGCATTCTGGCCTGACGATGCCGGTCCTAGAGCTCATTGCATCCTGGCCTGACGATGCTGGCCCAAGATCTCATCGCATTTCTTGGCTTGGCGATACTGGCCTAGATCTCATTGTATGTCTTGGTTTAGCGATACTGGCCTAGATCTCATTGTATGTCTTGGTTTAGCGATACTGGCCTAGATCTCATTGTATGTCTTGGTTTAGCGATACTGGCCCTAGATCTCATCGCATTTCTTGGCTTGGCGATACTGGCCCTAGAGCTCATCGCATTTCTTGGCTTGGCGATACTGGCCTAGATCTCATTGTATGTCTTGGTTTAGCGATACTGGCCTAGATCTCATTGTATGTCTTGGTTTAGCGATACTGGCCTAGATCTCATCGCATTTCTTGCTTGGCGATACTGGCCCTAGAGCTCATCGCATCTCTTGGCTTGGCGATACTGGCCCTAGAGCTCATCGCATTCTTCACTACTTTTAACTTAATTAATTATAGACCCCCACAAAACTTTTCATAATCTTGAGGGCTAAGCAGATTATTCAATTCTTCCTTGTCAGACATTTCTACAGCGATAAACCAAGCCTCGTAAACATCTTCATTAATTTTTTCTGGACTATCTAGCAGTTCTTCATTAACCTTAGTAATGGTTCCAGACACTGGAGAAAAGATCTCAGAAACTGCCTTTACAGATTCCACCTCTGCAAACTCATCGCCAGCCTTTACTTCTGTATCTAATTCAGGAAGGTCGATAAAGACTACTTCACCTAGTTGGTCTTTGGCATAACTGCTGATACCAATATAAGCTGTATTACCTTCTGTTCTAACCCATTCATGAGATTTGGCGTATAATAATTCATTTAAAACCTTCATTTTCTTCACACCTTTCTTTATAGCTTCTGCTAACACATTATTAGGATTTTATAATTTGGTTTTCAGAGTTCCTACACTTTTGACCTTTTGGCCATCTCTGTAGGAATATTAACCCTTTTTCCTACTAATTCCTCACAATATACGGAAACTGTAGGAAACTTCGTCTCAAAGTTCCTACACTTTGGACCCTTTCAACTCTTTTTGTAGGAACTTTAACCCTTTTTTCCTACATATCCCTCTCAAATCCCGGAATGTGCAGGAAACTCACCATCAAAGTTCCTACACTTTGGACCCTTTCAACTCTTTTTGTAGGAATTTCGACCCTTTTTTCCTACATATCCCTCTCAAATCCCGGAATGTGCAGGAAACTCAGCATCAAAGTTCCTACACTTTGGACCCTTTCAACTCTTTTTGTAGGAACTTTAACCCTTTTTTCCTACATATCCCTCTCAAATCCCGGAATGTGCAGGAAACTCACCATCAAAGTTCCTACACTTTGGACCCTTTCAACTCTTTTTGTAGGAATTTCGACCCTTTTTTCCTACATATTCCTCTCAAATCCCGGAATGTGCAGGAAACTCACCATCAAAGTTCCTACACTCTGAACCCCTTTGACTCTTTTTGTAGGAATTTCAACCCTTTTTTCCTACATCTTCCTCTCAAATCCCGGAATGCGCAGGAAACTCACCATCAAAGTTCCTACACTTTGGACCCTTTCAACTCTTTTTGTAGGAATTTCAACCCTTTTTTCCTACATATTCCTCTCAAATCCCGGAATGTGCAGGAAACTCACCATCAAAGTTCCTACACTTTGGACCCTTTCAACTCTTTTTGTAGGAACTTTAACCCTTTTTTCCTACATATTCCTCGCAAATCCCGGAATGTGCAGGAAACTCAGCATCAAAGTTTGAGGTGCGGGACATTTTCTGAGACTGCCTAAGCGGCCAATCCAAGATCCTGTCAGTACTCTAGTACTCAGCCCGCAGCCTGCATAGCCGAAATGATTCAATCAAAAATTGTCACACACTCATCCTTAGCAGAGAACCTCTGCTCAAGAGAAAAGAAATATCTTAGCTTCCGCAAATTCGCAATCCACTAATCCTCTGCTCTTCTAACCCCTATTCTCTGCCCGCTACTTATCTAACCTCAATCCAATACTCCTCTAACCCTCAAATACCCTAATCCCTTTTATAATTCTTAGAATAAAAAGGTTTCTTTACAACTGTTGCCTTTAGCTTCTTATTTCTTATTGCAATTTCAACGGTCGAGCCTACTTCAGTGTAATCGGAATCAAGTAATGCAAGCCCTAGATTCTTTCGCAAGGTTGGAGAATGGGTGCCAGAGGTAATGTGCCCTATTTTTTTATCCCCTGAAAAAACCTCATAGCCACTCCTAGGGATTCCTCTATCAACCATTTCCACTCCGCAAATTTTTCGCTGAACGCCCTCCGCCTTTTGTGCAGCCAAGGCATCCCTGCCTATAAATTCACCCTTATCTAATTTCACAAAATAGCCTAACCCTGCCTCATAAGGAGAAATGCTTTCATCCATTTCATTACCGTACAAAGGTAGGCACACTTCAAATCGCAAGGTATCTCTGGCTCCCAAGCCTGCTGGAAGTAAGCCTTGATCTTTTCCTGCATTTAAAAGGGTTTCCCAAAGCGCCCCTGCATATTCGGAGGGGATTAGGATTTCAAATCCGTCTTCCCCAGTGTAACCGTTACGAGATATGAAAGCATTACTGGCAGCACTCAAGTTGCCATCACTCAAAGGGTCTAGACTCAATGGCACCTCACCATTAAACTCATAGAATTTAACTTTTTCTAAATCAGTATCAGTAAGCTTTTGCAGAATTTCTTGAGCCTTAGGACCTTGCAACGCCAATAACGCAAAGTCCTCGGACCGGTCCTCCACTTCCACCTGGCCTGTCTTATGAGTCAAAAGCCATTCCATATCTTTTTCTCTATTGGACGCATTCACTACCATTAAATACTTTTCGTCATTGTACTTATACACCAGAAGATCGTCTACAATCCCACCTTGGTCATTACAAATGGGGGAGTAGAAAATCTGGTTCGCCTTCATCTTTGAAATATCATTTGTAACCACATTTTGGATAAATTCTTCCGCATCCTTTCCGGTGATAAAAATCTCACCCATATGAGACACATCGAAAAGACCAGCTGCATTTCGAACAGCTTCATGCTCTTGGATAATGCCTGTATATTCAACGGGCATCTCCCATCCACCAAAATCTATTAGCTTGCCTTTATAAGCTACATGTTTTTCATGTAAGGGTGTTTTTTTCAGAGCCTTTGTCATAACAACCTCCCTTTAATTAACTAATTATTTTTTTATTACCTATTACTATTACTATTTCCCATATTAATAAAATGAAACACAAAGATGACTTCTGGCTATATGATTCCAGTAATTATTTTTCCCATTCATAAAATGAATCAAAACGATAACTTTCACTGATCTTAAAAATGGCTGAGCGATTACTTCACACTGAGTGTTTTTTTCACATTGAGTGATTATTTCACACCGAGTGATTATTTCCCTCATTTATAAAATAAACTAAACAATGTTGAACTTCCTGCCATAAATATAATTTCAACGAAATTCTTATCCTTATAAGTGGAACAAAATGCAACTTTTGGGTGCGTTTTAGTAATGAAATGAATAGCTATTTACTATAAAACAACTGTTCTTATATCCAAAATAAGAATCTTGCTATTGGAAAAATTAACACAAAAAAAGGTAACAGCACTTGCCGTTACCTCTGTTTTTTGACCTGAGAGATTCCGATATAAAGGACGTATCGTTGCTCCTTCGGTGCTAATTTAGCTTTTCAGAGTTCTGTCCAAATTCGGTCACTTTGCCTGAAAGTTTCGCTGCAGCAGCTTTTTTGTGCAACTTGCTTCTTCGGCTCCCCGCAGGGCATCTCCCGAATTTTTCACCCAGATTCTATATTCAATTTTGCTTCTTACAAATATTGCAATTACACATGTGTAGCGTTTTTGGGGTTGTGACTTATCAGATACCTCCCAATTTATTATTAGAGACAATTTTCTACTCAATACGAAATGTATAGGGATATTGATCGAGAGGGATATTTATGTCGTAGCACCGTAGCGCCGTTAAAACAGTAACCTTGCATATTAAAGGCACAATGCCAGCCACATGGATCTATCAATTCGTATTTATGGCATACATTATATTATGTATATTATGGGACCAAATAGTATTTTGTTACGACAGAAGTTTTAGTAGCTGACCTATGGACTAAATCTCCACCCAAAATACTTCCTGAGGTGTTCTGGTGAGGCGCACTGCTCCGTCCTTGGTTACCCTAAAGTTGTCGCAGCAGATGGCGAATTCCCCATCCTTAAACAGTTCGGGATGGATGGCAAAAAACATATCTTCTTGAATAACCATATCCTCTGTCGGACAAATGGTTGGAGCCTCCATCATATCATAGCCTTGGCCGTGCCCCACGAACCTGGCGTTCTTAGGAATTCCATAGGAAGCAACAAATTCATTAAACACAGCATCTAGATCTGCGCCAGTAACCCCTGGTTTAGTGGCTTCTGCCACGACATGCTGGGCCTGCTTTGCAATATCAAAAAGTTCCAGCAAGTTTTTATTTGGCTCACCTAAGCAGAAGGACCTGGCCAATTCTCCATAAATCCCCCCTGGGCCTGAAACCTCAACCATTACAGTAAGGGTATCTCCTGGTTCTACACGACGGTTGGCGGCAAAGTTTTGATAAAAAGTAGCTGGTTGACCGGCAGGTGCCGACCCAACTGCAATATTGCCAATATAATCGCACTTTATGTACCGTGACATATGTTCTAAATCTGCCAAAATCTCATATTCCATACGGCCTGGACGAAGCAAAGCGGGAACAATATCAATTAAGTGTTCATGAGCCCGGACGCAACTATCAATGAGCTTCCATTCCTCTTCACTCTTCACTGCCTTTATTTTACTAAACTTCTTTGTAAAATCCACAAACTCCACGCCAGGAAGATTTTCCTTTAGATATTCACCAAAATCAAAGCTAATAAGCTGCTTCATAATGAATCCAATCTTCTTGTAGCCCTTACCCTTCAGCTCTCTCACAATGGTTTCAGGGAGCAGATTATCTGTGCACCCAAAGGTTTGACACACAGGCTTTGTGAGCATCTTTTCTACATTTCTAATGGATGGTGGAATGGTCACGTTGTCATTGTCTGCCCCATGGTTCACCAGTAACATTTTCCCTTCTGCCGGTATCACCAAGGTGGTTGCATACTGGTGGGTAGGGATGTCGACCATGTAACGGATGCAGCTGTCAAAAATGGTGCTCTGGCTCTGAGCGATACAGCAATCAATTTCTTCTTTTTTCATAGCCTCTTGGACGGCGGCAAGTCTCCGGTTTAACTCTCCATCAGAAACTGGATGTTTATACCTTGGACCTATTAGACGTTTTTCTACCACAGCACTTTCTCCTTTCACAAAATAAATTATAAAATTACGGGATTAGAATCAAATAAAAGAAGTGTGGAATCAGACATTTTATTCATATATGTTGGCTGATTGGAGTCAATTATTACATAAATTAAGTTGCTTTTTTTATTCGGCCATCATCATCTGCCCCAAAAATTCAAGCAATATTTTATTCATAATAAAAGAATTACCGAATCAAAATTCTTACTTAAAAGGATGAAAAACTGGTTCAAAGCTGATTAAAAAACGTATTACTTATATCAAACGATAGTTAGCCAGCATATTTTGAATGGCAAACCGGTTCAAAAAACAACCTTCCTATTTAGGGTCCAAACTGTTGCCAAAATAGCCCTTTATTTAGGATAACCTCATATTTGGAACAAGCACATATGAAAATAGTTTAATGAGGATGGTCGTCGATGGTTCCTAGTACATTAGATATTTTATTGGCGGTTTCGATTAATTCCGGAATAATAATTTTGGCTTTTTTCTCGTTTAAACGGCTTGATGGGCCTGCTATACTGATGCCATAAGTGATTTTGCCATTATAATCTTTAATTGGTGCGGCGATACTTATTACACCTTCTGTATATTCTTCATTGTCTATGGAGTATCCTTGGGTTCGAATGTTTTCTAGATCTTTGCTAAGTTCTGATAGGGTTGCCTTGGTATTTTCAGTATAATAATCTGGCTTTTTATCGATAAAATAATTTTTTAATTCAGTCTCGGTTTTATTTGATAAGAGGAGCTTTCCAATACCCGTACAATACATTGGGGCGCAGGCTCCCGGTCGTTGAATGAAACATAAAGAATAGCTACTATAATCTACCACATCTAAATAGATTACTTTATAGTCTCGCTCTACTGCAAAGCAAGCTGTTTCCTCGCATTTTTCAGCTAATTCGATTAAGAAAGGACGTACAACATCACGAACAGATATCTTAGAAGCAATTTGATTCCCGATGTGAGTTAGCTTCATTGTAAGGCAATATCTATGATTCAGCACATCTTGATACACATAGTCAAGATCAATCAAGGTATTTAAAAACCTCAAAGCAGTACTTGGGGGAATATGGATAGATTCGGCAATATCTTGAAGTCGCATGGAGGTTGATGACCTGGCCATAACTTCTATAATGGAAAATAATTTTTTAACAGACTGGTTCTTAAGCCTTTGCTTTTCTCCTTGTTTTACTGACATTAAAATTCCCCTTTTCTGTTTCCCCATACTAAAAAATACGATGTATTCCGGCAAAATCAGGTTTTTTGAAATTCTAACATAAAATCTACTTAATAAAGTATTTCAGGCTTTAGCAGGATGTTATTGGAAGTATCTGGTAAAAATTAACCTATTTTAATCCTTGTGTAATCCTTAATATCCAAGCATTACAAGAGCTTCCAGTAAAGTATTAGAGATGATTTTTTGTGCCATTACAAATGCTGTTCGCATTCAGCCTACTATTAAAATTTCTCCTTGTCAATACAATTTGATAAGAATGAAAGAAAATTTCACATAGTGAAATTCCACTGCCCTGTCATCTTGATTTTCCGCAATCATTGTTATAATGTTATCAGTAAAATGAAGTGTTGCACCCTTTTATAGGTCTTTTCTCAATTGCATGCTTTACCATATTGGGAATATTGTTAACTCTCGCATAAATTAAAGCTTTGGAAGCATTTCCTGTTCGATCAGGATTTAATTAGGATCTTTCACTTGTTGGCTTAAGGAGGTTAATAACATGTCCATAGATAAACAAAGCCTCATCAACCATTATAAAAAACGTCTTTTCTTTTGTTTTATAAGTAAAATTTCAAGACTCCCCTATGTATTAAAATGAGTTAAATAATCCATATTATTTTGAATCCGTTAAAGCAACAGTTACTATAAAAAAGCGTAAAAACGCACATTTTCAGAGGTGAGATATATGGAAAATAAAAGAATGGTAATGATACCCGGCCCCACTCCAGTTGTAAAAAGTATTCAAGATCAAATGGGTAGAGAAATCCAGGCCTTTGGCGACCCAAGGTTTGTAGCAGATTACAAAGAAGTAATCAGCGACCTTGGTAAAATTCTTAATTGCTCCGGACAAGTTTTCTGCATTGCTGGAACTGGTACTCTGGCCATGGAAATGGCTATCTCTAATACAACTAAAAGCGGTGACTCGGTGCTTTTGGTCAGCCATGGTTTTTTTGGTGACCGATTTATTGAAATATGTGAACGGAAAGGTCTAGACCTTGATGTTTTGTCTGCTGAATGGGGCAAAATTATCCCCCTTTCCCAAATAGACGCTGCTCTTTCTTCAAAGGAATACGCAGCCATCATAGTGACCCATGTAGACACGTCAACAGGGGTAAAAGCACCTATTGATGAAATCGGAGAATTATTGAAAAAATATCCCAATACCTTGTATATAGTTGATGGCGTGGCGGCTACTGCCGGAGAGTTTACTGATTTTGATAACATGAATATTGATGTGCTGTTTACTGCCTCTCAAAAGGCCTTTGGGGTATGCCCCGGTCTACTAATGCTTTGGGCTAGTGAAAAGGCAATGGCCCGGCGAGAATCTCTCGGAACTATTAGGGAATATTACTGCGATTTTTATAAATGGCTTCCTATTATGCAAGATCCGACAAAATACTTTGCTACACCTGCAGTAAACTTGATTTGGGCTTTGCAGGAATCTATCCGTATGATAAAGGAAGAAGGTCCTAAGGCACGATATGAACGTCATCTGAAAAATGCTAGGGCCATGCAAAAAGCCTTTGAAGCTTTGGGCTTTAAAGTATTGGCTGAGGAACCAAACCGTGGTGTAACACTATCTAACTTGATCTATCCTGAAGGTGTTGATGATGCTGAGTTTCGCAGCCTTTTAATGGAGGAAGGGATCATTGTTGCGGGAGGTTTAGGCCCCTATGCAGGCAAAATGTTCCGTATAGGCCATATGGGCAATATTGACATTAACGATGAAGTAGCTGTTTTAGGTGTAATTGAACGTACTCTATTGAGAACCTCTGGCCTTGACCTACTTGGCAAAGGCATTGCCGTTTATCTTAAGGAAATGACAAAGTAATATTATTCTGTTCCAGTAGTGCTCCATTATCCGATAAAGGAGGTTTTTATGCAAGTCTTAAACAAGATCATTGATCGTTGCATAAGCGCCCTAGCAGGAATTGCCGCTTTTGTCGTCCTATTGCTGCTATTGGCCGTATTCTTTGCCACTATGACTCGGTATTTATTCAATCAGCCCTTTGCCTTCCTCATTGACTATGCGGCATATTCCCTATTATATATCGCATTCTTGGGGACTCCATGGCTCTATCAAAAAAGAGGCCATGTATCTGTAGATATGGTCTTAGAAGCGCTTCCACCTAGGGTAAAGCATATATGGGTGGGTGCACTGGACTTAGTTGTTTTCGTCATTGCTGTTGTATTATGTGTCGTATCTTTTAAACTAACGAAGACAAATTTCTTGGGACAAATAGCACTTCCTGACTTTTTAAGCACACCAAAATGGCTACTCCTTGCTCCTATTTCACTTAGCATGTTTTTCCTAGCTATCCAGGCCATTAGAAATGCTATTGAATCCTTTAAAAACAAGCCAGGAATAGAAGGAGGGATTGAGTAATGGAGTGGCATATAGTATTGTTCCTATACCTTGCATGCCTAATCGTCATCATGTTCACAGGTCTTCCTGTTGCCTTCAGTTTCTTCGTTGTCTCCGGTGTTGCCATCTTCGGTATGCTAGGCGAAGGCGGATTGCTCCAATGGATACTGGGTATGCAATCTCAAATTTCTAACTTTAATTTTACGCCTATTCCTTTCTTTGTCATTATGGGAGAAGTATTCTTCCGGTCGGGAATTATAACCCGGACCATGGATGCCCTTTCAATTCTTGTTAGGAGGGTCCCCGGTAGACTCAGTGTTATCACTCTTCTTGGCGGCGGTATTTTTGCTGCCCTGAGCGGGTCGTCTCTAGCTAATACGGCAATGTTTGGATCTCTTATGATGCCGGAAATGGAACGTCGTGGTTATTCCAGAGAATTAACCACAGGATCTATCATGGCCTCCGGTGCCCTGGCTATGATTATTCCCCCAAGCAATCAAGTTGTTATGATGGGGGGAATCGCCAGTATATCCGTACCAAAAATATTAATAGGAGCCATTATTCCCGGCGTCCTTATGCTCGTCTTTTACATAGGTTACGTTATCATCTCCTGTATACGCAATCCAAATTTGGCTCCATCCATTGACGATGAAGTGGTAAGCGATATCACTTCTTCTCAAAAGATTAAAACCTTTGTCAGCGATATCGTGCCTTTGCTATCAATCTTTGTCATAGTTATTGCCGTTATTTTTACTGGCGTAGGTACAGCCACCGAGGCCGCTGCCTTTGGTGCTTTAGCAGCTTATGTATTGGCCATGGCTTATAAAAGATTTAATTTTAAGCTTCTTGTGGATACACTGATGGGATCTTTAAAAACAACCACTATGCTGATGCTTATTATTGCAGCTTCCTCCGGATTTAGCCAGGTTTTATCTTTTACCGGTGCAAGCAGAAAAGCTGTAATGTATGTAACAGATGCCATTTCAAGCCCTGTGCTGATTATGGTTGCTATGATGGTTATTGCTTTCATCCTTGGTCTGTTTATTGAACAAGCAGCCATCATGATGATTTGCCTACCATTATTTATGCCTCTCGTTTATGCATTTGAAATTGATGTTATTTGGTTTTCAGTCCTATTCCTCATCCTCCTTCAGGTAGGACAGTTTACTCCTCCTGTGGGAATGTCCCTGTTTGTCATGAAGAGTGTGTCACCTCCTACGGTTACTATGCAGCATATCATCAGAGGTGCTATCCCCTTCTTGATAATAGATGTTATTGTGGTCCTTATTATTGGACTCATTCCGGGTCTGGCCACATTCTTGCCAAATTTAATTTAAAAAGGCTCATCTAAGTTATTTTCTATGAAATGGTTTTAAAGAGGAGGAGAGAAAAGTGAAAAAAGTTAAAAGGACATTGGCAATCTTGCTAGCGCTAATCATGGTATTATCCCTGGCCGCCTGTGGAGGTGGCAGTGAACCTGCAGCATCCGACGACGGAGGCGAGCCTGCAGCAGAACCGATAACCATAAAGCTTCAAGGCGCTTTCCCGGAAGGGACTTCTCACTATTATTATTTCGACCAGTTCTGTGAATCCGTTTTTGAACGTTCCAATGGAACACTTAAGGTTGAATGGGGCAGTGGCCCTGAAGCCATTCCTTCAGATCAGCTTGCAGATGCAATGGTAAACAATGTTGTGGAATTAGTTTATTCACCTTGTACTTATTTAGTAACAATCGCACCAGTACTTAACGGAGTTAAAATGACTGATCCTCTAGAAATGAGAGAAAATGGCGGCGTCGAGTATATTGACGGTCTCGTTCAGGAGCATCTTAACTCTCATTACTTAGGCCGAACAGCAGCTGAAAGCCCATATATGTTTATGAGCAACAAGAAAATAGAAAAGATTGAGGACTTTAAAGGTGTCATTTTCCGTGGTACTCCTGCCCACAGACCTTTCCTACAGGGCTCCGGCGCTGAAATGGTTACCATGGGCTGGGGAGATGTGTATCAAGCCGTTGAAAAGAACGTTATTAATGGAGTCGGCGGTACGCTAAAGGATTTTGTCGACAATTCATTAGGTAAGGTAGTTGACTATGTAATCCTTCCCGGTATCTATAACTCCGATGCATCGTTATTTGTAACCAATAAGACATGGGACAAATTAGATGATGTGCAAAGACAGGCTCTAATAGACAGTGCTATAGATTGGGAAGCTGATTCTGCAAAACAGTATGCAGCGGAAAATGCTGAGTTCTTAGAAGCTTTGATAGAAGACGGCGCTGAAGTAAATGAGCTTACCGGCGATTTACTGGATCAATATTTGAAGATTGCCTATGACTCTGCTTGGAAGGTAGTAGAGGACGCTGATCCTACCGTTGCAGCTGAAATGCGTGCCTTTACTGATAAGTAAGTTATTAAAATTATTGTTTTGCAGCTGAGCATTATAGAAGTTTATTAGTCGCATACTCTGCCCTATTTAATTTAGGAAATGGCGGATGTGCATATTACAAAACGTGAAGGGAGCAGATGAAAATCTGCTCCTTCTTAAAAACACGAAAGGAAGTTGTACTATGGCTAATGTAGTGTTTTTATTCAAACCCTCTTCTAAAGTCCCCTTCTACTTTACTGATGAGCATATGAATCAGATTGCAGAGGCTTGTGGCGGAGAAGTACATAGATTTGAAACGGAAGACGAGCTTTTGGCTAGTGGCATCAATGCTGAAATTTTATATACCTGGGGCGGGACTGGAGAAATGCCCGTACGCTACTGTACCGGCAATCCAAACTTACAATGGTTCCACTCTTTTTCTGCAGGCTTGGACCCAGTCATGAAATCTGAAATTGCTAATCTGCCTATCATCATCTCTAACTCCAGCGGCATTCATTCCATTACCATTTCTGAGACTGTGATGGGATATATCCTGGCCTGGAACAGAACCTTTCCGTTTATGTTCAAAAAGCAAAGAGAGCATGTTTGGGCAAAGGGAATGACCAGGCAGCCCTTGGAGGCTTACGGAAAGACATTAGGAATTATCGGGGCAGGATCTATTGGAATGGAGCTTGCCCAACGCGCTAAAGCTTTCTCTATGCAAACCCTGGCTTTGAGGCGTAATCCTGTACCAATGAAATGCTTTGACGAGATTTTTAGTAGTGATGGCCTTAACGAATTGCTAAGCCGTTCGGATTATGTAGTTTTAGCAACACCTTATACCCCTGAAACTCACCATATGATAGGTGCTGAGCAGTTCAAAGCTATGAAAGAATCCGCTTTGTTTATAAATGTTGCTCGTGGTGGCTGTGTGGACCAAGAGGCCATGATCAAGGCTCTACAAGAAGGCCAGATTGCTGGCGCTGCTTTAGACGTAACAGATCCTGAACCTTTGAATGAGGACAGTCCTTTATGGGATATGGAGGAGGTTATCATTACACCTCACATGTCTGCTGATGCACCGATTCTTGTACAGCTTGCCGTAGACTTCTTCTGCCGCGAAATCAAGAATTACTTGGCAGGAAAACCGGTTAAGAATGCGGTTTTGCGGTAGTGGCTTAAGTGGGGTGTGGCAATTCCCTCTTCATGGCTGAAGGGTTGTGCCTGTAATGGTAATTCAGGCAGAATGAGACAGTGTACCTCTTTTCTAATGTAGGATTGATGCCTGTAGTGGTAATTCAGGTTTGAGGCAGTGCGCCTCTTTAGTAATGAAGGACTGATACCATTCAAGTTGTAGTTTAACGGTGCCTCTTCATTAACGAAGGATTTGGTGCCTGTTTAGTAGTAGCTTGGGCACAATGAGCAGTGGACCTCTTCATTGCTGAAGAGTTGGTGCCTGTGATAGTAGTTCAGGCAAAATAAGCGAGCGCAGTATTGATGGCTGTCTAGTAGCATTAGTTTCAATGAGCAGTGGACCATTACTGTTGACTGCTAGTAATATTTTACACCAAATCCAGTAGTTCACCTCTTCGTTACTGGAGGGCCAGTGCCTGTTTTGATTGCAATCTCACGATTTGGTTTTGATCTAGAAAGTGGGTGATTATTTGAAAAAAATTGAACTGAAGGATGCTCGAAGATATCTGGGGCCTGGACATCATGACATGATTTCTCTGAAGTTGCATGGAAAATCGGAATCTGGTTGTAGCGATTTTTGGACAGCACTTTCTTATGTGCTTCCCGGTGGAGGTCACCCATCAAGAGCCGGTGATTCAGATCAAGTATATTTTGTCCTTGAGGGGGAGGTCACCTTTATTACTCCACAGGGCAAAATCTTGTTAAAGCCTTACGACTCCTTACATGTGGGGCCTGGAGAAGAACGGGAAATGAGAAATGAATCTAATAAAGTAGCAGTGATGCTGGTCACAAAGGGTGGCAGCGATTCTATGTTGAAATATCAAGATTAAACTTCATGGACAGTCATGCATTAGGATTGAGCTTTATCCTTAGAATGCAGGGGCATAAAGAGGCTATGCTACTGTAGATTAAAATATCCGGATTGAGCTCTATGGACAGTTATGCATCAGGATTGAGCTTCATGGACAGTCATGCCTTAGGGTTGAGTCTTTCCTTAGAATGCAGGGGCATAAAGAGGTTATGCTACTGTAGATTAAAATATCAGGATTGAGCTCTATTGATGAAATATAGAGATCAAGTTTGGGGTAAGGAAGCCCTGGAATTTCTTTGTGTAGATTCCAGGGCCTTTTTTCGC
The DNA here is from genome assembly GCA_050953505.1 of Anaerovoracaceae bacterium. GTDB lineage: Bacteria > Bacillota > Clostridia > Peptostreptococcales > Anaerovoracaceae > JBMNMU01. The sequence continues at coordinate 2,506,391 of JBMNMU010000001.1, read as the reverse complement.
TTTAATTTAAAAGTTGTGGCAGAATTTAAAAATAATCTCATGGTAATTTATTTCTATAATACCATGAGATTATTGTGTATGAGCAACCCCATCTATGTGCACTGTATAATTAAATTCGTCATTACATTAGTTGCAATTGTTGTTTCGCAAATGATACCAATTTTAAATCATCCTTAGACGATTTGCGTACCCGCTGTTGGACCTGCACTCTGGTCGTATATAGCAGTGGGTTGGAAAACCCATAATGCCTGCATAGGCAGATTAGCTTTTTTCATCTGCTCAGAAACCTTATGGAACAAATCACCTTCAGTTTTGCGCTCTGCAACAGTTGCGTTTACAAGATAAGATTCTGCTCCCTTTACAACTAAAACTGCAATGTTTTTGTTAGCCTTTAAATTTTCTGCTGTTGCCTTCATGAATATTTCTGCCGCACATATTGTTTCTGCATCAGGCGCCATCACGCTACCTACGGCGATAGAATGTGGTATACCATCCGCTGAAATAGTTGTCAGTACTTTCAAAGCGTCCTTGTCATTTAGTAAATTTAATACTTTTTCTGGAATTTTCATATTAACCTCCATCCTTAATATTAGTTATAATTAGCATACTATAATATAGCATAACATAAACCTAAATATTTTGACGGCAACGATATGCAATTAATTATAAAACTTGCCTGGAGAAGATGTATAATTCTACTTGGCGACTATAACTATGTAGGAGAAGGAGAAGTCTTTGGCTTTGGAGTTTCGGGTTTCCTACATTTCATTACTTTTAGTTCTCTTTTGTAGGGAACTTTAGGCGGTTTTCCTGCAAATTCCTTTAATAATTGAATAAGTGTAGGAATCCGGATTTAAGGTTTCATACACTTTCATTGTTTGTTGGGTCCATTTGTAGGAAAATTTAGCGATTTTCCTACAATATCCTTTAAAACTCAATAAAGTGCAGGAACTTTGGCCGTGATTTTCCTACACTTAACTTGTTTTCAATCCATTTTGTAGGAATTTTTGTTGATTTTCCTACAATTGCATTTGATAAATTGAAAAGGTGTAGGAACTCAAATGTTGGCTTTCCTACACCTTCCCCTTATTTTGAGCTTGCTACAGGAAATTTCCTGTTCTTTCCTACAATTACCTGATAAAAATGAAAAAAGGTAGGAACCCGGAGCATGTGCGGGGGGTTCCTACACCTCCTCCAGATTTGTTGATTTTGTAGGAACTTTGGGTGATTGTTCGATTATGTCCGTATAATGGTGTAAATTGATAAAAGCAAAAAAAGGAGAACATGCTTCTTCGTTCGGTTATAATGTAGTTACCACAAAAACATAAACCGGAGGTAAAGAAACATGTCTCAAGTTAATATTACCGTAAATTACGAAGAAGTGATAGCCCTTTTATCAAAAGATAGGAATGAGGCTTTTGGATATCTGATGGAGAGGATACTTAATGAATTTCTTCTTGCAGAATCCGAAGAACAAATTGGTGCAGCCAAGCATGAACGCACGGCAGAGAGGAGCGATTATCGCAATGGTACGAGAGAAAGACCTCTTGTAACCAGAATTGGAACCATCACGCTGAGAGTACCACGTCATAGAGATGTTCCCTTTGTAACCATGGTGTTTGACAACTACCAAAGAAGTGAGGCAGCCTTATTGACCACTATGATGGAAATGGTGATTCAAGGCGTCTCTACAAGAAAAGTAACAAAGGTCGTAGAGGAATTATGTGGCACCAGCTTCTCCAAATCCACTGTATCTGAGTTGTGCAAACGCATGGACGAAGGCATAAAGGAATTTAAAAACCGGAAACTAACAATCCCCTATCCCTTTGTAATAACCGATGCCAAGTATTTTAAGGTGAGAGAGAACCACAGAATCGTATCGAAGGCCTTGATGGTTGCTATGGGCATTACAGAAGATGGGAGGAGAGAAATCATCGGATTTGATGCCTACGAGATAGAATCTGCGCAAACTTGGAAAGAGTTTCTAACCAGCCTAAAAGAGCGAGGGCTTACAAAGATGAACATGGTTACATCAGATGCGCACAGCGGCCTCATTGCAGCCCTGAAAGAAGTCTTTCCGCAGGTACCTTGGCAAAGATGCCAATATCATTTTTTGAAGAACATACTGGACCAGACACCCAAGAAGGCGCAAGCAGGTTTACAGAGCGAGCTCCGTGAGATGTTCACTGCAGAGACGATAGAGGACGCTAGAAGGCGTAGAGACGAGATCATAAAGGATTACGAGGATGTGGCAGAAAAAGCTATGGAAACCCTGGATGAAGGATTTGAAGACGCAATGACGGTAATGCTGTTGCCGGAAAAAATGCGAATTCCCCTTCGAACTTCTAACTATGTGGAACGTGAAAACGGGGAACTGGGGCGTCGTTACAATGCAATTCGGATATTCCCTAACACGGCATCTTTAATTCGCTTAATGGGAGCCGTTTTGGTAGAAAGACACGACATACTCAGCAGTCGAAGGCCTTTATTCTCCAAACAGAAGTATGATAATGCAATAAAGGATATTACACCTCAGCTCATTGAAATTGCTAATGAACAAGTTAAGCTACTTAAAGCAGCTTAACCTATTAAAAAATTGCCGAACGAATTTACACACAAAAAAGGACTTGACCGATTGTTCCTACAAATTCCGCTGAAAATTCAAATGTGTAGGAACTCTGGGGCGGAGGTTCCTACACCTCCTCCAGATTTGTTGATTTTGTAGGAACTTTGGGCGATTGTTCCCAATTTCCGCTCAAAATTTAAAAGTGTAGGAGCCTGCCCTGCAACCTGCGATTTGCACTGCATAGGTGTTCCTACACTTTTTGTATGCTTATTAATTTTATATGAACCTTCCGCGATTGTTCCTACAAATTCCGCTCAAAATTCAAATGTGTAGGAACTCCAGCAAGCTGAGTTCCTACGCTTTTTTACATTTGAATCCATTTATCAGCTTTGACCCTTATCCTAGACCACTTTTGGGCCAATTAATAGTGGACATAGCCTCCTCAATATCCCATTACATAAAAGATTACTATTATTTATTGTAGCTTCTCAATGAGCAAATCTGCTTCTGCTAGAGGAAATTGATTGTTTGCTTTTTTAAACATATCTGCATCATTACGGTATGCTTCCTTTAGGTTCTTTAGTGCAATTTCCTTGAATTCCTCACATGTTTTGATTTCATCAGAGTAATCATAGTCTCCTCCAGCAGCAAGCTTTTCCTTTAAGCCCTGTGTCATCTTGTAATGATCAAAATACTGTACTTTTATGCCTTCTGTCCAGAGAGTGTCACGGTCAGGATTATTGGGATCGATGTTGTCTCTATTCACTGTATACCAGGTCTCATAATCCTCGTAATCCGCATAATAGCTTCCTTTCAACTTCCCTAACAGCTCTGATGCCTTTGCACCATCATTGTTTTTAAACGCAGCTATGGCATCATCGAACAACTGTGGCAAGCCCTGATAATATGGAATTTCAAGTGCTACAGTTTCACCACTCAATGCTAAGGTGCCGGTTAAGTAGGTCTTTACAGTATCCCTTACCTTCTGATTATACGCTGCCAAATCCTTTTCTATAAAGCTCAGATCTTTGCCCTCACTCTTTGCCTGTTCATACTTCTTTAAGATTAAGGCGTTCTTAAGGTACAGCTCTGTAGCTTTTTCTTGATACGCATTTGCCAGTCCTTCCAGCTCATTTCCTATATTAAGCTTGTTAAGCTCAGTAAAATCAACGCTATCATTATATTTTTCAATTCCATGGGTTAGGTCATAGGGTGCTACGGGCAGCTTGTCAAGCCTTAGAAGAAACTTTGCATAATGAGTCATGGCTTCTGAAAATTTCTCAAAGGAAGTTGTTTCTTTATTATCAAACTGGGTGTGATAAATATGCTCCGTCACATAGGGGTCGCTGTTTGTACGGAATGTTGGTATTCCATAGTAGGCAAATGAAAATTCATCTGACATATTGGATATTTCATTCTTTACAATTCCAAGCTTGTCATAAGCTTTATAGTCGAATCCTTTAGCGGTGTTTAATATGTATTCATATAATGTATCGCTTGCGCGCAGTTCAAAATCCTTTGTGCCTTCGTAAGCGAACAATTCAATGGTCATACTGGCCACGGCTTTCCCTGCCCATTCAGTATTCTTTGTTTTCATCATATTCCATGAACCAAGAAGCCAATCAGGTCCCAGATCTATAGCTCCAAATTCCTCTGCATCCATGGAAAGGAATAAAATTGTTCTATCTGGTTCATATCCGCTTTTCTTCATTGCCTCTGCGATAGCCACAATACCTCCAATTGCAATTGAGTCATCCTGGAATCCCTGGAAGTAAGCATCTGTATGAGCATTTACGATTACATACTCGTTAGGATATTTCTTTCCTTCTATTTTTGCAATAACATTATAGCCGTCACCGTTCTCATTAATTTCTACTTTAGAAACCAAAGTAGCTTTATAAGGTTTCTGGGCTACAGCGTCCACCAGCGCCTCACCATATTTTTTCGGGGTATTTACCACTGGAATATCTATCTCAGCACCGCTCCAGTCCTGAGCATTGAAGGCTTCCCCTCCTTCTAGCTGGGCATAATAGTTTTCACAGTAATAAATCACTCCAATAGCACCTTTGGTTGCTACTGCATAAGCGCCTTGTGATTGCCATGGGTGGTAATCTAAATCCATTTTTATTAAAGCAATCTTGCCTGACAGATCCATTCCTTCTAATTCTTGCTTCGTTGCTGTACCGACATAAACGATCTCACCAGTAATTCCTTCATCTGATGTACCTTTAGTCCCTACAGCAGACACCACCGGAATTTCCATGTCTAATCCTTCAACTACGAAGGAAGAATCTAAATAACGCCATCCGTATGTCTTAAAGGTATCATATTCTGGCTGTAGACCTATTTCTTTGAACTTATTGTAAATTAAATCTGCCGCCTCTTTACCTTCTGGTGTACCTCCAAGTCGGAAACCCATATCAGAACTTCCTATTTTAACTAACTCTCTTGCAATATCCCAACCAGTCTGTGGGTTGAAGGCTGCTAAAAATTTATCTTCACCTTGCACAGGCTTCTGATAAAGCTCTAGCTTTGACTTATAATCACCAACCAATAAGTCTCCCACATACTCTGGAATGGTGGCGTTCTCTCCATCCACGATTCCGCCTAAAAACTCACTGACTACTGATGAATCAATGTAGGTTTTTCCACCTGATAGGATTGCCTCCCTGTCCATTTCATAGGGAATGCCATCAAAAATCATGGTTTTACTACCAATCGTAAATTGTAGCTCTTGATTCTCTCCAATAAGAGCTGTCTTTGTGTTCTGATCCCAATCCACCTTTAATTCTGCATCCTCAAATGTTGTTCGAACGGGAATCATGCCTGTTAAATCTACAGTTTCAGGTGTAGCAAAGGAGACTGACCCGGTTGAAAAAATCAGCGCTGCAATCATAATGATTGATAACAGGAAATTTAATTTTTTTCTCATGTGATTTTCCCCCTTTCACATAAAAAGTGTAATGCTTATAAAAAAAATTATATAGACAACTCTGACACCTTTCAATGAAATCCATTTTCGTATTTTATGAATGTTTCGAGCTAAAATGCAGCTTTTCTATTTCTTTTTATAAATGTATCAAGGTTTTTGCAGTAAAATTCTTTTTATGTGTAAATGAGGTTTAGTCTAAATATTAATTAAGAATAATAATGGTTATCATCATCTGGTTAAGTCTTTTTTTGTGCTCCATTGTTCGGATATAAATTTTAATTAAACCAACTTCTATTGGCTATGGCCTTCTAGTCAGATTCTTTTTTATATATAAATTAAATTTGGTTCGGGTTATAAGTATTAAGTCTGTGACTTAGTTATGGTCTTCTTTCCTTGTGTAAGGCAAATTGGTTCGGATATAAATTTTAATTAAATCAACTTCTATTGGCTATGGCCTTTTGATCCAAGTTCTTAGGACTTAATTCCTTCGGCTATAAATATTAATTCAATTAACTTCTATGGGCTATGCGGCCTGGATGATTAGTTTGCATTTATTCCACGGTCCTATTTACATGGGGACCCCTACCCCTCTGGACACCCATATTTCAGTCAGAAACAGACTGTTTTCTTAGCCGCCTTTTCTGCCACCAATATGCTACCAGAAGGGCACCCCACATAAATAGGCTTTCGCAACATAAAAGCTTTGTAAGTGTAGCCACGATTATGTGAATGTTGAAATCTTGGAAATGGAGGATTTTGTATGAAAAATTTATTAGAATATAAAGGCTATTACGGTACTGTCGAGTTTTCCGCCAGCGACAAGATTCTATTTGGAAAGGTTATCGGTATTAACAGCTTAATTTCCTATGAGGGAGAAAGTGTATATAGCCTGAGAAAGCATTTTGAATCAGCTGTGGATGATTACCTTGAATTATGTGCAGAGAAAGGTATCGAAGCGGAAAAAGCATATCGGGGGAGCTTTAACGTTCGTATTTCTCCGGAACTTCATAAAAATCTTGTACTTTATTCAGCTTCACATGGTAAATCGGTGAATTCCACCGTTGAGGAAGCCATTAAAGAATACATTCATGAATAATACTTAAAAATTCAGATGTTTCCTTCCTGAAACCTGGCCTCTAGTTTAAACTACAAAAAAAGTTCTTATCAGCTTTTCAATCTTTCTGACATCTAATGAGCCATCAGGCTGATCAAATGTTATGATCAAATTATTCCATAAGGTGATTCCATTAATGCGATAGGTCGCTAGTTTTCTTTCAAAGCTTTCAACATAGTCTTTATCGTTTATTTTTCCAAAATGCTCCCAATAAACAACCTTATTATCAATGGGGTTAAGAATCACAAAATCCGGATAGTATGTTACTTTTCCTATGGAAAGGCAGGTCTCATATTTAAACGGAATATTGAATGTTTCCAGTAGGTTGCATATGATGGCCTCTGATTTTGATCTTACTTTTGTATCTCCTACTGTGTGTTTGATTTCTTGAGAAAAAAAAGAATTCTGACTGGAGTTGAGTTTTTTCCAAGTACTGATATCGACCTTTTCTTGATAATCTGGCTCAAACATGGATACTAATTGGTACGGTTTACATAACTCCGCACTCACCGCTAACTCACTGTATACGGAATAATCTTTTATACAACAGCTTAGAGCTTCGATATTTTTCTCAAGAATCGGTAAACTCTTTTCAATAAAGCGGCGTCGCTTAATTTTTTTACAATGTTCCTTACTATCAATTGTAGATAATTTTGGCTTTCTCTGAGTGTTATTAATCTTTTGACCAATTTGGGTTTTCTGTTCTTCCTCATGCTCGCTATCTTGAATTTGAAGAGAATTTTTATTTTTCACCACACGAACATATACATATTCTTTTCCATTTTTACAATTGATATATAAGCTCCCCTTCGGCAACCATTCCAATTCCCGCTTGTATTTCTCCGCTAGCCTCCTTTGATAGTTATAATCCGCTTTCAATATATCTAGAGTTTCATACATCCCTCATCTCCTCCTATATTATGGAGCTGTTCAGTTATACCTATTGCACGCTAGAGAGCCTTCATCCATGCAATAGGGATAACCTCTCTCCATATATTTGTTTTATTGTATATTATTTACATTTATTAATCAAGTCTTTTCTGGTTTATAAAGCATAAAAGCTTGCGTTGTATGAAATATATAATTCTGCTTAGCTATTATTAGGGGTTGGGGTTAGGGAGTTGAGGGATGGGGGTTGAGGTTTTGGGGGGGTGAGGGATGGGGGTTGAGGTTTTGGGGGGGTGAGGTTTGAGTTTCCTGCATTTTCTTATTTATAGTTCTGTTTTGTAGGAACTTTAGGCGGTTTTCCTACAATATCCTTTAATAATTGAAAAAGTGTAGGAATCGGGATTTTAGTTTTCCTACACTTTCATTGTTTGTTAGGTCCATTTGTAGGAAAATCTAGCGATTTCCCTACAATATCCTTTAAAACTCAATAAAGTGCAGGAACTTTGGCCTTGATTTTCCTACACTTTACCTGCTTTCGATCCTTTATGTATGAATTTTAGTTGATTTTCCTACATTTACATTTGCGAAGTCGAAAAGGTGTAGGAACCCTAATGTGGACCTTCCTACACCTTCCCCTTATTTAGAGTTTATTGTAGGAAATCTCCTGTTCTTTCCTACAATTACCTGATAAAATGAAAAAGTGTAGGAACCCGGGCATGTTCGGGGGATCCTACACTTCACTTCTTAATAATTGTTAATTTTGATGAAACTTACTGTGTACTCGTCAGCCAGTAAACTCAGTCATCTACGACTTATTACTTGCCTGCGAACTCGTTGTAGCAAGCTTCGTCTTGGGCAATCTTTTCTCTGATGGCTTCTTCAAGCATCATGTCTTTGACCTTCATTAGTCTGGTCTGGTTGCCTCTTTCGTTTTCGTCCAGCTTCATTTTGATGTATTTTATGGTTTCTTGAAGCCTTGGAATCATTACGTATTCTAAGGCGTTTACCCTTCTTCTGGTTTTTTCGATTTCCTCAGAAAGTAGGCTGGCTTCCTTTTCCATAGCTGCCAGTGACAGCATGACCGGGAAGACCGTTGAAAGATTTTGTATCGCCTTGTCTAGTTCCCCAGAGGTAGATGCAAAACCGTAAGGGTAAATGCTGCCGGTCTCTTCTCCTGTGCTTGAAAACTCAAACACGGGGACATCAACACTCATTATATTTCTTGTTTTTACATCAATTTCAACGCCCTGCTTGGGGTACATCAAGGCTTCCTCCATCATGGGAGCAGACATTACCGCATTAGCTACGGCAAAATCCTTGTAAACCTCCTGGAGCAGGCTTTCTACCTTTTCACGTAAAACCTTATTCTCTCTCGCCAATTCTAGAAACTGCTTCATCAGTTCGTCTCGCTTATCTTTCATGAGCTTATGACCACGAGTTGCCACAGCAAGTTTCTTTTTCAGAGAGGTCAGCACCATTCGTGTCGGGTTCACATTTAATCTTGCCATTCCCGTCACCTCCCTATTTATTTCTTAGCTTTGTTTTTGGTTTTATCGTTTTTAGCTTGTTTGCTACCTGCCTCAACACTAGAAACCTCAGCGTCAAGCACCTCAGCACCTGCAGCATCGCCAGAAGCATCAGCCGCAACTCCCTCAGCTATTTCATCCCCGACAGCGCATCCAGTCACACCATGCATTCCATCATCTTGCTTGCCCAGATACTTGTCTAGGTACTCATCTCTTACACGCTTCAGCTCACTACGTGGCATTAGTTCCAAAAGACTCCAGCCAAGGTTCAAGGTCTCCTCGATGCTTCTGTTGGTTTCATAACCTTGAGATACATACTGATTTTCAAAGGCATCGGCGAATTGCGCATACAGCTTATCCGTATCGGACAAGGCCGCTTCACCCAGGATAGCCATCAATTCTTTACATTCCTTACCTCTGGAATATACAGCAAACAGCTGGTTCATGGTATCTGCGTGGTCCTCTCTTGTCTTGCCTTTACCAATACCCTTATCCTTTAGACGTGATAAGGACGGCAATACGTCGATAGGTGGCATGATGCCTTTTCTATATAGTTCACGGGAAAGAATAATCTGCCCCTCTGTAATATATCCTGTCAAGTCAGGGATTGGGTGAGTCTTATCATCTTCCGGCATAGTCAGAATCGGAATCATTGTAATAGATCCTTCAAATCCCTTCTTCCTTCCTGCTCTCTCATAAAGAGTTGCTAGGTCAGTATACAAGTATCCAGGATATCCTCTTCTTCCTGGAACCTCCTTACGAGCTGCGGAAACCTCACGAAGAGCTTCTGCATAGTTGGTGATGTCCGTTAGAATAACTAGTACGTGCATCCCTTTCTCAAAAGCTAGATACTCAGCTGCAGTCAATGCAATACGAGGTGTTGAAATACGCTCGATGGCCGGATCGTTTGCCAGGTTGGTAAACATGACCGTACGATCGATGGCTCCAGTTTTCTTAAAGTCAGAGATAAAGAAATCTGCTTCTTCAAAGGTGATACCAATTGCCGCGAAAACAACGGCGAAGTTACTATCGGTACCAAGTACCTTCGCTTGACGGGCGATCTGAGCCGCAAGGTCAGCGTGAGGTAGTCCGGATCCTGAGAAAATAGGCAGCTTTTGCCCTCTAACCAGCGTATTCAAGCCGTCGATGGCGGATACACCAGTCTGAATAAATTCTGCAGGATAGTCACGAGCCGCTGGGTTCATTGGAAGTCCATTGATATCCAAACGCTTTTCTGGAATAATTTCAGCTCCACCGTCTGCAGGTCTGCCAAGACCATCAAATACACGTCCAAGCATGTCTTCAGACACAGCTAGTTCGATTCCTCTTCCAAGGAAACGCACCTTACTACCAGCTAGGTTAATCCCTGCAGCACTTTCGAACAACTGAACAAGAGCATTGCTCCCGTTAATTTCTAGTACCTTACACTGCCTAATTTCACCGCTTGGCAGCTCTATTTCACCCAGTTCGTCGTAAGTTACATTTTCAACATCCTGAACAAGCATCAATGGGCCGGCTACTTCGGAGATTGTTCTATACTCTTTAAACATCCTGCTCATCCTCCTTATTCATCAGCTCCTGAATGCTATTAGTCAATTCCTCTAGAACTGTATCAAAACTACAATCAATTTCTTCTTCTTCGATATATTTAAATCGGCCAATGGTTTCTCTAACCGGTAGGCTTATTAATGCATTAAAGTCTGCACCCTTTTCAAGGCCGTCCATTCCTTGCCTGTAGAACTCTATGATTAGCGTTAGTAGCTTATGCTGCTTATTCAATGAAGAATAAGTGTCTACCTCATGGAACGCATTCTGGTGAAGATAGTCTTCACGAATGGATTTACAAGCTTCTAGTTTCAGACGATCCGGGTAGGATAAAGCATCTACACCGACTAATTGTACGATTTCCTGAAGCTCAGCCTCTTCCTGAAGAAGCTTCATGGTTTCACTTCTAAGTGCTGGGAAATCCTTATGCACTTTTTCTGCAAACCAGTGGGACAACCTATCAATATATAGAGAATAGCTGTTTAACCAGTTGATTGCTGGGAAGTGACGAGCATAAGCCAGGGATGCATCTAGGTTCCAGAATACCTTTACAATACGTAATGTTGCCTGAGCAACAGGTTCTGAAATATCTCCACCTGGAGGTGATACAGCTCCAATAGCTGTCAGAGCCCCTTCTCTTCCTTCTTTACCTAAGCTGATTACACGTCCTGCTCTCTCATAGAACTGAGCAAGTCTTGATGCCAGATACGCAGGGTATCCTTCTTCCCCAGGCATTTCTTCCAAACGACCGGACATTTCTCGAAGAGCTTCCGCCCATCTTGATGTGGAGTCCGCCATCAGAGCTACAGAATAACCCATGTCTCTGTAGTATTCTGCGATGGTGATACCGGTGTAAATAGAAGCTTCACGAGCTGCTACCGGCATGTCAGAGGTATTGGCAATTAAAACAGTACGTTTCATCAATGGTTCCCCTGTTGCTGGGTCCATAAGCTCTGGGAATTCCATGAGTACGTCTGTCATTTCGTTTCCACGCTCACCGCATCCAATGTAAACTACGATATCTGCGTCAGCCCACTTAGCAAGCTGGTGCTGTACTACAGTCTTTCCACTTCCAAAAGGTCCTGGAACAGCTGCAACACCACCCTTTGCAATGGGGAACATGGTATCGATAACTCTCTGCCCTGTAATTAGAGGCATTTCTGGAACTAGCTTTTCTTTGTATGGTCTGCCCTTACGAACAGGCCATTTCTGCATCATGGTGATATCTGAGGTTTTACCTGACTCATCCTTTACCACACACACTACATCTTCAACAGTGAAATCTCCACCCTTGATTTCTTGGATAGTTCCTTGAATCCCGTAGGGCACCATAATCTTTAACTGTACAGAAACTGTTTCCTGTACGGTACCGATTATATCTCCCGCTTCCACTTCATCTCCTACTTTAGCTGTAGGAACGAAGGTCCACTTTTTCTCCCTAGAGAGAGGATTTACACTAATACCTCTTGTAATATTTGAACCTGCAATTTCCAGCATCTCTGTTAACGGTCTTTGAATTCCGTCATAGATTCCTTCTATCATACCTGGTCCAAGCTCTACAGATAATGGAACACCTGTAGAAACAACCTTTGCACCAGGACCTAATCCTGCCGTTTCTTCATATACCTGAATGGATGCCGCATCTCCACGCATTTCTATAATTTCACCAATCAAGCCATGCTCGCCTACACGAACAACGTCAAACATATCTGCGTCCTGCATGCCGCTTGCGACAACCAACGGCCCGGATACTTTTACAACTTTACCTTGGTTCACTTTTACACTCACCTGCCTTTAACTTTAATCATTTCCGAATAGTATATCTGCACCTACGGCTCGCTCCACTGCCTTTTTCAGGTTTGACATGCCGATGCCGTAGCTTCCGTCCAGCCCTGGTATAGGGATGATGGCCGGTGTACGCATATCCTTGTACTTATCAATTTCATCTACCATATCTTTGCAGAATCCTTCTGTGATGTATATGATTGCGTACTGTTCTTCTGCTATTTGGAGCAGAACCTTCTTGGCCTCTTCGCTGTCAGTGCAAGGAAATACATCCAGTCCAACTGCTTTAAATCCAAGTACACTGTCACGATTGCCTATGACACCTATCTTATACATAAGTTTCCCTCACTCTTTCCTGAATCATTTCCCTTGAAAGTCCCTGAAGCAAACCAGTCATTACAATTCTAACCGTGCGGATTTCTCCTTCCTTGGCTATTAAATAGCCAGCCAAAGGTTCAATCCCAAACGAAACGTACTTTGCGCTTTTAGCGTACTTCATGATTTGATTATCACAAAGTCTCTCCAGGGCGGTAAACCTTCCTTGTTCTCGAATCATGGCTCCGCCTTCTGACAAGACCTCGTTCAACTCAAAAGGAGTCAACTTTTCTGCAAATTGCTCATAGGGCTCATCATAGCCACTGATAAACAATTTTTCTGAAATCCTTCCTCCCTCAAGAAAAACCTGTGAAAAAACATCCCAAGTCTTCTTCATCTGTCTAAGTCTTACAAAGGTCTTCAGGTTTATTGTATCAATTAAAAGGCTTACATATCCTTGAATATATCGATTTCCTGAGCGTGCAGCGGATTCCACCATCTCAGCATAGCAAGCTTTATCAAAGATGAAATCTATCACCTGAGGATCCTGAGTTCTGGAAAATACGTCTACTACTTCCAGTAAAGCATCCTTCATCCTCACCGTCATGCCTAAGAAGTTTCTTTCCCTCACCATAACAACCAGGTTGGAAGTATTAATAGTTCCCACGTCTATGAGATATTCCTCTGGCTGAATTCCTAAAAACTCAGCCTTCATACACACCTTTAAATTGTGATAATCATAGGGATAGAGAAATACATTTAAATCCTCTTGATCTGGTACAATGCCTTGGATAAAAGAGTAGGCCTTTTTGATTTCTTGAGAAAGAAGCTCCCCAAATTTTTCATCCTGCACCATTTCCGATCCATCGCCATACCCTAGATCGTAAAGGATTTTTAAAGCATCTCCTGGTGTCCTGCTATCAATCATTTTATCTAAGCCCTCTCTTGTCAGCAGGTTTTTTTCAACACTGCGGACATGAGCGGAAGCAAATACATAATCCTTTGACTTTTGGCTGTTTCTCAAAGTCTTCCCTCCTTTCAGCTGATCATTGTTTTTTCTAATTGTGGTGACAAATTAGGAATCTCCCCTTTTGTCACCTTTCTCACTGAAACAATGCCTCTACAACCTCAGGAGTAACGGATTCTTTCACAGCATTTACCATTGTATCTAAAGTAGTGTTGATTTCTATGGCACCATTTCTAAGGACAAATCCGCCCTTGGCATTGATTTTTTCTTTGCTGAGCTCCAACTTCTCGAATTTCCCAGCGCTATTTACCTGCTTAACAATTTTTGACCCTACGGACTTGTGATCCTTTTGGTTCAACAATAGCTCTCCTTGGGTCATACCTGTATCATGAATCAGCTTTACCATAAGCTTTATATAGTCATCCTCAGGCATTTCTGCTAGCTTATCTTTCGCTTTTTCAAAGCATTTTGAAATAGCATCCTGCTTTGCAGCCAGGCGCATTTTTCGCCCTTCAAGCTCTGCAGAGGAAATTTTACGACTCTTTACAAGCTCAGCATCTGCCTTGCTTCTTTCTTCTGCATCCTTTATGATTTCTTGGACTCGGTTTTGCGCGTCCTGCAATACAGCAGTTTTATCGCTCTCCGCCTTTTCTATAGCGCGTTGAGCATCTTCATTAGCCTCTGATAATATTTTTTCAGTAATCTTTTCAATACTCATCATTCATCATCCTTAAATCTGAATTCCGTTGACCATTAGGAAAGATGCTAATAGTGCTAGTACCGCATAGGTTTCAACCATAGCTGTGTATACCATACCTTTAGCAATTTCTTCAGGTCTCTTTGCAATCAACATAATTGCAGAAGCGGCAGCTTTACCTTGTGCCCAACCTGACCAAATACCAACTAGACCGATTGGAACTGAAGCAAATAATAAGCTTGCTCCCTGTGGAATAGAAACATCAAGCATTTCTCCACCAAAAAGTCCGATTTTCATCATGATGATAAAGGCAATAAGCAGACCATAAATCCCCTGTGTTCCTGGTAGAGCCTGTAAAATAAGCGCCTGACCGAACTTCTTAGGATCCTCTGCAACAACTCCAGAGGCAGCCTGACCTGCAACACCTATACCCAAAGCACTTCCAATACCTGCACATGCAGCGATGGCAGCTCCAAGGATGGCAAGTGTATTTCCGTTAAAGACTAAATTAGCAACATCAATGTTCATTTAATTTTCCTCCCTTACTATTTTTACATATTTTGTCTTTTCTTCAAACGGCGAAAAAGCCTCCCCACCGCTCATATAAAACTTTCCAAAGAATTCTACATATTCCAGCCTACATGAATGAACAAAGGCTCCTAGCGCATTAATCGCAATATTGTATCCATGGCCTACGATAAATACGACAACCAATACGATGGCTCCAATAATCCCACCGCCGGCCAAGCTTCCTAATGTGTTGACAACAGAAGCGATTACACCTGTTGCCAGGCCTAGGGCCAATAGTCTGGAATAAGATAACACATCTGATAGGTAACCCGTTATGCCATACAAGCTTCCCAAGCCACCTGTAATTTTCCCAATCCCTTTGTTATGCCGTCCTCCTGTTACAAGAATTCCTACTGCTCCAATAATGGACATCCACATACCTAGCGGATTTGCAAATCCTGTTATTAGTAGCACCAGCCCAATAATCAGGATATACCAAAGACCTGTATCGCAAAATGCGTCAAATGGCCTTCCATCCCGAATGGACAGATATGCGTCTAATCCCATACCTAGGAAAAGATGTAGCCCTCCTAATATGAAGGAGAAAATCAGCAGCTTCATAGGATCGTCTAAAGGATTAAACCACAAAGGTGGTATAAGTATCTCTGCATTGAAGAAGGTTTTGGCTACCACTGTCACGATATCTCCAAAATATCCTCCAAATAAAACACCCCAAAATACGGTTGCTATACCACAGTAGAATAACATCTTCATCAGCTGCCGCATCATGCCTTCCATACTAAATTTCTTTAAGAGGACAGCAGTTGCAATAGTCAATAACAATCCATATGCTGCATCACTAAGCATCATCCCGAAAAATACCGCATAGGATAATGAGAAGAATGGTGTTGCATCAATTCCTCTAGAATCTGGAAGAGCATACAGCTTTGTGACGGCCTCAAAGGATTCAGAAAATCTTCCGTTTTGCATCAGCACTGGTGTTTCCTCATCCTTGGCCGGATCTTCTATCTGGTAATAACAGCCTTTGGACTTGAGTAATTCTTCTACCTTCTTAGCTGCCCTACTAGGCACCCAGCCGTCTAGGTAAAAGGTCTTCTTAGTGACTAAAAGGTTATTGCGGATGGCCGCTTGATCCCTTTTTATGATCAGTCCATCGTATAGGTACTGAATGTTTTCTTTCTCAGATTCAAATTGGGTTATTTCTTTTTCCAACTGAACTTTTTCTTGTGCATAGGTATTCAGTTTTTCTTGTAGCTTAGCTATATTTTCTGAAGCGGTTCCTTCTAGGTCGCTAAATAGGATTCTGCTGAATCCATACTGTCTCAGAACATCATCAACCTGTGCCTTTGATTTCTTTAAACATATCATGGATAAATAGTGCTGCTCTGCATCGCTTCCTACAAGGTCAAGGGTACAGTATTGTACCTTTTCAGCGAGTTCTTTCTGGAGCTGTTCTACATTTACCACAGAGGGCACGATTCCCATGATAATTTCAGTATCTTTAGTTTGTCTGATTTCTAATGGGACATTGTAGCCTACCCAAGGCGTCAGAGCATGAATGCTAGCCTCTGCCTTGTTTTCAGCTGTGTTGATAGCGTTTAGTCTGCCAATAAGTTTAAGTATTTCCTCTACCTTTTCCGCAATGGCTTGTTTGTTACCAAGTACCTTACTGAAAGCCTCACGTTGAATTGTTTTTCTAGTAGTAATGAGTGGTTTCTTTTCAGTCTGGTATTTCTCAATGGTATCCAAAGCTTGACTTACCTTAGAAATCCTGGCATCGAAGTGCGCCACTGTTCCCTCATCTGCATCTTGGGTGACTAGGTTGTTCCATTTCTCATCAGATAGCTTAACGCTCTGTTCGGAAATTTCAACAACGCCAAGACGCATCAGACTTTCAACCAAGTCCTTTTTTGTAGAAGAAAGGCCGATGACTGAGAGTTTTTTCATTTTTACAATAGACATTAACTCACAACCCTTCCTACAATGATGGCAATGGCTTTATCCATATTCTTGTCAGCTTGTGAAGAAATTTTAGCACAGTCGCCTTTTGCCTTTTGAATAACCTCGTTATAGGTCTCTGAAGCTTCTTCTTCCGCTTTGGCAATAGCATCCTTGTAGATTTCATCTGCTTTTTTATTTGCTTGCTCCAATAAAATAGATGCCTCTTTTTCAGCATCTAAAGCCTTTTGCTTAGCTTCTGAATTGCTTTTTCTGCGAATCTGGTCTGCCTTTTCTTCAACTTCTCTGATTAGCTTGATCTGTTCGATAGCCAATGTTCCACCTCCTATCCAAATTTTTTTCGAAATTCCTAACATTGTAACAGAATATTTTTTTAAAAACAAGCATTTGTATGATGTATACAAAAAAATATCAGAAAAAATTTTGGTATAAATACTATATGTTTTAAGTAGGGTTTAATTATTCCTGTGTGCGGTATATAGGCTTGATAAAATTTTGTCACATTCAAACTGCCAACAACCCCTCTAACTTCGGGTTGTTTCTGTTTTTTTATGGTATTGCTGCTGCATTGAGATGTGAAAATTCAGACTATGACTGATATTATTTTGGCAATAAGATAGCAATGTGCTTATTCTTTAAAATTTATACTATTATATAATGTATTTTTGCCAATTACCACATAAATACTGAATTTTTCTAAAAATTTAGAAAAATACTTCACAGCCATTAGTCCGAGAGATGATTGGCCGTGGCTGGGAGAAACCTGCCAGAGACCGAGGGATGATTGGCCGTGGCAGCAAGAGGCCCCATTACTACGGCAGTCCAGTTCTAAAACGCTTTTGAACTGTTTTTCAAAACAGAGACGATCTAATCTACAAATTGCAAATATAAATCAAAATTAACCTCACTACTATAAGTAACATATCAATCTTCAATAAATATAATGTATTACCAATTGGTAGGAGGTTTTATATAAATGATGGTTAGAAAGTTATTTAATGATCAATGCATTACATTTAGTCAAATGAATTTAATATTCAATTCCAGGTTTATCTGGAGGACCTTATCTACGTGGACCAGAGCTTATGTAATCAGCAGGTATTTAGGTATCGGAACTGAAGAATCGCTTTTCACACGTCTGTACAATGAATCTTCAAAATTTGGAGATATGTTTCGTTTAGTATTTGGTGCACGATTCTCTGAAAATTTTACATGGTTATTAAATGAATACACAATAGCGCTTCGGGATCTTGTCTCTGCTCAAATGGAAGGCAATACAGACGAAGTAAACAGTAGTCTTGAACGTTTATATAATAACGCAGCGGAAAGAGCACGCTTGCTGGCACAAGCAAACCCGTTTTGGGATGAAAGTGTATGGCGGAACATATTTGATACTTATATTCAATTTACAATAGAAATGATTAATTCATTTGTCACTGGTGACTACAGTAAAGATGCAGAGGCTTATGACAGACTCACAGGTTTTACCAATAGCATTGGCGACTATTTTGCTCAAGGTATTTTTGAGTTTTTAACTTATACGCCCCTTGGCAATGAAAACCTTCAAGGCGATATAACATTTAACCAGGTATCATCTAATGAGTTTCCTGATTTGCGGCAATGCATAACGCGGGATCAGGTTAATGCAATTTATTCTTTAAGAATGTTTTGGTTCGAATTAGCCACATGGACCAGATATTATTTAATTAACAGATATTTAGGGATTGGTAATGAAGATATTATATTAGCCCGGCTAAATAAGGTGGTTGATGAATATGGAGCAATGCTAAGAAGAATATTTGGCGAACAAATCACAGAAAGGTTTTTGGATTTATTATATACACATATCGGATTAATCACTTCTCTTATCACTGCACAAATAGAGCGAAATACTGATGTCGCATCGGAAGTGACTAGATTATTATATGAAAATGCGGAGGAAACCGCGTCCTTTTTAGCCTCTATTAACCCTTTCTGGGATGAAAGTATTTTGATGAATAGGCTAAATAGTTATGTACAGAGCACGATTGAGCAATCCACAACATTTTTAACTGGTGAATATGATAGAAATATTAATATTTTTGCTCGGATTTTAACGCATGCAGAAAATACAGGGAACGAATTTGCATTGGGCTTGTTTAATTATGTAATAGCCCAAAAATACGACAGCCATTAGACCGAGAGATGATTGGCCGTGGCCGGGAAGTTACGGCCAGGGACCGAGAGATGATTGGCCGTGGCCGGGACGGTCCGGCCAAGGACCGAGGGATGATTGGCTGGACATGCCAGAAAACTTATGGAAATCTCTCTAGTAACGGAAGGAAACCCAGCGTCGAAACCGTAGATAATCATTTAAAAATGCTTGAAAAAATCTATTACCAGGTTGCGGTGACCATCCTGGACATACAAACTAGAGATAGAGAGTTGCGTCCCCTTCAGGCTATTAACGATAATTATCCAAAGTTTATTTTAACAATGGACCAGCCAGCAATTGACGACTATTCTGGCATTAGAGTTCAAAATATATTAAATTTCTTACTTGAATAGTAAAAGCCCTTTAATTAGGGCTTTAAATAATTCTATTCTTATTTAATGATGTAGTGTTTGATTTTTTTCTTAAATTCTTGCATTTCTGCCCTAGATCGTGGCTCTTTTAAAATTCCAACGAATTCTCAATTTCTTCATCAGCTTGCGCGAGTGGCTCGCGCAGTAGTAGTGCGTGATTAAAGACAAATCAGAAATAAAGCTAGCCCATACTCTTTCCAGAGAAGTGAAGGAAAAACTTCCTCCACTTCAAGGATTCGCCGATAAGCTTCAACTAAACTATAATACACGGCACATTTTAGTATACTAAACTCTTTAGGAAATTGAAAGCCCTAAATCCAAAAAAAACCAAAATGACGTATAACCCGGAAGAATCGTTGGTTCAGGATCTGGCATTTAAAGCTGAAGTTATACTTATCAAGCATTTTTAGTATTTGATGATTGCAATTCTACACCACACCATACATTATTCTTATAATTGCAACCGTCTTTTTTCAACTACTATATAAAACACAAAAACTAATGGTTTACTTCTGATTATGCTCCTTTACCACCACTGCCTTAACCCATAGCATAGAGGCCCAATTAAAGCCGCGAGAGATAAATTTTTAGGCACGGTCATCCAATAATGGTGGTCATAACTACCACTACGGCTACGGCCACAGCCACAGGCACAGGCACAGCAGCCACAGCCAATCATCTCTCGGTTAGTGGCTGTTTACAGCGGCCACAGCCAATCATCTCTCGGGTTACTGGCTGTTTACAGCAGCCACAGCCAATCATCTCTCGTTAGTGGCTGTGTTTTTTACATTATTTTACTGTTATTTATTTACATTCACTGTGTAGTGCTATATACTTCCTTTATACCATGTAATTTATAAGGTTTTGAAGGAGGGAATTATGGCATCTAGGAAACGATTCGTAAGTGCCACCGGTTATTACCATGTGATGAGCCGGGGAAACAACAAGGCAAAGATCTTTACCCGAGAGCGAGATTATAAAAAAATATTACAATACGTAAAACGGATTGTGGATGATAACTTACTGCAGGTTTACGCGTACTGCATTATGCCGAATCACTATCACCTACTTGTGCGTGTACCCCAGGAAACCGGCTGCCAGTCAACAGAAACGGCCAAAGACCGAGAGATGAATGGCTGTCCAGTAGCCTTTGATATAACCACGGCCACGGCCAATCATCTCTCGGTTGATGGCCTGAGTAAGGCTATGCATCGAATTAATACAGCTTACTCTCACTATTATATGGCTAGTCATGAGCATACTGGTCACGTTTTCCAAGGTGCTTTTCGCAGCCGAGAAATTCACAACGAAGCATATCTCAAAAACGTTCTACGCTATATACACCTGAATCCCGTTAAGGCAAACTACACAAGGCACGCATCGGAATATCGATGGAGCAGCTATTGGGAATATATTGGGAAAGCGATTCGAAACATTATCCACGGAGATGGGAAAGACTTGCTAAATAGGTATGGTTTTAATGGTGTTTTAAACTTTAAAAGTTTCCATGATTCTATGGCTTCTTCGGATTTTCAAGAAATGTATTTGGATTTAGAAGATAAAGAGGATATTATTGCCGAAGAGCTGGATCGTGCCAATGCACTTATTGCGCAGGCGAAAGCTGAATACCTAGAACTTGCATTTGGTGAAGCGATACCAGATAATCTTAAACTTTCTGAACCTGAAAAGTTATCCGACACCATTAAAGATCCCAAGGTGCGCATGGAGCTTGCCACACAAATTCTTAACGGAACTAGTATCCTATCCTGCCGTAGCATTGCGCGGCTTACTAATGTAGACAGAAACCGGCTGAAACGCAATCCAAAGAAAATGCCACAGATCGAGAGATGATTGGCTGTCTGTGGCCGTGGCTACTCTAGCTCACGGCCACGGCCATTCATCTCTCGGTCTCTGGCTGGGTTTCTGGCTGTGGCTGGCGGCTTTCTAGGGCGAGCCAGCCTGTAACGGCGAATATTACTATAACAGCACCAATTAAGGCCCATATTCCAGGCGCTTCACCGGCAAAGAGAAACACCCACACCGGATTAAGCAAGGGTTCAAACATCCCGATCAGGGAACAGGCCAATGGCGAACAGGTCTTTGACGCCATAGAGTAAAGTACATAAGGAATCCCTAGCTGGAAGATCCCCAGTATTACTATATATTGCACCTCAATAAAGGTTGGCTGAAATTCCACGAAAAACAAAGTTCCTGCCCCCACTACACCGGTAATGATATGAGCTAACAGGATCCCAGTCATTCTAACAGAATCGTCATCTGCAGCTTGTCCCACACTAATAAACATGATGGCAAGAAAAAAACCTGCTACAATCGCCAAAATATTCCCTAGAATGCTTCCGGGGGACAACTTATCAAAGAAGAACAATGCAATTCCCGCAGTCGTCACAAGTACAACTGCAATATCAAGCCTCTTCATTTTCTTATGTAAGAACAGAGCTGATAAAATTAATATAAAAATTGGAGCTGTATACTGTAGCACAATGGCGTTAGCTGCAGTAGTCAGCTTGTTTGCAATAACAAAGTTGATTAAGCAACATGAAAGTCCTATTGCAGCTAGAATCGAATATTTATTAAACTTCAGCCGCCTGCCTGTAACATACATAAAAATGCCTAAAACCACTGCAGCGATAAGGCTCCTCGCCCCTGCAATGAGTAGTGGATTCCATGAAATCCATTTAATAAAGATACCTGCAGTGCTCCACAAGATAGCGCATGTTGCCATTAGGGCCATGCCTTTTTTCTTTTGTTGTTCAATTAATTCCATTTATTTGTCTTAACCTCTACTTCTTAATTTTTTGCTTTACATAATTAGTATTATACTCTTTTTCTGCTAAAAAGTCTGGAGGTTTTTAGTCTTGGTACTTATTGCTACCTACGCCTTACCGGTTCACGTCCGCTGGTGGCAAGAGGCCGGCTACGGCCATTCATCTCTCGGTCTGGTGGCAGTTTCCGGTCTGTTGCAGTTTCTGGCCAGCCACGGCCATGCATCTCTCGGTCTGGTGGCAGTGGCAATTTTCGTGAGAATTTAATATATATGAAATAACAACCATTAATACAAGATAATGAAGTTGAGGGAAATAACATGTATGAATTTAAAAGTTTTGATTCAGGAGAATTAGGCATAGGCGATATCGACACTCTAAGAGATGTGATATCAGTAAAAGGTGCAGTAATTACATCCATTTCCAGGGGCGGCAGAAATGGGTTCGTTACTATTAATTATGGTGCCGTGGGAAGCAACCGTAGGGCTCGTAGGCAGACTGTAACTTTAGTTACAGGTAGAAATACCAGAATAAGAGATCAGTTTGGAAATAATATAGGCATAAGAAATTTAAGAGAAGGCATGGTGGTAGATGCAAGGTTTTCTTCTGTAATGACAAGGAGCATCCCACCTCAATCCAATGCCTTCAGCATAACAGTTGTAAAGCAAAATCATACTTCAATTATCGCGGTAGGGCGAGTGCTAAGAACAGGGTATGAAGGTAGATATGGCTTTATTCTAACAGGCAATGCAAACAATATTAATAGCCAGACTAAATATATTATTAGTAATGAAACCTTGATTCGGGATCGACGAGGAAACAGAATCCCTTTTAGAGCCATCCGGCCAGGCCAGGTTGTAAGAATCGAACGAGCACCCTTCCAGACCCTGAGCATACCTCCTCAAACAAGTGCACTTACGGTACAGATTATAACTGCCGGGCACCAAGGTGAGAGTAAATCCAAAACCCCGAGACCAATTGTGGTATGTTAGTTTCGGGGTTTTGCAAAACTCAAAACCAATTGCGGTGATATGCCCCTTTATGAGGGACAGTGAAATAAAAAGCACTATTAATCATGAAGGGGGCATGTCATGATATGTTGGTTTCAGGGTTTTTTGTTGCACAGCCACGGCCAATCATCTCTCGGTCTGTGGCAGTATTTGCCCGGCCACGGCCATTCATCTCTCGGTCTGGTGGCTGGCTAGGCGGATAGGTCGAGGGTCTGGTCGAATTTCTGTAGTAGATCCTGCTGTTCTTTGGTAAGGTTTTTTGGAATCTTTACCGTTACCTCTACATAAAGGTCCCCTGTTTTGCCACTCTTTAAGTCTTTAATTCCCTTACCTTTTAGCCTAAACAATGTATTGGGCTGGGTACCTGCAGGAACCTTATATGAAACCTTTTCCTTGAGGGTCGGCACGATGATGCTAGCTCCAAGAGCTGCCTGAGTTAAGGTAATAGGCACCTTCGTGTAAATATCCGCACCCTTTCTAGTAAACCTACTATGGGGCTTCACCTTAATCTCTATAATCAAATCCCCAGTGGGTCCCCCTTCCACACCGGGCATCCCCTGCCCTTTCAGAGAAATCTTTGAACCATCATCGACGCCCTCGGGTATTGTAACGGAAATTGTCTTGCCGTCTACTCGAATTTTCTTCTTTACGCCAAAAGCAGCTTCTTCAAAGGCGACTGTAATGCTTGCATGAAGATCCGCACCCTTTCTCGGCCCCGTATTTCTTTGCGCGTTCTGAAACCTTCCCCCAAATAGGTCCTCAAATATTTTAGAAAAGTCACTGTCAGACATGTTTTCATAATAATGTGCACCGGCTCCATTGAAATTATCGTAGGTTTGATATTGATACCCACCATAGTTTCCACCATCCTGCTGCTGGCCATCATAAAAGCCTGCATTAGGATCCACGCCTGCAAAACCAAAACGGTCATATTTATCCTTTTTATCTGGATCTGACAGAACGCCATATGCTTCATTTACCTCTTTAAACTTTTCTTCCGCTGTTTTATCATCTGGGTTCTTATCAGGATGATACTCTATGGCCTTTTTACGGAATGCTTTCTTAATGTCTTTTTCAGAAGCACCTTTCTTTAAGCCAAGCACCTCATAATAATCTCTTTTTTGTGCCATAAACAACTCCCCCCTTTTATCTGGCATGATATTAGCACTCTCAACCTTAGAGTGCTAATGCTTGATTAAAAAAATAACACCGCTAAAATTAAATGCTACAACTTCAGCCGTGCTAAGTATTAATAACGAATTATATTCGTAATGTAATTTTATCGTCACAGTTTATATTTACCACAAAAACAGCTAGATAAACAGGTCTTTATTAGTTATCAATAAAAAAACCTGATTCTTATGCCTCTATAGGCACCTATCAAATAAGCATCAACCTCCTTGAGCGAATGGACTTGTATTATACTGCCATAAATTCTTGATGAAAAATATAAAATATATTTTGGCTGTTTTTTGATAAATTAAAACCCCCAATCCCTGCGCCTGCAATGGACTGAGGGCTATTTTTTTGCTTGTTTCCTTTCAAAGCTGGGGGCTGTTTTTTGCTGTTTTGCTTCAACGCTTAGGTACGGTGCTTGCCAGCCACGGCCAATCATCTCTCGGTCTGTGGCAGTCTCCAGCCAGCCACAGCCAATCATCTCTCGGTCTGTGGCAGTCTCCAGCCAGCCACAGCCAATCATCTCTCGGTCTGGTGGCTGTCATGAATAATACTTTTGGAACTTGCTCTTTGGTTTATCTGGAATTGTCATTTTAATTTTTCCATCTTCAATCAATGGAGATATATAGGTCTTTAAAAAATATGTTGGTGATTCATATCCAAATTTTTCTGCAAGTTCTTCCCTTGAGCGAGGTGTGATGCAGTAATTAATAACATCCTGTTCAAAATCAACATCTTTGTCTTCAACGCCAGATTTTTTATAAAATATAACCTTAAAAACACCCCGCCTATCTATAAACACAGGAGCAGGCATGCCAGCTTTCTTAAGTTCTGCTATAACAGTAGGTATACCAGAAAAACGATTCTCTGTATCAATCATAATTTCTAATGCTCCCGCTAAATATGGGTTTCTTGTATCAGCAGCCACCTTTCCTAAATCATCTACGGTTATTCTGCCATATAATCCTCCTGGGTTTTCTAGTTCCAATCTATCCTCATACATTACTAACCTTACAGGTGAACGTTCTGTATGCACACTGTAGTCTCTGTGTATTAGTGAATTAAGTATAATTTCCCTAACCGCCTTTATTGGATATTCGGACTTATCGGCACGAACTCCTTCTTCGTTTATTATTGTTTTTACTTTCATGTTTCTTCGAACAAAAGCTAATGTTCCTTCAAGCATTTGTGATATTGTTCCTTCAATACGTTTGTTATCTATAAAACGCTCTCCATCCTCGCCAAGCTCACCTATTTCTTTACCCTGCACAACCATTGCAGTCACGCTTAGCTGTGGAAGGAATTCTTGTGGATATTCGCCAAGTAGCATTAATCCTGCTAATGTAGGAAGACCATCTTGACTTATACCTTGAGTTTCTAGTATTCGTTCATCATCAAGATTTTCCAGATTCGCCTTTTGCCTACGTAGTTTAATCAAATATTCAATTATATTATCTTTTTTCAAAGATTTCATCGTTGCTCTATCTACAGTTCGAAGTTCATCATGAATCCTTCTTTTAAAAGCCTCATAGCTATATATTTCATATTCTGTCATAGGTTGGTCAGAATCACCTACACGAATGTAAGACCCACGCATCCTTCCGGCGCCTTTATAAAAACAAGGTTTATCATAAATGTCACACTCTGAGATTTCTGCGCTAACAACCAACTTATCTTCTATTTGAGCAACCGTAAAAAGCGGTCTTACAACAGGTTCCATTTGCAATGATTGTTCCACTACTTTTTTCTGAAGGTCTTGGGCATCGTAAACCCCTACAACTTTATATCCGGCATCTTCGTCAATTCCAAAAATAATTATCCCTCCACCAATTTGATTTGAAAAGCTTGATAATGTATCATAAATTCTTGATGGAGTGCCGCCTGATGCCTTCTTAAGCTCTAAATGCTGTTTTTCACATTTTTCAGAAGTAATTTTATTTACTAATTCTACTAATTCTTCTTCTAACATAAGAACACCTCCTTATTACCCCCATGATACTATGATTTTATGCAAATATCAAGATTTTATGCAAATTTTGTATGTTTTATTAAAATAATTATGATTTTATACAAATTTTATTAAAAATTATCAAAATAATTTCTCTAAAATATTTTGACCTTTGCTACTTTGTCCTCAATTACTGTAATAGAGGGGTGATTGATTATTCTAAGCGCAATATCTTCATTATCATTTATTTGTTCTTTGCACGATTCTAACACCGAGTTCAAATACGAGTCGATATTCTGTTCCACATATTTCGACAAAGGCTCTTCAGGTTTTTTAAATATCATTGTTAAACTCGCTTGAATTAGCGCAATCTCCTCACACTCGATATTATATACATTTCTGAGCATTGCCAGAATATTGTCGAGGCTAAAAACATACATATCTCGTTTGTAGACTTCTATGAATAAACCTTTGTTTGCGGAAGCATAATCAATAGCCCTAAACTTGATATCCAATAGTTGGAACCCTTTAACAATCGCCTCAACATTAGGACTTTCAATGTCCAAAAATGCTGGATTTGAATTAATATAATTTGAAAGAGCCCGATTAACGTTCATTTCCTCTATATCATCAAAAAGCGAATAATAAAATGTATCTATAACATATTTCTGCTTTTGTGCATCAGTTAACGAACTCTCGTCTAAAATGGATTCAAATATATTTGGCCAATGGTGATTTAACGTTTGGATAAAAGTAGCTTTCTCTTTGCCGTTTTCCCAATTTGCTACAATATAGTCAAAATTCCTTGTTTCTTCTAATTGCTTCATGAACATTGATAAATGCTCTTCATATGTTTGTTTTTCTATCAAAAGCTGGTCTATTAAATTGTAATTCAACACTTCTATATGGCCAAAGCTAGCAGGCTTTATACGTGATAGCACCCTATGTGGGTCATTAAGAGCATAAGCGTAATCCTTCTGCTGATGGTCTGCTATGCCTCTTAAAAAAATCTTGTCAACAGCAGTTATGCTTTCGCTATAAAAATATGTCATGTAGTCGTTATATGACTCGTCTATGTATCCATTTCTGTGTTTGGCAATACCAAAATGCAACTTTTGGCAATCAAAAATGCAATTACCAGTACCAACCTGGACTACCTCATTAATGAATTTGTCATACGGTAGCTTTTCCCTGTAAATATCAACATGTGTGAATGATGTACGAGTCTATCGACTATTGCAGCTGTGAGCTTTTCATCAAACAGGAAGCCTTTCCACCTGCCAAACTCAATATTAGTAGTGATAATAACACTTTTAGTCTCATAACATGATGAGATGATGTCAAACAAAAGTCTGGCGCCTTCTTGATGAAGGGGAAGGTAACCCCATTCATCAAGTATCAACAGGTCAGCTTGATGTATTTTCTTGTGTGTCCTAGCAACTTTCTTCATATCGTCTGATTCAAGCTCATTAATCAAGTCGTGAACACGGTAAAACACAGCTTTCTTGCCTTGATTGATTGCTTTAACTCCAAGAGCCACAGACAGATGGGTCTTGCCGGTTCCAACTGATCCGTAAAGTATCAGATTCTCTTTCTTTTCAAGAAAGGATAAGGATTC
Organism: Anaerovoracaceae bacterium; assembly: GCA_050953505.1. Classification (GTDB taxonomy): domain Bacteria; phylum Bacillota; class Clostridia; order Peptostreptococcales; family Anaerovoracaceae; genus JBMNMU01. The sequence continues at coordinate 2,478,466 of JBMNMU010000001.1, read as the reverse complement.
AACATTGTGGAGTTGTAGGCCTTCCGGAAATCTGATTTGTGAAAAATCATACCCGTTAAGGGATTTTAATACTTGGAATCCTGCATTGTTTAGGTTTCTGATTCGCCTTTTCTCCTCACGGTCTTCATAGAGTTCTTTTAGAAGCTTGAGAAGAAACTCTTCTTGGCTCTGGGCTTTGATTGCCGGATAGATTTCCATAAGGTTGCTTGATAGCCTTAGTTTCCTTTGGTATTGGCTAATCTCTTCCCTCATTGATAACCACCTCCCATTAGTATGTCGTATTGTGATGTATCAACCTCGTAAAGAGGTAAATCTGAAGGAAATTGGATTGGGCTATCATAGATTATGCTGTTTTCCTTGAGTCTCTTGTATGTTACCCCTATGGCTTCAGGTGATTTGGAATCATGCTTTGCTGTTTCTCTTAGAACCCTATCTGCATAATCCATATCGTCTTCAAGGAGTATCATTTTTAAGATTTCAAAGGCCTGTTTAAAGGAATCCTTATCTAGGGATTGAAGGTAATCCTGCCATGAATCTGGCAACAGAGAGTAGATTCCTGAGTATTTCAATGCATTTGGCCTTACCTTTATGATGTCGATAAAGTCTATGTAATTAATTGACTCACCATCTTTTTCAAACAATCTTTGATGCGCAGTAATTCTTTCTGAGAGGTCTTTTGAAAATATCTCTATCTCATTGGCCATTACCTTAAGCATCACGAATTGTCCAACATACTTGGGGCTTACTGAGTAACGGCATGATGAATATTCAATAAGTCCATACTTGTTTACCTTTCTTGTCTCATACCTTGCTGTATCAAAAGGAACCTTGTTAACTGGTATCATCAATGATTTTTCATCTTCAAAGAGCTTTTCTATGGGCTCTTTGTAGCGGTAATGAAGCTCTTTGTTTCTCTTAAGACACTTCTTAAGAAGGTGGCAGTTAAATAAGTCAAGGTCAGTGACTGTAGGCTCTGGAACAAACAAATTACGCCTAATTGCACCCACTTTGTTCTCTACATTGCCTTTTTCATTGCCACTGTTTGAATTGCAAAACTTAACATTAAATCCATAATGGGTAGAGAATCGCATTACGAAGTCATTTACTTTGACAAGACCTTTTTCATCTCGGGTTCTAAGGGCTGCTGATGACATTTGGTCAAACCATATCGCACTTGGAACATAGCCTATGAAATTAAATATTGTAACAAGGCCTTCAAGGAGGGCTTCTCTTGTTTCACTCCTGGTTGCCACTGCAAAGCCTGCATTGGATTTTGGGAACGACAAGATGAGCTCATGAAACTTTTTAATAGAGCCGTTTTCAAATGCTTCAAAGCTTCCAAAGTCAACTTGGGCTTCACCTCCTGGATGCTCAAGGAGAAGGTAGGCATCATCTGATCCGAATACCTTTTCTCTTTCTTCTTTGAAGACATTTCTTACGGTTCTCTCTGAGACTGTTAAAATCTCAGGGTGCTCTTCTTTTAGTCGGTCATAGACCCTCTTTGCAGTATGCCTTTGTTTGTAATGTCTTGATTTATCCTCAGTTAGCCATTTGTTGATGATAGGTCTTAATACATCAGTCCTGTTCGGCCTTTTGGCCTTATGGTGTTTCTGGTTGAAATTATCCATTTCAACATATTTCCTAATGGTGCGATAGTTCTTTCCGGTCATTTTGTTAATTTCAGAGTAGGTTTTCCCTTCCAAAAAGAACAGTTCTCGGATATAATTTACTTGTGTAATTGTCAGCACTTCCTTTCCTCCCTATAAGCTTTAGTCACTTAATAGGGTATATTGTTAGGTTTGTACTGGCAATTACTTTTTGTATTTATGGCTGCCGTTTATTGTACTTTTAGATTACCATAAACACATTTCTCACCAGATAGACGATTAATGGAAAATAGCTGCTAACTTTTATCTCCTTAAAAGTGTTTTCACTACCTTTCACATACCTGTTTGAATATATAATATTAAATGCTTTTTCTTCCCCGACAAGAGGAATAATATCTTTAAGACGTCGCCCCTGCAAAACAAGTAGTTGGCGTTTAAGAGATTGCCTTTTTAACTTCAGTTCAGCAGTTTTATTAGATTCTTTAATTTCGATTGCTTGCTTACGCTTCATATATAAAGGGTCTTTTTGGAGACTTTCCAATTTATCCGCTACTTTAAAATTAGATGAGCCATGTTCTCTCACAAATCTTGCTAGCTCAGGGCGAGGCATTTCTGGCGGTGCCGTCCCATTTATAGAAGTGATTCTAAGATTTGCAGGAAGTAGGAAAAGTGCATCCAATTCGTTAACACTCTCAAGCTTCTCTTCTTTTACAGCCAACAGCAAATCATCAATCTCATCAATTTCTTTTTTAACCCCTTCTATCTCTATCTCAGAAAGAGTTAAAGCATTATTTAATAGGGTGTATACATACCCCTGACGCAATTGCAAGTTGCTGAAATCTCGCGGGAAAAGATTTTTATATACAATAATCGCCAGCAATTTATCTTTATTAGGCTTAATGATAGAAATTTGGTCATAGTAGATCACATATTCATTACAAATATTTTTGAGTATTCGCATGTCATCAATATAAAGAGATAAATCCCCTAGAAACTCTTCTGAAAATTCATTTTCGATCCCGGCATCCTCAAAAACACGAAGAAATTTATTAAGCGAGTTGGAGCCATCTATAACGGGAACCACTGGAATAATATAGTCAAAGAACTTAGTCCGGTCTTTGTTTACAAAAATATCATCTCTTAGCAAGTAAAAGAATCTTAACGGAGGTTCATCTGATTTCCTGCGATTATTAATAAGCGTATTCATTTCACGCAACTTTTCGAAAATGTGATTGGAGTTATACCGATCCATATCTTCAAAAACAATATTACTTGCACCACAATTTTCAAACAGATACAGCGTTTCATTAAGATGCTTATCGAAATATGAACTTTTTTCATCTGAGAATATTTCAATATCATTCCCTTGGAAACTGATTTTCTTTAGGGTTTTCTTAAATCTTTGGGTTTTGACCATATAGTATATGCCATATCTTAAGGCAGCAAGGCAAACGGCTCCACTTATCAGTAATGAATCGTAATGAGTCGTCCAAAAAAGTATAATTTTTAAACATGGAAGGGTTAATGAATTAACCAGATCTGTCCATGTTTCGAATAGTATCATATGAAGTATTGCAATTATTGTAACGGCGGATGCAATGCAACGATTTCTGCAGACATCGGTAGGGATGCTAGCCTTAATCTTGAAATCTGTTTGTGGTATTTTAGCGGAGTTAATCTGGTGAATTAATTGGTTTATAATCTTACCCTCAATCATGTTGCCTGTAATCGAATCAGATTCATAAGTGAGATTTTTTGCATCTGGATCAAAGTTATCTGAAATCGAGTCAGGTTCAATTGTAGGGGGCTTTTTTGAATCAGTATCGGAGATATCTGTACGGCTAAAATGAGCAAGAGATATATGTAGAAAAGTTGCTTCTTTATTTTGATCCTTCTTTTGTTTTTCTTTATAAGTTTCAATTAGGCTACTTTTCCCTGCCCCATAAGGACCTGAGATAGCAATGTTTTTGACCGTTCCCGTTTCCATAGCGAAATCAAGAGCATCTAAATATATTTTTAAATCAACATCAGAAGTCGGCGTCAACGTTTGGAAATTATACCTTAAATCGCTCATAAAAATCCCTCCAAAGATTGCTGGCCTATGCCCGGCATGGAGAGATGAATGGCTACATCGAGAGATGAATGACTGCAGCCCAGCCACAGCCATTCATCTCTCGGTCTGGTGGCCGTATAAAAAAAGAAGCTCGACGCATCAAGCTTCTTTAAGGTGTTGTCCGAAGACGACCACCGCTATTCTTTAATATAATATACCACACGGTTGTTAATTATTCAAGTTTTTATGAGTTTGAAATATATAAATCTAAACGATTCATATTTGGTCGTAGATTCGTGTAAATTATTTGGTTGTACATGTTTATAGGTATTTTATGGCGCAACGATTCTGTTATGGAAATGAAATTGCGTAAGAATTTTCTACATTCCGTCTTGGATGTACCCATTTTCCTTAATACATAAACGATTAGAATAACATAGGAGTCTATATTTGAGAACATAATATTAGGGATCTTTGTTTCATGTTCTAAACAAGACATTAGCCTGGAATTAATACGTCCCGTCTGGAAACGCGTGTCAAAAATTACATTATTATGAGCTATTGCATTTCGTAGATCTTTTATGGTGTATATGATAAATTCTGTGATGGCACCATCTGCATCTAGATTAGTCGGTAATTTGAGTAAAGCTGAAGTATACAATTTAGTGTCAGTATTGCAACATGAAAAGAATGTCCCAAATTCACCCAATGCTAAAGACTCAAATATTGCCCATATAGGAATTGCTTTATCACTATCAAAAAAATGTTTTACAATTTGCTGGTTCATCCCATAGTCACGTAATAAAATACTGTTGATTTTACCTTTGAGTTTCATACGCTTTGTATATGCTTGATTATAATTCCTACTACCTTTTGTGAAATCTCTGTAACACGTAACAGAATTATTAAATATGACATCAAAATTCTCTGATTTTGAATTGTTAAGCACTGCTTCAATCACATAATTTTTAAGCGCAGTCTCTATGAACATTACTTTAGGATAGAATAAAGATTTTAGCTGCAAGTCAAATTCATTTAATGCAATCACTTGATTAAAATCAGAGAAGTGGATCCTTTGACTAGGTTCTTTTACCTATACCCTTTAAATCCATGATAATATCCAATGTTTTGTAGGTCACGTGTTTGATTAGTGCGAATATTTATATTATGCTGTTTGCGCAAATATTTTTTTAATTGGCGTATTGTGAGCATTTAGGGATTGCCTCCTCCATGATTTAATTACATTTTTAATAGAAGCATTTCAAATTCATTTCTGTGCATTACTTTAAATACTTCAACTGCATTAAGTTCTTTGGTATATTTCTCCGGCTTTTTTACACAACTAATTTGGTTTCTTTTATTCAATAAACATATACCTACTGGTGAATTGTCCAATTTATCTTTAATAACGTTACAATTGGCAATATCCGTTAAACCGCAATATGATATCCACGCAATACCTTCTACCATAATTTTACATTATTATATAATGGATCACCCCATAAGGCAACATCAAAATAAGATTATACCCAAAACGATCTGATTAATTTATGGCGATGTCCTATTTCCTTACGACGCATGGCAAAGCACTGAATTTTTGGACTTAGGCTAAAACAGAGAGATAAGTGACAGCGACACATGAATGGCTGTAGCCTGTCAGCCACGACCAATCATCTCTCGGTCAGTGGCAGTTTACGCCCGGCCACGGCCAATCATCTCTCGGTCTGGTGGCAGTTTCTGCCCGGCCACAGCCATTCATCTCTCGGTCTGGTGGCTGTCAGCCACGGCCAATCATCTCTCGGTCTGTGGCAGTTTTGGGAATAATTCCGGTAGAGTTTGCATATTTTGATGAAGGGACATGCGATGGTATCATAGATAAGTTTGAGCCACGGCTTAAGGAATTAGGGTTTACAGTATAAGCATTTAAGTTTAAGAAGGTGGTGTTACCTTCTTTTACTTTTACTTATGTGTTATAAGTGCTTAGCTTACTTACTCTTCGTCCCCTCCCCTATCCTTTTGATGGTTTTCTTTTTTACATAGAAACTATGCTCATTATTTATTACCATTTCTTAATTATGGAAACGAGGTGCGTAAAAATGCGTTTACATATTTTGAGCATACTAAAACTTTGCATCATAGCTTTACTTATAAGCTTTATTACGCCATCACACGCTGCAAGCAATCCAGATATAATTTTAAGAACTGAACAGGATTTGATACGTTTTCAGCAGTATATAGCTAGTGGGCAAAGCACATTAGGAAACACCTACCGTTTAGAAAATGATATCACATGTACAAATGTTTTAAGTTGTGGTGATTCGAATTTTTCTTTTAAAGGCACATTCGATGGCAATAACTATACGATCAGTAATCTTCACATTGTAGGATCAGATAGATATACTGGTTTATTTGCAACCATATCAAAAGAAGGTAAGGTGAAAAACCTTACCGTTCGTGGGAAAGTTACTGCGGATAACTATGTGGGAGGAATTGCAGGGATAAATTATGGCACCATAGAAGGCTGTATTAACTACGCAGATGTGTCAGGCGTAAAGTATGGTGCTGGTGGAATTGCGGGGAGTAATTTTGGAACCATTACGGAGTGTGCTAATTATGGAACTGTAACATGCTCAGATAGTCCTGCTGGTATTTCAGGACGAAGTGATGGCATTATATCTAGTTGTTATAATATGGGCAATATAATAGGTAGTTGCAGTGGTGGAATTGCTGGAGTTATGAATCATGGGTGGATAACGAGCTGTTATAATAGAGGAAAGATTGAATCGACAGAGCTGTATGCTGGAGGTATTGCTGGCACACGAAATCGTAGTTCCACACTGATCAATTCTTATAATGCTGGTCCTGTTTTATTGGAGTTAAGTTCAAAATCTACTGCAAAAGCCGGAGGCATCACAGCTCTTGGCCCATATAACAACTCTTATTTTGATAAAGATAGTGGTTTAAATATGAATGATGCAAGGCTGACTGGGGCTTCTGTAGATAATAACTTAATGAAGCATGTTGATTTTGTAGATACATTGAATAGATTTCAGATTACGCAGGAATATAAGCCATTTGAAAGTTTTGAAAAGGAAGCAAGTAATTTCAATTTGAATCAATTTCTTTACGACTCAGATAATATTAATGATGGCTACCCTATTCTTTGGTGGCAAAAGAGTTTTTTAAATAAAGTCGAGTTAAAAGATATAGAAAATCACTGGGCGGAGAATGATATTAAGAAGATCGTAGATTTTGGATTTATGAGAGGTATTGGAAATGGGTTCTTTGAACCAGATAGAAATATAACTCGTGCAGAATTTGCAATGGTAATGGCTAATTATTTAGAGCTCACTCCCATTGATGGTCGCAAAAGTTTTTCTGATGTTTCCTTATCAAACATATTTCATGGCCATATAGAGGCGGCGTATGATGCAGGAATTATTAAGGGTGTTGGAGAAGGAAGATTTGAGCCAAATGAAACTATAACAAAAGTAGAGGCGGTAGCTATTGTAGTTAGAAGTGTTTCTTATAGAGGGCATGATGTTGTAATTGATGAAAGTGAAGCGTTATCTTTGATTAGCCGGTATATGGATGGTTTTACGATTCCTAAGTGGGCTACAGAAGAAGTTGGCTGGGGATTAAAATCGCGACTTTTAAATCAAAAAAATAACTTCCTGCGCCCAGAAAAATCTGTGACAGAGCAAGATATGACCCGAGGAGAAACAGCTAATATTATCATGAATAGCGTTGAATATATACCTATTGATTAGAATCAGCCACGAGAGATGAATGGCTAGGGCCCAGCCACAGCCATTCATCTCTCGGTCCGTGGCTGGGGCTGGGTAATTTGACCTTGAAGGTGCCATTATCTTAAGATATAATGAAAAAATAATATACAGTCTTGGAGGAAGAAATGGCAAAAGTTAATAAAAATAAAAATATACATAATAAAGAAAAAAAAGAGGTAAAGTCCACCCGAGAAAAAGGACAAGAGGCCAAGTTGTCTAAGAATGCTATTGAGGGGAAGGATCCCGATGTACTCTTCGCAATGAGCCATGCACCAAAGCTGGACGGCCACAGCCAATCATCTCTCGGTCTCTGGCTGGGGGCGTTTTTTACGGCTGTTATTATTATGATTACTAGGATGCATGCTTATGAGAGGCCTATGGATCAGTTTTTCTGGAGCGGTGGGAATAACCAGCTGACAGACTTTTTCAGCTATTACAAATCCATGGCGATTCTAACTTGCGCAATTCTTGCCCTGGTTATCTTGCTTTATAGAGTGGTTACCCAGTCCCTACTCATCAAACGAAGCTATGCCTATATTCCCATGATCGTCTACAGCGTATTTGTGCTGTTATCTTATATAACCTCAGACTACAAGGAAGTAGCCCTTTGGGGATGGAACGACCGATTTGAAGGTACCATTATACTGCTGGCCTACATGGTCATGTTATTCTTTATCATTAATACGGTTCATACAGAAAAAGATGTGAAGTGGATTGTCTATGCAACGGCAGTGACCAGCTTTATTTTAAGCCTGCTGGGCCTAAGCCAGGCATTAGACAAGGACTTCTTCCGTACAGTAATCGGCAAGAAACTGATTACCCCAAGCTGGTTCTGGGATCAGGTAGACAACCTGAACTTCACCTTCCAAAATAGAGAAATCTACCAGACTGTTTATAACATCAACTACGTATCCTTTTACCTGACCTTGCTCATACCCCTTTTCGGTATGCTGTTCATCCAAGAAAAGAAGACAGGAAAGAAAATTGCTTGGGGAGTCTTGTTCTTCCTACTAGTTTTCAATCTAATTGGTTCTAAATCTTCTGGTGGTCTTCTTGGTATGGCAGTAGTGGTACTTATTGCAATTATCGTCCTGAACAAAAGGATTATCCAGTGGTGGAGACCTGTGGTAGTTCTGGTAGCCATCACCCTGCTAGTAAGTGGCCTCACCTATGAAAGATGGATGCCTGAGCTATTTGGCGCCGTAAACAGTGTTGTAGGAAAGCAAGTGTTGACCGTGCCTGGGCAAGAGCCAGTGAAAAAAGAAGAAACAGATGAAGCCCCAGTAGAACCTGCCATCAGACATTATATCGATTATATTGAAACAGAAGGAAACGACATCAGAATAAGCATAGAAGGAAATGAAATGACCTTGACAACCTACCCAGATAATCCTGAAGCTGTAAAGGTATTAGATGCAAACGGCGAATCAATAGAACTGGTACCTACAGAAGTGTCACCTGTGTATGCCTTTGATGATCCGGATTTTACCATGTGTACATTACAGCCATCTCAGGATGAAAAGGGAAGCAATTACTTTATTCTTACAACAGATGAACATCCATGGCCTTTCCGCCTTACAGAAGAAGGCCCTCTATATCTAAACGGTATGGGTGCTTTAGTAGACCTTCACAAGGTTCCTACAGTAGGTTGGGAAGATAACCAGTCCTTCGGTTCCGGCCGTGGATATATCTGGTCCAGAACAATACCAATGATGAATGATACTTTACTTCTTGGTTATGGTGCAGATACCTATTGCATTTACTTCCCACATGAAGATTATGTGGGGAAATATAATGCGGACTCTTTTACTAATAATATAAACATTATTGTTGATAAACCCCATAATATGTATATGGGCATTGCTGTAGGCACTGGAGGATTATCGTTACTTGCATTCCTTGCCTTGGCAATCATATATATCGTTCAAAGCATCCGACTTATCTGGAATAGCCGATTTGAAATTTTCCTGTCCTATGCAGGGGCTGGTGTATTCTTGGGAATCTGTGGTTTCATGATTGCGGGACTTGTAAACGATAGTACCGTGTCCGTCATGCCTATGTATTACGGACTACTGGGCACAGGTCTCGCCATAAATATCATATTAAGAAGGCCTCTTGATAAAATAGAATAAAACGAAGTGAAAGAAATGGCAGGAATCAAATCCCTTCCATTTCTTTCATTTTATAACATATGTATTACACATCTTTACTTCCTAAATAGACCAGCTATAAAGAGTCAATAAGAATTTGAAAAAAATTAGGAAAATGAACATTGAAAATTCGAATAGGTTTTTGTGCAAGACAAAATAGAGGCTATGCCCCTTTGTTGGATTTGGATGTAATTAAGGTCTTGGCGAGTAAGGTTCGTTAGTTTTTAGAACTGCATAAATAATATTGACTAATTTCCTTGATACAGCACCAATAGCAGTTCCGTGGGCTTTCCCCTGAGAGCGTTTCTTTTGATAGTATGCAGATAATACAGGATCATGGAAAGAGGCTATTGTGGCAGCTGTCCAAATGGCTCTTCTAAGATAGGGCGAACCCCTTTTAGAGATCCGAGTCTTAGTACCAGTAAAATCACCTGACTGTTTGACTGATGCATCAAGACCAGCATATGCAACAATCTTGGAAGGATCAGAAAAACGATTAATATCACCTAGTTCACTAAGAATGATGGCTCCAAGTGTTGGGCCGATTCCACAGATAGTTGTAATAGGTGAATTAAACTCCTTCATTAGGGAATCAATTTCATCTTCTAAAGAAGAAATTTGCTTTTCAATAAAACAAATCTGGGTTATCAATTGTCTGATTTGAAAAGAGAATGCTTCTTTAGCAAACTATTTTCCAATTCTATCATACAGGAAAGGAATTATTTGGAGAATACTGTTCATTCTTATTTAGCGAAATATGTTAAGTTTATTTTAGCAGTTACAAAAGTCAGAACCTCGAGTCTTTACAGCATACAACCTTGTGCGATATGCGATGAGAATCCATCATCCAGCTCATTCGTATAAGCCTGTAAAGTAGAGGCGTCACTCTATTTAAGGAAGAAAAACTTCAAGGAGGAAACCGACGACCTCTATCTGTACTAAGCTCATTATCCCATATGGATTATGTGTTTATGGTAATCTAATAGTACAATAGACGGCAGCCAAAAATACAAAAAGTAATTGCCAGTACAAACCTAACAATATACCCTACTAAGTGACTAAGCTTATAGGGGAGGAAAGGAAGTGCTGACAATTACACAAGTAAATTATATCCGAGAACTGTTCTTTTTGGAAGGTAAAACCTACTCTGAAATTAATAAAATGACCGGAAAGAACTATCGCACCATTAAGAAATATGTTGAAATGGATAATTTTAACCAGAAACACCATAAAGCCAAAAGGCCAAACAGGGCTGATGTATTAAGACCCTCATCAACAAGTGGTTAACTGAGGATAAGTCAAGACATTACAAACAAAGGCACACTGCAAAGAAGGTCTATGACCGGTTAAAAGAGGAGCACCCTGAGATTTTAACAGTCTCAGAGAGAACCGTACGAAACCTAGTCAAGGAAGAAAAAGTAAAGGTGTTTGGTTCAGATGATGCTTACCTTCTCCTTAACCACCCAGGAGGCGAAGCCCAAGTTGACTTTGTATAATGTCCACATAGGGTTGGACACAAATTCTAGAAAATAAGTTATAATGCATCTATGAGTAGAACGAGAAGAACTTGGTCCGCCCAAGAAAAAGCAAATATAGTATTAGAAATTCTTCGCGAGGAATCAACTCTTGCAGAGATTTCAAAAAAGTATGATATAGCCCAACCGGTATTGAGCCGGTGGAAAGCCGATTTCATCAATAACATGCCCTCTGTCTTTGCTAAGAAGGGGGAGGATATTGATAAAATACAGAAAGAGCATGAGGAGGAAAAGGAGACCCTTATCAAAAAAATCGGTGAGCTTTCCATGGATGTCGATTACTTAAAAAAAAAGCACGAACAGGTCTCACAAATGAGGAGAAAAAAGCGCTGATTGAATTTTCAGGGTCAAAGCTTACCATTCGTCATCAATGCGAATTGCTAGGACTTCCAAGGTCAACAGCATATTATACGCAAGCTGAAATCAAGCCTTCCCAGGATGAAATTGACATTAAAAATGCGATTGACCAAATACATTTCAAGGAACCTTCCTATGGGGTACGAAGAATCAAAAACGAATTAATTAAGCTTGGCTTCAAAGTTGGAAGGCGACTTGTTAAACGGTATATGCAGGAAATGGACATAGAGGCCTTCTATCCTGGCCCCAATCTAAGCAAGCGAGCCAAGATGGCCAAGACCTACCCTTATTTGTTGCGCCATCTGTCCATTGAACGCCCTAATCAAGTGTGGTCTATCGACATATCGTACATAGGAACACCCACTGGGTTTGTATATATCACAGCCATTATCGACTGGTATTCGAGATTTCTAATCGGTTATTCCATCAGTAATACACTTCAGGTAGATAGTATCACACGCGTTGTAAAAGAGGCTGTCCAAAGGTATGGAGCACCTGAAATCATTAACAGTGATCAAGGGTCCCAGTTTACATCAAATGAGTATATCCAGCTCATCAAGAGCTATGAAAAAACAAAAATCAGCATGGATGGAAAAGGCCGTGCAACAGACAACATTGCCATCGAACGCTTTTTCAGATCATACAAGTGGGAACGCCTCTACCTAATGTATCCAGAAACTGTTTCGGAGGTAAAAGCCCTGACGAAAGAGTACATTAATCACTACAATTATGAAAGAGGGCATCAAAGCTATGATTACAAAACACCAGCAGAAATCTACTTTGGCTTTGTTGCTAATGCAGCTTAAATCAGGAAAGGAGTCATAACTAAGAATTTCTAAATTTGTGTCTTGACAAGCGTGCACATTATACTACTCTCTGTTGCCAGATTCATGGCAGGATTACCTTCAATCCCTAGATAAGGATTCCTTTAAACAGGCCTTTGATATTTTAAAAATGATACTCCTTGAAGACGATATGGATTATGCAGATAGGGTTCTAAGAGAAACAACAAAGCATGATTGCAAATCACCTGAAGCCATAGCAGTGACATACAAGAGACTCAAGGAAAACAGCATAATCTATGATAGTTCAATCCAGTTTCCTTCAGATTTGCCTCTTTATGAAGTCGATACATCACAATACGACATACTTATGGGAGGTGGTTATCAATGAGGGAAGAGATTAGCAAATATCAAAGAAAACTAAAGCTATCAAATAGCCTCATGGAAATCTATCCAGCAATCAAAGCCCAGAGTCAAGAAGAGTTTCTTCTCAAGCTACTAAAGGAACTCCATGAAGACCGTGAGCAAAAAAGACGAATCAGAAACCTAAACAATGCAGGGTTCCAAGTATTAAAATCCCTTGAAGTGTATGATTTTTCACAAATCAGATTTCCGGAAGGCCTACAGCTCCACAATGTTGAATCCTTATCCTTTCTTGAAAAGAAAGAGAATCTGATACTTTACGGATCAGTTGGAACCGGCAAGACCCATTTGTCTGTGGCTCTTGGAGTTAAGGCAATCAATCAGGGCAAGAAAGCTGTGTTTTACCGTGTTCACGACTTAATCAATGAGCTTGAATCAGGCGATATGAAGAAAGTTGCTAAGGTACACAAAAAAATCCACCAAGCTGACCTGTTGATACTTGATGAATGGGGTTACCTTCCCCTTCATCAAGAGGGAGCCAGGCTGTTATTTGACATCATTTCATCGTGCTATGAGACTAAAAGCGTTATCATCACAACTAATATTGAATTTGGCAGGTGGAAAGGCTTCCTGTTTGATGAAAAGCTCACAGCTGCAATAGTCGATAGACTCGTACATCATTCACACATGCTGATATTTACAGGGAAAAGCTACCGTATGACAAATTCATTGATGAAGTAATCCAGGTTAGGACTGGTAATTGCATTTTTAATTGCCAAAAGTTGCATTTTGGTATTGCCAAACACAAACTTTTTCTCCCAGTTATTAAATGTCATGACTTCACCATGAAACTCAACAGATTTAGTGTCTTTTACAACAGCATCAGAATCGTCAAAGTTCTTAATAACAACTGTATCTCCTGCTTTAAGAAGTTCCCACTCAAACAACTTATCCATTCTTGGCAGATAGGTTCTAGTAATGCCGGTAGCACCTTCGGTCCTAACCTCAGCAGTCTTCTTCTCACTAATTTCAACATAAAAATCTTCAAGCAGCTGTGGTGGGAGTAATCTATTTATCTCTAAGAACAATCCTCCGCCAACCTTTAGAGGCTTCAAAGTAAAGCAGCTGATATCTACATGATTGGCAATGAGCCAAGCGACTGCCGATTCGGTTTGACGGTCAAACGACGAAGCGATCAAAATAATTCTTTGCTTCTTATTAAATGTCTTCATGGCATTGTTCTTTTCAAGAAAAGACTCTAAGATTCTCGTAGCCTTTTCGTGAGGTGTCAGACCGCCAAGATCAAATTCATGAGTATACCTCGTAACATATGGGGCAAATATCTTTTCCACCAGTTCTTCCAGTGTTTTGATTTTTGCATAGCCGCTGCATAACGGATGGCCTGAAACTCTAACTCTTCTTTTCTGGCCTTAATATCCTCAACATCACGCTTAATCTCGATAAGAACAAGATTTCCGTTTTCATCAATAGCAGTAAGATCGCTTCTACCCTTTTCACTATTGGTGACCTGACTTCCAATAATTAAGAGGGATTCGTCGGTTAGAAGAAGTTCTATATTCGTCCTTATGAACTCTTCGATATGCGATTCTTTAAGATTTAAAGACTTGAAACTGGTTTCTGTGATGTCCATTTCATCTACAGTTATATTAGCATCTGTTTTAATTGGTATGATCATTGTTGGCGGCACCTCCCACTCAATTAGGCATCATTTGATACCATACTCTTTTTTGAAGCGCCTCTTCGCTTTATTATAAAGTTTTTCAAGGCCCTCTTCATCCTTGTGTATTTCCATAAGAACAATGTCAGCACATTCTTCCGCTACAAATAAACTGAATGGTAATTGAATTCTATCCATCTCTTCTAACAGCTTACTCTTTAATTCATCATCAGATAAGCCTTTTTTCTCCTGATAATCAACAACTCTGCTGGTTATTCCCGGAGCCATCGTAACAATCCAATTTTTGTATGGAAAATATCCATCGGCATAGATGTCCATAAATTGCATACTAAAACCATTTGATAATCCGCTTAAATCATACCGAATAACCTCTGATAAAAGAGAAAAGGCGTTATCGAGCTTTCCTTCTTCTTTTACAAATTCAGACATTGAAAAGCGGCAATTTCTATATAATCCAAAATCACTGTTCTTAATGTGGATCATACTTCTTTCATTTAGATATCCCCAAATAACATCTCTGAATGAAAGTCCTGGTTTTCTATTCTTAACCTTTTCACTCAATGACCAGATATCCAAATCTTCAATCCCATGTCGATGAATATAAGGAATATAATCTTCTTTCTTTAGGATTTCATTTCCTGCATCGGTTAGGTCATATGTACGCTTTGTAAATATGTCATTTAACTTTTCCTCAGACACTTCATCGATGAGGCGCTGAACTAACTCAGCCTTCTTGCCTGAGACTTTTAATCCATTGTCTTTTAATACATCCTTTAGCACAGCAGCTGTTTCTTTTTCTATTGCCGATCGCAGGGATCCAATTTGGAGAAAGCCTCTATCTTTTAATGAAATCAAGCACTTATCAACGTCTTTAACACCGTACTTATACCACCAGAATCCAGGATAAGAATTGCCTTCAAGATAGTATTTGGGTGCATAAGAAAGTAGAAGTATTTCATGTGGGTATAAGCCTACTTCATTTGGTTTCATGCCTTTAATTATCTTCTCAACAGGAATAACATCAGGCTCAGATGGGTTATTTATGATCTCTGTTTTAATGCTTATCATAGAGCTGATATCGAAATCCTTCTTATTATTTGATTTGCTAACCTGTTTGTTTTTATTGTTTCGTTTCTTGAGAAAGTCAAATAATCCCATTCTTATCCCTCCGTTTCTTCTATCGCTTCCTATTCGTCTGGATCCCTATGCTCCACATTCATAGCATCAACCCAATCTTCCTCGACATATACCATACCGTTCCGGCCTTCCACCTTCCGGTTAGGACCTGCCTTATACAGCTTGCAATTAAGTGGACCATAACAGAAAGTCTCGAACCGGTACTTCTTCTTACCTCTTGGATTCCAATTATCAATAATTATCTCAACTGGCATCCTAGCTCCCCACATGCAGCTACTACAGAAAACCTCATATGTCCTGGCTGCCAGCCTGCGATGTCCTCTTTCTCTGTAAACATCCAGCTCCGGCGGCACCAGTTCCCAGGGTGATGATGTGTTAGAGATGGTGGTGCTTCGGGTGATGAGTTTAAGCTTAGAGACTTTATAGTATTCAGTAGGTTCAGTGTCAGTATCCGGCACTGGAACGCATTCTCCGCTGATGATATCATTCACTTTGAATTGATGTTTGGCTTGAGCTGCTTTACCGATTCCGATGGAGAAGGTGGTGTTTTGTTCGTCTATCTCTCCGTCTAAGGTGATTGCATAGCCCAGGTATGTATGGGAGGCTTCATCGAAGGACCTTGTTAGACGGATCCGTGGTTGGATTGAAATTATAGTGCCTTTGAAGGTGTGTTTGTCCATGACTTGAGGCCTCCTTTGCTAAAATCATAAATCATCGTTTTCTCTAGTGCATCTGATACAGAAACCATTGCCCGCCATTAAGTCATGAGGAACTTTCTCACCGCAGCTTGGGCATATGTCACCATTCTCGTCACCTACTGCACAGTTGTCACATACCATCCCCTGATTTCTAAAATAAATTTGACCAATATTCTTTCCACATTCAACACATAAGTCCTCAGAAGAATATGATGAATGCTCTTTGAGGTTCCCACTGATAATCTGAATTTCATTAATTGAATGATCATGAATCAGATCCTCTAAGTAGGTATCAACTTTTCGGATTATTTTAACAGTCAAGTTCCCGGAAAGACTGTGTGAATAATACGTATCTGAATATATTACTTCTTTGGTATCTTCATCTTTGCCCCAATAGCTTCTCGTTATTGCATCAATTTTTATTTCTAAATCAACTGTATAAATTGCTTTATCATTTTCAAATCCTTCAAATGAAAAAGATAGAGGAGAAAGACTATTTATTTCATCTTCAAACTCGATACTCCCTTCATAATTAGTTAATGTATCGGTATCAACATACTGATCTTCAGAATACTGTAGCTCCGATAGCAATAGCTCATCCAAGTCATATTCTTCAAAAATTCCCTTAATATATCCGTCAACACTATACTGTAATACTCCTGCAACTTCATCTGGGATAACTACTCCTATGATATTTGAGATGTAATTGAATAGGTCATAAGAATTTAGCCCTAAAATTTCCCTATTAGTTTCTTTCTCAAATTCTTGAACTAATTGGGGATGGAATTCAAATTTCATGCTATCATTATTTATCCACCAATCATCCTTTAAATCATCTGTAACAAAGATCAAATCCAAAGATTTTTCTTTACAATACTTAATAACCTCACTCCAAATTATAAGGTCGTTATATTTATCTACCCCATCTTTGTCTTTATCATCCATGAATCCAGGAGGAGTCTTGCTCTTATATCGATTTTTGCCCTTTTCACATATTTCATATATTTCATCAACGGAGACCTCTTTCATTAATTTATCGCTCTTAATGAGTTCTTCCAATAGATTCAATATTTTATCTTCGTTTAAGAAATTATCATTTATTTCTTGAAAAATATCATTTTCCTCAACATACTCATCAAATGCAGTTTCTAAACCGGTTAATCTTTCTTCGATTAAGGTTCTAAGTGATTCGATGTTTGGAAACTTAAATTTTTCCCATATATCAATTTGCTTAAGCAGCTTAGTTATAATGTGCACGCTTGTCAAGACACAAATTTAGAAATTCTTAGTTATGACTCCTTTCCTGATTTAAGCTGCATTAGCAACAAAGCCAAAGTAGATTTCTGCTGGTGTTTTGTAATCATAGCTTTGATGCCCTCTTTCATAATTGTAGTGATTAATGTACTCTTTCGTCAGGGCTTTTACCTCCGAAACAGTTTCTGGATACATTAGGTAGAGGCGTTCCCACTTGTATGATCTGAAAAAGCGTTCGATGGCAATGTTGTCTGTTGCACGGCCTTTTCCATCCATGCTGATTTTTGTTTTTTCATAGCTCTTGATGAGCTGGATATACTCATTTGATGTAAACTGGGACCCTTGATCACTGTTAATGATTTCAGGTGCTCCATACCTTTGGACAGCCTCTTTTACAACGCGTGTGATACTATCTACCTGAAGTGTATTACTGATGGAATAACCGATTAGAAATCTCGAATACCAGTCGATAATGGCTGTGATATATACAAACCCAGTGGGTGTTCCTATGTACGATATGTCGATAGACCACACTTGATTAGGGCGTTCAATGGACAGATGGCGCAACAAATAAGGGTAGGTCTTGGCCATCTTGGCTCGCTTGCTTAGATTGGGGCCAGGATAGAAGGCCTCTATGTCCATTTCCTGCATATACCGTTTAACAAGTCGCCTTCCAACTTTGAAGCCAAGCTTAATTAATTCGTTTTTGATTCTTCGTACCCCATAGGAAGGTTCCTTGAAATGTATTTGGTCAATCGCATTTTTAATGTCAATTTCATCCTGGGAAGGCTTGATTTCAGCTTGCGTATAATATGCTGTTGACCTTGGAAGTCCTAGCAATTCGCATTGATGACGAATGGTAAGCTTTGACCCTGAAAATTCAATCAGCGCTTTTTTCTCCTCATTTGTGAGACCTGTTCGTGCTTTTTTTTTAAGTAATCGACATCCATGGAAAGCTCACCGATTTTTTTGATAAGGGTCTCCTTTTCCTCCTCATGCTCTTTCTGTATTTTATCAATATCCTCCCCCTTCTTAGCAAAGACAGAGGGCATGTTATTGATGAAATCGGCTTTCCACCGGCTCAATACCGGTTGGGCTATATCATACTTTTTTGAAATCTCTGCAAGAGTTGATTCCTCGCGAAGAATTTCTAATACTATATTTGCTTTTTCTTGGGCGGACCAAGTTCTTCTCGTTCTACTCATAGATGCATTATAACTTATTTTCTAGAATTTGTGTCCAACCCTATGTGGACATTATAAGTTTTAGTACTCTCAGTACTTTTCTTCAGTTGATGAGGTACGTTTTCAAATTTCTTTTTCTGTCTGTGATAACAGCTTTTATGATTTCTATAAAATTCTCTTTTTACAGTTGAAGTAACTACCACTTTATCTTTGATATATGAAATTAACTCAATAAAAAAATCAGAAACATGTGGTGAATATTCATATAGATTGAGAAATACATTTGTATCAAATACTATAATTGAGTTGTCCTTCGCAAGGTATTCCTTTACTTTTTCTACCATGATTCTCCTCCAAACATCTATCAATAGCTCTAACTCCTTCATAATTCATGTTGGATACTGTTATGACAACACGGGTATCAAATCAACTTATCCATCAACGCCAATAACGATCCTCTGTACTGCACCATCTCAATACTATTCACACTCTGAATCAATCCCCTGTGAAGTCTTTCAGATCGGTCTATTAAAGAGTTGATTACCCGAATGCATTCCTTCTGCTCCTGAGTAAGTGATTCCATTTTGCTTATAATCATTTCTGGCGCAAACTGATCTAACTCTGCAAATAACTTTCCGAGCAATCCCACCCAAACATCAGATATCTGTATCAGTCGCTCATTCTTGGAATTAATGAACTTGAAATTGGACAGCTTCTCACCTTTTAAAGTGTAGATCGTATTTTTTAAGGCTAATTCTGCCTCAGCTTCTTCATCAAAATAATGCAGGGAATCTTTATAAAATGCACACCTACCATCTCTTAGTCCAAAATATTCCTCCACTAATAAACCAGGCGTGTTATCTTCTATAAAGACTAGCTCGCCCTTACGTCCATTTGCTTTCAGTAATTGCCGGAAATTCTCTAGATAGAAATCTTCGTCACCATAAGATTGTATGAGATCGCTCAGCTCATAACAAAAATTCTTAATATCTTCTTTATCTAAGCTTGGATAATTGTAGCCATGGAGTATTGGAAGGATCTCATCCATATGGTTTATAACAAATCTATGTAAACTGGCCTTCAAAGCTTGTGCCCACTCTAATCCGAAGTTGAACTGAGGCTGGGCAGCAAATAGGGAATCAACTATATCTACGACAGAAAAGTACATATTATTTAACGTAGCATAATGGACATAGAGTCCGCTACTGTCAAGCCATGAAAGAAATTGCTGAATTGGTTTCTTGCCTATAGCTGTCCAGAAATCAGCTCCTCTTCCGGCTAAAGTCCTAAACTTAATTTCTGATGCATTGATTTTAAGTCCATCAAACAACTTGTCTACATCGCATGGGGGAGTATCGCCCTTGAATAACACACCGCCGAGAATGAAATCATTAGCAATGCCTTCTTCTGCATTCACACCATTCTCTGTCAATCTAAACTTACGAACATTCCCGGTTTCATCATAATAGAAGCTATACTTTTCATCAAATAGTGGTAAGTCTGAAAAATCGCTAATCATATTTCTATATTCATCTACGTCCATGTTACTCACCCTCTCACCACAACCATTAATACAATATTCTGTAAACTTATCTTCTAATAAAACGGACATCTCTGCAAGTAAAAATGCCCGTTCTCATTCACTGCTTATCTGGGATGTCAAACTGATCATGGCTATCTAGTTAATCTGTATAGATGCCCATCCCCCTATGTGGAGGAATACTTTCTTGGGGACTTGGGGAGACTTGCCACCCTACATTAACGAAATAGTGTAAACTATCCATCCATTTCACGTCAGTGAGCATATGATACTAAATGCTTAACCCAAGAAATTGTTTTCGCCTGTCAGCCTATCGGAATACTGACTGAACTAAAGAGTAACCAATTCAGAGAGTTTAATAGCTACAGTTTCCATCGAGTCTTCAGCAGTACTAAGTCCACTTCTAGAACCAAGTAGTGGGCTGACCTCGCGAAGTTCTTCATAAGATGTATTATGTACAATGGGAACAAGTAAATCTCGTGCAAGAAGTGCTGAAAGTTCTTTATCTGCAATCCCTTCTCCTTTAAGACGGTTCAACAACGCAGGAGTAACTAGAACTATTCCAACACGTGATTTCGCAAGTCCCTTATCAATCTCTCGAAGCAACGATGTACCAAGTGCTACATCTTTTTCACTAAACCATACAGTAACACCTTTTGATTCAAGATAGTCGTGTAACTCCTTAGCAGCATTTTTCCTATCATCCCATGCATGGCACAAAAAAACGTCTCTTCTATCAGTTGATGGCGGTCGATTCTCAACACTTTGACGGATAGGTCTGAGTGCTCGTGTCTCTGCAGGTGTGTATACTACAGAAGAACTTGCTGGTGACCAACTCGGTTTTGAACTGCTTACTTTGCTCCCGCTATTATTTGACGAATAACTAGATGATCCAGA
Organism: Anaerovoracaceae bacterium; assembly: GCA_050953505.1. Classification (GTDB taxonomy): domain Bacteria; phylum Bacillota; class Clostridia; order Peptostreptococcales; family Anaerovoracaceae; genus JBMNMU01. Next base: position 2,457,422 of record JBMNMU010000001.1, on the reverse strand, counting down.
GTAATAACTGCTACTTCTGTAGTTGCTGTAACTATTATAGCGGCCACCACATGCAGGACAAGCAGCTGCCGCACTAGCTGTACGATGTCCTCTTACTGGCGCAGTACATCTTGCCATAATTAACGCCTCCCCAATTCTTGATTGATAAATATTTATTTCCATTATATATGATAAACTTCAGTTGACCAAATCCTAAGAAAACAACGATAGCGTCAAGTTAGAATGGGAAAAATAAAATAAGAGTTTCCCCATTGTTAGTAAACAAATATTAAATTCCCCTGAGTCCTCGTAATGCTAACGCAAGTTGAGAACGCTTTCCAGCATTAAGGGCTGGAAGGTTATCAAATGTTTCCCCGCTAGCCTTTTTAAGCCTTTTTCTGACCTGCAGGTCAAGGTCTTTAACCCTTTGGTTTCTCCTTCTTTCCTGCTTCTTTTTCAGCGTAATATCAAAGATGCTACCCCCATTTGCCTTGTACACTCTCAGCCTTGCCATTTGGTCGACCCCCTCCCAGCTCCATCCCAAAGGCCTAGAACTTAGTCGATCTGAATAAATATGGCTAATATGTCCTTCTGCGCTGCAACCTACATAATCATCATAGTAATGGTATTTCAAGCTTTCCCAATGGTTTAATATATATCTTCTTGAATCCTTTACGGCTTCTATCTTGGCTTCTGACTCTGTAGCATCTATGATTGTGTCAAATACTATTTTAAGGTGTTCCTTATCTTCATCTTTGATGGCGCACCATATCTCCCTTTCAGCATTTTCAATGTGTGCGCCTGCTTTCTTTATTGCCTTGCTAAGGTGATATTTATCTAGTACATATATGCTTTTATTTATCTGCAACGAACCCTTTTTTATCCATCCTGCTCCATCCCCAGATAAATATATTTTCTCTATCTTTTCGTAATCATAGGTCTGATATATGTAGTCTGCTACCTCGTTCCAGAGTTCTTCTGTCTCTTTGTACATTCCCCCAAAATACCTTATATTTTGAAGCTCCCACCTGTCTTTGCTAACTTGTTTTCTGCCTTCATGGACATACACAAGCTTAGGCTCCGCGCATCCTCCTGATTGCTGAGCTACATGGTCTTCATCTGCTTCTATGTACAGGATCTTTGGCGTTGCCTTTGCTTTCTTTATGGCCACAGCACTGTTATCAACGGGGCCAAGTTCTCTAATGGAATTCATCACGCTTTGCCTGGTCAATTCCAGTGACTGGGCTGCTTTTTTTCCGCTTCTTGAATACGGCGTTTCAATTGCTTCTTCAATCAACCTGGCTTTCAGTGATACATCCATCTTGTCGTAAGCTTCGATTCCCACTAGTTCATCGGACAAATATCGGTACTCTTTTTTGGTTTTATGTTTGTAATATGTTCTGCGATAATGTACCTCTCCGAATATCGTGGCAAGGGTATTGGGAGCAGATTTTTCCTGGACATGCCAGCTCTGCTTTCTTCTTGAATCATTTTTTACCAGTGAGTCTAGCATTTCCAATGCTTCTGCAATTAATATGGTTCCTAATTTGTCTAGCGCTTTTTTTATTTCAATAACAAATTCTGAGATATCCTTTTTTTCTGTCAATAATTTCTCAAAATTTTCTTCAAAGCTTTTAGTGATTAATTTTGCAATTTCAGTTATACTATTATTCATAAGAGTGCCTCCGTTATTTTTGTTTTGTTGCAATTAACATCATAACATATGAGGTCACTCTTATTTTTTTGTTCCCTTTATTTTTCCCATTCTAATTTTACACTAAGGAAAACAACCTTGCGAAACGCAATAACATTCAGGATTTATTTTCTTATTCTTCTCTCCCAGCAGCAACCTCAGCCAAAGATCCAACTTCCTTCTCTACTACTTTCACCAAATACTGTAAGAACTCATCTCTCAAATCACTTCTTCTAAGAGCTGTCTCAACAGTAGCTTCAAGGAATCCCTGCTTATTTCCTACATCGTATCTTTTGCCAATAAAATCATAAGCGTACATATCTTCTTGAAGTGCTAGTTCTTTCAAAGCATCCGTCAGCTGAATCTCTCCACCTTTTCCTGGCTTAGTTTCTGCTAGAATATCAAAGATACCTGGGTTGATGATGTATCTTCCTAGGATAGCAACATTCGATGGTGCTTCATCTACAGCTGGTTTCTCAACCAGCCCCTTAACGGTGTAGACTCTATCTTCAACCCTCTCACCGTCAACGATTCCATATTTACAAACATCTTCATCTTTAACGGTTTGAACGCCTAACACGCTCGTCTTATACTGATCATAAACATCGATCATCTGCTTAAGGCATGGTTTACCCTCATTATATACAACATCATCACCAAGCATAACGGCAAATGGCTCGTTGCCTACAAAGGTCTTTGCACAGTAGATAGCATGTCCTAATCCTTTGGCTTCTTTTTGTCTTATGTAGTGGATATCGACAAGATCGGTAATGTCTCTAACCACTTTCAATAATTCTTCATTGGCTTTTTTCTCAAGTTCCAGTTCCAACTCAACATTTTTATCGAAGTGGTCCTCGATTGCCCTCTTACTTTTTCCTGTTATTATAAGAATTTCTTCAATCCCACTATCTATTGCTTCTTGTATTATATATTGAATTGTAGGTGTATCTACTATAGGAAGCATTTCCTTTGGCATAGCCTTTGTAGCTGGTAAGAATCTCGTTCCAAGGCCAGCTGCTGGTATGACTGCTTTGCGTACTTTCATATTTGGTTAAGACCTCCTTCTATGTTGAAATAGCCCTAAACGGTGTTAGGGCTTTATTATTTATCTATTTTGCTATTCCTTTTCCAAGCTTCTTCTTAATCGCTCCAACAATTACGTCAACATCTTCAATTTTCATAAAGTAGATAATTACAAAATATGACACCGCTCCAACACCGATCGCCATTAGAAGCGAGAGGTTCTGAGATAAAGAAGCTGTTAAGTAATTAAAGCTCAGTTTAGCTAATCCGCCCATAGCCAATGAAGCAAATAGGATTTTTAGGAATGAAATACTGATTTGCTTCATTCCGAATGGGCCTATCTTTTTACGTAAATTGATTAGCATCAACAACGATGTGAATATTGCAGATATTGATGTTGCTAATGCAAGCCCTCCAATACCTAATAATCGAGAAAAAATAAAATTAAGTATTATATTAACTATCATTCCAATAGCACCATTTAACATTGGAGTTTTTGTATCTTGCAATGAATAAAATACTCTAGATAATGTTTCTCTTACTCCAATCCCAATCAAACCTATAGAGTAGAATAGTAAAGAATAAGTTGTCATTTCTAGAGCATTAACATCAAAGGATCCTCTTTGAAAAAGCAAACTTACAATTTCTTTTGTAAATATCATAGCTCCTATTACAATTGGAATAATAAAGATATTAACTATATTCAGTGATTCAGCGATTATTTCTTTCAATTTTTTCATATCGTTTCTACTTGCTAAATTTGATATAGTCGGATACATAACAGTAATCAAAGATGTAACAAATAATCCTTCAATAAAAACATTTAATCTGTTTGCATAATTTAACGCAGAAATACCGCCAACAGCGAGCGTTGATGCTATTGTTCGATCTATTAAAATATTAATTTGATTTACCGATGTACCCAATATAGCAGGCAATGCAACAAAAAAAGTCTTTCTCAAATTGATATCTTTTGTATCAAATATTAATTTGTATTTAAAACCTTCTTTTTTTATGAACGGAATCAAGAATAATAACTGTGATGCTAATGCAGCCAGTGTCCCAATTGCAAGTACTCGATAGTTAGTTCTGGAAGATAATACAATAGATATAATAATAACAAGATTAAATGGAATTCCAATTAACGCTGGCACAAGAAATTTTTCTTTAACATTAAGGTATGAACGGAAAATTGAAATTAAAGTAGTTAAATACATCCCGATTAATCCGATTTTTGTGAACTCTTTGGCAATTTCAAAAGTTTCACCTGTGAATCCATATGCAAATATCCTGACTAGAGGTTCTGTAAATGTAATCCCCAAAACAAAAATAAATGTAATTGCTATCATAAAAAAATTTATTAATTTGCTAGTATACAAAGATGCTTGTTTTTCACCAAGATTAGATCTTACTCTACTTAAGATAGGTAGGTAAGCGGTAGTTATCGCTACACCAAGAAAACCAAATATTACACTGGGTATAGTTTGAGAAATTAGATATGCATCAGTTATATTAGTAGCTCCATAGAAATAAGACAGAACTATATCACGAGCAAAACCAAATACTTTTGATAAAAAAGTTATCACCATAATAATTAGAGCAGTTTTTTTCATCTACTTAATTCTCCTTGATTGAGAATAAACATTAATATTATTAATTATTGTATCGTAAAAAATTATCCTAATATTATTATTCTAATATTCTCTTGTATTATTTTCATTTCTGTATTCTTAACAAACTGATATTTTGCAATCACGGACATAAGTTCGAAATCAATTTCATGATCAATATCGAGTACTGCTGTATCCATCATTTTAATGACATCACATTTCCCCTCAAAAATTCCTTTACCGCTCTCAAGAAATTCTGGGGAATAAGCATACATAGAAGCATTCATATCAAAGATTTCTGGTGCTTCTTGTCTTGCGTTGAAGTTCGACTTGATAACACGTTCATACCCCTTCGCAGTTTTCATCACCATATTGAAATACGGATTTCTTCGTGAGTCTGTTACAGAAAAAACCACATCAGCATCTGAGTTAAGCTTTTTTTCTACCAAAGTTTCAAGATCTTTCAAGGTTCTTAATGGTGAGGTAATATCTAAGTCAACAACTAAATCATAATCTTCCTTCAGTCGTTCTTTGAGTACCGTATAACTGTTTTGGATTACATGAACTTTTGGTGTATTATCTTCGCCAAGTCTAGGCTCTCTTTTAACAATATGGATTGGTATCGTCAATTTATTTCTGAATAGGTCAATTAAATCATCACTATCAGTATTTAAAACAATATCACAATCGTATTGTTTATTATTCTTTATAAACAAATCAATTACTGATACAGTATAAAACGGCAAAGGATAACCTAAGAACTCTTTTAGGTTCTTGTTCTTTATTCCTTTTGAACCTGCTCTACCACATATTGTAAATAATATCTTCATTAAAGTTTACCTTCCTTTGCAATTTTTAATGTAGCTAAAGCTGTATAAACATCATTTTCATTATTTGCTTTGTCTTCTAAAACATCAAAGAAGTTTGCAATTTCCTTAAATTGATAAGAATTTCTATCTTCACTAAATTGAATGACTTTATTTTCATTCAAAAATCGAATTTCACTGTTTATAATATCAGCAACTATAGTTTCATCTGCAGTGAAGAGTTGTAATTCTCTTATTGGCTTTCGTCCAAAGTAGTCTAGATGTACTTCAGCTAGCATCTTCTCATATTCAGCTATGTAAACTGATAAGTCATCACTGTCTACTTCTAACCTAGAAAATTTGCCCCGAAAATTTAAAACTTGTTTAGGCTTCCCAAATAAATACATCATGTAATCCCACTCATGTATAAGGTCAATTGATACGCCACCGCCTTGGTCCAAGTGTGCACTATATGTTTCTCGATAGTCTAACCCCGGTCTCCAATCTGGTAAAAAACTGGAACAAATCACTCTTGCACTGTATACCGAATTCAAATCAATCTTATTTTTTGCATACTGGATAACCTCAGTATATCTTAAAGGACATGCAACGTAATAAATGCCCTTTGTGTCCAATGATAAATCTGATATATTTAAAGATGTTTTATCAAAAACTGGTTTTTCAATAAACATATTTTTTGCCTTATGGCAAAATTCTTTTATTGTATCATAGTGTAGATGAGTCGGATTGGTAATAAATATAACATCATAGTCATCGGGAATATGTTCATGTTCTATATATACATTAGAAATAAGCTCGCTTAACGATTCATCCAAAGCCCTACTGTTTTTCCTTCTAATCACATCTATAGAATATTCAACGTCTCTGCTTCTAAGGACCTTATCTATATTAATTAGATGCCTTTTTCCTATTGAGCCTAAACCAATCATTCCTATTTTATATCTTCTTTGCATAGTTAGGCCTCAATTCTATCTATTAAATCGAGTATTATTTTGTCTTTCTCGAAATCGTAAATAGGTTCAATATTGTTAGATATCACGTTAAAAAAAGATACTATTTCATCATAGTAAGCATTTTCAACAACAAACTTACTGTACTGATTGAGTTGATCTACTTTTTCATACAATAGGATATTCTCCTCTATTCGCTTCTCAATATCCATCATTTTTAGTCCTTCGGCTGAACCATCCCAAGATAAGTATAGATTTTCACCAAAAACTTCAAGGTTTCTCACCGCTTTTCTTGATACTATATCAACAGCGAGCATACCTTTATGTCCTGATTCATGTTCTAGAATAACCATGTAATTGTCATCATAATCAATATTTAATGAGCTGATTCTACTTTTTCTTACAATGATGTCTTTAACATTACCGAAAACCTCAATAAGCCATGGTAATTCGATCGCAAAAATTTCTCTGCAACCATTAGTTCTCTTATCACCAACAAAAAAATCTTTATAATTCTCCCATGGGTGCCAATCTGGTAAATACTGACCGATATGGTAGTTATAATTCAATCTTTCATCTTGCATCTTGACTAACTTTTTTATTTGATTAATCTCCGCTCTATGTAAGAATGTCGAAGATAAGAAAAGAACTTTATTTTTTTCTTCTGCTAGTTGAATATTCTCATCATATCCATCAGTAACTAGATTTAATTCTGTAAAAACATGTAGATTATTCTTTAAGCACAATTTAATTAGTTTACTGTGTGATAGTGGTGAAGTACAAATGATTGCACAGTCAAGATTGTGATTTTTTATTGCCACCTCTAAACTATCTCTTGTTTCAATTCCAAATTCAGATTCGGATGTTATTCTTCGCTCTTTATTTAAATCAACACCAATGATTTTATAAGAATTGTTATACTGTTTGATTAAACGAATTCTTCTTCTCCCCATTGATCCAAGTCCAATCACAACAATATTCATCTATTTCACCTCGCAATCGTAAAACTTTTTTTTAAGATCAATTTTATCATTAATCAGATATTCTTTTATTACTTCAATTACTTTGTCAGATGTATCTCCATTACCATATGGATTGACAGTTACCTTAGCTTTCTGCACAAATTCTTCGCTTAATGCTAACTCCAACGCTTGTCTAATACTTTCTTGCGTTGGTTCACAGTTAATTACACTACTTGCTTGTAGCCTTCCTTTTTGGCGGTCTCCTATATTGACCGTAGGTATAGCAAAGCTAGGAGCTTCTAGTAATCCACTCGATGAGTTTCCAATAACCATTGAACAATACTTAAGTGCACTTAGATATCGTCTCATGCCAAGAGATGTAAACGCAAAAATGTTCTCATTTTCCCTAGCATAGTTATCAATTAACTTATTTATTATGCGACCTTCAGCATCTGCATTTGCTTTAGTGAAGATAAAATTTAATTTAGTATATTCTTTACAGACTTCGAGAAGCGATTCAATTTGCTTCTCAGAGCTGTTATTTTCAAGTGTTACTGGATGGAATGTAACCACCGCATATGGTTTTGATAAACTGATATTAAGTTCATTCTCTAATTCTTCTTTTTGTAGCAATTTTTCATTTAAGATATTTTCAATACCAATTGCTCCGACATTGTATACACGTTCTGGATTCTCTCCTAATTGAACAACCCTTTTTCCGTATTCATCTGTACTTGTAAAATGAAGATAACTTAGCTTTGTTATCGCATGACGAATAGACTCATCGATTGCCCCTTCGGTTGTTTCTCCTCCATAAAGATGAGCTATTGGAATTCTATGATTCATTGCTGTAGTTGCTACAGCCAGTGTTTCATATCGATCACCAAGAACAATCAACAAATCGGGATTTAGCTTCTCAAAATAATCAGCAAAGCTAATCATCGCAAGACCCATTGACTTGGAAATGGACGATGGGGTATCTGAGCTTAAAAGGATCTCGATTTTCTCATCAATAACAAAACCATCCTTTTCGATTTCTCGATATGTTAAGCCAAACTCTGGTGAAAGATGTGCACCAGTGGCTACGATTCTTACATCGAATTCATCAACTGTATTAAGTTTTGCGATTATTGGTTTCAACAGACCATATTCAGCTCTTGTTGCTGTTAGAATACTGATTATTTTCTTCATAGCTCTATCAACTCATCTTCTTCAAAATCTCTCGGTGCAGATTTTCCTATGACATCAAACCATCTCATAGGACTTATACCATGACCTGGCCTTTTTACTGCAAGGTTCTCTTCCGTAAAAATTTCACCCGCTTTAATGTCTTTACTTGCAATAATACTCTTACGAGCAACTGCCATGTTCTTCTTCTCTGATTCGGCTGGCTGTTTCATTCCATTGCCTAGAGCCAGTTCAATATGTCTTATGGAATCAACCATAGCTTTAAGCTCATTCGGTTCTAAGCTCGCTTTATGATCAGGTCCCTCCATATTTCTGTCTAAGGTAAAATGCTTCTCTATAACTGTAGCACCTAAAGCAACCGCGGCAATAGGAACCTCTATGCCTTTAGTGTGATCCGAATAACCCACCTTTACGCCAAATTCTTCCTTTATAGTGTTCATAGCATTCAAATTTACATCTTCAAATGGTGTCGGGTACTCTGTAGTACAATGAAGAACTGTAAGTTCCGCAACTCCATTTTCTTTTAAGGCTTTAATAGCACTTCTTATGTCTTCCATTGTGCTCATACCCGTGGAAAGTATCACAGGTTTATTAAGTTTAGCAATCTTGATTAGATAAGGTAGGTTGGTAATATCTCCTGAAGGAATTTTCCAAGTGCCCATCTCTAAACTATCTAAAAAATCAATGCTGTCAAAATCAAAAGCCGTAGACATAAATTCAATATCTTTACTTTTACAGTAATCATTCAGCTTGACAAATTCATTAAAAGAGAGTTCAAGTTTCTTAAGCATATCATGTTGAGATTCTTCTGGCTCAGTTTGCTGCTTTTGATATTCAGCTTTTACCGCATTTTTTGAAACGATATTCTTAGAAATAAAAGTCTGAAACTTTACGCAATCAGCCCCTGCATCTTTAGCTGCATCGACTAGTTTTTTTGCTAATTCCAAACTTCCATTATGATTTACACCAGCTTCTGCAATAACGAATACACTCATAGTTTCTTCACCTCCCTGCATGGATTTCCGTAAGCCACGGTATGAGAATCAATATTTTGTAGAACAACACTTCCCATACCAATAATCGAATTCGAGCCTATTTGAATTTGCTGTTTAACCGTTGCATTTGAGCCAACGTGAGAATTCACCCCAACAACTACTTCTCCACCTAAGACAGCTCCTGGAGCAATGTGGGAAAAGGCACCAATCTGACAGTCATGCTCCACAATAGATCCAGAATTTATGATAGACCCTCTTTGAATTAGGGCTCCAGCATTAATAGTACTCTGTTTCCCTATAAACACACCTTGTTCAATTTTTGCATACTTACTGACTTTAGCTGAATTATCAATGATGAAAGGGATCTCATAACCAATTTCACTAAGAAGCTTGAAGAGTTTTATCCGAAGAGTTGGATTCCCGATACTTCCAACTGTGACAAAGGCATACCTGTAACCATCTCTAAATAAAGCAGGTAGATCATCATCACATCCCACTACAGGAACACCCATCACTGAGTTGCCAACATTTTCTTTCTTATCGACAATTCCGATTTCTGCATATTCATTCAGTTCAAGAAGACTATCTAATACTGATTTACAATGGCCTCCGCCACCAATTAAAAGTATATTCTTTTTCATTTTTATCTCCGATCTAAATTGATATAAACAATGGTAACTTAAGATTCTTTTTCACTTATAATTTTATCAAATAATCTTATCCATTTTTCAGAGACTTTATCATGAGTAAATCTTTTCGAACTACTTATGCCATTCATAGCTAATGATTGTCTAAGATCTTCATTTTCAATAATTTTGCTAATGTTTGATACGTATTCGTCAAGTTCATTGTTTGGAGAAATTATTCCATTATAACCTGAATCGATAATATCATGAACTGCTGAATAACTATCCATTACTATAGGTACACAACCATATTGTTGAGCTTCTGTTAATGTCATCCCCCAACCTTCATAGGCAGAAGTCATTAGAAATATTGATGCTTCTCTATAAAATGATTCTGGCTTTCTTTGACCTAAGAATTTAAATCTCTCTAACCCTAACTTATTAGCTAGGTTTATATACGATTTCTGACTTCTGCCTGATCCTACTATCAATAATTCCCAGTCTGGAAATTTTTTAAAAAGCTTGCTCCATGTCTTTAACACTATTGATATTCGCTTCTGCCTTTCGTCTAACCTGGAAACTACTAAGATTTGTTTCTGTTTATTCTTCAAATTATCTTTCGTCGCAAAATCATCAAAAGAAAGTGCATTTTCAATTGCAACAAGCTTATTGTTATCTCTTACCCTATAAGCCTTTTTAAACTGTTCAAAAAAACTCTCTGATAACAGTACCACATAATCTGAAAGCATGTACGCTCTTCGCATATTTAACATTATTCTTCTTGTATACAAATAAAAACTAAGCGGATATACAGTCATCAATAAGAAAGCTCTAATTCTTTTTATCATCTTTTCATTATATAAAAAAGATTCCTTAAGAAGTGTAAAGAAATCTATTCTTTCATAACCAGGTTTATTATGCAAAGCAGAAACAATTTTACATCCTGTGCCAGCCACTGCATCATAAGCCAATTTCGACAACTTATAAGCTTCAGGTACTAAAAGTATATCAATTTCTTTTTCATTTATGAATCTATGTAGATTATCTATAGATAAAGATGTGTCTCTCACTTCCTTTACCTTTCCTTCATTTCCTTCAATAATTTTAAAAAAACAATAACACTCATACTCATTTTTACTAGCTATATAATTGGCAAGCTGTATTGTTGTCCTAGAGCCTCCCGAATCATTTATTGCGATATCTCTACTATAAATTATTAACACTTTTTTGTTTGCCATTTTCTTCTCGCTTTCAATAAATTGTGTCATTCACACTCCCCCATTTCTAATTACCTAACATTATATGGCCATTACCTCAACACTTCGTATATCAAACAAATCCATACCCAACAATCTATTTTACAGATAAAACAACCTATTTTTTATTTAAATACACTAGATACCACAATTATTTGTAATAAAGTAGCTAGCTGAAAAACATCTTACTTTCACTTTAATATTTATAATATAAACCCTACGACTTCAAATCTCTGTATTAATCATTAATCAGCACCTAACCTTCTTCGCATTTCTTCCATTTCATCTAGTTGTCCCATATCCATCCAGCTATTTTCACTTATTGGATAGATTCCGATTTTCTCACCTTTGGCCTTATATTGTTCAATGATATCAGGGAATCCAATGGCTGTATTTTCCTCAAGTTCTTCAATAATCTTAGACTCTACAATGTACATACCTGTATTTGTAAAAAAAGATAGTTCAGGTTTTTCTTTCATATTTTCTATTTCACCTGTTTCGCTAATTTCAATGTAAGCGTCAAATTGTACACACCTTGAACAGACCAATGTAATATGAAAAAATGCTTCTAACCAACCACAGTATATGTATTAGTGAATGGGAGGAGCATGCTTAATGAATGTAAATAAGAGAGAGGAGCAGCGTCAGCTGTGGATCTCAAGGTTGTGCGATCTAGAAGAAAGCGGTATGACACAGAATGAATGGTGTGCAAACCATAATATCCCGTATAGCACCCTAAGGTATTGGATTGCTAAGCTCAGGAAAGAAACAGATGCAAATACCGTAGAAACAAACTGGCTGAAGGTGGACATGTCTGCCGGAACAGAAGTAGCTACTTTGAAAGTCCCGGAGAAAGAAAAGAACGATGATAGCTATATGATAATCCGCTTTGGTGATTTCACCATAGAACTTCACAATGGCTGTGATCAAAGGCAATTTTTCGAAGTACTGAAAGTGATGAAAGCCATATGACAATTCGCAGATTTCCATCAAAGACAACTGTCTATCTTTCCTACGGTCATGTTGATATGAGAAAATCAATAAATGGATTAGCGGCTATTGTACAGGGATCATTTGAACTTGACCCGTTCCAGGGTGCTCTCTTCGTTTTCTGTAACAAGAACAAGGATAAAATCAAAATTTTGCATTGGGATAAAGACGGGTTTGCGCTTTACTACAAGCGTCGTGAGCGTGGACGTTTCTGCTGGCCAACCTTTTCTCAGAAGGAAGGTGCTACTAACGTCACTATCAATGATCTGAACAGATTACTTGACGGACTATTGATGGAGAAATTTATCCCGCATAAAAATTACACAGTATTATGAATTAGAAACCGTTAAATTTCAATGCTTTTCGTATGTTTTTCTCTTGTTTTTGGCACTGCTACATGGTATAATAAAACCATGGAAAACGTGAATATTTCAAGGGATTTAGCATCCCTTTCAAGAGAAGAATTAGAGGAGCAGGTGATGAGGCTTTCCACCAGGGTGGATGAGCTTTCTTCTAGGCTTTCCTGGTATGAAGAACAGTACCGCTTGTCAAGAGCGCAGCGATTCGGACCGTCAAGTGAGCACACCTCACCTTTCGAGCAGATGAGTTTCTTCAACGAGGTAGAATCGGAATCAGCTGCATTTGTCATGTCAGAGCCAGATCTTGGCGAAGTTTGTGTTGCCCGCAAGAAAAAGAAAAAAGGTCATAAGGATAAAATCATAAAGCCACTTCCTACAGAAACTATCGAATATCGTCTTTCTGTTGAGGAGATGGACTGTCCTCAATGTGGAGAAACGTTACATGAAATGAAGAAGGAAGTCAGGAAAGAGCTAAAGGTAATCCCGGCACAAGTAATGGTCACGGAACATGTACGCTATGTATATGCCTGTAGAAGCTGTGAAAAGAATGAGCTTTCAACGCCTATCATAGCTGCCGCGATGCCCAATCCTGCAATCAGAAATAGCCTTGCTTCTCCGTCCATGCTTGCCCATATCATGAGCCGCAAGTATGTAGAAGCGATTCCTCTCTATCGGCAAGAACAGCAATTCAAAAGATATGGTATTAACCTGAGCAGACAGACTTTGGCAAACTGGATAATCAAGGCGTCCTCATCATGGCTGAAGCCTCTTTATGAAGCCATGCATGCTGAACTGATAAAAAGAGAGGTCCTACACGCAGACGAAACTGTGCTTGAAGTTCTGCGTGAACCTGGAAGAGAGGCCACTGCACAAAGCTACATGTGGCTTTATCGCACAAGTCGGGACGATATACCCATTGTACTTTATGAATACACACAGGGGCGCTCCGGCGATTACGCGAAGAAATTCCTGAAGGGATTTAAAGGCTTTCTTCATACCGATGGGTATGCTGGTTACCATAAGCTTGAAGATAATGAGAATCCTGAGGAAAGTATTACACTGGTAGGCTGCTGGGCACATGCTAGGAGAAAATATGATGAGGCACTTAAAGCCCTCGGAACAAAAGGTAGCCCCGCGGCAATTACCATTCACCAAGGACTTTCCTATTGCAACAAGTTATTTCAGATTGAACAGGAAATCCGAGATTTGCCACCTATCGAGCGGACAAAGCGTCGCCGCGAGGAAGCAAAGCCTCTTATTGGGGCGTACTTTGCGTGGGTTTTAAAAAATGAGGCATTAGTACTGCCTAAAAGTAAACTGGGTGAAGCTATTGGATACAGCTTAAAACAGAGAAAATATCTTGAACGATACCTTCTTGATGGACGATTGGAGATTAGCAATAATCGTGCAGAACGTTCCATCAAACCTTTTGTAATTGGTCGTAAAAACTGGCTCTTTTCAAATACTCCAAGAGGAGCAGATGCTAGTGCCGTTACCTACAGTTTGATCGAAACGGCCAAGGAAAATGGCTTAAATCCATTCTCTTATCTACAGTGCTTATTTGAACAACTTCCCAATGTAGACATAAAGGATCCTGAAGTACTAAAGAAGTATCTTCCTTGGTCCAAGGATCTTTCCAGGATATGCAGAAATTTGCAGCAGTAGTTAATCATTAACTACTGCTAAGTAACAACAGCTCGCATCAGTTGGCGATAGTTAATATTTAACTGCCACCAACAAATGCGAGCTGTATGTCTATGTGTCCTTTATTTGACGCTTACATTTCAATAACACCATACGGGATTATAATATTTTTTAGTGAACAAACCATTGTGATTAAATTCTTTTCCTTCTTATGATAATTATAGATCTTTTCATAATCCTCTTCGATCAGAATATCACAATTCGATAAAATAAATGTTGAATTAATCTTTCCCTTAAGTAGACTGAGTCCACCGCCGGTTCCTAATGGCTTATCTTCATCGATATAATCAACATTGTAACTTTTATCAATTTCATTAAAATAAGCTTTTATCATATTTTTCTTGTGATTCACCACAAGATAAAATTGTTCACTACCATAGCGATTAAATCGGTTGATGATATGCTCAACAATTGGTATTTCACCAATCGGTATTAATGGTTTAGGAAGTATTTTTGTATATGGATATAGACGTGTACCAAGACCACCTGCCATAATAACAACTGGAACTTCTAAAGTTCTCTTTGGTTCGACTTCTTCATCATTCCATAACACTACAGAAAGGATATTCTTCTCTTTGTCGAGTATCGGAAGAGCTTCGATGGAATGTTTTTTCATGAATTCTTTTGCTTTGATTTTCTCTTCTTCTAACAGAGATTTTGGATTGTAGTTTGCAATATCCTTTACTTTAGCATCCAGGTTTCCTTTCTTTAGAATCCACCTTCTGATGTCACCGTCCGTTATTGCTGCCACAAAGTGCCCATCTCGTGTAACAAAGAGTACTTTCTTAGCAACTTTGTCTAATTGCTGCATCGCTTCAATCATTGTTTCTTCTTCGTCTATTAAAAATTCTATAACTTCCATTTTCGCACCTCTTTTCAAAGGCAATTTACACCACCTTTGGTTGTTTTAAACACTCTATAACATATCCAGCATCTTCTCTAGAAAGATTAGAACTGCAAGGTATGTTTACCACCTTCTCCAAATACTGTTTAGCTTTATCAATTTTATAAGTTTGGCTTCCCTCGTATGGCTTTTGATCACTAATTAATCCCCATATCGGTCTTACCTGGATCTTCTTAGAAGCTAAATATTTGATAATTTGATCTCTATTTAATGTGTATTCCTGTTCTACATAGAGTGCATAAAACCAATAATTAGGACGAATACTATCCTTGAAATCTAAAATTTTTAATCCTGGTATCTTTTGGATTTCATTCTTGTAGAAATCATAATTACCTTTCTTCACCTTGATGAAGTCTTCTAGTTGTTCTAGTTGCGCTAATCCTAATGCCGCTTGAAGATTTGTCATGCGATAATTATAGCCAATTTCATCATGGGTATAGTAAAGCTCATCACTTTTAGCTTGGGTGGTAAGATGCTTCGCTCTCTTCAAAAGTTCTTCATTATCTGACGCGATCATGCCACCACCGCCAGTAGTCATGATTTTATTACCATTAAAAGAATAAACACCAATATCTCCGATGGTTCCAGCGTGTTTGCCTTTATATTTTCCTTCAATATAATAAGTACCAATCGCTTCTGTTGCATCTTCAATTACTTTCAGATTATACTTATTGGCAACTTCAATGATCCCTTCCATGTCAGCCATGTTTCCAAAAACATGAACTACAATCAATGCTTTGATATTCTTTTTAGTTGAATTATTGATGAGTTTACCATTAGTAAAACTACATTCTGTTTCACAGAAGTCTTTTAGCTTGTCAACATCCATAGTAAGTGAATCATCACAGTCCATGAAAATAGGTTCTGCACCAATATACTTCACTGGATTTACTGCTGCGATAAATGTCAGTGTTGGGACAATGACTTCATCTTCTTTTGTAACCCCGCAAACTTCAAGTGCGATATGAAGGCCTGATGTACCATTTTGACAGGAAACAGCACCTTTGCACTTAGCGTACTCTGCTACTTTCAATTCAAAATCATTTACATATGGACCGCCTGTTGATACCCATTCTGTCTCAACTGCATGTGTTACATACTCAAGCTCTTTCCCTTTTAAGTTGGGAACGGATAGAGGTATGAATTTTTGACTCATTTTAGCACCTCCAAATTAAATATTGTAAATATCTGTCTTATACTGATCTAAGTTATGCTTAAAGAACTCAATTGTTTCTGCTAGGCCTTGTTCAAAGGTATAATTAGGCTTCCAATTGGTCAGTCTCATGATTTTCTCGTTGGATCCTAAAAGTCTATTTACTTCACTCTTTTCTGGTCTTAGTCTCTGTTCATCACAAATTATCTTTGCATTCGGGTTGATTTGCCTAATCAATTCCTCAGCTAACTGACCGATTGAAATCTCTTGCTGTGTTGCGATATTTATTTCTTCACCGATTGTGTTGTTTGATTTTGCAATTTCTATAAAACCATTCGCTGTATCTTTTACATAGTTAAAATCTCTAGTTGGTGTTAATGAGCCAAGTTCAATCTCTTCTTTTCCGGCAAGAAGCTGTGTAATTATTGTCGGAATAACCGCTCTTGCTGATTGTCTTGGTCCATATGTATTAAATGGACGAACAATTGTAATTGGCATATTAAAGCTACGATAGAAGGACTCCGCCAAACGATCCGCACCAATTTTTGTTGCAGAATAAGGGGATTGCCCTTGATACGGATGGTTTTCATCTATCGGTACATATTGAGCAGTGCCATATACTTCTGATGTTGATGTGATCAATAATCTTGAAGTATCTAAATCTCTAGCCGCCTGCAGTACATTAAGTGTCCCCTTAATATTCGTATCTACATACGTATCTGGTGAATGATAGCTGAAGGGAATAGCAATCAAGGCAGCTAGATGAAACACTTCATCCATTCCTTTCATTGCTTCTCTCACGCCATTAGGATCTCTTACATCTCCGGTAAATACTTCTACTTCTTTCATTATGTCTTTAGGTAGTGTATCTAACCACCCCCAAGAATTGAATGAATTATAATAAACAAAGGCTTTAACCTTATGTCCTTGCTTGACTAACTCTTCTGTTAAGTGACTTCCTATAAACCCGTCTGATCCCGTTACTAATATTTTCGACATCTTGTAACCTCCGTTTTATATATAGTTGTAAAGTAGTAGACTTTCTATAAATATTTTATTATCATATCAATTAAAGACTTTTCATCTTTAGGTTTCAGTATTCTTTTATCATTCAAAAATTCATAATTATTAGTCAACGCAATCTTACTTTCAATTAAATTTACAATACTAATCGATATTGATTTATTGTAAATAGCTTCTAATAATACTGTTGAGGCTAACGATATACATATGTTTTGATATATGGCATCATCAAATTTATCAATAAATTCAATATTCCCGATTTTATAGCTAGTATCACTTTCATTAGGATGAGTTTTTATATATACTCTATTTCTAATATTAATTTCATTTAGGGCAGATACCAAATTATTGATAATCTCTTTTGTTTCCTGAGTATACAAAGGCTGAGTAAAAAAAATAATTTTCCGTTCATCACTATCATTTTTCTCAAAGCCTGTATTAATTGAGTACATTTTAACTAAAACTGTTTCATCAAAAATATATTTTGCTGTGTTATATAAAGAGTTTAGTTTTTTTGCCATATTATCTGAAGAGCAATAAAAAACATCTCCTATATAGCCAGCTGGCATTTTTTTAGTTGTTTCTATTCCATGGGGGTAACATATCAATTTTATATTATATTTTTTTGCAAGCTTATCTTCAATTAATGCAAATCTATCATACATTTGCCCGGTATAAATTTCATCCTGTAAATAATTTGACATCACATGATCAATAGCATAATCATATACTACAGAGTGGGGTATTCTAATAGCCATAATATACATAACAGTTTTTAAGTATTCTGACAGTTCTTCTTCTATTAAAATATTATATATTTTATTAAAATCTCTTAAACTTCTTGTAAAATACTCATTTATAATAAATTGTATCCTTGTTCTGCGTGTCCCCATTTGATACATTGTAAAGTCTCTTTTTTTTATATCATCTGTAATAAAAAACAAGTCATTTTTAACTCTTTCCATCTTATACATTGTTCTTGGAACTCTAGCTAGACCAATTTTCTTATTGTACTCAACATTATTTATTAACACCAAATTAATACACAACAACAAAAACGATGAAATACTACTGGTTAAAAATATCAAGTATGCGATACCATGATAGTATACATTGCTTTTTCCCTTCTTATTGATAGAATTAGATATTATGCTATAAATGTCATTTATATAACAGCAATTATTGTAATTTTTCAGTTTGTTTAAAATTTCATCTCCACTTGTGTTTGTCACCAATACACCACCTCTTAATTTATTGATTATGTTACTAGTGTTTTTTAGTTAAAGTACCTATCAAATACCAATACATATATGATATTGACCATATATATAAAACATTAGTTGATAATCCACTTACCAAAAAGACAATCAGTAAAAAAGAATAGTGTGTTTTTTTTCTTAATATAGTTATAAATAAAAGATATACATTAAACCCTAAAAACAGAATGAATATTCCTATTCCAAACATCCCCCAAATATGCAAATAAATATTATCAGTATAGTTTATAAAGTTTCGCCAAGGGAATACCAAATTGTAAGTGTCAAAAAAATTAGAATATTGATTAAACCGAGCTCCAGCACTAAAAAATAAAGTGTCAAAAGATCTTGTTTGCTTTAAAAGTGAATCCATGTAGCTTTTTATTCCTGTTCTTAAAAAGAATATAACTATAAAACTAAGTAGGCTAAAAAAAATAGTGTATAATAATGTGCTTATTCTTATTAAATGATTTTTTATCATTAAAGCAATCGTATTATGGATTAAATATAATATATTTATTAATACAAATACTAATAATGCAGTCTTAGACCCTGATAAAAAAATTAAAATAGAGGAGTTTAATAACAATACCATTAATTTCCATCTTTCCAACTTATATCTTAATATATAGGTGGTTAATATAACCATAGTTATAGCAAAATTATTTGGATTTACAAATATCGAAACTATTCGATATCCTGATGATGAGAACCTAGAAAAAACACCTCCTAGGAAAAAAAATTCATAATATCCAAATATTGTTGCAAAAATATAAGTTATAGCAGCTATTTTTTTAGCATTCAAATATTTTGCTAGGCCATCGTAAAAAAAGAATATACTTAAAGGAATAACATATGTGAATAGGGATATTAAGCTAAAGTTATTACCTACCGCAATAAAGTTAATAGAAAACAAAATAATCGCAGATACAATATATTTAACAATTTCTATTGGCTTGCATTTGTTTAATACAATGATTAGAGTCAATGCTAATATCGGATATTTAATATATCTTAAAGGACTATTTAAATTATAAATCTCATTTGGCATTAAAAAGAAAACAAAACCATGTATAAAAAAAGCAGTTATTAAGTAGTTAATAATTTTATATCTTGTACTTCTTCTCTCAATTAAATCATAATCTTTAATCATGAAATACTAGTTCCTTCCCCAAACAACTCTATTTATATAATCTGTGTATGATAAAATAATCCTTAATACTTTATCTGATACATTAGGCATACTATAATCTGCAACCAACCTTAAAGTACCTTTTTTCTGTGTCTCTAGTACTTCTAACCCTTGAAGAATTCGTTCTTTCTTTAGCCCTACCATCATAACTGAAGCTTCTTCCATTGCCTCAGGTCTCTCGTGTGCTTGTCTAATATTCAGTGCTCTAAACCCTAAAATTGATGACTCTTCGCTAATTGTTCCGCTATCACTAAGAACAGCTTTGGCATACTTCTGAAGTTTCACGTAATCGTTAAATCCAAGGGGTTTCATGGTCTTTACAAGTGGATTAAATTCAATACCTTTAGCTTCAATCATCTTTCTTGTTCTAGGATGTGTACTCACGATTATTGGCATCTGATATTTTTCTGCTATCGTATTTAAACTCTCTACTAAATCCATAAAATTTTGCTCAGAACTTATATTTTCTTCTCTATGAGCAGACACTACAAAATACTTCTCGGCTTCGAGTCCCAATCTTTCAAGTACATCTGATTTTTCAATGTCTTCTTTTCTAGAATTAAGAACTTCAAACATTGGGCTGCCAGTCTTAATTACTCTATCTGCAGGTAGGCCTTCTCTTAAGAGATATTCTCTAGCAATATCACTATAGGTTAGGTTGATATCTGCTGTGTGGTCCACAATTTTTCTGTTTGTTTCTTCAGGAACTCTTTGATCAAAACATCTGTTACCAGCTTCCATATGAAAGATTGGAATATGTCTTCTCTTCGCAGCTATTGCACATAAACAGCTATTTGTATCTCCAAGCACCAGAAATGCATCAGGCTTTACTTCTTCAAGAATTGGATCAATCTTAACTAAAATGTTACCAATCGTCTCTACAGCAGTTCCTGTTGCAGCATTTAGGAAGTAATCCGGTTTCTTTAAGTTGAAGTCATTGAAGAATACTTCATTTAGTTCGTAGTCATAGTTCTGTCCTGTATGAACAAGAACATGATCAATCGCTTCAGATTCATCTAATTTATTAATAACAGCTGACAATCTGATTATCTCTGGTCTAGTACCAACGACTGTCATGACTCTTAATTTCTTCATCAGTTATACCTCCAAATAATAAGTATCAGGCTTTTCAGGGTCAAATGGTTCATTTGCCCACATAATCGTAATCATATCTTTATCTCCAAGATTTTCTATGTTGTGTGTATAACCCGTAGGTATATCAACAACTTCCATTTTGTCACCACTTACGAAATACTCTAAAACTTTTCCTGAATCTATTTTCCTAAACCTAATGACACCCTTACCGCTTACTACTAAAAACTTCTCATTCTTAGTGTGATGCCAGTGATTCCCTTTTGTAATTCCAGGTTTTGAGATATTAACTGAAACCTGTCCACGATCAGGTGTTTTTATAAATTCTGTAAAAGATCCTCTCTGATCTACATTCATCTTTAAGTCATAGCTAAACTGATTTTCTGGCAAGTAGCTTAGATATGTACTATAGAGTTTCTTTGTAAATTCATCCGACATGTTCGGCACTGACCTATCTTCTCGACTCTTCTTGAATGAATAAATCAAATCTACTATTTCACCAAGTTTTATAGTATGTACAATAGGAACTTCACAGAATGAATTTACTCTGTTTTCTTTACCTTCTAATGCATTAATTAGTTCACTAACAACATCCTCTATATAAACAAGATTCATTATTACGCTTGGATCATTCACTTTAACGGGCAAGTCATGAGCAACATTATGACAGAAAGTAGCTACTGCACTGTTATAGTTAGGTCTGCACCATTTACCAAAAACGTTAGGGAATCTATAAATAAGCACTTTAGCTCCGGTTTCTTTACCATAAGAAAACAGAAGGTCTTCCCCTGCCTTCTTACTTTCACCATAAGGATTGTCTAGCTCAGCTTGAATGGAAGACGAAATCATCACTGGGCAGGTGTTATTATGTTTCTTAAGCGAATTTAATAGAACTGAGGTGAACCCAAAGTTACCTTCCATGAACTCAGATTTTTCCTTTGGGCGATTTACTCCCGCAAGATGAAACACAAAGTCAGCTTCTTTACAAAACTCATCAAGTAGAGAAGAATCTGTATCCCGATCATACTCAAAAATTTCAGTGTACTTTCTATTTCGTAGCTCTGCTATTAAGTTTTTTCCTATGAAGCCCTTTGCCCCAGTGACTAAAATTTTCATTATCTATCCCAACTTTCCAATTGTTCTCGCACATAATCAAGCTGCAGTAGCTTTTCTTTAATCTGCTCCACATTGAGTCTTTCTGTATTATGAGAATTGTACTCATCTTCAGATGAAAGTTTTTGATCTCCTTCAACAAAGTATTTGTCATAGTTTAAGTCTCTTTTATCAGCAGGCACTTTATAAAATCCACCCATGTCTTTTGCTACAACATGTTCTTCTTTTGTGAGAAGTGTCTCATATAACTTCTCCCCATGGCGAGTACCGATGACTTTGATTTCATTGTCTGCTTTAAAGAGTTCTTTAATTGCTTGAGCTAAATTCCCGATAGTTGATGCTGGGGATTTCTGAACCATAATATCTCCGGCTTCAGCATTCTGAAATGCGAATACAACAAGTTCAACAGCTTCTTCAAGGCTCATCAGAAATCTTGTCATATTAGGATCTGTAACGGTTAGCGGTTGTCCATTCTTGATCTGATCTATAAACAGCGGAATTACTGATCCTCTTGATGCCATCACATTACCATATCTAGTACCACATATAAGTGTCCTTGCTGGATCAACTGTCTTAGCTTTTGCAACAAACACTTTCTCCATCATAGCTTTTGAGATTCCCATAGCGTTAATCGGATATGCAGCCTTATCTGTGGAAAGACAAATGGCCTTCTTAACTCCCATTTCGATAGCTCCAGTAAGAACATTATCTGTGCCTAGCACATTTGTCTTGACTGCTTCAAGTGGAAAGAATTCACATGATGGAACCTGTTTAAGAGCGGCTGCATGAAAGATGTAGTCTACACCATGCATAGCATTTTTAACGCTTGAAAGATCCCTGACATCTCCTATGTAAAACTTTAACTTATTATTCTTATAAAGCTTTCTCATATCATCCTGCTTCTTCTCATCTCGAGAAAAGATACGAATTTCTTTTATATCCGTATTTAAGAATCTTTTCATTACAGCATTTCCGAAAGACCCTGTTCCACCTGTAATTAATAAAGTTTTATCTTCAAACATTTAACTACCTCTTTTCTTTTTTGTTGAAGTGACTTATTATAATCTCGTATGAATGCTTTGCTGAATAATGATTTTCTAGATAATATCTAGCATTTCTACCTAAACCTATCCTTAATTCTTCATCACATAACTTATTAACTAGTTGATTAAACTTATCAACATCAACACTTTCACACCAATATCCAAAGCTGCCACTTTCTATTACTTTTCCAATATCCGTATTTATGTCAGTCGCTGCTAGAACAGGCATTGACGCCTGCATATATGAAAGAAGCCTAGACGGAAAGTTTGGTATAGTAAATCTTCTATCTAGAAATATCAGACCTACGTCACAAGTATTTGCCAAGACTTCGTAATCATTTCTTGGCAATTGATTCCGCAACATAGCATTCTTAGGTTTTTCTCTTTCAAAGAAATTCTCTAGCTTTCCAAACTCGGTTCCCGAACCAACAATGAAAAAATATGAATTCTCATTATCTTCATTAGCTCTTATACAATCAATCAAGAAATCTATCCCTTGTGGCTTCCCTAAGTTTCCCCCATAAATAAAAATAGTCTTATCAATAGGTATATTGTACTTCTCTCTAATTTGCTTTTTTTCTTGTTCTGATATATCCACTTCTATTGGTTCAATACTATTTGGGCATACTTCTACAATTTCATTAGATATAGATGGATTATGTTTTAAAAGAAACTCAACATTTGCATTCGACATACATCCTATATAATCAGAAATTTTATATAATCTATCTTCTTTATCCCTAAAAGACTTATATATTAAGCTCTTAACACCTGAAGTCTTGAGCATCCCCAAGTCCACTGCATTTTGAGGAAATATATCTTTCAAAAGTAAATACGTTTGAGCTTGATCTCTTAATTTTACGAACTCAACTGCCTTTTGTAGTGTAATAGGTGGTGTTGAGTATAAAACTAAATCAAATTTCACATTATTGAAGTACTTCTTGATTCCTGACTTAAACTTTGATTCAAGCGTTAATATCGAGATTCCTTTTTCTATTCGATTTGTTTTTTGTGTATTTCCAATTTGAAGTTTTAATATTTTAACTTCGCCATTATCAATCAAACGTGTGGGCTCATTTTTTCTTTTTTCTGTAGGAGAAATAATATATAAGTCGTGACCATATTTGACAAATTCACGCATTAAGTCTGTATATATGCCTTTTTCATCAATTGTTGAAAAATCTAATAATGTTAGAAATAGTACATTCATCTATCAACTCTCCTCACCGGAACCCCAACATATGTCCCAGGTTCAGTAATATCCTTAACCACCACAGCCCCTGCACCAACTTTGCAACCACTGCAGATGTTCACGTTATTGCTTACTATGCTTCCTATTCCTAACCATGTGCCTTTGCCTATACTGACACTCCCAGCAGTTCTCACTCCAGGAGATATGTGTACATAATCTTCAATAACATTATCATGATCCAAACTGGAACTTGTATTGATGATGCACCCCTTACCGATTCTGCTTGAGCTGTTGATCACAACTCCTGCCATTACTACTGAGCCAATACCAATCTCAACATCAGTACCAATAACTGCACTAGGATGAATCAAGCTTAAAACATTTAATCCTTGCTCAATTAATTTATCTTGAATCTTTTCCCTCGTTGTATTGCTTCCTATAGCAACAAAGAAATCAGCCTCATCTTTATATGTAAAAGCATCAGCAGTTTTACCGATGACTTCTAACCCCATAGATGTCTTAATAGACTCGTCATCATCGAGGAATGCGATGCTTTGCCACTTATTCATTTTTATTGCGATGTCAGCAATAACCTTTCCGTGTCCACTGGCACCAATAATAATCAGCTTGTTTTTCATGAATAGTACATTCCTCTCTGAAGTAATAATGTATGATTGCAGTGAATCTAAAAATCAAGAATTAATTCTCTATTTTACTTCCTCTAAAAGGTTCCATCGTAACAGATGTATCTGAACTGATGCCTTCCTTGACAAAAACCTTCTTTATAGTAAGAAAGATAATCTTCCAATCGCCTATGAAACTCACATTATCTACGTACTCAACATCAAGATTAAACTTATCTTCCCAACTAATCGCATTGCGTCCATTGACTTGAGCATGTCCTGAAAGGCCAGGCCTTAATTCATGTCTTCTCTTTTGATGATCATTGTAAAGTTCAAGATATTGAATAAGTAACGGCCTTGGCCCAACAATACTCATATCACCCTTGAGAATATTTAAGAGTTCCGGCAATTCATCTAAAGAAGTTGATCTCAGCATCCTACCAAACTTAGTAAGCCTAACTGAGTCTGGAAGCAGCTCCCCATTCTCGTCTTTTTCATCTGTCATCGTCCTAAACTTATACATAGTAAAAATCTTCTCATGAAGTCCAGGTCTTTTCTGTTTGAACAGTACCGGACTGCCAAGCTTAAATCTCACTAATACTCCAACAATTATAAGTACCGGACTTAAAAAGATAATTGCCATCAAAGACAAAATGAAGTCCATTGGTCTTTTGAGAAATCTTCTGTATATGCCTTTATTCACTTTAGCTTCTTCCTTCACTTCACTCTGCATCTCTCAGCACCTACTTCTTATTTAGACCACAGTCCTTTTATAATTGAACAAATTCTCTCTAAATCAGCATCCGTCATCTTCGTATCAGATGGTAAGCACACACCATTCTCAAACAGCTGCTCACTAACATTCCCACCAACATAATCATACTCAGCAAAGAACGGCTGCATATGCATCGGCTTCCATACAGGTCTTGATTCAATGTTCTCTTTCTCCAACGCTTCCATAACATCTAAGGGTCTTACATCACCCTTCAATGTCATAACACTTAACCAGTAATTAGGTTCATTCCAGTCATTGATTGGCATAAATTCAACACCTTCTAACTGACCAAGCTCTCTCTTATAAAATTCAAAGATATATTTCTTCTTGGCTACTCTCTGATCTAGTACTTTAAGCTGCCCTCTCCCAATCCCAGCAACGACATTGCTCATACGATAATTAAACCCTAATTCGCTATGCTGATAGTGCCTTGCCGCATCTCTGGATTGAGTGGACCAAAATCTAACTTTCTTAATCTTCTCTTCATCATCTGAAACAAGCATCCCGCCACCTGAAGTAGTGATGATCTTGTTTCCGTTAAACGAGAACACACCAAACTCACCAAAAGTTCCAGTATGTTTTCCTTTATAATAAGCACCTAGAGATTCAGCTGCATCTTCGATGACGGTCACATTGTACTTCTCACATATAGCCATAATCTTATCTATGTCAGCTGAAAGGCCATATAAATGAACAACTAAAACAGCCTTTACCTTATCACCATACTTCTCGAAGGCTGCTTCTAAAGCTTTTTGATCCATATTCCAAGTTTCATAATCACTGTCGATAAAAACAGGTGTAGCATTCTGATAAATGATCGGATTGGCTGTAGCAGAAAAAGTAAGAGTCGGACAGAAGACAACATCACCTTCACCAACACCAGCTGCTTTAAGAGCAAGATGAATAGCTCCTGTTCCAGACGTCATAGCTGCAGCGTGTTTAGAACCTACTTTTGCAGCAAGCTCTTTCTCAAACTCATTTACATTTGGTCCAAGTGGTGCAACCCAGTTAGTATCGAAAGCTTCTTGCACATATTGCATTTCATAACCTTCATCACTCATATGTGGTGAAGCGAGCCAGATTTTTTTATTCTCAGCCATTTTACCGTCATCCTTCCTTATCTAAAGTCTATGTATTGCATAGAGGTGCTTGTTTTAGCACCTTCTTGATTTCTTATTAATCTTATTGCTGCTCTTCAACTGTTTTGATGCTTCTAAAAAGCCAGTTTATAAATAACAACATCTCAAAGCATTCTTCTGGACTTCGACGTTCTTCATCACCATGACTAAAAATATTCCGAATTGACGCCATTGTCCCCATTGCCAAAAACTTGTATCCTTCGATAAAGCCTTGTTGATTCTCAGGCTGAATATTTGAAGTTTTGATATATGTCCCATCTCTGAATGCGTTAGCCATTAGCTCTCTACCTGAAGACCCTAGATTAGAAATATCTTGAACAAAATCCTCTAGTCTTTCAGCTGCTTTTCTTACTGCTTCATTGAAATGACCATCACTGAAAAGTTGAAGGGGTTCTGATGAAATATTTGGATCTAAATCATGATTTCTCAAGTGCTCTTCTAATTGTTTAGGTGGCACTTCTATACGAGGTAATGTCTCATCGATTTCAATTTCAGCCAGCTCATCAATCATATCGATTTCAAGTTCAAACAATATGTCCGATAACTTCTCAATTTCTCTTTTAGTAAGTGGTTTTCTTTTATAGAATCTATAATTTATTGCTGCTGGTATTACTTTACGAATAATTGCTCTTGGTAATCTCTCATGTCTTCTATATAATTCTGTAAATCCATTTTCGATTGCTTGGACCTTGACGTTATATCCATCGAGATATTTTTCAATGTTACTTTCTGCAAATATTGATTTGAATGTAATTGTATTTTTAGCATTCGAAGATAGTGGTAGAAGTTGGCACAATAATTCAGCAAGTTGATTCAACAGTATTTTTTTGTTGGCTGTCACTTTTCTAACTGCTTTCTTCGCCATGATATCCTCCTTCTGAATGCTATATGTATTGAGCGCCTTTATTTCTTGATCTATATGTATCACTTTGATTGACTTCAAGCACTATATCTTGCACAACTCTATGCTTTGATTGAATGGGACTACGTGTAATGCTTCTGTAACATTAGTACATCTGGTGGTTATGCTGAAACCCTTGATATTACTACCTTACAACCTCTTTATCCTTTCACCATACTCACGTCGATAGATACATCCAATCATAAGGTCTTCTCCACCTTGATTGGCATTAAATAAACTCATTCAGGGCATCCTTACATTTTTCTTCGATACTCTTAGGAATCCTTGGTACTCTTCACAGTTATAGATATTATGACTTATTCTCAAGACTTCAACTCATCGAGTTTTTGCGTAATTGAGCAAATACACATTGTGGTTGATCATGATAAAACCCTACTTAGGTCGATATATAAATCAAAAAAATTGCCTATCCTCAATAAATCATAACCATGGGACTTCACCTTCTAGTGGATCTTCATCGATATCACTTTTGCCTTTATGCACACTGCACTTAACTTTTCCATCTTTATAACTGATCTCTCCTACTGCTGGGCAAACTATATCAAAATTCTCTATATGAAATTTAATAAAAGAACTATCATCATGCTCATTCACAATCAATAAATCATTGTAGTGCTGCTCTACTGTTTTCCGATTAGCATCACATACTCTTTCTTCTACAATCCTTTTGAACTCACTTAATCTCGGAGCAGATATTGCTACAATTAATCCTAAGATTGCCGCCATAACAATTACTTCTACTAAGGTAAAACCATCCGATTTTTTATCCATTGTTTTCACCCAGTGAAATGTTCATATCAGAACATTAACCAAGATGATGTCTTCCGGGTTGTCAAATATCTCCTTATCCTGTTCTTCCCAAAGAAAAACAACAGCTTCTGGTTTTAATTTTATCATTTTGGTAGACTTAGTAAGATAACTCCCTCTATTCGCAAGAGCTAATTTACAAATTTCCATCATTTCACCCGGATTACCATAAACATATATTTTCTTATAGTCTGCTTCATATGAGTCTGCAAGCTCTCTAATTTTATCCGTAAGCGAGATAACTGCTGCATAAGATACTCTAACATATTGTAAGGTTAGAGCCGCTTTTTCAGCCATTCCTTTCGGTGTCAAATTATACTTAATGGATTTAGATGTCTGCCCCTCTATTTTTATCAAGCCCTTTTTTACGCACTTTTTTAATAAAAAATTAATTTGCCCCAGGGACACTCCTGTCTGCTCGGCTAGTTTTCTTTGAGAAATATTTGGATTCTCAGCTAGTATTTTTAAAATATCCAATTCTCCTGTCATAATAATTTCTCCATTAATAGGGATAAAACAAAAAACGTTCATTTTCTGAACGATTATAGGTTATACCTTTTTCTACTGGATGTCAAGATGTAAGAATTTCAGGCTATATAATTAATGTTGGGGTGTCTGAGAAAAAAACAGATGCTCCAACATTTTATTTTTTCAAAAAAGTAGAGCATAGATAAAATCTCTTGTAAAATGTGCTTATGCTAACCTAAAAGTGTACCACCATAATAATTGAAAACTGGACCAACGTTAAAATATAATACCTTTTAAAGACATCTTTAAAAGGAGGAGTGGAGGTTGGTTAGGTTGGATCAAAAAGCAGAAATATTAATGAGGTTTTTTAGAGATAATGAATCTCAGAGAAAGATAAGTAGCGATTTGCAGATATCCAGAACAACGGTAAGTAAGTATATTAACGAGGTGAGAGCTAAGTTTCAGGAATTAGATAAACTCAGTCTTGATGCAGATAAGAACAGAGAAAAGATACTACTCCTCATTGAAGAAATAGCTTCCAGGCCTAAGTATGATACAAGTAGTAGGACAAAGATTAAACTAACTGGCGAAATTATCGATAGAATTAATGATCTAATGCTGGAAAATGATAAAAATAGAGCATTAGGAAGGCACAAACAATTAATGAAAAAGATTGATATACACGAGAGACTTGTTGAGGAGGGCTACGATATCAGCTACCCTACCATATGTAATTACATACGTGAACATCATGAGCAAAAAGAAGCTTTTGTGCGACAAGAATACCTTCTAGGAGAAACAATCGAGTTCGACTGGGGAGAAGTAAAACTGACAATAGGAGATAAGGCTTCCACAGTGCAAATGGGGCTTTTAACTACAGCAAAGGGATCCTTTCATAGTTCAAAACTCTACCATAATCAAAAAATGGAAAACTTCCTCGATATGCATATTAAAGCATTTAATAATATCGGTGGAATACACAGAGAGGTCGTCTATGATAATATGAAGCAAGCTGTAAAGAAATTTGTAGGAAAAAATGAGAAGGAAGCCACAGATGATCTAATTAAGCTATCCATGTACTATGGCTTTAAATATAGATTTTGCAATGTTTGCAAGGGAAATGAAAAAGGCCATGTAGAAAGAGGTATAGAATTTATCAGGAGGAAGGTATTTTCTAGCAGATCCAATTTTAAGACGCTGGAAGAAGCGAATGAGTTTCTCCAAGACAAATTAAAAGATTTGAACAATCGGAAAAGAAACTGGCTTGCAAATCAAAGCCCCGCAAATCTCCTTGAACAAGAAAAACCCTATCTCTTGCCATTAAAACCCGCCTTTGATGCATCTCGAAGGAAAGAAGCCAGAGTAAACAAGTATAGCGTGATAAATGTAGATCAAAACAAATACTCTGTACCTGACTATCTTGTTGGGAAATTTGTAAAGGTAAAGATTTATCCGGAAATAATAAAAATATTCTACAAAGACTTAAAGATAGCAGAGCATAAAAGATCTTATCTTAACCATCAATGGATAATAGATATAAATCACTTTGTTCATACATTAAAAAAGAAGCCCGGAGCATTGCATTCTAGTGTTGGTAGACACCAGCTTTGTCCGGAGCTTCAAGAAATTTATCAAAAATATTATATCAATAATCCAAGAGATTTCATAGACCTATTAGAGCTGATCAAAGAAAAAGATTTAGAAAGCGTGACTTCTGCCATAAAGGAACTTAAGCGGATAAAAGAGGAACTAGTAATTACAGAAAATATTAAAAACATAGTATACAAACTCCCTCAAGAAGATTTAAGACTTAATTCCAAAGATGTTGCAATATTAGAATCATCCATAAAACAAATTCAGGAATTAAATAATCTGTTTAATTTAAAATCGGCGGGGAGGTATGAAAATTGAATAATATACTACAGGAAATAAAGGGTTATGTCTCAGAGCTGAAAATACCAGGGGTGAACCAAGGACTAAAAATTAAAATAGAAGAAGCTTATCGGCAAAACCAATCATATGAAGAGTTCTTAAGAGATATCTTTTCTGAAGCTTATGATATTAGGAAAGAGAATGGTAAGAAAAGTAGAATAAAAAATGCTAGATTTCCATACAAAAAATATCTTGACGAACTAAGGCTCGAATATCTTCCCGAAGATGGCAGAAAGAGAATCAAAGAACTGAAAACCTTAAACTTCATAAAGGAAGGGCGAAATTTAATACTTGCAGGCAATCCGGGCACAGGCAAGACCCACATATCCATAGGACTTGGAATTGAAGCCTGCAATATGGGCTATAAAGTATATTTTTCAACGGTAGCATCTTTGATAAATGAGCTAAAAGAAACTAGAAGTGAGAAAAAACTATATACATTTGAAAAGAAGTTTGAAAAATATGATTTGATAATAGCCGATGAATTAGGCTACATTTCATTTGATAAGGATGGCAGTGAACTTCTCTTTACTTTTCTATCATTAAGAGCAGAAAGAAAATCAACAATAATAACGACCAACCTGTCATTTGATAGATGGAATGAAGTATTTAATGATGCCGTATTGACAGCAGCATTAATTGATAGAATGACCCATAACTCATACGTTATAAATATGAATGGCGATTCTTATAGAATAAAAGAGACAAAGGAGTGGTTAGATCAAGGCAATTAATTGTTATAAAGTGGACCAGTTTTCGATTAGAATATGGTACAGTTTTCAATTGACAAATACAAAATGGGGTTTGCAAAGACAACATTTAAGGAGGTTCTATCATGCTCTATACAGATTATACAGAAAACTTACTTGGATTAAAAGATACAATCGTAACAAAGGTAGAAAATATTCATGAAGAAGTACATATTTTCATCGATATGAAGCTGGAAGCTCAAGCCTGCCCTCACTGCAAGCACGAAACAAAGCGTATCCATGATTACAGAACTCAAATAGCAAAGGACCTGTCCAAATTTGGCTCACCAGTATTCTTGCATCTACGGAAAAGACGTTACTACTGTCCATACTGCAATAAAAGTTTTAATCAGAAGATCAGTTTTCTTCCAAGATATCAGAGAATCACAACCAGAACGCAGGCATATATCATGGATGAGTTCAGAAAAGTCTACTCGATTAAAAGTGTGGTTGAACGGCATAAAGTATCTCAAGCTGTTGCAACAAGGCTTCTGGACCTCATTTCATTTCCCAGACCTTCCCTTCCGGAGGTTATTGCAATAGACAAATTTAAAGGTAATGCAGGTCATAAATTTCAATGTATCCTTACTGATCCTAAGAAAAAGAAGGTGCTTGATATTTTAGAAAGTCGAAAATCAGAGGATCAATATGACTACTTCATGAAAATTGATAAGCATAAACGAAACAATGTTAAATATGTAGTAATGGATATGAGTAACCTCTTCCGCCAGGCGGCTCATACGCTCTTTCCAAATGCACAGGTAGTAGCAGATAAGTTCCATGTGTGCAGGCAGGTTACCTGGGCACTTGAGAGAGTAAGGAAAGAGGAACAGAAAAAGTTTGGTAAGGAAAGACGGATATATTTTAAGAAGAGCCGATGGATACTCCTGAAGCGTTATCAGTCTCTGACAGATGAGGAGCGTCTCCAGCTTGAAGGTATGCTTCAAATATCACCTAAGATCAGAGATTCATCCATGTTAAAAGAAAAGTTCTATTACTTTATGGACAGCAAGAATATTTATGAGGCAAAGACACGCCTCAAGGAATGGTTTATGCAAGTAGGATGCGTTGATATTCCAGGGTTCAAGGCCTGCGTGGATACCTTCAGCAGATGGGACAAGGAAATACTGGCTGCATTCGACTGTGGATTCAGCAATGGTTTTACCGAGGGCACCAACAACAAGATTAAGGTCATTAAAAGGATCTCTTACGGCGTCAGGAATTTTAATCGGTTTAGAAATCCAATTCTGCATGCGACTGCTTACTAAGACAGAAATTGCTAAAATACATAAATTCCATTAAAAGGACAGCTAAATGCTGCCCCATAGCATTGCTATGGAAATTTAGATGGCCAGTTATGCAATTCTACCCAGCAAAACTCTTCCGATAAAAAACTAGAAGCAGATTTCACACTGCTTCTAGAAAAAAATATATTTTTATTCTGTTTTACAAGGCTCAACCCCAACATTTGACATAGAGCCGAAAAAACTGGCAGATAGGTTTAATCCCATCTACCAGATAAAATACATTAATATTTTATTTTACAAGAGCTCTGCCATAACATTTGACATAGAGCCGTTTTAGTTTAGCGCTGGAAGTGATTTTCCAATATCTGCAGTTTTTACATATATGACCAGGTCATAAATCTCGCTGTCTTTGTCTAGCTGAATAAGAACTGCATGGTATCCTTCATTTATAGCTTCTAAGCTACTTACAGCATATTTATCGAATGTATTGTCAGATTTGAATGTTGCTACTAGTACAAGAGCGTCTTCATCAACTACTTGATATCCAAGAGGCATCTGAATTCTGCCAGCATCAATTCCACTTACTGTAGCAGCAGCAAAGGTAGTGTTATATGCACCAACCTGATTTGCTGTGTAAGTCGGAGATACAGCTACAGCAGATACGGTTGTTGCTGATTTCACTTCGTCACCGTCAAATTCAAATTTAACAAGTTTATCTTTTACAGGAGTGTAGGTGTCTGTGTTGCTATTCGCAACATATTCAACAGTCTTCCCATCAACTAGTGCCGTTACCAATTTAGCAGCATCTCCATCTGCATTTAGGCCATCAGCAACTTGTGTGATAAATCCATATGTTGATTTTGCACCAGCATCGTCAGAATTAACTATAATAGCTTCAATTTTTCCAGCTGATCCTGTTGTGTATGCCAGTTCTATTGTTCTGTCTTTGTCAATATCAGCTACTGAGCCTATAGAGTACTTGCTCCCGCTCTTAACAAATACTACTGCTTTATCGTCAACTAATTGACCTGCAAAAGTTCCTCTTTCAGTAAGAACTGATGAAGCAGTTACACTTACAGCATTTACGGTAGTTATTTCGCCATCTTTATTTGTATCAAACTCAACAATCTTGCCTGTCATAGCATTTCCAGTTGCAATTGTAGTGTCGATATCAAACAATTTTTTCACACCGTCTTTTGTGTACAATTCTACTGCAGCATTAGTTGTATAGCTTCCAATGATTCTTACATCGTCTACTGCTACTGCGTAATTTCCACTAGCACCATCTGTCTTAGACCACTTATAAATTTCGCCTTCATAATTCAAGTAGGCTGTTCCAGTATCACCAACTGCCGGTGCCGCTAAATTTCCGACTTTTACATATGCCTTGCCGTCAATTGTGTATTGAGGGTCGCCTTTTACTGTCGCAAACTTAGTTACTTTTCCTGTAACAGTTTCTGTTCCAACTTTAATCTTTGTGATAACATTGTCTCCATTGATATTCCCTACATAGTAAGTTACAATATTATCTTTTGCAATCTTATCAAGCTTATCTACTCCTAGAAGCTCAAATGCATCTAAATCAATTTCCTTGTCATCGTCAAGTGCAAAATCTGCTGAATTCATTGTCTTATCATCAGCAATAACTTTCGCGGTTGAACTATTTGCTACAAATGTCACTCCATTCCACTCGGAAACTGAGTATATAGCATCTACTTTTTTGCCCGAAAGCTTCACAGCTAGTGTTACATTATCACCATCTACAGTCAGTCCTGTTGTTGTAACTGTACCAGATGTAGCGTCACCGCCATTGAGGAAATATGCAGGCCCAGTTAAGGCAGTAGCTGTTACGTTATTATAAGTTACATCTCCAACTTTTAACTCGCTAGCTGAAGCATCGTAATCACCAGTTAAGAAAGTTGATTTAACCTCGCCAACTGCTATAATTTTATCGTCTTTTTCGTAAGTTACAGCAAAAGCACCAATGTAAGGCTTAACATTGATTTTGGCATTAGCAGTATTAGAATTAGTTAATACCTTTGCATCTTTCGCTTCAGCGCCAAGTCTGGAAAGCATAGTATCATCATTAGCTACCAAACCTGTCTTATTATTGCTTACCCATTCGCCATCCTTATTGATTGAACCAATAGGTTGGTCTAGAGTTTGATAAAGCATGATAGCAACGTCGCCTCTGTTAGCTCCAGCAGCTCCAGCTTGAACTCCATCAAGAATTCCAAGAGACTTTGCCTTTACTACAAAGTTAGCAGGCCATGATCCTGGTAGGGATTCTGCGCTATATCCAAGAGCTCTTACAAGCATGGAAGCAACTTCGTCATATGTTACGGTGTTTCCTGGCTTGAAGGTTCCATCTGGGTAACCGCTAAGGATTCCTAGGCTTTCAGCATAAGCAATATAGCCTTCTGCCCATCCGTATCCAGCCATGTCTGGGAATGAACTCTTTGCGCTTGTTGTAACATAGTCAGTTAGTCCAAGTGCACCAATCACAAATACAGACATTTCTGCTCTTGTTACAATATTTTCTGGCTTGTATTCGCCATCAGGATACCCTGAAACGACGCCAAGGTCAGAAAGTACTGAAACAGCTTCTGCGCTAGCTTCGCCGTTCATATCGCTAAATCCAGTTGCTGGAGTAGCTGCGAATGCCATTGAGAAGCTACCTAGTACTAGTGAAAGAACTAGTACGAAAGATAATACTTTTCTCATTAAAAATTCCTCCTTTAAGGTATTTTTCTTCGAAGGGGAGTTTTATTTACTTTTTTAGCTCAAATTATCCTCCCCTCCTGAAGATAATTTGACATTGTCTTATAGAAATGTGATTTAGCTTAAAAACCACATGTTCTATCTCATTGAATTATACCTTTTGCTTCCAAACCAGTCAACAACTACTTTCCAATGTAACCAAATTGTAATACATTCATAAAGAATCCCTTGTTTCCCCAAAGAGCTTGATTTTGCGTGAGTTTCCGCTATCACTTTCTTTAATTCTACAAGGGGTTATATGTATATTTATTGTTGTTTTTAGCTTATCAGCTTAAGTATGTCTCTATTATATCAACTCGAAGGAAAATGTCCATTACAGGTTTGTTACATCTTTATTAACCTTTATCGCAAATTGTCTCATATTTGAACAATTTAAGGCATTTTATCCAAGGGAATCTCTCTCAAAACTCACTTAATTATATGCTGGTTAATCGGCAAATATTTTTTTCCTACATATTATATATATTAAATGCCCTCTCCTAGCACCTGATATGTGGAAGTGTACGGTGGTCTTCCTGAGCAATGAATCCTTTAATTTTTATTAATAAGGAAGACCTTATAGTATGATTCGTACTGAATCAATCAACATTATCTTTCACCTATACCTGAAGCCAATGTTTTTAATGCTCAATAACATCCTCAAAGGATATATCCTCTGCATAGCGGTAGTTATTAGTATATTTCATCCACTGTCTTTTCAATTCTTCACTACTTTCGATACTAGCTATTCTTTTTTTAGGATCATCAAAAATATGAGTTGTTCCTCTATTAGCTGAAGTTTTTTTGGTTGCGACAGTAAAGATTTCTTTATTATAGTCTTGCGTTTTAGTCAGGATATAGATATCATAAAAATCTCTTGGCCTAGTG
Source organism: Anaerovoracaceae bacterium (assembly GCA_050953505.1). Classification (GTDB taxonomy): domain Bacteria; phylum Bacillota; class Clostridia; order Peptostreptococcales; family Anaerovoracaceae; genus JBMNMU01. The sequence goes on along the minus strand of JBMNMU010000001.1, from coordinate 2,420,982 downwards.
CTAAACTCGCCTCTTCTTAGGATGGTCTCGTACTTTTCTGCCAAAACCGTTTCAATATTGTAAGCCCAAACAAAAATGGTGCCCTCATCAAATATTTTCTTGAAGCTGTACAGGATTTCACTGGGAGTTATGATATCTCCAGTAGTTATATCAATCTGTATCGGTGTAATAATTGTATCATAATCAGCTTGTATATTTACCCTGAATCCACCGTAAGCATCATCTTCTCGTATTGGTTCAATACCTAGAATTGAAAACTCTACATTATCATCTATAACAACTGAGCAAATATCAGTTATGGCTATTAATAATGATTCTGCATTTAACGGATAGTTCTTAATCGTTGCATCCATATCCATAGTTGCACGATTATCAATGCCTACAATAGCAGCAACCAACATTCCTCCTTTCAGTATAAATTTGTCCTTATATCCTGATTTGGAAAGACGCTCTAGGAAACGTTCAAACATGTAGTTTTGAAGAACCACTTGCGCTGACATATCCTTTTGCTTTGCAAGATTTCTAATCTTTGCCTTAAGGCTCATCGCTCTCCTGCTCACAGAAGTACCTCCATATATTTTCTTATTAGTCTTTCGACCCTTAGTTTTTTTGCGTATTCTATAAGTAGAGCATAGTCTGCATAGTTCAGTTTTACATATCTCTTCAAGGCTTCATTTACAATTTGAATATCTATTCTATTTCTGCTTCTAACGATATCACAAATAGTCTTTTCCACATTATACAGTTTGATCTCATTTCCAAAAGAGGTTTTGCCATCAGTAATACCTAAATCGTACAACTCGCTTTTAATATAATAAATTTTATACCTATTCGAGATACTTTTAACGACCTTATAGCTACTAGGTACGGTCGCCGAATATTCAAACGGTGTTCTATCCGTCAGGCCATGCAAAAACAAAGCTGTCTCGTGAGAGTAAATAATTTTAGGATATTTGCACTGCATGTAGTACATTTCATCTTCAATCGCATCAGGCGCAACATATACACCTCTACTCACACGTTCTAATTTTCCGGCATCAACTAGTTTTGATAAGTATATTCTTGGAATGTTTTTATTTTTAAGATCTGATGCAAGCACCATTCCATTTTTATCCTTTATCAGTATTTCCAGCTTTCTTAGGTAGCTCACTTCTCTCACTCCTTTACAAATATACTTATATTATACACAATGTCAGTATTTTTGTAAAGCGCCCCAAAAGATTCCTCGATTAAAATATTATCTATTACGAAAATACCGTATAAGTTTCCCTGTACGGTACACAAATGTAATTAACATATAGCGATAGTTTCTTTCCCAAATGAAAATAAAAGCCCTGACCCTAATGTTTTACATAGGTTCAGGGCTTTATTCGCTATCTATATGGCTAATTCATAAAGTTGTGTTTCTTGTTACTTTATATACTTTTGAATATCCTCCAAGCTCTCGTATTCAAAGATCCCATCAATGAGACGTTATAAGGTCACCTTATCTAGGTTTTCTATCTTTTGCCTAGTGTCTTCTGTTAATGAGCCGAACTTTTTACTCAACAATCTTATGGCAGTCTTAGCAAGGGTTCTTGTTTCGCCTTCTACTATGCCTTCTTCTTTTCCTTCTTCTCTATATATTTCAGCCAAAGTCATTACCAACCCACCTCCTTTTGGGTACACGTTTTCTATTTTTTCAACCATCTCATTCACATCTTCCTTGGTCATATCCGCTCTTGTACTAAAGATATATCTCATGAGTGTCTCAAAATATTCTATTCCGGTTTTTTGATCCTCCAATTGCGCCAGATATCGGCTTTCAGTACCTGGTTACAATCATAACCTATATAAACTCAACAGGCAGAGCTACAATATTCGACTTTAGCCAAAGAGGGCGGTCATACATACAGATGATGGCGCCAATCCCACGTTTTTTCGAGGGTATATCATCCAGGACATCAAAGGCATTCGTCATGCTAAGCTTAGGATTTGCGCTGAGTTTTATTTCTATGGGATAAAGGGTGCCGTCCTTTTCTATGATCATATCAATTTCCGATTCTCGTTGAATTTGTTCACCGTTGCTTCTCTTGCGAATTTTGTCCTTCCCACGATAATAGGTTACATACATTCGATAGTCCTTGCCTGCATTTGAAAAAGACTTCAAGATTTCTGAAACAACAAAGGTTTCGAATAAGTTGCCTGCAAGTGCGCCTACTGCTGCCGTTTCAGGAGTTTGGTAACGAGTGAGGAAGCATACTAGCCCCGTGTCCCTGAAAAAGATTTTCGGAGTCTTTATTGCCCTTTTTAAAGCTGAGTTGCTGAAAGGCTGCATGATGTGAATAATGCCTGATGCTTCAAGTAACGATGTCCAATGCTTGACCGTAGAAACACTCACTTCGATTTCATCTGCTACAGAGGAGTAGTTGAGCATCTGGGCTGTTCTTGCAGCCATCGCAGTCAAAAAATGTGTAAATTTCAAATTATCCTGAATCTTGCTTAGTTGATTAATATCTCTGGTGATATAGGTTTGCACGTAAGAACTATAAAATGTTTGCCAATCTACGTTTTCGTCGGCAATTGCGGGATAACTTCCCCGATGTATGACCTTCCAAATATCATCACAAGCCCGATAAGAATCCTCTCTTTCTTCCGTCAAGTCTTTGCCATTATTTCATAACAACCTCCAAACTTGCGACTAATTTATGGTTACATCGTAATATTTACGCAATTCCCAGCTAAATTAATAGTTCTTTACATTTTATTTTATATATGGTAATATATGTATATTGTATTCCCACCATTAGCCATTATTATTCACACTATGAAATGAGGATCCTACATATCAAAGTGGGAAAGGTTTTATTGCTTGCCAACTGCTGGGTTTTGAGCAGTGTATTTGAGAGGTTATGCCATGAATCACATATCAAAATATGAGAAGGATTTTATCCATTACTGCAAGGTGCGTCGCAAGATGTCTCCCCACACCGTCAGAGGATATGGCTTTGATTTGAATCATTTTGTCCGTTTCCTTGAGAAACAGGATCCGCCCATTACAGATTATTCCCAGGTTACCAGGCACCTGCTTGAAGAATATCTAGATACCCTCTCTGAGGAATTTGCAGTCAAAACCATTAAGAGGAAGCTTGCTTGTGTCCGCTCCTTTTTCAATTATCTGGAATACGAAGAAGTTATTCAGGATCACCCTTTTCAAAAGTTCAATTTAAATATGAAGGAAGGCACGAAATTACCCACTACCATGTCTATCGCCGAGGTAGGCTTGATTCTTAAAGCTGCCTATGAGCAAACAACAAGGGGCCCTGGGGATGAATTTATCCGTCTTCGTGATGTGGCTATTTTGGAATTGCTCTTTGCAGGAGGCTTGCGGGTAAGTGAGCTTTGTGCCTTGGTCTTTGAAAGCATCGATGAGGATGAGCATAGCTTAAAGATTCATGGGAAGGGAAATCGGGAGAGAATTATCTATTTGGAGAACAAAGAGGTTGTCCAGGCATTGAGTGAGTATCTTGTCAACAGGCGAAGTCGGAAAGTAGATTTGCCTCATATTTTTATTAGTAAGTTTGGGGAACCCTTGAGCACTCAGGCAGTCAGATATCTGGTGACCAAATACACCAAGCTGGCGGGAATTTCAAAGAATATCACGCCTCATGTATTCCGCCATTCCTTTGCATCTCTACTTTTGGAAGAGGGGGTCGATATTAAATTCATTCAGGATTTCATGGGTCATAGCTCTATTTCAACCACACAAATCTATCTGCATACCTCCAATGAAAAGCGGAGGGAGGTTCTCGCAAAGATGCACCCCCGGCAAAAACTCCAGGCTGTGGATAAGGAAGGCTCGGGTCAGAGGGGCGAGTTAGAATAGGGTATTATAAGCATTAAAATCCCCAGCTGAATCCTCAATCCGGGGTTCATCTAATCTTACATCACATTATTTTCACTTTTATATATTTTTAAAAAGGTATCGTAACACATTTAAAATTAATATGAGATATTCCTATTCATGAGAGATAATCCATTGCAGGATATCATATTCCCCAAGCTCACCTACAGCCACCTTTATTATTAAGTCTGACAACTCAAATTGTTCATAAGTAACTTCAATTCCATTCAGAGCTAAGAACACTAACATTGCATGCGCGCCAATCCTCTTATTACCATCAATAAATGGATGATTATTAATAAGGCCGAATGCAAGCCTAGCCGCTTTTTGCTGCAGAGAGGGATATAAATCTTGATTGTCAAAAGACTGGAATGGTGCTTGGACAGCAGAGTCTAACAGGCCTTCATCCCTAATACCACAAGCACCACCACTTGATGCAATTAGCTCTCCGTGTAGAAATATGATTTGCTCTTTGCTTAATCGCTTCATCGTGAAAGTACCTCATATGCTTCTTTGTTTCTTCTTATTAAGCGTTTTGAGATTTCGGCTACATCCTCATTATCAGCTATTTCCTCATTCTGCACGCTGTCAAACTCAATAACTAGATATCGGGGCATATTGTTTTTTAGAATTACTACAGAACCTTTTTCATCAACCATTCTTGCTACACGTGAAAAATTTCGATTCGCTTCTGTTATTGAAACCAAATTTTTTGTATTAATCATCATATAAAAACACCTCCCTTTCTACTAATAGTATATGCATAAAGTAGGATAAATACAACCTACTTCGTGTATATTTTTAACTATTTTTCTCTTTATTCAAAGAAAATCGTATCATTATTAAAAAATACTTCCCATTAAATTCTATCCACTTATTAATTATATATTTCATCATCCCTTATTTCAGGTAAAACATAGACACCTCTTGCAGAACCTTCTAATTTTCCACTATCCACAAGAATCTATAAAGTCTTTAATCTTCAGGAGCTTCTCAGTGAGCTTTTAGCTCTTCTCAGTGAGCTTTCTTTATTTAATGCTCACGTTCACAAGTAAGTGGCTTTGAGGTCACTCTTATTTTTTTATTCTCTTTATTTTTCCCACTCTAATTTTACTCTAGGTTATATTCTGCAAGCATTGCGAAACCAGTTTGAAGCCATGCCTCGCTATTGGACAATGAATAACCCCAGATATGAGGTAGATTTCCTCATTCAGAGGGAAAATGAAATTTTTCCCGTAGAGGTAAAGTCAGAGAGTAGCTTAGAAAGTAAAAGCTTAAAAAAGTACAAAGAAAAGTACGGTGACAAAGTAAAGCTTCGTCTTCGCTTTTCCCTTAATAACCTGCGATTAGACGACGACATGTTAAATATCCCCATATTTATGGCCGACCACACTGATCGGATCATTGGGATTGCATTAGAACAAATAAAGGATTATTAGAAGGGTATGGGCCTAAAAGGGATTCCTTCCCTTCTCCTTTCCTTTATTAATTTGTTTATTTTCTCTACACCCGTCGCCTCCCGATCCAAAGAATGACCCCAAGACCGATTATAAAAGTCAAAAGACAGTAGATGCTTTCTATCCCTTCAGGCATGCCTGGAAAAACCTCTACCAAAGAGCCTATCATGAAACCAATAATCAACATATAGGTAAACTGAGGGTGGCGCTCCATTTGCCTCTCTAAAACACCTGCCGTAAAATAGGTCCCACTCAAAATTCCAATTACTAAAGGAATCAAATAAGGTAAATCCAATTGCTGAAGAGCTAAAAGTGTCAAGTCATACATGCCCATCATCAGCAAAATATAAGAGGCGCTGATTCCCGGAAGAACAAGGGCGATGGCAATAATGACCCCAGCTACTAAAAGTAGAAGGACGCCTCCAATGCTCAAGGCCTGGCTTGGAATAAAGAGGCCCTCCGGTAAAAACTTAATACAAACTCCAAGTGCTGCCCCAAAAACAGCAACAAGCATATTCACGGGCCGTATCCTAGCAACCCGAACCCTCCTATATAAAGGTGGAATACTGGCAATAATAGCACCCATGAATAAATACATCATGGGTTTATTCCAAAGAGTCACTGCCGCAAGCATGGGTTTTGCAAAAAACAAAATCCCCACAAGGGCAGAAATACCGTATATTATAAGCAACAACCCATTTTCTTTAAACTTTTGCTTTAAGGTACTTACAGCGTGGATCATCTCATTATAGACACCTAGGATAATGGCCATCGTTCCGCCACTAACCCCCGGCACCAGCATAGAAGCGCCGATGATAAATCCTTTTATTATTCTTTCCCATAGTTTCAAGTCTTTTTCTCCCACAAACCTGCCACAGACCGAGAGATGATTGGTTGTGGCAGCTAAGTATTATCATTATCCGTTACCGCAAAAGGTCACGGCATTTCCAAGTTCCTGATTATTTCAATACATTCTACCATCTTCATATCCCTATATGCAATGCGTAATTCTGCAAGGATTCACCTATTCCCCTTATATAGAATAAACTATATAGTCAGGAGGTTTACCTCTTGGATATCCAATGAATAAGCATTGGAAGAAGAAAGGAAAATGATCGTAATGGATAGAAATCAAGTTTCTTCTTGGTGCTATGGATCACCACTTCAAGAAGATAATTTAGTCCAAGGAAATTACTCCCGATGGAATCCTTGCTGCTGCTTCTGTCAGGTACCTTGTTGGTGCGGATGGGGTCAGCAGGAGCCAAATGGTTTAATTCCCATCAATGGGCGCAATTGCTGTAAATGTGATAACGATATAAATATTGATAACACAATTAATATAAATTTAGAAGCTGAAGCCAATGGCGGAGATGCAAACGGTGGCGATGGCGGAAACGCTAAAGGCGGCCACGCTGCTGCTGCAAATGCTGAGTCTGAATTTGGAGGCGATGCTGAGGCTATTGCAAGTATCGGTAGGCGGCCTAACCGTAGCTATTGTTATGGCAGGCCTCTTGAGGCAAATGAAGACATCTTTGTAAAAGCCGATGCAGAAGGTATAAGCATAGGAGCTAATAATGCCGACGGCTCCAGCGATGACGGAGCATCGGAAGAGCTCAACACTTTGAACAATGGATTAGGGCTAGAGCTTGGTGCTTCAGTGGCCATAGGTGAAGCCGCAGCTGCTGGTGGCTCTGCATCAGGCGGAGACGGTGGTAACGGCGGAGCTGGGGGAAACGGTGGCACAGTTGAACAATCTGTAACAGCATCCATTGAAAATGTTATCGTTATCGAATGTGATGGTATAAACGGCCCACCAGCAATTCGATTAGGGCAAAACGACAGAACCATAGATATTAATGTTGACAAGGATGGGAACACCTTGGTAAATGGCGTAAAGATGGAAGAGACAGAATTAGATGACGGGACCAAGGTATTGATAGTGAGAAATAATGAAGTAAAGAAAAATTCTAAAGGCTAAAGCTTTTTGAAATAAAGTTGGGGATGGTATTTGCCATCCCCTTTTTGTGTATTATTTATTCTACGATCTTATGATTCACTATCTTTTCACGATGATGATATCTGCAGAGTCCTCATCATCATCACTTATATCATAGGCCCTGATTTCAACACCTTTTCTAATGCTAGATAGTGAGCCCACCTTATATTCATCTAATTTAACCTTATCAATTACATAAACCGATGCATTTGGCTTTACCTCATAAGCATGGCCGTTAATAACAAAGATTCCATTCTCATAGCTTTCCACTTCCTTATATTCACCAGCGGTAAGTTCAACAAAGCGTTTGCCTTTATAGGAGTCTGTAGCCTTGTATATGCTTCTAATGGTACCATTTCTTGCACTCATCTCATAAATACTGCCGTCTAGGTAGCCGGTACCTATCGCTCCGCTAGTAGGAATATCTGTCTCAGGTGTCTTTTGAGCAAGCCAGGTAATGGGTTTTCCTGCTGTCAATGTTTCGATCCCTGTAACTGCTTCGTCGTCAGCGTTAAGGGTGGTCACGGTGCCATTAATCACTCCGTATATCAGACCAGTAAAACCTACATCCATAGGAACCACCATAGTCGTAATCTGATTATTCGCTGATAATGTGTAATAGGCTGGCGTTTTCACATTCTTAAACTTATATACTGTTTCTAGTCTGTAATCAGAAGCCTTGTCTGAAAACTCCATATCTCTGCTATAATCCGCTGCCACACCATAAGTATAAACAATAACATCCTTTGCAATTGTCTTTCCATCAAAGGTCGTCATGCTATCGTTAAACTTAGAGTTGGCGTAGGTCATGTTATCTGTGTCAGGAATGTTGGAAGGCTTATCTTTATCTGTACCCTGCCCCGGAGCTTCTGGCGCAGGATTGGCTTCCTCTATCATTGGCAGAGCATCATAAATTACACTAGCTGCCATCCATCTTGTCGCTTTTTCCGGTAATGGAGCAGGTATCGCCCCTAAGATTTCCAGCTCAATGGCCTTGCTGTAATAGTTTGTCGGCCAAGTTCCAGTCACTTGATCTTCCCTATAGCCTGCAGCACGAACCACCATAGTCAGAAGCTCATGCATGGTTACTTGATTTCCAGGCTTAAAGGTCCCATCCGGATATCCAGAAACTACACCTTCCTTAACAGCATAGCTGATGTACCCTTCTGCCCAGCCGTATCCAGCCATGTCTTTAAATCTGCTCTTTGGGACTTTCTGAGTGGCTGTTCCAACAATTTCTGCAGCCGGCGCATTCATAGCCTTTACCACCATGATACAAGCTTGCGCTCTTGTAAGAAAATTGTCTGGATAAAATAATCCATCTGTTTCCCCTACTACAATGCCCTTTTCCACCAAAGCAGTCACAGCCGCCTCATAGCTTGCTCCCTTAACATCCTCAGGCGCAACCGAATCTGCGGCAAAAATCGCCGTTCCAGATGTGAGCACTAGGGCTAGGGTTAGTATTAATGCAACAATTTTTTTCATCCTTTTTCCCCCTTCATTCTATTAAATCAACTTTTATAAATCTGCTAGTCCATTTTAGGCCCTTCCTTAGGCCAGTCTTTTCAAAAATATTATATCAAATAACTGTTTCAAGTCCATTACATCCTCATTACATTTATTGAAACCTTTTCTCCATCCCACCGTCTAAGAGGTAGTGAGACATGATTTCAAGAAGTCTAAGCACCGCGCTGTTTATGAATCTAGTTGAACATATATAGTATGGTTTTGATTTCAAGGAGTTTAAATGCTCCGCTGTCAACAAAATGTAATATCCCGAGCCATTGTAATATGGTTTTGAGGGTGGTAAAATTTAGAAAGATAATAGGCACTTTATTATTGCGGTTCTCAAGAAGTGCTAGGCTCCCTTTGCAAGCTCAAAGGAAGTTTTCGGGCAGAATGTTATACGACAGATTTTTGGCAAAATCATAGATTTTGAAAATCTCAGCATAAATTCTGCCTAGCGAAGTACTGCGTACTTCGGGCAGAATGTTAAAGGAGGATTGGAGATTATGAGAAAAATATTAGGTTGTGGATTTTTAACATTGATTATGATCTTTGCCCTATCCGCACCAACCACTGTGCACGGCGCTACCAAGTTTTCTGATACGGCAGGCCACTGGGCTGAGGATTACATTAATAAAGCGGTGACAAAGGGCATTATTAATGGTTATCCCGATGGAACCTTTTTACCTGACAAGCCCATTACCAGAGCAGAATTCACCACTATTATCAACAAAGCATTAGGCAACAATGGAACCACCACCATCAGCTTTAAGGACGTCCCAAAAGCGGAATGGTATTATAATGAAGTATCTAAAGCTGTTGCAGCATCCTATGTAGCAGGTTATGAGGACAATACCTTCAAGCCAAACAGCTCCATTACACGCCAAGAAGCGGCTATAATGATTTCTCGTGTGGTGCCCACCTATGGTTACAACGGAAACTTAAAGGTGTTTTTAGACGAAAACAAGGTGGACAGCTGGGCTTATTCAGCAATGCAAAAAGTAAACGGCAAGAAATACATGGGTGGCTATGATGACGGAAAGCTTCACCCCACAGCCTCCCTAACCCGCTCACAAACAGCGAAAATCATCTGCGATATTATAGACAATGAAACTATTGTTAAGACCACTACCATTGTAAAAAATGACGGAACCAAGCTTTCCGGCAGGATTTATTCAAATGGGGTGACCATACATGAAGACCTGGGCGATGGCTCCGCTTCTATTGAAAATAGCGTGGTTCTTGGAACTCTGAATATTGAAGGCGGCGATGTGGATACTATTACCATTAACAATTCCAGAGTGGCCAATGCTGTGGTAGATAAGAAAGACTCCTCGGTCCGAGTACTGGCAAGAGGCGAAACATCCATTTCCAGTCTAACGGCTCATCGAGATAGTATTCTTCAGACCTCAAGCCTTGCTGGCGGATTTTATGGTCCGGGCTTCAATAACATCATTGTAAGAGCATCTGCCAACGTTACTCTTAAAGGAAGCTTCCCGGATGTAAGTATAGAGGGCACCCGTGCTAATGTTCGCCTAGAGTCTGGATCTATTTCTGAGCTGGGTGTAACAAGCGCAGGCAAGCTCTCAGATATTACTATCGATAGCGGTACTTCCATAAATAATGCTACTGTAAATGCAGAGTCATACTTCCATGGCACAGGAACCATTTACCATATGGCTGTCAACGCAGACAATATTACCTATGAAACCAAGCCTAGAAATTGGACCATCGCCAGAGGAGCCGAAACACCTGAGCAAATGGATCCCTCCTTGGCTATCACCATGGATCCCAAGGATCGAGCTACTAATGTGTATAGAGATACAAAAATCACCCTGACCTTCAGTTCTGCCATGACAGAATATGATGGAAGCTCCATCACCAATGCAGAGATTGAAGATTTCATTACCTTGCGAAAAGGCTCATCCTCAGGGACTAGAATCCCATTTTCTGCAACAATAAACAGCGCAAGAAAAATCATTACCATAACACCAGATAATACATTGGATGCATCAACTAGGTATTATGTCATCTTAGATAAGAATTCCATGAAGGATACTTATGGAAACGGAAATCCAGCACAAACCTTTTATTTTACCACTGGCCAAAATACATCTGCCTTGACCACTACCTTCAGCCCTGCTGATAAAGCCGCCTCCGTCCCAGTTATGCCTACCATAACGATTAGTTTTACAGATAGTGTGGTGCGATACAGTAATGGCGCGTCCATTAGTACCAGTGATTCTTATTTGAAGGAATGCATTGTATTTAAAGAAGGTAGCTCTTCAGGGAAAAACGTTAGCTACACAGCATCTATTGATACCGCTAAAAAGAAAATTACCATTAAGCCTTCTTCAAACCTTACTCTCAACAAGGTCTATTATGTAGGTGTTCTTGGGAACAAGCTGAAGACTAGCGGCGGAGTCACAGTACCAGCCAAATCCGTTACCTGGACCACTGGCCATGTGGCGCCTTCTATTAGCAACTTTACCGTTGCCCCCGGTGATACTTCCATCACCGCTACTATGACACCTAATGTAGACGGTAAGCTTTATGCCGTTGTCCTAGCGGAGGGGTCCGCAAAGCCTTCTGCTCAGCAGATTGCAGCTGGCCAAAATTCAGCAGGGGGAACCGCTTCTGCCTCAGCGAAAAACGAAAGTGTAAAAGCCGGCACCTCTGTTACACTTCCAAATATGACAGGTTTAGCAAGTGGAGTAAAATATGATGTGTGGGCTACCCTTTTGTCAGGGGCTTCTAGTCAATATTCTGATCCGATAAAGGTTACGACAACGACGACACTGCCTAAGATTTATTTGTCAGGATTAACAGTAGGTGCCGTTGAGGGAGAAACCCTTTCAAATTACGACATTAAGTTTAACCAGACTACAGACACGTATAACGTGAGTATTCCTTCTAATATAAGCAAAGTAAGGGTTGCCGCTACTGCTTCAGAGGATGCCACCATTACTATTAATGGCGAGGTTCTGACGTCTAAAGATTTTACAGTCACCGAAAACACTGTAGTGAAGGTTGTAATTTCAAAAGCCCAGCGCACTACAACGACCTACACTATCAATTTGAACGTTACAAAGGATACAGGGATAGAGTCATTAAAAATCGGAGGCGCCGAGGTAAGTAGGGTTAGCGGCGATACAAGCTTTAGTTATGCCCTTAACACTAGCGATTCCATTAGTATGCGTCTTGATATCGTAGCGAAGGACCCATATGCAATGATCGATGACCTCGGAAGCTCAAACATTACCATAACCGAAATCAAAAATACTCCGGGATCTGCAAGCTATAACTTAGATATTGCAAGTGGCCAAGATCTAACAGTTGTAAATTTCAGAATCTATTCCGGGGATCAAAATCAATCCTACTTTATTAACTTTACGAAGCCAGCATCGTCACCAGCCGGGGAGTCGGAGGAGCTAGGGGATAGCTAGAAAACTGGTAGCTGGCGGATCAAGGGTTAGCAAGAGTTGGTCGGCAAATCAAGAGTTGGTTAGAAATTCAAGGATTTAAAGATTGTAAAAGTTATTAAGGGACGGCTTTTTTAAGGCCGTCCCTTTTGGTTGATTGAATCTTTTTAGTTACTAAGGCTAAGTTTTCTGTTTTTTTGACTATGGCATTTCTTGTGTATCTATTGAGTACCCTGCTAGTTGTCTTGTTACCATAATTTCTGATTTTTCTATTTGACACCCTTTGCTCTTTCTACTTTTTATGTTGTTTCTATTTTCTATCCTAAAATGCTTCTATATTTAGTCCTCATGCATATGTGCTCCATCACAGAATGGAGGATTCGCTGTTTTACCACAGCGACAGAGCACCAAGCTATCGCACTCCCTTAGAGTCTCGCCTTCAATGCCCAATAATTTGACAGGACCTTTAACCAGCAGCGGTCCACCCCTGAGCATACGGATCGTTACAGCAGGTTCTCTATCCACCTTGTAATCAATAGAACCGGGGCCCTTAGCCAAATCAGGATCTACCTTAGAATTTTCCGTCAGCTTGTACCGTAACGCCCCGGAAGGGCAGGCATCTATGGTCTTGATAATATCCTCTGCCGGTGCACCCTCCATGTTAATCCAAGGCCTTTTATGCATATCAAAAACCTGTGGTAGCCTTTTTGTGCAGATCCCTGCATGGGAGCAATGGGAAAGGTTCCAATATACAATAAGATCCTCAGATTTGTATTCCTTGGTCTTTTTCCTTCTTTTCACTTCATCCAGCTTGTCCTGATTATCCTTATTTTCTCTGTGTTCTTTTATTTCCGTTGTCATCTACACCCCACCTCTTTTCTTATTTCATTGCTCACTAAATACCCTTCTTACTAGATGGTTAATCTTAATTTTATCTTTTTGCCAGCCAGAGACCGAGAGATGAATGGCCGTGGCTGGCAGCCACGGCCATTCATCTCTCGGTCTGGTGGCTGGCTACCATAGGCGGTGGAGCTGCCAGTAGTCTTGTTGGCTGTCTATGATGATAGTAGCCTGGTCTTCCTTTGTCTTACCTGCTGGGTATTCTGCAGTAAACTTAAAGAGCAAGGGCTGTGGGGTTTTGCGGCCCCATTTATTGATCATGCCTTTATCCCATAGACTGCCCTTCCAAAGATCCCCTCCCTCCTTGCCCTTTTGGCCGGACTTGGTCAAAGTAGTGGTATATCCTGTATCCACAGGAGCACCTTGGGGAGTGAAGCTATATATCTTTACCCTGACTATACTTGGATTTCCTTCCGTTTCTGCCTCTAGCATAAATCGTTCCCCTGACCAGAAGACATTAGTACCTCGCGGCCTTGGAACAGAATGATTGAGATAATCCTCTAGCTTTATAGGGTAGTTTATTTCATTAGAAAACCTTTTTAAATTGTATTTCTTCCTATTATCATCCCAATCCTGAGTATGATTCACCAAGCCTGTAACCTTTCCCTCTGAAATCACAATAAACTGATAGGTACCAAGTCCTACTCCTGACCAGTCTCTTACCGTACACACGACTTGGTATCTGCCCACTTGGGCCACTGGCAACATACCTGTGAGTATAGGAGGATAAATCCCCATGTGATCGGCCTGTAGATTTCCCTTCCGATGAGTATTAATCAGCTTCTTGTCCCTATAAACTTCTGTGGTCAAGCTAAGTACATCCTTCTCCGCATCATCAACCCCTATTTGAATTTGATAAGCATCCCCCTCTTTTACCATTCCTGGGATGGTTTTAATAGAGGTAATCCATGGAGCCGATGCACCACCTTCAATGTAAAAAGTAACTTCAGCTACATTGCTTTCCTTATCATAGTCTTCATAATCTACGCGCCCCGAAAGATCTGCTGTTCGATTGGTGTTGTCTTCCTGCCAATGCTCCACAGTGTATTTCCCATCGATATAAAAGCGTGAAATGGGTTCGTCCAAAATAGTTCCCGTTATGGCAGATGGAGTCCCTGTTTCGTCTAAAATCACCGCCACCTCCGGGTGAGGCCCATCGTTGAAGGGGGTATGGGTATATTTCCAGTATTGTTTTTTGCTAGGATCCTCTTCATAATCACTATAGAAAATATCATAAGCAACTAGCTGCCCTTTTTTATAAACAAGCCCCTCTTCTTCTTTTTCCTCTTGTTGCTCTTTTGTAGCCTTTACAATATCAATTGTGGCATTATCCTTTGACCACTTCGTAATTTGTTTCGAGTCCACCTTTTCGTCCGTAACATATACTTTTACACCATTCTCAATGGAATAAATACTAAAGTCCTTTATAAACCATTTATCTGCATCTCCTCCATTGAATGTAAAGGTTGCCTTCTTTAAAAATTTATCGTTTTCTATATAGACTACGCCTCTTTCCTTGTCAAAAAAGTATTTTCCTTGATTTATCGGTTCATTTACTTCATCCACGATGAACAATTCCACCGATGCAAATTGTCCAGATGAACCATTATAGGCCCTTGCCTGCTGGGTAAAATTCTGAGTGCCAGATATGGTTGGTAGAGAAAGCCTTAGGGCAGGAGAAGGAATGTCCATGGGAACAGTTCCATATTCTACCCTTCCATAATCAATCCAGGTTCGGCCTCCTGTTGTCCAGTTCCAAGTTACATTCCAGCTATTACGGCTAGAACTGCTGGGGTAGGATAAAATGTTCACGCCGCTATTTATAGAATACTTCCCTTGGGGAATGTTGATCTGTAGATTCTTCCGGTCTGGGTTGGAAACATCCCTTATGGCTAATTGGCTTGCCTCTCCAGTAAAGTCAGTATAGAAATATTCCATAGGCTGTCCACGGTAAGCGGTGGTTTCAAATGAAGTTCTAAGAGTTCCTTTGTAGCTTGTCCAGCCATCCTCTGAATCCTCTTCCGTCAGTATCCCATAGGAGGCGTTCGGAGTTTCTTGGGTGCCCTGGTTTGGCTCGACATAAATGACCCTTAGGTTGTCAATGGCTGCCCAGGTATTAAAGGGCCTTGTTCCGTAATCAATGCAAGACGCGCTTAATACATTCTCCCCTTCTGGTAAAAAATCTGAGCTGGTGTAGTTTCCTGAAATTGTTTGAGAATACTGAAGCCTATCCCATCTCTTGCCATTAAGATAAAAGCTTACATTTGTCCAATCTGTATCATTTGATCTTGCAGTGTAGTCAAAGGATAGTATGGCTTTTTGCCCCTCTGGTACCATAAACCTGATATCACTACTATCTGTGTAAACTCTATTGGGCAAGCTTGTCTTTCCGCTGTTTAATGTTGCCAAGGAGTAAGTTCCACCAGTCTGTCGCCCTCCTGCAATGTTGCTAAAAAAATCATTATATTTATCATCGTTAAAATCCTCCAGATATATATCCGTAACCCTATATGCCTCTTCAAGCAATTTCTCTTCAGGAACAGCCTGCATCGTTCCAAACTCCCAATGGAGAGGCTGCTCTATGGCGGTATGGGTTACCTCTTTCATTTGATATTCATAATAATAGGTTTTGTCCGGATCTAAATGAAATTCTCTACTAATACTGCTGGATCCACTCCCAGATTCATTAGATACTGCAATCAAGGCTATTGGTGTTTCTTCTTCTTGGGCAATTAATTCTGCAAGACCCTTAATAAACTGGCTTGCTTTCAAATATGTTGTGGCTCGCTGGCCTACAGCTGTAAGAGAATCAGCCAATCGCCTCCCATAGCTTTCTGTTATATCTGCTATCCCTGTATCCCCTTCCGGATCTCTCACGAATACAAAGTCAATGCCCACATCTTGAAGCAAGCTTAAGCTTTTAGGAAATTGGGTTGTCTCATCGTCATTGGTATTGTCGTACAGGACAACGGTGTTGATATCTTCATTTCCTACTCCATACTTTGCAAGGTGACGATATAAAATCTCGTCTATATTTTGCCTCCAGGTGACTACTTTTGCATTCAGGCCCTGTTGATAAACCTCCTGCTGATCCACATTGTATGTATAGGAAGTCGCCATAGCTGCTTCGTCTCTAGCCGCAAACTCCCCGGCAGCCCCATAGGCAAATGGTGCCGTAGTCGAACGGGTGGCTGTGCCTGTTATAGTATTAAATATGTAACAGGTTGCGTATTCCGTATAATAACTCATCACACTACCACCACCCCACAGGCCCGCCCACATGGAACCTAGCTGGAAATAGATTTCATCTCCAATCTTGCCTGCATACATTGGTTTACCAGCATCTGCCTGGAACCCATTGGATGAGGAAATCTCTCTTGATGCCCGAAATTCATCATATATACCCCAGGCTCCTCCCCATGAGCGATAGGTGGAACTCCCTCTTACTTCCCAGGCTGCTACGATATAGGAGCACTTTCCTCTTTCGTCATACACTGGCATTACACTGAAGGTTCTTGCCGTACTCCATCCAGATAAGGTTTTGATAAGGGTATTGTCTCTTCCGTACACCCTTACAGATTTGGAATTATTAATTCCCACAATCATTACACCTTCTACATCAATACCAAGGCAATTGTAGGTGGTGCCTATAGGGTCATTGGCCGCCCCAGACAATTTTCTCAGGCTAACCTTTTCTGTTGCCAAATCCAATGTAGCCCTGCTGATTTCTACTGGGCCAGTCTTAACCATGAAATGAACTTGATTGTCTAGTCTTCTGCTTTTACCGGATATGCTTCCGCTATATACCTTTTTAACATTGCCGTTCTGGGTGCTGATGCTATATATTCCATCGGGCTGCACGGTATAAATTGCATTGTTGTATATAAAATTTGAGTCTCCTAGGGTGGTGTTTAGCTTTGTCAAATATGCTCCTGTATCTTTGGATAGAACCAAGGTTTGCCCTCCATATCGGAAAAACAGATAGGTACCAGTGTCATCCTGAGCAAAGCTACCCGCATTCTGGGTTCCACTCCCTGGAATATTCATCACATCACTGTTAATGGTGTAAGTCCAATTTATATTACCTGTTTCTATATCATAGGAAGTAATGTAATAGGGCATTTGTGGGTAATAGTCATGATAGGAGCTTGTCCAGGTGGCATTTATGGTGTATAAGCTGCTATTGTCTACGGTAAACCACTTTGTATTTAGGAAAGTACTATCACCGTTATATCCAAAGGGCAAGGAAACGGATACCTTTGTGTCTGTTCCTCTTGAATCCTGTGCCTTTGGCTCCATCTTGTCTATGAGAACACTGGCATCAATTCCCTTTTCTATCAATTGCTCCATCAATGAGGCCCTGCCTGTGAGCAAGGTTTGATATTCTTCCTTTCCTGCCCCTAGCATAAGAATACTGGCTGTCTTTGTCCTGATGGGCTCTATGCTGACTACTGGCGCAATGTTTATTACATCCGTTTGGCTTTCAGTAGAGCTGCTGAGATAGTCATCTTCCGTGATATATTCGGGAAGGGTTTCTTCAACCCAAACATCCTTTGCTTCCAGCCTTAATTCAACTAGTCCCACACCAGTCCTATTAAAGCTCACTTTTTTCGATGTTCCAAAAGAAAGGTCATTGTAACCCGGCAGGGCCTTCAAGGATTCCCAATTCCCTTCTCTGGACTTCACATACCAGTTCCTTTCCACCTGATCGCCATCTGTGGTTGTTCCATCCTCTACTGTGATCTGGGCAACATTTGTGCCTTGATTTCTTATGAATACGTCTTCCACATTTATAGCTGCATCTGGCGGGTTGTCAGGTTCTACAGTGAATGGGGCTTGAACTTGGTCTGTAAATCCTCTGCTGTCTTTCGCAAAGATGGTGTATTTATATTCACTTGTCTCTGTATCTTTCGTTAGAAATTCTAGCTTGCATTTGGTAAAAAACTGGTCGGATGCCATATCGTATATTGGCCTTGTCTTAATTGTGTCTGAATTCTCTAGCTCCCCGTCTTTATAGAGCTTTACACTTTCAGTTCCGTCAGCGCTCTCGATTTGTGCCCAAACCTCAGTAATGGGATAACTAGGATTTGACGCCACAGTTATATTAAGTACCTGTTTACGATTTTGCTTCTGCACTCCAGTAAGGTTGGCAATAATGGTTGGAGTCTTCAATACCTCAATGGGCTTAATATCTGTTAGCCTCTTGCCGTCCTTCGTATCAACCCTTAGTGTAACTGAATAATTGCCTTTCTTAGGGAAAGTGATTTCTGAGCTTGTCAGCCCTAGCTTCCGAAAAGATGCGGACGAGCCTGAGGATGCCGTAAATCTATTTGATGCTAGATTTTCTTCGTACATTCTTCTTGCAGAATAGAACTGGCCGTCTACCTGGAATTCGGATTGGTCCATGGCCTCTACAGTATGACCTTCATAGGTAGATTCAGGTAATTTTAGAATGGCGGTACCGTCGAAATCTCTGGAATCTGTGATGTTGATGGATTTTGTGACTGCTTTTTCCTGTCCGTGAGTGTCATAAACTGTGAGCCTATAAGTAATAATTCCCATATCCTCATGGGACTGGCTGACGCTTCCTCCCGTATTTGTGCCGGTAGTTCCACTTCCGTTCCAGTGAGCTACAAGCTCCCACGCTCCATCGCCATAGTGTTTTTCCAACACGGCATGGTCAATGGTTGTGGTCCCGTCCACTACTGTGGCATCTGAAACAGTGTAGCTTTCTCCTTGCTTTGCTGATGCGGGGATGCTTAGGTCTGGGTGGAAATCCCCGATTTCCGTAACAACCTCATATTGGTAGGTAATATGTATAAGGGTAGGGATGTAGTATCGGTAACCTTCTACTACGTCAGCTTGTCCTCCAACTTTGATGTCTAGACCATTGGGACCCGTGTTCGTTGTTAGTGTAGTGTTTACTGTATATGTGACCTCACCAGAATGATATGTTGGGCCTGTGGAAATATATCCATTTGCAACGGAATACTCATAACCCACTCCCCCATAATCATTATTAAACTGTCCACTACAGCTAATCACAATAGCACCATCAGGAACCACACCTTTTACTCCTATTGTAAATGTCTCAGATACTGGGGAGCCTTGCTTAACTCCATTTTGCCATGTACCATCTATATGTTTCCATATGTCATAATAGGCTACATCCAAAATCGTTTTACTTACTGTCACGATCTCCGTTACCGTTCTTGCATAAGACGTCAACCCAGGAGTTACAATGCCCCCAGCTATTACCATTGTTAAGACAAGTACGATTGAAATTATTACTTTTAATTTTCTCAAGTATTCAATAGGCATCCTGACACCTCTTTATAATCATTAAATGACGACGACCGACCCTGATCATAATAAAAATAATCAATTATGGGTTGCAACATTTAGAGTATTACATCGGTATATTCGTAAACATGATCAATGGGAGAAACCGCATCATGAGCTAAATATAGAGATGGTACCTTCCCTTTTACATCCATATTTTTTCTCATTGGATTAGCTTCATAAACATAATATCCATCTATGCGATCATAAAGTAGTCCACTTGTATATCCCACTAGCGATACACTTTTATTTTCTATAAATATTCTAATTCCTTCATATTTTACCGTCGAATAAACCTCAATATATCCATGCTCATCAATGATGATTTTTTTAATTCCATGATCCCCTAGCTTGGCTTTTTCTGTGGTCACTTCCTTAGTATCAAACCCAAAATCCAAGGCTACCTTTTTAGCATTAAGGGTTTGCACCCCCCGGTGGGTTTCTGCTGCGCCAATAACCACCCGCTTACTCTCATCCACCAGCCTATATATCACCGAAGCGGACTCCGCTCTAGTCAATGTCCTGTCAGGCTTGAAGGTCTCATCCTCATATCCTGAAAGAACTCCTGTATAGTAAACCTTTGTGATGTCATATTCATTCTTGGTTTTATAATCAATGTCCTTTATGCCTTGTTGTATTTCATCGTAATTCTCAATCTTTATATTACCTAAAACCGAACTCATAATAAGAGCCATATCCCCTCTTGGAATAGGGTTGGGTAGCTGAGATTCTGTTATCTGATATTTGGTGAACTGGCCTAGTTCTATGGCTTTATCGTAATAATTTTTTCCCCAGTGATAAGGGCTTTTTGCTAACTCTAGGTCATTTCCGGTCTCTGCAACTACTACCATTTTTATGAACTCTGCATAAGTCACTTCTTCCTTTGGCTTAAAGCTACCATCCGGGTATCCTTTTATAATTCCTCTATCCGACATGGCTTTGATAGGTTCATATGCCCAGTTTGTAGTTTTCACATCTGCATATCCTGTTTGGGCATATCCTAAATTTGATATGCTTAGTAGTAGTAGAATGAGCGTCACAAATAATGTTTGTTTTTTAGTCATCTTTCCCGCCTTTCCGATTCCTCCATTTTCTTTTTATGTAATTATATGGTAATTATGCGGCGAAGTCAACTCACTTTTCTTTTGTTCACTTTAATTATTGCATAAAGTAATTATTTACTATGTAATAATTAGAGCAATAAAAAAGCCCTGTCACAATCAGGGTTATATTTTCAAATAAAAGATGAGATGTTTTATGTATATCTTCCTAGGTACAATGTTATTGCTTATATAAAGCGCCAAGTCTACTTATTTACCTTGACTTGTATGGTAAAATATGTAATATCTGTTGTAAGGGTTGCCGTTTGGCAGTTAAGTCACTCTCTGCAAAGGGGGTGATGACATGGTTACATACTCAGAGTTATTTCAATTCTGTCTTGTGATCATTGGTGTTGTTACCTTATTAAAGGTTTTCAAAAAATGACACGACCGCCTAGATTTGCGGTTTAGGCGGTCAAAACATATAATTTGGACTGACCGCCATCCAACAAGCGGCAATCCTTTAAATTTATTATACCCACATCCCTTGAAGTAATGCAAGGCCTTTGTTTGTATTATAATATTCCAATAATCAGCCTTATTTGAATTTAGTTTTTTCGCAAAAACCCTCCATGTCATGAGTCAGATGCGTTAGATTAGTTACAATTTCGCCGCACTACGAGATAAAGATCTAAGGAAACCCAATCTAATCCTGGTTGTTATTTTGCCGGATATTTGTTATAATTTCTGAGGTTATTGAAAGACTTTAAATAATATATTCCATAAAACAACATTGAAATCTTAATGCCAATTTAGCAAGTTTTACAATTGTATAAATTTGTATCTATATATAACCTGCCATGGGATACATTGGAGTTTTGCCAAGATAGTGAAAGATTGCATCAGCAAAGTTTGCGTCCAGAGGACTGGAAAAGTGCTAAAGAAATCCTGATGCAATACACTAGAGCTTTAGGCAGGATATAAATATAAAAAAAGATTACACCAACAGAACACGCTTTCTAAGTAACTGGACAAGTTGTAATAAATACTGCCCCAATATATTGAAATTTGAGGCAGTGATGCTAATTTAAAAATCTAGCCAGCTAAACCTTCTTTTCTAAGGCAGCTGGTTAAAGTTATATATAAATCCTGTCCTTAAACGCAAGATTTTAGAATAGGATGTTACTAGAAATTCTAGCCAGCTAATACCCCTTTCAGGGTTAGCTGGGCAATTTATGTATAAAGCCTGCCTTGCACAAGGTACGCGAGGGGCAGAATGTTATACGACAGATTGCTGCCAAATCATAGATTTGGGTAATCTCAACATAAATTCTGCCTTGCAAAACACGAGGTGTTTTGGGCAGAATGTTAACTGAAAAATTGCTACCAGCTGAAGCTGGGCAATTGCTGTATAAATTCTGCCTTGCAAAACACGGGGTGTTTTGGGCAGAATGTTAACTGAAAAATTGCTACCAGCTGAAGCTGGGCAATTGCTGTATAAATTCTGCCTTGCAAAACACGGGGTGTTTTGGGCAGAATGTTAAAAAAAGTGAGGGAAAAAATGAAGCTTGGTTTTGACGCAGACAAATACATTGAAGAACAATCAAAATATATTCTCCAACGTATTAATGAAGGCAACAGTGAAAGGTTATACCTGGAGTTTGGCGGTAAGCTGGTCCATGATAAGCATGCCGCAAGAGTGCTTCCGGGATTTAATGAAAACGCAAAGGTTGAGCTTTTGCAGAGGATGAAGGACCAAACAGAAATAGTCATTTGTATCTTTTCTGGAGATATTACTACAAATAAGACTAGACAGGACTTTGGCATTACCTATGACTTAGAGGTGCTTAGGCTCATCGACACCTTTAGAAAATATGATTTATCCATAAATAGTGTAATTATTACAAGATATCAGGATCAGCCGGCCGTGAATATGTTTATTAATAAATTAAACAGAAGGGGCATCACCACCTATAAACATAACCTCACAAAAGGTTATCCAACTGATGTGCAAACTATTGTAAGTGACGAGGGCTTCGGCGCTAATCCATATATCGAGGTAACTAAACCACTTGTAGTAGTAACAGGCCCTGGCGGTGGAAGCGGAAAATTAGCAACATGCTTAGGACAGCTATATCACGATAATAAAAGGGGGATTAAGGCTGGATATGCAAAATTTGAAACCTTTCCCATCTGGAATCTACCCCTCAAGCATCCTGTAAACATCGCTTACGAAGCTGCCACAATAGATCTAAAGGATGTAAACATGATCGATTCTTTCCATTTAGAAGCATATGGGGAGCCTGCAGTAAATTACAATAGAGACCTAGAGGTCTTTCCAATAGTAAAAAGAATTATTGAGAAAATCACTGGGGAGGAGTCTGAGTACAAATCTCCTACAGATATGGGGGTAAATCGTGTCGGTTTTTCTATTTCCGATGATCAGGTGGTAAGAGAAGCCTCCAAGCAAGAAATTATTCGGCGATATTTCATCGCTCAGTGTGATTATAAAAAGGGTAAGATAGATAAGCCCGCCGTGCTCAGAGCGAAGCTTTTAATGGATGATTTGAGCCTCAAGGCAGAGGACCGTGTAGTTGTAAAGCCAGCTAGAGATTATGCGGAATATAAAAGAAGCCTTGACCAACGCTATGAAAACGTAGTAGTCATGGCCATTCAGCTACCCGATGGCAAGATTATAACCGGTAGAAGCTCACGGCGAATGGTAGCTGCCGCCGCAGCAGTACTCAATGCAATTAAGTACCTTTGCGGTTTGGCGGATGAAATCTTCCTGATATCTCCCAATGTGTTGGAAACAATCCAGCATTTGAAAACTGATATTCTACAGCACGAAAAATCCTCTTTAAATTGTGAAGAAATTTTAAGTGCCTTAACCATATCTGCAACTACTAATCCTACAGCACAAGTTGCAGTGGAGAAATTGCTAGACTTAAAAGGATGTAGGGCTCATTGTACGGCTATCCTAAGCGACAGAGACGAGCAAACCTTCAGAGATCTAGACATCGATGTGACCAGCGATCCTGAATATGTGACTACAAACCTATATTATAATTAGAATATAAAAAACCTACTGGATAATAAATGTTGGGGCGCCTGAGAAAAAATCAGATGCCCCAACTTTTAGTTTACACTTCTATTCAATAAAATTCTCGGATATTTATAGATAAAAAATTAGAAGCAGATGTTACACTGCTTCTAGAAAAGTCTATATTTTATTCTTTTTTACAATGCTCAATTCCAAATATTTTGGCGTTGAGGCAGTTCTTCCTAGTTATTGTAGCAAGCTAATAGCCTTTTCTAACTGAAGATCCCCACCCGACTTGCTATTGGTTATGTAATCCACTGTTGCCTTTTCCAATGTGGACATGGTGGCATAATCCAAGGTTCCATAGGCGTAAAGGCCTTGCTCCTTCTGAAATTTATGTACTGCAGCAACTGTTGCTGGGTCCATCATTCCATTGATGGGAACATCATAGCCAATCATATCCAATCTTTGCTGAGCGCCGAAAACATTCAACCCCATGCTGCCAGGTTTTGGTTTTACCTTCTCATTCATAGGTGCAAAGTCCACATATTCCTGCAGCAGTACATCTGCAAAGGCATTCTCTTGATTATCAATGGTATAGTCAGGCTGTATGCCTACTTGATCAATTTTCTTTTGATTTGGGGTCAAGAAGTAATAGTTTGAAAGCTTAAAGGTTGCTCCATTTTTTAATGTAGAAATTTGCTGTGCAACACCCTTACCATAGGTAGTTGTTCCAACCACTTTAGCTATTCCACTATCTTGAAAAGCACCTGCCAAAATCTCTGAAGCACTTGCCGTACCTTTGTTTACAAGTACTACAATGGGAAGCTTTGTAGCAACCTGGCCCGAGGCGTAAAGGGTCTCTACAATGGTGCCCTTTTGTGCAAAATGGGTAATTGGCCCCTCCGGCATTAACTGGTTTGCAATATCTACAGCAGGATTAATCAACCCGCCTGGGTTATTTCTTAAATCAATGATAAATGCCCTGGCGCCCTTATTGGCTAAGCTTATTCTAGCTGCCTTAAACTCCAAATGGGTATCTTTATCAAAGCTGGTAATTTGAATGTATCCTATATTGTCTTCCAGAAGCTCGTATTTAACAGAAACATTTTTAATCGCGTCTCGAACCATATGGAATACCAATACCTTATCCCCTCTTTTAACAGTAACACTTACATTGGTGCCTGATTCCCCACGCATCATGGATACTATTTCATCAAGGGATTTTGATTGAACATCTATATCGTCAACTTTAATAATAATGTCTCCGCTTAGTATACCTGCTTTCTCTGCAGGGGTCCCTGCTATCGGCGCCACTACACGGCACTGTCCATGATAATCTTCTAAGCTGACGCCTACACCGGAAAACTCGCCTGACACTGATTCTATAAAGCTTTCACTTTCATCAGGGCTTTTATAATAAACGCTATAAGGGTCACCAAGTGCATCGATGACCCCTGAAAAAGCGCCACTTACTAACTCTTCGTAAGTTATTTCGTCCTTATAATTTTTTTGTATGTAAAGGATGAATTGCTCTAGCTCCTCCGGATCTACAGCCCAACCTTCCTTTACACGGGCTTCCTCTGCATAAACTACAGAGCCTTCCATTCCAAACATAGCTGGAACTAGGATAACAAATGAGAAAGAGGTTACTATCATTGCAATGGCTACAACGATAGCAATTATTTTCGCTGCTTTTCTAGCTTTATACGGATCCATAATTCCTCCTACATAATCTGGATGTCCAGTTTATTTCGCCCTTCTGTAAGGCCTCTGAGACTAATATGATAATCGATATTTAAAGAACCACTTACACTTGCTGATTCAATATTATTAACAACCTCATTGGTTAGCACTTCCATTTCAATGGCACCATAAGGCGTCTCATAATACCCTTTAAATCTCTTGCCTTTTTCAAATTCGATTTCTGTATCTATTCCTACATTTTCACCGAAACGAATCATCTTTATCTTATCTCCGGTAATTTTTAAGCTTGTAGTACAGCCCTCCATACCTGAAAACTGGCTTTCATCATAAACTAGATAAACAGAATCGCCCTTTTCATAATATTTTCCTTCTGTCACGAACTCCATCAAGTTCTCTTCCTCGCCTGTATTATATTGTTTCCCAATTATTTTTAGCATTATATCCTTCATGGTACTCCCCCCTATTCTTTATGTCGTAATATATAAAAGTATGTTATTGCACCTGTAGAAATCATTCGGGCCCTTCCCAATTAGTCAAATAAACCCAATAACCCTCATAAATAATTAATCTCATGCTAGATTATTTATACCCATTTTTCCTGTTAAGTATCTAGCTTTTTCGCCGATTCCTTGGCTTATTAAAATGTATGCTACAGGACAGTTTAATAATAGCATAATTTTATACATGCTACAAGAATGGGCAATAAAAATACCGCCAGCACATAAACGTAAATGCCCTCTCATGTAAACTGATGCCAAAACACCACAACGCAACAACGTAGCAATGCCAAAATGCCACCTAGCATTTCTGCATGGCGGCACTTTGAATCACTAAAACATATATAATAGAGGAGAAGAAAACTCTCTCATTGTAGGGCGGTTCCATGACGGCCAAGGCCAGAGACCGAGAGATGATTGGCCGGCACGAGGCCACACAGTCAGTGGCCGGCCGGCGATACGGCCACAGCCAATCATCTCTCGGTCTGGTGGCTGGCGGCCACAGCCAATCATCTCTCGGTCTGGTGGCTGGGCTTTTATTCTAAGTCTAGGTTAAATAGGTTGATTGCGTTAGTACGCCCGATCTTAATTCTGTCATTTTCGCTGATAGAGCAGTTGTCAAACCATTCGCACGCTTCAGGTACAGATTCAAATGGGAAATCTGTTGCAAATAGAATTCTGTCTGAACCAATTTCTGACATGGTGTTAACCAAGGTCTGAGTACGGTGATGGCCACTGGTGGTGTACCAGAAATTCTTCAGCAAGTAATCAGATACAGTCAGCTTGATAGGAGCCCCTCTGCCTTCCCTCTTCATACGGTTAGAGATTCTCCACATAGTCCAAGGTAAGGTTTCTCCTAAGTGACCTAGGATCATTTTTAAGTTTGGAAACTCGTCATATAATCCACTACAAATCAATCTTAGTGCATGAACAGCAGTCTCTACACCGAAGGTCCAAGCAGCACCGTTCAGCCATGGATGACCATCTACGCTTCCATTATTGCATGGCATTGGCTCACGTGGATGTAGGTAGAAAGGAACATTTAATTTCTCCAATTCAGCCCAGAAAGGACGATAAATAGGATCATCAAGGTATAGGTAGTTGTCTTCTGTATCAATCTGAGAATATCCGTTTGCTAAAACCCCTACGCATCCTAATTCTTTAACAGCACGCTGAGCTTCTAAGATAGCCGCATCTGGATCTTGTAAAGGTAAAGCTGCCAAGCCCTGGAATCTTGTTGGATACTTTTGCATAGCCTCTGCCATGGTGTCGTTGGCTTTCTTAGCCACCTCTATGGCTTCTTTTTTGTTGTAAATCGCCTGAATAGCTGGTGAGTTCAAGGATAGAACCATGATCTCCATTCCGTTTTCATCCATTAATTGAATACGTTCATCCATTAAGTTTGTAATGGCTGCTGCAAATTTTGGCCACACATCCTTTGGGAAATACTTTTCGGAACAACCTAGAGTTTCCGCAATAGCAAAGGTTTCTTCTAAACCGATTTTGTTTTTCATTGTAAATCCTCCTTAAAATTAATTACTATATAAGACCCTAAATTTGTAAATCCTATCTTGCAAGGTGCAGGATTTTCTAAAATTTTGGGTCAGAATACTAATTTTGAGTACATTAACCCAAGGGGGGAGGGAAATCCCCCCTTAAATTTAAATTTTTATTTGCTAGCTGCTGGGGTTAGTTGATATAGCAGCTATAGATGATTAAGCCATGCTATTTGGCAGGAACAAAGCAATTGATGGGAATATGGATATCAACACAATGCCTAGTAGGAAAATGATGATGTAAGGAATAACTCCTCTAATGATTTCTCCTGTAGGCAGGCCCGTGGCACCTTTCAGTACAAAAATATTCAATCCTACTGGTGGTGTAATCATACCAATTGCACAATTGATTGTTAGAACAACACCTAACCAAACTGGATCAAATCCAAGCTGTTGCATGAAGGGGAACACGAATGGCAGAACAATCATCATAATGCTCAGTGGCTCTAGGAACATGCCCAGAATCAAGAATATAATATTAACAATGATAAATATCACCCAAGGGTTGGGGCTAGCTCCCAATACGAAAGCGGAAAGCTGTTGAGGTAATCCCATGGCAGTGAGGAACAGGGCAAATATCAGTCCACCAAACATCAAGAACAAGATCATACAGGTGGTTGATGTGGTGTTGAGCAGGGTTTTTTGGAGACATTTCTTCGTCATTCTACGCTGAAGAATAACAATGACACCTGCTAGTACCGCTCCGATGGCTGCGCTTTCTGTTGCTGTTGCAACGCCAGAGTACAATGTGAAAAAGATAATGGCAATTAAAAGAACCATTGGCCCTACTGTGGTGATGTCAACTAGCCAGGATTGATTTTTTTCAAAAGCTTTTTCTTCCTCAGTTTCCATAGGAGGAACGATCATTTTAGGATCAACCTTTGACCGGATCATAACATAGGCAATCATCATCACCGCCAGCATGATGCCGGGAACCATACCACCCATAAAGAGCTTCGCAACAGAGGTTTCAGTAATCATCCCGTATATAATCAGGTTAATTGAGGGAGGAATTAAGATTCCTAGATTCCCACCAGCTGCCTGGGTTCCACCAGCTATTGCTTTGCTATATCCTTTTTTCAGCATGGTAGGAATACTGATTCTCCCCATGGTAGCTGCTGTAGCAGGTGCTGACCCGCATAAAGCAGAGAATAATGCGCTGGCCACGATACTGCTGACTGCCAGGTTGGCAGGTATCCTTTTAAGCCTTCTACTGATTACTTCAAATAAGTCCGCTGCGATATTTGAATTGGCCAAAAACTCAGCCATCAAAATGTATAGGGGAATCATTAATGTGGTCATGCTTGTTGTCTGATTATATGTAATTAAGGCCAGCTGATCCATTAATTGTGGTGGCAAAAATACCAGTATGCCAGCTACACCTAGAAATCCAACTCCTAAAGAAATGGGCGTTCCGATAAACAATACGATTAATAAAGCAATAAATACGATGATTAACACGGGATCCATTACGCAACACCTTCTTTCTTCTTCATCCACAGATCAATGATTGTAACAATAAGGGTGATAAAAAGAAGAGCAGTGCCCGCAAACATGGTTCCGTATAGGATAACGGAAGGTATGGGAAAGTTACCCTGTGCCCTCCATGAATTTTCAAAGGCTCTAATGGTAAATGACAAGCAAGCCCTTGATAGGAAAAATACAAACACCATGGACACAAGGTAACCAATGGTCAGCAATATCTTTCTAGGCAAAGGTTTCACTTTGTCAACAATAACTTCTACATTGACATGCCCTCCAGCCTGTAGAGCATATGACGTGCCCAGGAAAACAGCTCCTAGCATTAAAAATGCCGCAGCATAGCTGGCATAGAGGGAGGGGGATTTAAGTATATATCGAGTAATTACATCATATAGCATGACAAGAGCAGAAATTCCAATTAATGTGCCCGATATATACCCTAAAATTTTGTTGAATGTTTTAAATACATTCATTTTGTAACAAGCCTCCTTGCTTATAAAGAAGGGCTGTTTTAATCACAGCCCTTGTTAGTAGCGCGATTTTATGTCATCTGGGTATGTGTCTAGTTGTGTATTTATCTGTAGTTGGAAGGAGCAGAGAGAAGTGCATCAATCAGTTCTCTTCCCAAATCATCTGTTGCTTCTCTAGCTTCCTCAATTAGAGGAGCTGCTGCATCAACGAAAGCCTGGTTTTCTTCTTTGGTCAAATAGTATATGGAACCACCTGCAGCTTCAACATCTGCCACAAGGCTCTCCCAGTTTTCCTGAAGCTTCTCATTACCATATTCAGTAGCTAAAGCCATTGCTTCTTCTACGATAGCTTGCTGTTCTGCTGTCATGCTGTTCCACTTGTCTAAATTGATAGTACAAGGTGCCATTGCAGATTTACCAATTTCGGTATAGCTGATGCTAGGTGCAGATTCATGTAGCCTAAATGTATAGTAGAATCCCCATCCAGTATATCCGCCATCAACTGTTCCTCTTTCCAGTGCAACCGTTAAGTCTGCTGGAACGATAGTCATAGGACTAGCGCCGTAAGAAGCGATGGTTTTACCAATCCATAGTCCGTGGTCTCTTAAACGAAGGTTGCTGATATCAGCAGGACTATGTACTTCTCTTGCTTTATCTTTATTCAAGTAGAATATCATGTTGGTTTCATCTGGCATATAAAGAATCTTTTGATTCTGAGTTGCCATGATTTTGTCCATAACAGGCATGATTGCTTCTACGGTTTCATCAAAGTATGCAGGGTCATAAATTCCACCTATATCGAGAGGAAGTAATGCAGGAACTTCTGACGAGCTAAAGGACAATGCCCCAATGGCCATATCAGCACTGCCTGACGCTACAGATTTAAGAGCATCCTGAGATGTAGTCAGTGTACCTGATGGAAATACGCTAACTGTGATGTTTCCGTCAGATAGTTCACTTACTTTCTGAGCGAAGAAATCCATGGCTGCACCACGATAATCTGTAGTGGTGTACGGATGTCCTAGGGTTAAGCTAACCGGATCTCCCAATCCTTCACCAGCGCTTCCATTACCTGAATCTACTGGCTCCGCATCGCCACCGCTACCGCCACAACCTACCATAGCGGTCATAGCTAAGAGCATAATTAGCAAAATACTGATAATTTTCTTGTTCATAGTACCCTCCTCATAATAATTGTAAAATTTTGAGTATAATAAATATTATTATCACCTTTTGTTAAAGCAATAACTATGCCAACATTTCATAAAAGGCTTGATTAGTATAAAAACTATGTGATATTTGGCAATTTTCTCATTATTTGATTTTCAGGTCGGGTTGGCTAGAAAACTTGTTTTGTATATTTTTTGTCATATACGCGCAAATGCCCGGTGCTCATGTGCTTATTCGCACATTTCCACCGGGCAGAGTGATATTGTTCCCTATATTTCTACATTTTTTTGTTAAAAGATATTTTTTATCGCAATTTTTATAATAAATGTCTTATTAATGATAACATTCCTGTAAGTCTTATACACGGGTACGGGTCATAATATGGCTTTCTCAACTGAGCCGTGCCCATGAGCTTACTTCTTTTTGCTCAGGGTAGTTAAAAAACAAACAAGGTGTCAGCCTCACACTTAAGCTATCCTCCTCGGGCAGGTTGGTTAGCCTTTATTATACTTGTATTTCTTGCTATCAATCCCGTATTCTGCAAGCCTCCGGTAAAGGGATCTTCGCCCAATGCCAAGAATCTCTGCAGATTTGCTAATATTCCCCTTGCAAATATTCAAGGTTTCTACGATAGCATCTCGTTCTAAAGCTTGAACAATGGTCAAATCTTCATCTTCTTCATAATAGGAAGGTTTTCTATTATAAGGAGCCAGATTCTTTTCAAATCCTGTAGGGAGATCCTTAATGCCGATCATATTGTTTCGAGTAATATTCACAGCTCTTTCTATCACATTTTCCAGTTCTCTTACATTACCGGCCCAATGATGATTCATGAGGGCCTGCCTGGCTTCATCGTCTATACCCACCACTTCTTTGTTTGTTAGAACGCTATAGCGCTTTACAAACATATCGCTAATGGGAATAATATCTTCTATTCGTTCATTCAGGGTAGGAATAGGAATGGAAAACACATTAAGCCTATAATAAAGATCACTTCTGAATTTTTTCTCCCTTACCAATTCCTCAATATCCCTGTTGGTAGCAGCAATAATTCTCACATTGATCTTAATGGGCCGGGTTCCTCCCACTCTTACTATTTCTTTGTTTTGTAAAACTCGAAGGAGCCTAACCTGCTCACCGATGGGCATGTCACCGATCTCATCTAAAAACAGGGTTCCCCCGTTGGCTTGCTCGAATTTTCCTTTCTGACCTTCCTTCCTTGCTCCTGTAAAAGCTCCCCCTTCGTATCCAAAGAGTTCACTTTCAATTAGCCCACCGGGCAGCGCGCCGCAGTTGACAGCCACAAAGGGGCCCTCTCTTCTAGAGCTATGGTTATGTATGGATTGGGCAAACAGTTCCTTCCCTGTGCCGCTTTCACCAGTAATCAGTACGTTGGTAGTACTCCTTGCTGCAATTTTTCCTAGCCTGATGGCCTCCTGAAGAGCCGAGGAGTGGCCTATGATATCTTCAAAATTAAAGTATGCTTTATTGTCGTCCTTACTTTTTTTAAATTTGTACATGTACTCTGTGTTTTTTAGCTTGACCACCAGCCCCTGAACACCTTCTCTTTCTCCCCCTTTTACGAGAGACACGATGACTTCACATTTAATGGTTCCATCTGGCATGTCGAAGGTCATTTCTTCATCGAACATGGTTTTTCCTTCTCTCATCATATCGTGAAAGAAGTTTCCTGTATTTAAATAATCATCTAGATTTTTGCCGATGATACTATCTAGATCCATATCAAAAATTTTCAGCGTTGCATCATTGGCATGAATAATAGTCATATTTTTATCTGTTACTATCGTTCCTAATGGAATGGTTTCCATAGTACCCATTAGCTGATTATATACTTTATCGTAATCAGACCTTAGTTCTACTGATTTCCATTGGCCTTCCACCGCCGAAGCAGTAATCTTAAGAACCCCTCTGATAAAATTCAGATTGGCATCCTTTGGCCCGAACACACCAAGGCAGGCGATAACCTCATCATAGGCGTTGCGAATAGGAGTGGCAATACTGTACATATCCTTTGTTCGATTTAAAATCTGCTCTCCCTCTTTAGTCTCAGTGAGAGAGTTGTTCTGCAAGGCGAGAAAGACACTATTGACTCCCATGTTTTCTTCATGGAAATCGTCACCTACTTTTATGTCCAAGGTATACTCTTGCTTAGACCCTACATTCCACCAAACCTCAAGGACCTTACAATTCTTATCACATAAAACGATGGTCGTATTTGCATTCATGATAACCTGGAACATATTCTTAATGATATTTCCTGTAATTTGTATAAATTTGTTATTCATTATGTATGCTCCCTTCGTCTTCGTGGCGACCTAATCAGATGGTTTATCTACTCTGTTTTTCCTGAAAACGTTCCATTCCTAAGGCAATGATTTCTTCAATCAATTCAGTGTAATCAAGCCCCGCCTCCTTCCAAAGAAGAGGAAACATGCTGAACCTGGTGAAGCCAGGAATGGTATTAATCTCGTTAATATATATTTTATTTGTATCTCTTTCAATGAAAAAATCTACTCTAGCATAGCCTGCACAGTCTAGAGCTGTATAAGCCTTTAATGCTAGGCTTTGGATTTCTTCAGCTTTCTCTTTCGGGATATCTGCGGGAATGCAAAGAGCTGATTCTCCACCATCAAAATATTTTGCTTTGTAATCATAAAATTCTGCAGAGGGCAATATTTCACCCACCGCTGCTGCCCTCACATGATAATTGCCTAAAACAGCGGTTTCCAGTTCTCTACAATTCAAGCCTTCTTCCAATACCAAGCGTCTATCATATTTTGCTGCTTCTTGTAACGCTGATATAAGTTCTTCCTTGTTTCGGGCTTTGCTGATGCCCACGCTAGATCCCATATTGGCTGGCTTTACGAAGATGGGGTAGGGAAGCTCCCTTTCCACCTTTTCTATAACTTCATTCAGGTTACCTTCCAGTTCTTCAGAAAGGATGACCACATGCTTACAAATGGGTAGATTTGCCTCAGCAAATAAGTCCTTTGCCACCGCTTTATCCATAGCGGTAGCAGAGCCTAGCACACCGCAGCCTCCATAAGGAATTCCCACCATTTCAAACAGGCCTTGGATGGTTCCATCCTCTCCAAAAGGGCCATGGAGGATAGGCAATGCAAAATCAATCCTATCTTTAATTGATTTTCCACCGGCGCCCAATATAGTGATGCCATACTTGTCTGGATTCTTTTCCAATGCAGCTTCAGCTTCCTGCTGCCAGCTGCCGTCCTCTATTTTCTCTTCCGGTCCATCATATAAAAGCCATTTTCCTTCCCGAGTAATGCCAATAAGCACAACTTGGTATTTATCTCTGTCGATAGCCTTTAGCACAGAATAAGCAGACATAAGTGAGATTTCATGCTCTCCCGAACGTCCACCAAAAATAATTCCTAGTCTCATATATTGTCCCCCTGATATGTTTATTTTTTAAGCAAGTCTCTGATTTCTGTAAGGAGTTCAGTCTCTGTAGGTGCGGGTGGAGCTTCTTCTTCCACCTCTTCCTCTTTTTTGCGAGTTTTGTTAATAAGCTTAATGGCGATAAAGATAGAAAAAGCGATGATTAAAAAATCGACAATGTTTTGAATAAAGCTACCATACAGTATAGCAGCTTCCGGTGTAATAACCGTTCCGTCTGCAGCCACTTCCGCTGGACTCATCACATACTTTAAGTCTGCAAAATTTATGCCCGCCGTGAGATATCCAAAGATGGGCATAATCAGGTCATTGACTATAGAGGTAACAATTTTACCAAAAGCACCTCCAATAATGATCCCTACTGCCATGTCGATGACATTTCCTCTTAAAGCAAATTCTTTAAATTCTTTTAACATTTGTACACCCTCCAGGATTCAATCCTTCCTTTTCTTCCTTACACAGTTTCTTCTAATAATTTTAATAGGTGTTCTTTATCAAAAAAGTATTTGCTACTACAGAATTGACATACAAGCTCGGCTTGACCATCCTCTTCAATAATTTCAGTTAAATCTTTTTTTCCTATGCTGATAACCACCTGCTCTAGGCGTTCTTCCGAGCAGTCACATTCCCAACCTATATCACGGAATTCTAAGGGGTTCACCTTGAACTCTTGAGGAAGATCTTTAAAAATACTATCAAGCAGCCCTTCCATAATAGCTTCTTCCGTTTTCCCTTGGGATTTTTGGATCTCTTCTTCAATAAGGGCGGTTAGAGAAGGGATCTTTTCAATCATTTCTTCTAGGGCATCTATGGCCTTAGGTTCTGGATTAGGCAGCATCTGAATGATCATGCCTCCCGAAGCAGCAACGGAGAGGTCTGTATCTATCTTCACACCTAAAGCAACAGATGTGTTACGCTGTTCAGATATGAAATAATAGGCCGTCAGGTCCTCGGCAATTTCGCCGCTGACCAAGTCAATTTTACCCACATAGGGCTGCTTCATCCCAAGATCCGATATCACTGTCAAGGTTCCAATGCCAATAGCACCCCCTACATCCAACTTTCCGTTTGGCTTTTTTGGTAAATCTACATAAGGATTTGCGATATATCCTTTGACCTTACCATCTCCATTTGCAGTGGCAAGAATCTGCTCTGCCGGCCCATCTCCCTTAAAAAGGAGTGTGAGCTTATCTTCATCTCTTTTTAGCAATAGGCCCATAAGTCCCGCTCCCGTGAGAACTCTCCCTAGGGCTGCTGTTGCAAGAGGGGTGGTATTGTGAATCTTTCTGGCCTCCTCCACCATTTTGGTGGTAATGGCCAGGTATACCCTGAATGAGCCACTGTGGTCCAGGGCAGTAATAACTTTATTAAATCCTTTGTTCGTTTCTTTATTCATTCATTTCTCCTATGTGTTTATTTGTTGTGTTGGCCAGGGACATTGGCTACATTTCACCGGCAGATCGGGATTTTGATACTCTCCACTTACCGTTCAAACTGTAACATTATCCTATTAATGGCCTTAGTTCTTCTTTCAGATTTTTTATAATTTCATCCGATTCCTCTCTGGTGTCACCTTTTGCCGAGAGGTAAATTTTAAGCTTCGGTTCTGTCCCTGAAGGTCTAACAATAAAGCTGCTGCCATCCTCCAGGATATATTCTAGGACATCAGCCTTTGGCAATCTTATGGGGCGAACTCCTGCAGCCAAGACACATCCTGGCTCACCTCTTATTATACGTCTTTGGGAGGACAGATAATCAGCAATCTCAATAATCTTTTTGCCAATGACTTCTTGAGGCGGTTGGGTTCGAAAGCGATTCATAATTTGGGTCATTGTTTCCATCCCTGTAGCCCCCTCAAAGGTGAACTCCATCAGGGCATTTTTATAAAATCCGTATTTCTCATAAAGCTCCTGGAGCCGATCTATTAAGGTTTTTCCTTCTTTTTTATAATAAGCTGCCATTTCACAAATCAGCATAGATGCATTGACAGCGTCCTTATCCCTTACATAAGCCCCCGCAAGGTACCCGTAGCTTTCCTCAAAACCAAATATGTATCGTTCCTCTTCACCCTTGGCTTCTAATAATCCTATCTGCTCTCCAATGAATTTGAAGCCGGTGAGCACATCCAACATCTCTACTCCATGGTTTTTTGCTACCTTTTCAGCCATTTTGCTGGTAACGATTGTCTTTATTGCTATAGGGTTTTTAGGCATTTCTTTGGGCATTCTTTTTGAACCAGTTATGTTACCCACTCTTTCAGAGCCCGCCACCATTCTTTCTCGGCTGCTTCCTGAATTGGTTCTTGTATTGGATGCCTCCATCCTTCTTTGGCAGATATAATCTAATAATAGTATGCCGGTTTCATTGCCTGAAATCAGCTTGTAATCCTCTTTTCCGCTCTCAACGTCCTGGTACCTTACCGCAATGCCCACCCGGTCGCAATCCGGGTCTGTGGCCAAAAGTAGATCCGGGGCCTTCCCCTGATTTGAAAGCTCTATACACAGCTTTATGCCTAGCTCTAGGGCTTCCTTTTTTTCCGGATTTGGATAAGGGCAAGTAGAAAAGTGTCCATCAGGGATTTCCTGCTCTTTTACAATGCTTATGTCTTTTACGCCAATCCTCTCTAAAATCTGTGTCACAGGCTTGTTGCCAGTCCCATTAAGAGGGGAATAAACAACAGATAATTCCTCGCATCCCACCTCGCCAGTGCTTTCACGAAATACTGCGTCAAGATAGGCTTCTACTACCTGAGGCGGAATGACTTCAATAAGGTTTTCTCCACTATCATCGGAGATCGCCATGGCTAAAGCAGATCTTTCTTCCAAGGTAAGATCCAGGTCCGTGGCAATGGTTCTTACATCCTTAAATATATCCACCTGCTCAATAAGGTTCAGAACTTCTTCTGCTTCTTCCGGATTGATCTGGCAGCCTACTTGATTGTATACCTTATATCCGTTATATTTTGCTGGATTATGGCTGGCAGTCACCATGACTCCCGCGTTACATCCATAATACCTAACAGCAAAGGACAGGGCCGGTGTGGGCATGAGCTCCGGATAGATATAAGTCTTTATACCATTGGCCGCAAACACACAAGCAGTCTCTAGGGCAAAAAGATCCGAGTTAATTCTGCTGTCGTAGGCAATTGCAGCTGATGGTGCTTTTCCTTGATAAGCGAGGCTCCCCTTTCCATAGTGCTTATTGATATAGTCTGCTAAGCCTTGGGTGGCTCTTCGCACCGTGTAAATATTCATTCTATTGGTACCTGCACCTAGGACCCCCCGCAGTCCTCCAGTCCCAAATTCTAAATCTCTATAAAAACGATCATGGATCTCTTCTTCATCCTCTAAGGCAAGGAGCTCTTCTCTTAGAGCCTGATCTAGCCTTTCTTGACTAAGCCATTTCTCCAAGATTTCTTTTGATTCTCTCATCCCAGTTCCCCTCCAAATTATATAACCATATTTTCATTATTTTATCACATTCTATTCAATAACAATAGGGAAAATACATAGCCCTAGTGGTTATGCCCTGGGAGTTGTTTCTGTAACTCTCCGCTGAAATCTAGCAACATGTTCAGCTCCTGTCAAACACTTCAAAGCTGGTTTGTTTGACAATCTGAACATGGCACGATAAAGTGCTGAGAGTATCAAACCCGACCTGCCGGTGAGAACGCAGCCACAGCCCCCAACACATACGGTGTAAACAGTATCTGGGCTTATTATCGGTTCTATTAGGCTTTTAACGGAAAAAGCCAGGTAATGAATGGCACTACATTACCTGGCTCTTCCCCCTTTTACTCCATTATAAATGGTAGTAAAGGCTTATTATTTAATTTTATCTATAAGCTCTAAGGTTTTAAACTTGAGCTTAAGAGTGGTTGGCTGGTTATATTGAGTCGTAAGGGGATCATATTTTTCATCCAGCAATACATCTTTATAAATATCTTGAGCTATTGCTGAGTTCCCAACGTAATCCGGATCTTCAATGCCGATTAGGCATAGGGGTGGAAAAAGTACGCACCACCAGTTTTGTCCTTTCCCCTCTCCAATAGTTATATTTAAAGCTTCATAATTTCCTGCAGGGAAAGTAATGTCACCATAAGTTTTTTTCGGAATCCACTTAACACCCAACTCTGCCTTCGCTGGATAATCATAACCTTTTTCTCTCATGATTCTCTCAGCTGCTTCTTCCAGCTCAGAGATATTATCATTTATATATTGTCTTGCGAATTCCAGATTTAAAGAAACATGTTGATTATTTTCCTCTGATTGGACTTTATTTGTGCTGACTTGAATACTTTCCATGGTGTTTTCACTATGGCTTTTCATGGCTTCTCTGACCAGCTCACTGTTGATCTTTGCTAGGATTCCATCTCTTACCTCTAGCTTTAACTGCTGATCTGCATCAGAATCGCTGTTGGCGATGACGTGAAAACGAATAAAGTCATCGTTGGATAAATCTTCTCTTTTGTTATGAGCCATCCAAGAAGTAAATATGAGTAAGCTTATAAGCAGTAAAATCAATAATTGCAGCCGCTTTTTTCCTATCCACATAAAAAACCTCCCTCAGAAAAACAGAGTATTAATAGCTGCTCTTATCATCATTTCCAAAAGAAGTTTATTTTATACATTTTAAATTGTAATTTTCAAAAATGGCAAGGAACCGGTGTTCATAACACAAGACAGTGTTACAAACCCAGTCCCTTGACCTTTGCGCACTTTGGACGTTAGCTTATTACTTGTTTAATGGTTTTTGACCTCTGCTGGTGATTTTACACAGGAAAAATCCTTAATGATTCTTTGCTACAATGATTAGTTTTGAGCCAGGCTTGAGATCCTTTGTTGAAACTAAATCGTTGACCTTCATAATCTCGTCAGTAGTGGTTCTGAACCTTTTTGCAATTTTCCAAATGCTATCTCCAGCTCGTGCAATATATAGGATAATGCCTGGATTGCGCACCTGCTCCTCTGTACCTTCCACAAAGCTCACACTTTTTACTAGCTTATGTTCTTCCCGCTTAGAAACCGTGGAATTTACGAGGATTCCCGCATTCACCTCCACTTGCCTGTTGTTGATCTTATCAAACCAAAGCTCCTTCAATGAAATGTCATTATCCGCCGTCATATCAGCTGATATGCCTGGAATTTCCATGGCACTTCGGAATGGAATATCTTGCTTTATGTTAAACAGTGTCTTTTCATCGTCGGCTGCGATGCAGATTAAATTGATGCTCACGTTACCCTCAACGATGTTCTTGCCCTCTTCAACTCTACCTGGTTTTTCCGTAATAAATCCGGATATATAAGCTATTTTTTCTACGCCACTATATTTCTGAGGGATATTGATAATTTCCCTTACAGAGGTTTCAGAAACTCCACTACCTCTTAGAGACATAAGCTGGACGTTTTGCGTATCATACTGAACATTTTTTAAATGGTGGTAAACATCGGTAACCACTTCTTTTTCAACATTTTTATAAAGCTCAAGTCCTGTGTCTACAGTCAAATCCAGTTCCAATATACTTGCTTTACCGTTCTCATCCTCTTTTGGATTTAAGGATAAGGAGGAAATATTAAAGTTTACCTTGCTACCAGCAGGATTCTGGCTCCCCAAGTTTTCTCCATCAAACTTAATAAATTGAGTAAATTCTGCCCTTCCTTGATATAAGTGTAGTGTTTGATAGTTTTCTTCAAAATCTGCCTTATCCACATCGGATTCTTCAGCTTTTCCTAAATAGATAACATTACAGTATATGGAGGAATTAATCACCGCTTTTTCTTTTGTGATCTGCTTATGATTTTCGCTGACATGCACCTCATAATCTAATATTTGGGCTATTTCAGGCATGTTTTCTTTCAAGGAAAATTCTTCCTTTATTTCTGTTGATTCCGTTTTGCGCAGAGCCACATCGGTTAAGCGGATATTTTCCTTTAGCATCTGCACTTCTTCATCTTTAATACCCTCGAAGACTTCCACGTCCAGACTGCTGTATTCCCGGAAATTTAACAATATTGTGGCCTTTGCCTTAAATTTTCTTTCATTAATAACGGTGAAATCAATAGACTCCAGCACAGGAGTAATTGTAAGGTCAGAATAGGCATCCCCACTGATATCTATTTCGTTTTTAAATGGCAGCTTTGATTCAATAGCCACAACGGGCTCGCCATTCACTAGATCTTCTGGTCGATAGAGAGTCTTTAGGCCTAACTCTCCTACAATCCTAATTTTATCTACCTCGCTTTGCCCCGTATGTATTTCTCTTTCTGACAAGCTTACTCTTCCATCCATGGAAAGAATCTGGGCCAAGTCCGGCTTCACATCTGGGACTAATATATCTTCTTCTAGATAAACTCTGAATTCAGGCTTTTTCTTCATATCTACCAGCTTTAGATGGCTGCTCAATAGAGAACCTGTCACCGGAAGAATCTTTGTAGGCATCGCTTTAGGAATTGTATTCGGCTGTTCCACCGCCTTTTGCTGCTTACCATTCTTGGAGCGCTCACTCTTAGAAAGAATCCCTTTCTTCTTTTCCTCAAGGTCTGGGGATGAAGCTGGAATAAATACAGGTTCTTCCACTTGGGGCGCCTCCGATTCCGGTACCGCAACAGGTATAGCATCTTCTTCAGGCGCTGCCACAGAAATATCCTCTTCTTCCTCGGATGCCGCGGCGGAAACCTCATCTTCCTCAGCTGGTGCTGCCTCGGGATTGAAACCTAACTTCTCTGGTGCAACGAAAGCTTCCTCTGGTGCAGAAACAGGTATGGCCTCTGGCTCCGCTACAGGC
Source organism: Anaerovoracaceae bacterium (assembly GCA_050953505.1). GTDB lineage: Bacteria > Bacillota > Clostridia > Peptostreptococcales > Anaerovoracaceae > JBMNMU01. The sequence goes on along the minus strand of JBMNMU010000001.1, from coordinate 2,380,289 downwards.
TCTGCATCAGCAACAAGTTCTTCGTCCTCCTTAGGCGCAACGTCAGCTACAGGTTCTGCCTCTGCTACAGGCTCAACGTCTGCTACAGATCCTAGGTCGGCCACATGCTCTGCAGCTGATATGGGCTCTGTGTCAACTGCAGGGTCTGCGTCGGCTACAAGCACTTCATCCTCTGTAGGCTCAACGTCTGCAACAGGTTCTACCTCCGCTACAGGCTCAACGTCTGCAACAGGCTCTGCCGCTGCAATAGGCTCTGCATCAGCTACAGTCTCTGCGACCACTTTTGGTTCTACCTCAAATACGGGTTCTGCAGCTGCTATTGAGTCTCCGTCAGCTATGGCCTCTTCCCCCTCACTCGCTACAGTATCTGCTGGCATAAGCTCTGATTGGAATTCTGATACAGGCGCTGCATCTTCCACAAAACCCAAATCCTCTGCCGGAGCTCCTTCAGCTTTCTGTAGCACTTCCTCCTCATGCGGGGCTTGATCCTCATATTTCTTTTGGTCTATACCGGAAGCCCATTGCCCTGGTGGCTTGTGGAATATTCTGTCATACACTGAGGCGTCAAAATCTCCCAGGTTATTTTCGGATTGATATTGTGGATTATATTCGTCTGCTCCCCTGGCAGGTTGTAAAGCAAAGTCAGGAATGCCCTCGAGTTCAAACCGATCTTTATCGTATTTCATGGCTAATTTCCCCCTCCATATACAGTTAGTTGTTATAGTGTATTCTTTGGGAGATTTAGTTATGACAAAATATTAGGGCGGGCTATAGGAGATATTTGCTTGTGAATTTATGGGTTTAGAAAGGTAATAAAAAAAGGACAGGCTTGCTGTTACATTTAAATGCAACAGCACCTGTCCACTGAACTATCTCACTTTATCTTCTATTTAAAGGAATCGTCGTGGATAATCATATCCTTTAATTTTTCAATATGGATAAAAGCTTCATAGTTGGCCTCTTCCTTATGGCCATTAATAATCGCATCCGTTATTCGTTTATGTTCTTGTGGCATTTCTTCTGCCCTTTTAAAGTCTTTAAAATAAATATATCTAAATCGCAATACCCATTCCTGGAGCTGCCCTACCATATGTACCAAGTGGCTGTTTCTGCTGCCTACCACGATATGATGATGGAATTTTGTATCATAGCTAATCATATCTGACATATCGCCCCGTTCTACCGCATCAATAAATTTATCAGAAATTCGAATCAGCTCTTCTCTTTCCTCCTGGGTCATCCGCTCCGCTGCACAAGAGGCTGCAAGCCCGTCAAGGTTCCCTCTCACCTCTAAGATTTCAACCATGTCTTTAATGGAAAGCTCTGACACATACGCACCACGCCTTGGTTTAATTATTACTAGCCCTTCTTTTTCAAGCTTTCTTATGGCTTCTCTGATGGGCGTTCGGCTAACATCCATTTCCTCTGCCAGCTCCACCTCCATCAGCCTGGTATCAGGCTTTAGCTGGCCAGTAAGGATCTTAAGACGAAGCTGCTCATAGACGATTTCTCTTAAAGGTTTATGATTTGGAATTTCAAAGTTATTCATATAGCTTACCTCTTGTTTCTACTGATGAAATGTACATGTTTTTGCGATAAAAGTATCCTTGTTTATTCTTTTCATTCTATAGTAAGCCGTAAGAGCCTTGCTTTTATTGGCGAAAAGCCCTAGTACTGTAGGGCCACTGCCACTCATCAGGACCTTATAAGGCTTACCTGATTCTAGCATCTTGTTCTTTGTATACACAATACTAGGATACTCTAGTAAACTGAAAGTTTCAAGTACATTAACCATATTTTTTCCAATTTTGTGATAATTATTTTCCCTTATCCCTGCCACCAGCTCCTCCGTATTGGGCCGTTCTTTTATCTTCTGCAAGTCCAAACCTTGATAAACCTTTGCCGTAGAAACGCTGATAGGAGGCTTTGACAAGACAAACCACGCTTTCATTCCTTGGATAATCTCAAGTTTTTCCCCGATACCAGACGCGATGGCACAGGTACCCGCCTTTGGGTCCTTTTGAAGACCCAGGTTAGCATTTAATGCTGCTTGTCCAGCAATACAAAAGGCAACATCAGCTCCTAGTTTTGTTCCAAGCTCCATAAGCTCTGAGACGGTAAGGCCTAGCTCCCAAAGTTTGTTTAGTCCATGTAAAACCGCTGCTCCGTTAGAACTCCCCCCTGCTAGGCCGCCAGAAACCGGAATCACCTTCCCGATTTCAATTTCCACCAGCCCAGTCTCCCCCTTTTTATAGGTTTCCGCCATGAGGGCAGCCGCTTTGTAAGCAAGATTCTTAGCATCTGTTGGAAGATAGGGAAGACTTGTGGAAAGATTTATTCTTATACCTTCAGTTTTGCTGGGATCTTGGCTGCTTCTCTCTTCATAAGGGTTTACCTCAGTGGTTTCATCCTCCTCACCTTCAAATTCCCAGGGGCCCTCCTGCCACTTTATCTTTACCTTGTCATATAAATCAATTTGCTGCATCACCATTAATACCTGGTGATATCCATTGGGAAGTTTCCCAAGAACATCTATGGACCAATTGATTTTTGCAAATGCGTTTACAAGGATTTCTTCCATTAACATTTACCTCCCCTCCATCATAAAAAGAAAGTGTAGGAATTTCTGGCCAATCTTCCTACACTTCTCCATATTATTTGCCTTTTAATATATTTTCCTACTTCCGTTTCTTTCCTTTTTTAGTATTCTTGCTCTTACCAGTTGCTCTCTTTGGATTGGTCGTAGTAGCTGCTGCTCTTTTAGCCTGCTCTGCAGCTCTTCTCTCGGCTTCTGCTTTTCGTCCTGTTATATATGTGCTACCAGCTGCTGAAATTGGTCTAGGTCCCTTCACTCTTTTCTTGTCGTCCTGGGCATCTTCCTTACCTTTACCCTTGCCTCCATACTTTGAAGCATTGGCTTCTTCTTTAGCCCGTTGCTTTTCTTTTTCCTTTTCTACCTTAGCCACAACTTCCTCAACAGATTTTCCTGTTTCTTTTGCTATTTTATAGGGGTTGACCTTTACATCTCCACTCTTTTCAGCTTCTTGCTTTTTTGCTTCTCTCCTTGAGCTAATAGTGGTTACTGCTACCATGGCGATAATCATTACAGCCATGATTCCCATATACCCTGTGGTATCATTGCTCGTATTACGAGTCCTGAATTCCACGGTTTTGTCTTCGCCCAGCGTGTGACCATTTGCTGTTTGCAAATCTCCGGATATCTCCAGCTTATAGGCCTTGTCCGGCTGAAGGGATTGATCCACCAATACCCAAATCTCATTTAAATTCTTAGAACTGTATAATATCCTAAGAGGATAATCCCCACCCTCTTCATCGGTAAAGTAAAAAGCGCTTTCATTAGCATTCTGGACCTCTGGTGCTGATACATCTTCATTAAAGTAAAGCTTGACCATCACATTGTCCGGGTGAAAGCCTGTACCACCATCAGGGGGATAGCTGTCTATTAACTCTAATCCCGCAGCGAAGCTAAAGCTACAGGATAGCAGTACAATTAATAGAGAAAGGCTTAGTATTCTGCCTATATTTTTCATGTTAAAATTCCCTCCGATTTCTTTCTTCTCAGCTTTTTAAAAAATGTTTTCATTATATCTTCGCATTCCTGCTGCATTATTCCAGTTTCTATCTCTACCTGATGGTTAAGTTTCTCCGCTTGTAGGATATTAAAAACTGAACCACAGGCCCCGCTTTTTGAATCCAAGGTTCCTATGGTTACCTTTTCAAGCCTTGCCAAAACCGTCGCTCCCGCGCACATAGAACAAGGTTCTGTTGTAACATACATCTGGCAGCCCAAAAGGCGCCAACCTCCTAGGTATGCTGCTGCCTCTTTTATAGCTATCATTTCCGCATGTGCTGTAGGATCCTTTAAAGACTCTGTAAGATTGTGCCCTCTTCCAATAATCTCACCATCTTTTACAATTACCGCACCTATGGGCACTTCATTTATGGCAAGAGCTTTTTGGGCTTCAATCAAAGCTTCCTTCATAAAAAACTCAGGGTTCATACTTTACTTTGTTTAACCCCTTTCTTGTTACACTCTATAAGGCGATCAGGCCTTTTCCTCAACAAAATTTACAGACGACGACCTCATAAACTGATTCATCATCAGAGAAAACAGGACCTAAATTCCGCCAATTATCTTTGTAAGGAAGATAATCTAATAAATATTATCACAGTATGTCCACTATTTCAATGAAAAAATAGCCATCCGCCCATAAGAAGTGTTTCTTCTTCGTTATCAGCATGATGGCTAATTATTCTGGTTAAATCGTTGTTTTTCAGACCTCTTCAATGTTTCCTGTTTTAGCGTCTACGGCTACAATCCAGTATCCATAGGCCGATCTTCTATTTTTAATATTATTCCCAGCTCCTTCCACTAAGTCCTCCGCTCCTATGATGGGTTGCCAAAAAGTAAATCCGGAATGGCCACCGTCTGGTTGTTCCTCTGGTAAGAATCTTCCGGGTATACCGAAATAGTATTTTATAGCGACTCCGTTTTCATCTGCTTTGGCGCCAAATATGTAGTGACGATATTGGGTAGCAAAGTAATGAGCTCCTGGGGATACCAAAGGAAGATTAGCCACATTCACCATTCTCTTCCATCTGGCACCAGTACGGTCTTTACTAAAGGGCATCACATCTTCATGATATTCTGCGACTCTACAAGTGTGGGCGCAAGCATTTAGGATATATCTATTGTAGAAATCATTATATACTTTTTTCTCTATCCTTCTATCCTCCGTAGCAGCCCTTGGCCCTTCCTTTTCAGGAGCTGCACTTTGCTCAGGCTCAGCGTCTATCTCTTCTACATCAGATGCTACCTGATCAGGCTGGGCGTCTATCTCCTCTGCATCATATGCTACTTGACCCAGCTGGCTATCTATCTCCTCTGAATCAGATGCCACCTGTTCAGGCTGAGGTGTCATATCCGTCTCTGTTTCCTCTTCTCCTGCCACCTTTGGCTCTGCTGCCACCAACTCTTCGTCCTTTTTCTTTTCATCATGAATTACTTCTTCTGTTTCTTCCTCTTCGTCCTCTTCGCTATTCATTTCTGATAGCTCCCCTTGAAAGGGACGGTTTTCTTCAAAGATGACCCCCTTCAATACAGGGTGTAGGGATTCATTGGGGTCAACCGTTGATGCTGCTGCAATAATTGCTGTAGAAAAGTAGTGGTAAGGGTTCCCTTTCCCGTCTATATCCAAAGGCTGGAACCTAAAATATGTTTCTCCGTTGCCTTGTCGGTTAACCAGTAGGTTTCCAATAATTGTATGTATAGTCTTTTCCCCTTTTTTCCCGAATAAAATCAGCTTATAAACATAGTCTCTTTTAGGATAGTAATTAAGGTTCTGTACCGCACATCTCATGGCCCCTTTGTTATTTCCTGTTTCAACCTTTAGATATCCCTTAACCGGGGCAGATCCTTTTGCTGCAAATTTATCGTTTTGCTCCTCCATCATTATCAATGAGCGATTATATCTAATATAATTCATTACACTGTTTCTCCTCCTTTGGATTTTTAACCCGGTTCATGTTCATATCCTGTAATGTATATTTTCTCATTCTTGATATTATGCCCATGAATTGGTAATATAGATATATGTTTTTAAATTAATAAATATGAGAATTTCCCCTATTCCAGGTACTATAGATTTTTTGAGTTTATGCGTGATCCGGGGGCAGCATTGCCCTGGGCCGAATACTATAGATGGCTTTAAGCCAGTATATGACACCGATTACACAGGGCATATAACCTCTGGTCCGAATACTATAGATGGCTTTAAGCGATGCACGAACTAGGGCGGAACTGCATTGGCGAACTGAATTTTATGGAATAACATTGGCAAGAGGAGGCCATCATCCATGTGGATTGATATTATCATTGTAATTATTTTAATCTATGCAATCATTCAGGGCTTTAGAAATGGTTTTGTCCGCACGTTATTTTATACCGTGGGCTGGCTTGTTGCTGTGGTTTTAGGATTTGCTTGGTATCCTCATGTGGTTGATTATCTTAAGGAAAAAACAGATTTTTACCACCTTGTTCATGGAAAAGTTCTTGATCGATTTACAGAAAGTGCAGGAACTGCAACAGGCTCAATCATAGATTCCTTGCCTAATGTTTTACAAGATCTATTTGCTCAAGCCTTTGAAAATGCAGGCAATGCTATGGCAAGTTCATTTGCCGACAGTCTCTCACATCTTATTTTCAATCTGATCGGCTTTTTAGTGGTGATTCTTGTTATGAAGCTAGCATTGTCTATTATCACTTCCCTATTTTCGAAAAAATCTCGAGGAGGCATAGTGGGAGGAATAGATGGGTTTTTAGGGCTGCTCGCAGGCGGCGCCACCGGTGTGATTATTGTCTATATTTCACTGGCTCTTCTTGTTCCTTTTGCTAGCCTTTACGGCAGCACCACCATCATGAATGGATTGGAAGACTCTATTATAGGCAATTATATGTATAATAATAATTTGTTACTGGCCCTGCTGGGAAGGTCTTAAGGTAAAAGGCATGACGCGAGAAGTCATGTGAGACCGCAACCTTTGGGAGGGCAATTTTATTCTGGCATGCTAAGGGGCCGATAAGCCTACAGCATTACTTAGAGAAGGCTTTCAGAGGATTTATCACATATGTTTGCGTTTAACTCAAAAATTGGCGCAGTAAATACTGGAGATGTAATTAGAGTTCGTATCACATATGGTTGTGGTTAACCGCTCTAGAAAGGTTCTCAAAGGTTAACTCCTCTAGAAAAGTTGAAGAAACCTTTGAAAAAATTGATTGAAAGAATTCTAATAATATGTTAAAATTACTTTTGCTGAACTTTACTATCAGCTTATTACAAGCAAATATGACAGCTTAGATTAATTTATGCTCCCGTAGCTCAGGGGATAGAGCGTCGGTTTCCTAAACCGTGCGTCGGACGTTCGAATCGTCTCGGGAGTGCCAAATGCGAAAACCTCGGCCTTATGCGCCGGGGTTTTCGTATTTCGTGGTTTTTGAGACGATTCGAATGTGAGAACGCGTTGAGCGTAAAGAAAAGCATCGTGGATGCTTTTTCGCGAAACGGTCCGAGCGCTGTACTTGCGCGAAGGGCGGCAGATGCGACCATCGGGAGCATATGCGTAAATCGTCTCGGGAGTGCCACATGTGAAAACCTCGGCCTTATGCGCCGGGGTTTTCGTATTTCGTGGTTTTTGAGACGATTCGAACGTGAGAACGCGTTGAGCGTAAAGAAAAGCATCGTGGATGCAAAATAGGCTCAATGCCTACCAAATGCCTACCACTTATAAAAAAAGAGAGAGGTTAATCCCTCTCTCTACTGAATCCATTTGAATAATGTGCAAAATTTCAATTAAATCAATAATTAACTCCACAATCTATCCATAATATCCCATATATTCCAGAAATACTTGAAATTTTGCTCAAATTCGCCCCTTCGTTTACATTATATACCAGTTTTCCTTACAAAAGTTGAAATTTTGCACAAAACAAGGCACTTTACAGATTATATCTTTACAGAGAGCAACTAACGCAATTAAATATATATCCTTCGTTTTAATAACAAATCTAAATCCTTGAGCCTTTTGTCGCCGTAGGCGATAGTTCAAATCTGATTTCTGCTACTAACACATTATCCTTCCAAGCTCCAATGGATCAATCTTCCTGTCGCCCTCATATACCCGCATGTTACCTCCGGATATCTCATCAATCAAAGCAATCTGACCTTCCTCCCCCACTTTACCAAATTCCAGTTTGATGTCATAAAGCTCCAAGCCTTTATTAGCCAGCTCCGACTTAATAAACCCGGAAATTTTCTTTGTAAGATCTTTTAGTATCTTATATTCTTCCTTAGACAAAATGCCCAGCATTTCTAAAGCATCCTCTGTAATCAGCGGGTCATTTCTCTCATCATCCTTCAAGGTGATCTCAACAAGACCATCAAGAGGCTGACCATCTGTTGCGTACTTTCCATAACGGCGCAAAAAACTTCCAACGGCTCTATAACGACAAATCACCTCTAGCCCCTGCCCAAAGAAGGTAGCTTTCTTAACAGTCATGGTTCCTGCATCTAAATCCGACGAAACGTAATGGGTTGGAATCCCTAGCTCCTCCAGTTTTTCAAAAAAATAAGTCGTCAATTGTAATCCAGCCTTTCCCATTCCTGCAATGGTCAAACCAACCTGGTTGGCACCTGGATCAAAAACCCCATTTTCCCCCGTCGCATCATCCTTAAATTGAAGAAGGCAATTGCCATTGTCTAACTCGTATACATTCTTTGTTTTTCCTTTATAAATCAGTTTCATAATAGACTCCTTTACGTAGTACTTGAATCCTTCTATTTCATCATTGACAGTAAAAACGGTTCGCCTGGCATCCAAACCTCTATTATTAACAGTTCCCTATATATTGCCAGCTTTCAATTTTTTCATTTTACCACACTCATTCATAAAAAACTATAAAATCATCACTAGTATCGGGGCATGCTTCAAAAATTTAAGAGCAAACTATTCTCATCTAAATCAACTATTAGAAGCCTTCCCTATCAAATTACATTCTGTAATTAATTGTCAGTTTCGCTAAGGTATTCGCTGTGATATTATATTATAAGAAAGCTGTGCTATTGCATCGCCAATCGCCATCGTCTATAGCCTATGTGTGAACATCTTGAGTCTCACCCATCACTTGGTTTTAGATAGATAAATCGTTATGTTTATAGTGCGATAATACTTTTCCACAGAAGGGAGTATAAATACATGAGTAAAAATGAGAATAACATCCATGACAATCCAAATAATTGGCATGGGTTTATATATAACAATCCCAACGACCCCCGGATCATGGTTCCAAAGCGTAACAAATATATGGGGTGGACCGTTAATTTTGGGCATCCGAAGGGGAAGTTAATTACCTGTGGCTTTATAGCATTCATGTTCGCTGTATTTGGATCCGTTGCTTACATGGGAATAAAAGACTACCGCTATAAATTTGAAGGCTCAAAATTTCATATTAATGCCGCTATGTATGACTATACCATTGATAAAAGTCAAATAGCTTCTATTTCTACAATAAAGGGAACCCCACCAGGCAGGCGTACCAATGGTTACGGCGGGATAAAGAAGGCCTATGGTCATTTTACCCTAGAGGGTTATGGAAAATCCAGACTTTATGCGTATAAGAGTGTAAATATGTATATTGTTATCCAGTTGGAGGGAAACAAGCCAACCCATGTGATCTTCAATGATAAAACCTTAGAAAAAACAGAAGCTTTATATAAAGATATTCAAATCTGGTATAAAAGTAAATGAGGCAAGAATGAAAAATGAAACCTCCCTATTGATGATTACAGCATCAATAGGGAGGTTTCTACATTCCTATGTGGTTCACATAAAACCTTGGAAAATATGTCTGGCACCTTTTCCAACTTAAAACAACAAACCCGTTGCAACAACTCACTTTTTGCTATAATTCCTTCGATGGTGTCTGACACCCATAAACCTTCTCTAGGCGCTCTAGGGTTTTCATATATTGTTCTTGTATTCCTTTTTCTTCTTGTTCCTTTTCGAAGGTTTCACATAGATCGTTGATTGTATTTAAAGTTTCTTCGGATAAGCCTCTTCTTGCAAAGGGATATGCGGCGCTGTCTTCTTTATCAATATGTCTGTTGAGCAAATGGGTATAGGATACTGCATTTGCAATCACATCCACTTTTGCTTCCTCATCTCCAGCTTTAACCTTTTCCAAGGCCGCTTTTAAATCCATCATGTACAGCCTACCTTGGTCATGCTCAATCAACATACCAGTTACCAGCTTCGCAGCTGCCCCACCAATTTCGCTAGACATTCTGTCAAAAAGAAATTTTTCTTCTTTTCCATGATGGTGTTCGTCTGCATAATATTTTACAAAATCCGTCATATCTTTAAAATCTTCGAAATTAATATCTCCACCATTTAAGATGGTTAGACTGGCTTTTCTAAGGACAGCAAGCATTCTTTTTATGTTAACATGTTCTTCTACCATTAATGTGATCCCGTCCACTATCTTACATCCTCCTTATTGTATTCATGCCATCTGCCGTTCTCGAATAGCTATATCCTGTTTCGCTTTCATTTAAAAATCCAGCAATCCAATTTTCTCTGAATTTATAAAAATTGTTGATATCGCCGCCTACCTGATCCCAGTGGTCTTTGTGGAGGCATCTTGTTGTCTGCCAGGTTATAGCCTCTTCAGTGTTTTCCGTTATTTCGTTCACTCTGTCGCAGGGCATTCCCTCAAGCATATTGTCAAATATCAATTTAAACAAATCCTGGGGCTTGCTCTCTGTTATTTCTAAAGATCTAGCTGCTTCTGCACCGCTTTTCCTGAAAATATCTTCAACTTCCTCGACTTTTACTGTATCCGCCTTTAGAAGCTCCGTGGTAACGTATGCAAGACGCTTCTCTACGCTGAAAATTCTGTCTTGAAGCCAACCATGAATGTTGGAATGCTCAATATGGTCCTCAAGGGCACCTGTTACAGGTTCACCAAACTTTGAATAACTGTCCTCTACAAGTTTTTTTGTATCAAAGTCCCTAGTGCCAGCCAGGTCAACAATGGAGCCAATCAATTCTTCGTGCAAAATGATCTTATTATATAGCCAGTAATGAATGGGGCCTAAAAACGCACTCATTAATTTTCCTCCTTATTTTACTGCTTCGTTTAATGCTTTAACCAATTCATCGATGTCCATACCGTGAACCTGCGCAGCTTCTTCTAGGGATTCTGCTTGAGCTGAAGGGCAACCTACGCAACCCATACCAAAGCTCATTAACACTGGAATCGCCTCAGGGTAATTTCTCACTAATTCACCAATAATCATTTCTTTTGTTATCTTCATCTTTTCTACTCCTTTTCTTTTTCTTTTCTTTTTAATCTTTCCGATAATTTACTTTCTAATACAAAATATACTTGATCGTTTCTTATGAGTAAACTATACCACCCAAATAGTTGTTTATTCGTTGCATATGCAACGGTATATAAAAGATTTCCTGTTTTTTTAGTTTTCTTTTGACACCTTTTGGTGTCGGCATGGTGTCATATCGACATGGCGTCAGACATAATCACACCAAGCGGGGTCTGACTCCTCACTTTTTGACACCCTTTTCAACTTTTATCTATTTTACCTAAACTGAGGTTTACATAAAGCCTTGGAAAATATGTCTGGCACCTTTTCCAACTTGAAACAACAAAACGGTTGCAACAGCTCATCTGTTGCCTTAATTCCTGCGATGGTGTCTGACACCCCACTTGCTAAAATTACCAACATTCATTATAATGAAGTTATTATAATTGTTGCAAAATTACTTTGCGTCTAAAGAATGGCTGCTATGGTTATGCTATTGATACGGCCTCTACTACCAAGATGACAGGTCGTGATCCATTCAAGGAGTGTGAGCGTTATTGGATCCAGATAGTTTGTGGAAAATACTCGTCTTAATTTTATGTTTAGTTTTATCAGCCACTTTCTCCGCATCAGAGACTGCTTTGATGTCCTTAAGCAAGATTCGCTTGAAGCAAATGCTTGAAAACAAGGAAAAGGGCGCGGAGCGAGTTAATAAATTACTAAGTAACCCAAGTAAACTCTTAAGTACTATTCTTATCGGAAATAATGCAGTTAATATTGGTGCATCTGCCTTAGCAACATCCATCAGTATTGATATATTTGGCAATCATGGTGTAGGAATTGCAACTGGAGTTATGACCTTGCTAGTGCTTATTTTTAGCGAAATTACACCCAAATCCCTTGCAGCCCAAAATGCAGATAAGGTATCGGTAAGATTATCCAGCTTGGTACGCCTTGTAACCATTTTTTTAGGGCCAGTTAGCTTTGTCTTGACGAAATTAACGAATTTTCTCGTGAGGATTTTTGGCGGGGAGGTTGATGAAAATCAACCCTTCATTACTCAAGAAGAGCTTAAAACCATTGTTGATGTAAGCCACAAGGAAGGCGTTTTAGAGGGCGAAGAAAAAGAGATGATTAACAATGTCTTTGAATTCGGCGATTCCCTTGTTAATGAAGTCATGACGCCCAGAACAGAAATGATAGCCATCGATGTGGATATGTCTTACGAGGAAATTAGAGATATCTTTAATAAAGAGCAGTATTCCCGAATACCGGTTTATGAAAAAACCATCGATAATATAATTGGGATTTTATATCTTAAAGACCTGATATTTTCACAAAGTGAGGAGGACACTCCCTTCGATTTGAGAAAATATATTCGCCAACCTAGTTTCACCTATGAATTCAAGCCAACAAAAGATCTGTTTCGCAAAATGAGAGCAGACCGTGTCCATATGGCCATCGTCTTAGATGAATATGGTGGCACCGAAGGGCTGGTAACCATCGAAGACTTAATAGAAGAAATCGTTGGTGACATAGAAGATGAATATGATAAAGAAATTAAAGGTATGGAGATCATAAAAGAAGGAGAGTTTTTGGTAAATGGAAATGTAGCAATAGAGGAAATAAACCATTTAATCGGAACCCACCTAGAATCGGAGGATTATGATACCATAGCCGGTTTTGTTATCGGAATCATTGATAGAATTCCTGAACCTGGAGAAGCAATAGAATACGAAAACATTAAGTTCATCATTGAAAGCTTTGATAAAAACAAAATAGAGAAAATCAGAATTTTTAAATCAAAAAACATTGGGTCTGCTGTATAACAGTGACCCCTTTTTTATAGGCAGGCAAAATCAATGGCAATATTAAAGTAGTCAAAGGATCATCTCCTAAAGGAGATGATCCGTAAGAAAAAGCTACATAAGTAAGTAAGCGCTAAAAAGCTCTAAAAAGGAGAAGTTTCATCGAAAAGAAGCTTTTCCTTTTTTGTTTGTTAATTGTCAACCTATCCTCCAGCAGCAAGATAGCCCAACCATATTCTAAAAAGCCATGTGCAAGAATATAAAATAAATATAACTTATTTGCTCCAATTTTCAGACTTAATTGGTGTTTTTGAAATATTGAGAATTCAATATTGCATTGTCTAAAGTTTAACAGTATGATTATGTTGGGCACAAGATTAGTGATAATTTGTCCCATTTAATATTAAAAAGCGTAGGCTGAGAAGCTAGCAGAAAAGGAGGATTTTAGCATGAGCAACGGCATTGGCACAAAATTCGATAAGGTGTGCTCCATATTGGATAAATATGAGTACAACCCCCACAAATTGATTGCTATTTTGCAGGATATGCAAGAAGAATACAAATATCTCCCAGAGGATATTATGACTTTTGTATCCACTGCATTAGGCATATCCCCGTCCACAGTATATGGGGTCGCGACCTTTTACTCTCATTTCACCCTGCAACCCAAAGGCAAGCACGTAATAAAACTTTGTGACGGCACCGCATGCCATGTTAGAAAATCACATGATATATTAAAAGCTTTGGAGAAAAACCTAGGGTTGACCAAAAAAAGTCCCACAACCCCGGATATGCTGTTTACCCTTGAAACTGTTGCATGTTTAGGCGCCTGCGGGCTGGCTCCCGTTGTGGTAATAGATGAGCAGGTTCATGGGCTCATGACACCGGAAAGCACAATCGCTTTACTTGAGCAAATTAAAAAAGAGGAGGGTTCTTGCAGTGATAACTAATATGACCTTACAGGAAAGAAAAGAAGCCTTTAAAGCTAATCTATCACAGTATAAAGCCCGAATTATGATCTGCGCAGGAACAGGTTGCGTAGCAAACGGCTCTCTCAAAGTATATGATGAATTTGTTAAAAAGATAAATGACAGTGGATTGTCTGTATCCGTTGCTGTGGAACTTAAAGAAGAGAAAAAAGATTACGTTATGGCTAAGAGTGGGTGCCAAGGCTTCTGCCAAATGGGCCCACTGGTGACCATTTATCCCCAAGGGATTCTTTACATAAAGGTAAAGCCAGAAGACGTAGATGAAATTGTTGAAAAAACCATACTCAAAGGTGAATCTGTTGACAGATTGCTCTACCTTTCACCTGACACTAACAAACACATTATAAAAGCAGATGATATCCCTTTCTATGCCAGACAGCACAGGCTGGGCATCAAGCATTGTGGCCATATTGATGCTTTAGATATGGAAGAATATATAGCAAACGACGGGTATGCAATGGCAGAGAAAGCCTATACACAATTGACTGGCGAGGAAATTTGCAAGCGTATGTTGGATTCCGGCTTGCGTGGTCGTGGCGGTGGCGGTTTTCCCACAGGTCGCAAATGGGAATTAACCAGAATACAAGAGGATCCCGTCAAATACATAATCTGTAATGGTGACGAGGGAGATCCAGGCGCCTTTATGGACCGCTGTCTGTTAGAGGCCTGTCCTCACAGCGTGCTGGAAGGTATGCTGATTGCAGCAAAAGCAGTTGGAGCATCAGAAGGATATATCTATGTAAGGACAGAATATCCCCTAGCAGTTGAAAGACTGAAAATTGCAGTAGAAGATGCACGAAAATCCGGTTTTCTCGGTAAAAACGTCTTTGGTTCAGGGATTGACTTTGATATTCATATTATGGAAGGCGCAGGTGCTTTCGTTTGTGGTGAAGAAACAGCCCTTATCGCTTCCATTGAAGGAAAGCGTGGAATGCCCAGTCCTAAGCCTCCTTTCCCAGCACAATCCGGGCTTTTTGGAAAGCCTACAGTAATCAACAATGTTGAAACCTTTGCAAATGTTCCAGTAGTCATGCAAATGGGATCAGAAGCTTATGCTACCATCGGAACCGATACTTCCAAAGGTACAAAGACCTTTGCTCTAACAGGCCATGTAGAAAATACTGGATTGATTGAAGTTCCCTTTGGAACTACCCTACGACAAATTATCGGAGATATCGGTGGCGGAGTTTTAGATGATGACGGATCAAACTGCGGACTGAATTATAAAGCGGTGCAGATTGGCGGACCCTCTGGTGGCTGTCTGACAAAAGATCACCTGGATCTCCCCCTTGATTATGAGAGCTTGAGATCGGTAGGAGCCATGGTTGGTTCCGGCGGTCTTGTGGTCATCAATGAGCAGACTTGTATGGTAGAGACAGCATTGTTCTTTATGCAGTTTACCCAGAGTGAATCCTGCGGAAAATGCGTGGTATGTCGTGAAGGAACGAAACAAATGTTGAATCTCCTTACGGATATCGTTGAAGGAAGAGCAACAGCTGAAACCCTGACCCTTCTAGAAGAGCTGGCTCATACCGTGAAAGTTGGGTCTCTATGTGGCTTGGGCAAAACCGCGCCTAACCCGGTGTTGTCTACCCTAAAATACTTTAGAGATGAGTACGAAGCACATGTCTTTAGAGACACCTGCCCGGCTAACCGCTGCGAAGCCTTTAAGAAATACAGCATTGTTGTTGAGAAATGCAAGAGCTGTGGAATCTGTGCAAAGAAATGTCCAACGGAAGCCATTGAAGGAGCTAAAGGTGTTCCATACGTCATTCATAAAGAGAAATGTATTAAGTGCGGTGCTTGCGTCGAAAGCTGTAAGTTCGATGCTGTGATGATAGGATAGTGAGGTGTTAAGTTCCATGTTTAAGAAACAGACAGTGACAATCGATAAGTTGACAGTGCCTATAGATGGAGAAAGAAACCTTCTGGAACTGGTACGCAAGGCAAAGATTGATTTACCCACATTTTGCTACCACTCTGATATGAGCGTTTATGGTGCGTGCCGAATGTGCATGGTGGATGTGGAAGGCATGGGCGTCGTTGCTGGATGCTCTACACCTCCTAAAGACGGAATGGTGGTCAATACCAACACCAAGCAGCTGAGAGATATGCGTAAGATGATCGTTGAACTCATGCTGGCAAACCACGATCAGAATTGTACCACATGCCCCAAAAGTGGAGACTGTAAGCTGCAAAAAATCGCTCGTCAGATGGGCATTGACAAGGTTCGCTTCAAACAGGTAAACGAAGATAAGATTAGGGATCTTTCATCAGATGCTATCATCAGAGATCCTGGCAAATGTGTATTATGCGGCGACTGTGTGCGCGTGTGTGATGAGATACAATCAGTAGGTGTGCTTGATTTTGCTAATAGAGGTGCAGATGCTGAAGTCGTGGCTTGTTTCAATAAGGGTTTAGGAGAGGTTGAGTGCGTCAATTGCGGTCAATGCGTTAAGGTTTGTCCTGTAGGTGCATTAATTCCTAAATATCAAATCAACGAGGTCTGGGATGCCTTACATGATGAAGATAAATATGTAGTCGCACAGATTGCACCTGCAGTCAGAGTCGCTCTTGGTGAGTACTTTGGGTATAAGCCTGGAACAACAACTACGGGGCAAATCGTTACTGCACTGAGAAGAATGGGTTTCGACCAGGTATTCGACACTGCTTTTGCTGCAGACCTTACCGTAATTGAAGAAGGCAACGAATTCTTGGAAAGAGCAACTAAAGGAGAAAATCTGCCTCAGTTTACTTCTTGCTGTCCAGCCTGGGTAAAATTTGCAGAGCAGTACTATCCCGATATGCTTCCCAATCTCTCCTCCTGCCGCTCTCCACAGCAAATGTTTGGGTCTCTCATGAAGGATAACCTGGCAAAAGAGCTTAATCTTCCTCGAGAGAAGATGGTTGTCGTTTCCATTATGCCTTGTACCGCAAAGAAGTTTGAGGCCAATCGCCCTGAATTTAGCGTCGATGGCAACAAGGATGTGGATTATGTTCTAACAACCCAAGAGCTGTCCCTGATGATTCGTGAGCGCGGGCTTACCTTTAGCCAGCTGGAACCAGGATCCTTCGATATGCCATATGGGTTCAAAACTGGCGCTGGGGTGATTTTCGGAAGCTCCGGCGGAGTAAGCGAAGCGGTGCTTCGATATGCTTCAGAGAAGCTTTCCAATGGAAAGGGTATGCAGACTGGTTTTGTTGAAATCAGCTCAGGTGGCGTGAAGACCTTGAACGTTAGCATGGGTGACGTGAATTTGAAGCTGGCAGTAGTCAGCGGACTGGGAAGTGCTAGAAACCTCATTGATAAGATCAGAAAAGGTGAAGAGTACTACGATCTCATCGAAGTAATGGCTTGTTGTGGCGGTTGTGTCAACGGAGGCGGTCAGCCTGTCACAGATGAAAAGATGGCTGTGGAAAGCCGATCCCGTGAGCTCTTCGATAACGACAAGATGCTTCAGTTCCACAGTGCCCACGAGAATCCATATGTCAGGGAGCTTTATAAAGATGGACTCACACCGAAAAAAGCCCATCACCTGCTACATACCGAATACAAAAATCGTAAGAGAATTCAGTCAGGGGAAGTGTCCCTTTCTGAAAGTGCAGGGGAAAAGGACCTCAAGCTAAACATCTGCTTCGGAACTAGTTGTTTCCTTAGAGGCGCCCAGGAACTTTACACTCGACTTATGGAATATATTAGAGAAAACGATATGGAAGCTGACACGGAATTCACTGCATCCTTCTGCACAGAACGCTGTAAGAAAGGCCCTGTACTCGTAGTAAACGGAAAAGCCATTGAACAGTGTACCTTTGAGCTAGCAGTGGAGGAGATTCAAAAATCTATTCGCTGAGGGAGGCGTTATCCATGCAAGCTGATATCTATAAAGAAAACAAGGTAAATGCACAGGATAACATTGTCTATACGCTGACAGCCAACTGTCAAGACTGTTATCGATGTGTCAGAGTATGTCCCGTAAAAGCAATACGAGTTATTGACGGCCAGGCATATGTTGAAGATGAGTTTTGCATCAAATGTGGGACCTGTGTGAAAGAATGTCCCCAAGGTGCAAAAGTAGTCCGTCCAAGCATCGATGATATTAAAAATCTTATAAACTCAGGAAGGAAGGTGGCGGCCAGCGTAGCCCCTTCTTTTCCTGCTTTGTTCAGCGGATGGCGTAGCCTACGCCTTCCTTCTGCTTTAAGATTGCTTGGATTCCGCTATGTTTCCGAGACTGCCGAAGGAGCGCAATTAATAGCTGAGAAGGCAGTTGATGCAAAGGATAAGGGTAATATCTGTACAGCATGCCCCGCAGTGGTAAACTACATAGAAAAATACAGGAGAGAATTTTTGGATCGATTAATGCCCACGGTGTCCCCTATGATCTGCCACGCAAAGCAGCTTAAGAACCGGCTAGGAGACGATTGGGCAGTGGTGTTTATCGGCCCTTGTGCAGCGAAACAAAAAGAAGCGTTACGCCCGGAATTCGCTGGAATCATAGATGGTGTCTTGACATTTTCGGAACTACTTCAATGGATGGAGGAAGAAGGAATCGACCTTTCAACCTGCCCTGAGAGTAATTTTGAGAGTCAGGGCGATCTGAAGCTTTCTAGACTTCTCCCCGTGGAGGGGGGTATGCTCAAGGCCGCGAATATCAAGCGCGAGGCTACAGATTCCAATGTGCTGTGTATTAGTGGTGCGGAAAAAGTCATGGAACTCTTCAATATGCCCCTGGAGAAATGGGACTTCCATATTGTTGAACCCCTTTTCTGTGCAGGAGGCTGTATAAACGGGCCTTGTTTCCCAGGTGAAGAAAACATCTTTCTGCGAAAGCAGCATTTACTGACCTATTCTAACAAAGCTCAAACATCTATTAGGTCAGATGAAATCACCCAAGTCGACTGCAGTACCATGTTCGCCGATGATTCTAATTCAGTTAACTCAGAAGAGATTAGTGAAGATAGAATCAGGGAGATATTGGAGGCGACGGGTAAAAGCGACCCCCTGCTCCGGCTAAACTGTGGAGCCTGTGGTTACAAGTCCTGTAGAGATAACGCAATTGCAGTGGCCAGAGGAATGGCTGAACCTGACATGTGCATGCCCTATATGCGGCGCTTAGCACAGCAACGGATGGACATTGTCATCCAAACCAGTCCCAACGGAATAGTTATTCTAGACGATTATCTTCACATCATTCATATGAATCCGGCTTTCCAAAAGCTTTTCGGCTGTAGCAATAGCTTGTTAGGACGACACATATCCCATCTACTGGATGCAGACAGCTTCGAGAAGCTTGCGTCGGGAAACATTGAGGTCCGTGACTCCATACGAACAAAACGCGGCATCAAGTATCATGAAATAGTTTATCCTCTCAAAGAGGAAAAGCAATATGTAGGCATTTACAAAGATATCTCCAGGCTAAAATTTGATGAAGGACAACTTGACTTCATTAAGAATCAGACTCTCCAACATGTGCGGGACTTGTTGTACCATCAAATCAGCTTTTCTCAAGAAATGGCCCACTATTTAGGAGAGAGCACCTCGGAGAGCGAAGAATTACTTAAACGAATTACAAGCCTATATGAAAAAAGTGATTAAGTCTTGTGCAAGGGGTATAAGTTTTGAAATTTATTGAAGATATCGTAAAGCAAAAAAATAAACACAACCATATTGTGTGTGGAGACGCCTATATCTGCGATAGAACCACTGAAAGTACTTTCTTTGTGCTCTGCGACGGCATTGGTTCCGGCATCTATGCCAATATAGCTGCAATAACCTGTGCCAATCGTATGATGGAGCTACATCGTTCCGGTATGTCCATGCGCAGAATGAGTGAAATGGTTGCAGATTCTATGCATCGAGCACGTGAGGAGAAAATTCCCTTCGCTGCCTTTACGGCTGTTAAGATACTCAATGACGGGCTTTTCATTGCCTATACCTATGAGGCTCCCCATCCAGTCATGATCCGAGATGGGCTTGCCATCGCTCTTAGACCCACCATACATGCGGCAGAGTATGAGGCAATCGGAGAGACCACAGGTAAGCTGGAGCTGGGTGATCACCTGGTCATTGTGTCCGACGGGATTACTCAGTCGGGTTTGGGGCGAGGATCCCCCTTTGGAATCGGGACCAGAGGACTGGTAGACTTCATCAATCGTAGATCTAGCCATAAGACGAGTATACATCTGCTTCCAGAGGAAATTCTGGATATGTCAGTGCGTATGAGCGGTGGACGCTATGAAGACGATTCCACTGTTGCCGTTCTTCAGTGCAGGGAGGCCTCCCAGCTGGCGATTTTGACAGGAGCCCCCGCCATGCGGTCAAAGGACAGGGAAATGGTGGAGGATTTCATGGATTCGCCGGGAATACACGTGGTTGCAGGCTCAACAACAGCAGAAATTGTATCTAGGGAGTTGAATAGAGAAGCCAAGCTCATTAATCAAGGTAAAGCATTTGGAGCACCACCTGAATATGAGATAGAAGGCATTGACCTAGTGACGGAAGGCGCCATCATGTTAAATCAGGTATACAATTTACTAGATGAAGACACTGTTAACTTCGATATGAACTCCTCTGTAGAACGGTTTTGCACCATGATGCTAAATGCGGACGTGATTACCTTTTTCATTGGAACCTCTATTAACGATGCCCATACCTCCATCTTTTTTAAGCAGATGGGGGTACGTCCAAGATTATCCACCATCGAGCTCATATCAAAGAAGCTTAGAGAGCTAGGCAAGTTAGTTGTTGAAGTTAAATATTAGTTTGATAAGGGGCCCGCTGTATAACAGTGGCCCCTGCCTTTTAAAGCATTAGATCGTGATATTCTTCGTTCTTTTCCATTTGAGCCTTTGCATAAGGACAAGTGGGGATTATTTTTTTATTCTCTTGCCTTACCCAATCAGTTAATTCCTTTAATAACAGTTTTCCAACACCCTGACCGCCTAATTCTTCGGATACCATAGTACTTTCGATTGTAATAGTCTTTTCGTCTGTTATTGAAAACACCATTTCCGCTAAGGGGTTTTCGTCTGAATCCCCTACATAAAAGCTTTTACTTCCCTTTTTAATTTCTAACATTTCCTACCTCCCTCACTTAAACATCAGAAAGTTCTACTTCCATACCTAAAATATATCTCATGATAATATTCCTGTCATCTCCTGCATATCAGAACCGTTCTAGCCTTTCTACAGTGTGAATTGGTCTTGAGTCAACTCCTTTTGCCCTGCCAATCTGCGTTTAGTCAAAACTAGGCTTATCCTTTAATTGTACATCATAACATAGGTAATCATCCTTTTGAAGTTCCCATAGCACTCTTGTCAACTTTCCATCTACACCTTTGGCGTTTTTTCATTATCTGGCCATACCCATCATGGTTGTGATGGAGATTTATAAAGCAATCCTTAGGTTCCGTGAAGGCCCTAAAACAAAGCAACTAAGTCCACTATAATCAGCAAGTAAATATCCGTTCTTTTGTTGCCTCTTTGCCAGTATCATAGTAAAATAGGTTTAATCAGTTTGTTCTGTATATTCTGACTATTACGGAGGTGTTCAGATGAAAAGAAAACAGAAATGGATATTTTTATGTCTTTTTCTCGTTCTAACTATGATAGCCTTTGCCGCGTGTGGTAATGGTGGGGGCGCAGAGGATCCCCAAGGAAATGGTGGCGAGGTTGAAGATCCTCAAGGAAATGACCAGGCAGAAATCCCGGCTGATGTGCAGGCTGTTATGGATAAGGTCACGGGGATCGCTGCAGATTATGCCTTAAAGCTTAATGGTGAATGGGCAGACAACTATGCCGCATTTTTAGAAACCGGTGAAGACAAGGATCATGCCGATTACGCTGAGCTAAAGAGTGTTTTAGATGAGTTCCGTGTTGAAAGCGGTGCATACTATATTTACATATTGACAGATATGGATCCTTCAGACGATTACTTTGAGATCACCGTAGACGGCTCTGAGGATGAGGATGACTGGATGTACCAATACGAAATAGAGGGGCAATTTATCCTTGCTCAAAATGGAGAGCCCGCCGCTGCATTATCTGCCTGGGATAACGATGTAGATGATCCTGTTTGGTCAGCTTTCGCTCCAGTTTATGATAGCGAAAACAATGTGGTAGGTATTTTAGGAGTGGACTATCCAGCTCCAGAAATATTGGATTATCCAGAATGGAACCGTGATTCCGATCAGTGGAACGGAATGGCCGTTGAGTATTAATTAGTATTCCAATTCAAATTCTTATATTTTTCCTTTCAGGCGCCATCAAATGATGGCGCTTTTCCTTTTAATAGATTTATATATTGCTTCCTTTTTAAAGAGTATTATAAAGAATTGTTATGTAAGAGGCTAATACATTAGCAATTGTGTTATGGGTCATAAAATTGTATAATAGTAGTAATTAAACCCACCTAAGATTCTATAATTTAACGAGGAGGCTATCTATTTATGGACATCAAGCTATTGGAATATTTTATCAAAGTTGCCGATGAAAAAAGTATCTCTCACGTAGCCGAACAACTTTTTATTACTCAGCCTGCTCTCAGCAACCAAATGAAGCGCTTGGAAAAGGCTTATGGGCATAAGCTTTTCAACCGTTCGCGAAAAGGTGTGGATCTTACTCCAGAAGGCGAGGTTCTTTTAACCTATGCCAGAAATATTATGCGCCTCTATAATCAATCCTTTATAGAAGTAAATCGCCTGCAGCAAAACAGATCCATTGTCCGTATAGATTCCAACCTTACCCTGTCTACTTGGAGCCTTCCCTGTTTGATTTACAACCTTCAATCCAATCCAAACTTTGAAAAATATTATTTCGATATGACCTTTAGCACCACGGAAACCGTAGAAAGCAATATTTTGAATGGTATCAGTGATTTAGGCTATGTACAGGAAATGAGATCTCACCCGGACCTAGTGCATTATCCTGTGGGAGAAGACCCCCTTGCCGTAGTTGTAAACTCAGACTATGATATTCCCCATAGAATCAGCCTGGAAGACTTAAAAAATTATGATATGATTTATAACTATGATAAATTGATAGAAAGAGCTCCTTTAGAAAGCACCCTTTTAAAATATGGACATTATCTGAAGGACTATAACATTGTCATGTCCTTACACGCCATTGAAATTGTAAAAACAGCCCTCCATAGGGGTTTAGGATATTCATTTTTACCCTACTGCTCAGTAAAAAAAGAGCTGTTATCTGGTGCATTAAAAGAGATTCACGTAGAAGGCTTTTCCGAATCATACCCCATTTATTTAGTTTACTTGAAGGATAGCCCTGAAGATCCAAAAATGCAACCTATTATCCATTACTTACAGAGGAGCAAAACCTCAGAATTCTGCTGAACTATAAAATTTCGTTATATCCCCTAAAATACTTTAATTGGAGTTTCTATATCGTTACAAATATAATACACGTAGAAGAGTATTGCATATTCTTTCCACGTGTTTTTTGTTTTCGTCATTCTTTATTAATAGAGGGGGTCATAGGGACCATTTCCTCTGACTCAAAAAGGAGCGTGAATGCAAATGTCCAATATGATCAACAGTTATGCGGATCTATTGATGGAAAAAGACTTCGCCGAGGATGTTCTGACTTCTCCCTATAAATGGGAGGCAGCGGATCCTTCTACTATGGGCGAAAAAAAGACCTTTTATGGGATCTGCCGACACTGTATGCAGGGAGACTGTTCTACTCTCGTACATATGGAAGACGGCGTAGTGGTTAAAGTCGAGGGAAACAATATTCCTCCTAACTACGGTTCACTCTGTCCTAGAGGCAATGCTGCTGTTATGGGACTCTACAACCCTTATCGGGTAAAAACTCCGTTAATGAGAACAAATCCTGAAAAGGGCCTGGATGTGGATCCCAAATGGAAGGAAATCACCTGGGATGAAGCACTGGATATCACTGCACAGAAATTAAAAGAGGCATTCGAATACGATCCCCGCAGTATCGTCGTAAATGAGGGCTGGGGTTCTAAGGATACCTTGATTAGGCCTCCCTTTGTTAAAGCATTCAAAACCCCTAACGAAGTAGGTTCTCATGGTTCCCTTTGTGCCGTTCACTATGGAACAGGTTTGGTTCATGGAAATTTCCCTGTGTCCGTGCCAGATTTAGAGTATTGTAATTATCACATTACTTTAGGACGTTCTTTGGGAGTAAACTTTGCTACTACTGGTGGAGCTAAAAAGCTTGCAAGAGCCTTGGAACGAGGAATGAGGCTCATCGTTGTAGACCCTAGATGCTCTCATGAGGCCAGTAAAGGCGAATGGGTTCCAATAAGGCCTGGATCTGACCTTGCTTTCCTCCTTGGCATGGCACATGTCATGTTTTATGAAATCGAAAATCTGGATTGGCAATTCTTAAAAGATCGTACAAACAGTAGGTATCTCATTACCCCAGACGGGGATTACGCAAGAGATAAAGAAACCAATAAACCTCTTGTTTGGGATAATACAAGTAATAAAGCGGTTCCTTTTGATACTAAAGATATCGATTCTCCACTAGAAGGAAAATATATGGTGGATGGCGTAGAAATGTCTACTGGATATACCATTATCAAGGAAAGATTTGCTGAATATACACCAGAGTGGGCAGAAGAGCTTTGCACAGTTCCTGCTAAGGATATTAGACGTATTGCCAATGAATTCGTAGAATATGCACAGATTGGCAGCACCATCGAAATTGAAGGTACCGTTTTTCCTTTCCGCCCAGTTAGCTTAAATATGGAACGTAACGTGATGAGCCACCGATATGGTGTTTATGCTGACTTGGTTGGTAAGCTCATCAATATGATGGTAGGCGCCATCGAGGTTCCGGGTAGCTGCTTAGCCTGTGGCTACAGGGGAGAAAGTGTTCTTGCTCCAACAGAAGATGGCACCATGGCACCGGGTAGTGAGGCTGTTCCTACACCTTGGAAATTCCCTCCGGACCATCTTGGAATGCAGGAATTCTTCCCTCATTCACATACAACTCCTCATATTGTTACCTATGCATTGGAAAACCCGGAGGAGTTTTATCTAGACTATGAGGTTAAGGTATGGCTTGGAATCGGCGTTAATATGGTTCGTACCAATGCACAACCTGACCGTTTTGTAGAAATGTTTAGAAAAATCCCATTCCATGCGGATGTAGTCTATCATATGGATGAACAGGCTGTTTTGGCCGACATACTCCTTCCAGAGCACAGCTTCTTGGAAAGGCTTAGAGTCATGCCTTTCTTCCCGTCACACCAATCCTTTGACAATGATGTTATGGGACTACAGATGATCCAGTTAAGGCAACCTGTACCAAAGCTTTTCAATACTAAACATGTTGATGAGATTCTTTTGGAGCTAGCAGAAAGAGCAGGCAGAATGTATGGGGAAGGTGGATTATTAGACTGCATTAATAACTTTGACTGTCATATCATTCATGACCATGGTTTCCGCATGAGAGAGCCACATTTGCTAGATTTGAACACAAAATATGATTATCTAGAAATTATCGACCGATGGCTCAAGAGCTGGAAGTTTGGTGATGGCGTTAAGGGCTTTAAAGAGCTCAATGAAGAAGGAGCCTTTATTAATTTCCAACCAAGAAAATCCTTTTATCATTATTATCATTGGCCAAACGATAGCACAAAGCATGAATTTTATTTTATTAATCTTAAAAAAGTCGGAGATAGCCTCAGAGCCAATTTGCGAAAGCATGATCTCAAATTCCCTATGATTGATGATGAAGAATACATCTTTGATCTATACGATCCTGTTCCGCACTGGGTTACCTCATCTGAATGGGACGCACCTGAGGAATATGATCTCTTTGCTTTCAACTGGAAGCCACCATATGTTTCCTCCGACGTAGGAAATATTGTTGGTAACCCTTGGATGGCTGAAGTATATACCAATGACCCATTTGAAGGCACTGCTTGCTTGAACCCGCGTACTGCAGCGTCAAAAGGGCTTAAAAACGGTGACTGGGTCAGAATAACTTCCCAATATGGATTTATCGAATGTCCTATTATAACATCCGAGCGGTTCCATCCTGACAGTATTGGTGTCAGCGGCACCTATGGC
Source organism: Anaerovoracaceae bacterium (assembly GCA_050953505.1). Lineage (GTDB taxonomy): Bacteria > Bacillota > Clostridia > Peptostreptococcales > Anaerovoracaceae > JBMNMU01. The sequence goes on along the minus strand of JBMNMU010000001.1, from coordinate 2,354,528 downwards.
CCCGGCAACGTTGGTAGCAACCCATTAAACAAATGGGGTCCTCATTATAATCGGCTGATCCCTACTTCCATCGATACCATTGACCCCATCAGTGCCAGCCAGGAAATCGCACCTAAGGTAAAGGTGGAAAAGATACCTAAAAGAAAGAAGGCGATTTAATCATGAAATTTGGAATGCTTATAGATTTAAGAAAATGTGTTGGCTGTTTTGCATGTACTATTGCCTGCAAATCTCAAAACGGTACTCCTACTGGCATTAACTTTAATAAGGTTAAAAAATATGAGTTTGGCACCTATCCTACGGTTAAGCTAAAACATATTCCTATGCCCTGTATGCACTGTGACAATCCCTCCTGCATGGAGGTTTGTCCTACAGGGGCTACTGAGAAGCATGAAAATGGCTTTGTTAGCATCGATTATGATAAATGCGTTGGCTGTAAGGCTTGTATGATTGCTTGCCCTTATGATACGCGTCAATACATCTGGGAGATCAAGCCCTACTACGAGGGTCAGGAGCGGACTCCATATGAAGTGAAAATGCAAAAGGATTATCAGAAGGGCACCGTAGTTAAGTGTAAGGGCTGTAAGGATCGGGTGTTAGAAGGTCTTGAACCGGCTTGTGTAGCTACTTGCATTTCTGGAGCGCGAATCTACGGTGACCTAGACGATCCTAATAGTGAAATCTCTAAAAAAATAGCATCCCAAGGGGCAGTTCCTTTCCAACCTGAGCTGGGAACCAAGCCATCTGTATATTATATATTCTAAAGAAAGGAGAAAGCTAAGATGTCAACTATAAATTGGGCAATTTTCGTTGTGGCTGCCATCATTCTAATCATCAGCGGTCTCACCATACTATATAACCTCATAAAGGGCGACCACAAGACTAAACTAACAGATAAGTTTGTCTGGGGCTTAAATATTCAAATATTTTATGCTTTATCTTCTTTCGGGGCGGGCCTGATGGCTGTTATGGGTGCTACTATTCTTCTTGCGGGAAGTAACCTCCCCGTATTAATTCTACAGGTAGGCGCTTCCATCGCTTTAGCCTGCTTGCTAGCCGGCATCATTATGATGGGTATCGACTTAGGACATCCGGCTCGAGCTATTAAGATTCTATTAGCGAAAAAAGTTACTTCTCCTCTTACTTTAGATTTTCTGGCTACCACGCTTTTAGTAATCCTTAGCATTTTACTTACTATCGGTGTGGGAACCGGAACTGTCGCTGCCATGAAAATATGGGCTTACCTTGCTCTACTGGCATCCATGATTTGCCTTGGCAGCCACACCCTCCTCCTCGCTTCTCGATTTGAAGCGGGCTTCCGCAGCAGTCCTTTCAACTCTGCAGAAACCCTAGCATGCTCTCTCTGGAGTGGTGTCGCCATTATGGCATTAATATCCATGGGAAATGCTATACAGGGAGCATATGTGACTATGCTACTAGTGTTTTCTTTAATTAGCTTAGTGAAGGGTATTTGCGCTGCAATATCTACCATACTAGGTAAAGACAGCATCCACACCTACAAAAAGGCCTTTATTGCACTTGCATCAATCAGTGCCCTCATTTTGATCATTGGGGATCTGGCAAATATAAATCAAGGGGCTTTGGTGGTAATTGCCAGCTTGCTATCCTTAGCTGCTGTTGTTACAGAAAAATCAGCTTCTGTACTATCAGTTCAAAAGCGATCCGGTTTGCCGGCACCTTTCAATAGCTTGGAGCCCGAGCAACGGTACGTACCTTCTGCAACAGAAATTGTTCACTTACTCTTTAGCATAGCAATGATAGCTGTTATCCCTTACGGTGTATTTATCCTTCGATTCATTGCATAATTTAGACTATAAAACAAGCCGTTGACTATTTCCGGCTTGTTTTAGTCTCTCTCATCTTACTGACAGGAGGTTTTTATGGGACATGATTTAAATATGATTATTAAAATGGCTGAGCAGAGAGCAAAGGTTTATAAGCGAATTATAGGGACCTTGATGAGCCTTCCTGATGCTGAGTTCTTAAAAAGTATAGGCTCGGATGAAAGTAGGCTATTTCTCACGGAATACGCCCGCCTCAATCAGCCTTCCATTACAAAAGGTTGCCAGCTAGTCCTGAGCTTTCTAAATTCTATGGCAGATCAGGATAAGGATGAGCTTATTGAGCTAATGGCAGTAGACCGTACACGCTTACTCCGTACACCCTTTGCTAAGGCCTATCCTCCTCCCTATGAAATACATTATAGCAAGGGAGATGCCATGGCTTCACAGCTCACCCTAAGGCAGCTTTATCATAGCTTAGGATACTTGCCTGCCACTGACACGGAAACCGTTGATTATTTTGCCATAGAGCTGGACTTCTTAAGAATGTTAATTTTAGAAATGACTAAAAGTGAAAATGAAGAAAATGCCACTAAAATTTCTGAATTACTTACCACCCAGAAGGATTTCATCGAAAATCATCCTGGTAGCTGGATTAAGAAATTTGTAGAAAGGGCTGTTCCTCATGGAGAAACAGACTTTTATAAAGGATGGCTCTATATCATGGAAGGATTTTTAGAGCTGGAAAAAGAATATCTGGATTTCATACAACGCTAAAACCTGCCAAAGACCGAGAGATGAATGGCCGTGGCTGCAGCCACGGCCATTCATCTCTCGGTCTTTGGCAGTTAATAAAACCTTTTCGCTATATTTAATACTTGTTCCAAGCTACCCCTATCTCTAAAAAAATGGTCTGCTTCCGGGATAACGGTCAGCTCTGCACTAAATTTATGTGCAAATTCATTGGCTATCTTAAGGGGCACTAATTCATCTTTATCTCCATGAATCATATGGATCTGCGCTTGGCCAGGCTTATAAACTTCGAACAGATTGTGAGCATCAAGATCCTGATAAAGTCCCCAGGAAAGCTTCATTGGCCTTGGGTAGTTATGTTGCATCACGCTATATCCTTGCCTCTTCAGCTCCTGGAATTCTTCCTGAGAGGTGCGATCAAATAACAAATTCGGCATATTAATTGCGGCGCTTAGCAGGATAGCCTTCTTTCCGCTATATTGCATTTTACTAAAATAGATCAAAGTAATATAAGCACCAAAGCTGGTGGAAAAATAAGCAATCTCCGCATTAGGGGCTTGCTGCCTTACGTAATCCTCTACCGAAGCTAAATCATTAATACAATTCTCTATTCTCAGCATGGTACCATCGGCCAAGCTGTCTCCCTGGGCAGGAAAATCATAAGAGCAGGACCCGATTCCTAGCTCAGGCATAATTTCAGCAAAATCATAGGCTGGTGGGCTTTCCTTGCTGCCACTAAACCCATGGCTAAGAATGACAATGACCCTCTCTTTTCCAGTAAAATTTCTTAAACAAGGTATGTCATATCCATTCTTTCCGGGAATCATAACTTTTTCCATAAATACCTCCTAATATATAAACACTCTTCTGTATAGCACTAATACATGCGGGATCCAACTATTGTGATTTCAATAGGCCAAGCACTTAATGCTGTCAGACATCATACCAGATCTAACACAGTAGCAGGCCTAGCGGAGAGCATTAGCTGCGTTTGAAGCCGGCTGTTGGAGGAGTTTTGCATACTGTATGATACTCTCCGTTGAAATCGAGCAACATGTTCAGCTCCTGTCAAACACGGTTATGGTTGGTTTGTTTGACAGTCTGAATATGGCGAGCTGAAACGCTGAGAGTATCAAAACCCCGACCTGCCGGCGAAAACGCAGCCAATGCTCCCGCTTTTAGGATACGGTGCTTGGTAGTTGAAAATGAAACATGGAGCCCACCTCAAGGGGCTCCATGTTTCATTTTTCTATCTATCTTTCCATTCGCACCCAGCTTAAGTCTGGGCCAATTAATTACTTATCGCTAGATTACAATGCTTCCCACATTGAGAGATTCTTCCAATTCAACAGACTTGACCTCTTTCCCATCAACCATCAAGGAATATTTTCCCGGAGAAAGCCCATCAAACTTGAAGTCTCCAAAATAATCAGTGATCTGAGACGCCTCAACATTGTCGCCCTTCAAAGTCACTTCTACCCCTTCGGCGCACTCGTTATCCTTTAAAAGGCCTCCAGCAATAAATGCCTTTGTGAAAAGATGAAGGTTTTTGTAGTAAATATGTGGGTTAGTCCCCCATTCAGCTTTGTAATTTTCCAAGCCTTCCTTCTCCGCGATCTCCTTCATTTCCTCTGCTTCCACATGGTAATACTTCATCGCTTGAGTAGAACAGCTGTGGACACAGCGAGGCATATAGGGTTCATGTCCATTATCCAGGATATGAGCACACATGGTGCACTTCTGCCCTATATTTAGATCTTCATTCCAGTAAATAGCACCATAAGGGCAGCTTTCCGCTATATTTTTCACACCCTTGGCCTTTTCAACATCAATTAAAACGATACCATCCCCACGGCGTGAAATACACTCAGGATGTGCCTCAATACAAGGGGCATCCTGGCAATGCTGACAAGGCATTGCTAAGTAATTTTCATCTACCCTTGGAAACTGGCCACGTAGATTCTGGAAAATATTCATCCAGCGGTGTCCGTGTCTTGGCTGTTCATCCGTATAAGGCAACCACTTGTTTCCCACATGCTCGTCCTTACAAGCAAGAAAGCAGTTATTGCAATCGCTGCATTTTGCAACATCTATAACGATATAATGTTGTTTCATTATTATTGCTCTCCTTCCCATTTTTCCACTTCCACTAAGCAGTGCTCTGTGGCCATACCGCTGGCATACTTAGACATCAATCTGGATGGTGTCAAAATATTGATACAACCGCCACGGTCGATAGAGTTTGATGGATCCCCAATAGGATCATACACTGCAGAAGACTCATAGCAATGGCAGGTTCCCTCAGGAATACGTTCGGTAACCTTTGCTGCAAATAGAACAGCTCCCCTATCGTTGTAAACTTTAATGAGATCCCCAGTTTTAATTCCTCTTGCCTCAGCATCCGCTGTGTTTATACGGAAGATCCAATAGTAATATCCATCAATGAGCATGCGGTGATCCTTTATATCATTGAGGAATGAATCCTTGCCGTCGGCGTGAGTATGGAAGGTATAACGAGGATGAGGGCTCACAACTGCTAACGGATAGTCCTTAATTCGATCGGTATGATGGCCTTCCCAGGAAGGAATGTACATAGGCATTAATGGACGCTCTGTATCGTCAATGTCATGACGTCCAAATCGCTTTAAGCTATTTGAAACAAATTCAATCTTTCCGGACTGAGTCTGTAGGCCTTTTTGATCAACTAAATCTCCGGGACGGAATCTAGAAATCCAGCCCCTTGTGTCTTGCTCTCTGTCTTCTGCAAACCAGCGAAGAGCCGGAGCTGAAGGTGCCTTATTATCCACTGGCACGATGTAATAGCCTTTTTCCGTAAACTCTTCCCATGAAATTACATCAGGAAGGTCAGAAGCATAGAACATTTGCTTAACCCAATCTAATTCCGTCTTTCCTTCAGAGAATACATCTCCTACATTTAGGCGCTCGCAAATCAAGCGGAATATTTCATAGTCGGATTTAGACTCTCCCAGGGGTTCAATACACTGCTTCTGGAACACTATGGTTCTGTGGTTTGCCTGGGTATGTGAATCTGGGTTATATCCGGAGTTGCTGCACCATTCTCCGATATCCCATCGTTCAAAGTTGGTACATGCAGGTAATATGATATCTGCAAAAGGTGCCTCCCCTTCAAACCAAATGGACTGGTTCACTACAAAAGGAAGCTTATCCGTACGATACATTCTAGCATAACGCTGCCCTTCTCCCATAGTGCCTATAAAGGAGCCGCCATATCTGTAATACATCTGCATGCGAGAATAACCAGGAGCCGGATATTCGTATTTACGGAACTGGTGCTCAATTGAATTGCCCACGAAGCCACGGCCATACCATTCAACCTTGTCCTCCAGAACACTTTCAGGTATCTTCATTCTATGTAAATGTACCCCTTCACCCATTGAGAGGTTAGAGCTCATACCCCTGCTGTTCTTTCCATCAAACATACGGTATTGGAAATATGCCCCTGCAGCTGTATTATTGGCATCTCCGGAGATTCCCCCATCTGCATAACCAGGGAAGTAGAAATCAGCGTCAACAGGAGCGCCTTGTGTAGTACTGTAAATATTGATTCCCGGTTTTCCTAATCCTTGCATAGTGATTAGAGCAATCATCATACGTGACCAGTCCATTCCTATTGGACTACGACAAGCACCGCCCCATCCTCCAAGGCCACCGGCAGCAAGCATAGTTCTGTTCTTTGCCCACTCTCTGGCTAATGCACGAATATCATGGGCAGGTATCTCACATTCTTCTGATGCCCACTCAGTGGTTTTAGGAATACCATCGGTTTTTCCTAGGACATAATCTGTCCACTCCTCAAAGCCCACGGTACGGGTTTCAACATACTCCTTGTCATATGTACCTTCTGTCAGCCATGTATATGCAATACCTAAAGCTAAAGCAGCATCAGTACCCAATCGAGGGGAAAGCCACTTTCCACCCAGTAGGTTATTGGTGTGATTATAGAATGGGTCGATGAAGACCATTTTTATGCCCAGCTCTTTCATCCAGAAGCGACGGATGGTACTTTCATGGGCTCCATAAATCCCACCGTTTGTTTCCGGGTCGGACGACCAGAAAACCATCATTTGGCAATTCTTTATGCAGTCCTCAAATAAATCTGTTTGCTCAGGATTTCCCAGTCTAGGTGTAAAGCCCCACATGTGAGCACCACCCCAATGCCAGCCTTCCCAGCTATCTGGATTGTGGTCTGCATAGGTCATTCCCGTTGCGTTCATGAAACGGAACAAAGTGCTATGACGATAGCCTACATTTCCCCACAGATGATGAGAAGATGGCTCAATAACCATGGCGCCAGGGCCAAATTCTCGCTTAATTCTCCTGATTTCACTGGTGACAATATCTAAAGCTTCGTCCCAGCTAATTCTTTCATAACCAGAAATCCCACGGTTTTGTTCATTTCGCTCTCCATTTGGATCAAAATCTACACGCTTCATAGGGTACAAAATACGTTTGTCCGAATAGATGGTAGATTTGTGATTGGCTGTGTAAGGTGCGTAGGTGCTTTTTCTTGGTGGTTTAAATGTTTTCCCGTGCGCTTGGATCTCCCAGGATTCAGCATCATCATCATCTAAATCCATGGGGGTTATCCGAACAATTTTGTCTTCTTCCTCGTCAACATAGACGAAGACAGGGCCACCCGTAGTCAGTTGGGTTTTTCTTGTAAGTTTTGACATAATATCCTCCCTCTAAGAATCGAAAGCATTGTTCTCTTTCATCAATTGAACTGGTACCTCCCTATACTCCTTTGTGCAATATATGCGCCGGAAATTAAGGGAAAGTTTATCATAAGTTAGGTGTCCCAAGCATGTGGCTCTCCGTCCCAAGTATGTGGCTCATGGTATAAATATTTGGCGTCATTGTAATTCAAGGTCGGACTTTAAGTATATGGCGCCAGGGATTTAAATTTATCGCCCATGGGGATTAAGGATATTTGCTTGGTAAACCTCTTATTTAAGCGTTTAGAGTACTTACATTAGGCACAACTAAGAATGTAACTTGTTACTTGAATTTTATCACACAAGAATTCACCCTGTCAATTACATCTTCTTTATATTTGTCTCGTAAAAAACCCTGCCCGTTGTGCAGTTTCCAACGTTTTAATAATATCTACATGGTAAGGGCCATCCCTAGTTATTTTGAAAGTCAAAATATCCCCTTCATTAAAAATGATTTCTTTTTCTCCATCAAGAGCTACAGTGCCTCTAGAGTTTGCACGATATTGGTATTCTTCACCTAATGGTAGCAGAACTGGTTCATCTATAGAAATAGCTTCCAAGGCTCCCGCCGATATAGGAGCTATGGTAGATGTGGTTCCCTCTTCATTAAGTATGATATATGCACCAAAATCATCTTCAGGGGATACAATTTTCCTGACCCCTACAATAGCAGAAAACCCGATAGAAGCAGGATGACTTCGGGTTACAAAAATTTGACCTATGCTTTCATGACTCCATATAGCCTTAGTGCCTATAAATCCATGGCCTGTTATAGCCGCATCCACTAAAGCGATATCTAAAAGCTGCCCTTCCTTATAAATTTCTATTCTCTTGTCTCTAGCTGGAAGCAGCTCCTCATTAAATTGCTTTGAAGCAATAACAGCCGCTGCCATTCCTGCTACAGTTCCTTCGATCATTGTTGGATAGACATTATTCGTCCCTGTAGAAATCGTTATCAAAGGTACATTTTTAACTGACTTGGCTACGGCCCTATTGGTTCCGTCACCACCTAGAGTAACGATGCATTCCACATTATGCTCCTCCATATATTCCGCTGCCCGGATGGTGTCCGTATGGTCGTTTTCAATATCTATGTCAGCCAATAGAACTTCACATTTTAATTCGCCGCTTGCTTTCAGTCTATCCCGCACAGTAATACCTAACCGATAAAGGTCTGGCATGATAATAACTCTATTAACACCCAATGCCTGAGCACCAAGAATAATTCTTTCTATGATGTTCATCTTTTCATTTTTGGTAAATACGGTGGCATGAGCTGCAATTCTTCTGATATCCTTTCCAGAAGCCGGGTTAGCAATAATTCCTATCGTACTCATTAGGAGCCTCCTTATCTTTTGTTTTGAGAATAGTCTAACCAATAATTGTAATTAGTACCCTGGTTTATCCTCACTTAACCATTGACAATCCACCGGGCATATTAAATATCCCAGCCACAGCCAATCATCTCTCGGTCTCTGGCCGTATATCCCAGCCACAGCCAATCATCTCTCGGTCTCTGGCCGTATTCTCCTGGTTTCTCTTATATCATGAAATAAATAATAGATATCGCTGCTATAACAACCATCAACCAATGAACTTCTTTGAATCTACCAGTAAATAATGCTAGAAGAACATAGGTGATAAAACCGAAGGCTAAGCCTGCTGCAATGGAGTAGGTCAAGGGCATCATTACTATAGTCAACAGGCAAGGAATGGCCTTAAAGGGATCTGCCCAATCAATTTCTTTCAGGCTTGAGCACATTAATACGCCCACTAAAATCAAAGCAGGTACCGTAGCAGCAGAAGGTACTGCTAAAAATAATGGGGAAATGAAAGGTGCTAGAAGAAAGCAAATGCCCACTACTACAGCTGTTACTCCCGTTCTACCGCCTGCATTGACGCCAGCAGCGCTTTCTGCATATGTAGTCGTGTTGGAGGTGCCAACCAAAGCACCTATAATCGTACCAAGGGAATCAGCTACTAATGCCCGATTTCCGTTTTTCAAATTCCCTTCTTTATCTATCATTCCACCCTTCAAGGCAATACCAACAAAACCCCCAATAGTATCAAAGAAATCGATAAAAAACAGTGTAAATAAGGGAGCAATCAAAGAGACCTTCAATGCGCCTAATATGTCCAGCTTAAAAGCTACAGGAGCAAGAGATGGCATGTGGTCAAATATTCCATATTTACCTGGATGAAAGGTAGTAACGGCCTCCCCTGTGGCCGGGTCCATTACGAATAGCCCAAGGATTGCGGTTATAATAATTCCTAAAAGTATGTTCCCGGGAACTCTTCGTACAATCAGTGCCGCCGTTATAATAAGTCCTACCAATTCTAGAATAATAACTGGATTAGTCAAATCCCCTAACCCTACTATTGTAGAAGGGTTAGCAATAATAATGCCTCCATTGGTCAATCCAATAACGGCGATAAAAAGCCCTACTCCTGCACTAAGAGCTGCCTTCAAGGATGGAGGAATTGCTTTAATAATGATTCTTTTAATATTTGTGAGAGTTACCAGAAGGGCGATGCAGCCAGAAATAAAGACAACCCCTAGGGCAACCTGCCAAGTGAGGCCCATGGTACCACAAAGTGTGAACGCAAAGAAAGCATTTAATCCCATCCCCGGTGCAAGGGCAAAGGGATAATTTGCCACAATCCCCATTGCTAAGGTGGCTACAGCTGCGGCCAAGCATGTTGCAGTAAGTACAGCTCCATAATCCATTCCTGTGCCAGCTTCAGGAGATGCCAGCACCTGGGGGTTTACTATAATGATGTAAGCCATTGTGACAAAAGTCGTTAATCCGGCTACAATTTCCCTTTTTAAATTTGTCTTGTTTGCTGAAAAATTAAAATAATTTGCAAGTAATCCTTTGTTCTCTTTCATTCAATATCCTCGCTAATTACCCGAAGGTCTCTAATAACAAATCCTATATATATTTTTACTACACCGTTAAAGTAGGTCATAAGTAAATTTTTTTCCTAACTATACTATTAAATGATAAGTTGTCTCAGATTTAAAGTTATCTTAAAACAGGAGCAAATATTAGTATAATCTGGAATACCAATGGTTTATTTCGAAAACAAGTTTACTAATATATCGGTATTATGTCAATCAATTTACTCATAAAATGTGATTCACTTATGATAATGTCACTATATCATTCCCTGGAAATAATGTCCCTTTTTCACATAGACAAATCTAAATATCGGTCTTTATTATTTTTCATTTTAACAATATCATCCTGATCCTAAAGGAACTCTATTTCCTATAGCGGCTTTTTTCCTCAGTATCCTAGTATAATTCAGACCTTGCAAGCACAAAACTAGGGTGTATACAATTACTTTTTATGTTACAATGAGTTATATTTTGTAGATTTTGGTCATTTGTTTAAATTAGACCTTTTAACTGTATTAAAATTGGGGAATACAGGTATTCATTCTGCCTAGCAAAATACTTCGTATTTTGGGCAGAATGTTATACGACAGATTGCGACCAAATCATAGATTTGGGCAATCTCAGCATTAATTCTGCCTAGCAAAATACTTCGTATTTTGGGCAGAATGTTAGTTAGTATATATAGCGAGTCAAAGGAGAATTAGATATGAATGTTAAGGATAGAGTTAAACAGCTAAGACAACTGATGAAGAACAAGGGCCTTGATGCCTATATTATACCAAGCTACGACGCCCATCTAAGCGAATATGTGGCTGACCACTATAAATGCAGGGAATGGATATCTGGCTTTACCGGCTCTGCAGGCACTGTTGTTGTGACTATGGAGGATGCTGGCCTTTGGACCGATGGCAGATATTATATTCAGGCGGCAGATCAGCTAGAAGACTCTGGAATTAGACTATTTAAAGCGGCGGAGCCTCAGGTCCCCTCTTATAGAGATTGGTTGCTGGAGCTTCTTCCTGAGGGGAGCCGTATCGGCTTGGATGGTCATGTTTTTCCTGCTAATATGGTGAAGGAAATGGGGCAAGTCTTTCAGCCAAAGAACATAAGCATCCACATTGACGATGATCTCATTGGTGAAATCTGGACAAACCGCCCTCCTCTTCCTGCTACTCAGATATTTCTTCATGAGGTAAAATATGCTGGAAAATCCCGCATTGAAAAGTTAGAAGAAGTTCGAGAAAAAATGAAAGCAAAGGGAGCAGATGTTCATTTGCTCACTTCCTTAGATGATATTGCTTGGCTTTTAAATATACGAGGAAACGATGTCCCCAACAACCCTGTAACTATTGCAAATACCGTAGTTTGTTTGGATAAATGCTATCTTTTTGTTGACCCGGCAAAGCTTTCGAAATCAGTAAAAGATGAATTGCAATCTGAGGGTATTACCCTATGTGATTATGGTGAAATCCAAGAGTTCCTGGCAAAGCTTACAGAGGATAATAAAATTCTGCTAGATCCCGCTGCTGTGAGTGCCAGTCTTTACAATTCCATCCCTGAAAATGTAGCTAAGGTGGAAGCACTTAACGTAACCACCCAAATAAAGGCAATAAAAAACCCTGTAGAAATCGATAATCTGAAGGACTGCCACATTAGAGACTGTGTGGCTATGGTAAAGTTCATAAAGTGGCTAAAGGAATCCGTAGCACAAGGGGCTACTGGTGACGGTGCAAATGCGGGAGAAGAAGAAATCACAGAAATCTCCCTAGCAGAAAGGCTTGAAGAGTTTAGAAGAGAAGACGAGCTGTATGTAGGGCCTAGCTTTGACACTATTGCTGCCTATAAGGATCATGCAGCCATGATGCATTATAAAGCCACTGAAGAATCAAACTACATCATAAAAAACGAAGGTTTTCTTCTTGTGGATTCTGGTGGGCAGTATTATAACGGCACAACAGATATAACTAGGACTTTCGTCATGGGAACTCTTACTGAGGAGGAACGAACTGATTTTACCCTTGTTTTAAAGGGGCATATATCCTTAAGTACGGCCCACTTTCTTCATGGTTCCACAGGACATAGCCTGGATGTGTTGGCAAGAGCACCTATTTGGAAGCGTGGTCTAGACTATAAATGCGGAACTGGCCATGGAGTAGGCTTCTTCTTAAATGTACATGAGGGTCCGCAAAGACTGAGCCAGGTTCTTAACGATACTGTTTTAGAAGAAGGCATGATTCTCACCAATGAACCGGGAATTTACAGGGAAGGAAAACATGGTATCCGAACTGAAAACACCATGCTGGTTAAACATATTGAAACAACTGAATTTGGACAGTTTATGGGTTTTGAAACAATTAGCTTCTGCCCTATCGATTTACAGGGAATCGATTCATCACTACTAACTCCGGAGGAGATTAGATGGCTCAATGCCTACCATAAAGCCGTCTATGACAAGCTTTCTCCTTACTTGGACGAGGACGTTAAAGCATGGTTAAAGCAGGAAACAAGAAAGATATAAGAAAGAGATACAGAATACAAAAGAGAAAATAAGGTTACAGTTCACACCCTAATTATGAATGGAAAGCATTGGATGCGTTGGAACCGGCTGTTGGAGGGGTTTTGCGCTACTCTCCGCTGAAATCGAGTAACATGTTTAGCTCCTGTCAAACACGTTAATAGTTGGTTTGTTTGACAGTCTAAACATGGCGAGATGAAGCGCTGAGGGTATCAAAACTCCGACCTGTCGGTGAAAACGCAACCAATGCCTCAGTCCTTAGATGTGAACAATAGTAAAATAAGTTGAAAGGGACCTTGCATGATATTTAACTCCTTTAGTTTTTTAGTTTTTTACCCTATCGTAACGGTAGTCTATTTTATCATACCCTATAGAGTAAGATATCTATGGCTTCTAGCAGCAAGCTATTACTTTTACATGAGCTGGAATCCAAAATATGCGTTACTGATTGCGGCTTCTACCATTATCACCTATTTCAGCGGCCTCCTTATAGGGAGGGAAAATAACCTTTATGATAAATTTTCTACCCAAGATACTTCTCCTGCTGAAAACATTAGCCAAAGAAAAAAGAAGCAGCTTAAAAGATGCCAAAATAGAAAGAAATTATGGCTTGCCCTTAGCTTTATTTCTAATCTAGCCATACTATTTTTCTTTAAATATTTTGATTTTGCTATAAATAATCTCAATGCAGTGCTGGGTAAGCTAGGAATGGAATTGGTGCAGCCTACATTTGATGTATTGCTTCCGGTTGGCATCTCCTTTTACACATTCCAAGCGCTAAGTTATTCTATGGATATATACCGAGGTGAGATTTATGTGGAGAAAAACCTGGCAAAATATGCCCTTTTTGTTTCCTACTTTCCTCAGATGGTTGCCGGGCCTATTGAACGATCCAAGAACCTACTGATTCAACTAAGCACAAGACACTATTTTGATTACGAAAGAATGAAGCTAGGTCTATCTATTATCCTTTGGGGGCTTTTCTTAAAGATTGTCGTAGCAGATAGAGTGGCCATTTTAGTGGACCAGGTTTATGGCGATTATACAAGCTATATCGGCCTTCAACTAGTTATCGCCACTTTGTTCTTTGGAATTCAGATTTACTGTGACTTTGCTTCTTATTCCTTAATCGCCCTTGGAACTGCCAAGGTCATGGGCTTTAACCTTACCCAAAACTTTAAAGAGCCTTATTTTGCCCGAAGTATTACAGAATTTTGGCATAGATGGCACATTTCCTTGAGCACCTGGTTCAGGGATTATTTATACATTCCTCTCGGGGGCAACAGAAAAGGCAATGCCAGGAAATATTTAAATATCATGATTGTTTTTTTAGTAAGTGGACTATGGCACGGTGCTAGCTGGAACTTTGTTATTTGGGGCTTCCTTCATGGAGCTTTTCAGGTTATCGGTCAGGCCACTAAGCCAATAAAGGCTAACATCACAGACAAGCTAGGTATTGATAGAAAGAAAATCAGTTATCAGCTAGGGCAGATTTTTATCACCTATTGTCTGGTGAACTTTGCATGGATATTCTTCCGGGCCCCCGATCTGGCCACTTCCCTAGGTATCATTCAGGGAATATTTGCCCAGTGGAACCCTTGGATTTTTATAGATGGAACACTTTTTGAGCTAGGGCTTAACCAGCAAAATTTTGTTGTTGCCATTCTATCCATTTTTGTTTTGCTATGTGTCAGCATCATATCACGGATAGGCTACAACCCCTTTAATGAATTGAACCATCAAGGTATTATTTTTCGCTGGCTTATTTATTTTGCCCTCATTATTGCCATTATCGTGTTTGGCATTTACGGTCCCGGCTACAGCGAAACCCAGTTTATTTACTTCCAATTTTAGATTTAAGAGCGTCGGTTTCCTAAACTGTTCGTCGGATGTTGGGAACTCGATTTCAGCGTAGAGCATCATCTAGTAAATGCAAAACCCCCCAACAACCTGTTTCAACTGTAACCAATGCTTCCGCCAACATACCGGGTGAACTGTAACTAACGGTAAGCTTGTAGAAAAAGTGGCTGCTACTTTATAAAAATAATCCTAGAAATACCAGTACCATGAAAGTCGTTATAATGAATGCTGTGCAATTATAGTTAAATAGAAAGGTTAAACCAAAACCATGTATCCATTAAAGTGTATCTTTAGAAGTCTTTTGTTTTTGCTATGCTTTGCCTTGATTTTAGCAGGCCTAAGCGGTATTTTCGTGCGCAAAAGCCTAGCAAAGCCTTGGAACATGTCTGTAAAGGTCAATGGTTTTTATAATGAAGAAGAAAACTCTATGGATGTCATGTTCTTCGGCTCCAGTCATATGTATTGCACGGTGGATCCTGTACTACTGGAGGAACAATCCGGACTGAAGTCCTATATCCTGGCTACCCAAGAGCAGCCGGTCTGGGTTAGCTATTATTATATGAAGGAAGCGTTGAAGACTCAGAGCCCTAAAATCATGGTCTTTGAGGTAAATATGATGGTTCAGGAAGATGAATACGGAGAAGAGAGCACCATCCATTCAGCTATAGACCCAATTAAGCTATCTAAAAATAAAGTGGAAATGGTGTACGCATCCGTTCCCCCTGGCCAGCGTAGACATTACATTTTTAATATTATGAAATACCATGTTAGGTGGGAAGAGCTTGAAAAAGAAGACTTCGTACAGGATTATCTGGATGAAAGAGATGCCTATCGTGGTTATGTGCGTTTAGAGCAGGTGACCCCTATTGAAGAGCGAGACGACCTACGAGATGTTACGGAGATTGGTCAGCCGATTGAAAAGGCTATGGTTTATTTGAATAAAATAATAGATTTGGCAGAGGAGGAAGGCTTTAAACTAATTCTTATAAAATCCCCTTCCAACGCCACGGTGGAGGAAAAACAAATATATAATGCAGCAGAGGAGCTGGCAATTCAACGAGGTGTAACATATATTGACTACAATATGCTCTATGATGAATTGGCCCTTGATCTAGAAACAGACTTTTATGATCGAAGACATTTAAATGACAAAGGGGTGGCTAAGTTTACCCCTTACTTTGCGGATTTTCTGATGGATATTATGGAAGATAACGTAGAATGATAAGGTAAAATTGTAAGTGGAATGCTTTATTGAACTTTTGGGGCGGATATCAATAATGAAAACGCCTTAGAGATCGTTCTATTGGATTCCTAAGGCTATTTTTTCTTTCGTGTGACATACATGACTTGCTTATAAGCCCCTATGATCCCTACCACAATACCAACTAAAATCAATATAAGGGAAAAGACAACATCCGTTCCCAGCTTTTTATCAATCCAATTACCGGCTAAAGCACCAAAAACAATTGGCAGAGAAAGGGTATATCCTAATTGGGAAACCAATACTAAGGCCTCCAATCCGGATTTATTAAATACACCTTTGCCTTTATCCTTCTTATTATTGTCAACCATTCCATTTCACCTCACCTAGGTTTGTTTTTACAATACCTTCATGGGCTGATTTTGAGCATCCCAGTTACCATTACTAATTTGAGGATTTTACTTTTAATGGTTCACCCTATTTTAAGGGTTACCAATTGCTTAAACTTTATTATATTATAGCATAATCATAGGTCATCTTATGATGCCAAAAACCTTGCCTGGATTTTGGCTTGATTTCTGGGCAATCCCCTTTATGGCTGAACCCACATATTTTGGGCAGAATATTAGAAAAGTTTTAATTACCTCATTGGCTGACTGTTTGGATTGTCTGTTTGGATTGTCTGTTCGGACTGTCTGTTTTAATAATATGCTACTTATATTATTTTTGGTTATGAGCCAGTACATAAGGGGTTGACAGGAGAGTCTGCTTTTATTCCACAGAACAGGACTTTTTCACTGTACATAAGGGATGGCAGAGCGTTAGCTTTTATTACATTACACTATTTGCCTGTACATAAGGAAGTAGTGGAAGGGTTAGTATAATGATACTATTATTACACATATAACATTCTGTCCAAAACACAGAGTGTTTTGCTAGACAGAATTTATACAGAAACTTCAGCAATCTTTGATTGATAGAAATTTTTCAGTTTACACAGGACCACTGGACTATAGGATAGGAGTTATAAATGAAATTATCTATGAAACAAAAGGGCATCACGCTCATGCTAATGGCAGCGTTATTTTTTGCTGTGATGCAGGTTTTTATAAATCTAACGGGAGGGCGCATTCCTCTAATGCAGCAGGTTTTCTTCCGAAATATTATCAGTTTGATTATTAGCTATGTACTTATTAAAAAACATGGCCTTTCTATGTTTGGTGAAAAAAGATACCAACCCTTGCTTTTTACTCGTTCCGCCTTCGGACTTCTCGGTTTGGTTTCATTGTTCTACGCTGCATCCAGAGCCCATCAAGCTGATGTAACCATTCTTAGTAAGCTTTCACCTTTTTTAATCACTATTTTAGCCTTTTTCTTTCTTAAGGAAAAAATTACAAAAATACAGATACCAGCTTTATTTATTGCTTTTGCAGGAGCCATATTAGTGGCCAATCCAGCCTTTAACTCCAATATACTCCCTTTATTCATGGCCTTTCTCACTGCAGTTTTCTCCAGTGTTTCCTATACCCTGCTGGCTTATTTTAAAGACAAGGTTGATGGTATCACTGTGATCATGCATTTTTCTACTTTTTGCGTTTTGGTGTCCATACCCTTTATGATTATAGATTGGGTCGTCCCTACACCTGGGGAGCTGATTTTGCTTTTGCTGATGGGGGTTTTAGGTGGCTTTGGTCAAATCTGCCTTACCTATTCCTACCGTATGGCACCTGCATCAGAAATCAGCATTTATAATTATTCAGGTATTGTTTTTTCCATGATTTTAGGTTATTTTATCCTGGGAGAAAATCTCCCCACATCTTCCATATTAGGTGGCGCCCTTGTTGTGTTGGCTTCCTTTATTACTTATAAGTATAACAATCACAACGTAGAATGAAATAACGAATACTGTAAAAAATATTGAATGAATTTCGAGAAGGTATATAATATAAAATTATATTGCTTTGCAATTTCTGACCTATAAAACGCGTACCATCTCCTCTAAATGGCAAATTCCGTTTTGTGTCTTATATAAAATGTTAATCGAGGTGAATTCTAATGCTTAAAGAAGCTATGAGACCTGTATGGGTTGAAATAGATTTAAAAAATATAGAGTATAATGTGAAACAAATTCAAGCGAAGGTGGGCGGGGCTGAAATTATCGGTGTTGTTAAAGCTGACGCCTATGGTCACGGTTCCCTGGAGGTTTCCAAGGTATTGCTGGAAAATGGAGTGAAAAGGTTGGCCGTAGGTACCATTCAAGAGGCCATTACATTACGAGAAAACGGAATAACTACCCCTATTATTATGCTTGGGCTTACACCGCCTTTATATCACGACATCCTTGTGGAATATGAAATCACTCCCGTAACAGGATCCTATGAAAATGCAAAATCCCTTTCAGATGCTGCTAAAGCAGCAGGAGTTGTCATGGAAGGTCTGCTTACCGTTGACACAGGTATGGGACGTATTGGATTTCTTCCTACTGACGAAAGTATAGATGAAATAGCGAAAATATATGAACTTGAGAATTTTAAGGTTCAAGGGATATTCTCTCATTTCGCCTCAGCAGACGATAAGGATAAAAGCTATACAAATTTGCAAATAGAAAGATATCAGGACTTTTTTGAAAAGCTTGAGAAAAGGAACCTTAACCATACAACTCGTTCCTTTGCCAATAGTGCTGCCATCATGGAGTTCCCAGATGCATATTTTGATGCAGTACGACCAGGAGTCATCCTGTACGGATGCTATCCTTCTCCTGATATGGATAGAAGTCATCTTTCTCTCAAACCGGTGATGTCGGTCAAGGCCAACATCATCCATCTAAAAAAAGTGGGCCCCGGCTTTTCAGTCAGCTATGGAAGGAAATTTACTACCCAGCGAGAGAGCTTGATTGCCACCTTGGCTTTAGGCTATGCCGATGGTTATCCGTGGCAGCTTTCTGGGAAAGGGCGAGTTATTGTAAATGGAGTATACGCCCCTGTGGTGGGTAATATCTGTATGGACCAATGCTTAGTAGATGTAACAGATGTTCCTAATGTGAAGCTTGGGGATGAGGTGGTTTTAATGGGAAGCCAAGGCGATCTAACTATTACGGCAGACGAGATTGCGGAAAAGGTAGGCACCATCGGCTATGAAGTAATCTGTTCTTTTGGTATACGGCTTCCAAAGGTTTATGTGAGGTAAACGTGAGAGGGAGAAAGTGTCTTCACGCAACCCGCCAATTTTATGATGCTATTATGCACCATTAGGTGCTACGAATCAAAATTGGTAAGAGGTTTTACGTTATGCTTGAAGACACCTTGCCCCTTTCACTAGTATTGTAGGAACTCGGCGGGGAAAGTTCCTACACTTCCGAGCTAGATTACCGATTTTGTATGAACTTTTCCAGTTGTTCCTACATTCTCTCCTGAAAATCAAAAAAGCGCAGGAACCTTGACCTTGATTTTCCTACGCGTTCTCCCATTTCGACCTGTTTTTATAGGAATTTTAGTCTTTTTTCCTACATTCTGCCTTCAAATTTAACAAAAGTGTAGGAATCTTGGGTTGAGTTTTCCTACACTTTTTCCTATTATAGCCTGATTTTGTAGGAATTTTGGCCATTTTTCCTACATTGCCCCATCTAACTTATTTTGTGCAAAAGACCCTTGCTCCAGGTGCAAAATTCCAAGATTCCCTCTTCGGCCCTACCCTTTCTGCCCAAAATAGACCTAAGCCCTGTCATATTCTAAAGCTACACCTTTGCCAATTCCATAACTCACAGCCCTACATAGATCAAACCTAAGCCCGGCCACCAACATTCACAAAACCCCATATCTATTCTACATGCCTATACACGCTTTGCAACGAAACCCACTAGGCTGCAAATCCCAAAGGCCACCATATTCACAGCTACTATGCTGGCCCCAGCGGGGGTATCAAAGGCATAAGATGCCACGATTCCAAAGAAAAAGCAAATTACTGATATAAAAGCAGAGCAGATAATCACTCTCTTAAAGCTGGCGAAGATCCTCATGGAGGATAGCGCCGGAAATATTAAAAGGCTTGAGATTAAAAGAGCCCCCATAATGCGCATGCCAATGACGATGGTAACTGCAGTGGATAAAGCAATGAGCATGTTATAGAATTCAGAATGAATACCTGTAGCCTTTGCAAAATCCTCATCAAAAGTCACTGCAAATATTTTATTATAAGAAAAAATAAATAATATCAAAACAATGAGAGACAACCCCACACTAAGGTATACATCATTTTGGCTTAAAGCTAAAATACTACCAAAAAGAAAATTATAAACATCCGCATTCATTCCCGTACTAAAGGAGGTTACGATAACCCCCACCGCGATGGAGCTGCTGGAAATCAGTGCTATAGCCGCATCCCCCTTGATGTTGCCTTTTTCACTTATCCTTAAAAGCAACACGGCTGCCACAATGACTACAGGTATTGATACCATCAAAGGAGCCACATTCATTGCAACAGCAACGGATAAAGCACCAAATCCTACATGAGAAAGACCATCACCAATCATGGAATAATGCTTTAATACCAAGCTGACACCAAGAAGTGCGGCGCAAAGGGCAACTAGGACGCCTACCACCAGAGCCCTTTGGATAAAATGAAATGAAAGAAGCTCTGTGAAAAGTTCAATCATCCCTTACACCTCCCAGGAAACATCCTTCCTTCTCTTCCTTGCTGTCCTGACTATTACCGTTCCCCTGGTTTTTTCTGCCCCCTCCATTACAACTATTCTCCTGGTTACTGATGTCCGCCTGGTTCTTCTCTGCCATCCAGCTATTCCAGTCAGCCTGGTTCTTCCCTGCCATCCAGCTATTCCAGTCAGCCTGATTCTTCTCAGCCATCCGGTTATTCCAGTCCACCTGGTTCTTGCCGTCCTCCCTCACCTTACTCAAAAACCTTCTTCCCTCTTCACTATTTAAGTACTCCTGACTGGATCCGAAAAATTCCACAGACTCTCCCAACTGAAGGATTTTATTTGCGTTCACAACAGCTTCTTTTATATCATGGGACACCATGATTATAGTTACTTTCTTCTCCTCATTTAGCTTCTTAACAATGGCATAAAACTCCCACGCTGCCCTAGGATCCAGCCCTGCTACAGGCTCGTCCAAAACAAGCACTCTCTCAGTTGCACACAAAGCTCTAGCAAGTAATACCCTTTGCCGTTGTCCACCAGACAAGGTTTTATAAGGTTGATTCTTTAAATGAAAAATACCCAACCCATCCAACTGTTCAAGGGCTTTGTTTTTTTCTCTCTTTGAATAAAAAGGCCTTAACCCCCTGCTATTTAAACAACCTGACAAGACCACTTCCAATACAGTAGCTGGGAAGTTTTTCTGAACCGTGGTTTGCTGTGGCAGATATCCGATTTCTCTTGGTTTCACGCCCTCATCAAAGATAATAGTGCCATGCTTTTTTGGAAGCAAGCCTAAGATTCCTTTAATTAAAGTGGTTTTACCGGAGCCATTTTCCCCGAGAATACACAAGTAGTCCCCTTTTTCCACATTGAAGCTAACGTCACGGAGTACCAAATTATTATCATAACTCATGAATAGTTTTTCACAGCATATCTGTGCCATTTTATTTTAATCCTTCCTTCAGATTTGCGGCATTCTGCCTCATCAAGGACAAATAGGTGGCTCCCTCTTCAAATTCTTCCTTTGAAACATTATGACAAGAGTGGAAAAGTAACGGCTTTGCCCCTGTTTGCTGGCCGATGGCTTCTGCAATCCTTTGATCAGATAATTCTCCATAATAAATGACCTTTATGTCTTCTTCTTTAATTTTCTTTATTATTGATGCAATGGCTTTTGCGCTGGGTTCAGTCTCAGAGGAACAAGAGTCAAAGGCGGCACAATATCCCAGGCCATACTGTTTTGTGAAGTAATATAGGGCAAATCTGCTGCCAAAAACCATATCCCTTTGCCTACCATTTTGCACGATTTTCTTGAATTCTTCATGGAGCTTTGCTAGCTCTATCTTATAGTTCTCTCCGTTTAATCTATACTCTTCAGCATATTCAGGATCTATCTCACAAAATCCTTCTACAATATTATCTACCATGATCATGGCCATCTTCGGGTCTGTCCAAATATGGGGCTCATACTCTAGGTGTTGATGCTGTCCTTCCTCTAAGTGCTCCTGTTGATGGGGTTCATTGTGATGGTGTGCCTTTGCATGATTATGTGTCTCACCGTGATAATGTTCTGCATCGAAATTGTACGCCTCACCGTAGTTGGACACCTCATCATGATGATGGTATTCTTCTTGCCCTGTAATATAAGATAGGGGGATTCCCTCTGAGACATCTACCAAAATGCCATGAAAGTTGTCCAACCCTTGAAAGACCCTTTCCGACCAAGGCTCCATGTACTTGCCGGTATAAATTAGCATATCTGCCTTACTCATTTTAATCATATCTGAGGGCTTGGGATCATAGGAATGGGCCTCAACCCCAGGCAATAGTAGCAAGCTAACCTCAGCCCGCTCTCCTCCAACAATCTTAGCGAAATCGTATTGAGGAAAAAGTGTTGCGATCACCTGAATCTTTCCTACTTTTTGTATCTCTGTCCCATCACCTATGGATAAAGTAGCCTGATCCTCCTTGAGGGCATGGGAGTCCCTATCACCGCAACCGTAAAGGGATGATATTGATAGTATTAGGATAATGGCAATGACTAGGAAAGATTTTTTTCTGTTCATAATTCCCTCCAGCTTTTCTCTCTATAAATGTATTTCTCTCATAGAGATAAAGTATTTCACACAATCCGCCATTTTGATGCTATGCACCTACAGGTACAAATTAAAATTGGTAAGAGGTTTACCTTTTGTTATTAAACCTTTATCCTACCTCAACCTCTCTCTTTCCAAATTATATACCCTTTTATTGAGTGTATCCTTCATTTAGAAAATTTACACAGGCCCAACACAAAATCTACACATCCATATCGTACTATAATAGTGCAGAAGGAGTACAGGGACCCAGGGTACACATCTGCTATTCCTCTTTTAAATAGATGTGTAGTTGTTACTCGAGGATATTTGAGCTCTGCCATTTAAATAGTATGGCAACAAAGACAATCTTCATAGGAACCAAATAAAGAAGGGCATATCCTCAATCTGGATTTGCCCTTCTTTATTTGGTTTGACATATTCTTATAAAATATCCTATATTCTATTATCTCTATTAAAATGCAGAATCCGCAGAACCCTATAAATTTTAACAAATTTCTTTGCTTCATTTTAAACTTGTGCCATTTTATCTGCTTTGTCCCTTAACACCCTGATAAAAACACTGGCAAGCCATTCTACTTCTTTCTGCCACACAAATTATTCGATTTTACTGCCTAAGCCCCTTATATCCTTCTACCAATCAGTCTTCTTTATTTTTTTCAACCCAATCCTTTATTTTATCAAAGGACTTTTGGCTGATAATGTGCTCGATTCGGCATGCATCCTCCGTGGCAGTAGGTTCGTCTACTCCTAACGCCTCTACTAGATATGCGGTAAGCGTCTTGTGTCTTTCATAAATCTGGTGGGCTCTGGCATTCCCCTTTTCCGTTAGGTTAATTTCCCCTCCGACTTCCATAGTAATGTATCCTGCCTTCCTTAAAATACCCATCGCCCTGCTAATGCTGGCTTTCGAATATTCCAGCTCATTTGCAATATCAATGGAGCGAACAGATCCATTCTTTTTCTTCAATATTAAAATTGTTTCTAAATAGTTTTCACCAGATTCATGAATTTTCATCGCTTCCTCCTTTGATATTATCAGTATGAGCTGTGTGGATTCATTTCCCCCGCAGATCCATCTTTTGCTCCATATTATCACATACAGCTCCTCCTTACAACATTTTAAGGTCTATCTGTGCACCATGCCTATGACAAAGCCACCATACAATTCCCTTAAATTACAAAAAATATTTAAGTCAAAATAACAGAATCAAAGAAAAAAATGTTGAAATTTTTTATCATTAAACATTACCGAAATGCCTTGATTTTTGTTTGTTAAATAGTAAACTATATATAGTATCACTAATAGAAAAAGCAATGATGAAACACAGCCTTTTACATTAGCTTGCTATAAAATATTTATAATCAACTTATCTCTGAACAGCAAAACTTAAGGGGGAGTTGCTTTGCAGATACAGAATATTGTCCAAAATGTTATTTACACCGAAATAGCCAACTGTCAAGACTGTTATCGCTGCGTTCGAGTATGCCCAGTCAAAGCTATCAGCGTTATTGGCGACCAAGCCCATATTGAGGATGACCTGTGCATAAAATGTGGAACCTGTGTTAAAGAATGCCCACAACATGCTAAAACCATCCGAAGTAGCGTAGACTTTGTTAAAAATCTAATCACTTCAGATCGAGAGGTCGCCGTAAGTGTAGCCCCGTCTTTTGCTGCCATATACAGTGGTGATTTGACAAGCAAGCTTCCTACCGCATTGAAAAATTTAGGCTTTGATTATATCTCTGAGACAGCAGAGGGCGCAAAGCTTGTAACAGAAGCTTCTTTTAATGATAAAAAGACAGGTAGCATCTGTACAGCATGTCCTGCTGTAGTTAACTACATAGAAACCTATAAACCTGAATTTTTAGATTTACTCATGTCTACAACCTCACCCATGGTTGCCCATGGCAGATTACTGAAGAAAAGATACGGTAAAGACTGCGCTGTTGTTTTCATAGGGCCCTGTGCTGCTAAAAAAGAAGAAGCTCTTAGGCCTGAAAATAGCGATGCTATTGATGCTGTTTTGACTTTTACCGAACTGGCAGATTGGTTTGACGAGGAAGGTATTCAAGTAAAAGAGTGCGAGCCTACGGGCTTTGAAAGCTATGGCGTTCTAGATCAGGCACGCTTGTTTCCTCTTCAGGGAGGGATGCTAAAAACCGGTAACATTTCTTGTGATGGTACCAATGCTAATATCATGCATATCAGCGGTGCCGATAATATTTTAGGTTTACTGGACATTCCCATGAGGGATTGGGTCTATCAAATAGTTGAGCCCCTATTTTGTGCTGACGGCTGCATTAACGGTCCAGGATTTCCTATGGATAAAAATATTTTCATAAGAAAGCAAGAGATTATTTCCTATGCGGAAAAAACCTCAGCTTCTCAAAATATCTTAAAAGAAGATCAACAAAATCCAATAGATCCTCAAATTTGTTATCAAACCCAATTTGTTTCAAAAGATCCTAGCAATATTCTAGAAGAAGTCTCCGAAGAGACCATCCAGCAGATTTTTGACAAAACTGGAAAAAGCAATCCTGATCTCCAGCTAAATTGTGGTGCCTGCGGATATAAAAGTTGCAAGGATAATGCCATTGCCATAGCAAGGGGCCTAGCTGGACCCGAGATGTGCATGCCATATATGCGACGACTTGCCCACCAGCGCACAGATAAAATTATTGAGACTACTCCAAACGGCGTAGTAATCTTAGACGAAAACCTTAAGATTATAAACATGAATCCCGCCTTTAAAAAGATGTTCATGTGCAATAACAATATCTTAGGTAAACGAATTTCCTATTTACTAGATTCCGATAACTTCGAAAAACTTGCCGTTGGAAAAACTGAAATTACAGAGTGTATTAAGACCAAATACGGTATTAAGTACCATGAAGCTGCCTACGCTTTAAGAGATGAATCTCAATATGTAGGAATCTATTCTGATGTAACAGATTTAAAATTTGATGACAGCCAAATTGATTTAATAAAGAACCAGACCCTGGAGCATGCCAGGGAGCTTCTGGATCACCAAATAAGCTTCTCCCAGGAAATGGCCTATTATCTTGGCAAAAGTACTGCTCAAGGGGAAGAGCTCTTGAAACGAATTATGGATTTATATGAAGAAAACAGTGATAGCAAAAGGAGAATAATTTGAAATTCATTGAGGACATTGTCAAACAAGAGCAAAAAAATCAACAAATTGTGTGTGGTGACTTTTTCTTAAGCCATCGCACCTTAGAGACCACCATTTTTATCTTGTGTGATGGTATTGGCTCCGGTGTTTATGCCAATATAGCTGCAATCACCTGTGCCAACCGTTTACTGCAGCTTTTCCAATCCGGAGTCTCCATGCAAGAAGCTTGCACTATGGTGGCAGCTTCTATGGAAGATGCTAGAAAGACAGATATTCCTTTCTCTGCTTTCACTGCAGTCAAGATATTAAAAGATGGTCAGTTTACTGTATATGGCTATGAAGTTCCTTCTCCCCTCATGATAGAATACGGATCCGCCCGAGTGTTGAAATCTACTTATCATCAGGAAGGAACACAAATCATTGCTGAGTCTTCAGGTGTCTTAGATATTGGAGATAGCCTGATCATTTTAAGCGATGGTGTGACACAGGCTGGCTTGGGGCTTAAATATCCACTGGGTATAGGTGAGGCAGGAATTTCAAAATTTATTAATAAAGAAATCTCATCAAAAACTCCCATTGATGAGCTCCCAGATAAAATCCTTGCTCTGGCTACAACAGAGAATGATGGTACCTTTCATGATGACACCACCGTTGCCGTTTTAAATTGTCGCCAAGCAAAAGAGCTTGTCATATTAACAGGCCCCCCATCCACCAAGTTAAAGGATAGGGAGGTCGTTGATAAATTTATAAACATGCCCGGCATCCATGCTGTGTGTGGCTCCACTACTGCAGATATCGTTTCAAGGGAATTAACCAGAAAAATTGAAATTGCAAACCGTGGAAGATCTATAGGCGTTCCTCCGGAATACCTCATCGAAGGCATTGATATCGTCTCTGAAGGTGCTATTGTTTTAAATCAAGTTTTTAACATACTAGAAGAAGATCCAGAACTATTTACAGGGGCTTCTGTAGTAGAAAAACTATGTTCATTACTCCACGATGCCGACTCCATTACTATAATGGTAGGTATGGCCGTTAATGAAGCGCATACGGACCTAAGCTTCAAACAGCTCGGTGTCAGGCCCCGTCATATTACTGTCAATCTTATCGCAGATGTACTAAGAAAAAAGGGTAAATTAGTTACCATTGAAACCTACTAACTCATCATCAATACACCGCAACTATCCTAGCTAAGTCGCTGAAATACTGCGTTGAGAACCCTTTACTCCTTAATAACATTTTTACTAGAATGGCATGAAAATTGCAAGCTAGTAAATTGTTATAATATTACCATTCCTTGACATTAAGATTTTGCAATGATAGCCTTAAAATCGTAGTTCTTTTTGCTTTTACAAGCAACAAGTGAATGAAAGGAGCGTAAAGTATGCAAAAGGATTGCATGTGTAGTTGTGACAAATCTGGAGATCCAAGATTTGTCGAATTAAAGGAGTACATCGATTCCGTAAAAGGATCCGATGGCGTTGCGTTGCCCATTCTCCAACAAGCGCAACGCATATTTGGTTTCTTGCCACTGGATGTTCATAGGTTTATTACCGAACATACCGGAATACCGACAGCTGAGCTATATGGGATATCCACTTTCTATAGCCAATTTACAATTACACCCAAGGGAAAGCACAAAATTGGTGTTTGCTTGGGAACCGCTTGTTATGTAAAGGGTGCGCAGAAAATTGTGGATAAACTCATTGATGAATTAAATATACAAATTGGAAACACTACCTCTGACGGATTATTCACACTTGATGCAACCCGTTGTTTAGGTTGCTGTGGGCTAGCCCCTGTCATGATGATCGATGACGATGTATATGGCAAATTAGATGATATTGAGGCAATACCTGCCATTCTGGAAAAATATAAGGATAAGGTTGGTGCTGAACATGAATAAAAAGAATGATTTGTACATATTACAGGAGCAAGCCTCCAATAAAATCAATATAGAAGATGGTTATAGGGTTTTAGTCGGAATGGGAACTTGTGGAATTTCCTCCGGGGCGAAAGCAGTCCTAGATGCAATTAATAAGCAAGTGGCAGATAAGGGCTTGACAAATGTTAAGGTTCTGCCCACAGGATGCATTGGCATGTGTGTTTATGAGCCAATCGTTGAAATTTTTGCGCCTGGTAAAGAAAAGATATCTTATACTCATGTAGATCCAGAGAAGGCTGTTGAAATTGTTGAAAATCATTTGATAAAGGGTGAACCTTTAGGCAAATATACAGTGGAATACGATGGAAACGGCCAGATTAAAAACTTGAATGATATTCAATTTTATCAAAAGCAAAAAAGAGTTGTCTTGAAAAATTGTGGTTCTATTAACCCAGAAGATATTGATGAATATATTGCTCAAGATGGCTACAAGGCTGTACATAAGGCTCTTACAGAAATGACACCTCAAGAGGTTATTGATACCATCACGGCATCAGGCCTTCGTGGGAGAGGTGGCGCAGGCTTCCCTACAGGCAAAAAATGGGGGTTTGCTGCAGCAAATAAGGCAGATCAGAAATATATTGTCTGTAACGCAGATGAAGGCGACCCAGGTGCATTCATGGATAGGAGTATCTTAGAGGGAGACCCGCATTCTATATTAGAAGCCATGATTATTGGCGGCTATTCTTTCGGGGCTACAAAAGGCTTTATTTATGTTAGAGCGGAATATCCTGTTGCCGTAAAAAGGCTGCAAATTGCTATTGATCAGGCTAAAGCCTTAGGTTTTCTAGGGAAGGATATCTTCGGCAGCGGATTTGATTTTGATATTGAAATTAGACTGGGCGCTGGTGCCTTTGTTTGTGGTGAGGAAACTGCACTTATCGCTTCTATTGAAGGTAAGCGCGGCATGTCCAGAAATAAACCTCCTTTCCCAGCAGTAAAAGGACTTTGGGGGAAACCTACCTGTATCAATAATGTAGAAACCTTAGGTAACATTCCACAGATTATTTTAAAGGGTCCAGATTGGTTCAAATCCTTTGGAACGGAAAGGTCTAGTGGTACTAAGGTCTTTGCTTTAGGTGGTAATATTAATAATACCGGCCTTGTTGAAGTGCCAATGGGTATTACTTTAAGAGAAATTATTTATGATATCGGAGGCGGCTGCCCTGGAGATAGAGCCTTTAAAGCTGTACAAACGGGAGGTCCTTCAGGAGGATGCCTGACCAACGAATCATTGGATACACCTATTGATTTTGACAATCTAGTGGCAGTTGGATCCATGATGGGTTCAGGTGGAATGATTGCCATAGATGAGGACAACTGCATGGTTGACATCGCTCGTTTCTTCCTTGATTTCACCGTTGATGAATCTTGCGGAAAATGCACACCTTGCCGAGAAGGGACCAAGCGTATGCACGAAATATTAAATAAGATGACTCGCGGAACCGCCACCGTCGATGACTTGAATACCTTAGAAGAACTGGCAGAAAATATCCAGCTGACCTCTTTGTGTGCACTGGGTCAAACTGCCCCTAATCCGGTTTTATCTACTATTAAACACTTTAGAGATGAATATGAAGCTCATGTTATTGATAAAACCTGTCCTGCTGGAGTATGCTCTGCATTGCTAAGTTATGTCATTACCGATAATTGTAACGGCTGCACAAGGTGCGCTCGTCAGTGCCCTGAAGGTGCCATTATAGGTAAAGTCAAAGAAAAGCATATTATCAATCAGCAAAAGTGCATCAAATGTGGCATCTGTATGGATGTCTGCACATTTAATGCTGTTATTAGGGAATAGGGGGACAGTTAATAATGGAAAAAGTAAATATTACAATTAACGGAATATCAGCAAGTGTTCCGAAAGATTATAGTGTGTTATTAGCTGCAAAAGAAATGGGTGTCAAGATTCCCAGCCTCTGCTATTTAAAAGATATCAATGAAATTGCAGCTTGTAGGGTTTGCGTTGTAGAAGCAGATATTAATGGCGTCCCTATGAGAAATTTGCCTGCCTCTTGTGTCCTTCAGGTTCAAGAGGGCATGAATATAAGAACAAATACGCCTAAGGTTAGAAACGCCGTTAAAAAGAATGTTGAGCTGATTTTAGCCAACCACAATCGCGAATGCCTAACCTGCGTCAGAAACAAGAACTGCGAGCTCCAAAGCCTATGTGAAGAATTAGGAATTCAAGATGTACCATATGATGGACAGACAAGACCATTCTATGTAGATGATCTTTCCCACTCTATTGTACGAGATTCTTCTAAATGTATCCTTTGCGGGCGCTGTGTCAGTGTTTGTAAAAACGTACAGGGAATCGGCGTGCTAGACTTTACTAAGAGAGGGTTTTACACAGAAGTAGCACCTGCTTTTGACTATAGCATGAGAGATGTAGACTGCATCTATTGCGGACAATGTGTTAATGCATGCCCTGTAGCAGCTTTAAAAGAAAAATCAAGCATAGACCAGGTTTGGGAGGCTCTTGATGATTCTGATAAATTCGTAGTGGTTCAAACGGCTCCAGCGGTTAGAGCTGGCCTAGGTGAAGAATTTGGCTTAGAGATCGGTACGCCTGTTACCGGTAAAATGGTTAATGCATTAAAGCGCGTAGGGTTTGACCGAGTGTTTGATACTAACTTTTCAGCGGATCTTACCATTTTAGAAGAAGGAACGGAGCTTTTGAATAGGGTACAAAATGGTGGAACCTTGCCAATGATTACTTCTTGTTCTCCTGGATGGATTCGCTATTGTGAGATAAACTATCCTGAGTTTTTGGATAATTTATCTACTTGTAAATCTCCTCAGCAAATGCTGGGTGCCGTCATCAAGACTTATTATGCAGAAAAGTTTGATATCGATCCGAAGAAGATTGTCGTTGTTTCTGTCATGCCTTGCACATCCAAAAAGACAGAAGCACAGCGCCCTGAAATGGAGGTAGATGGCTTAAGAGATGTTGATATAGTCCTTACCACCCGAGAGCTTGGTGATATGATCAAGCAGGCTGGTATCAACTTCAATGTCCTGAAGGATGAAGAGCCAGACAGCATCCTTGGTGAATATACAGGTGCTGGGGTTATCTTTGGTGCTACCGGTGGTGTTATGGAAGCCGCTTTAAGAACAGTTGCAGACATTCTTTCCGGTGAGGATCTTCAGGAAATTGAATATCATGCTTGCAGGGGCCTTGAAGGGGTCAAAGAAGCTAGCGTGACACTTCCTATAAATGGTGAACCTACAGAAATAAAGATTGCCATTGCTCATGGAACCGCCAATGCTGCTAAGGTACTGGAGGCTGTTAAAGCTGGTGAAAAGGACTTCCACTTTATCGAAGTAATGGCCTGCCCAGGTGGTTGTGTAAACGGTGGCGGTCAGCCTTATGTATCAGCCATGGATAGGGTTGGAGTAAATGTTTTAAGCAGTAGAGCTAAGGCGCTTTATTCTGAAGACGAAGCCCAGGTAATCAGAAAATCTCATCATAATCCTGAAATTAAGAAAATTTATGAAGATTTTCTAAAAGAGCCTAATGGAGAACTTTCCCATAAGCTACTCCATACAAGCTATCAGGCAAGAGAGGTTTATTGCGCTAAAGAATAAA
The DNA here is from genome assembly GCA_050953505.1 of Anaerovoracaceae bacterium. GTDB lineage: Bacteria > Bacillota > Clostridia > Peptostreptococcales > Anaerovoracaceae > JBMNMU01. Next base: position 2,323,314 of record JBMNMU010000001.1, on the reverse strand, counting down.
ACATAAGAGGGGTATAGTATCTTCACGCAATCCGCCAATTTTATGATGCTATGCATCCATAGATGCTACGCATCAAAATTGGTAAGTGGTTTCACGTTTTGTTTAGAAGATACTTTACCCCTTACTATCCGAAAGGATAAACTATATTATCGCCGAAGAAGCGAGCTTCCTCTTCATCATGGGTAATTAAAAGCACTGTTTTTCCTGTAATGTGAGTTTTCACATATTCCATAGTGTTGGCCTTAGTTTCTTTGTCCATTCCCTTGAAGGGTTCATCGAGGCAAATAAAATCTCTATCTGCCATGATGGCTCTTAGAATGGCTACACGGCGTTTTTGTCCCCCGGACAATTGATTGACTGGTTTTGCTATACTCTCTCCAGTCAAACCCACTTGAGTAAACTCATTAATGATTTCAGTAACAGGCTTCTCTTTTCTTAAAACAAGTTGCACATTCTTCACAGCAGTTAATTGCTCGCATAGCCGATCCTCTTGGAAAACGGCGGCGATGCTCTTCCCTAGCAATCCCTCCACAGTTCCCTGATCAGGCTTTAAAATGCCTAAAATGATATGAGCCAAGGTTGTTTTACCACCGCCACTTGGCCCCATTAATACAGTAACTTTTCCCTCTTCAATTTCTAGGGAAAGATTATCAATGACCACCTTCGGTCCAAAGCTTTTGCTAATATTCTTTATCTTAATCCCCATATAGAGTGAATTCCCTTCATTCTTTCCATTTAGGCTATCAAGCCTTTTTCAACCCTAGATAAAACCCACAGAAAAAACCTTTCAAATAAAAAGCTAATCACCACAATGACTATGGTCCAGCTGAAAAGCTCAGCGGTGCTTAAAAATATTTTAGACTGATATAGCCTCTCTCCAATGCTACCCGTGGGAAGCCCAATTACCTCCGCAGCAATACCGCTTTTCCAGCAAAGGCCTAAGCCAATCTTACAAGCAGATAGAAAAAAAGGCATGGTACTGTGGATATAAATATATTTCAATACTTTAAAGGGCGTTATATGAAAGACCTTGGCCATTTCCAGTAGATGGCGATCCGTTCTCTCTATCCCTTCTAGCACGTTGGTGTAGATAATAGGAAGGACCATGAGAAAGCTGATGATAATGGACAAGGATTCACTGCCAAACCAAATTAATACAAGGATGATAAAGCTAACCACTGGAATGCTCTTTATGACCCCTAAAAATGGCGCTAACAACTCTTTAATAATGTTACTTTTTGCACTTACTGCTGCTAAAAGGATGCCTACAAAAATAGCTAATAAAAAGCCACTGACGATTCTTACAAAAGAAAACCCTATTGTAGACCAAAAGGAAGGCTCTGCTATAAGAATCACCAGGGTTTTAGCCACCTCTATAGGAGACACCAAAAGCAAGCTATGCCCGATTCCAATACTAGCAAGCTGCCAAACAACCAACCAAAATAATACAACTACAGCCTTTTGGTAGTTTTTTTTATTTCTTATAATAGAAATCATCTTCAGGTAAATTGCCTCCTACAGATTGGGGATTGGCTTCAAATAAAACCTCTAGGTAATTTCCTACTTTCTCTTGCATTTCATCTCCGTCAATATAGGTGATATTGCTCTTAGGAATGGCTTTGGCTCCTATCTGTGCATTGGGAACAATCCCGTATTCTGCAATCCATTCCGCTGCTTCCTCCACATTTTCATTGACATATTGGGTGGATGACTTATATTCCTCTAAAAATGCCTGGAAGGCTTCCTGATTCTCTTCTATAAAGGCCCTTCTAGCAATAATAACCCCTGTGACTAGTGTTCCTTTTGAATCTATTTTCTCCCATTCTTCTGTAAAATCAATGGCAATACGGACATTTGGATTTTGCCCTTGAATAACTGTGGCAAATGGTTGAGGTAGGACTGCTGCTATGCCTTCCTCTTGTCCCATTAGTGCAGCCACTTCTGTAGCTTCACTCTTGAATTCAATTTGAACATCATCTCCTGGAACGATTCCATTCTCCGTAAGAATGTAGTTTAATGAGTATTCCGGCGTGGTTCCTTTCCCGGTGCTATATATGGTCTTTCCTCTTAAGTCTTCCAGGCTTTGTATAGAATCTCCGCTTTCTAATATATAAAGCACTCCAAGGGTATTGATTCCTGCCACCTGAATGGCCCCCTCTGTCCTGTTGTAAAGAACACTAGCCAGGTTACATGGCACCAAAGCCACATCAATTTCGCCATTAACTAGCTTAGGTACAATCTCATCAGCCGTACCATACATATTAAACTGGTAATCGTGAGCTGTTTCGCCTGATTTTGCATCCTCTATGAGCTTAGCCATACCCATGGTGGTAGGACCCTTTAGAGAAGCGATATTAAAGGATATCCTTTCTGCAGGTTCAATGGCTCCACCATTGCCATCATTGTCCCCATTGCTACCACAACCTGCTAGCATGGAAATGCCCAACACCAAAATTAATGCTATACTAATAATTTTCTTCATTTTATTCATTCTCCTTTACAACGGTTAGATGTCTGTTCAAAATAGGCTCAGGGCGAACCCTTCACCTTATAATCCTTCTTATACTATAAAATAACTTCCAATATAAAACAAGGTTTCCAAATAAGATAAGTTTAGACCACCAACACAAAGGGTATCTTAATACTGCCACCAGACCGAGAGATGATTGGCTGTGGCTGGCACAAAAGACAGCCATTAGACCGAGGGATGATTGGCTGTGGCACGAGAAAGCGATCTTAGGCAGCCATTAGACCGAGAGATGATTGGCTGTGGCTGTTTGAAGCAGGCGAAAGCGATTTTAGGAGATGATATTATGGCTGATTACATCATTGGTGCTATTATTATATTAGCCCTTTTATTGGCAATTAAGAAAATGAGCAAGGATAAAAAAACAGGGAGCGGTTGCTGTAGCGGATGCAGTGGATGCCCCTCTGCTTCTCACTGTCAATCATATATAGAGCCTGAGAATGAGAAAAATAAGGAAAAAGACAAAAAAAATGCAGAGCCCAAGGACTAAACTAGCCTTGGGCTTTTCTTTAATAACCTCATAATGGTTGCCCTTGCTGGGCACTAATCCAAAGTGCATATTCTTTTGGGACTTCTAAAAACCTACCTTACATCTACCCAGTTTTATTGTTCCTGCACTCGAACCCCATCTTCCACCTCATTGCTTGGGGTTTTTATTATTTTTTCCCCTTTTGAAAGCCCAGACTTTATTTCTGTAAAATCCTTACCCTCTAGCCCCTTTTCTACTTGCCTCAGATGAGCCTTCCCCTCCTGAATTACATATACATAAAACCTTTCATCCATCTCGAACAAGGAATGCTTATCTACCCGTACCACATCCTCCTTATGATCTAAGATGATTTCTACATCAAGACTGCTTCCTATCCGCACAGCTTCATCAGCGCTTAGCGCTACTTCAACGGTTACTCTCTTTTGGCTGATGCCAAGCTCAGACACCTTGTCTTTGGCCTTTGGGTGTATTTTTCTTACCCTTGCATTCTCATCTAAAAACCCCATCTCATGGTTAGATACCCTTACCAAATCTCCCTCTTGAATCAATTCCGCATCCTCTGCCATGAGATCTACTTCAACATATATATTTTCTAAATCTGATATTTCAAATAAAGGGGCCCCTCCTTGGACAACCTGACCTTTATGCACATAGACCTCTGTTATCACTCCTGTTATTGGGGATTTGGCTCCCGTTACCGATGTTGACTCTCTGTGACTGTTAATTCCATGCTGCAACGCGGATATTTGAGCTGCTAACTGTTCCGCTGCAATAACAGACCTATTATATTCCTCATAGCTGAGAGCACCAAATTCATAAAGTGCCCTGTTTTTCTCTGCAGACTCCTTCGCTTGGTTGTACTGGATTTGTAAGGCTTTTAACTCTGAATTCATGCTTTGGGTCTGGGACTGTGCTCCTGCCATGGCTTTGCCCGTTGATAGCAAAGTTCCCACATTCACCTTATCTCCTACGGATCCATGAACCTCCTGAATTTCTCCGCTCCTATCTGCCATAACGATTATGGTATTATCCGATTGTACCGTGCCTGATTCTTCAATAAGACGCTCCACTCTGCCGGTGTCTACTAGGGCAGAATTAACCGGAACCTTGTTTCCATAAATACTAGCTACAGCAATTACCCCAACCACCAGGATAACCGCCAAAATCACCACTGTGGCCCTTACCTTCTTACCATTTTTACCTTTACTATTCTTTGCCATAGTAGTCTTTCCTTTCTTCCATTAGGATTCTCTATTTTTTAAAGCCTGTAAAAAATCCAGACCTTGAATCTTCTTGTAAGTGGCTAACTGTGCGAATATAATAAAAATTATCGTAGCAATAGCTGCGCCAATTCCCGCTACAAATGTAGGGGTCATATCAAGGGTGTACATATCCGTTTGGTAAACCTGAGAAGCATAGGACAAAAATACATCTCCCACTGGTATGCCCAAAAGAATTCCTACTGCCATTATAATATTGTTCTCCTTCAATATCATCTTGAATATTTGCCATTTGCTAAATCCCAGTACCCTTAAGGAGGACAACTCCATCTCCCGTTCATTTATGCTCACTATAGTTGCATTGTACACGATGGCAAAGCCTAACACCCCAGAAAGAACAACCATAAAGCCCATGGACATCATAATCATTTCTGTATATTCTTCATAAACTGACATCATGTCCTCTGTTGACATGACGGAGGCGATATTAGGTGCTTCTAGCAGCTTTTGATGGATTTCCGGATCAGAGGAATTAACGAGTACTCCAGTAATCATGTTCTTTTCTAAAAGTAGCTCTCCCATGCTGTTAATTTCCATATAAGCATTTATACCCATCGCCTGTTTAACAATACCTTCTACTGTTAGATAAACATCATCCTTACCAGGTATGGGATTTTTAACTAAAATTCTCTCGCCTACATCAACTTTTAAACTGGAAGCTAAATTTTCCGATAGAAGTATGCCTTTGCCAGTAAGGCTGAGTTTTTCCCCTTTCGGGTCTTTGAAGGAATAAAATGAAGTGTCAGTGACAATGCCGATTATGCTTACACCCTTTTTTATATTTCCATTTGTAAGCTCAAAGGGGTATTCAAGCTTTCCTTCTATATCGTCTACTTCTATCAGGTGTTTCATATCTTGAATGGCATTCTTGGACACTGGGTTTTTGAAGCTGATATCGTAATCCATTGTTTGAAACTCATCAAAATGCTTTATCATCATCTGATCTACCACATCTGGCATGCTGGCAGTAAAAAGCATCATCCCATAGGTGAGCATGACTCCGGCTAAAACAAAAATAGTTCTTTTCTTGTTTCGGAAAATATTTTTTGATACAAGCTTATTGCTAAAAGATAGCCTTTTCCAAAAGAAAGGCAGTTTTTCAAGAAAAATTCTTTTCCCTGCCTTTGGCGCCTCCTTTTTCATGGCCTCAGCGGGAGTAATTTTCAAAATTCCCCTAGCTCCAATAATGCCTGAAATGGCGCAAAAAATACAGGAAAGAAATATGCCCAGGAGAATATAAGAATAATAGAATTCCAGCTTTAATAAAGGGATATTAAAAAATTGAAGAAGCATCTTGGTCAAGGCACCAGCTAAAAACATTCCCATAACAGACCCTAGCAAGCCTCCTATTACACCAGCAACCAGTGCATACTTTACATAATGAGAAAGAATCTGTAATCTTGAATATCCCATAGCCTTTAGAACACCAATTTTGATGCGATCTTTTTTAACCATACGGCTTAGCATCATCATTAATATCAAGCCCGCTACAAATAAAAACAGCAGGGGTAATGACTCCGCCATAGTATTAATGCCTTTCACTTCTTCCGATACAAGGGCATAGCTTAGCTGCTCATCCTGCTTTACTACCTGTTTAAGGCCAAAGGAGTCCAATTTCTCTTGTATCTTGTCTATTAAAGCCTCTTCATCTACATTTCCTGCATATTGCACCAATACCTCATTATAGCTGCCCAAAAGCCCCGATATTTGCTGGCCAAAGCTTTCAGATATATAGCCTACGCCAAAGCTCCCCTCTGAGGGCAGCATGGATTGCACATTTTCGATGAGGTAAACATATTCTGGATTGGCTACGATTCCTACTACTTCTAGGCTTTGTTGTAACCCTTCCACCTGGACCTTTATTTCATCGCCTATTGTGATGTTCCTTGCCTCTGCAAACTGCTGTAATAGTAGGATTTCCTTCCCCCTATGGGAAAGGGGGCCTCCCTCAATAAAAGTGGGCTTACTCAATTCATCTTGTTTACCCTTCGTCGTAATAAGCCTTATAGTTACTCGTTCGTCCATTGTTTCTGTAACCACTGGCACATCTAGGGAAATTCTACCCATGGCCTTATCAACACCCTCAATCAAGGTTAACTCTTCTACCTTTTTATAAGGCACCCTGGTGGCCCCTAGAAATAGGTCCGGGAACTCATTGTCCTTATAATAGGTTTCCACCGTTTGCCCCAGGTTTATTCCAGTCATGTTCAATGAAACAAAGGTACAAATGCCGATTATAATTACAACCAGCACTGCAAAAAATTGAGCTTTTGATTTCAAAATCATGCGAAAAAGCATGGTGTTTATTTTTCTCATTACCACTTAATATCCTCAACATTCATGGGGTTAGGATTTAGCTTGTTCCAAATAATTTCTCCGCTTCGCATCTTAATGACCCTGTCTGCCATCAACGCAATATCTGCATTGTGGGTAATGATAATCACAGTTTTTCCCATTTCACGGTTGAGCCGTTTCAGCAAATCTAGTATGGCTATCCCTGTTTCGTAATCTAGTGCTCCCGTAGGCTCATCGCAAAGTAAAATCTTTGGATTCTTTGCTACTGCTCTTGCGATGGATACCCTTTGCTGCTCGCCACCACTCAGCTGAGACGGAAAATGATCTCTTCTCTCCCATAGGCCCACTTCCTTTAAGATTTGGGATATTGGTAAGGGGTTTTCTGCGAGCTCTGTCGCAAGCTCTACATTTTCCTCTGCCGTAAGGTTACCCATAATGTTGTAAAACTGAAAAACAAAGCCCACCTGATCCCGTCTGTAATCTGTGAGCTTGCTTTCATTGAATTTTGTTATCTCTTTTCCTTCCACCCATATGCTTCCGGACGTGGGCTCATCCATGCCGCCAATTAGATTGAGCAGTGTGCTTTTTCCGGAGCCACTGGGCCCTAATATGACCACAAACTCCCCTTCTTCGATGGAAAAGGAAGCATTGGAAAGAGCGACAACCTGAACCTCTCCCATTTGGTATATCTTTGATAAATTTAGCGTTTTCAGTATCGGCATTTCTCTTGCTCCCTTTCTGCTCCCGCTTATTATTAATAATAATATTATGTATCGTCTATTAATTATTAACGAAAACTCCAAGGTAAATTAGAATAGAAACCGTCTATTGGCTTATCGGAAAGCCAAATTTAAAAAAATGCCGGCCAAAGACCATGAAAGATTAGAAAATTGCATTAAGTAGCTCCCAATTCCTAAAGGTATCGCCGTCACAGGAAAGATGGGATAAAAGAACCATTGGGCGCCGATAATAGCAAATATTAATACAGGAATTATGTACAGGCCTTTGTTTTTAGGCTTTGTGAATCTAGGGTTTACTGCGGATCCTGCTGTAATTCCAATGAGAAGATATACGGCATAGATGATGATGTTGGAAAGGGGTCCTAGCCCTGCTGCCTGACTCAGCTGTGCATTGAGCCAGGCACCTATCACCATTAACAGTAATATAATTAGTATGCGAGCTAGCAGTTTCATAGTATTTGACATGGGGTTTCTCCTATTTCTTATTCTTACTAGCGCTAAGGAGTAGCTTTATCAGTAAGCCACCTTGCTTAGAAATTTTCTTATTTAGATTATTTTTGCCCTTTTGTTGACCTATTCTCTTGGCAATTTCTTCTATGGTCTCTACCTTCATCAAACCCTCCTCCCGAAAATGTAGCTCATTTTCATCTTAGTTTCACATTATTTTAAAGTTGCCCATTATTGTAAATTACAGATAGGCTATGGTCTCTATCTCTACCAGAACGTCCTTTGGTAATCTGGACACTTCTACCGCAGATCTTGATGGATATGCTCCTTCAGTAAAGTACTTTGCGTATATTTCATTAATCACGGCGAAATCATTCATATCCTTAATAAAAACCGTTGTTTTTAGCACTTTGTCCATTGAGCTTCCCGCCTCTTCTAAAATAGCCTTAACATTTTTTAGCACCTGCTCAGTTTGCTCTTCCACAGTAGATCCAACTATTTCCCCCGTAACCGGGTCTAGAGGAACCTGTCCTGAGGTGAAAATTAGATTACCGTAAATATTACCTTGGGAATAGGGGCCAATTGCAGCTGGCGCTGCCTTCGTTGAAACGATTTTTCTCATTGCGCTTTTTCCTCCTTTAATTAGATCTAGCTTCTTTTTTCTGTTCATTCTTTTTATTTTATATTCTCGCCGCATAGCATCTTGTTTATTCTCAAAACATTCACTATATACCAGTCGCACGGGAAGCCGGCTTCTTGTATATTTGGCGCCTTCTCCCTTGTTATGAGCCGCTAGCCTTTTTTCCAGGTCATTGGTCCAGCCGGTGTATAGGGTGCCGTCCTCACAAACCAATATGTAAGTATAATTCTTTTTGGAATCTGTCATAGCAGTACACCTTATTTAATCTTTGCAACCGCAGAACCAGCTAACCGCAGCCAATCTTCATCCAGCCACGGCCAATCATCTCTCGGTCTATGGCAGTTTTTGCGCCAGCCACGGCCAATCATCTCTCGGGCTGGTGGCTGGGGTTATTCTGTGGTGCTTAGGATTTCTTTGTTCTTTTCTACCTGGCTGACCTTCATCTCGCTTACATTCTTCGGATCTACATCTTCCAAAAGGCCTAGAATGCTAGGACCAAGGAAAATGGTATCTAGAACCTTTTCATTTATGGAAATTTTACTGAAGGGTGTGAAGTTTTGTCCTTTTATGTAATATTTTTCACCGATTTTTAGTACTTCATCCACCCGGATATCCTTTACCCCCATTTTTAATTTTGTGGGTAAGAAGGGATTTCTCCCTCCATATATATAATTTTTTCCATATAGCATATCGTACTGTAGGGCTTTCAGGTTGGACAGGTACTGAGGATCCTCTCTAAAGTTTTGATGATACTTTGTCATAACGCCTTGGTGAATATCTAATCGATCTAGTACCTCTGCGCTTAACTGGTATGCATGTAAATTTTTATCCTCTTTTTCCATAGGGAAGCTGCTCCATATAACATATTCTGTTTCATAAACGGAGCCATTCACTAGCTTGTGCGGTGCAAGATCCAAGCTAGGTAAATGGTCACCAAAGAGCACCAAAACAGTTTCTTCTTCAAGGGCCTCTAAAGCTTCAACTAACTCACCTACAAAAGCGTCCATTTCATAAATTTGCTGCACATAGTACTCAAACGCATTTGATTGGGCTTTTGTCTCTATTCCTGCGCAGGTCACCTGTGGCTCTTTATATACCTTTTTCCCTGGATACTGTCCGTGTCCCTGAACTGATATTGTGTAGATAAAATCCTGTTCCTCCGTAGATTCAAGCGCTGTCAAAATTTCTCCAGTCAACACCCCATCCTTCGCCCAATTCCTAGGCGTTTTGATGACATTATTCATATATTCCATGGAGGTAAAGGTATCAAATCCTAAATGGGCAAATACATCATTTCGCCCATAGAATGCTCCTCGGTGGTTATGTATAGCATGGGCTGAATACCCAAGCTGCTTTAAATTGTAAGCTATGGTTTCTGTCGTAGTTTTCTTTAATACAGATTTGTAAGGATATTCTCCTGGCCCAAAAAATCGTACACTCATGCCGGATAAAATCTCGAATTCTGTATTAGCCGTACCTGCTCCTATAGATGGTACCGTAAGAAATCCCGATGAGCGTTCTTCTTTTAGTCGTCTAAAATTGGGTACGGGATCCTGTGAGAATGTCAGCCCTTTCACCAAGGTGGGATCAAAAAATGATTCTAGCTGAAGCATGATGATGTTTGGCATTTCCTTGGTATTGGTATTTTCCGGATTCCACACGGGGATGAGGCCTTGCTCTTGATTCAGCATTTCCTCAGGAAAGATACTAAGCATTTTATCCTCTGAGTAATCCTTTGTGGCGTCAATTCCTGTATTTAGCCATGTATTAATAAAACAATAAGGAAATCCATAGTCCCTATAGGCATAATTTAGGTTACCAAAAAAGGTAGATACCCAGTCCCTTTCAATAGCTATCTTTGTCACACCTGCAAGGGAAATGATTATAATGAGAAGGCCTGCGATACTTCTTTTGAAGCTGACTTTCTCCTTATGCTTTGGCATAAATATGAAAACAAGCACCAAAGCGATGATTAAAGCAACTGTAATAGACCCTGCTAATATCATTTGGTTTGTTGAAAGATAATTGGGAATAATAGATATTCCCGATTCCAGTAATGACAAATCCGTCACTGTAAAGGGCGTTGTTCTAAAGCCTAATATAATACCATTGGTAATCCCTGTAGCAAGCCAAAATATGCTCACCACTACATAAACGAAAATCCGGCGTTTTACTAAAAACGCAACAGACAGAGTTGCAAATATAATAAAGGCATTATAAAAAAAAGTCATGGGTGAATCCAGTAAGTAGTCTATTCCATTGTGTATTGAACGTCTACTGATGGATTCTATGGTAAAATTTAGAGTAATAGCTAATAATATACAAAGTGTAATTGAATTATGTAAATACTTCGTGAAAAAAGATTTCATCGGGTTATTTTCCTTCCAGTTTGCTAAAATTTCATGATAATGATGTCAAAATATAAGGTGTCTGACACCATTTACCGCGATAATAATGTCAGACACCCTTTCTAGTTTTCTTGGTGTCAGACACCCTTGAATTGAGACACCCTATTGGCTATGTTTGCAAATTCTTGTATGCTTAAGGTCTCAGCTCTTCTAATGGGGTCGATTTGGGCGCTGTTTAAGATTTCCGCCACTTCATCCTTTGTTAATCCATAAACTCCAACCAGGGAGTTTAGCAAGGTCTTTCTACGCTGGCCAAATCCCGCTTTAATGACAGCAAAAAAAGAGGCTTCCCTTAGTAACTCCACCGGCTTGTCCTTTCTGATATCCAATCTGATAACTGTGGAATCTACCTTAGGCCGTGGCACGAAAACTTCTTTTGGTGCATGGGTCACATGAGCAACAGTGCAATAATATTGCACTGCCACAGAAAGAGCCCCGTAGGCTTTAGTTCCAGGCCCGGCTTTTATCCGGTCTGCCACTTCCTTTTGAAGCATTATGGTTATACTTTGGGCCGGAACCCTGTCTTCTAATAGTTTCATAATAATAGGAGTGGTAATATAATAGGGCAGGTTGCCTATAATTTTTACACCTTCCCTTTTTTGACCATTGATCACCTGATTTTGTTCCAATAAATGATTAAAATCAACCTTTAAAATATCTTCATTGATAATTTCGATATTATCATGGTCCCTTAGGGTTTCGTTAAGAATGGGGATCAAGTTTTTATCAAGCTCAACGGCAATCACCTTCCCCGCCTTCTCTGCAGCGGCTGAAGTGAGTACCCCAATTCCAGGGCCTACTTCAATGACCAAGTCCTGTGCTCCCATAGAAGACCCTTCGATGATTTTGTCAATAATATTTTTATCTATAAGGAAATTTTGACCTAAGCTCTTTGACAGCTTAAACCCATATTTTTCCTTGATTTTTCTAATTGTTGCAGGTGAATGCAGATTCATATGTTTTCCTCGAATTCTTGCCTTGTGACTCCAAATTGATTGAGTCTATTTAAAAATACCTTACTGTTTCCATAGCCTATTCCCAAGGCCTTTCCCAGCTTGTCTCTCTTTTCCGCGGCTCCTGGAACACCTACAAGGCCATGTTTTATCATATCCTCTTTAGTAAATATAACTTCTTTTTTCATGGTGGCAAACCTTGCTTTTGATAAGGCTTCTCTTATATTCTCCGGTGTAGCATTTTCAATACCAATATCCCCGTCTTTTTCTGCTTCAGTCCGGGGTAAATAAGCTTGTTTGGCTTCAGGAAAGCGTTCTGTAAGCTTCGCTCTTATTTTTTCTCCTGCAAAATCAGGATCTGTGAATATTATAATTCCTCTTTCCCTATATGCCTTTTTTATCAAGTCAATTGTTTGTTTTTTTATGCCGTATCCATGGGTGGCTATAGTCTGGGCATCCACAGCTCTTTTAACTGCGGCCTCATCATCTCTACCCTCCACCACGATGACTTCTCTAATCATAAAATCTCCTAGTTAGGTATAATACCAGTTCTCGTAGTTTCTTCATCTTCATTAGGAGGCACGTATAAAACCTCTCCGGGTTTAACCATTCTCAGTTGATGTCTAGCTTCTTGTTCTATATATTCGGCACTATTAATCTTTTCAAGTTCCCCTTCAAGAATGTTCTTTTGCTCTAGCAATTCTGTTTGCTCTCTGGCCATTTCGGCTTCCGCCATTTTCAAAGAAATGATATTAAAAACAGATGTTCCAATAACAACGACAATAAACAAGGTGATGAGGCAATATACAGCCCTACGCCTTGTTCTTTTTTCTGCCTGCCGATTGGAGATAGGCGTTTTAGCCTTTTGCTCCTTGGTTTTTTTGCGGGCAGCGGCAGCTCTCTTTTTTCTTCTTTCATTTCTTGCTACTTCAATATCTATAACCTGATCATTGCTTTTAAACTTCTTGCTTCGCTTAGTCTTTCGTTTAAACATTGGTTTCAGGCCCCCTTGACGCTATACAGTTATTTGTACAGCTACCCCCACAAGTCATTAAAATAAACTTGTTTAACGAACCTTAATTATACCACAGAAGAACCTTTTCCACAATATCGCCCCTACGCCAAAGGCAATAAATTCATGAACACTTAGCTGCCCGTAGCTTGAGTAGTATAAAAAAGAAGAGGTCAAGAGACTGGCAAATACCCAAAACAGTATATCTTGAATAAACGATATACCCTTGCCAGGCTTTCTCTTGTTTTTTATAAATGTAAAAATATCATAAAAAATCATTATTATCATGCCGGCCCAAAGCATGATAATAAACTGGAAAGCCTGGTCTTTTATAAGCTGATGAATCGCCAAATTCATTTTAGAATTTTCTTTAAGAAGCCTTTTTCCTGTTTATCTTTTTTTTCAGTGTAAAGGGCCGCATTGACGAATCCGGTAACCACTGCAATCCCTTCCTCCAAATCTAGCTTCTGCATATGAAGGTTCTGGCCCTTTATCACCAGACCACCATTCTTTAATATTAGCAGAACACCATCTTCATTGAAGTTTTCAATATCAACAACCTGAGTGACAGTCAATTTTTCTCTGTTGTCAATATTTATCACATGCCCGTTATCCATAAAAAACACCTCCCATTAACTAATGTATATTATAGGAGGTGGGGTGTTATTCAATATTTTGCTTTCCTCGCATAGCGACCAGAGGAAGTGTAATGGTTACCTTTGTACCTTTTTCCTCTTTACTTTCTAATTCTATGGTTCCCTCGTGTTCTTCTATGATTTGTTTCGAAATGGCGAGACCAAGCCCTGTCCCTCCCATAGCCCGGGATCTTGCTTTGTCTACTCGGAAAAACCTTTCAAATACCCTGGAAACCTCTTTTTCTGGTATTCCAATACCATTGTCCGATACAATGATTTTCCCGGTCCTGTCTGCCACGAAGGCATCGATATCGATACGCCCTCCCTCTTTGGTATATTTAATGGCATTGGTCAGGACATTTAGCAACACCTGTTCTATTCCATCCTTGTCCATAAGGACCATAATTTGTTGTTCTTCATTGAAGATACAATTTAAATGCTGCTTTTTCACCTTTGCGGTAAGCTCGACTTTTTTTACTGTTGATTCCAGCAAGGAAATAAGATTCCCTTGGGCTTTGTACCATTTTTCCTGCCGATATTCTAGCCTTGATAGTTGTAAAAGCTCTTTTACCAGGCGATTCATTCTGTCCGCCTCTGTGTCGATAATTTTCAAAAAATCATGCCTCATTTTAGGGTCAGAAACTTCGCCCTCTAGGAGGGTCTCAGTATAGCTCTTAATACTAGTCAAGGGAGTCCTTAATTCGTGAGATACATTTGCCACAAAGTCTCTCTGCATATTTTCCATCTTTTGTCTTTCCGTTATATCCTGAAGGATCATAATTATTCCCACATCCTCATCATTCTCGTCTTTAAAACGATCGTAACGGGCTGCAAAGATGGATCCTCTACAATCTAAGGTTTCCGCTGCTCCTTCTATTTTGCATTTATCTCTAAGCTTCTCATAAGTCAGCTCTTCATTAAATCCTTTGATAAGATCATCATAATGCTTATTTTCTACATCATCGTCTGTGATTCCCAGCATACTCCTTGCCGCAGGGTTGGCATGAATAATATGCCCTGTAGTATCAACAGCAATGAGGCCGTCTGCCATATACTTTAGAATGGTTTCCAGCTTACTTTTTTCATTGGATATTTCAGAAAGTGTTAGATTCAGTTGTTCTCGTAAAAGGTTAAACATTTCAGCAAGTCGCCCGATTTCATCATCGGATTTCACACTGACCTCCTGGCTAAAATCACCCTGAGCCATTTTTTCTGCTTTTTCAGTTACATCGTTGATAGGCACTGTGATACTTCTAGCAATAAAAAATCCCAGCACCACTGTAATGAATAGGGCAATGGCCATGGCCCTAACAAATATCAGCTTTGCTTGGTCAATGGTCTCATAAACTGCAGACATATCCTCTCGCAGGTACAAGACCCCTTTTATTTCTTCCTCCCCGATGGGAAAAACCATATTTTTGACAGGAATATTTTGGTTTCGTGCCACTATAATACCATCTGCTTCAGCAGGTTCACCCTTGAGTCCTTTTAGAATAATCCCCTGATTCAAAAGATCCACGGCGCTCTTTAGCACAAGGCTTTTATTATTTGAAGCCACAATGGTGAAATCATCGTCTACTACAAAGATTTCCTGCTGAACGCCCCTTGCCCAGCCTTCGATGTTGGTCTGAATTTCTGTCTGATAATCAATAAGGTCATCATAATCCTTGAAAGAAGAAAGAAGCGTACCTTCGTTGATTGTGTCCGACATATTCTTGCTGATGGAGTTTTTATGGTAGGCTTCCAGCTGATTCATTATAAAAACCCCAATAATGGTTGTCGCAATAAAAACAAGGAGAAAGTATATTAATACAATTCTCCATCTCATGCTGCTCCATCTCTTCTTTCGAATCATCCCCCTATGGCCTCCTAAAGTAGTATCCTATCCCTCTTTTTGTCATGATATACTTTGGATTGCTTGAATCATCTTCAAGCTTTTCCCTTAGCCTTCGTACTGTTACATCAACAGTACGTATATCCCCATAATACTCATATCCCCATACTTCTTCAAGAAGCTGTTCCCGAGAAAAAACCCTATTTTCTTTCTCTGCAAGATATTTTAATAGTTCAAATTCCCTTAAAGTAAGCTCTAGAGGCTTACCATTCTTTCGTACTTCATATCTATTTAAGTCAATATCTAGATTGCCAAAATTTTTTATGTTGGCTGGCTGACTCTTTAAGCTATCAACCAAATCCGTTCGCCTAATATTTGCCTTTATTCGGGCTATTAATTCCCTCATACCAAAGGGTTTTGTAATATAATCATCCGCACCAAGCTCTAGGCCAAGCACTTTATCTACTTCCTCCTCCTTAGCTGTGAGGATGATAATAGGAACAGAGCTTGTCTCTCGAACTTTTTTACAAACTTGGAACCCATCCATGATAGGAAGCATAACATCTAGTAATATGAGGTCCGGATTTTCCGACAATGCCTTCTCAACACCTTCTTGTCCATCAAAGGCTGCGGATACCTGAAAACCTTCTTTAGTTAAATTAAATTTTATAATATCCGAGATAGATTGTTCATCTTCAATGATTAAAACTTTCTTAGAGTCCATTAAGTCTCCTCCTTATCACTGACGCCTTTCGTCAGCCAAACTATTATAACAAAAAAAGAAGTACACGTCAAAAAAGACCTGCCAGGGACCGAGAGATGATTGGCTGTGGCCGCAAGCCACAGCCAATCATCTCTCGGTCCCTGGCAGGTTTCTCTTGGTCTTTAGCAGTGTCACTATTCCGTCGTATTTCATACTATAATTTGAGGAAGTGATAAGGATGTATCAAAAGCATGGAGAATTTGTCCCTGTTATTATATACTCAAAAACTTGCGTCAATGATATCAGAGATTGCATTATAAAAAATTATGGGAAAATAAAATATGAGCTCCCCTTTATCAATGCTGTTTCTGTAGAAATACCTCAAGAAAAAATTCCAACGGTTTCAAGTAATAAAATGATCGATTTAGTTAGTAATGATGCTATCGTTTCAAAGTCACCTATCAGCCCGGGAATAATGAAGGTTACAAGACCTGATGGTTTTTCAAGAAGGCCAGGACCTCAGCTCTTTGAGTCTGAAAGAGACCGCTTGGTGATGGGCAGGGGCGTCGGAGTGGCTGTTATCGATACCGGTATAGCGCCTCATTACGATTTAATTAAGCCATACAACAGAATTATTGCCTTTAAAGATTTTGTAGGAGAAAAATCAGACCCTTATGACGATGATGGTCATGGCACCCATGTAGCTGGAATTGTTGCCGGAAACGGTTATACTACTGGGAAGTACATCGGGACATCACCCTGCTGCAATATCATCTCCATAAAAGCCTTAGACCACGCGGGAAATGGAACGGAGTCAGATATCTTGGCAGCTCTTCAGTGGGTAATCCATCATAGAAGAATGTTCAATATAAGAGTCATTAATCTATCTCTTGGCGTTAAAGCGGAAGGTTCTTATGAAAAAGATTCCCTGGTAAGGGGTGCAAATGCTGCTGTTCATCACGGCTTTACTGTAGTAACTGCAGCAGGCAACAACGGCCCGGGTGAGAGCACTATTAATTCTCCTGGAATCAGTCCCCTTGTTATTACGGTAGGAGCTGCAGACCTTAGCCGATGCGACAAAACAGACGGTATTTGTGTCGCTAAATTTTCAAGTCGTGGACCTACCTTAAACGGAATCATTAAGCCCGATATTATAGCACCAGGGGTGGATATTATCTCCTTAGATGCAAAAAATCCGAAAAATTATGTAAGTCAATCAGGAACCTCCATGGCAGCTCCGGTGGTAAGCGGTGTTGCAGCCAACCTACATGCCATGTACCCTAGACTTACACCAGCCCAGGTTAAACAGTTTATAATACAAAATGCATTGCCAATAGAAAAAGAAAACCGCAATGCACAAGGCTGCGGCTTTCTGAATTACAAAACATTTATTAATTTACAAGGTTAACATTCAGTATGTTATAAGTAGTTCAGGGGGTTTTTAGGAACCCCATTCACATGAATTTCAAAATGGAGATGAGGGCCGGTGCTTCTGCCTGTATTACCTACATTGGCAATGTGCTGGCCTTTATAGACCCTTTCGCCCTTCTTAACAAATAGCTTGCTGCAGTGCCCATACAAGGTCACCTTGCCTCCACCATGATCAATTTTTACCATATAGCCTAAGGAGCCATTGTACCCTGCAAAGATGACTTTTCCTCCATCGGCAGCAGAGATTTTAGTCCCTGTTGGTGCAGCTAAATCGATGCCCTTATGCAGTCGGCCCCACCTTTGTCCAAATCCAGAAGACAATCTACCACGCACAGGATACTGGAAGCTTCCAGTGCCCACCAAAGGCGGAAGTTTTTTTGTTCCTACAAGAACGACTTGAGGGACAGGCTCAGAAAGCACAGTGGAGCGAATTTCTTTTCGGTCTGTTTCTATTCCGTTTTGCCTTGTTATTTCAGCCACCACTTCACGCTGTCCTTCAATACCTTGGGATTTTACCCTTTTTTCTCCCTCATACATAGCAGAGGTGTTCTCGTAGGTTATTTCGTACTCTACAGGCATGTTATAGGTTGCTATTTCAACAGTTTTAACCGTCGCAACGGGGACTGCTTGAGTTAAGGAGATCTCGTCCCCGATAGCCAGCTTGTCTGGATTCATTTGGGGATTGGAGTCGATCAATTCGCTCAGTTTCATATCATACATCTTACTGATATGGGAAAGAGTTTCGCCAGACTGAACTACATGTATCTTTTTTTCTGTAGAGCCAGTAAGCATATATTCCATAATGTCGTCTTTTTTCTTTATTTTGCCTAGCTTCGTCTCTACTTCTTTGATATCAACATCTTCTACAAAGTCTACCTGCTTATATTCTACATCTTCCGAATTCGAAGTATACATGCTTTTAATCTCTGCAAGAACAGATCTAACTGAGGCTTCACTATCTAATATAGCCGTTAGCCTACCATCTATATAAAGTCCATATCCTGTTGCCTTCATATCCTTCATGTAAGTCAGGTTATTTAGGATGTCTTCCTTATTATCAAGTTTTTTGTTTAAGGCAAATACTTTATTAAAGGAGATATCTCGTTCTTTATCTATAGTAATCTCTGCATCATAAGCTTGGCTTAACTTGTCACCAATAATGTCAATGGTTGTGTGTACATCACTTTGATTTTTTACGATTCCAAGAACTTTACCGTTATAGGCGTATTCATATGCGGTTACGCTTCCTAAAGCAAATAAGAAAACACCTGTGACTATCACGCAAGCACCAAACCCTGTCAGTAGCTTTTTCTTGTTTCGCTCTGCCCCTTCCCTTAGCCTTTGGATGCCAGATCCCGTTATAACCAGGGCTCCATGGGCTTTTTGGCTGATTAGCTCATTATTATTATCAAGATAATCAATAAAAGAACACATGGCGGAGGAGGATTTTTCCTCACATCGGGTCAGTGTTCTCATAAGGCTGGATTGTCTATATTTTTTGTAAATTTTTCCCATTGCAAGGGCGCCTTTGGTGCTCACCCTTTGAAAAGAATCAAATACTTTATCAATCATTAAATCGACGGCGGTATTAGCCATCTTAACTTGTTCATTATTTTCATTATCCGCAGAAATCACTATTTTCTTTTTCTTACTATATGTTTTTTTAATATTCTTTTTGCTAATTTTGTCTTTGCTAAAAAGCATTTGTGTCCTCCCAGCATTTTCAATACAAAAGATTTCACCCGTCAAAATGCAGGGAAATCTCAGTATAGAATTTTGCTTTGCAAAACACTGTACTGTATTGTAAATTGTAACTTTTATATAATTTTATCAACGTATTCTGTGTATTTTTACCTGTCATTTGTGCTGGCAATTTTTAGCCTCACAATATGAAAAGTGTATATTAAAACACTACTCATTTCAAGCCCTTTTTTGCATTCTTTCATAGGCATATGATGATGCGTTACTGGTTCGCACAGAGCAGGCATTGCCCCGGGTTGGGGCCTGCTATATTGATGCTGTAATGGCTACAGCCAGAGACCCGAGAGATGATTGGCTGGGCCAGCCACAGCCAATCATCTCTCGGTCTCTGGCTGTAGGTCCTTTAGTTTTTCATCAAAACAGTTACATCGTGCTCCAGTATCAAGTATACCTGTATCATTACATAGTGAGCAGTCATATACCACATCCATATAATCAATTCGGAAATTATTTTCAGTCATCAAAAATGCCTTTTCCTGATTAAGCTTGTCTATCTTGTCCTTCATGACTCTTATACTGGACTTCGCATCACTTCCGCCACTAAGCATCAGTTTGGAAATACGAAGGCCCATTTCTCTTGCCTCAGTCTCAATTTCTTTAATTCTTGGGACTTTTTTATACACTTCCTCCCGCCTCAGTTGGGCTAAGGATTCATTTTTCTCCCTTACCTCTTCGTAATATTTTATAACGCTGCCGATCTGGTTTGGTTTGCCCGTTTCTTTTTTAGCCGGAGTAGGCTTTCCTTTTCCCGTACTCCAGGATTTTAAAATAGTATTTATGTAATTAATATTGGGGTTGGATATACCAGTGGTTTTTTTACAAGCCTCTAATATACGATCTATGTCAAAAGACATTTCATCAAACCAGGTGTCTATAATTCTCTTTTCTTCCTCCGTAGGATTACGCATAAAACCAAGGGCCCTTAAAATCCGTTTGTATTGATAGTGGCGGTTATCTGTTTCTTCTAGATACGCTTCAATCTCCTTTACGGTTTTAAGTCCCTTGCCCGCCCATTCCTTTATAATAGCAGCTACATAATTGGTATTACTATGATTTCTCTTCTTTTTACAGTAGGAATATGCATATGTAATCATCTCTGGCGTGGCATTATAATCTGTAATCCAGGACATGACTTCTGCAGGCTCCCTACCATCAAAAAGCCTTCCTGTAATTCTTTCTATGCTGCTAAACATGTTTTTAATACTATCGTCATCTAAAATCGGTTTTAGGCGATTTGGGATTTTTGCCTCTGTTCGTCTGCTTTTAGCCTTTTTCCCATACACCCTGGATTTCAGATTCAGGAACTCTACTTGATAGCGGAATTTATCCTCAGGGTCTTCATAATGTTTTTTAATGACACCTATGCTTTCCCAATAGCTCCAGGCCTTTAAAATATCCTCATCGGCAATTCCAAGCTGCTTAGCAATAGTTTCATTGGAAATGCCACTATCAAAATCTGCGTACATCAAAGCAAACAAATACACCTTGATATAATCCCCGGGCGCCGCCGGCAGGTATTCGTTTATAAAAATGTTTTCTACATGAGTATCCCTTAGATAAAAATCTCGTATCAATTCTTTTGTAAAGTTCATTTTATTGTTGTCATCACTCCTTGTTGCGTAAAAAATTGTTCAAGTCGAAGAGAAGCTGCGAAAGATCAATATTATGACCTTCTGCGGCTTCCTTTAAGGTTTCCATACTGGCTCCGGGACAGCTTTCACAATTTAGGCCATGGGATAACAGGATTTCAGTAATTTCCGGGTCCAATTCCAAAACTTCATCCACCATCATAGACTCATGTACTAACATGGCTTACCCTCCCTAATTTTCACCTAGACGGCTTTTGTCAACGAATCTGGTGTATTTGCCCAGCCAAGTAAGCTCAATACTGCCTGTAGGGCCGCTCCTTTGCTTGGCGATGTTCACCTCGCAGACATTTGGTTTTTCCGTCGTCTCAGGATTATAATATTCATCTCTATATAAAAACATTACTACGTCGGCGTCTTGCTCGATGGCCCCGGATTCTCTAAGGTCTGATAGGATTGGCCTATGGTCGGTTCTTTGTTCCGGTGCTCTTGAAAGCTGAGAAAGCACTATAACAGGGCAGTCCATTTCCCTCGCCAGTTGTTTTAAGAACCTGGAAAGGGCTGTGATTTCTAGCTGCCTACTTTCTGATTTTCCTTCAAAGGACATAAGCTGCAAGTAGTCGATTACCACTAAGTCTAAGCCCTTTTCTGCTTTTAATCTTCTACATTTATTTTTGATTTCCATGGCTGTGATGCCCGGTGTATCATCTATGAAAATATCCGCTTTGGATAAGGTGTCTAGTGCAATATGTATCTGATCCCAATCTTTTCGGTCTAGGCTGCCTGTTTTCAACTTTTGCATCTCTATCCTAGATTCCATGCTTAGGAGTCTTTGCCCAAGCTGCTCTTTAGACATCTCCAAGCTGAAAATTAGCACCTTTGCGCCTCCCTTAATAGCTGCTTGCTGAGCAATGTTAAGAGCAAAGGCAGTCTTACCCATACTAGGCCTTGCCGCTAATATGATTAAATCAGATTTTTGGAGTCCCGAGGTCCTAGCATCCAAGTCAATAAATCCGGTGGTAAGTCCCGTAATATTGCCTTCTAGCTTTGACATTTCATCAATTTGTGCAATATTTGTCCATAGCACATCCTTCAAGGGTTGAAAGTCTTTCGTTTGCTTGGACTGGGCAATTTCAAACACGCTTCTTTCCGCAAAGTCTAGCACCTCTGCAGAATCCATTTTCTCCTGATAACCCTTTTCAATAATATCAGAAGCCGCAGCAATCAATCTCCTCAGCATCGCCTTCTCTACAATGATCTTTGCATATTGTCCTGCATTGGAAGTAGAGGGAACCGCTGTCGAAAGCAAGGCGATATATGCCCGGCCACCTACCATTTCAAGAGACTTCCTTTTTTTCAACTCTTCTGAAACGGTAAGGGTATCCACGGGCTCGCTTCTTCTATACAGCTCAATGATAGCCGAATAGATTTCCTGATGCATACTACTATAGAAATCCTCTGGCTTTAGAATTTCAAGGACCTCATAAAGCGC
This sequence comes from Anaerovoracaceae bacterium, assembly GCA_050953505.1. Classification (GTDB taxonomy): domain Bacteria; phylum Bacillota; class Clostridia; order Peptostreptococcales; family Anaerovoracaceae; genus JBMNMU01. Next base: position 2,301,080 of record JBMNMU010000001.1, on the reverse strand, counting down.
ATCCTTATCAAGCATGACTGAGCCTAAGACTGATTTTTCTGCATCGTCGTTATGGGGTGGTATCCTTTCATGTTGATTCATATATTTAAACCTCGACGGAAACCTTTAGCTTGCCTATTACATCCTTATATAGCTTTACATCTAGTTCAAATTCCCCTACTTGTTTAATAGGGCTTTCTAATAGGATTTTTCTCCTATCAAGGGAAATATCATGCTGGTCCTTTAATGCATCGGCAATATCCTTTGCGGTAATGGATCCAAACAGCTTTCCCCCTTCGCCGGATTTAGTCAAAACCTTGACGGTGATCTTTTCCATTTTTCCTGCTAGTTCTTTAGCTGCAGCCAGCTCCTCCGCTTCTTTTTCTGCTTGAAGGGCTTTTTGATTCTCTAGATTTTTCATATTCTCGGCTGTAGCTTCAATAGCCATCCCTCTTGGTAATAGCATATTTCTAGCATAACCATCGCTTACCTTAACAACATCACCAGGCTTACCTAGTTTTTTTACGTCTTTTATTAATATCACATTCATCCTCTATACCTCCTATTTAAGTTCCACTTCCGCTAAAATTTCTTTTAGCCTTTCCATAGCCTCATCTATTTGCATGTCTGTTTGGGCTCCAGCCTTTGTCAAATTGCCTCCACCGCCTAGCTTTTCCATTATGGTTTGTACATTAATATCCCCTAAGGATCGGGCGCTGATAACAGTAACACCCTCTTCATTTTGCCCGAGGACAAAGCTAGCTTTAATTCCTCTGATATTTAGCATTTCATCCGCCGCTTTAGAATTAATAACCTGTACATCCACATGCTTGCCTTCACATTTTGATAAAGCAATACCAGGAAAAGGCATAGAGGCATCGGCTACGATTTGGGATCTTAGTTGAAATGAACTCAGATCTGTCTGGAAAAACTCCCTGACTCTAGCCGTATCGGCACCCATTCTCCTAAGCCATGAGGCCGCTTCGAAGGTCCTCACCCCGGTTCTAATTGAAAATCGGTTTGTATCTACAATAATCCCTGCAAGAAGAACCTCTGTTTCAAATTTATCAATATCTTTTTTATCCCCGATATATTGGAGGATTTCAGCAATAAGCTCTGATGTTGAAGAAGCATAGGATTCCATATAAGTAAGGGTAGCGTTTTCAATAAAATCTTCCGTTTTCCTATGATGGTCAATGACCACTAGCTTATCGGTTTTACCAATTAATTCGGCACATTCTACTAGCTCGTATCGATGAGTATCCACTACCACAATAAGGGTTTCTTTATCCACGATAGAAAGAGCTTCTTCATTATTAATAAAATTGTAATTTCCCGATTCTACTGCTAGATCAACCATTTCCTTCAGAGAATCGTTATAGGAATTTAATATAATATATGCTTCTGTATTTTGATTTTTAGCTATTCTGGAAATGCCAATAGATGCACCAAAGGAATCCATATCAGGCCTTTTATGGCCCATTATGATTACTTTGGAGGATTGATCAATCAACTGCCTTAAGGCGTGAGCCATAATTCTGGACTTTCCTTTATTTCTTTTTTCTACAGTTTTCAGCCTGCCACCGTAAAATTCGGTCTTGTTAACCTTTTTAACAACTGCCTGATCGCCGCCTCGTCCTAAAGCTAAGTCCAAAGCAGCGGCAGCATATTCGTCCGTTTGCAAGGGAGTTTTCCCACCTACTCCTACACCTATACTTAGGGAGACGGGGAAATCCGCATCAGTTTCAATATCCTGAACCTCGTCAAGAATGGAAAACTTTGTAGTTTCCAGCTTCTCTAGATACTTATGCTCAAATGCAATAAAATACTGGGAGCTCCTATATCGCGTCACCGATGCAAAGAGTTTTGCAGCCCATTGCCGAAGGTGTTTATCAATTTCCGCAGCAATGGCTGATTTTCTTTCATCAGGAGAGCTTGCGATTAGCTCGTCATAGTTATCTATACTAATGTAGGCAAAACAAACCTTTTCGTCCTTATATAATGTTTTTATCAGCTCATAATTAGTAATGTCTATCCAGTACAAAACAGCTTTATCATCTTCATCACCTTCCACATAGGAAGATAATATTTTGTAGGATTTGTTACTTTGGTTTTGATTAACTACTACAAATTTGTCTTCATTTTCCTTTTCAAAAAATGCTGCTGCCTTGACCCCTGTTACTTTATAGAAATTAGTATTTGTGGTCTCCGCGCTCTGGTAAATTTCCAGGAACTTTTGATTATACCAAAGGAACTTCCCTTCAGAATCGATTATACACACTGGAAATGGAAGATTAGCCGACGAATAGCTTATGCTTTTATCTACCGCCTTTATGATATGCTCTGTATATGCCCTCATAGGGCTCCTGCTCTTACTCTTATTGTTGTTTGTATTAATGTTGAAATAAGATGTGATAAAGTCTTTTAATCTATTTTCACTCATGTTAACTCCTACAATCCATAAACAATCTACCCAAGGCAGGTAAATTGCAGGTTTAATTGATAGACGCCTAAAAGGCGCTATTGTTTGGAATCAAGATTATATCATAAGCTAAGTAAAAAGCAAAAGTATAATACATAGTATTTTTTACTAGTGAGTTATAGGCTTATTGTAACATATTATACAATATATTTCACAGGCGAGGGGAACTATTGTCCAGTCTTTTTTGGGACCTTTTTCTGATTTCAAAAACCACCTCGGCCATGCCCAAAACAAAAAGAACTGTATTGCCAGCACCGCTTATTATAAGGACTACGGCCACTATGAAAGGGATGATGGCTGGGATCTTCTTTACTTTACCAATATAGAACAAAACGGCCAACCCTTGTATGGAAAATACGAAGCGTAATAAAATCTCTACATTTAGCATCATTAGGCCACTGTCGATGATTCCAATATTCCCGGCCAAAAACGACAGGAAAAAGATAACTAGAAATCCAAAGAGTGAGTTCCTGGGTAGTGTAAAGTCCCTAAATGGAGGCAGTGTTGGCACATCTTTTCTCAATTTCACTAAAAACTTAGAAATTATATTGTAGTTTACATAAGCTAGAATACAGGACCAAATAATAATGTAGCCTGGTAGGGATCGTATCATCATACTCTTCGCCGCATCCGCAACCATTTGCAGCTCTTCTGGATCTAAATCACCAGCAATGCCCAAGGCTTGATAGGGGCCCAATAAATCTTTTGCCTGTATGCTGTTCAACATTGATTCTAAGCTGTGAGAAAAAGGAACTCCCGTTAAAGCAAAGAAAAGCAAAAATACCAGAGCGACGCCTATTACCGCACTGATGATTCCGTGTAAAACTCCACGATATGGATTTTTACCAGCAAACATTTCTTTTATCATTACCGGAAGAGGAACAAATATTATTATTATTAAGATTAGCGTTGAATACATAAATTGGTCTCCATACTCCTATTGTTGAATAATGCAAGTGTGAAAGCTTGGCTATAAAAAAAGGGCGATTTCTCGCCCTTCTTTATTGTAAATGCAGCTTAGTCTGCTGTGTAAGGCAGCAAAGCAACGATTCTCGCTCTCTTGATTGCCCTGGTCACTTCCCTTTGGTGAACAGCGCAAGTGCCTGTTATTCTCTTGGGAAGAATCTTTCCTCTATCTGTTACGTATTTTCTTAATTTATCAACATCTTTGAAATCTATGGTCTCTGTCTTATCTGCACAGAACTGGCATACTTTTTTTCTTCTCATGCCACGTCTTCTATCCATCATGATATTCTTTCCTCCTATATAAGATTCTATTTATGGTATTTAATCTGATTTATAAAAACACAAAATCACACTATGTTTGCTAGAACCTAATTGGGGAATTAATTCTAACACAACGTTAGTGAGTAACTGTTAAAGCACTACACATTATATCAACGGAAAGGTCACTTTGCAAGCTTTTTATTGAGTATTTCATTTTTTTAATCTCCATTATAGCTACAGAGCCTCTTTTTCTACCTTACATAGAAGGGATTTGAATCCGGGATATGCAGAAATGGGATCTAGATAATCTGGCTCAATCAATGTATTTACATCTGCCTCTTTGTATCCATGATAGATAGACACGACACCCTTTTGTATTATTTCGCTAATGTTTGCTTTAACCACAATGGACCCTTTAGGCGTTGAAATTCGGATCATATCTCCTTGCTCGATACCCAGGCCTTCCGCGTCTTCTTTGTTTAGGTCTGCACTTGGCTCCTCTCTCAAGCTATTAGTCCAGGGCAGCCTAAAGGTGCGGGAGTGAATGTACATGGGCAATCTGGAACCTGTGTTCAGAATAAAAGGATATTCCTCAGCCAAATGTGCCGATCCTGCTGCACTGTATTTTGGTGGTTTATATACAGGAAGAGGGTCATATCCATAATCCGCCTGATATTTTCGAAGCACTTCTGAAGTGCATTCCACCTTTCCTGTAGGAGTATTAAATCCTCCTTTTTCATATTTTTTATATTTCATAGGCTTCAGTGGAGCCATGGTGCCACAAGGAAACTTTTTAAGTTCCTCAACAGTCATGCCACTTGGCTCAAGGATCCAGTTTATATTGTACTCGTAACCTTTTTTCATAAGATCATCGTCTATATCCAGCCTTTTAGCCAGCTCAAATATAATTTCTGAGTCCGGCTTGGATTCATAAAGAGGCGCTATAGCCGGTTCTGTATAAATCACATAACCATTATTATAGCTTTTCAATTCCCTTCTTTCTACTGAGGTACAAGCCGGGAGTACAATATCTGCGTACTTACAGGCATCTGTGAAGAAAATTTCTATATTAACAAAAAAGTCTAGCTTTTTTAAAGCCTCAATCACGTTCTGTGGATCAGGCCACATACGATGATTCAGTCCAAACCCTATTAACTGCTTGATAGGATATGGCTTCTCTGTGAGAATCTGCTCTGGCATTAGAACAGCTTGAGCATCATCTGTTAGTTCTCCCCAGACAGGGTATTTAGCTATGCCTATTCGCTCCTTAAAAGCACTCCATGGTTTTGGCATAATGTATTCCTGAATCCTTGTATCGAAACCAGATGGAGACGAAATCCAGGATAGTTTTTTACATACATTTCCGCCTTTTACATCATAGTTTCCTGTAAGCCCCACCAATAGCATGGCTGCTCTATAATTTTGGGCGCCGTTGGTATGGTGAACCACAGCAGAAGCACTGGGCATGAAGGCCGCGGGCTTGACCTGACCATACATTTTTGCCGCCTTTAGCAAGCTTTCTTTTGGTACCCCAGTAATTGCTTCAGTTTTTTCTGGAGTATACTCTTTCACATAGTCTTTATATTCTTCAAATCCATGGAAATATTTATTTACAAACTCGTTATCGAACCAGTTATTTTCTATTATAATGTTTGCAAGGCCTAAAGCTAATGCACCATCGGTACCGGGCTTCAGTTGTAGGTGAATATCTGCAAGAGTTGCCATTGGCGTAATCCTTGGATCCACCACAATCATTTTCATACCGTTTTCCTTTTTGTCCATGATCATTTGAGCCTGGGTAGTGTTGGAATACATAGGATTACTGCTCCATACTAGAAGACAATTAGTATTCTTAAGGTCTGGCATAGCAGGCGCCCCGTAATTTAATTTCCAGGCCATGTCCATTGCCTTAAAGCAGGTGCTGGACTCGGTGCAATAGTTTGGTGTTCCATAGGAATGAGCAAGCCTTTGAACAAATGGTCGCATCCATTTAGTATAACCAACAAAAAATGCTGCCTTTTCAGGTCCCTCTTCTTTTTTTAGCTTATTAAGCCTGCTGCTTATGATATTATAAGCTTCTTCCCAAGAGATTTCTTCAAATTGGTCACTACCTTTATCTCCTACACGTTTCAAAGGGATCTTGATACGATCTGGACTATAGACATACTGCCTTGTGGCCGCTCCCTTTGAGCAAAGAGTCCCCCTGCTATTCTTATGCTCTAGCATCCCTTCAACCTTGATAATATTTTCGTCCTTTATGTAAAGATCTAGTCCGCAGTGAGAGTGTGGATTACATATAGCGCAGATTGAGTGTCTAACAGATATTCCTGTATCTTCACCAGGAATCTTAGCTTCTATTTTTGATTGTGAGAGCTTTTCCATTTTCATTTAGATGACCTCTTTTCTGATAAATCATACTATTCTTTGTTAACTAGACTTTTTAGTAAGCGTTCTTTTTTTAGATTAATAATATTTTCATGAGTATCGTACTTTAAAGCCTTGGTAGGGCATACCCGAACACAAGCAGGAGTCATCCCCATTTGAGTCCTTGGTAGGCATCCATTACATTTTCGTATCTTTCCATCGGGCCCAAATCGAGGAGCACCATAAGGACAGTTCATGATACAGCTATGGCAACCGATACATAAGGACGACACAACTATAGTCATATTCGTCTCTGGGTCCTTCTGCAATCCGCCAGTAGGACACCCCATCACACAAGGTGCATCTTCACAGTGCATGCATGCAAGAGAAACATAGCCTAAGGTCCCTGTGGTGGAGTACACGGGACGAATTGCAGAAACATCACGAAATCTTTCTTCTTCATCTACATTGATGTCATTTTGATCCATGCAGGCTACCACGCACGCATAACATCCCACACAGCGTTCAAGGTCAATATCAAAAATCTTCCTATCATCATTTTTATCCATGCTTTCACCTCATTTCCATAAACTTTTTTTCCAACCGGGGGTATTTGTTATACAATTTGTTCATTGCAAGGCTATCATTTGTAATAGTAGACAAGTCGTTATCCGCCTTTGATACCAAACCCCTAATAATATAACTTTTCAACATCCCCGCTATTTCCGGTATATTTAGTATGTTGATACCAATCAACTTTTTTTCTTTCCAAACAAAACAGCAATATCTATTGTTGGCCAGGTCCTTTTCCTCGTACATATCATCACCGTTGAGAATATCACCAACTCCAATAAAGTCATGCTCCAGGAAATGAGTAATGTTATGGGGCAAGGTGCCGTGGTATTTCCTCTTTACCCCCGCCATATTAGACCCCGCCGTACGGCCTTGGTGGCGTGCATTGGCCCACAATCCAATGATTTTCTGCTCTCCTGACATGATATCGTAGCCTTGAGCCACATCCCCTGCTGCATAAACATCTTCCGAACTAGTCTCCATATAATCATTTACAAGAACACCTTTGTCCATTTGCACTTGATTGGGATTGATAAATTCTGTGTTAGGCCGAACCCCTGCACAAAGGACGATGCGATCCACTTTTTCTATAGGGCCTCCATCTGTAAAGTGCACCGCCAAATGATCCTGCTCCTCCTCAATCCTTTCTACGGCAGTTCCAAACCTCAGCTTTACCCCTTTTTCTTCTAAGATTTCATGAATCATTTGAGAGCAATTCCTATGAGCCACCAATGGAAATATGTATTTAACAAAATCAACCAAGCAAGTAGAAAATCCATTTTCAATAAGTGCTTCTACCGCCTTTATACCAACCATGGAAGCACCTACTACTAAAACTCTTTTCTTTTCACCCTTTAAAAGCTTTCTAAACCTTACGCTATCCTCGATGGTCCGCAGTGTGTAGAGATGATCCTCTATTTCTTTAAAGGGCCCTGGAATAACAGGGGATGCCCCAGATGCAATAAGGCACTTATCGTAATGAACCTTTAACCCTTTAGCGTTCTCTACTGTTTTATTTTCTGTATTCAGATTGACTACTGGTGAACCTAAATAAAGTCTAACACCCATGCTTGTATAAAAATTGAGATTATTTCCATATGGGAATAACGTATCATAGGCAGCTTTCCCAGAAGCGAAATAAGTCACAAGCATAGGATTATATGCAGGATACAAGGCATCAGACACTAAAGTAATCTCCCCTTTGTATCCATTTTCTCTCGCAGCCTTTATGCACTCCATCGCGGCACCGCCATTGCCAATAATCACATAATTCTCAGACATTCAGTCCCTCCTTGATTAACGCTCATGTTAAATATTTTGGAAATATATAACAATATAAACAAAAAAGGTTTTGCTAAATTTTTGCAAAACCTTAGATAGTCATATTGCCATCATTGTAAGGACTTTTAATAGGAATCCTTCGCTTTTGGATACTTATTTATTCATAATCTCCTTTTCAATTAAATCCACCAAACCTACTGCATCATCAATATGAAAAGAAGGGATTCCGGGAAGAATTAGATCTGTATCTGTGGCCAAGGCAAGTAACTCCTCCAATCTGCATATGTGTTCCTTGGAACGCTCCTCCCTTACCACTTCGATTTTTGGCATGTCACTCCTTTTATAGCCTTCTGTCAATATAATATCTACATCCTCATTCAAATCAATCAGTTGGTTCAGTGACCATTCATCATCCACCTTTTTTAGCATAGCAACACGGTGTGGAGAGGAAATGGTTACACAATCAGCCCCTGCCTGTGTATGTCTCCAGGTATCTGTTCCAGGGTGATCTATATCAAAGTTATGTACATCGTGCTTGATGGTTGCCACTCGGTATCCTCTGATTTTCAGCTCTTTTATCAATTTTTCTACCAAGGTGGTCTTTCCGCTCTTTTTTTTCCCTACAATGCTTACAACAGGAATCATGTCACGCTCTCCTTTCTACACTACCGTTTTACATTTGCCTTTTCAGAGAATTAGCATTTTGCATTTTCTAGGCCCTTTTTTCAATAAACCATTTAATATCAAAACTACCTATTTAAAGGTGCGAAGAACCCTGATTAGACAGAAATTTTGAATAGGCTTGAGGATCGTTAATGTTTGCAAAAATAAAATCAGGGTCACCATAAGGAAGAATTTCTTCTGAGTATACCTCTCTTACCTTTACTTTTGGAAATATAAGGCCCAGCTTATATGCTCCCTGCTTCAAGTTTTCTTCCATATGGGGTATGCAATTTTTCCCATAAACACTACAAAGGGGTTCATACCTGCCATTGATCCTTGGCACTACCACATCGTAGCCCTCCGCAAGGGACGCTAGGTATTCTAAAAACTCAGGAGAAGCAGAAGGCATATCGCAAGGCAAAACTACGCAATGATCATATCTAGCATGAGTAAGCCCGGAGTGAATTCCGCTCATGGGCCCTTTCTGAGGAATAATATCTTTAATCACCTTAACGCCTAGATATTCGTATTCTTCAGGATTGTTAGAAACAATAATCACTTCTTTAAAACGAGAAACCTTTTTTAATATAATTTCTATCAGCTTTTCTCCTCTTATCTCCAAGAAGGCTTTATTATTGTAATTCATCCTGCTACTAAACCCACCGGAAAGAATCACCGCGGTCATTTCTATCACGATACCCTTCTCCCTTCTTATTCAAGCTTCAAAACGTCATCGCTAGACGAAGTGCATTGGTTGCGGTTGAGAACGCAACCACGCGCTTCGCTCCGATCACAGTATAAATATCTTTACCCTTTGACCAACTTCCAGAGGAGGTGTCCCCGCAGGTACATCTACTACACAGTTGCAATCCAGTAACGAGCTCAATACACCTGAAGAGTGCTTTTCCGGCAACTCAACCAGTTTTTCCTCTGCATCTAGTATTAATTTCCCTCTAACAAAGCGCCTGTTTTTACTGGCCTTTGGAAAAGGACTTTTTAATACAGCTTCTGTTTTAATGAGCCTTAAATCCTTTCGATGAGCATATTTTGCAAGAGCCGTTCTTACTAGCATTTCAAAGTTTACCATAGCCGCTGCCGGATTTCCCGAAAGGCTGAATATGAGTTTTCCATCAAGCTGACTACATAAAACTGGTGTTCCTGGCTGTAGGTTCACCTTCCAGAACAAGATGGATGCCCCTAGGATCTTTATTGCATCTTTTACAATATCTTTTTTTCCTACGGAAACCCCTCCTGTGGTAATAAGAAAGTCTGCTTTCGATAAGGCATCCTTTATTCTCAAGCTTAGCTTCTCTATTTCATCTGGAGCACTGTCAAGGAGTATGTGCTCTATGCCCAGTTCCTTTAATCTCATCCCTATGGTGTATAGATTGCTATTATATATTTTACCTGGTGTCAGCTCTTCCCCTAAATTGCTCAGCTCATCTCCCGTGCTTATTACGGCCACTTTAGGTCTTTTATACACTAGAACTTCTTTTATCCCTAAAGAAGCCAATATGCCAATCCCAGCAAAATTTAATAGGGTTTCCTTCTTTAAAACCAGATCACCCTTTTCCATGTCCTCACCGGCATAACAATAGTTATCCCAAGCCTTCAGCTGAGAATATATGAGAACATCGCCATTCTCCTCTAAGGTTTCTTCCTGGCGAAGAATACAGTTTGCACCTTTCGGAATAGGAGCTCCTGTCATAATCCTCGTAGCTGTCCGTTCCTTCACTTCCTTTTGGGGAAAGCCACCAGCAAAAACTTCTTCAATGACTTTAAGTCTTACCGGCCTTTCCTTACTTGCCCCCACAGAATCCTCTGCTCTCAAGGCATATCCATCCAAGGGAGATCTGTCAAAGGGCGGTTGATTAATAGGAGCAGTTATATCTTGAGCCAGCACACGGCCATGGGCTTCAAGAAGAGATACCCTTTCAGTACCGGCACTGCCACAATAAGTTTCTAAAAGAGACTGAGCCTCTTCTAGAGGGATTTTCATCTTCATATGCTTTCCTCTTCTTTATATCCTGCCAAGCACAAATTCATATTTATACTGCAATTTGTAATGCATTCCCTAACTGGGAAAGCAAGCCAGCAAGAATTTGTTTTTCCTGAATATCAGGTAAGGCAGAAATTTCTTTTTTTGCTTTAATAATATATTTTTGAGCTAAATCTATAGTTTTTTCTAAGCCCCTTGATTTTTCTATGGCCAAGGTCATCTCTTCAAATTGTTCTTCCTCAATAAGCTCCCAAACCCCTTCATCCTTTCTAGCTGTATAGATGATAGGTAAAGTATAAAAGCCCATTTTAATATCATTTTGAACATCCTTACCAATACTTTTTTCATTGGCAGTAAAGTCTAAAACATCATCCATGATTTGAAAAGACAAGCCGAAGTAATAGCCAATTCTTCTTAAACGATAACAAAGTTCTGGATCACAGCATGAGATCTTGGCACCTAAGTAAAGAGACAGGGCAAATAGGGATGCTGTTTTATTTGCTGCAACTCTTATATATGTAGATACGCTGGTGTTGCGAACATACCTGTTATTATATTGGAGCATTTCCCCATAAAAAACCTTCTCTGTGCCATGAAGAACATCATCAATAAAATTCTTTCCTTTTAGAAGGCCAACGCTCCTATTCATAAGGAAGTCACCCATGAACACAGCATAGTCTTTGCCAAACTTAGATTGAGCTGTAATCTGCCCTCTTCTAAGTGTTGCCTCATCAATAATGTCATCGTGGATCAATGTAGCCATATGGATCATTTCTATGGCGGCGGCTGCCTCGTATGCTTCTACTGATTTGACCGTTCCAAAGGCAGATCCAAGGAGAAGAAATATAGGCCTTAGCTTTTTTCCACCTTTTCGTATCATACCCGTTAATACTTCTTCAACATTTTCATGCCTGCTTCTGACATTCCTTAGCATGATTCCTTCTATTCGCTTTAGATCAGAAGCAAACTTGCCATTATTTTTTATGCTCTCTATCATTATATTTCTCCTGCGAATTGCTTCTCTAGTTCTATAAAACCATCTAGGAACATTAGTAAACCCTTGTAAAAATCTGTCTTCGCAAGAGGTATGGCTTCCCTGCAATATTCCCCAATCCAACTGCCGAGATGGGTATGAAGAAATTCCTTTTGGAGATCTTTGATATCTTCCCTTAAATCTTTTGCTTCCATTATACAAAGCTGCCGCATGAAATCAAGCTGTGTACAGAAGAAATCCTCTGAATCCTTGGCTCTGCTATATGGAAGTATTCCCACTTTTTTATAAAACTTCTTCACATTAAGTATTATTTTATTAGCATTTTCTTTCTTATTGTAAAGACCTTCATAGGGTGCCTTCAGCGTTCCCTTTTGAACCGGCCTGATTAGGCTGGTACGGTCTACTGCCATAGATTCCAAATATGTTTCCTTATCCTCTCCCTCAAAGAGGTTGATATAGCCTTCTATGAGCATAATACCAGATTTTATCTTATCGTTCTTAAGGTTTTTTATATTTGTTAAAAATTCTAATGTTCCAGGGCTCTTCATATTTCCTATAAATCCTTCATCAGGAAGCCGGATAAAAGCTTCTGTAAGGAAGGCATAGATACTTCCCCGTATGTGCGCAGCACGTGTGTCAGTTCTTTCATTTGCCATTATTTTCCTCCTTAAATATTCCCGGATTCTCTAGACCATCGGCGATACAGGGACTTGTCATCCTCTTTGCCGGCAGTCTTATTACAGTCCGATATTCAGATAAAGAACACCATAGCTAAATAATATGCAGACTGAAAGACTCCCTACTATAACATTCCATTCTTTGAATGACGGGCGATATACCTTTTTATCGATAAATTGGCTATATGGCTCAGGAATAATATTCATGCTCTGAGAGTAAATGACTCTTTCATATTTCTCCATAAATAGTCCGATGAGAGCAAAGATCGCAGCTACAACAACCAAATAAGAATTTTCTACAAGGAATTGATTGACAGCAAGCAATATCAGTACAAGTCCATTGAGCAAAAGGATAACCTTACCATCCTGTTTCTTGTCCATGGTCAGTAGCGCTATTTTGTGACTCATAATGGCTGCAATTAAAAGAATTGAAATGACCAACATCACCGGCGCCACCACATGTAAGCCTGTTTCATAGATCATCCCAAGCAGGGCCAATACTGCCATTCCACCAAGCAAGCTATACAATAAGGTTTCCAATCCCATGAAAGGATTGCTTTGAAAACCTCCCTTTATTCTTGATAAAAAGAACATGGTGTGGGCTGCTACACACAAGCTACCGGCTGCCAATATAAGAATAGCCCAAATGCCGGATAAAACACTACCTGCAGGCACTAGCCTTAACAAGAAAACTAAACTCAAAAGGGTTGACAGCCCCATTGTATAAAAATCTAGGGTCAATGGAGAACGGAAATTTTTGCTCTTTATCATAGAGAGGGCTCTCATAGGCTTTCCAAGGTCAATCCCCAGTAGTACTTGGGCTCCCAAAAGGAAAGAAAAGGCAATGACGTTTCCTGCCCGGATCAAAGGCTCAAGCCCCTGAATATTAAGAAGCAGCAATACTGCAATAATCATCAAGATGCCTACTGATATGGAGGACAGGAAAAAACATCCTTGAATATAGATTCCCCATACATATTGATCATTTAAGTTTGTTTTTTTGAAGCCATCCTTTAACTGATGTAATATAGCCACTATCCCTGCTATAGCAAGGATAGCAAGGATGCCTAACAAAATTATTTGGATACTCATAACATTCCTCCTAACCGTCACCTAGCCCAATTTGTTATTAATATTAGGCAGGTGCTATACAGAATTTCAGCAACTTAGGCACCAGGCCTAAGGCTATGCCTAAGATTGCTAGAAATTTATTAGAAAATATAGAACACAGAAGGCTCTGTCTCCAGTTCCTCTCTAAAAGGCCGAGCATTACCTGCTGCAATAGCTTTAGAAATTTCACTTTCAGGATCATCTAAGTCCCCGAAAATTCGACATCCACTTGGACAGGTTGTTACACAAGCTGGTTCTTCACCCTTCTCCAGCCTTTCAGGGCAAAATTCGCACTTTACTACGATTCCTTTATCGAAGGCCTTTCTTCTCTTTTTCTCAAAAAATGTGACCGGAGCCTCTTCATAATAATTTTTCAACTCCCATATATATTGCCTTGAATCGTAAGGGCAGGCTGTTACACAGCCTCTGCAGCCCATACATTTTTCAGCGATAACCTCTACAACCCCGTCAGGTCTTTTCACCGTGGCACCTATAGGACAAGCCTTTTCACAAGGGGCATTCTTACACTGCATACAGGGCATAGGCAAGAACTTCATCTTTGAGTTAGGATATTTTCCTGCCTCATACTTTAAAATTTTATGGTAACTGACTCCCGCAGGAGTTCCATTATGATTTCTGCAGGCTATGGTGCAGGCGTTGCAGCCTACACATTTTGACAAGTCAATAAGCATTCCGTACCTCATTAGGCCTCAACCTCCTTTTTTATAATCTTAACGCAAGGTGCAATCTCAATACCTGCGCTGACACTATCTAATGTTTCCTCCGCTGTGGTAAGGAGCCTGTTGAATAGGGGTCCTTGTTTACTGAGAGGGTTACTTTGCCTTGTGCCCATTCCATATGCCCCTGACACACCTACTGCGTCAGGATGGAAGAGCTCTGATGTTCTAACGAGACCCTCTAGGGTACCATATCTTGATGCAATGGTCACTCTGTCCCCATCTGCCAATCCCTTTTTCTCAGCAGTAGCTTTATTTAAGCATACCACTGCTTCCCATGGATCCTTTTTGTACACTTCAGCAAGCCATGGATTTCCAATAACTCCACCTACATCTGAGGAATAGTAAGGTGTTTTCCAGTTTATGGCCCATAGGTCATACTCCTCTGGCGCATCCATCTCTGAGGTAGGAACCCAATAAGGTACTGGCTTGTAAAGGTCAAATACAATGCTTTCATCTTTTACACCAGGGAATGTAATATTATGATCCCTTAAATTTTTTCTTAGATTGTCAGCTGTCCTCTTTAAGTTAATAATGTAAAACTCATGCCTTGTTTTATTGTCTGGCCAGTAGTAATAGTTATAGAAGTGGGGTTTTGGCTGCCATTTGGCGATATAACCTTCTTTATTCAGATCTTCGAAGGTCTCTCCTTCATTAAAGGCCCAGCTTCTCACCTGTCTATCATAGATTTCATTTAGGGTGTATTTTTTATTTACATCAAGCTTATAAGGATCTCTTAAGCCAAGACCATGCTCTTTAATTATGTAATCCTCTTCGTTATTGAAATGATCATACATTCCATTTTCACCATAAAGAATACCTATTCTCTCCGCCAGCTCTGTGAAAATGTCGTCTACATGCATGGTGTTATACAATGGCTTTACCGGCTGCCTTCTCTGGAGCATCTGAAGCCCGTGAACCTCAAAGGAGGTAGCCTGATGCTGAGGCCAGAAAGGTGCTACTCTGTCTCTTTCCATAAAGCTATGCTCCGGGAGAACTACATCGGACATAATGGTAGGCTCATCCATATGGTAGGCGATGGATACACTGAAGGGGATTCTCCTCATCATCTCTACATATTGCTCCGGATTAGCGTTGTATTTAATTACATTACCACCAATATTAAGCCAGGCTTTAATTTCATAATCCAGATAATATTCCTCAGGATTAGCCATAGCATGGGCTGCCAGGTGTGGTGTCGTGTGACTGTTTGGATAAAATGTCTGCATACCTACATCTGGTGGGAAGATAAAGGGTCTGTCTTTTGCTTCATATCCTGGCATCATCGTTCCATCTGGACCTGGTTCCAATGCCTTAGGACCACGATAACCACAACCTAAACAGCCTCCCGGTACCTCGATACTGCCTGCAAGCATGTTAATGATTTTTGCCACTAAATCGGAGTAAGTACCTCCCCTGTGGTTCATTACATTTCTTTCTGTGTTAATAGATACCGGTCTAAATGGGAACGTAACCCCGTCGATTTCAATGGTACTGCCAATTTTAGCATGATCTATAAATTCTTGGGCAATTCTTCTGATATCCTTTGCAGGAATTGTTGATATCTCCTCTGCCCACTCTGGTGTATATTTAATAAATTCATCTTTTATCAGCTGGAATCCTGTCTTTACCTGATGGCCGTCTACTTTATAGGTTCCTTCTATAGCAATGTCCTTGAATTCAGCGTCAAAGGGTTTTGCCTTATTTTCCATTGCATCCCACATCATAGGCTTGCCAGTTTCTTCGTCTCTGAAATAATCTCCTTTTTCATCAATTAGGTAAGGACCATTGGTTCTATTCTTAATGAAATTCACATCGTATTTTTGCACTTCGAAAATAATGGAATGTGCTAATGCCAACAGGAATGAAAGGTCTGTTCCCGGTCTGATGGGAACCCATTCTCCTTTTGCCGCTTCGTAAGAGGATCTTGGATCTACTACTACCAGCTTCATGCCTCGCTCAATGGCTTTTGTGAATTTCCTTGTCCCAGGGACAGTACCGATATTTGGGCCCACTGATCTTCCAAGAGTGATATGATACTCGCAATACTCTAGATCCACTACAGATATAGGGAAGTTACCGTGAATTAATCCTGTACCATAGTGAACGGTGCACAGAGATCCGTGACCTCCGATTTCATTAGGTGTACCGAAGGCTTTACCAAAAGCAACCCTGAATATGGTTTCTCGATTTCCCCATCCTTCACAAATAGCAAGGCCTTTTGGTTCCTCATCCCTTACTTCCTTCAGCTTTTTTGCTGTATAATCCAAGGCTTCATCCCAGGATACCTCTTTCCACATAGGATCTACATCTAGACCTTTTTCAGGATTGGTTCTTATCAGGGGTGTCTTCACACGATATGGATTATACAGGTTCATTGTGGCAGAGTTTCCTCTGGGGCAAAGGTTACCGTAGTTTGGTGGCACATTCCTACCCTCAACCTTAGTTACTATGCCGTCTTGTAAATATACTTTTGTAGCACAGTCTCCTTGCATACACATTCTACATATGCCATAAAGGATCTCTTCTTCTTTATCATTCTGGGAAACGTCCACGGGATCCCAGCTGTAAGAAGCGTTACTGAAGCTATGTTCTTTACCCTCCAAACCGGCATATATATCATTATGCTTTTTCTTTCTTCTCCCTAACTGCATTTTCTTTCCTCCTCTTTGGTTTAAACTCTCTTTGACTCTCCTAAGCCCAATATGTTAAAACAAAAGTTATTGTCATTGTAATCCCCAGCACGATATACATTTGTGCAGTGAGCTGATTGGCCTTTACTAGCTTTGGGATATTGTTAAAATGCACTGTTGCAATTTTATATGATTGGTAGGCCATTGGGATGCTAATTAAACTGATAAGCCAGTAGTAATTTCTTGTACCCACTGCCATTGCTATGAAAAATAAATACATCAGTATGTATAGGCCCTTATAAACTGTTAAGCCTTTTTCCTTGCCTATCCGAACCACCCAATTTCGTTTGCCGTTCATTTTATCTGCCTCGTAATCCGGATATTGATTGATCCACAGGATATTTGTAACCAAAATCCCTATGGGAATAGAAGATAGGACAACTAAACTATCAACTTGGCCTCCCATAACCATATACATGCCTAGAAAAATCAGAGGGCCATAGGTAATGCCTACTGTGATTTCTCCCAATCCCCTATAGCAAAAGGCCATAGGGGGCAAACTATATGCCACAGCAAGAAAAACGCCAATAATTCCAATGATCCAGATAGCAGGTTCTCTGTATATTGCGATGTAAATGCCAATAATGGCGGCTAGGGTCAAGGTTATTTTAGCAATTAGCTTGGCTTCTTTTACGGTCAAAAGGTTTTCTGTTAGAACCTTTTTGCCACCACTAAAGGGAGTCACCTTATCAGGCTCTATAGATAAATCTACACCGGATTCAAAATCAACCACATCATTAATACAGTGCTTACCTGTCTCTATAAGCATGACGCCTATTATTGAGAGAGCCCACCATTTAAACGAAAACCCTTGACCACTGGTATAAGATAACATTGTGGCAACCATCATGGGAATCAAAGACGCAATCCATATGTGAATTCCAGCAATCCTTGTAATACCTCTCCATACTCTACTTGATTTCATCGATATTCCTCCTGATTAAATGATACCGCCCTCTTTTATATTTATCAACACTTTCATGGCATGATCCCTATTGAAGGTGATTATAGACATAATATTTGCTTATAACAGCTTTTACTTTATTAATAGATGTGCTACAATAAAAATACTTATATAGAAGGGAGCAAGATTAATGGATATAAAAAGTCTGGATTATTTTGTTCAGATTGCAGATGAAAAAAGCATTTCAAAGGTTGCCAACAAGCTTTTCATCAGTCAGCCTGCCCTAAGCCTCCAGATTAAAAAGCTGGAAGAAACTTTTGGCCATAAACTTTTAACTAGAACAAATAGAGGTGTCCATCTTACTGAAGCTGGACAAATTTTAGATGTTCATGCCAGAAACATTCTTAAGCTTTATAATCAAGCTTTTGATGAAATCAATAAACTCTTTGGAAGCCATCAGGTCATTAGGATTGATTCCAATATAACTCTTGCAACCTATGCCCTTCCATGTATGATTTACTTTGCCCAGGCCCAACCAAATTTCCAAGATTATTACCTGGATCTCACATTTAGTACCGTCAATGACGTGGAAAATAACATTGTCAACGGTATCAGCGATATTGGATATGTACATAAAAAAAATCCCTCTTATTCTGAGATTCGGTATGTCAAAATTGGTACAGAAAAATTGTCTCTGGTTTGCGTCAAGGACTATGAAGTAAACGATCATCTTACTATGGAGGAATTCAAAAAACAGCCCCTTGTGCTCCTAAAGGATAAATTTAAGGAAAGAAAACCCTTGGAAGAAAGCTTAGGCCCTGATTTTGATGACTTAAATGTGGTTCTTTCCCTTGACTCCACTGAATCTGTGAAGACAGCGCTGTTTAGGGGCTTTGGCTTGTCACTCCTTCCACATAGTTCGGTGAAAAAGGAGCTGAATGCCAATCTATTAAAGGAAATCACTATAGAAGGCTTTAGCGAAGAATACACGATCTATCTTTGTTATTTGAAGGAAAATGAACAAAACCCCAGATTAAAGCCTTTGCTTAACTTTCTCAAGGAAAGAAAGATCATGGACTTCTGTTAGCGGGGCATAGACCTAAAGGCATGGGTAATTCGTATAATGTTTTGCATAATAAGAGGATTTGAGAGATGGAGAGAAAATTAAAAAGAATCGAAAATATGATTTTAATAGGTGCTACCGGTCAAAATTCAGGCAAAACAACTATGGCAGTTGAAATCATCAACAAATTTAAAAAGGACTATCCAATAGTATCTCTAAAAATTACTACTATACAGGAAATCGGAGAAGCCTGCCCCCGAGGTGGTCAAGGGTGTGGTGCGTGCACTGGCATTGACAAAGATTATGTGCTTTTAGAGGAGACACAAAGGACCTCTGACAAGGATACTGCTTTATTGCTCGCTGCTGGCTCTCAAAGGGTCCACTGGCTGAGAAGCTTATATACCAGTCTTGACGTTGCCTTAGAGGAATTTTTAAAGACTGTACCAAAGCGTAGTATTATCATATGTGAATCTAACAGTCTTCGCAATCTAGTGGAGCCGGGATGCTTCCTTATGCTTAAAAACACTAGGAGCGACAAGATCAAGCCTACCGCAGCAGAAATCATACATTTTGCTGATGCAGTAGTTGAAAACGATTTTAAGGACAGCATAAAAAATGCAGCTGAAAATGTTAATATCATTGACAAGGTTTCACACCTTTCAGCCCAATTTTTGAAGGCGTAATAGCAAAGCAAAGAGTATTTTGAATAGCTGCACTTTCGATGGAACCCCATACTAATTTTATACATAACAAAAGCCCTTATTCTTGTTTTAACAGGAAGAAGGGCTTATTTTTTCGTAGATTGTCTACTTTAACAATTATTCACTTTGGTGATATGCTTTTGTATGCATTTTAGCTATTGCAAATGCTCAATTCCCCAATAAAGTATTTGCATGTTCAACTAGTTATTAAAACGGGATATCATCGTCATCATCATCAAGGGTCTGGAAGCCTTCTGGAATATCCATACCACCAGCGCTCGGTCTTTGGAAATCGGAGCCGGATCTTGTAGTACCCTTATCTCCCCATTCTAAAAATTGAACTCTGTCAGCTGTGACCTCTGTGGTATACACAGTAGCTCCTTCTTTGTTTTTATAGCTTCCTGTTCTTATGCTCCCTTGTATAGCAACCAATCTTCCTTTTGCCAGATATCTTTCACAATTCTCTGCTTGTTTTCCAAACACAGTAATTCGAATAAAGTCTGCTTGTTTTTCTTTAGCAAAAGGCCTGTCAACAGCTAGTGTAAAGGTTGCGACAGCCAGCTGGCTTTCAGGAATGTATCGAAGCTCAGGATCTTTGGTCAATCTGCCGATTAATACTACATTGTTCATATTGACCCCCTATTTCTCATCCTTATTGATAATGATATGTCTGATGACAGCGTCTGAAATCTTAAGTCTTCTGTCTAGTTCGCTTGGTAGTTCAGGCTTGCTGGTAAATTCAATTACCACATAATATCCTTCGGTTTTCTTATCGATTGGATACGCAAGCTTTCTGTTTCCCCAGATGTTTTCTTTTCCGACTTCACCATCTGCAGAAATGACTTCTTTCACCATTTCAATCGTAGCCTGCTTTTTCTCTTCATCTAAAGAAGACTCGATGATGAACATAACCTCGTAATTATTCATTCTTTCACCTCCTCTTGGACTAAATGGCTCTTTTCTTCACGAATAACCGGAGGTCATTCATTTCAAAGAGCAAGGAGCATTTTCTTTTGTTTATTCAAAATTCAATGCTTATCTAGTATACCATAAAAGGATTACTTTGCAAGTAAAATTTTTTTGACCTCTTTTGGATAGCTTTTAGAATCCGAACAGTTTCATCAATTTCCTTCGTTGTATTGTACAAAGCTAAGGAAAGGCGAATAGTACCTTCAACCCCAAACCTTCTTAAAATAGGCTGTGCACAATGGTGACCCGTGCGTACGGCAACTCCCTTCTGGTTAAGCACCTTACCAATTTCTTCATTGGTGAAGCCATCCATAATAAAGGAAAGGATACTGGTTTTATCCTTTGCGGTGCCAATGATGGTTAAACCAGGGACACTACGTAATTTTTCTGTGGCATATTCTAATAAAAAGTGTTCATATTCAGCAATTTTTTCTATCCCTAACCTTTGTACATAGGCCAAGGCCGCTCCTAATCCCACTGCATCGGCTATGTTTCCTGTACCTGCCTCAAATTTGTCGGGAGGGTCTTTAAATAGAGTTCTTTCAAAGGTTACATCAGCAATCATGTTACCGCCTCCCTGATAAGGTGGCATATCCCCCAGTAGTTCCGACTTAACATAAGCAACACCAATTCCTGTAGGGCCATAGATTTTATGACCTGAAAATACAAAAAAGTCACAGTCCCATTCTCTTACGTTCATCGGTAGATGGGAAATCCCTTGAGCACCATCTACCAGGACCCTCGCCCCATTCCTATGGGCTATTTCTATGATCTCCTTTATGGGAGTAATGGTCCCTAAAGCATTTGAAACGTGGGCTACTGTCACTAGTTTTGTTCTTGAGTTAATCAGCTTTTCATATTCATCCAATATAATTTGGCCACTATCATCCACAGGAATCACCCGAAGCCTGGCCCCCGTCAAATGGCAAAGCATCTGCCATGGAACAATATTGGCATGATGCTCCAGATGAGAAACCAATATTTCATCCCCCGCCCTTATATTTTTCTTTCCATAGGTCTGGGCGATAAGATTGATTGCTTCAGTCGTGCCTCTTACAAATATGATTTCATCTTCATGCATCGCATGAATAAAGCCACTAACCATCTCCCTTGCTTCTTCGTAAGCATCAGTAGCTCTAGCAGCCAAGGTATGAGCTGCCCTATGGATATTGGAATTTTCATGCTGGTAGAAATGGCACAGGCGATTGATTACAGCCTGGGGCTTTTGCGTAGTTGCAGCATTGTCTAGCCATATTAAATTTCTTCCGTTTATCTTTTCTCTTAATATGGGAAAATCCTTCCGGACCTGGTGCACATCAAAAGGCTTCTGCATATTTACAGTATTTAAAAACCCAACATGGCAGAAATTATTATCTATAATCATAGTAATTTCCCACTTCCACATCCTCTAGAACCGCTACTGCATCCTTGGCCAGTATGCAGGCTGAGCTATATAAAATCAGCAGGTACATACCTACACCGCGGTTATCAATACCCATAAACCTTACGGTGAGCCCTTCTGAATGTTCTCCTGGAAGATCATCCTGATAAAGACCGATGACGCCTTGCTTCTCTTCTCCAGTGCGCACCAACAGAATATTTGTTTTGCCATCTCGACTTCGCGGATCCTTCTGGCCATCAACAAGAAGCTTGTCCGTAGGGATAATGGGTATCCCCCTCCAGGATAAAAAGGATCCTCCGCATCTTTCAATAATAACTGGCGGCACCCCTCTTCGTGTGCACTCTCTTCCAAATGCTGCGATTGCTCTAGGATGTGCAAGAAAAAAAGAAGGTTCTTTCCAGACCTTTGAAATCAATTCATCCATATCATCAGGGGTAGGCGGACCATTTCTTGTCTTAATCCTTTGTTTGTCGCATGTATTGTTTAAAATCCCATAATCACAGCTGTTGATTAATAGGCTTTCTTGCCTTTCTCGAAGCCACTCAACGCTAAGTCTCAACTGTTCTTCGCTTTGATCGTAGGGTTGTCCATAAAGATCTGACACCCTGGTGCTTATTTTTACAATTGAAGAAATGGGCTTTAATGTATATTCTCTAGGCTCTTTATCATAATCAATAAAGCCCTCAGGTATATCATCAAACCCCAGCTCCATATCGGAAATACACAGTGGCGAATCCGTTTCCTTTACCTTGTTTACTCTAAAGACCCCTGCTTCAATGGGCTTCCATTCCAGCATTTTAATAAACCATCTTGGGGTCAAGGATTCGAATACGGGGGCGGTCTTAACTACATCAATCAACTGATAGGCCGCTTGAGGCGTTAAAAAATCAGGGTTATTACTATTATTTTGGTCCTTGATACCAGCTTCAGTGGGCTTGTTATCTTCAGTCATAAATACTCCTCCTTTTCTTCTTAAGTATTACCTACGTTTCCAGGATTATGCATAAAATACCATGACAAAGAAGGAGATTTGACAGGTTTTAATATAGGTTCAAGATGGCTTCCAGACTATGCCTCACCGGAGCTAATTGTAAATAGATATAGTCCCTCAGCGAAATAATCAGCTATATTCAAAGATGCTTTCATGATTTCATCAAATCTCTGAATAGCTGCTATTTCCTCCCCTCTTTGAAGCAGATGCGCCTCTTCTATTATGGCAAGATTTATTTCTTGAAAAAGTTCGTTCCACCGGCCTTCATCCCAATAGGGATTGATGCTGGCAAGATATGTGGCAAATTCTGAGGAAGCTTGGTATAGCAAGCGACTTTCATAAAGGATAGCGGACTCATCACCGCTTAAAATGGCATCGATTAATCCTTCCAGTTCAACGGTATATACGGATAACATATTAGCCATTTCCTCGCTAATTTCTGCCCCTAAAATTAATTCAAACTTTTCTCTCATCCGTCCTATTAACTTGTTGAACCTTTGGATTATGTATGTGTCATCACCAATCCCTGTAATCCTAGAAGCCATATAAAAACGAGTGAGTAAAGCCCATTCTGTTCTTAGTTGTCTAAAATCCCTAATCATATTGAAATATGCAATAGAGATTTTTTCGCCAGATTCCGGTAATTGGTGAATAAACGCCTCTGCATAATAATCTGCTCTTTCTCTCACTTTTAACAACATTCTTTCGAAAATATTTAAGGCTTGGTTGTAATCCCCCCTCAATACAGCGATAACTTCCTCTACCACATCACGATTAAATCGATAGAAAATCTCTCTCCATGCTTCTTCGTCCCAATATGGACTCATCTGACCTAAAAGAGCTGCATTTTGATCAGATGCTGCATATAGTTGTCTAATTCCCTCATCAGCTAAGGCAGGATCTGCAGATACCATACCGTCAATCAAATTCCGCAATCCCATAATATATGTCTCTGTCACTGGTGTAAAATCTACTGCCTCGCCGGTGATATTCTGCGTTAATTCCTTGGCTTGGGCAGGTAGCTTAAGAAACTCTTGAATAATAGCCTCTTCATCAAGTAATTCTGTAATACGTCCTATAATATAAAAACGGGTTAAATAGGCCAGTCGGCTCATTAACGCATCCAACTGAAGGATAATTTCAGCTTGCTCTGTGGTTAATGAATCATACCGTACAAGTGCTTCACAGTTCATTTTCTGTATCTCCTTGCTTTTTTATTACAATCCACTTATACCCTGGTAGCCTTGCTCTTTTAACTGTTTACCATGTCTTATAATATGCATACAAGATGACTCCTGCGATAAATGCAATATATATTCCACTTAATAACCAATCTGCAATCATTTCAGGAGGCCCTCCATACCTTTTCTGCTATTTTATGCTTCATAGATCTATATGGTGAAAATCCTGGCTGGAAATAAAGTTAGCTTTATCCGCACCTTATTTACTTAGCTTCATAAAATGTTATACGACAGATTTTGAAAATCTCAAGATAAATTACTGTCTGTTAGGAAAAACAACGAAAGGAGTGGTTTCTTTGACAAATAACGAATCGTTATCAACGAATGCATTGTATGAAGAGCCTTATGTAGGCATGCCTGTTTCTATACAGCGCATGGATTCTCGTCATGGCAGAACCGTCTGCGCGGGAGTGGACAGTTGTCCTTTAGCTATGACATATACGCCATGGCAATGCATGAAAAACACTTACGAGCCGGCTGTAGCTCTAAAGCGGGGTACCTTGTTCCCAGAGCTTGATTTACCATGGGAGGTTCGCTGAAATGAATAGAAATGATAAAGGCAGACAGGAAATGTTGCGCAAAATACAGGCTATCAGCTTTGTATTAGTAGAAATTAACTTATATCTAAATACGCATCCGAATGATATGGCCGCTTTAAATTATTATCATAAATATTCAGCATTAATGGATCAGCTAAATTATGAATTTGCTCACCAATATGGGCCATTAACAGCAGGTGATGTAGTATCAACAGACCGATGGACCTGGATCGACCAGCCTTGGCCATGGGAAAAGGAGGCTTAAATTAAATTATGTGGAGTTACGAGAAAAAATTACAATATCCAGTAAATATTAAAAATCCCAATCCCGCTATCGCAAAGATCATAATAACGCAATATGGAGGTCCAGATGGGGAATTGGCAGCATCCATGCGTTATCTTTCCCAACGATATTCCATGCCTTATAAAGAAGTTATCGGTACATTGAATGATATTGGTACTGAAGAATTGGCTCACTTTGAAATGATCGGTGCTATGGTACATCAGCTTACTAGAGATATGACCATCGAACAAATTAAAGAAGCCGGATTCGATACCTATTTTGTAGACCACACTGCCGGAGTCTGGCCACAAGCTGCTTCCGGTACACCTTTTACTGCAACCTACTTCCAATCTAAGGGAGATCCTATTACAGATTTAGTGGAGGATATGGCAGCGGAGCAAAAGGCTAGGACTACCTATGATAATATCCTTCGTTTAGTAGACGACCCAGACGTCAGAGATCCTATTAAGTTCCTAAGAGAACGTGAAATCGTCCATTTCCAACGCTTCGGAGAATCCCTGCGAATTGTTACAGATCGATTGAATTCTAAAAACTTCTATGCCTTCAATCCTGCTTTTGATGGCTTTAAAAAATAGTAAATAAGAAGTCGGAATAGCCCAGCATCGAGTCCTATGAACTCACGCACAAGCTATTCCATTACATATAGAGGTTCATTCCTTGCTCGTATGGACTTATGCAAAATCATTTTACCCAACTAGTAAAAATTATGCTATACTATATCATGTTGAATTTGGCGATAATTTACTAAGCCAATATTAGTAGGCAACTTACATTGCTTACTTTTTTATTTCCATTAATATATTAAAACAATATATATGTATTACAATATCAAGAATTGACAGAAAGGAGAATCAATAGAAGTAATTAATATGTCTAATTTAGTTAAAAAAGATGATTCTGTATATTATTCTACTGAAGATATCTATGACAGTAGTGGCTTGCTCCTATTGAGAAAGGGGCAAAAAATAACAAATAGTACAAAAAGAAGGCTAGAAAGGATCGGAAATTACGGTCCAGAAAGATTATACAGTCCTGGTAATAAGCAAAATGTAATTCCTGCCTCAAAGGACATACAAAGCAACGTTCTCCCCTCTGGCAATGAGCTGGTTGGAAGAATTAAAACGAATAATAATCCTTTATTCGAGAGAACCAATGAAATGTTAATCAATATTGTATTTGAGTCTAAAGCTGAGCCGTGGTGGATCCATATTAACGCTTTGAGTAATTATGTGGACTGGCTATATACACATTCTATTGATGTTGCCATGATTTCCATGTTGATAGCTGCGGAATTGGGATACAATGATAAAGAGCTTTTTAATATGGGATTGGGTGCTCTGCTGCATGATGTAGGCAAGCTATTAATACCAAAGCCTATTTTACAAAAGCCTGAAGGCTTGACGGATATGGAGATGGCTCTAGTCAGACAGCATTGTGAATTAGGAACAAGTTCTTTAGGAACGAGCCTACCGAAAGGATGTATGGATATCGTTATGCAGCATCATGAGCGATGCGACGGAAAAGGATATCCAAATGGTCTAAAGGGAGACGAAATAAGTCGCAACGCCCGAATTGTAATGATTGCCGATGCTTTTGATACATTAACAGCCGGCAGGCCATATAGAACGACTCAAGAAATAAATGAAGCAATCATGATTCTAAAGTATGATAAAGGAAAATATGATCAGGAGTTTATTTCTTTATTGGAGAAAATACTAGTAGAGTAGATGTTAAGTACTACCACTCTTACCTGCTGCTAATACTTTTACTGCAAAAGGCTCAAAAGAAGGATGTTGTTAATACAATAGATTGTCACTGATCACATTTTGGCATCAAAGAATTTTCTCACTTCGAAGGGATCTTTCAAACTATTTGGAGAATCCCTGCGAATTGTTACAGATCGATTTAATTCTAAAAACTTCTACACTTTTAATCCTACTTTTGATGGCTTTAAAATAGAGCAAATAAATTGGAATAGCCCTGCATCGAGTCCGATAAAAACTCACGCATGAGCTATTCCATTACATATAGAGGAGCGCCTAAATCTTTGTTTTTTCTTTACGATCAAGATATATGTTCTATGATATTACTTTCAGTGCTTTGGTTCTATAGTCTATCATAAAGTATGATGATTTTCAAGTTAATTCCGAACATATGTTCATTTAGTCCTAAGATTCTTTCTTTATTACCTTATCATCATGCACTTCATCCCCCAGCATAGCTGCCCCAATAATCCCTGCATCATTTCCAAGCTGAGCTGGTACAATTTTATGGGCCACCTTATGGAAGCATTTTTCTTGAACCCTCTCTCTCAATGGGTCAAAAAGAAAATCTCCAGCCAAGCTCACGCCACCCCCGAGAGCTATAACTTCAGGATCTAATAAGTTAATGATTGAGGAGACAGCAGCGCTTAGGGATTCAATATAATAATTAAAAATTTCCCTGGCGATCTTATCTCCTTCCTTTGCGCTGTCTATTACCATCTTTGCAGTCACCTGCTCCGGCAATCCATTAGCCTTACTAAAAATCAGGCTCTCTAGCTGCTCCTTTATAACTATCTCTCCCTGATTTACAAGCCAGGTAGCGGAGCACAGAGATTCTATACAGCCTCGATTCCCGCAACTACAAAGAGGTCCATCCTTAGAGATAATCATGTGGCCAGGTTCCACACCGTGATTCATGCCTCCATTAAACAGCCGTCCGCCCAAAATGAGCCCTCCTCCTACACCTGTACCCAAGGTAAGGAGAACGGCTGTTTTACACCCTCGAAAGGCTCCAGCATAAAGCTCTGCCAAGGTAGCTGCATTGGCGTCATTTGCTAAATAAATTGAGCTATGGGGAAAATATTCTTTCATTTCACTTTTTATAGGTGCATTCTGAAACCCAAGATTATGGGCATGAATAACAATAGTTTCCGTAACATCTATGGATCCAGGAACAGCAATGCCTATGGTACCAAGCTCCATAACAGGCACTTGAAGATCCTTAGCCATGTCCTTTACCAGTTCTGCCAATAAAGCTACAACCTTCTTGTAGCTTTCACCGGTGGGAAAGGGTATATTACGATGGGAGAGGATTTTTAAATCCTCTCCCACGATACCTGCTTTTATATTCGTCCCACCAATATCAAAACCAACTCTATACATAAATACCTACTTTACACTAATGAATCTTATCTAGAAGTAACTAAAGCCTATGATTCCTAAGTTCTAGCCCCAAAGCTTTTCAGGATATAAGCCTTTATCCTTCATAGACTGAAGTGCATCTACTACAGATTGCTTGTCTTCTTTATAGGTCACACCATACCATTTATCCCTTGATGGCAGTACTTTAACAGTGGCCTTCTTCTCTTGGAGGAGCTGATCCACAACTAGGGGTAGGAAATATTCCCCCTTCAAGGGGTTTTCTACAAGGGTCTTATCTAAAAATGCAGGAAAGCGTTCCTCCATTTCTTTCATCATACTTGTGGTAAATCCCCAGAAGTTCATGGACACTGTTCTTCCTTCAGCTACAGACACCCATGTTCCATCCTCTTCCTCATATTGTATCTCTCCATTACGCCACATGATTTTCGTTCTTTCCGTTATCTCTGACAAGTATCCGTCTTCTGTGATTTCACAGACTCCTCTAGCAACATGGCCACTTTCAGTCAGCGTATTTTCAAGCTTATAGCCCACCATACAGAATGAATAGGGATCCCTGCTCTCAGCCTTAGCTAAGAAATCATACATAATTTGAAAAGCTCCCGCACCATAGTAATCATCTGCATTGATTACTGCGAAGGGACCCTCTACCAGGTGTTTGGCAGATAATACTGCATGACAGGTTCCCCAAGGCTTTACTCTACCCTCTGGAACCTCATAGCCCTCAGGAAGGTCATTGATATCTTGAAAAGCATATTCGATATCAATAAACCGATCTGCGCCATCCTTCATAAGGTCTCTGAAATCTTCTTCCATTTCCTTTTTTATAATGAATATGGCTTTTTTAAAGCCTGCCATTACAGCATCATAGAGGGAAAAATCAATAATAAGCTCTCCTGCAGAGCCTACTGGATCAATTTGCTTTAATCCCCCATATCTACTTCCCATCCCCGCTGCCATTACGATTAATACAGGTTCCTTCATTTTTCACCTCTACTTCTTTCTCTTTCTTGTAACTCTAACACTATATCTTATCCATTGATGATTAATTTCATAACTCTGACATGGCCTCTTCGTCAGCAATCACGATCACGTTGTTATGAATCTGCAATATGGAGCCCGGTACTTGAGGAGTAATAGGGCCTGTAAGCACCTTTTTCAAGATTTCTGCTTTCGCCGCTCCACTTACACATAGGAGAATCCTTTTTGCTTTCATGATTGTTTGAATACCCATAGTGATGGCCTTCTTTGGCACATCCTCTTTGTTTTCAAAAAATCTTGAATTTGCTTCAATGGTACTTTCTTTCAGTTCTACACAATAGGTTTGCTTTGGAAACTCATCAGAAGGCTCATTAAAGGCTATATGGCCATTATGACCAAGACCTAGCAGTTGAAGGTCAATACCTCCTAAGCGTTCAATATTTTCATCGTACCTTTTGCATTCAGCTTCAAGATCCTCCGCCAAGCCATTGGGTACGTGAGTATTTTCTAGTGGTATATTGATGTGGTCAAACAGATTGGTATTCATATAATATCGATAACTGTTCTCATTGGTAACTGGAAGGCCTACATATTCATCTAGGTTTATTGATTTTATCTTAGAAAAATCCAGGTCTCCCTCCTGATAGCCTTCTGCCAATCTCTCATATATGCCTATCACAGTTGAGCCCGTTGCAAGTCCTAAAACTGAATCTTCTTTTAGTATTACCTGCGCTGCTATAACATTGGCAGCCTTTCTGCTCATGTCCTGATAGTTCTTTGCTTTTATAATTCTCATACTCAATCCCCCATCTCTTTTATAAATAGTATACCACCCTTTACCTTCTGTTACTCGTGGCAGCAACCCCTCCGCCGTCCTTTTCATACCATTAGATTTATTGTATAATGATATCTCCAGTAACAGTATAATACAACTATGGCCTACTGAACAAGTCGTTATTCCAAAAAAAGTAAGAGTTATAGATTATCAGGAGGAAAAGGGGATGGACTGCAATCGTATATTTCTAATAGGCTATATGGGATCAGGTAAAACCACTGTTGGTAAGATTATAAGCCGTAAAATGGGATTTTCCTTCATGGATATAGACCAAGAAATTGAAAGAGCCGAAGGCATTTCCATTAGCACTATTTTTTCTGAATATGGAGAGAAGGAATTCCGGAAAAAGGAGTCGGCACTGTTGAATCAGCTTTGCACCCCTAAAAAGCCGGATACCAAAATGGTGATCTCCTGTGGCGGTGGAATTATTTTAGATGAATTAAACCGAGAGCTATTAAAAACCCAGTGCACCATTTTCTTAAATGGTGATCCTAACATCCTTTTTGATAGAGTAAAGGGGGATCAAAACAGGCCCCTTGCCTTTTCTCAGGAAAAAGATGAAGAACAAAGTCGTAACAGATTTTTAAGTCAATATGAAAAAAGAAAGCCCCTTTATGAGGAAACGGCTTTCTATACCATTCACATTGACGGCAAAACCCCAGAGCAAATTGCTAAAGAAATCACCAGCCATAAGACCCCCAGCCATAAGACCGAGAGATGATTGGCCGTGGCCGTGCCATTCATCTCTCGGTCTTCCGGCTGGTCAAACAGCTTTACTTCAATTCATCCAGCTTTTCTCTTATAATTTTCTCCACACTCTCCGCCAGGTTGCTTGCTTCAGCTTTGCTTAGATCCTTGGTTTCAATAGGCGGGTGAATGACAAAATCTACTGTGGCTGAATTTATATAGCCTTTTTCTTCAAAAATTTTATAAGTACCATTTAAGGTTATTGGAACCACTGGAACCTTCGGCTTTGTGGCTAACCTTAAGCTACCTTTTTTAAACTCTCCCATCTCTCCACCCTTACTTCTAGTTCCTTCTGGGAAAATTACCAAGGAAAACCCTTCTTTTAGAAGCCCAATTCCTTCTTCAATTGCTCGAAGGGAAGCGCGGGCATCTCCACGTTCAATGAATACACTGCGGATATTCCTAATCCAGCTCCCGTAAAAAGGAAGTTTTGATAGCTCATCCTTAGCAACAAATCCATATTGCTTTGTAGTTATCGCTGCGAAATATATTGGGATATCAGCATAGCTTTGATGGTTGGAAACAAAGACAACTGGGCCATCAGGTATGTTTTCTAGGCCCGTTACATTTAGCTTAACGTTTAATTTTTTTACTATATCTCCGCCCCAGCTAACTGTAGATTTTAGTATGTTTTCTCGTTCAAAGACAACATCGCCGTTTTCTCTGGCCTTTTTTATATTTTTTTCATATTCACGCAATTTTCTTAAGTTAATACATAACCATGCCATAAAGCTTAAATTCTTTAGAATTTTTTTCATGGGCCTCCTCCAATTTCACGAGCTTTGCTTGGTCCTTTAGCTCTATAATTAATAATTAATCATACCATAAAAGTAAAAAACCTGCCAGAGACCGAGAGATGATTGGCTGACAGCCACAGCTAATCATCTCTCGGTCTCTGGCAGGTTTCTAAAAAAAACGGTGAGTCAACTCGACTCACCGTTTCATTTGGTTTTATTTTATTTCTTATTAGCGTTTGCCGTTTTTTCTTTGTAATGCAAGGATTGAAATTACTTCATGCATGATGTTAGCTGCCATGTAAGCTGTCATTCCAGCTGGGTCGATGATTGGAAGAACCTCTACCATGTCCATTGCCACAATGTTTACATCTTTAAGTCCTTGAATTAGATTCATGGTTTCAATTCCGCTAAATCCACCTACCTCGATGGTGCCTGTTCCAGGGGCCATTGATGGGTCAACAAAATCAATATCAAAGGTTAGGAATACTTTTGCATCGCCAACTCTTTTTTGGATTCTTTCAATTCCTGCTTCAATTCCGATTTTATGTAACTCATTTGCAGTCAATACATCGAAGCCAAGGTCAATGGAACCTTGAACATCTTCAGGTCCATATTGAGAGCCTCTGATACCAACCTGGATAGAGTGTGCTGTATCAATTAATCCTTCTTCACATGCTCTTCTAAATGGTGTTCCGTGAGTATATTTCATTCCCCAGTAATTGTCCCAGGTATCAAGATGAGAGTCAAAGTGTACCAGCGCTACCGGACCGTGTTTTTTCGCTACGGCTCTTAATTCTGCAAGGGTGATAGAATGGTCACCGCCCATTACGATTGGAACTACCCCTGCATCCACGAAAGGTTGTATTCCTTCTTCAATCTGCTTATAGGTTTCATGAATGTATCCTGGTGTAACATTTACATCTCCAAAGTCTATACCGGAAAGATGGTCGAAAATGTTCACATCTAGATTCATGCTGTAATTACGCATTAATGTAGATGCCTCTCTAATAGCTGTTGGACCGAAACGAGCGCCAGTTTTATAGCTAGCACCTGTGTCAAAGGGTGCACCAATAATTGCAAAATCTACGTTCTCGGTAGTTTGTACATTTGGTAACCTCATAAAGGTTTTTATTCCTCCAAATCTTGGTGCAGATATTTCTGGTGGTTGATATTTAGTCATAATATGAATCTCCTTCCTCTATCTTTAAAAAAATTTTATTAAATTAGTTGTTAATTGGGTTCTATTATCTTGCTCAGTAGGCTTAATTTCCATCTTCCTTAAACCATCTGAACAATCCAATGAGCATGCCAATAATGACAAATAAGAATGGTACTGATAAAACAATACAAATCGTTTTAATAGCCGTAAAAGGTGCACCAGCAAACATGATGCTTAGCGGAACCAATGCTAGAGCCACACACCACATTAACCGGAATTTGGAACCTGGGTTTCCATTTTCATCAAGCTGCTTCGTTGCGGATGCTGCAAGAGTGAAGGATGCCGAGTCTAGTGAGGTTGTAAGGAATCCAACAGTTATAAGAGTAAATACAATAGGTATAATTAAACCTCCCCCCGGTAAGGTTCCAAGAGCCTCAAAAAGTCCAATTTGCGCTGTTTCAGCTTCTGTCAACAATACTTCACCAGACAATTCAGAATGCATGGTAAAGCCTCCGTTAATACCAAACATAATCCATGTTCCGATACTGATTCCTCCTAGGCAAGTCAAAATCATTTCTCGAATGGTCCTACCCTTTGAAATTTTTGTGATAAAAATACCCATTAAGGCAGCATAGTTCAACGCTAATGTAAATAGGAATATAGTGTTTAACTCTGGGAAGCCCGAGTTACCAATTGGATCTGTAAATAAGCTCATCTTAGCATAATTAGTAATCATAAGCCCCATACTGTTGGTAAAGTTCTTCACAATAAACCCAGTTGGACCTGCGATGAAAATAAATGCAATAAATAATATAGCCAAATATAATGTCAAGTCGCTTAATCTCTTCATCCCCCTGTCAATTCCAACAAAGGAAGATATTGAGAATATAACAGCAATGATCACAAGAACAACTAGATTAAGCGTAAAGGTTTGCCCTATACCAAAAATTTTTCCAATACCAGCACTAACTAGAGGAATACCTACTCCAAGGGAAACCCCCATTCCTCCTACGATACTTAAGATAGTTAGGGCATCGATAAGCTTTCCAAGGGGTTTACGATATTTGAAATTTCCTAACATTTCCTCGCAAACAGCACTTATTCTTAATACTGGAATTTTTCTAACATAGAAAGCGTATGAGAGAGAAACTGCTGTCAATACGAACACAACCTGAACACTGAATCCCCAATGGAAAAACGCATAAGGTAATGAAAGTTCTGCTGCCTCCTGAGAGAAAGGTTCAATACTAAAGGCTGGATCAGCATAATAATAAGACCATTCCACAAAGGAGTAGAAAACAGCAGTGGCAGCCAAAGCCGCACAAATCATCATAGCAATGTAGCTAAACATGGAATATGCCGGCTCTCCTTCTCCCAGCTTTACATTTCCGTGTTTGCTCAACGCTATGTATAAGCTGACGAAAAGTCCAATGAAGACAAACCACAAGATAGGTATGCCCATAATCGCAGTTGCGACATCAAATGCCTTCTGCACAACCACTAGTGTCTCATCCGGCTTTAGGCTCATAAAGCCTACAAAAGCAAAAACCAGAACGAGACAAATCACTGTAATAGGCCTATCTGCGATTGCTTTCCGTGATGTAATAACATTGTTGTTATCCATAGAAATCCTCCTACTTTTGTACTTACTGTACACTGATTTGTAATAACTTAACCATAGTTAAATAAATAAGTTCTACTCTTAATAATAGCAAAAGCCGTGCCAATGGTTAAAAAGGCTATTTTTCGATAATCTTCGAGCACCTTGGTAATAAAAATGTAGCTTTATTATTCATTATTGAATAAACAAAGCTACAGATTTTTCTGATTATATGACTATTCTAACAGTGTCAAATAGTTTAATACATTATTCATTATTGAATAGTTTATTCTATTGTGAATACAGATGAAAGCAATGAAAGCAATTATTATTAAACACTGATATCCTGGCCAATATATTTTTTTATTTTTCGGGCAGCAGTAGGTTGGCTGATTTCTAGGGCCTTGGCCACATCAACGGTGGTGCCGTAGGTAGAATAGGCTTCTCTTATGATTTCCCCTTCAAACTCCTCTAAAGCTTCTTTTAAATTGCTAACAGTGACACTCTTCCTACTAGTATCTAATCCACTGTGATATAAGGAGAGACTTTTAGGTAGCACATCTTTATGAATCACATCTCCTTCAGATATGAGTATGATGCGCTCCATTGTGTTTTCAAGCTCACGTACATTACCGCTCCACTCATAGGATAATAGCCGGTCTATGGTATGGGGGTGGAGTTTTTTATTTAGTCCATACTTTTCATTGAATTTATCTAAGAAATAGAAGGTCAAAGGAATAATATCCTCTTTCCTTTCTTTTAAAGAAGGTATTGAGATGGTTATAACGTTTAATCGATAAAATAAATCCTTTCTAAATTTATTTTCCTCTACTAACCTCTCTAGGTTTCTATTTGAAGCAGCAATCAACCTAAAGTCTACATGAATTTCTTTTGTGCCTCCTACCTTGGTGATTGTTTTGTCCTGTACAAATTTCAATATTTTTGCCTGCAGACTAAGAGGTATTTCAGATATCTCATCTAAGAAAAGAGTTCCCCCATTAGCAAGCTCAACTAATCCTATTTTTCCTTGGCTGGCAGCTCCTGTAAAAGATCCCTTCTCATACCCGAAAAGCTCAGATTCTAATAAATTGTCCGGGATAGCAGCACAGTTTAACTCTATAAATGGTCCCTTGCTTCGATTACTTCTCTGATGAATGATTTTAGAAAACATAGTTTTTCCTACACCAGAAGGGCCTAACAATAAAACATTAACATCAAACTTAGCCGTTCTGTTAATGGTCTCTATGACCTGCCGAATCCCATGGGACTTCCCTACAATACCGTCAATGGTGATGGTATTTCTCCGTAGTTCTTCAATTTCTGCGGTATACCCTTCTATCTTACTTTCTAATTCTTCATATTGTTCTTGTAAGGCTAAAAAGTCCGTCAAATCTCTGGTAAAACTGACAACCTTGGTAATCTCGCCCTGCCTATTTCTAATGGGTGTGGCGGTGACCACAAGCTCCCTTCCAAGATTATTCTTTTGCCTTAGGGTAATCTTCTCACCCTTTTCAAGAACCTTGGCTATAACTGAAGGGCGAAATATCCCCTCTTTTTCAACATCATAAACAGTCCTGCCAATAATATCTTCTTCGGCAATTCCGTATACCTTCTCAAAGCTTCGACTCACCTTAATAATTTTGCCTTTGCTATCAGCTATCAATATATCATCGTGTAGAGCATCTAGTATTGTATCTAGCTCTCTATTAGATCTCAAATAATATTGGTCTTTTAATCTTCTTCTGCGAAACTTTTTACCCTGCATTTAATAACACACCTCTTACCTGCCAGAGACCGAGAGATGATTGGCTGGCGGCCGCCAGCCAATCATCTCTCGGTCTCTGGCAGTTTTTCCAATATTATGCCAATATTTCTTCTATAAATTCCTCTATATTAGAGACTGGATCATGTGGCATATCAATCCTTGAATATGTAATCCCCTCTTTTTCCATTTCCGAAATTAGCTCTTTCATCATAATACTTTCAGGGTCTATAACACTGCAGGAGGGGCTGGTTTCAATACCCACTAGCTTAACAACATCTATATCATTTTTGTGGTATTCCTTTAAATCCTTTATTGTGCTTTCCAGGATTTCTCTGCAGAAAAGCCTATAATCTTCAGCATTATCATCCTGAGGTGTGATGGATTTTCTATTTAGGCCTTGATAACTTAGCTCTGGACAAGGAAGC
The DNA here is from genome assembly GCA_050953505.1 of Anaerovoracaceae bacterium. Classification (GTDB taxonomy): domain Bacteria; phylum Bacillota; class Clostridia; order Peptostreptococcales; family Anaerovoracaceae; genus JBMNMU01. The sequence goes on along the minus strand of JBMNMU010000001.1, from coordinate 2,264,795 downwards.
TGAAGAATCCCTATCCCATCATTGATTAAAGAAACAACTAATTGATCGAATAGCTTCTTATTGGACGGTTTATCCAACTCACAAAAGGAGTTAAGAATGCAATGTGACAATACAATAACTTTTTTCATCACGAGCCCTCCCTTAAATCAAATTAATATCCCTTTTTATCATCTTTTCTTCTTTATATTATCCCTTCAATTCTTCTTCGTCAACCAAATAAACAGCCAAAGACCGAGAGATGAATGGCCGTGGCTGCGGCCACGGCCATTCATCTCTCGGTCTTTGGCTGTCTAACTTATCTATTATTATACGCTTCTATTCCCATTGCTAGAATTTGTATAGCTCTTTCTAATTTTTCTGGTTCTAAAACATAAGCTATTCTGATTTCATCTAATCCAAGTCCTTCTGTTGCATAGAATCCGTCTGCAGGTGCAGCCATAACGGTTTCACCATCCACTTCAAACTCCTCCAGCATCCAGATAAGGAATTCTGTAGTGTTCTTAACAGGAAGCTTAGCCACTACATAAAAGGCACCCTCTGGTTTTTCACATACGATTCCCGGAATATTCATCAGGTTTTTATAGACCACATCTCTTCTTCTTTGGAATTCATCTCTGATTTCGTTAATCACTCTGGTTCCAGTAGAATAAAGCCCCACAGCTCCATACTGCTCAATGGTAGAGGTAGCAAGACGTCCTTGACAAAGCTTTGAAATTATACCAAATATCTCATCGTTTTTCGTGAGCACAGCACCGATTCTTGCACCACAAGCATTGAATCTCTTTGATACACTATCAATAATAACTAACCTGTCATGGATATCTTCTAAGAAGCCGAAGCTGGTAATTTCTCTCCCGTCAAAAACCATTTCACGATATACTTCATCTGCTACGATATATAAGTCATGCTCCTTGGCTAAGTCAGCTACTATTCGAACCTCTTCCTTTGTAAGAACGGTTCCTGTTGGATTTCCAGGGCTGGTGACCCAAATAGCCTTTGTTTTATCTGTAATTTTTTCCTCCAACTCTTCCCGTCCAAAATGGAAACCATTTTCCGCGTAGGTTGTAACAGCTACCGGTTCTGCTCCCGTAATAGTAAAGAATGTATTATAGTTTGAGTAATAAGGCTCAAATACAATAATCTCATCCCCTTGGTTTGTTAAAGCCAAGAGCGTAAAAAGAACAGCCTCTGTACCTCCTGTGGTAACGGCAATATGATCTTTATCAATATTAATTCCTGTTTCCCTATAATATTTTTCTATTGCTTCACGAAGCTCTGGAATGCCATTAGATGGCATGTATTCTACGGTTCTTTTATCAAAGGCTCTGATATGATCATAATATTCTTGAGGCACGGGGAGATCCGGCTGCCCAATATTCAAACGATATATCTTTTTTCCTTTAGCTACTGCTTCATCTGCATATTTTGTTAGCTTTCTTACGGATGATGGTTGCATTCCAAGCATCTTTTCTGATAATTGTTTCATTGACTACCCCCATATGTTAATATAATTTTTTATCGATATTAATTGCTCCAAATCTATCATAAAGTATGTTTTTGACACATAATTTTAATATATTTTCTCTATAATAATTATTTTTTACAAATCTTGTTCAACATTATACCTCTAATGATAATGTAAAGGCAATAGAAAAAAGCTTTATTAACGAAAATATTTCTCTTTTTTTATAGATTGGTTAATATTATTTCCTATAATGTTAAATAAGCACCTTGGATGTGCGAAATTTTCAGCATCCTCAGTGCTTTGTATACGCAATATATATTTTGACCCATTTTCATCAGGTCATACTACTGACATCCTACCATTTTGGACAAACCCAGTGTGTTAATATTATTTTAACCCTAGCCCAAACTTATCCTTTACTCTTTTCATGGTCTTTTCTGCCAGTGAATTTGCCTTTTCGCCGCCATCCCTTAAGATTTTTATTAATTCCTCTGAATTCCTGATCTCATCATATCGTTGTCTAATAGGCCTCAAGGCATCAATGGTTACTTCAACTAACTCTTTCTTGAAGGCGCCATAGCCGCAACCTTCAAACTTTTTCTCAATATCCTTTATATCCAGTCCTGAAAAGGCACTGTAAATATTTAATAAATTGCTAATACCCGGTTTATTTATTTCATCAAAACGAATGGTCCCTTCTGAGTCTGTGGTAGACCTCATTATGGACTTTTTAATTTTACTTTCCTCATCCAACAGAGAGATTCTGCTGTGAGGGTTTTCTGCACTCTTACTCATCTTTGAAGTAGGATCATCCAATGACATAATACGAGCTCCAGCTTTCAAAAACCTACCATCAGGAATAACAAAAGTCTCACCGTATTTATTATTTACTCTCTGAGCCAGATCCCTTGTTATTTCAATGTGTTGCTTTTGGTCATTTCCTACAGGAACAATATCAGTGTCATATAGTAAAATATCGGCTGCCATAAGCACAGGATAAGTAAAAAGCCCTGTGGGAGCAGATTCATTTCCTTTGCTCTTTTGTTTGTACTGGGTCATTCTGGATAACTCTCCTGTATAAGAATTACAGGTGAGAATCCAAGCAAGCTCACTGTGTCCGGGGACATCCGATTGTACAAATACCACAGATTTTTTAGGATCTAAACCTACAGCCAGGTAAAGTGCGGCAACATCAAGGATATTGCTTCGAAGGGTTTCGGGATCTTGTGGTACCGTAATAGAATGCAGATCTACAATACAATAAATGCATTCATTCTCCTCCTGCAGCTCTACAAACTGTTTCAATGCTCCTAAATAATTTCCGATGTGTATATTTCCTGTGGGCTGAACGCCTGAAAAAACTCGCTTTACCACTTTATCCTCCCGCTGTTTTTCTGAGATACTTTTCATTATGCTCTAATTGCTTCTCTAAATCTTTCCTTAATCTTTTTTTCTAGCCTTGAAATCGTCATTTGTGAAACTCCCAAGCTGTCAGCTATGTCCTGCTGGGTCTCATTGCTAAAAAACCGCTTAAAAAAGACATCTTTTTCTTTATCTGTAAAGTTTTCTAATACTCCTTTAATCAGCTCAGCATTTTCAAAGCTATCATAACCTTGCTCTTCTTTGCCAGTATATTTTTCAAGCACTGTGCCTTCACCTTCTTCTCCGCCATCATCAAAGGTCTGGTTTAGGGAATATGTGCTATAGGCTTGTCCGCCTTCCATGGCCTCCAGGATTTCATCTTCAGAATAACCCATGTATTCTGCCATCTCTGAAACGGTGGGCATCCTAGAAAGCTGGCCATATAGAGCCTCCTTGGCAGGGGTAAGCTGAGATGATATTTCTTTTAATCTTCTTGGAACCTTAATTGCCCAGCCCTTATCCCTGAAATATCTTTTTATTTCACCTATAATAGTGGGAGTGGCGAAGCTGGTGAATTCATAACCTTTTGATGGATCATATCTTTCCACAGCAAAAACCAAGGCCATGGAACCTACTTGGTATAAATCTTCGTATTCCACGCCTTTGTTTAAATATTTTCTAACAAGAATATCTACCATATACAGGTATTTTTCAACAAGCTCGTTACGGAGCTGAATATCGCCGGTTTTTCGATACTCTTCAAAAAGTTCTTTATTATTTATATCACCTGAGGTCATCTATTTTCCCCTCACTAACGATTTATATATTTCACCATCCTGATACTTGTACCAATTCCTACTTCTGATGCGATATGCACTTCATCCATCAGGGCTTTGATCACAAATATTCCTAGTCCGCCTTCTTTAGGGTTATCCATCTGAGGCGGTTTATATTTTGAAACATCATACCCTCCCGCTTGATCCGCAATGCATACTGTAAACTTGTCGCTACAAATTTCGCAAGCTACTTCATAGGCGTCAAAACAGTTGGGCATTGAGTGGCGGACTACATTGGTACATGCTTCTGAAACTGCAACCTTAATATCTTCAATCGCCTCAATATCCAAACCAGCGCAGTTAGCTAAGGAAGATACTGCTAATCTGATCATTCTAACATATTCGGGCTTTACAGGGACTGAAAATTTTAATACATCTGACATTTTCTTCTCCTCTTTCTAGGGATTTTAATTTTCCGAGCAAAGTATCCTGTCAAGGTTTGTAATGCTGAGAAGCTTTCTAATGTTTTGCTTGGGATTTAAGATGGTTATCTTATTTTTGTTTTTTTGCATTCTTCCATATGCACCAATAATGACACCAAGCCCAGTGCTATCAATATAGCTCAGCTCATCTAAATACAGATTAATATCTGCTTGTTTTTCCTGATAAACGCTATCTAGGGCTTCTCTTAATTGTGGGGCTGTTGAAATATCCACTTCACCTACGGCTTTTAAATCCCACTTTTTATTTTCTTCATTAAACATACTCTGCATTATAAGAGACATTTTACTTCCTCCTCAACTTCATACCCTATAGGAGAGGTTCTCAAACGACTACTCTGTATCTAGACTCAATTGAATATTCCCATTTTCACCGGAGCTATCATCATTGTTTTCGTCCTCTTCCTCGTCTTCTTTTATTACCTTGGCAAGGGTAACAATTTCTGCATCCTCTTCCACTTTCATGATTTTGACTCCTTGAGTCGTCCTGCTATGCTTGGACACCTCATCTGCTCGAATTCTAATGATAATTCCATCAGAATTGATTAGAAGAATTTCATCATCTTCATTGAGGACTAAGGCTCCTATTAACTCACCGGTCTTATTGAATTTTGACTTATCATAAGTCAAAAGTCCTTTTCCTCCTCTAGCTTGAATCTTATACTCTGTTATAGGAGTTCTCTTTCCATACCCATTCATTGTGACAACCAGCAGCTCTTCATTTTTATCTGCAAGCTCCATGGATACAACTTCATCGCCTTCATCAAGACTGATTGCCCTGACGCCTCCGGCAAGTCTGCCCATAGGCCTAACATCTTCTTCAGAGAAACAAATACATTTGCCTTTCTTTGTAACTACCATCACATTACTGGTACCTGTAGTTAGCTTGATGCCTATTAGTTCATCCTTTTCCTTCAGCTTTAAAGCGATAATTCCTGATTTCCGATTTGTCTCAAACTCAGAGAGAGCAGTCTTTTTAATCATTCCCTGCTTTGTCACACCGATTAGGTACTTTTGTTCTGCGAAACTCTGAATAGGAATTACAGCTGAAATTCGTTCTCTCTGCATCAGATTCAAGAAGTTTACAGCAGGAGTTCCTCTTGCAGTTCGACTGGCTTCAGGAATCTCATATGCTTTTATTCTATGTGCTTTTCCTGTATTTGTAAAGAACAATAAGTGATCATGAGTAGAAGTCATGATTAAATCCTTCACAAAATCGTTATCTCTGGTGGTAATTCCTGTTACGCCTCTTCCTCCACGCCTTTGAGTCTTATAGGTGTCTAATGGCATTCTCTTTATATAACCTAAATGAGTAAGAGTAATAGCAACAGTTTCTTCTTCAATGAGGTCTTCTTCATCTATTTCGGTGGAATCGGCTTTTAATTCAGTCCTTCTCTCATCGCCAAATTTATCTTTTATTTCTAAAAGCTCTTCCTTAATGATCCCCATAAGAATGTCTTCATCAGCCAATACTTTTTTAAACCAAGCAATCTGCTTCAACAAATCCTCATATTCATTTTCTATTTTTTCTCTTTCTAGGCCCTGCAATCTTGCAAGTCTCATATCTAAAATAGCTTGTGATTGTATTTCAGTAAGACCAAAGTGTTCCATCAATCTTACTTTCGCATCATTATAGCTTTCCCTGATAATCCTAATAATTTCATCAATATGATCTAGTGCAATGCGTAGCCCTTCCAATATGTGTGCCCTGGCTTCTGCTTTATTAAGGTCAAAAATAGTCCTTCTAGTAATAACTTCCTTTTGGTGCTTTAAATATTCAACCAGCATATCCTTGATGTTCAGAAGCTTTGGTTCCCCATCCACTAAAGCAATCATGATGATGCTGTAAGTGTCACGAAGCTGGGTATGCTTAAATAGCCTGTTTAATATTATATGAGGGTTGCCATCTCGCTTCAGTTCAACGACAATACGCATACCGTTTCTGTCAGATTCATCACGGATATCAGAAATATTATCAAGCCTTTTTTCTCTTACAAGCTCTGCGATTTTTTCTATGACCCTAGCTTTATTGACTTGATATGGAATTTCTGTGAAAACAATTTGCTGCTTTCCCCTATTTGTTTCCTCTATTTCATATTTTGATTCTACTGTAATTTTTCCCCTGCCGGTTTTATATGCTTCTTTAACAGCATTTTTTCCTGTTATGATTGCCCCTGTAGGAAAATCCGGTGCTTTTACAATATTTATTAGGTCTTCAACAGTTGCTTCTTTGTTATCAATGAGGCAAACTGTGGCATCAATAACTTCACCCAAATTGTGTGGCGGAATGGATGTGACCATACCTACAGCGATACCATTTGATCCATTTACCAGTAGATTAGGAAATCTGGAAGGTAGTACCATAGGTTCCTGCTCTTCCTCATCAAAGTTAGGCATGAAATCTACGGTTTCTTTTTCAATATCCCGAAGCATCTGGAGAGCAAATGGTGTCATCCTTGCTTCTGTGTAACGCATGGCCGCTGCACCGTCTCCGTCAACAGATCCAAAGTTACCATGGCCATCTACCAATGGATACCTAATAGAGAAGTCCTGGGCCAATCGAACCATGGCATCATATATAGAACTATCTCCATGGGGATGGAATTTACCCATAACTTCACCCACTATACGTGCGGATTTTTTATAGGGTTTGTCCGGTGTTACGCCAAGCTCGCTCATTCCGTATAATATTCTTCGGTGAACTGGCTTTAGGCCATCTCGCACATCAGGAAGAGCACGACCTACAATAACACTCATGGCGTAATCAATATAGGAGGTTTTCATTTCGTTTTGGATTTCATTGTGAACAATTTTTGTGTCTTCAAATAGATTTGTCGTCATTTTTCCTATCCACCTCCTAAATATCTAGATTCTTAACGCGTTTTGCATTAGTTTCTATAAACTTTCTTCTTGGAGGAACCTTATCCCCCATAAGAGTAGTAAATATTTCGTCTGCCGCAGCTATATCATCAAGGGTTATTCGTACCAAGGTTCTGGTCTCATAATTCATGGTCGTTTCCCAAAGCTGATGGAAGTCCATTTCTCCTAGACCCTTATATCTTTGAATAACAGCCTTTCCTGGCTTATCTGCCAGTTCAGCCATTAATTTTTCCTGTTCTCTGTCTGAATAAGTATAATAAACTTCTTTTCCTTTTTTTACCTGGAATAGAGGCGGCTGGGCAGCATAAACATAACCGCCTTCAATAAGGGGCTGCATATAACGATAAAAGAATGTTAAAAGTAAAGTTCTGATATGAGCTCCATCTACGTCAGCATCCGTCATTATTATAATTTTATGATAACGTAGCTTTTCTATATTGAAATCATCTCCAACACCGCATCCAAAGGCAGTTATCATATTCTTTATTTCTTCGGAATTTAGAATCTTATCTAGTCTTGCCTTCTCAACGTTTAATATTTTTCCCCTAAGTGGTAAAATCGCTTGCCTTCTTCGGTCTCTTCCTTGTTTTGCAGAACCTCCAGCAGAATCTCCTTCCACAAGAAATATTTCTGAAAGAGCAGGGTCTTTTTCAGAGCAGTCAGCAAGCTTCCCAGGCAAAGTCAATCCATCTAATACGCCTTTTCTTCTTGTAAGCTCTCTTGCCTTCCTTGCTGCTTCTCTTGCTCTTGCCGCTCGAAGACATTTATCTAAAATAATTCTAGCTTGGCTTGGATTTTCTTCCAAAAATGCTGTAAGGTTTTCATTGGTGGTCGTCTCCACAAACCCTCTTATTTCACTATTTCCAAGCTTTGTTTTAGTTTGTCCTTCAAATTGAGGGTTTAGAAGCTTTACTGAAATAATGGCTGTTAGCCCTTCTCTTACATCCTCGCCAGTTAGCGCTTCATCATTTTCTTTTAGAAATTTATTTTTTCTTGCATAATCATTGACTACCCTTGTCAAGGCAGACCTAAATCCCACCATATGGGAGCCGCCTTCGCTGGTGTTGATATTATTTGCATAAGAAAGGACCAGCTCGTTATATCTGTCAGTGTATTGCATAGCAATTTCTACTTCGTGCTCATTCTTTGAGTTTTCGAAGTAGATAACATCTTGATGTATAACCTCTTTATTCTTATTTTGATGTTTTACAAATTCTCTAATTCCGCCTTCATAGTGAAATATTTCACTTCTCTCTCTGCCTTCTCTTTGATCCTTTAAGCTTATTCTTATTCCTTTATTGAGAAATGCCATTTCTCTTAGTCTGTGCTCTAAAGTATCAAAGTCAAAATCCACCTCTTCAAAGATTTCCGGATCTGGTTTGAACATGGTTTTTGAACCGGTTTTTGTTGATTCACCGATTTCTATCAGGGGTGTTTGTGTTTTTCCTTTTGCATACGTTTGACGGTAAACCTTTCCGTTTCTTTTAATTTCAACTTCCATGACTTCAGACAGTGCATTTACTACAGAAGCACCTACACCATGGAGTCCACCTGAAACCTTATATCCGCCACCGCCAAATTTCCCCCCTGCATGGAGAACAGTATGAATAACCTCTACTGCAGGTATATTCAACTTTGGATGTATGTCTACAGGCATACCTCTGCCGTCATCTTCTACCAATATAGAGTTATCACTTTGAATAGTAATATTTATATTTTTGCAATAGCCTGCTAAAGCTTCGTCAATACTATTGTCTACTACCTCATATACTAAATGATGGAGACCTCTTGGCCCAGTGGTCCCTATATACATACCTGGTCTTTTTCTAACAGGATCAAGGCCTTCAAGAACTTGAATCTGCTCCGCATTATACTGTTGTTGCTGAGTATCTGCTGCCATTCCTATCTATCACCTCTATTATAATTATTTTTTTATGTCACTTTCACTAGGGTTAATTTTTCAAAACTTTTTGCTCTTAGCCTTAGATTTTTGCATTATAAGAATGACTGCTAAAAATCTTACTTTATTTGAAATGCATCCTTTATTATACCAGATATCCTTAATTTTACAAGTTATTTAAGGGATTTGGATAAAAATAAACGATAACACCCTGTTTGTTTTTCTTATAAAGTGTTATCGCCAATTTTCGACCTTATTTTATCAGTATATATATAATATATAAAGGGGCTATGAAATTAAATTAATTGAACACGTCCCTTTTGTACAGTAAAAATATATCTGTCAGGCAAGCTATTCATTAATGCCTCACTTATTTCTGTCGTAGTTATAAACAATTGAACATCTTTTAGAGAATGAATTAGGAATCTTTGCCTTTCCTCGTCAAGCTCTGATAATACATCGTCTAAAAGCAATATAGGGTTTATGCTTGTTTCATCTTTAATTAGCTGGATTTCTGCCAACTTCAAAGATAATGCAGCTGTACGCTGCTGACCTTGAGAACCAAAATTTCGAATATCTAGATCCTGAAGCCAAATTTTTAGATCATCCTTATGAGGACCTACTGTGGTACTCCTTCTAAACAAGTCATTATCACGAGTTTCCTCTAATCGATGAAAGAAAACCTGTTTTTGGTCCTTTAGATTATCTTTTGATTCTATATTTGAATCATAAGTAACAATCATCTCTTCTTTCTGGTTTGTTATGCTATTGCTTATTGTGCTGCTTATCTTGCTTAATTTTTCAACGAATTCCCTTCTCTCAAGCATAATTCTAGAACCATACTCTGCAAGTTCTTCATTCCACACCAGTAGATGATTTTCTTTAAAATTCTCTTGCTTTAGTAAAGCATTCCTTTGGGTTAATATTTTTTTATATCTCGCTAGATTTCGATAATAAGTAGGCTTGATCTGGCAAAGCTCTCTATCTATAAACCTTCTTCTCTTTTCAGGCTCATCCTTTACAATCTTTAAATCATCTGGTGAAAAGACAACTATATAGACATTTTCTAAAAGTTCTATATTTTTTTTTGCTTTTACACCATCTATTTTTATGCTTTTACCTTCTTTCCCATAGATAATTTCCATCTCCAGGTCTTGATCATCCTTTTCAAACAAGGAATTTACCTTTGAATAACTTTTTCCAAATCCAATCATTTCAGAATCTTTATTCGTTCTGAAGGATTTCCCCAAGCTCATAATATAAATAGCTTCAAGGAGATTGGTTTTTCCCTGGGCATTCTTTCCTGTTATGATGTTAACTTTTCTATGAAAGGTAACCTTTTCTTCCTGGTAATTTCTGAAATTTTTTATTAATATTTCTTTTAAATGCATTAACGCCACCTTAATTTAGAATTAGCCAAACCTTTGATGCATAAGTAACCTTAACAACTAAAAAGTTCTGGTTCTTAGCATAATATTAGACTTAGTAATTGGCTGAGATTCTAACAGGCAATACGAGGTAAATAAAGTCTGACCCCTCCAGCGGTTTTATCAGGCATGGACTTACGCTGTTGTTAAATTCTAGTAATATTTCCTCATCACTTATCACTTTTAGTGCATCAGATATATATTTTGAATTAAAACCAATTTCCAAGTCTTCCCCTTCTTTATCAATAAAAACTTCTTCTTTTACATTACCTTCCTCTGATCGAGAGGTGATAATCATCTTATCTCCGGTAATATTAATTTTTATCAAGTTATTACTTCCTTCTTTAGAAAGAATAGATGCTCTTTCTATACTGTTAAGAAGGTCCATCTTGTTTACCTTTATCGTGGTTTTATGCTCTTGTGGAATAATACTTTTATATTTGATGAATTCTCCATCCATTAATCTTAGAACGACCTTTGTTCCATCTAGCAGGCAAACTGCCTTTTTTTCGTCTAATATCAAACTAATATTTTCATTATCCGCTGTGTCGGAAATAATTTTATTGATCTCATTCAATATTCTTGCTGAAATTATAATATTTTTTTCTTCTTCGCTTTTGATAGGTTCCTTTGTCACTGCCATCCTAAATCCATCTAAGGCTACCATGTTCAATGATTCGTTGGTCATTTCAATAAGAACGCCAGTAATAATTCCCTTTCCTTCATCAATGCTGGCAGAAAAGGATGTTCTTTTTATCATATCTTTGAAAATTTCTTTATCAATGGATATTTGTTTTTCCATATCCACTTCTCCCATGTTAGGGAATTCCTCTGCAGATTGGCCAACAATGACAAACTCTGATGCTAGGCATCTAATAACAATATTGTTATTTTCAATCTCTTCTATCTCGATTTCATTATTAGGTAGTTTTTTAATGATATCTAAAAAAAGTTTGGCAGATACCACGGTAGAACCTGGGGATTCTACAGAAACATCTATTTTTTTATCTATACTCAAATCAAGATCTGTAGCGCTTAGTGTAAGGCTGTTATCAGATTCTGCTTTTATCAATATACCTTTTAAAATCGGAATCGTTGTTCTTGAGCTAACTGCTTTGGAAACAGTGTTGAGGGCTTTAGATAGTGTTTGCTGATTACAAGTGATTTTCATAGGGCAAAGCCTCCTTTTTCTTATATATTTCTAGTAACAGTAGTAGTAGGGCCTGTGGATATGTGGATAACTTCTGTGGATTATTAAATTTCAACCCTTATTCTTAAAATTTATCTGTTAATAACATCAAAAAGTTGTTGTTTGAACTGTTTATTAATCTTCTATTAATCTTCAGCGATTGTTTTCTTTAACTCGTTAATAATCTCTTTTAACGATTCATTGGTGTTAATATCATTAGATATTTTGTCGCAAGCATGGAGAACGGTGGTATGATCACGGTTTCCAAAGTATTCTCCTATTTTAGGAAGAGATAGGTCCGTCATATTTCGGCATAAGAACATTGCAATTTGTCTTGGATGGGAATACATTCTAGCCCTTTTTGATGATTCTATATCTGCTTGTTTGATATTAAAATGTCCACATACTACCTTTTTTACTAATTCAGGTGTGATTATTTTGTCTTTTGATGAAAATACGTCCTTTAATACTTCTTTCGCAAGGTCTTTATTTATTTTTTGGTTGGTCAGGTTGGCAAAAGCAATCACCCGAATAAAAGCGCCTTCCAGCTCTCTTATATTTGATTGGATCTTTTCCGCAATGACACCAATTACTTCCAGCAGGCTATCAGTTGTTTCAAGACCCTCTAGTTCAGCTTTATTTCGAAGGATCGCTACTCTCGTTTCATAATCCGGGGGCTGAATATCAGCAATTAATCCCCATTCAAATCTAGAGCGCAGTCGTTCCTCAAGGGTTGCAATTTCCTTAGGAGGCCTATCACTGGAAATAATTATTTGCTTATTTGCTTCATATAAAGTATTAAAGGTGTGGAAAATTTCCTCTTGTGTTCTTTCTTTCTTCTCGATGAACTGGATATCGTCTATAAGTAAAACATCGATACTACGGTATTTATTTCGAAACTCGATGTTTTTATCTTCACGGATCGCTTTGATCAGTTCATTTGTAAACATTTCAGAAGAAACATATAAAACCTTACTGCTTGAATTATGTTGAAGAATAAAGTGACCAATTGCATGCATCAAATGGGTTTTACCAAGGCCAGCGCCTCCATAGATAAACAATGGATTGTACGCTTTTGAAGGAGCTTCGGCAACAGCTAAAGAAGCGGCGTGTGCGAATCTATTATTATTTCCCACTACAAATGTATTGAAAATATATTTAGGGTTTAAATAGAGTTCGTGTGTAAAGTTTTTTCGCATGCCTTCAAAGAAATCATCCTTTTCACTTTGACTTTCATCCTTTTCTTCTTCTGAAAAAATGAAAAGAACCTTTAATTTTGTACCAAAGGCTTCTTTAACAGCGCTTTCTATGATGGAAATATATCGGCCTTCCAAGATAGATTTTGCCATTTCATTGTATAGGGATAAGTATAATTTATTTTCTTCATAATCTACTCTAACAGGATTTAATGGTGAAACCCATGTATCATAGCTGACAGCTGTTAATTCCGGTTTTAATAGTTCTAATGTTTTTTGCCAGTTATCTGTTAAATTTTTCATTTGAATATCCTTTTTATATAAATGCTTTTTGTGTTTACTCTGAAACTATAATAACAAAAATAGTTATCCACAGGCAATACCTAAAATAAAGTTGTTGGGAAATATTATTTTCACCGAGTTATCCACATCTTGTGGGTAAAATTGTGCAAAGTTTGAACAATAATAACTACATATAGATTTTTGATAGTAAAATGCTGTAAATAAATACATAATACAGTAATTAAAGGAGCGAAAAATGTTAAAAAATTGTAAAAAAAGTGATCGGAGTCTAAATTTAGCAATTACTTTTTTGTCTTAGCCTTTTAAATTTATTGACACGTTAGGGCTTTAAATGTATAATTACCACGTAGTTGTGCGTATTTTGAAATTAAGATTACGCAAGTATCTATGAGGGAGGTGAAAAAACATGAAAATGACTTATCAGCCGAAAGTAAGACAAAGAAAAAAAGAGCATGGCTTTAGAAAAAGAATGAAAACAAAAAACGGTAGAAATGTATTAAAGAGAAGAAGAGCAAGAGGAAGGAAAGTATTGTCAGCATAGAGACCGCAAGTGTGGTCTTTTTGTTTATAGCTTTTGTTGCCTCTTTGACTATGAGGATACCATGTTAAAACCAAATGTCTTGCGGAATGACAAAGATTTCAAGACCATTTATAAGAAAGGCAAGTCGGTAGGAGAAAGATACGTCGTTTTATTTTATAAAAGAAATGGACTTCCTTACAATAGGACAGCCTTTTTAGCGAGCAAGAAAGTCGGTAACAGTGTTGTAAGAAACAGAGCTCGAAGATTATTAAAGGAAAGCTATAGAGAATTAGAAGAAAGCTTAAAAACTGGCTACGATATTATCATCATAGCAAGGAACACCATTGTTGGTTTAAAATGTGGAGATGTTAAAAAGTCTCTGGAATCTGCATTTAAAAAATCAAAATTGATAAACCAGAAAAGTAAACAAGCCGAAGCAGATTAGAATAGGTGATGTTTTGAAAACACTTATAATCATCTTAATTAAAGGGTATCAAAAATTTATATCCCCTTTATTTCCGGCTAGCTGCCGATTTTACCCTACATGTTCACAGTATTTTATTCAGGCCGTAGAAAAGTATGGAGCATTAAAGGGCAGTTTATATGGTGTCAAAAGAATTTTAAAATGTCATCCATTTCATTTAGGAGGTTACGATCCACTGAAATGAGTGACAGGAGGATTATGAATGAACGCGATAATAGGAATTATAGCAAATCCCTTGGGTATGTTGCTTAGCCTGTTGTATGGTTTTATAGACAGTTATGGAATCACTCTGATTGTTTTTACTATCATCGTAAAAGGCGTATTATTTCCGTTGTATGCATCTCAAATTAAGCATTCTGCAAAAATGGCTGATTTGCAGCCTAAAATGAAAGAATTGCAAAGAAAATATGCAAACGACAAAGAAACTCTAAACATCAAGATGATGGAGCTTTACAAAGAAGAAAAATTTAATCCGGCGAGAGGGTGTCTGCCCATGTTAATTCAGATGCCCATTATTTTGGGGTTATTTGCTCTACTACGAAATCCAACGACTTTCATTGATAGCAATGAAATGCTAATGGCTATTCATGAGGCTTTTGTTTGGATACCTGACCTAAGTCAACCAGACCCCTGGATATTACCTATAGCAGCAGGATTAGCTACTTTTATATCATTTTCTCTAACACAGAAAAGTACACAGACTGCAGAAGTTGCATCTATGGGTTCTATGATGAAAATGATGAGATACTTTTTCCCTATTATGATTGTATGGATGGCTCGATCTTTCCCAGCAGGGTTAGCCCTTTACTGGTTTGTAAGTTCGGTTTTTCAGATCATCCAAACTATGTCATTAAATGTATGGAAAGACAAAAAGCTTGCTCAGAAGGGTAAAAATTAAAGACGGAGGAAAAGTGAATATGGATTTTTCGGAAAAATGGGGAAAAGATATTGATGAAGCCGTGAGACTCGCCCTAATAGATCTGAACTTAACTATTGATCAGGTTAATGTCATAGTTTTAGAAGAACCATCTAAGGGTTTTTTCGGAATCGGTTCAAAGCTAGCTAAGGTCAGGGTTGAAAAAAAGGTAGAAGAGAAAGTTGAAAAGCCCATTGAGAACGACGACGAAGCCTTGAAGACGGATTCATATTTGAAAAAAAATAGATCAGCCCATAAAGAAACGAAGAAGGTTTTGCATTCAGAGGAGAAGCCGGAAAGAGAAAAACCCCAGAAGGATTCTCAAAGCAAGACCATAAAGAAGGAAAGAAGAAGAGAGCGACCAAGAAAATACAGGGAAGAATATGATAGTGGAAGCTTTATATTAAGAGAGAAGCCTAAAGATCTTGTTGAAGTTGAGGATAAGACAGTACAAAACTTTCTTGAGGATATAACTACAAAAATGGGACTTGACCTAAACATAAGCGTGCTAGGAAACGATAATTGTATTTTTGTAGATATTAATGGTAAGGATTCAGGTACTATCATCGGTAAAAGGGGACAAACTCTAGATGCGATTCAGTATTTAACAAGCCTTGTAGTGAATAAGGATAGAGAAAAGTATCTTAGAGTTGTGATAGATGCTGAAAACTACCGAGAAAAAAGAGAGAGAACCTTAGAACAGCTAGCAAACAGATTGGCAGAAAAGGTAGTAAAGACGGGGAAAAACGTCAGATTGGAACCAATGAATCCTTACGAAAGAAAGGTTATTCATGCCACTTTACAATCAGACTCCAGAGTTAGGACTAGAAGTGAAGGTGAGGAACCCTATAGAAGGGTAATTATTGAACTTAAATAGGGAAGAATACAATAGACCGGGGAATCCTTCCTCGGTCTGTTAGGGTTTATAGACAAGACAAAGCACTGGGTAGAATGTTAACTGAAAAATTACAGCCAGCTAAAGCTGAGTAATTTCTGTATAAATTCTATCAACAGCGCTAAAGCACTGGATAGAATGTTAACTGAAAAATTACAGCCAGCAAAGCTGGGTAATTTCTGTATAAATTCTACCAGCAGTGCTAAAGCACTGGGTAGAATGTTAAGAGGTAAAGGGAATGGAAGATACGATAGCTGCTATCGCTACTGCTTATGGGGAAGGCGGTATAGGAATAGTTAGAATAAGTGGGGATCAAGCCAAATCAATACTAGGGCAAGTTTTTGTGCCCAAGAAGCTGCCAGATATATCTAATATCGACAATAGACGATTATACTATGGAAATATCATTGACAAGGATAATTCAGAGCTGATTGATGAAGTACTAGCAGTATATATGCAAGGGCCAAGGACGTACACTGCTGAGGATGTAGTTGAAATATATTGTCATGGCAGTATTGTGTCTCTTAGAAAAACCCTATCCTTAGTTTTGAGGAAGGGTGCAAGACTAGCTGAAAAAGGGGAATTCACAAAACGTGCTTTTTTAAATGGCAGACTTGATTTATCTCAAGCAGAAGCCGTAATGGATTTGATCAGTGCAAAAACAGATAAAAGCTTCAACGTAGCTTTGGGACAAATGGAAGGACAGCTTTCTGAGAGGATTAAAGCTATTCGAAGTGAGCTAATGGATGTACTGGTTAATATCACTGTTAATTTAGATTATCCCGATGAGGATATTGAAGAGATTACTTATAATTCTTTAACTAATTCTCTATCAGCGATAAGCGATGATATAGATAAATTAATAGCTACAGCGGATACTGGTAGGATTATTCGTGAAGGCTTAAATGTAGTTATAATCGGTAAGCCTAATGTAGGAAAATCATCTTTGATGAATGCTTTACTGAAAGAATCAAGAGCTATTGTAACGGAAATACCCGGAACGACAAGAGACACCATAGAAGAAGTTATTAGCATTAGAAATATACCTGTGAAGATTACAGATACAGCAGGCATTCGTGAAACAGATGATGCAATAGAAAAAATAGGAATAGAAAAGAGCAAAGCATCCTTCAATCGAGCAGATTTGATCATTTTGATTTTGGATGGAAGCGAACCTCTATCACAAGAAGATTATGACATTATAGATTACGTTGGAAACAGAAAAATTATTGCCCTTATTAATAAAATAGATTTAAAAACCGTATTAACTAAATCAGATATACAAAAGCTGCTTCCTACAGCTATAGTTATAGAAACAGGGATAAAAGAGAGTATTGGAATTAATGAGCTGGAGGATAAGCTGGAAGATTTGGTCTATGGAGGTAACGTCAGGCAGGAAGATAGCTTGCTTGTAACCAATGTAAGGCACAAAGACTTACTCCAGAATGCAAAGGACGCCATTGAGGATGCCTATGAAATGGCCGCAAGAAATGAGGCTTTAGATTTTATTGAGGTAGATGTTCGCCGGGGCTGGGAACTATTAGGGGAAATTATAGGTGATTCTGTGGCGGAAAATATTATAGATGAAGTTTTTGCAAGATTTTGCCTAGGAAAATAAAAACCTAGGGTAGACATAGGGTAATGAAGATGAAATATTTTATATTAGATGAATATGATGTAGTTGTAGTAGGAGCTGGCCATGCGGGATGTGAGGCGGGGCTTGCTACTGCTCGTATGGGGCATAGAACCCTAGTACTTTCAACAAACCTAGAGGCTATTGCCATGATGGCTTGCAATCCTTCCATTGGTGGAACAGGTAAGGGTCATCTTGTGCGAGAAATAGATGCTTTAGGTGGAGAGATGGGTATTAATATAGATAAAGCATTCATTCAAAGTAGAATGCTTAACACTGCTAAAGGACCGGCGGTTCACTCCTTGCGTGCACAAGCAGATAAGAATATTTATCATCTAGAAATGAAGAAAACCTTGGAAAGACAAGAAAAGTTAGATTTAAAACAAGGTGAAGTAATTGATTTAATGATAGAAGATGATGAGGTTAAAGGAGTCATTTTAAAAACCGGTGCGGCTTATCGTGCCCGTGCAGTGGTTTTATGTACTGGTACCTTCATGAGAAGTAAGATCTTCATGGGGGAATGGGCCTTTGAAAGTGCGCCAAATGGTCTTTCACCAGCCGTGGAGATTAGCGAAAGCCTTGAAAAACATGGGATTCCTTTAAGAAGATTTAAGACAGGAACACCAGCTAGAGCCTTAGCACAGTCACTAAATTTTGAAAAGATGATTGAACAGCCGGGAGATGAGAAGATTGTTCCTTTTTCCTTTATGAATGATTCTCTGGATATAGAGCAGGTATCCTGCTGGTTAACTTATACCAATGAGGAGACTCACCAAATAATCAGAGATAATTTCTCCAAATCGGCGTTATATGGAGGACAAATTGAGGGCGTAGGTGCCAGGTATTGTCCTTCAATAGAAGATAAGGTCAGCAGGTTTGCAGATAAAAACAGGCATCAGCTATTCATCGAGCCGGAGGGTTTAAATACAGACGAGGTTTATATTCAGGGAATGTCCTCTAGTCTACCGGAGGATGTTCAAATTCAGTTTTATAGAACCATTCCAGGCTTGGAAAACTTAAGGATAACAAGAGCCGCTTATGCTATTGAATATGATTGCATAGATCCACAAGAATTAAAGATGACCCTGGAGCATAGGAGAATTAGAAATCTGTATTGTGCTGGTCAACTTAATGGTAGCTCTGGCTATGAGGAAGCAGCTGCCCAGGGCTTGATGGCGGGAATAAATGTAGCACTAAAGCTAAATGGAAAAGATCCATTTATTCTCGATCGTTCGGAAGCTTATATTGGCGTTCTTATCGATGATTTAGTGATAAAAGGTACCAATGAGCCATACAGAATCATGACCTCCAGGGCAGAATACCGTTTAGTTTTGAGGCAGGACAATGCTGATACAAGACTGACTGAAAAATCATATAAAATAGGGCTAGCCTCTGAAGACCGATACCGAAGATATCTGAAGAATAAGGAAGCGGTGGAAAAGGAGCTGGAAAGGCTAAAGAGTATTTATGTCACACCTTCTGAAGTGAAGGATTTTCTTGAAAGGCATGGAAGCGCTCCTTTGCAAAACAAGATTTCCCTGGCGGAGCTTATGAAAAGGCCCGAAATGACCTATGAAAAAATAAAGGAAATCGACCCGGACAGGGAAGAGCTTTCCCAGCATGGAGCCACCCAACTGGAAGTGCAGATTAAATATGAAGGGTATGTGACCAAGCAATATCAACAGATCGAACGATTTAAGAAGCTTGAAAATAAAAAGATACCTGAAGACATAGATTATGAAGAGATTGATTCATTAAGAATCGAAGCTAGACAAAAGCTGAATCAAATAAAGCCTGTGTCCATAGGACAGGCTTCAAGGATTTCTGGTGTATCCCCTGCAGATATTAATGTTCTACTAGTATACTTAGAGAAGCAAAGGAGAATAAAGCCAAATGAATCTACTCATTGATGCATTGATCAAGCTAAAGGCTCCTTATGATGATAATACCATTGGACTGTTTCAATCTTACATGGAACAAATTTTAGAGTGGAATGAAAAGGTAAATCTTACTTCAATTACAGATAAGGAAGGTTTTATTAAAAAGCATTTTGTAGATTCTATTACGTGCTATGATGCATTCCAATATCAAGAAGCAAACAAAATCATAGATATTGGTACAGGTGCTGGATTCCCAGGCATACCACTGGCAATTATTTCACCGGAAAAGAGCTTTGTCCTTGTAGACTCTTTAAAAAAGAGACTGAACATTATAGATGAAATAGCAAAAGGCCTAGGCATTCAAAATGTAACTTTGTGCCACGGAAGGGCAGAGGATCTGGCCAGAAGCAAGGAACATCGGGAGCAGTATGATCTTTGCCTTTCAAGGGCGGTTGCCAATCTAAATGTTTTATCGGAATATTGCCTTCCATTTGTGAGAGTAGGTGGATGGTTTGGTGCATATAAAAGCAAAAATGCAGAAGAAGAACTGAACTCCAGTAAAAGCGCGATCAAAAAGCTGAGTGGGAGTATTGAGGAAATCAAAAACTTTGAAATGAATGGATATGACTTAGATCATAATATAATTTTCATCAAGAAAACAACTAAATCCTTAGCGAAATATCCGAGAAAAGCGGGAACTCCGGCGAAAGAGCCTCTGAAATGAAGATTTCAGAGGTTTTTTGTTGATGAAAACTTCTTTTAATGAGGACAAGCACTCTGTTATTATAGAAGTGCACTCGAATTTATATGTACTTATAATAATTTTTATTTAGAAAGGGATGACTTATTATCAGTCATATAAAATACACTACGCTTGGGATAGAGTTTCATGTGGCTCAATTTGGCAATATTTTAAACACAAGGGGGTAAAAATGATGTTTTTTAAGAGACCAGATCAGTTAGAGCTACCTATAGACCTAATTTGTACTAATCCGGATCAACCTAGAAAAGTTTTTTGCGATAGCGAATTAAGTGATCTTTGTGACTCCATAAAGGAGTATGGCGTGATTCAGCCCATAATAGTGAAGAAGGATGGCAGGGGAAAAGGATTGTACATATTGATAGCCGGAGAAAGAAGGCTTAGAGCGGCAAGTATGGCTGGTCTAAAAATGATACCGGCAATTATTAAGGAGGCTGATGATAAGGATGCCGCATTTCTGGCCTTAATTGAGAACGTGCAGAGGCAAGACTTAAATTTCATAGAGGAGGCAATGGCTTATAAGCAGCTTATGGATGTACATGGGCTGACCCAGATGGAAATTGCTAAAAAAATGGGGAAAAAGCAGTCGACAATTTCAAATAAAATAAGGCTTCTAGCTTTGCCAGCAGATATTCTAGAAGCTTTAACAGAGAACCAACTAACAGAAAGACATGCTAGGGCTTTACTAAAGATAAGGGATGACAAAATCCGCAGACAAGTTCTTGATAGAATAATTGCTCATGGCCTTAATGTAAAGCAAAGTGAGAAGCTCATAGAAGAAGTTTTGGCCAAACAAGAAGAAGAAAAGAGAAAGGTAGATAAATTAAGGTTTATTAATTATAGAATATATATCAACACCATAAAGAAGGCTTTTGGAAGCATCCATGAGGTTGAAAAAGATGCCAAATACTATCAAGAGGATAAAGGGGACCATCTAGAGCTTAGGATATTAATACCAAAAAAGGAAAATAAACCAACTATGTTGGCTGGTAACCAGTAACTGTATATAAATGCAATATATCTATATTCCTGGAGAATCCCCCATGATCTAATATTTGTATTTAAAGCCTTTATTGTATGCCAGGGGATAGAAAGGCTGAGTTCAACTTTTATACAATTCACTTTAGAGTGGAGTCTCACCAGCATAAGAGAAGATTTATTAAATATGATTTGATTAATAAATTTAATTAGTGCAATTTGTTTCCATATATTAATAGTTTCATAAAAATCCAACAAAAAAAGGTTTCATGTGTATGTTTCACGTGAAACCTTTTTACTGTAATTAATAGATTTCTATTAATGTTGCAAATTGAAATTTTTTATGCCAATATATGATTATATTGATTACATTGATTATATGCAAAATTAATATTTTATGTTGAAAATGATAAGCAGCTTCAACTCTTCAATACTTATTATAATTCAGGCTACCCAATCAGCGCAAGACACCTAAATGTAGGCAGGAGTTTGCGCTTGTGAGGTGCTTTTTAACAAATATTTAATAGAAAATATTAGCTTTACTGCATCATCACAATAAGGATACCATTATCCAAAATTAAAAATATATGGAAAACATATGTGCTATGATATATAATAAGAACAGTTGAACAGAAAATGGTTACGGGCACAAGGGTATAGAGGAGGATAAATACTTTGGGAAAAGCAATTGCAATCTTCAACCAAAAAGGGGGAGTGGGAAAAACCACAACAAATATTAACCTGGCAGCTTGCTTAGCTATGAAAGGCAAAAGGATACTTATTCTAGATATTGATCCGCAGGGAAATACAACAAGTGGCATGGGTATATCAAAAAAAGGGTTAGGCAGAACCACCTATGAAGTACTTATAGATGACAAGCTTGAACCTAAGGATGCTATACTTTCTACAAATGTTAAAGGTCTTGATATTATTCCCGCTAGCGTGCAGCTGGCCGGAGCTGAAATTGAACTGGTTCAGCTTGAAGGAAGGGAAAAAAGACTTAAAAAGGCATTAGATAAAATTAAATCAGATTATGATTACATATTTATTGATTGCCCACCATCCCTTGGGTTGCTTACAATAAATTCCTTAACAGCTGTAGATAGCGTTCTTGTACCTATTCAATGTGAATTTTATGCACTAGAGGGTGTAAGTCAACTCATGAGCACCATTGAACTGGTAAAAAAGAACCTTAATCCACAATTAGAGATTCAAGGTGTCATTTTAAGTATGTTTGATGGAAGAACCAATTTATCTATTCAGGTGGTTGAAGAAGTTAAGAAATATTTCAGAGAAAAGGTTTACACGACAGTCATTCCAAGAAATGTGAGGCTGGCTGAAGCGCCAAGCTACGGTTTACCCATTACTCAATATGATCCAAAGTCCCGAGGGGCAGAAGCATATATAGAGTTTGCAGAAGAATTCTTAGAACTGGAGGGTGAGCAATAATGAGTGCCGTAAGGGGCAGAGGCCTGGGGAAAGGGTTGGAAGCCTTATTCAACAATGTTGAGATTTCCGGTGATGACTTAGAAGATAATGAAAGAATCAATGATGAAAATATGATACATCTTCTTAGCATAAATGAAATAAAGCCGAACTCCAATCAGCCTAGGAAGATCTTTGATGAAGATAAAATCCAAGAGCTATCAGACTCTATTATAGAGCACGGAATTATCCAACCTATAATAGTAAGAAAAGCAGAGGTTGGTTATGAGATTATTGCTGGGGAGCGAAGATGGAGGGCTGCAAGAAAAGCGTCCTTAAAAAAAGTTCCCTGTATAGTAAGAGAACTAGATGATGAACAAAATATGCTGTTGTCAATCATTGAAAACATGCAAAGGGAAGATCTGAATCCTATGGAAGAAGCAGAAGCCCTTAACCAGATGATTGATCAATTTGGACTTACACAAGAAGAAGTATCGAAAAGCGTTGGTAAGAGCAGACCCTACATATCTAACGCCCTTAGACTCTTAAAATTGCCTGATGAAGTAAAACGCATGGTGAGGGAGGGGCAGCTTTCTAGCGGCCATGCCAGGGCAATAGCAGGCATAAAGGATACAGAAAAACAAATTTCAATTGCTCATCTTATTATAAAAAATGGTCTTTCCGTTAGGGAAGTAGAAGCTTTGGCGAGAAAAGAAGAAGCTGTATCAGAGAAGAAAACCAGAGCTAAGGCCAGGGCCAAAAGTAGAGAGCTTTTAGTGCTGGAAGAGAATCTAAAGAACGTATTTGGAACAAAGGTTGAAATCAACCACGGCCCAAAGCGTGGAAAAATTGAAATAGAATATTACAGCAGAGATGAGTTAGAAAGACTCATTGAGATGTTGTTAGCCCTTAATAATACGCGGTTATAGTAGTATAACTATTAAAGAGCCAGGGATAATGTTTCACGTGAAACATTATCCCTTTAAATTTAAAATAATCCTACAGGCTATATTAAGAATCTACTAGAAAAACAGGAGTCTCTCAACTTATATGCGCATTGTGCAGTTTATAGAAGCAAATATAAAAAATGCCACCATTCAGATGAAGTAAATAAAGAAGTGTGATATATTATTTAATATAAATTAAAACAAATTATCTCACTCCTATATTCTTCAAGCAGATTAAGCTGCAATTGTATTCTCATTCCATAAGATGGCGATGAGCCAAATCAGAAAAATGAAGCCTAAGAGAGATGGCAATTCTGGCATTCGCTGCATATACTCATAAAAAAGAAAGGGGAGGCTTATGAAAAGGATACTTTTACTAAGTGCTGGTTGGTTAACTTTCATAATTGGCACCATAGGCATTGTTTTACCAGTACTACCCACAACACCTTTCTATCTATTAGCAGCAATTTGTTTTTCTGCAAGTAGCCGTAAGGCATATAATTTTCTAGTAAATTCTAAGTATTTCGGTGTATATATTGATAATTATCAAAATAAAACTGGCGTCCCTAAAGCTGCAAAAATAAGAGCCATCATTACTCTTTGGATAGGATTAATTATTTCTATTTTTTTAGTAAAAAAGACAATAGTAACTATTATATTACTCTTTGTTGGCACTTGTGTGACCGTCCATATTTCTAGCTTAAAAAGTAGAGAATCCTAGGGACACAGAGGCTTTCTTTTGCATAATATGAAGATATAAGATTCTGCTACATAAGGCTTAACACCTGGCATGGCAGATTTTATACTAATTTCAGATTAATTATAGTGAAATTAGAACTTCAATTATATATGCAAAAAAGTTTCTGTGAGGTGTAGTATGATATATCTAGATAACGGAGCCACGTCATTTCCCAAGCCAAGAGGTATGGTAAGAGAAATAGACAATTGTCTCCTCCATTATTGTGGAAATCCAGGGAGGTCTGGGCATAAACTATCTATTCGGGCTGGGGAAGAAATATATCAGGCCAGAAAAGATATTGGTCTTCTATTTAACATATCTGATTCTAGCAGAATTGTGTTTACTAATAATGCAACTGCTGCATTAAACCTTGGCTTGAAGGGTGTAATAAAACCTGGAGACCATGTAATTACAACTGCAATGGAGCACAACTCAGTGCTAAGGCCGTTAGAGGCCCTGAAAAATGATCAAGTAGAAAGTACAATTATAAGCTGCTCAAAAGAAGGATTTATTGATCCTCGCAAAATAGAAAAAGAAATAAAGAATAATACAAAATTGATAGTATGTACCCATGCATCTAATGTGACTGGAACGATTATGCCCATTGACAAAATAGGTGCACTAGCAAAAAAATATGGCTTGTTGTTTATGGTGGATGGGGCTCAAACTGCTGGACATATACCTATAGATGTCGAAAAGCTAAATATTGATCTATTAGCATTACCAGGGCATAAAGGACTTTTAGGGCCCCAAGGAACTGGTTTACTATACGTAAGACCTGGAGTGGAATTACAGCCAATCATATCTGGGGGTACAGGCACCAACTCTACAGATTTGGATCAACCACTAGACCTTCCTGAAGGCTATGAAGCAGGCACTATTAATGTACCAGGTATCGTAGGCCTTGGGTATTCTGCAAGGTATGTTGCAAAGCTAGGAGTCGAAAATATCGGCAAACACGAAGAGGACCTAATCAGATTCCTGGACTCAGAGCTTAGAAATATGCGTAATGTGATCGTTTATGGGCCAGAAGATTGTAGTAAAAAAGCAGGTATTACTACCTTTAACATAAAAAACATGGGCTGCGAAGAAGTAAGCGATGAGTTAGACAAATTCGGTATATGCGTACGGGGTGGCTATCATTGTGCTCCTTTGGCTCATAAGACTATCGGAACTTATAGCACAGGTGCAGTTAGGTTAAGCGTAGGACCGTTTAATACGTTAAAAGATATAAGAATCGCTTTAAGGGGGATATACCAAATACAAAGAAATATGTTATAATCGATTTATGACCCTGCTTACAGCCACGTTGCCGTAAGAGAGGATTCATTGAAACATACTGGCTATATGACAGGCTATAATAACAAATAAGATTTAACAAGAAGTGTCAGAAAATAGAGAAAAGTTAGAGGGCAAATATGAAAATTAAAATCATTAACGGCCCGAATTTGAATATGTTAGGGATTCGGGAACCCGAGGTTTATGGCTCCATGACCCTAGAGCAGATAAATGAATATATTTATGAAAAAACCAAAAGGGATAACTTAGAAATTTCATTTTTTCAATCTAATCATGAAGGGATGATTATAGACGAGATCCAGAACACAATAGGTGAATTTGATGGTATTGTAATAAACCCAGCGGCTTATACACATTATAGTATTGCCATAAGGGATGCTATTTCAGCAGTGAAAATACCTACCGTGGAAGTTCATCTAAGTGATATTCACAGCAGAGAGGATTTTAGAAAGAATTCATTAATTAAAGATGTATGCGAAAAGCAAATATATGGCAAGGGAGCCGATTCATATGTTGAAGCCATTGAATTCCTACTATCCTTTCACGCTGATTCGTTATGATAATAATGTCGTAATCATAGCTAAATAAACAGAAGGGGTGACATATGAACGCGATAAGAAAAAATATTAATATGCCAATTGCAGAGCATCCACACTTTTTACGGGAAATCGTTGATAATATGGAATATATGGCTCGGGTTATAGATGAAAATTGCCGAATTATTTATATGAATCGAAAGATGGAACAAGTTTTTGGGAACTGTGTAGGCAATGTATGCTATAACGTTTTAGGAAAATCTGAACGATGCGAGCATTGCGTATCAAGTGAATGTAAAGATATAGGAGCGGCTGTTACAAAAGAGATTCAATTAGGCGACAAGTATTACAAGGTTATGTCTTCTCCTGTAAATTTAGATATATGTAACGAGAACTACTCCATTGAAATTTTTGAAGATATTACAGAAAAGAAAATATTAGAGAACCAACTTATGACCCATTATGAAAAGATGAGATCGGATATTGATTTTGCAAAGCATATTCAAAAAAGATCTCTGCCTGTAGATGGAGATTATTGGGATACCATGCGTATTGATAATATCTATTTCCCAAGTGAGGATTTAAGTGGCGATTACTATGATATTATAAAAATGGATGAAAACAGAATCCTACTCTATGTTGCGGATGTATCAGGTCATGGGATTAAATCTTCTCTCATCACGATTTTTTTAAGGCAGCTCATTCGAGGATGTATACAAGGACGGGATACAAATGTGAGAGATATACTAAATCATGTATTAGAGAGCTACAACGCCTTGATTATCGATGAGGAGCAGTTTTTAAGCATATTAATTTGCATATATGATAAAAGGACTCAAAAGCTGACTATTGCAAATGCCGGTCACAATTGCTTACCCATCTTGATAAAAAAATGTGGTGAAATAAAAGAAATACCAGTAAAAGGAATGCCTATTTGTAGTCTAATAAATGAATCTGACCATGAGGAAGTGAATGTACATATTGAAACTGGGGACAGGCTACTACTTTATACCGATGGAATAACGGAAGCCTTTAACGAGGATACCAAAAAACTCTTTGGCGTAGAAGGAATAGAAGCTGTGGTTCATAAAAATATTGATAGATCCGGTAAAGAGCTTATCAACAAAATCATTGGCGCGACACTAGATTATGTAAATAAGCCGCCAGCGGATGACATAGCCATATTATGCATGGAGATGTTATAAAAAGAATTAGGGTTGACAGAAACTAGTTTTCTCTTAAAGATAACATGTTTCTCAGCCCTAATTATCGATATAAGTCCATTCCTTTATTAGCAAGTTCGTCGGCCCTATTATTCATTTTTGTTACATACATAAAATCATCCAAGGTGAAACTATTCCCATTCCATTCCACGAATTTCTTGTAAAGGCTTGAAGGATTAAAGTTTTTGCTATCTAAATTAACATGGCCCTTTACTCTATAAAAATTAATATTATGTTTACCTAGAAATGGAATAAGCTTCTCCCAAAGGTCGCGATTTTCAACATCAGTCTTCTTAGAAGTTTTCCAACCGTTTTCCATCCAACCTTTGTACCAGCTTTCCCTAAAGCAATTCATCAAGTAGGAGCTATCAGAAAATACATTAATATTCATATTCTCCTTTGTGATGGCTTCAAATGCCTGGAGAAGGGCAAGCATTTCCATACGATTATTGGTGGTATTAACTTCCCCGCCAAAAATCTCTTTTTGATGCTGACCGTATTCAAGTATTGCACCCCAGCCGCCGATATTTTCATCATTTTGATTACCGGAGCAGGCTCCGTCGGTGTAAATGTTAATAGCTTTCATAAATATAACCTCTAGCTTAATCAAATTTATCTCAGAATTTACCTCACTAAGATTATGCCTTAGTTTGCATAAAGACGCAAGGGGATTCAGAATCGCAATAAACCATAGGACAGATTTCACAAAATTAAAGATCTTTGGAAATCATCCCTTCAACAACAGATTCTAACCATAGCCAATGCCTTTGCAAATACTTACGGGGTAAACAGCAACATTTTGAAAACATAGAGGTGATTTAGATACTGTAAAATTATTTTAAACCCACCGTAATACGTTTGTAATATTGATAAGATATACTATCTATAATGCTAATATTGGAAAATAAAATAAATATAGAAAGGAGGAGATTATAAATGAAAAAATACATTATCACTTTGGTAATAATTTTAACTATGCTTTGTAGTACTGTGTTTGTAAGCGCAGTTTCAGACCCGGATGTGGTTCTTGTAAATCCGGCAGTCAATAGCACAGTTTATTCCAATAATCTTCTCATTTCCGTTAAAGTAACTCAGCCTAAGTCTATAACAGTTAGGCTTTACGAAGAAAAACAGATGGTGAACGGCACCCTAAGCTCGGTGAACATAAATGCATTGGCTAATTCCAATGCAGCTATAAATAGGTCTTCTCTGACCTCTACATTAATAACCTCAGAGAATTTTAGCTCCAATAATAATTTGAGTTTTTACACAAAACAAGTGAATGGTGTTAATCCAGGTCTATATCGCGTTCAAATAGAAACAAAGAATGCCAACGGAAAGGTAATATACACCAGTAATAGCTATTTTGCAGTAAGAGAAAAGGTAGCAGTGGAAACCAATATATTTGAGACCCCTCAATCGGGCACCTTACAATTTCTACAAAGCCTTCTTAAGTCCATATTTGGAAATTAAAGGCGGAGATTTTTATGTCAAAGCCAAGGGTGATAGAAAAGGTTAAGGATGTTGTATTAGTAGTATTGTTTTTATCAACCATACTACTATTATATTTTTTTTGGAGCGACATGTCTTTTGATGAAATAAGTCTTCCTTCCTACGAAGGGGCTACATTAGAGACGCCTGCCCTTCAGGATATTATGAGACCTTCTCAAATTTCTGTGAATTTTGGGGGAGAAAACTACACTATTGTCTCATCGGGTAATAAGGATGTTTGGTACAATGACAAGTCAGACCAGGAGAGTATCTTGGGAGAACTAAATCGATTTGGACAGACAGAAAACATTCTACTAGAAGAAATTACGCCTGAAAAATACGAGGAGAGCATGACTTACCCATCCATTTGGGCTGAGTTTGATTATCATATTCCCTTTGTTGAGTTTTGTAAAAAGTATAATATTAATGCGCCACAAAGCTATAATGGCATAGCATATCTTACAGGCCTAGGCTATTCGGAGGCTAGCTCCCAAAGCCTATTGGTTTATGACGGGTTGAATGAAAAATTCTATAGGCTTGCAACAGATAAAGATTATACGAATTTTTCTAAATTAATAGATAGCCTAGAATTAAATTATAAACCATATTATCCAATTAGCGCCTATTCTGCTGTAGCAAATAGCACGCTGATACCACTCTCTATACAAGGTAATTTAAAGAGCTTACCCTATAAGCAAGAGTCCTACCCACATCAAAGTGACAAAATTAATAATATGGCAGAAAAGTTTTTTGGTGAAAACTTTGATTTCGTGAGGACAATTAAAGAAGAGAACGGAACTCAAATATATATGTATGGTTATGGGGATAAAGTGTTGATTGCCAACACAAATGGAAGCTTCGAATATAGAGACAGACAGCCTAATCAAAAGAGCTCATCTCAAGGTTATTTCGAGGCATTGGAAACAGCTCTACAATTTGTTACTAGCCACGGATCTTGGCATTCCCTAGAAGGCTCGGAAATGACGCCTTATCTGAAAGATGTGATCATTAATCCTAGAGGTGAAAGGGGATACCGCTTTATTTTTGGAATGGAGGTCAATGGGGCTAGGCTTCATTATGATAACACAGAGATTCTTGTAGTTGATGTGATTTTAGGACAGGTGACAAACTACTATAGAAACATGATAGACTTGGATCAAGAGGAGTTAAAAAACGTTGAAACCTCACCACCAGAGGGAGGGTACTCTGCTGTGAATCTTCTGGCACAAAATTACAGACATATTCATAACATCATGGCTGATAATGTGGAAGAAATCACAAAGGGTATAGCGGACGCCAAAGCTTTTGAGGAAGTGGCACTGAACATTGAGAAAATGGAAACCGGTTACCTAAGAACCACATCTGAGGAGGGTAATCATGAAATTCAACCTGCTTGGGTTGTTACAGCTAGAGATATGGACATTTATTTTAATTTGCATAGCGGTGAGCCAATGGGGTATACAGTGAAAAACCAGTAGCCTTAAAAATAGATTCTACAAATTGACTATTTAATAAATCAGCTAGACTAGCCTCTGGAAATGAGGGATGTAAAATGGATTGGACAAAAGCAAAAAACATACTAATTGTAGCACTGATTCTCACGAACCTAGTGCTAATATTTTCTTATGCCCAGAAAGATAAAACCATGGCATCTACCAGCGATTCTATTCTTAATGATACAATACGGCATTTGGAAAGTAAGGATATCTTTATTAATACAGAGGTTCCTAAAAAATATGGAAGAATGCCTGTATTACATGTAAAATATGATAAAATGGATAAAGATCGGGTTAGAGTTGTCATAGATGCTCAAGTGGAAATAACATCCCATCCCAATAATGATGAGGAGATAACACAGCTGGCCATAGAATTTTTAAAAAAAAGTGGGTTATATTCAAAAAATGTAACCTTTGATCGTATTGATAAAAAAGGCGATATCACAACTGTTTTGTTTAAAAACTGTATAAAAGATAATATTCAGATTGAAGACAGTTACATCCTTTGTGACATAAAAGATGGCCAGGTAGTAAACCTGGAGCGATACTGGCTAAAACCCATAAAATATGGAAAAATGAAGAAACAAATTACACCAGCCTCCAAAGCGCTGATTAAGTTTTCCAGCATGAGAGAAGGCGATGAAAAGATGTACATAGACGATATTTCACTGATTTATTGGTTAGATTCGGAATCCTTTGAGGGAGAAGCCCTAATATCCGACACAGCATTCCCAACATGGAAAATTACATATAATGGTGATAAGGTAGCGTATATCGTCGCTCATGATCAATAAATTAAATTGAAAACAGGTTAATCAAATCCATAGGATATTCACATTGGATTCAAATATCTCACATGAAACCAACACATTTATATATAATAATTAGGGCAGTGTTTGAGTAGGATGTAAAGGAGAAATAGAATGACACTAAGCTTTTGTTCCTTTTCCAGCGGCAGTAGCGGGAATAGTTATCTAGTAAAAACTGAAAAAACGGCAATACTGATTGATGTAGGTATTAGCGCAAAAAAA
Source organism: Anaerovoracaceae bacterium (assembly GCA_050953505.1). Lineage (GTDB taxonomy): Bacteria > Bacillota > Clostridia > Peptostreptococcales > Anaerovoracaceae > JBMNMU01. The sequence continues at coordinate 2,233,544 of JBMNMU010000001.1, read as the reverse complement.
GTATATGAAGGGCTGGAAAAAACAAAAACATCTCCAGAGCTCCTTGGGGGTATATTAATAACCCACGAGCATTCAGACCATACAAAGAGCTTGAAAACTATGTTAAAAAGACAAAAAACATTAAAAGCTTATACCAATGAAAAAACTTGGAATAGCTTAGGGCTTCCTCAGGAGGAGGATCGCAGAGAAGTCTTTAAAACTGGCGATTCGTTTGAAATCAATGACATAGGGGTAAAAACATTTCAAGTTTCCCATGATGCAGCAGACCCAGTAGGGTTTTCTCTTTACTCGGGGGGTAAGCAAATCAGTATTGTAACGGATACTGGCTGCATGAACGAAACTATTTATAAGGAAATTCAAGACGCAGATATTCTTGTTTTAGAAGCCAATCATGATGTAGACATGCTAAAGATGGGAAAATATCCTTGGTTCCTAAAGCAACGAGTATTAAGTGAGGAAGGTCATCTTTCCAATGCTGCAGCGGGAGAAGCTATATTAAAGGTTCTTAGCAAAAATGATAAGGAAAGATATGTTCTTCTGGCTCATCTAAGTAGGGAGAATAATTTCCCTGAAATGGCTTACCAGACCGTAAAGAATATTTTGGAGGAGTCAAATTACTACATAGGAAAACACATCAAGCTTAATACAATTATTAGGGATGAGGTAAGTTTTGTATACCAAACCTAAATTAAAGGGGGGCTATGCATGGATGAAAGTAGATTTGACAATGAAGTAAAAGACAATGGTATGAGAGAAATTATATATGTGGCACCAAACGGTGACGCCTATGAACCGGAAAATGATAAAGTTGCACCAAAGAAGAGAAAATCTAAAAGAGGCAAGGGCAAAAAAGTCATTTCCGTTATTCTTATCATTGTATTAGCTGCTGCAGCAGGTTTTGGCGGTGGAATGGCAGCACTTTATTACGGCGGTGACCTAATAGGCAGTGCCGTTCCGAGAAAGGAAATCACCATTAACCCAAATGATGATATAAATACTGCCGAGGCCGTAGCAGCTAAGGTAATCCCATCTGTTGTGGGGATCAGTACTACATCGGAGGTAACCTATCAAAGCTGGTTTGGAATACAAAAGGGGCTAACGTCCGGTGTAGGAACGGGTATTATTGTAGATGAAAATGGCTATATTCTTACCAATTCACACGTTGTTAATGATGGCACAGCAAAAACCATTACCGTTCAGCTATCAGATGGAAAAGAGTTAGAAGGAACTGTACTTTGGAGTGATAAGCACACAGATTTGGCAATTGTAAAAGTAGAAACTAATAATTTAGTGGCAGCAGAGTTGGGTGACTCTGAAGAAGTGAAGATAGGATCTTATGCTGTAGCCATAGGAAATCCATTGGGGTTGGCCTTTGACAGGAGCGTTAGCCAAGGCGTCATCAGCGGGTTAAATAGGACTATTATGGCATCTGATGGTCAAAACCAAATCAGAATGGATGGACTGATTCAGACGGATGCATCCATCAATTCAGGAAATAGTGGGGGGCCTTTATTGAACAGTAGGGGTCAAGTTATTGGGATTAATAGCGCCAAGGCTCAGACTGGAGAAGGCATGGGCTTTGCCATCCCTATAAATACAGCAAAACCTATTGTGGATGAGATAAAGACAAAAGGGGAATTTAACCGGGCTTATATAGGCATTCGAGGGGTTAGTGTGGCAGAATACCTAGAAACTTATCCAAATGATAATCTAGGAACAAAAACCGGCGCTTTTGTAGTTGAGGTTACCCCAGGGACTCCTGCGGAGGCTGCTGGGCTGAAGGTTAGGGACGTTATCGTAGGTCTTGAAGGTAAAGAAGTGAAGACCATGTCTCAGCTTACAAAAGACTTATTTCACTATAGACCAGGTGACGAGGTAGAGCTTGAAATTCTACGAGGTCTTGCTAGACAGAAGATAAAGGTTGTCTTAACAGATGTAGCAGGGGTAGCAGAATAGTTGAATCATTTACAGGTTCACACGCCAGAGGGCGTTGTCTTACCCTCTGGTTCACAAAGGGAGGAGGAGAAGATCTTCTTCTCTTTTTTAACGTTATTATTATGTAAGCATGCCCTAGGCAAAATAAAGGAAATGAAAAATGAAAATACAGATTATATGTGTTGGAAGCCTAAAAGAGTCCTATTGGACAGAAGCTGCAAAAGAATATAGTAAAAGGTTAAGCAAATATTGTACATTGTCAATAAACGAACTGAAAGAAGGTCGAGCTCCCGACAACCCATCAAAAGCTGATGAAATAGCCCTTATTGAAGAAGAGGGCAAAAGCATATTAAAGCATATCAAAAAAAGTAGCTATGTCATTGCGCTGGAGATTAAAGGCAAGGAATTTTCCTCAGAAATGCTGGCAGATAAAATAAATAGCTTGGCCATACAGGGTAACAGTGAAATTTGTTTTATTATCGGAGGCTCTCTTGGTCTTTCTCAAGAAGTTCTTCGTGCTGCTGATCTAAAATTATCCTTTTCTAAAATGACCTTTCCCCACCAGATGATGCGGGTTATACTTTTAGAGCAAATCTATAGAAGCTATAAAATTATTAAAAACGAGCCTTATCACAAATAAATTTTGCTTGGCAATAATATCACAAGCTTGATATAATGCCAGGTGGATTGAGTATTGCCTCTTGGCCAATACTCATTATTTTAGACGAAAAAGGAGACATAATATTAAATGCAAGAAAGAAAAACAATTGGATGGATTGGGGTAGGGCTCATGGGTAGTCGTATCGTACCTAGACTGTTAGACGCCGGGTATAAAGTTGTTGTCAATGACGTTATGAAGGATAATTGTGCTGGTGCCCTAGAGCTAGGTGCAACCTTTGCGGACAGCCCTGCAGCGGTCACAGAACAAGCGGACTATATCTTTTCAATGATTCCTAACTCAGAAATACTTAAAATAGTAGCATTAGGAGAGGGAGGCGTTGCCACAACAATTGGACAGGGCCAGGTTTACGTGGATCTAAGTACTGTAGACCCTGTTACATCTGGAGAAGTGGCACAGGTTATAGAAGAAAAAGGTGGCAAACATATACGAGTTTGTGTCAGTGGAAGCGTCAGCCATGTTGATTCCGGCTCACTAACCATTCTAGCTTCGGGAGAACGGGAAGCTTATGAAGAAATCTCACCTATCTTTGAAGTGATGGGAAATAAACAATATTACCTAGGACAAAAAGAAGAAGCACGGACCATGAAAATTATTGTTAATATGCTACTTGGGACCACTATACAGGCTTATGCAGAAGCCCTTGTGCTTGGACAGGCTGCGGGCATCGATTTTAACGAAATGCTTCGTGTCATTTCTGATAGCTCAGCTGCAAATGCAATGATGAAGGCAAAGGAGTCCAATGTAGCGGTTCGTGATTTCGCGCCTATGTTTACGGGGAAAAATATGGCGAAGGATATGTCCCTTGCTATGGATGTGGCAAACGCTCACCATTTAACACTCCCTCTTGCTGGTATCACAAGGCAGATGTATGGCACTATGTCCACCCACGGAGTGGAAGATCTGGATTATTCTGGAGTGTTGCTTGTTAACGAAATACTGAATGGGATTAAGAACTAAGAAATTCTAAATAGTTAAATGCATTATTAGAAATAATTGGTATTAAGAATGTTCGAAAGAGGGTTAAAAATGAAAAGGTTACTTGTATTACAAGGGGCGCTGTTAAATGAAATTGCTCGATATGAAGGACTAGTGACAGAGAGAGATCAGCCCATGGACTGGGAAAGGGTACATATGGCAAGCTGTGCAAGGCTTGGATACATACTAGCGCAAAAAAGAGGTGTTGACCCGGACCTGGCTTCTTTTGCTTGTGCAGTACATGACTATGGTCGTATTATTACAGGAAAACAAAAAGATCATAGTGAAGCAGGATACCTACCGGTGCAAAAATTCCTAAAAGAATTAGGCATTTTCTCTGATGAAGAGATCGATATCATTTCTATAGCTGTAAAAAATCATAGCAATAAAGCTGAAGTAGGTGGCCCAATCGAGGAGATTGTTAAGGATGCAGATGTCATTGACTGCTATCAATATGGGCTTGGCTTTTCAAGGGAAGAGCAAAGGATTCGGTACGAGAAATTTCTAGAAGATTCACAGAGCCTATAAACTCGATAGGTTGAGTCACATAAGTAAGTTTCCCTGGAAAGAGCCAATATGATTCAGGGGTGACCTCTTGACATTTAGGCCCTATCCACTATATAATAATCGATGTATCGTTCATTTACGATAGGAGTTTCGATTATTATATAGGTGCCAATAAGGGCTTTTACTAAGGATATAGCAGAGAGCCCTGAGATTCAACGATAAAAAAAGGGGAGAGCTTTATGAGAATCAGAAAAGAAACTGATGAACTGTTAGATGAAGAAATTGAATTAATTGCTCGTGTTTCCGATGCCCTTGCACATCCTGCAAGAATAAAAATATATCGGTTTATTATGCAATGTAATAGAAACCGGACACCAGTGTGTAATAAAGATGTGGTAGAAGCTTTTGAGTATTCACAAGCTACCATCTCACAGCACATTAAACGTCTGGTAAAATCAGGATTAATACAGGTGCAAAAGAAGGATAAGTTCTCCATGTACTATGCAAACATAGGGATCTTAGGTAAATACCTAGATGCCACCAAAAAGTTTGAGTAGGTTTGAATCCTTTGATTTGATTAATTAACTCTTGTTTCCATTATAATAAACAAAATTTTGTCATAATGTTTATAACAAAATCTAATACAAACAATGAAATCTGATACAAACAATGAAATGCCATGAGGCTGACAATTACAGCAGCTTCATGGCATTTGTGTTTAAAAACCATATCAGGTATTGATTAGCTGAATGATAGGGCATCTTGCAGCCTTCCTGCGCCAGATTAGTTGACCGGCAGGGCATCTTGCAGCCTTCCCGCGCCAGATTAGTTGACCGGCAGGGCATCTTGCAGCCTTCCTGCGCCAGAGGGGACAAAACAAAAGTTTAATCAGCTCCTACAAAAACCTCGCCCTGTTCATTGATACCAATAACTTTTTCTCCTTTTTCTCGTAGACTTTTTATATATTCAATGGCATCTCTATCAATCTTTTCTCCGGGGCAGACGAAAGGGATTCCAGGGGGATAAGGGATAATACTTGATGCACAGATCAAGCCATCTGCTTCTTCTAATGGAATCTGCTTTCTGGTTCTAGGGATGGGATATAAATCTGGTCTTTTAGCTTTTGTTGGGCCTTGGGCTACACCTTGTGCAGCCTTTTTATGGAGTGCTTCCCTTTCAAGATGGTCTCCCAGTCCTTTTTTAGGAGAATCAAGATTTGACATACTAATTTCATTTAATGCTTTGAGAAGCTTTTGATAATCCTCTTTTCTATTTCCAACTCCGGTCATACACATCACTAAGTCACCGGTGAAAAGCTCGATATATATATTGTATTTTTCCATAAGGATCTTTTCTAATTCATCCCCTGTAATTCCAAAGGCATCAAAGCTAATATTTATCTTCGTCCAGTCCATACCAGGAATTTTATCAATAAATTTTAACCCCTTAATTTCCCTTGCCTCTTTATAAAAATAGTCAAGGGATTCTGCCCATTCCTCCATCAACTGCTGCCCGTGCTCCCTCATGAGATAAGCATTGGCATCTAAGGAAGCCATGAGAATGTAGGAAGGGCTGGTGCTTTGAATACATTGAAGCTTGTCTTCCAATAGGAAGGGCTTTACCCTATTTGAGTTAAGGTTTAATACGGCGCTTTGGGTAAAGGAAGCCAGGGTTTTATGTATACTGTTAATAACAATATCAGCACCGGCTTCTTCCGCTGACATAGGTAGGCCATGATCTCCGTATTTGCGGAACATGCTTAGGTGGGCGCCGTGGGCTTGGTCCACGATAAGAACCTTATGATACTTATGCACAACTTTAGCGATGCTTTCTATATCAGAGCAAATACCATAATAATTGGGGCTAGGTAAAATAACAGCTTCTGCTTCAGGGTTTTCCTTCAGCAGTGTTTCAATTTCTTCAGGAGAAATGGCCCCTGAAATGCCAAATTCTTCATTGAGCTCAGGGTATGCGTAAACAGGCTGGATATCAGCAAGGGTCAGAGCATTAAAAACAGATTTATGGCAGTTTCTCGCCATGATCAGCTTTTTCCCCTTGGGAACAGAGGCTAATATTGCTGCAATAATCCCGCCACTTGTACCATTAATCAGCAAATAAGATTTCTCCACATTATATAAGTTCGCATATTGCTCTTCAACTTCCCTGATGATCCCTTCCGCTTGAAATAGGTTATCAGCACCCTTGATTTCAGTAACGTCCCAGTTTACCAAATTTCCGAGGAAATCATCTAGATGAAAGCGTTTATATAGAGAGGAGCCCTTATGGCCGGGCATGTGGAAGGAAACAGTGTCCTTTTTTGCATGATTATTTAAAAAACCCCCAATAGGCATATTTAGATTCATTTTTTATTCCTTTCTAAATCAAGAAGAAATGCTTTTAAATCCAGGCCGCCGCCGTATCCAATAAGGCTACCGCTGGAGCCAATAACACGATGGCAGGGCACAACGATGGATATGGGATTGCGGTTATTAGCCATACCAACTGCGCGACAGGCTTTTGGACTACCTACAGAAACTGCGATGTCCTTATAGCTTCGCGTTTCCCCATATGGGATTTCTTGCAGAGCGGCCCATACCTTCCGCATAAAGGGAGTGCCTCCTATGGGGTTAAGTGGTAGACTGAATTCTTTTCGCGACCCTTGAAAATATTCTTCCAGCTGTTTTGAAGTTTCCTTTAATAGAGGAGTTTCCTCCATTTCAAAGTTAATAGAAGGGAGTTCTTCTTCTTTTGGGAAAATGATATGAGTGATGTGGCCATCTTTTTCTCCAATCCCTATTTTAAAGCCACTGATATCATATTCATAATAGAATATCTTTGACATTTCTCTGATCCTTTCTTTTTATCTAAACTACACAGCCAATTATCTTTCGGACTATGGCTGGCGGCCACGGCCAATCATCCCTCGGACTATGGCCGTATGGGCCCAGCCACGGCCAATCATCTCTCGGTCTAATGGCTGGCGGCCAATCATCTCTCGGTCTGGTGGCTGTCATTGGACGTTGTTGTGGTCGTAGCTTTTGTCAAGGGTGACGACAAAATAAAATTCATTTTCAGGGAGAGTTAATTCTTCCCTTATTTTCTTTATAATATCCTTCTTTTGAATGGTACTTCCCGGGGGAATGACAACATCAAAAATAACGTTATGATGGGAGTATCCGGCTACAACACGCAAATCGTGCATACCGATAACACCATCCATTGTGGACAAGATGTTTTCGATTTGCTCATTCAGCTGTTGCGTCAGAGGATCCTTCGTATCTAAAGGATCCATGTGGACCACTAAGTGGATATTCAATTCTTCAGAAATATCTCTTTCAATATTATCTATAATATCATGGCTTTGAATCAAGTCCCCGTAAGCATCTACTTCAATATGAACAGAGGCAAATATTCTGCCCGGCCCATAATTATGGACTACTAAATCATGCACCCCAAGGACACCTTCTTCAGAGACAATCCTTCTTTTGATTTCATCTACCAAGGAGGGGTCTGGTGCATTCCCTAAAAGGGGGCTTGAGGTTTCTCCAATGAGCTGTATTCCAGAATATATAATGAAAAGGGCAACTAGGGCTCCCAGATATCCGTCTAGCTGAATACCTGTGATACGACCAATAATAATACCCATAAGGACAACGCCAGTGGAAATAGCGTCATTTCGACTATCCGTTCCAGTTGCTTTTAATGCGGAGGAATTAATGTCCTTACTTATTTTGAAATTAAAAAGGGCTTGCCACAATTTTAACCCTATAGCTAATAAAAGTATTACAATACTGATGGCATTGAATTCCAAGGGATCCGGGTTTAGTATTTTCTCTATAGAAGATCGAATTAGCTGTAAGCCGACGATTATTATGATAAAAGAAACTAAAAGCCCCATAATATACTCAATTCGGGCATGGCCATAAGGATGTTCCTCATCCGCAGGCTTTGAGGCCATTTTGAAGCCTACGAAGGTAAGGACGGAAGAAGATGCGTCTGCCAAATTGTTTACACCATCGGCGACGATAGCGATGCTATTAACGATTAGGCCAAGAGCAATTTTAAATGCACTGAGAATTGAATTGGTGATGATACCCACAAGGCTGGCTAGTAGACCATATCTTTCCCTAACCTTTATATCGGTAACATTCTCATAATTTTTAATAAAGATCTTAATAAGTAGTTTTCCCACAAAAATCCTCCTATTTGCACTTACGACAATGTATTCTTTATTATATGACCATTTCCATTCATTGTAAACCTTCCCAAATGTGTTATACTAAACCAAGATAGTGAGGTGGTAAAATGACAAATGACAAAAGGTATGCAGTATTGATTGATGCTGATAACATTTCTGACAAATATATTAAGATTATTTTAGATGAAATTTCAAATGAGGGCATCGCAACCTATAAGAGGATTTATGGAGACTGGACAAAGCCTGCATTAGCTGGGTGGAAGGGAACCCTTCTGGAGCATTCCATTACTCCGATACAGCAGTATGAATACACCACAGGGAAAAACTCCACCGATTCGGCCATGATTATTGATGCCATGGATATTTTATATTCAGGGAATGTAGAAGGCTTTTGCTTAGTAACCAGTGATAGTGATTTTACTCGTCTAGCAGCAAGACTGAGAGAGTCTGGTATGGATGTGGTAGGAATGGGGGAAAGCAAGACACCAAAGGCTTTTATATCTGCTTGCAATAAATTTAGATATTTAGACATATTGGCCATGGGAAGTCAGTCCATAGTACCTACAGAGAAAACTCCTTCTGAACCCCTTGGAGATGATAAGATGACCAATCTTGAAACTATTAAGCAAGCGATCATAACCATTGTGCAGGAAAACTCTGATGAGGATGAATGGATGTTTATTGGTGATATTGGGAATAAGCTCCAAAAGAGATATCCTGACTTTGATGTCAGAAACTTTGGATTCAATAAGCTTACGCCATTTCTTAAATCCTTGAACCTATTTGAGCTACGAACCAATAAAATCAGCGGCTCTAACAATAAATTAATTTATGTGAAGGAAAAATAATAATGAGCATTTATTATGAAACTAGTACGAGTAATATTAGAATAAGAATGGCTGTACCATCAGATGTTCCTTTAATATTAGGATTTATTAAGGAGCTGGCAGCTTATGAAAATATGTCCGATGAAGTTGTAGCTACTGAAGGAATTCTTATGGAAAACCTTTTTGAAAAAAAGCAAGCAGAAGTAATTATTGCAGAACATAAAGAAGAGCCGGTGGGCTTTGCTTTATTCTTTCATAATTTCTCTACTTTTTTAGGGAAGGCAAACCTGTACCTTGAGGATTTATTTGTAAAGCCTGAAGCTCGAGGATTAGGTGCTGGAAAAGCACTTCTGTCCTGCCTTGCGAAGATTGCCGTGGAAAGAAATTGTGGCCGCCTGGACTGGTGGTGCTTGGATTGGAACGAGCCTGCAATTGATTTTTACAAGCAGATGGGGGCAAGACCAATGGATGAATGGACTGTCTATAGGGTAGATGGAGAGGCACTTCCTGCCTTGGCGGAGAAATTATAAATATGAAGGAAGATGAAATATTATTAGCAGGAATTGAGGATAAAATCCAACAAAGCCTTGATTATTATACAACTACCTATAGCAATTTTTTAGATATGAGGCAGAGAACGCTGGCGGAAAAGCTCTGTAAAGAAGTAAAAGGGTTAAGGTACATTTTTTATGGAGGGTATGAAGACGCGGAGCGTACCATTGCAGTTTTTTTACCTGACTATGCAAGCCTTGAAGATGACAATCCCCTTTCACTATTGAGGATAAGCCATGATGGCCATAAGGAGCTGTCCCATAGAGACTATTTAGGGTCGCTCTTAGGCCTTGGAATTAAGCGAGAAATGATAGGAGATATTCTAGTCCGCAAGAACGGAGCAGATGCCATCATCCTGAAAGAAATCGGTGATTTTCTTTTATTCCACTATGATAAGGCGGGGAGAACAGCTCTTCAGGTGGAATTGTTGCCCATAAAGGAGCTAATCGTTCCAGAGGGTCGTTTTGAAGAAAAAAGAGCTACAGTGGCTTCGTTGCGCCTAGATAATGTTGTAGCATTAGCTTTTGCCCTATCAAGAACGAAAGCCTCAGAAGCCATCACCGGCGGAGGGGTTTATGTTAATGGACTACTAGCAGGAAAGCCCGATCAAACGGTACGGTTGGGAGATAAGCTTGTCTTTCGTGGCAAAGGAAAGGCCATTCTTCAAGAGGTTGGCGGCACTAGCAAAAAAGATAGAGTGTTTATTACAATTAAACGATATATATAGAACTTACTTTATTTTAAGGATTTTGAACAATGATAATAACTTATTAATAATATCCCAAGATGAAAGAAAGACAAGGGAAGCATTTTACACTTCACTTGTCTTTTTAGATTTTGTCTTATTAAAGGTGAGTATCTTTCCTTCTGAGATAAAAAGGCCAGCTAAAATAAGGAAAACACCTAATGCCGCAACGGAAGTAATCCTTTCCTTAAGCAGGATGACGGATGTGATGATGGTGATTACAGGGCTAAGGTAAATATAGGTGTTAGTTTTTACTGGTCCAAGTATGCTCACAGCATAGTTCCAGGTTACAAAGCATAGTGCGGAAGCACCCAATCCAAGGAAAAGCATGTTGAAAAGATTGGATCCTGATAAAAACCTAGCAAGGTTGAATTGAAAGTCCAATGCGGGTAGAATTGGTATTAAAAAAAGAATCCCATAAAAAAATATTTTCCTTGTACATTGAATGGTGTTATATCCATGAGCACTTATTTTTTTTAGGAGAATGGAGTAAAACGCCCAGGCTAAGGCAGCGATTAAGGCCATAATATCTCCTAAAGGATTTAATTCTAAGACAACATTTCCATTGAACCCTATTAATGCAATCCCTATAATTGCTGCAACAAATCCAATAAAAAATCTTCTATAAATAGTTTGTTTATCTAGTAGAAAATATGAAAGTATTGCGGTAAAAAAAGGAGCAACAGATACCAAAACACCCATGTTGGAAGCAGTTGTATGAATTAAGGCCGTGTTTTGAAGGCCAAAATACAAGGTGATACCACATAGTCCAGCTCCTGCAAAGGTGAGCTCTTCTTTTATATTTTTATATTTTATAAACCCTGGCTTTACAATAAATAAGGCCAAATAGGCGATTACCAATCTAAAGAATTGTATTTCTGTGGGTGTGAAATTAATCAGCAATAGCTTGGTTGAAACATATGTAGTACTCCATATAAAAATTGTTATAAATGCCAACAAATGTGCGATGAGTCGAGTACGCTTTTGTGGCTGCAAGCTCAAATCTTCAGTCATATATTTCTTCTTCCTACTTTCTCATTGTACTAAGTTCATTCTCTATATTTCTGTGCTAGAGCATACCTCTTCTAAGGCTTTTGCCAGTTGATCAGGGCAGGAGGTTGCTTTGCCATCACAGCGAATACCCTTCAACCTCTCTCTAACACTTTCTACGGTCATTCCTTCCACTAGCTTTGCGATACCTTGACCATTTCCGTTACATCCATTAACAAAATCTACTTTCTTAATAATGTTATCTTCAATTTCAATATGTATCTGTCTAGAACAGGTTCCCTTGGTGGTATAAGTATAAGTCATGCTCTTTATTATTCCTTTCTATTAATCAGTTTAACTGTTAATATATCATAAATTTAAAAAGACACAACCTATCCTTAAAAATTTTCTATGGGTAAAAAAGGGGGTGGATTTTTCATCCACCCATTCGGTTAATTTTATCTTCTACATCTGTAGCAAATCGCTGTATATATTCTCTCATGTAAGTGGCAGCGTCTGCACCATCAATCAAAGGCATAAGATCAATGGCATAAGATGCGGCATCCATATCATCTGTTGCGTGGGATTCAAAAAATGTTGCATTGCTTAAGAATCTGCCTTGAGCAGCAAGATCATATCGCTTTCCACCAGCGATTTGGGAATCAAATACCCCTAACAAGGACGCTCTTAAGGCAGGATGACCTGATACATCCAGGACTTCCTTTTCATTATCATTTATCCAATCCAAGGATCTCCAGACCTCACAGCCATATAAAGCCTTTGGGCGGTAGGTGCGAGATATCTCCTTTAAAGCTGTTATAACCCGAAGGCATACGGCTACATGAGTATCATGCTTATCCCCAGGGTTATGGGTATAAATCACTTCTGGCTTTAGCTCTAGCAAAATGGTCTTTAAATCTTCTATAAGCTGTCGCTGCAAGCCATCCTTAATGATACTGCTGGGGTAATTTAGTAAAAATAAGCTAGCATAATTCCCTACGCAAGCAGCCTTCTTTTGCTCTATCCTCCTGACGGCCATCATTTCCTCATTACTGTAATCAGCGTATATTCCTGAGCGAGGGCTACCGGCACCGTCTGAGCATACAACTGCAGAAAACTTTTGATCCTCTTTACCAAAACAAGTAAGAATACCATGCTGAGCCATAATTTCTACATCATCCTGATGGGCTGATATGGCCAGATGAGTAGTGTCTTTAAAGGCTTTCTCCATGTCCTTTTCAAAAGGAATATATATTTCTCCATTGGGGTTAATTTTCATGTTGCTTCCTCCGTTATATTTTTGGAAGACTGGCCGCTGCAATGCTTTGGCCTACTCTTCGACTTTTTTCACTAGGCAGCTGAAGACTAATGGCTTTAGAAATTTCCGGATATTCCTGGGACATTACGTTGTTAGCCGTATCAATAATAATGGATCCGCCCTTTCCGGAAGTCACTCTTCCCATAAGAAGCACATGCTTGATATCATAAAATCGAGCGTAAAGAGGAATAGTGTGACCTAAGTAGCAACCAATGGAACGGTAAATGGCTGCAGCTCGCGGATCATCCTTTTCCATAAGCTCTTGAACTACCTTTAGCTTTTCTGCCAAGGAAAGCTCAGGATCTAAATCAATTCCAGCAGCTGGTGCAAGCTTAATAACAGCATCCTGAGAAAAATATTTACAGCCCACCCCTCGATCAAAGGACCATTCGTCTACTTCTGCATCGGGAGAAAGATCCACTGGAGCAAAGGCGAGTTCGTTTAGCCATCCAGTAATATTGCCGTCTTTATCAATATAGCCGACAGCTTCACTGGTGCCCATGGCGATTCCTAAAATATTATTGTCATTTAGGCTCATAGAACCTGCTAGTGCGGTGACATCACCATCATTAGCAACAACAAGGGGTACATCTCCTATCTCCTTGGCAGCACGGATATAAATATCTTTTACTTTTTTATCAAAATTCTCCTTTGGTATCTTTATAAATAAAGAAGCAACTCGGGCATGATTATCAATATAGATTCCCGCAGAGCTAACACCGATGGCATCAACACGAGGCATTTTGGAAGCAGCAGTTTTAAGAGCCTCCACAATGTGGCTGTAATGATACTCGGGATCCTCTTTTAGCTTTGGAAACCATACAACTTCTTCCGAGTAAACACTTTCACCATTTATAACAGCAGATACTTTCCTATCCGAGCCTCCTGCATCAAAGCCGATGCGGCATCCATCTAAGTGACGGCCGATTTTTTGAGGGTTTTCCTTTACAGCTGGCTTGTCCTCTAAATCTCTACTCTCTACCGTAAAGCTTTTTTCATAGACATTGCCCATAAAGTGATAATCAAAATCTCTTTCGCCTTTGTTTGCATAAGTTTCTTTGAGACGATCAGCTATTTCCTTGTCTCCACAAACAATTATCTTGTGGCCACCTCTTGACCAAAGAAGGAACTTAACAAGGCGTTCTATATAAAGAAAGTCTTCATCAGCCTTTTCAGATGTGCCATGAATATAGGTATCGTAAAGAGATGTAAGACCATCATTTCTCTCAATGGCAATAGAAATAGGTTTATTTGCAGTTTTCAAAAATTCCCTGATAAAAGCTTCGAAGGGTTTAAATTTAGGATCTAGTTCAGGTATATTCTTAATCATTGTTTACCTCCTATGGTATTTCTTCACAATCTGGTGCATTAAGTCCCATTTTTTCTCCATATCCGCCACCAGCTTAAATTGTGTGCGGCATCGATCCAGGTTGTGGTGTTCTCTATGAATTTTGAAATAAGTGTCTCCTTGAAGATAATCGGTGAGAAAGCGCATTCCGCATTCAAGGGTCAAAAGCTTTGCTCCCATAGGTAGCATTTCGACTTCTTTTTCTGTAAGGGCTTCGCCAGCTTCTTCTAAATACCCCTTTGTATAGGCGTCAAAAAGGGTTTCTTCCATCCATACCTTGGATAAATCAATTTCATCCTCCGCTGCAGGGTTAGCACCAAACCGAATAGCATCACCAAAATCATAAAGAGACAAGCCAGGCATGACAGTATCAAGGTCCACTGCGCACAAGCCTTTCCTGGTATCTTTATCTAGTAGCACATTGTTTAGCTTTGTATCATTATGTGTTACTCGGATAGGTAGTTTACCTTCTTCAGCTAGATCTACTAGGATTCCCATTTCATCCTTCCTACTTAAAACGAAGTCCACTTCTGGTTGTACATCCTTTGCTCTGTTCAGAGCATCCTTCTCTAGAACCTCAAGGAAGGTGTTGAATCGAACCTTTGTATTATGAAAATCAGGGATGGTGTCGTGGAGCTTCTCGGCCGGGTAAGCAGAAAGCAGTGATTGAAATTTACCAAAGACCCGAGCAGCTTCGTACATGTCGTCTGGTCCTGAGGCTACTTGAAGTGTAAGGGTGTTTTCAATAAAGGTATAGCAACGCCAGTGCAATGAATTATCATCTACATAATAATCCTTACCTGAAGCCGTCTTAATTACATTAATTGTTTCTCTTTCTGTATTCCCTCCCCTTTGAAGGATGGCATCACGCATAAAGGATGTGACACCAACTATGTTTTCCATTAATTCATCGGGCTTCTGAAACACATTGGTGTTGATTCTTTGCAAAAAGTACCGCTTTACATCCCCATCTGGTTCTTGAAAATAGATTGCATAAGTATCGTTAATGTGCCCACATCCATAGGGTAAAAAACCAGCAAATTCTCCTGGAAATTGATAGGCATCGATGGCATTTAGCACTCTTGAATCGATAGTATATTTCATGTTTTATTCCTCCTTCGTGTTGAGTCAAAAAATCAAAGGCTTCTTCGGCTCATTTTATAATTGAGCCAAGGGAACTGTTTTCACCATTGACTCATTAACTTGGTCAGTAGCAACTAAAGTTATACATCGCGATACCCATTAGGGTTTTTTACCTGCCAGTTCCAAGTATCTATGCACATTTCATCCAAACTCTTTTTAGCAACCCAGCAAAGCTCTTTTTTTGCTTTTTCCGGGTTTGCAAAGCATGCAGCTATATCCCCCGGACGGCGCTTAGTAAAGGTATAAGGGATATCCCTTCCGGAAGCCCTAGAAAAAGCTTGAATCATTTCTAGAACACTATATCCGGTTCCGGTACCCAGATTATAGATTACAAGGCCACAATTGGTATCCAGCTTCTTTAAGGCTGCCAGATGGCCGTCCGCCAGATCAACTACATGAATGTAGTCTCTTACACCTGTCCCATCAGGTGTTGGGTAATCACTTCCGAAAACATTTAACTTGGGCAGCTTCCCAATAGCAACTTGACTAATGTATGGTACCAGGTTGTTCGGGATGCCGTTTGGATCTTCTCCGATTAAACCACTGGAATGTGCTCCTACAGGATTGAAATATCTTAAGATGGCAATATTCCACTCATTAGATGAAAGGTATAGGTCCTTTAGAATATACTCGATCATCAATTTGCTCTTACCGTAGGGATTTGTAGCGGATAATGGAAAGTCTTCAGTTATAGGTGTGGTATGAGGATCTCCGTATACAGTGGCAGAAGAGCTGAAAACAAGGTTTCGTACCTGGAACTCCTCCATGACCTTCAACAAGGAGAGGGTCGAACGTAAATTGTTATCATAGTATTTCAAAGGAAATTCTACAGATTCTCCCACTGCCTTGAGTCCGGCAAAATGAACAACAGCATGAATTTTATTTTCTGTAAAGATTCTTTGCAACGCAGCTTCATCACAAAGATCTTCTTCATAAAACTTAAATGATTTTTCAGTAATCAATTGAATACGATTTATAGATTCGCTAGAGCTGTTGGAAAGATTGTCTACAACCACAATCTCATAACCAGCTTCTAAAAGCTGAACGCAGGTATGGCTACCAATATAACCAGCACCTCCGGTGACTAAAATGCTCATAGATTCCTCCTATCTTTCATTCTCGATAATCTCATTATCTTCCTTCTTAACAATAGATTCAAAAAAGCGTTGTCTTGCTACACTGAAAAGGCCCATAACTCCTGCATATCTACCCAGAGTTGATGGGAGTAAAGCAGGTGGGAATAAGCAATAGCTCTTTAAAACTTTTTCAATTTCCTCCAAAAGGATATCGCTGAAAACACTATATTCTCCACCGATGATTACAGTATCCAGTGAGAGGAGGTTGGCAATATTTGATATACTGCTACCCAGTTCAGATCCGATTTGTCTAATTCTGTCTATAACCATTGGGTTCTCGCGGTTATACTCCTTAACAACGGTTTTAAAATCGTTAATTTTGGGTAAACTGCTAATAAGTCCGTCAATGGATATTCTTTTTTCAAGATTTTGTCCGCTTGCTAGGCCGCTGGAATTAATAAAGTTGAAAATCTCCCCTGCGCTGTTGAAGCTGCCTTCATAGAGCTTAGAGTTTAAAATCAGCCCAGAGCCGATTCCCTTGCCACAGCTGACATAAATCATATTGCGAATATTTTCGTTTTCCTTTGTAATGCTATTGAATTCACCATAGGCGGCCATGTTCACATCATTCTCTAGTATGGTATCCACATGGAACTCTTCTGAGATTAGATTTGCCAGATCAATCTTAAACCATTCCCGAAACTGAGGATTAACTAGAGAATATTTTTTGGATGAATAAAAAATTCCAGGGGAGGCTATAGCAATGCAAATAAGATTTTCCTCATTTGTATTCTTGGAATCCAAGAGGACCTGGATGGCATTTTTAATAAGCTCTAGTCTTTTAGAAGCTGTAGTTTGTTCAGACATTTTAACGGTAAATTGGTTGTAAATTTCGCCGTTCAAATTGCCAATGGCAAATGTAGGATCACTATAATTTAGGTCAATGGAAACAATATCTCCATACTCCTTATTAAAGCGGAGAAGCATGGGCTTACGCCCTCCAGCCTTAGAAGGCTTTCCTTCTCCTACCTCTTGAACAAGTCCCAGGTTCAGTAGGTCCGTTAAATGATAGGCTATTGTTGGCTTGCTAATCCCCAGCATACGGGACAAATTAGCCCTAGTAGCAACTTGTTTGTCAAAAATGGCATTGAGTATATTAAGTTGATTATTTTCCTTACGAAGGTTCATATACAGGCATCCTTTGCAAAATTATTTGTTGACTGGATAATTCGAGTAACTTAGGTTGGTAAAATCTTTTTACTAACTTAAAACCAATTTACATTCATCTTCCCAAACTGTCAATATATTATTGCTTATAAAATTTATAAATTCATATAGTTGGTGGAAGAAACTCCCAAGCAATATGTTAAAATCACGATAAAGTCGCTAAAAAAGGAGGTAATAATGATGTGAATAAAAATAAAATGGAATTTTGAAGAAATTTCGTCGAATTGTGAAAAAATAAATAAGCTTAGCAATATTGACAATGACATATCCCCACTGTAGAATGTATTCAAAATAAGGTAGTCCATGCTACTAAATCCATTACTTGGTAAAGAGTCTTAACCAAGTAAATCATTGTTTAAAAGAAAATTTTTAAACTTATTTTTTAGGGAGGAGAAATGTGATGAATAGACCAAAATTTAAAAAATTTCTTGCAATGGCACTAATATTAATTCTAGCTCTTTCTGCACTTACAGCCTGTGGCGGTGGTGATGGAGATGGAGAACCCACAGGGGAAGGGGAGCCGGTAACCATTACCTTTGCTACCTCAGTATATGTGGAAGAACCTCACCAGGTAGCCCTAGATGCATTGCTTGATGCCTTTAATGAAGAGCATCCTGAAATCAATGTTGAAATCTATGGTGCAGGTTATGCCGACTATTGGGATAATGTAACAACTGAAATCATGGGTGGAAATGAAGCAGACATCATGCAAGTATACCCTGAGAATGTGGCATCCTACAACGCTCTAAGGGAAGGTGGCGTCTTCGAAGACCTTACACCTTATATGGGAGATGTAGACTATAAGTCATTGCTTACTGGACAAGATATGTGTGAGTTTGATGGCAAAACCTTAGCTTTTTCAAACTATGCCTGGGGAAACACAGCATTGTTCTATAGAAAATCCATATTGGAAGAAGTAAATATTGATCCAGAAAGCATTAAAACATGGGATGACTTTGTAAACGCTTCTAAGATTCTTAAAGATAATGGGTATTTTGGAATGGGTGTTGTTAATAGCTCTCACTCATTTGTAGTATCTGAATGGGCTAGAATGCTTGCTCGACCTGTATCAAAAGGACTTTACTTCCCTAATGGTGAAGCAGGACCATATACTGCTGATGCTATTCAAGTAAATAGCCCTGAAAACGTGTGGGCAGCTCAGCAATGGCAGGATTACCTTTTAACAAATGGATACGGAAAAGCTGCTCCTGATAAAAAGGATTCTAGAGAATACTTCTGGAATGGCCTTGCAGCATTTTGCTACGACGGACCATGGTTTGTTGGAATGTGTGAACAATATGATCCTGATATGATGGATGATATCGGCATCATTCCTGCTCCAAGCATAGTATATGAAGGAACGACTTATGCACCAAATCCTACTATGTATCCGCTAGTAACATGTATGTCCAATAAGTCTGAAAACAAGGAAGCTGCATGGACATTCATGGAATGGATGGCTTCAGAAGAAGCTCAGAAGATCGCTGCTCAATGCGGAATGATCCCTGCAAATACGAATTATTCCACCAGTGAAGAATACAAAAACGATTACGCACTTTCCAGCGTATTTGCTGACCTTCTTGAGCTTTATGAGCCTCAGGTTTCTGACCCTCTAATCCCACAGCAGGGTGAACTGAACCAGACAATGATTAATGCAACTCAGCAGATTTTCGCAGCAGGAGAAGATGCACAAGCTGTGCTAGATAAGGCAGCGGAAGATTGCAAGGCAATCATGAATAAGTAAGAACAAACAAATTTAATAATACAGGCAACATAGGGAATTAGCCCATGTTGCCTGTATTTATAAAACCTTCTTAAGTAAAGGGCAAAAAGATCATGAAAAAGATAAAAACTAATCAAGTATCATTACGGCGAAAAAAGAGCTTAAATACATCCTATAAAGATTATTTCTTTGTACTCCCTCTAATCATCGTAATGGCTGTTTTTCTAGCATACCCAATAATAAAAGCCGCTGTTATGAGTGTGCAATATTGGTATATGCCAAAACCAAAGCCAGAGGGGAATTACTTTGTTGGAATTGACAATTATGTATCGCTATTTGGCGATGCTTCATTTATACATTCGCTGAAGATTACAGCTATTTATATAATCGTTACAGTAGTACTGCGTTTTGTCATCGGATTGTTGGCTGCACTTTTGATGAATCAGTCTTTCCGTGGAAGGGGATTTGCAAGAGCCTTACTGATTATTCCATGGGCTATTCCAGAGGTGGTTGCCTGCCTCATCTGGATATTAATGTATGACAAGGACTTTGGAATTATAAATTATCTTGCTATGAACTTTAAATTAATATCTGAACCCGTAGGATTTTTATCTAATCCTGAAATTGCACTGCCTGCAGCTATGGCAGTGAATGTTTGGAAGGGGTTCCCTTTTGTAGCTATTATGCTTCTTGCTGGCCTGCAAAGCATTCCTACTGAGCTTTATGAAGCTGCTCGTGTAGATGGAGCCAAACCCTTTCAGCAGTTCAGAAATATCACCTGGCCCATGTTAAGGCCTGTTTCAATGGTAGTATTTTTGTTATTGATTATATGGACGATAAAGGACTTCGGTATTGTATATTTACTTGCTAGAGGAGGTCCTTCCCAAGCGACAGAAATTCTTACAATCTTTATTTATCATTCCGCATTCAAATATTTTGACTTTGGCAAAGCAGCAGCAGCGGGTATGATTATGCTTGTATTTTCTATTATATTTACTTATATCTATTTAAAGGTATTAAACAAGGAGGAATACTAATGAATAAGAAACGTAATAAAATCGTCATTACACTTCTTGTTGTTATTGTGTGCCTCTTTGCCGTTGCTCCTTTTGTATGGATGATTTCCACTTCCTTTAAGCCACCTCAGGAGATTTACAGTGAGCCATCCCTGATTCCTCACAACCCAACACTTGACGGCTATAAGGATATGATGTTTAAAAGCTCTAGAAATTTTAATATGAAGAATTGGGCTATAAACAGTATTATAGTATCAACATCTACAACCATATTCTCACTACTTATTGCAAGCTTAGGCGGTTATGGGATTTCTAGGTTCCGTTTTAGAGGAAAGGCATTCCTGAGCTACGTGATCCTCATGACTCAGGTATTGCCAGGTTCTTTGTTAATCATTCCTCTTTATGTACTTTTGAACAACTTGAATTTGTTGAATTCCCTAACGGCATTGGTTTTAGCATATACAACCTTTTCGGTACCGTTCTGTACCTGGATGATGAAGGGCTTTTTTGATACCATTCCAAAATCACTGGATGAAGCGGCCAGCGTGGATGGGTGTGGGAAGATACGAACATTTTTTACGGTAATTTTGCCACTTGCAACGCCTGGATTGGTTGCCACCGGCTTATTTTCATTTATCTCCGGCTGGAATGAGTATCTTTTCGCAAGTATATTTGTGCAGAGGTATTCTTTATGGACCTTGCCTGTTGGACTATCCACAGCAGTAGGTCAATATTCTACCAACTGGTCTAGCGTAATGGCAGGATCTGTCATGATTACAGTACCAGTAGTTATACTATTCCTACTTTTACAGAAGCACCTGGTAAGCGGTATGACTTCCGGGGCAGTAAAACAATAATTTTAGGATAAAATTTTTTTACATTTGGAGGATTATTATGATTAAAATCGGAATCATTGGAATGGGTATTCGAGGTACTATGTTTGCAGACACCATTAGAGAAAATCCCTATGCAGAGATTGCTGCCGTATCAGAGTATAATGAGGAGACTCTGCAGGTAGCCGTTGATAAATATCAAGTAGCAGGCTACCAGGATTATATCAAGATGATGGATGAAGTGGAAATGGATGGTGTCATTGTTTCTACACCGGATTTCCTTCATAAGGATGCGGTGGTTTACGCTGCAAATAAGGGTATTCATATTCTCTGTGAGAAGCCATTTTCTACATCTGTAGCTGAGTGTGAAGAAATGGTTGCAGCCATTCAAAAGAATAAGGTAAAATGTCTGGTTGCTTTTGAAAACAGATGGAACTCCCCTGTAGTTGCTGCGAAAAATAACATTGATAGTGGCAGCGTAGGAGAAATATTAAATGTTAATGCTAGGCTTAATGACACGATTTTTGTACCAACTGAGTTATTAAAATGGTCAAAGGGCTCTTCTGTAGGCTGGTTCCTTTTCCCACATCTTGTGGATATGATTGCTTGGTTCTCAGGAAAGACTGTGGAATCCGTTTATGCAGTAGGAACGAAGAAGAAGCTCGTGTCTATGGGCATTGATCTATATGATACCATTCAAGCAACCTTAAATTATACAGATGGTACTCATTCTACTTTAAGCTCCAGCTGGGTCCTACCCAATAGCATGCCCATGATTTATGATATGAAATTAGAGGTAATCGGTACGGAAGGGGCCTTATATATCGATACCAATGATCAAATGGTTCGCCTTGGATCTGACCGATATTCCCATGTGCATACTTTAGGTACATCTATTAACAACATGGCTACGGGCAATTCAAACTTTATGCTCCATTATTTCGTAGATTGTATCCGAAAGGATATTGCTCCAGAAGCAAATGAGCTAGCTGGCCTTGAAAACACCAAAATAGTGGAAGCCATTCATAAGTCTGTTGAAACAGGTGAAGTGGTGAAAATAGACTAGTGGCAAGGCGCCAGAATTACTGAAATGACTGTAACGCCTATAGGACGCGGGGATAGATTTTATATCTCTGTGTCCTTTCCATCCTTTAAAGATAGAATGGAAATGAGGAACGAAGAAGTGAAGAAATACAATATAATACAAGGAAAGTCCGCTGAGGCGGATTTTTTAAAAGCAGAAACAGCTCAGGTAACAACCTTTCCCTGGAATTGTCAATACCAGCCGATTACAACAGCTCAGATGATTTCCATGGAAGATCATTTCGCCATTAAAATGGAGACCAACGAAAAGAAGCCCCGTATAGTTGTGAATGAGCTAAATGGACCAGTCTATACCGATAGCTGCATGGAGTTTTTCTTCATGCCAGACCCCCAGCATTCAAACAGATATATTAACTGGGAATTTAACCCAATGGGAACCTTGTTTATTTCCATTGGAACCAATCGATTTGATAGGGTTAACTTAGATATACCCAATTATAAAGAGTTGTTTAATGTGAAGGCCTGGATCAATCTTGAGGGATGGGGGCTAGAATATAAAATCCCGTACAAATTCCTACAAGGGTTTTTTCCTGAATTTTCAGCAAAGCCTGGGGCAATGATGCGTGGAAACTTCTATAAATGTGGGGATGAAACAGAACACCCTCACTATGGAGTGTGGGCAGACATTGATTTACCGGCACCGGACTTTCATAGCCCAGATTTTTTTGGAACCCTCTCCATCCCCACTATGGCGGATAAATGAAGGATATGAACAATAAAAATCAACTGATAAATAAAATTGAACAAGGATGCTTTGATACCCATTTTGCTAGCCTTTATGGCGAAGACACCCTGGCTTATCAAAAGGAAAGATACAGTAAGGTGGTGGATTCCCATTACAACACTTTTGGGCGGCATCAAAAGATATACCTATTCTCTTCACCTGGGCGGGTGGAAATTGTAGGAAACCATACGGATCATAATAATGGTTGTGTCTTGTGTGGTGCAATAAATTTGGATATTATTGGTGCAGTATCAAAAAATGAAGATGAAATGGTTCGAATCTATTCTGAGGAATTCGGCTCCTTTACTGTTGATTTGACGGATTTTGAAATACATGAAGAGGAGCGCAATACACCAGAAGCACTGGTTCGTGGCACCGCGGCTTCATGCAAGGATAGAGGCTGGGGAATTGGCGGTTTTGATGCCTGTTTTTCATCGGACTTAATGGTAGGATCTGGGCTTTCCTCCTCAGCTGCCTTCGAAGTGATGATTGCTACTATTTTCAGTTACCTATATAATGAAACTCCCATACCTCTCGACGAAGTTGCCTCAATTGGCATGATGGCAGAAACCAGGTATTTTGGAAAACCAAGCGGGCTCATGGATCAAATGGCAGCTGCAGTGGGTGGAATTACCTTCATTGATTTTCAAGATTCCTGGAGGCCTAAATTTGAGGCCTTAGACTTTAATCTTTCCTCTATGGGACTAGCAATAGTTGTGGTAGACACCGGGGAAAGTCACGAAGACTTAGTTTCAAACTACGCATCCATCCCTTTTGAAATGTCCTGTGTGGCGGGTTTCTTTGGTCAGGAACACCTGCGGGGCGTTCAGGAAGCACAGATTATGGAGAAGCTACGAATCCTCCGTGAGGAATGTGGGGATAGGGCAGTGCTCAGGGCCTTGCACTATTTAGATGAAAATAAACGGGTTATTCTTGCAACGGAAGCAATAAAAAAAGGAGATGGGGAGGGTCTGCTAAATATTATTAATGAAAGTGGCTCTTCTTCCTTTCAGTATTTGCAAAATATTTATGATGATAATACACCTCAAAGTCAGAATCTTACTCTTGCCCTGTATCTAGCAAATAAAGCACTTTCCCACAGGGGTGCATGTAGGGTGCATGGGGGAGGCTTTGCTGGAACAACCTTGAATCTTGTGCCTTATGATATGCTGGAGTCTTTTATTTCTGTACAAGAGAAAGCATTTTATAAAGGGTGTTGTCATATTTTAAAGATTCGGGATGTAGGAGGAACCATTTTACTGGAGGAGAAATTCGATGTTTGATTGTCATATTCATATTATGAAGGAAACCAATAAAGAGGAATTTTATACTGGAGTTCGGGAGTCTGGTTTCGTAGGTGGTTTGTTATTATCTAGGCCCCCTAGGACCTTTGATGGGAATTCCCTGACTACCCATCAGCGTCTTGAAAATGTGATGGGTCTTGCAGAGGGCATGAAGGGGCTCTATCCTTTTTATTGGATTGATCCATTAGAGCCCGATGCATGTGAACAGGTGGATTACGGGGTAAGCCTTGGAATCAGCGGATTTAAGATTATTTCTATAGATGATTATCCTGATAATCCAAAGGCTATGGAGGTTTATAAAAGGATTGCATCCCATGATAAGCCAATTTTGTTTCATTCAGGCATTCTATGGAATGGGAAAAACTCGTCTAACTACAATCGACCAGCTAACTTTGAATGCCTCCTTGAAGTGGAGGGCTTGCGATTTGCACTTGCTCATGTAAGCTGGCCATGGCACGATGAATGCCTTGCTGTATTTGGGAAGTTTATTGCAGCAAGAGAATTCGGAAATCAAAATACCATGTATTTTGATTTAACACCGGGAACGCCAGAAATATATCGCAGGGAAGTCCTTACAAAGCTGTTCCAAATCGGTTATAAGGTAGATGATTATATACTGTGGGGGACGGATAACTGTAGTGAGAACTATGACGTAGAATGGGCTAGAAAATGGCAGAAAATCGATGAAGAAATTTTTGATGAACTAAAGCTGACACAATCACAAAAAGATAAAGTATATGAGAAGAATTTGAAGAACTTTTTGATAGGATAAGAGGAGAGTGTCTTATAACTCTTAACAAATATAGAAGAAACGGCTGGACGATGAGTTTGTACAGCCGTTTTTTTATTTAGTGTAAGCAGGCTAAGCCTAGATGGCAAGCTCAGTTTCTTTATCGAAAAGATGAAGCTTATTTGGATTGAAGGTTAAATTAACAGTCGTATCTGACTTTAAGTTTTCCATAACCGGGGTACGTACAGTAATTTTTGATCCGTTAAGGTCACAATATAGGTACATTTCTGAGCCCATCAACTCAATAATGTCAATGCGTGTTCTAATGCCTGAGTCCTTATCATCGCTTAACTGTATCGTTTCTGGTCTAACACCAAGAATGATTTCTTTATCCTGATAATTTGCTAGGCTTACATTTCTTTCTTCTGGTAGGACAATTTGATTGTCTCCAATATTAACAGCAAAACGGCTCCCTTCCTTCTTAATAACCCCATTGATGAAGTTCATCTGAGGAGAACCAATAAAACCAGCAACAAATAGATTGTGAGGGTGGTTATATATGTTCTGAGGGGTATCCACCTGCTGAATCCAACCGTCTTTCATAACTACAATTCTGTCCCCCATGGTCATAGCCTCTGTTTGGTCATGAGTTACATAGATAAATGTGGTTCCTAGTCGTTTGTGAAGCTTGATTATTTCTGTCCTCATCTGTGTTCGCAGCTTTGCATCAAGGTTAGAAAGAGGTTCATCTAATAAGAATACCTCAGGATCTCGAACCATCGCTCTTCCAAGAGCAACACGCTGGCGCTGACCACCAGATAAAGCTTTTGGCTTTCGATCTAAAAGATGTTCAATATCTAAAATCTTAGCAGCTTCATGGACCCTTTCTTTAATTTGCTTCTTTGGCATTTTACGCAGGGTTAAACCGAAAGCCATGTTGTTGTAAACGGTCATATGAGGATATAAGGCATAGTTTTGAAAAACCATTGCTATATCCCGATCCTTTGGAGGGACATCATTAACAAGCTTATTTCTAATATAGAGCTCGCCATCTGTAATTTCCTCAAGACCTGCTATCATTCGCAGTGTTGTGGACTTGCCGCAGCCAGAGGGACCTACAAGTACAATAAATTCCTTGTCTTGAATCTCTAGGCTAAAATCATGTACGGCAACCACGCCACCTGTATATACTTTTCTAATATTCTTTAATAATATATTTGCCATGTAAAATCCTCCCGCAATCTGTTCCTGTGAAATAGTCTAACACATTGATTTTTTCTCAACAAGTAGATTAAGTTGATTTAATAGGGTAAAATGTTGATGTTGATTCAGTATTATGGTATACTTGGCAAAACTATCTATATTGAACAAAAACGGAAAGCACAATCCTCGCGGAAAGTTGGCGTAGGAATTTAGGAGGGAAGGGTTCGCTCTAATAGAATTTTTATAGAGCAGAATAATTAATTTGGAGAAAACAATGAAGAAGAAAACAGATCGAATAGATCCATGGAAGGATAAGGGGCTTTTGTCAGAGACGGTTGGTACGGATTGTCCGATGTTAGTCAGCACCGCCATTGCTATTATAGAAGAGGACTATGCATTTGTTTTTGGGATTGATGAAGTGGCTTCTCAGCTTGAAGTGACAAAATCCCATTTAATACGCACATTTACCGCAGCTACAGGCATTTCTCCAGGAAAATACCTGACCTATATCCGCATGAACCACGCAAAATCTATGCTTTGCTCTGATCTAGATGTTTCTCTGGAGGTTATCGCTGGTGCCTGCGGTTATTCCTGTGCCAATTATTTCTCAAAGGTTTTTAAGAAGCATACAGGCTTCACCTCTAGGGAATATGCAAGGGTTGTCCAAGAAGGTTGCTTAAAGAAGCCTAGCGACGCTACAGATGAGATGACGCAAAGGCTATATCTTTAATTCAGTTAAGGTTATGGTAGGATTTCACAGACCATTCCCTTGTTATAGTCAGTTACATTGGTAGAGCCATAAACACCTAAAAATAATCTAGTTTGTTCTTGATTTGCCCCTAATGATACATAAAATGCAGGTTCATCCCCAAAATCGTAATCTGTTTCGATAAGAGCATATTCATTGGGATTCCAGCTAGGCCCTAGTCTAGTATAAGCTAATACCCCTCTTCCTGGTGATTGATCGTCACTTCTGTTGGCCAAATCTGTAAAGACCACGCTAGTAGTCAGCTCATAAATGGGGTAGCCCATATAGGCTTGAACACCTGTAAGGGCTGTTCCTTCAAATTTGCCTAAGCGATTATCTTGATGATAGTAAGTGGTAAGAGGCCTGAGGCGCTGGACAGAGGTGGCGATAGCATCCTGGTAATATGCAATAACCTTGTCGTCTAATGAAAAGTTGCCTGTGCAATTTCTAATGATGGGTGTTGGTAGATCTCCTTCCCAACCTCTCCATCCAAAATTAATCATTTCTTTCTCTTCCCATGGGAAGAGAGTATCCATCATCTCAGAGCTTTGAACAATTTCAGTAACCGGGATAGAATCGTATTCACTAAAAGCATAGATAGACTCTACAAGATTTTGCCCTACATTTCCGGCGAATTTAATGTACTGATTATTAAACCTTTGAAAAGTAATTCCTGGTATATTCCGCACGCCCTTTGCCATCACAGAAAGGGCACCTTGTATAGGTGGAGGAAGCTGGTCAAAGCGTGTTACTACAGGAGGCTCTTCCGCACCGAAATCCACGGAGGTATCTATTTCAATAATCTTACCGGCAATCTCCATATTGTCTTGGCTTATGTTAAAGGGATCATACCCGGCTCCGCCGTCCCCGGTAGTTAAAATAAGCTTGCCAGTTTCTGGCGAGAAATTTAGGCTATTAACTCCGTTGTGGTTCATAAAGGGCCTTCTTAAATTCAGTAAGGTTCTCTTTTTTTCCGGCTGTCCCTCAGTTACGATCCATTCCTCCACGGTATCGATATGATCGTATCGTGTTTCTCGGTCTTCCCAATGGAGATTTAGAGTTTCTAGATCACATGGATTAGGCTCAAATTGACCGGCTAAGGCACCAGGACCTTGTGTTCCAGAAACGGAGTAATGAAGATAGAATAGTCCGTTTGAGTGGAATTCAGGATGAAATGCCATACCTAGCAAACCCCGCTCATCATACCCACCGTTAGCACCCAGCTCTATAATTCTATCCCTTATATCTAAAAACATTTCTACTGCGCCATTAGCAAAGTGGAAAATTTCACCTACCTGTGTGGCAATAAATAGCTTTTCTACTGGATCACCGGGTGGCACGGCTGTCTTTATTACAGTGGGCAAGTTTAGATTACTGACTAAGGGTTGCAAGCGAACTTTCACAGTATTTAACAAATTACATTCCCTCCTATATATGTAGAAAATTTATGTTGTAATTTATAAATTTCTAAAAATCCTCGTTAAAAAAGAAAGTTTATATTTAAAAACACTTTCTCCTTTATCATGATATGATTCAGGAATGAAATCGTGTCAATTTTAGTGGCACACCCAGAAATAAATGCCTATTTTAATAAAAAACGACATTAATAATGTGATTAATAATAGAGATAATAAAAATATAAATGGCAAAATCAGAATTTTTTTCAGCAAGAAGAGGTTTTTGGATTTGGACTTTAACTCTAAAAAAGAAATATTTAATGAAATGAATAATCATTTATTAATGGATGACAATCCATCGGATTATTTCAACGAATTTGCAGAGGAACCCATTTTTAAAGAGTTTCCCTTTACCTTACTAAGTGATTTAAAGAGGGTTCCCCAATCTCCTAAATATCATCCTGAAGGAAATGTGTGGAATCATACTATGCTTGTCATTGATTACGCTGCAAAAATGAAAGAAAAAAGCAAGGACCAGAAGGCATTTATGTGGGCGGCTTTACTACATGATATTGGAAAGACAGATACTACAAGAAATAAAAAAGGGAAAATAACAGCATATAATCATGATGTTGTTGGGGCAAAGCTAGTTAAGGAATTTTTTAAAGAACTAACCTCTGATAAAGCCTTTGTGAGAACAGTGACGTCACTAGTAAAATGGCACATGCAGATTCTGTATATTGCTAAATCGCTGCGTTTTGCAGATATCGAAGGACTTATCGGGGATATTGATTTTAATGAGGTGGCGTTATTAGGCTATTGTGATCGAATGGGCCGTCTAAATCCCAACCAGCAATTGGAAAAGCAAAATGTTAATCTATTTATAAAAAAATGTAGAGATTACATGAAGCAGAAGGCTGAGTTGCATTGAAGGGGAGTTATTTGGAAATAAATGATTGATTTTTCAGCTCATAAAAGATCAAGTAGCAGGGGAAAAATATTATTAGAGAACAAAATAATATTTTAAATTTAGAAGGAGAAAAAATGAGTAACAGCAAACATAACAGGAATAAAAAGGATAATAAGAAGGAAGATGGCAAGTTTGATTCTAAGAAAAATGTGAAGCATGATCCACAGGGAGAAAGTGCAAGAGATGTGTTTGGTTTGAAAAAACACTAAAATTAATTTTGACAACTGGGGTAAAAGGAAGGCTAGAAATGAAAGAATTATATATAGAAGTAGGGAACAGAAGGGTGCCATTGGATAGTGAAATTGTTGAAAAGTATGGCTTAAACCAGGGGACAAAATCTCC
Organism: Anaerovoracaceae bacterium; assembly: GCA_050953505.1. Lineage (GTDB taxonomy): Bacteria > Bacillota > Clostridia > Peptostreptococcales > Anaerovoracaceae > JBMNMU01. The sequence continues at coordinate 2,203,927 of JBMNMU010000001.1, read as the reverse complement.
TTTTACCAGCCAGAATCTTGTTGGACGTAATGGAGATTCAACATTATTAACGTCCCAGGATGAAAAAATGATTAAAGATAGCTTTAATCATATGCCTTTTAAGGGAATTGAGGGGGAGGGCGTGGATCAGATGGAAAACGGCTTCCAGATGTCCCAATCGGAAATCCTTGATTTTGCACAAGGTACAGATTCTACAGTGGCTGGAGAATATAAGTAAATAAAAGTTAAATTATGATAATAGGGAGGGTACAAAGATGGAAATGACAACGGAAGATTATCTCAAAAAAGCTTTATTAGATACCCAGGAAAAGGTAAGGGATTTTAAGGCTTATGCAGGAAGAATCGATGATGATGAGATAAAGACGTTTTTTAGAGAACAAGCTGTAGTTGAAGGGCTACAAGCACGTAAATTACAGGAATTTATTAATAATCTAGAATAATATTATAATAAAAACCTTCCCTGCTTCTTACCACAGGGAAGGTTTTATTAGGAGAACCACAGGTGAATGGGTCTTTTATACTTTAGAAGATTTATTGCTTACTAACAGCTACAAGCTCAGCTAAGCAATCATCCCAGCCTTTAACCAGTCGGTCAATGTCCTCGTTAGTTGCACAAGGGGGAACAAGCATCATATTGTGGAATGGCGTTATGATGATACCTCTATTTGAAAGATATACGTGGGTGTAATACATCAGCTGCCAATCAAAATGATTTTTCGCCTCCGAACCATTCTTTGGTAGTGTAGGCATGAATTGAAGCTCACATCTTGCTCCGCTTCTTGTAATGCTCCATTGAACATTATGCTTTTTAAGTACCTCATCGAGGCCGTTTGCTAACCGATCTAATCCAGCAAACATTTTTTCAAAGGCTTCTTCTGTGGCAACATGTTCAAGGGTTGCTTTCATTGCAGCTATTGCAAATGCATTAGCTGATAAAGTTCCACCAATACCCATTGGGTCAGATACACCTTGATGCCCATAAGTAGCATTGATTTTACCGGCTACTTCCTGGGTAAATCCGTATGCTGCTATTGGTACTCCTCCGGCTATGGATTTACCAATTGTTACAAAGTCCGGTTTTAATCCATAAGCTTTTGTATATCCGCCGTATCCTTCGGAGAAGGTATGGGTTTCATCAATAATCATATAGGTACCAGTTTTTGTGCAAAGCTCTCTTACCTTATCAAGATATCCGGGAGCAGGAAGTACCATTCCGCAATTTGTCATTACTGGTTCAAGTAGGATTGCAGCACAATCCCTTTTTTCAAGTGCTTTTTCAAGAGCTTCAAAATCATTAAATTCTATTACTACAGAAAGGAGGTCTTTAGGAAGCCCTGGGTTCATATCATATTCAGATCTTAATTGCAACTTTCCGTCCGGACCGATATGTGGAAGAGTTTCATCTAAGCTACCGTGATAGCTTTCATTCATGGATAATATTTTAGGTCTTCCTGTTAGAGCACGACAGTTTCTTATGACATATCTATTCGCTTCAGTTGCGGTCATGGCAACCTGCCAGTAAGGAAGGCCAAACCTTCTACCCATTTCTTTTCCGATTTCTAGGGAATCTAGGGTAGGCATCATCGCGGTAATACCTTTGTCTGCTTGCTCTCTGATTGCGGCCACAGTTGCGTCAGGAGAGTGCCCGAACATGGCTCCAGTATCACCTAAACAGAAGTCTACATATTCGTTTCCGTCGATGTCGATAAGCTTATTGCCTTTTGCGCTTGCAAGGAAAATAGGGTGGTCCGTTCCCCAGTCTCCCATCCATGGCATAGGCACACCATTTAAAAGGTTTTCATGTGCCTTTTCAAATGCTTCTTTGCTCTTCTTTGTTCTGCTATGGTAAATTTCATCTTCTCGTGCTCTTAATTTTTCAAGAATTTCATCGCTGACGATTCTGTAAGGACTTTTTAAATCTGTGATCATTTTTGTTCCTCCTTAATCTTAACAAGAATTAATCTTTCTGGTATTGTTACCACTCTAAGTAATTCCGAATTTAGTAAATTGTAAGACTAAACATAAAGAATTATTATGCAGTTTGCGCCTATTAAAATATGTCAATAATATATGTAGCAGGTTTTATGCCAAACTTACATTTAATGCACTTTAATTTTAATTTGTTTATTATAATTGACGGAATATTGGCTAAATACGGAGGGTTCGGATTAGTTCATCGAAAAGTAGAGCAGCACATTTTACAGAAAAAAATTGATTTTTTATTCAAAATTTTAGCTATAAAAACCAAAGGGCATTGTCAATTTTGAAAAATTAATTGTCAGAACTGAGAAATGCCAAGTTTATTGCATGAAAAAAGTTAACTAAATATGCTATTATAGAATTACAAGTGGGCAACCAACTGCTGGTGTAAAACTTCTCTATAGAGATAAAACATTTGACTGTACTTTTTATAAAACATATAATTGAATTAAGAAGAATTCAAACATTTTGCCCAATAAACAGAATTGTTTTGCACGGCACACGGCAGTCTATATGAAAATTTTTCAAATTTTATCAGATAAATCTGTGGTATTAACCCAGACTTCACAGGAGCAAAACAGGAAGCAAAGAGGGAGCAGAATGGAGTTTAGAAAAAAATACAGATATGTAATCAATTTTGTGTACTATACATTTATCGTTGTTTTGATTTATCTGTTATTGCAATATGGGCTAGGGCTAATCGCACCTTTTGTCGCAGCTTTTATCATTGCCTTCATACTCAAAACACCGGCTAGGTTTGTTGCGGTTAAAACCAGAATTCCGTATAAGCTTGTTGCCATGGTATTTGTTCTGCTTTTTTACGGTACGATTGGAATTCTGATTGTTTTACTTGGTCTGAAGATGTTTTCCATTTTTACAGATTTAGTTATTCGGCTTCCCTTTATTTATGAATACCAGGTTATGCCGGCATTGCTTTCATTGTTTGACGATATTGAGCTTCAAATCTACGAACTAGATCCTACTCTACAAACGGTATTAAACGCGTATTTTAGGCAATTTACTCAATCCATGGGAGAGTCCATATCTAGTTTTTCTGTATCCCTACTTACGTCTGTCTCTGGCCTTGCATCATCACTTCCAATCTTTTTTATTAAGCTACTGATGATGGTTATTTCCTCCTTTTTTATCGCAATAGATTACGATATGGTTGTTGGATTTGTAATGAGACAGTTTTCCCCTAGAGGCAGGGAATTGATATTAAAAATTAAAGAATATATTGTAGGTGTCTTATTTAAATACATTACGTCTTACCTTTTGATTATGACCATTACCTTTGTTGAATTATCCATTGGATTTACTATTCTTGGCATTTCCCGGGCTATTCTTGTCGCCCTACTTATTGCTATCTTTGATGTCTTGCCTGTTCTGGGAACAGGAGGGATTATGATTCCTTGGACGCTTTTCGAAGTGATTCGTGGAAACTACTCTTTAGCTATCGGTCTTTTTATCATTTATGTATTCGTAACCATTGTTAGAAATGTTATAGAACCGAGAATCGTCGGCAAACGAATCGGTCTTCACCCAATAGTAACGCTGATGGCCATGTTTGTGGGAGCACAATTGTTCGGCGTAATAGGATTGTTTGGTTTTCCAATTACACTTGCGCTGCTGAGATATTTGGATCGAACGGGTACCATTAATTTGTTCAAGTAGCCAGTTGCATTTTTTGCACAATGGAATCTGTCCTCATAAAAAGTCATTTCATGGGAAGAATAACAAATGAAATAATTGAAATGGAGGACACAAAATGGGTAAAACTAATATTTTTCAAAAAATGACAAGTCAGACTGGGCTGTTTAATGCAACTAATGATCCCCAACATACACCTCAAGTAGAAAGTTTAGGTTATATGGTTTGGCAAAACGGTGCAGAAAGAACAAAAGCATCCTTGATGGCTGGAGATGCCGCAACAAAAAGATAAGCATCAATTAAAAATACTTCAGAGTTTATTCTATGATCGGAAGCTCTGAAGCATTTTTATTTTGATACGGATTAAACCTAAAATCTTATGCGTTTTTCTCGTAAGCTATTAGTATTATTTCTTTGTTATCTCGGGTTTTAATTTGAGATTGGATGTTGTTGATATTATCAACATCTTCGGGAGATAAATCTGCAATTTTCATGATATTTTGATCCATTTATTGTGACTCCTTTCTTTTTTCTGTAGAATAGGATGCCCAATTATAGGAAATTTATTAAACTTTGGGGTTTTGATTCCTTGTGTGATTTTCTTACGCGTTATTTTCTCTCGGTACGATTCCTATTGTTATTCAAAAAATAAAAAAACTCGCTTTTAAGCGAGTTTTTTGCTTGGTACTCCGTCGGGGGATCGAACCCCGGACACCCTGATTAAGAGTCAGGTGCTCTACCATCTGAGCTAACGAAGCATATCAATGCGTTTTGACGCATTTATTATTGTAGCACTGGAGTTTAAGCTTGTCAATATAAAAAAATATAAAAAAATCAGGATAATTTTAGAAAGTCAAATGAAAAAAGAGGCCCCGCGGGGGGGGGCTTCTTGATTTTTTTACGATCGGATTTCCCTACTGTCCCAAAGCTTATCTGCAGTAACCTTCCACTTTTCGGCAGCATCGACACATTTAGCGTTTAATGAATCCACATCTTCCGGGCTTGCTAGGTCAGTGGAGTAGGCGCCAGAATTATGAACCAGCTCAGGTAGTTTTCCCGGATTATCTAGTAGTGGACAAGGTCGGAGCATGTTTTCGTTAAAAGGCTGATTCTTTCTATACTGCATAAACAATGGAGATCGAAGTGCTTCTAGAAGGTTTTTTTCTTTGATATTAGAGTCTGCATAATGAATAAAAGCACACGGTTCAATATCTCCTGCCGCATTAATATGCAGATAGCAGCGTCCACCTGCTATACAACCGTCTATATACTCGCCGTCGTTCCAGAAATCTACTGTGAAAATAGGTTTCGTTTTCCGGAATTTTCTCGTTTGGTGATACATGTATTCTCGCTGCTCCGGTGTTGCCAAAAGCTCCGGTACAGCTTTATTTCCTACAGGCATGTAAGTAAAGAACCACCCGAACTTACATCCTCTATCTATTAATTCATCAATAAATTCTTCACTACCGATGACTTCTGCGTTGTTTCTATGGTAGCAAGCTGAAAAACCAAAGGGAAGCTTCCTTATTCTTAGTCTATCCATGGCTTCCATGACGGCCTTGTATGTACCCTTACCACGCCTTTCATCAGTCTCTTTTTCAAATCCATCAATACTAATTGCAGGCATAAAATTTTTTACACGAAGCATTTCGTCTGCAAAAGCATCATCAATAAGTGTGCCGTTGGTAAAGGCGGAGAAAACGCAATCATTGTGCCTTTCGCAGAGCTTGATTACATCATCTTTACGCACAAGTGGTTCCCCTCCGGTAAAAATATACATGTGCATGCCTAATTCTTTGCCTTGTCGTATGATATCATCAAGAATTTCAAAGCTTAGGGATTGCTTATGGCCATACTCAGATGCCCAGCAACCTATACATTGAAGATTACAGGCTGAGGTTGGATCTAGCAGCAATGTCCAAGGAATATTGCAATCGTATTTCTCCTCGTAGTATTTTCTCCGTTGGTTGCGAAGGTACAAAGAGTTAACAAAAAAGTTCTCAAACAAAAGCTTTCTCACATCATCATCAATATCAGTATAGAAGCGATTCAGCAGTATGTTCCAATTATTGTCTGGATCTGCTAAAGCCTCTCTAGCTAATCTATATGGTGTGGAATATAGGTTGTCTTTATCAAACTTTTCCATCCAGTCAATAATTTTCGGAATATTTTCGTTTGGGTTGGAATCAAGATAGCTGAGAATCTTTTTCAATCCAAAGGCTTCCAATTTCTCCTTTACCATACCCATACAAATTCCCTCCTTTACATTAATTGCACAATATTTTTTTAGGAAATAGACAAATAAAGTGTCTAGTGGGACACAATAAGTACAAATATGTACTTGAAAAATTTTATAAATAAGAACATAAACTTCGATATATGTGACATGGTTCCAACGAAATTTATGTTAATAGACATAGCCATTAGTATTATTGTATTTAATTGATTCGATTAATATAACAGAAGGCAAAATTACTATGAAAAAATTAAAATCTTAAAATTGATTAGCGGCAAATTGCCAAGAATTAAAATTTACGGCGTTGCCGCATAGTAGCTTGTATAGAGATGAACAGTAGCATTAAACTTTGTTCACGGGTTTATTATAACACAAAAATCCCTGAAATTGCCTCTAATATTAAAAAGTTATTAGAGAAAAATAAAAATAGGGAGGGATGGAATTGAACTATCAAAAGGGAAATGCAGAATTAACTCAAAACGCAGGTACTAATAGAGAAAAGAAGGGAAAGGGAACTTTAGGGAATATGGATAACTTTCAAAGCACTCAAAACAATGCACGAAACGCTCAGAATAACGCCCGTTCTAATGCAAGAATGACTAATGCTCAAAACACAAACGCAACAAATTATAACTTCCAAAGCAGTGCATCTAACACCACAAACACTCAAAATGCGCAGAACAAAGCGAATAACGCTCAAAACAATGCAAGAAATGCACAAAACAGAGCAAATAATGCACAGAACAGAGCAAATAATGCACAGAACAGAGCAAATAATGCACAGAACAGAGCGAATAACGCTCAGAATAATGCAACCAACGCTCACAACCCAAGAGTTGCACAGAGTAATACTCGCTCAAATGCAAATATGAACAATTACCAAAATAATGCGTATAACACCCAGAATAGGACTTCACAGGGCTATAACGCTACAAATGCAACAAACACTCAAAATAACCCCTACTCAAAGGCGACCAATGCTAATAACAACGCTCGTTCAAATGCAAATATGAGCAACAGAATGGCAAACGCTAATAATGACGTTAGAACTATTACCGATAAAGGTGATATGAAAGACGTCACAAAGAACAGAAATTCTTACTTCTAAGGTAGTACCTCCAAGGTTAATAATGCAAGGCTTTGATTCACTAAGGTGATAAAGCCTACTACCCAGTCTATATCTCTCTTTATCATATAGAAGGAGCGGTCATGCACCGCTCTCTTTTTCTTGTATTTTATTGTAATAATTTCTATTGTGTATTATAATAATTTTAAGAAACATAAAAAAGGTGTCTGATGATGTATTATACGGCGTTTATCGATAATATAGCAGAATCACTGCACAATATTGGTTTTAATGTCTCACAATTTGCACTATCATGGATTATTCCTGTAGCTTTCATTATTGTGATTTTTTTTATATGGATCATTTTGCGAAAGATTCGCCTTTGGTATTGGAAAATCGATCTTCAGCTAGACACCCTTAATAGCATAAATCAGCGCCTAATAGCTGTTGAGGGAGAACTCAAAAATCTGCCTGACTTAATACAGGACAAGCTTGATTTAGATGAAATTACACAGGACAAAATAAATGAAAAAGAAGAGCCAGAAATGGAGAATATAGAAGCAGAAGCAGAGTTCCCGATCCTCCAGGAAGGCTTGGAACCCATAGCAGATAATGGGAAAAGCCGGGAGGTAGATTTTTTTTATACCGGAAAGAGTGGCAGGGTTTATACAGAGGAAGAGCTTTTACTGCAAATCAGAGAATAGCCGGCTCAGAAATGGAGGATACTAGTGAATTGTAAGAATTGCGGTACATATATAGAGGATAATAACGATATCTGTAAAAATTGTGGAGAACCTCAAGAAGAGGCTCATGATAACAAAACCGTTGAACATGTAGAATTTGACTGGAATGTTCACGATTTTCCAGAACCGAAAAAAACCGGCGATGCTGTTCTTATATGGGATACTAATGCAATGGATAATAGTGAAACACAAAAGGAAGGTAAAGAAGAAATTGGAACAAAAAAGGAAGAGGTGGGGGAAATATCCTTCCAGGATCAGCTTTTTAAAAATCTAGATCAGGATAGTAGAAAACCTGAAGGTGAGGATATTGAAAAATTCCTTACCTTTAGCAAAAAAAATGAAGAATTTCAGAATTTATTGGACAAGGAATATGAAAGATTAAAGCTGAGATCCAAGGATAATTATATTCAGGATTTGAGTGGTTCCATCAAAATTGAACCTATATCAGAATCCACGCTATTTGAAAAGCCAACTATGGAATCAGGGGATGCTGAGGAAAAAAACCAAGAGAAGAGCAATGTGGATCTAGAGCAGGTTGAAACCAAAGACTCGTCCAAGTCTCATATAGAAGAAATGAAAGAGGCAAGGGTCACTTTCTTCGATAGTATTTCCGTAGAGAATAAACAGGAAGGCCCTGAAGCTGAGACTGAAGCTGATATCGAAGCTCCTAAGGATAATACTACTACTAGACCAATGGACAGCAGCAGCGAGGAGAAACAAGATAAAGAACATGATAAAGAACCAGATAAAGAAGCCTCTCCTGTAATACCTGTTGTATCAGGACAGAATGAGGACAAAGATTCTACGGAGAATGACGAAATAGATAAAAAGGAAAAGAAGAAAAGAGGACGCATTTGGAAAATCATCCTTATCATTATCGCAATTATATTGGTATTTGAAATAATTATTTTAGGAATCCTTTACTTAGCCCCAGGTAGCAAGGCTGCTGATACCGTAAGGGCTGGGCAGACAAAAGCTGCCAATTTTATTGTTGATACAACCAATAGCATAAAAGGTATATTTTCTGGGGAAGATGACCAAGGTCAGGATATAGAAACAAATACAGATACAGACACAGGGCCCTTAGAAGAAGACACAGAGGAGCCCCAGGACGCAGAGGTCAGTGGAACTGCGCCGGATCCGAAACCCAAAGATGATAAAGACGCCCTGGTGGAATCCCAGTTGTTACGAAATGCAAATATAAAACAAGTCAAGAGTAATTCATCGTTGGCATATAATTCTAATAATGATTATGGAAATGCAGATATAAATCAGTCAAAACCTATTGAAAACAATATCTGGTACACGGAAGAGAATGGTAAAGTTGTTTATCTGGATGAGTCCATAGTCGGCACCCTCATTGCCTTTAATTCGCAATGGATAGACTATGTAAACGAAGAAAAGCGGGAAGTCTTTAAACTAATAAAAAAAGATAGCACTGCGTACAAAAATGCTATTAACTTTTCAAAACTAGGAAAGATTAAAGAGACCTTTAACCTAATGGAAATCGGAGAGATTCGACAAGGCAACAAAGGTTATTACACGTGGATCCATGAGGAAATAGAAATTGCTGAAGGAGGCCGGGTGGAACATAAAACTTACAACTGGATCTACTATTTAGAACCAGTAAACAATCAAATGCAGATTGTAAACTATTATAAATTTTAAGAACATATTAGATTAAAGGAGTGAATTTAATGTCAACCAGGTCTCGTTATACAAGAGAAGAAATTACATCAGGCAATGTGGGATTTTCAACCTCTAGAACTACGATAGAAACTGCATTTTATGGCAATAATGTAAGAAAGGTTACGGATTTAAAAGAAGGATATGAAATGGCCAAGAATTCACCAGGCACCATTTTAACAGATATGCCTGTGCATCAACCCGAGGCAATAGGCTTGCCTGAAGGCGCCAGGATTTTACTTTTCAATGACGGTGAAACAGTAGGAAGATTTGCTGGTGCTAGGGTGATTTTAGGTGAAAAAGGCGTAGAGGAAAGCAATTTTGCTGGTATCCTACGCGAGGCCGCGTATGGGACAAGATATAAAAATATGTTACACACAGAAGTCTACATCGGATTAGACGAAGATTTTATGGTGAAGGCCAATCTGCTTGTTCCAGAAACTTATGAAAACACTTTATATAACTGGCTTTTGAATTTCCAATATGTGAATAAGTTTTACGATGAAATGTATGCAAGATCTGCCAAGCTTGGCAATGAGCCTGATATATATATTCTTTCAGACCCTGACTGGAGAGATGATAGATACCCAAATGGTCTGGCATATTTTGACCCAGAACACAATTGTGCAGCCTTATTAGGGCTTCGGTATTTTGGTGAGCATAAAAAGGGCACCTTAACTATTGCCTGGGGAATAGCCAATAGAAATGGCTACGCTTCTTGTCATGGTGGATTAAAGAGGATGGTGCGAAAGGACGGTAAAAAGCATGTCATGGGCGTCTTCGGGCTTTCAGGATCAGGGAAGTCTACTCTGACACATGCTAAGCATGATGGCAAATATGAAGTAACGGTTCTTCATGATGATGCATATGTGATTTCAACGGAAAATGGATCTTCCGTAGCCATGGAACCATCTTACTTTGACAAGACTCAGGATTATCCATTAACATCCCCGGATAATCAATATTTGATTACCGTACAGAATTGTGGCGCAACCATAGATGCAGAGGGAAAGCTGGTTATTGTAACAGAAGACATTAGAAATGGAAATGGTAGAGCCATTAAATCAAAATTATGGGCAAAAAACAGGGTAGATAAGCTGGAGGAACCTATTAATAGTATCATCTGGCTAATGAAGGATAACTCACTGCCTCCAGTGATAAAAATTGAAGATCCCGTCCTGGCATCTACCATGGGAGCAGTGCTTGCGACAAAAAGGACCACTGCAGAAAAATTGGCAAAAGGCGTTGACAAGGACGCTCTGGTTTTTGAACCTTATGCAAATCCTTTCCGAACCTACCCCCTTAGCCAGGATTATGAGAAGTTCAAAGCTTTGTTTGAAAATAGAGGAGTACAGTGCTACATACTCAATACAGGTCACTTTTTAGATAAAAAAATTCCAAAGGAAGTTACAATTGGCATCATTGAGAGTATTGTGGATGAAACTGCTGAATTTATCAACTTCGGCGACATGACAGCGATGAAGACTTTAAATATACCAGGCTTTGAAGCGAAACTACAAGATAAAGCTTATGTAAAAATGCTCTTAAAGGGCATGAAAAATAGGGTGGCATATTTAGAATCCCTCAAAGAATTCAAGGGCGGGAGAGATCAACTTCCGGAAGAAGCTAAAGAAGCTATTGAAAATCTAATTAAAAATCAGATGAAATAGCAAAGGTGGATTAGAGAATATGGTAAGGAGGAGGCAGGGTTTTGGATAAAAGAAAAATTGGAATTGGAATTATAGTAGTAATCCTACTAATCATTGCGACAGGCTTTAGTCGCCTATTAAACTTCGCAACAAATTACCTCTGGTTTAGAGAGGTAGGCTATACCAGTGTTTTCCTGAAGAAGCTGTATACACAACTTGAGATTGGTATACCAACTTTTGTTATCATTATGATACTCACAAGCCTTTACCTGATGGCACTTAAAAGAGGCTATTACAAAAAGGTTGACACGGTTGACACAATCGATGCAGTGTTTAGCGAAAAAACATTAAATAAGATATCCTATGGGCTAGCTGCAATTTTTGCATTCCTGATAACCTTTACAGTTGTTTCTAGCCTATGGTTTGAAATTCTTAAGTTTGTAGAAAGCACAGCTTTCGGTATTGCTGATCCTATCTTTGGGAATGATATTGGTTTTTATGTATTCAGGCTAGAATTCATCACACAGCTTAACAGCATATTAATTGGTGTGATTATTGGATTTGCGGTCTTAACTCTAGTTTGCTACTTCATGCTACTTTCCATGAGAAGACCAAAGATCTTTCAACAAGACACATCGTACCAGGACGATGCATCACAGCAATCTCAACAATATAATAATCCCTTTGGCAATATGTTCGGGGGAATGTTTGGAAATCAAGGTGGTTTTGGCCATCAAAGACCCAGGAAACAGTTTGACGAGGATAATTTAAAACAACTATTAAACATTGCATCGAAGCAGCTTATTGCCTTGGGTGTGATCTTCTTCCTTATGGTAGGTGTAAATTTCTTTTTAAGACAGTATAGCTTGCTATATTCCCATACTGGCGTGCTCTATGGGGCAGGTTTTACAGATATAAATATTAATCTGTGGGTTTATAGGGCCTTGGTGGTTCTATCTATACTGGCTGCCATTGGCTTGATTCGTGGAATGAATAAAAAGAAGTACAAATCAATACTAGTGATACCTGTTATCATGATTATTCTAGGTGCAGCAGGTACGGGCGGTAGCATGCTTGTTCAAAATCTTATAGTAGCTCCTGATGAAATTAATAAGGAATGGCCGTATTTAGAGCACAATATTGAGTACACTCAAGCGGCTTATGATTTGAAAAATGTAACAGTAAAACCCTTTGCAGCGGATAACTCTTTAACCCAGGAAGATATTCAAAATAATATGGGGACGATCTCTAATATAAGAATCAATGATTACGAGCCCGCAAGGAAATTCTATAATCAGACGCAAGGTGTTCGATTGTATTATACCTTTGCTGATGTGGATGTAGATCGATATATGATTAATGGGGAGTACACCCAGGTATTCTTATCTGCAAGAGAAATTGATGAAAATGAGATTAGACAGGAATGGATTAACAGGCATCTTAAGTACACCCATGGTTACGGGGTGACCCTATCAAGAGTAGACACAGTGACAGCAAGCGGACAGCCGGAAATGCTGATAAGAAACATTCCACCTGTGTCAAGGGTGCCTGAAATCGATGTCGACAGATCTGAAATCTATTTCGGTGAATTAACAAATAACTATATTTTAGTAGGTACAGATGAAGAGGAATTTGACTATCCAAGCGGCGATAATAATATCTATACCATGTACGAGGGAACCGCAGGGATTAAGCTAAATCCTATTAATAGACTATTATTTGCTATAAAAGAGCAGAGTTTAAAATTATTAGTATCTACCAATATTAATAGCGATTCCAGAATTATTATAAACCGTAATATTGCTGATAGGATTCAGAGCATTATGCCATTTTTAGAGTATGATTCTGATCCTTATGTTGTAATTGCAGACGGTAAACTATATTGGATGCTGGATGCTTATACCACCAGCTCCTATTACCCATACTCAGAGCCTTTTTCACCAGACAGCAAGGTGAATTATATCAGAAACTCTGTGAAGGTGGTTGTTGATGCTTATAATGGGGATGTAGATTTTTATTTAGTAGATGATAAAGACCCTGTAGTCAACACCTATGCAAAAATTTACCCTGGGCTGTTTAAGGAGTTCAATGAAATGCCAGAATCCTTAAGGGCGCATATTAGATACCCAAATGTCTTATTTAATATACAAGCCCATGTGTATAAGCGTTATCACATGGATGATGTAAGGGTATTTTATCAGGGTGAGGACCTTTGGGATTTTGCTAATGAAATCTATGGAACAGAAGAAACCGTCATGACGCCTAACTATTATATTTTAAAGCTACCTGGCGAGAACGAAGTGGAATTCATCAACTCCATCCCTTATACGCCAAGAGGCAGGCGAAATCTGACTGGATTACTGGTAGCACGAAATGATGGAGAAAACTATGGAGAACTGATTCTCTATCAAATGCCTAAGGAACGAGCTGTTTACGGGCCAATGCAAATTGAATCACAAATTGACCAGCATCCGGACATTTCAAAGGAATTTTCTCTATGGAATTCCTTAGGTTCCACCTATATAAGAGGAAACATGTTTGTTATTCCTATTGAGGAATCCTTGGTTTATGTAGAACCTGTATATCTAGAAGCGGCCAACGTTGGAAGCTTGCCAGAAGTGAAAAGGGTGATTGTGGCCTATGGAGACCGTATTGTATATAGAGAGACCCTAGCTGAAGCGCTAGACACCTTGTTTGGCAATGGTGCTGTTACTCCGTCACAACCTGGTGGTGCAGAAGAACCGACAACTGGTGGAGAGATAGGAATTGATGAGCTTATCATCAAGGCCAACGAAGCCTTCGAAAAGGCAGAGGCTGCACAAAGAAACGGGGACTGGGCCGCCTATGGCAGGTATCAGAGGGAACTGCAAGACTACTTGCGTCAGCTAATGCCTGATCAATCACAAACACAGCCACAGCAAGAAATGCTGGATGAAGCCAATATGAATAATGGTGAAAATGATTTAGAGCTTGAGCCAGAATTTATACTAGAATAAATCATGATATAGTGTACTTTGACCTACAAAAAGGCCTCCCTTGCGGGAGGCTTTTCCAATTTTATGCTGAAAAAATATGTACTTTGGATTCATAATGAAAATACTTGGACTTTTGCATTAATAGATGTGCTGTATATTCCTTTAATGCCTACTCGTGAAAAGCTGCCATGAGGGCAGGTAGCAATTGTTTCTTCCTAGAGACGACACCCTTTAGCAGTAGGTATCCCTCAGAGGCCTTTACACTCATTGCATTTTCAGCAATGCCTTTTGCCCCATCTCCATAGTACAAGAGGTCTGTGGATTCATCCATAATGTTTGTCAGCATGATAAATAACATGTCCACACCGTGCTTATCCTTTGAGGAATTTAAATAGGAAGTGAGTCTACCCTTTACTTCGTCTAGCTCAGTCTGATGCATGAAAGTATTCTGGGCAACGGCAAAAGTAATATTATTCACAGAGAAGGTCTTTAGATCTTGATTTAAAATTTCATCTGGAGATTTTTCTCTGAGATCACTTCCCGCTAAGAATAATTCTGTGGAGAAGGTGTCTATATCAATTCCGGCAATCCTAGCCAGGTCTTCGCAGGCAGCTTGATCTGCTGGTGTTGAAGTGGGAGAGCGGAATCTCAATGTGTCAGAAATAATCGCTGCACAAAGAAGACCAGCTATGGGTGGGTCGATTTCTATTTGTTTTTCTTTATACATTTGATAAACAATTGTAGCAGTGCAGCCCACGGGCTGGTTTCTAAAGAAAACTGGGGTAATAGTTTCTAAACTGCCTAAACGGTGGTGATCGATAATCTCTAATATATCAGCACCCTCGATTCCATCAACCGCCTGTGACTTTTCATTATGGTCCACCAGTATAATTTTCTTCTTTTGCACGTCCAGTAATGATCGTCTGGATATCATACCGCAATAATGACCGTAGTCATCTAGAACTGGGAAATCCCGGTGCCTCACCTTGGCCATGACATTCTTAATATCCTCCGTGTAATCGTCTGTCTGGAAGGTGACAAGATGCTCTCGCTTCATGTAATAATGAATGGGCGTACTTTGGCTGATGAGCCTTGCTACCGTATAAGTATCATAAGGTGTACTAATAATACTACACCCCCGTTCTTCAGCAAGCTTTTTTATAGTAATTGAAATCGGTGCGTTCATACAGACGATAATACAATCTGCGTTCATTTCAATAGCACAGAGCTGAGCTTCGTAACGATTGCCCAAGATTACAATATCTCCTTCATCCATAAAGCTTTCCATCATGTCTGGGTTAGCAGCTCCGATTAGTATTTTCCCTCTAGTGACAAATCGGTTTTCGTCTCCTACAATGAGGGTAGCATCTAAAGTTTCTACAATATTTTTGTATTGTGTATTTGATTTAGCTAAAATTTTATTGTCATAGATATCCATGTTTGCAGTGGCAATATCGTTAACAGATATCAACCCTTCAAGCCTATTCTGGTTTGTTATAGGCAGCGTAGCTACGCTAAGGTCTCTCATAATGCTCCAAGCTTTCTTTAAAGAAATGGTATTATGGACACCTTCTGTTTTTTTGATATCAATATCCTTGGCTTGAGTCCCTGCATCTTCAATAAAATCCGGTGACTCAAAGCCGAACCTATCGAGGACAAAAGAAGTTTCTTCGCTAATTTCTCCTGTTCGTTTAGGAATATGCAAGTCATCTGATATCTTGTTTTTTAAATTTGCGTAGGCAATAGCAGAACAGATAGAGTCTGTATCGGGATTTTTATGACCTACAACAAAAACTTTAGTACTCATTAATAAGCGCTCCTTAATGTACGGCCCAAGACATGCTACGTCTTGCATGGCATTTATTCAGAAACTGCACAGCTACAGCTGGCAGCAATTTTACAGTATAACATTCTGCCCAAGACACAAAGTGTCTTGCTAGGCATCATTTAGCCAGAAATTGCATTAAACACAGTAAGCCGGATTCCCAAAAAGGGACATTCTGCGGTTACAACATTATAGTATAACATTCATTAGACCAAAACTCAAAGTATGGTAATGAGACTTCTATAATAGCTGACGGGGGTTGTAAACACTTTTTAATGTTTACAACCCCCGTCTTATTGACTCCCCCTATTGTATATTATTCAGGTATTTTCGCAATATGCTTGGCCAAGGATTTTTTATGTTCTAGATTGCCAAGCCTACCAATCATGATTCGTTGGGCCTGCGGAGATCCAGCTCCATGCATAGATTCGGTACGATAACCTACAGCACCTGTGCCCAGCGTTAAGTTTTCAATAAGCCTCATGATGCGAAGGCGATGCTCTGTTGGCACTGAATCCACCCCGCGAAGGTACTTTTCTATATAGTGGCCAATCTCTGGACTGCGGAAATCCTTTTCTGATGGTTGTGTAACCATGATGCCACCAGCGATATCTTCTGCAAGACGAGTCATTTCATATGGGAATCTTGTCACATTGTGCTTACAAACATTAGCTAGCAGCAAATCAATTAAATATGCTCCTGATGGTGTTGGAGCGCCCTCATAAGAACAGGCTAAGGCAGAGGAATAAATCGTTTCATTTAAATGAGTCATTTCTATAAGCTTGTCCTTAATGTGTGAAGCCCTAGGAACACCATTATAATCTGCAGCTAATGCTGCAGCGCCAATAAGAACATCTCCTACACCAGTTTTGCAGGCATAGCTTGGTCTGTGATGGCCGCTGAAACGCTCTACCAACATACCAACAAATTCTGTTTCTCCATTTAAAAAGACTCTATCATTAGGAACAAATACATTATCAAAAACAATTAAGGCTTCATGTCCGCCATATATGCTGTTACCCACATCAATCTCCGAACCCTCGATTTTTCTGGTATCACAAGATTGCCGTCCGTAAATTAGGGTGATACCTGGGGCATCTGAAGGGATAGCAAAGGAAAGGGCATAATCCCTATCTTCTTCTTTCATTGAAATCGTTGGCATAACTAGGATTTCATGAGAGTTTACGATTCCAGTCTGGTGGGCCTTACATCCGTTTACCACAATCCCATCCGGTCGCCTTTCCACTACTCTTACGTAAAGGTCGGGATCTACTTGCTGGCTAGGGGATAGGCTCCTATCACCCTTCACGTCGGTCATGGCTCCGTCTACCACCAGATCCTCTTCTTGAACATAAAGCAAGTATTTGTTAAAGCGCTCTAAATAATCTGTTCCGTATTTTTCATCAATTTCGAAAGCGGTACTATAGACAGCATTAAATGCATCTTGACCGACGCAACGTTGGAAGCAGCAGGCAGTTTTTTGTCCCAGCATTCTTTGACGCTTTACCTTTTGCACCAAATCGGCAGTACTTTGGAAGACATGATTATACAGATTGATTTTCTTGCCAGTTAAATGAGACTTTACAGTCATCAGATCCTCGTAAAGGGGATCTAATGCTAAGTCATAGGTTAAGGCAACTGCGTTCATAGAAGGTATAATAATGGGATGATCCACGGGGGATTCTACCTTCTCTCCAAACATGTAAAGGTTTAAATTTAGTTTACGAAGACTTTCGATATATTCTTTTCCAGTTCTCAAAGTCATAGCTGCTTACTCCTTTCATGGGTAAAATCTTAAGTTCGTATAGCACTTTTATATTAGGTTTTCATACCCTTACAAAAAGATAATAATCAAAAATTCAAAATATTATGCAAATGAAAGCTGGATGGTTAGTTATCTTTACAAAAGGTTGGTTGGTTAGTTATCTTTGTAAAAGGTCAGCCAGCCTAGTTTCTCTTACGAAAGGTTGGCTGGCTTTACCTTTAGAAAAAATTACGCCTTATTTACTTTTTTAATGATCCAAGTATTCCTCGAAACAAGGTTCTGCCGACTTCGCGGCCAATGGTACTTAAAACAGCATTGGTTGCTTTTTCGATAGGTGTTTGTCTCTTGTAGCCAGTACCGGAGCTTCTTCTTCCTGTTTGCTGACTTTTCTTTATCTCAGCATTTCTCGCCTTTTCTTCTGCTTCCCACTGTTTCTGCTTTTCTATGCGCTGGGCTTCTAATTCTTGCTCCTGCTGCTCCTTGGCGGCTTTTTCACGGAGATGCTCATAAGCAGATATTCTGTCTATTTGCCTATCATATTTTCCTGCCATGGGTGATGCTGCTATGATCTGCTTTCGAAGGGAGTCGTCAATAGTACCAAATTGGCTTTGTGGCGGAAGTACCATGGCACGCTCCACAACCCCTGGTCTTCCCTCCTCGTCTAGGCAGGAAATTAGCGCTTCTCCGGTGGCCAATTCAGCAATGGCCGTCTGAGTATCAAAGGCAGGATTAGGCCTAAAGGAATCGGCAGCCGCTTCCACTTTTTTAATTTCTGCTGGGGTATAGGCGCGAAGAGCATGCTGGATGCGATTTCCTAATTGACTTAATACATCATTTGGCAGGTCCGTAGGGTTTTGCGTAATAAAGTAAATACCAACACCCTTAGAACGTATTAATCTGACTACCTGTTGAATTTTTTGAAGAAGAATTTTCGGCGCATCATCAAATAGTAAGTGAGCTTCATCAAAGAAAAATACCATTTTAGGCTTCTTTAGATCTCCGCATTCTGGTAAAGATTCAAAAATCTCCGAAAGCATCCATAACATAAAAGTAGAATAGAGAGTTGGTGAAAGAAATAGTTTTTCACTATGTAGAATGTTAATCATTCCGCGGCCTTCTGGTGTAGTTTTTATCCAGTCATAAATATCAAGATCAGGCTCTCCAAAGAAAAAGTTACCCCCTTGATCCTCCAGTCTGATCAGCCGGCGAAGAATGGCCCCAATACTTTGTGAAGAGATGTTGCCATAGTCTAATGTGTACTCCTTGGCATTTTCGCCCACATACTGTATCATCGCTCTCAGGTCCTTTAAATCTAAAAGCAAAAGACCGTTATCGTCAGCGATTCGAAAAACAATTTCCAATACGCCGCTTTGAGTATCGTTTAATTCTAGTATTCTGGATAATAAAAGGGCACCCATTTCTGATATCGTGGTGCGGACGGGATGGCCTTTTTCACCAAACAAGTCCCAAAATTGAACAGGGTAGGATTTGCATGTAAAATCACTAATCCCAAGCCCTTCAAGTCTTTCCTTGAGCTTCGGGTTTTCCTGTCCTGGAGCAACAAGGCCTGCCAAATCTCCCTTTACATCAGATAGAAATACGGGAACCCCCATATCGCTAAAGGATTCAGCCAAAACCTTTAAAGTAACGGTTTTTCCTGTGCCAGTGGCTCCTGCAATAAGACCGTGTCTATTAGCCATGGAAGGCAGTAAATAAACGGGGTTGTCTCCTTTTCCAATCCATATCTTATCATTTAAATACATAATTAACTCTCCTTTAAAGACTACGATAAAGTCAAATAATGACTTCAATAAGAGTCTAGCGTACTGAGTACTATAAATGCTTATTTAATTACTACTAGAATCTATTGGTGCAAATGAGTACATGAACCTACTACTAGAATCTATTGGTGCAAATGAGTACATGAAACAACTGCTGATCCTATTTCACAGGGCAATGTTACTAGCCCAATTGAATTCTACTTGCCTACGAGTGTAAATATTATGCTGCTTGGAATTGTGTGCTCGTTACCTCATGGCTACTACGGCTAATTGATAGCGCACCTATAAACACAAGTGGGATAATTGCGCTAAATGGCAAATAACTTTACTATTCCTCAGCTAATAAAAGCTCTGCTTGGTCTAATTCATTTTCATCAAATACGATGTAGCCGGCTTTCCTCAGATACTCTACAGCCAAGCCTTCCCCTTGGATTAATCGGCCTGTGAAGCTACCATCATAAATCATTTTGCTTCCACAGGAAGGACTTTTTGATTTCATAATTGCAAAAGCTACCTCATTTTCCTCGGCTAGCCTTACTGCCTCCAAAGCGCCAAGAGTAAATTCTCTTGTAACGTTTTCCCCAGTGCTGCCAATAATTTCATCTCCCAATCTCTGGGACGGGGCACGGGGAGTAGGTAGGCCTCCGAAAACTTCAGGACATATAGGAATCATACGGCTTTCTTCTTTCCATTGAAGAAAGCGTTTGTCCAAGCAAGGTTTTGCCTGGCCATCATATCTCACTGGGTCTCCCAATAGACAGGAGCTTACAAGTATTTTTCTCACCTCTACCTTGCTCCTCCTTTCCTTTCATCATAATTTGTATAAGCAACATTTTGGAAACAACAGGCTGTTTTATAACTACAGACTGGCATAATATAAAAATGCTATTACATTAGGCAATGTACTATGTTCATCCTTACTCATTTCTTAAAACCTTGTATGAAGCCACAGCTTTCTAAGCTACAGACCGGCCTAAGATGAAAATAATATATATTGTAAATGGGCAGTATACAATTCGTTTATCCTTTCTTGTTCTTAAAAATTTGTATTAGCTGCAGTTTTTTAAAACTATAGATGGTCTAAGATAAACGCTAACCATATTGTAAATAGGCAGTATACAATTCGTTTGTTTCCCTAAAAATTACATAAGCTACAGTTTTTTAAACAGACCAATTTAAAATGAAAATAACATGATATGGGCGCTATAAAATGCTTATCCTTTATTATTTCTTAAAAATTTGTATGAATCCACAGTTTCCCAAAATACAGCACGATCTAAGATGAAATGCTATAACATTGTAAATATCCAATATACAATATTTGTCCTTTCTTGTTTTTATTTCTATGGAGACACAGGCATTCAAACATAGCCCCACCTTAGATAATAATGCAACAATATTATAAATAGGCAATATACTAAGTTTATCCTTACTCATTTCTAAAAAATTGTAAGGAGCCTCAGTTCTCCAGACTACAAGCAGATCTAAGTCGAAACGCTACAATCTTGAAAAGATACAATTTGGTTCTTTGTTATATTTACTATGTATAGATAGAATAATTGAAAATTCAATTATTATCAATCATATTAGCGAGAGTGTTGCAATAAATTTGTGAGCAGATATGGTTTTTGTCCTACATTTTTTAGATATTAGGCAGAATATGCAGGAAAAATGGCCAAAGTTCCTACAACACCAAGTGGAAATGGCGAAAGTGTAGGAAAGTGCAAATTAAAGTTCCTGCACTTTTTAGATATTAGGGAAGACAATGTAGGAAAAATTGGGTAAATTTCCTACGAAAGTAGGCATTAATGAAGAAAATGTAGGAAAATCCAAGGGTTAATTCCTACATTTTTCGGATTTTTAGGGGGAAAAGTAGGAAAACTAGGTAAAGTTCCTACGAAAATGGGATCTAAATAGGGAAAGTGTAGGAACTTCCGCCACTGTGTTCCTACACATTTGAGTTTTCAGCGGGAATTTGTAGGAACAATCGCCCAAAATTCCTACAAAATCAATAAATCGGCAGAAATTGTAGGAACCTCAACACGCCGGCCAAGCCTACCTGCTTAGGTCCACCAAGCCTTATACCCGGAAAGCTAAGACCAGCCCAGACTAGGACAGCGGCTGGGTCGACCCACCTATGACTTATTGCAAGCCTTACTAGCTTGAGTCTGGCCCTCCTAGGCTAAGCAGTCTAGCCAGATCTCACCACTTCCCAACGCGGAAAGTACATAACCTAATACCGACCAGCTACCGACCATATCATAGCCCGGTCAGCTACAACCAAATTCCCCCAGCCCCAGTCCAACCCAGCCCTGCCCAACCCTGCCAACCCCAACCCGGCCTAACCACTCACAATCCATGCTCTCCCTAAACCCAACCCAACACAACCCAACACAACCCGGCAACAGCCAACCTTCACCAAACCATGCCTCGGCTTTAACTTGGGTCAGCTGATAACCACCCCTACAGCCTGGAATAGTAAATTAATACTGGAAATATGCCCCCTTTAGGGGTATAATTAACTTTTAGAATAATGTAGATATGAAGGAATTCCCAAGAAACTTTATAAATTTATATATTAATTCTGCAATAGCAAATCATTATATGGTTGAGCAGAATACCAAGTGAGAGGAGCTGAAAAGATATGATGCTGAACAAGATGCTATTCAATATCCCGGCAGAGAAACATAATAAAGAAGACATCATCGAACTGTTAGAGAACCATCCTGAGGTTAAATTTGTATCCCTTGTTGGCATCGATATCGGAGGCCATGATACAGATGAAAAGATACCTGTAAAATTATTTATTGAGGAAATCGATGAGCTGTTGACCTCTGGTGTCCAAACAGACGGCTCCAGCGTTGTCCTTCCAAAGATTGCAGACTTAAATAATGCAAAAGTAGATATTATACCAGATTTGGATGTTAACTGGTATGTGGACTACAATTATAGCTTTATTTCAGAAGATACCAATCTTCCTGTAGGGACTCTTAGAATTCCTTCCTTTCTTGTTCACAACGATAGTTATGAGGTTGGCTCACGGGTTATTTTGCGTGATGCCGTCAATACATTTAAGAAAGAGCTTTTAGAGCTTATCACAAAAAACCCATATATATTTGACCATATACCTATTAACTCCGTGGACGAAATAGAAGATATTGACCTTACAGCGGCCACAGAGCTGGAATTCTGGGTGAAGACCCCCCACGAAAAAGCAGACAGAGAGCAGCTGACTACTTCTCAGATACTAAAAGAACAATACTGGAAAAGAACCATAGGCCCGGTAAGAACATCTCTTGAGAAATCCTTGCTCATTTTAGATCAATATGGATTCAAGATGGAAATGGGACATAAAGAGGTAGGGGGCGTTAAGGCTAGCTTAACAAATTCCGGCGTATACGACCATGTCATGGAACAGCTTGAAATAGACTGGAGATACAGCACTCCCATGCAGGCGGCAGATAATGAGAACCAGGTTAAATATGTAGTAAAGGATATTTTCAGGATGCACGGCCTGGATGTAACCTTTATGGCCAAACCAATGGATGGCGTTGCAGGCAGCGGAGAACATACTCACATCGGTGTTGCGGCCAAATTAAAAAATGGGGAAAGGGTGAATCTGTTTTCAGCCAAAGACAAGGACTCGGATTTCATGAGCCCTATAGGCTTTGGAGCTTTACTGGGTATGTTGAAGAATTATGAAATAATGAACCCCTTTATTGCATCCTCAAATGATGCATTGAATAGATTAAAGCCTGGATTTGAGGCGCCTGTTTGCATAGTGACTTCCATTGGCCACACAGTGGAAAATCCGTCACGAAACAGAACGGTGCTAATAGGATTGGTGAGAGATACCAATAATCCATTGTCCACTAGACTAGAGCTCAGGTCACCTAACCCCAAAAGCAATACCTACCTGGTGCTGGCAACAGCATACATGACGATGCTGGACGGAATCAAAGCAGCACTGGAGGCAAAAAAGACTCCTAAGGAGCTAGAAGCATCCTTGTCAAAGCGAGAAGGCCAAGAGGATTTTTATCTGGAAACAGGAAGGGCTTACCGAAGTGAAAAAGATGTATATGCAGAATACACTGAGGAAGAAAGAGAACGGTTATTTGGCAAAGCACCTAGGACTGTTTGGGAAAGCATCTCTGCCTTTGATGAATATCCTGAAAAAATGAAGGTTATTCAGAAGGAAGGTGTATTAGACCCGCTTTCTTTGGAATCCTATAAAGAAGCGATTACAGCAGCATGGGCAACCGAATTGCATAATAGGATTATTCCAAACACCATGAAGCTGGTGAGAGAATGTAAAAAATGTCATTTAGACAACGACTGTACAGATCTAGATGTACTAAATTGGGAAAAAATACAGGAATTGAGAATCTATTTAGGGCGAGATAAAATTCAAAGAAAATCATTATTAACAAGAATTAAAGAAGCATTAGATAACTTTGAATATGAAGAGGCTTCCCATTTACAGATTGAAATGCAAGAAAAAACTCAGCAATTAGTAGATACTTACACAGAGTATAAGAAAAACTTATTATATTAAGCCCATGAAATTCCATGGAAGGAGATAAGATAAGATGTTAGATATAAAGAAAATAAGAGAAAGTTTTGATGAAATAAAAAAATCCGTTGAATCTAGAGGTCAAGGTGATTATGAGATTGGCCGTGTTTTGGAGCTTGATGAAAAACGAAGAAGCATTTTAGGCTCCGTTGAACAAATGAAGAATAAACAAAAACAAGACTCTAAGGAAATTCCTAAACTAAAAAAGGCTGGGCAAGACACCACTGAGTTGATGAAAGAAATGAAGACCTTGTCCGAGGAGATTAAAAAATTAGATGAGGAAGTTAGCGGTATTGAAGAAGAAATCAGAACCTTGCTATTAAATATTCCAAACACACCAAATCCTCTGGTTCCCGTAGGGAAAAGTGACGAAGATAATGTAGAAATCAGAAAATGGGGAGAGCCAAGGACTTTTGACTTTGAACATAAAGCTCATTGGGATGTAGGGCAAGATCTAGACATTTTGGATTTTGAAAGAGCTGCAAAAGTATCCGGAGCTAGGTTTACAGTTTACAAGGGTCTAGGGGCGCGGCTTGAACGCTCAATTATCAATTTCATGTTAGATCTTCATACAAAGGAACATGGATATACAGAAATCCTTCCGCCTTTTATGGTAAACAGAGAGGCCATGACAGGTACCGGGCAGCTTCCAAAATTTGAAGATGACATGTTTTGGCTACCGGCAAAAGACTTCTTCCTAATACCAACGGCTGAAGTTCCAGTAACAAACCTTCGTGGCGATGAGATTCTTGAAGAAAAGGATCTGCCAATTTATTACACCGCTTATACACCTTGCTTTAGAAAAGAAGCAGGATCCGCTGGGAGAGATACTAGGGGCTTAATCAGACAGCATCAATTTAACAAGGTGGAACTGGTTAAATTTGTTAAACCGGAGGAATCCTATGAGGAGCTAGAATCCCTTCTGGGGGCCGCAGAGGAGGTTTTAAAGCGCCTTGAAATTCCTTATAGAGTCGTTAGATTATGCACAGGAGACTTAGGATTTTCTTCAGCCATGACCTATGATATTGAAGTGTGGATGCCTAGCTACGGCAAATATGTAGAAATATCCTCCTGCAGTAATTTTGAAAGCTACCAGGCAAGAAGGGCTAACATCCGGTTTAGGCCTGAAACGAAAGGAAAGCCTGAATTTGTCCACACCTTAAATGGATCCGGCCTTGCTGTAGGGAGAACTTGTGCAGCGATTCTGGAAAATTACCAGCAGGCAGACGGGTCGGTAGTTATTCCAGAAGCTCTAAGGGAATACATGGGAACAGATAAAATAACAAAATAATTATCCAATGGATATCCAATAAACACTCGTGGATATTCAGTAAATCCCCTGAATATCCAGCATATATCCAATAATCACCCAATAAATGCCCGAAGAATCCCCACCCAAAAGCATAGTAAGGAGGTATAGTATGCCTATTCAATTAAACCCTGGAGATGAAGTAGAGCTGCGAAAGAACCATCCTTGCGGAGGGAATCGATTTGAGATTATGCGTACAGGGATGGATTTCAGAATTAGATGCATTACTTGCAATTCACAGATTTGGCTTAAGCGAAAGGATTTGGAGAAGAGAATCAAAAAAGTATGGCCGAAAGAATAATTAAATATAAAAATTAATGTTTTTATTGTGTGCTTAAGGGTACATAATATTAAAGCAAAGAGAATAATATATTTAATTAGCATGATGGACTGTGAAAGGAGGATGCAAAATGACTGAAAAGGAATTAAAAAAGGATAATCCCTGTGGAACAGGCAAGGTCATTGATGAGTATTTAGACGGAACAATTTGCGAACCAGAAGAAGAGGTGGAGGATGTGACTTCCCCTGGTGAATCAAATTTTAAAGTCCATGAAAAAGAAGAACCTGAAACAGATGATAGATACAAGGATTATTTATAATATCCTGTGTTGAAAAATAAAATTTAGAAAAATTTTTGTTGACAAAACCATAAGCATTGAATATACTATCCACAAATGCAAAGACGGAGACCAATTTTTTTCCAAGTGCGTCACAGAGAGTCGGGGATGCTGGAAGCCCGATACGTCAGGAGAAGGATTCTCGCTCCCGAGCAGGAACCCTAACGCTGTGCTATTAAGGTATCCCGGCAGACCCCGTTATCAAGGTCAAGGATTTGTTGGAATCCGTAGAGAAGACTGTATTATAAAACAGTAAGCAGGGTGGTACCGCGGTAGTATATATCGTCCCTGAAGCTTAGAGTATAAGCTTCAGGGGCTTTTTGTTTTTGAACGTAAAATATAAATGATAAAAGGAAGGATGGAAAGGAGAAATATAATGACTAAAATGATAAAGATTTTTGATACAACGCTTCGCGATGGGGAGCAGTCGCCAGGCTGCAGCATGAACCTGAAAGAGAAAATTGAGATGGCTAAACAGCTGGAAAGAATGAAAGTGGACGTGATAGAGGCTGGCTTTGCCATATCATCTCAAGGAGATTTTACTTCTGTAAAAACTATTGCAGAAACTGTTAAGGAAGCTACAGTGGCTAGCCTAGCTAGAACAACAGAATCAGATATTGACAGGGCTTGGGAGGCTGTGTCTGGAGCTGTATCGCCAAGAATACACACCTTCATAGCAACATCGCCTATTCACATGGAATATAAACTAGGCATGACACCGGAGCAGGTATTAGAGCGCTCTGTGGCAATGGTAAAATACGCAAAAAAATATTGCAGTGACATTGAATTCTCTGCAGAGGATGCAACACGAAGCGAGCCTTTGTTTTTAGCAAAGCTTGTTGAAGGCGTAATTCAGGCTGGAGCCACCACCATCAATCTACCTGACACGGTAGGATATACCACGCCAGAAGAATATTATAATTTTCTCATGACTATTAGGGAGCATGCGCCGTCCCTTGAAAAGGTAGTTCTTTCTGTACACTGCCACGATGACCTTGGATTAGCCGTAGCAAATTCTTTGGCAGCAATTAAAGCGGGAGCCGGCCAAATTGAATGTACCATCAATGGCATTGGAGAAAGAGCAGGAAACGCAGCTATGGAAGAAATAGTCATGGCTCTTCATACAAGAAAAGACCATTATCAGGCAGAAACTGGAATTGTGACGACAGAAATTGCACGTTCTTCCAGTCTACTAACTAGAATTACAGGGGTAAAGGTACAGCCCAACAAAGCGATTGTGGGGGAAAATGCCTTTGCCCATGAATCAGGAATACATCAGCATGGTGTTTTGAAAAACAAAGAGACTTATGAGATTATGACGCCAGAATCCATTGGGCTAACCGAAAATAAAAATCTGGTTCTTGGTAAACACTCTGGAAAGCATGCCTTTAGGGATAAAGTTAAAAGCATGGGCTATGACCTGGCAGATGAAGATATCGAAAGAATTTTTGTTAAATTTAAAGACCTGGCTGATAAGAAAAAGCAAATATATGATAGAGATATTGACGCCCTTATCGCAAAGGAAGCTGTGCAGGTTCCAAAGACCTATACCTTGGGTAGCTATGTGATCAACAGCGGAAATAGCATCACTTCAACGGCGGTATTGAAGATACTAAAGGAAGATCGAGAAATAGAAAAGGTTTCCAGAGGCGATGGACCTATCGATGCATCCTTTAAGGCAATAGAGAAAATTGTGGGAATGAACCTGAAAATGGAGGATTATCAGCTACAAGCTGTAACAGAAGGCGAGGATGCCTTAGGAGATGCTTTAGTAAAAATCAGTAACGGGAATGGAAAAATATTTGCTGGAAGGGGCTTATCCACCGACGTTATTGAAGCAAGTATTCATGCGTACATTAACGCTGTAAATAAGTTGATTTATGAAGAAAAACAACAAAGTAGCGAAATATAAATTTGAAAGGATAGATAATTATGGGGATGACGATGACGCAAAAAATCCTTGCAGCTCATGCAGGATTAGAGGAAGTGAAAGCCGGTCAGTTTATCGAGGCAGATTTAGATATCGTGCTTGGCAATGATATTACGGGCCCTGTTGCTATTAAAGAGTTTGGAAAAATGGGAGCAAAGCAAGTATTCGACAAGTCGAAGGTGGTATTGGTGCCTGACCATTTCACACCAAATAAGGATATTAAAGCAGCTGAGCAATGCAAAACTCTGAGGGAATTTGCAATGGAGCAAGAAATTGAAAATTATTTTGAAGTAGGAGAAATGGGAATTGAGCATGCCCTTCTTCCGGAAAAAGGATTGACAGTTGCTGGTGACGTTATTATTGGAGCGGACTCCCATACTTGTACTTACGGGGCTCTCGGTGCCTTTGCTACGGGAACGGGGTCTACAGATATGGCAGCGGGAATGGCTTGGGGAAAGGCTTGGTTCAAGGTTCCTTCAGCAATTAAATTCGAGCTTGTAGGAAAACCCTCTCAGTGGGTTAGCGGGAAGGATATCATCCTACATATAATAGGAATGATTAGCGTTGATGGCGCCTTATATAAATCCATGGAATTTGTGGGACCAGGTTTAGCCAATCTTTCTATGGACGACAGATTCGCCATGGCCAATATGGCTATAGAAGCTGGGGCAAAGAACGGTATTTTCATGGTAGATGAGAAGACCATAGCCTATATGGAGGAAAACAAAAATACCAACCCAGCTGTTAAAAAGGAAATCAAAATTTACGAGCCCGATGAGGATGCAGAATATGATGAGACTTATGTGATAGATTTGAGCAAAATCAGACCGACGGTTGCCTTTCCTCACCTTCCTGACAATACCAGGACCATTGATGACGTGGGACAGATAAAAATTGACCAATCTGTTATTGGATCTTGCACCAATGGCCGAATCAGCGATATGGAGGTTGCGGCAAAGATTTTAGATGGAAGAAAGGTAGCCAAAAACGTAAGGCTTATCATTTTCCCAGGAACACAAAAAATATATTTAGAGTGCGTCCAAAGGGGTTACGCAGAAATTTTCATAAAGGCGGGAGCTGTATTCTCTACACCTACCTGCGGACCTTGCCTAGGAGGTCATATGGGCATTCTTGCTGCTGGAGAAAGAGCGGTGTCCACAACTAACCGAAATTTTGTAGGAAGAATGGGTCATACAGAATCCGAAGTATATCTAGCAAGCCCGGCAGTAGCTGCTGCTTCTGCAGTAAAGGGTTATATAGCAAATCCAGAAGAGCTGTAGTTACAGCCCAGCACTCAACCTGGCAGAGGACATTGGCTGCAATTTCACCGGCAGGTCGGAGTTTTGGTACTCTCAGCGCTCTAATTTTACCATGTTCAGACTGTCAAACAAACCATCTTTGAACGTGTTTGACAGGAGCTGAACATGCTGCTCAATTACAGCGGATAGTAGCACAAAACCCCTCCAACAGCCGGTTCAACCGCATCCAATGCCTTCCATTGGTACTTTTGTGGAATCAGTAATGGACAGAATGTTAACTGAAAAATTTCTATCGACTTAAGATCGATGAAATTGCAGTAAAAATCTACAAATTAAAATTTGTGATTTTTTTGCATAAGTTCGCCAACAATTTGTTTTACAAATTGGGCGAGCTATTATCTGTATAAATTCTGTCTAGCAAAACACTTTGTGTTTTGGACAGAATGTTAAGAAAGGAAAACATTATGGGAAAAGTATTTAAATATGGTGATAATGTAGATACAGACGTGATCATTCCAGCAAGGCATCTTGTAACCTCAGATCCTGCGGAATTAGCAAAGCATTGCATGGAGGATATCGATAAGGATTTTGTGAATAAGGTAGAGAAGGGTGATGTTATTGTTGCCGGTAAGAATTTTGGCTGCGGATCTTCTAGAGAGCATGCTCCCATTGCCATCAAAGCATCAGGAGTGAGTTGTGTTATTGCACCTTCCTTTGCAAGAATCTTCTATCGTAACTCCTTTAATACTGGTATGCCAATTCTAGAATGTGCGGAGGCGGCAGAAAAAATTGAAGCAGGGGACCAGGTGGTGGTTGATTTTGCATCAGGAAAAATTGAGAACCTAACTAAAAAGGAAACCTATCAGGCGCAGCCATTTCCACCCTTTATTCAGAAGATCATTGAAAAAGATGGATTGGTTAACTATGTGAAGGAGAATATTGAGAAATAGTTTCCTGCAAAGATAAATATCGTTATGGCGTTATGAAAACGGAGGAATTATGGAATACAAAATTGCTTTGATACCAGGGGATGGAATCGGCCCTGAGGTAATAGCAGAAGGGGTAAAGGTCCTAGACCAGGTCGGTCAAAAATATGGGCATCAGTTTCATTATGAAAAGGTGTTAGCGGGCGGGGCGGCCATTGATGAGGTGGGTACCTGCTTGCCAGAGGAAAGTATAAAGATATGTAAGGATAGCCAAGCAGTTCTTCTTGGTGCAGTGGGAGGATGGAAATGGGATAACCTTCCTGGTGAACAAAGGCCGGAAAGGGCTCTCCTAGGATTGCGCAAGGAGCTGGGGCTATTTGCCAATATCAGGCCTGCTATTCTTTTCAAGGAACTGGAGGGGGCTTGCCCTTTAAAGCCAGAAATCACTAAAGGAGGCTTGGATATTGTAGTCGTCCGTGAGCTAACCGGAGGTATTTATTTTGGTGAAAAGGGGTTTAAGGATACAGAGCTTGGTAAGGCCGCTTATGATGTAGAGCAATATGCTGAAGAAGAGGTTCGCCGTATTGCTATCATTGCTTTTGATATGGCCATGAAGCGGAATAAAAGGCTTACAAGTGTAGATAAAGCCAATGTCCTAGAGAGCTCAAGACTTTGGAGACGTGTGGTGACGGAGGTGTCCAAGGATTATCCTCAGGTAGAACTGGGACATATGTATATTGACAATGCTGCCATGCAATTGGTCAGGAATCCGAAGCAATTCGATGTCATTGTGACCAGCAACATTTTTGGAGATATATTATCTGATGAAGCCAGCATGATAACAGGATCTATCGGTATGCTGCCTTCAGCTAGCCTAGCAAAAGGCAACTTTGGCATGTATGAGCCTGTCCATGGTTCCGCACCAGATATTGCCGGGCAGGATAAGGCTAACCCCATGGCTACTATATTATCCATTGCTATGATGCTAAGGTATACCTTTGGCCTGAGTAAAGAGGCAGATGCTGTTGAAAATGCAGTAAAATCTGTTTTGGCAGCAGGATACAGGACGCCGGACATTATGAGCCCAGGCATGCAGCAAATAGGAACAAAAAAAGCCGGAGATTTGATTGCGGCAGAGATTTAAATAAAAGCAGCCGAAGACCGAGAGATGATTGGCCGTGGACACAGCCACGGCCAATCATCTCTCGGTCTTTTGGCTGTATATTTTTTAATGATAGTGTATAATGTATGATGTGAGCTAATACATAATTAAACAGAATAGAAAAGGATTATTCTATGGCATCTAAAAACAATCAGGTGGGTAAAAAGGGTTTCGCATACGGATGGGGCTTACAAGTTCTCGTAGCGATTATGTTCTTCTTTTATGCGGGCATATCTATTGATGGATTAAATGTTTCTGTGCCAGCATTTGCATCAGAAAATGGCTGGGATTATGCCAGTATCTTGATCTTGTCCACCCCAGCAGGGCTAGCTGGGCTAGTTGGCATTTTCAGTTTTTCTCATATAGCTTCAAAAAAAGGACCAAAAGCAATTATTATTACATGTTTTTTAGGCACTGGGATCGTTTGCTTTCTTTATGGAAATGCAAGGAGTATCCCTATGTATTTTATATCCCTTTGCCTTTTATCCTTTTTCGTCAGCGCCTTGGGTAATGTTGCAACAGGAGCCCTTACAGCCAATTGGTTTCCCCGGAAAAGAAGCCTTGCTCTAGGTTTATCTGCATCGGGAATGCCTATAGCTAGTGCCGTCTTTGTGCCGGTTTTTTCAGTTCTTATTGATCGATATCATATAAATGGTGCTCTATCTATTGTGGGCATTGTTGTAATTTTGCTAGGGATTATTTCAATCTTTTGGGTAAAGAATACCCCTGAAGAAATGGGACTCCCTCCCGATGGGGATGAGAGTGGCCTTGAGGAATTGGAAGAAACACGTAGGGAAATAGAAAATTACATTAGTGATTGGACGATTCCTCGATTAATTTCAAACAAAACGGTTTGGACTCAAAGTATTTGCTATGGTCTTCTATTCCTTACAACCTCAGGAATAGTCAGCCAAATGGTTCCAAGGCTCATGGAGCAAGGGCATGATAAAGCCTTTGGATTATCCATGCTATCTTTAGCGGCTGTCATTGCTATCTTTTCCAGCTTTGCATGGGGTTATATCGGCTATAAGCTTGGTACGAAAAAAACAACGGCCATTTATTCAGGGTACTATGCGTTTTCTGTGATTGTTCTTATTGCTTCAGCAAATAGCTTAGTTGGAACAGTAGTAGGAATTTGTTTAGTAGGCTTTGGTATCGGTGGGGTAGGCACTTTGCAACCATCTATGTTGGCACAAACCTTTGGTCGTTTTGATTACGCCTCCGCATCCCGAGTGGTGACCACACTGGTGCAGTCTATACGAATTATGGCCTTTGTGGTGATTGCCCTGGCAATTAATATGACAGGCTCCATCGATGGGGCATATGTTTTTCTGATTGCAGGGAATATTATTGCATTAATCTTAGCTATTAAGATAGACGACACATTAATCGGCAGGAAAGGCTGATTGTAGCCGAAGGAGACAATATTATAGCACTCTACTAGAGATTAATAGGCATATTCTTCTTGACAGTCTGGTTAAATAAAAATATAATTACCTTCGAATAGTTTGACAATCAAAGTAATTATTAACTACTTATGGTGAGCTAAACGGAGGACCTTTAATACTTTTAAAACTCTGATGGCAAGCCTAATTACTACGAATAGAACAACCAGGTAGTAGAAAAGAAGGAGGGAAACTTGGGAATAGGAATTATTGGAACTGGTAAAGCTCTACCAGAATTAATAGTTGATAATCACCAGCTTACAAAGCTGGTGGATACAGATGATCAATGGATCAAGGATAGAACAGGTATAGATGAAAGGCGTATTGCAGTAAAGGAATCCGCCCTGGATTTAGCCGTCTCGGCTTCTAAAAAGGCATTAAAGGATATTGACAGAGACAGTATCGGGCTGGTCCTTGTGGCAACGGTGACACCGGATATGCTATTACCTTCCATGGCTGCTTTGGTGAAAAAAGAGTTAGGGCTTAATAATGCAATAGCTTTTGATATAAATGCTGCTTGCAGCGGTTTTATTTATGGGATGTGGACAGCGGAATCTCTGATGAAAAACAGAATTGCAGGTGAAAAGTCTAGTAAGAACATTAATCGTGCATTGGTAATAGGCGTTGAAAGGCTAAGCAGAATAGTTAACTGGGAAGATCGAGGAACCTGTATTCTTTTTGGAGATGGAGCAGGGAGTGCCGTGCTGGAATACGACGAAAGTAAAAATGGAATTCTTGGAAGTTATATAAAAAATTATGATGATATTACAGATTCTTTAACCTGCGGGATGGATTATATCCAAACACCCTTTGCAATAGATGAGAAAAAGGATATGTTCTTGAAAATGAACGGAACTCAAGTATTTAAATTTGCCGTGAATGCAGTGACGGAGGTTCTTGACAAGGTACTGGAACAAACGGGGGTTACGCCGGATGAAATAAAGTTTTTCGTACCACACCAGGCTAATATGCGTATCATTACTGCTGCAGCCCAGAGATTGAAACAGCCATTAGAAAAGTTTCAAACGAATATTCAACATACTGGAAATGTATCAGCAGCCAGCATACCTATGGCCTTGGCGGATTTAATGGATAGCGGAAAGGTCCAGTCGGGTGATAAAATCATGATGGTTGGATTTGGAGGCGGCCTCACCGCAGGTGCAATGCTCATAGAAGCGCTTTAAATTGTATAAATTGTTATATAGGACAAACCACACTAAATTTAGGATAGAGGAACTTCATCATTTTTAAAGTCCTAAATGTTTTGGAAAGAATGTGAACGAAAATAGAGGGAGGAAAAAGATTGATAAATATTTGTGAACTACTTGGAATTGAATACCCCATTATCCAAGGCGCCATGGCATGGATTGCAGACAGCTCCTTGGCTTCAGCAGTTAGTAACGGTGGCGGACTTGGCATCGTTGCATGTGGGAACGCAGAGCCTGATTGGGTAAGAAATGAAATTCGAAAAACAAAAGAACTGACAGACAAACCCTTTGGAGTAAATATTATGTTACTAAGCCCCTATGTAGAGGAGGTTATAGACGTTATTTGTGAGGAAGGCGTTGCTGTTGTAACAACCGGTGCAGGAAATCCTGGCAAATATATACCGAAGTTCAAAGAGCATGGAATCAAGGTCATTCCGGTAGTTGCATCTGTAGCCCTTGCCGTTAGGGTAGAACGGGCAGGTGCAGATGCAGTTATTGCAGAAGGACAAGAAGCCGGTGGACATATTGGAGATACCACTACTATGGCTCTTGTTCCTCAAGTTGTGGATGCTGTTTCTATACCTGTTATAGCGGCAGGGGGCATTGGAGACGGCCGAGGAATTGCTGCCGCTTACATGCTAGGTGCGAAAGGCGTTCAAGTGGGCACAAGATTTGTTGTAGCACATGAATGCACAGTGGCACAAGGCTATAAGGATATGATAATCAAGGCAAAGGATACAGATACAGTTGCAACAGGAAGATCAACAGGACATCCTGTGCGAGTGCTAAAAAATAAACTTGCTAGAGAGATGATTTCTTTAGAAAAAAAGCACATTGCTGAAGAAGCTGCAGAGATCATTGAGTCCAAGGGTGCAGGTGCTCTTAGAGCAGCTGTAAAGGACGGTGATGTAGCCATGGGTTCCGTTATGTCTGGCCAGATTGCGGGTTTGATTAAACAAGAACAATGCGCAAGGGATATCATTGAAGAAATGTTTAAGGAGGCGGAAGCGGTATATGAAGATAGGATTGCTATTTGCAGGGCAGGGAGCGCAATATTCAGGAATGGGGAAAAGCCTTTATGATCATTCATCAAAATCCCAGAGAATATTTGACCTAGCTGGCGACGAAATTAAAAATTGGTGCTTTGAAGGGTCCAAAGACATCCTAAAGCAGACAAATGTTACTCAGCCATGTATTTATACAGTAGAACTGGCTGCCTATGAGGCTTTTATGGAGGCCCTTTCTGGCTTAACGGATTCAAAGCGGGATTCTATTGAAATATCAGGAATGGCAGGCTTTAGTTTGGGCGAATATGCAGCCTTGACCGCCGGAGGAGTAATCCAGGACTTTCAAGCTGGGCTAAATATTGTTAGACAGCGGGGTCAGTGGATGAATGAGGCCGGAAAAGATGCTGATGGGGAAAACAAAGGTGGAATGATTGCTGCATTTGGAGAAAGAGAACGAATTATCCAATGTGTAGAAAAAGCTAGAGAAACAGGAATTTTGGAGGCTGTGAATTTTAATTCCCCTGTTCAAACAGTAGTGGCAGGAGATAAGGAAGCTCTGAAAAGGTTCAGGACTGAGGCAAAAGCTTTTGGTCAAATTAAGGCCGTTCCTCTTAGTGTTAGTGGCGCTTTCCATAGCCCTATGATGGAACCAGCTGCAGAAAAACTTCGTGAGTTATTATCCCAAACGGAGATTCAAAAGCCTTCTATGAAAATATATGCCAACATAACAGGTAGAGATTTAATGGATGGATACGAGAAAGGGTCAGAGGAGTTTAGCAATCCGAGCCAGTGGATTACTGATGTCATGGCAAGACAAGCAAAAAGCCCTGTTTATTGGCAAGAAACCATTGAAAACATGTATGAAGATGGAATACATATTTTAATTGAATTCGGACCTGGCACCACATTATCAGGGCTGGCTAAAAAAATAAATCCAGCAGTTGAGACAATGAATGTTCAGGATTACGAAAGCTTGACGGCAACCATGGAAAGAATAAAGGAGCTAATGGAAGAAAGAAGCAATTAGCTGGCTTGCTTGTGAAGTCTTTCGCAGGAGAAGAAAGGGAAGGTATGAAAGCATGTTAAAAGGCAAAAGTGCGGTTATTACAGGTGGAGTCAGAGGAATTGGCAGAGCCATTGCGGAGGAGTTCTGCAGCTTGGGTGCAGATGTGTTGTTATGCTACAGAAGCAATGATGACGCAGCACAACAGACTGTTGAGGCCCTGAAGAAATATGGAACGAAAGTAGAGCTACTAAAGGGAGATGTAAAAGACTTCAGTCATGCCGAGGAAGCGGCAGAAAAGGCTAAGGAGATTTTTGGAAAGGTTGATATATTAGTAAACAATGCAGGTATTACTAGAGATAAGCTTATGATTAAAATGACACCTGAAGATTTTGACGATGTGATACAGGCAAATTTAAACGGCAGCTTTTACTTTACGAAGGCAATTTCTAAGCTGATGATTAAGCAAAGAAGCGGACGAATCATTAATATCTCATCCATTGTAGGAGTGAGGGGAAATCCGGGGCAGATCAATTATAGTGCCTCAAAGGCCGGCATCATCGGTCTTACTCTATCCGCTGCCAAGGAATTAGGAAGACGAGGAATTACGGTAAATGCTATTGCTCCCGGGTATATTGAAACAGAGATGACAGATGTTCTTTCAGATGAGCAAAAGGAAATGATGAATTCAGTTATCAGCTTGGGGAGAATGGGAAAAGCTTCAGATGTAGCTAAAGCAGCATCATTTTTGGCATCTAATCATGCGTCCTACATCACAGGTCAGGTGCTAGGCGTCGATGGTGGTATGTCTATCTAAGTGAAGAAGAAAAAATACAATTCCTGCAAAAAGTGAAGGTTGGCAGGAGATGGTTAAGGAGAGAATAAGTGTTATTAAATAAAGAGCAAATTAAGGAAATTATTCCCCATAGAGATCCTTTCCTTCTTATTGATGAAGTTATCGAAATAGAGGAAGGCAAACGTGTGGTTGCATTAAAACATGTAAAGGCAGAAGAATACTATTTTGAGGGCCATTTCCCTCAAGAAAAGGTGATGCCTGGTGTTCTCATTGTAGAAGCATTGGCTCAGGCGGGCGCAGTAGCGATTTTGTCCCTGGAAGCCAATAAGGGCAAAATCGCTTATTTTGGCGGAATAAAGAACGCCAAGTTCCGCCAAAAGGTGACTCCGGGGGACACCCTGCGCCTGGAGGTCACACTGGAACGACTGAGAAGTAAGGCCGGTACAGGTCAAGCGGTTGCATACCTAGATGATAAGGTTGCCTGCGAATGTGAAATCATGTTCGTTATCGGCTAAAAAGGAGAGTGGGCGTGAATATAACCCAAAAAATTAATGATAGATTGGTCAGTCTTTTTAACATTGTTATGAAGACGGAAGAGGAGGCCATTAAAAAGTCCTCTATGCATAACCTATCCATTACAGAAGTCCATACGCTGGTAGCTATTGGCCTAGAAGAGGCAAGGACCATGTCTCAGGTGGCAGAGACCTTGAAGATTAGTGTAAGTACACTGACCTCTGCCATTAACAGATTGGTAGAAAAAAAGGTTGTAAACAGATTTCGGGGGCCGGAAGATAGAAGGATCGTTAAGTTAGAATTGACGGAGGAAGGAAAAGCCGTAGTAGAGGAACATGAAAACTTCCACCATGAAATGGTGCGCCATGCAATGGAATCCTTAACAGAGGAGGAGCAATCTCTTCTTCTGCAATCCTTAGACAATATACACAGGTTTTTTGTTCAAAACAAGTCAAAAAAAGGGGATCTACCCTTGTCATTGAAACCTTTAGAACTAGGAAATTTAACAATACCCGTTCCTATTTTCCAAGGAGGAATGGGAATTGGCGTA
The DNA here is from genome assembly GCA_050953505.1 of Anaerovoracaceae bacterium. Classification (GTDB taxonomy): domain Bacteria; phylum Bacillota; class Clostridia; order Peptostreptococcales; family Anaerovoracaceae; genus JBMNMU01. The sequence continues at coordinate 2,166,273 of JBMNMU010000001.1, read as the reverse complement.
TCCTTATCAAAGCTTGCAGCGGCAGTGTCTAAATGTGGGGGCGTAGGCGTTATTTCCGCAGCTCAGATTGGTTTTGATGAATCGGACTTTTATACGGCACCGGTACAAGCCAATATACGTGCCTTGCAAAGAAATATCAGGGAGGCGCTTGAGGAAGTAAAGGATATACCAAACAGGGGTCCTATCGGAGTCAACATTATGTGTGCCAGTAGGAATTATGATGAATATGTACAGGCAGCCATTGAGGCCGGAGTAGAAATCATTGTTTCTGGTGCAGGGCTACCAACTTCTTTGCCCGGTGCAGCTGGGGAAAGTCAGGTCAAGCTTGTACCTATTGTATCTTCTGCCAGAGCGGCTAGCTTGATTTGCCGAGGATGGGAGAAGAAATACGGTCGTCGTCCCGATGCCGTTATATACGAAGGGCCGAAAGCCGGTGGGCATATCGGGTTTAAGGAAGAGCAGCTGAAAGAGGCAGAAGAAAGCTTCTTGAAAACCCTCCAGGAAATCAAAGCAGAAATACAAGACATTCCTTTGATTGTGGCAGGTGGGATCTACACTCGGGAGGATGTGCAAGAGGTCCTTTCTTTTGGTGCTGACGGCGTACAACTGGGAACAAGATTTGTCACCACGGAAGAATGTGATGTACATCCAAATTTTAAGCAGGCATATATCAATGCATCAGAGGAGGCTATGGTGATTATTAAAAGCCCGGTAGGTATGCCGGGGAGAGCCATTACAAACACCTTTATTACTAGAGTAGAAGGTGGTAGAATTCCTCCACAAAAATGCAATCGCTGCTTGATTCCTTGCAAGGCGGAAGATTCCCCATACTGTATTACACAAGCCTTGATTAATGCGGCCAAGGGCGATATGGAAAATGGACTGGTTTTCTCCGGATGCAATGGATATCGCGCCACAAAGATTCAAACCGTAGCTGACATTTTTAAAGAACTAACATAAAAAGATATTGGAACACTTAAATGAAGTTTAATGGATATAGGATAGTTGGTATATTTACTACTATTCCTATATCTTTTTTTATGTTTATCGTAAAACTGATACATAAATAGGTATGGTAACAAGACAAACCAGTGTGCTCAAGCTTACCAGCTTGGAGGCATATTCGCTTTCCACACCATAAAACTCAGCCAGTATGGATGTTTGCATATGGCAGGGCATGGTTGCAGTCAGCATAAAAACCTGAAATGCCAAGCCTTCCACCTTAAAAAAGCGGAGCAAGATAAACATGTAAAGGGGACTGACAATGAATTTCCCGATAAGGACTATCCATTCATCCTTGTAAACCTTTGGCCTGTTTTTAGAAAAGTACACTAGATTTGCCCCGATGACTAAAAGAGAAAGGGGGACGGTAAGAGCTCCTAGATAACGAAGGGCCGAATCAAAAGGCAAGGGCAGGGTCCATTCCATTTGCACCAAGAAGCTTCCTATTAAAACCCCTATTAGCCCTGGGCTAAAGATTTTCTTTATAGAAAACCCTTTTACCTGAAGAGGAGATGCCTTTGCCAGCATAAAAGCGCCAAGGCTCCAGAAACCCGTCAAGGTAACCAAATAAAATGTGAAAAGATATGGTAGCCCATCATGACCAAAGACGATTTCATTAATAGGTAAGCCGATAAAAATGGTATTTGAAAAAGTAAAGTTCACCTCGAATACAGCTTTTCTTCCATCTTCTAAGCGCAATATTCTAGAGAGAAGCTTTCCTGTCAAAAATAACAACAATGTATAGCCAACTAAAATCATTAGATGAAAAGCAGATGCCCTAAGTAACTCTGGTGTGAAGCGGTCTGAAATGCTGATGACGGCCAAGGAGGGTGCGCCAACCTTTACCACGATGTTGGAAAGTACAGCAGTAGAATTATCAGGCCACATTTTTCGTGACGTAAATAAGAATCCTACTGCAAATATTAGAAATATTACAATAACGCTGAAGATACCATTGAGCAAGAGGCTACCCTTCTTTCATATAAGTCCTAGACTTGTGATCTCTTTCTTATTGACTCAAAAGATGCTTTTTTAAAAATTAGATAATACAGATACTATTCCGGCGTATTGATAAACAAGCCTTCGATGAATTTTTCTTTTGATAGGCCGAATAGGTAATCATCCATATTCACTTCAGCTAATGCTGTGGTAACAGCGTTTTTATTGTAAGGAACTTTTCTCAGCAGTGAATATAATTCGTTCATATCCTTTTTACTGAAGAAATCACCATAAATTATGATATCCTGTATAATGGCATTTTCGATAACAAGACCTAGGTCTAAAATTCCTTTTTCATATTTTAACCCATGCTGATAAGTAAACTTTGGAGAATTACCATAGACCCATTCCCAGGCAGAATATTTTGTGTCTGCTAAATTAGTTATAGCTTCCACATCCTTTTCTGAAAGCTCATAGATAGAGGACCCTGGAAATTGCTCTATAATACTTTCAACAATAGTTGAAGCAAATTCTTCGATGGTAATAGATTTTTTCAGATAAGGCTTGATGTTGGTAACCCGGCTTTTAACGGATTTTACACTTTTATCCTTAAATTTTCTGGGGTCTACATTTAAAGAAGCGGAAATCTGGGACATATCAGAATCAAAGAGCAAGGTTCCGTGAAGCAGCACCTTATCCTTCGTATGATATTGTGCAATTCCCGAGATTTTTTTTTCATCAATGACCAAATCGTTTCGACCTGAAAAGGTGGCATCTGCGCCTAATTCTTGTAATACATTGACAATAGGCTGAGAAAGCTCGCGGAAAACTTCATTTACCTCTAAACCCTTACTTTTTGTAATAAAACCATAATTTAGATTACCTAAATCATGATACACGGCACCTCCGCCGGATTGTCTGCGTACAATATCAATATTATTTTCCTCTGTGTATTGATGATTAATCTCTGCATATGTATTTTGATATCGGCCCACAATGATGCTAGGAGAATTAATATAAAGATAGAACAAATCTTCTTCAAAAGCAGATAAATAGAATTCTTCGCTTGCAATGTTTTTGTAGCAGCTATTAAAAGGATTGATTATACATTTCATATTGACACCTTCATAAACTATTCTTACATTAAATTAGAAATCAGTTTTTCTTATTTTTCCTGGAGCTATACTTCTTATAATTTTTGATTAGATCAGTTATGGATGCAGTAGTCCTGTCATCAAGACCTAAGCTGGAGGGCTCTAAAGTATTTAAGTTAGCACCTTGAAGCTCAGAAAATTGAAAAACCTTAGGTACAGTAACAAAACGAGTTGCTTTTAATTTCATTGCCTCCACTACATTACCCGTGGGATTTACAGCCACAAAGGTAATGTATTTTGTGCGAAGTAATCCCGCATCCCGCCCAAAATATACTGAGCCAGATTTCTCTAGTATAGTGAAAATGTTTTTTACTTTGATGTTCTGTAGAAAACCGAAAAAGCTGATGATAATCCAGATGATTCCGGCAACAATAATTATATCCCAAAACATAAATTAACTTTCCTTTCTAAGATAAGACAAAGCACGATTATTTTGCCTCACGGCCACGTGCGATAAGCCTTTAAATCAATATTATACTTTTCTACTTTGCGATACAGAGTTCTCCTTGGTATACCCAGCAGATCAGAGACCCTTTTGACGTTACCTTCTTCTCTCTCCAGAGCATTGATAATCATTTCGTATTCTCGTGAGGTTCTCTTTTCTTGATGTCTTAGCTGTCTACCAGGATCCTCGGAATGGCGGGACAAAGCTGCATTTTGTGATACAATTTCATAAGGTAGCTCATTTTCTGTGATGATGTCAGTTTGTGCCAAATTCATCGCTCTCTCTATAACGTTTTCAAGCTCACGCACATTGCCCGGCCAACCATAGGAGTTCATCAAGTTCAATGCTACAGGGCTTATGCCTTTGATTTCCTTTTTCATGGATTCATTATAGCTATTGATAAAATAATCGATGAGTATGGGTATGTCTTCCCGACGCTGACGTAGTGACGGAATAACAAAGTTTAATACATTTAACCTATAGTATAGGTCACTACGAAATTTTTTATTATTAATGGATTCTAGCAAATCAACGTTTGTAGCAGCAATAATCCGAACATCTACCTGCTTGGTGGTTTTTCCTCCCACTCTCATTAGCTCTTTAGATTGAATAACTCTAAGAAGGGAAGTTTGCATTTCAAGTGGCATATCTCCAATTTCATCTAAGAATATGGTGCCACCGCTTGCAAGTTCGAATTTCCCCGGATTTCCATCCTTGCGGGCTCCAGTGAATGAGCCAGCCTCATATCCAAACAACTCGCTTTCTATGAGTCCTTTTGGCAATGAACCACAATTAATAGAAATAAAAGGGCCGTCGGCTCTTGCGCTTGAATTATGTATGGCCTGGGCGAGGATATCCTTTCCTGTGCCACTTTCACCAAGTAGCAAGACATTGGAATCACTTTGAGCAGCCATGATGCCCAGCTCCTTTACCTCCTTCATTGCAGGAGAGTTTCCTATAATTGAGTCAAAGGTATACTTTGCAGTAAACCCACTCAATTTACTGACCATTTTATGTAGTCTTTGCAATTCCTCGATGATTAAAACGGTGCTAATCTTTTCGTGAGAATCACTATATATAATGGAAGCCGAAATAGAGAGGTTAATTTTAATGCCAAAGGAATTCACCACGGAAACCTCTTTGTTACTAATGTTTTTATTAATATTTAAAAGGTTGATAGAAGCGGTACTAATGTCTAGGATATTAGCAATGTTTTTATTGCTCAAATGCCCAGAGGGTAAACGAAGTATTTGCGCGGCACGAGAGTTATACTGAGTGATGATACCCATATTATCGAACATTATAATACCTGAGGAGATGGATTGAATGGTACTAATCAATTGATTATTAATGATAAAAATCTTTTCATAAGCCTCCTTCATCTTCATCTCTTTTTCGATACCGTCTACAGCTGCGCAAACCATAGCCAAGGTATGGGAACTTATACTTTCTGTAGGTCCAATGACATCGAGGCAACCAATTACGGCTCCTTTACTGTTCTTTATGGGTGCAGCGGAGCATACATAATTATGATGCGGTTTTATGTAATGTTCGCTTCCCCAAATCTGTATGGGTTGCTCAGTAAATAGACAAGTGCCGATACCATTGGTACCTGCATATTTTTCGCTTCTGTTGCAACCTATGCTTAGGCCACTTCTTTTGGCTCGGGCTTGTATTTGGGCATCATGTCCAATCATATCGATGACATAGCCTTGCTCGTCTGTGAGAGCAATAATAAAGTTGGAACCCTTCACAAAAGAATACAGATTGTGAATATATGAGTGAGCTACTGAAATTAAGTCTTTCTTATAGGATATGACCTTCTTTAGGCTGGCTTCGTCCAAAACCTTGTCTTTTATCTCTAAAGGTGACACTTGATAAGCTTTTGAACGCTTCCATGATTCGTAGATAATAGGTCTAATTCCTTCGATTCCTTCAGGAAGGTCAGTATCTTTCTCTATATATTTACACCAAAGTGAACGCACTTTTTCTTCATACTCTTTGGAATAAGTAATCATAGGTACTCGCCTCCAATTCCAGGGCATCGGATATGGCATCAAGCAAAAATGAAGCCTTTCCTTATATGACACGCAATACATCGTAAAAAGAATATCATATTGCAAATTAAATGGCAATAGTGTCTGGGGTTTCATGTGCCAGATAAGTTTAAAAAGTGGCACACAAACGGCACAAAAATGAGACGAAGTGTCACTATGTGGCACATAAATGGCAAATAAAATAACAGAATTGATGAAAAAAGAAATAACTTTCATAAAAGATACATAAGAATGAGATTTTTTTGTTAAAATATCTTGTGAATTTCAATGCCTAATAATCAGCGTTGTATCAGGGATTTGATTGTGAAGGAAAATAAAAATTTATCAATTCAGCGATTGTTTGGCATAAAAGTTGCAACTGTATTAGTTGCAATATTGTATTTGCAAAATTGTACAATGCTTGACAAGAAGCAAGAAAATTATTAAGGAGGATTAAAAATGCCAAGAGCAGGAATGAATGGAGTCGACTTTGAATCAAATGTTGATTTTTACAGACTTCGCAGAGAGAGATTAGCTAGAGCAAAACAAAGCATGAAGGATTATGGTCTTTCAGCTCTCGTTTGTTACGATTTTGATAACATCAGATATATTACTGGCACACATGTAGGGGAGTGGAATCGTAATAAGATGAACAGATACTGCATCTTAATCGATGGAGTAGAGCAACCTTTCTTATTTGACCCAGCTTGCCCTTCCAAGAGAAAAAGAGTGGATTGGCTGGACAATGACCACATCATGCCGGCAGTAGGATCCATGAGAGGATCAATTCCTGTAGAAGTAGGAATGGTAGAAAAAGTTGCAAGTCAGATTGCAGGTTACATTAGAGAATACGGTGCAGAAAAAGGCAAGATCGGTATGGACCTTGTTGACATTCCACTAATCAGAGCGCTAGAAGCAGAAAAGCTTGAAATTGTTGACGGTCAACAAGCTATGCTGGATGCAAGAATCATCAAGACTGATGACGAAATTCAGCTACTAAAGCAATCTGCTGCTATGGTTGATGCGGCTTACTATGACCTTGCAAAAGCTCTTAGACCTGGTGTTATGGAGAACGAGCTAGTTGCAATTGCTAACTATAAGCTTTACAACTGGGGCGCAGAGCTAGTTGAATTTGTAAACAGTATTTCTGGAGAAAGAGGAAATCCTCATAGCCATACTTTTTCAAATAGAATGGTAAGACCTGGTGAATTAATTTACTTTGATATTGGGAATACCTATAATGGCTACAAAACTTGCTATTATAGAACCTTCTCCTGTGGCGTTCCAAATGCTGCACAGAGACAGGCATATGAAAGAGCTTCAAAATGGATCAAAGATTCCATCGCACAAATTAAGCCTGGAAATACTTCTGCAGATGTTGCTAGAGCATGGCCAGCAGCTACAGAACTAGGCTTTAACAATGAAGAAGAGGCATTCCTACTTCAGTTCGCTCACGGTATCGGACTAGGTCTTTGGGAAAAACCAGTTATCTCAAGACTATTCTCACTTGAAAATCCATTTGAGCTAAAAGAAGGAATGGTATTCGCTATCGAAACATGGTGTGCGTCAGAAGACGGTTCCGGAAGCGCAAGAATTGAAGAAGAAGTAGTAGTAACAAAAGATGGTTGTGAAGTTATCACTAAGTTCCCATCAGACGAAATTACTTCCTGCGGACTTCCAGGATGTCAGTTCTTATAATATTCACTTAACATTTACTAAATAGGTTATAACCCAGGGCTATAGGAAGGATTCTCTCTTATAGCCATGGGTTTTAAGCAAGATACTTTTTATCTTGCCTAAAAAACAATTTAATTACTTGCCTTAAAACCTACTTGGCAAGTTTATAAAAAAAATTAAGGAGGAACAAAATGGCTAAAATTGGTTGGATAGGATTAGGAAACATGGGAAGACCTATGAGCATGAACTTAGTAAAAGCAGGCCATGAGGTTATCGTATGGAACAGAACTAAATCAAAGGCAGATGATGTATTGGCTGCTGGTGCAAAATGGGCAGACACTCCGAAAGAAGTAACTGAAAATGCAGATTTCATCTTTACAATGGTAGCAGATGGACCTACTTTACATGCAGTTACTTTAGGTGAAAACGGTGTTGTTGCTGGACTATCAGCAGACAAAGTAGTTATCGATATGAGTACAGTAGCTCCATCAGAATCCGCTAAGGTTAATGATGCTATCGAGGAAAAAGGATGCAAGTTCATTAAAGCTCCTGTAACAGGAAGTACTGTATTAGCTGAAAATGCAACCCTTGGAATCTTGGCTTCAGGAGACAAAGCTACTTATGATAAAGTACTTCCTCTTTTTGAAAGCATGGGTAAAAACCAGTTCTATGTTGGTGGCGGAGAAGAAGCTAGAGTATTGAAGCTTGCACTAAACGTTATGATTGGTGTAACTTCACAGATGATGGCAGAAGCTGTTGTTCTTGCTGAAAAAGCTGGACTAGATGTTAAGCAGACTACAGAAGTTATGGCTGGAAGTGCAGTTGGCTCCCCACTTGTAGGTTACAAGGCTGCTCTAGTTGCAAGCGGTGACTACAAGCCTGCGTTCAGCGTTAACCTAATGATGAAGGACTTCGATCTTGCATTTGACGCTGCAAAACAATATGGCGTATCCATGCCTGTAACTGCAGTTACAAGACAGTTCCTTGCTGCTGCTGCTGCAACTGGCAGAGGAGAAAAAGACTTCGCAGTTCTAACAGAAGTTATGGAAGAGCTTTGTGGCTTTAAGAGATAAGCACTCAACATAAATGAAAATTATACCTATTCGCGTCTATCTCATTTACACAGTTAAATGAGGAGATGATGATTAAAATTTATTTAATAGGAGGAAATTAAAATGGCAAAAGCTAAAGCTTATGTAAAGAACTATTATGATATCCAATCAATGCAACCTGCTGCGCATGTATTCGCTAAATCCGCTCCTTTCGCTGGTCCTGCAACAATGGGTTACGATCCAGCAGGTAAGGATTGGACTTACCAATATTTCTCCACATGTGAGATTGTATCTGGTGGGGCTGCTCTACTTGCAAACCACGGACCTGCTGACCACATCTTCTACATCCTAGCAGGACATGGATACTCCCTAATGGACGGAAAACGTTACAATTTCCAAACTGGTGACATCATGTGGACACCTGGAAATGTAGACCATGAAATGTATCCAAATGGATCAGAAACATTGAAGTTCCTAGTAACTCTTTGCCCACAAGGATTCAAGCCATCCGCGCCATACATCAAGAACGTAAATGATTGCGAAGCTAAAACTATGGCTGAAGGCGTAACCTTCTTTACTTTAGCTGATCCTGAAATCACAGGTTCTCCAACACAGGATTTCCACATTGTAGATGTACTTCCTGGAGCAAAGCTTTCACTTGACACACCAAATTCAGACGTAATTGCTTACATGTTCCAAGGTCAAGCTACAGCTACTTGCGACGGTGAAAAGCTAGAAATGAACAGGGCGGAAGACACAATTGTAATACCAATGGGCACAAAATGGGAAATTGAAAATACAAGCAAACAAGTGGTTCGCTTTGCATTGTCATTAAGCCCATCCCTATAAGTTTTGCATAAAATAGATTGGCTAGTTCAAATTTTAAATGACAAGTTTTAGTAGCTAGAAATATGAATATAGCGTATAAAACCATAGCCAAGTCTATGGTTTTATACGTATTTTTTTGTGAAAATCCAGTCATTTTGGGCTAGAGACTTATAGCTAAGGTGTCAGTTAAAAAGTGCACTTTTACTACTTTATTATTATGTAAACACAAAAATAATCATCCTATAAAAATTATTTTAGTAAGGAGAAAAATAGATGAGATATAGTGTATTAGCTATCGTATGTGTTTGGCAATATCAAAATGCAACTTTTGGCAATCAAAAATGCAATTACCAGTACCAACCTGGACTACCTCATTAATGAATTTGTCATACGGTAGCTTTTCCCTGTAAATATCAACATGTGTGAATGATGTACGAGTCTATCGACTATTGCAGCTGTGAGCTTTTCATCAAACAGGAAGCCTTTCCACCTGCCAAACTCAATATTAGTAGTGATAATAACACTTTTAGTCTCATAACATGATGAGATGATGTCAAACAAAAGTCTGGCGCCTTCTTGATGAAGGGGAAGGTAACCCCATTCATCAAGTATCAACAGGTCAGCTTGATGTATTTTCTTGTGTGTCCTAGCAACTTTCTTCATATCGTCTGATTCAAGCTCATTAATCAAGTCGTGAACACGGTAAAACACAGCTTTCTTGCCTTGATTGATTGCTTTAACTCCAAGAGCCACAGACAGATGGGTCTTGCCGGTTCCAACTGATCCGTAAAGTATCAGATTCTCTTTCTTTTCAAGAAAGGATAAGGATTCAACATTGTGAAGTTGTAGGCCTTCCGGAAATCTGATTTGTGAAAAATCATACCCGTTAAGGGATTTTAATACTTGGAATCCTGCATTGTTTAGGTTTCTGATTCGCCTTTTCTCCTCACGGTCTTCATAGAGTTCTTTTAGAAGCTTGAGAAGGAACTCTTCTTGACTCTGAGCTTTGATTGCCGGATAGATTTCCATAAGGCTGTTTGATAGCCTTAGTTTCCTTTGATATTGGCTAATCTCTTCCCTCATTGATAACCACCTCTCATAAGTATGTCGTATTGTGATGTATCAACCTCGTAAAGAGGTAAATCTGAAGGAAGTTGGATTGGGCTATCATAGATTATGCTGTTTTCCTTGAGTCTCTTGTATGTTACCCCTATGGCTTCAGGTGATTTGGAATCATGCTTTGCTGTTTCTCTTAGAACCCTATCTGCATAATCCATATCGTCTTCAAGGAGTATCATTTTTAAGATTTCAAAGGCCTGTTTAAAGGAATCCTTATCTAGGGATTGAAGGTAATCCTGCCATGAATCTGGCAACAGAGAGTAGATTCCTGAGTATTTCAATGCATTTGGCCTTACCTTTATGATGTCGATAAAGTCTATGTAATTAATTGACTCACCATCTTTTTCAAACAATCTTTGATGCGCAGTAATTCTTTCTGAGAGGTCTTTTGAAAATATCTCTATCTCATTGGCCATTACCTTAAGCATCACGAATTGTCCAACATACTTGGGGCTTACTGAGTAACTGCATGATGAATATTCAATAAGTCCATACTTGTTTACCTTTCTTGTCTCATACCTTGCTGTATCAAAAGGAACCTTGTTAACTGGTATCATCAATGATTTTTCATCTTCAAAGAGCTTTTCTATGGGCTCTTTGTAGCGGTAATGAAGCTCTTTGTTTCTCTTAAGACACTTCTTAAGAAGGTGGCAGTTAAATAAGTCAAGGTCAGTGACTGTAGGCTCTGGAACAAACAAATTACGCCTAATTGCACCCACTTTGTTCTCTACATTGCCTTTTTCATTGCCACTGTTTGAATTGCAAAACTTAACATTAAATCCATAATGGGTAGAGAATCGCATTACGAAGTCATTTACTTTGACAAGACCTTTTTCATCTCGGGTTCTAAGGGCTGCTGATGACATTTGGTCAAACCATATCGCACTTGGAACATAGCCTATGAAATTAAATATTGTAACAAGGCCTTCAAGGAGGGCTTCTCTTGTTTCACTCCTGGTTGCCACTGCAAAGCCTGCATTGGATTTTGGGAACGACAAGATGAGCTCATGAAACTTTTTAATAGAGCCGTTTTCAAATGCTTCAAAGCTTCCAAAGTCAACTTGGGCTTCACCTCCTGGATGCTCAAGGAGAAGGTAGGCATCATCTGATCCGAAAACCTTTTCTCTTTCTTCTTTGACGATATTTCTTACGGTTCTCTCTGAGACTGTTAAAATCTCAGGGTGCTCTTCTTTTAGTCGATCATAGACCCTCTTTGCAGTGTGTCTTTGTTTGTAATGTCTTGATTTATCTTCAGTTAGCCATTTGTTGATGATAGGTCTTAATACATCAGTCCTGTTCGGCCTTTTGGCCTTATGGTGTTTCTGGTTGAAATTATCCATTTCAACATATTTCCTAATGGTGCGATAGTTCTTTCCGGTCATTTTGTTAATTTCAGAGTAGGTTTTCCCTTCCAAAAAGAACAGTTCTCGGATATAATTTACTTGTGTAATTGTCAGCACTTCCTTTCCTCCCTATAAGCTTTAGTCACTTAATAGGGTATATTGTTAGGTTTGTACTGGCAATTACTTTTTGTATTTATGGCTGCCGTTTATTGTACTTTTAGATTACCATAAACAATCGTATTAATTTATGAGATATTAGTAATTTTTGGGGTAGGATTGTATCTATCGAAAAAGAGAGATAAATCCGAAGAAGGTGGATTCGCGCTAGCAGGTAGAAACATGGGTATGCTCGTGTTATCTTCCACTGTTGCACTTACCGTATTGGGAGCAGCTCATATCTTAGGCGTATTTGAGATGACCTACAATATGGGAGCTGTTTCTTACTGGTTTAGCTTAGCCCATGTTGTGTTGATTGTAGTAGCTTCCTTCGGAACAGGGTTATGGGTTAGAAGGCTAGGTATCACTACTGTGCCTGAAGCATTGGAAGGCATGTATGGAAAGAAGATCGCACTAGCTATTTCTTGCGTTATGGCTGGAGTTATTTGGGGAATTCTTACTCTTGAAACACAGGGGATAGGAATCGTAATAGCAACAATGACTGGATGGGGTATTGCTCAGTGTGCTATCATCGGGGGAATCCTTGGAATTTTTTATGTTGTACTAGCTGGTATGGAAGAGGTTGGTATAGTTAATGTAATCAATGCTGCCATCATGTATGTAGGCTTAATTGTTGCCACTGCTTTCGTTGCCTTTAAATTACCAGGTGGTAATTTTGACACAGTACAGAGCTTCTTTAATGCAGATCAGGCTACAGAATTTATGACCAATATTTTCGGTACACCTGATTTGATGATTACATTTGCTGTAGCACAGATTGTATCTGTTGTTTTCTGCCAGGGTATAAGCCAGCAGCTAATGCAGTGCTACATGGCTGCTAAGGATGGAAAGACTATTAGAAGATCTGTATGGCTTGCAGCACCTTTAAATGGTTTGTTTGGTGTGTTTGCTGTTACCCTTGGATTAACTGCCAGAGCTATTCCTGAGTATGCTGAGTTAGGCCCAAAGATGGCTGCAACTACCATGTTAGTAGATATGCTGCCTGCAGGAATCGCGGCTTTGTTGCTTGCAGCTTTACTTGCAGCGATACTTTCAACTTTTGCTATGACTACATTAACCCCTGCAACTATTTTTGCAATGGATATTTATAAAGGCTTATTTAATAAAGACGCCTCAGAGGCTCAAGTAACAACTGCTATTAGAGTCATGGTTGTAATCCTTGGTGCCATTGCTATAGCAGTGTCGGCTTTCTTACCTCCAATTTTAGGAGCTATCAACTGGGTATTTGCCTGGATGGTACCAGTTTTCTGGCTATTCGTTTTCGGCCTATTCTGGAAAAGAAACAGAACTGTGGCAGGGGTGTGCCTGGCTGTAACATGGATCATAAATATGCTATGGTCATTCTCTCCGCTTCCAGACAAAATAGGTGGCTTGATTGGATCACTGCCAAATGGTTACATTACACTGGTAATTTCCCTGCTAATACTTATTATTGGTAATAATGTATCAAAAGGTGAGCCTGCCTATGTCAAGGTAGTTGAGTTTAAAGAAATATAGTGTCTTGATAAAAGAGGGAGGTAGAAGAAATGTTTATAAATCTGTTTGTTACAAGCGTTATAGTTATACTTGCTATGTGTGCTGTTGGGCAAGTTATATATAGCATCGGAACTAAAAAAGGAAAATAATAGGTCGTCAGCGACATCTTAAAAAGGAGGGATTTTGACATGCAAGATATGGCTACATTTTATTGGTCATTAGGTGTCATGGGAATAATGATTTTCTACGGAATTTGTGCTTTTGTTGGTTACAATAAAAAAGCAAAATAGTATTAATTAATAAACATTATTAAAAAGGCGGCTGCATACGCAGCTCGCCTTTTTAGGTTAAACAAGAAGTTTTTTCTTCCAAATATTGATATGTCAAGAAATTGTTTCTTTCATTATATACGGTATTGCTTATAGTCGATATCGTACTTATCTATTTTACGATACAAGGTACGTCTGCTGATGCCCAGTAGTTCTGAAGCCTTTTGAATATTCCCGTTGGTTTTTTGCAGGCTTGATAGGATCAATTGGTAGCTACTTGATTTAAGATTGAGATTCTCTTCAGACTGCTCGTCTTGTTTGGCTTCGGCTTCGTGTAGAGGATAGATTTCAACCTGGTTAGCATTGTATTCTGGTCGAACCTGCTTAGGCAAGTGCTCTGCTCGGATGACATCGCTATCTGTGATGTTAATCGCCCGTTCCATTGCGTTTTCTAGCTCTCTGATGTTTCCTGGCCAGGAATAATTTCTTAACAAGTCATATACCTCATTGGAAATTCGCATTTTCACCTTTTTAGGATTATTCATTGTACTGATAAAATAGTCTGCTAGCTCGCAAACGTCGTTTCCGCGATCTCTAAGGGGAGGAACGTTTATTGTTAAGACATTAAGCCTATAGTAAAGGTCTTCGCGGAAGGTATTGGATTCAATAGCCTCTGTAAGGTCTTTGTTGGTAGCTGCTATAATACGCACATTGATTTTTTTCGGGTATTTACCACCGATTCGCACAATCTCCTTTGTTTGCAAAACTCGTAACAACGTTACTTGAACATCAAGGGGCATGTCGCCGATTTCATCAAGGAATATGGTGCCTCCGTCAGCTAATTCGAACTTCCCAGGATGGCCTTCCTTGTTTGCTCCGGTGAAGGCTCCACTCTCATAACCAAAAAGTTCGCTTTCAATAAGTCCTTTAGGAATAGCGCCACAGTTTATGGCGACAAATGGACCTTTGTTAAAGTTGCTATTGTTGTGGATAGATTGAGCAACAAGTTCCTTTCCCGTGCCACTTTCCCCTAGAATCAGGATGTTTGAGGAGCTTTGAGCTACACGCTGGCAGTTATCAATAAGCTCCTTTGTAATAGGGGAGCTTCCGATAATGTTGTTAAAGGTGAAGGCCGCTTTAAAACCACCGACCTTATTTACCAGTTTATTAATTTGCTTAGATTCATCAAGGCGGACAACTGCACTTCTAACATTCTTTTCTTCTATAAAATCAATGCTCATACTAAACTTGGTAGGGGGTAGGGATGATCCCTTTAAAAAAATATTAGTTTCCTTATTGTGTATTGGTTTAGCAAATTGACTAAAGTCTAAGTCACTGTCAGGGTCATTAAAACTAATAAGATTGGATATATTTTCGCCTCGAATTCTCTTGCCAGTTAAATTTAGCATTTTTAACGCTGTGCCGTTGATTTGTGTAATGACACCATCTTGATCTAGTAAAATTAAGCCGGATGACACGGACTCTATAAGATTATTTCGCTGAGCACTTATGAGTTCGATTTTATCGTAAGCTCGCCTGATTTGCAGTTCTTTAGAAATGCCGTCAACGGCGCTTAAAACCATGCCTAATGTATGGGTGTGGATATCTTTATACTCTCCTGTTAGGTTAAGACAACCCATGATGTCCCCGTCTGCATCCAAGATAGGGGCACAGCTACAGGCATACTTCTTATGAATCTGTACATAATGTTCCCCATCCCATATCTGTATTGGTTTGCGGGTAGCAAGACAGGTGCCTATGGCATTGGTTCCTGCATAAGCCTCGCTCCTATTAGCCCCCACAACCAAAAGACTACTTTCTCGACCTGCCGTAATAATGTTCTGGTCTCCAATAAGATCTAGGACGTAACCATCCTTGTCACTAAGCATCAAGTAAAAACCGGAGCCCTCTACGATAGAATAAAGTTTTTCTATGTAAGGGCGTACTGTGTTAATCAATAAATGATTCGCTTTATATCGTTCCTTAATCTCTGCGTCGTCAAGAAGAGTGGTTTTGGTGGCAAAGGGGTTTACTTTATAATTTCGGGACCGAATCCAGGACTGGTAAATATCGGGCCGTACCACGGAATAATCATAGTTTTCATCATAGGCAATGAAGTGCTCCCAAGCTTTATGTAACTCTTTTCTATATTCATCATTAAAATTAATCATCTAATTCTCCTTTAATCTAGTTGTACATAGGCATCGTTCTCAAGGACGTGACTAATTGACACATGAAGTGGCGCACAAAAAGCGCTGTCACAGTGTGACACAGATGACAATATGTCACACGTCAATTATAACCCGTATAACAAAAAAAAGAAAGAGGAAAAAATTTGTGGAATTATGTAAAAATAGTGTTCTGGTTGTATACGTTGGAATTTACATAAAATCATTTAAAGAAATATCAAAAAAGGAGATTAAAATCAAAATAAAAAGACAAAATAAAATAGATTTGGGTAAGTTGGCATAAGAATTGCTTATTAGGTTAGTAGGTTGTAAATTAACGTGTTAATTAAGGAGGAGTCACAATGAAAATAAAAGATTATAGCAAAGAACAGCTGTTAAGCTTCTATGACACAATGTACAAGATGCGCAGATTTGAAGAAGAAGTATTTGAGTTTTACAAGAAAGGCATGATGCCTGGATTAGCTCACCTTTATCTTGGTGAAGAAGCAGTAGCTACTGGTGTATGTGCGGCATTAAAAGAAGATGACTACATCGGAAGCACACACAGAGGCCATGGACATTTAGTTGCACGTGATGCAGATCTTAATAAGATGATGGCCGAAATCCTTGGAAAAGAAACTGGATATTCAAAAGGAAAAGGCGGTTCTATGCATATCATGGCAATGGACAAGGGTATCCTTGGTGCCAATGGTATCGTAGGCGGCGAAATTCCAATTGCAACAGGAGCTGCATACTCAGCGAAATATCGTGGAACTGACCAGGTAGCAGTATCCTTCTTTGGAGATTCTGCTTCTAATGAAGGTACCTTCCATGAAAGTATTAACATGGCTGCAGCATGGGATCTTCCAGTTGTTTATGTAATTGAAAATAACTTGTATGGTATTTCAACAGACATCAGAGATGTTACAAATACAGTTGACCTGGCTGATAGAGCAATCGGCTATGGAATTCCAGGTGTTGTTGTAGATGGTATGGATGTAATTGCTGTTCACCAGGTTGCAGAAGAAGCTGTTAAGAGAGCTAGAAGCGGAAACGGCCCAACACTTATTGAATGCAAAACTTATAGATGGCAAGGACACCATGTTGGAGACCCAGCTACTTACAGGGAAAGAAAAGATGTAAATGAGAAAGAAATTTGGATGGAGCGTTGCCCTATTAAGAACTTTAGAGCTCAGTTGCTAGATAACAAAATTAGCGAAAAAGAAATTGCTGCTCTTGAAGCTAAGGTAGAAGAAGAAGTACAAGAAGCTGTAACTTTCGCTCAAGAAAGCCCTTATCCAGACCCATCTGAAGCATATACTGATAATTTCGTTGACTAAAATTAATAAATATTTAGTAGATTTCACAAAAGCAAGGATTTTGGAAATCTTAGCATAAATTCCGCATGTTAAGGGAGGTTTAATTTAATGAGAGAGATATTATATAGAGATGCGATTTGCGAAGCATTAGATGAAGAAATGGAAAGAGATGATAGCGTTCTTCTGCTTGGAGAAGACGTTGCATTTATTGGTGGTAACTTTAAAACATCTGTAGGACTTTACGAAAAATATGGTGATCTTCGAGTGAAAGATACACCAATTTCAGAAGCTGGTTTTGTTGGAATGGCAACAGGAATGGCTTTAACGGGGCTAAGACCTGTAGTTGAATTGATGTTCTCAGACTTTATGCTTGTGGCAGCTGACCAGATTATCAATAACATGGCAAAGATTACTTACATGTCCGGAGGTCAGGTACAGGTTCCAGCTGTAATAAGAACACCAATTGGCGCAGGAAGATCCTCTGCTGCACAGCACTCCCAGAGTATGCAGGCTATGGCAGCACAGTTCCCTGGAATGAAGGTCGTAGTTCCTTCAACTGCTCAGGAAGCAAAAGGTTTATTAAAGACTGCAATTAGAGACAACAACCCTGTAATTTTCTTTGAACATAAAATGGAATATAACAACAAATTCATGATTGATGATGTCGTTGAGCCAATTCCTTTCGGAAAGGCTAGAATTGTAAGAGAAGGTACAGATGTTACTATTGTAGCAACTTCTTCACAGGTTATGAAATCAGAAAAGGCTGCTGAGGCCCTAGAAAAAGAAGGTATTTCCTGCGAAGTAATTGACCTTAGAACTATTGTTCCATTAGATAGAGAGGCAATCATAGAATCCGTTAAGAAAACTGGAAGACTTCTTGTGGTGGATGAAGCATATGAAAGATGCGGTATTGGTGCAGAAATCGGAGCAGAGGTGATGGACGATGTATTCTATTACTTGGAAGCACCAATTGCCAGAATTGGAACACCTAATGTTTCCATTCCATTTAGCCCTGCGCTTGAATTCCCAATTATTCCATCAATAGAAAAGACAATCGCTAAAGTAAAATCAATGTTTGAATAAGGGGTGAGGACATGGCAGAAGTAATTATTATGCCTAAACTGGGTTTCAACATGTCCGTTGGAAAACTTGTCAAATGGTATAAAAATGAAGGAGATCCTGTAACAAAAGGAGAACCTATATTTGCAATAGAAACTGACAAGACCTCCATCGATATTGAAGCAACCCAGGATGGTGTTTTTAGAAAAAAATTTATTGAAGAAGGCGATGAAATAGAAGTAACTCTTCCTATTGCAATCGTAGGTGGAGCAGATGAAAATATCGATGCTCTAATTCAAGATGTAAATAAACAATTAAATAAAGAAGATAGCGCACCAGCAGCAGCTGAAGCAGTTGCTCCAGCCGCTGAAGAAAGTGCTCCTGCAGCTCCTGCTGCCGCGGCTCCTGTAGCAAAGACTGCTGGAGGGAAAATAAAGATTACTCCTAGAGCTCGCAGAGTTGCAAAGGAGAATGGATTAAGCCTTGACAGTCTGGAGGAAATTATAGGAACAGGCTATCAAGGTGGAATTTGCGAAAGGGATATCTTAGAGTTTCTTGATGCCACAAGAGTAAGAATAACACCAGTAGCAAGGAAGATGGCAGAAGCAGAAGGAATTTCTTTGGACGATCTTCAAGGATCTGGTATCCACGGAAAGATTATGAAGAAGGACGTAGAGGCTGCAATTGCCGCCGCAGCAAGTGCCGCACAAGCAGCAGCTTCCGCAGCAGAAAAGGCAGAAGAAGAAGCTCCTAAATTTTCACCAGATGGTAAAGAAATTGTTGAGGCAGTTCCTTACAGCGGCGTAAGAAAGATTATCGGAGACAGGTTAGCTGAAAGTAAGTTTACTGCTCCTCATCTATACTTTACACAAAAGGTTAACCTTGAAAAGCTGTTAGAACTAAGAAAGCAAGTTAACGCAGCACAAGATAGGAAGACATCAGTGACAGACTACATTGGTAAAGCGGCTGTGAAGGCCCTACAGAAGTATCCTGATATGAACTCTTCCTTAATTGACGGAACCATCTATAAGTATAAGCATGTAAACCTTGGAATAGCGGTAGCAGCACCAACAGGCCTTATTGTTCCTGTGGTAAGAGAAGCTGATACAAAATCCGTTGTCCAGATGTCAAAAGAGGCTGCTGCGCTCTTTGACAAGGCTCGAAACGGAAAGCTTACACCAGATGAATACACCGGTGGAACTTTCACTATTTCCAACCTGGGGATGTTTGGTATCGAAAACTTCACAGCGATCATTAATCCGCCTGAAGTAGGAATACTAGCTATTAGCTCCACTAATGATGAGCCAGTGGTAATCACTGACAAAGACGGAAATAAGACAATTGAAATCAAACCTATGATGAATATTACACTTACAGTAGACCACCGTTTGATAGATGGTTTGCTGGCAGCTCAGTGTGTAACAGAAATCAAGAGACTACTAGAAAATCCAATTGAATTGCTAGTATAAGGGTTAAACTAAGATTCTGATTTTGAAAGCTTTAATTCAGGAATTGGACATAAGATAAAGGATATTTCGCAAACCCATTCATGTTTTGTGAGAATATCAATATAAGGAGGTAAATATGGCAGAAGTAATTATTATGCCAAAGCTTGGCTTTAATATGGATGAAGGCAAGCTAGTTAAATGGTATAAAAACGAAGGAGACAGTGTAGCAAAGGGTGAGGCTCTCTTTGCTATTGAGACAGATAAGACTAGTATAGATATAGAAGCCACAGGTGATGGCGTTGTTAGGAAGCTTCTTATTGAAGAGGGAGAAACGACTCCCGTTACACTTCCTATTGCTATCGTAGCAGGCGCAGATGAGAATATCGATGCTGAGTTAGCCGATGCAATGGCAAAGCTTGGAAAGGGAGATGCGCCAGTAGCTGCTCCTGCAGCAGAAGCAGCTCCAGCAGCGGCTGCAGCTCCAGCGGCAGCACCGGCTCCTGCAGCAAGTAACAAAGACTTTGATATCATCGTAATTGGTGGAGGCCCTGGTGGATATGTGGCGGCAATCAAAGCGGCACAAATGGGCAAGAGAACAGCAATTGTTGAAAAAGAGCATATGGGTGGAGTTTGCCTGAATAAAGGTTGTATTCCAACTAAAGCTCTACTGAGAAGCGCAGAAGCTCTAGCAGAGGTAAAGGATAGCGCAAAATATGGTGTTGTAGACCTAGATGTATCTAATGCTAAATTAGATATGAAGAAGGTTCAGGAAAGGAAAAAGACCATTATTAACCAGCTAGTTGGCGGAGTTACAGGTCTTGTAAAAGGAAATGGCGCAACCCTTATTAACGGCGCAGGTGAAATTGTTGATAAAAACACTGTTAAGGTTGGTGATAAGAGCTATACAACTGAGAACATCATTATCGCAACAGGCTCTGTATCCAAGTCACTGCCTATTCCAATAGATAGCGGAATGGAAGTACTAACAAGCACAGAAGCTTTAAACCTTGATGAAGTTCCAGAAAGCATTGCAATCATTGGCGGTGGAGTTATCGGTATTGAATTCGCATACTTCCTAAATAGCATCGGTAGCAAAGTAACTGTAATTGAGTTCTTAGACCGTATCCTTCCAATGGTGGATGAGGAAATCACTGCTCAGGTTACAAAGCAGCTAGAAGACATGGGCGTTACAATTCATACTAGCGCAAAGGTTACTGAAATTACAAAAGACAGCGTTATATTTGAGAAGGATGGCAAGAATGAAACGGTTGCTACATCCAAGGTATTAATGTCTGTAGGACGTGCTCCTGACCTAAGCGGCATTGACTGTGAAGCTTTAGGCATCAAAACAGACCGTGGCGCTATCGTTACAGATCTTACACTAAAGACTTCTGTAAATAATATCTATGCTATTGGAGACGTGAACGCGAAAGCAATGTTAGCACATACTGCTTCCATGGAAGGAATTGTTGCTGTAGAAAACATTTGTGGTAAGAATTCTACAATGAATTACGATACCATTCCTAGTGCAATTTACCTACAGCCTGAAATTGCTAGCGTAGGACTGACAGAAGCTCAGGCTAAGGAAAAGTACGGAAACGTTAAAGTAGGTAGATTCCCACTTCTTGCAAACGGAAAAGCAAAGGTTGCAGGAGAGGAAAGAGGCCTAATTAAGGTTATCGTTGAGCCAAAATATAACGAAATCGTTGGTGTTCATCTGTACTGCATCCATGCTACAGATATGATCGCAGAAGCGGTAGTGGCCATGAACATGGAAGCAACAGCAGAAGAAATCGCTGGATCCATTCATCCACATCCAACTGTATCCGAGATTTATCATGAAGCATTCCATGCAGCGATAGATAAAGCGATACATTTCAAATAAGCCAGTGTTCTAAAAGTTTATAATATAGATAAATGCCGGGTGTCTTGGACCGCAGACCCCGGCATTTATATTTTTTGAAAATAAAGTATGGTAGGGGGTTTTTGTGCACAGACTATGTGCGCAATGATGTTGCGCACAGTTTTTGATTATGAAAAATAAATTAACCTTCTTTGGCAGGGAATCGGTATATTGAAAAATCAACACCTTGATAAAATTTCGTCAATTTGAGAGACTATGGCATGAGAATTGCGTTAAATATTACCAGAATCCGATCTGTAATCTCAGGCAATAGAAATATTTGGATTCTAGAAGAAGGAGGTTAAAGTGAGTTACCAGGATTTAAGAAGCTTTATAAATAAGCTGGAAGAAGAAAAGCTTTTAATCCGTTATGATGAGGAAGTCAAGCTTGAGCCAGATGTGAGAACCATCTTATCAGCTGGAATGAGAATGAAAGACTCTCCAGCCATCATGATGAATAACATTCAAGGTTTTAAAGAGGGTACGACCATCGTAGGAAATGTTCATGGCTCGTGGAAAAGCAATGCCATAATGCTAGGGATGGATAAGAATGCTACTATTAAAGAGCAGTTCTTTCATATGGCAGAGAAATGGGACCATTATGACAAAGGAAGTGTAAAATATATTGAAAATCCTCCTTGTCAGGAAGTAGTGAAGGAAGACAATATCAATCTGTTTGAGGACCTTCCCTTACATAGGATTAACATTCATGACGGTGGCACCTATTTGAGTAAGGCGCTTACAATTACAAAGGACTTAGACGATCCTGATAGCCTGGACAAAGAAAATGTTGGCATTTACAGAATCCAAGTTCAGCATCCAGATATTTTGGCTCTCCATGTCATGCCATTTCACGATGGGGGAAGACATGTTAGTATAGCAGAAGAGAGAAATGAGGCTATGCCTATTGCTGTGTGCATTGGCGTCCCTCCTATCTTGGCTACTATGGCATCTACTCCATTGAACTATGATCAGTCTGAGTATAAGTTTGCTTCATTATTTGATGGTGCACCTTTTGAATTGGCAAAATGTATAGGTAGCAATCTAGATGTTCCTGCCTATGCGGAGTATGTGCTAGAAGGTGAATTAATACCAAGACAGAGATTTTTTGAAGGACCTTTTGGAGAGTTTCCTGGAAGTTATTCCGGAGCCAAACGAGTTTATCATGTAAGGATTAAGAGAATTACTCATAGAAAAAACCCTATTTTTGAGACTCTTTACATAGGAAGGCCTTGGACAGAACACGACACACTGATTGGATTATCAACATCAGTACCAATTTACAAACAATTAAAAGAAACAATGCCTGAGGTAAAATGCGTTAATGCAAATTACCAGCATGGATTGACAGCTATTGTTTCCACTGATTTGAGATTTGGAGGCTATGGTAAGACGGTTGCTATGAGGGTAGCGACTACACCTCATGGTATATCCTACTGCAAGAATATTATTGTAGTGGATGGAGATGTGGATCCATTTGACCTTGAACAGGTGATGTGGGCGCTAAATACCAGGGTGAGAGCAGATAAAGATGTGACGGTGATTACCAATACACCAGGATTCCAGCTAGACCCTACTTCAAATCCTCCGGGAATGGGAAATAAGCTAATCATTGACGCCACCACACCGGAATATCCAGATACCATCAGAGATTTCCAAATGATTGATGAGGTTGAAGGCTTTGAGGCAATGAAGAAAAAGCTAGAAGGCTTGATGGAGGTGGAAAAATGAAGTGTGTGAGATGTCTTTCAGATAATGCATACAAAGCTGCAGAAGCTCCTGATGGAAGCGGAGCTTGGGAATTTTACTGCTGCAGAAATTGCAATTATGGATGGAGAAGTACCGAGGAAGAAGAAATTGTGAACATTGAAAAAAGAGATCCCAATTTCCAACTTACTCCTGAAAAAATGGATCAGGTGTTTGTTTTAAATAAAATTCCTAGTCTTAGAAAATAGAAAAATAAATTAATAAGTATTAAAAAAGGAGGCAAGAGATGGATCCGTTATTAATCGGAGTTATTGGTGTCATCGCGCTACTAGTCTTACTATACTTTGGCATGCAAATTGGTATTGCCATGTCCATAGTCGGCTTCGTGGGTTACATTGCTTGTGTAAACCTTCCAGCAGCCCTTGGTGTGTTTAAGACAGTGCCATTTAACACCTCATCTAGCTACTCTCTGTCAGTCATTCCCTTATTCGTCCTAATGGGGCAATTTGCCTTCTATTCGAAAATCAGTAGCGATTTGTACAATGTTTGCTACAAATGGCTGGGCAGGTTGCGTGGAGGGCTTGGAGTTTCCACAGTAGTAGCAAGTGGGTTATTTGGTGCCATCTGTGGCTCGGCTACAGCGACTACTGCAACAATGGGGGTTGTGGCTTTACCAGAGATGCAAAAGTATGGATATAAAGATAGTTTATCCTGCGGTGCCATTGCAGCAGGAGGGACCTTAGGTATTTTAATACCACCAAGTGTTGCCTTTATCCTTTATGGTACAGTCTCAGAACAATCCATAGGAGCAATGTTTGCATCTGGAGTTATTCCTGGAATCATACTAGTGATACTTTTTGCAATTGCTATATTGGTGGTGACAAAGATAGATCCAGAAGCAGGGCCAAAGGGTGAACAATTCACCTTAAGGGAGAAACTACAGTCTTTGAAGGGAGCTGGACCATTCATTATCCTTTTTATCGTTATATTGGGAGGAATTTTTGGAGGTTTCTTTACAGCCTCTGAAGGCGGTGCCATTGGCGCTTTTGTTTCTTTTATCTTTATGGCGTTAAGAAGGAAGGCAACCTGGGCTAATATTAAGGCATCCTTAGGGGATACCATCAACACCACAGCTATGATTTTTATTATTATGATTGGCGCTTATATATTTGGAGCGTTCCTAACCGTATCAAGAATGCCAGCGGAACTAGCGAAATGGACATTAAGTCTAGATGTACCTTCAGGTTTTATCATTATTGCTATCATATTGGTATTTGGTGTTATGGGCTGCTTTATAGATGCTTTGCCACTAATTGTATTGTTGGTGCCAATTTTCCTACCTATTGTTACGGAATTAGGCATGAGTCCTATTTGGTTCGGAGTGATCATTGTTCTTGTAACTCAGTTGGGATTAATAACTCCTCCAGTAGGAATGTGCTGCTATGTAATGGCCGGGGTAGCGAAGGATGTTCCCTTGTTTACAATTTTTAGAGGAATTTTGCCATTTATCTTTGCTATGGTGACCCTGTTTATCATTTTGATGATTTTCCCTAATTTGACAACTTACCTACCGCATATATTCTACGGTGCCGAGATGGCAGTGTAAGAAGAAAATTTCATATTATCAAAGGGAGTTTGCTTTGATGATCGATAAGTTGCAGCTTAAATCAATTTGAGATTTCTTTGCTGCAATCAACTAGTCAAAACCTGCAATAAAAATTGTAGAGTTATAAATAGTAAGAGTTGAAAAGGAGAAGAAAATATGAAAAAGAGATTATGCTTATTTTTAGCCATTGTACTCGGTTTATCCCTCTTCCTTGCTGGCTGTGGAGGAAGCGAAGGAGGAGAAGGAACTGGAGATACAGACAAGGTATACCAATTGAATGTACATAGCCATGACCCTGAAGCAAGTGCCACAGGACAATTTTTAAACGCTTGGGCAGCTCAGGTAGAAGAGGCTAGTGATGGTAGACTACAATTAAATATTTTCCACGCGGGAGCTTTAGGTGGTCCAAGAACGGCTATTGAAATGGTTCAAAATGGTACTGCTGATATTAGCTGGGGTCTTCAATCCTTTTTCCCAGGGCAGTTCCCTGTAACAGATGCTTTCTCTCTACCGATGAGAGGAATTACTTCTGCAGCACAAGCTAGCGCGGCTTTTTGGGATGTTTTCACAAATACAGACTATCTAGATGCAGAATATGAAGATTTCCATGTACTTCTTCTCCATGCAAACTGTGAGTCCCCTATTTCCAGTAAGAGCAAAAAGATTGAAACTGTAGATCAGATAAAAGGGTTGAACATCAGGGCTTTATCAGGACCTCCAAACGATTTCATCATGGCTACAGGTGCTGGCCCAATCAATGTAGAGATTGGCGAACTTTACAGTGCAATTGAAAACAATACCATTGATGCCATTATAGCCGACTGGCATGTAATATACGCACGTAAGTTCTATGAGCAATTAAACTACTATGTTGATGAAGCTATAACTGTTAATCCATACTTCTTGCTGATGAATAAAGATAAATACAACTCTCTTCCAGAAGATTTGCAAGGTATTCTTGATGCGGCCAGTGGAGAAGCGGCTCTTGGCATTGCCGGAAGCGCATGGGATGATATTGAAGCAGAACTTAGAGGTATCATTGCTGAAAGAGGCGGAGAAATTTATACTCTAAATGATGCTGAACATGAAAAACTTCAAGCTATTGCTGATGAAGTGACAAATAATTGGATCCAAAGCATGAATGACAAAGGCTATCCAGGACAGGAAATTTATGAAGCTGTAATGGAAGCTGTAGAAAGACATGCGGAATAATGCCACTCTTTGAAAGGAGGGGTACCCTTGAAACAAGCTAGAAATATTGTTAGCGGAATAACTGAAAAGCTTGCCTATATCGCTATGGCTGTGACCTTTGCGCTCATGTGTATCACCACCATCGATGTCGTCTTGAGAAAAGTCAGCACATTTAGTATTATAGGGAGCTATGAAATGACTGAGATGGGATTAGTGCTTATTGTCGCTTTAGCAGTGCCATATCTTCAGGTTGCTAAGGGACATGTAAGAGTTGATATCTTTATCAACAAGTATCCCAAGACCCTTCGTCAGATTATAGATGGGATCGTTTTGCTGGTAAGTGCAGTGGTGATGGCTCTTATGGTGTATGCAGTTTTTCTTCAGGCAGGGAGTTATCTAGCTTCCAGTGCGGGGACATCTGTAATTAGCATTCCATATGCACCATTTATGTATTTTATGGTAGTAGGATATGGACTATACACCATCTTGCTATTTATTGATGGCATAATGGAAATCATCAATGCATTTAGTGACGATAAAAATGACGATGGAGCTGGAACTGTTTATGGTGTATAAAAAGTAAATCTAAAGCAAATATAGACAGGTAAGAAAGAGCATATTCAGGCTGCCAAAGGGCACAGGGAGGAAAACTTCAGCCTGGATATGCTCTGTTTGTAGAATGGATAATTAAACTTGAAACCCGTAGGGGAATATAGTAAACTTTATTTTTAAATAGGAGATAGAGGGTCGGGGGTAAAAATGAAGGCTATAATAAAAACGAAATTAGGGAAAGGAAATTTAGAGCTAAAAGAAGTTCCTATTCCTGTATATAAAGACTCAGAAGTCTTAATTAAGGTAAATTCAATGGGCGTTTGTGGGAGTGATATGCTCATTTACGAGGGAGATTTCAATACGAATGTTCCAATTATTTTAGGACATGAGTTCAGTGGAGAAATCGTAGATGTAGGAAGTAAGGTAAGTCATTTTTCCGTAGGGGACCGTGTGGCATCAGAGCTTAATGTTCAAAGCTGTGGTTGGTGCGTGGATTGCCGAAAAGGAGATTTTCATCTATGTGCAAATAGAAGGGCGCCTGGTATACATATGAATGGTGTTTTTGCAGAGTATGTTGCTTTGCCAGAATTCATTTTACACAGTATTCCAGACAACCTGTCCTTTGATGAGGGCGCTGTTATGGAGCCTGCGGCCGTTGCTGCCCATGGTATGCTGGAAAGGACAAAGGTTCAACCTGAGGATACGGTAGCAATTATAGGATGCGGTACAATAGGACTTCTTTCTCTTCAAATGGCGAAACATTATGGAGCCAAAAGGGTCATCATGTTAGGAACGGATAGAGATGCTCCTGTTAGGTTGCCTAAAGCACTTGAATTAGGTGCAGACCATGTTATCAATGTAGATAAAATAAATGTTAAGGAATTCATAGATGATTTAACAGATGGAGGAGGGGTTGACCTAGCGGTAGAATGTGCAGGTGATGAAAGGGCCGTAAACCATGCCATAGATATATTAAAGAAAAATGGGCGACTACTTACTATGGGTATGCCGGGGGAAAGAGATATCCTTGTTCCTTGGAAAAAGGCCGTCTTTAAAAGTATGGACCTGATCTTTTCCTATAGTTCTTCTGCCAGCAGCTGGAACATGGTTAGATCCATGCTAGAACGTGGCACAATCTCCACAAAGCCGTTGATCACACATAGAGAAGCTTTCTCCAATTATAGGAATATTTTTGAACACAAGGATAAAGGAAATATTATAAAGGCCATACTTTATCACGAAGATAAATAGAGGCCTGAACGACTCTCTTATTTTCTAAAGTTTGCTGGATTAATGTCGTATTCTTCAAATTTTCGATAAAGAGACCTTCTACCGATGCCGAGGATTGTAGAAGCTTTATTCACGTTGCCCTTTACACTTTTTAAAGTAGAGACTAATATTTCATACTTTAGTTCAGGATCCGCCTCTTCTTTTGATTTTGTTGGAGATTGTACAGTAGCTGGTGTAGCATCGGATAGAAAGGGCTGTACAAAATCCATTGGTAGATCCCGCACATGGATGATTGGTTCTGCGGCCATATTCACTGACCATTCAATAATGTTTTCTAGCTCTCGGATGTTGCCTGGCCAATTATATTCCATAAACATGTCCATCACCGTGGAATCAAGATCGTAAACGTTGGTTCCTTCCCTCTCGTTGACAAGACCGATAAAATGTTTTGCAAGTATTTTGATATCTTCTTTTCGCTCTCGCAATGGAGGGACATTAATTCCAAACACATTAAGACGATAATATAAATCGTTACGAAATGTTTTATTTGCAATACATTCCTTTAGATTTGCATTGGTTGCAGCAATCACTCTTACGTCCACCTTCTTAGGACTTTTACCACCAAGCCTTAATATTTCGCGGGATTGCAGTACACGCAAAAGTATAACTTGTAGATTTAACGGCATGTCAGCGATTTCATCAAGAAAGATTGTTCCCCCTGAGGCCATTTCAAACTTTCCTGCCTGCCCAGTTGCCCTTGCACCTGTAAAGGTTCCGCCTTCATAACCAAATAATTCACTTTCAATGAGACCTTCGGGAATTGCGCCACAATTTAAAGCAACAAAAGGCCCATTGCGTCTGTCGCTTTCATTATGTATGGATTGAGCAATAAGCTCTTTTCCAGTTCCGCTTTCTCCGTAAATCAAAACATTTGAAGATGTTTTTGCTGCAATCTTGCCTATTCTTTCAACCTCTCGCATACAATAGGATGTTTTAATAATTGAATCAAAGGTATACTTTGCATCAAAGCCATTGGATACAGAGACGTCTGATTTCGCGTCCTTTTTAAGGTCTGAGGGAAAAAATGTTATAATAGTCTCGTAGGATGTGCTTCCTATAGGTGAAACGATTTCTATGGAAAAAACGAATTTTTCCTTTTTATATTTTTTTGTTTTTACAATAAGGGTTTGGTTTTTCATATTTTCAGATAAGCTAATGGAGCCTTGGGGATTGAGACTAAAGTCTAAAATATCAAAGAAATGATATCCAAGACAATCACTTTTATCAAGGCCAAGTAGAGTAAAAGCATGCTGGTTCATATCACAAATATATCCAACAGAATTAGTAACGATAACCCCTACATTGCAAGAGTTCATTAGGGAACGAAAATGCTGTGATGAGTATTGTAGCTGAGAAATCATTTTTTCCATACTTGCCTCCATATGTCACATTATGGTCATTATAGCAAAATAGTTGTCAAAAGGAAAGGTGGATTATGTGCAGTGTGGGATATTGTGTGCTGATTATGGCTGCCAGGGTAAAGTTAAGAGAGAATAAAAAGGTAAAACGAATATAATCGTGCTATGAATGTGCTAGGCACACTTGTGGCACATTATTTTGTATGAACAAATAAAAAATGTTACGATAACATGGTGCAATGTTGAGGTTTGGGGCTTCACAGAATGGGCTTCTACCATTGGCATGAAACTTGCGCTTGTTATAATCCAATTGGATGGATCTCACTTAAACAGAGATCTTAAGCATAAAACCTGCTCTATAATACACCACTTGTTTAGGGTAGGGGTTAAAAGAAAAGGATGACATTATTATGAAGATCATTGTTGGAATTAGCGGCGCCTCTGGTGCCATTTACGGAATTAGATTATTAGAAGAATTGAAAAAGGCTAATGTAGAATCACATTTAGTCATTAGCAAGTGGGCCGCATATACTATGGAAAGAGAAACAGATTACAATTTAGAAATGGTAATTCAGCTGGCAGACTACCATTATGATGCAGAGAATATGGCGGCAAAGATATCCAGTGGCTCCTTTCGGACAGAGGGAATGGTAATTATGCCTTGCAGTATGAAGACCTTGGGCGGTATTGCCAATGGTATTGGCAGTGACTTGCTGTGCCGGGGTGCGGATGTCTGTCTGAAAGAACGACGGAAATTGTTACTAGTAGTAAGAGAGACTCCCTTAAATACAATACATCTTGAAAACATGTTAAAGCTTTCCCGTATGGGTACCATCATAATGCCTCCAGTACCGGCCTTCTATAATAATCCGGAGACTATTGATGACATTGTCAATCAGACTGTGGGAAGGGTATTGGATCAGTTTGGCATAGAATCAGATATATTGAAGAGGTGGGAAGGTTAGAAATGAGTGAAAATAAAAAAAACGTTAAAATTGATAGCCTAAATATAATCGTTAGCGAACTGCCATTTCAGGTATTTTCCACTGTGTCTGGCACCTTTGACGGTATTAATGTTTATATAGGAGGAGGCCCAGATCCACATATTGGGGCAGTGGCAATAAGTACCCCTAGGCCAAGCCTTAAGGATTCTGAAAAGCTGAGCTGTACCACATCTATCTATAACTGCATAGGCCACAAGGATGATGTAATTGCAAAGAAGTTTTCGGAAGCGCTTTGCTTAAGATATAACTGTGTGACGGTAGTTTCTGCGGGTATTCATTTGGATAACATAACACCAGCGGGAATTCAGCAATTTCAACAGTTATCAGCAGAACTTTTGGACAAGGTGATACGAGGTCTAGACGATATAAAAGATGATCATGTCTAAGATGGAATTTTGGGCACGTAATAAAGATAAGGGTGGCACTATTGCCTAATCGCGGCAAGATGCCACCCTGTCTGTTTCCTTTTATCGATATGCTAATTTTCCTTTCAAATAACACATATAGAATCCAGTCTAATGTCTGTAGAATCCATGGGAATCTCCTGAACCACCTGAAGTTCATGGGCAAGGCCTAGCTTAAAAGCGTCCTTCCGTAGGAGAGGAAGAAAACAATCATAGCAGCCCTTACCATATCCTAGCCTGTTAAAATTTAAATCAAAAGCCACCCCTGGGACGATCACAAAATCTATAATTGTTGGATCAATTATGATACAACGATCAGGGTTTGGTTCTAATATCCCGAAGGAAGATTTAATTAGGCTTTTTGATTTCCAATCAGGGTCAGAGGCAATCTCATAAGGGATAATATTGAAATCCTTATCTGTTAATGGCAAAACAAGCCTTTTTCCGGTAGAGATAATATAATCATTTAGCTGGCCAGTTGGAACTTCTCCCCTAAAATCCATATAAGACATTACGGTCTTAGCCCGCTTAAATTCCTCCATGGAAGATATTTTTTCCCGGGCAATGGAAGATAGCTCTTCTAAAGTATTGGATTCTAAATTATTTCTTATTGATAAAATCTGTTTACGTATATTTTTCTTCTTATCTAGTATATCAACCATTTTTCGCACCTCCATAGACTAAAAAATGCTATAAATGCTGAGTCTTTTACTGTTGCAAATTGAGCTTTAATCGAACGATACTAATCAGTTATATGAGAATTAATGAAAAGTGATATTTCCGTGTACACCTATCAAATTCAACCTTTTAATTATACTACCATATATATCATGGGTAAGGCAGCTCAAAATATGTAGGTTTAAGCTTAAATCTAAGAAAAATAAAAGTTGCAAAAGGAAAACATTTCTTAAACACTGAATTTCCAAGGCTTGATCTATCATTTTTATTGATAAAATAATATTTAAACATGTGAAACCTTGTTATTCCATATACAATGTTGAAATTTAGCCATTACTAAAAGATTGACAATTGGAAACAACAAATCTTTTATACAAAAAGATAATAAAATAACATTTATTGACATTATTACAAAATGAGTTATACTAAGAAAAAAACTAACCCGTTGTGGGTTTTATTAAGGAGAGGTTATATATGGGAAAGCTAGAAGGAAAAGTTGCAATTATTACAGGTGCTGCCAGCGGAATGGGTTTAACTCACGCTGAAAAATTTATAGAAGAAGGTGCTAAAGTGATGTTGGCAGATCTAAATGCTGAGGCTGGTCAAGCATTAGCAGAAAAGCTTGGAGAAAATGCTAGATTTGTAAAGATGGATATTACCAGTGCCGAGGCATGGGATCACCTTGTTCAAGAAACAGAAGCTACATTTGGACCTGTTACAGTTCTCGTAAATAACGCCGGAATCGGTATATTTAAAGTAATAGATGAACTGACTGAAGAGGATTATCGAAAAACAATGGATGTCAATGCCCTTTCGATTTTTCTAAGTCTAAAATCAGTTGTTCCTTCCATGAAAAAGGCTGGGGGAGGTTCTATTGTCAATATTTCCTCCGTAGACGGGCTAAGAGGTGCTCCTACTGCTGGGGCTTATTGCGCATCAAAGTTTGCTGTAAACGGTATAACTAGATGTGCTGCTGCAGAATATGGTCCATTAAATATCCGTGCAAATACAGTGCATCCAGGTGTTATTTCCACACCGATGGCCTTGCAGGGAGATGTTGCAGAAGTCGTTAAGGAGCTGGAAAAGGCTATTCCGTTAAAAAGATCCGGAACGCCAGAAGAAGTATCAAACATGGTAATATTTTTGGCCTCAGATGATTCCTCCTTCGTAACAGGTGCCGAATTTGTTGTGGATGGTGGAATGATTATGGATCTATAAAAAAGATTCTTAATTTGGATTAGTGATTTAAAAGAATAGAAAATTATACATACTTTAATTCATAACAGTCCTTATCAAAATGAAATCGGGACGAATTAAATACAACAAAAAGGTGCATCTTCATGCACCTTTTTGTATTAAAGGATATTATATCCTATTAGATTGACGCTATTAATTCACATTGTTTGGAGACATCTCCACTTGGGTCTATCAAAGCAGGCATACAGCATCTTGCCTGATTAATATCAAACAAAAAGTCCTTATTTGAGATAGATGATTCTATTTCTTCATAGGATGAACAATCTATCTTTTCCTTGGGTCTTACTTCCTCCATATAGCAATCTGCAACGGGATGACATAGTTTAGCCAACTCTTGACCAGCATCAACATCAACCAGCATATAGGACAGAGCTTGCTTCAGGGCAGAACTATCATTATATAAATTCATCTGATAAATTAATTTTTCCATCTTCAGACCCTCCATAATAAATGTTAACAATGTAACCTTGTTTATTAATTCATTATAACATGTGGCCTTTTGAATGACAATGATTTACCAAGGATACATATCAAGTTTTTTGGCGGTACTTAGTGGAAAATAATTATTGACATATGCCGGAAACGATGCATATAATTATAATGACATATATCAAGAATAATTTGGAAATAGTGACACTTCCGTAAAAAGGCTCCTAAACTTTATTTACTTGTATAGAGGTCTTACTATTTCAGTTATTCACCGTAGATCAAATAAATAAAGCATAAAGAAGGATTAATATGAATAACGAAATTTGTAATGAAGTTTTTTCTGAAGTTTTTATGGATCATTTCTACAACCCCAGAAACACAGAGTACATTGATGATGTAGATGGAGAAGGCGGAGCGGGAGATATCTATTGTGGCGACTATCTTATCATAGGCATTAAAGTAAATGAAAATAAGATTGAGGATATCTATTTTAAGGTTTATGGTTGCTCTGCAGCCATTGCTACAAGTAGTATGACAACGGAGCTTGCCAAAGGAAAGACTTTAGAAGAAGCAATGAAAATAACAGAAAATGATGTGACAGATGCATTAGGCGGACTCACTGAAGAAAAGCTTCATTGCTCATTACTGGGCCCTGCCGCATTGAAAAAAGCAATCCAAGATTATTATAAAAAATCAAAAAACCTGTAAGTTGTCAAAAATTTATTTGAGATTCTTACAATATGCTTGCGATTAATCTTGATTTCACTTTTATAAATCTTTAGGTTGAAAGGAGGTGTCATAATGAAACTTGCATTTCCCGTTAGTGAAAAATCAGTGGATTCCAATATTCACGAAACCTTTGGAAGGGCGCCCTATTACCTGATATACGATACAAATTCCAAAGAAATAAGCTATCTAGATCATAGGGCTGTAGTTGCTCAAGGAGCATCGGGATTCAGGGCTGCTGAGGTGCTAGCTGATAATGGAATAAAGGCTGTTATTACATTACAATGTGGAGAAAACGCAGAAAAAATACTGAGAAATGCAGAGGTATTAGTATATGAGGCAATGCCAGGAACAATTAAAGAAAATTTAGAAGCCTTTAATAATAGTAAATTAAGTTTGCTCGACAAGTTTATACAAAGAAATCCAGGGTCAGATGTATAAGACTTCTTATGAGAAGGCATATCAAAAACCAATACATACAAAGTGAAAGTAACTTTTACGGAAAATAGTTATTGACATATGTCAGAAATGAGGTACAATATAATTGACATATGTCATTAACTATAAGGGAGGTGAATGACATGCCAAGAAGAGATGGAACAGGCCCAACCGGGGCAGGTCCTATGACAGGAAAAGGCTTCGGGCTTTGCACAAGCCAAAATGCAACAAGATATGGTGTTGGTCTAGAAATGGGACCAGGACTTGGCTTTAGACGTGGTTTTGGTGGCGGAGGATTTGGTTTTGGTAGAGGTTTCGCTGCTGGCCTGGCATCCTCTAAGACTCGAAAAGAATTACTACAAGACCAAAAATCAGCATTAGAAAATAGCCTTGAAATGATCACGAAAGAGTTAGAGGACCTATAAACGGAAATCAGAAATAACCGGAGGGAATCCGGTTATTTCTGCTACTGTAGGGCTGCACAGTAATATATTAATGGAGGTGAAGATTGTGGCAAGGCCCATGAAATGGCGAAAAGTATGCTGTTTACCACAGCGCAATAGATTTGGACCTCTTGGTGCACCTGCAGACGGTAAAAGTTTTGTAAATATGACAGTTGATGAATATGAAGCAATAAGGCTCATCGATTTGGAAGGTTTTACCCAGGAAGAATGTGCAAAGCAAATGAATGTAGCACGAACTACGGTTCAAGGGATATATACCGAAGCACGAAAAAAGCTAGCTGAATCGTTGGTAAATGGTAAAGTACTTCTTATTGAGGGTGGAGAATATCGGCTTTGTGATGGACTAGGAAATGGATGCGGGCGTGGATGCCGTAGACATAGGCAAGGCAGACAAAATTCACAGGATGGGAATCGGAGAGATTGATTGCATATTCAAAAATAAAAAATAGCAAATGGGGAGGATTTAATTATGAATGAGGATTTAATAATTGAAGCAAGAAATAAGGCAGGTTCATATTTTAAGGAAGGTTATAACTGTGCAGAATCAATTTTTTTAACTTTTAGGGAATATTTAGCCCCTGAAATGGACCCAGACATGGTAAAGCTCATGACAGGTTTTGGCTGTGGTCTGGGAGAAGCGGGATGTATGTGTGGTGCTTTAACAGCATCCATCGTTGCTTTAGATATGAAATTAGGGAGAACATCCAATAAAGAAGATCGTCATCAAACATACAAATATGCACAGGAGTTTCACGATAAGTTTGTAGAAACCTTTGGCGCAACCTGCTGTAGGGTTCTTAACCAATCCCCATTTGACACTCCAGAGCATTTAAAGACATGTCTTAAAATCACAGGTAATACTGGCAAGTTGTTAATGACTTATTTGCAAGAAAAAGATATCGTGGAATAAGAAATGGAGGGGATTTTGTGAAAATTTCAATACCCACTGACGAAAAGTCTCTGGATTCTAATGTATGTGTATCCTTTGGTCGTACACCCTACTACCTTATATATGATACCGATACGGAGGAAAGTGTATTTATTGACAACAGTGCTGCAACAAGTGCAGGTGGTGCTGGAATTAAAGCTGCTCAAATTGTTGTAGATAGCAAGGCAAATGTTCTATTAACACCAAGGCTGGGTGAAAATGCAGCTGAAGTTCTCAAGGCGGCAGATATTAAAATATATAAAACAGCCCCTGGCAATGCGCTAGAAAATATCCTTCAGTTTATAGATGGTAAACTAGCTTTGCTTGAAGAAATCCATGCCGGATTTCATGGGAAGGCCGGAAATTAAGATGAATATCGCTGTGCTAAGTGGCAAGGGTGGTACGGGAAAAACATTGGTATCAGTGAATCTGGCAACAGTAGCAAAAGATGCTATTTACATTGATTGCGATGTGGAAGAACCCAATGGACATCTGTTTTTTAAGCCACATATCCTTCGAGAGGACGAGATAGTTGTAAAAATTCCTCATGTAGATAATGATATTTGCAATGGTTGCAGGGAATGTGTGGAATTTTGTAAATTCAATGCACTTGCTCATATTAAGGATAGGCTTATTATTTTTGAAGAGGTTTGCCATTCCTGCGGAGGTTGCCTTCTAGTGTGTCCGGAAGGAGCATTGATCGAAAGAGACAGGCCTATCGGTAAGGTTCAAAAAGGAATTTCAGAAGATATAAGAGTCTATACAGGAATAATGATTACTGGCGAGGCATCAGGTGTTCCCATAATCAAAAGACTTTTAGCTGAAGGGCTGACTGATTCGGAGCAAGCAGCTGAGGCAAAAAATAGGCATGCAGCTACAGAAAGTCTTCCTATGACCTTTATCGACTGTCCGCCGGGAAGCGCTTGTACTGTTATGGAAAGTATACAGGATGCGGATTATTGTGTACTAGTGGCGGAGCCAACCATATTTGGGGTTCATAATCTTAATTTAGTATATGAGCTTGTCAAGTTATTTCATAAACCTTTTGGTGTAATTTTAAATAAATGCTTAAAGGAAGAGAACCCGGCAAAGAGGTTTTGTGAAGAAAGAAGCATTAAAGTATTAGGTGAAATACCCTTTGATAAAGAGCTAGGAGAAATAAATTCCAAGGCACAGATTGCAGCTCTGGAAAGCTCAAAATATCACGATCTGTTTTCTTCCTTGCTGGAAGCAGTAAAAAAGGAGGCGCACCATGAAGCAGGTTCTAATTCTTAGCGGGAAAGGTGGCACGGGAAAAACCACTGTAGCGAGTGCTTTTATAAAGCTTTCGGAAGCTAGGGCTTATGCAGATTGTGATGTGGATGCACCTAATCTACACCTGATAACAGGGCAAACCACTGATCCAGTTAAAACAGATTACTACGGCTTACCTAAGGCCGAAATAAACCCAAAGATATGCGAACAGTGTGATATATGCAGACTACATTGCAGATTTGATGCTATCACATTGGAGCAATCATACAAGGTAGATCCCTTTGCTTGTGAGGGCTGTGGTGTATGTGAAATGTTATGTCCTGTACAGGCTATATCTTTGAAACCTGCCATTGCAGGAGAACTGATGCTATATGCCAACAAGAAGACGGTGTTTTCTACGGCACAGTTGAAAATGGGCAGTGGTACTTCAGGGATGCTTGTTACAGAGGTAAAAAAACAAATGAAATCTGCGGCTAGTGATGATGTAGAGCTTGCCATAATAGACGGCTCGCCAGGCATAGGATGTCCGGTTATCGCTTCCCTCAGTGGTGTAGACCTTGTCTTAATCGTTGCCGAACCTTCTGTTTCGGGAATCAGCGATATGGAGCGTGTCATTAAAACTGCAAAGCAATTTGGTATTAAGATAGCAGTATGCATCAATAAGTTTGATACCAGTATAGAAAACACAGAAAAAATCGAAGAATTTTGTAAACAGCAAAGGTTTGCATTTTTAGGCCGGATACCTTTTGATCACTATGCAGTAAAAGCTATAAATAGTGGCCAGACTATTGTAGATATAGACTGTGCGTCTGGTACAGCGGTAAGAAGGATCTATCATAGGATGATGGAATTTCTATTTCAAGAAAATGGAGGGCTCAGGTCATGAGGATTCAAGCGCTAGTAGAAAACACCTCGATCTCTGAGGAAATCGGGAGTGAGCATGGCCTTAGCCTTTATATAGAAGCCCATGGATATAAAATCCTGTTTGATGTAGGGGCAAGCGGTCTTTTTTATGAAAATGCTCTCAAAATGGACGTAGATATTTCGGATATTGATTATCTTATAATTTCCCATGGTCATTATGACCATGGGGGCGGATTGAAAACCTTTTTACAAAAGAATAGTAAGGCAGAAGTTTTCGTACAGGGATTGGCATTTGAGAAATATTATGCTCGCCGTCTTAATGGTGATTTAGAATCCATTGGATTGGATAGGAAGTTTAAAAATAATCGCCAAATTGTGTTAACCTCTGATCGGTTTTTTATTACAAAAGGTATTCAATTGTTCTCCAACATCAAGCAAAGGGAACCCAGATTGTTATCAAACAAAGGATTGCTAATGGCAGGGCGGGGGGAAATGGTTGAAGATATCTTTGCCCACGAGCAAAATTTAGTCATTGAAGAAGACGGAAAAGTGCTTTTGGTAACGGGATGCTCCCATAATGGGATTGTTAATATTTTAAAGCATTTTAATGACTTAAAGGGGCGTATGCCAAATTATGTGGTTGGCGGATTTCATCTTTCCAGCCTAGCATCAGGCTCCCAGGAATGTTTTGATGCCATTGACAGAATTGGAAACAACCTATTAGAAACAAAGGCTAAATTCTATACCTGTCATTGCACTGGGCTGGAGCCTTTCGGCAGATTAAAATCGATTATGGGTGATCGTATCGAATATTTATCAGCTGGTAATGAAATTAGGATATAAATACAACTTATAGTAACGACACATTACCTGATTGCAAAGAGGGAATGTATCAATCACAATTGTAAGGAGAAAAAGTATGAGCGAGAATTGTAATAGTAGCTGTAGCAGTTGCTCAGAAAACTGTGCAGAAAGAAAAGAAGAGCAAATTGATTTCACAGAAAAATTGCATGAAATGAGTAAGGTTAAAAAGGTAATTGGTATTGTAAGTGGCAAAGGAGGCGTTGGTAAATCCTTAGTTACTTCGATGCTGGCAGTGGCCATGAGCCGATTAGGCTATCGCACTGCAATCCTGGATGCGGATATCACTGGCCCATCTATTCCCAAGACCTTTGGAGTTAGAGAAAAAGCAAAAGCGAATGATTTAGGAATATGGCCAGTGAAAACGAAAACAGGTATCGAGATCATGTCCATTAACTTACTTCTAGAAAATGATACAGATCCCGTGGTGTGGAGAGGGCCAATTATTGCTGGAGCGGTAAAGCAGTTCTGGACGGATGTTATTTGGAAGGATATAGACTATATGTTCGTAGACATGCCACCAGGCACAGGTGATGTTCCGTTAACGGTATTTCAATCCATTCCAGTTGACGGTATCGTTATAGTTACATCTCCACAAGAGCTTGTGTCTATGATTGTGTCCAAAGCAGCTAAGATGGCTCAAATGATGAGTATACCAGTCATTGGGCTAGTTGAAAACATGTCTTATTTCAGATGCCCGGATAATGGAAAAGACTATCAAATATTTGGTGATAGCCATATTGACGAAATTGCTCAAGAACATCAATTGAAGATTCTTGCAAAATTACCTATCGATCCAAAGGTGGCAGAATCCTGCGATAAGGGAATGATAGAGTTTTTTGATGGCAACTGGCTAGAGCCTGTAGCTAAGAAAATAGAAAAGATGGAGGTAAAATAAGATGATCAAAATAGCAGTAGCAAGTGAAAACCAAATGGTAGCAGAACACTTTGGACATTGTGAAAACTTCAATATTTTTGATACAGAAGGGACTCAAATCATAAAGAGCGAATCAGTACCTAACCCCGGACATAGACCTGGATTTCTTCCTAACTTTTTGAATGATAAGGGAGTGAAAGTGGTAATCTCCGGTGGTATGGGTGGAGGCGCTATTGATATCTTCAATGAAAAAGGGATAGAAGTAATTGTAGGGGCAAGTGGCAACGCAAAAGAGGTAGTAGAAGCATATTTGGATGGCTCTCTAAGCTCTACAGGTTCAGTTTGCCATGAGCACCAGCACCACGATAGCTGTGGCAAATAATAAGTAAGATGAAGCACTGCGGTTTCAACGAAGTTACCCTTTAGATGGTTAGAATGGGAGAATCACGATAATAGATGAATACGAATAAGGATATCGCCTCAAATCACAATTTTGGTTGTATGGTTTGTGGTAGTAAATTGTATTATTCTACTGATGTTAAGGTTAGAATCAATTGCTTTTATTGTGGTAGGGAAGAAGTAGTTAATGTTTTTTGCATAGAAGGCCATTATGTATGCGATGAATGCCACAGAAAAGACATTCTGGAAATCGTGAAGCAAATTTGCATAGATTCTAATTCAGTAGATCCCGTGAAAATCGCCCTAGAGATATTTGATTCCAAATATCTACATATGCATGGGCCAGAATATCATTCAATAGTGCCAGCAATTTTAGTCGCTGCTTATGGGAATCTTATGAATAAAAAAGATCCAGCTCTTATTGAGGAGGCTATTGTGCGTGGGAAAGCTGTGCCAGGTGGAGCATGCGGATTTTATGGTGCATGCGGAGCGGGTGTTGGTGTAGGGATTGCATACTCCATTATTAAAAAAATCACGCCCTATTCAGAAAAAGATCGGAGCGATGTAAATAAGATGACTGCTAACGCTCTGCTTGACATTAGCCAATATGTAGGCCCTAGGTGTTGTAAAAGGGAAAGTATTCTTGCAATCCAGTCGGCTAAAAGGGATTTTGGGTTCCCCAGCAGCTGCCAGGAAAACAGGTACATATGTACTCAATTTACTGACAATAATATGTGTATCTATGGTGGTTGTCCATTTTATCCAAATAAAGATTAGATTAGGTAATATGAAGTGACAAAAGAAGGATTCTGAATTGTCACTTCCTTTCATTACTAGATTATGTTAAAATATTATCCAGAAAAAGGAGGTAGGATCATGGCGAAATATGTTTGCTCCATTTGTGGGTATGTCTATGATGAAGCCAAAGGTATACCAGAATCAGGTATTTCTGCCGGCACATCATGGGATAATATCCCGGAATCGTGGGTTTGCCCACTTTGTGCTGCACCAAAATCAGAGTTTTATAAGCAAGATGAATCAGCAAAGCCAGCAGAAAAGAAGTCTTCTGCAGCTGTTCAAATACCTACAGATATAAAAGAATTTTCCTTATTAGAGATGAGTGCTCTTTGTACTAATCTGTCCCGTGGTTGCGAGAAGCAGTACAAAGCTGAAGAGGCAGCATTATTTGCGGAGCTAGCTCAGTATTTCAAATCAGTGGCTCCACCTGCTGAAGAAGCAGACTACAATAAACTGATTAACATGATAGAAAAGGACCTTGAGGAATGGATCCCAAATGCGAATGCCATAGCCTCGGAGGAAAAGGATCGAGGGGCTCTCAGAGCACTGACCTGGAGTGAAAAGGTAACTCGTATTTTGAATTCTGTTTTAAGCCGATATCATAAAGAAGGCGAAGCCATGATTGAAAATTCCAGCATATATGTATGTACCATCTGCGGCTTTATTTACATAGGTGAAAATCTGCCAGAACTATGTCCTGTCTGCAAGGTGCCAAATTGGAAAATGGAAAAGGTGGAAGGAGGTCATGGGAATGACTAAGAAATACGCAGTAAGAAATATTCGCCTATGTACCAAGGATTGCTTATGCCTTTATGTCTGCTCCACCGGCGCAACGGACACAGAGGACAGTGTCATTGATGTAGCAAAATGCATTGGTTGCGGAGATTGTGCAGATGCTTGCCCGTCAGGTGCTATTTCTATGGTTCCTTTTGAATATCCGCCCCAGCAGGTTAAATCTCAAGGGGTTATTCAGGCAATGAGGGCACTTATGCGTAGCAAATCGGAACAAGAAAACATTGCTGCTGAGCTACCAGGTAGACTTGCTAAAGCAATTGAAAAATCCAACCGCATCATGGCAGAGGATATCATTCGAGAAGCAGGATACATGCTTCCGCAAAGTCAAAATACTGTAGACTTTCTAAAATCCCTCTTGGAAAAGGAACAACCAGAGGATTTCCCAAAAGATATTGTTAATAAGCTATTGAATAATATAAATAAAGAAAAAACGAAAGAGGAGGGCCAAAACATGCCTAAATATCGTTGCACAGTATGTGGGTATATTCACGAAGGAGAATTGACAGATGATTTCAAATGCCCAAAATGTAAACAACCAGCATCAGTATTTACTTTAGTGGAAGAAGAATCAAAGTCAAATAATAAGTATGCAGGAACTAAGACAGAAAAGAATCTGATGGAAGCATTTTCAGGCGAAAGCCAAGCAAGAAATAAGTATACTTATTTTGCAGACATCGCTAAAGCAGCAGGCTTTGATCAGATTGCTGAAATTTTCCTAAAAACTGCAAGGAATGAGCAGGAGCACGCTCGCCTTTGGTTTGAAGAGCTTGGCGGCCTAGGAATTACAGCTGAGAATCTTCTATCAGCAGCAGAAGGGGAAAATTATGAATGGACTGACATGTACGACAGAATGGCAAAGGAAGCTGATGAGGAAGGCTTCAAGGATTTAGCTGAAAAATTCCGTAAAGTTGCTGCTATTGAAAAATCTCATGAAGAGCGTTACCGTACTTTGAAAAAGAATGTAGATACCAAGCAGGTATTTGAGAAAAATGAAGCGACTATGTGGGAATGCCGTGTTTGCGGTCATTTAGTAACGGACAAAAAAGCTCCAGAAGTATGTCCAGTATGCAGCTATGCTCAGTCCTTCTTTGAAGTACGTGCAGAAAATTATTAATATGGAAACGAAGGGTTGGTCTAAGGTACATTGGACCAATCCCTTTTTTTATCAAAAATGCTGAGAAAACCCCTTCTACAGTGGCGAAGCCGTTTAGGAGGGGTAATTCATTAAGATGTCAAATAGAACTTACTTTAAAATCCTATTTTTTTTGCCTATCTTATGATTGCTTCCTTGCTATACCATTCATTGAAGCTACTATCCAAACTATAGCAAATTAATAACAAAACTTAGCAAAGAAGTACATTGAATAAAACCCCTTTTCATTGACACTATGCCCTGTAAACTGGTAAACTAAAATTACCTATATTCTAAATTTTCCAAAATCTTTTCCTTTTGATCCAAACCTATTTAACCGACAAAGGGAGCTTAGCAGGTTAGGCTTGCATTGTCATTTTAGAGCAATCTGTGGAATATTTTAATTGATATAAGGACACCCAAGGGGGCGTGATAACAGATAAATAGAATGCTATGTGAATAAATAGCCAACTCGCCTATTTGTTTAGGCGAACCGATGCAAGGGGATTGCAAATTTAACATTTGTAGATTTCCATTCTATTTCAGTAAGGCTTAGGATGCAAATTTTAGGGAGGTTCTGTTATGTCTGAAGAAAAAAGAAAACTGTACAAAAAGGATCTGATTGTTAATGGGGCAAAGGTCAGGGCTATTGTTGACCTGGAAGAAACCTTATCAACAGTAATCAGAGAACAAATTGGGCTACTAGGGACAAAAGTAGGCTGTAAAGCTGGACAATGTGGTATTTGCTCGGTATTAGTTGATGGCAAAGTGGTACGCTCTTGCATGATGAAAATGAAAAGAGTTCGTGACTATGCGGAGATTACCACCATTGAAGGAATAGGATCAAAGGATTGCCTTCATCCATTGCAGGCTGCCATGGCACATCATGGGGCTGCACAGTGTGGATTCTGTACTCCAGGATTTATAGTATCTGGTAAAGCTTTGCTAGACGAAAATGTAAATCCAACTAGAGAAGAGGTACGAGACTGGTTTTCTAAGCATCGAAATGTTTGTAGATGTACGGGGTATAAGCCTATTGTAGATGCAGTTATGGATGCTGCGAAGGTTCTTCGTGGCGAAATGACTATGGAAGATTTACAGTTTAAATTTAATAAGGGTGAAGGTCTGATTGGTAGCTATGCTCCTCGTCCAAACGCCATTGATAAGGTTGTCGGTACTCATGATTTTGGAGCCGACCTAGGACTTAAATTGCCTAAGGAAACCCTATGGCTGGAGCTGGTTCAAGCTAAAGTTTCCCATGCAAACATTATAAAAATAGACACCTCTGTTGCTGAGAAAATGCCAGGAGTGGAAGCCGTACTTACATATAAAGATGTAAAGGGCACTAATAGAATTAATGGATTTGCATTATTCCCTTGGAATAAGGGAGATGGTTTTGATAGACCTATCCTTTGCGATGAGAAAGTATTTATGTATGGAGATGCATTGGCCATTGTTGCTGCTGATACTAAGGAGCATGCTAAGGCTGCGGCAGAAGCTGTCATAGTAGAATTAGAAGAGCTTCCAGCTTACATGAATGCGCCAGAAGCGATGGCTGATGATGCTATAGAAATTCATCCTGGAACACCAAATGTTTACTTTGATCAACCGACAGTTAAGGGAGAAGACACTGCTCCTATTTTCAAGGAAGCTCCTTATGTTGCAGAGGCTAGCTATTATACAACTAGACAACCTCATCTAATCTTAGAACCTGATGTTGGATTTGGATACTGGGATGAGGATGACAACTTGACCATACAATCAAAGAGTATTTGTTTGTATGTACATAAGGCTATGTTATTCGAAGCCTTAGGTATTCCAGATGAAAAGTTCAGGATTGTACAGAATAATACTGGGGCAACCTTTGGATATAAGCTTTCACCTACCAATGAAGCATTAATTGCAGTTGCTGTAATGGCTACAGGGAAGCCTTGCTATTTAGAGTTTGATATGGAGCAAACTATAACATATACAGGTAAGAGATCATCCTCATACGCAGATATTAGAATGGCCGCTGGCGAAGATGGAAAGATCCTAGGCCTAGAATATGACCTGATTTTTGACCATGGAGCTTACTCAGAGTGGGGAGATTGTCTCGCCTTTAAAGGAAATATGTTTGTAGGCGCTGGGTATAATATCGATAATATCAGAGGGGAAACCCATGCAGTTTGCACGAACAATACCTACGGAACTGCGTTTAGATCCTATGGTTCTCCACAGGCTCTATTTGCCAGCGAGTGTCTTGTTGATGAACTTGCTGCAAAAATGGGAATGGATCCATTTGAGTTTAGATACAAGAATATCTATAGGCCAGGCTCAACTACTCCAGTAGGTGTAACACCTGAAGTATTCTCTATGGAAGAAATTTTTGATGTTATGAGGCCTAAATATGAAGCAGCAAAGAAAGCGGCAAAAGAAAAGTCTACAGCTGATAAGAAATATGGTGTAGGACTATCTGTTGCAA
This sequence comes from Anaerovoracaceae bacterium, assembly GCA_050953505.1. Taxonomy (GTDB): domain Bacteria; phylum Bacillota; class Clostridia; order Peptostreptococcales; family Anaerovoracaceae; genus JBMNMU01. The sequence goes on along the minus strand of JBMNMU010000001.1, from coordinate 2,121,383 downwards.
ACTATTGTGTAGGTGGAGATTTTGCTGACTTTAGTGAGGCCTGGGTAGAACTAAGACCTGACGGTGGTGTGACAGTTTATAACTGCTGGCAGGATCATGGTCAGGGGTCAGACCTAGGGACTTTAACGATTATACATGATGCTCTATTACCACTAGGACTATCTGTAGATCAGATAAAGCTAGTTATGAATGACACTGCTATTGCTCCTGATGGTGGAATATCAGCAGGAAGTAGAGGTCAAGTTTTCTTTGGAAATGCTATGAAGGATGCTTGTGAAAAACTTATAGCAGCTATGAAAAAGGAAGATGGGTCCTTTAGAACCTATGATGAAATGATGGCTGAAGGCAAAGATCTAAGATATGTAGGAAGCTTTGCATCTGGGCCTTTCACCTCATCAGAAGGAAATAGAGAAACTGCGCAATGTAATCCAATGCTGATGTACATGTATGGCCTTATTATGTCAGAGGTTTCTGTAGACATGAAGACAGGGAAGCCAACAGTAGAGGCAATGACTCTTGTTACAGATTGTGGTACCATTATTAACAAATCTACGGTAGACGGCCAAATGTATGGTGGCTTAGTTCAAGGAGTAGGCCTTGCCCTTACAGAACAGTATGAAGATCCGTTAAAGCACAGAGACTTGATCAGGTGTGGAATTCCTACAATTAAGGATGCTCCAGATAAAATGGAGGTAATTTACATTGAAAATTACCCAAGAGAAAATGGCCCATTTGGCGCATCTGGCGTTGGAGAGTTACCACTGAGCTCACCTCATGCATCCATAATCAATGCTATATATGATGCTTGCGGAGTAAGAATCAGAGAACTTCCTGCCCTACCAGAAAAGATTTTGGCAGAACTAGAAAAGTAAAAATAATTTATTAAAGGAATGTAAAAGATATTTTGAGCCAGTTAAGCACACCTTAACTGGCTCGAATTTACAACATGGAGAGAATAAGATGGATAGGCAACAAATCAGAATGTATGAAGATAAATGTACCCAGGACTATGCACCGGCCTGCAACACCCAATGCCCGATGCATGTAGACGTAAAGGGCATGATGGCCCTTGCGGAACGAGGAGATTTTGATGGTGCGGCAAAGATTTTTGCAAAATCTATTCTCTTTCCCAATATTATTAGCAGAATCTGCGACCACCCGTGTCAACGTTATTGCACTAGGAATGAAGCCGGCGGGACTATATTGATTTCGAAGATGGAAAGAGCTTGTATGGAGTACGGCCAAATAAAAAAAAGAAAGATAAAGCCCTTTAAAAGATTGGACATGAAGGTAGCTATCATAGGAGCGGGTTTAGATGGACTCGCGGCAGCTCTTTTCCTATATGAAAAGGGCTATGATGTTACTGTTTATGATGAAGAAAATACCCTTGGGGGCCCTTTGCTTTTGAAAAGCGGGTTGCCTCAGGAATTAATAGATGAGGATTTTAAAATCCTTACGGATACAAAAATAAACTTTATGCTTGGACAGCAGGTAAATAAAGAAAAGCTTTTGGAAGAGTATGATGGAGTTTATGATACAGATGATCCTTCTTTTATAGCTGAAAACGCATATGAAGGTGAAAGTGCAATACAATTGCTTTGTAATGGCAGAACAGCAGGAATCACCTTGGATAGGCAGATGAAAAAGGTCTCTCTTACAGAAGGAAGAGATTTTGAAGGTCCCTATAAGTCAGAGCTGTTTGTAGGAATGAGAGATGTGGTCTATGAAGAAGCTATAGAATTAGGGGAAGAGGGCACGGAGGCTTATGAAAAGCGTGCCCTTACAATGGAAGAAGCCATAGAAGAGGCAAAGCGATGTATTCAATGTGAATGTATGCAGTGCGTTAGGGAATGCAAATTCCTACAGAAATACGGCAGCTATCCGAAAAAGTATGTAAGAGAGATTGCCAACAATGTAAATATGACCATGGGCATGAGGTTTACTAAATTTATGGTAAATGAGTGCACCTTCTGTGGCTTATGCGGTGAAATTTGCCCTAACAAGCTAAACATGGGAGATGTGTGTAGGGAGGCTAAAGCCGAACTTGTCGAAAACAATCATATGCCTGCCCCTATCCACGATTTCCCCATTAATGATATGCTGTTTTCAAACAGCCCCTATTTCCAGCTGATAAGGCATGAACCGGGAGCTGAAAAAAGCGATTATTTATTCTTCCCTGGTTGCCAGCTTGGTGCCCTAGAAGGAAATCATGTGATTCGCGCGTATAAGTATTTAATGGAGAAGCTTCAAGGTGACGTGGGCATTTATCTTGGCTGCTGTGGCGCGCCGGCAGAATGGGCGGGAAGAAAGCCCCTCTTTGATGAAACAATGGAAGGACATAGAAAGGTTTGGGAGGAAGCAGGGAAGCCAGTTGTGATAACCGCTTGCGCTACTTGTACCCTGATGTTCCAGAATGCAATTGAGGAGTTGGAAATCAAATCCCTTTGGGAAGTATATGATGAACAGGGTCTTCCTGATACTGTTAGCAACAATAAGAATCATTGTAAAATTGCGATACACGATGCATGCACTGCCAGATTCGATGAGAAAATTCAAGAAAGCGTAAGAAGATTGGCAGAAAGCAGAGGATATGAAGTGGAGGAGCTGACCTTTAATAAGGGGATGACAAAATGTTGCAGCTACGGTGGACTCGTCTCCTTTACCAATAGGGAACTGGCAGCTGAATTCGTACAAGATAGAGTGGAAGAGAGCGATAAGGAATTTGTAGTGTATTGTGCCATGTGCAAGGAGAGGCTTACCAGTGGAGGAAAGCCTAGCTGGCATATACTAGATTTACTATATGGAGATATAGAGGATCAAGAAAAGTCAACGGATAAGGGGCGAATATCCTTTAGCCAAAGGCATGAAAATAGGATAAAATTAAAAGCAAAAATAATGGAAAATGTTTTCGGTGAACAAATGGACAGAGAAATTCAGGATTATGAAAAAATAGTTATACGATATGCGGATGGTGTATTTGACACAGTGGATGACAGATTGATACTTACCTCAGATATTCAGAAGGTGTTGCTGAATGCTGAACAAACGGGAGAAACAATTTATAATCCAAAGACAGGACGATATACAGCAAGCCTACAGCCAGGGCTGATTACCTACTGGGTAGAATACACAAAGGATGATACCTCATACATCATTCACAAAGCTTACAGCCACAGGCTAGAACTCAATAAAAAGCTAGAAGGTAACGAGCACAGAAAATACAAGCTATAACATTCTGCCCAAAACATGAAATGTTTAGCTAGGCAGAATTTATCCAGAAATTGTCTAGCTCGCCTTTTTGCTCCAAGCTTGCTTGGCAAGCAAAACGGACAGCGGCGAGCACAGCGAGCGGGAGTCCCTAGAAGGGACGTTTAGCTAGGTACAATTTTTACCTGTAGGAGGTATGGCCTATGAGTATTAATAAAACTAAAATTGAAGTAAAAAATGAAGACGGTTTAATCTGCACTAAATGCAATGTTTTGCTAGAACCAGGCAAGGTGAACATCACCTATTTAAAAAGTTCTTTCGCAGCAGAGCTATTGGTGTGCCCAGAGTGCGAATTGGTTTATATTCCAGAAGATTTGGCCATGGGTAAGATTCTTGAGGTAGAAAAAACATTAGAGGAAAAATAAAAAATATAGATGTTTTACTATACGCTAGGGGGATTGAAAAATGGATATTAGCGAACGTATCTTCGAATTAAAAATGAAAGACTACTGTTGTAGTCAAATGATTATGGCCATGGGGCTTGAAGATTTAGAAAAAGAAGAAAACCCGGACCTCATTGCTGCTATGGCAGGGTTATGTAATGGCTATTGGCTGGAAAAAACCTGCGGGACATTGACAGGAGCCATTTGCCTTCTTTACCTAGCAGATCCTGAGGAAGCAGCCCAATCTTTACGAGACGAACTGGTAGATTGGTTTTATGAAAACTTTGAAAGTCTAGAATGCAGTGAGCTGGTGGGAGACAATCCGCTGAACAAGGTGGAGGTATGCCCCGTAATTATAGAAAAAACTTATGAGAAGGTGCAAGAATTACTAGATATTTAACTTCTGGATATGACTCATTTCCTAGCCTTCAGCCCAATAGCATCCAGTGGCCTAGTGTTAAGGCTTTACCATTCCGAGCATCAATTTTGAAAGGCTTATTTTAGTAGGCTATTGACCTATATAATTAACTTATATGATTCCGACCGGGCATATTGATCTCGCGGGTGCATCCATCTCCATGTTTTACTTAACTTAAGGAGGAGCCGTGCTTTGGGAATCACCGAACTTTGATGGTGCATCCATCAGCATATTTTAGATATTTAACTAATATGAGTCTGACTTATGCATGCTAAGAGGCTGTAGCATTCCTACACTTTCCCCTGTTAAATGGAAATATAGGAAAAAGGTGCAAAGGTTCCTACAAAAATGGGTGAAAGTGGCAAAAGTGTAGGACTTCAGCAGGAAAAGTTCCTACACTTTCCCCTGCTTTGAAGTGGAAATATAGGAAAAAGGTGCAAAGGTTCCTACAAAAATGGGTGAAAGTGGCAAAAGTGTAGGACTTCAGCAGGAAAAGTTCCTACACTTTCCCCTGTTTTGAAGTGGAAATATAGGAAAAAGGTGCAAAGGTTCCTACAAAAATAGGTAAAAGTGGTAAAAGTGTAGGAAATAAGCAGGAAGAATTCCTACACTTTCTCTGTTTTGAGATGGAAATGTAGGAAAAAGGTGCAAGGGTCCTATAATAATAGGTAAAAGTGGTAAAAGTGTAGGAAATAAGCAGGAAGAATTCCTACACTTTCCCTGTTTAGAGATGGAAATGTAGGAAAAAGGCGCAAAGGTTCCTAAAACCTAATGAAATTGTAGGAACTTTGGCTGTTTGTTCCTACAAATTCTACTGAAAACTCAAATATGTAGGAACTCCAAGGTGAAAGTTCCTACACTTCTTACAAAATGACAGAGAAAAAACATACAGGAGGTAGCAGGATGTCATTATACGAAAGAGAAAAGGCCCTGGACACATGGATAGCTGAAAAAATTGGACTGGGCCAAAAGAGCCCACTTACGCGGAAGGCTTTGGAAGAATATCAGCTTATAAAGCTACGTGAAACCATAGAGTGGGCAAAAAAGAATAGTAGGTTTTATGAAAAATTATTAATAGATATTGAACCAGAAGATATTCTTGAATTAAAAGACATTGAAAAGCTACCATTCACAACGGTGGAAGATTTGAGGGAAAAAGGTCTTGAAATGCTATGCGTGAGTCAAAATGAAATCAGCCGAATCGTAACCCTTGATACCAGTGGCAGTACAGGGAAACCAAAACGTATATACTATACCAAGGAGGACCAAGAGTTAACGGTGGATTACTTCCATCATGGCATGAAAAATTTAGTAGACGAAACCGATGTTGTTTTGATTTTACTGCCCTTCGAGAGGCCTGGGTCTGTAGGGGACCTTCTGAAATCAGGCCTTGAGAGGCTAGGGGCTAAGTGTGTTACTTATGGCCTTTTAAAGAGGGATTGTGAAGATGCCTTTGATGTACTTAAACTGATGCTGGAAAAAGGCGTTACCTCAATTGTAGGAGCCCCTGGCCAAGTGTTGGCGCTGGCAGAAGCCTCTGTGAGCCTTTCCGAGAATACAGCAAAGAACCTCACGATGAGCCCTGCCGAAAGCATTTACAAGTTTCATGCCCAAAGCCAGCCCAATAGGCCGTACAAGAGTCCTTCAATGCAAGAAAAAACAGGAGGATCCCACGAGGAAATAAAAGAATTAATGAGAACAGTACTTTTAAGTACTGAATTCATTCCAGAATCCACGGTAAGATTTATTGAAGAGGCTTGGGGGATTAGGGTTTTTGAACACTATGGCATGACAGAGATGGGCCTTGGCGGGGCGGTAAGCTGCTGGGTTTTAGAGGGATATCATCCTAGAGAGGCCGACCTGTATTTTGAAATTATTAATCCTGAAACGGGTGAAACAGTGCCCGAAGGTCAGTATGGAGAAGTCGTTTTTACTACTCTTACAAGAAAAGCCATGCCATTTATCAGATATCGTACTGGAGACATTAGCCGATGGCTTTCTAGCCCGTGTGCTTGTGGCAGTGCTTTAAAGCGTTTGGATAAGGTGGGGGATAGAAACGTGCCTAAGAATAGAGGATGAGTCTATTTACGCTAAGGTGCCTAAGAATAGGAGATGAGTCCTATCTATGAAAAAGGGCCTAAAAATAGAGGATAAATGCACGTGTGCATAAATTTAAAACCTACACATATTAAGGGGAATTCCCAAACTGTCGCTATGAAAGCTTGGAAATGTCCCCTTTAATTTTGTATCACTCTGTTTGTATCTTCCTAATGTGTTTTGAAACTTCTACCATAATAATTTGGGGTTTCTGTTATTCTAGTTTGAGACTTCCACATTCTGCCCCTTTGTTGCTCTATTTAATGACTCTTACCGACATGGTTTTAAATATGGCATAAAGCTCATCGCCTTTTTTTATGTTCATTTCTAAAGCAGATTTGTTGGTTATTATAGAAAGAAGGGGAACGCCAATATCCAACAAAACCTTTGAATTCTTTTCATCAGAAATAATGTCAACAACCTTTCCTTTATGCATATTTCGAGCGCTGCTAACAAACTTGCCAGCGCTTAATATGATGTCTTCAGGAGGGATGGATATTTTCACCTCTCCTTCCAAATCCGTATTTACAAAAAATCTAATTCCATGAGACAGAGCAATCTGGGCATCATCTTCAACAACTATTTCAGCTGTAAAGACATTTTCCGCTTTTCGGGTTCCCATCATATAAAGGTCAAGCTGAGTTTGAGATATGCGGATGCTCCTTCCGATGTGGTGTGCTTCTATATCGCCCCGTTTAACCATCTCGTATACGGTGTATTTAGAAAGTTTGAGTATTTTTGAGATTTCTTCAGGGGTATATAAAATATCTTTCATAAAAACCTCCTCTAAAATAGGAAAAGTATATTATGAGTCCTATTATATCATAAGTAAAAGTCCCGTTATGATAAAAAACATTACCTCGCGACAACGAAGACTTACCTCACAGCAGCATAGCAATTAATATAAAAAATTAATTATTGTGAGTAAAATAGCCAATTGACTATTCTTGAGTGGTAGGATACAATTAAATCGAGTTGGTTTTAGTTTGGTTTAGTTAGATATAATTGAGCGAAACCCGTGCAAAGGAGATGAAAGAAGAAGTGAAAAAATTTAATCTCGTAGCAATTTTACTTATTATTCTGGCCTTGTCGCTTACAGGCTGTGGTGATAATGGACATGTGGCAGAAGGAGATACATCAGAAGCACCCACTAGTCCTACAGATGAAAAGGTAGAAGTATATATTTCTGCTGCAGCTAGCTTGACCGACGCCCTTACAGAAATACAGAAGGAATATGCTAAGGAGAGCAATACGCAATTAATATTTAACTTTGCGGGATCAGGAACCCTGCAAAAACAGATTCAAGAAGGGGCACCTGCCGATTTGTTTATCTCCGCATCGGAACCACATATGAATACACTAGAAGAAGCTGGGTTTATTGATAAAGAATCCCGAAAGGACCTATTAAAGAACACATTGACACTTATTGCAACTGCAGAAAAGGAAGATGTGATTAAAGATTTAACAGCACTGACAAGCAATGATGTGGAAAGCATTGCGATGGGCACCCCTGAATCAGTCCCTGCCGGGAAATATGCTCAAGAAGTATTTGAAACTCTAGGAATATGGGATAAGATACAGCCTAAACTGGTACTGGCAAAGGATGTGAGACAGGTTTTAGACTATGTGGATACAGGAAATGTTGATTGCGGCCTTGTTTACTTGTCGGATGCGAAATTGCTTGAAACAGGTATCATAGTAGAAGACATGCCGGCGGACAGCCATACACCCGTTGTATATCCTGCTGCTCTTATTAAAGATTCTGCCCAACGCGAGGCGGCAGTCAAATTCTATGAATTTATTCAAAATGACTTTTCCAAAGCAGTCTTTCAGAAGTATGGATTTGAAGTATTATAGTACATAAAGTTTGGCAATGCCAACCACATTAAGCCACATAAAAATGCGCCATGCAGCTTGGTACGGTATAAATCGCACCGCATAGCATTGCTGTGCAATACTACATTTCATTGCGTTACGTTGCCTGGCCGTGAGTGAGCAAAATTTCAACTATTGCATGAAAAGCACAAACCCCAAGCCAGTGGGTTGAAAAAAGTTGCAATTTTACACGTACACCAAACCCATTAAATAAACTAGAATTTCACTTATCAAGATAATTGCCAACAAGAAATTGCTGATAAGACTGAGGAAAAATTATGTTAGCACCTATTTTACTCTCTTTGAGAATTGCCAGTATCGCCACAGTGTTTTCATTTATACTGGGTGTTACGCTGGCTTATGCTCTTAATAAGAAAAAAATCCCCGGAAAGGATATTTGGGAAACCCTAATCATACTTCCTATGATATTGCCCCCTTCGGTTACGGGGTATTTACTTCTTATAGCCTTTGGGAAGAGAGGATTCATAGGTGCTTTTTTGCTTGAGTATTTTAACGTACAAGTTGTATTTACCTGGATAGGAGCTGTCATCGCAGCCTGTATTGTTTCACTGCCGCTAATGTATCAAAATGCTAAAGCAGCCTTTATTAGTACGGATCCTATTTACGAAAGGGCGGCTCAAACATTAGGAAGTAGTGAGTGGAAAATTTTTAGAACTGTCAGCTTTCCCTTGGCCTGGCCCGGCATCATAAGCGGTATTGTTCTTGCTTTCGCAAGAGCTATAGGAGAATTCGGTGCTACCCTGATGATTGCTGGCAATATCCCCGGAAAGACTCAAACCATTCCAACGGCTATTTATTTTGCAGTAGAATCAGGGCAACAAGAGAAAGCGAATACCTTAGTCCTTATCATAACAGTTTTGAGCTTCCTATTAATTTTTGGACTAAATTATTGGCTAAAGCGCAAGAACTATACTGGAAAGTAAGGGTAGTTTCAAATGAACACATATTTTAACATTACAAAAAAATTAGATCATTTCACCCTTCAAGTGGAATATGAATTTGAAAGGGGTGTCCTTGCCATACAAGGAGAATCAGGGGCTGGCAAGACGACAATACTAAACTGTATTGCGGGATTGATGAAGCCTGACCAAGGGCTAATTCGATTCGGGGATCAGAAAGTGTTTGATAGCAGCCACAAAATAGATGTACCCACGAGAAACAGAAGGCTAGGATATCTTTTTCAAAATTATGCCTTGTTCCCCAATATGACTGTGGAGCAGAACATTAACTATGGGCTAAAGAATTTAACTGAATATAAGGATAAAACCACTAGACAGGAGATGCTACAATACTCCGATTATATAATGAAAACCTTTGGTATTCATCACCTTAAAAAGAAATTTCCTGACAAGATTTCTGGGGGAGAAAAACAAAGGGTGGCCTTATCAAGGGCTATCGTTACTCGGCCGAGACTTCTTCTTTTAGATGAACCTTTTGGAGCTCTGGATGAGAAGACGAAAAAAATAGTATACGAGGAATTTGCAGCTTTTAAGGAGAATTTTAATATTCCTACCATATTAATCACTCACAACCCTGTAGAAAGTGAAATGTTTGCAGATCATAGAATCTATATTGAAGAAGGTAAGATTTTAAGGATTTCAACTTAAAAACGCATCAAAATGTCACCTTTGCAGTGTGGCATTTTGATGTATGTGCTAAATTGTGTACTGTCGAATTTTCTAATATTTTTTCAAAATTTCCCTTTCAATATCAAATAAAATTGTAAAATCTCACAATTTATGGTGACAATATGATAAGAGAACCATAATGTTTACTTTGAAACTGTACAAATTTGAAAAACCTTATTATAATAGTACTCATGAACAATACTATGAACTTATGAATAATTATTTAATATTTTAATGAATAGGAGTTATTTTTTATGGAACGAAGAGTTGTGGTAACTGGATGCGGAGTTGTTTCCTCATCAGGTAATAATGTAGATAGCTTATGGGAAAATATCAAGGCGGGTAAATCCGGAATTATAAAGCTGGAGGACGAAGCTTATAAAGACATGAACACCAGAATTGGTGGGCAGATAAAAGATTTTGATGCGGATTCCTACCTGGATCGTAAGGAACAGCTTCGATATGACCGATTTGTACAATTTGCTTGTGCAGCTTCCCAGCAGGCTTTAGAGCAGGCTAATTTAGATTTAGATAATATCAATAAAGAGAGAATCGGTATTTACATTGGGTCTGGTATAGGGGGTCTGGACACCCTATTGGACAATCATAAAATTTTGCTTGAAAAAGGACCTAAAAGAGTATCACCATTCATGGTTCCAATGATGATTAGCAATATGGCAGCGGGTCTTGTGTCCATCAGGACCGGCTTTAGGGGACCCAGCTATTCCCCAGTATCTGCTTGTGCGACAGGAAATCATGCTATCGGAGAAGCCTATTTAAATATAAAAAGTGGACTTTCTGATGCTATCTTGGCTGGGGGAAGTGAAGCTGTTGTTCATCCGATCACATTTGCAGGGTTTTCACAGATGAAAGCCACATCAACTAACAACGATAACCCGGAAAAAGCTAGCAGACCCTTTGATAAAAATCGCGATGGGTTCGTGATGGCAGAGGGATCCGCCATATTGTTCTTAGAAGAATATGAGCATGCAAAAAAACGTGGAGCTAAAATTTTAGGAGAAATCATCGGATATGGTAATACCACGGATGCATTTCACTTTACAGCCCCTGATTACAATGGAGCAGCAAGGGCTATGAAATTGGCTGTGGAAATGGCAAAGATTGATCCTACACAAATTGGATATATAAATGCTCATGGAACAAGTACCCCGGAAGGAGACAAATCTGAAACAAAGGCCATCAAAGAGGTTTTTGGTTCTCATGCCTATAATTTAAAAGTAAGCTCAACAAAATCCATGACAGGGCATCTCTTTGGCGCGGCGGGTTCCATTGAGGCGATTATTACCCTATGCAGTCTCAGAGATGGAGTTATTCCATCTACCATCAATTATGAAACTCCAGACGAAGAATGTGATTTAGATTATGTGCCAAACAAAGCGGTAAAATCGGATATTGAGTATGCTTTATCCAATGGATTTGGTTTTGGCGGGCACAATGCAGTACTTGCATTTAAGAAATTTACTGAGTAAAGAAAAACGGGGTGGAAAAGTGACAAACAATCGTATAGTAGCTACCGGAATGGGAGCAATTACGCCTATTGGGATAGGTGTAGCCTCGTACTGGGATAATTTAATAAAGGGTAAAAGCGGTGTGACTGCCATTAGCCGTTTTGATGTTAATGAGCTGCCAGTGAAAATTGCTGCTGAAGTCAAGGACTTCAAGCCAACAGATTTTTTGGCAAGAAAAGTTGCATCCCAGACTGATATTTTCGCACAATTTGCTTTAATTGCTGCAGCAGAGGCCATAGAGCAAAGTCATTTAAAAGCAGCACCTGAGCGGGTTGGAATCGTTATTGGAACAGCCTTTGGGGGTCTAACCACAGCAATAGAAGCCCAAGAACAGATTTCAAATAGTGGCAGCTATCGCATCAGCCCTCGTGTCGTGCCAAATAGTCTTGGTAATATTGCAGCTGCTCATATTGGCATCCTTCATAATTTAAGAGGCCCTAGCTTGACCGTAACAACAGCCTGCTCTTCAGGAGGAGATGCAATTGGTGTTGGTACAATGATGCTAAAATCGGGACAGGCGGATGCAGTGGTTGTCGTCGGGGCAGAGTCAACTCTCTTTGGGATGATGAATGCAAGCCTTGCCGCATCTCGAGCACTTTCACAGCGCAATGATGACCCCGCTAAGGCATGTCGTCCATTTGATTTGGAAAGAGATGGCTTTGTTATGGGAGAAGGTGGCGGCGCCTTGGTTATAGAAACCTTAGATCATGCTAAAAAACGAGATGCTGAAATAAAAGCAGAGATTTTAGGATATGGAAATTGTTCTGATTCTTATCATATCACGGCACCACATCCTGAGGGGCGTGGTGAAATTCAATGCATGGAAATAGCATTGAAAAACGCAAATCTAGAACCCGCACAGATTGAATATATCAACGCTCATGGAACTTCTACGCCTATGGGTGACAAAATAGAGACTGAAACCATTAAAGCTGTTTTTGGTCAACGTGCAAAAGATATTCCGGTTAGTTCTACAAAAGGTGCTACGGGGCATATGATGGGTGCGGGAGGTGTTACAGAATTAATTGCCTGCATTCAAGCGATTCGTGAAGGAATATTGCCGCCTACATTGAATTATGAAATACCAGACCCACAGTGCGACTTAGATTATGTGCCTAATACTGCAAGAAATACTGATATTAAAATTGCCATGTCAAATTCCTTTGGATTTGGCGGACAAAACACCTCACTAATTATTGGAAGATACGAGTAATACCATTGAAACTGGAAGGGGGCACCTTATTTGAGTGAGAATCAATATACATACGATATAAGTATGTTCAAAGAAACTTTTGAACACGAGTTTACCTATATAAATGGTTTTATGCGAAATGTACATAGGTTTGCTCATTCCATAGCCTTAGTATGTCCTTTAAAGGAGAGAACATGGACTTATACTGAATTAAATAGAGAGGTCAACAAGCTGGCTCATGCCCTATTAGATGATGGTGTAGGGAAAAATGATGTAGTGACCTATCAATTGTTGAATTCAGCGGAATTTATCTATTGTTTTTTAGCACCTCAAAAGGTAGGTGCAATTCATAATCCAATTAACTTCAGACTCTCCCCTGGCGAAACAGCTTATATTTTAGATGACAGCAAGCCTTCCGTTTTTATTTATGATGCAGATATAAAAGACGATGTTTTACAAGCTTTATCCCTTGCAAAGCACAAGCCAAAGCGCATAGTTATGGTGGATGTGTCTGGGGAGGTTCCGCTGGAGGAAGGGCATATTGCCTTTGAAAAATATATGGAAGGAAAATCCCAAGAGAATCCTGACATCAAGTTAAAGAAGCATATTTATGATGAAAATACTCGCCTTTATACCTCTGGCACCACGGGGATGCCTAAGGGTATTCCTCTAAATAATATCAATGATGTCCTTTCAGCCCATGATGTGGCCATGCATTTCCCTTTGACTCCGAAGGATATCACAATGAATATGAGCCCTTGGTTCCACCGGGGCGGCATCCATTCGGGGGGGCCGGCACCCACTCTATATGTTGGCGGTAAAGTGGTTATTATGCGCCGGTTCAATCCAAGGACAACCATGGAATACATAGAGAAATACAAGCTATCCTTTATAACTGGAGCCCCTACCATGTTAAAAATGCTTTATGATGAGAAGCAGAAGCATCCTTCCGACCTTTCTTCCTTGAAGGGAATTATAACTATGGGTGCACCTCTTGAAAAGGAAGATTGCATCAAATTTCAGGAATCATTATCACCTAACATTTTCAATGGGTACGGCACCACAGAGGCCTTCTGGAATACCTTCCTACGGCCTTTTGATCTGCCCCATATGTCCGGTTCAGCTGGGCGGGCATGTACCGATGATGATGTAGCTGTAGTTAAAATATATGAGGACCGTAAGGCAGAACCTGATGACTTTGTAGCCAAGGATAATCAAGAGGTAGGTGAAATCATCGTCAGATCGCCGGCTAAATCTGCTTATGCTTATATTAATAATAAAGCAGAAGCAGAAAGAGTTTTTTATAAAGGCTGGATTTATATTGGAGACATGGGAACCTGGGATGAAAATGAATTTGTCACAGTAGTCGGCCGCAAAAACGATATGATCATCTCTTCCGGTGAAAATATCCATCCAGTGCAAATCGAGGAGATTTTAAACCAACATCCAAAGGTGAATGAATCTATCGTTGTAGGTGTTCCTGATAAATTAAGGGGAGAAGTGGTGGTGGCCGATGTCATAAAAGCAGACGAATCACTAACAGCAAAAGAGTTAAGCGCGTATTGTCATGATCACCCTATGATGTCCAAATACAAGAAACCTCGATATTATCGATTTGTTGAGGAGTTTCCTTACACGGCGACAGGAAAGAAAAAGCATTACGAAGTAAGAAAAATGGCCTTAGAGGAATACAAACAAGGCAAATTTGTTAGATAGATGAACGTTATCAATACATAGTTGGCAGCAACATAAAGGATTTTCTATGAGCGTAGAGATAAGGCAAAACAATGATATATGTGGCCTAATTATTGCAGCTGGATATTCTTCTCGCATGGGCAGGTTTAAACCATTGCTTAAAATCGGAAATGAGACTGCAATTGAGAGGATCATCAACACCTTGAAGGCATCAGGGCTGGATAAAATTTTAGTCGTAACCGGATATAATCATGAGTTACTAGAGCCTTTGCTTCAGAAGAACAATGTGGAATCAGCCTACAATAAAGATTATCCCAAGGGGATGTTTACATCTATTACCACGGGCATTAGTGAAGCAATAAATGGATACGGTGAGACCCTAAGAGGGTTTCTGCTCTGGCCAGTAGACTGTCCCCTGATTCCGCCAAGGGTTGTAAAAACAATGCTAGAAGCTAGCGAAAAAAACCAAGAATCCTTTATCGTACCCTGCTATAAAGGTAAAAAGGGACACCCTTTGTTTATTCCTAAAGCATACTTTCAAGCAATATTAGAGCATAACGGAGAAGAAGGCCTAAAAGGGGTAACGCGCCCCTATGAAGGGGATATGATCAGGCTGGAAACCAATGAAGAAGCTGTTGTGCTAGATATGGACACCCCTGAATCCTATGAGGAGATCCTAAGATATTATGAAAAAATGATCTCTGGTAAAAAGGAGCACGAAGAAAGCATTTATTATCAGAGCCTACTGAAGGGAAAGCGACTATTTCTAGTTAGGCACGGAGAGACGGTACAGCATAAGGAAAAAGTCTTTATTGGCCAATATGATGTTCCTTTATCAGATTTGGGTCGTAGGCAAGGGGAAGAAGCAGGTGACAAGCTGCTGGGGATGGGGGCAGATGTAAACTGTATCTATACAAGCGACTTGGCTCGGGCCCGGGATACATCAAAAATCATCAGTCAGATATTAGCTGAAAATATAACAAGAGAAAAAGCCCACAATAGTTTGGAATCAACTCCTATTCCTATCATAGTTGAAAAAAGTCTTCGAGAAATCGCTTTAGGGGAATGGGAAGGCCAAAGTATTAGGGAAATAAGAGCGAGGTTTCCAGATCAATATGAAGAAAGAGGTCAAAACTTTTTAACTTACAAATTCGATAATTCTAGCGAAAACTTTTATGACCTTCAATATCGAGTCATGAAAGGATTCCGAAGCATCTTGGAAAAGGAAGCCTTTGAAGCATTGGGTTCAGGTATTGAAAAAAAGAAGGATATTATCCTTGTAGCCCATGACGGTGTCATCAAAGTAATACTAAGTAATATTTATGGAATAGATTTAGAAACCCAGCTAAAGGAGAACATTCCAAAGGGAAGTGTTATAGAGGTAAATATGCCACAGACCGAGAGATGATTGGCTGTGGCGGGGTGTGAACTATAACTGAAAACCTGCGGGCAAAACATTTTATGCTGGATTTTCATATATGAATCAATTTTACTTAAATAAATTATGAAACAAAATAAACTAATTTCAAGTATGGGAAAATAGTGCTTGATTGAAAAAGAGGAGAGAGAGCGATGAGAACGGTAGCGGTAGAAGATGCGGTTGGAAAAGTTCTAGCCCACGATTTAACACAAATTATTCCTGGGGAATATAAAGGACCAAAATTCAAAAAAGGCCATGTGGTGAGAGAAGAAGACGTGGAAATTCTCCTTAGTATGGGGAAAAAGCATCTTTACATAGTAGATAAAGAAGATACGGACATTCATGAAGACGAAGCTGCTCTGCGTATCGCCACTGCTGCATCAGGAAAAGGTATAACCTTGACCCCCCCTGGGGAAGGAAAGATTGAACTAATCGCCGAATATGATGGACTCCTAAAAATTAATACAGCTATGTTGACCCAATTGATTGATCAGGATGAAATCATGTTTGCAACGATACATGAAAATCAGCTTGTAAAAGCGGGCCAAAAGGTAGCAGGTACTAGAGTAATACCCCTATTTGTTAATGAAAGTATTGTCCAAGGTGCGGAAAATGTATTGCAAGATGGCACTTTGATTCAGGTTTTACCGCTTCAATCCCTTAGAGTAGGACTAGTGACAACGGGTAGCGAGGTTTATTCAGGAAAAATAAAAGACGCTTTTGGTCCAGTATTGGAAAGAAAGTTTTCTGAGCTTGGAAGCACTGTAGTGAAACAATTGTTTGCAGATGATGATGATGAAATGATTGCAGACTGTATTAAGGAGCTCATTGAAAAAGAAGGAGTAGACATCGTAGGGGTCACGGGAGGAATGTCTGTGGATCCTGACGACAGAACGCCTACAGGAATTAGAAAAGCTGGGGGGCATATCGTAACCTATGGTGCGCCTGTTCTGCCGGGAGCTATGTTCATGCTGGCGTATATTGGAAATATACCCGTAGTCGGGCTTCCGGGCTGTGTGATGTATAGTAGAGTAAGCATATTCGACTTGATCGTACCAAGACTCCTTGCTGGAGAGGTGCCAACAAGGGGAGATATTAAGAAGCTGGCCCATGGAGGTCTGTGTATGAATTGTGAAGAATGCACTTATCCAAAATGTGGGTACGGAAAAGCATATTAAAAGGCATTGGCGCGATCTCATCGACTGGTCGGGGTTTTGATACTCTCAGCGCTTTATGTCTCCATGTTCAGACTGTCAAACAAACCAACTTTAGACGTGTTTGACAGAAGCTGAACATCTTGCTCGATTTCAGCGGAGAGTAGCGCAAAACCCCTCCGACAGTCGGGTTCAATCGCTGCCAATGCCTCCGACCCAATTAATTATGTAACAAAAGCCAAAGACCGAGAGATGATTGGCTGTGGCCACAGCCAATCATCTCTCGGTCTTTGGCATTCTTTCTATTTTATAAAGGTGTAGATTTCCTCTACTTGCTTTTTTGGTGGGCTCTTTGCATTATCCTCTGGAATCCCTAGGGCCATCATGGCAGCCATGAAATAGCCTTCCTTATCAAAACCGATTTCTGATTTAAGCAGCTCTTGAATTTCTTCAGCTACATAGTTGGCACTGGTCAACCAGCAGCTACCGTAGCCAAGGTCTATGGCAGATAAGGTGAAGTTTTCCAAAGCCGCCCCTAGACTCTGCATGCCTGGATTTCTTACAAATAACGCATCAATTTGTTCTTGGGGTGCATCAATAAACTTAAGCTCGTGATACCCGGAAGGATAGTAGGTAGTGGAATATACCACAACTAAAACAGGCGCCTTCATAAAAAACAAGGTAAAGTTTTTTACAAACTTTCTAAATCTATTTCCCTTCTCGGGATCCTTTTTATCCATCTCCAGTGCGATTTCATGATTTTTAGATTCAATAAGGTCATGAATCTTTTGCATAAGATCCCTGTCCTTAATAACCACAAAGTGCCAATTCTGAATGTTCTTGCCGGATGGTGCACTTCCCGCAGCTCGAATCATTTCGATGATGTCCTCGTCCTTTACATCACCTTCTTTGAAACGTCTGATACTTTGCCTTTTGTACAGTAATTCTTGTAGCTCCATACTTTCCTCCTTACGTTCTTCAAATCTGCCCTTATATATTCTATCTAACACAGGTTGTGTTTTGCTAGACTATATTTATACTGAGGTTTTTCTAAAACTATTCTATTCCATTCATGTTTTGTGTAGTCTTTTTTATCGTTGACATTGGTTTCTTCCATGCATTAACAAGGCTTTTTACCGCCGTATCAATATCTCCTAAGGGAATTTGATTATAATAAAAAATCATCGTAGAAGATGTTTGAGGAAAATCCTCCGTATATGTAGCGATAGGCAATACGGAAATGCCTATTGCAGCAGCTTCCCTGCTTAAAGTGGCAGGTGTTTTACTGCTATTAACGGTAAGAAGCATATTAATCCCTGAGGAACTATTGATGGGCCGAATAACCTGAGAGCCATATCGGCTCATTGCGGAAATAACAGCTGAAAGCTTCTGTGCATATAAATTACGAAGCTTTTTTATATTGGTACGATAATAGCCCTTTTCCATATAAATGGCTAAGGTTAGCTGTTCTGTTTTCGAGCAGGTTTGAGTATAATCTCCCACGGCTGCATCAAAAACCTCTACCATCCTCTCAGGTAATATCATATAACTAATTTTAATAGAAGGAAAGAGGGTAGAGGAAAATGATCCCAAGTAAACCACTCTTTGATCCTTATCAAGGCCCTGGAGGGATGGAATAGGCCTACCAAAATATCTAAGCTCACTATCGTAATCGTCTTCTATGATAATGCTATCATTTTCATTTGCCCAGTAAAGCAATTCATGGCGCTTTCCAATAGGCATGACATACCCTGTAGGGAATTGATTAGACGGACTTACATAGACAGCTGAGGGGATATTGGAGGGCAGCTTATGAATATGTATGCCTTCTTTTCCAACGGGTACATTTGTCATGGCAAAATACCTGTCTCTGAAAATGTTTCTAACAGGTAAGTATCCAGGATCTTCAAGAGCCACATGCTTAATATTCATTCGATCCAGCATGGTACATAGCTGATTTGTAATTTGTTGGGTTCCGGCTCCGATAACGATTTGATCCGGGGTACAAATGACGCCTCTGGACTGATATACATATTTGGATATTTCATATCGTAGTGCAACCTCTCCCTTTGGCTCCCCTTCACTTAAGAGCATGTGGGGATAATCATTGAGGACTTTATTCATACACTTTTTCCATTTAACAAAATCGAAGCAAGAGAGGTCGTAGTAAAGGGACCCTTGATTAACTCGTAAGGACTCCTCAAAGCTTAGGGGATTTACAGTCATATCCTTTAAGTCAGTAGAAAGGGGCGAAAAACTTTGTTCATTAGAGCTTGCTCCTGGTAAATGGGCAATTTCTTCAACATAAAATCCCGATTGTGGTTTGCTCATGATATAACCTTCAACCAGAAGCTGATTATAAGCTAGGGAGATGGTGGTAAGGCTTAAATTAAGACTTTTAGCCAGCCTTCTCAAGGAAGGGAGCTTTTCACCGGGAAGCATTTCGCCATTTAATATGGCATTTTTTATATAAGTATATAATTGCAAATATAAAGGATTTGTTGAGTCAAAATCAAGAGACGGTAAAATGGCTTTCATTCGATTCCTCCAAACTTATTATTATACTGTACCTATAATCATGAGATAAAATACAAAACAGTTTTATAAATAAGGGTTAATATTTCAAGCACAAGCAGAACTGTACATATAAAAATAAATAAAATTGACTATTTATTTAAATACAAATCTATTATATCATAAGATAAAACTAAATCTCGTGAAAATTTATAATAATACTGTAATTTCAATTAGAAAGATACAAGGAGGCATCGATATGTCTAATCAGGAAAAGACGAATAGAATAATCTTAACAGGGGTGATGATGGCGCTAATCATTGTAGCCACAATGCTGATACGCATACCAATTCCTTTTAGCAGTGGATATGTTCATTTAGGGGACGCTATGGTTTTTCTTTCTGTCTTGATTCTAGGCTGGAGATATGCAGCAATTGCCGCTGGAATAGGATCATTATTGGCAGATGTAATGGTGGGCGCAGCTATATGGGCTCCTTGGACGTTGGTTATTAAAGCTTGCATGGCTATTATTATGGGGATGTTTATAAAAAAGGCAATGAAAGGAAATGCTGGGACTCTATTTGGGATGCCTTTATATCATCTTGTGGGCATGATCTTTGCCGGCATCTTTATGGTAGCGGGATATTATCTTGCAGAGGGTGTTATATATGGGAATTTTGTGGTACCCGTCCTGTCTATCCCATGGAATGTGGGACAATTCATCGTAGGGCTTGGGGTAGCATCTATAGTATCCTCGGCACTTATTAAGACACCTGCTAGGAAATTTTTCACTTATCAGTTTGCAGAATGATGAAATATGGGTTGGTGAATAAAGGCAAAGCTCAAGGAGCATCCTAAACCAACCCTTCTTTATAAATATAGTTGGCTGCAAAGATTTCATTTCTGAAAAGCTTTATACCAGGCTTAGTTAAAAAAATGTTCTTGTCGATGGGAGTGTCTTTAAAGCTTCTCGCAATCAGAAGGGTTATCGTCTTTGGGTTAAATATGGATCTTATCCATTCCACACTCCCTGACAGCAAATTGGTAAAGCTGCTTGTCCCATTGAAAAAATCATGCTCCTTTTCCATAGGATGATCCGCGATGGCTTTCCGCAACCCATCGTTGAATGTTTTTTTGAAATAAATGATGCCCGGATCCAGTTCGAAGATTTTGCCCGCTATATCAGCACGGAGAAGATTCTTACTCTCAATAGAATCCTTTACAAAACAATAGTATTGGCCTTCAAAAATACCATAAGCCTTCATGGTATCAAGATAACCAAGGCGCATAATTTTTTTTGAGTTAGTCTTATTAAAGATAAGCATATTGCCTAAATTCCAAGGGCACCGAATAATCTTTAAGTGCTCTGCACCTAGGAATGTGTCTTTGTTGATAAATCCCACTACATCTAAATCAACAGCAATGACATGAGTCGCTCCGTGATCTATGGCCATTCCTACAGGTAAATTGTCTGAAAAACCGCCATCTACATATTTTTTTTCACCAATCTCATGGACTTTGAGGGCGGGAAATAAAGCGGAACTGGCAAGAATGTAATCCGACAGCTTCTTCTCAGGGATTTGGTCAATCATTAGGAATAAGGGATCCATTGAAGGAAATTCAACGGTAACCAGCCCAAAGCCAATAGGAGATCTCCTAATGGCTCCCTCATCTAAAAATTTATCAAGGAGGGCCTTAAGTTTTGTTGTCCCAATGCCTGAGTTGGTAATGATATCTTTGATTTCCATATCGAAAACCATAGAAGTCTCGACTTCTTTCCACAGGGCCACGGCAAGATCGAAAGCATCCTGGGCGACAAAAGCACCATTTATTGCACCTACGGAAGTCCCGGTGACAAGATCGATTTTGATACCAAGCTCTCTCAGCCCTTGCCAGACTCCAACTTCATAGGCGCCCCTAGATCCTCCACCGCCTAAGACCAAGGCGGTCTTTCTTTTTTTCATCCCCATCCTCCATTGCTTAGTGTTTTAAGTGACAGTATTGCAAACTATTTTACCCTATATCGAATAGCTTAATCAAGATTATCATAGCGCAGATTACTGCAGTATTAGGTTTTGAGAGACTATGAAAAGACATAATATTAAAAAACCTTCCTAGATATTTTCATGATATTGGAGAATCATATAATATTATGCTACAATGAGTGGAAATAGAGAATGAAAGGATAGAGGAAAGGAAAATGAATGGTGAACTGAAAAAAATAATCGATAATAGCCAAAATATTGTATTCTTTGGGGGTGCCGGGGTTTCCACAGAGAGTGGTATTCCAGATTTCAGATCTGAGGATGGCTTATATCAAGCACAGCAAAAGTATGGACGGTCACCGGAAGAAATGCTTAGCCATACATTTTTCATAAGAGATAGTGAAACCTTTTATGATTACTATAAAAATAATTTGATTCATAAGAACGCACAGCCCAACAAGGCGCATAAATCGCTGGCCAAGCTAGAAGAAATGGGGAAGCTTTCTGCTATAGTTACTCAGAACATTGATGGCCTACACCAACTCGCGGGAAGTAAAAATGTCTATGAGCTTCATGGTTCCGTGTTACGAAACAACTGTACGGATTGTAACACTTTTTATGATGTGGATTACATCTTAGAGCAGGAAAAAGTTCCATTGTGCCAAAAGTGCCAAGGAGTGATTAAGCCGGATGTAGTTCTTTATGAAGAGGCACTAGATGATCAGGTATTAAGGGGTGCCATAAAAGCCATTTCTGAAGCAGACACTTTAATAGTGGGTGGTACTTCTCTAGTGGTATACCCTGCAGCTGGACTTATTAATTATTTCAAAGGGAAAAATTTGGTGCTTATTAACAAATCTGTTACTCCATATGATAATAAGGCACACTTGGTTATTCATGATTCCATTGGAGAGGTTTTAAGTTTTTAATAGCTTTGCACAAAGACAATAGAAGGTAAAGGAGAAGTGAAATATGATTTATGCAACCATCAATCAAAATGGTAAGGAGAAAATATCCTGCATAGATAGAGTTGGCAACAGAGTATTTCTGCTGGAAGACTTTTTTAGTAGTGATGTAGAAGAATTAAACATTACCAGTAATCAGGTAAAAAACGTACCAGAAACAATGAACCAATTCATTGCTGGTTATCAGGACCAATGGACCGATGATATTGCGCTATTCTTCGGATGTAATCCAGAGCTGTCAAAACCATTGGAGGAGGTTCAGATTCTTGCACCTATCCCGGTACCCACCAGAAATATTCTTTGTTTGGGTAAAAATTATGCGGATCACGCTAAGGAAATCCATGGAATGACAGGGGGCCCTGCAGAGGTTCCAAAACGACCTATTTACTTTACCAAGGCCACTCATACAGTAATAGGAACAGGACAAAACATTTTGGCTCATGAGGAAGTAACCAAGAAAATAGATTATGAGGTGGAATTAGGCATCGTGATTGGAAGGGGTGGCATCAATATTCGTCCCGAGGATGCAGAAAACCACATATTCGGATATACCATTGGAAATGATATATCTGCCAGGGATCTTCAAACAGAGCATGTACAGTGGTACAAAGGAAAAAGCCTGACCACCCACTGTCCTCTAGGACCATGGATTGTGCATAAAAGTGTTCTGCCCCTGCCTTTGGATTTAGAAATAAAGTCTTATGTAAATGGAGAACTGAGGCAGGATGGAAATACGAAGGATCTTATTTTTGATATACCCACAATCATTAGCGATTTGTCACAGGGCTATGAACTCCACCCTGGAGATATTATCCTAACGGGAACACCAGCCGGTGTAGGAATGGGGTTTAATCCGCCTAAATTTTTAAAGCCTGGAGATGAAGTTTGTTGCATGATTGAAAACATCGGATCTCTCATAAATGTAGTCCAATAGCCAAAGGCAAGTATTTACTTCTTAAATTCTTGTAAAAAAAAGAGAGGAAAGTTTTTTCAAAGCATAATGTGAAAATACTTTCTTTTTCTTTTCAAAAGGCAGTAACAATCATGCCAATATCCTATCCCCATGCCTATATTGTAATGGAAGTTTTAAAAATTCATAATTGTGGTATAATACAACAGAATAAAAAAATGGAGGTTATAATGAATATTTTAGTTGCAAATGACGATGGTATTGATGCAAGAGGCATCAAGGAACTCGCCAGAGCACTTTCTCAAATAGCAAATGTATATGTATGTGCCCCCCATACGGAGCGAAGCGCTTGTGGACATGGAATTACAATTGGGGGGCCATTGACTGTTAAGGAAACCGAATTTCCCAATGCTAAAAGAGCTTGGGAGATTACAGGAACTCCTGCCGATTGTGTGAAGCTTGGATTAAAAATCCTACAAGAAGAAGGAATAAAGATTCATATGGTATGCTCAGGTATCAACCATGGAGCTAATTTAGGAACAGATACCCTTTATTCAGGAACAGTATCGGCGGCCATAGAGGGAAATATTTGTGGATTACCTTCCATAGCCGTTTCCATAGATGACCGTGATCCTAAACATTTTTCTTACGCTTGTGACCTAGTTGTAAAAACTGTGAAAATTGCCAAGAGTAAGATGGGCCCTAAAACAGTTTTAAATATTAATGTGCCCCATTTACCTGAATCAGAAATTAAGGGCACTAGAGTGACTAAATTAGGTGATAGAGAATATGAAGAATGGTTCGAGCCTAAGGAAGATAAGTACGGCGGGCTTGAATATTGGTACTCAGGCGTACCCGTTATATATAAAGACCTTCCTGATGATATTGATGTATTTGCTGTGCAGGAGGGATATGCAAGTATTACACCGCTACATTACGATTTAACAAGCTACGAGTTGTATGAGGAGGTTAAAGAATGGCAGATAGAAGAATAAAAATTAAGAAGGAAGATGCTATCGTGGTGGGAATTGACTTCCAGGATAGGCTAATGCCTGCAATGATGAATCGTGCCCAAGTGGAAGAGGCTACAGTAAAGCTGATTAAAGGGTGTAGAATTTTAGATGTGCCCATCATTATCACGCAGCAATATACAAAAGGTCTGGGCCCTACCGTCCCCAGCATTTTAGATGCCCTGATAAACCCAATAGGGGAAGAAGTGCCTGCTTGCCAGTTTGAGCACATTGAAAAGACAAGCTTTAGTGCCATGGATGAACCAACATTTGTTGACGCATTAGAAAAATCCGGCAAAAAGACAGTGATTATAGCAGGTGTGGAATCCCATGTCTGCGTTATGCAAACAGTGCTAGATCTTCTTGAAAAAGGGTACCACGTCTTTGTTGTTAAAGACTGTATTTCATCGAGAAAAGAGATGGATTATGAAACATCGCAAATTAGAATGGCCGACTCTGGGGCAATTATAACTACTTATGAAGCTGTTTTATTTGAATTATTAAAGGGAGCCAAGCAGCCTGGATTTAAGCAAATTTCAGCGCTAGTAAAATAATAGAAAGGCGCAAATAAAATGCTAATGTTTGAAAACGAAATTTCCCTAGAAGGTCGCCCTATCATGGAGGATTATTTCAGTGGCTATAATTATGAAACCTCCGGGCTCTCCTTTACATCCTTATACATGTGGAGAAATATTAATGATTTCAGCTGGCAAATTATCGGAGATTATATGTGCATAGCAGGGCTTAGCCATTTGGAAATCGAAACCAAAGAACCTTTCATGTTCCCGCCACTTACAAAAACCGGGAAGTATGACAAAGAGGCGCTAAGGTATACCATTACTGAAGCAAAAAAAATATTCGAGGAGAAAGGTTATGAGTTTACCATTCGACTTATGCCATCACACATGATTGAGATTTTGGAGGAGGCATTCCCTGGAGAGTTTGAATTTATAGATGATCGCCCAAACTATGATTACCTTTACCTTGCAGAGGATTTGGCAGAGCTAAAGGGTAGAGAATACCACAGTAAAAAAAATCATCTAAATTACTTTTTGAAAAATTATGTATATGAATACATACCTTTGACCTCTGAGATGGCAGATGATGCTATGGACTTCATTCGAGAATTCAACGAACGAAAGAACCTTCCCCCCCATGAAATGGCTTTACTCATGATGGAAGAGAGGGCAATGAGAGATGTATTTTATAATTTAGAAAAGATAGGTTATGTAGCCGCCGCAATTAAAATTGACAATAAGATCGAAGCCCTAACCATAGGGGGCCGGCTAAATAAAAATACAATAACTGTTCATGTGGAAAAAGCAAATATCATGTATAGAGGACTTTATCAAGCGATTAACAATGAATTTGCAAAACATTTACCGCCGACCATTAAATACATCAATCGTGAAGAAGATATGGGTATTCCAGGGTTAAGAAAAGCAAAGCTTTCATACAAACCTATAAGGCTGATAGAGTGCTACATTGCTAATTTTAAAAAGGATAGGCAGTGAAATTTACAAAAATAGAATAGTGTAAAAATAGAAACAGGCTTAACATAATCTAGGCGATATACAAGTATTTGGAATTAAACTTTGTGAAAAAAATATCCAATAATCATATAATAAATACAAAAATACAAGAAAAATTTTAATATAAACTTGATTTAGATATAAAATATCACTTAAATTAGAATTTTTCGAATTTTTGTTCGGGTATTGTATTTCTATAAAATAGTGATAATATAGAATTTAATTGTACTCAAATTCTATAGGTTTCATGTAATAAAAAGGGAAAGGCACATGCTGCTTTTTACTAAAAACGAGAGCCAGCACAACTGGACAATTTCTGTAAAAATTCTGCTATGCAAGATGAGATATATTAGGCAGAATATAACTTTTAGGAGGTTAGATAATGAGAGAAGTAGTAATCGTAAGCGCAGCCAGAACACCTATCGGAAGCTTTGGCGGATCATTAAAAGGCGTACCTGCAGTAGAGCTAGGCGCAGTTGCGGCCAAGGAAGCTATTAAGAGAGCTGGAATCGACCCTGCTAGCATCGACGAAGTAATCTTAGGAAACGTACTTCAGGGCGGACTTGGACAAAACATAGCAAGACAAATTTCAATGGCAGCAGGAATTCCTAAGGAAGTTCCATCTATGACAATTAATAAGGTTTGTGGATCTGGACTTAGAGCAGTTGCTTTAGCGGCTCAGGTCATCAAAGCTGGAGATGCTGACATTGTTTTAGCTGGTGGTGCTGAAAACATGAGCATGTCTGGATATGTTGTACCTTCAGCAAGATGGGGCGCAAGAATGGGCGACTCAAAAATGATTGATATGATGGTGCATGACGGACTTACAGATGCCTTCAATAACTACCATATGGGTATCACTGCAGAGAACATTGTTGAGCAGTGGGGAATTACAAGAGAAGAGCTTGACCAGTTCGCTGCAAACTCTCAGAATAAAGCTGAAGAAGCAATCAAAGCTGGCAAATTTAAGGATGAAATCGTACCTGTAGAAGTTCCACAGAGAAAAGGTGACCCAATTGTATTCGATACTGATGAATTCCCTAAATTTGGAACAACTGCAGAAGGACTAAAGAAACTAAGACCTGCATTTAAGAAAGACGGCGCTGTTACAGCAGCAAACTCTTCCGGAATCAATGACAGTGGTGCTGCTCTTATCGTAATGTCCAAGGAAAAAGCAGATGAGCTTGGTATAGATTACCTTTGCAAGGTTAAATCCTATGCATCTGCTGGAGTAGATCCTACTATTATGGGTATTGGTCCTGTTCCTTCTAGCCAAAAAGCTTTAGAAAAAGCAGGATTAGAAGTAAAAGACCTTGATCTTATCGAAGCAAACGAAGCATTCGCAGCACAGTCTGTAGCTGTATTAAGAGACCTTGGGTTAAATCCAGATATCGTTAACGTGAATGGTGGAGCCATTGCATTAGGTCATCCAATTGGAGCATCCGGTGCAAGAATTCTTATTACCTTGATTCACGAAATGATAAAGAGAGATTCCAAATATGGATTAGCAACTCTTTGTATCGGTGGTGGCCAAGGTACGGCTCTAGTTGTGGAAAGATAAAAAACGAAATAGAAAAAAATCAAAGAGCCTATCCTTGGATAGGCTCTTTCTTATGGTGGACCGGCATAGGCGCAATTTAATGGGATGCACAATTTTTAAGTTACTGTTCACGCCGTATGTGTTGCCGGGGACAGTGGCTATGGTTGAGAACGTAGCCACTGCTCCGCCCCTGGGTGTGAACAGTAACTTTTTTAATCTGGGGATACGCTGTGTAAATGCTTTACACTTGACAAAATCACATTGGTCTGAGTCCTTTTAATACAAGGCAGACTCTTTATGCGATTCATTAAGTTTTCTAGGGTAGTGGTATTTCTTGTTGTAATCTTTAATACATAGTCATACTCCCCTGTGACATAATGACATTCCAAAATTTCTTTTTCATTATTTATTATTTCAACGAACTCATCAGTATGATGTGGATTTTCAAGACTGATATTCATCATAACGGAGAGCTCCTTGTCTAATGCCTTTGGATTTAATATGACAGTAAACTTTTCCACGATGTTAGAAGCTTCTAACTTTTTTAATCTCTCACTCACTGCCGACAGAGAAAGATTTACTTGTTTGCTCAAGTCCGAGATGGATGTTCTAGAGTTTTCTTGTAAAGCGTTTAAAATTTTCAAATCGATCATGTCCATAGTCTTCACCTACCTTTAATGCCTATCTGCAAAACAAACAATGCTTTGAGACAGAATTTATGATAAAATTTTGCAGATTTGATTTTGCGAATTTATTGTGCTTAATACATTTTATTCGAACAATGACTAAATATCAAATAAAATTTTGTACATAATACTATTTAATGGTATAATTAATCTCAATATTAATTACGGTGTAGAATTACCGGTAGTGAGGAGGAAACAAAATGGATGAAACTAATAAGCGCGAGGAGACAGCTGAACAAGTTTCTTCAAACTTTATTCATAATATTATAGATAGGGACTTAGAAAACCAGGCCTATGGCGGCAGGGTGTATACCAGGTTTCCCCCAGAGCCTAACGGTTATCTTCATATTGGTCATGCAAAATCTATTTGCCTGAACTTTACTACTGCCCAAAAATATAATGGAAAATGTAATTTACGGTTTGACGATACAAATCCAACCAAAGAAGAACAAGAATATGTCGAATCCATACAGGAAGATGTAAAATGGTTGGGATTTCAATGGGATGAACTACTTTTTGCATCTGATTATTTTGACCGGATGTACGAATGCGCAGTAAAGCTAATCCAGAAGGGCAAGGCATTTGTTTGCGATTTAAGTGCAGACGAGATTAGAGAATACCGAGGAACACTGACAGAGCCGGGCAAAGAAAGCCCTTACAGAAACCGTTCTGTAGAAGAGAATCTTGAGCTTTTTGAAAACATGAAAAAGGGTAAATATGCCGAGGGTGAAAAAGTACTAAGAGCAAAAATTGACATGTCTTCTCCTAATATGAATATGAGGGATCCTGTCATTTATCGAATTGCACATGCTGATCACCACCGAACAGGAGACAAATGGTGCATCTATCCTATGTATGACTATGCACACCCTATAGAAGACGCCATCGAAAGAATTACTCACTCCCTATGCACATTAGAATTTGAGGATCATAGGCCTTTATATGATTGGGTTCTAGAGGAGCTTGAATGGGAAGAGCCACCACAGCAAATCGAATTCGCAAGGTTAAACCTAACCAATACTGTTATGAGCAAAAGATATTTGAAGGCTTTAGTAGATAACGGTGATGTAGAGAGCTGGGATGATCCTAGGATGCCTACCATTGCAGGCCTAAGGCGAAGGGGATACACACCAGAGGCTATCAGAGATTTTTGCGAAAGAATCGGAGTTTCAAAGGCGAATAGCACTGTAGATATGGGATTGCTAGAGCACTGCATTAGAGAAGACCTAAAGCAAAAGGTTGAATCTCGTATGGTGGTAATGGATCCTATTAAAGTAATTATCACTAATTACCCTGAGGATAAAACGGAAGAAATGGAGATAGAAAATAGCAGGGAAGACGAGAGCAAGGGCAACCGATATGTATCTTTCTCCAGAGAGCTATATATAGATCGTGATGACTTCATGGAAGTCCCTCCAAAGAAATACTTCAGACTTTACCCTGGGAATGAAGTTCGATTCAAAGGGGCATATTTTATAACCTGTCAGGACATCATAAAGGATGATCAGGGTAATATTGTGGAGCTTCACTGCACCTATGATCCTGAAACACGTAGTGGTAGTGGGTTTAGTGGTCGCAAGGTAAAAGGCACCATTCACTGGGTGGATGCTAAGACAGCTATTCCCATTAAGGTCAGAGCCTATAGCTATTTGATGGTGGAAGATGAAAATGGAAAAAACATTGTGAATGAGGATTCTGTAAAAATCTATAATGCCTTTGCAGAACCATCTTTAAAAGAATCCAAGGCAGGGGAACGTTTTCAGTTTTTCAGACATGGATATTATATTGCTGATGAAAGGTTGACTACTGAAGAAGATAAGGTGTTTAATC
Source organism: Anaerovoracaceae bacterium (assembly GCA_050953505.1). Classification (GTDB taxonomy): domain Bacteria; phylum Bacillota; class Clostridia; order Peptostreptococcales; family Anaerovoracaceae; genus JBMNMU01. Next base: position 2,091,732 of record JBMNMU010000001.1, on the reverse strand, counting down.
AAATCGTAGATTTGAAGAGCTCTTGGAAAAAGTAAATTATAATGGTGCTGTATAATACGATTGTGCAGCACCTTTTTTTAACATTTTTAAGGAGGGGTAAAAGATGGAACATGACAGCAATCTTTATATTGATGAGTACATCGCTAGAGCCAGAGAAGCTCAAAAGGTCTTTGAGAGATTTTCACAAGAAAAAATTGATGAAGCAGTGATGGTTGTTGCCAAAGCAATTTATGATAATGCTGAATACCTGGCAGAAATAGCTGTTGAAGAGACGGGAATGGGTGTGGTAGCAGATAAAATCATCAAAAATAAAGGAAAGGCCAGAGTTATCTGGAACAGCTTGAAGGGCAAGAAATCCAAAGGAATCATTGAAAGAAATGAAAGCACGGGAATCGTTAAAGTTGCTAAACCTATGGGCGTTGTAGCAGCCATTACACCATGCACCAACCCAATAGTAACCCCCATGGGAAATGCCATGTTTGCTTTAAAGGGTGGCAATGCCATCATTATTACTCCTCATCATCGAGCCTTCTCTTGTAGTACAAAAACAGTAGAGCTCATGAATTCAGAGTTGAAAAAAATAGGAGCGCCTGAGCACCTAGTACAAATATTAGATAAACAATCTAGAGAAAATACAAGGAGCCTTATCTCCAAAGCAGATGTGGTTATTGCCACGGGCGGCATGGGCTTGGTAAAAGCGGCCTATAGCAGTGGAAAGCCAGCACTGGGAGTAGGAGCGGGAAATGTCCAGTGTATCATTGACACGGATGTGGATATACAAAAAACAGCCTCTACTATCATTAAGGGAAGGCTCTTTGACAACGGCATTATTTGTGCCGGAGAACAGACGATCATTATGCCAGAAAGCCGGTATGAGGATATGCTTAGTGAATTTGAAAAACAAGGAGCTTATATTATTAGAGATGGAGCAGAAAAGGAAGCTCTTAGAAACACTGTGTTTGTAGATGGCGCCATGAATCGCCATGCTGTAGGACAGTCTGTTGAGGCTATTGCTAAGCTTGCAGGCATTCAGATCCCAGAGGGAAAAAGGGTCATCGTAGTGGAAGCGGATGGACCTGGGAAGGCAGATCTTTTTTCTAGGGAAAAAATGTGTCCTGTCTTAGCAGCCTATTCCTATAGCGCCTTTGAAGAGGCGGTATCTATTGCCGCGGAAAACCTAGAGGTAGATGGTAAAGGCCACAGTATATCTATTCATTCCAATAATCAAGATCATATTGAGTACGCAGCTTCAGAACTTCCTGTGTCTCGTTTCCTCGTTAACCAAAATTGTGCTCTTAGCGCAGGGGGAAGCTTCCATAATGGGCTAGCACCTACTAATACATTGGGATGTGGATCTTGGGGGAACAATAGCATATCGGAAAACCTTGATTACAAACATCTTATCAATGTATCTAGAATCGCTTATTACATGGAAAACAACCATGTGCCCACAGACGAAGAGCTTTGGCAGCTTTAGTCATTAAATGGCATTGATGACCTGATATAAGGATTTGGAAAACCTGTCCAGGTCAAAGGCGAAGTTCTCTTTTTTGTCATTAATAATGGATTGCTCAAGAGTGGCCGCGGTATCTTGGAGATTCAACATTCCCAAGGTGCCGCCTAAGCCCTTGATGGAGTGGACTAGCCTTCTTGCCTCATCGTAATTCCCATTCTCGAGGAACTCCTTAACCTCCTCGGCGCTATTAGAGTAGTTTGTTTTGAATTTAGCAACATGCTTATGATAGATAGCCTCTAGGCCCCCCAGGTTTTTAATGGCCTCTTCTCGCCCTGCAAAAGGGTCTATATGTTCTTCTTGATATTCCTCCTTTTCATGATAGGCCGAAGTTCCCGTTGCTGCGGTATTTATATCCGCATTATTTTCTGCTACCGTCTGTTCAGGTGCCGGCTGTGATAGTTGTTTAATTGGTACAGCCTGCGCCCCTTCCAATGGCGCAAAATACTTAGAAATAGACTTATAAAAGGCGCTGGCTTTAAAAGGTTTTAATATAAAATCGTCAATAACCCCTTCATATTGGTCGATAACCTCATGATCCACCGCTGTAGCTGTAAGGGCCACAATAGGAGTCTTGAACTTAAGGTTTTTCCGAATAATGGAGGCTGATGTGTATCCGTCCATTACAGGCATATGTATATCCATCAAAATTACCTTATAGTAGTCTGGCCCATTTTCCTTGCATAGCTCGATGGCTTCTTGGCCATTTGTAGCTGTGTCACATGAAATGTTTACATCATCTAATAATCTGACCACTACCTCCATGTTTATTTCGGTGTCTTCCACTACCAGGACCTTGCCGCTGAAGCTATCCATAGATATTGTTTGCAACATTCCGTTTGTCTTATCGGAAGGATACAGAGAATAGCATCTTTCGGCAGGAAGAGTGAAATAGAACTTACTTCCCACATTCTCCACACTGCGCACCCATAAGTTTCCACCCATGCTTTCCACAATATGCTTGCAAATATAAAGACCCAATCCAGTGCCTTGATGCTGCTTTGTCAAATGATTTTCAAGCTGCTCAAATTCCTGGAAGAGCTTAGACATATCCTCCTTTGATATTCCGATACCGGTATCCTCTACACAAAATCTTAGGTTCACTAATTCTGGACTAACAGATAGAGTCTCCACACTAAGCTTAATATATCCGGAATCTGTAAACTTCAAGGCATTGCTGATAAGGTTTGTTAGGATTTGGACAAATCGTGTTTTGTCCAAATGAATACAGAGGTCCTCATCAAAATCGTAGTCTGTCACAAAGGAAATGCCCTTTTTCCTACTCTGGCTATAGAACATATCTTCTACACTTTTTAGGACTTGATTCAGCGAGAAGTCAGAGGGATAAAGATTGATAGACTTCATTTTTATCTTCGACAAATCTAACACATCGTTGATTATAGATAACAAAATATCTGAAGAAGTTTCAATCTTTTTAATCAGGTTTATTTGATTTTGTGTAAGCTGTGTTGACTTTAAAAAATGTACCATCCCTAATATGGCATTGATTGGGGTCTTAATTTCATGTGAGAAATTTGCAATAAAGCTATCTTTGGCTTTTGAAAAATATTCAATATCCTGGAGTTGTTTAACTAGTTGCTTTTGCATCCCTTCCATATTGGTAAAGTCTTGTATAATGTGGATATATCTTTCATATCCATATTCGTCATTAATGATAAAGTAGTCGTAAGAAATATGCTTCTCACAACCCCCTATTTTAAGATCCAGCTCGCCACTGGCTTTTGATTTGTTAGACACCATATCCCAAATAAATTTTGCTTTGTCATCTCCCAAAACATGGCTAAGGGATTTAACTACTTTATAATCGAGAGGAATGGACAATATTTCTCGATACATGGAGTTCATGAATACATAATTCTTGTGATGATCAAAGATTGCAATACCCACATCTACGTTTTCCACAAGGGTGGAATAAAGCTGCCTAAAATAAGATTGAGAACGATTTTCTTTGATCATTGTATAATAAGCCATAATACAACAGAAAAGAAGGGTCAATGACAGGACTGCCAAAGTGAATTCTAGAAAGCTTTGGTAAAATAAAAGGGAATGTTCTCTATCATTAAGCCTGTTGTTATATAATTTCGAAAGTTCATCTAAATGAAACCTTTGATTAATGGTGCTACTTAAATATTCGCTGTTATGTAAAAGGGTTATATCCTTTATGTAAAAAGCTTGAGCAATTCTTTCTATGTGAGCATTGTAGCTTTCCAAAAATACAGAGTATTGTTGTTTTTCATCCTTGTTAAAATCAAGGTATTGTGCTTGTGTAGTTAGCTTAAAGTTGGAATCAAAGTTCATATGATAGACTTTGTCGGTTCGTTGAGATTTTGGAAATGTGAGAAAGCTCAGTGTGATTTTGTCCTCAGAAATATACTGATCATATAACCTGGAGAAATTATCTGCATATTCCTTGTCGTTTGTTGTTATGTAAGCTTTGGCTTGGTACTCCAGGTTTTGGGAAAGCCAGTTGTACTTCATAACGAAGCTCAACATATTTCTCTTGTCAGTTTCTGCCATTAGCATTTCATCCCTATAGGCAAAAACCCCCATAGCATTAATGACCAATAGGATAGCTAATCCCAGCATTAATATGACAAGATGATTGGATTTTATTCGCTTCATATGTAGGTCCCTCCAATAAAATCCTGACCATTTACTTAGTTAACAGGACAGGTGAAGCTTGTCCAATTTACAAAAAGATGGCGGACTTATGTAAAAAATTCATGATAGAATTTTCAACTTAGATTTGGTGAAATCTATTCTACAGCAATAACGGTTTTCAAATACTGTGACTATATAGAATTATAGCGGCCGTATTATTGTACAACTTTGTGGGGAGGAAATAAATCAAAAAAGTACAATAATATTGGTGATTTTCTTGCATATTTCGACATAATATTTAGTTCAAGATTAAGTCTTGGGTAGGAAAGATATGGTAATTGGCCATTCTCCTGGAAATGGTATTAAATGTAAAGCATGATTGCTTAACTTGTGAGACTTTGTTACAATGAGAAACAATAACTTATGAAAAGCTTGTATAAGGTGATAATAAATTATGATAGATGTAATAAAAGTAATCTTTATGGTGGGCTTAGGGGTAGCTGCTGGCTTGACCACAGTATATTTTTTTAATAGAATTCCAGCCAAGTGGCTATGCGATTATGATGAGGCGCCCGGTGAAGAAATGTGGGGAGAGCGTATCAGCAACCGACCCTGGACACCTGTGTTCGTTCTTGTATTTGCTGCAGCGGGAGTGAAGCTTCTTGAGCAAGGAATACTTTATGGGATTCCTAGCATTATTGCTCTTTGGCTTTTACTGCAAATCGCCATTGGGGATAAGAAATATGGCATCATTCCTGATCAATTTATCGTTGCCCTTGGGGTAACTGGAATCGGGTTTGTGCCAATGCAGACAACCTGGCTTTCCCCTTTGCTTGGGGCCCTAATAGGAGGGGGAAGCTTATTCTTTATCGGATTGATTGGCAAATTGGTTACTAAGATGGATGCTATGGGTTTTGGGGATGTTAAGCTTTTTGCAGTACTAGGGTTGATTTTTGGGCTCAAGGGGACCGTTATCGTGTTATTTCTCACCTTCATATCTAGTGGCCTGGTATTTGCTGTTTTATTGCTTGCCGGGCGGGTAAAGCGTGAGGAAGAGAAGGCTTTTGGCCCTTTTATTTGCGCCAGTGCGGCCTTGTACCTTTTATTTGAGCAATACCTAACCCCTTATGGAATCCTATAATATTTCTTGATAAAAAGGCCATTAGAGATGTATAATGATATATTAAGCAAGGAAGGAGAAAAGGTGTCAACTGGTGTAAGGGTATCAAAAAGATGCTCACCAGCAATAGTGACACCAAAGTGGGAAAATGATATCAAGCAAACAAAGGAGCTACCTAAAAGGGCTGGCTCACGATCTGGAACCAACAGTTTACATTGGAAAGTCCGGATTAACAGAAAATATATTAAAAGAGATGGAGACTGGGTTGGAAAGCAGGGAGCTGGTTAAGGTGAAGCTGCAGGACAGTTGCGAGCTTTCGCCAAAGGATGTGGCGAATCAAATCGCTGAAGCTCTCAATGCAGAATTCGTTCAAGCTATTGGTAGAAAGTTTACATTATATAGAGAATCAAAAGACAACAAGCAGATTGTTTTACCTTAGGATTTAGTTACAGCAATTGTCTAAATTTCCTATAAGGAATAAGCTATTGCAAGGGATCAAGACTTTCAAATTGGAAAAGGTGTCAGACACCATGATGAAAAATATACTTCTTACAATAGAATACGATGGTACAGACTTTTGTGGATGGCAGAAGCAGCCCCACCAGCGAAGTGTACAGGGAGAGATAGAGGACGTCCTAAGTATTCTATGCAGTCAGCCAATCAAAATAAATGGTACGAGTAGAACAGATGCAGGGGTTCATGCCCTCGGGCAGAGGGCAAACTTTAAAGGTGATTTTCAGATCCCTGTGGACAGGATTCAAAAGGCCGCCAATAACCTATTAAGTGCCAGAAGGGCCAATCATCGCAGGGCAACCCTAGGGGCTGTGGGAGATATTCAAATTACAGAGGTTCGCCAAGTCCCTCTTGATTTTCATGCAAGATTTGATGCAGTAGGCAAAAAGTATATTTACCTCATTGATTGCGCGCCCGAGAAAAATATTTTTAGAAGGAATTATGCTTACCAATTTAGTAAGGATCTAGACATAGAAGGCATGAATGCTGCTGCCAAGGCTATGGTTGGTAGGCATGACTTTAAGTGCTTTCAGGCTGCGGGAGGAAAAGAGCTTGAGACAACGGTGAGAGAAATTTATAGCTTGAAATTGATTGAAGAAAATCCCCAGGAAAGCTGTTTACAAGCATTGGCAAAGCAAGCGTCACCAAAAGAGGCGGCGTCCAAAAGGATTCGACTTGAAATCATTGGTGACGGTTTTTTATATAACATGGTTCGGATTATTACCGGAACACTTCTTGATGTAGGAATTGGAAAAATGAGGGCCGATGCCATTCCTGAAATTATTCTAAGTAGAGACAGGCAAAGGGCAGGCCACACGGCGCCCCCTCAAGGGCTCTATCTTGCAGAAGTTTATTTTGATATAGAAAGAATGAAGCAGGCCCGACATGAATCGTACTAAATAAAGGGATGAAACCTAATGAGGTAGTATCTTTGAAGGGAGGATTAAATTGAAAATCAGAGATATGTTTGACCAAAAGAAGACGGTGTTGTCTTTAGAGGTGTTCCCGCCAAAGCTGGATTCTCCAGTGGAAACCATATTTAAGACTCTTGATGAGCTCAAGGATATTAATCCTGACTTCATCAGCGTTACATATGGGGCAGGTGGAAAAGCAAAAGACAGGACCATCGAAATAGCCTCCAAGATTAAGAATGAATATAAAATTGAAAGCCTGGCACACCTTACCTGTATTTCCGCCACAAAGGATCAGATTAGTAAGAGCCTGGATGAAATACGCGCCAATAATATAGAAAATGTACTGGCTATGCGAGGAGACATACCGGAAGATCCAAGCTTTGAATTTCCAAATCCTCTCCATTATGAGCATGCCATGGACCTAATAGAAGAAGTACAGGAGGAAGGGCAATTTTGTATCGGGGCAGCTTGTTACCCCGAGGGACACATCGAATGTGAGAGCAAAGTCCAGGATATTAAACATCTGAAAAAAAAGGTAGATCTTGGCGCAGATTTTCTTATCACCCAGCTATTCTTTGATAATGAACTTTTTTATCAGTTTATGGAACAAATTGATTTAGCCGGCATTGATGTACCCGTTTCAGCGGGAATTATGCCTGTTCTGAATTCCAATCAAATCACTAGAATGACTAAGCTTTCCGGATGCTCCATACCGCCTAGACTCCAAAGGATTTTAGATCGATACCAGGATAATCCTGCAGCATTAAAAGAGGCGGGAGAGGCATATGCCATAGAACAAATTATTGACTTGATGGCTTGGGGTGTTCAGGGGATACATTTATACACCATGAATAAACCAGATACAGCCAAAAGAATTATCGGTAACATTGAAAACATTAGAAAACTCCAATCCTAGAGGTAAGGATATGAATATTATAGATTTATTAGGCAAAAAAATAATCCTTTGTGATGGAGGGATGGGAACCATGATCCAAAAGCATGGTTTAGAAGCTGGAGAGCTCCCTGAAACCCTAAATTTTTCTCACCCGGAAATTATTCAAAGAATTCATGAGGATTATTTTGACGCAGGCAGCAATTTTGTTACCACCAATACCTTTGGTGCAAATGCCATAAAGTTAGCCGGCTCCGGCTATACTGTAAAGCAGGTGGTAGAGCAAGCTGTCACATTGGCCAAGAATGCTGCTAATAAAGCCAATAAAGATCAGGCCAGCAAAAGCAGTAGGGATAAAGCCCTCTCAGGGCAAAAGTATGTTGCTCTAGATATAGGCCCTACAGGACAACTCCTCTCCCCTATGGGAGAGCTATCTTTTGATGAGGCTTATGAGCTGTTCAAAGAGCAGATTATCGCTGGCGATGAGGCCGGTGTAGATTTTATTCTTTTTGAAACATTTACAGATATTTATGAAATGAAAGCAGCTATATTGGCTGCCAAAGAAAATAGTGATTTACCTATATTTTGTACCGTAACCTTTCAAGAGGACGGCAGAATGTTGATGGGGACAGACCCTATCACTATGGTAAATATTTTGCAGGATTTAGGTATTCAGGCTCTTGGAATCAATTGCTCATTAGGACCAAAACAAATGATTCCTATAGCCAAAGAAATCTTGAAGTATTCTAGGCTGCCAGTAATGGTACAGCCTAATGCTGGGTTGCCTACCATGGTGAATGGGGAAACCATCTTCGATGTTGGGATAGACGAATATGTAGATGCTATGTTAGAGATGCTTCATGGGGGGATTGCTATTGCCGGTGGCTGTTGTGGGACAAGCCCCGAATATATAAAGGAATTAAATAGACGGATCCTTTTAGAAGATACGAGTAGGTTGCCTGCCATACAACAGGATATGGAAAATCAAGGGCAGCGTAAGTCTATGACAGCAACAAGCTCATCTACACGAACAGTGGTTCTTGATGAAAGAATACGAGTCATTGGGGAAAGAATCAATCCTACGGGGAAGAAATTGTTAAAAGAAGCATTGAAAGCAGGGGATCTTGCTTACATTGAAAATGAAGCTATTACTCAGGTGAAGGCAGGGGCTGAAATCTTAGATATTAATTTGGGCTACCCTGAAATTGATGAACTTTCCACCATGCTAGAAGCTGTAAAAAAAGTATCTGCTGTGGTAAATGCACCATTGCAAATTGACAGTGCCAGCCCGGAAGTATTAGAAGCAGCCGTGAGATATTATAACGGCAAGCCCATTATCAATTCGGTCAATGGAAAGCAGGAGAATATGGATGCAGTTTTTCCTATAGTAAAAAAATATGGAACCTGCGTCATAGCTCTAACATTAGATGAAAGAGGTCTCCCCGAAAGCGCAGAAGAGCGGGTGGCAATTGCTGAAAGAATCATTAAAGAGGCGGAAAAATACGGAATAGGAAAAGAACGCATCATAGTAGATTGTCTCACATTAACGGTTTCGGCTCAACAAAATGCAGGAAGAGACACCCTAGAAGCCATCAGACAAGTTAAAGAAAAGTTTGGTGTAAGGACCACCCTTGGTGTTAGCAATGTATCCTTTGGTCTTCCAAACAGAAAGCTGCTGAATCAAACCTTTCTTGCTATGGCGCTGGAAGCAGGCCTTGATGCTCCTATCACAGACCCTTTGGTAGACGACTACATGGATACCATCAGAGCCTATGAAGCCTTGAGCTGCAAGGACCTAGAGTCCAAGGATTATATTCACCAATACGGGCAGCAAGGTGCACAGCAGCAACAGACCACGGTAGCTAACAAAACCGAGGATAAGCAAACAACTTTAGAAGAAATCATACTTGAGGGTTTTGAAGACCGAGCGGCTAAGGCAACAGCAGAACTCCTTAAGACAATGAAACCCCTAGAGGTTGTAGAGGATATTATCATTCCTGCCTTGGAAAAGGTGGGAAAAGATTATGAAGAAGGAATAAGCTTTTTACCACAATTGATAAAATCAGCAGATACAGTAAAAAGCGCTTTTGACCTTCTTAAAGAGGCCATGGTGTCTACAGGTCAAAATCTATCATATGGTAAGATTCTACTGGCAACAGTGCAAGGGGATATACATGATATCGGAAAAAATATTGTAAAGGTGTTATTAGAGAATTATGGCTACGAAGTCATAGATTTAGGCAAGGATGTACCTATTGAAAAGGTGGTTCAGGTTGCAAAGGAACAGGAGATCAAGATGGTGGGCCTGTCTGCCTTGATGACCACTACTGTAGTGAATATGCATAAGACGATTAAGGCGTTGAGGGCAGCTGGTCTTGACTGCAAGATTGCTGTAGGCGGTGCTGTTTTAACAGCGGAATATGCAAAGGAAATAGAGGCTGACTTTTACTGCAAAGAGGCTATGGATACAGTAAGGGTTGCCAACAATCTATTTAAATCTGAATAAATTTTAAATTTAGAAAGACCAATAATTAGGGGGAGTATATAGCATGAAAAGGCCTAACTGGGATGAGTATTTTATGGAGATGGCAGAGGTCACTCAAAAGAGGTCAACTTGTCTAAGGCGGCAGGTGGGAGCTGTCATCGTAAAAAACAAACGGATCATGGCAACAGGTTATAATGGAGCGCCAACAGGGATTATGCATTGTGAAGATAGAGGTGGATGCCTTCGTCAAAAGCTAGAGGTGCCATCTGGGCAAAGACATGAGCTTTGTATGGCCCTTCACGCAGAGCAGAATGCAATCATCCAGGCAGCTCATTTAGGCCAAAGTGTTGCCGGAGGCACCATCTACTGCACTCACCAACCTTGCGTGATCTGTGCTAAAATGATCATTAACGCAGGAATTGAGAGAATCGTAGTAAAAGAGGGATATCCAGACGAATTATCATTTGAGATATTAAAGGAAGCAGGTCTTGAAATAGAAATGCTTGAAAGTGAATGACTGAAAAATCCTATAGACTAAAATCGATAATATTTTAACTAAAAAGCTTGGAAGGATAGAACATGAATCAATTATTACTCATTTTTTTAACTGCACTGGTGCTATCTCTCGCTGTTACGCCAATAGCTATCAGAATAGCACCAAAAATCGGTGCCATTGATATACCAAAGGACAACAGAAGAATGCATACCAAAGCAATGCCCCGGTTTGGAGGAGTGGCCATCTACCTAGGCACAATAATTTCCATGCTTATTTTCATGCCATTGGATACTAAAACATTAGGGGTAATCGCCGGTGGTACTCTAATATTCCTTGTAGGAGTTATTGATGATTTAAAGGGTATGCCTGCTAAGGTGAAGTTGCTTTGCCAAATCATCTGTGCCTTCATTCTATTTCAGTTTAGTGTTCGGATTTCATTTATCAGCGATCCCTTTGGGGAGGGATATTTTTATTTCCCATGGATTGTTAGCCTAATCGTGACCATTGTTTGGATTGTGGGCATAACCAATACGATTAATTTAATTGATGGACTGGATGGCTTGGCTGCCGGAGTGGCTTGCATAGCATCCCTATCCATAGCCTATATTGCTTATATCCATGGAAGAACAGAGATTGTCATGGCCATGCTTGCTATTGCAGGGGGCTGTGCGGGATTCCTGCCCTTTAACTTTAGTCCTGCAAAGATATTTATGGGGGATGGGGGATCTTTGTTTTTAGGATTCATGCTGGCTGGGTTGTCGGTGATGAGTCCTATAAAAAGCGCCACTATGGTAGTAACAGTGGTCCCAGTTCTTGTTTTAGGGTTGCCTATCTTCGATACAGCTTTTGCAATTTTGCGAAGGATTGTCAATGGAAGACCCATTATGGAGGCGGACAAAGGTCACCTCCATCATAGGATTATGGATGCTGGGTTAGGGCAGAGAAGAACGGTGTTAACTCTTTATGGTATCAGTGGCGTCATGGGCGTAGCCGCTATACTAATTAGCAGGGATCTTTTTTTAGAATCCGCTTTGCTGGTAATCATCGCTGCAACATTTATTTATGTTTTTTTAACAGACAAAACATCGCCGGGCATTAAGCTTAAGGCTGTGAAGATTTATGATGAAGATGAGAAAGAAAATTAATAAAATCTGAGAGATTACTCAAAGAGTCAATCAGATATTCAGGAGGTTTAGCATGAAGGTATTAGCAGTATTTGGGACAAGGCCAGAAGCAATAAAGATGGCTCCGCTGGTTAAAAAGTTACAGCAGGAGCCTGGTATACAATGTGTGTTATGTGTTACAGCCCAGCACAGGGAAATGCTGGATCAAGTTCTGGAGCTCTTTGAGCTGGTACCGGATTATGATTTGAACATAATGAAACAAAACCAGACCATTAGCCAAATAACCTCCAATGTTATTTTAGGCCTTGACCAGGTTTATAATGAGGTAAAACCGGACATCGTATTGGTCCATGGTGATACTACTACCACTTTTGCTACTGCCTTGGCTGGATTCTACCATCAAGTGAAAATAGGCCATGTAGAAGCTGGGCTCAGAACCTATGATAAATACTCCCCTTATCCAGAGGAAATGAATCGAGTTTTAACGGGGCATATGGCGGACTTACATTTTGCTCCTACAGAAAGAAACAAGCAAAACTTACTAAAAGAAGGTATTGAAGAGGGTATTTTTGTTACTGGAAACACAGTTATTGATGCATTGCTTACAGTGGCCGGAAAGCCTTATGAATTCCAGGATGAAGTACTGAGTAAAATTGATTTTGAAGAGAAAAGAGTGATTACGGTTACCTGTCACAGGAGAGAAAACCTAGGGGAAAATATGGCCAATATCTTTAGTGCTATCCGTGATATAGCAGAAGAATTTGAGGACACAGAAATAATTTACCCTGTTCATATGAATCCAAAGGTGAGGGCTACTGCATCTGAAATATTGGGAGATTCTACTCGTGTGCATCTAATAGAACCATTGCAGTATCAGCCCTTTGTTAATCTCATGTCAAAATCCTATCTGATCATTACCGATTCAGGAGGGATGCAGGAAGAAGCGCCAGCGCTAGGAAAGCCTGTTCTGGTTGTGCGAAAAGAGACTGAACGTCCAGAAGCGGTAGAAGCAGGTACAGTAAAGTTGGCTGGCGTATCTCGTGACACCATATATGGTATGGCAAAAGAGCTATTAACAGACAAGGAAGCCTATAATAAAATGGCACATGCAGTAAATCCTTATGGAGATGGAAAAGCCTGCGATAGAATAATAAAAATTCTAAAGAGCTATGAGTAAAATTTGTTGAGGAAAGAATTTATGAGCCTGTTTACGGTAATCTGTTGCTGGATTACTGTAAACAGTTTCTTTTTCCCTTTACATTTTTTAAATTAGGGCTATAATAGAGGGAGCGTATAATTTATTTTCTAGTTATGTAAGTTTATTACATAAAACACAAAGCTTGCTAGTCATAAGAATCGCTAACCTAATAAAAAGTATAATTTATACCCTACCGAGAATAAAAAGTCTTTAGATCGAAAATGAAATAGTCCTAGTAAGTATATTACTATATAGTGATATGCTCCTTAAACATATCAAGAATTAGCGGGTGATGTCGGGGGCAGCGGAAATTTGAAAAAAAATAATGTTCTGAAAGTACTGAAAATAGTTTTAAAATTTGATATAGTAATAATAGTTCTTTCATTTGTGCTAACCACCGTGCTATTCAGAGAGTACCTTATTGCCGTAATGGTGGGTCTCATCATAGCGGTATTTAATTTTGCATTAAATACTTATACTACCAATTACTTGGTCCAGATAAATAAAGGAAAGGTGCTACACTCTCTGAGTTCTGTATTTAGAATTATTATTGCTCTTTTTGCGGCCTTTGCCGTTTTTAATAATAATGGTTTTAATATCTTAGGATTTGTTATCGGCTACAATTTGCACTATATTGCAATTATTCTATATGCCGTAACACAGAAAAAACAAAGATCATAACAGATGTACAAGATATTGCAAGAAAGGATGGTGTTATAGAGTATCATCTAGACGAGAGCAGCAAATAGGAGGCGCAGCCGTAGGATTCCCTAACGGTAGTTGTGCAGCCACTTTTTTGTATCGAAACATGCAATTATTTTGAATCATAAGGGTCCGAAAAAGAGGATAAAGCTTGAACTTATGATAAAAAAGTAAAGGGGAAGTGATAATGAGATGGAAATACAATTAAATCACGGTACAGCGTTCACATTAGAGTTATTTGACAAGACTATTGCCGTATCACAAAGTATCGTCATTCAGTGGATAGTTATGGCGATTATTATCATTCTAGCCCTCATAATGACCAGAAAATTGACAATCATCCCAACTAAAGGACAAACCGTAATAGAGATGATAGTTGAATTTCTAAATGGGCTTGTTGAAACAGACATGGGTGATGAACACAAAAAAGCTTTCGGCCCATTTATAGGAACCATGGCTATTTTTATGCTCATATTGAATTTAACAGGATTGATTGGGGTAGCCCCCGCTACTATGGATATAAACGTGACACTATCATTTGCACTGGTATCATTTTTTGCTATCAACGGGTATGCAATTAAATATTGCCATCTCGGAAACTATTTACATAGTTATTTGCAACCGTATCCGGCCATGCTTCCCATGAATGTGCTTGAAAAGTTTACGGTTATTATATCCTTAACCTTGCGACTTGCCATCAATATGCTGGCAGGCGTTATCTTGCTACACCTTGTTTATTATGCCATGGGATATTTCGCATTCATCGTGCCGGTGCCACTTCACTTATTCTTTGACTTGTTTGTACCGGTCATCCAAACTTATGTATTTATTAAGCTGACTATGGTAAATACAAAGATGGCATTGGGGCATTAATGCTTTGAAAACCGTTGATGCCGTTGATTAAATCGGATTGATATTTTTAAAGCTGGCAGTGAACTCATGAGAATTGATAAAAAGTTCTTAAACAGGGCTTAACAAACTGTCTACAAACTGTTGCTAAAAAAGCGGACAGGTGTTATAGAAAGAATATTTACAGGAGGATTAAATATGGAAACAGGATTAATTGCATTAGGAGCAGGTATCGCCGCTATTGGAGTAATAGGTGGAGGGATTGCTATAGGAACCATCGGTGGTAAGGCAGTAGAAGCGATAGCAAGGCAGCCAGAGGCGAAATCAGACATCACTTCAACAATGATACTGGGTATTGCTTTTGCAGAAGTTACGTCCCTTTATGCGCTAATTGTTTCAATACTTCTTATTTTTGTATATTAGTGCATCCTATCATAGATTCCTATGATAGAAATAAGCCTGAAAGGGGGATTTATATGGAAGCTAATCTATTTACAATTTTCGCTACCCTAGTGAACTTTATCATATTGTTGTTTGTATTAAAAAAGATTCTGTTTGGAAGAGTTAATAAAGTAATAGAAGAGAGGAACAACCAGGCCATTGATATTATTGAAAGTGCTGAGCATACCAAGCAAGAGGCAATGAAGGCGAAAGAATCCTTAGAGCATCAAATCAGTGATCTGGAAGAGCAAGGAAGAGCAATTATTAAAGAAGCGAAGGTAAAGGCTGATGAACAGGCAAAAAATATTTTAAAAGAAGCCGAAAATCAAGCTGTTGAAATCCGGAAAAAGACAGAGCTGGAATTAGAAAGACAAAAGAAAATGGCTATCAATGGTATGCGTCAGGAGATTGCAGAGCTAGCTATTTACGCAACTGAAAAAATACTGGAAAAGCAATTGGATCATAAGGAACAGCAAATGTTCATCGGAAAAGTGATTGAGGCAGGTACAGATAAATGGCAGAATTAAAGGATAAAAAGAAAGAGAGCAAGGCCATAAAAGAAAATGCCAGTGAAGTGAATGATTCAATTCTGGAGGAAATGAAATACATAGGCTCCTTGTTACGTGAAGAACAGGAATTTCATGAGCTGCTTCGAACACCTACCATCTCAAGTGATGAGAAAAAGGAAATGATTCGTAATGTTTTTGAAGGGCGAATCAGTGCGGAAACCTATGAATTCTTAAAAATGTATATAGATTTCCAACATATAGTGGAAGAAGAGCTTAAAATTTCAGCAGGAATCGTTTATTCCGTCGAACCTCTCACAGAGGATCAATTAAGTTCATTTGAGAAGAACACAGGAAGGTTGATAAACAAGAGAGTGAAGCTTGCCAACAAATTAGATCCATCGCTTTTAGGTGGAGTAAAAATTATAGTAGATGATAAAATAATTGATGCATCCATCAGGAAACGGCTTCAGGATCTTGAGGGCAGCATTAAGCGAATATAATATTCATGCTTATAACGCATCCAGAGAAAATATGAACCAGCAAGGGAGCAAGGGGTGGTATAGATGAATTTGAAGCCGGAAGAAATCAGTATAGCGATAAAAGAGCAAATAAAAAGATATAAAGGCGAAACAGAAATTTCTGATTTTGGAACCGTGCAACAGGTGGGAGACGGTATAGCCCGTGTAAGCGGTTTAAAAAATTGCATGTCAGGAGAGCTTCTGGAATTCCCAGGAGAAATCTATGGCATGGCTTTGAACTTAGAAGAAGACAATGTCGGGGTGGTCATTCTTGGCCCCGATAGGGAAATTAAAGAAGGCGATATTGTAAGGCCGACGGGAAGAGTCGTTGAGGTTCCTGTAGGACCTGAATTAATAGGTCGCGTAGTGAATGCGCTAGGCCAAGCCATAGATGGCAAGGGAGCTATTAACACAATAAAGACCAGACCGGTAGAAAATGAGGCCCCCGGTGTTTTACAAAGAAGATCGGTTTATCAGCCACTTCAAACGGGCATCAAAGCCATTGACTCCATGATTCCAATTGGCAAAGGCCAAAGAGAATTGATCATCGGAGACCGGCAGACAGGTAAGACGGCCATCGCAATTGATACAATCATAAACCAGCAAGAGGAGGATGTCATTTGCATCTATGTAGCCATTGGGCAGAAACAATCCACAGTGGCTCAGCTGGTACAAACCCTAGAAGATAGGGGTGCTATGAACTATACTATTGTCGTATCCGCCACAGCCAGTGAAGTGGCTCCACTGCAATATTTAGCACCTTATGCAGGTTGCGCTATGGCAGAGGAATTTATGTACCAAGGTAAAGATGTACTCATCATTTATGATGACCTGTCTAAGCATGCGGTGGCTTATAGAGCCATGTCCTTATTACTTAGAAGGCCTCCGGGAAGAGAAGCCTTCCCTGGAGATGTATTTTACCTGCACAGCAGACTGCTAGAAAGAGCTGCTAAGCTTTCTGATGATCTTGGTGGGGGCTCTATTACAGCACTACCTATTATCGAAACTCAAGCAGGTGACGTTTCTGCATATATCCCCACGAATGTCATTTCCATCACTGATGGTCAGATATTCTTGGAATCAGAGCTATTCTACGCTGGACAAAGACCTGCAGTAAATGCAGGAATTTCCGTATCTCGTGTAGGTGGCGATGCACAAATTAAAGCCATGAAAAAGGTTTCGGGAAGAGTAAAGCTTCAGCTTGCTCAGTATCGAGAGCTAGCAAGCTTTTCTCAATTTGGATCTGATCTGGATAAATCTACTAGAGAGCTTTTGGATCACGGGGTAAGATTAATGGAAATCTTAAAGCAACCTCAGTATTTTCCAATTAAGGTAGAGCATCAGACGATGATCATCTATGCTGCAACCAATGGACTTTTAAAGGATATAAATGTTTCAGATATTAAAAAATTTGAGAAAGATTTGTATACATACATGGATACTCATTATCCTCATATCGGTAGGGAAATAAAAGCTACCGGAAAGTTGGATGATGATTTAGAACAAAAGCTGAAAGCTGCTATAGAGGAATTTATAGACCTTAGATCTGAAGAAGATTGGTCATAGTTTTGTAGAGGAGAGATGAACAAATGGCTGCAGGGGATATGAGGGACATAAAACGTAGAATAAAAGGCATAAGAAGCATGGAACATATCACCAATGCTATGAAGCTAGTGTCTTCAGCGAAGCTTACAAAAGCCATGCGTATCTTTGAGAAGAATCGGGAGAATTTTCACTATGTCATCGAGTCCATACAAGAAATCTGTAATCACGTAGATGACATCCCTAAAAGATATTTAAAGGGTAATAGGGAAATTAGAAATACGGCCTACATTATTATAACAAGCTCAAGAGGGCTATGTGGAAGCTTTAACAATAATGTGATTAAAGCAGCTGAAGAGGAAATAAATACGGACTTAGATGAACCGGTTATCGTAGCTATTGGATCTAAGGGGAGAGATTATTTTCAGAAGAAAGGCTATCAAATCCATAGCGAGTATATGCTGCCTCCTGAAAACATATCTTTTGTGCACACGCGTGATATTAGCCAACCCATTATTGAAATGTACGACCAAGGAATCGTGGATGAGGTTATGCTAGTATACACTTCTTTTATAAGTTCCTTAGAGCAGAAGGTATTGATAGAGACTCTTCTACCTTTTGAGGCAACGCCGGACCCCGCATTTCCTGAACTTGAAAGGTATGTGGAGTATGAACCCTCCGTTGAAGAAGTGTTCAACTATCTGATCCCCAAGTATGTAGAGATTATGATATACACCGCCATTATTGAATCCGCTACCTGCGAACATGCCGCAAGACGTATAGCTATGGAGAATGCAACGGATAGCGCAAGGGAAATGATTGAAGACCTATCCCTGTATTTTAATAGGGCAAGGCAGGCGGCTATTACTAGTGAGATATCGGAGATCGTCGGTGGTGCTGACGCGTTAAATAAGAGGTGAATGAATTGAAGCATAAGGGTATTATAAATCAGGTCATAGGGCCCGTAATAGACATAAAGTTTCCTTCGGAGGAGAAGCCAGAGCTGTTAAATGCCATCCACATACATATTGAAGATAGGAAAATTGTAGCCGAGGTGGCACAGCATATTGGTGATGATGTGGCAAGATGCATCGCCATGTCTTCTACAGATGGCTTAAGAAGGGGTATGGAGGCTACGGATACTGGGGGACCAATCAACGTTCCAGTAGGCAATGAAGTTCTCGGCCGGCTTTTCAATGTAATTGGTGATACAATTGATGATAAAGGCCCTGTACAGACTGAGAATAGAATGCCCATTCATAGGAAAGCTCCTGAATTTGAAGAGCAGGAAACAAGTGCACAGGTTTTTGAAACAGGAATTAAGGTTGTTGACCTGATAGCTCCATACACAAAAGGCGGGAAGGTTGGACTCTTTGGGGGAGCTGGAGTAGGAAAAACCGTACTGATTCAGGAATTGATTAATAATATTGCTAAGGAGCACGGTGGTATTTCCGTTTTTGCAGGCGTGGGAGAGCGTACTAGAGAAGGAAATGATTTATATTACGAAATGATAGAATCGGGTGTCATTGAAAAGACGGCCATGGTATTCGGACAGATGAATGAGCCACCGGGTGCCAGAATGCGTGTAGCCTTAACAGGATTGACAATGGCAGAACATTTTAGAGATCAGGAGCATCAGGATGTATTGCTCTTTATCGATAATATCTTTAGGTTTACTCAGGCAGGATCTGAGGTATCTGCTCTTCTAGGCAGGGTTCCCAGTGCTGTTGGATATCAGCCTACATTAGCCACAGAAATGGGTGCTCTTCAGGAAAGAATCACATCTACACGGAAAGGCTCCATTACCTCAGTGCAAGCTATTTATGTACCAGCCGATGACTTGACTGACCCGGCGCCAGCAACAACTTTTGCCCATCTTGATGCGACAACTGTACTTTCAAGGTCAATTACAGAGCTTGGAATTTATCCTGCTGTTGATCCTCTTGAATCAAGTTCAAGGATAATGGATCCAATGATTCTAGGAGAAGAACACTACCAAACGGCTAGAGCTGTTCAAGAAATTCTCCAAAGATATAAGGATTTACAGGATATCATTGCCATACTTGGTATGGATGAATTATCTGATTCGGATAAGCTGGTCGTATCGCGGGCCAGAAAGGTACAAAGATTCTTATCCCAACCATTCCACGTTGCCGAACAATTTACCGGTATGGCAGGAAAGTATATCCCACTAAAGGAAACCATCAGAAGCTTCAAGGAAATCATTGAAGGAAGACATGATGAAATCCCTGAATCTATGTTCCTATTTGCTGGCGGTATTGACGAAGTCGTTGAAAGATATAATAAAAGTAAAGCTTAGGATAGGGTAAGGAGTATACAATGGCTAAGAGTTTCAAGCTTGAGGTTATTACGCCTTCAAAGCTTTTCTATAAGGGCGATGTAGAAATCGTTATCGTTAGGACATTAGAGGGAGAAGAGGGGTTTATGGCCGACCATTCTTGGGCCTGTAAGCTCCTAGACGTGGGAGAGCTGTGGTTTCGTGAGGCTGGAGCGCAAGAATATAAGGTTGCAGCCATTGCCGGCGGATATATTGATATTAAAGATTATATAATTATTTTCACTGATGCGGCAGAATGGCCGGAGGATATTGACGTAGCCAGGGCCAAGCTTGAAAAAGAAAGAGCAGAAAACTGGTTAAAATCACCTAGCCAAAATGATTCCGAGATTGCGCGGGCCAAAATAGCCATTGCTAAGTCGCTGACACGAATGAACGTAAAAGAAGGCGGACGCCGAGCAAGAAGATTTAAATAATGACTGCTGAACAAGTTTGAAAGAGACCAGCTTGTTCAGCAGTTTTTAATTTAATTGGGGCTAATTCAACATAGAATCTGACTAAATCAGCCTGGGAGAGAGTGTTTTTACGCAGTCCGCCATTTTTTGATGCTATGCATCAAAATTAGTAAGAGGTTTCACGTTCTGCTTTAAAGACAATCTTCCCCAGGTCCTAAATCTTACCTTATTAAATGAATAACGCCAATCATGTGAATACCATGATTGGCGTTAAATAGACGTTTCGACTGACATTTCTGGTGGAATCACCCTCTTTCACTTAATACTGGAATAACTTTTGCTAACCCCTCTGGGTTACCTCCTTTTCTTCCAATATCTTCGTCTTGCATTTATTATAGCACAATTATTTTAAATTGCAAGAAAATTCTGTTAAAATCCTAAGAAAAAAGCAGTGAACCGATTTGATAAAATATAACGGCAACAATCCACGCTGTGACTGTCTGGAAAGTCATTACTAAAATTGCGCTTATCCAGCCACCCATTTCCCTTTTCACAGCAGCCATAGCAGCTACGCAAGGCATATAAAGCAGGGAAAACACTAGGAAAGCAAAAGCGGATATTGGAGTAAAGATCTGAGAAAGCAGGGCTTCCAAAGAGCTTGGGTCACTTGCTCCAAGAAGTATGGCTAAGGTACTCACCACGGCTTCCTTAGCTGATAGGCCTGTAACCAGGGCTGTGGCTATTCTCCAGTCATCAAAACCAAGAGGCTTAAATACCGGCGCAATGGTTTTGCCCAGTGATGCCAACATACTATTACCAGCATCTGCCACCATATGAAAACCAAAATCAAAGCTTTGAAGGAGCCAAATAATAATAGTTGCTACAAAGATAATGGTGAAAGCCTTCTTTATAAAATCTAAGGCCCGATCCCACATTTTTAATAAAACGCTTCGCGTAGATGGCATACGATATGGAGGTAGCTCCATGACAAAGGGTACAGGATTCCCCTCGAAAATAGTCCTTTTCAATAAAAGTGCAACAAGGATTCCTACTACGATTCCAAGAATATAAAGGGAAATCATGACTAGAGCCTGATAATTTCTAAAGAAAACTGCCGTGAATAAGGCATAAATAGGCAACTTTGCGCTACAGGACATAAATGGGGTCAGTATGATGGTCATCTTCCGGTCCCTTTCACTGGGCAAGGTCCTGGTAGCCATAATGGCTGGAACGGAACATCCAAAACCAATGAGCATAGGGATAAAGGAGCGGCCTGAAAGGCCAATCTTTCTAAGCAATTTATCCATTACAAAGGCTACTCTTGACATATAGCCGGTGTCCTCCAATATGGATAGGAAAAAAAACAGAATCACAATTATGGGAAGGAAGGAAAGCACACTTCCAACACCTGCAAAGACGCCGTTTATGACCAGTGAGTGGAGTGCAGGGCTAACATTAGCAGAGGAAAGTGCTGCATCAGTAATTTCTGTTAACTCATCAATCCCCAGTACTAGCAAATCACTTAGAGGTGTACCAATTACCCCAAAGGTTAGCCAAAAAATTAACAACATAATGCCTAAGAAAACAGGTATTCCCAGGTATTTGTGAGTCAATAATTTATCAATATTAACGGATCGAATGTATTCTTTGCTATATTCTGCCTTTATCACCGTATCGGCGCAAATTTCCTCGATAAAACAATAGCGCATATCAGCCATGGCAGCCTCTCTATCTGTTTGTAGATGATCCTCCATATCCTCTACAATATGGCCGATAATATCTATTTCAGGATCCTTTAGTCTTAGATC
This sequence comes from Anaerovoracaceae bacterium, assembly GCA_050953505.1. Classification (GTDB taxonomy): domain Bacteria; phylum Bacillota; class Clostridia; order Peptostreptococcales; family Anaerovoracaceae; genus JBMNMU01. Next base: position 2,069,735 of record JBMNMU010000001.1, on the reverse strand, counting down.
ATTCATGACCAGCTCATCGCCTTCTACTACCTTGGTGGCAGCAAACCTTAGGGGAAGACCTGCCACATCTGCTTCATTTTCAATAAGGTGCTCAATGGAGTGAATGGCAGTATGTACATGGCCTTCACAAAAATCTATACGCTTTGGCTTTAGCTTATCCTCAGCGGTCTTAATAGCCCGATGAGTCAGCTCGTCCACACCTTCATTCTTACTTGCTGATATAGGTACCACAGGAATTCCTAGCTCATCCTGAAGCTTTTGAATGTCAATAGAACCCCCATTCCCTCTAATTTCATCCATCATATTGAGAGCAAGAATAATAGGAATACCAAGCTCCATGAGCTGTAGGGTTAAATACATATTTCTTTCTATATTAGTGGCATCGATAATATTTACTATGGCATCAGGCTTTTCTTTGATCAGGAAATCACGAGTTACCACCTCTTCTGCTGTATAAGGGGACAGGGAATAGATCCCGGGTAGGTCAACAATAATCACTCCTTTGTGACCGCGGATTTCACCTTCCTTTTTTTCCACAGTTACACCAGGAAAATTTCCAACTCTTTGGTTGCTCCCTGTCATTTGATTAAATAATGTAGTTTTCCCACTATTAGGATTTCCTGCTAGTGCTAGTGTTATATTCATTGGGCCACCTCTTCGATTACAATTTTTTTTGCGTCTTCCTGCCTAATGGTAAGCTCATAATTACGAAGATGCAGCTCAATAGGGTCACCCAAAGGGGCAACCTTTCTCACCATTACAGTTGTATTAGGAGTCAATCCCATATCTAGAAGGCGACGCCTTAAAGCACCTTCTCCTCCTACGGATTTAATAACAGCCTTATGGCCTATTTTTAAAGAATCTAGTCTCATTTTGTCAACACCTCCAAGAAGTTAGCTGGAGCTAACTATGAGTTAAAAATAAATGGCTGAGTATGCTACAGCCCTCCACATTATTATAAGCCTAACCTTATCATATGTCTATGGTTTTTTAATACCCTTCAAAAAATATTTAAAACATCGTTACTGTTCACACCTAGGGCCGGAGCAGTGGCTGCGTTCTCATCGCCAGATCAGGGCCTTGATACTCTCAACGCTTCAGTATATTTAAAGGGGGGAAGTTGTTTTCGCTTCCCCACATTTATGACTGCCTTAATAAAGAAATGTTTTTTAAGATGTTGGTTACTATTCTAGCTATCGAGGCAACAACCAGGAGTCCGACGGCTATCGCTCCTGCCATGAAAATTGTTTCTGTTCCTACAACAGCCAGCTTCTCAAGATCTCCGTCTAAAATAGCAAGCATTGTATAATACATTCCAGCTCCTGGCACCAAGGGCAGTATGCCGGGAATAATAAATATGGTAGAGGCATCTTTAAAGGTTCTTGAAAAGATATCACTTAATATAGCTACGCCACAAGCTCCTACAAAGCATGCTAATATCTTATGGGAACCTGTAGATGTAAGATAGGTATAAATAAGCCAGCCACTGCCTCCAACAAATGATGCGGGAATAATATGGCGTATCGGAACATGGAAGAGTATGCAAAAGCCTAGCGTAGAAAAAAATGCAAAGACAAAAGATAAAATCATTGTATGATACCCCCTAAAGTTTGCCATACCTCAAAGGCAAAGCCTACACCTACCGCTAGGGAAATGGCAATAATCACAGCTTCTATTCCTTTTGTGACGCCAGCTAACATGTGACCGGATAAGGTGTCTCGTACAGCATTAGTAATGGCTACTCCAGGTAGAAAAATCATAATGGATCCGATAATGATGGAGCTGACATTAGCGCCAAGGCCAATATTAGTAGCAATGATGGCCAAAAATGTTGACATAGCACAGCAAAGGAAACCTCGTATAAACGGGTTGGTTTCAACCTTATCTAATAAAATAGAAGCAATATAGCTGAAGGCTCCAATTATAAAGGCGCTCACAAAATCAATAGGGGCGCCCCCGAATATAAGGCAGAAAAAAGAAGAAACCAAACAAGCGCCGAGAATTCGAACCCAAATGTTATATGGTTTCCTTTTTGCAATCTCTTTTAGTATTTCGAAACCTGCGTCCATGGACAGGTCTGTGTTAGAAAACTCCCTAGAAAATTGATTAATTTTCGAAATTTTATCTAAGTCGATGCTGGTGGATTCGATTCTTTTAATAAAGGTATGCATGTCACTGTCTTGGGAGCCTTTATCCACGGACACAAAAATTCCAGTGGTTAAGGCAAAGACCTCCACATAAGGAATCTTGCAGGCTTTGCAGATTCGAGTAACTGTGTCTTCTACCCGCGAAACCTCCGCGCCGCTTCTCATCATTAGCTCTCCTGCACGCAATGCAAGTATTAAAACTCGTTTTTGAACCTGATTTATCATAAAAAGCTACCTCCTGTCAAAATTTGTATACAGAAGAATAAACAAATTTCGCTAAAAAATAATTACATTATATTTTACCACATATTTTACCACAAAAATTTCAAAAAAGTTGTCTTATATATTTGGAATCCCTTTGAACCAGTATAAAAAAATGCTATAATTCTTATGCCATGGAAATACTAAAAATATGTAAGCTACATGAGAAATGCATGATGTAATATACTGGAAAGGTTTTTTGCTTTTCCAAAAATGTTTAATAGTTCTCCGAGAATGGGAGTATGGTGACAAATATTAGTAAGGTGCGCCCTACTCTTAGGAGCCGGAGTAAGAAAGGAAATTGAATGGAAAGATTAGTAGGTACAGTGGTAAGAGGGCTTAGAGCTCCCATTATCAGAGAAGGCGATAATCTAGAAGAGATTGTAGTGGATACCGTACTCAATGCGGAAAGTGCAGGAGAATTTACTATCAGAGATAGGGATATATTGGCTATAACAGAAGCCGTGGTGGCAAGAGCCCAAGGAAACTATGCATCTGTTCAGCAAATTGCAACAGATGTAAAGAAAAAGCTTGGTGGAGACACTATAGGCGTTGTTTTCCCAATATTGAGCAGAAATAGGTTTGCCGTTTGCTTACACGGTATAGCAAGAAGCTGCAAAAAGGTTGTATTGGTGTTGAGTTATCCAAGTGATGAGGTTGGAAATCGATTGGTAGATAAGGATATTGACGATACAAATGTGGATTGCTATAGAGACGTGTTAACAGAAGAGGAGTTCGTAAAGATCTTTGGGAAGCCAAGACATACTTTTACTGGAGTAGATTATGTATCTTATTACAAGGAAATCATAGAATCCGAAGGCGCTTCTGTGGAGGTTATTTTCTCTAATAACCCACGGACTGTATTGGAATACACTCAAGATGTTTTAGTTTGTGATATTCATTCCAGGCACCGAAGTAAAAGAATCCTAAAAGAGGCTGGCGCAAGAACTGTAGTAGGCATGGATGAGATACTTACTGAGAGTGTTGATGGTAGTGGGTATAATACTAAATATGGAATTCTCGGATCTAATACAGCTACAGAAGACACTGTGAAGCTTTTCCCTAATGATTGTACTAATTTTGTCAATCGAATCCAAGAAATCATTGAAGAAAAAACCGGCAAACGCATAGAAGTTATGGTTTATGGAGACGGAGCATTTAAGGATCCAGTGGGGAAAATATGGGAACTAGCTGATCCTGTTGTTTCACCAGGCTATACAAAAGGGCTTGAGGGAACGCCAAATGAGATTAAATTAAAATATCTGGCTGATAATGACTTTGCTCATTTGAAGGGCGACGACCTCCAAACGGCCATTAAGGAATATATTGAAAAAAAGGATGATAATCTCGGCGATTCTATGGCGGCATTGGGAACTACACCAAGACGATTGACGGATTTAATTGGATCACTTTGCGATTTAACCTCAGGTAGCGGAGATAAGGGTACACCTTTTATCTATATTCAAGGATACTTTGATAACTTTACTAAGTAGTGAAAATATAAACAAATGAAAATATTTTGAATAATAGTATCAAAACTGAGATAAAATTCTCAATATATAGACTTTTATTAAGTTTTTTCTCACTGGTGAGTTCCTCCGGGTAGCTTTGCAAGCAAAAAACAAAATGTTTCTTCTCATTGAAACTCCACATGGTAAATGAGCATTTTTATTGTAATTTTCAGAAAATTATAGGGTTGGCACGCTTCTTGTATATAAGTAGGGTCAGGATGCTTATTTCTCGAAGAATAAAAGTTAAATTTTGAGGAGGTACAAAATGACTGCAACTAATAAGGAATTAGCTTTGCAAGAAGCGAAAAGAATCATAGGCTACATCGAAGGTGGCGACTTAACAAAAGAAGAGGCGGATACAATTATTAAAGACTCCATTGAAAACTTCAATAACAACGTAAACCCAGGATGGTTGGAGTATAGAAAATCTGTATCTACAGACGCTGCATTTGTTGAATGGACAGATTCAGTAGACCATTTTGAAGACGTTCATGGAACAGAATTTATCGACTGCCTTGGCGGATTCGGAATTTATACATGTGGACACAGAAACCCTGAAATCTTAAAGACTGTTAAGGCTCAGTTGGATAGATATGCACTTCACAGCCAGGAACTGGTTGACCCATTAAGAGGATATCTTGCAAAATTAGTAGCTATGATCACTCCTGGAGATTTACAATATTGTTTCTTTACAAACGGCGGAGCAGAAGCAGTAGAAATGGCTCTTAAGCTAGCCAGATTAGCTACAGGCGGAAGATATTACATATCAACAGTAGGCGCATTCCACGGTAAATCCATCGGAGCGATCTCCATGGGTGGTAAAGGTGCATACAGAGAAGACTATTTACCATTAGTACAGCAAGTACAACACGTTGAGTATGGTAATGCAGAAGCAATGGAAACTGCAATCAAGAACCTTCACACTGTAGGTGAAAAGGTTGCTGGAGTTATCATTGAGCCAGTTCAAGGTGAAGCAGGCGTTATTATTCCTCCAGAAGGATATTTGACAGCTGTCAGAGAAATCTGTGATAAATATGGCGTAGCCATGATCGTAGATGAAATCCAGACTGGTATGGGAAGATGCGGAACCATGTGGAGAGTAGAAGTTGAAAACGTTACTCCAGACATCATGACTTTCGGAAAAGCATTTGGTGGCGGTATCATGCCTATTACCGGTATCATCGCAAGACCAAACATGTGGGTTGACAAGTTAATCGACAATCCTTGGATTCTAGGATCACCTACATTCGGTGGAAATCCACTTGCTTGCTCTGCTGCTATTGCAACAATCAAATTCATGCTTGAAAATGACGTTCCAAAGATGGCAAAAGAAAAAGGCGACTACTTCATGGAAAAACTAAATGTTCTTATGGAGAAGTATCCTACAGTTCTTAAGGCTGTTAGAGGAGCTGGTCTACTTATCGCTATGGAATTCCCAGAAGCTGAAGTTGGCTATGCAGTAGTAAAAGGCCTATTCCAGAGACAAGTCATGACAGCAGGTACATTAGTAAATGCTAAGACAGTAAGAATTGAGCCTCCTGCAGTATTATCATACGAAAAGATTGATATCGTTCTTGCTAAGCTTGAAGAATCCATCATCGATGTAAAGGCTGAATTCAAACTGTAAAACCATAAAAACCTATCGATTTGATAGATTGTTGTAAAAATTGATTTCCTAAAAAACTCGGCATGTCGGTAATCTTCCGATTATGCCGAGTTTTAATATATGGGGAAATGTCGTATTTTGCTATAAAAGGGAGTGGAGGGATGAGGATAATCCCAGGAGAATGTTGAAGTTTCAAGCTAAAAATCCATTGCACAAAATAAAAATTTAAAAAAGGGTATACATTTAATGCAAAAATGGTATAATAGCAAAAGCTTGAAAAGGCTAAAAAGAAAGAGAGGAAAAAACAGAATATGACAAAGAAGCTTATATCTGTGTGGCTTTCATTGGCAATCTTAGTTTTCTCTTCTGTGTTTGGCAATATCAAAATGCAACTTTTGGCAATCAAAAATGCAATTACCAGTACCAACCTGGACTACCTCATTAATGAATTTGTCATACGGTAGCTTTTCCCTGTAAATATCAACATGTGTGAATGATGTACGAGTCTATCGACTATTGCAGCTGTGAGCTTTTCATCAAACAGGAAGCCTTTCCACCTGCCAAACTCAATATTAGTAGTGATAATAACACTTTTAGTCTCATAACATGATGAGATGATGTCAAACAAAAGTCTGGCGCCTTCTTGATGAAGGGGAAGGTAACCCCATTCATCAAGTATCAACAGGTCAGCTTGATGTATTTTCTTGTGTGTCCTAGCAACTTTCTTCATATCGTCTGATTCAAGCTCATTAATCAAGTCGTGAACACGGTAAAACACAGCTTTCTTGCCTTGATTGATTGCTTTAACTCCAAGAGCCACAGACAGATGGGTCTTGCCGGTTCCAACTGATCCGTAAAGTATCAGATTCTCTTTCTTTTCAAGAAAGGATAAGGATTCAACATTGTGAAGTTGTAGGCCTTCCGGAAATCTGATTTGTGAAAAATCATACCCGTTAAGGGATTTTAATACTTGGAATCCTGCATTGTTTAGGTTTCTGATTCGCCTTTTCTCCTCACGGTCTTCATAGAGTTCTTTTAGAAGCTTGAGAAGGAACTCTTCTTGACTCTGAGCTTTGATTGCCGGATAGATTTCCATAAGGCTGTTTGATAGCCTTAGTTTCCTTTGATATTGGCTAATCTCTTCCCTCATTGATAACCACCTCTCATAAGTATGTCGTATTGTGATGTATCAACCTCGTAAAGAGGTAAATCTGAAGGAAGTTGGATTGGGCTATCATAGATTATGCTGTTTTCCTTGAGTCTCTTGTATGTTACCCCTATGGCTTCAGGTGATTTGGAATCATGCTTTGCTGTTTCTCTTAGAACCCTATCTGCATAATCCATATCGTCTTCAAGGAGTATCATTTTTAAGATTTCAAAGGCCTGTTTAAAGGAATCCTTATCTAGGGATTGAAGGTAATCCTGCCATGAATCTGGCAACAGAGAGTAGATTCCTGAGTATTTCAATGCATTTGGCCTTACCTTTATGATGTCGATAAAGTCTATGTAATTAATTGACTCACCATCTTTTTCAAACAATCTTTGATGCGCAGTAATTCTTTCTGAGAGGTCTTTTGAAAATATCTCTATCTCATTGGCCATTACCTTAAGCATCACGAATTGTCCAACATACTTGGGGCTTACTGAGTAACTGCATGATGAATATTCAATAAGTCCATACTTGTTTACCTTTCTTGTCTCATACCTTGCTGTATCAAAAGGAACCTTGTTAACTGGTATCATCAATGATTTTTCATCTTCAAAGAGCTTTTCTATGGGCTCTTTGTAGCGGTAATGAAGCTCTTTGTTTCTCTTAAGACACTTCTTAAGAAGGTGGCAGTTAAATAAGTCAAGGTCAGTGACTGTAGGCTCTGGAACAAACAAATTACGCCTAATTGCACCCACTTTGTTCTCTACATTGCCTTTTTCATTGCCACTGTTTGAATTGCAAAACTTAACATTAAATCCATAATGGGTAGAGAATCGCATTACGAAGTCATTTACTTTGACAAGACCTTTTTCATCTCGGGTTCTAAGGGCTGCTGATGACATTTGGTCAAACCATATCGCACTTGGAACATAGCCTATGAAATTAAATATTGTAACAAGGCCTTCAAGGAGGGCTTCTCTTGTTTCACTCCTGGTTGCCACTGCAAAGCCTGCATTGGATTTTGGGAACGACAAGATGAGCTCATGAAACTTTTTAATAGAGCCGTTTTCAAATGCTTCAAAGCTTCCAAAGTCAACTTGGGCTTCACCTCCTGGATGCTCAAGGAGAAGGTAGGCATCATCTGATCCGAAAACCTTTTCTCTTTCTTCTTTGACGATATTTCTTACGGTTCTCTCTGAGACTGTTAAAATCTCAGGGTGCTCTTCTTTTAGTCGATCATAGACCCTCTTTGCAGTGTGTCTTTGTTTGTAATGTCTTGATTTATCTTCAGTTAGCCATTTGTTGATGATAGGTCTTAATACATCAGTCCTGTTCGGCCTTTTGGCCTTATGGTGTTTCTGGTTGAAATTATCCATTTCAACATATTTCCTAATGGTGCGATAGTTCTTTCCGGTCATTTTGTTAATTTCAGAGTAGGTTTTCCCTTCCAAAAAGAACAGTTCTCGGATATAATTTACTTGTGTAATTGTCAGCACTTCCTTTCCTCCCTATAAGCTTTAGTCACTTAATAGGGTATATTGTTAGGTTTGTACTGGCAATTACTTTTTGTATTTATGGCTGCCGTTTATTGTACTTTTAGATTACCATAAACACTCTTCTATTTCTATATATGCTGAAGAAAACATTCAAGGAGATTTTTTTATTAAGGACATAACTATAAACGGAGAGAAAATAGCTAATAATCAACTGCAGTATCCATTTTTCCTATATAAGGATACAACCTATTTTCCACTCACAACAGAAATGTTGGAGATTTGCGGAATAGAAGCAGATATGAATTGGGAAAGCCGCACACTAAAATTAATGAAGAAGGAGCCAACTAGGCTTAATATCAGTGAAAGATCATTTGTTAATGATTACAAGGATGTAAAGGCTGAAGTCCTTTCTGACGCAAAGGTTTTTATCTATCAACTGGACAAGAAAGAATCAGAATTAACAGAAGATCCTTCTAAAGAGGAAAAGACAACAGAGACTGACGCCAACGACGATGCCATCAATGATATTATTATTAAGATGCCCACGTTGTTTGCAGAGGAAGTAGATTTGGAGGAATATCCGGTACTGGCCAAGGATGATATTGTATACCTACCAATGAGAGCTTTGGTAGGGGAAGAAGGATTAGGCTGGGACTTGTATTATGATCCCTATGTTGGAACATACTTAAGCACACAAGAGGAGAAAAATGCGAAATCCTACTGGGAGGAAGCGGAATCCAAATACAACCAAGGGCTAGTAAACTATATTAAAGGCTGTAACAAGAATTACACAACAAGTAGGGCTCAAGAATTAGTATTCATGTTTAAAAGGGCCGCTGAGGTCTACAACATTGATGAAAAAATTTTAATGGCAGTAGCACAACGTGAAAGTACCTTTAACCCAAAAGCCAAGGGAGGCAGTGGTTCTTTAGGTATGATGCAGGTTATGCCGGCTACTGGAAGAGCATATGGATTATCCACAGCCCAACTGCTGGATGCACAAACCAGTATTAATTTCGGGGCTATGTATCTAAGTAATAATATTAATGCCTATAAAGGCGATTTAGTCAAAGGATTCTCCGCATATAACCAAGGTCCGTCTCGCGTAAATCGAGGAAGTCATTCCACTAGATACGCAACAAGAGTAATGTCCACGATGAATAACATCGATAGCTATTTAACCTCTAACGGATATGGTTCAGGCAACTAACTAAAAAAAGAAAAATCATGACATAAAGCATATAAAATATAGAAATAAACAAAACATAAGACCGAAGTAGAAATACTTCGGTCTTTTTTATCCTTCAAATCGTGAGATGCAAAAAAATAAAAATCCAGTAGACTAGGAGAAGATTATGCGAAGAGTTGAGAGTGTAAACAAGAGAATGTTCGTAAATTCGCAATAAAAATCACACATAATCCCATATAACGTTTGATATATGGGGTAAAACATGATAATATTTTTATATAAAAGCGCTTAACACGAATAAAACACGAACAATTACACAGGATGTATAGGATAAAATTCGATTATGGAAAGGGGAAGGCCCATGGTACGACGAATTTATGTTGAAAAAAAGAAAGAATTTGCGATAGAAGCAAAGGACCTATACTTTGAGCTTAAAGAAAACTTAAATATTAAGGGGATTTCAGAGCTTAGAGTGGTAAACCGTTATGATATAGAAGGAATTGATGAAAAGACTTATGAAGCAGCAAAATATACTGTCTTTTCAGAACCTGCCGTTGATGCGGTCTATGATGAAGAATTGCCTATAGAAGAAGGCAGCTGGTATTTTGCCATTGAATCTTTACCTGGCCAGTTTGATCAACGATCTGATTCAGCGGCGCAATGCATCGGTTTAATGAATATAGCCTCAAGCCCTGTTGTGCATTTCGCTAAAATAATTATTTTAGCAGGTGACCTGACAAAGGATGAAGTAAAGGCGATTAAGGATTACTGTATTAATCCCATTGAAAGCAGGGAAGCTCGCATAGACAAGCCCCATACTTTAGAGGAGCCGTATACAGAGCCAGAAAAGGTTCCGGTTATTGAAGGTTTTACTCAAATGTCTCATGATGAGCTAATAGAGTATAAAAATGCACAAGGCTTTGCCATGAGCAACGAAGATATAAAATTTATTCAAGAATATTTTAATAAAACCGAGGAAAGAGACCCAACGATTACCGAGCTCAGGGTCCTTGACACATACTGGTCCGACCATTGTAGGCACACCACATTTTTCACAAAAATTAATTCAGTAACCTTTGATCAAGGGGGATATACTAGAGTAATTAATAAGGCCTTTGAAGAATATCTTGCTATTCGTAAAGAGACTTATGGCAATCAGGAACGAGATATTTCCCTAATGGACCTGGCTGTTATCGGAGCAAAGTATTTGAAGAAGGAAGGTTTTTTGGAGGACTTAGATGAGTCTGATGAAATTAATGCGTGTAGTATTAAGGTTAAGGCAGTAGTGGACGGAAAAGAAGAAGACTGGCTGGTCATGTTTAAAAACGAAACCCACAACCATCCAACAGAAATGGAGCCCTTTGGTGGTGCGGCTACCTGCTTGGGTGGAGCAATTAGGGACCCTCTCTCTGGCCGGGTGTATGTTTATCAGGCTATGCGTGTCACAGGAAGCGGAGATCCAAGAACCAAGATTCAGGACACCTTACCAGGCAAGCTGCCTCAGCGTAAAATAACTAAAAGTGCTGCTCAGGGCTATAGCTCCTACGGGAACCAGATTGGTGTGGCCTCTGGACACGTGTCGGAAATTTATCATGAAGGTTATGTTGCCAAGCGTATGGAGGCTGGTGCTACAATTGGTGCTGCTCCTAGCAAAAATGTTATACGGAAAAGGCCTGAAAAGGGAGATGTTGTTATTCTAGTTGGCGGAAGAACTGGTAGAGACGGTATCGGCGGAGCTACGGGCTCGTCCAAAGGTCATACAGAGGAGTCTCTTCAGAAAAGTGGAGCAGAGGTTCAAAAGGGAAATCCTCCTATAGAAAGAAATTTACAAAGGCTATTTAGAAGGCCAGAGGCAGCTCAGATGATTAAGCGATGCAATGACTTTGGTGCAGGAGGTGTTTCTGTTGCTATTGGGGAATTGGCAGATAGCATTGATGTAAACCTAGACCTTGTTCCCACAAAATATGGAGGCTTAGATGGGACGGAGCTTGCTATTGCGGAATCTCAAGAAAGAATGGCGGTAGTCGTTTCCAAGGAAGATGCGGAAGGCTTTATTGGATATGCTGTAGAGGAAAACCTAAAGGCTGTTGCTGTAGCGGAAGTTACAGATACAGGTAGATTCAGGATTTTCTGGCAAGAGGATTGTATTCTTGATTTAAGTAGGGAATTTTTAGATACTAATGGTGTTCAACAAGTTGCAGATGTACACGTAACGAATATTAGTGGAGAGTTTAAACACATTCCAAGAGATTTTATGGCAGATCTTAAGGATTTAAATTGTTGCAGCCAAAAAGGTCTTGTAGAAATGTTTGACAGCACTATTGGCTCCGCCACGGTATTGCTACCCTTAGGTGGGAAATACCAACTATCCCCTGCAGTAGGGATGGCATCTAAATTGCCAGTAACAGAAGGATATACAGATACTTCCACCTTGATGGCTTATGGTTATGACCCTATGCTATCATCCCTTAGCCCTTTTCATGGTGCTCTTTACGCAGTAGTGGAGTCCGCAACGAAAATTGTGGCTATGGGAGGGGATTACACAAAGATAAGGCTGAGCTTCCAAGAGTATTTTGAACGATTGGAGAAAGATCCTAAGAAGTGGGGAAAACCCTTCGCTGCTTTGCTGGGCGCTTTAAAAGCCCAATTAGAATTAAAAATCCCTGCCATCGGAGGGAAGGATAGTATGTCTGGAAGCTTTATGGACTTAGATGTACCTCCCACACTGATTTCCTTTGCAACAAGCACAGTGGATGCAAATCAAGTTATATCTACAGAATTAAAAAGTACAGAAAGCCAACTGGTTTATTTAACTACGGATAAAGATCAAGATCATATTCTTGATTTTGAACAATACAGAAGGAATATGGAAGCTGTGAATAAGTTGGTTGTGGATGGAAAAATCCTAGCAGCCAACACCATAGGCAGAGGAGGAATATTCTTATCCCTTGTAAAAATGGCTGTAGGGAATAAAATCGGCGTAGACCTTAAGGGAATTACAGTGGAAGAACTACAAGAACCAGATTATGGTGCGTTACTTTTAGAGGTTGATAAATCTTTTAATGTGGAAGAATTGTTCTCTGGGGCAAAGGCTCGAGTGATTGGTGAAACCAAGGAAAGTGAGGAGCTTTCTTTCCGTTTGGTAGCGAATGATGGACAAGAAAAGGTATTTGCGGCATCATTGGATGAAGTTATCCGGGATTGGACAAGTCCACTGGAAACCGTCTTCCCTCTTAACATTAGGGATGAAGAGGAAGCGTCAATTACTCCGGTCATATCCTATAAGGAAAGAAATCAGAAAAAGCCTGGCGGAAAAATTGCAAAGCCTAAAGTCCTTATACCTGTTTTCCCTGGAACCAGCGGGGAAGTGGATGCTATGCTGGCTTTTGAGAAAGCAGGGGCAGTGGCTGAGCTTCAAATAATAAGAAATATAAACCCAACGGCACTGAAAGACTCTATTAAGGAATTCGCAAATAAGATTAAGGACTGTCAGATGATGATGATACCCGGTGGTTTAAGTGGCGGCAATGAGCCTGACGGCGCAGCAAAGTTTATTACAGCTATATTCAGAAATTCCGCTATTTCAGAGGCAGTAACTGAGCTAATAGAAAATCGAGACGGTCTCATGTTGGGTATAGATAATGGTTTCCAAGCTCTGATAAAACTAGGTCTTGTTCCTTACGGCAAAATAGTTGAGCAGGATGAGAACAATCCTACCTTGACTTATAATAAAATTGGACGACATGTTTCTTCCATGGTGACTACCAGAATTGCATCTATTAAATCCCCTTGGCTATCTAAAGTAGAGGTGGGAGATCTTCATACTCTTCCGTTTTCTAATGGGGAAGGACGTTTTGCTGCTAGTGAAAAGGTTCTGAAGCAGCTGATTGAAAATGGCCAAATTGCAACACAGTATATAGATGTTAATGAGTTGCTATCTGGCAATAGTGCAAGAAAGCAAATTGGATCGGCCTTAGACGTAGAAGGAATCACCTCTCCAGATGGGAGAATTTTTGGAAAGATGGCTCATTCAGAGCGTTTTGGTCAGAACTTATATAAAAACGTCACAGGTAGCGTTGATCAGAAGATCTTTGAGTCTGGAGTAGAATATTTTGGGTAATATTTTAATATAAGCCCTTTTTCAAGTTATCGTTGTTGTATGAGTTTAAATAAGTATTTAGGAGGATCCCAAATGAAAGTAGCCATCGTAATGGGCAGTAAGTCGGATTACCCCGTTGTAGAAAGAGCGGAAGCTGTATTGAAAGAATTTAATGTTCAGTATGAGACTAGGGTTATATCTGCCCATCGAACACCAAGGGTTGCCGAAAACTTCGCAACCAATGCGGAAGACGAGGGCTTTGAGCTAATTATTGCGGCGGCAGGAAAAGCGGCACATTTAGGAGGTGTCCTAGCTGCGTTTACTCCATTGCCTGTTATAGGGCTACCCATCAAGTCATCGACCTTGGATGGCTTGGATTCCCTTCTTTCCATTGTTCAAATGCCAAAGGGAGTTCCTGTGGCAACTGTTGCCATTGATGGTGCTGAAAATGCCGGTCTTCTTGCGGTGCAAATATTATCTGTGAAGTATCCCATATTAAGGGAGGAAATGAAGGCGTATAAGGCTAAAATGGAAGAAGACGTAATCAAAGTGGACAGGGAATTCAACAAGAATGATAAGTAGGGGTAATGATATGAGAGAGAATTATGATATAAGCCACGAGCTTCGGGAGTTGGAAGAAGATCAGGTTTATGATGAATGTGGTGTGGTGGGAGTTTACGCACCGGGCAAACCTGACAATGCACGAAACGTCTACTTCGGCCTGCATTCATTGCAGCATAGAGGACAAGAAAGCGCAGGTATTGCAGCTAATAAAGACGGTAAAATTCAATACTATAAAGAAATGGGCCTTGTTCAGGAGGTCTTTAACGATGAAATCATCAGTAGGTTACAAGGAGATATTGCAATAGGTCATGTAAGGTATTCTACTAGCGGTGAAAATCATGCAGTGAATGCCATGCCTCTAGTGGTCTATTTTAAGGGAGGAAGCCTTGCCCTGGCACACAATGGAAGTCTAGTAAATGCAGAATTGCTGCGGGATGAAATGCAAGATCGAGGGGTAATATTTCAAACCTCTGTTGACTCTGAAATCATTGCAGCTCTTATAGCTAGATTTGTAAGACAAAAGCCCATAGAAGAAGCCATACTGGAAACCTTGGAAATTATTAAGGGTGCCTATGCCCTGGTCATTACCAGTGGGGATAAATTGATTGGTATTAGAGATCCTAATGGAATCCGGCCCCTTTGTATCGGAAGGACAAAAGACGGCTATGTGCTTTCTTCAGAAAGCTGCATATTCCCTTTATTGCGGGCAGAATTTGTCCGGGATGTTTCTCCTGGGGAAATGGTTATCATTGAAGATAACGAATTAAAGTCCGTTATTTTCAAGAAGGGGTGCAAAAAGGCAATTTGCTCCTTTGAGTATGTGTATCTAGCTAGACCAGACAGCCGAATGGATGGTATTAGTGTTTATATGGCAAGAAGTAAAGCAGGGAGAGTTTTGGCGCGGGAACATCCTGTGGAAGCGGATATGGTCATTGCGGTTCCTGACTCGGGAACGGTTGCAGCCATTGGTTATGCTGAGGAATCTGGTATTCCTTTTGGGGAAGGTTTAATCAAAAACAGATACGTTGGTAGGACATTTATACAGCCAGACCAAAGAATGAGAGAACTGAGTGTACGGCTTAAACTGAATGTATTAGAAGAAAATGTAAAGGGCAAACGACTGGTCATGGTAGATGACTCGATTGTAAGAGGGACCACCAGCGGTAAAATTGTTAAAATGCTAAAGAATGCGGGTGCTTTGGAGGTTCATGTAAGGGTAGCCTCACCACCTATAACTCATCCTTGTTTTTTTGGAATTGATACGCCCAATTCAGAGAAGCTGGTTGCTGCTAATTACAGCTTAGAAGAAATTCGAAAAAAAATCGGGGCGGATAGCTTAGGTTATATTAGCGTAGAAGGCTTGATTGAATCCATTGGACTAGCCCCTGAAAACACTTGCACTTCTTGTTTCGACGGAGTATATCCAATGGATTTACCCGATAAAGAGGCAAAGGACATGGCATCGAGAATGACAGAGGATGAAGAGCTAAAAGATAGGTCATCAGAAAAAACCGGAGATGAAGAGCCAAAAGATACGGCATCAGAAATAACCGGAAAGGAGAAGTAGACATGGACGAAAAATTGACTTATAAAAGTGCCGGCGTAGATACGAAGGAAGGGGAAAAGGCTGTCAGCCTTATGAAGCCCCATGTAAAAAAGACCTTTAATGAAAATGTGCTTACAGGATTGGGCAGCTTTGGTAGTCTCTATAAGCTGGATGTTAAGGAAATGGAGGAACCTATTCTCGTTTCTGGAACGGATGGTGTAGGGACCAAGCTGAAAATTGCCTTCCTAATGGACAAGCACGATACCATAGGACAAGATTGCGTGGCCATGTGTGTCAATGACGTTCTCTGTCAAGGGGCGAAGCCGCTATTCTTTCTAGATTATATTGCAACAGGCCATGTAAAAGCAGAGAAAATAGCAGACATTGTAAAGGGTATCGCAGACGGGTGCGTTGAAGCTGGTTGTGCCTTGGTAGGAGGAGAAACGGCGGAAATGCCTGATTTTTATGCATCAGGGGAATACGATATTGCAGGCTTTGCCGTAGGTGTGGTAGATAAAAGCAATATGATTGACGGCTCTCGCATTGCTTGCGGAGATATGATTGTAGGCATAGGCTCCAGTGGTATTCACAGCAACGGCTATTCTTTGGTTAGAAAGCTATTTTTCGAGAGACTAGAAATGACCGTTTCGGATTATGTGGAAGAGCTGGGCATGACTTTAGGGGAGGCTCTTCTGACACCGACAAAAATATATTCAAAGGCCTGTAATGCTGTACTCTCAAAGCATTATGTGAACGGAATCCTTCATATTACTGGCGGTGGTTTTTTTGAAAATATCCCTAGGATTATGCCTAAAGGTCTAGGTGTGTCCATTAAAACAGATAGCTGGGAAAGGCCACTTATTTTTAAATATATTGAGAGCAAAGGAAATATTGAGGAGAAGGAAATGTTCTCCACATTTAATATGGGCGTTGGAATGATGATGGTGGTAAAGCCTGAGATTGCTCAAGAAGTAGTAGAAATTCTTAGCCAAGCTGGCGAAAAAGCCTTTATAATCGGAGAAGTCGTAAAAGGTGAAGGTGTGGCTTTGGTGTAAGCATTTTCATTGATACTCAATAGATGTATAAGGATAGAACCCTTAGACTTAGGAGATTGGCATGAACTTATGTAAAGATAAATTAAAAATAGCAGTTCTTGTATCAGGAGGGGGGACCAACCTCCAGGCCATTATTGACAATATACATAATGGCTATTTAGATGGAGCTGAAATTGTGAGGGTCATATCTAGCAATCCTTCAGCTTATGCATTGCAGCGTGCAGCGGACAATGGAATAAAAGGGGTATGTATCAGTAAAAAGCTGTGGCCAGACCCTGAAATACATTGTCAGAAGCTTCTAGAGGAGCTAGAAAATGCGGGTTCGGAGCTCATTGTACTAGCAGGTTACATGAGTATTCTCCATCCAAGAATTGTTGATAAGTATCGAAATAGGATTATCAACATTCACCCTTCCTTAATTCCTAAATATTGCGGTATGGGATTTTATGGGGAACGGGTTCATAAGGCTGTTATTGAAAACAAAGAAAAGATCAGTGGTGCCACGGTGCATTATGTTGATGAAGGTGTAGATACAGGAGATATTATCGTCCAAGAGCAGGTACCTGTTATGGAAGATGATACACCTGAAACCCTTGCAAAAAGAGTGCTTGTCGTAGAGCACCGTATATTACCTGCTGCCATTAAGATGTTTATTGATGCTAAATGCAGGCAGGAAGGGCAATAAAGAATTTTGGCAGTTTAGAATTGAGGCCATCCAAAATTCTTACATATAGAAGAGGAGGAAATGTATGAGAGCTTTAATAAGCGTATCGGACAAATCAGGCATTGTAGAGTTTGCTCACCAGCTTTCCCAGCTAGGCTTTGAGATCATTTCTACTGGGGGAACTGCAACCAGATTAAGGGATAACGGTATACAGGTTATAGGAATATCAGAGATAACAGGCTTTCCTGAATGTCTGGATGGAAGGGTAAAAACGCTACACCCTGCAGTCCACGGTGGCCTTCTGGCCATGCGAGATAAAGAAGAGCATATGCAACAGCTGGAAAAGCTAAATATTCAACCTATTGATATAGTTGTGATTAATCTATATCCTTTCAAGGAAACCATATTAAAAGAAGGCGTTACCTTGGAAGAAGCCATTGAAAATATTGATATCGGTGGCCCAACAATGCTTCGATCTGCAGCAAAAAACCACAAGGATGTCATCGTTGTGTGTGACCCTGCTGATTATGCTATGATTATAAAAGAGCTTCAAGAAAATGGTTCTGTATCTTATGAAACAAGATATAAGCTTGCTTTAAAGGTTTTCCAACACACAGCAGCCTACGACGCTATGATTGCAGAATATTTGAGGAAGGAAATTAACGGAGAGCTTCCCCATAATCTAACCTTGACTTATGAGAGAGTGCAATCCTTACGATATGGAGAGAATCCTCACCAAAAGGCCTACTATTATAAAGAAGTAAAGCCCCACGAGGGAGCTCTTACCAACGCCATTCAGCTTCATGGAAAAGAGCTATCTTTCAACAACATCAATGATGTCAATGGCGCTGTTCAAGCTTTAAAGGAATTTGACGAGCCAGCAGTGGTTGCGGTAAAACACGCCAACCCTTGTGGAGTAGGCACAGGCTATGATATTTTTGATGCCTATGTAAAAGCTTATAAGGCAGATCCTAAATCCATCTTTGGCGGTATCGTTGCTGCGAATAGACCCATAGATGAAAATACCGCGGCTGAGATTAATAAAATTTTTATAGAAATCGTAATTGCTCCTGACTTTACAGAAGAAGCCTTGAGAATCTTAACGGAAAAGAAGAATATTAGACTGTTAAAGCTTGACCATATTGATGCCAAAGCGCCAGAGGATGATCTAGACATGAAAAAAGTTAGCGGTGGTATTCTGATTCAAACTACGGATCAGATTATTTACAACGAAGACGAGCTAGAGATTGTTACCGACAGGCTACCTACAGAGAGAGAGCTAGCAGATATGAAATTTGCCATGAAGGTGGTAAAGCATGTGAAATCCAATGGCATCGTACTGGCTAAGGACGGAAAGACATTGGGTGTGGGGCCAGGGCAGGTAAACAGGATTTGGGCAGTGGAAAACTCTATCAGACAGGCAACGGAAAGTTTAGAAGGTGCGGTGTTGGCTTCCGATGCATTTTTCCCATTTGATGATTGCGTTATTGCGGCGGCAAAGGCGGGGATATCAGCCATCATTCAGCCAGGTGGATCTATTAGGGATGAGGATTCTATAAGAAAAGCGAATGAGCTGGGAATTGCTATGGTATTTACAGGAGTCAGACATTTTAAGCACTAATAGTAGGAGGAACAGATGAAAATATTGATCGTTGGTGGTGGAGGCCGCGAGCATGGGTTGGCCTGGAAGCTGGCACAAAGCCCCAAGGTAAAAAAGCTATACTGCGCACCAGGGAATCCAGGAATTTCGCAGCTTGCTGAATGTGCTCCCATAAAAGCAGAGGATATAGATGGTATTTGTTCATTTGCTCAAAGTAAAGAGGTGGACCTAGTAGTCGTCGGCCCAGAGGTTCCCCTTTCGGCAGGTATAGTAGATGCACTGGAAGGTCTGGGAATCAAGGCCTTTGGTCCAAACAAAAAATGCGCTCAGCTAGAGGGAAGTAAGGCCTTTACCAAGGCTTTTCTGTCTAGACATAATATTCCTACCGCGGGATATCGAGAATTTACTGACAAGGGCGAGCTCCTGTCATCTGTGGGCATTTTTGGCTATCCGATGGTAATCAAGGCAGATGGGTTGGCCGCTGGCAAAGGGGTTGTGATTGCGGAAGATAAAGAGGCTGCTGAGAAGGCAATAGAAGAAATGATGGGGGAAAAAGTCTTTGGTGCAGCAGGAGAAAAGGTGGTTGTAGAAGAATTCCTTACTGGTACAGAGGCCTCAGTGCTTTGCTTTGTGGACGGCAAGACTATTGTTCCCATGGAATCGGCACAGGATTATAAAAGAATATTCGATGGAGATAAAGGTCCCAACACAGGTGGAATGGGGACCTACTCACCTAGCCTACTATTTAACAATGAGCTAGAAGAAAAAATAAGAGAACGAATATTAGAACCTACCATAAAAGGCTTTCAAAAGGATGGCTTGGATTTTAAAGGTGTGCTTTTTATTGGTCTTATGATTACAAAGGAAGGTCCAAAGGTCATAGAATTTAATAATCGATTTGGGGACCCAGAAACTCAATCGGTACTACCTAGAATGGAAACGGATTTATTAGAAATCATGGAAGCTGTTATAGAAGGTAGGTTGGACCGTCAGGAAATTAAATGGAAAGATCAAAAGGCAGTATGTGTTGTTCTCGCATCAGCAGGATATCCAGGAGAGTACGAAAAAGGAAAAGTAATAGAAGGGCTGGACAAGCTTGATTCTGATGTACTTGTGTTTCATGCAGGAACAAAATTTGCTGATAAAAAGGAAATCGTTACTGCGGGAGGCCGAGTGCTAGGCGTCACCGCTTTAGGTGAGACCCATGAAGAGGCTAGACAAAAGGCCTACGACAATATAAAAAGAATAAAATTCGAAGGTGCCCAGTATCGGAAGGATATCGGCTTAATTTAACAGAAATAGATGGTTGGGAAGTGAAGAAATTGAACTTCCCATGAAGCAATGTTCCTGAAAAGAACTTAAAGCCAGTAGTGTAGTCCAAGAGTTAGCAGATCCAACGCTTGTACCCTTTTAAATGTTATGCTAAAATAAAGAAGTCATAATATGGAAGACATAGTAAGGACGCCATACATAATAACATAAAAATGAGGAGCGCTCCATGTCATATAAGGTAAAACTGGATGTTTTTGAAGGCCCCTTTGATCTGCTTGTATATCTTATTGAAAATGCAGAAATGAGCATTTATGATATTCAGGTGTCGGAAATAACCAGTCAATATTTAGAATATGTGGATCAGATAAAATCGCTGGATGTTGAATTAGCTGGCGAGTTTATGGTGCTTGCAGCTGCACTCATTGAAATCAAATCAAAAATGCTACTGCCAAGAATGAAGGCTGAGGATAACAAGGAATTAACTGAAGAAGATCCGAGAGCAGAGCTGGTGCAACGAATCTTAGAATATAAGGAAATTAAAAAAGGCGCAGAATATCTAGCTATTCAAGAAGAACAGAATAGTCGAGTTTTAACTAAACCCCAGGAAGACCTGTCTTATTTTATGGGTGAGCCGGATGAAATCATCAATCTGGATATTGATCAATTTATAAAGGCCTTTCATATTTTTCTTCAAAAAAAGAGAAAGCTTGAAGAAACTAAAAGGAATTATACAAGAATCCAAAGGCAAAAAATAACTTTAGAAACTAAAATGAGTCATATAAAAAACCAATTTTTAGTTCTACAGAAAAAAAGGTTGCGCTTTGTTGAGCTCTTAAGCCCAGATAGAGATAGATACGAAATTATACTAACTTTCCTTTCTCTTTTAGAAATGGTCAAGGCAAAAACAATCGTAGTAAAGCAGAACATTAATTTTGGAGAAATAACTTTATTTTTAAACGAAAAATTTATGCCGACCGGCTCTGCAAAAGGTGATAATGAAGGAGAAAAATATGTCAACTAAAAAAACAATCAAATCTGCCTTCGAATCCATGCTGTTTGTATGGGGAGAACCGCTTCCCGCAAAGACGGCGGCAGAGGTTTTTGATATCCCTTGGCAGGAAGCATATGGCTATTTTAAAGAGCTCCAAGATGAATACGATAAACAAGAAAGGGGAATCCTTATTCGAGAAATTGATAAAGCCTTTCAGTTTTGTACTAAGGCCGAAAACCACGAATATATTCAACGACTTTGTACTCCAGTAAAGGAAAAAAAGCTGTCCCAATCTGCCTTGGAGGTTTTAGCAATTGTAGCTTACAAGCAGCCGGTGACCAAAGGAGAAATGGAGGCTATCCGAGGAATAAAATGTGATAGAGTTTTAGAAGGCCTCATGAACAAAGGTCTTGTAGAGGAAGTGGGTAGAGGTACTGGTATAGGTAGACCAATTTTATATGGTACTACTGCTGAATTTCTCAAAAAGTTTGGGTTTAAAAACCTTAATGAGCTACCCAAAATTGACGATATCGACAATATTATTATGCTAAAGGAAGAAGACGAAGAAAAAGTTAACCCAGAGCAGATCGCTTTGGATATTATCTGAGTCATCAATGTTTCGTTTTTCCAAACCTTGTCCTACCTGAAAGCATTTAAAATAACAGAAATTTCATGAATATCTCCTTAAGAATCTTAGCAAAATAAGAAAAAGAAGGAGATTTTTTTATGAGGTATTTACGAAGAACAACACTTACAATTTTAATAATTCTTGTGACTGGCTTATTTACACCTGTTTATGGAATTAGTACACAGGATATGAGGGAGGCTACTGCAACTATGCCTCTGGCCAGCCCACCTAGTATTTCTGCACAATGTGCAATTCTTGTAGAGGCCAAATCAGGTAGGGTGCTTTATGAGAAAAACCCAGACCAGAAGGTGTATCCAGCAAGTACAACAAAAATAATGACGGCCCTTTTGGCACTGGAGGAAGGTAATCCGGATGAGAAGGTTAAGGTTTCTAATAATGCAGTGGGCGTAGAGGGCTCCTCCATTTATTTAGAAAAGGATGAAATAATTCCTTTGAAGGATTTGATTTATGGACTTATGCTTAGATCCGGTAATGATGCAGCTATTGCTATTTCAGAGGAGATTGCAGGGTCCGTAGAGGATTTTGTTTCTTTAATGAACGAAAGAGCAAAGGAAATGGGGGCTGAAAATACCCACTTTATGAATCCCAATGGACTCCACCATGATGAACATTATACCACAGCTAGAGATATGGCAAAAATCTCTATAGAAGCGATGAAGAATCCCCAGTTTAAAGAGGTTGCCGCTGCAAAGGTTTGGACAGCGGATCGGGGAGAGGGAAAATACAATTACTTCTATAACAAGAACAAGGTGGTCTACCAATATGAAGGTGGGACTGGTATAAAAATTGGTTATACGAAGGCGGCAGGCAGAACCCTTGTTGCTTCCTCGGAAAAGGATGGAATGGAATTGATTTGCGTTGTAATGAATGCGCCGAATTGGTTTCAAGATACTTATAATCTAATGGATTATGTTTATAATCTATATGAAACCGTTAGAATTGCGCAGGGAGGCACCCCGCTCATGGCAGTTCTGGTAGATGAAGGGGATAAAGATTTTGTATATGTAGGATCAAAAAAAGATATTCTTTGTCCAGTAATTAAGACAGCAAAAGACAATGAGCCTGGGGAAAATGTCGAAAGCCTTGGTGGAGACAATATTGGTTCAGAGGATATATCTTCTAGTACCAATAACATTGCAATAGAGTATGTTTTTTATGATCAAGCCAAAGCGCCCATTGCCCGGTGGCAGCAGGCGGGAGAATTGAAAATTTATGTTGATGGGGATTATATTTTTTCAGAACCCCTTTATTACCTAGAAGACATAGAAACCTTATAACAGTCTGCCCAAAACACCCAGTGTTTTGCAAGGCAGACTTCATACAGAAATTGCCCGCTTTAGCTGGCAGCAATTTTTCAGTTTAGTATGTGACAGCACAGTAAAGCCTTTAAAAAATTAAAAACATATCGAAGTATATGAAACCGTTAACTGGGCCAGCTTTATGCTGGCCTAATATGTATATAAGATAAGATTAGCAGAAGAGTAACAAAGTCCATCTAAAAAAAATACAATGATACCAGTAGTTTAAGAGAGGGGGCAATAAACTTGAACTATGGTATTTTTAATTGTAAAAATAATTTAAATGGGCCTGCACTTGCAAGCCAAGCGTGCAGTCACTCTTCTTATAGAATAGATTGTATAGATGCGGGCACGGACCAGTGTCCTTGTTATTTGGCTCTTACAGGTGATTGTCTGACTTGTACTAGGCTACAGGGAGAAGAATACTGCGATTGTAAATGGCAAGGAGTCTGTATTTATAATGAATTCATACAAGGTGGCCGTAGGATCAATAATCCGAGAAAGGAATTTGACGCTACCATTATAGAGATCAAACATTATATGGAGGACTTGGTGGTCTATGTTCTACATGTAGGGAAGGGTTTTGCCATTAAAGCCAGTATTCCAGGAACCTATTTGTTTATTAAAAGCAGCGAGGCATCCAGTTATTATGATATTCCGATATCTGTAATGGATGTGGATGTGGAAAAGGGCCTGATTCACATTGCAGTAAAAGTTATTTCTGCAAAAACCAAGCTTCTTCTTCAAGAAAAAGAAAAGCTGATTATTCGGGGACCTTATAGAAACGGCGTGTTGGGGATTCATGATATTATAAAAATGTCCTCCCGAGATCAAAAGGTTCTAATTATTGCAAAAGGGATAGGCTTAGCGCCTGGGGTCTTGGCATCAAAAACCTTAGCGCTGAAAAATCAAGTGGATTTTATTATTGATTCAGAAAAAATTAGCAAGGATCTAGTAAGTGACTATCTAAATGAAAAGGGGCAGGAACCTATAAGGGATGATAAGGCGCCTGAAGAGGGAATTTTAAAGTATTTAAGTCTATCTGAAGGCTCGGCAGAAATGGAGATTGGAGAACTATTGAAAAATAGGCAATATCAATCGGTATTAATTCTTGCTTCAGATTACTACATCCAAACCCTAGGGCAATTGGTGAAACAAAAGCTGCCCAATGCCCATATTGCAGTAAGCAATAATTTCCATATCTGCTGTGGTGAAGGAATCTGTGGTGCTTGTTCTCATGAAATAGAGGGCGGCAAAACATTAAAGATGTGCAAATGTCAAATTTCAGGGAAAGAAATACTGTGTCAGTAAACACCTAAAAACCCCCCGTCTATAGCGGTAGAGCAAATTAGGCGGGGGCAATTTTATCTAGGCTCTGGCTAATCGCTAACCAGTGTCATTTGCCCTTGTTAAAGAATATGCTAATAGCATATTGAGAAGGATTGGGGGCAAATAAATGTATAAAGTTGTAGTAATCGGTGGAGGCTGGTCCGGCTGTGCAGCTGCTTTGGCTGCTGGGAAGGCTGGGGCTCAAGTCACCTTGATTGAAAAGACAGACCTGCTGCTTGGGCTGGGTAATGTAGGTGGAATCATGCGAAATAACGGCAGGTATACCGCTGCCGAGGAAAATATAGCCTTAGGCGCTGATGAATTATTTGCAATAACGGATAAGCTTTCAAGACATGTTAATGTAGATTTCCCAGGGCACAAGCATGCAAGTCTCTATGATGTGATAAAAGTAGAACCTCACGTAAGGCGACTGCTTATAGAAAAGGGCATAGAAATAAGAACTATAGCCAGGGCAGTAGATGTAATTATGGATTCTAGTAGTAATTCAGAGGGTAAACGCCGGATGAAATCCATTGTGTTAGCTGATGGGGAAATTATAGATGGGGATGTGTTTGTAGAATGTACAGGTTCCACAGGACCTATGGGTAACTGCTTAGCCTATGGGAATGGGTGTTGCATGTGTGTTCTAAGATGCCCCGCCTTTGGACCTAGGGTTAGTATTACTCAAAAGGCTGGTAAAAATGACATCATGGGCCAACGTAAGGATGGCGCCTTTGGTGCATTTAGCGGCTCTGGAAAAATTGAAAAATCATCCTTGTCTGATGAAATACAGCGTGAACTCAACGAAAAGGGAGTTGCTGTTATTGAATTAAGGCAGGAGGATATTGTTGAGGAAAAACTAGATCTAAAGGTTTGTCAACAGTATGCCCTTCATGAATATGCAGAAAATATTGTACTGCTGGATACGGGTTATGCAAAAATTATGACGCCTTTTTATCCTCTTGAAAGGCTTCGGCAGGTACGGGGATTTGAAAATGCTAGGTATGCAGACCCTTATGCAGGCGGTAAGGGGAATTCAATTCGTTACCTTTCCGTTGCGGAGAGAAACGATCATATGGCCGTAATGGGTTTAGATAACCTACTAGTGGGTGGCGAAAAGTCTGGCCTTTTTGTTGGGCATACAGAAGCCATTACCACCGGAACCCTAGCGGGTTATAATAGCGCAAGATACTTAAAGGGCATGAAGCCTCTGGAATTGCCAAGGCAGCTTGCTCTAGGTGACCTGATATCCTACGCCAATAAAAAAATAAAGACGAAAGATGGATTAATGACACGATATACCTTTGCGGGAGCGGAGTTTTTCCAAAGGATGAAAGACAGAGGTCTTTACACAACAGATACAGATATTATTAAAAAGCGTATAAAAAAGTATGACCTTGAAAATATTTATAAAGAACCTATTATTTAAATATTTAATGCCAAGCCCACAATAATCTTGTATAATAACATGTTAAGAAAGGTACAAATCTTAGTATAGATAACGGAAGAAAAGATCATTTGTAACAGGATCAGGTAAAGTACGAGGAGAAAAGCATATGCGTCTAAATAAATATATTGCACAGGCCGGAATCGCAAGCAGGCGTAAGGCAGATGAGCTTACTATAGCAGGGAATGTCAAAATCAATGGTGTTGTTATGAGACAGCCGGGCTACAATGTAGTGGAAGGGGATGTAGTAGAAGTTAACGGAAAGATAATTAATCCTCAGGCGAAACTTGTATATATCATGCTTAATAAGCCAAAGGGATATATTACATCTGTGAAGGATGAGTCGGGCCGAGTGACGGTGATGGAGCTGATAAAGGATATAGATCAAAGGGTTTTCCCTGTTGGTAGACTAGATTACAACACTTCAGGAATGCTTCTTTTGACCAATGATGGAGATCTAGCCTACAAATTGACTCATCCAAAACATAAAATTTACAAAACCTATCGAGCTAGAGTCGCTGGTCATTTGTCAGATGATAGAATTTCAAAGCTTCGCAATGGTGTAGACATTGGTGGATTTATCACCTCTAAGGCAGAAGTGAAGCTTATAAAACAAGCAGAGCGATCTGCTATTGTTGAAATTAAAATTTTTGAAGGAAAAAATCGTCAAGTTAGAAAAATGTTTGCGGCCGTTGGAAACAAGGTCATAGATCTAGAAAGGATTGCCATTGGTGATCTCTATCTTGGACACCTGAAGGAAGGCCACTATAGAAAGCTAACAAGACAAGAGGTAGAGTATTTAAAGAACTGCTAATACTCAAATAGGAGGGATATAGTATTTTCACGCAACCCGCCAATTTTATGATGCTATGCACCCTTAGGTGCTACGCATCAAAATTGGAAAAGGTTTCACGTTATGCTTAGAAAATACTATATCCCTCTTCTAATTCTGTTCTGCAATGATATATGCAATACTGTTCTGTCACTGTATTATGTAGTTTTGTTCTTGATTCGACTTTATTATTCTAGCCCTTCTAGCCAAGTTGTGGATTAAGCTTGGAGTTGTGGATTAAGCTTGGAGTGTAATCTCGGAAGCCTGGTTATTTATCTTCCTTCATTTTTAAGATATAAAAGCCATCATCCAGCGCATCTATTATAATATATCCCCTGTCGTCTACGATCACGTCCTCTGTAGTGGCATTTCTTGGGCCAGGGAATCCTGGGAAGAAGGATTCTTCAGGAGCCTTATTTGGATTAGGAGGAATAAAATAGGCAATCTCCTTAATATAATAAGGATCTGACACATCATAAACCCGAAGGCCAGCATGAAAATAACAGCAATATACTCGGTCACCCCGTTGCTCTAGCCAAGGCTTTCCGCTCATAGGCTCGTGTAAATTGTGGGGTCCAAAGGGGCCTGGTGCATCTAGCTGCATGACATTGAAGTTAGGATATGGGAAATCCTCAGGAACCTCCGGATAAGGGAACTGAGCAATCAATGTAGGTCTTGTAGGGTCGCTGACATCAACCATATGTATATTATTTAATGCTTGAGCATGCTTTATTTTCCCTGGTGGGAAAAATTGGAACCTTTCTCCCTCGTTGGTCACAACCACGAAATCTCCCCCTGGCAGGGGAAGAGCAGTATGGGTTCTGGCACCAGCTAACTCACTGGAAAAGGCAGGCATAAACTTCAGATTCCCTAAGCATTTTGGCCGGGTTACATCAGATACATCTAAAACATACAAGCCATCGCCACAATACCCTAAATAAGCTTTGTCTCCTACAACAAAAGGAGGTCCATGCATCCACCCCTTATCCATAAAGGAAGGAACATGGGCAGCATGAGGGTCGAAGGTACGGCCAGGATATCCATCGGCAAATTGGTGTGGTGCCCACCATCGACCGGCTTCAACAGGATTTGTAGGATCCTCAATATCAATAATTCGGTAAATAAGCCCTTCAAAACCTCTACATTCTGCGGATAGGTGAACATATCGCCCGCCATTATACATAAAGCGATGGACCCCCATGGAATGTGGTACGCCACAATCCCAATAGCCGAGAAATGCGGGATTTTCCGGGTCTTCTTTTAGACTGTAGATTCGAATGCCTACTTCACATTTCATATTCTTTAATTCTGATTGATCCACTAGGGCGCCTGGACCGCTTCCTGCACTCATAGCTACAATCATCAGATCATCGGCGATTTGTATTTTGGGAGAAGTGGTGGTGGGATAAATCTTAGGGTCTATAAGTTCCACATGCTTAATAAATTTAGGATTATAGGGATCTGTAACGTCACTGATCATAACGCCACGCTGGGTCCCTCCAAAACAGGCACCATATAAATAATATTTTCCACCTTCTGTTTTGTATAAGGCCATTTGGAACATTCCGCAGTTCCCGTCTAAGTTGTTAAAAGAGCATACTTCTAAATTTTTGATATAACCATTATTTCCTTTCCCTTTTGCATAAAAAACATCTGGCATAACAAGTACCTCCTATTCAGCCCAAAACATGAAACGGTTTATAATATCTGTCCTTGGGCTCAGCAGCTTGAAACATTGCAACATCAAGTTAATCATACCATATTCCTAAATGGTTAACAATGGTAATTTTATAGCATAAAATTCAGAGACGCCATTTATCGCAAATGTTTTTTAATTAGATCAATAAAGGTTTCCAGGTACTCTTCTTTTGAAAATAGGGCTCTAGCGCTTGTGGCATTGCCACCGCCCTTGCCATTATAAATCCCTACATTTTCTTTTATTAATTTGCCGCAGTGGGGATCGCCCTGGGAAAAGAATAGCAGTGTTTTTTCTTTCTGGCACGTCAGAATCAACAGGCCTTTTATCTCTTCTGTTACCTTTCGGCCAAGATGGAGCAGATCATCCACTGTCAAATGACCATATTCTCTTACCAGGACGTCTTCTTCACTAGTAGCCAAAAGATTTCGAAGCTCCTCTGCATGTGACGAAACAACCCATGTTTTAAGATCGTGTAATTCTTGTCTAACGGCTTTATTTTTTTCATCCTGTATACGTATTTTTTCTAAAAGACCGTTTTCATCGCTAGAATATTTTACATTCAGCTTTGTAATAATATTATCTTTGTTTTGGTAATCCAGAAGGGCCTCTAGTCCAGCTTTGAAATAAACACGGGTCATTCCCTTGTAGTTTTCAGCTTTTATGATTTTTATCAGTCCTACCTGGCCCGTAGTACTAGGGTGAGTGCCACAGCAAGCTACGCAGCCTGCGGGATTGTTGTCGTCCCCCACGCAAACAATGGTAATTCCTTCGTCTAGGGCCAATTCCTTTCGAAGGGGATGCTTGGCTGCTTCCTCCCTGCTTTCAAAAAACTTTGTAGTTACCGGAACATCAGCCCATACCATTTCGTTTGCTTTAAGCTCAATCTGAAGACATTGCTCCCAGCTTAGATCTTTCACATCTATATCAATAGTCATATAGTTTTCTCCCATGTGAAAGCCTCGATTAATACCCCTCATTTCTTCATAGAATATAGCTGAGAGGATATGCTCGCCACAGTGTCTTTGCATATGATTGAACCTTCGGGGCCAGTCCAATACAGAATGCACGGAATCTCCCTGCTTCATTGAAGCAAGCTTAGAACGGTACTCCTGAGTATTTGTCCAATCTAATACATGATAAACGATTCCTTCTTTTTCATATACATCTACTACTGAAATTCCGTTTATCTCACCTAAATCACAGGGCTGTCCTCCACCTTCAGGAAAAAATATGGTTTTGTCCAAAACCAAGGTATGGGGTTCCTTGGAGCTACCGTCTTCCGAAATGCTCAATAAAGTACTATTTAGCTCTTTTAAATATACATCTTTTTCGAAAATCTTCTCTGTTATCATTTCAAACCTGTCTCTTTCCCGGCTAAAATCACAGCAGGGTGTGATTTTAGCTCGAATTATATTTATATTAAACACACAGCAAAGTAATAATATTATTATAGCACTTTCGTTTATAATATAATATAATGAATTTTATAAGGCAACAAGCGCAACAATTTTAATAAAACCCCTTAAATTCATAGTTTATTCTAAAGACCTCAAAATAATTATACTTATTCCTTAACCTCTTGACATATAAATAGTACTAAAGTTTTGTTCGGAGGTAGGGTGAATGAGTAGAATAAAATTGAGTAAAGGGTTTAAGTGGAAGCTTGCATTACTAATAGTAGCTATCGTTATTGCAGCAATGGTGGTTCCCACAGGGGGTAATTTGCTAGCGAAGGTAACAGCAATGAAAAATACAGAGATCCTGTTAATCGATCCGGGGCATGGAGGCATTGATGGTGGTGCCTCAAGTGCTTCCGGTGTCAGCGAAAAGGACATTAACCTAGCCATTGGCCTATATATAAAAGAGTTAGCAGAAATAGATGGCTGGGAGGTGGTGATGACTAGAGAAACGGACAAAGGTCTGTATGAAGAGGAGAACAGGACCATTAGGAGCCTGAAAACCCAAGATCTTAAAGCGAGGAAGGAGATGATTCAAAAGGTCAAGCCAGTTGCTGCTGTTAGTATTCATCTCAATAGCTTCAAGCAAGATTCCTCTGTGAGGGGGGCTCAAACCTTCTATCCAGGGGGTCCTGGAGACCAGAGTATTCTGGATGATAGCAAGATTTTAGCAGAATTGATTCAGGAGCAGCTTATAGCCGGTATTCAAGACGGCACGGATCGTGTAGCTTTAGTGAAAAGAGACTCTCTCATTTTTAAGCATCCAGCAGCACCTATCGCCCTTGTGGAATGCGGGTTTTTATCAAATCCAGAGGAAGCTAAACTCCTACAGCAGGAGGAGTATCAAAGGAAATTGGCCCAGTGCATTTATAATGGAATTATGATTTTTAGTGGTAAGGAGCCGCAAAAGCCACCCCAATCCATCGATAGTCGCGGATAACTCACAGGTTGATATAACAGTGAAAATTTTCTGTGGATAACTTTGGATATAAAAAAATGAGATATCCCGAAGCCCTTTGTAAATCAACGCAAAGGACAGGTTGAGTTTTCCACAAGCACTTTGGGATTAAATTGTATACAATGCGCTAAAATGTTGTGGAAAAATGTCGAAACCCTAAATAATCCGCCTGTTGTTAGCTGTTGAAAAGTATTTGGATAACTGAAAATAAAGGTTTACATAAAATGTGAATATAAATATTAAATTTTTTTATTTGTAGACCTTGGCTACATCAAGTGTTTTATGTACGAAAGGATAAGGAGATGTTAAAGGAAAAGAGCTTCTATAAGGAAGGGCTACCTGTTAATGTGGTCACAGCAAATATTGAAGAATATCCCATTCATTTTCATGATGACATTGAGGTTGTTTATGTAATGGAAGGCTCTGTCAGGCTAAAGAATGGTTACTATAATTATACTTTGGAAAAAGGAGATATTTTTATTCTTAACGACAGAGAACTTCATAGCTTTTATAGCACTGGAGAGCCTAATATGGTCATGATGCTTCAACTAGAATCTACCTATTTCTCAAAGTACTATAATAATTTAAAAAATAGCTTTTTTGTAACAGATATGAAAGATGATGATGAAAGCTTGGAAGCCCTAAGAGATATTCTTGCACATATT
The DNA here is from genome assembly GCA_050953505.1 of Anaerovoracaceae bacterium. Classification (GTDB taxonomy): domain Bacteria; phylum Bacillota; class Clostridia; order Peptostreptococcales; family Anaerovoracaceae; genus JBMNMU01. Next base: position 2,038,250 of record JBMNMU010000001.1, on the reverse strand, counting down.
ATGCTGGAGGTGTTGGAAAAAGGGCGGGGATATGAACATAAAGTTATTGAAAATGCTCACAATTTAATTTCTAGTCTCCTGGCTAATTTTCAGTACTTTGTCATGGAGGACGGAAAGTTCGTTAATGAGACGAAGTACAAGGGTAACAAAGTACTTGCAGGAAGACTAAATAGAATCACCAACTATATGTACGAAAATTATTCTAGACGATTGACACTTCAAGAAATTGCCGAATCAGAGCATTTAAGTATTTATTATCTATCCCATGCTATAAAAAAAGCAACAGGAATGAGCTTTCAGGAGCTTCTTGGTTTTATGCGGGTTGAGGAGTCTGAAAAGCTTCTGTTAGGTACAAACAAAAAAATAGGTGCCATTTCTGAAGAGTGCGGTTTTTCGGCAGTGCGCTATTATATAAAATATTTTACTAAGTGGTTCGGAATGCACCCAAAGGATTATCGGGAAAAATACACAGGCAAAGTTATTAGTAGAGAGATTGCAGCAAAGTACACACTTTCCAGCCCAGCAGATATTCTAGCTTCTATACGGCAACAGTCAAAACATATTTATCATTCTTATGAATCAGGGGAAGCGCCCACTCTTAGCATTATCAAGCTAGACCTGCATGACATACCAGTACACGGAATAAAAGCCCCTTTTCAGCTGGAAAAGCTTTTCGAAAACCAGCATCTGAAGCCTGGCAACTATCCATATAGGATGTTTATGGCTCTAGGGGAAATTATAGTTGCTACTGGAGAAAACTATCTTGTAACCCGGGCCTATAGGAGTGCTGAAAAAGCCGGATTTACTATATTGATTTATCATAATAATAAAAAGGTTCAATCAATGGCTCAAGAAAAGAAAACTCTGATTGAAGCAAAGGAATGGTTAGAAAGGTTTGACGATAATGCTGAAATCCTGATAAGAATATCGGGAATCCGTGGGGAATATAAGATTAGGAGATATAAGTTTACGAAGGATTATTTCATTAGAAGTTATATGGCAACCATTGGGGCAGAGCATAGTAAACTCTCAAAGCGTGAAAAGCTGATGAATAGATGGGCAACAACTCCTATAGCTGACATTTCTAGAAAATCTGTTTCTGAAACATTGAGTATTCAATCGATGATGTTAGGGTTTGAAGCAGAGCTAATTTTGTTGGATCCTATCGAATAATAATTCTATTACTCCTTAAGGGGATGATACTAGAAAGTATATAATCATGGTAGGTAATAATTATGGTCGTTTATTCCAAAACAAACCTTACAAACATAGCAAGTTAGTACTTTTTTATAGCAAAAGTATAATTGAATATTCTGAATTCAACTGATAACATAATGATAGAAGAGTACACAAGCTATCTTGTGTTTAAAATGTAAGGAAAAAGAGTTGGAGGGAAGGATATGAAACTTTTAATTATTGGTGCTGGTGGCGTTGGTACATCTGCTGCTATGATTATCAAAAGAGCTGGTAAAGACGGCGAATGGGCAGAAAAGATTGTAATTTCCGATTACAACTTGGCACGTGCAGAGCAGGTTGCAAAACAATGTGATGATCCAAGATTTGTTGCTGAGAAGATTGACGCTAGAGATCCCGAAAGCATTAAAGCAGTTATTGCAAAGCATGGAATTACTTATGTATTAAATGTGGTTGAACCAGAATTCAACGAAGTTATATTCGATACATGCTTAGAAGCTAAAGTTGGATATATGGACTGCGCCATGACATTGTCAAAGAGACATCCTGAAAGACCTTACGAAGAAGCTTACATAAAGCTGGGTGATTACCAGTTTGAAAGACATGAAGAATGGAAAAAGGCTGGAAATATGGCCCTGGTAGGATCTGGAGTAGAACCAGGCATGGCAGACGTTTTTGCAAAATTTGCTGACAAGCACCTATTTGACACCATCGACGAAGTTAATGTAAGAGATGGTGACAACTATGAAATTCCTGGTTATGATGGCGTATCCTTTGGATTCTCCGTATGGACTACAATTGAGGAATGCTTGAACCCACCTGTAATCTGGGAAAAAGAAAGAGGATGGTTTACAACAGAATCCTTCTCAGAGCCTGAAATATTTAACTTCCCAGGTGGTATCGGTGATGTAGAATGTATTAATGTAGAACACGAAGAAGTTATGCTGGTTCCAAGAGTTATCGATTGTAACCGTGTAACATTTAAATATGGTGTTCCAAGAGAAATGAGAGCACTTCTAAAGAGCTTAGAAGCTTGTGGAATGGATGATGCTAAGAGAATGATCAAGGTTGGAGATAGCGAAATCTCACCAAGAGACTTCCTAGTAAAGGTTGTTCCTGATCCTTCTGAAACTTCTCCAAAGATGATTGGTAAAGGCTGTGCTGGAACTTGGGTTACAGGTACAAAAGACGGCAAGAGAAGATCCGTTTACCTATACCAGGTTGCCGATAACCAAGAATGCTACAAGAAATATACAACCAACTCCGTAGTTGCCCAGACTGCAGTAAGCCCAGTTATCATGTTAGAACTAATAGCAAAAGGCATTTGGCAGCTAGATGGAGTTCATGGACCAGAATCCTTTGATCCAGATCCATACATTGAAAGACTAGCTAAATACGAATTCCCAGCTGGATTAAGAGAAATGGATTCAGAATATGCAGATTCAGTACACGAAAAGAGTCTGTTAGAAGTTCTAGAAAAATAGTCAATAACAATCCTATACATAAAATACCAAAAGGCGCTCTGCGATTTAACGCAGAGTGCCTTTTGCGTAGGCCCAGCATGGGCGCAATATAAAGTGAGCTACAAGGAAATCATGAGGGGAAAGTTCAGAGACTATATAAATGGGTATATTAGGCTCTATGTCAAATGTTGGGGTTGAGCCTTGTAAAACAGAATAAAATATATTTTTTTCTAGAAGCAGTGTGAAATCTGCTTCTAGTTTTTTATCGGAAGAGTTTTGCAGGCTAGAATTACAAAACTCCCATCTAATTTGCATAGCTATACTATAGGGCAGCATTTAGCTGTCCTTTTAGAAGCCGTATTTAAGCACCTTCTGCCTTAGAAAGCAGTAGCATGAAGAATCCGATTTCGAAACCGGTCAAAATTTCTAACCCCATAAGAGACCCTTTTAATGACCTTTATTTTGTTGTTATTCCCCTCGGTAAAGCCATTGCTGAATCCACAGTCAAAAGCAGCCAGTATTTCCTTGTCCCATCTGCTGAAAGTGTCTACGCAGGCCTTGAATTCAGGTATATCAACGCATCCGACTTGCATGAACCATTCCTTAAGGCGCATCTTTGCCTCACGAACATTTTCACTGTCCATAAAATAGTAGAACTTTTCTTTTAACATGTATGCATCCCTGATTTGAGGTGATATCTGGAGCATACCCTCAAGCTGAAGCCGCTCATCATCCGTTAGGAACTGATAACGCTTTAGGAGTATCCATCTGCTCTTCTTAAAATATATTCGTCTATCCTTACCAAACTTTTTCTGTTCCTCCTTCCTTACTCTCTCCAGAGCCCAAGTAACCTGCCTGCACACATGGAACTTATCAGCTACTACCTGTGCATTTGGAAAGAGTGCATGGGCAGTCTGGCGAAAGAGATTGCTCATATCCATTACCACATATTTCACATTGTTTCGTTTATGCTTATCGATTTTCATGAAGTAGCTATATAGATCCTCTGATTTACGACTTTCTAAAATATCAAGTACCTGCTTTTTCTTAGGATTAGTAAGGATGCATTGAAACTTATGGCCACCTGCATTGCCTTTAAACTCGTCGATTGCAACAACTTCGGGAAGGGATGGTTTGGGGTATGAAATGCGGTCCAAAAGCCTTGTTGCAACAGCTTGAGATACATTATGCCGTTCAGCCACGCTTTTGATCGAGCAGACTTTTCTGAACTCATCCATGATATATGCCTGCATTCTACTCGTCATTCTCTGATATCTTGGAAGAAAACTGATTTTCTGATTGAAACTTTTATTGCAGAATGGACAGTAGTAACGTCTTTTCCTTAAATGTAGCAATACTGATGCGCCAAAGTTAGATAGATCCTTTACTATTTGAGTTCTATAATCATGGATACGCTTTGTTTCGTGCCTACAGTGAGGGCAGGCTTGAGTTTCAAGTTTCATATCAAGGAAAATATGTACTTCTTCATTAATATTTTCTACCTTTGTTACAACTACATCTTTTAATCCAAGTAAGTTTTCTGTATAATCTGTATAGAGCATGATAAAACCTCCTTAAATGTTGTCTTAGCAACTCCATTTTACAAGAGATTTTATCCATGCTCTACTTTTTTCAAAAAAATGAAATGTTGGAGCATCTGATTTTTTCTCAGACACCCCAACATTTATTATACAGCCGTATATTAATAAAACACCTTGACTTATGGTACAATGAGAAAAGTACTAGAAAAAAAGTTATCGTTAGAGGTTGAAAAAAATTGAAAGGAAAGGCCGCAATGATAAAAAAGCTTGATGAATTTGTTGAAAAAGCACAAGTAAATTACGACCTGCCTGGACTTGCCGTTGGTGTAGGCATATATGGGGAGAGTGGGATGGATATCCCTCAACTTAGCTATAGAAAAACGGTAGGCTACAAAGACTGGGAAACCAAGGAACCATTACAGGAAGACGATATTTTCCATATGGCATCTGTTACAAAGTTGTTTGTAGGAACCTCCATTATGCAGCTTTATGAGAATGGTCAGATAGACTTGGAAGGTACGATTTTGGATTACCTTCCCTGGTTTACTATGGCTGATGAAAGATATAAGAATATCACTATCAGACAAATGCTGAGCCATACCTCCGGAATGCCTGATGTGGAGGACTACTGTTGGAATGAACCTGAAACTGACCAAGGTGCTTTGGAAAGATATGTACGGTCGGAATTGGTAACAAAAGCCCATCTACTTTGGCCTCCTGGAGAGGGGAAATTTGCTTATAGCAATATGGCCTATGAGACACTGGGAGTAATCATAGCTGAAGTATCAGGAATGTCCTTTGAAGAATATGTAGACAAGAATATACTTAAGCCTTTAGAGATGAAGGATTCCACCCTATTAACATATGAAAGAGGAATTTATACGGATGAGGGACCAGACGAAAACCTATGCACTCCTCACGAGAAAGATTCGGAGAAGGTTATTGTGAGAGTGCCCCATTTTCCATACAATAGAGCACACGGTCCAAGCTCCACATTAACCTCCAACCTACGTGATATGGAAAAGTGGGCCCTTGCTAATATAAAGAAAACAATATTAAAACCAGAAACCTATGACATTATGTGGACTCCTCAGGCTATAGTACCCAATAATGGGGAGGAAATGTGTCTTGGCTGGTTCAAAAGGGAGCAAAACGGTTATGAATTTTTCGGTCATGAAGGTACAGATGACGGCTTTCGCTCAAGCTTTTGGATTTGTCCAGAAAAACGGCTATCAATAACAGTTTGCTCCAACCTGTCCAGAGCGCCGGTAAAGAGAATTAATAGGCAGATTTTTGATTTGCTGGACGGCCTAGGTGTCTGGTAGGGAAAGCAACTAAAGAGGATTACTGACGCCTCTAAACTTAGACCAAAGGATTTGAGGTTTCTTGTGCCAAAGTTCCTACACTTTTAAGGATTTCAGGGCCCAAAAGTAGGAAAAACAGGTCAAATTTCCTACAAATCATAGGAAAAACAGAGAAAGTGTAGGAAAATTCACAGGAAAGTTCCTGCACTTTTCAGATTTCAAGGCCAAAAAGTAGGAAAAACAGGTCAAATTTCCTACAAATCATAGGAAAAACAGAGAAAGTGTAGGAAAAATAATGCAAACATCCGGAGACAACGCTTCGGGAGCCAATAATTCCCACACCTTCAATAAAGCATTTTCTCAGAATATCGGCACATGATAGAATGGATAAAAAGTTCTAAGAATACAGAACTGACATTAAAAAACAGATAGTCTAAATGGCCATCTGTTTTATTGTAAATCAAGTATTTAAATAATCAAGAAAATCTGAGAAGTCCTCAAAATCACTTTGGATGAACTCATATAAAATGGGCTCTTTAAATTCATACTTGGCAGTGGCTATGAGGCACTTGTCTAGCTTGCTATTTCGAAGCTTTCTTTCGATGCTGTGTATATCCACAAGGCTATAAGCAGCCGTAATCAGCTGACCGAATTCCGTGACATAATATAATCCGTGGATATCCTCGTTGAGCCTAAAAATCTTACGGTTAACATGATCGTTATTTTTATTGAATTCTAAATAGAGCCGGCCATTATCGTGGATGGTTTGCATGCTACTGGAGGAAACCTCCGCAAAGTTAGCTAAAAACAGCTCTGGATCTGAAATGATCTCATATACCGTAACGAACTCCGATCGATTGAGCATCATAGCCGCTTCCACTGAAGAAATGGAAAAAGAAGAGCGTTTTTCAGCCCTGGCCACTTTCAAGTGATCCACATAAACTTCAGAAACCACTAGCTCATATTTACCATCCAGATCAATTAGAGATTCGCATAAGTAGGAGATACCTTGTTCGCCGGGGAACTCCTCAATACTATTCTTGCACAAGGTAGCACATGTACTTCCTGCAAGGGATTCTAAATCTAGACCATTCTTAGAAAGGTGTGCAGCTCCTTCAAAATCTCTACCAAACACCCGCATCATAAAATAATTAATCAATTGGTATTCGGAGAGGATAGGTGTACAAATTTTATCCATCAATACATTTTGCTCTTTATCGGAAAGAAGAACGGGTTCTCCTAGGAGAAAGCTATATTCGTTTAAGGGCTCAGGCATAGGTATTGAAAGATCTTTATTCATAGCGGTGTATTTTTGAACCAAGTAAGTAGCTTCCTTCTCAGTAACGTTGACCTTGCTGCCTCCAAGACCTCCGATCAGAGTCTGTTCTATAACATTTAATGCGACCTCATCATCGCCAATCAAGCCTTTATAAGTTTCAAAACCGTACTCTTCTGCATCAAAATAAAAAAACTGATGAAAATCAGATTTATAATTCTTATTAGACAATTCCCAAGAGATATATAGGCCGACGACCCCCATCAATCGAGTGTCTGTAACAAAAGCGGATTTAAATGTTCTAGTATTATTTCGAATAGAAGCTACCGCACCGCCCCTGATTACTTTAAAATTTCTTTCTGTCAATACTCTTTCCCTCCTAATCCCCTATGGTAAATAAAGTATATCATTGACATACAAAAATGCAAGGTATATAATGTGAGCATTGAAAATTAAATAGCCTTATCAAGAGTGGCTGAGGGAATAGGCCCAGTGAAGCCCGGCAACCTAGATATCATAGCGTTAGTGTCATGATAGAAAAGGTGCCAAATCCTACAGATAACATTCTATCCAGTGCTTTAGCACTGATGATAGAATTTATGCTGAGATTTCCTAAAATTATGATTTTGCAGAAATCTATCGTAAATATCTGAAAGATGAGGAGAATAATACTAGAATGTAGGACCTCTTCTTATTAGAAGAGGTTTTTGTATAGATATTAGCCCTCAAATTGGGTAAGTTATAGGCAATGGAAATCTACAAACCTCACACAGGCAAAGGTTTGTGATTTCTGTGCATAAAGCCTACCATTGCATGATATCAATTTGCACCGCAAATTGGGGAGGCTATTAGCATTAAAAATCTACAAATTAACCAGGATTTAACGGAGGAAAGAAAAAGAAAGTGAAAAGATTATTTACATCAGAATCAGTAACAGAAGGGCATCCGGATAAAATTTGTGATCAGATATCTGACGCAATACTAGATGCTATACTTGAGCAAGATCCTACGGGGAGAGTGGCGGCAGAAACCACGGTAACCACCGGTCTTGCTATGGTGATTGGGGAGGTTACCACAGATTGTTATATTGATATCCCAAACATCATTAGAGAAGTAATATGTGACATTGGATATACAAAGGGCGAATATGGATATGATGGCAACACTTGTGCAGTGATGACCTCTATAACAGAGCAGTCTCCTGACATCGCTATGGGTGTTGATAAAGCCCTAGAATATAAAAAAGGCGAATTAGAGGATGATCAAAACGCTATAGGAGCAGGGGACCAAGGGATTATGTTTGGCTTCGCCTGTGATGAAACCCCAGAACTAATGCCAATGCCTATTGTTTTTGCTCATAAGCTTGCCAAGCGGTTGGCGGAAGTTAGGAAATCCGGTAAACTTCCTTATTTAAGACCTGACGGGAAAACTCAAGTTACAGTTGAATACGATGACAATAAAGTTTTGCGTATAGATACCATTCTTGTTTCTACGCAACACGATCCGGATGTCACCCATGAGAAAATAAAATCTGATATTATCGAACATGTTGTCAAAGCCACTATACCCGGCGAATTGATGGATGACAATACAAAGTATTACGTCAATCCAACTGGCAGATTTGTAATCGGAGGGCCTGTAGGGGATGCCGGCTTGACTGGAAGAAAGATCATAGTGGATACTTACGGCGGATACTCTCGGCATGGTGGCGGTGCCTTTTCAGGGAAAGATCCCACAAAGGTTGACCGTTCTGCTACTTATGCGGCAAGATATGTGGCAAAGAATATTGTTGCTGCTGGTCTTGCTACGAAATGTGAAATTGGTTTGGCTTATGCAATTGGTGTTGCAAAACCAGTATCTATCCTGGTAGACACCTTTGGAACAGGAAAGATTTCAGACCAGCAAATTGCTGAATTAGTTGATCGTCATTTTGACTTAAGGCCATCAGCCATTATTAAAAACTTGGACCTACGAAGACCTATATATAGACAAGTTGCGGCTTACGGGCACTTTGGAAGAACAGACCTTGATTTGCCATGGGAAAAAATAGATAAAGCTGAGATTCTAAAACAAGAAGGAGAAAAATTCCTATAAGATCCTCATTTAGCAAAATGAGAGGGAATCACATATGATAAAAGAGTTAGACTAGGAAAGGAATGAAAATAAATGGGGGTTAAAGTAGCAAAATTTGGAGGCTCATCGGTTTCTGACGCGATTCAGTTTGCAAAAGTAAAAAAGATTATTGAAGCGGATCCAGATAGAAAATATGTGGTGGTTTCCGCACCGGGCAAGCGATTTTCCGAAGATAATAAGGTTACAGATTTACTATATTTGTGCAAAACCCATGTTGAACATAATGTGCCTTATGATCAGGTACTGCAAGTCATCTATGATCGGTATAAGTCTATAGAATTACATCTTGGGTTGGATGCCAAGATGGATGAAGAGTTTGCGGAAATAAAGAAGAATTTAGAAAAAGGTATCACTGAAGATTATATTGCCAGCAGGGGAGAATATCTGAATGCTATTCTAATGGCTGCATATCTAGGCTATGACTTTGTTGATACTGCCAACATTATTCAGTTTGATGAGCATGGACGTTTCCTAAGCAATCAGACAAATGATGCCTTGGGAGAAGTTTTGTTAAAGCACGATAATGCCGTACTTCCTGGGTTCTATGGAACCACACCAAATGGGGAAATCAAAACCTTCTCCAGAGGAGGTTCCGATATTACAGGAGCTCTTGTGGCTAGGGCAGTCAATGCTGAGGTTTATGAAAACTGGACAGATGTATCCGGATTTTTAATGGCAGATCCTAGGATTGTAAAAGATGCAAAGCCAATACATACCGTTTCTTACAAGGAACTACGTGAGTTGTCCTATATGGGCGCATCGGTATTACATGAAGATGCTATTTATCCTGTCCGAATGGCAGAGATCCCAATTAATATTAGAAATACAAACGATCCAGAAGACGCTGGAACCACAATTGTGGCAGAAGCAGAACAAAAAGACGAAACAATTATTACCGGGATCGCAGGTAGCAAGGATTTTACTGTCATCGGTGTTTATAAGAACATGATGAACTCAGAAAGAGGTTTCATTAAGAGGATGTTAGGAATTCTTGACGACTATGATATACCAGTAGAACATATGCCTAGCGGAATCGATACGATTTCTGTAGTGATTGCAAGTAAACACTTAAAGGGTAAACTAGACGAGGTCCTTGAAGAATTCCAGCGTAAGCTGTTGCCAGATTCTTTGGATGTATTCGAAAACATGGCTGTGATTGCTACAGTAGGCGCGGGTATGGCTAAAAGAACTGGGGTCTCAGCGAAACTGTTCTGTGCGCTAGCAGAGGCAGACGTAAACATACGAATGATAGACCAAGGCTCCAGCGAGATGAATATTATCATCGGTGTAGAAAACAAAGATTTTGAAACAGCTGTAAGGGCAATTTACAACGCATTTGTAGGCTAAATCATAAGTTGAAAGTAAAGAAAATATAAAGGCGGAGGCCTTAGCGGTATTTAAAACCGGATGTCGGAGAGTAGCAAAACCTCCCCCATCCGGTAAAAATACAGCTAAGGCCTATTTATTTATTCATTCATTCCTTCATTACTTTTTCAGCAAATACGTTATTTACCACCTCGTCATAAGGTGCATGTGTAGGAAGCTCACCAGCTGAAGTCATGATTTCCTGTAGTCTATCAAAGGCTTCCCGATCGGTATAAGGCTTATCGGGCCAAGCATCAATATCCCTATAACGTTGGGCTACAATCGTCAGGAGCTCAACATCGGAATCAGGGAAAGAGGGGAGAACGGCTTCTGCGATTTCCTCGGCACTATGTTGTGCCACCCACTGCTGACCACGATAAATAGCTCTAGTAAAACGCTCTATAATATCTTCATTTTCTTCTATGAAGCTTTTCTTTGCAAAGTATCCAGTAAAGGCAACCAAGCCAGCCTCTGCTCCGACAGATGCTACGATGTGCCCCTGCCCCTCAGCCTCAACCATAGATGCGGTGGGTTCAAATAAAGTTACGTAGTCTCCGGTACCGCCGGTAAATGCGCCGGCCATTAGTGCAAATTGTATGCTGTTATCAAGGTATAAATCCTCGTAAGGATCAAGTCCATGATTCCGAATAACATATTCCAGTGCCATGTAAGGAACACCCCCCTTTCGGCCTGGGAGGACATGGGCTCCTTTCAGTTTATCCCATGTAAAATCAGGATCGGGTTCTCTGGCTACCAGGAAAGACCCATCTCGCTGTGTTAGCTGGGCAAAAACCTGTGTATAATCCTCTTTTCCTTCATTGTAGACATAAATAGATGCTTCGGGGCCTGCAAAGCCAATGTCTACATTATCTGAGAGAACAGCGGCCATAACCTTATCTGCACCCTGACCGTTAGAAAGCTCAATTTCAATACCTTCCTCTTCAAAGAAACCTAAGTTTAAGGCGACATACTGAGGAGCATAGAAAATAGAATGTGTTACCTCGCACAGGCTTACCTTTATCATTTCGTCTTCCACGTCCTTGCTACCACATGCGCCAAGAACGGGGATGATTAACAGGATAGCCAATGCAATACAGAGTATTTTCTTATTTTTGAACATAAACACCTCTCCTTTCAATGGCTATACCACCGCATAGCCAACTTTTGAAGCAATACGACCCCCTGATACATCAAGGCTGCAACACAGGCTAGAATAATCACACTAGACATAACAAGGTCCATTTTAAATACTTGCCCCCCATAGACAATGAGATAACCTAAACCTGCTTTGGATACCAGGAATTCTCCTGCAATGACACCTACCAGGGACAAACCGATATTAATTTTTAGAGAATTAAACAAGGTTGGAATATTATAGGGGAAAACAATTTTTGTAAAAATCTGTAATTTTGAAGCACCGAAAGTGGCTGCCATTTTGATGTATTCTTTTTCAGTCTGGTGAAAGCCGTTTAGCATTTCCAGAACCGTAACAATTAATGATATTGCTAAGGCCATAAAAATGATAGCTTCAGTACCTGCTCCCACAATAATGATGATAACAGGACCTAAGGCAATTTTAGGCAGACTATTTAGAACCACCAGGTAGGGCTCGCAGACCTTAGAAATAAAGCTGCTCCACCACAGTATCACAGCCAGAATAGTGCCCGTAAGAACACCAAGGATGAACCCTGTCAGAGTTTCATAAACCGTTACAAAAACATGGTTTAACAAATCCTGCCTAACAAGACTTGACAGGGTAGCGCCGATACGGGAAGGCTGACTCAGAATAAAGCTGTCAATCCAACCTAGCTGAGCAGCCAGCTCCCATATGGCTATGAATAACAGGAGGATACCAATTTGAAAAGCAAAAACCAGTCTCTTCCTTCGTCTTTTATCTTTAAGATAAGCTCTTCTTTCATTTGAAATATTAATATCATTCATTGACGCTCAACTCTTTCCAAACATGTTCGAAATACTTGCTAAACAGAGGGTTGTTTCTGCAGGACAGGGGTGTACAGTTTGGCATTTTAAAATCTATGATAAGATCTTCTTGGATGACTGCAGGCCTTTGGGATAAGATTAGTATTCTGTCACCCATGCTGATACTTTCTGGGATGTCATGGGTAACCATAATGGTGGTCACCTGTTCTTTTTTCAAAATACGATATACATCATCCGTCACCTTAAGACGAGTTTGATAATCAAGGGCAGAAAAAGCTTCATCCAGTAATAAAATATCAGGATTAATGGCCAATGTACGTATTAAGGCCACTCGCTGCCTCATTCCGCCGGATAATTGAGACGGATACTTATCTCGGAAATCATATAAATCATAGGTTTTTAACAGCCTTTCTGCCCTTTCCACATTCTGCGGTGTTTTAATTTTTCGAACCTCAAGACCAAAAAGTACATTTTGATAAATGGTTCGCCAGTCTAAAAGGTTATCCTTTTGTAGCATATATCCGATGTGGGTGGAGGTGCCTTCTATTTTGACACCATTTACATAAACCTCTCCTTTTGTAGGCTTCAGCAGCCCTGCAATAATTGACAAAAGAGTGGACTTCCCACAGCCACTAGGACCTACAATACTTATAAATTCGCCCCTGGAGGCGCTAAAACTAATATCCTTAAGGGCAATAACCTCACCATTATCCGCTTGATATTTTTGCTGAATTTTATGAACCCGAAGTACATCCATACCCATTTCACTCAACCTCTCATAATTACTAGACTATTTCTATCCATCTTATGAAAAGAAAGGCACATTGGTGCTCATGGAACAATGTTCACAGAGACTGGTTTTGCTTTGCTCGGATATAGATTTTGTTCTCTAGCTATGATATAATACATGTTTGCAAGGCCTAAGAAATAGATGGGGGATAGCCATAAAAATAGCGCCATATGCTTATATGAGATTTTCCAAATTTGAGATATGGAAAATCTGTTTACATAAGGAAAGAGGGGACCATATATTATGGGAATTTTGGAGAGAATTTTTGGAGATTTAAATGCTAAGGAAATTAAAAAGATAGAGAAAATTGTAGATAAAATAGAGGCTCTGGATGTAGAAATGCAAGGACTTTCTGATGAGGAAATCCAGGGCAAAACCATAGAGTTTAAAAAAAGAATAGCAGAAGGCGAAACCTTAGACGATATTTTGCCGGAGGCTTTCGCTGTATGTAGGGAAGCATCCATGCGAAGCCTTGGTATGAAGCATTTTAGGGTACAGCTAATAGGTGGTATCGTTCTTCATCAGGGTAGAATCGCTGAAATGAAGACAGGTGAAGGAAAGACATTAGTTGCCACCCTGGCAGCATATTTAAATGCTCTAGAAGGAAAAGGTGTCCATGTTGTAACCGTCAATGATTATTTGGCAAAGCGTGACATGGAGTGGATGGGCAAGCTTTATAGCTTCCTTGGACTATCTGTAGGCTGTGTAATACACGGAATTACAAATGAGGAAAGAAAAGCTGCTTACCAAGCAGATATTACCTACGGAACCAATAATGAATTTGGATTTGACTATCTTCGCGATAATATGGTGATTTATAAGGAAGATATGACGCAAAGGCCTTTAAATTACGCCATCGTAGACGAAGTGGACAGTATCCTAATTGATGAGGCCAGAACGCCTTTGATTATTTCTGGTGCCGGAGAGAAGTCAACAGACCTTTACAGCATTGCAAATAAATTTGTAAAAACCTTAAGAGTAGAAGAAGACTTTACCATGGATGAAAAGGATCGAACGGTCTCTCTTACTGAAGAGGGCGTTGGTAAATGTGAGAAAGCTTTCCAGGTTGACAACTTTTCCGATCCTGAAAACATGGAGCTCAATCACCATATCTTGCAGGCATTAAAAGCCCACAATTTAATGAAGCGAGATGTTGACTATATTGTAAAAGACGGTGAGATTGTCATTGTAGACGAATTCACCGGTCGTCTGATGTTTGGAAGGAGATACAGCGACGGACTTCATCAGGCTATTGAAGCCAAGGAAGGCATGAAGGTGAGACAGGAATCAAAAACCCTGGCCACCATTACCCTACAAAATTACTTTAGGATGTATCAAAAGCTGGCTGGTATGACAGGTACTGCCAAAACTGAAGAGGAAGAATTCAGAGACATCTATAACATGGACGTAGTGGTAATCCCAACCAATAGGCCTATTGCAAGGCAGGATATGGATGACTCCATCTACGCTACTGAAAGAGGTAAATTCTCCGCTATCGTAGAGGCGATTGCCCAACACCGCGAAACGGGACAGCCTGTTTTGGTGGGGACCATTTCTATTGAAAGATCTGAAATTATCAGTGACATGCTTAGAAGAAGGGGCATTAAACACAATGTGTTAAATGCAAAGCAACATGACAAAGAAGCTGAAATCGTTGCTGACGCAGGGAGACTAGGCTCTGTTACCATAGCCACAAATATGGCAGGTCGTGGTACGGATATTATCTTGGGCGGTAATCCTGACTTTGAGGCAAAGAGAGAAATGCGAAGGAAGGGCTATGAAGAAACAGCAATTTCTTATGCGTCTAGCTTTGTGCCTCTTGAGGATCCTGAGCTCATAGAAGCCAGAAAAGAATACAACAGACTTCTTCAACAGTTCAAAGCTGAAAGAGCAGAGGAACAGCAAAAAGTAATCGACTTAGGCGGTCTTCATATTATCGGTACTGAGAGGCATGAGTCTCGAAGAATTGATAATCAGCTGAGAGGACGTGCCGGGCGTCAAGGAGACCCAGGTTCCTCCCAATTCTTTATCTCTCTTGAGGATGAACTAATGCGTCTATTCGGAGGGGAAAGAATCCAAGGGCTGGTGGAAAGGCTGGGAGTAGGCGAGGATGAGCCTATTGAAGCCAATATGCTAACTAAATCCATAGAAAACGCCCAGAAAAAGGTGGAAGGCCGAAACTTTTCTATTAGAAAATATGTACTTCAATATGACAATGTAATGAACAAGCAAAGGGAGATCATCTACGAAGAACGTCGTCGCGTCTTGTATGGTGAAGACCTAAGAAACCATATTATGTCCATGGTAGAAGAACTAGTAGATGAGAACATTGATTTTACTACAGCAGGCTCAAAATTTGCAGAAGAGTGGGATTTAGGTGAATTAGAAAACTCCCTTCGTAAAATCTGTGGCGCCCTAGAAAGCTTTAACTATACAGAAGATGACATTGCTAAGCTTGATAAGACAAGATTAAAAGAGGACACCATGGAACTCTTTGAGAAGGCATACCAGGCAAAAGAAGAAGAAATTGGTATGGAGAGAATGCGTGAGCTTGAAAGAATGATTCTCATAAGGGTTGTTGATAATAAATGGATGGATCATATTGACGCCATGGATCAGCTGAAGCATGGTATCGGCCTTCGGGCTTTAGGACAACAGGATCCTGCTGCAGCTTATGCGGCAGAAGGCTTTGATATGTTCGATCTGATGATAAAAACAATTAAGGAAGATACAGTTAAGTTTTGCTTCAATGTTACAGTCCAGACCGACACCAAGAGGAAACAGATTCTAGGAACTGGAGAAGGCAGGAAAGAAGATTTTAATGATGGGGAGCCTTCTTCAGCTTCAAACCAAGACTCCTCCTCTCATATCCCCAAAGCCACCCAGGTGCCGGAACGAGAAAGAAAACAGGAACCGGTGAGAAAGGGCGTAACCGTAGGAAGAAATGAGCCCTGCCCTTGCGGCAGTGGGCGTAAATATAAAAAATGCTGCGGGAAAAATACTGAAGAATAAGGAATGAGGCCTTGGTGTAAGGGAGTATAACGGAAATCCTTCACACTTTTGATATTGATAGATCCTCATCTCACGATTTTAGAGTATTAAAATGTGAAGCAATCACATTATTAATACTAGCTAAAAATCCAGATCGATTCGGATATCAATATAGCAAAAGTGCTCAAAGCTTTCCTAATATACTCCATACACCAAGGCATATAACCCAATTACTATTTTACAGGCTTAAGTGGAGTGGCAGGCGTGTTCTCTAAGTGAAACCGTCCGAGCTCGAAAATTTACCATTATTTATAATCATAAAACTTGAAGAGTGAGCGGTTTTCGTGAGAACACGCCGCCACGCAGCAGTATGAGTTGAAAATTGAGCTGGAGCCTAATACCTTATCGTATGAGCAGAGTGGCAGTAATGCTCTCTAAGTGAAACCGTCCGAGCTCGAAAATTTACCACTATTTATAATCATAAAACTTGAAGAGTGAGCGGTTTTCGTGAGAACACGCCGCCACGCAGCAGTAGAAATTGAAAATTTGGTTTACAAAAAAGGAGTTGATTACATGGTTGAGTTGGATCCCATTAAAAATGAACTGACAAACATGGCCTCAAATTTAAAAGAACTGGGTGATTCCCTTTGACTACGCTGGACTACAAGAAGAACTCACTCAAATAGATAAGACCACGGAAGAGGCAGGCTTTTGGGACGATCATGAGGCTGCGCAAAAGCTGTTGAAGCAAAGAAAAAGCATTGAAACAAAGGTAGAGGAATATAGTAGCCTATGCTCAGAATTTGAAGATCTTCAGGTTCTTATTGACATGGCTACAGAGGAGAACGACCCATCAATCATTCCCGATATTCTGGAAGCATATGAGTCTTACACGAAAAAAGCTGAAGACCTTAGGATAAAAACCCTTCTAAGTGGAGAATATGACAGCAACAATGCTATTATTTCCATTCATGCAGGATCTGGAGGAACAGATGCCCAAGACTGGGCGGAAATGCTCCTTCGCATGTATACCAGATGGGCAGAGAACAAAGGGTATAAAGTAAAGATCTTGGATTACCAGGATGCGGATGAAGCGGGTATAAAGGGGGCCACCTTGCTTATTGAAGGCGAATATGCCTATGGATATTTGAAAAATGAGAAGGGTGTTCATCGTATCGTTCGTATTTCCCCATACGATTCTTCAGGCAGAAGGCACACGTCCTTCTCTTCCCTAGATGTTATGCCAGAAATTGATGATAACATCACCGTAGATATTAATCCAGAAGACCTTAGGATCGATACCTACCGCTCTAGCGGTGCAGGGGGGCAGCATGTAAATAAAACAGATTCTGCGGTCAGAATCACTCACCTCCCTACAAATATTGTTGTATCTTGCCAAAATGAACGATCTCAGCATCAGAATAGGGAAATGGCTATGAAAGTGCTTATGTCCAAGCTGATAGAGCTCAAGGAGCAGGAGCAAAAGGCTAATTTAGAAGAATTAAAAGGCGACTACAGCCAGATTACCTGGGGCAGTCAGATTCGTTCCTATGTATTCCACCCATACACAATGGTAAAGGATCATAGGACCAATGCTGAGGTAGGAAATGTCCATGCTGTAATGGATGGGGATTTGGATTATTTTATAAATGAAAAACTAAAGCACAAGGATTAAATGTAGCTGCAAATAGGAGGACGGATGAATATTATAGAAAAATTGGCCCAGGAGTTTAACCTTAAGGTCAGTCAAGTAGAAAACACAGTACAGCTTATAGATGATGGAAATACCATTCCTTTTATTGCAAGATATCGAAAAGAAGCAACAGGAGCCCTGACTGACATAACACTTAGGGATTTAGAAGAGCGACTGACTTATTTACGGAATTTAGAGCAACGTAAAGAAGAAGTTATCAGGCTTATAGAGGAACAAGATAAGCTTACAGATGAACTGCGATCTGAGATAGAAAAGGCAGAAGTTTTACAGAGAATAGAGGATCTTTATAAACCCTTTAAAAAGAAAAAGTCCACTAGGGCTTCCAAAGCAAAAGAAAAGGGGCTGGAACCATTAGCCATGCTCATTTGGGCACAGGAAGCAGAAACTGGTTCTGCTTTAGAGCTTGCAGAGCCTTATATTAATGAAGAAAAAGGCGTCAAAACAGCAAAAGATGCACTCCAAGGTGCTATGGATATTATCGCAGAAAAAATCGCCGATGACCCCGAACTGACTGCAGATGTACGAAGCATGACCCAAGGGTCCGGTAAAATTACCTCTGAGGCAACAGACCCTGAAGAAAGCACTGTTTATGATCTTTACTATGAATTTTCCGAAGCCATTGAAAAGATTCCAAACCATAGGGTTTTAGCCATCAACAGAGGTGAAAAAGAAAAGAAATTAAAAGTAAAAGTGGCTGCACCTGTAGAGCAAATTCATCAAAGGCTAAAGGAAGCGGCTATTACTAACGAAAAATCGATATGGGTAGAGGTATTAAATGAAGTAGTAGAGGATGCTTACAAAAGGCTTATGGCCCCATCAATAGAAAGGGAAATGCGAAATCTGCTTACAGAAAGAGCCGAAAAAGAAGCAGTAAAGGTATTTGCTAAAAATACTGAAAATCTATTGATGATGCCTCCTGTTAGAAATGCCAGAGTCATTAGCATTGACCCCGGCTATAGAACTGGGTGTAAGGTTGCCGTACTCAACGAAACAGGAAAGCTTTTGGCTTATACAACGGTTTATCCTACTCAACCGAAAAATGACATTGAAGGTACAGAAAAAACCTTGATGAGGCTTATTGAAAAATTCAACTCCAATGTAATTGCTATCGGAAATGGAACAGGATCAAGAGAAACAGAGGCTGTAGTCGCTGATTTTATAAAAAAGAACAAGCTTGACATAAGCTATACTATAGTAAACGAAGCAGGGGCTTCCGTGTACTCTGCATCAAAGGTGGCAACAGAGGAGTACCCTGACTTGGATGTAACCACAAGAGGTGCTATGTCTATTGGCAGAAGGCTACAAGACCCTCTGGCGGAGCTGGTTAAAATATCCCCTAAGCATATCGGAGTGGGACAATATCAGCATGATATCAATCAAGGACTTTTGGACGGCGCCTTGACCAATGTTGTAGAAAACTGTGTAAATAGGGTTGGTGTGGACCTGAATACCGCTTCCCCATCCCTTCTTTCCTACATTGCAGGCATTAATGCCACAGTTGCTAAAAATATTGTTGCATACCGGGAGGAAAATGGAAGATTCCAAGAGAGAAAGGAACTAAAAAAGGTTGCCAAGCTTGGTGAAAAAACCTTCATGCAATGTGCAGGATTTATGAGAATTTCAGAAGGAAAAAATCCTTTTGACAGTACTTCCGTGCATCCGGAATCCTATGAGGTAGCTGAAAAAATGCTTAAGAAGCTAGGCATTGATAAATCAGAAATTGGCAAAGACAGTGCGAAGCAAATCGAGGAAAAGATCATGAAAATGTACCCTGTAGAAAAGAAAGCTATAAAGGGTAGAGGATCTGGCCTTGCTGCCCTGGCTGTCTTGCTGGAGGATAAAAAAGATACAAAAGAGAACCTTAAGAAAAGCATCGCAAAAATGGCAGAAGACCTGAATGTTGGAGCCATGACCCTAGAAGATATTATTAGTGAAATTAAAAAGCCAGCAAGAGACCCAAGGGAAGATGCTCCTGCTGTTATTTTCAGAAATGATGTGCTGACCTTTGAGGACTTAAAGGTAGATATGGAGCTTACTGGAACTGTAAGAAATGTAGTAGACTTTGGTGCTTTTGTTGATATTGGCGTTAAAAATGACGGCCTTGTGCATATCTCACAGCTGAGTGAAAAGTACGTGAAGCACCCTATGGATGTGGTTTCTGTAGGGGACACAGTAAATGTCAAAATTCTAAGTATTGATTACGACAAGCAGAAGGTGTCTTTAACAATGAGATTCTAATAGATAAACATAAAATACTTTATGTTCACCCATTATGTGACGAGGAACTCCCCTGGTTCCATATTCAATGTGGAGTAGAAAGGAAAGGATGATAGAGTGAAGATTGTAACACCAAGGTATCAGCAAATAGCTGTTGATATCGCCGGAAAAATCGTGGATAAGCGCTATGAAATGGGGGATAAATTGCATGCCCGTTCTACCATTGCTATTCAGTATGGAGTGTCTTCAGAAACGGCTCGCCGGGCAATTGCCATTCTATCTGATGTGGGCATCGTGAAGGTGCTCAAGGGAAGTGGCGCTACGATCATATCCTATGAAAATGCAGTTAAATTTATTAAGCAATATAACGACATTCAGACATTAAATGAATTAAAAAATGAAATACTGAAAAATGTGGATCAGCAGATTAATAAAAATGTAGAATTAAAAGATCAAGTGATCAAACTGGTAGAGAGGATTGATCGTTTTAAAAGCATTAACCCATTTGTTCCTTTCGAAATTCAGATCGATTCCAGCACCCCTCTACTCCACAAGACATCATCTGAAGTAAATTTCTGGCACAATACATCTGCCACCATTGTAGCAATCAAACGAGATGATGAAATGCTAATTTCCCCTGGGCCACTTTCCTCCTTCTGTGATGGGGATGTTATATATTTTGTTGGAGATCAAAGCTCCTATGAGCGAGTTTATCATTTCTTTTATCCTGAAGAATAGGAGAGATTATGAAAAAAATTAATACGATATTGTTTGATTTTGATGGTACCATCATGAATACAAACGATATAATAATAAAATCTTGGCAGCATACTTTTCTTACCGTGGAAGGAAAAGAACGCACCCTTAGTGAAATTGTTCAAACCTTCGGAGAACCTCTTCATCTCACTATGGAAAGGCTGCTGCCTCAAATACCCGTTGATGAAGGAGTGGAGATTTATAGGAGCTTTCATCGGGACCATTTTCATGATTTGATACAGGTTTTCCCCGGTGTACTAGAGACACTGGAGGAGTTGCAAAGTAGCGGATACAAGATAGGTCTTGTGACATCACGATTATGGAGCTCCACGTCTATAGGTCTTGACAAGTATGATATGAAAAAGTACTTTAGCGCAATTGTTACACATGATGATACTGATAAGCACAAACCGGATCCCGAGCCAGTAAATATTGCGTTAAGCAAACTTGACTCTAAAGCCCAAGAGGCTATTATGGTGGGGGATACCATGTTTGACATCCTTTGCGCTAAGAATGCAGGGACAAAGGCTGCCCTCGTGGGATGGGCCATGGCTGTCAGCGAGTCAGAAAAAAAAGGAGAAAATGCCCCAGACTATATATTAGAAAAAGTTGAAGATATATTTCATATCATTGCATAAATTCATCTGTGAGAATCTATCATGAATTAGGCCTGTAAATTTTGACCGGAATATATTATTGGCTACAGATGAAACATAGAATCAGGAGGATTAATAATGTTTAAATGCGCATTTATTTTGAATTCCAGAAGTCTGTCGCCGGAAACCTATTCGGCAGAATATAAAAATGAAGAATTTCATTTTTATATGGCTGCCGTACACGGGTTAAAAATGACCTGTGAGTTAGCAGAGCAACTTGGAGATGAGGATTTTAACTGCCTTGATCTTTGCGGATTTTATGATGAAAAGATGGAAGCAAGGGTACAGGAAGCTGCTGGAGCAAATCTTAAGGTTTCCCATGCAAAATATACAAAAGAACAACAGGAAAAGTTCAACCAGCTGGAATCTCAAAAGGAATTCGGCCTGATTATCATGGCAAAGGGCACTGAAAACAAGCCTCAAAGAATAGAAATGGAAAGTCTAGAAATTAATACCCATATAGCATTGGTAAACTCAGAAGAAATGGCTGTCAAGGTTGCTCGGGAAATGATTCAGCATGGAATAGACTTTATTGAGCTTTGCAGCTATTTTGACGCTGAGAAAGCAGAAGCCTTTATAGAAGGTATAGGCAGACAGGTCCCGGTAGGCTACTGTGGTTAACTTTGCCATTCTTAACATAGACCTGGTGATTCTCAGAACCAGCTCAGATACAGGGGCAGCTTAGAATCTATCAATTTTAGTTACATTGTCTGGAGGAAAAAGGTGTTAAATTTATATTATGGCAGAGAAAGCATAGATAAAGACAGATTTATGTTTGACAATATAGCGATTACTCTTAGGCAGATGGATAAAGAGGCAGAGAGGAACAAGAAAATCCTGCTTTTAGTGCCGGATCAATACACCCTGCAGGCAGAGCGGAATGCTTTTGCTTATCTTGGCGTGTCTGGGCTGATAGATTTAGACATATTGAGCCAATCTAGGCTAGGCTATAAGGTTTTAGAAGAAACAGGGGGTAGCACCCGTATCCCCATTGACAAGTACGGCAGACATATGCTTCTTAACAAGATTCTTGATGATGAGAGCCAAAACCTACAGGCCTTTAAAGGAATGAATAAAAAGCATTCCTTCATCGACATGACCAACAATTTGATTTCTGAGATGAAACAATTCAACACCAGGCCGGAGGACCTCCCAGCCATCATAGAGGAGGTACAGCAAAACTCTATTCTAGGAAGAAAGCTCACCGATTTACATAGAATATTTTCAAAATATGAAGAACTGATAAAAGATAAATATATAGATTCAGAGGATTATCTGAACCTTTTTGTGTCTAAAATTGGCCAATCTGAACTAGTAAGGGAGGCAGAAATTTGGGTTAGCGGTTTTGACTATCTTACTCCAAAAGCGCTGGAGATTATGGAAGCTCTTATCGCAACCGCTAAAAACGTAAATATCGTAATCACATGTGATAGTGGTAGCAGTGAATTTACAGGAGGTTTTAGTCGGGATAGGGATTTATTCGATTTAACAAGGACCCTGATGTACCACCTAAGAACAAGAGCAGAAGCACGGGGAATTGTCACAAAAGAAATCCCAATTAGCCATCAATACAATATTCCCGTAGGAAATGGGGACGGTGAGAAATCTCAAGAAGTAGCCCATCTGGAGCAGGAGCTTTATGCTTATCAGAACAAGCAGATAGAAGCTGGCCCTTACATTTCTTTATGTAGAGCTGCGAATATTTATGCTGAGGCAGAAACCGCTGCTTCAAGAATTCTTCATTTAGTTCGAGATAAAGGCTTGCGTTATAAGGATATTGTAGTGATCTGCAACGATATGGATGTTCGGGGATCTGTTATTAAAAGAGTCTTTGCTGATTACGGGATTTCCACTTTTTTAGATACGAAGCGTAATATTCTCCATAACCCCATCATTGAATTTATAACAGCTATCCTGGATATCATTGCAAGAGGCTGGCTATATGAGGATGTCTTTCGGCTTCTAAAAACCAACCTAACGGGGATTTCTACCGAGGAAGTAGAAGCATTGGAAAACTATGTGGTGAAATATCGGATCAGAGGGAAGCGGTGGAAGTCTGACTTTACCTATGGAATAATGGATGAAGGGGAAGAAGCCCTTGCTATGATTAATAAAAGCAGGAAGCAACTTTACTCATTTGTATGTGCTTTTGAAGATCAGTTTAAAAAGGGAAAGACAGCAAAAGAAAAAACCTCCGCTCTATATTATTTCCTAAGGGATGAAGCAGAACTTCCAGAAAAAATAGAAGCTTTAATTGAATATCTTACAGGGGAAAATCTCCACGAATATGCTGAAGAAACAGCGCAAATATGGGGCGTGGTCGTTAATTTATTGGACCAGTTAGTTGAGCTTTTAGGAGACGAGCCTATTAGTAACGAGGATTTCAGTAGTATTCTTAGATCCGGCTTTGAAGCAGTGGAAATCGGTCTACTTCCCCCCACCATTGATCAAATTATCGTAGGAACCATGCAGAGAACTAGAACGGGCAATATAAAGGCCTTACTGGTCTTGGGTGCAAATGACGGACTCCTTCCTTCAGCGGCAGACACAGAAGGCTTGCTTAGCGAAGACGAGAAGGCAACACTTTTAGAAAATGGTATCCAGATCTGCAAGATTGATGACCTACGAGCAAAGGAAGAGAGGCTTGCTATTTATAAGTCCCTTTCAAAGCCTTTAAAATATTTATGGATGAGCTATTCTGCATCGGATATAGAAGGTAAAGAAAGCAAACAATCTTTGGTATTCGACAAGATCAGAAAGATCTTTAAAGATATGGAAGTGACCAAAGATATCTTAAATTTGGAAGATCCAATGCTCCGAGTGGAAACGCCAAAGAGCACCTTGAAATATTTGACAGAGACCCTTCGTAACACCATGGAAGGCGAGGCCTTAAGTCCTATAGGGAGGGAAGCTTATAGGTGGTACCAGGCAGGGCAAAAGGATTATCTACGGATGGTAGAGGAAGGCTTTTTCTTTACCAATAAGCAACAAAAGCTAGAAGGGAAACTTATTGATAAGCTGTATAAGAGGGAAACAGGAGATATTCCTTTAAGCCCATCTCGTTTGGAGCGGTTTTCCAGATGCCCCTTTGCCCATTTCGTTCATTACGGACTTAAGCCAGAAGAGAGACGTGTCTTTGAAATCGCCGGGAGAGAAATTGGTGATGTTTACCACTACTGTATCATGAAGCTTTCGGAAAAACTCACCCTTCCAGGCATAGAAATTACAGACCCTGAATCCCCCTGGATGAAGATTACTAGGGAGGAGTGCCAGGCAATGATAGACGACCTAATAGATCAGACTTCCCAAGGCTACCGTGAGGGCGTACTGATTATGGGGGAAGAGGAAAAATACCGTGGAAGCAGGATGAAAGAGGTTTGCGGAAATGCAGCATGGGCCTTAATTGAGCATGTTCAGGCGGGCCGTATCCAAAAGATTTACTTCGAAACTGAATTTGGAAAAGGTGCAGATAAGGCATTTCCTCCTATTGAAGTAAAGCTAAAAAATCAAAGTGTATTTATTGAAGGGAAAATCGATAGAGTTGATATTATTAGAGGCCATCGTGATATTGTAGATGAAAATGGTGATATTGTAGAACAAGAAGAAAATGAATATGTTAAAATTATTGACTATAAATCAGGAAAGGAAAGCTTTAGAGCAAGGGAGGCTGTAAGTGGATGGCGGCTCCAATTAATGCTTTATCTACATGCAGCCACGGAAAGGGGGACAATCAGTAGCTCAGGTTCCATTCAAGCAAAGGATAGCAGGAAGCCTGCGGGAGTATTCTACTTTGAAATTGCAGAACCTCAGGTAGATGCAACGAGCCTCTCTCGAGAAGAATATGAAGAAAAAGTAAAGGCAGAGCTGAAGAAAAACTTTAAGCTAGATGGTGTTGTTTTGAACCAGCCTTCTGTTGTGGAAAGTATTGCAGGAGAATTTAGTGGTTTTTCACAAATTATTCCTGTGCGAAAAAATAAAGATGGAAAGGTCTCTGGAACTACTGAAGATAAGCTATTAAGCGAAGAGGAGTTTGTTAACCTTCAACGGGAAGTTGAGAAAAAAATTGAGGAGCTGTGTCAGGAGCTTGCTACAGGATCTATTCATATTAGGCCTAAAAAGCTAAAGGATGAAACTGCTTGTAGATATTGTAGCTATAAAAGTGTATGCTTTTTCGACCTGTCCTTTGAGGGTTGTTCTTATGAGGTGATAAAGTAAAAGTTTGCTTATATTATTGACCTGTGGTTTAATACCGCAGGTCTTTTTTGGAGTAAGAATTTAATTAACTGCTTCATAAAAATGGGGAGGCAGAGGCACGCCGGGCATAGAATAATTAGAGTTCCTGTTAACGCGTATGTGTTGGCAGGGGCAGTGGCTACGGTTGAAACCGGCTGTTGGAGGGGTTTTGTACATACAGATGATACTCTCCGCTGAAATCGAGCAACATGTTCAGCTCCTGTCAAACACGTTTACAGTAGGTTTGTTTGACAGTCTGAACATGGCGAACTGAAGCGTTGGGAGTATCAAAACCCCGACCTGCCGGTGAGGACGCAGCCACTGCCCCGCCTCTAGGTGTGAACTGCAGCTAATCAGAATATTGCAAATATACCGGTAATTTTATTTAATTGAAATTATCTTAAAAAAGAGGTAATATAATCGTAGGATTGTAATTTTATAAGGAAATGTCTACAATTACTAGTCTATGACTGTAAAAACGAAATAAGATTTGAGAGGGGGACGATGTGATGAGTAATATCTTAGGAAAAACTGATTTTAAAAATTATAATTCCCCCGCTTATGAAAACAAGTTCTATAAAATCATGGTTGAATACTTGGGGGACGAAATCTTTGTTACAGATGGAAACGGTAAAATTATATTCGTAAATCCGGCTTCTGTGGATGTGATAGGCCTGCCAGTAGATAAGATTATTGGCCGTACCGCACAAGAATTGCAAGATGAAGGTTATTTTTCTGTCAGCAGTACCATGGAGGTTCTTCGCAAAAAAAAGTCAGTCAATGTGCTACAAAAGCTACAGAATGGCAAAACTGTTCTGGCCACAGGGGTTCCTGTTTTTGACAAGAATCAGGAAGAAATTATCATGGTGATCAGCACCTGCAAGGATGTTAAAGCAATAAACGATCTGGCGTATACAGTAGAAAAGCAAGCATTAGAAATCCAAAAAACTAAGGAAGAAATTCATAATCTAAGAAAAGCCATGTTCATAGATGAAGGGTTTATTTCCAGTGACCCGGTCATGAAAGAGTTAAAAGAAAAAATAATAAAAATTGCCCCCTTAGATGTGCCTGTGCTAATTCAAGGAGAGACAGGTGTTGGTAAAGAAGTCGTAGCCAAGTCCATACATCGATTTAGCGATAGAAGTGATGGGCCCTTTATGAAAATAAATTGTGGCGCCATAGCAGAAAATCTTGTGGAATCAGAATTGTTTGGATATGAAAAAGGTGCATTTACAGGTGCTAATAAAGAAGGCAAAAAAGGCAAAGTAGAAATTGCTGATGGAGGCACCCTGTTCCTTGATGAAATAGGTGAAATGCCTTTACCTCTTCAAGTAAAATTATTGGACTTTCTCCAGGACGGAACCTTTACAAGGGTCGGGGGAACTGAACGTCTCAAGGTGAATACTCGAATTGTTTCGGCTACAAATAGGGATTTAAAGCAAATGAGTGGGGAAGGGACCTTCAGAAAAGATTTGTTTTATCGACTAAATGTAGTTCCCATTTATATTCCGCCTCTTCGTGAAAGAGTAAAAGACATTGATGCTCTTTCTAAATATTTTATCTCCACCTACAATACAAAGTATCGATTCAATAAAAGAATGGGAGAAGGTTTTTTAGAAGTTCTCAGCAGTTATGAATGGCCAGGAAATGTAAGAGAGCTGGAAAATTTACTTGAAAGAGTTTATATCATGTCAGAGAACAGCATATTAAAGAAAGAGGATCTAAAGCAAGCCATTTGCGAGGCAGGTGGCGAACCTGTAGATTCCAATTATATCTGTATGGAAATGATGCCTCTCAAAGAAGCAAAATGGGCGTTAGAAAAGCAAATGGTAATCAAGGCGTATGAAATGTACGGGTCTACATATAAGGCGGCAGAGGCGCTGCAAGTGGATCAATCCACGGTAGTAAAATTGCTACATAAGCATAACTGCGTGATATAAGAGCTCTTTGCCTATTTGAAATTACTCAGTTGTCTCAAACAGAATTTTACATTTTAACAAACTAATTATTAACAATGGCACATTTGATTAATTATTATGAAAATTAGGAAATAATGAAAACATTCATCTTCCATGATGAATATTTTCATTATTTTTTTTATTAATTTACAATTATCCAATAAATACAAAAGTTTGGAATGGCTCTAAAGCTGTATATTCTGCGGAAATCCAAAAAAATTGTCAAAATGATAATAGATGGCATGATTATTGCTCTTTAATATTACCGAAAGCTCGAAATATACATATATATTTTGAACAAGGTATTTTAAAGGAGGATCATATGAACAGAGAAGAGATTATTGAAATGGCCTTTGACTCCATTGTAGATGCAGATGAGGATATGGCGATGGAAGCTATGGACAAAGCTGCAGAAGCAGGGATTGATTCCGTAGACCTTCTGAATGAAGGCTTTAGTGCTGGAATTAACGAGTTGGGTGATCAATTTGGACGAGGCGAACTTTTCCTACCAGAACTAATTTTTGCTACTGAGGTTATGAAAGTTGTTACCAACCGCATTGAAGAAGAAATGGCTGCAAGCGGAAAAGTAGTAGAGCAAAAGGGAAAGTATGTCATGGCAACCGTTGAAGGAGACGTTCATGATATCGGTAAGGGAATCTGCTGCTCCTTATTAAAGACAGCAGGATTTGAAGTATATGACTTAGGTAGAGAAGTACCTGCAGACACAATTATCGAGAAGGCAGTTGAGGTAGATGCAGATATTATCGGTACCAGCGCACTTCTTACAACAACTATGGTAGTTCAACAAGAGCTTGAAGAAAAGCTAAAGGAAAGAGGACTTAGAGATAAATTTATTACAATGGTAGGAGGAGCTCCTATTACACAAAGATGGGCTGATAAAATTGGCGCAACTGCTTTCACAGAAGATGCAGCAGAATGTTGCGCTAGAGCAAAAGAACTATTGGAAGAACGCAAATAAGTAAGTTGTAACTGAAAGGAGGTCTATCAATTGAGTGATAAAATCTTTACAAGATTAGGAGATGGCGAAGGCGTTTGGATGTCAAAAGAAGAAATTCGTGAAGATGTCCTAGCTGGTATGGAAGATGCAGTAAAAAAAGGAAAGTCAGAGCCTCTATCCAGTGATGATATTGAGAAGCTGGTAGAAATACTGACTATGCCCAATAAAAATGTTAGCGTAGAAAGAGGTAATGAAGGAGTCGTTACTTTTGACGCAGGGACTTTAAAGCTTCCTGTAAGAGCAGGAATACCTGTGGATCGCTCAACTGCACTTTTGATTCATGAAAGAATCCTATGCTCTGACACCATGGAGTTGTGTAATGTAGATTATAGCTACAAGGCTTTAAAAAATATTATCTCTGAAGAAGCCATGGCTATGGAATATGCACAATTGAACTGCATTATGCCTATATTCTACGGCGCAATGCCAAACATGGGACTGTATACAAAACCAGACGGACCTGTTGAAAACTGGTCAGAAGCGCTTCCTCAAGGAAGAATAAAAGAAGCTATGGACGCGCAGGAAGAAGCATTGGCTCTTTGCAGAGACGATATGATTTTTATCGGCAGCAAAATGGCTGAGGCTGGGGCATGTGGTATCCAATTTGATACTATCGGAGCTAGCGGTGATGCAGACGCAATAGCAGCATTAGAAGCAGCAAAGGTACTTTCAGAAAAATACCCTGATTTAAGCATAACCATGGGTATGGCCAATGAATTCCACTTAGGAATGCATGGTAGATTAAAATTCGAAGGAGAGAAAATCGCTGGTCAATATCCTGCTAGACAGATTAAATCAGTAGAAGCAGCAGGTGCACACAGTTATGGTGCAGTTGTTAATACAAACAGCAGCAGATCCTTCGCATGGAACCTAGCAAGATCAGTAACCTATGTTAAGGAAGCTACCAGGGTTGCAAATATTCCGGTTCTAGTTAACGTAGGCATGGGCGTAGGAGGAATTCCTCTAACAAATACATCTCCTACAGATGCTACAACAAGAGCTTCCAAGGCTATGCTTGAAGTCGGCAAAGCAGACGGATTGTAGATTGGCCATGGAGACGCTTACGGAATGGCTTGCATGCACGAAATGGCCGCTGGAATGGGTGGAATTCGTACAGCCGGAGATCTGGTTGCACGTATGGTCATGAAAGGCATGAAGATCAACGAAGCAAAACAGTATGTTGCTGACAAATTAGGATGCTCTGTATTTGATCTGTCAGACTCTGCCAAAATGAAAGAGATCAGGGAATCTCTTGATATCGGCACAGTTCTTTCAAGAACAGATGCAGCCCAAGGAATGGCAGCAAAAATAAAGATAGCAGAACTTCTTGACATCAAAATACCAAGTGTTGAAAAGTTTAAGAAATCAATAGGGATATAAAGAGACGAAATGTCTCCTGCCTCATAGAAAAGCTCAAGTAGACTCTGTACGAGGTCAGGGTACCTAGAACAGTTTATTACATAATGCATTTCTGAAGGAATCCATTTAGGGGGGGCAACGAATAGCTCCCCCTTTTTATAACGAAAGGCAATTGTTTTTAGTTTGGTAGTGTATAAAGGAGATTTGCTTTATGGAAGAAATCAAGAATGGTTCAAATAAACCTGTGAATTCATTAAGTGTTAAAGAAAGAATCGACTTGCCACTAGCTGGGGTAAGTGTAGCCATACTCTTTGCATTTGTAGCGCTAATGGCGATAAGACCGCAGCAGACCCTAGAGGGTGTATCCAATGTTTTCTGGACAGTTATTGAAGTAACTGGACCAATACTGCTAGTATTTACTTTTGCTACATTGTGTATTTCTATATATCTTGGTGTAAGTAAATATGGGAATATAAGATTCGGTGATGAAGCTCCTGACTTTTCACTTTTTAGTTATATTGCCATGATGACCTTGGCTGCTCTGGCCTCTGCAGCGCTATACTGGTCCTTCACAGAATGGGCATTTTATTTTAAAAACCCAGGACTTGGGATGGAGCCTGAGAGTGTTCAAGCTTTAGAATCGTCCTTAGGTTATTCATTATTCCACTGGGGTATATCGGGACAGTGTGTTTATGTTGTTCTTGGAGCTGCCTTTGCATATGCTTTTTACAATAGGAAAGTGGCAGGACTGCAGACCAGTACGGTTTGTCTAGCTATGCTTGGCGGAGAACCTACCGCAGGAAAGCAGCTTCTTGGTAAAGTTATTGATTTCATCGTTATCTTTGGTATTGTGGGTGGCCTAGGAAGCACATTAGGTCTAGCTGTTCCATTAGCAGGCGGTGGATTGACACATCTTTTTGGCATAGAAATCACTCCAATTATTCAAATAGCTATCATTGTAGTTATAGCTCTTGTATTTACATTTACATCCTTCATCGGACTAAACAAAGGAATGCAAAGAATCAGCAACGGCTCAGCCACATTATGCATCATATTTTTGATTTTCGTCTTTATAGCCGGGCCGACAACTTTTATTATGAAAAATACCGTGAGCTCCTTTGGCTGGATGATATATCTATTCCCACGTATGAGCTTATTCACAGACCCCATTACTCAAAGCGGATTTGCTGAGTCATGGACTATGTTCTTCCAGGCATTTTATTTAAATTATGGAGCCATGATGGGAATCTTTATTGCTAGAATTTCCAAGGGAAGAACCATGAGACAGTTAGTGTGGGCCACATTGATTGGCGTATCAGCGGGCGGCTGGTTCTTATTCTGTATTGACGGTGGATTTGCTATCTTCTCACAAATTAACGGAGTGGCTGATATTGTTACTCTAGTAAACAGTGGTGTTGGTCAAGCAGGTGTTTATCAGGTAGTGAGCACTCTACCATTAGGATCAGTGGTACTTCCTATAGTTCTGTTGCTCATGGTAGTAGGGTTCGTTGCATCTTCTTTGGACGGAGCTTCTTACTCACTAGCTCAGACTACAACATTAAAGGTGGAAGCTAACGGTGAGGTAAATAGATGGCTTAGAGTATTCTGGTGCTTCATGCTTGCCTTAACGCCATTGTCTATCCTAGTATCTGGTGGAGAATTTGACATTTTGAAAAATATTTCAATTTTAGTTTCCATACCTTTCATGGTTGTAGTAATATTTATGACGATTAGATTGCTTCAATGGATGTCAGAAGATTGCAAGGCGGGCAAGCTTGAGAAGTATGGAATCACATACTTTGAATATAAGTGCGATGGAGAACTTACAGAAGAAGCAACTGCAGAACAAGCAGAAGCTTAAAATACGTCTGTATGGATCGCGGGCATGCTATTGTAAAATGGAGCTGATTTAGGAGCGGTTGAAAACAATAATACTAATTTTTTTGAATGTACTTAAAATAACCATTATAATATCTAAAAAGACTACTGGAGGAGAAGAATGGGTAAAGAGTTAATTTTTAAAACGTTAAGACATGAACAAACAGATGAAATTCCATGGGTACCTTTTGCTGGTGTTCATGCAGGTAAGTTAAAAGGATATACAGCAGAAGAATTGCTAACGGATGAAGACAAGCTAGTAGAGTCTATGCTTGAAGTACACAGATTGTACATTCCAGATGGATTACCTGTTTTATTCGATTTGCAGGTTGAAGCGGAAATCTTAGGATGTGAATTGCAGTGGGCAAAAAACAATCCTCCTTCTGTTAAATCCCATCCATTAGAAAAAGAAAACAAAGGGATTCCTTGTAATTGCTTGATTCCAACACCAGAATCCGGCAGATTGCCGATGATTCTGTCTGCAAAAAGAAGATTAAAAGAAGCAATCGGCGACCAAACAGCTCTTTATGGATTGATTTGTGGTCCCTTTACATTAGCTTCTCATCTTAGAGGCAGTGACATTTTCATGGATATGATGAATGATCCAGAATATGTAAAGGATTTGGTAGGCTTCTGTTCAGAGGTTGCTATCCAAATGTCCAAGATGTACATTGAGGCTGGAATGGATGTTATTGCTGTTGTTGACCCTCTTGTCAGCCAGGTTTCTCCGAAGCACATTGAAAAAATGCTGTCCGATGGCTTCAAGGCAGTGTTCGACTATATAAGATCTCAGGGAGCGTTTTCCAGCTTCTTCGTTTGTGGTAATGCTACAAAACAGATCGAAGTCATGTGTCAGATGAATCCTGACGGCGTCTCCGTGGATGAGAACGTTAATCTGGCTAAGGCAAAAGAAGTTACTGATAAATACAATATCGCTTTAGGTGGAAACATTCCGTTAACCACAACCATGCTCTTTGGTACTCAGGAAGACAATATGAAATGCGTAGTGGATCTTCTAGATAGCATAGAAAATAAACGCAATCTCATTGTCAGCCCCGGATGTGACATGCCTTATGATACACCAATAGAAAACACTGTAGCTTGTGCGACAGCTGTAAAACATCCAGAAAAAGCGAGAGAAATGATTGCTAACTATAGTGCTGTTGTGGATGATATTGATGTAGAGCTTCCTGACTATGACAACCTGGATAAGGTTCTTGTGGAGCTATTCCTACTAGATCCTGAACAATGTGCAGCTTGTACCTATATGTTGGCTGCTGCTGAAGACGCCTATGAAGAATTTAAGGACATAGCAGACTACAAGGTATACAAATACTTTATCAAAGAGGATATCGCTAGAACTCGAAAGATGGGTATCAAAAACCTTCCAACAATGACGATTAATGGAGAACAAGTTTATATCTCCATTATACCTAGCAGACAGGAATTACTAGACGAAATAAAAAAACGCGTGAAGAAATAAAATAGCTAAACAGGCCATAGACCGAGAGATGATTGGCTGTGGCCACAGCCAATTATCTCTCGGTCTATGGCCTTATTACCGAAAGAGGGGCCCCTAATGAAAAGAGAAATTATTATTTTTAATGAGGATGAAGTTTTCCAAAAAGCAAAGGAGCATTTTATTAAAATTGCAGGATTTCGTTCTCATGATAAAAAGCATTTGAAAATGCTTGAGGAAGGTATGAAGGCGAGAGACCTTGGCCTTGGCGGGATTGAAATAAAAGCGGTTGTTTCTTCTTATGGTGGTGAAGTTTACCAGGATCATAAGGTAAATATTGAAGGAACGGAATTTGCCTGTACAGCCTTCAGCCAAATTAACGACGACATAGTCAAAAAGGTCTATGCTTATTTACTGACGGTGGGGGAATGTACTTCTGGCGATGAAGACGGAATTATGACTCAGCTCTATGCGGACATATGGGGCACTGCTTACACGGAAGCTGCTAGAGATGTGCTCCAAGACTTTATTGTCAATGATATTGAAAAGAATTACCCTGACCAGCTTAATAATGGTTTATTCCTCTCAGATACATTTGGCCCCGGATTTTATGGAATGGACGTAGCTCAATCCATAGAATTATTTCAAGTTTTAAATGGAGAAAGTATAGGGATACAGGTAAGAGATTCTGGTATCATGCTACCTTTAAAAAGCTGCTCCGGTCTGTTCCTATTAGTCACAGATTCGACTGTGCTGCCAAAGCCAGACTGTCGAGACTGTTTAGGAAGCGTGTTGAGCTGTAGCTTTTGTCTGCTACGAAAGGAATCATAGGACGGGAATTGGAGGGAATTATGGAAATTACATTTTTACCACAGGGTATTAGACAACAGTTTGAGGAAGGGAAAACCGTTTTAGAGCTGGCCGCTGAAGCAGGAATTTCTATAGATGGAAACTGCGCTGGAGCCGGAACTTGCGGAAAATGCAAGGTTAAATTGCTAGAAGGAAACATTGGAGAGCCTGACGATAAGGAAATGGCAAAACTGACAGAGCTAGAGCTTCAAAATGGATACCGATTGGCCTGTAGGTACAAACCTTCAACAGACCTAGTGGTACAGGTAGCATTGGTTGAAGAAACTGCAAAAAGAAAAACAAAGCTTATTAAACTGCCAGATGATTTTGTACCAGAGACAAATATTAAAAAGTTATACATAGAACTAGCGCCCCCAAGCTTGGAAAACCAGCAGGCAGATTTGGAAAGAATTCGAATCGCTTGCGGATTAGGCTCCCAGATAAAAACGAATACTAAATTGATTTCAAGCCTACCCCAGATATTAGAGAATGAGAAAGAAGATAATCATTTTACGGTAACCTTACGAGACAACGAACTAATTCACATAGAGAAAGGTGACTTGAGTCAGGAATGCTATGGCATCGCTTATGATATTGGCACCACTACTGTTGTGGGGCATTTATGGAACTTGATTACAGGAAAACTAATTGGTGTTAATGCAGCTGCGAATCCCCAAGGAAACTATGGGGCCGACGTTATTTCAAGGATTGCCTTTTCTGGAGAAAAGGAAGGAAATTTAGAATTACTACATAAAAAGATCGTAGATTGTTTGAATCAAATCGCAGAGGATTTTACTAGAAGCTTCAACATAAAGCCTGAAAATATATATGAATTCGCAATTGTAGGCAATACCACTATGAGTCATTTGCTATTAGGGGTAGATCCAGAGCGGCTAGCTGTGTCTCCGTTCACACCTGTGTTTGTTAATGGCATCTATGATGGTGGAGCTGCGATCGGATTGAAGGGTAACAGTCAGGCTAAATTTTATCTTTTGCCTAACATAGCCGGACATGTAGG
Organism: Anaerovoracaceae bacterium; assembly: GCA_050953505.1. GTDB lineage: Bacteria > Bacillota > Clostridia > Peptostreptococcales > Anaerovoracaceae > JBMNMU01. Next base: position 2,003,137 of record JBMNMU010000001.1, on the reverse strand, counting down.
CTCAGATATTACTGCAGATATTATGGCAATGGGCATAATGAATGAGGAGAATACAGCACTTAAAGATGAAGTGCATTTAATGATAGACATTGGTACCAACGGTGAAATTGTTCTTACAGGAAGAGGAAAAACCTTGGCCTGTTCTACTGCAGCAGGGCCTGCATTTGAGGGTGCTTCCATTTATCAAGGAATGCGAGCGGCGGAAGGTGCCATTGAGAAGGTTGTTATGGATGAAGATGTCACCCTTGAGGTGATTGGAGGCAAGGCACCCCAAGGAATCTGTGGATCAGGAATAATCGATGTGGTAGCAGAGATGTTGAAGCTAGGCCTAGTTGACAAAAGCGGAAAGTTCGTTAAGCAAGAGAAATTAAAGGAAAAAGGCATACCCGAGGCTATCGTCAATCGTTTCCGCAAAGGGGAAAATGGAAATGAATTTGTACTAGCCTACAATGAAGATTCTGAGGATGTAGTAATTCTTCAGAAGGATATTCGAGAGGTGCAACTAGCAAAGGCTGCTATCCGCAGTGGCGTAGTTACCATGATGAAGATGATGGATATTACAGATGAAGATCTTACTCATGTGCATATAGCAGGGGCATTTGGAAGCTATATTGACAGGGAAAGCGCTGTAACTATCGGATTACTTCCTAACATTAGCAGGGATAAGATAAAGTTCGAGGGGAATACAGCAGGAACAGGCTCTTGTATGGCGCTCCTATCTCCTAAATTCCGTCCTCTCATAGAAAAAAATGCATCTATAATCCAGCATGTTGAACTATCTGCTTGTGACGACTTTACAGATGAATATCTTAAGGCAATGAAATTTTAGTATGGTAATGACTTGAATTTTTATAATACAAATGTTATATTAGGCTTTGCTGAACAATTTGTGTTTAGGCAGAATGCAAGCATTTTAATTGTTCAGTAAGGCCTTGCAAGTAATTAGCAGCAGGCCAAAAGTTAACTATATGGGGAGCGGATCGTATGGATCACATAGACTCTAAATCTATGTAGCCGAGTGAAACTCTCGGGCTCCTCGCCAAAAGTAAAGTATTTATTCATAAGAATCTTTTAACTGCGTCAGGTAAAAGCAATGAATAGTTTCATGCATTATAATGAAATTATTCATTGCTTTTTTAATTTCTAAGGAAGCGGCTCCCCTGTAAGTGGACAAGAATGGCTAAATATCAGCCTTTTTAAAATAACTAATCCTTGATGTTGGCTGGCATGCTTATTGCAATATATCTATATTAATGGCGTTTGATGTATGTAAGGTATATAAGGTATATAAGAGAGATCCTTCCCACACTTTCCGTTTCTAATACTCAGGCGCCATCGCTCCTTCAATTTATTGATATGAGAAGTGTTGGAGAAAAGACGAGTTTTGTGGAAATGCCATTCTGAGGGAAGAGAAGAAGAACCTTCTGAAACTAAGAAAGGATAAGAAAATGGATAAGATTCATGATGCTGTTTTTATAGGCGGAACTTAGGTTGCTGATATTTTATTGAGCAATTTAAAACGCAGCAGTCGGCATCAATGATGAAATCAATAAAGTGCAACCCAGGAGTGGTTATAGCCATGTGAGATCATAATTGATACTTAGACTGTTCTGCTCAATATCTATTTAAGTCGCAATTCCGGTTGAAATCGACAGTTTGAAAACTGTGGTTTCCTTGTATATGTTGGCATAATAGTTTAAGTGGAGGTTTATGATGCAACTGAATATTAACAAAAATTATGAAAGACCATTAACAAGATCCAAAATTATTGAACTACTGAAGGATGATACTCCCGCTGCACAGGACGATTTGTTCCGAAAAGCAAGGGAAATCAGAGAAGATGTATTTGGTAATAAGATTTTTGTTTATGGTTTTGTTTATTTTTCTACCTATTGTAAAAATAATTGTAATTTCTGCTATTACAGAAAAGATAATTCTATAGACCGATATCGCAAATCTAGGGAAGAAATTATTGATGTGGTGAAGCAGCTAGCCGAATCAGGGGTAAATTTAATTGACTTGACCATGGGTGAAGACATGCTGTACCACCAAGAGGATTTCAAAACTGTATTAGATATCACAAGAACTATAAAAGAAGAGTATAATCTTCCCGTGATGATTTCGCCGGGTGTTATCAGCGAGGAGATGGTTGATAAATTTGCTGATCTAGGAACAGATTGGTATGCCCTATATCAGGAAACACATAATCGAGAATTGTTCCGCAATTTAAGAATTGATCAGGATTATGATGAGCGGATGAATCGAAAGCTTTATGCCAAGAAAAAAGGCATGCTCATTGAAGAGGGGCTATTGGCCGGTATCGGCGAGAGTGTGGAAGACATAGCTGACTCTCTTCTGGAGATGGGAAAAATCGGAGCTAGCCAAGTCAGAGTTATGAGTTTTGTACCTCAAAAGGGAAGCCCAATGGAAGATGTGGTAACACCAAGCAGAAGCTTGGAAATGAAAATTATTGCTTTGATGCGCATCCTATATCCCTACGCACTGATTCCAGCTTCCCTGGATGTAGATGGCATAAAAGGACTTAAAGATCGTATCAACGCTGGTACCAGTGTTGTTACCTCTATCATACCACCTAGGTCAGGCTTAATGGGTGTTGCACAAAATACCATGGATGTAGACGAAGGAGGGCGCACCGCAGAGGAAGCAGGCCATATTCTCAATTCCATGGGACTTGTAGTTGCCCAGCCTAAAGAGTATAAAGAGTATCTTGAAATTTTAAGAAACCGCCCGACCATGGGAGGTGACCAATAATGAAAGTTGCAATTATCGGAGGAAAATTGCAGGGAACAGAAGCTGCCTATTTGGCTAAAAAAGCAGGAAGTAGGAGCCTACTTATTGACAAAAAAGATAATAGATTGGCTTCTGGAATTTGTGATGAATTTGCCATTTTTGATGTACGAAAAAAGGAACCCGCTTTGATAGAATTGTTAAAAACAGCAGATTTCATTTTACCTGCTCTTGAAAATGATGAAGTTCTTGAATCCTTACAAGAAATAACGGCTGAATATCATTTAAAGCTCGCTTTTGATTTAGCGGCTTATGGAATTAGCTCTTCTAAGCTGAAATCTGATGAATTGATCAGGTCCAATCATGTGCCAGCACCACAATATTATCCTAATTGCAAAAGTCCTTATATCCTTAAGCCCTCAGGGGAGAGCGGAAGTGCAGGAGTAAGAAAATTAACTACTCATAGCGAAGTGGAAAATTTCTTACGCAATGAAGGAAAACAGGGAAATTGGGTGATACAAGAATACTTGAGTGGGCCTTCTTATTCTATTGAAGTAATTGGTGTTCCTGGCAATTACCGAATTTATAGGATAACGGAAATTCATATGGATGAAATATATGACTGTAAGCAAGTGACTTCTCCATGCCCCATTACAAAGGAACAAAAGCAAAGCTTTGAAAGAATTGGATTACACTTAGCTGAATTAATTGACCTTCATGGTGTGATGGATGTGGAAGTAATTGATGACCAAGGCATTCTAAAGGTGCTGGAGATTGATGCTAGAATTCCAAGCCAGACCCCTACTGTTGTCTACCATTCGTCGGGAATGAACCTGCTTCGGGAGCTAGCTGATGTCACCTTATATGGAAAATTCACTATGCCACAGGGGGACTTGGGCAAATATTGCTCTTATGAGCACTTTAAGGTTAATGGGAAAGGCTTTTTCCCCGGAGGAGAGCATATCATGTGCCAGGCGGGGCCGTTAAAGTTCAAAAGAAACTTTTTCGGTGCTGATGAAGCTCTTACAGATTATGATATGGAGAAAGACCAGTGGTACGGTACCTTCATCAATTGGGCAGACACTGAAGCAGAATTAAATACAAAAAGAGCCACTATGATTCAAATGCTTGAAGAATTCACTAGCTTAGATCATGATCCGATAAAAAACCCTCAAGACGAGGAGGTGGCCTAATGTCTATATCATTTACAGTTACCCAAAAAGAAAGATTAACGGAATTAAACGCTGCCCCGGCTTTATTGGATAAGGCATTTAATGATGAAAAGGAAAGAAATAAATATTTCCTTAAGATTGAAAAGGAATATGTAAAAGCCAATCGCCAGAAGCTCAAGAATATACTTAACAATAAACATCTGCCAGATTCACTAATTGTTCAAATGGATTTGCAAAATTGGTTGACGGAGGAGCTGGGCTTTACGCAAGTACAGACACCTACTATTATTAGCTCATCCATGCTGGATAAAATGACAATTACAAAAGACAATCCCCTGTATGAACAAGTATTCTGGTTGGATTCTAAAAAATGCCTCAGGCCAATGCTTGCCCCAAATCTTTATGTGATCATGCGTGAAGTACTCCGAATATCCAACGAACCGGTGAAAATTTTCGAGGTAGGCTCTTGTTTTCGGAAAGAATCCCAAGGGGCACAGCATATGAATGAATTTACGATGCTAAATATGGTAGAAGTGGCTAGTGTAGAAGAAGGCAAGCAAATGGAACGGCTGGAGTACATAGCAAGGGAAGCTATGAAAGCTGTGGGAATAACAGACTATGAGCTGGTACGAGAGGAGTCAACGGTTTATGGAGAGACTCTTGATGTTGTCGTTGATGGTATTGAGGTAGGATCAGGTTCATACGGCCCCCACACTCTAGATGCTAAGTGGAACTTTTTTGATGTTTGGGTGGGATTTGGTTTTGGCATTGAACGGTTAGCCTTAGTAAAAAACAAATACCAAACCATTAAAAGAATTGGACGAAGTACCGCCTTCCTTGATGGAATACCTTTAAATATTTAGAACGGCACAGGGGGACAGGGCAACTCTCAGCGCTCTCATCTCCATGTTCAGGCTGTCAAATAAACCAGCTGTAATCTTGTTTGATAGGAGTTGAAGAATGGGAGGATTAACCGGGCTTACTGTTACATAAAGATAGAAAGAAGTGATAAAATGACCAGGTTGGTAACAGAATGGATTTCCCACATGGAACAGGAAATAGAAGCTTACGATAAAGAATTGATAGATAAGTTAGGCATAAACCTTGTAGGATTAACATCCAAAACCTGCGGATATACAGAGCAAGAATTTTATAAAAAGGTTGTAAATCACAAAATCGCGGTAATCCCAATCACAGCAGGGGAAGGGGTTATTGGTAGCTTTTCTGAAGCAGTAGCGGCCATCCTAAGAAAGGTAAAGGCAGACGTATTCATTACAGAAAAGACCGATGTTGCAGGCATGAAAGAAGGGCTAATTAAAGGTGCGGATATCCTATTTATGGCCGACGATGAGGAATTTATTGCTCTTAATGTAAAGACCGGTGCAGTTGCCGACAACAATTATTGTACAGCTGCGGGTTATATAGTGGCTTTGGAAAAAATGGCTGGAACCCTTGAAAGGGAGGATGTGCTTGTTCTTGGCTATGGAATTATTGGTAAAAAGGTGGTAGAACTGTTAAAGAAAAAAGGAGCAGCAATTACAGTCTTTGATAAAAATAAAGAAAAAACCATTAGCCTAGAGTCCCAAGGAATACCCACCCTTGCCAAGGAAGGTGAAATATGTCGCTTTCATTATATCATTGATGCCACCGATGAAGGAGCATGGTTACATAAGGATATGCTAGCTGCGGATGTTAGAATGGCTTCAATGGGGATTCCTCTTTCATTAGATCAGGAAGCCTATGATTTTCATAAAGATAGAATTATCCATGATTACCTTGAAATAGGCACTGCTGTTATGCTAGGTACGGTTATTTAATAAGGTGAAGCTTTAATTGGCTATCCAATAATCTAAAGATTTTACTACAAAAATTAATTAATAAGGAGCAAGGTTGCATAGAAAAAGGAGGACGCAAAAGATGTCTACTGTGCCAAGAACAGAAGTTAGTATTCCCATTGATACAATAAGAGGTATCGATAAACTATTTGGCAGAAAGATGAAAATAGACACCACTGACGTGCCCAGGAAATTTAAAAAAGCATTCCAGAAAACTAGAGAAGATGTTTTTATTAAACTAAGGGTGAAAGGGATTTACCAATCCTATGGCATCCACCAAGTGCTAGAGGATCAGATTCTTTTAAAAGATGGACAGATATTGGACAGTCATATGTATGCTAATATGTTTAATAAGTCAAAGGAACTGGTTTTTTATGTAGTCAGTGTATTTGGCTATGAAGAGCTTGAGAATGCAACGGATGACATGGTTGAAAAGCTATTCCTGGATGCTTGGGGTTCTTCAGTCGCAGAAGCAGCTTATTATGGACTGAGGCAATCTATTGCAATGTCTCTAGAAGAGAAAGGAATTTACTCCACAGCAGCCTTTAGCCCTGGGCAACATGATGTTCCTATGGAGATACAAAAGGTGATTTTTGGCGAATTACAACCAGAAGAGATTGGTGTGACATTGAACGATCATTTTCTTATGCACCCTAAAAAGAGTATATCCGGTGCATTTGGCATCGGAAGAGAAAAAGATGAACGTAATTTGCGGCCTTGTGATTTTTGCAGTATAAGAGAAACATGTTCCGACTCGTATAACGGGGACTTCTTGTAAATTATTGTACAGGTGTCTTGGTATAGGTGTCAGATACTCCCCCCTAAAAGTGTCGGGCACCTTTCCATGATACCCCTTTCAAGTGTGACAATTTAAAAAGTTAAGTCCCACCAGAGTAGAAAGGTTGATATAAATGAGTGAAAAAAAAAGATATTATCGAAAAAATGTTGAATTATTTTTGCTTTTGAATAAGATAAAATTATGGCCATCAAGAAGTGGAATTTTGCATGGTGTACGTCAGATAGAGAAACAAGGAGACTATCTTATCATAACAACCCATTGCGGAGAGACCTTCAAAGCATTGAATTCCCGTAGCTGTAGAGCAGCCAGATGGCTCAGAAACAAATGGGTGGTACATCCTTGCAAGCGTTGTGCAGTTCCTCAATGGAAGCTTGACAAATATTCCAAGACCTTTTTTGATCAGCACTATGGTAGCAATTTGAGAGCGTGACAAAAGGGCCATCCCTTATTGTCACAGGAATTTCCAGTTTCGGGATCAGATTTATAGATATGGATCTAATGGATGGGAGGAATTATGATGAGAGGCAAAGAATATCAAAAAACAGCTTTTGTCGGAGGACTCTTAATTGATGGAAGGGGAGGACAGCCTGTTCCAGATTCTCTGGTAATTATCAATGGAAAGAAAATTGAATATGCTGGCGTCAGAAAAGAACTTGAAAATGCTGAAAATGATATTTTGGTTTATGATATCACCGGAAAAACTGTCATGCCCGGGTTGATTGACACCCATCTTCATTATAGCGGAAATCTTAGTGATAATGATACTGAATGGGTATTGGAACCAGTATTTCAAAAGGCTGTTGTAGCCGTAGCACAAGCAAGGGAAGCCTTAGAGAATGGCATCACATCAGCAGGAGAAATATCTAGGTTCGGGATAGCAATTAGGGATATGATCGAAAAAGGAGTGATAATAGGCCCTAGAACCATTGCAACAGGACAGGGCTTTTGCCGAACAGCAGGTCATGGGGATTCACACATGCTACCCCTAGAATATAATGAAAGCTCCCATCCTTGGGCAGAACGGATAGATGGACCCTGGGAACTAAGGAAAGCAATTAGAAAAAGAATAAGAGAAAACCCTGATGCCATAAAGATTTGGGCCACCGGTGGGGGAATTTGGAGGCATGATGCCAAAGCGGATCTCCATTACACCAAAGAGGAGATTCAAGCTGTAGTAGATGAGTGTAATATGATAGGACTGCCCGTATGGTCCCATGCAGAAGGGTACGAGGGTGCTTTATATTCCTGTAAAGCTGGAGTTTCTGCCATTATCCATGGCCAGGAGTTAAATGAAGAATGTCTCCAAATTATGCAGGAAAAGGACATTACATTCTGCCCTACATTACAATTTTTCTTTGAGTGGTTCACCGTATACGAGCCACCCTATAGACCTATTCATGATCAATATCCCGGCAATACCACTGCAGAAAAGGAATTAAACCGTATCATAGATAATCTTCAAAATGCAAATAAAAAGGGAATACGAATTACTATAGGATCTGACTCCTTTTGTAGCACATTAACTCCCTATGGAAAATATGCCATCACTGAGATGTATGCTTTGAATAAGGCGGGTTTAAGTGAAATGGAAACCATTGTTGCGGCTACAAAAAATGGAGCAGAGATGCTCAAAATTGATCAAATTACCGGAACCTTGGAAGCAGGGAAATATGCAGATTTACTGGTGATTGACGGAAACCCCCTTAGTAATATACATAATATATCAAGCGAAAAAATGTGTATTATCATGAAGGAAGGCGGCTTTATTAAAAGCTCTATTTAAGTTATTACCTTGCTTCAGTCTTCTTGACTCGACATTGAACACTGTGTAGAATGAGTATTGAGGACCTTTTATGTGATACGCTCAGGGAAGGAGATAGATGATACCATGCAGAACAGTGAAATAAACCTTATTGATGATAACGTGAAATGCTCCTGCAGGGGCAATAACTTAGATAAATTGGTTCAGCCTAATATCTTGATTATCCTTGCAAAACAGGACATGCACGGGTATATGATCATACAAGAGCTAGAAAAGATGAATACATTTGATGACGAGAAGGTGGACAACACCGGCGTTTATCGTGCTTTGAAAACATTAGAAGACCGGGACATGGTGAAATTTGAATGGGTTATGGATGAATCGGGTCCTGCAAAGAAAAACTATAGTATAACCGATAAAGGGTTGGAATGCTTAGAAAATTGGATCAGTACTCTGGAAACATATCAGAAGAAGATCGATAAAATCATAGAAGATGCTAAGGATATATTTAAGAAAAATTAAAACTAAATTGATAGATTCGACTAACATTGCCTCTACCAGCAGAAAGCTTGTATAGGCAATTTTATTTTTTTGATTCAAATAAAACAATCGAGGTATAAAAACTTTTAGAAAAGAAAATTAGGATGCAATAAAATCCTTACGAGATTCATTATATATATAGAGGCACTATTCTAGCTCTTTATTATTAGGGAATGAAGAGTTTAATAGCAGATGTGAGGTCATTTTATTAATGTTCCAAGGAGGTACCAAATGAAAAGGATATTATCAATTGTACTAGTAGTAACCTTGCTTGTCACACTTTCCATGGGCGCTGTCTTTGCGGATCCAGCAACTGGAAAGGGAAGTGGTATGAATAAGGGAAAAGGATTTTCTGATACGAAGGGTCATTGGGGGCATAATTACATTATGAAGCTTCAGGGATTGGGGCTACTTAATGGTTATGAGGATGGTACCTTCAAACCAGATAAAAAGCTGTCACACGCTGAGCTGGCAGTAGTTCTTGCCAACCTACAGGAAAAGAAAATGGGCATTAGACCAGAAGAATTAGATGAGGATGATATTAAAAATCTGAAAAGCATTCCAGGATGGGCAAGAAAGGCTGTTAAACAAGGTATCAAAGGCAACTACTTAAACATGAAGCGATTTCATTCTCAAGTACAAGTGGACAGGTTGACCGCTTGTGTCGAATTAGCCAAGCTACTTAGGTTAAAACCTGTTTCTCCCAGTGAATTTTCTACTTTGAATCCTTTTAAAGACCGAGGATTAATGAAAGATGAAGACTTTGGATATCTATTAGCCCTTTATAAAGAGGGGTTAATTAAGGGTTACCCAGATGGAAATTTTAATCCCAATAGGTTATTGAGTAGAGCTGATTTTGCCACAATTATAGCAAAGCTATATGACCAGGATAACGGTGATAAGGATGTAAAGGACACACAAAAGCCTACCTGGACAAGTAATAGCGCAATTACAGCAGCTGCCATTAGTGCAACAACTGTGGAGTTAAGGTGGATGGGAGCTGTAGATAACGAAAAGGTTATCGGCTATAATATCCGCTATGTAGATAACGAAATAGAAAGAAACAGACAAACTGTCATTAACACTGTAAAAATTGAAAATTTAAATCCAAATACAGTTTATACTTTTACAGTAGAGGCCAAGGATGCCGCCGGTAATTGGAGTGATGACGGCCCTTCGATTATCGCCAAAACCATGGAGCTGGAAGATACTATAGAACCGATCTGGCCAAACAATGCAGCACTATCTGTAATTCAGGATAATTATGATTTTACTGTTACCTGGCCCGATGCAGTAGATGAAAATATGGATTATTATAGGGTTCATTTAATTCAAGTAGTAGATGGTGACAACAATTTACTCATTGCAGATGAAAGGATTGCAGTAGGTGAGAATCAATTTGAAGTGGAAGATTTAGAAGAGGATACTCAGTATATCTTCAAAATACGAGCATACGACACTTCCGGTAATTGGAGCCGCCAACTAAATGTTACTTTTACAACGGATTAGGGGGCTAGATAAGTTAATTTCATTAAAACGTCGTATCTGCCTATAAGACATGGTAGCCTCTAGGGAAGGGAGTAAACAAACGGGAGCAGAATACCTGCTCCTATTTTATTGCTTCTAGGCAATTGTAAGATGGAATTAAGGAGGGTTTTAGAGATTTTAGCCTTTGACAATCGGCTTACTGAGTGATAAAGTTTTTATAGACTGTATAGAAATTTATACTATTTGCTACTGTGGCTCAGTTGGTAGAGCAGCTGATTCGTAATCAGCAGGTCGCAGGTTCAAATCCTGTCAGTAGCTCCAGACAAAAAAATCCTGTGATTTTTTCAATCACAGGATTTTTTTGTTTATAACAATATTTAGAACAGCCAATCATCCCTCGGTCTCTGGCCGGATCTTCACAGCCACGGCCAATCATCTCTCGGTCTAATGGCTGGCGGCCACGGCCAATCATCTCTCGGACTAATGGCTGGCGGGTTAGGCGAGAGCGAATCCTGCAACGATATAAAACACTACACTCATTGCAGATACTATTATGATGTATGGTAGCTGCGCAATGCAGTAATCTACATTATTAACCTTACATGCAGATGCGGATAGTAAGGTAACATCTGAATAGAAGCAGGCTTGTGCACCGAAAACAGCTGCAGAAATAATTGCACCCAAGGTCAAAGGCAGATGAGCTCCCACGGCAACAGCTAAAGGTACTACAATAGGAGTGGTTACCGCAGGTATACTCCAAATATTCCCTGTTGCAAAGCAAATAAGTCCAACGATAATGAATACCACTGCTGGCAGCATGGCAGCACTCATAAAGGGACCTGCCACTTCGATGATGTACTCTGGTAGACCTACAAGTAGCATGGATTCCCTATAGAAAAGGCTAGTTACAAGAACAACTGCAATGAAAAGCATGTCCTCAAGGCCTTTGTAGCAGCAATCGCAAAAGGTTCCAAAAGAAATGAATCCTGCTGGTATGTAAAGTAAACAGGAAGCGATACCTGCCGCTACACCTACTAATATATCCCCCTGCCAAATAGTAACAATAATGACAATGGCCATAGGTAAAATGAAACTCCAAAGCTTTGGTTCAAACTCTTTCTCGGTCTCTTCCTCCTGAGCAATGGCTCCCGTTGCACCAATCATTGTTTCCCTATTCATCATATCGCTTGAAGGTGGCCAAAGCTTACCTGTTTCTTCTACTCTCTGGTAGGCTTTCTTCATTCCACCTAATTTAGGGACAATACCCAATATTACTAAGGGAACAAATAGCACACATACAAAGGGATAGAAGAAATAAGGCATAATATTATAATAAATTTCCATACCTGTGGATGCAATTACAGCAGTTTCAGGCTGAGCCTCAAAAATCCCGGAAAAGAACACAACCCAAGCAGAAATTGGAATAATGACACAGACGGGTGCAGACGTAGTGTTAATTACATAGCATAGCATCTCCCGTGGAGTCTTGTGTTCATCTGAAACCGGAAGTATGGTGTTCGCTGTTACCAATATGCTAAGATAGTCATCGATAAAGATAATAATACCTGCAAGCCATGTTGCCATTAAGGTTTTTTTCTGGGAATTTGCGTATTTTCTTACTAAATTTCCAAATGCCATGGGACCTTTTGAAGCTCTCAAAAGCTGCACAAGGCATCCGAATAAAAAGCATATTACTACAATATAAGAGTTGTCCCAATCGGTAAAGGCATCTACGAGAGATTCCAATGCCGGCACTACGAAACCCAGTTTGTAGTAAATAATGTATCCGGCTAGGCCGGAGAGAACGATTGAAGTGATAGTTTTTCGTGTAAGAAGGGCTAATACAAGAAAACCTAACGCTGGTATCAAGGTCAATGCCCCATAATGTTCCATTTGCTATTTTATCTCCTTTTTCAGTAATTGTTTTTCGTATAAACGATTTAATGTATTAAAGTGTTTTGTGTAGCAGGAGATTGCCTCCTACTATATAAACTAGGGAGTGCGAGGGAATGCCTCCTGCTCCCTAGTTGAAATGGCTAGCCACTTTTTTTATACTCCACCCAAGATTTCTACACTTATATTGATCTCATTCTTAAAATAAAGCTCTATTTCTTTTAGGCGTTCCTCTGTAGGTGGTTGGAATTTATCCTGAGTGCTGCCCACGTTTCTTGCCTTGCTGATTCCCAGGTTGTGGTATGGGAGTAAATTCACGCGTTTTACTCCGATTTCCCTGAAAAATTCACCCGTTCGCTTAATGATGTCGGCGCTGTCATTAACTCCTTTAATGAGAGGCATTCTCATAATCAGCTTATCTGCAGTTCTTTCATCTTCTGCTAGCATTCTCAGGTTGTCAATGATCAGTTGATTGCTGACTCCCGTGTACTTCTTGTGAATTTCATCGTCAATGGACTTCATATCGTAGAGAATGTTGGTGACATTTTCCTTGAGAGCCATTTCCATAAGTGTCTGTGAATTTCCAAAGCCACAGGTATCAATACACACATTGATGCCTCGTTTGCCCGCTTCATGGATAAGCTTGATGACAAAATTACCGTGCATGAGGACTTCTCCTCCGCTAACTGTAATACCACCTTCAGTGTTATCATAGAAGCCTTTATCCTGCTCTGCTATGTAGAGTATTTCCTCTATTGTCATTGGTTTGGCTACGGGTCTTAAAGCCTGTGCGTAGCACTCCTCTGTGCATTTGAGACATACGTCGCATTTAGCTCTGTCAATTATAACTCCCTCTTCCGAGTTCATTGTCAATGCATTCTGGGGGCATATCTTGACGCAGTATCCACATCCGATGCAGTTGTTTGGCGACTTGATAAGCTGCTGCTGCGGGTCGATTAGCTCAGGATTGTGGCACCACTCACAGCTAAGGGGACAGCCCTTTATGAATACCGTTGTTCTTATCCCTGGCCCGTCTTCTATAGAAAATTTCTGAAGATTTCCTACAAGAACACTTTCAGGTGTTTTGCTCATTAAACATCCTCCAATCTATGATAAGTGAGCAGTTCTATAGATGATTGCATCCTGTGCGCTCTTATCAAGTTCTGTGAAGTATGCCATGTAGCCTGCTACACGAACCATGAGTCCCTTGTAGTTCTCAGGTTTTTTCTGTGCTTCCTTGAGGGTTTCAGTATCCACCACATTGATCTGTATATGTTGGCCACCATCCTTGAAGAAGGTCTTGATAACGCCTTTAATGATATTTAAGCCGTTTTCTCCCTCAACTCCTTTAGGGTCGAAGCGTAGGTTAAACAGTGCACCTTCCTCGAATCCTTCCGGTGCAATGCTTGCGACGGACTTCACTGTAGAAGTGGGACCGTTAATGTCTCTGCCCATCATTGGTGAAGCAGCGTCACAAAGTGGTTCACCAGCAAGCCTTCCATCAGGAAGAGCTCCCGTAACGGAACCGTGGGAAAGATTCATCGTCTGTGAGTCAATGCCAAAGCTGTAATGTCCGCCCCTGGCGTCTTTCCAGCCTTGAATGGTATCAGCAATGTAATGCATCATATCCTTATAGATGTTGTCAACGTGCTCTAGGTCATTACCGTATTTTTCAGGCCTATTAAGTAGAAGCTGGCGGATTCTTTCCTGTCCTTCAAAGTTAGTGTCACATGCCCTAATCAGCTCGTCCATTGTCAGGCTTTTATCTTCGAACACACATTTTTCTACAGCAGCGATGCAGTCTGCCAGGTTAGCAGCTCCTGTAATGTACATCCCGGCAGTAGAGTATTGTGCTCCGCCGTGCTGCACAGATTTACCACTTTCTACGCACCCCTTGGTTACCATTGATGCGAAGATTACAGGGTATCTATGCATGTGAATGCTCTGCATCATGTTGTAGCCGGTTCTTATTAAATCGTAATGATGTATAATCTGCTTCTTAAGAGCATCTTTAAATTCTTCTATACTCTTGAATTCTCTTGGGTCTCCGGTTTCAAGTCCCATAAGCTTGCCTGTAGCAGGGTCAACACCGTTGTGTAGAACGAATTCCACCATCTTGCCCATGTTAACATACCCTGCATCAGGTGACCCATCTGTTCCGCCACCACCAGGACCTGGCTGAATACAACCAACGATGGTCCAGTCTCTTGCTTCTTCTATGGTGCCTCCTTTACTAAGGGCAATCTTTATTCCTACCTCGTCATTAAAGAAACCAGGGTTTGCTTGTCCCTCCTGAATCATCTTGCATCCAAATTTAATCAGTTCATCAGGAGTTTCCTCCCAGACTCTAACTGCCATGACAGGCTGTGTTGTCTGAAGTTCATCAGCTGCTTCCAGACACAGGTATGACAAGTCGTTTGTAGCATCCTTGCCGTCAGGTGTCTGGCCACCTACAACTAGGATTTGCCACATGGGATAACCTGCAAATGATGTAGCATACCAGTTGTCTCTTACTTCATATACTTCACATGATTTAAGATAGAGGCATTGCAGCATTTCCAAAGCTTCTTCTCTTGTGATGTTTTTCTCATCGATTACGTCCTTCTTGTAGAATGGCCACATATATTGGTCAAATCTTCCAAACCCGCACGCAGTCGTACAAACCTCAATGTAGAAATAAACGTGTACGAACCATACTGCCTGGAGCGCCTGATGAAAATTCTGTGGAGGGTTCTCAGGAACGACTCTGCAGTTTTCTGCAATGGTCAAAAGCTCCTTCTTCCTCTTCTCATCAGTACAGTCTGAAGCCAATCTTTCAGCTTCATCTGCCATTCTATGAGCGTAAGTGATAAGTCCTTCGGCCTGAATGATGCAAGCCTTCCAGAAATCCACCTTAGCTTGTTCCTCCATGCTCTGTGGAACTGTGTTATCAATATTTTTCTGGCATTCTTCTATGTACCCTCTAATTCCAACAGTCAGAATCTTTTCGTGATCACATAAGGTTTCACCAGAAACACCATTCTTAAGACCTACACAAATGATATCGTCTTTCTCAAGCTCACGAGTGTGCTCAGGAAGTACAGTCTGTGCTAGGTCTTCCATTGACTTGCCTTCCCAGTACTTCAATGTTTCAAGAATCGTTGCCTTATCTTCAGGTGAAATATAATAGGGGTCTTTACTTCTTGTTGAGAACTCATCAATCTCACTGATATACCATGAGCTTGACTGGAATTCCGGGTGCAGGTTGGCTCCTTTATATGCATTTGTTGCAGTTCCTACGATAAGTTCATCATCCATAATGAGTGTTGTCATGTTCTCCATGATGTGGTTGACAACCTTGGCTCTGAAAATAGGGATTGCATCACCGGCAAACTTCTTATATGCTTCAGTTGCCAGTACCAGTCTCTCGGCTGTGATTGTCGGAGTTGTATTTAAAAGCTTTTCCCTTATTTTTTTCACTCTGGGTGTTAGCATGTTGTTCCTCCTTTCGTATTTTTCAACTACTAATCAGTTTATATGTTATCTTGCTTATTAACGTTTATTGGAAAGTTATCCAAGGGTTGTTGTTTTTTTGTGTAACATGCCCAAAAAACTCCCCATCCATTATACACTAGATTACAAAATCAAAAAGCTTTTTACAATTTTTTTAATGATCTAATTAGAATTACCACAATCTCCATGGAGATGAGGTCATAAATGTACCGAATTTTGTAGCCTGTCCAAGGCGTTATTGTGTAGATTCTGGTCGCCATTTTCGTATCAGCAATACAAACTAAATTGAAAAACCCATGAAGCAAAATTTCATGGGTTTTTTATACCACGCCTCGGAACAACTGTCGACACGGCCAGGTAAAGGGATTCAAATAGAATAAAATTAATTACAATAAATCAGAAAATGGGATTATTTCCATTTATTAATGTATATTGATACAGCCCTAGTGCAAAATAATCACCGATAGCAAGGGAATTGTAAAGGAAATCTTGGAAGGTTTCCATAGCTGCAACATAATCCTTCCTTTGAAACTCAAGGCTCTGTTTTATAATCAACTCTACAGACCTATCGAAAAGCTCCTTCCATTTCGCTTCATCCCAATAGGGGTTGACACTACCAAGATAGGCTGATAGCCTGTCAGAAAATTGATACAATGCATCCCTTTGAGCTTGTATCCTATCTTGATCATCACTTAGAATTGCATTAATCAGTTCTTCTACCATAATCACATATATTGATAATAAATTTAATAATTCCTCTGCGATTTCATTTCCTAAAATCAGCTCAAACTTATCTTTCATTCGACGGACTAATGCATAAAGCCTTTCGGTCACATACCCTTCATCTCCAAGTCCTACAATTCTCGCTACGATATAAAAACGAGTCAGATAGGCCCATTCAGTCCGAATCTTTCTAAAATCCGTAATCATATTAAAGTACGTGATAGGTATTTGCTGCTCATCCTCAGGTAGAAAATGGATAAGACCTTCTGCATAATAGTCTCCTCTTCTTAGAGCCATTATCATTAACCTTTCGAAAATATCCAGTGCTTTATTGTAATCCCCAGTCTGTATTGCTATTACTTCTGCAACCAACTCTTGATTATAGCTATAAAACAATTCTCTCCATGTGTCTTCATCCCAATAAGGACTTAACTGGGCCAGGTACTTAGCATTCTCATCTGAGATTGCATATAATTGCCTAATACTTTCATCTGCCTTTGCTTCATCGCCAGATAGCATTCCGTCGATTAAACCCTGCAACGCGGTAAGGTAAGCTATTGTTACCGGAGCGAAATCACCCGTAAAACCAGGGACAGTACTTGCTAGTTGATTTCCTTCTGCAGGTAATTTCAAAATTTCATTATAAGTAGCTTCTGGATTCCCAATCCCAGTTATGCTTTCTACAATGTAAAAGCGGGTTAAATAAGCCAGCCTGCTCATTAAAACACGAAATCCATTAATTAAATTTGCTTGATCATATGTTAATGATGGCGGTACTTGAAGGCTTTTATAATCTGAATTTCCTAAATCTCTCAAATCTCTCAAATCCCTGTATCTCCTTACTTTCAAATTAATAAAGTTTTTATATTATATGACTAGGCTCCTCCATATATTGCTAAAATTCAAGAATTCATTAGTAGACTCATGACTGGTTTTTTTGATTTAGGCCTTACCTGTTTTAGAGAAGGGGCTAAAATGCAATTCACAGACACATGAATATGGCACATGAAGATATTACCTTACTTACATAGAGTTACCAATGGATTCCTCCTGTGTATTGCATTAGAATGATTTAAAAGCCAAATAATTGGATAAAGGGAGGATAAAAATGTATAAAAGGGACAAAAGGAAAAACGCGGTAATCATAAAGTCAATTTTTTTAATTACAACTTTATCTCTGTGTTTTTCTTTATTATTTTTTTCCAATATTATCGATATGACTGATATTGACTTAATTGGTGCAGAAATTGAAGGGGAAGATTATTATGGACAGCCTGTTGCATCACAAGAAGATAAGAACCTAAAAATATCTAAACTTGAAAGCGGTGTTGCTGATAGTAATATACATAATAGAACTGAGCAGGCAACGGAGCGTGTTGAAGTATCAAGGTCAGCCCCTAGTAGAAGCCAGAAAAATACACCAAACGCAACTCAGCCGGTAACGGCCCAGTCGGAAGTAAAATCAAAGGCGCCAGTAGCGACCCAACCGGAAACGAAAACAAAAGCACCGGCAGCGCCCCAGCCGAAAGTGAAAGCAAAAGCGCCAGTAGCAACTCAGCCAGAATCGAAAGCAAAAGCACCGGCGGCTCCGCAAAATATGTCAGGCGCCAAAGAATCCTATTCTGCCGAGGATTTGGACTTGCTTGCCAGACTAATCCATGCTGAGGCACAAGGAGAGCCTTACCAAGCAAAGGTTGCGGTTGGAGCAGTTGTCCTCAACAGAATTGGGCCTTTTTCAGATTCAATAAGAAACGTGATTTATCAAAATATTGATGGGTATTATCAATTTACCCCTGTAGAAAACGGCTGGATCAACAAGCCTGCCGGAGCGGATTCCATAAAAGCGGCTAAAGAGGCCCTAAGTGGAGTTGACCCTACCAATGGGGCTCTCTTTTATTATGACAATCAAACTACAAACGAATGGATTCTAGCTAAGCCTGTTTCAGTAAGATTTGGCAATATGATTTTTGCATATTGATAACGACCACAATTTCATAAGAAAACAATGCAGGAGGAAGTAGGAGAAAAGCAGTTTCCGTTCATTTATTGAATAAAAAAGTTATCATCTTCTCAAAATAATCAATATGTCAGACACTAGCCGAGTTAGTCTAGTACGATAAACGAGCAAAAGTGACGCACAAAAGAAACTGAAAGGATGATAACCATGAATGAAGATACCATCAAATTATTAAAGGAATTAAACGCGGGGTGTAAATCCGGTACAAATAGTATGGAGCAAGTGATGCCTCATGTTGAAAATGAGGAGCTTAAGTCGCTTATCAATAAATACAATGATATTCATATCAGCATTGGGGATGAGTGTCATGAAATATTAAATCAATACCATGAGGAAGAGAAGGACCCTCAAGAAACAGCCAAGGTTTTTTCATGGATTAGTACGGAAATAAAATTAATGATGAATGATAATACTCACAAAATTGCTGAAATAATGATTGATGGTTGTCATATGGGAATTAAATCCCTTAGCGAATATATTAATAAGTATAAGGCTGCATCTCAAGAGAGCTTGGAATTGGCAAAGAAACTTGTTAAAATAGAGCAAGAATTTATGAATGAGCTACTAGCGTTTTTGTAATAAAAGGAGAGATTTATGAGTAGACTAAAGGAATTATTAGAACAGGAGAATTTTGAGAAAGACTTAAAGGCACTTATTCGTGAACGTAAGGAAGTTAATCACGTATGCGGGCTGATGGATCCTAGCCTTATAGCTTTTGATGAAAAGGAGCAAACCATTACCATTGGGTTTTCTGTATTGGAAAGCCAGCTAAACGAGCATAAGACCATGCATGCGGGCCTCATAGCGGCTGCCCTTGATGAAGCTATGGGTATTTTTGCTGCTTATCTTGGCAATGGTAAGCCTACTGTTTCTACCAATATTACAGTAAACTACATAAAACCAATTCCAATGGATGATTCCATTCAAATCACAGCGAAAGTAACCTCTTTAGGTAGAAGGCTTATTACAATGACAGGGGAATGTCGCGTAAAAAGTAACGGCAAACTTTCCAACACTGCACTAGCCACTTATGCCATTGTAGGATAACCATTATCTCTCATAAGGATAAATTAGTTTACAACCTAATATTTAATAAAATAATATGTCCCTGCCTCCGAAGAGGCAGGGACATACAATTACGCCACGTTTATGTTTATGACTATGTTTAACCGGCGTTTAACCGACCAATAATGTTTAACCGGCCAATTATGCTTAGCCAACCAGTTCATTGGCAAGAGCCACTGCGCCAATAGCGTCTTCAGAATAATGGGCACCAATATTATCAGCATAGCCTGAGGATAATGGTGCACCTCCTACCATAACTTTTATGTCGCTTATGTTCTCTTCATTAAGAGCTTTAACTGCCAAATCCATTTCGCCCATAGTAGTAGTTAGCATTGCAGACATTGCCAAAATGCTTGGATTTTCTTCCTTAATAGTGGCTATTATCTTGTCTAGATCTACATCAGTGCCAAGATCGATGATTTCATATCCTGCTCCCTGCAGCAGCATGCAGCATAATTTCTTGCCAATATCGTGAAGATCTCCCTTCACAGTGCAGAATACAATTTTTCCGGCATTCCTGATATCTCCTTCACTCAAAAGAGGCTTAAGAATTTCCATACCTGCATCTACAGTTTGCGCAGACATCAGTACCTCGGGAACGAAAATCTCTCCATCTTTGAACAGATCTCCTACTATATTCATTCCTTCCAAAAGTCCCTTATTTAATATTTCCTGTGGGCTTTCTTCATCATCCAAAGCTTCCTGAACAAGGTCAACGACTTCTTCTCTGTCACCATCTTCTACAGCTTCTCTGATTTTTTTAAATATTTTACTCATAGCTTACCTCACATTCATTTTATACCGTATTCACGCTCAGTATCCTCTATAACTTTTCTTATAAAATCAGCGTCTTTCTGCTCCAGTGGATCAGGCACATGATTTTCAAGTAAGTGAATCGCTCTTTCATAACAAAGCTCTGTCATGTCTTTACTGCCCGAATTGACCCACGCATCTCTGTTTTGACGGTTTATCAGATTGGAATGAGATTGTATCTTTCTGAAATTGTCGCTGGTGTGTTGATTTGAAACAAATTCGCTGTGTGCTACCTCCTTGGTAACATTTAAAGCCAATGTTTCTTCATTAACACTAAAACCATTAATGGTATGTAATATCATTTTGAACATTTCAGCGTCAGCAACCAATTGTGCTAAATCAAATGTCATGCCCAACTCAAGCATACCTGCACCATATATAATGTTCGCGCCACCCTGGGCAGCCAACAGTGCGGTCAAGGTTTTTTCATGAGCGGCCTGAGCATCTGGAACCTTACTGTCTGCCTACCCTCCGGCAACAAAGCTTGGCAGCAAATAGTATTTGGAAAGCTGTGCCACTGCATTGCTGATCATAGCTAATTCGGGAGCACCAACTGGTGTTGTAAGGTGGCGCATATCCATAATACTAGTTGAACTTGCATAAATAACTGGAGCACCTTTACATGACAATTGGCTGAGAACAATAGCAGAAAGAACCTCAGCATTATGAGTTACCAGTGTTCCTGCTAATGTAACTGGTGCTGTTGCGCCAGACAGAGCCATTGAAATAATGTTTACAGGTATTCCTGCTTTAGCTGCTTCAATGATAACATCGGAGGCTGCAGAGTTGAGTTGCAGCGGGCTTGTTGGGCAAACATTGAAGGTAACAATTGGCCTTCTTTTAAGAACTTCTTTTCCCCCTACAATCTCTGCACAAATATCAATAATTTTTAGCGCATTTTTTTCACCATCGGCACCGATAAATATATGCTTCGATGTATTGTGCATAATGGCTTCTATATTATGTAGAGCCTGTAGGGGTCCTGGAATATCCTGAGAAGCTACTGCTCGATAGGCAAGTGGCAATACATTTAAAGCATCAGCGACTCGAGTAATTCTTGCAAGATCTTCCTTGGTTGATTTTCGGTACTCCTTGGTATAAGGGTCAATTACATTGACGCCCTCCCCAAAATTAACAAAGGTCACCTTATTCTGTTTCACGACATAATCATTTTTTGGATTTCTTCCGGCCAGCAAAATCACCGATGGGGCACTTTTTATACATTCCTCGACGATGTAAGCAGGGATTTTGACAAGATCTCCTTCCACGCATGCACCTGCATCAGCATATATTTTTCTTGCTTTTGGACTTTCCACTTTAATTCCTGTCTGGCTCATGATTTCCAAGCTTGCAGCATGAATCGCATAAAGTTGGTTTTCATCCAGCTTATTGCCGTAACTCATGGAATATTGCATCGTATCAAGAATACCAGCGGAGCTTCTTGCTTTTCTACCCATATTGACCTCCATTCTAAAAGTATAGTAATTTGTTTTTCTTTTAACATATATAATTGCAGATTTCATGCCAACTCCAGCCAATCATTGTCAGAAAATTTACTCATTGAAACCTCAATGCTTTCGTCCTGGAGCTATGATAGTTCTAAATCCCATAAAATAAAAAAGAACAAATATTGCTAATTTTAAGTTAACAATATTCGTTCTCCAGTTAACACTTTATGTTCACGCTGGTTTGAAACTCGAGTCCATCACTGGTGTCCGCTACTCATGTGCGCCATCGCTCGTGCCCGCTTCTTGTGCTCGCCACTCAGTCACTCTGGCCCGCCACCTGCTTCTGTTTTACTTTTTATTCAAAAGATTATATTTTTTTAATTTTTTATATAAAGTATTTCTAGATATCCCCATTTTTCTGGCAACCATGCTGATATTGTTCTCATACATTGCAAGTAAATTTGTTATTTTGGAAAGCTCATCCAGCTGTTCATTATTTCTTTCATTGACTTTGATGTTTCTTTCATTATCAGGACTATCGCTCAATGCGTTGTAATTGCTGCTATTTATCATGTTGAGAAACTCCATCCTCTGACCTTTAGGCGCATATATGATTCTTTCAAACATGTTATTTAGTTCTCTTACATTGCCAGGCCATTCATGCTCATATAACTTTGCCATTATTTCATCATTTATGTCTTCTTCGATTTCCATGTTGACTGTCTGATATCTATTTAACATCTCATTAAAAATAAGCTTGATATCTTCTTTTCTTTCCCTTAAAGGAGGAATGTTTAAATTTATTACATTAAGACGAAAATAAAGATCGCTTCTAAATCTTTTTTCCACCACTTCTTTATAAAGATCCTTGTTTGTTGCGCATATAACACGGACATCTACGGGAATCGCTTTATTTCCGCCAATTCGGGTGACTCTCTTTGTTTCAAGAACTCTCAATAGTACAACTTGCTGGGAAAGAGGCATTTCGCCGATCTCATCCAGAAACAAGGTCCCACCAGAGGCCTGCTCAAATTTGCCTGCTTTGCCGCCCTTAGAAGCTCCGGTAAAGGCACCCTCCGCATAACCGAAAAATTCGCTCTCTATCAATTCAGCCGGAATAGCTCCGCAATTAATAGGCACAAAGGGGCCATTGGCACGCTTACTTTCATTATGAATTGCTTGTGCGAAAAGTTCTTTTCCAGTGCCACTTTCTCCTTCAATGAGCACCGACACATCATATTTAGAAATTTCTTTTGCATAGGCAATAAGTCGTTTCATTTTTGGATTATTCGTACGGATATCTTCAAATTTATGGAAAGCAGCAAAGTTAATATTTGAATTATCCTCCACAGTCTTTCCGAATTTAGTAAGCTTCGAATAATAATCGGAAATAACTTGGTTGGCCTTTGTTAATTCTCTAGTTTTTTCCGATATTTTCTCCTTCCATTCAGTTATATCAACAGCGATTTCCTGAAAGCCTATCCGGTTACCTTTGTCATCGAAAAAAGCCTTTCCGATATACTGGATCCAAATAATTTTACCATCGGCACGCTTTGATCTTCCCTCTATCCGGTATGATGGATTCTCCGGAGATACCTTGCTCTCTACATTGGTGACCTCCCAATCCTCTGGTATGATGAAATCAAAAACGCTTCTTCCGATTATTTTGTCACGGGGAAAGCCAAAGCAATCACAGTATGCTTGATTTGCAAATCTGATATTGCCCACATCATCCTCTAGTAAAACCATTTCATCTAGATTATCTAAGAATACCAAAAGATCTTCATTTAATAACATTCTTCATCCATCCTTTTTTCATTCCAGATATTAAGAAAAGCAGTTTCTTTCATTATACAGGAAACTAACCTTATTAACATATTTAATTAGAAAAAAATTACATATTGATGACTTCTGCAGCAAGGTCACATTCCTTTGCTAGGACATGGTATTTCTTGATTTTAGCAGTAGGTTCATCTATAATATTGATAAGTTAATTACTGTAAAAAGTGTTTTCAGGAAGGGTAGGAAAGCCCTTTTTCAAATTTAATGGATAAGAAGCTTGCGGAGGAGAAGGATAAACATTGAAGATCCGCGAAAGCATACGGAGGTAAGGGTTGGACAAAAGAAAAGTCGGATCAAATATACTATTATTAATTACAGCACTCATCTGGGGATCTGCTTTTGTAGCACAAAGGGTAGGCATGGACTATGTAGGCCCCTTTACCTTTGGAGCAGCCAGATTCGTATTGGCGACAATGACATTGATCCCCGTTATTCACTTTATGGGGAAAAGTAAAAACATTAGGAACAAGAAAGAATACCTTACTGAGGAAGAAGAAGCATCACAAAATAAGGTTTTATTGAAAGCCGGAGTCATATGTGGAGTCATCTTATTTTGCGGATCCATGCTACAGCAGCATGGACTGCTTTTTACAACAGCTGGAAAGGCGGGATTCATCACAGCTCTTTATATTGTCTTGATTCCAATTTTTAGCTTGGTACTTAAAAGAATACCCGGACTTAAGTCCTGGGTAGGTGTGGCCTTTGGTGCGGTGGGCCTTTATCTTCTTAGCATAACAGAATCCTTAACCATTGCACCGGGAGACTTTATCGTGCTTATTGGCGCCGGATTTTGGGCGGCACATCTGCTGGTGATAGACTACTATCTCCCTGAAATTTCCGATCCCATACGGCTATCCTACATACAGTTTTTCACCTGTGCTATTCTCTGTTTTATTGGAGCCTTGATATTCGAAAATGCCACATTGGAAGGCATAAAGGCTGGAATTATTCCTATATTATATGCAGGGGTTCTTTCCGGTGGAGTAGGGTTCACCCTACAGATTATCGGACAGCGATATACCAGCCCCATAGTCGCTTCTTTAATACTTAGTCTAGAAGCGGTTTTTGCAGCAGTCTTTGGGTATTTTATTTTAAAAGAAATATTAACCACCAGAGAATTTGTTGGCTGTGTCCTCATGTTTGTAGCTATTATTATTTCACAGCTCCCTGATAAGAAAATAGTTGAAAAAGATCTGGAATTAAAAAGTACTTTAGGAGGCAAAACGGATGAAAATTTCTAATTCACTAACTGAACTAATTGGAAATACCCCTATGCTTTATCTGAATTCTTACAGTAAAGCTGCCAATGCAGAAAATGCAAAGCTTATTGCGAAGCTAGAATACTTTAATCCATTAGGAAGCGTCAAGGACCGACCTGCTTTAGCAATGATCGAGGATGCCGAGGAAAAGGGCATCTTGAAAAAAGGCAGTGTGATTATCGAGCCCACCAGCGGTAATACAGGAATAGGCTTAGCATTTGTAGCGGCAGCCAGAGGATACCGGATTATTTTAACCATGCCAGATAGCATGAGCATGGAAAGACGAAACTTGTTGATGGCGCTAGGGGCTGAGCTTGTACTGACCCCGGGAAGTGCCGGTATGAAGGGAGCTATTGCAGAGGCTGAGAGATTGGCTTCGGAAATACCTAATTCTTTTATTCCTGGACAGTTTATAAATCCCGCTAATCCAAGGATTCATAAGGAAACCACAGCAGAGGAAATCTGGCACGATACAGATGGCCAGGTAGATATCTTTGTAGGCGGAGTGGGAACCGGCGGAACCATAACGGGAGTGGGAGAGGGTCTAAAAGAAAAAAGCAGATTTGTAAAAATTGTTGCAGTGGAGCCCTTTGATTCCCCAGTTCTTTCTGGTGGCGAAGCAGGAACCCACAAGCTGCAAGGTATAGGGGCGGGTTTTGTTCCGGCAGTATTAAATGTAAGCATAATAGATGAAATCATAAAAGTTAAAGCAGAGGATGCTTTTAAAACAGCAAAACTTCTTTCTCAATCAGAGGGTTTACTGGTAGGAATGTCATCTGCTGCTGCCGTCTTTGCTGCAACATTGATCGCTAAAAGATCTGAAAATGCAGGAAGAAATATTGTCGTTCTTTTGCCTGATTCAGGAGAGCGCTATTTGTCTTCTGATTTATTTGATTAAACTATTCCAAGCTTTACGGGTTATTAGGAAAAGCCACAACCTATGTCTCGTAAGGCGAATTCTTTTTAATTAAAATCCATCATAATATAAAAACATGATCTTAAAGATAAGATTAAAAAATAAAAAGGTATAAGGAGAACCACCCATGGGGAAAGAAAAACAAAAACGGGAATATAGCTTATTTACAGCTATTGCTATGATTGTGGGAATCGTTATCGGTTCAGGTATATTTTTCAAAGCTGACGACATGCTGGTTTATACCAACGGAAATGTAGGCTTAGCAGCGATTATTTTCTGTATTGCAGCATTTACTATTATATTTGGATGCTTGACTATTAGTTCTCTAGCCGCTCTTACCGACAAACCAGGTGGTGTCATTACCTATGCCAATGAATTTCTCGGTAAAAGGTGGGCCTGTCTATATGGGTGGTTCCAGGTCTTTGTTTATTATCCTACTTTAGCCGTTGTCCTATCTTGGGTAGTAGGTATATATACGGGGCTTACCATGGGCTGGGATCTTTCCTTTGCAGGTTCGGTAGGCGTAGGATTTATCTGGTTTTTAATTTGTTATCTATATAATATTTTTTCCGCAAAAATCGGCGGGATCTTCCAAGAGGTAACAGTTATAATAAAGCTAATACCCCTATTTGCCATTGCTATTGGCGGTCTTGTCTTTGGAGACCCTATTACGGCTATTCAAAACCCTTCAGCGGAGGCGATTGAAGCAACAAAGACATTAGGATGGGTTGCTGCTATTGGACCTGTAGCTTTTTCCTTTGACGGCTGGATTATTTCTACAGCCGTTGCCCATGAGGTAAAAAATGCAAAGCGCAACATGCCTATCGCACTGGTGACGGCACCACTTTTTGTGCTAGCGGCTTACCTTATGTACTTCCTTGGAATCAGTGGATATATCGGACCTGAGAAAGTCATGGAGCTTGGAGATACAGCTGTTGCTATAGTGGCGTCAAATCTAATCGGGCCTACCTTCGCAAGTATTATTTATGTATTTGTAACCATATCCGTAATGGGTACTTCAAACGGGATCATCCTCGGTTACATTAGACTTCCTTACTCTTTAGCTCTTAGAAATGCTTTGCCAGGCTCAGGGTCTATGAGAAAGCTGCATCCTAAGTTAAATATGCCTGTCAATTCAGCCCTGCTTTCAATGGTTGTCTGTGGCGTATGGTGGGTGGTGCATTATCTACAAGATAAATATTCCCTACTCATTAATGGAGATATTGCAGAAATAGCCATTGCCATGAGTTACCTTTTATACATTTTTCTATATGCCCAGGTGTTCAGGCTTTGGAGGAAGGGTACGATTCAAGGGGTACGAAAGGGCTTGATTTATCCCATTTTTGCCACACTAGGCTCATTGTTTGTGTTAGTGGGAGGGCTAGCTAACCCTCAATTTCTGCTATTTGTAATCATTTGTCTCATTGCCATTGTGGGAGGATATATTTACGGAAAGAATGCTTACGAAAATATTTAAGCTGCAAATCCGATATATATTTGAAAGGCGTTGAAAGGGGCATCCCTCAAAAAAGGTTATTTACGCTAATCGTCCTTGGCCATTTGCTAAATAAATTAAGAATATTTCGCTAAGGGATCGGTTTTTCATTTGAAGCAAATCTCAGCTTTGTAACAAATAATATATATAAAGAAGCTTTCTAATAACGATATTATCCAATAAAAAGAGGCTATCGCACCTGTAAAAAAACAATGTGCGACAACCTCTTTTTGTTTACCATAGCAAGGTTATTGTTTATGCAAATTTAAGGGTTTTGCAATTCAATATAATAAGAAAGGTATTAGGTAATCTTTTTCATTAAGCACCCATAAATAGCTGGATATCATCCTCCACTGATCCGATTCCAGCAATACCGAAGTTCTCTACTAGAACGTTAGCTACGTTTGGAGATAGGAATCCTGGAAGTGTTGGTCCAAGGTGAATATTTTTTACGCCGAGTGAAAGCAAAGCAAGCAATACGATTACTGCCTTTTGCTCATACCACGCAATATTATAGGCGATAGGAAGATCGTTTACATCATCCAGCTCAAAGACTTCTTTTAATTTAAGAGCAATCAATGCAAGGGAGTAGGAATCGTTACACTGGCCCGCATCTAGAACTCTTGGAATTCCACCGATATCACCTAATCCTAACTTATTATAACGATATTTTGCACAGCCTGCAGTTAGAATGATGGTATCGTTAGGAAGTTTTTCTGCAAATTCAGTGTAGTACTCTCTTGACTTCATTCTTCCGTCGCAGCCGGCCATGACGAAGAATTTTTTCACTGCACCAGATTTTACAGCGTCTACAACCTTGTCTGCTAAAGCGAATACTTGAGCGTGAGCAAAGCCACCAACGATTTTGCCATTTTCAATTTCTTCTGGTGCTTTTAAGGTCTTTGCTAATGCAATGATTTCAGAAAAATCTTTCTTTCCGTTTTCATCTGCTTCAATATGAGTACATCCTGGGAATCCAGAAGCGCCTGTTGTAAAGATTCTGGATCTAATTTCTTCACTTCTTGGAGGTACGATACAGTTGGTGGTAAAGAGGATTGGTCCGTTAAAGCTTCCGAACTCTTCAATTTGCTTCCACCATGCATTTCCATAGTTTCCAACGAAATGATCATATTTTTTAAATGCTGGGTAATAATGGGCAGGAAGCATTTCGCTGTGAGTATAAACATCAACGCCAGTGCCTTTTGTCTGCTCTAACAACTGCTCTAGGTCTGTTAAATCGTGTCCGGAGATTAAAATAGCTGGATTATTTCTAACCCCGATATTAACTTCTGTAATCTCTGGGTTACCATATTTAGATGTGTTAGCTTCATCAAGAAGGGCCATAACAGCTACGCCGTTTTCACCTGTTTTTAGTGTTAATGCAACTAAATCATCAATTGATAATTCGTCGTTTATTGTTGCGTTTAGTGCTTCATAGACAAATGCATAGAGGTCAGCATTTTCTTTTCCTATGTTCAATGCATGATGTGCATATGCTGCTAATCCCTTTAGGCCGTATGTAATTAATTCTCTTAGAGAACGTACGTCTTCGTTTTCAGTTGCAAGAACACCGACTTTAGCTGCTTTTTCAAGCTTGTTGGCTCTATCTGATACCTGATAGGTTGCAGCATCATGATAATCTGCAGATGGATTCTCGTTTCTTAGCTGATCTCTAATGGCAATCATCTTTTCAATTTGGTTTTCGATGGCAGTATCATCAAAATTTGCATTGGTAATGGTCATGAAAAGGCTGGTAAGAACTTCGTGATTGACATTTGATAGCTTTTCAGCATCCAAATTATTTTTGACGACAATGTTAGAAATTCCTTTCAGAGTATAAATGAGAAGGTCTTGGAGATTGGCAACCTCTTCAGTCTTTCCGCAAACTCCTTTTACTTCACATCCCTTGTTCCTAGCTGTTTCTTGACACTGATAACAAAACATCATTTGTTCACCCTTGTTCCTTTCTTTAATAACATTTTAATTATAACTCTCTGATTGATTAATGATTAAATAGTAAAGCATATTTCCCTTGATGTCTGTTGCATTTGTCACATAAATAAAATTTTAACCAAATTTTACTCTGACAGCATTCATTCTAATAAATAGCCTTTATAGGATTCTTTTACTTTACTCATTTACCACAACCTTATTCTCATTATCAATTGACAATTATTTGATAACTTCTTTAACATACTTTATACCTACGATTTGCACATTCAAAACCGTCATATTTTGTATACATTTAAAATATTTTTGGTCTGATTCTAATTATATTACTTGATTTCGCAGGTATGAATTAAACATGTTGCTGTGGTTAAGGACTTGGGACAAACGGTATCTCTACTTATTATAAAGTAGAGTCATGACATATTTCAACCAGATATTGAGAAAAAAGTCACAATATTAAAAAAAGTTACAAAATTCGCACCTGACATTATTTCTTGACAACATAGGTATTGTATTATACATTATTAGTAATGTAGTGGACCATGTCTAATAGTAAGGGTGCACAAATATAAGATAGGGTTAATGCTCATAAAGAGGTTGTTGTTTTTAAATTGCTATTGCCTAAGAATTTGAAACCTCTGGGCATTTAAATAAAGACTCTTAACAATTATATAATTTTAAAAATTCAAGGTGCCAAAATTTAATTGAAAAGTTGATAGTAGATGCTAGGAGCATATTTAAGGAGGATTCTTAAGTGACACAAATTGATTTAATAAAACAAGCAAAAAAAAGTGCTTTGGATGGGAAGCTACTAGATCGTGAAACCATCATTGCATTACTTCAAATAGATCCTGACTCAAAGGAATGTGAAGCGCTGGGAGAGGCGGCCAGGGAAGTGGCTTCAGTTATTTGTAAGGATAGAGCTTATCTTTGGGCAGCCATAGGCATGGATCGAAGAGCGTGTTCTATGAATTGTGATTTTTGCTCCCTCGGTGAAGAGTGGGGTCTTGTAAAAGAGGAAAGTGAATTTTCTGAAGAGGAAGTTATTCAGCTGGTGAGGCATTATGTAAATCAGGGTGTGCGCTGGATTGTATTAAGGACAACACAGTTTTATAGTTTGGAGGCCCTTATAGATTTATTGGACACAATTAGAAAGAGTGTACCAGGAGAATATGAGCTGGGTCTTAATGTAGGTGAGTTTGATGACCACATGGCCCAAAAGCTGGCAGATGGTGGATTAGATTTTGTCTATCATTCCCTAAGGCTACGAGAAGGTGTTGATACAAGATTTAATCCTTCCGATCGATTAGCCACTATGGAGGCAGTGAAGAATTCGCCAATTAACCTAGTTTCTTTAGTTGAGCCTGTGGGCGTAGAGCATAGTAATGAAGAAATTGCTGATACTTTTCTAACTGCTATGAAATATAAGGCGACAGTAACAGGGGCAATGGAGCGGATACCTGTAGAGGGAACACCTCTTGGAAAGCTACCACCACTTTCTGAAAGAAGGCTGGCACAGATAATTGCTGTTACTAGGCTGGCTGCTAATTTTCATGCTCCTGACATCTGTGTTCATAGGGCATCGGAACTGGCCATGGCTTGGGGGGCAAACGTAACTGTCATTGAAGCCGGAGCCATTCCTCGGGATAACTGCCCTAGCTCCATGGAAGAATGGAAGGGATTTAGTCCCGAAAAAGCAAAAATATGGTTTGAATCTAATAATTACAAAGTATTTTCAAAAGGAGAAGAAAAAGGAGAAGGATAATGAAAAAAATAACTTTAATTATCTTATGCTTTATGCTCGTTTTTTCATTGGCAAGTTGTGGTACCAATAATCAGGGCCAGGGTGAAGTAACCGCCATCCAAGTCGGAACCTGGAAAACGCCCCAGACAATCACACCTTTCTTTTACCAGGATTTTATGAGTGAAGAATTTAATGTGAATGTGGTCCCTTTTACCAACCCTGGTGATATGAAAACTGCTTTGCTAGCGGAAAGCTTGGACTTATGTGGAACTACCATAGTTACCGCAATTACGGCAGCCTCTAAAGGGGAACCCGTTAAAATCATCAGTGGATTGTCAAATAAGTGCTCGGCTCTAGTTGTAGGTAATGACTCGGATATAAAGACAGCTGCGGATTTAAAAGGCAAGAAAATTGCTTATGTTCCTGGAACTATGCATCACCTTCTTTTATTAGAGGTTTTAAATAAAAATGGCCTAGACCCTGATAAAGATGTTGAGCTTATACGAATTGACTTTTTTGATATGGGCCAGGCCCTAGCGCAAGGAACTGTTGATGCGTTTTATAGCGGAGAGCCTTATCCTTCTATAGCTATCAACGAAGGATATGGAAGAGTTCTTCTTTATCCCGATGACCAAGAGGGATTTGGAATTATTAACAGTGCCATGATGACTACAGAAAAAGAAATTGAAAATAATCCAGAGCTTATACAAAGTATAGTTAACGCTCACGTTGAAGCCACAGAATATATAAATAGCAATAAAAAGGACTTCCTTGACAAATCAGAAGAGTTTGGAACAGAAAGAGGAGTTCTAGAGATTGCTGCAGATAATATTCAGATGTTCTGGAAAATAGATGAATCTTATTTAAAAAGTGTTGAAAACTTAGCCCAGCGTATGCTGGAACAAGGCTTAATCACTAACATTCCAGATATAGAAGCCATGTTTGATTTAAGCTTTATTGAAAATGCGGAGAAGGAACTCTTGTAATGAAACTGCGTGGGAAGAAAATTGACTGGTTGGGGTTGATCCTTCCTGCTTGTATACTTATCCTTTGGTATTGGGTGGGGGAAGCAGGAAAAATCCCCCCGTATCTATTGCCTAGTCCAAAGGACATTATTCTAGCAATGGGTGATTTTATTAATGGAAAGGCTAAATTGACCCCTTATTCAGGTCAGTTTTATAGCCATCTGTTTAGTAGCTTATCCAGAGTGTTGTCTGGTTTTGGCCTTGCCACCCTGTTAGGACTTCTTCTTGGGTTTATAACAGGCTGGATTCCTATGGCAAAGCGTATTATTGATCCTACAGCCCATGCCATTAGGACTGTTCCGGGTATTGGTTGGCTACCCATTGCTATGGTATGGTTCGGTGTAGGAGAGCAGACAACCATATTTTTGATTGCCCTTGTTTCTTTTTTCCCGATTTACATCAATACTGCTCATGGTGCCTCTTCAGTACCACCACAGCTAGTACAGGCTGGGAGAATGCTTGGTGCTGACAGGCTTACCCTGTTTAGAACTATCGTGCTCCCATCATCCTTCCCCGATGTTGTAGTAGGATTGCGTCTTGGATTAGGTGTCTCCTGGTCCTTTCTCGTGCTGGGGGAGCTTACGGGTGTTGCCACAGGCCTAGGCGCTGTCATGATGGATTCTAGGATGCTGGGACAAACAGAGATGATTCTTGTTTCCATGCTTAGTATTGCAGTATTGGGTTTTTTAACAGATAGGTTACTTCTTCTTATATGCAGGCGAATTTACCCTTATCAGAGAGGTGAGGCGAAGTGAAGGATAAAGATGTGTTGGTTATAAAAAATGTTCATAAAAGCTTTCCGTCACCGTCAGGAGGTAAGGATCTAAAGGTCTTAGAGGATATTACCCTTCATGTAAAGGAGGGGGAAATCGTTGCATTACTTGGCCCCAGTGGATGTGGAAAGTCTACAGTGCTGAACATTTCTGCAGGGTTTGAAAGCTTCGACCAAGGTGAAGTGGAATTTCTTCATGAGCCTGTGACAGTACCTTCCCCAGAAAGAAGCGTTGTGTTTCAATCAGCAGTACTTTTTCCATGGCTTACTGTTAGACAAAATATCGCCTACGGCTTAAAACGTCAGAAGCAGGAACGCTCACGGATTGAAGAAGACTGTAATAGATGCATCAGTCTAGTGGGTTTAGACGGCTTTGATAACTATTATCCTCATCAGCTATCTGGTGGAATGCAACAAAGAGTTGCCCTTGCAAGGGTACTGGTGCTCAAGCCTAAAATGCTCTTGATGGATGAGCCCTTTGCTGCCTTAGACTATCAGACTCGTATTTCCATGCAGCAGCTACTTTTATCTCTATCCATGAAGCTGAATCCTTCGGTGCTTTTTGTGACCCATGATGTGGATGAGGCTCTTATCCTGGCAGATAGAATTTATATCATGAGCAAGCTTCCAGGGCGGATTATAAAGGAAATGACGATATCTATTCCAAAGCCTCGGACTTTTTTAACCCTTGGAAGCCCCGAATTTACAAAGAAAAAGGAACAGATCCTTCAGCTTCTTCTTGGCTGATGCTGATTTCGTCATTTCCACTTTCTTTATAATTCCTCTAACTCCTTTAACCATAATGAAACATCTGCATCGCTAGGCATGCTCCAGTCTCCTCGAGGGGAAAAGCCTACAGACCCCACCTTTGGGCTATCAGGGGTGCAGCTCCGCTTGAACTGCTGAGCAAAGAAACGTCGATAAAATACTCCAAGCCATTTTTTAATAAAATCTTTAGTATACTCGCCCTTGAAAGCCATGCTGGCAATGAAAAGCAATTTCTTAGGTTCCATGCCATATCGAATGGTGTAATAGATGAAAAAGTCATGGAGTACATATGGTCCCACAGTATCTTCAGTCTTTTGGGCTATCTTCCCATCCTTGTCTGGCGGGAGTAGTTCTGGTGAAATGGGTGTCTCCATAATATCTTTTAAGGTTCTCTTTAGGAGTGTATTATCTGCACTAAAGTCTTTATCTTCATAATCTCCGGAAAGCTTATGATCCATAACCCATTGTATGATATGACGAATCAAAGTTTTTGGAACGCCTGCATTAACTCCGTACATAGACATATGGTCACCGTTATAAGTACTCCATCCAAGAGCCGATTCTGATAAATCTCCGGTGCCCACAACAAAACCGCCCTCCATGTTAGCAATATCCATGAGGATTTGTGTTCTTTCTCGTGCTTGGGAATTTTCATAGGTTACATTATGCTTGTCGGGATCATGTCCAATATCCTTAAAATGTTGTAGCACAGATTCTTTGATAGAAATTTCTCGTATTTCCACACCAAGAAGCTTCATAATTTGAAGCGCGTTGTTATAGGTCTTATCCGTGGTTCCAAAGCCCGGCATAGTAATTGCGATAATGTCCTTTGAGCTTTTTTCAATAAGACGGAAGGTTTCGGCACAAACCAAAAGGGCGAGAGTAGAATCTAGGCCGCCTGAAACACCGATGACTATTTTATTGGAGTGGGTATGCTCAATACGTTTTGCAAGACCGGCTGCTTGTATGCTAAAAATCTCCTTGCAGTTATTTTGTAGCTTTTCCTGATCTTTAGGAACAAAAGGATTCGGAGCATAAAACCGGTGTAGCTGCTCAACCTCTGTATCCAATACATGGGCTGGCTTCAACGCCACTTCTGAATAGATGTTGCTACTAGGATAGGATGATGCACAATCTTTGAAATTACCGTTGTAAACCCTTTCAAATTTTATTCTTTCATAATCAATCTCTCCGTAGGTAATAGTGCTCTCTCTTTCAAAGCGCCGACTTTCAGTGAGAATTTTTCCATTTTCCATCATAAAGCTATGACCGCTAAAAACTTGATCAGTGGTGGATTCATGCACGCCACAGGAGGTGTGAACATAGGCACATCTATTTTTCCTGCTTTCGCTCTGAATTACTGACCTTCTGTCATCTGCCTTTCCGACAATGTCCCTACTTGCAGTAGGGTTAAAGATAATGTGAGCACCGTTTAAGGCGAGATGAGATCCTGGTGAAATAGGTGCAAAGGAATCTTGTCCAATTTCTATACCTACTTTAAACACATTTTCTTCATCATGGAAAATCAAATGGCCAAAGGGAACGTCGTAATCGAAGATCCGCACAAACCGTGTATTATTTGAAGCATGAATTCCAGGTGCAAACCATCTTGCCTCGGAAAACTCTCTTGAGTCAGGTGTGAACATTTTAGGAACAATGCCAAGGATTTTTCCATCTTGTATGAGTGCCGCACAGTTGTAATAATCGTTATCAAGCCTAAAGTAAAAGCCTGCAATAACAACGGCAGATAATTTTTTAGTAGCATCTGTAAGTTTTTTCAGTCCTTCTAAAGATTTTTGATATAAAAAGTCTTGATAAAATAAGTCGCCACAGGTAGACCCAGTGATGCAAAGCTCAGGGAATAAAATGAAACCCGCCTGATTTTTATCGGCTTCTTTAGCACATTTTATGATTTCGTCGGTATTGTATTCCGTGTTGGCCACTTTCATTTTAGGTGTTACAGTGGCTATACGTATCAGTCCTATTTTTTTCATACTTGACCTCCAATTAGAACTGTAGGAGTTCTTAAAATTGTTTATTAGTGATTTTGTAATATTCTTCTGCAAACTATTAATTTAGCTGGCTTTAGATTCTTTGTGTAATTTAGTTAGTTCCTAATATAGCTTGTCCTTTACATTCTTTCAGAGTTTACTTGTTTTGCTTTACAAGTTCCCTACTTGATTATTTATTTCCATGTGTAGAAATTCAACTCAATTTTTTACAGATTTGTGGAAGTTGGGAAAGTGTAGGAATCTTGCCCTTAGAGTTCCTACACATTTGGCAATTAGCCTTACTTTTGTAGGAACATTAGCGGTTTTTTCCTACAATTTAGCTCATAAAACCCGAAAGTGTAGGAACATTTGCCTTAGAGTTCCTACACATTTGGCTACTAGCCTTACTTTTGTAGGAACATTAGCGGTTTTTTCCTACAATTTGACTCATAAAACCTGAAAGTGTAGGAACATTTGCCTTAGAGTTCCTACACATTTGGCTATTAGCCTTACTTCTGTAGGAACATTAGCGGTTTTTTCCTACAATTTAGCTCATAAAACTCGAAAGTGCAGGAACTTTTGCCTTAGAGTTCATTTAGCAATTAGCCTTACTTTTGTAGGAACATTAGCAGTTTTTTCCTACAATTTAGCTCATAAAACCTGAAAGGGTAGGAACATTTGCCTTAGAGTTCCTACACATTTGGCTACTAGCCTTACTTTTGTAGGAACATTAGCGGTTTTTTCCTACAATTTAGCTCATAAAACCCGAAAGTGTAGGAACATTTGCCTTAGAGTTCCTACACATTTGGCTACTAGCCTTACTTTTGTAGGAACATTAGCGGTTTTTTCCTACAATTTAGCTCATAAAACCCGAAAGTGTAGGAACATTTGCCTTAGAGTTCCTACACATTTGGCTACTAGCCTTACTTTTGTAGGAACATTAGCGGTTTTTTCCTACAATTTGACTCATAAAACCTGAAAGTGTAGGAACTTTTGCCTTAGAGTTCCTACACATTTAGCAATTAGCCTTACTTTTGTAGGAACATTAGCAGTTTTTTCCTACAATTTGACTCATAAAACCTGAAAGTGTAGGAACATTTGCCTTAGAGTTCCTACACATTTGGCTATTAACCTTATTTTGTAGGAACATTGGCGGTTTGTTCCTACAATTTCCTTATAAAACCCGAAAGTGTAGGAACTTTTGCCCTTAGGGTTCCTACACATTTGGCTATTAACCTTATTTTGTAGGAACATTGGCGGTTTGTTCCTACAATTTCCTTATAAAACCCGAAAGTGTAGGAACTTTTGCCCTTAGGGTTCCTACACATTTGGCTATTAGCCTTACTTTTGTAGGAACATTAGCGGTTTTTTCCTACAATTTCCTTATAAAACGCGAAAGTGTAGGAACTTTTGCCTTAGGGTTCCTACACATTTAGCTTTTAGCCTTATTTTGTAGGAACATTGGCGGTTTGTTCCTACAATTTAGCTCATAAAACCCGATAGTGTAGGAACATTTGCCTTAGAGTTCCTACACATTTGGCTAATAGCCTTACTTCTGTAGGAACATTAGCGGTTTTTTCCTACAATTTAGCTCATAAAACCTGAAAGTGTAGGAACTTTTTATTTACTAGCATTATAACATGCTACCGCGTTCAAGTAATACAATGCATTAAAAATAAATCTGTTAAGACAGAAGCTCCTCGAAAACTCCTCTAGCGCATATTGCTAAACTACAATAAATATGATAAAATGTAAAAAAATTACACATAATAATATTTCAAGAAAACCACTACCAGCATGCAAAGGATGTTGCACATTGAAAATTCGGGTTAAAAAGGTTATAACAGAGCGAAAATATAATAGCTAAGCTTGCCGAACAACCAAAAATACATCAATAAGCAAGCTTTCAAATAACTAAGCTTGCCAAACAACCAAAAGACATCAATAAGCAGGCGTTTCAAATAACAAAAAGCATCAGCAAGCAAGCTTTCCAAATAGTAAAATGCACCAGTAGACCAAGTTTGATTTATATAATAAATGCCGGTAAGCAAATCATATCAATCAATGAGTAAACAGATACAATGAATATACGCTTTTCCCCATCAGCTTCTATCTCAAAAAGTACCAGTCCCAATCCCCATACACAAACCTCTTTTAGGTTGAAGATATAGCCAAAAGTAGTATATAATACATAGGTATGCAAATGGTTTGATAATCAATTACTCATGCATATTTAGGATGTTGACATACGGGAGTTATCATGCGGCAGTTATATAAAGTTAGGGCACATACCTATAACTACCATGCATAGCGCACAGGAGCAAGCAAACAGAGTGTTCCGGCATGCAGAGCACATAGGGCAACCAGAGTGTTCCGGCATGCAGAGCACATAGGACAAACAGAGTGTGCCGGCCTGCAAAGCGCACAGAGCAAGCAGAGTGGGTGTTCCGGCATGCATAGCGCACAGGAGCAAGCAAACAGAGTGTTCCGGCGTGCATAGCGCAGAGCAAACAGTAGGTTTAGCAAATCAGGTATCTCTTCTTTGCATAGCATGCATAGCGCACAAGAGCAAGCAACCAGAGTGTCCTGGCATGCAGAGCATGGTATCATGTGGAACTAAAAGTAAACAGAGCTGTCAACATTTAGGGTATGCAAAACGTGTAAAGCATACAGATCAAACAGATCAAACAGATCAAACAGATCAGAGAACAAATAGAATATGGTCACATAGCGGGAGCCGAAAATGTTATCAATTATAATATAGAGGCTACAGAGCAATTTAGTCAGGTTACATGAAGGGCACTCGGTATTACTGGAAGAAATAGGTATAGAGGCTACAGAGCAATTTAGTCAGGAGAAAGATATTAATGAAAGAATTCTATATTGGTTTATTGAGAACCGATGATGAAATACAAGATTTTTTTATGGTGAAGAATATTGCCATTAAAATTGGATCTAATAAAAAGCAGTATTTAGATTTGTTACTTAGTGACAATACTGGAGAAATCACTGCCAAGAAATGGGATGTATCAGATGGGGAACTACCATCCTTAAATGAAATCGTCGAAGGAGACGTAGTAAAAGTAAAGGCTATTGTTACCGAATGGAATGGCATGAAGCAGCTAAGGGTGCTGAGGATACGAAAATCTGTTGAAAACGATGGGATTGAGTTGTCTGACTATATTAGAACGGCACCGGAACCACCTGAGGACATGTATGCTTATATCATGGAAAAGATTGAAGAATTCCAGGATGAAGAATTAAAAGCTCTTTGCCAGTTTATTATGGAAAAAAACAAAGAAAAACTTATGTATTACCCCGCCGCATCTAAAAACCACCATGCTGAGTTAGGTGGTCTTCTTTACCATATGAAACGCATGATGATGACTGGAGAAAGGATTTGCCAGGTTTATACAAACTTAAATAAAGACCTTGTGTTGACTGGGGTAGTCATTCATGACATTGAAAAAATAAACGAAATACTTGCCAATGAACTTGGAATTTCTTCAGGATATTCCTTTGAAGGACAGATGCTGGGGCACCTTGTACAAGGCATAAAAACAATTGACAAGCTGGCTTTGGAACTGGGAATTAGCCGAGAAAAGGCAATTATGCTAGAGCATATGATTTTATCCCACCATTATGAGCCGGATTTTGGAAGCCCTAAAAAGCCTTTGTTTCCCGAGGCAGAAATTCTTCACTATTTAGATATTATTGACGCCAGAATGTATGATATGGAAGAAGCTTTGTTTTCAACAGATCCTGGAGAGTTTTCCGATAAAGTTTGGACGTTAGACAACAGAAAGCTTTACAAGCAAAAATTCTAAGCATTTTCTGTTAAAAAACAAATCCCTGACAAACGAATCCTTAACAGGTGATTCCTTGACAAACGAATTTTTTGTTACATTATTTGTGTGTCAGGAGCAATTAAAATATATTTAAAGCTGTCGGAGGAAACATGATCAAGCTACCCAAAGATATTAATAAAATGATTCACGAGATAGAAAAAGCGGGGTTTGAGGCTTACATTGTGGGAGGCAGCCTAAGAGACGGCCTATTAGGCCAAACCCCCAAGGATTGGGATATCGCAACAAACGCACCTGCAGAGCAATTAAAACAGCTTTTTCCCGACGCAGAAGTGATCAGCGAAAAGTGTAGCGTATTTTCCGTCACCATGGGCGAGCTTGAGGCCCAGGTTGCACCCTTCAGAATAGATGGTCAGTACAGTGATTATCGAAGACCGGACGATGTAATTTTTACGGATAAGGCGGGAGAGGATTTAAAGCGGAGAGATTTTACTATCAATGCCATGATGGCTAGTCCGCAAAGAGGTATCATAGACCCCTTTGGAGGCAGGCAAGACCTAAAAGCGAGACAGATAAAAACCGTAGGAGAGCCCGGAAAGCGATTCACAGAGGACCCTTATAGAATTCTAAGAGGCATCAGGTTTGCAGCACAGCTAGATTTTGATATCGAATCAGCTACTCTTCAAGGAATGAAGGATAAAGTCCATTTGTTAGCTCACATTAGTGTAGATCGCATTCGAGATGAATTTATAAAGATCATTACAGCAAAGAATAGCAAGAAGGGCTTAAGCCTGCTCATAGCCACAGGGGCCTTGCCTTATATATTAGGCGAAGAATGTGTGACCGGAGCTTCGAAAGCAGAAAGGTCAGATTTTACGATATTAACAGAAAACATTGATCGGTCAAAGACGGATAAAGAGTACAGGCTGGGCTTAATTTTTATTTGCTTCAAAACAGAAAAAGCCATGAGGGCAATACAAAAGCTGCATTTTGATAGTGACCTAGAGCATAAGCTTCAAGCGGCGGTGTTGTTTTTAGAGGAATTATCTTTTATAAATCACAGAGTGGACTTGAAACAGTTCATCTATAAAGTGGGCTATGAAACTTATCAGTACCTGGAAAACCTAGCAAAGCAACAGCGAAAGGTTTATGATTTTACTGAGTATAAGATTCGAAATAGAATGACCATTTTTAAAGATATTGAAAAAAATCAGGAGCCAATATTCTTAGAGGACCTTGCTGTCAGTGGCCATGACTTAATGGAGCTAGGGTTAAAAGGTCAAGAGATCGGTAAAATGCTGGGAATGCTCTTGGATGTAGTCCATAAATCCCCTAGAGAGAATACCAAAGAAGCCTTGATGAAAAAAGCCATGGGGTTTCAGAAAAACCCTATAAAAGCATTACTAAGAAAGGTCAGATGGTATTAATGAGTCAAGTCAATGGGCACCGTGTGTACTTGAGCAATAACCGTAGTACCATCTTGCTGCCGTGACTAGAGTCATGGGATGAGGATACGTGTATGGCCAATTAATAGTCGATTTACCATCCAGCTTTCTACTTTACTCATAGTATGAAAATACGGTGCACTTGCTCAATACCCCTTCTACCATTGTGGCTGACAATTTGATTTATAGGATGAAAATATGGAAGTAAAAAAAGGAACAATAGCTGAAATAATATATTACAACACAGAAAACTGTTACACCATCGCCATTTCAGAAAATGACGAGGAACAGTTCACGGTGGTTGGTTATCTCCCCAAGGCTGAAAAAGGGAGAACCTTTGAGTTTAAAGGCACCTGGAAAGTCCATCCAAATTATGGTGAGCAATTTAATTTCTCTCAATATCAGGAGGAGATGCCAAGCACTAAGGAGGGCATTGAAGGCTTTCTTTCTTCCGGGCTTTTTAAGGGAATTGGGAAAAAGACGGCGGCTACCATTGTGGGTAAATTCGGCGAAGAAACCTTTGATATTATCGAAAATCATCCTGAGCGTCTGACGGAAGTAGACGGGATTGGTAAGAAAAAGGCTGAGGCTATTACACAAGCTTTTGCTGCTCACAAAGAATTTGCGGAAATCTCTTTATACTTCCAACAATTTGGTATTACTGCCGGCTATGCCATGCGACTTTATAAGGTTTACGGTGGCGATACCATTAAAGAGGTGAAAGAAAATCCTTATCAGCTGGTTGATGATGTTTTTGGAATCGGCTTTAAAAAAGCAGATACAATTGCAGAAAAGATAGGCATCAGCAAGGATTCAGAATATCGAATTAAAAGCGGAATAAAATATGTTCTTTGGCGTTTTGTAAATGAGGGAAATACCTATGTTCCCCAAAAAGGCTTTTGCGAAAAAACTGCTGAAATTTTGGATGTTAGCACGGAGCAGGTATATGAAAATCTAGTAGAAATGGCCTTTGATGGGGATGTGCATATTGAAAATCTTGAAGGCAGGGCAGTGGTGTTTCTCACAGCCTATTTCATGGCAGAGCAAAATGTTTGCAAAGCGCTGATATCCTTGAACAATGCAACCCCTAAACCTATTCGTGCCGATGTAAATTATTTAATTTCTGCTACCGAGGAGGAGACGGGCATCCATTTATCCGATAACCAAAAAGATGCAATCAAGGCCTCTCTTCATAATGGAGTTTCTGTAATAACCGGTGGTCCAGGAACAGGGAAGACCACCATTATTAATACCATTATGAAAATTTTTGAGAGCAGTAAAATTAAAACTGCAATTGCTGCGCCAACGGGAAGAGCTGCAAAGCGAATTACCGAAACCTCCGGATATGCTGCTTCTACCATTCACCGCCTGCTAGAGTATTACTACTCTGAGGGGGAGGATATGATGCGATTTGGCAAAAATTCCGAGGACCCCCTAAATTATGATGCGATTATTATTGACGAAGCTTCAATGATAGACATCCTACTTATGAATGGTCTGCTTAATGCAATTAAACCCGGGACCAGGTTGATTATAGTAGGAGATGCGGATCAGCTTCCATCTGTGGGTGCTGGAAATGTGCTGAGAGATATTATTGAAAGCGAGGTCATACACTCTGTAAAGCTGACGGAAATATTCCGCCAAGCAAAGGAAAGCTTAATCGTAGTCAATGCTCATAAGATTAACAAGGGTGAATACCCTGATTATAATGAGAAGGGCAAGGATTTTTTTCTGCTAAGAAGAAAAGGCGAAAAGGAGATGCTAGAAACTATTAAGGATCTTTGTGCCAAGCGCCTTCCCGATTACTTTACAGACTGTGATGCAGCAAAGGATGTGCAGGTATTAACCCCCGTAAGAAAAGGCCTGCTAGGCAGTATAAACTTAAATAACCAGCTGCAGAAAATATTAAACCCAAAATCATCTTCTTTGGTAGAAAAAACTTTTGGAGACCGAGTTTTCAGAGAAAATGACAAAGTAATGCAAATCAAAAATAATTACCAGCTTGAGTGGAAGCGGCTAGATGATTTTACTGAAGGGCAAGGCGTATTTAACGGAGATGTAGGCTTTATACAGACCATTGATAAAGAATTTAATGAA
The DNA here is from genome assembly GCA_050953505.1 of Anaerovoracaceae bacterium. Classification (GTDB taxonomy): domain Bacteria; phylum Bacillota; class Clostridia; order Peptostreptococcales; family Anaerovoracaceae; genus JBMNMU01. The sequence goes on along the minus strand of JBMNMU010000001.1, from coordinate 1,960,232 downwards.
GTGACTGTTGTATTTGATGATGATAAATATGTAAAATATGATTTTACACAGCTTGATGAGCTAGAGCTGGCTTATGCAGTGACGGTACATAAGAGCCAAGGCAGTGAGTTCCCTATTGTAATCATGCCGGTTTCATGGTTTCCTCCAATGCTGGCAACGAGAAATTTGCTATATACAGCTGTGACCCGTGGAACGAAAGCAGTGATATTGGTTGGTTCTGAAAATAAGCTACAAGGCATGGTGGAAAATAACAGAATCACAGATAGATATTCTGGGCTATGTGCAAGAATGAAAATGTTTCTCAATGGAGTAGGCATCTAATAATCTAAAGGAATCCTTTTTACTAAATTTAAAATAACAGACTCCTAAGTCGTAGGAGCCTGAATATACAAAGGAAATGGCTATGCAAAAACCTCTAAGGGAATATATGAAATTATGGATAGACTGTATAACAGAAGTTATTTACCCTTCCAACATCTATTGCTTATCCTGTGGAAATTTAATTGACAAGACTAGGCCCTATGCCCTTTGTGATGATTGCTTGCTCAATATGAACTGGGCTAACCAACGAACCTGTGATAAATGCGGAAAAATACTAAGATCGGGCTATTATCTTGACTTATGCATTGATTGCAGTGAAATCACCCATGTCTTTGAAAAAGGCTTTGCTTCCGTGGAGTATGGCAGGGTGGAGAGGGAAATGATACACAACCTTAAGTATAAGGACAAGCCTTACTTCGGCCGAAAGATAGCCCAAATCATGTTTGACCGTATTGAACCAGAGGGGTTGAAGGTTGACTTACTAATTCCTGTGCCCATGAATAAAAAGAAGGAAAGGAAAAGGGGATATAATCAGGCGGAGATCCTGGCTCATTCTCTTGCAAAATTAATGGCATTGCCTTACGTCAAAGGTCTCATTAGGGATTTTGATACAGAAGCCATGAGTCATCTTGGCGCTGAGGACAGGAGGGAAAATATAAAAGGTGCTTTTTCTGTAAAAAAGGGTTTCGATAAAAGAATAAAGGGTAAAAAAATATTACTCATCGATGATGTTTTTACAACGGGAAGCACGGTGGATGAATGTGCTGAGGTATTATTAGCGGCTGGAGCGGACAAGATATATGTAATGGTATTTGCTGCCGGCGCAAACTTGCCTAGCCACTAAATAAATCAGATATTGAAGTTGCCTGGGTCTGTGGTTGAAAGTCCAAGCTAGCTACGGGCAAAGGGACCCACGTAAGCTGGACCGCAAGGCGGCAGTGAGCATGGCGTAGTTTAGATGTAAGCCCTATGGCCTAAGCCATAGGCAGGTGTGGGGGCAAAGACCAGGTCAGCTAGGCAATTTCAATATCTGATTTAAGAAAAGTTATCCACAAGGCCGCCTGTGGGTTATTGAAGGGAGTGAGGGCGACTCTCAGAAACAAAAAAATTTTTAGTCAATAGATACCCAAACTATGAAACCTTTGAATTCCAACAAGTAAGCATAAACTCGGCGAATTATTTCCCGTAAGAGGCTAGAAAAACACCTAGAATATATATCCACTGTAGAAAAGCTTTGATTTCCAATTATACACAGACTTATCCACATTATCAACAGGTTGGGCATAAGAACAGAAGTCGTATTTTATCGTATTGTGGAAAGATATTGGATATTCTGTAGGGACATTTGTGTAAGATTTGCAAATAATATTTTTCGTTTATTAGAGGAATACAGTTAATTGTGTGGTATAATTTAGTAATAGTATATATCATACTTTGTTAGCAATAGGGGGTGCACTAAATGAAAGTTATCATTACAAGCAAAAACTTCAACGCCAGTGACCATTTAAAGCAAACGATTGAGAGAAAGCTAGAGCGCCTTGGCAAGTATTTTTCCAGCGATATCGTTGCCAATGTCATGTTGACTGCGGAGAAAGAAAGACAAACAGTGGAAGCTACCATTAATGTCAAAGGAACCCTCTTCCGTGCTGAAGATACCAGCACCGATGCATATGCAGGTATCGACCGCGTGGTAGACAAGTTATCAACCCAGATGTCCAGATTCAAAACAAAGCTTCAGCGAAAGCATAAGGATCATAAAGAGTTTCTCTTCTCAGAGTTTCCTGATTCTGCATTAGATGAGACTGAAGAAATGAAGATTGTTAGAACGAAGAAGTTCGACCTTGTTCCTATGTCAGTAGATGAAGCCATTATGCAAATGGAATTATTAGAGCATACCTTCTTCGTGTTCCTTAACATGGAAAACGATTCAGTGAATGTAGTATATAAGAGGAAAGACAATAACTACGGCTTATTAGAAACCAGTTATTAATATAGGGAAACCTACACAGGAGGCGGTGGAATATCGCCTCCTTTTAGATTTTGATTTACTTTTTGTGGACAGAGGCAAAATCTATTGTAAATATCTCATTTATTAGATAAAATAATATATATTAAGTCTTGAGAGGAGAAGGGGCTATATGGAAGGCATTCTGGACGCCTTTACAAATATTGTTTCTGGCGTTGGTATTACCGATGTGATTGATATCATCATCGTTGCTTTTATATTCTATAAAATCATGGGGTTTATAAAGGAAACAAGAGCTGTCCAGCTGATTAAAGGCTTGCTAATATTAGTCGCCCTGACTTTCCTATCTGATATATTCGATTTATATACTTTAAACTGGATACTTGAAGGCACATTGACACTAGGGGTTGTCGCACTTGTTGTAGTATTTCAGCCTGAGCTTCGTCGTGCCTTGGAATACGTTGGTCGCAGTAAATTTATACGCCCGCAGTTTTCACAATTAGATAAAGAAAAAGTAAAAATGGTCACGGCTGCAATCATTAAGGCAGTAGATTATTTTTCTACTCACAAGGTGGGTGCCCTTATTATTACGGAAAGAGAAACCATGCTAAACGATATTGCAGAAACTGGCACTATGCTGGATGCAGAAATTTCGGCGGAGCTATTGGGTAATATATTTTATGAAGGGTCTCCCCTCCATGATGGGGCCACAATTATTAGAGGAGATAGGGTTCTTGCTTCTGGTTGCGTCCTTCCATTGAGCCAAAGTAGGACCTTAAGCAAAGAACTAGGAACGAGGCATAGAGCAGGTCTTGGTATTACTGAAAACTCTGATGCTATTTCTATTATTGTCTCAGAAGAAACAGGAATTATCTCCATTGCTATTGATGGTAAATTGACCAGATTTTTGGATATAAAAACAGTGGAAAAAACACTCTTAAACATATACCTAAGTAATGAACATGAGAATAGATCAAAAATACCTTCATTTTTAGAAAAATTCAGGAGGCGCAAGGATGTTGAAGAGTAATACGGCTAATAAAATCATATCTGTGATTATTGCGATTCTCCTATGGACGTATGTAATTGGCATGGTGGATCCGACGAAGACCACTACCATTAGAGATGTGCCAGTACAGCTTCTTAACGAGGATAGCCTTACTTCAAAAGGGCTAGCTTTGTCAGGTGAAATGGATTATACCGTTGACATTGTCGTAGAAGGTAAACGAGCTGACTTGACTAATCTCTCTGCTGCAGATTTCACAGCTGAAGCTGATCTTTTTACAGGATTTATCGGGAAAAACTATATTCCTATTGTTATAGCGGCACCTGATTTCGTTACTGTTATGGATGTCAGGCCAAATAAAATCGCTGTTGCCATTGAAGAATTGGCTGTAGTTAACAAGCCCATCAGAGTTGTTTTCACAGGGCAATTAAGTGATGAGGTGGAGGCTGGTGGCGTTATCACACAGCCCGAGTTCATAGAAGTAACAGGTGCAAAATCAGAAGTAGACGCCGTCGCTTATATTAAGGCTCAGGTTAATGCTTCAAGATTGTCCACAGAGCCCAGAACCATTGAGGCAGAAGCTGTGGCTGTGAATAGAGATGGGGATGAAGTAACCAATATAAGACTTTCTACTAATATTATTAGTGTGACAGCAAGGTTATATAATGTGAAAGAGGTGCCTCTAAATGTAGAAATAACTGGCCAGGTAGACCCCATCTATGAGGTAACCGACATCCAAATTCCTTCTACCGTAAGGATAAGGGGTACAAAATCAAATTTAGCTGGTATTAATGAGCTGACATCAGCACCTGTAGATATTAGTGAGGTGACTACCACGGGAGAGCTCCCTATAGACATAGAATTGCCCCCTGGCGTAGAGCTTGCTGCGGATTCGGAAGACCTTACCGTATCCATAAGCATAAAGCCTGTAGCAACCAAGCAGTTTACCTATAATTCTAGTGAGATTATAGTAGAGGGTGTGGAAGATGCTTCAAGCATTTCTATAACGACGCCTCTTATCAGCGTATTGGCTTCCGGTAGCGAAGCCGTTATCAGGGGGCTACAGCGGGAGGATTTAGAATTATATATTACCTTGGACGCTGCATCACTGATGACAGCAACAGCTCAAGTCATGGTAAGACATGACAAACAGCTAGGTCATATTATGATAGATCCCGAAGAGGTATACATTACATTAAATCAGATGGAAGAAGAGACGGGGACAGAATAATTAAGAATATAGATTATTAGGAGAAGATATATGGGCAAATTATTTGGAACAGATGGGGTAAGAGGTGTGGCAAACCTTGAATTAACTCCAGAATTGGCCTTCAAATTAGGTAAGGCAGGCGCCTTTGTACTTAGCAAAAATAAGGAAAGGCCTGTTGTGTTAATTGCAAAGGATACGAGGATTTCTGGTGATATGCTGGAAGATGCACTTAGTGCGGGAATTTTGTCCGTAGGGGGCAATGTGATCAAGGTAGGGATCCTTCCTACACCAGCAGTGGCCTATTTGGTAAAAGAATATAAGGCGGATGCGGGGGTAGTTATTTCAGCATCCCATAATCCTTACGAGTATAACGGGATTAAATTCTTTAATGGCGAAGGCTATAAACTGGATGACGCTATTGAAGAGGAAATTGAAGATATCATATTAAATAATATTGATATCAACAGTCATATTTCAGGAGAGAAGCTTGGCCGCGGATTGGAAACGGGAGAGGATGCGCTAATCCAGTATGCAGATTTTCTAAAGAGTACCGCAACCATAGATTTAAGTGACATGAAGCTGGTAATCGATTGTGCAAACGGCGCTGCCTATAAGATTGCAGAAAAGGTATTTAAGGATTTGGGGGCAGAGGTTATTACTATGGCCAACCAGCCCAACGGCATCAATATTAACGACAAGTGTGGATCCACTTACCCTCAAGGCCTACAGGAAAAGGTTCTTGCTGAAAAGGCGGATCTAGGGCTAGCTTTTGACGGTGATGCAGACAGACTTATTGCTATAGACGAAAAAGGTCGACTCATAGACGGTGATAAGATTATCTACATATGTGCTAAAATGCTAAAAGAACAGGGAAGTCTGCCAGGAGACATGGTAACTGCTACGGTGATGAGTAATATCGGTTTCCACCGAGGGATTGAGAGCATCGGTGGGAAGGTGGAAATAACACAGGTAGGGGATCGATATGTTTTAGAAAGCATGCTGAAAACTGGCTGTGTCATAGGCGGAGAGCAGTCTGGCCATCTAATTTTCCTACAATATTCCACTACTGGAGATGGGATTTTGTCTGCTTTACAATTAATTAAAGCCATAAAATTTGCTGGGAAAAAGCCTTCTGAGCTTTCCGACGAAGTTACGATTTACCCTCAAGTTCTTAAGAATGCCATCATAAAAAATGAAAATAAAAGGGCTTATATGGATGACGAGGAAATTCGAAATGAAATCCAGCGAGTAGAAAAACTCATGGCAGGAGAAGGAAGAGTTCTAATCAGGCCATCGGGCACAGAACCGATGGTAAGGGTCATGATTGAGGGCAAGGACATCGATGAAATTACCAAGCTAGCGGAGGACCTGGCCGCTTTGATAATGAGGAAGCTAGGATAGGAAAGCATAGGAGCCATTAGGCGTGAACAAAAGTGACGGTGATTATAGAGCCGTCATTTTTAATTGAATACTAAACCAAAGAAGCGTCCCTTTTGACAACCTTCAGTCATATGATAAAGTAATATTTTGATAAGATTGAAGGTGTGAAATTATTATGATCAAGGATATGATAAGGAAAAATCAGCGTTGTATTAGCCCTGTTGAAATGCAAATTATCATTAATTCTAGAATCTTTTGGAGGGAACAGGCTGCTTGGATAAAATCATTCATAGATGCAGAATATTTTAATCTTGAAATATCGGAGGAGATTTTTAGCCACTTGTACAATATTCCGGCAAAATTCTCAAATTCTCTACGTTTAATTTTCGGTGGAGTAATAGCAGAACAGTATGGCCATATGCTAAGCCAAAATATAGTATTAATACGAGAATTGATTGAAGCACAGGAAGATAATGATGTAGAGGCTATGAACCAAATCGTAAATGATTTGTATTTGCTAGCAGACCAACGAGCAGCGTATTTAGACTCCATCAATCCTTTCTGGGATGAAAACCAATGGAGAAATTTACTTTATACTTATCTTTATTTAACCATCCAACAGGGAAACGCATTGCTTTTAGGAGATTACGACGGTTGTATAAGATTATTTGACCGATTGCTGGTCCATGCTGACTTAATGGGAGATTATTTTTCATCTGGATTATACAGCTATCTTACTTTGATGTCCCCCTATGCAAATCAGCAAAGAATAGAAGATCCTACAGAACCATGTATTACCTATGAAATGATGAACCTAATATATAATATTCGTTTATCCTGGATGGATCTTGCCCTATGGACGAGAAATTATGCGATTTTCAGCACTGTAAACCATGAGTACGCTGAACAGGCATATAATAAATTAAGGCAAATCCCCATGCAGTATGATGATTTATTAAAAACAGTTTTTGATGCTGAATTAGTTGATGAGCTGACAGCAGTGGTTTATGAACAGGTTGATTTAATAAATGCTCTGATTACATCCCAAATGGTTGGGGATATTGAAGAGGCTAACAAGGTGGTGCATCTGCTGTATCAGAACATTGATAAAAGGGCGGATGTGAACGCCAGGATGAACCCTTATATCAACAGAGACTCTTGGAAAAATATTCTTCATAACTATATGGATGCTACCATTAGTGAAATAGTTTCTTATCTGGCTGGTGATTATGAAAGAAATATCGCTATATTCCAGCGTCTTATTGACCAAACGGAATTGGTTAATAAGGAGTTTTCTGAGGCTATGGTGGAGTATCTCCTACAAAATAACAAAGTAATATAGTAAGCTGTTTTTTAGTTCATAGATAAAAAAGCCTTTTAATGAAAACTCGTGGAAAATACCATGTTAATCATGGTAATATAGTCATGCCCAGAAAAAGTAGGCGAAAAGGCGATGGATTCATATGAATTCATGATGAATGGAAGGTTCGGTATTATGAACTATTATAATTCATATGTGAGAGCTGTATTTGGAAAAGCTACTGTTGGGCAGAGTATAAACGGAAACCGGAAAAGAGTAAAGATTTATGGTAGAATACAATTTAATTAGAACGAATAGAAAGACCCTTTCCATAATAATAAAGCCCGATGGAAGAGTGGAGGTAAGGGCGCCTTTGAGAGCTAGCAGAGCCTATATTGACAGTTTTGTAAACTCAAAGACTTCTTGGATTAACAGTAAGCTCAAGGAACTGAAGCAAATAAGATCCCAGCAGAGAATTATTCAGCTGACCCCGGATGAAGTACAAGCTTATTGTAAGAAAGCCCTTGTTTATTTCCAAGAAAAATGCTCCTATTATGCCAACAAGATGGGAGTGGAATACGAAAAAATCCGTGTGAGTAAAGCAAAGACCCGCTGGGGGTCCTGCAATTCTAGAGGAACCCTTAGTTTCACCTATCGATTGATGTTTGCCAGGGAGGAACTTATCGATTATGTCATTGTCCATGAGCTGGCCCATCGGAAAGAAATGAACCATTCTCACCGGTTTTGGGCTGTGGTGGAGGAAACTTTGCCAGACTACAAGGAAAGAAGGAAAGCCCTTAGGGATTTTGAACATCAATATGACTTTCGTATTTGTCATTCTGACAAGTGAGGAAATTTAAAAAACAGAAAACTAGATTCTGTAAATAGAACGAAAAGGAATAGTTCTTAAGAATCTTCTACAAAATATTCAAGTAAATAAAGAAAGGAACTACTAAAGATGAAACAAAATGAAATTAGAGACATAAGCCTAGCGCCACTTGGAAGGCAAAAAATAGACTGGGTAAGAAATAACATGCCATTACTAAGAGGCCTGGAAGAGGAGTTTATCAGAGAGCAGCCCTTTAAAGGTGTAAAGATAAGCCTATCTGTGCACCTGGAAGCAAAGACTGCCTATCTTTGCGAGGTTCTGGCTGCAGGGGGCGCTCAAATGTCTGTAACGGGGAGTAATGTCCTTTCTACACAGGACGATATTGCAGCGGCTTTGGCGGCTACAGGCATGAAGGTTTATGCTTATCATGGCGCAACAGAGATGGAATATAATAGACACATTGAAATGGCTCTTGAGCACAAGCCCAATATCATTATCGATGATGGTGGTGACTTAGTAGGATTAATCCATAATAGCAGGCCTGATTTAGGTGAAGAGGTTTGGGGCGGTTGCGAAGAAACCACTACTGGTGTAATTCGTCTAAAAGCCATGGAAAGGGAGGGTGTACTGAAATTCCCTATGGTGGCGGTAAACGATGCCCAATGCAAGCACCTTTTCGATAATCGATATGGGACGGGCCAATCTGTCTGGACAAGCATTATGGATAATACCAATCTGATTGTGGCGGGTAAAACCGTTGTTGTGGCTGGTTATGGCTGGTGCAGTAAGGGAATTGCTATGAGAGCCGCAGCTCTTGGCGCCAGGGTCATTGTAACTGAGATAGATCCAGTAAAGGCCATCGAAGCGAAAATGGATGGTTATGAGCCAATGACTATGAAAAAAGCCGCACCTCTTGGAGACATTTTTGTAGCCGCCACGGGGTGTAGTCATGTAATTACCATGGAACATATGCTTACCATGAAGGACGGAGCCATTCTAACCAATGCAGGACATTTTAATGTAGAAATAGATATGGAGGCTTTAGAAAAAGAGTCCTTAGAAAAGAAAGAGGCTCGTAAAAATATTATGGGCTACAAGCTTGCAAATGGCAGATGGGTCAATGTAATCGCTGAAGGTAGACTAGTTAATATTGCAGCTGCAGACGGTCATCCAGCAGAAATTATGGACATGAGCTTTGCCGTACAGGCCCTATCAGCCTTATATGTAATGAAAAACAGGGACAAGTTAGAAAACAAGGTAGTGGATGTGTCGGAAGAAATTGACCAGGTAGTTGCCAAGAGAAAACTGGAGGCCTGGGGCATAGAAATCGACCAACTGACCCCCGAACAGGAACAATACCTAAATAGCTGGCAATAGAATGGTGTCTGACACCTTTTTCAATTTAAAAGTGCTAACCCGTTGCAATGACTCATTCTATATTTTGAAATGGGGGAAAAGGTGTCGTGCCTTTGGACAAGGCTTGAAGCACAATTTAACATTTGAGAGGATAGGATTACAAATGAAATTCGCAAGTAGATTGGAATTTTTAGAGGATAAAGAATTATTGAATGCTATGGAGTTAACGGAAACTCCTGATACAATCTCCTTTTCAGCAGGCTTTCCTTCTTCAGAGAGTTATCCTATTGAAGAGATTAAGGAAGCCTTTGTCAAGGTGTTGGAAACTCAAGGGGAAGCCGCATTAAGCTATTGCGCTACTAGTGGTTATGGCAAGCTAAGGGAGCTCATCGTCCAGCGCATGCAGGATAAGTTTCAGTTAAACTATCAGAAGGAGAATGTAATAATCACCAGCGGATCCCAGCAAGCCCTTGATATGAGCGGCATGCTATTTATTGACAAAGGGGATGTTATTCTTTTTGAAACACCCTCCTATTTAGGGGCGGTGAATGCGCTGAAAGCTTATGAAGCTGAGCTAGTAGCAGTTCCCACAGACAAAGACGGCATTGAAATCAATGCCTTGAAGGCTGCCTTAAAAAAGTACGGCAATCGGGTAAAGTTGATTTATGTTATTCCAGACTTTCAAAATCCTACGGGAAGAAGCTGGTCAAAAAAACGTAGAATGGATTTCATAGAGTGCGTTTCCGGCTATGATATACCTGTTGTCGAGGATGCTGCATATTCAGAACTATCCTTTGAAGAACGTATTGAAAGGCCTCTTAGCTATTATGATAAAAAGGGGCAGGTAATCTACGTGGGAACTTTTTCAAAAACCTTTTGTCCGGGGCTGCGAGTAGCATGGCTATGCGCGTCAAAAGAGATTATAGATAAGTATTTGGTTATCAAAAACACTGCTGACCTTTCCAGTTCAGCCATTACGCAAATACTAATGGCATATTATCTAGAACATTATGATTTGGATGCTCATATAAAAGAAATTGTCCAAGTATATAAGACGAGAAGAGATGTTATGATACAAACTATAGAAAGGGAATTTCCTGGTGAGGTTCATTATGAAGTACCTAGGGGTGGCCTTTTTATCTGGATGGAGCTACCTGAAAACAAAGATTCCAGAGAACTTCTTCGCAGGGCATTGGCAGAAAAGGTGGCCTTTATACCAGGGCATTCTTTTTACCCTAGTAATGTGAAGAGCAATGAATTACGGCTTAACTTTTCTAACGTGTCATGTGAGGATATCGTCAAAGGAATGACCATTTTAGGAAAGATTACAAAGGAATATTTAGCTGAAAAATAAAAGGAAAAAGAAAAGTTTGCCCGGAGGCAAACTTTTCTATCTTGTGTAACAGTTACAGAATATGATTACCAGTAGCAAGAAAAAAAACAGTAAACTGGTATCAACTCTTTCTCCACCTAGGAGTCCACATCCATCTGACATTTTTTTATCACCTGCTTCTATAATAATAATTGGTTTGTAGTATAATTTATGAAGCGGTGAGATAATTTGTTACAAAACATTTTTAATTCTTTCTATAGTCTTTTCTTCGCCAAGAATTTGCTGGATCTCCCATATGTCTGGAGAAGTTGATCGTCCCATAACGGCGATTCGGATAACGGTGCTTACATCTCCCACATGGCCCTTGTACAATTCTGGATTCTTTTTATAATCCTTAGGCTTGGCGGCAAAACCGTTATTAGTTGCTATTTCCCGGATTTTATCAAACCACTGAGTTTGGTCATCTTGATGATTATAGCTAGAAAGATAAGCTTTCAGGATGGACTGAGCATCCTCTTTAGAAACATTTTCAGGATAATCATCTTCCCTTACAAAATAATCATCATAAAAATAGCTAATAAATTCAAATATCTGGCTAGCATAGACCAAATCTTTTCGCGGCTTATTTCCTGTTCTCCCCAGGTCCAGTATTTTAGTTAGGTATTCCTGATTCTCTTTAAAAAGTGGGGCTAACTCCTTACGATACGCCTCTGCCCAATCCGTCATAAATTGGCAAAGCTCTGTGGCAGAAATCTTGGCAAGTACGTCCTTGCTAATATCCATCAGCTTGTTTAGGTCAAAGAGGGTACCAGAGCTACTCATTTTCTCCACTGTAAACTGGAAATTGTCTAAGGGCTCATCTGGATTTTCTATACGCCATTCTTCATAATTAGAATTCAAAATGGTCATTAAATATTCTCTAACAGCCTTGGGATGGTAACCTTCGCTTCTGTAATAATCAAGGGAAAGTTCAGGATCCTTTCTTTTTGATAGTTTTCTTCTGTTGCCATCCTCTAGCTTCATCAGCTGAGCTGTGTGGCAATAAATAGGCATATCCCAGCCCAGAGTATTAAAAAGCTCAACATGAATGGGTAGTGAGGATAGCCATTCCTCTCCACGCACCACGTGGGTAGTTCTCATGAAATGATCGTCGATCACATGGGCAAAGTGGTAGGTAGGAATACCGTTTGCCTTAAGGATAACAATATCTTGATTGTTCTCTGGCATGGTTAAGGTGCCTCTGATTCCGTCTTCAATGGAAAAAGTCCTTATATCTTCTTCGGCTACGTCATGGTTGCCCTGGGATTTTAAACGAACCACGAAGGGCTCACCGGCAGCAAGTCTTTTCTCGATTTCTTCCATAGAAAGACTTCGATGCTTTGCCCATTTCCCATAGTAACCAGGATTTTCCTTCAGTTCCTCTTGCTTGCTTCGTATGTCGTTAAGTTCTTCCTCTGTGCAGAAACAGGGGTAAGCTTGCCCTCTTTGAAGTAAGAGCTTTGCAAAGGTCTGGTATAATTCAGTTCTCTCACTTTGGTAGTAAGGACCGTATTCTCCCTCTTGGCCATCCATGGTTGCCCCTTCATCAAATTTTACGTCAAAAAATTCTAAAGATGAAATAATGGCTTCTACAGCGCCTTCAACTTCTCTTTTGTCATCCGTGTCTTCAATTCTCAGGTAAAAGGTTCCGCCACTTTGATGAGCCAAGCGCTCGTCCACAAAAGCACCATAAAGGTTACCAAGATGAATGAAGCCTGTGGGGCTTGGGCCTAATCTTGTTACCTTTGCACCTTCAGGTAGATTCCTTGGGGGATAAATTTTCTCATAGTCTTCAGGGTTTTTATTAACCTGCGGAAGCAGTAGCTCCGCTAATTTATTATAATCCATATTTTTTCCTCCGTACTTGAAATTTCAATTACTTTCCTATTATATACTGAGTTCTCAATTCTATCAAATAAATTTGAGAAATATAGGAATTTCTGATTTGCATAGAATTCTTTGCCCTTAATAATAATATTAGTAATAAAGCTTGATATATAATGCTATATAATAGCTTTAAACAAAAAGAGTTGCTCGCTAATGAGAGGCGTTAACTTAAGGCGAGGGAACCCGTATAATAGTATAAGCAAAAGAGTCGCTGGAGAAACGCAATTATTTAAAATTCGTTTAGCAAGCCATAGCAAAGGGTATTTTCAGGCAATAAAGAAGGTTTTTGAGCAAAAGGGGTAGAAGGGAAGTGGAATAAATTATGAAAAAGATAGCCGCTTTTTTTGATATTGACGGTACATTATACAGAGAAGGCTTAATTGCAGAGCTTTTTAAGAAGATGGTAACGGCAGAAATCATTAATAATGAAAGATGGTACAATGAGGTAAGACCTGAATATCAGAAATATGATAAAAGGCAGGGTAATTATGATAATTATCTCTTAAAGATGGCTGAGATTTATATTCAAGAGATAAAGGGGCTCCATCGCTCACAGATTGAATTTATAGCAAAAATAGTAGTGGAGCAAAAAGGTGATAGAGTATATAGATTTACCCGGGATCAAATCAAATGGCATAAAGAAAATGGCCATAAATTGATTACTATATCTGGAGGGCCCATAGAGCTGGTCAGGGAAATGGCGCAAAAACATGGATTTGATGATTTCAGAGCAGCCACCTATGAAATTGATGAAAACGGCCTGTACACAGGGGTTGTAACTCCTATGTGGGATAGTGAGAGCAAAAAAGGCGCTATTGCTGAATTTGTTGAAAAGTATGATATAGATCTTTCCAAAAGCTATAGCTATGGAGATACTACAGGGGACTATGCAATGTTTGATGCTGTTGGATATCCTGTATGTGTAAATCCTACAAGAGAGCTGCTTTGCAAGGTGCTCCAGAATTCCGAATTAAAAGATAAGGTGCGTCTCATTGTAGAGCGGAAGGATATGATATATGACCTTAAACCAGAAAATATTTGCTTAGATATAGAAAGATGAAAAAAAATTAAGAGGTGTCTGACACCATAGTATGAAAAATTAAGAGGTGTCTGACACCATAGTATGTACCACAGCATGAGTGTGGTAAAGGTATCAGACACCTCGTTCTTTCACAGGGAAAAATGTCATGTGGAAAAGATGTCAGGCACCTATGACGCTTAGTCTCTTTAATGATCTTCTTCTGCGTCCTCCTTGGTTTGATGAACTGTGCCAAAGGGGTGATTTGGTGGAGCATAAATAGAATACATTTTAAGGGGCTCATCCCCAATGTTGGTTACATTGTGCCATACTCCTGCAGGGATTAGGATAACATAATCATCAGAAACGGTTTCTCTATAATCCAGTACATCTTCACTGTCGCCCATCTCAACAAGGGCACGACCGTCTTCTATTCGTAAAAACTGATCAACGTTAGGATGCATTTCTAATCCGATATCATCCCCCACACCGATGCTCATCAGAGTAAGCTGTAAGTACCTTCCCGTCCATAATGCGGTTCGAAATGTGTTGTTTTCCTCGGTGGCCTCTTCAATGTTTATGACAAAGGGATGAGGACCAAAGTCCATCAGTTGATATTTCTTCACTTTATCCATTCAATTCTTCCTTTCTTATATCATTTAATCACCGATAACCTTAATTATCATATGCAGAATATTTGAGAAATGAGAATAGGAAAATGGTAGGTGTTTCTATGAGGAAAAGATGCAAGTGTGGATAAGGTGTCAGAAATCTTAGTCTAGAAAAGGTAACTCATGTGGACAAGGTGCCAGACACCTTTTCCTTTAATACCATAAAAAAGTTGTTGACTTTTAGGTAAAAAGGCTTTAGAATCTCTTTTAATGAAAGTTTTGCAGATAGAGTCATAGGGGCAATTAAATCTCCCCAATTTGATGAGGTCTGTTGATAAAAACGATGATTGGAAAGAAGTAGAAACATGCCAGCTTTACAGAGAGTTACCGGGCGGTGAGAGGTGCAAAAGGTGAAGTGTTTTGAATACATTCCAGGAGTTGCGAGCTGAAGGGTTTCTGTGTAGGCTTTGCCGGGTGCGCCCGTTATAGTGCCGGGGTGTGATTGCACCCATCGAGGCAGGTGTCGCAAGTCATCTGTAAACTAAGGTGGTACCACGGATTATTCCGTCCTTTGATATTTATTCAGAGGACGGTTTTTTTATTGATACCAGCCTACCCAGGGAGATCTTAGCGACATATTCTAGCCGAGGAAAGGACGATATGATATCGGCAGAGCAGATAAGGAGTAAATATTTAATCAGTGAATTTAAGCTAGAATTCGTTTGTTATAATAATTTTTGTTTTCATAATAAAGATATGATAATAGGAGGAAGAAATGCCCATAACAGAAATTTTAGAAAGGAACGCCAAATTATACGGAGAAGAAGTATGCTTGGTTGAAATAAATCCTGAAATTAAAGAAAAGAAAGCCAGCTGGAAGGATTACGATTTGGTTGAAACCGACCCTACCATGAAATACAGGCGAGAAATGACATGGCGTGAATTTGATGACAAGGCCAATCGTTTTGCAAACTTTTTACTTGAAAGGGGTTTAGAAAAAGGCCATAAGGTTGCCATATTGCTGATGAACGGCCTTGAGTGGCTACCAATTTATTTTGGTATTTTAAAAACAGGCGCCATTGCTGTACCTTTAAACTACCGTTATACATCTGATGAAATAAAATATTGCTTAGATTTGGCAGAATGCGATGTATTAGTATTTGGACCAGAGTTTGTAGAACGTGTGGATGCTATTAAGGATCAGATTCCTAATGTAAAAATAAAATTGTTTTTAGGCCATGGAAGGCCCAAGTTTGCTGAAAGCTATTATGCGCTTACTGCCTGTTGTTCAGCTGTTGCTCCAAAAATTGAGCTCTCTGATGATCAGCACGCTGCTATTTACTTTTCTTCGGGTACGACGGGCTTCCCAAAGGCTATTCTTCATAAACATCAAAGCCTCATGACAGCCGCCGAGGTGGAGGCAAACCATCATAACCAGGCCAGAGGCGATAATTTCCTTCTCATTCCACCACTGTACCATACAGGAGCTAAGATGCACTGGTTTGGCAGCCTTTTATCTGGTAGTAAAGCGGTTTTACTGAAGAGTGTCAGCCCTGAAGGAATAATCCAAACCATTTCCAGAGAAAAGGTGACTATCGTGTGGTTACTGGTGCCGTGGGCTCAGGATATTTTGGATGCCATTGAAAGCGGAGATATTAAGTTAGAGGAACATGAATTATCACAGTGGAGATTGATGCATATTGGTGCACAGCCTGTTCCGCCAAGCTTGATCCATCGATGGAAAAATTATTTCCCTCATCATGATTATGATACCAATTATGGTTTGTCTGAATCCATTGGTCCTGGCTGCGTACATCTGGGAATTGAAAACATACATAAGGTGGGGGCAGTGGGAATTGCTGGCCATTTGTGGGAGATTAAGATTGTTGACGATAAGGGGAATCCTGTAAAGCCAGAAGAAGTCGGGGAGCTTTGTGTAAAAGGCCCCGGATTAATGGAATGTTACTATAGAAATCCAGAAGCTACCAATGAGGTACTTAAAGATGGCTGGCTTTATACAGGAGATATGGCCAAAATGGATGAGGATGGTTTTGTATATTTGGTTGACCGTAAGAAAGACGTTATTATCAGTGGAGGAGAAAACCTGTATCCTGTTCAAATAGAAAACTTCATACGTGGCCATGAGGCAGTTAAAGATGTGGCTATTATTGGCGTTCCTCACGAGAGATTAGGGGAGACGGCAGCGGCTATTATTGAAGTGAAGCCTGGATTCACTTGTACTGAAGAGGAAATAAAGGAATTTTGCATGGCATTGCCTCGATATAAGCGCCCAAGGGTTATTCTGTTTGAGGACATTCCAAGGAATCCTACAGGAAAAATCGAAAAACCAAAGCTTCGTGAAAGACACTGTGGTATAAACCTGGTGCAGGCTCAAACTGAAAGTTAAAGCAATCGAACATCCAGCCTATGGGTTATTAAAAAGTAAGTGCAACTGCCTATTTTTGAGGTGCTGCGCTTACTTTTGCATTTGCCTCGTCAGCTAAACTAAATGCTAGATTTCTGGCATCACAGGCTTTCGGTTTCCTCGACTCTGAAAGACCTCGTCAACCCACCAAATTTCTGGTTTGCCTTGTATAATTAATACATATTTGATAAAATCAATTATTAATGTTGAATTTAATGTATCTTAGCTCTGGATGCACTACGAATGCACCTTAGTATGCGCCTTGGCATGTACTTTAGTATCTGGCTCTGCATAAACCTATTCATGCTGGAATGCAGTTTCACATGCACCCAAGCATCACTTTATAAGGCGTTGATGACATAAAACTACAAATTGGAAGAAGTAAATATAACAAAGGATTTATTCACAAAGGAGATAAACCATGAAATATATAAGCACAAGAGGAGACCAAAACGCTAAGACTGCCGCTCAGGCAGTTATACAAGGGATCGCAAAGGACAAGGGGCTCTTTGTTCCCGACGCCATTCCGGCGTTACCTGCCACTTTAGAAGAGATGGCGGGAAAAACCTACCAAGAGATTGCTTTTTCAGTGATTAAAAGCTTTTTTACAGATTACAGCGATGAGGAAATCAAACACTGCGTTGATAGCGCTTATGACAAGAAGTTTGAGGCTGAAGAGATTGTCCCTATTAAAAAAGCAGGAGATGCTTTCTTTTTAGAATTATATCATGGTAAAACCGCGGCTTTTAAAGATATGGCCCTTTCCATTTTGCCTTACTTGCTTACCACGGCCATGAAAAAAGAAAAAGAAGATAAAAAAATCGTAATACTTACTGCAACCTCCGGGGACACAGGTAAAGCTGCCCTAGAGGGATTTGCAGATGTTCCAAATACAGAGATTATTGTATTTTACCCAAAAGAAGGGGTCAGTGAAGTTCAGGAAAGGCAGATGGTTACCCAGGAAGGTAAAAATACCCATGTGTTTGCCATAAAAGGAAACTTTGATGACGCCCAGACCGGTGTAAAAAAGATCTTTAATGACGAAGAATTTGCAGCTGAATTAGAAAAGAAGGGATGCAAGTTTTCCTCGGCGAACTCTATCAATATCGGAAGACTGATTCCTCAAGTGGCCTATTATGTGTATGCCTACGCCAAACTCCTTGAAAGGGGAGAGCTTAAGGCAGGAGATAAGATGAATATTGTAGTTCCTACAGGAAACTTCGGAAATATATTGGCTGCATATTATGCAAAGAACATGGGCATCCCTGTGGGCAAGCTGATTTGCGCATCCAATGAGAATAAGGTACTGACAGATTTCATTAACACAGGAATTTACGACATTCATAGGGAGTTTCATCTGACCAATTCTCCATCCATGGACATCTTGATTTCCAGCAATCTAGAGAGACTTCTCTATCACTTGAGTGGATCCAACGGAGAGGAAATCGCCCAATTAATGGACAGCCTAGATCAAAATAAAAAATATCAGGTTGGCGAGAAAATTAAAGAAGGGTTATCCCAGTTCTATGGTGGCTTTGCAAATATGGAGGAGACAAATGAGACCATAGGAAAAATGTATGAAAAAGGTTACCTTATGGACACTCATACGGCAGTAGCCTATAAGGTTTATCAGGACTATAAAAAGGAAACAGGGGATGAAACAGTGACTGTTATCGCCTCAACAGCAAGCGCCTATAAGTTTGCAGATAGTGTAGCAACCTCTATTGGGTTGCCAAAGGAAAAAGACGGCTTTGCATATGTAGCATCACTACATGAGAAGACAGGAGTTACAATTCCGTCTGGATTGGTGGATTTAGAGAAAAAACCAGTGCTTCACACAGGTGTTCTAGAAAAGGATGAAATGTACAAAGCTGTGAACGAATCCCTTTAAAGCGAAAGGATCCCTGATTTGTCAAGGCCGCCAAGTGGTATGATAAGGTTTTGATGCATTTAATGCGTTTAATGCATCTGTATAGTTCAAGAGGAAGACAGGAGGTAATCGTGGCCGGTGGTTCAGTATATCAAAAAGAATATAGCGTTAGGCTTAGTGATGTTGACTTTACTGAAGGGTTGAAGCTAAGTTCCCTATTCATGTATCTGCAGGATATTGCCAGCGATCATGCTGATGATATCGGCTACGGTTTTCATATCCTTGAAGGACATTATGGCTTGACATGGGTGCTAATGAGAATAAAGGTTGAAATCATTCGTAATCCAAAGTGGAATGAAAAAATAACCATCGAAACCTGGCCTCAGGTACCAAAGAAACTTGAATTTCAGAGGGATTTTCTTGTTCAAGACCAAGAGGGAAATACCATAATCAAAGCCATTTCCACCTGGGCCCTTATGGATATTAAGACTAGGGAATTGAGAAGAAGTGACACAGTAAAAGTAGACTATCCACCAGTGAGAACCGAAAGGGTAATGGACTTTAAACTAGGCAGGATCAAGGCTTTTGGCCAGACTGAGTTTTCCTATAAAAAAATAATTGGATATAGTGATGTGGATTTAAATTGCCACTTGAACAACACAAAGTATATAGATTATATTATGGACTGTTTCTCCCTAGATAGCTTTAGGCAATATGATGTTAAGGGTATTGAAGTCAACTATATCAATGAAGCCTTACCCGGGGACACTATTAACCTCTATAAGGACATTTCTCAAATAAGTGAGAACCGTGTTTACATTGAAGGAGTCAATGAAAAGGATCAAAACGTTTCTTTTCGAGCACTAATTGAAATTGAGAAAAAAAGTAAGTAATTTTCTCTTGCAAAAAGCACGGGAATATGTTACATTAATAAATGTGTCTTAAGCATCCATGCTTTCGAGCTTATGTAAGAAGTTGGGAGAGCGGGATGCCAAAAGTAGGACAAGACTACTGCCTGATAATCAGATAAGATAGCAAGTGGTAGCGATACGGAGGATTGACCGAGTGGCTAAGGAGCTCGCCTGGAAAGCGAGTAAGGTGTAACAGCCCCGTGGGTTCGAGTCCCATGTCCTCCGCCAAAGTAAAAAGAGTACCAAAAGGTACTCTTTTTTAGTTGCCGGCCATAGACCGAGAGATGAATGGCTGTGGCATCCAGCCACAGCCATTCATCTCTCGGTCTATGGCCGTAAATTTCCGCAGATTCCCTTTAGTAAAGGAAAAGATAGCCGATATATATATGTGGGAAGCGTCATAATGGCAAAGTAGCCGATGTTTTCTAAGGTTTTATATAATATTATAACATTTTTGATTAAATCAAGTAGGAGTAAGAAATGGACGAGAAAATGAGAAATGATGAAACAACACAAAATAATACAGAGCCAAAAGTGAACGTTGACACGACAGAGAAATCCACAGATAAGGTTCCAGGTGAGAGTGCAGCAACAATTTCTTTGGTTCTTGGTATTATTTCGGTTCTGTGCTGGTTCTTTGGATATTCTTCAATAATATCTATCGTGCTAGGTATAATTGGGTTAGTCCAGTCATCAAATTCAAAAAAAGCTGGATTCAACGGTGGCACAAGAAAGGCTGGATTTATCCTATCATTAATAGGTCTTATAGGTGGAGGCTTAATATTTGTAGCCTGCGTAGCATGTATTGGATTAATGGGAACGGCAGGAATATTAGAAGCCCTATAATAAAATCGAACTCAAATAGAATAATTATTATGGGGAGGGGGGTATAAAAACCCTTTTTAATTAATGCTACAAGAAATCGTTATATTTGGCAGGGAAATACCTGCCTATAGCTTTTGGGGATTAATAGGCATTGCTGCAGGAATGATAGCGGTTATTTTGCGCAGCAAAAAATTAGAGATCTCTACAGATGACTCCATTTATATTTTTGTATTCGGATTAATTGGTGCGCTAGTAGGAGCAAAAATTCTATACCTATTACTTTCCGTGGAACAAATTGTGACAGATATTAGTGCTGGATATAATTTAAATGTGCTTTTTGCAAAATATATTTCAGGCGGGTTGGTTTTTTATGGTGGAATGATTGGCTCATTTGTCATGGCATATGTTATGGCAAAGGCTTATAAAGCAGACATATGGGAACAATGCAAGGTGCTTATCCCTTCTATACCACTCGTACATGGTGTAGCCAGGATAGGTTGTTTTTTTGCCGGATGCTGCCACGGATTAAAAGCGGATACCTTTATTAGTATCACGTACACAACATCCCAATACGCACCAAATAATACGCCGTTGATTCCAGTACAACTGATAGAAGCTGTTTTTAACCTTATTATTTTTGGTATACTTAGTAGATATAACCGTTCAACTCCTGGTAAACAATATCTTTTTACTTATGTTGTCTTATATGTATCCGGGAGATTTATGTTTGAATTTTTAAGGGGAGATGTTATAAGAGGTAGTTGGCTCATGCTTTCAACATCTCAGTGGATAAGCCTTATTATTATTACTATAATATTACTCTTATTAAAGCAAAAGCCATAGACCGAGAGATGAATGGCCGTGGCATCCAGCCACAGCCATTCATCTCTCGGTCTATGGCCGTCTGGCCGGGTATTATTGACTTGGTAAATTTCTTATTATGCCTTGAGCCATGTAATTTCCCATGATAGCCGTAAGGTCTTCTATCCTTCCTGCTATGACAATTTCGTCATCAAATTTTTCAGTAGCTATTGTTACTGTTTGGTCTAATATTAACCTAATAAACTGATATAAGTAGTTTCTCCATAAGAGTTCTTCCCAATGGCTATTTAATTCATGTAAATACGCAGAGAACACATCTGCTGTTTCGTACAATTTAAGTGTATTTGAATTGACTTGATCTTGGTTATTATTTTTTATGCCTTCTATAACATTCAATAAATTAACGACAGTGCCTGATATGATTTGTAATAGATGTTCTGCAACCTCGGCCCCGTACATCAATCTAAAATAATCATAAAATTCTCTTGTAGTTCCTGTATATAACCTATCTAAAACCGATGGTTGCCTTGCTGGATCCCTAAGAGTTGCAATAATCAAAGCCCTCACCCAATAAGAAAGCTGTTGCCACAACCTTTGTGAATGTATTATTATACTCATTTGTTCAAATGTAATAGGGCTTTTCGTTCTTGGAATTTCGCACTTATTACGCATAGTTAAATCTCCTTTTAATCATTTCCTTTTGCTTCCACTAAAGAGTAATAATATATTCTATGAATCATGTAAGAAAAGGGAGACCAGGCGGATACTGATGAAATTAACGGGTAAATATTTTGATGTCGCTACAGGCATAATATTATTGGTAAAGAAAATAAGTGAATAGCAGGTTTAAAAGGGACAATCCTTGGGAATAAAAAGGTTACTGTTAAAATCTTGCGTAATGCTTAATTATTTATTTTATGGAGGAAAACCATGATTACATTTATCATCGGTGTCATTATTCTTTTCATCGGTGGATATTTCTACAGTAAATTTGTAGAAAAGTCATTTCAGCCAGACGATAGAAAAACACCTGCGGTTAAGATGGCTGACGGTGTGGATTATGTTGGAATGCCTAAATGGAAGAACTCCCTGATTCAGCTTCTCAACGTGGCAGGAACAGGGCCAATTCTCGGTCCTATTCAAGGTATCCTTTTCGGGCCTATCGCTTTTTTAACAATTCCCATCGGTTGTGTCATCGCAGGCGCAACACATGACTACTACTGTGGAATGGTTTCCATGCGAAATAATGGTGCCCAGATGCCCGGCATGGTGAGAAAGTATCTAGGAAACAAAGTTCATAGCATATACCTGGTCATTCTTATGGTACTTATGATACTTACCGGCGTGGTATTTGTATACACACCGGGAGACTTGATTGTAGGTGACATATTAGGGATGGACAAATCAGCTGATCAAGCCGTGATCTGGATTGTCTATGGTTTGATTTTCATTTATTATTTGGTTGCAACGCTCTTTCCAATCGATAAGATCATCGGTCGTATTTATCCAGTTTTTGGCGCTATCCTAGTTATCTCGGCAGTGGGTGTATTTCTCGGCGTTGTAATGGATGGCGGTGCAAATTTAAAGAATTTTGATATGGCGAATCCTTTAGCGGGAGTATTGATTACTGGTGATGCTGCTGCGGTGAATGGTCATCCGCTAGGACTACAGTTTATTCCGATTTTCTTTATCACAGTAGCATGTGGAATTATGTCCGGTTTTCACGGTAGCCAGACCACACTTATCGCAAGAACTGTTCGGAGGGAAAAAGAAGGGCGTACCACATTTTACATGATGATGATTCTAGAAGGATTTATCGCCATGTGCTGGGCAGCAGGTGCTATGGTTCTATTTAATAGGGGAATTCCAGTTGACACGGGTGCTACCGGCATGGTTGGTATCATATCCAGAGAGTTTTTGGGAAGCTTTGGTGGTATTTTGGCTATCCTGGGCGTTATCATACTTCCGATTACATCTGGGGACACAGCCTTCCGTGCGGTGCGTTTAATGATCGCAGAGCGCCTCAATATTAGCCAGCAGGCTAAGGCGAATCGTCTAAAGATTACTATAGCGATCTTTATCCCTGCGATTCTTCTATTGTTCTTTGCGAAATCTAACGCAAACGGATTTAATCTCCTTTGGAGATATTTTGGATTTACCAACCAGTTTGTCGCTGTATTCGCACTGACCATGATCACAGTTTACCTGATGGTGCACACCAAGAATTACTGGATTACACTTGTGCCCGCTATTTTCTACACATTTATTGTCATGACATATATTTCCAATGCCCAGATTGGATTTGGGCTTGAGGCTAGACTATTTAACCAGCCGGGTACCATTACCATCTCCTATGCTATAGGTGTTATCTTAGCACTGGCTTACGCATTTACTATGCTTCGCTATAGAAGGAAGGTCATGGGTAATAGTGAGCTCATGGATATAGATCCTCACTAAGATGGTTTTCTAAACTATTTTGCCAATAGGTGATAAAGGCTGTAGGCCCTATATTTCAAAGAACCTACAGCCTTTTATACTTTCTAGAACCTATTGATTACTCAGTGATCTAGTTCACATAATTATTGTTAATTGGAATTACTTTCTTAATTATAATCACCCCATATTAGATTTTTTTAGAACGTAGAATCTATATAGTGAGTGAACTAGAATGAGTCACAAAGGGCAGACCCTTGAAGTGTAGCACCCTTTGTGATTCTCCGTTTTTGAAACCTTTACCTTGAACAAACTGGAGCCCTTATAAGATGCTTTCTGCACGTTTATAAGTGGCCGCTCTTAATTTTTCCACATCAACAATGGCTCTTTCATATTTTCCCTTGGCAATTAAACCAATGTCATCGTAGCATTTTACGTCCAAAATAATCTTATTATTTTCGATTTTCATGACAAACAAGTTAACTGTCACTGGCCCACCCTCTAAGACCAAGGTTGGCTGATCATGTGAGATTTCTAAATATTTACCAATAGTTATGTACCCACTAGGCACTAGAGGGTCTAGCAATTTTGCGGATGCTTCTATGACCACCTCGACAATCTGGGGTGTTGTGAGGAGATAACTTAACTCTTCAGCCACGGGCGAGGCAGAGAAGGACAACTCTTTTTTAAAGGTTGCAGAAAGGCCTTCAGAAATCTTGTGTTCTAACATTTTTTTCACCTCCAATAAAACAATTTACTTTATATAGGTGCCAAAATACTTTTCACAGCTAATACAATTTGAAATACTTCTAGTAATAATACTACCCTCTTCATTATATTTTACCCATGGCCATATAGTGCCTAGTTTTTTCATTTGTATCAAAAGACAAAATCCATTCCATTAGCTATAGTTGGAAATTCTCTCAATGAACCCATGCCGAATACTGTACATCTCTGATTTTCTATTTATCTTCCCACTAACCTACACATCCACATAGGAAGCTATGAATTTTCCCTATTGACAAATAAAAGAGTGCGTGTACAATAGTACTCAATTGAATAATATCTTCAGGGCAGGGTGTAACTCCCTACCGGTGGTATAGCCCACGAGCCGCAAGGCATGATTCGGTGTAATTCCGAAGCCGACAGTAAAGTCTGGATGAAAGAAGATGAATAGCTGCAGTTTTTCTGCATAAATCTGTGATTTTGCTCTGAAATGAATTTTTGTTTCAGAGTTTTTTATTTAAATCAAAGAGGAAAAGGATACGTTTTTTTAATTTACATTGAAGAATCTTTCCTTTTAAACATCGGATGCCTTGAACATGTTGTTTGAGGCATTTTTTTAATTTATGGATAATTTGGAGTGAAGCAATGAAAGATGCAAATTATATGAGAATTGCGCTGCAGCTTGCTGAAAAGGGATGTGGCTGGGTAAATCCAAATCCCCTGGTTGGTGCGGTCATCGTGAAGGATGGGGAAATTATAGGAAGGAGGTTTCATGAAAAATACGGCAAGGCCCATGCGGAACGGAACGCCATTGCCAGCTGTATAAAATCCCCTAAAGGAGCGACACTTTATGCAACTTTAGAGCCCTGTTGCCACCATGGAACAAACCCGCCCTGCACCGATGCCATCATAGAAAGCGGTATCAAGCGTGTGGTGATTGGCTCCTCAGATCCCAATCCATTGGTTCGGGGAAAGGGGGTGGCCATCATGAGAAGGCACGGGATAGAAGTGGTAGAGGGAGTTTTAAAGGAGGAATGTGACAAGCTGAATCAGGTGTTCTTCCACTATATTCAAAGAAAAAAACCATATGTGATTATGAAATATGCCATGACCATGGACGGGAAAATCGCCACATACACTGGAGAATCCAAATGGATCACCGGAGAAGCTGCCCGTCAGCGTGTCCATGAAGATCGGCATCGTTATTCAGGAATAATGGTTGGTGTGGGTACAGTTTTGGCGGATAATCCTCTATTGACCTGCCGTATGGAAGGTGGGAAAAATCCACTACGGATCATCTGTGACACGAGGCTGAGAACACCTATAAACGCACATTAAAAATATTCGTCGAGGGGCTAAATCATGTCAACTTTCTATCCGAGCACATGTAATCATGAAGGATATCCGTCTGGGTGATAGCATTTCGGTGAATGGTGTTTGTTTGACTGTTACTTCCTTTACTGAAAATGAGTTTAGCGCAGATGTTATGTATGAAACCCTGGATCGTTCTTCTCTAGGAAGCTTGGGCATCAGCAGTAAGGTGAACCTAGAAAGAGCCGTGCCGGTAAATGGTCGATTTGGTGGGCACATTGTCAGCGGCCATATTGATGGAACCGGCATTATATCGGCCATCAGAAAGGAGGATAATGCTATCTGGTACACCATTAAAACTAGTGAGAAATTGCTACGGTATATCATCGAAAAAGGCTCCGTCGCTATAGACGGCATTAGCTTGACCGTGGCTAAGTTAGAAAAGGATAATTTCAGTGTTTCAGTCATACCCCATACCGCAAAAATGACTATCTTATCCGATAAAAAAGTTGGAGACATGGTGAATTTAGAAAACGATTGTATCGGTAAATATGTAGAGCGGTTGATGGGAATGGATTTGAATAAAATAACAGCTGATTTTCTTACAAAATACAGCTATTAATATTTTGACCAAAACAAATAAGTGTTTAGTAAGGAAGAATTTATATAGAATTTCAACGATTTTTATTGATAGAAATTTTCGGTTAAGGAGGGTACAATGTTTCAATTTAACACAATCGAAGAGGCTTTAGAGGATTTAAGGCAAGGCAAGATCATTTTAGTAACAGATGATGAGGATAGGGAGAATGAAGGTGATTTCGTCTGTGCGGCGGAATTTGCTACTACAGAAAACGTTAATTTTATGGCTACACATGGCAAGGGGTTGATTTGCATGCCCATGAGTAAGGAGCTTTGCGAGAAATTACAATTCCCCCAGATGGTCACGGATAATACAGATAGTCACGAAACTGCCTTCACTGTGTCCATCGATCATGTAGATACCACCACTGGTATTTCTGCTGCAGAGCGTAGTATAACAGCGCTAAAATGCGTAGAGGATGATGCGAGGCCGGAAGATTTTCGACGTCCAGGACATATGTTTCCTCTCGCGGGAAAGAAAAACGGAGTTCTAGAGCGTAACGGCCATACAGAAGCTACAGTGGATCTCATGCGACTGGCAGGCTTAAAGGAATGTGGACTTTGCTGCGAGATCATGCAAGAAGATGGCACCATGATGCGTACACCGGAACTAATACAATTGGCGCAAAAGTGGAACATGAAATTCATTACCATTAAAAGCTTGCAGGAATATCGAAAAAGGAAAGAGCAGCTAGTGGAACGAGTTGCTTGTGTAGATCTTCCCACCCGGTATGGGGAATTTAAAATGTACGGATATATAAACAAACTCAACGGTGAACACCATATCGCTCTAGTGAAGGGGAATATTGGGGAGGGTGAAAGTATTTTGTGCCGAGTGCATTCAGAATGCTTGACTGGCGATGCTTTTGGTTCTACTCGCTGCGATTGCGGAGAGCAGCTCTCCACCGCTATGGCTCAGATTGAAGGGGAAGGCCGTGGGATTCTCCTTTATATGCGTCAGGAAGGCCGGGGTATCGGGCTAATTAATAAGCTTCGGGCCTACAAGCTGCAGGATCAAGGGATGGACACCCTGGAAGCGAATCTGGCCCTAGGTTTTCAAGGAGACCAACGGGAATATTTTATTGGTGCTCAGATTTTGCGAGAGCTAGGTGTAAAAACCCTGAGACTTCTCACTAATAATCCATCAGCTCGCCGACTTTGGAATGGAAATCGTGGAGCGTATTCCAATCCAGATGGAGGCTACGGAACACGATGAGTTTTACCTTAGAACCAAGCAGGAAAAAATGGGTCACATTTTAAACTACAATCTTATTTAGGAGGTATGTATCATGAAAATATATGAAGGAAAATTAGTATCAAAGGAAATCAAGGTAGGTATTGTAGCCGCACGTTTTAATGAATTTATCACATCAAAGCTGTTGGGCGGTGCCCTAGATGGGTTAAAGCGTCATGATGTGAATGAAGAAAATATTGAAATTGCATGGGTGCCTGGGGCTTTTGAAATTCCTCTCATTGCATCTAAAATGGCTGAAAGTGGCAGGTACGACGCAGTCATTTGTCTTGGCGCTGTAATTCGGGGGAGTACCACTCATTACGACTATGTGTGTAGCGAAGTGTCTAAAGGAATTGCACATATATCTCTGAATAGCGATATTCCTGTTATGTTTGGTGTTCTCACTACAGAAAATCTGGAGCAGGCCATAGAGCGGGCAGGAAGTAAGGTAGGTAACAAAGGCTTTGACTGTGCCACAGGAGCCATTGAGATGGTTAACCTAATAAGGGAGATGGAGGCGCAAGAAGATAATTTAGGAAAATAATTCGAAAGACGAGGCAGGGGAACGGGAGGGTTCCCCTAAGGCCTGATGTTTTCAAAAATGTAGTTATCGCAATATTTCTCTGCAATTTCTCGGTCCTTCTCATTTTTAACGGTCCAGCCGAGTACTAGGGTCCCTTTTGACTTCGCCTTATGGACTACCTTGCTGGGCAAATCTCCAATCTTGTAGGCAATAAAATCTGGATTTGTAAGCCAATTCAACCAGCAATTTGTAAGAATCATATTCTTTATAAAGCATTTATCTTTAAAATTTTTTGATAGCTGTCCGATAATAATATTAGGGCAATACTTCTTAACGGCCAAAATGGATAGGGGATTAAAGGACTGAATCGCAAATTTGCCGTGATAGCTTTTTAAACGTGCACATAATATGCGCTCTAATTTTCCGGCCCCACCTTCATTTTTAATCTCAATTAAAAGAGGAACTTGGCCGGCAACGAGCTCTAGAACCTGGTCCAGCGTAGGTATAGTGTAAGTGGTATTTGCAAGCAGAAGGGATGGTAATTCCTTTGAATAGACATCCTTCATCATTTTGTTTTGCCCCGTCATGCGCTCTATATTATAATCGTGAAAAACTACTATGATATCGTCTGCGCATAGCTGAATATCCAGCTCTATAGGGTAGCCCTGTTCTATGGCAGCCTGAAAAGCAGGTATGGAGTTTTCAGGGATCTTCCCATTCATATCATGGAGACCTCTATGAGCGATAGGGGTAGTAGCAAGCCAAGTTTTCATTAAATTTGACATGGGTTATTCTCCTAGCCAGCCACTAGACCGAGAGATGATTGGCCGTGGCTGAGAAATCTGCCACAGACCGAGAGATGATTGGCCGTGGCTGGCACATATTGCAGAAATATATTTTTATTGTAATGTAACCAAAATATGCCTTATGTTATAATAAATAAAGCTAGGTGACAAGCAGCCAAATAGTCAATGGAATTAGAAATTCTCGCCTGATAATAATTTATGGAGATATATAATGATAGAATTACGACCTCACCACGGGATGTGTATCGGACAGTTTTCAGGGCATGGATATAATGGTGAATTTACAGAAAACATGAAACAAGTGATTACCAGGCTAGAAGAATCCCAAGACCAAATCATAAAGCTGGTATGTCATACAGACATTATATGCAGTAAATGCCCCTATAATGAAACAGGCAACTGTCAGTCAGGACAGAATGTATTAAGCTATGATAAATATTGTTTGAAATTTTGTGGATTAAAAGAAAACCAAGAGATCAGCTGGGCAGCTTTTAAAAAGAAGGTCAAAGAGTCCATTATTGAAAAAGACCAATTGGGGAAAATATGTACAAACTGTAGCTGGATTGACCTTTGCCTACAGGATTTAGGAAGGAACTATTAAACCCCAAAGCCACGGCCAATCATCCCTCGGTCTAGTGGCCTATTACGGTCTAGTGGCCTATTAAACCCCAAAGCCACGGCCAATCATCTCTAGGTCTGGTGGCTGGGGAAATAAAATGAAGGAGATTTATGGTAATATGCACATGGAAGGAATGGATTATTTAAAGCCTATAAAAATTGCAGAAGGAGTATATTGGATTGGGTATTCAGATGAAGGAGCAAGTCTTCATTGCAACCCTTACATAATAATAGACGGCGAAGAAGCTGTTGTTATAGATGGCGGAAGTAGGGCTGAATTTAGCACCGTGATGCTGAAAATACTAAGATTAGGCGTGAACCCTCATAATATTAAAGCCTTAATATACCACCACTCAGATCCTGACTTATGTGGTAGCCTCCCGCAATTTGAAGCCATCATTGACCGTAGCGATTTGGCAGTCATATCTAATAAACATGAGCATACATTCATTAGGTATTACTCCTCATCTTGTAAATACGAGAGCCTTTATATCCACAAGCTGGGATATGAATATACCTTTGGTAGCGGGAGGAAACTGCAGTTTATTCCAACTCCCTTTGCCCATGCTCCAGGAAGCTTTATGACCTACGACACGAAAACAAAAACCTTATTCACAAGCGATATTTTTGGAAGTTATGATAAGGATTGGAGCCTATACAAGCACCTATCGGAACATTGCATAAATTGCACACCGGAGGAATCGTGCCAGCATATAAATGGAACTTGCCCTATTAGCGGAATTTTATCATTTCATAAGGCTGTTATGCCCTCCTTGAAGGCCTTAAGATATGCAATGGAAAAGATAAAAGCCATAGATCCTCAACTAATCGCACCTCAGCATGGTAGCCTCTTTGAACGTGAATTTGATAAAAGGGTAATTATAAAGCATCTTGAATCTTTAGAAGAAATCGGAATTGATTGTTATATGAGGGGTGAAACAGATGAATCCATATCTAAATGAATTATTAGGGCCAGGCTATCAAGAAAAGGATATTGGATTTCATGATCACATTAAACAGCAATTGGACAATTTTGCTAATAATATGGACATTAAAATTCAAAATGAGCTAATGAGAGATATAATGGTCAAGTATTCCGAATTATCCAATACTCTTGAAGAGAAAAATAAAATGCTTAAAAAATATAATAGTCAGCTGGAAGAAATGGTGGAAGAGAAGATAAAAGACATTTCTGATTTGCAAATGTCAACCATTTATGCCTTTGTAAAGCTTAGTGAGTCAAGGGATGACGAAACGGGGGCACATATTGAAAGAACCTCAGGCCTTTGTAAACTCATGGCGGAGCTTATGAAAGATAATAAGATGTACCAGTATGTAGTGGATGATGAGTTTATAAATAACATTCATAAAGCCAGTCCATTACATGATATAGGCAAGGTTGGAATACCTGATCACATTCTTTTAAAGGCGGGAAAGCTTACAGAAGAAGAATTCGCAATTATGAAAACGCACGTAAATATTGGCTACGATACATTAAAGGAAGTGCAGAATAGGTTTCCTAACAATTCCTTCTTAAGCATGGGATTAGATATTATAAGCTGCCATCATGAAAAATGGGATGGCTCAGGATACCCCTATGGGTTAAGTGGAACAGACATCGCTCTTTCCGGCAGAATTATGGCCATTGCTGATGTATATGATGCATTGAGATCAAAGAGAGTTTACAAGGATGCGTTTACTCACGAAGTGAGCTGCCAGATAATAAAAGAAAAAAGGGGAAATCATTTAGACCCTTATTTGGTAGATATTTTTATTGAGAACCATAGAAAAGTAGAAGAATTAGATTATGAGCTAGAATAAAAGTCAAAGGGGTGGTGCTTTAAAGGGTACGCCCTTGCTTTTTCCTCCTAGAGCAAATATAAAAAGATAAAAGAAAAACAGCTCGAATTGTGGCATATTTTCCCTTTTCAATGAGTTGAATTAAGCCGGGGGAGATAATATAATATAGGCACTAAGAAGAATTTAGAAAAATCTGGTATCTCTATGTATCATGTGAGAGGGGAACCATGAAAAAAGCATCAAGAAAGTACCCTTTTAATATAAAAAGGAAATTAGGAGCTATTTATCGTAATAATAATACTCTTATGGATGAATGTGTCCTACAAAATATAAAGAGAATTTATTATTTGTCCTTTATTGTTATTCCTCTTCGGCTGTTAAATATTTTTCTTTTGCTAAATGCTGGAGTGGTGTCAGACACCTGGGGTCAAGGTATTTTTATTTGCCATATTACGCTATTGATTTTATGGGTGGGAATTTTTATTGCAACATATAAATTGAAAGAAAAGTTATTAGCGAATACTCTGGCTTACATATTACAGTACATTGTTCCTGTATCCATTATGGTCAGTGGTATAATCATTGTGACTATTGATCAGATGGAAACTACCAGTATCTCTCCCTTTATACTGGTCAGTATTGTGGTGGGTGCCGTTTTCTTGATTAGACCATTGGTTTCGGGAATTATTTTCTTTACATCATATCTGGTCTATTACAACTTGATTGCCATTACCATCACTAGCCAAGAGGTGTTACTCTCCAATCGAGTCAATGGGATTACGGCTATTGCTCTCGGTTTCTTTCTTAGTGTTCTGATTTGGAGATATAATTACATTAACATTATCCAAAATAGGCGAATAGAAGTGCAGCAAAGGCGATTGGAACAAATGGCTTTTTCTGACCCCTTGACTAAACTTTACAACAGGCATTTTTTTAATAAAATGATTAAAAAAGAATATTCCTCTGTACGGCGCTATGGGCATGAATCTGTTATTATCATGTTAGATTTAGATGATTTTAAGAAAATTAATGATAGCTACGGCCATCTAATTGGAGACCAGGTACTTGTGCAGGTAGCCAAGCTTCTTAGAAGTAATATTAGGGAAAGTGATACTTTAGCTAGATTTGGAGGGGAAGAATTTATTATTCTAGCTCCGCAAATTTCTTTAGAGGAAGGGGAGGCCTTTGCGGAAAAGCTAAGGAAGTTAATCGCAGAAACCTCATTTGAAACTGGAGAGACTACTATACATATTACTGCTAGCTTTGGCGTGTCTAAATTGCATAAGGAGCAAAATCTTGAGCTGGAAAATTACATATCTCATGCAGATTTTGGGCTACATTTGGCAAAAAATCGAGGAAAAAATAGAGTAGAAAAAAGCGCTCACCCAATGAAGGGTGAACGCCAATAATTTATAACTAATTTACCTCCAGGATCTAGGGTTTCTAACACAAATACAACAGAAGTCTCCATCTCTAAAGGTAAAACAATCTCTGCGTCTGATTCCTCTGACATCATCTCTGTCACAGTCTCTGTCTCTGATGCCAAAAATATCGTCGCAGTCACGGCGACAACGGTGTCTACAACACATTACACAAACCTCCCTTCGCCACTACCATAGTATGATAAAGGTTAGAATGAGGTTACAAAACTTTCTTGCATAATCATACAAAAGAATCCATACCTGTAGAATGAGTGCCTTTTTTTCTCTATCATGATATGATAATAATTGGCAAGCCTCCAAAATTCGATTTAGTGTAGGGCATAATGAATGAGGCGTATTAACAAAGAGATAAAGGATTTAAGAGAGTGATACAACGATGGAACGGTTAATATTTCATGTTGATGTAAATAGTGCCTACCTTTCCTGGGAAGCTGCAAGGCGGGTTGCAAAGGGCGAAGAAGATATTCGTCTAATTCCTTCAGCTATAGGTGGTGACAGGGAAAAACGCACCGGAGTGGTTCTGGCCAAATCTATACCAGCGAAAAAACTGAACATCAAAACTGGGGAACCCATTTCTATGGCGCTACGAAAATGTCCGGAATTGTTCCTTGCCAAACCAGACTTTAGTCTATATGAAGAGAATTCGAAAAAATTTATGAATGTATGCCGCAAATATGCCCCAGTGGTTGAGAAATATTCCATCGATGAGTGCTTTCTTGACATGAGTGGTACCAGGAAGGTTTATTCAGATCCTGTGGCAATTGCTATTAAAATAAAAAACGAAATACGGGACACTTTAGGGTTTACGGTAAACATTGGAATCGGTACCAATAAGCTTCTAGCCAAGATGGCAAGTGATTTTGAAAAACCCGACAAGGTGCATACCTTATATCGAGAAGAAATTGAGACAAAGCTCTGGCCTTTACCAGTCCAAGAGCTATTTTCAGTGGGGAAGGCTACTGCAGAGCGCCTAGGAAAGATGTATATTACAACCATTGGTGATTTGGCAAAAGCAGATTCTCGCCGTGTACAATCTTTAGTGGGCATAAAATTAGGACAGCAAATACATGAATTTGCCAACGGAATAGACAACATTCCTGTTTTGGCAGAAGGGGAGGACGCAAAGGGATATAGCAGCTCAACGACTTTAGAGGAAGATGTAAGAACAACGGATGAGGCGTACAAAATACTTCTTGCTTTGGCGGACAGTGTAGCACTGCGTATGAGGGAAGATGGAGCAAAGGCATATTGCGTTTCTGTGACTATACGGGATGGAACCTTCAAAAATAAATCCCGCCAGAGAAAGCTGATGGTACCCACGAATATTACCTCAGAGATTTATAGCAATGTAAAGAAGCTTTTTTCTGAGCTTTGGGACAAGCGGACTCCATTGCGTTTGCTCGGAGTCAGTCTAACGGACCTGACAAGAGAAGGTCATATTCAGCAATCCTTCTTTGGAAATGAAGAAAAGGAACAAAATGAAAAGCTAGATAAGGCCATTGACCATATACGAAAAAAATACGGCTTGGACACTATTTCTAGGGGATCCCTGCTACACTCTAATGTAGAGGTAAGTAAAAAATATAGGGCTCAGATGGAGAGAAAAAAAGAAAAGTAAAAGTTTGGGTTTCCTATATCTATGGTATAATTACGTTATAAATCAACGGATACAAGAGATTTCCTAACTTGAATTTTGAAGAGGGGAACATAGATATCTTATAATCCATATTGCTTTATGAAAACAATGCCTTTAATAAAGGCTTACCAGATACATTAATCAATTTTGTAATAAAGAAGTTTAAAGGATATATCATGAAACAAGAAGAAGCAACAATCAATGATAAATCTACTCATCAAAAGAATACAAAGGAGCTAGAAACCAAAGAAAGACTACTGCAGCTAATGAAAAGTACCGACCTTAGTATTAGAGAATTTGTCGATAGAGCATTAGAGCTGGCGATTTGTCTAACAGGGAGTAAGATAGGATATATATTCCTTTACTATGAGGAAGAAGAAGTTTTAAATCTCTTTTCCTATTCCGATGTAGCTATGAAGGAGTGTCAGATTAAGGATCAACCTAGATTATACCACCTTTCTAAGACGGGATTATGGGGCGAAGTGATTCGGCAACGGAAAGCAATCATTCTGAATAATTATCAGCAACCACATGAATTAAAAAAGGGCTATCCAGAAGGCCATGTGACCCTGAGTAATTTCTTATCTGTTCCTGTATTTAGTAATGGGAAAATTGTAGCAGTTGTAGGGGTGGCAAATAAGGATTCAGACTATAATAACGCAGATGGATTGGAGCTAAGCTTGCTCATGAACACCATTTGGCCTATGGTGGAGCTGAGACAACAGCAGGAAAATCTACGCCAAAGCGAAAAACGTTATAAATTGTTATACGAGGCGAATCTTAAAGAAAAGGAGCTTCTCAGCACCATCGTATCATCTGCAGCTGAAGGAATTCTAGTACTGGACAGTGAGGCAAAAATTGTACTTATGAATCCTGCGGCAGAACAGAGTACAGGCTATTCGTTGGAAGAGGCCGCTGGGAGAAAATTTGACGGCTTGTTTACTGTTTTGAACAATAAAACCAATAGGAGAATTACAGGCTTGCCTGAAAGGGTAATGGCAAGTGGCCGAAGAATGGAAAAAAAGCAACCTCTGAAAATGATTGTAAAAGATGGCGGTCATATTTTAGTTACCGGGACAATGGCCCCAATTAGATGTGAGAAAAATAAAGCCTCAGGAGTAGTTATAACATTCGAAGACATATCAAAGGAAATGCTCCTTGAAAGGGAAATCCAAGGTTATTTAAATATTAACATGGATATTTTCTCTGTAGCTGACAGAGATGGAAAATTTATTAGAGCAAATAGAAAGTTTGAAGAGGTACTGGGGTATACCACAGATGAAATAAGGGGGAAGAACTGTCTTACATTTATTCACCCTGATGATCGCCGGCCAACAGTGGAGATGATACGGCAATTACGCAATGGAGGGAAAGAGGGCCGTTTAATAAACCGAGTTCGATGCAAAGACGGATCTTACAAATACCTGGAGTGGCGCCTGGAAACAGGTTTGGAAGACTATTATTTTTCAGTTGCCAGAGATGTGACAGAGCGAGTCAAGTACGAAGAGATGCTTAAAAATCTTGCCATGAGAGATGAATTAACTCAACTCTATAATAGAAATTACCTAACTACTGTTATTACAGATATCATGAGATATGCAGATCGCTATCAAGAATCCCTGTCCTTACTAATCCTTGATCTAGATGATTTTAAAAATATTAATGATGCTTTTGGTCATCTGGTGGGGGATAAGATTCTTAGAAAATTTGCAGCTGTTGTAAATCAGAACTTGAGGAAATCTGACCTGTTATTTAGGTTTGGGGGTGAGGAATTTATCGTCGTCATGCCAAAAACAGACCTAGAGGGTGCAACGGCTGTGGCTGAAAAGTTGCGCAGTGCAGTTGAAAAAATTAGAGTTTCCGTTGTTAGAAGGCTAACTGTCAGTATAGGGGTTTCGGAGAGAATAGGGGATGAGCCTTTTACCCTCTGGTTTGGCCGGGCCGATGAAGCCCTTTATCGAGCAAAAAATAATGGAAAAAACAAAGTCGTCCCAGCCATAGCCAGCCACCAGACCGAGAGATGATTGGCCGTGGCCGCCAGCCACCAGACCGAGAGATGATTGGCCGTGGCTGGGAAAAACCTGCCATAGACCGAGGGATGATTGGCTGTGGCGTGGAAATTGTGAGTAGCTGTATAGTATGATACATTTATGGTCATAAGCTGGCTATGCAGCTAGTAAGCAAAAGTTTAGCATTTAGTGAAAAAGTATAGAACAAAGTATAGAACAAAGTATAAAACAAAGTATAGAACAAAGTATAGAACAAAGTATAGAACAAAGTATAGATAAAAAAGTGTAGGTATTCTTAGAGCAGAATATTTGCACTTTTTATTTTTATATCTCTAAACTATTGAATTATAATCTTCGAAGATGCATTTTAATCACAAAAAGAAAAATACTATCAAGGGATAAAACTTATTTCTAACCCAAAATTTAGAAAAAAATATTCCTCTTGTGGCCGTTGGAACGGTGGGGGTTTCCCACCGACAACATACAATCTAAAAAAAAGTTCGGGTTGTCACTTTGGAAGGACCATGTTACAATGGATAAGTAATTTTTCCTGAGGATTAAGCAGGGAGTCCAGTATCTTATGTGTAAAGAGTTAATATTTCGATAGATTTCTTATTTGGAGGTATAGATGATAGATAAATTAGAAGTTGAGAATTTGGTTAAAATATATGGATCTAATTCTCAAAAAGCGCTTCAAATGCTGAAGCAGGGAGCGAGTAAAGAAAAGATATTAGAAGAGACGGGAAGCACCGTCGGTGTAAATAATGTAAGTTTTAGCGTTAAGAATGGAGAAGTTTTTGTCGTAATGGGACTATCAGGCAGTGGTAAGTCCACTATTCTTCGATGCTTAAATAGGTTGATTGAACCCACCTCTGGCAGTATTAAAATTGATGGGACAGACATTACCAAGCTAGATCAAAAAGAGCTGAGAAAGTTCAGACAAGAAAAAACCGCCATGGTATTTCAACAATTTGCGCTACTTCCTCATCGTACAGTTCTTAGCAATACCGTTTATGGTTTAGAATTACAAAATATTTCTAAAGCAGAAAGAGAGGAAAAAGCTAGGAGAAATTTAGAAATGGTAGGGCTTGGTGGCTGGGAAGATAAGTACCCCGATGAACTAAGCGGAGGTATGAAGCAACGTGTGGGTTTGGCTAGGGCTCTTACTATGGATACAGACCTTTTATTGATGGACGAGGCATTTAGTGCGCTGGATCCATTGATCAGAGAGGAAATGCAGGACGAGCTGATTACCTTGCAAAACAAAATGAATAAAACCATTATATTTATCACCCACGATTTAAATGAAGCCATGAAATTGGGAGACAGGATTGCGTTTTTACGTGACGGAGAATTGATTCAGGTTGGTACGCCAGAGGAAATTACTACAAATCCTGCAGATGAATATGTAGAAAAATTTGTACGTGGTGTAGACAGGAGTATGGTTTTAACTGCAAAACACGTTATGAAAAAACCACAACCGCTGATAACTACTCGTGATGGTCCGGGGAGTGCGCTCCGTATCATGAAAGATAACGGGATTTCTAGCCTTTTTGTCGTTGATCGAGAAAGATATCTAAAAGGTATTATTACGGTAGAGCAAGCAATAGAAGCAAAGAAGCAAAACATTAATAATCTTTCAGAGCTTGAATTAAGTGAAAGCCCTGTGCTTCACGAAGATACGCTGATTCATGATGTTATTGGCATCGTTGCAGAAAGCAAGCTGCCTACGGCAGTGGTAGATGATGATAATAAGCTGAAGGGTATTCTGATTCGAGGCGTCGTACTTGCGGCTTTATCAAGCATGTCAGGAGGTGAGGAGCATGCCTAAGATACCTTTAGGAGATTGGATAGATAGTGCTGTTCGGGGTTTTTTAGCTGTAGCAGAGGATTCTTTAGATGCGTTTTCCAAAGGCGTTGATGTTCTTGTAAAGAATCTTTACAATACTCTTGAATTCATCCCTTGGTGGCTACTGATTTTAATTGTTGTGGCCATAGCCTGGAAGGCGACCGGTTGGAGGTTAGCTCTTGGAACTGCAATAGGTTTAGGGCTTATCTACAACCTTAAATTATGGTCTCCGTTACTGGATACAATTACAATGGTTATCTTTGCGTCAATATTCTCTATTATAATAGGGATCCCCCTAGGAATTGCCGGTGGGCGCAATAATGTTTTTCATAAAATCATTTCCCCCATTCTTGATTTCATGCAAACCATGCCGGCTTTTGTCTATTTAATTCCGTCGCTGATGTTTTTTGGTATAGGAAAATTTGCGGCAATCTTTGCCATAGTGATTTTTGCTATGCCACCCATTATACGTTTTACAGATCTAGGGATTCGACAGGTGCCCACAGATCTTGTTGAGGTAGGGGAAGCTTTTGGATCTACCCCAACACAATTACTATTCAAGGTTCAAATTCCCGTTGCAAAGCCTACGATTTTAGCAGGCTTGAACCAAACTATGATGCTTGCTCTTTCTATGGTGGTCATTACAGCCATGATTGGGGCAGGTGGGCTGGGTGAAGGTGTTCTTTACGCCATCGGGCAGATGCAGATAGGTATGGGGTTTGAATATGGTATTGCAGTAGTTATTCTAGCTATTATTTTAGATAGATTAACCCAGTCAATCGGGCGCTCAAAAAGGCCCACAGAAAAGTAAACACTTGTGTTTTGGACAGAATGTTAACTGAAAAATTGCATCAACTTTACATTCCTATTGCCAGCTGGGGGAGCCCGTAGCAACAGGCAATAGGGTGCAATTTCTGTATAAATTCTGTCTAGCAAAACACTTTGTGTTTTGGACAGAATGTTAAATCTTTTATACAGAATGAGGAGGTATTTATGTTTTTTAAGAGAAAGAAGAAGTGGAAGAAGGTACTAATATTTACATTGGCACTAGCGCTGTCTTTAACAATAGTAGGGTGTGGTGGTAATGAGGCCGACGGCGGAAACGGCGAGGGCACTGGAGATGCAGGTAAACGAACGATACGAATTGGTATGGTAAACTGGGCTGAATGTATTGCCAATAGTAATCTTTGGAAAGTTATTTTAGAAGATCAGGGCTACAAAGTAGAACTTACTCCACTGGATGCAGCACCACTATATGTGGGTTTAAGTAAAGGAGACTTTGACCTTTTTCTAGATGCATGGCTTCCAATTACCCATGAAGCTTACTGGAATGAATACCAAAACAATCTGGATGACTATGGGATTTGGTTTGATGATGCTAAAATTGGGATTGTTGTCCCACAATATGTAACTATAGACACCATAGAAGAATTAAAAGGGGACAAGGACCAATTTGACGGTAAAATCATAGGAATCGATCCTGGAGCAGGACTCATGAAGGCCAGTAATGTGGCAAACGAAGCATACGGTCTAGAATATCAAATCGTTCAAGGAAGTGAAGCTGCTATGATGGCTGCTATGGAAAAAGCCTATCAAAACGAAGAATGGATTGCCATTACTGGATGGTCACCACATTGGATGTTTTCAAGATATGATCTGAAGTACCTAGAAGATCCTAAGCTTTCCTATGGGGAGGCAGAGCAGCTGCATGTATTGGCAAATAAAGATTTCAGCGCAGAATTCCCTGAAATTCAGGAAATGCTTAGCAAATTTAAAATGGATGATGCCCAAATAGGTAGTTTGGAAGAATTGATCCTAGATAGCACAAATCCTGAAGAAGCAGCAAGGCAATGGATCGAGGAAAATCAGGACTTAGTAAATAGCTGGATTCAGTAGAATTCCATGGGAAGAAGTGTTGGCGGTTAGTGTCCTGATACTGACTAGATAAACCTTAAAAGATCAATCGTAGATAAAATAAAAAGCGCGTGCCTTACGATTCCGTAAAGCATGCGCTGCTTTTATATAGTGAATGTTTATGGTAATCTAAAAGTACAATAAACGGCAGCCATAAATACAAAAAGTAATTGCCAGTACAAACCTAACAATATACCCTATTAAGTGACTAAAGCTTATAGGGAGGAAAGGAAGTGCTGACAATTACACAAGTAAATTATATCCGAGAACTGTTCTTTTTGGAAGGGAAAACCTACTCTGAAATTAACAAAATGACCGGAAAGAACTATCGCACCATTAGGAAATATGTTGAAATGGATAATTTCAACCAGAAACACCATAAGGCCAAAAGGCCGAACAGGACTGATGTATTAAGACCTATCATCAACAAATGGCTAACTGAAGATAAATCAAGACATTACAAACAAAGACACACTGCAAAGAGGGTCTATGATCGACTAAAAGAAGAGCACCCTGAGATTTTAACAGTCTCAGAGAGAACCGTAAGAAATATCGTCAAAGAAGAAAGAGAAAAGGTTTTCGGATCAGATGATGCCTACCTTCTCCTTGAGCATCCAGGAGGTGAAGCCCAAGTTGACTTTGGAAGCTTTGAAGCATTTGAAAACGGCTCTATTAAAAAGTTTCATGAGCTCATCTTGTCGTTCCCAAAATCCAATGCAGGCTTTGCAGTGGCAACCAGGAGTGAAACAAGAGAAGCCCTCCTTGAAGGCCTTGTTACAATATTTAATTTCATAGGCTATGTTCCAAGTGCGATATGGTTTGACCAAATGTCATCAGCAGCCCTTAGAACCCGAGATGAAAAAGGTCTTGTCAAAGTAAATGACTTCGTAATGCGATTCTCTACCCATTATGGATTTAATGTTAAGTTTTGCAATTCAAACAGTGGCAATGAAAAAGGCAATGTAGAGAACAAAGTGGGTGCAATTAGGCGTAATTTGTTTGTTCCAGAGCCTACAGTCACTGACCTTGACTTATTTAACTGCCACCTTCTTAAGAAGTGTCTTAAGAGAAACAAAGAGCTTCATTACCGCTACAAAGAGCCCATAGAAAAGCTCTTTGAAGATGAAAAATCATTGATGATACCAGTTAACAAGGTTCCTTTTGATACAGCAAGGTATGAGACAAGAAAGGTAAACAAGTATGGACTTATTGAATATTCATCATGCAGTTACTCAGTAAGCCCCAAGTATGTTGGACAATTCGTGATGCTTAAGGTAATGGCCAATGAGATAGAGATATTTTCAAAAGACCTCTCAGAAAGAATTACTGCGCATCAAAGATTGTTTGAAAAAGATGGTGAGTCAATTAATTACATAGACTTTATCGACATCATAAAGGTAAGGCCAAATGCATTGAAATACTCAGGAATCTACTCTCTGTTGCCAGATTCATGGCAGGATTACCTTCAATCCCTAGATAAGGATTCCTTTAAACAGGCCTTTGAAATCTTAAAAATGATACTCCTTGAAGACGATATGGATTATGCAGATAGGGTTCTAAGAGAAACAGCAAAGCATGATTCCAAATCACCTGAAGCCATAGGGGTAACATACAAGAGACTCAAGGAAAACAGCATAATCTATGATAGCCCAATCCAACTTCCTTCAGATTTACCTCTTTACGAGGTTGATACATCACAATACGACATACTTATGAGAGGTGGTTATCAATGAGGGAAGAGATTAGCCAATATCAAAGGAAACTAAGGCTATCAAACAGCCTTATGGAAATCTATCCGGCAATCAAAGCTCAGAGTCAAGAAGAGTTCCTTCTCAAGCTTCTAAAAGAACTCTATGAAGACCGTGAGGAGAAAAGGCGAATCAGAAACCTAAACAATGCAGGATTCCAAGTATTAAAATCCCTTAACGGGTATGATTTTTCACAAATCAGATTTCCGGAAGGCCTACAACTTCACAATGTTGAATCCTTATCCTTTCTTGAAAAGAAAGAGAATCTGATACTTTACGGATCAGTTGGAACCGGCAAGACCCATCTGTCTGTGGCTCTTGGAGTTAAAGCAATCAATCAAGGCAAGAAAGCTGTGTTTTACCGTGTTCACGACTTGATTAATGAGCTTGAATCAGACGATATGAAGAAAGTTGCTAGGACACACAAGAAAATACATCAAGCTGACCTGTTGATACTTGATGAATGGGGTTACCTTCCCCTTCATCAAGAAGGCGCCAGACTTTTGTTTGACATCATCTCATCATGTTATGAGACTAAAAGTGTTATTATCACTACTAATATTGAGTTTGGCAGGTGGAAAGGCTTCCTGTTTGATGAAAAGCTCACAGCTGCAATAGTCGATAGACTCGTACATCATTCACACATGTTGATATTTACAGGGAAAAGCTACCGTATGACAAATTCATTAATGAGGTAGTCCAGGTTGGTACTGGTAATTGCATTTTTGATTGCCAAAAGTTGCATTTTGATATTGCCAAACACAAGTGAAAATATCGTTCCTGATTCCTACTATAAATAGGGGAGGGGGCGTATTCGCCTTTCTCTCTCTTAAAGAATCGATAGGATGTACTAGTTATACTATGCTGAGAACATTTTGCATCAGAATACTCACAATGATAATTGACACCCAGCAAGAAAAACCCAAGAACAGGGGCTTACCACCTTTTTTAATCAGCTTCACAATATCTGTGTTCAAACCAATGGCACTCATAGCCATGACAATAAAAAACTTACTAAGATCTTTTAGGAATCCAAACCCAGATTCAACAACCTCCAACGCTGTTCCTGTAAGTAGGCTTGTCAGAATAGTTGTAATGACTGAGGCCAAAACAAAATACAGGATGAAGGTAGGGAATAGTTTTCTTACAGATACTTTATTGTGGCTACCGGAGTTTGTTTTCCGTTCCTGTCTTATTCGATAGAAGGACAGGGCCAAAGTGATAGGGATAATAGCTAGTGTACGTGTTAATTTTACAATTGTTGCATAACCCAATACGGTTCCGCCTGTTGCATTTAAGGTGTCCCATGTGGAAGCGGCGGCGGTGACGGAAGAGGTATCATTAATGGCTGTTCCTGCAAATAGGGCAAATCCCATATCAGAAAATCCTAACATGGAACCTAATGTTGGAAAGATCAATGCTGCAATTACATTAAATAAAAAGATAACTGAAATCGACTGGGCGATTTCTTCATCTGATGCTTGAACAACGGGTGCAGTTGCAGCGATAGCAGACCCTCCGCATATGGATGAGCCTACCCCAATGAGCACAGATGTTTTAGCAGGCATTTTTAATACCTTAAAAAGAGTATAGGCTACAATTAATGATACAGCAATTGTAGAGATAATAATTGGCAGTGATGTAAGTCCAACTCTTGCTAAGGTAGTGAGATTAAGACCAAAACCCAATAAAATAACTGCATATTGCAGTACCTTTTTTGATGTAAAAGCGATTCCCGGAGCGAGACCGGACTTGTTTTTTAAAAAAGTTCCTAGTATCATTCCGAAGACGATGCCTAGGATGGGTGCGCCGACAATTTTCATCCAAGCTATATATTTTACTAGAAGCCATGGAACGATGGCGATTATGAAGCATAATAAAATGCCTTTTGCTTTGTTGTTCATAAAACTTATCCTCTCTATTGCTATTGTAGTACTAGGCAAATCACTTATTTAACAAGCGTATTGTGATGACACCTATGTACTTATTATCAACGGGTCATTATATCACAATGTATACATTAATACAAATCAGGATAACCTGAGTTTTTCTCAAAACTCAGGTTATTCGTGTCAGCTAGTTTTTTTAAACTTCTGATCATATTTAGACGTACACTCTTGGTGAGACCTGCTCATTCATAGAAAAGCTTATTTATATTCGCTTCTCCATTCCATAATATGATCTCCATTCTCGCCTTTTTGAATGGTTAAGAACATTCCATCTAACAATGGATTTGTATATGTATATTCGGCCCTCTTATGCATACCTCTGCATTCTTTACGTTCTTTAGCTGTAGTACAAATGAGTTGACCTATTAAAAGCAAATCGAAGGATTCTAAGGCTCTCATTAACTCATGAGCGTTATTGCATTTTAATTCATTGAGTGCGTTGTTTTTCACGTCCTCTAAGTACTTGTATCCTTGATTTAGCATGGTTTCAGAACGCACGTACTTAATACCTGCATATCTATCCAATGTTTGCTGAACAGCTGCATTGAGTTCTTGCCACTGGGCTCCTTCTTTCCTGTCCATAAAGGAGGAATAAAGTTCCTGTAGCTCAGCTACTTTATCCATGTCAATCTTATCTACTAATTCACAAGTCTTAATATACTCGGCAGCTTCTTCCCCGGCAAATCGGCCTATAACGGCAGCTCCGGCCATGTCAGATCTAAAGTTTCCAACTTCATCGCCAGCTGCATACAAACCAGGAACGTTGGTAGCCCCATTTTCATCAATCTGAATACCTCTGCCGATG
This sequence comes from Anaerovoracaceae bacterium, assembly GCA_050953505.1. GTDB lineage: Bacteria > Bacillota > Clostridia > Peptostreptococcales > Anaerovoracaceae > JBMNMU01. Next base: position 1,915,681 of record JBMNMU010000001.1, on the reverse strand, counting down.
AGCATTGGTGTATATTGTGTAAATTCTACCATATGCTTGCCTAAATCGATACCTTGTTTGTCCATGGCATCCAGCAAGGATGTGTCCCCTTCACACACAAGACCCCATCTCATGTATGCCATATCTTCAGGGGAAGTTTCGGTACAATTCATGAATACTGGTCCTCTGCCTGTCTCAGTATTTTCTCTGAAAACCCCATGCCATACGTCTGCAGTTACATCTCCCAGCTCCTTATCAGGCTTAGTGACAAAGGGACCTAATGGCTTTCCTTCGCTATCTGCAATAATTCCGATCCAGGTCGCTTTTCCACATCTTTCGAAATTCTTTGGACCAGCATGGGTATTAGGAATTTCTAAGTTTACTAATTTGGCACCAACCTTGTAGGCAGCTGCCCTTCCGCCACCGGCATTACAAGGACAGTGAGCGCTATTAAACATGTTATATACACTATCAGCCGGGTATAGCCTACTTGTATTTCCTGTTGCTGAGATAACGACCTTTGATTTAAATACTTTAATTTGTGGTTCTTTTTTGTCAATGGTTATCGCTACAGCGCCGCAAATGGCTCCCTTATCATCAACAAGAAATTCAGTAATAGGAGTTTTATTCTGAATGATGACGCCACGCTTTCTTGCTTCCTTGGTCAATACTGCTTTTTGGTTTTGACCGTCGTACTTAAGAAAAACTCTCATTCTATTTGGCATAGCATGACCATTAAACTCCCAGAAACCATGAGGCTTCATGTTAATTCCCCATTCATGCCAGTCTTGCACTACTTCAAAGGATCTTTCCATAAATTTACGTTGAATCTTAATGTCAGAGTATCCCCCCACCATACTTGCTCTAAATTCTTTTAGCCAAGTTTCTGTATCATCACCGTGATACTCCGGGATGTAGCAGTTAAAATGGTCGTTCCCTGTAGCACCGGATCCACTTCTACGTGTATCGTTCTTATCACACAAGATAACCTTCGCACCTTTATCAGCAGCAGCAATTCCTGCCATAAGTCCTGCTATACCACCACCGGCGATTAAGACATCGCACTCCATTATTTCTTTATTTATTTCAATCATTGTCATGTCCTCCTTCAACTTCCTTGAAAGATAAAGTCAACTGCAAGGGGTATCTTAAATCAATGGCGCCTTGTGGGCAATCCATTACACAAGCTCTGCAGTGCCAGCACTCTTCAGGGTACTGCACTGTAGGGACTTGACCTTTTTCGTTTGGACCAAAGGCGTCTGTGGTGCAAATCTGCGTACAGATTGAGCATCCATTACATTTTTCTCGGTTAATAATTGGGGGCATATCTAACACTCCTTTGCTAAAAAATATATAGATATAACTTGTTATTTGATATATACACGATCATTTGCTTATACATCGTGTATATATCAACTATTAGCGTATAAAAAATAAGATCTTGAATAATAAGCTGATGTAGACATTTTAAAGATTAAGTTAGTAAACTAGTCTAGTTGGGTTTTGTCTTTCCTTACATTTAAAATGCATGATTTCCGATACTTGCTATTTTAAAGTAATCCAATTAATTTCCACCATGGTGTAAAGATTAAGAAGATACATATGATTGATAGCAAAGACCTCATTGCATTGTATTTCATGTATCGCTTTGCAGAAGCCAACCCCATACCAAAGACAATCAAGACAGGGGCATATTCGTAAGGGAAGATGACTTGTTCAAGTGAGTGAATAAAGGTGTACATGATTGGTGTTGTATTTACGCCTAGTGTAGCAGCCATTTCTGCAACAGGTAATGCAAATGTGGAATAAGCTGCTAGTGGTGTCATGGCAAAGTTGGCTAGAAAACCTAATGCCCAGCTTCCGGCCATGAAACGCGTCATAGAACCTGAAATGATAGGGTATAAGCTATCAGAAATAAATTTACCAACACCTAGATTTGCAGCCACCATGCCGATAGAGAGACATGCGACGACGAATAAGATAAAGGTGAAGTTGACTTCTTTAATATCTTTGGGTCCCACAATATTCATGCCTGGTAGCATCAAAATAATAGCTGCATAAACAAAGAGCCAACCTAGGCTAATTTGATGCCATGTACTTGTAACGATACCTGCGATTAGAAGCAGAGATAAAACAAGCACTTTTTTCTCTTCAGTACTCATCGGACCAAAAGCTTTCAGTTCAGATTGGAAGAAAGACTTTGTCTTAAGTTCAATATCAGGTTTAAAGAAAATGGCAATGATAAATATGGAGAAAAACACATAAATCAGTTGGGGAACAAACATGTGTACAACGTATTCAGTCCAGGATGGAACATGGTATCCGGCAGCACCTATGATGCCAAAGGGAACCAGGTTTCCTTGGCTTCCTGTATACCAAAGATAGGAAGGTCCAATTGCGGAGGCAATGGCTACCATACCCAACGCAGATGCTGTTCTTCCACCAAATTCTAGGTCAAATGCCCTACCGATACCCACAGCTAAGGCACCAAACATAATAGCCTTTGCAGAGTTGTCTGTAATGATAAGGGATGTAAGTGAACCTAAAATCATAAAACCAAATAAAATTCCATTAAACCTTCCGCCGCATAATAATATAATGCGATAGGCCATGCGTTTTAATAAACCTGTTTTCTCTAAGGCCATAGTCATAATAAAACCACCAAGTATCAGCCATGGTACCTCGATTGCCCATGGACCAAAAGCTATTTTCGGGTCTACATGGAGAAAAACTATGTAAGTGACGGGAATCGCAACGGAAACGACAAACATAGGAAGAACGTCTGTAGCGATTAAGCATATAAAAAAGATTGTAATGACAGAAAACCACTTAATGGGCGATGTAAAGGTTTCTGAAACTGGGGTAAGTGCAATTATGATGGGAAGAGCAAAACTTACAATCCACTTTACTATTCCCGCTTTAGAATAACTCTTAGACATTTAGTACACTCCTTTACCTTTAATAAGTTTTAATCAAGATAGTTAATATAAATCAAGATCGAAAAGTATTAAAATGTCCTCCTTTCTGCTTACTTTAAAGGTCAACCTTCCTGCTGAAAGGGTGTATGGCTTTTAGGCAGGAAAGTCAAGTAGCTGGCACTTAGTAGTCATAATAGATAATATAATAGTAGATAGTGTACATGTACATTATTAACTGTATCTATAATATAATATTGTGAATATTAAGTCAAGAGAATTGATAAAATATTAACTTGTTAATATTTACTTTGAGATTAAGGGAGAAGGTATTAATGTTGCCTTGTGAATTTTTAAATAAAAAGGCTGAATGATCAATTACTATTTGATTCATTCAGCTCCACACAAGTAAAGGTGTCAGACACCATTTTTTCCGCAAAACCTGAGTCTTCACTTTCTACTCCAGATTATTCATAATTCTCATGATGTAACTATAGAGTTGATTTAATTCGTCCTCTGTAAAACCTTGGGTCCCTTTCTGTCTTACTTTTTCTGCGTATTGACCAATAGTTTTATGGACTTCCCGCCCTTTTTCTGTTAAAAAAAGATTGTAGATTCTTCTGTCTTCCGGGTTGGTGCGCCTTTCTATCCAATTGTTTTTTTCCATGATGTCTACGGACTTTCCTATAGAAGATGGATTCCTCTCACACAAGTCAGCCAGTTCCTTTTGTGTAACCCCTTCATTTAAATAGATTTGGTTCAACATAGGCCAGTGGGAAGTATTAAAATTATACTCCTTTAGTAAACGATTTAAATAACCATCATATCTTTTATGGCCCAGATATAGGTAAAATCCCGGAGATTTCCTGGCATTAAAGACGCCTTGTTCTTTATTAGTACTATTGCTACTCATCTTACTCAAACAACTCCTTTTATATAATATTTGATTACATGATCTCCAGCTCTTTTTACACTAAATGTGTTAATTATCTTTTATTGTAATTCATATTAGTGATAAAATCCAATAAAAAAAGTTATTTTATCCACAAAGGAGGATGTTAAGGAATAGAAATATGCGTTAAAGAGTTGCCAAAATGCCATAATTATGCCTTACTGTCTGACATATTTATTCACAATATTCACTAGCGGTGAATAAAGGTGTCTGACACCATTACCAAATAAAAGTGTCAGACACCATTAACCAAAGTGTCAGGCACCATTAATCGGGATTGAACATTGGGCTCTTTACCTATTAAAAAATCAATTTCGTCTTCTTCTAAGGTCTCTTTATCTAGAAGAGCTAGGGCGAGTCTATCTAGCTTGTCCCGGCAGTTTATGAGCAAATTTAAGGTTTCCTCATAAAGCTTAGTAGCCATAACCGAAGCTTCATCAATAATATTAAACTGATTGGTCAATTGGGTCATGTCAATCATACCGTTATTACCCATGCCATAGTTTACGATGAACTCCTTAATGATCTCAGTGGCTTGCTTAATATCTTGAGAAGCCCCTGTTGTGATATCATCAGTGCTTTCTAATAAAATCTCCTCTGCTGCTCTGCCAGCATACATGACTTTAATAGTATTTAGTAGATATTTTTTACTTTTTAACGGCGTGTCTTCAGGGGCCCTGAAAGTGACGCCTCCGGCGCCGGAAGTACTTTGCACGATAGTAACCGTTGGAACCCCATCGTTTGTCAACAGCTTCGTAGCAAGAGTATGCCCTGCCTCATGATAGGCTACCAGCTTCGTATATTTCTCATCCTGGGACCTTTCCTTTTTATGACCATTCATAATAATCTTAAAGAAAGCATCTTCCACGTCTTCATTGTCGATGGCACTCTTGCCTTTAACAGCAGCAGTAAGAGCGGCTTCATTCATGAGATTCTCCAGCTCAGCTCCGGAAAAGCCACTGGTTTTCTTTGCAATGGCTTCAATATTGACTTCATTGCTTAACTTTTTATCCATACTGTGAAGCCTTAATATTTGGTAACGAGCTTTTCTGTCCGGTAAATTAACAGCAATTTTCAAATCAAAACGCCCTGGCCTGATCAGTGCAGAATCAAGGATATCAAGGCGGTTTGTGGCACAAATCGTAAGAATGCCCTCAGAAGAAGAGAAACCGTCTAGCTCATTTAGAAGAGCGTTAATGGTCTGGTCTCTCTCGCTATTGTTGGCTTCGCCCCTTTGCCCCCCTATAGCATCAATTTCGTCAATAAAGACAATGCAGGGAGCAGACTTCCTTGCCTTATTAAATAATTCCCGAATTCTTGAGGCCCCCACACCTACATATTTTTCGATAAAATCGCTCCCAGATGCAGAGAAAAAGGGCACACCAGCTTCTCCGGATATGGCTTTGGCAATTAATGTTTTTCCCGTCCCCGGCGGACCATATAAAATTAAACCTTTAGTTGGACGAGCCCCTAAACTTTTATATTTATCAGGATTTTTCAGTATGTCCACCAGACGAGATAAATCAGGCTTAAGTTCATCTATTCCTTGCACCTCGTTAAAAGTAACCTTTTTTTCCGGTTTTTCCTGATTGTTCTTGAGAGCATCTTTTGTTTTTTCGGAACGAAGGCCGGTTTCAAAGGCTCTTTGCTTTTTACGCATAATTAGAAATGATATAAACAAGGTAAGGGATATTAAGAACATAGGAATTAGAAAGAAAGAATAAGAGCTAGTTCGTGATGTATCTTGGTTTATAACTCGCTGGCTGCTGCCCTTGTCTAATAAACCGGTAAGTTCTAGTGCACTGATATAGTCGTTGGACATTTTTAATGTGAAGTATTCATTGTCAATGGTTCGAATCACCAGGTCGTTAGCTGTCGATAAGGCTATAGATATTATTTTTGAATTAAAGTTTAATTGGTAAAATTCTTCTTCTGTGATGGTATTTAAGGGGATGTATTTTTCTAATTCGTTTATATTAATTATGTTCAATCTTAATTGCTGTAAAGAAACAGAATTTACTTCGCTGTCGGTTGCTTCGACAATATTTGTAGACCAAGAATTCTCATTTGAAGCAGTAGGAATATACCCCCTTGGGTTTAAAAATGAATAGTATGCTTCGCCCTGTGATTCCGCCGAAACAGAAAAAGAAGTCTGCCCAAGCAGGAGGAGCAGAATTATGACGCTTACAATATATTTAAGTAAATGGATCACATTAATTTTATACATAATAAATACCCTTTTAATTTTTTCATACCTTTTCAGATTTAGTTTATCTTTATTCAACAAAGTTATACCCTAAATGGAGGTGCGATTTGTAATGCTTCATAGGAATTGTAATAAAAGCGATTTTCATTGCAAAATGTATTATTAATCAATGGTTGTAATATAGTTGGTAATAGAAAATTCTAGTCATTAATATACTATAGAAAACAAAAATTATTGGAGAATAAAACAAATATAAGGAGATTGCATGATATGGCATATAAAAATCGATTTGATCCAGAATGTATCACATACACTGATGAAAATATAATATTTAATACAAGGCTGTATTGGCGACAAATGGTTTATTGGACGAGAGTTTATTTCAATAGTGTATTTGCTGGAATTGGCAGTGAGGAAGAGGTTTTTGCCAGACTATATGAGACTCCGACTAGGTTTGTAGGTGCGTGGGAGTTTGTTTTAGGCAGGCCATCAGCGGAGACGTATTTATTCTTGTTAAATGAATACGTTATTTTGTTACGACAATTAGTAGAGGCAGTCATGAGTGGTGATTTAGATGCAATTAATGAAAACTTAGATTTATTAAATGAAAATATTGAAGCGAGAGCCGAATTCTTAGCTGAAACCTTTCCTACCCTTGAAAAAGATGTGCTTCGAGAGATGTTAAAAACCTTTCTACAATATGAAATAGAAGAAATAAATGCAAATGTTAATCAGGATTACGAAAGGATTATTGAAATTTATGACAATCTAATCCAACAGACCAACATCATGTCAGACTATCTTTCTAAAGGCATTATAGATCTCATTACTTATCGCGGGATAGAGCCCATAGGGCAAGAAATCCCCAAAAGTGTACATACTTCAGGTTGTATTACCTATGAGGAATTGAACACTATTTTAAGCATTGCGATGTTTTGGGTTGAGCTGGTTGAATGGTTTAGGGCTTATAGGATTAGTCTTGTGGCGGGTCTAGGCGATCAAGAGGCACTGTATGAAAGAATGATTCAGCATACTGTTAATTTTGGCAATGCTCTAAAACAATTCTTAGAAGATGAAGAATTTGTAGACCATTTTATTTCTCTGATTCAAGAATATATAAATTTAGTGTCAAATCTACTACAGGCACGGTTAGAAAACAATGTAGAAGAGGCAGATCAAGCCTTCCGATCGATACTGGAAAATATAGAACAACGCGCAAGGATTATTTCTACTGTAATGCCGACTTTGGATGAAAGGGCTTGGTACAATCAATTGCTTAGAATAAATACAAATTTAATCGAGATGGGTACGGCTTTAATTTCTGGTGACTTTGAACGAAATATACAACTCTTTGATGCCCTTGAGACTCAAGCGGAAGGGCTGGGGTTTTATTTTACAGAGAATTTATTCGATTTGTTTAACTGAGCAGCAAAAACAAATCTATATGCGTCCACAAGTAGAATTTGGGTATAAGTTAAAATAATTGAGAGCAATGAAGGAGAGACTTATAAGCCAATAGAGTGTAGTACAAGCGTTCAGCAATATCGTTGAACTATAGTGATTGATTGGAGAGGTGGATAAAATGTACAAAGATCCGATGGAAAAGAACGGTTTAGGCAAAACTTTGCCAAGTCGAAATGATGTTGCAGGTGACTCACCTGCCATGACACGAGAAAATGGTGCACCGGTCATAAACAATCAAGATACAATGACGGCAGGGCCGAGAGGACCTCAAGTAGTTCAAGATGCCTGGCTTCTTGAAAAGCACGCCCACTTCAACCGAGAAGTAATCCCTGAGCGCCGTATGCATGCCAAAGGCTCAGGTGCATATGGACACTTTACAGTTACACACGATATTACAAAATATACCAAGGCAAAGATTTTTTCAGAGATCGGCAAAAGGACCAAAATGTTTATGCGCTTTTCTACCGTTGCAGGGGAGCGAGGCGCTGCAGATGCAGAGAGAGATATTCGCGGATTTGCAATGAAATATTATACTGAAGAGGGAAACTGGGATCTTGTAGGAAATAACACACCCGTCTTCTTTTTCCGTGATCCCAAGAAATTTATTGACTTGAACCATGCAGTAAAGAGAGATCCCCGCACTAATATGCGCAGTGCAAACAACAACTGGGACTTTTGGACATCTTTACCTGAATCATTGCTCCAGGTCACCATTACCATGAGTGATCGCGGTATTCCATCATCTTACCGTCATATGCATGGATTTTCAAGCCATACATATAGCCTGATAAATGAAGCAAATGAACGAGTATGGGTAAAATTCCACTTCCGAAGCCAACAAGGCATTCAAAACCTAACAGACCAAGAGGCTGAGATTGTGGTAGGAAAAGATCGAGAGAGTCACCAGAGAGATCTTTACACGGCTATCGAGAAAGGCATGTATCCTAAATGGACCATGTTCATTCAAGTCATGACAGAAGAACAGGCTAGAAATATGCCATACAACCCATTTGATTTAACTAAAATGTGGTTTAAGAAAGATTTTCCACTGATTGAGGTGGGCGAAATCGTCCTAGATAAAAATCCGGATAACTATTTCGCAGATGTTGAGCAAGCAGCCTTTAATCCCGCCAATAATGTCCCTGGAATTGGATACTCCCCAGACCGTATGCTTCAGACAAGGCTATTTGCCTATGGGGATGCCCAGCGTTATCGTCTTGGGGTAAACCATCACCAGATTCTCGTCAACTATCCTCAAGGAGTACGAAATCCCCACAGCTTCCACCGAGACGGGCAAATGAGAGTAGATGGGAACATGGGGAGCGAGCTTCATTATGAGCCCAATAGCTATGGAAACTGGAAGGATAACCCGGAGGCAGCAGAGCCTATTCAAGAGGGTGGCGATGTTTATCAATATGATTTCCGAGAGGATGACCATGATTATTACACTCAACCAGGGATGCTTTTCCGAAATATGACTCCAGAACAGCAGCTGGTGCTTTGCGAGAACACAGCTCGAAATATGGGTGATTCTACTTTACAGATTAAGCATAGGCATATCAATCATTGCTACATGGCAGATCCTGAATACGGAAAGGGTGTGGCAGCAGCTTTGGGTATTTCTATCGATGATGTGGATCTTACACCAATGAAATCTGACAGCCATGAAGCTTGGAGAAAGGATAATGCACGGGGAGCTCATCTGAATGTGCCCACAGAGCCTGCAAATCCTGAAAGCGCAATGGATCTACCACCGATAGGCCGTGATACCAATGTTGCAGATCCTACCAGCTTGTACAGCTGGGAAAACGACCCTCATATGCTATAGAAACCTAGTTTTATGTGACATAATCCATCATTAAGAAGTAAAGAAGGATAATATCATAAGCAAGGACGAGAATAAAATCATAAAAACAAGAATGAATATACAATCATACAGAAGCAAGGATAATATCTGAAAATGAGTATCCAGACTTGCTGAGCTGGCGAATTAGAAACATAACATACAACATACAACCCATAAACAAAAAAGGAGGTATAATGCCCGGTAGTGGCTTATGCCTCTTTATTGCATTTTTCTCATGTCTTTAGCCCCAGCTTGACCTATATTTTCCTTGACAAATCATCAATCATGGCTGGGAAGACCGCTGGATGTAATGGGGATGGCTTCCCCTAAATAGGTAGGCTCAGGCTTAATCAGCATTTTGAAGAAATCCTTATTTCTTGCCAAGAACTCGCGAAACTCAAATCTGCTTTGTCCCACGTAATTCTTTGCTATAGCAGGGACACCATAAGCTTCAACACCAAAACCCCGAGCAATATATACGGATCGGTATTGATGAAATTCTTGCGTGATAATAAAGGCCTTTTCTACCTGGAAAACCTCCTTTGCTCGGTACATGGATTCATAGGTTGAAAACCCTGCATGATCCATAAATATATCCTCTGGCGGAACTCCTTGGTTTAATGTATAAATTTTCATTGCATTGACTTCATCATAGTGTGCTTGTCCATTATCTCCACTTAGTAAAAGCTTAGGCGCAGCTCCATTCTTATATAGTTCAATACCCTTATCCAAGCGATCCTGAAGCATGAAATTTGGCGTGCCATCAGGCCTTAATCCCGCTCCTAAAACTAGGATGCACTCTGCCTCAAAATCCCTTAAATCCTCCAAATCCTCTCCATTAAGAATGTATTTGGCGGTGCTACTTTGCATATAACTGTTTATGATAAAGGGAGAAATAATGATTATAAATACAACTAATATTATTAAAATTCGATTCTTCCTTTGCTTCTTTTTCATTTAGAACCTCTCCATCCCTTTGAATTTTTCACCATTGAAGATTCATTTTGCAATGCTCTATGCACATCCTAAGCCAAATTAGTGTAGAATATTGATAAAAAAGCTTTCTAATTGCATGAACCTGTGGCAGTAACAAGGGGAAAATAAATTACTAATATTTTAACACGAGATGGTTATTTTTAATATAAGAAGGGGAGTATTATTATAAAGGTGTCGAAACTATTAATTGAATGAATGAAATTTTTTTGGGTAGAAAGAAATCAGCATGGGCTTTTGTATACGAAAGCCAAAGTCTGATTTAACTATTCGAGGCGTAAACAGGGGTTTAAGGAAAATGTTACGGAAAATTTGTTAAAAGGGATTATCGCAGAGGATATGACTCTTAGAAGGAATGGGAGTCGGCTTTAAAGGAGGTTAAATGATGTTTGACAAAATTTTGGGGAAAGTGAAAAATAAAGCTGGTAATGTGAAGGAAAAGGCGGAATATAAAGCTGAAGAATTGAAAGACAAAGCAGAAGAATTAAAGGATGATGTTGAGGACAGGTCTGAATATTGGAAGGATAGGGCTATAGACAAGGCGGGAGAAATAAAAGAAAAGGTTGGGGCTAAAGGCGAAGAATTGAAAGATAAGGCCGAGCTCAAAGCCGAAGAATTGAAGGATAAGGCCGAGCTCAAAGCCGAAGAATTGAAAGATAAAGCGGGACATAAAGCCGAAGAATTGAGAGATAAAGCGGGACACAAGGCTGGAGAGTTAAAATACAAGGCAGGAGAATTAAAGGATAAAGCTGAGGAAAGAGCGGAGCTCTGGAAGGATAGGGTCGAGGACAAGGCTGAGGAGTGGAAGGATAGAGCTGAGGGCAAGGCTGAGGAGTGGAAGGATAGAGCTGAAGACAAGGCTGAAGAGTTGAAGGATAGGACCGAGGACAAGGCTGAAGAATGGAAAGACAAGGTTGGAGAGAAAGTCGAAGAATTTAAAGAAAAAGCAACAGATAAAGCCGGAGAAATAAAAGATAAGGCCGAACACAAATCTGAAGAGCTGAAAGATAAGGCAGAACACATAACCGACGAAATAAAAGATAAGGTTGAAGATAGAGCAGATCATCTGAAAGACTTGGTTTCTCAGAAGGCGTATCAGGCGAAGGAAAAGGCAGAAGAACTGAAAGACCAATTTTGATAGCTCGGCAAATTTACAGAATATATCCAAAAATAAGGCAATTGGGGGTTTACAAGGATGAACGCTTATGTTATCATCCCCATAAGCTATAAATAAAACTAAAAATTATTAGGGAGACAAAAAATGTTGACTAGCCGTCTATTTGCAGTTGAATACTATTACGAAAGCTTTACTTCTTATTATTACGGAAGCAAGGCCTTTTTGAGTTTCACCGCAAAACCACGTCTATGTCATCATTGATTGAAATGATATAATACAAATAATATCAAGTAATATCAAATTCAAATCAATCAGGTAAATTAGACCCCGCAGTGAAATTCACTGGGGGGTTTTTTGTATTCTCGACAGCATTTATTGAGTGTAAAAAACATGTGATTTTTAGATAATAAAATTTGAGAGATTGAGGGTGGGTCATGGATTTTATTTATGGGATGAAAAACGAGAAAAATTCTCAAGAGAATTAGTTGAAACAGTTAGAACGATAGAGATATAGAACAAGTAGGAGGAAAAAAATGATAGTAATTTTAAAAAATAATGGTGATGAGCAGCAACTAGATAACCTGGTTCAGTGGTTGAAGAGCCTGAATCTTGACATTCATATGTCTGAAGGAAAGAATACCAGCATCATGGGCTTGGTTGGTGACACCTCAGAGGTGGATATTGACCTCATAAGCGCTTTAGATATTGTTGAGGGTGTAAAACGAATACAGGAGCCCTACAAAAATGCAAATCGTAAATTTCATCCAGAAGACACAGTGATCGATATAAATGGAATCCCTATTGGTGGAGGAAACTTTCAAATAATAGCCGGGCCATGCTCCGTAGAGTCTCAGGAGCAAATTTGTTCTATCGCTATGGATGTAAAGAAAAACGGTGCCACTATGCTAAGAGGAGGAGCGTTTAAGCCTCGCACATCCCCATATTCCTTCCAGGGCATGAGAGAAGAAGGAATTAAACTTCTTATGGAGGCAAAGAAAATCTCCGGCCTGCCTGTGGTAACAGAGATTATGGACATATCACAGCTAGACCTATTTGATCAGGTAGATGTCATTCAAGTAGGGGCACGAAATATGCAAAACTTCGAATTGTTAAAAGAACTGGGAAAAACAAGGAAACCCATCCTACTTAAAAGAGGACTTTCAAGTACACTTCAGGAGCTTCTCATGAGTGCGGAATATATTATGGCCGGCGGAAATGATTCCGTCATACTTTGTGAACGAGGCATAAGAACCTTTGAAACTGAGGTCAGAAACACCTTAGATCTCTCAGCTATCCCACTGTTAAAGAGTAAAACCCATTTACCGATAATTGTGGATCCTAGCCACGCTACAGGTATTTCTAAGCTAGTAAAGCCAATGGCTATGGCGGCAGTTGCAGCGGGAGCAGATGGGCTGCTTATAGAAGTGCATAACGATCCCGCTCATGCCTTGTGTGACGGACCACAATCTATTACGCCGGAGGCATTTGCAGACTTAGTTGAAGGTGTGAATCATATTTTGCCATTTGCTTGTAACACGCTGTAGAGGAGATTAGTAAGATGAAAATTGGAATGATTGGACTTGGACTGATTGGTGGATCCATTGCAAAGGCTATAAAGGAAAATACAAATCATCTTGTGTATGGTATTGATTTGCAAGAACCCATTGTGTATAAGGCAATCCTCTTAGAGGCTATCGATGGCAAATTGACTGACGAAATCCTCAAAGAATGCGATCTTGTAATCATTGCTCTTTATCCAAAGGCAGCGATGGATTTTATCCAGGAGAAAAAGACGCAATTCAAAAAAGGAGCTATTGTACTGGATTGCTGTGGGGTTAAAGAAGAGGTTTGCAACATGGCTTTTCCTATAGCACAAGAAAATGATTTCATATTTGTCGGGGGGCACCCTATGGCAGGTATTGAGTTTTCAGGATTTGAATATTCACAGAAAACATTATTTAAAAATGCATCTATGATTTTAACCCCATCCTCAGATACGGATATTAGGACAATGGCTAAATTAAAGAAGCTTTGGCTTTCCCTGGGCTTTACACATGTGCAAATTGCTACGCCAAAGGAACATGATCGGATGATTGCCTTCACATCTCAGCTGGCCCATGTAGTATCAAACGCTTATATTAAGAGCCCTTCGGCGGATAAGCATAGGGGTTTTTCTGCTGGAAGCTACAAGGATTTAAGCAGGGTTGCAAAATTAAATCCTGATATGTGGACAGAGCTGTTTTTCATGAATAGGGACTTTCTAGTGGAAGAGCTAGATAACATAATAGAGCGTTTAAATGAATACAGGCAAGCTATAAAGATTGGGGATGAAGAGGGGCTGTGGAAATTACTGAAGGAAGGCTCAGATAGAAAGATTGCTATAGATGATTAATGGAATATTAAGGGGCGGAAGAAACATTATCATGTCCTACCGCCCCATAGATTTTATGTTGGGCCCTCTTATCTGTCTACACTCCACGGAAGATCAGTGGAATCCACCGTTACAAGACATGAGGACTCTGGCTCCTAGCCTATCTAAACTCTTTCCCTGTGCATAGATTCACGCCTTCTTTTCACGGAATTATATAGCATTTTTTCTTCCTCAGTTTCAATCTGAAGGGGTGGGACAGGTCGTGGATGGCCGTCTTTATCTAAAGCTACTAAGGTAAAAAATGCAGACAAGGCCCTCATAGGTTCAGCGGTGGACTGCAAATCTTCCACATCCACAAAAACGATTACCTCCATAGAGGTTCTTCCTACATAGGCAATTGTCGCAGTAACAGTGACCAATGAGCCTACGTAAATAGGCAAGTGAAATTGGATTTCATCCACCCTCGCTGTTACTACATTACTTTTTGCATACCTCATAGCCACAGAGCCAGCAGCAGTATCCATAAGCTTCATAATTTCTCCACCATGAACGTTTCCTGCCACATTGGCTTGGCTTGGCAACATTACTTGGCTCATAACAAGTTTAGTTCTTTTATCCATATTAAATCCTTGTCCTTTCTCTTACTTTTCTTTCTTTATAAAATCGTGGGTAGCTGGGCAACAAGACCTAATAATAATCTACCCTAGCAATTTTTCTAGCATAATGTTTTTATTTTTCTTTAACGATGATTCTTATCCTGTAAAGGCACACAATTGTTAAACAACGCAACTAATTACGCAAATAGTCGCCTTGGGATGAAAAAACTTTACAATTAATTATACAAGTAGTATTTACAAAGTCAATAATACCATGTATATGAAAATTTCAAACAGGCAAACTACAATTGAAAAAGAAAATCTATTTTCCTTATAAATCTAAGAGATTGCAGTTTGATATAGTGAGGTGAAAGAAATGGCAAAAGGGAAAAGCAAAAGTAATAAGAATAAGATAAAGGGAGAAGTACCTGGCACCATAAAAAATCAGAACCTTGGGCATAACGCTAAGAAAGAAGGTTTAGGGCCAAACACCAATCAGTAGCGAAGAAAACGGCAATGACGTCAAAAGGAAATGGTGTCACACCACAATAGGTAAAGCAGGAATGGTGTCAGAAGGAAATGGTGTCACACCACAACAGGTAAAGCAGGAATGGCGTCAAAATGAAAAGGTGTCAGGCACCAAACAAAGAAAAGTGAAAAAAGTGTCTGACACCATTAAATCATAATAATCAGTAATTAAGGGCTGTTACATTGTAGCAGCCTGTTTCATTTTATAGATTATTGCAAGCTTTTTGTCCGTTGCACAGATGGACAATTTTTTCTCTCCATAGCAAGCCTTAAAGGACCCTTTAAAGTGTGCTAGGTGCTAAAAACCATAATAAAATCATATAAATGGTGTCAGACACCAAACCAGAAAATATGTCTAGCGCACGAAATGGTGTCAGGCACCAAACCAGAAAATATGTCTAGCGCACGAAATGGTGCCAGACACCAAACTGGAAAAGGTGTCATGGAAATGGTGCCAGACACCATCACAAGATGGGAGATATTGTAACGGCATCATAACAATGGTATGATTGTAGAGAAAGTGGGAGGACAGGTGGCTGAAAATGGCGGTAGCACTAGCTGAGTTCACTTCTTTGATGGGAGCAAATCCTGCGCTCTTGACCATTCCTCTACTAACTCTGGGAGTGATTTTCGTCAATGGTTGGACCGACGCGCCCAACGCAATCGCTACCTGTGTTGCAACCCGGTCAATGAGGCCAAGGGCGGCTATAGCCATGGCTACCGTGTTTAATTTCCTAGGCGTAACGGTTATGACATATATAAATGCCACAGTAGCCCAAACCATTTACAATATGGTGGATTTCAGTGGAGAATCCCTAAATGCCCTTATAGCACTTGGTGCAGCTTTACTGGCAATCATAATATGGGCAACGGCAGCCTGGTGGTTTGGGATTCCAACCAGTGAAAGCCATGCTTTAATCGCAGGTGTTTCAGGAGCAGCAATTGCCCTCCAGGGCGGGATTTCAGGAATCAATGGGAGCGAATGGATAAAGGTTATAACCGGTCTTGGATTTTCCACAGGTATGGGCTTTGCCTCGGGTTGGTTCATTGTTAAAACAATCGAAACCTTATGTGGCGGAGTCGATCGGAGAAAAACCTTTGGAGCATTCAAAAATGCCCAGATCTTTGCTGCGGCAGGAATGGCTTTCATGCACGGGGCACAAGACGGACAGAAGTTTATAGGTATATTCATGCTGGCAATAATCCTTGCACAAGGTCAACCAATAAGCACTGAATTTGAGATCCCTCTATGGCTAATGATATTATGCTCGCTAATCATGGCCTTGGGAACATCTGTCGGCGGCTATCGCATCATTAAATCCGTAGGAATGAATATGGTAAAGCTCGAGAAATACCAGGGCTTTTCTGCAGATTTTGCAGCGGGATTATGCCTTCTTGTATCCTCTGTTTTCGGGTGGCCCGTAAGCACGACTCACACCAAGACAACGGCTATCATGGGTGTTGGAGCGGCTAAAGGGATACATCACGTAAATTGGAGAATTGTAAGAGAAATGGTAACAGCCTGGGTATTAACATTTCCTGGATGTGGATTAATCGGTTTTTTTATGGCACTAATTTTTCTGAATCTATTTGTATAAATTAGCAACCTAAATTAAAGTCAAATTGGAATGATGTAAACTTGTATGATGCCCAATCTGCCGACTAGCGACTAGTGACTATATAAAATCTTGTATTATATAAAACCCACCGTATTATAGGAGTAGATTATTAATGGCTAAGGTGAAAGACAGACGCTATTTTGATACCTTTATCCAACTTGCAGAGTATTCATGTGATGCAGCGTCATTATTAGAGGAAATCATAAATAATTATGACCTCAAAAGGATTCCTGGTAAGCTAAAAGAAATGGGTAAGATAGAGGATGCTGGCAATATTACGAGGCAAGTCATGATCAAAAAGCTAGTAGGGGAATTTATCACACCCCTTGCACGAGAAGATATTATTGCCATATCCGACGCCATTGACCATGTGACTGATTCAATTGAAGAGGCCCTTCTTCGTATGTATATGTCTAACATTCAATCAATGAGTACTGATGTAGTTAAAATGGGAAAGAATATAGTTAGATGCTGCGATGCACTGAAGGAGGCTCTAAATGAGCTTCCTAATTTTAAAAAGTCCCAATCCCTTCGTAGGCTTATGGCAAGAATCAATACTCTGGACGAGGAAGGAAACAAGATTCTTATTGAAGGGATCAGGAGGTTATATTTGGAACAAAAAGAAAAAGGTCCAGTAAGAGGCCCAATTGATATATTCCTAATGGATCAACTATTGCATTCTATGAAAAATTGCTGTAAAGCTTGTAAAGATGCGTCAAACACTATAGAACGGGTAATAATCAAAAACCTGTAAATTAGGCTCGCAATTAGACTAATAATTAGCCAATCATACATAAATAAAGCTGTATTTTCATCATTGCAATTGTAGCAGCTAGAAATGATACTAAAAACAAGCTCATCATTCTATTATCAATTTACTAAGAGTTCATAGCATGTAAGATAATGTTTAAATTGCAGGCAAGGGTAAGCTTAATCATAATTAAATAGCACTTAAACCATATAAAGATAATGCTTACAACACCAGATAAAAGACAATAATATAAACAAAAGATACAAGGAGGAAGCAATGATTGTAGTAGCGGCAACTCAAAATAAGCATAAAATCAAAGAAATTCAGGACATTACAAAGGACTTTGGAATGAAGGTTATCTCTCGAGATGAAGCAGGTGTTCCCAACGTTGAAATCGTAGAGGATGGCCTGACCTTTGAAGAAAATTCAGAGAAAAAGGCACTTGAAATAATGAAACTGTGTGGCAAAATCACTATCGCAGACGATTCCGGGCTGATGGTTGACGCTTTGGGTGGGGAACCTGGGGTCTATTCCTCTAGATATGCAGGAGAAGAAGGAAACGATTTAAAAAATAACCAGAAGCTACTAGAACAGCTGGCAGAAGTGAAGGAAGAAGATCGAACCGCCAGATTTGTCTCAGTGATTACCATGGTGTTTCCTCAGGGAGAAAAGATTGTGGCCAGGGGCGAGTGTGAGGGACATATTGCCTTTGAATCCCGAGGGGAAGGCGGATTTGGATATGACCCGCTATTTGTTCCTGTTGGGTATGAAAAGACATTTGGACAGCTTTCAGCTGAAGAGAAGAATAGACTAAGCCACAGGGGTGCGGCACTACAAAACCTTAGGAATCAGCTATCTAAACGATTATTAAAAAAGTGAATGGTTAGAAATGAAAAAAAGAAATTATTTTCACATTGGAATAATGGTTTTCAAACGAATGACCCTGCCTTACTACCAAGGAGCACCGGCAGAGCTGGCATTCTTCTTTTTGATGTCTATGGTGCCAATAGCCATTATATTAGGGGAGCTTTTAGGAATATTTTCTCTTTCTAGGGAGCTGCTGATAGACATTTTGGGAGATTATGTGTCCGTTGAAATCACGGAAACCATTGCAGGGTTTTTGATTTATACGCCTTCGGGGGCAATCAATGCATTTTTCATATTTTTTGCACTATGGGCTGCCTCTAAAGCGCAGTTTTCTATGATGAGAATCACAAACTATTCCTTTACAGGGGATCCCTCCGGGAATGGGTATTTCCGAGAAAGGTTTAGAGCAATTAAAACCATACTAATCACCATATTCACCTTGGTGTTTAGTCTGATTATTCTCATTTATGGAGAGGTCATTTTAACAATTCTAAGTAGTTATGTAACAGGAATTTTAGGCCTTACATTTAAATTCGACTATATATGGTTATTTTTTAGATGGCCAATAGCCATGGCGCTGTACTTTCTAATGGTTAGTTACAACTATTATGTCCTACCCTCGGAAAGGCTTAAATTTAAAGCCATATTACCTGGCAGCATCTTAGCCTCTGTGGGGATGCTACTGGCAACATGGCTCTATTCCTTTTATATATCAAGATTTGCTAATTATGATGTGCTATATGGCAGCTTAGGTGCCATAATAGCCTTACTTTTCTGGTTTTACATTTTAGGATTCATCCTTGTAATCGGAATCCAGGTCAATGTGGTTTGGGCAGAAATGGGTAAAACCGAATAAAAGCGACGGGTAATAAAAGTTAAATTACCCTGACTGCTATGATTCCCTCCACAGAAAGTGCTTTCTTCAGCTCTTCTTCATTAACAGGTGAATCCACATCAATAAGAGTATAGGCCAAATCTCCTTTGCTTCGGTTGATTAGGTCACTAATGTTTATATTCATATCTGCTAAAATTCCGGTTATCTTTCCAAGCATTGCCGGAATATTTTTATTAAGCACCGCAATCCTTGCTGTTGTGGTACATATTCCAAGGCTACAGCTTGGGAAATTTACTGAATTTCTAATATTACCATTTTCAAGGAAATCCATTAACTGGTCAACAGCCATTCTTGCACAATTCTCCTCAGATTCTTTTGTAGAAGCTCCAAGATGAGGAATACATACAGCATTATCGATGCAAAGGATTCGCTCAGTAGGAAAGTCTGTGATATACTTTCTAACCTTACCGCTTTCCATGGCTTTGATTACATCCACTTCCCGAACTATCTGGTCTCTTGAGAAATTCAAAAGGCAAACGCCATCCTTCATCAGATTAAATTCCTTTTCAGAGATCATTTCCTTTGTATTTTCCATGAAAGGAACGTGTATGGTGATATAGTCGCACTTTGGAAGAATAGAATCTAATGTCTCATGAAGCTGGATGGTAGGGGATAGCTCGTGAGCAGATTGTATGGACAAATAGGGGTCATAGCCAAAAACATTCATGCCTAAAGCCTCAGCAGCATTTGCCACCATTACACCAATGGCGCCTAGGCCAATTACACCAAGGGTTTTCCCTTTTACTTCATGACCTGCGAACTGTGATTTGTTTTTCTCAACGGTTTTGGGAACGTCCTTGGTCAGAGTCCTTGTCCATTCTATAGCACTGAAGATATTTCTGGATGACATTAAAATACTGGTAAGGACCAGCTCTTTTACTGCATTGGCGTTAGCCCCAGGTGTGTTAAAGACAACAATGCCCTTTTCAGAACACTTATCGATTGGAATGTTGTTAACACCGGCACCGGCTCTTGCAATAGCATAAAGCTTTTCTGGAAAGTCCATGGAGTGCATATCTGCACTTCTTACCAATATACCATTTGCTTCATTTACATCATCAATTAGCGTATATTTATCGCTAAAACGCTCAAGTCCTTTAGCTGATATTTTGTTTAGAGTTGCAATTTTATACATCTTTATTCAACACCTTTCTAGAATCAATATTATTTGCCTATCCCCTTTTTCACAGGGATTTGGATGAGTATTAAAATCGAAAATATATTTAAATATTTTAATTTTTACTATAGTTAAAAAAGCGCTGAGATTTTCAACACCCGTAAATTATAACACTTTACCAAAGTACAGTAAAGTGCTATAATGTTAGAATAAAATTATTGGAGGCAAAAAATGAAACAAGGAGAAAGAGTTTACAACTTTTCTGCCGGCCCCTCTGTGTTGCCAGTTGAGGTCTTAGAAGAGGCAGCTGAACAACTAACAAATTACAAGGGCTGTGGAATGTCCGTTATGGAAATGAGTCATCGATCTGCAGAGTTCATGGAAATTCTCCATTCTGCTGAAAATAATCTCAGAGATATTATGAATATACCGGATAATTATAAAGTGCTATTTCTACAGGGTGGTGCTACCCTGCAGTTTTCAATGATTCCTTTAAATCTGATGGTAAAATCTAAAAAAGCTGACTACATTGTGACTGGGTCCTGGGCTAAAAAGGCTGCTCAGGAAGCAAAGAAGTTTGGTCAGATAAATATTGTAGCCACCTCTGAGGAGGACATTTTTTCTTATATCCCTGAGGTTGAGAAGGATCAATTCACTCAGGATGCTGATTATGTACACATTACATTAAATAATACTATTTATGGATCCAAATTCTCTTCTATTCCCGATACCGGTGACATCCCACTTGTGGCGGATGTTTCCTCATGTATCTTATCCGAAGAGATTGATGTATCTAAATTTGGCTTGCTCTATGCGGGGGCTCAGAAGAATATTGGCCCTGCAGGGTTGACTATCGTTATCATTAGAGAGGATTTGGTTGGCCTTGCCTCTAAAGACATTCCAGTATATCTGGACTATAGAACTCATGCTGAAAATGATTCTATGTATAATACGCCACCTACTTTTGGCATTTACATGGCCGGTGAAGTATTTAAATATATTAAAAGAATAGGCGGTATCCAAGCTTTAGAGCAGAACAATCGGGAAAAGGCTGAAAAATTATACAATTATATAGACAATAGCAAGCTATATAAATGTCCTGTCAGCAAAAAGGATCGTTCTTTGATGAATGTGGTATTTGTGACAGGTAATGAAGATTTAGATAAAAAATTTACAAAGGAAGCAAAGGCAGCTGGGCTTTATAATCTTGGTGGACATCGTTCCATCGGTGGGATGAGAGCCAGTATTTACAATGCGATGCCTATGGAGGGCATTGACGCATTGATTGCTTTTATGGACAAGTTCCAACAAGAAAATAGTTAGTATTATAGTGTTAGGAGAAATTCATGAAATATTTGATCTTAGTTCCTGACGGAGCCGGAGACGAAAAAATTCAGGAGCTTGGCGGGAAAACACCGCTACAGGCTGCAAATATTATAAATATGGATAAATTGGCTCACAAGGGGCAGGTGGGTATGGTACAAACCATACCAGAGGGAATTGCGCCAGGTAGCGATGCGGCAAATTTATCTGTTATGGGTTACGATCCTGCTGTTTACTTAACAGGAAGATCTCCTCTGGAGGCAGTAAGTATGGGCATTCAGATGGAGGATACAGATGTTGCTTTTAGGACAAACCTAGTAACCCTTGTTGGAGATGGAAGCTACGAAGATTTGACTATCACGGACCACAGTGCTGGTGATATTACCAATGAAGAAGCAAAAATATTGATAGAAGCCGTTCAAGAACAATTTGGTACAGACACCTTAAGGTTTTATCCCGGTGTTAGCTATCGGCATGCGTTAATCGTTAAAAACGGTGCAATAGATTATGATTTAACACCTCCTCATGATGTGTTGACCCAAAAAGTAGGCGACCATTTACCAAGAGGCGAAGGATCTGACTTTATCACAAAAATGATGAAGGAAAGTTATAAAATTCTTGCAAGTCATCCTATAAATCTGGAAAGAATAAAAAAGGGATTAAATCCTGCAAACAGCATATGGATTTGGGGACAAGGAAGAAAGCCAAACCTTTCATCATTTTATGACAAATATGGAATTAAAGGGACAACTATCTCTGCTGTAGACTTGATAAAAGGCATAGGACTTTGTGCGGGATTGGATTCTATAGATGTGGAGGGTGCCACAGGAACCATTCATACAAATTTTGAAGGAAAGGCACAGGCCACAATAAACGAGTACAAGAAAGGTAAAGATTTTGTGTACCTTCATCTGGAAGCGCCAGATGAATGCTCCCATCAAGGAGATCTACAAGGAAAAATCAAATCCTTGGAGCTAATCGACAAAAAAGTGCTGAAACCCATCTTGGATTATTTATATGGCACAGGGGAAGCATTTAAGGTACTGATAGTCCCGGATCATAGAACACCACTATCTATACGTACTCATTCAGGAGATCCGGTTCCTTTTGTGATTTATCATAGTGAGAATGAGGAAACGGAGCTTTCTGATAGAAGATTTGATGAAGTATCCGGGGAAAAAGGAAGATTTTTTTCCAACGGATATGAATTAGCAGATTATTTTTTTGGAAAGTAATGACGAGGGCCCTATGAAAAGACTATTTTCAATTATATTAACATTATTGCTGGTATTAAACGCTTCCACTGTAGTTTCTACAGCCACATCAGAGCCACCCACCATTGTAGGAGAAACCGGCGTTTTGATAGATGCTGCTTCAGGTGAAATCCTTTACGAGAAAAATATGCATCAGCAAATGTATCCAGCCAGCACCACGAAAATAATCACTGCCTTACTCGCTCTAGAGCATTTGGATTTAGACAAAACCGTAACTATAGATGATGAAACTCCTTTTACAGGAGGGAGCAGAATCTATCTATTGGAAGGGGAGCGGGTGACGGTAGAGCAGCTTTTATATGCACTTATGACAGAATCAGCCAATGATGCTGCAGATGCGCTGGGAAAGGAGATTGCAGGCTCCATACCAGCTTTCGCTGAAATGATGAATAAAAAAGCTGTAGAGCTAGGCGCTAAAAATACTAATTTCGTTAATCCACATGGACTTCATGACGCTGAACATGTTTCTACTGCTTACGACCTTGCAATGATAGCAAGAGAGGCTATGAAGAACGATAAATTCAGGGAATTGGTAACAACCTATCGATATATCATCCCTGAAACCAACATGCAGGAAACCCGATATCTATATAACACCAACAGGCTTCTATATGATGAAGTTACGAAGGTCAGCGCCAACGGTGTAATAAGACCAGCCAAGTACGAAGGGGTTACTGGCATAAAAACTGGCTATACTGGCCAGGCGTCAGGTTGCCTTGTGGCAGGTGCAAAGAGGGGCGGCACAGAATTAATTGCAGTTGTTCTGAAATCCACGGACTCTGGAAGATTTGGAGATTGCATTGCTCTTTTAGATTATGGATTTGCCAACTATAAATGTGCCTTGGCTATTGAAGCAGGAGCAGACCTTGGTGAGATTAAGGTGAACCGAGGTTCGGTGAGAGAAGTAGGAGTTATTGCAGCAGAAACTGCCTTTGCCACCTTGCCAATTGAGGCGTCCACAGAGGTGGTGAAGACAAAGGTAATATTAGAGGATAAAGTTCGAGCGCCTATTTCCGCGGGACAAAAAGTTGGTGTGGTAGAAATTTACGAAGGGGACAAGCTCATCGGACAAGTAGACGCTGTTGCTAACGGCGACATCCTAGAAGGCGGGCTTCTTTCTATCGTAGGAATTACTGATTCCACCGCTCAGAAAATAAAAAATATAATTGTTACTATAATTATACTTCTTTTGGTTCTGTTGACTGCCTATATCTTGATAAAACGAAGGCAGGTAAAGATGAGAAAGAAGCGCAGAAGAGAAAGACAAAGGCGGATGGAGAGCAAGGTTCAAAACTCTCAGGATCAGTATTTTAGATATACAAAACTAATGGATAGTAGTACTAGAGGACGGTTTTAGATTGTCAAAAGGGTTGGACTAGAGGGCCGGTTGGTGGCCCTGGATTACCAGCCAGTTGGAATAGGTTCTGTTCTGTTGCCTGATTAGGCTGCAGTGCAGAACCTATATCTTTTTGTGTGTAGCCGACCGTATAACTTACCGCCCATATAACTGTGTCAGATTAGCTAAACGTGCTGCCAGTTCCTCAGAAGCGCATCCTACTGAGGGCAATCTCCATTTCCAGTTCAGGCCACCTAAAGTGGAAGGAATGTTAATTCTAGCATGACTGCCAAGCCCCAGCAGATCCTGCATGGGAATGATGGCTAAGTTCGCTGTTGAAGCCAAAGCTCCTCTTATCATACCCCAATGAAACCCTTCTTTTATATTCAGATTGAAATACCTTTCTGCAAATTTCACAGCTTCTTCATTTGCATGTTTAAACCATCCTAGTATTGTGTCGTTATCATGGGTTCCTGTATAAACAACGCAGTTTTTATCGTAGTTATGGGGCAGGTAATGGTTTTTTGAATCAGAATCAAAGGCAAATTGAAGGACCTTCATACCAGGAAAACCACTTTCCTTAAAAAAATCCTTTGCATCCTCTGTCATAAACCCTAGGTCTTCAGCAATTATATTGACTTCTCCCAAGGTGCTCTTGATTGTATTGATAAAATCCATCCCAGGGCCAGGCTTCCAGCTTCCATAGGCGGAAGTTTCTGCTCCATAAGGAATCTCCCAATAGCTTTCAAATCCACGAAAGTGATCTATTCTGACCCAGTCAAAAGTTGTTAGGCTTAATTTTATACGGTTGAGCCACCACTGATACTCATTTTCCTTATGTTTCTCCCAGTTATATACGATATTGCCCCAGTACTGGCCATCCTGTGAAAAATAATCCGGCGGACAGCCTGCAACAGAAAGGGGATTAAGCTTTTCATCGTATTTGAAAATCCCTTCCTGAGCGTTGGACCAAGTATCTGCACTATCTGGAGCAACATAGATAGGCAAGTCACCAATGATTTGTATTCCTTGTTGATTTATGTAGGACTTTAGCGAAAACCATTGTTTATTGGCGATGTACTGTATAAATTGGAAATAGAGGATCTCCTCCTGTAAAATTTCTTTGTAATATTCCAAAGCGGTTTGCTTTCTGAACTTTATTTGTAGTGGCCAATTCTGCCACCCAACATAGCAAAAGTGTTTTTGAAGAGCCATAAAGAGGGCATAATCATCCAGCCAGCTTTGATTGGCTTGCTTGAACCTTTCCAACGAAGGGTGTGGTTCTTTGCCCACATTTTGGAAGGCTATTTTCAACACCTGCTGATGGTTGACAAAAAGATAATTATAGTCAACATGATTAGAATTGTGACCTGAATAAAAATCCCTGTAGTCCTTTATTTCCAATAGTCCATCCTCTTTTAGAAGCTCAAAATCAATAAAGTATGGATTGAGGGCAAAGGCGGAGGGCGATTGGTAGGGAGAATCCCCAAAGCTAGTAGGGCACAAAGGTAAAACCTGCCAGAAGCTCTGACCAGCATCCTTAAGAAAATCAGCAAATGCTCGGGCTTCCTTACCAAAGGTGCCAATTCCATATTTGCCGGGGAGGGAACTAATGTGGAGTAAGACTCCTGAACCTCGTTTCATAAATAAACCTTCCTATCTTTAATATAACTTGCATTTGGATTACAAAATATCCCTATCATCTATATAATCTGGCTAACCAACAAATGGGAAAAACACATCTTATATGACAATAACAAGCACATTGGACACATTGCAGAAACGCCTATTGGGTGATAAAATAAGTAAAAATGAGTAAAATGACAAGTAAAGCGGAAAACATGATAAGCGGCTGATTGACTTACTTTCTAGGCATAACAGAATAGAGACTGTTAATATATAGATCTATGACGAAAAAATCGGTTAAATATGCCTTTAAATTAAATTATTCGAAAAATAGAAAGAGGTTCCATGTTTGATATTCAAGAAAATCTAAAAAAGCTTCCGGATAAGCCCGGCGTATATTTACACAAGGATAAACTGGGGCAGGTTATTTATGTAGGAAAGGCAATTTCTCTTAAGAATCGTGTGCGCCAGTATTTTCAGTCTGCCAAGAATCAGGACCCAAAGGTTAGGGCCATGGTCAGCCATATTGAGGAATTTGAATACATTACCACAAATACGGAGATGGAGGCGCTGATTCTTGAAAACAACCTTATTAAAAAATATATGCCTAAATACAACATTTTGCTTCGGGACGACAAAACCTACCCTTATATTAAAGTAACCACAAACGAAGAATTTCCAAGATTGATAAAGACAAGAAAGATTTACAATGACGGAGCAAAATATTTCGGTCCTTATACCGACGTTGGAGCTGTTAATCAGATAATTGAGCTACTCAATGATATATATTCATTAAAAAGGTGTTCTACTCAGAAGTTTCCCAAGGATTTTAAGCCTTGTTTGAATTACCATATCAATCAATGCAGAGGCATCTGTGATGGGTATGTGGACAAGGATAAGTACAATGAGGATATTCAGCAAGTAATAAATTTTTTAAATGGTAAAAATAAAAAGCTTATAGAATACCTAAATGAAAAAATGTTAGAGGAATCAGAGGCCTTGAATTTTGAAAAAGCGGCAGAATACAGGGATTACATCGCTGCTGTCGATGCCATTGCAGAGAAACAGCGGGTTGTCTTACTAACTGCTGGAGACATGGATGTTATTTTAGCTGCCAAAGGACACACGGGAGCCCATATCATCATGTTCTTTATCAGAAACGGTAGACTCAATGGCAGAGAGAGCTTTCATCTTCAGGCTATGGCAGAGCATGAGGAAAAGGAAGTGGTATCAGGCTTCATCAAGCAATACTATACACATCATTCTATGATCCCAAAGGAAATTATTGTGGAGAAGGAGCTTCCTGATTATGAGCTGACAGAGAAATGGCTTTCCATGATGAGAGGAAGCAAGGTAAAAATTCTAGTTCCTCAAAAAGGGGACAAAAAAGCCCTGTTAGACCTAGCAAAGCACGATGTTATAGAAATGACAAAGACCTTGGACGATAAGGCACGGCGCCATATGGAAAGAACCGATGCAATCAATGCTGCTCTAGAACAGTTTTTCGGAAAAGGCTCGGAAGAATTAGTTAAGGCTCCCGGGAACCCTAAGTCCTGGAGGATAGAGGCCTATGATATTTCCAACACTGGGGGGGTTGATTCTGTCGGCGCCATGGTAGTTTTTGAAGGAAGCAGGCCAGTAAAAAAGGACTATAGACGATTTAGAATAAAAACCATTGAGGGGCCCAATGATTACGGCAGCCTCCAGGAGGTTCTATACCGCAGGTTCAAACGGTGGGAAAAAGGGGATAAAGGCTTCGCAAAAATTCCTGATTTAATATTAATGGACGGAGGCAAGGGGCAGGTCTCCGCAGCAGCTCAGGTGCTCAAGGCCATGAAAATAGATATCCCCATTGCCGGGATGGTAAAAGACGATAAACATCGGACAAGGGCTCTCCTGTATGAAAATAAGGAAATTGATTTAAAAATGAACCCTGTACTATATAAATATATTGCATCTATTCAAGAGGAAGTCCATCGATTTGCTATAGAATATCATAGGGGAGTTCGCAATAGAAAGCTGCAAAGATCCGTGCTAGATGAGATAGAAGGTGTAGGAGAGAAACGCAAGAACGCATTGCTGGCTCATTTTGGGAGCATCGAAAAAATAAAGGAGGCTGACATTGAGGAGCTCTGTGCAGTACCGGGAATGACGGAGCCTGTGGCTAAAAATATTATGGAATGGTCCTTGAAATCCTCAAAGGAGAAGCCAGTAGAAAGTGAAATAAAAAATGAATAATTCAATTGATAAAAGTAGAAGATAATGGTATAGTTATCGTAAATTATAACTTAGAAAATTATGGAGGGTTATTATGACTGATAAAGATAAAGAAAACTGCATGGCCGGTGATTGTGGCTGTGGCGATGAAGCTGATTATTTGACACTTGAATTTGACGACGGCCAAGAGGTGGAGTGCGAAATCATGGGCGTCTTCGATTTAGATGGTAAAGAATACATTGCATTGATTCCTGAAGATGGTTCTGACGATGTTTATATTTACGGATATAAAGAAACAAGTGATGAAGAGTTTGAACTAATTGACATTGAAGATGACGAAGAGTTCAAGAAAGTTGTAGAAGAGTTCGAAAAAATAACAACAGAAGAAGAATAAATCGCTGAAATTTTGCTAGTAAGAAAAGAACAAAATTAAAAACGAAAATTATTCACTTATGAGGCAGGTTACCTGTCTCATTTTTTTGTGTCCCTTATCTAGCCTTAATATTTCTCGCAAAGAGAATACCAAGAAATAGAAAGATAACACTGGGGATAACAAAGTATTTATTATATCCATCGGCAAGACCCGAGTATAAACCGTAAATGGCACCGATTATCAGGACAAGGGCTGCAAATAAATGCTTAAAATTTATTTTGTTCTTCATAATTATCCTCCTGAGACTAATTGTTTTGATTATTTTAACATATACTTTATAAAATGTCTCACCCTATGTAATGGATAGAATTAATAATAGCAAGAGCAAAACTCAAAACAGCATGGCTAGTTAAAGGGCTGATTACCAATGCTGAAAGCAATAGCATCAAGAAGGATAGGAAATTCTGTTTTGAATTCTGTACAAAACATATGGCAATCACCCTTAAAATTCTATATAATAACAGGGTGTTGATTAAGAATCTATTAATCGATACATAGAAAGGAAAATTTAATGGACACTGTTAATCATTTTTTAATTTGGCTTAATGGATACCTTTGGGGGCCACCGCTGCTAATCTTGTTATTCGGTACACATATTTTTATGACGATAAGGACCGGATTTATCCAAAAAAAAATCGGGTTGGGTATCCGGCTTTCTGTTACAAAGGATCAAGTAGGAGTCGGCGATATATCCCAGTTTGGTGCTCTAACAACGGCCCTAGCGGCAACCATAGGAACTGGGAACATTGTAGGTGTGGGAACAGCCATCGCTTTGGGCGGGCCTGGGGCAGTGCTTTGGATCTGGTTGACTGGTGTCTTTGGTATTGCAACAAAGTATGCAGAATCATTAGTCGCTGTTAAATATAGAGTAAAAACTTCAGATGGGACCATGCTAGGTGGGGCCATGTATGCCCTCGAAAGAGGCTTAAATATGAAATGGCTGGGAGTTTTATTCGCTTTCTTTGCGTCACTAACAGCCTTCGGTATTGGAGCTACCGTTCAGGCCAACGCAGTTTCCAAGGTGGTGTATGAAAACTTCAATCTTCCACTGTGGATTTCGGGCTTGGCTATGGCAATCATTGTTGCGGCAGTAATTATTGGAGGGGTACATTCCATTACTAGTGCTTGCGAAAAGTTGATACCCTTTATGGCTATCTTTTATATTCTCGGTTCTATTGTTATAATGGTCATGAATAGGGAATTCCTATGGGATTCTGTAGTCCTTATATGCACATCTGCCTTTACACCCCAAGCGGCAGGGGGCGGATTCGTAGGAGCGTCAGTTTTGGCAGCAGCTAGATTCGGTATTGCTAGAGGGCTTTTCTCTAATGAATCGGGAATGGGTTCGGCTCCTATCGTTGCTGCAGCAGCCCAGACGAGAAATCCTGTAAGGCAGGCATTGGTTTCTGCAACGGGGACCTTCTGGGATACCGTGGTGGTCTGCGCATTAACCGGTTTAGTTATAGTCAGTACCATCATCAAAACTCCTGGAATGAATGCGGAAAATTTGGCAGGAGCGGCAGATGGGGCAATATTGACCAGCTTTGCATTTAGCCAGATACCTGTTGTAGGACCTATAATTTTGACCTTTGGGCTCATTACCTTTGCTTTTTCCACCATATTGGGCTGGTCCTATTACGGTGAAAGGGGCGCAGAATACTTGTTTGGCAAAGGCATTATTAAGCCATATAAAGCAATTTATGTAATTTTAGTATTTATGGGTGCTGTTATGGCTCTGGGAACTGTTTGGAATATTGCAGATGCGTTAAATATCCTTATGACCATTCCCAACATAATTTGTATACTTCTACTTAACGGAATCATCGCTATGGAAACTAAATATTATCTCAAGGGGGATAATATAAACAAACTAGACAAAACACCAATCCCTGTTATTGGTTCAAAACGAAGGTGATTACTACTTGGTAAGTAAGGAGGAGAAAATGAAAGAATATGATTTGATAATAATCGGAGCGGGTCCTGCTGGGTTGTCTGCAAGTATTTATGCAGGAAGAGCAATGTTGAAAACATTGATGATAGAGAAAATGCAAGAAGGTGGGCAGATCATCAGCACATCTGAAATCGAAAATTATCCAGGATCAATAGAGGAGGAAAACGGGGCAAGCCTTGTGCAGCGCATGTCCGCTCAAGCTGAAAAATTCAAAGTAGAGAAAGTCTATGATACAGTGAAGGATGTAGATATTCAAGGTGAAATTAAAAAGGTAGTCTGTGAAAAAGATACTTACCTGGCAAAGGCTGTCATTTTAGCCAGTGGTGCTTATCCCAATTCCATCGGATGTATTGGTGAGGAAGAATTCAGAGGTCGAGGGGTCTCCTATTGTGCCACATGCGACGCTCCATTTTTCAGCAACCTAGAGGTATTTGTCGTCGGGGGTGGGGATGCGGCTTTAGAAGAAGCGATTTTCCTGACAAAGTTTGCAAAAAAAGTGACCATTATTCACCGAAGGGACGAGCTCCGAGCAGCGAAAAGCATCCAACAGAAAGTTTTTAATAATGAAAAGATACATTTTATGTATGATACAATTGTTAAGGAAATCAAAGGTGACGGTATGATTGAATCCTTGGTTGTTGAAAATGTCAAGGATGGAACAGTCACTGAGATAAAAGCAAACCCGGAGGATGGGACCTTTGGAATTTTTGTTTATGTTGGAAATAGCCCAAATACGGAGATTTATAAAGGTAAGATTAATCTTTCGGAAAGAGGGTACATTCTTACGGATGAGGACATGAAAACAAATGTGCCTGGTGTTTTTGCTGCAGGTGACATTAGAGAAAAGAGCCTAAGGCAGGTAGTTACCGCTGCAGCAGACGGGGCAATTGCAGCTGTCCAAGCAGAAAAATATATAGAGGAATTAAAGAAATAGACAAGTAGAGACTCTAAAGAAAAACGTTATAATATGCTAAAAAGCCGCGTAAAACTAGGCGATCAAATGGCTTTCTAGATATACTAAAAAGAATTGGAGAACTAGGAGAACTAAAGATGAAAAAATATGATGTAATTATAGTGGGTGCAGGTGCTAGCGGAGGTTTTATGACTTATGAGATGACAAAGCTTCCCAATAAGGCATCGGTACTATTAATTGATAAGGGCGCAGGGCTAGAACAAAGAGTATGTCCTATTAAATCCGGAAAGGTTCCGAATTGCATTCGTTGTGCCCCTTGCCATATTATGAATGGATATGGTGGTGCAGGAACGCTATCAGATGGAAAATACAACATCACCAATAAGTTTGGTGGAGACCTTCATAGCTATATAGGGCCGGATGAAGCCCTAGAGCTAATGGAATATGTTGACTCTGTATTGTGCAGCTTGGGTGGTGCAGATGCGAAGCTTTACTCCACAAAAAATTCAAACCTGAAAACCCTTGCCCTACAAAACAACCTTCACCTACTGGATGCAAAGGTTAGACACCTTGGAACAGATAGGAATGTAAAGATATTGCAAAAAATGTTTGAATACGTTCAGGATAGAATTGACATCAAGCTCCGTACATCTGTAGCAGATGTGGAAAAGATAGATGACGGATTTATAGTTATTACGGATAAGGGGGAAGAATTCCAATGTAAGGATCTGGTATTGGCCACTGGTAGGTCAGGATCCAAATGGATTTCCGATATTTGTGAGAAGTTTGAAATCCCTCTAAAGAAAAACAGGGTTGATATTGGTGTACGTGTTGAGCTTCCTGGAGAGATCTTTAAGCATATTACCGACGATGTATATGAAAGCAAGCTTGTTTATAAAACGGACAAGTATAATGATATGGTAAGAACCTTCTGCATGAACCCCTATGGGGAAGTCGTTGCAGAAAACACCAATGGTATCGTTACAGTAAATGGTCATAGTTACTCTGATCCTAGCCTGAGATCTGAAAACACCAACTTTGCTCTACTGGTTTCCAATAAATTCACCGAGCCCTTTAAGAATAGCAATGAATATGGTGAATCTATCGCTCGCCTAAGCAACATGCTTGGTGGTGGCGTTCTCCTTCAACGATTTGGCGACTTAGTCAAAGGAAGAAGAAGTAGTGAAAGACGTATGAAAAAATGCTTTACTCGCCCCACATTGAAGGCAACCGCTGGGGACTTGAGCTTGGTTATTCCGAAAAGGCAGCTGGATAATATCATAGAGATGATTTATGCCTTGGATAAGATTGCCCCAGGTACTGCTAATGAGGACACTCTTTTATATGGCGTAGAAGTAAAATTCTACAACTCCAAGGTCCAAGTAGACAGCAGATTGGAGACCAAGGTGAAAGGACTTTATGTATTGGGAGATGGATCCGGGGTTACCCACTCACTATCCCAAGCCGCAGCAAGCGGAATCCTTTGCGCAAGAAACCTAGTAGAAGAATACGGCCAATAGACCGAGAGATGAATGGCCGTGGCAGGGAAAAACCTGCCAAAGACCGAGAGATGATTGGCCGTGGCTGTAATATAAAACTGGCTGGCGATATAAAAATCGCCAGCCAGTTTTTTCTGCAG
The DNA here is from genome assembly GCA_050953505.1 of Anaerovoracaceae bacterium. GTDB lineage: Bacteria > Bacillota > Clostridia > Peptostreptococcales > Anaerovoracaceae > JBMNMU01. The sequence goes on along the minus strand of JBMNMU010000001.1, from coordinate 1,882,753 downwards.
CCATTAGACCGAGAGATGATTGGCTGTGGCAGGCAGCCACAGCCAATCATCTCTCGGTCTAATGGCTGTGGCCTGTTCTTTTGCGTTCTATTTCATTTATAATTTTTTCACTTGAAACATTAGGAGCCATGTTATATCTTTTTATTCCATAAAGGCTAGTATTGAAGTCAGATACACCTTTTTGAACAGAGAGGGTTGCTTTGAATCCCATTTTTCGAAGGAGTTTTTCTGTAGTTTCGTTATACTTTCCATAAGGGTATGTATAAACAATGACCTCATTCCCAATCTTTGTTTGGATTAGTGTCTTTAGTAGTAAAGTATCTCGTACAAAGCGCTTAAAATAATCCTCTTTTGACTCTCCAGGCATTTTGCTAACCCCTTTGACACCATTTTTATTATCATGAAGATCAAAAGAATGGTGCTGAATATCGATGAGCCCGCTATCGTACATGATCTTTGCTTCTTCCCAAGAAAAATGTTTAATAATCTTCGTTACATTGTCTTTATGATATTCTCTCCCCATGGACCAGCCTATAATCGAAATGGTAGCCTTCATTTCCAGCTCTTTTAAGATAGGAAAGGCGTATTGGAAGTTGGAGTAATAACCATCGTCAAATGTGATAATGATAGGTTTTTCCGGTAGCGGTGCTCCAGATTCAATATGATTTATATAGTCTTTGAAAAAAATGGTGGTATACCCTCGGTCCTTTAAAAGCTCCAGTTCTGCTCTGAATTTATCTGGAGATGTAATCGATGGATTCCCCTTTGGATCGTCGTAAGAAAGATGATGATACATTAATACAGGAATTTTTGCTTCAGATTTCTGTTTCTTACCCTTATTTCCAGCATGGCTTTCAATAGGAAAAGCTAAGAGTAGTATTATGATAAATAGTGTGATGATAAACTGGTTTTTTTTCATGATTTCCTCGTTAGCACGAAATATTTGACAGATATTTATTGGATATATTCATTGTATTTTTTCATCGTCCTATCCAATATAGTAAAATAATGGTTATAAATCAACCATTATTTTACTTTTACCATATACTTTTTGCTTAATTTACTATTAACCGCATACTCTCTCAGCATAATTTAGTTTTTTGCCGCTCATATGAAATCTAATCTAGCTATTTTCTTTTACTTACTACACGTGCTTGCGTAAATTGCCTGTGACCATCAGGTGAGCCGTGATAGCCAATTCCACTTTGCTTTGCTCCTACCCACGGTATGTCTCCCAATCCGCTAGGACCTCGATTGATTCCTACCATACCTACTTCTAGGCGGTTTGCAACCTCCTCTGCATCTTTATTCCCAAAGACAACACCACCAAGGCCCAATTCAGAGGCATTGGCTAGCTTAATCGCCTCTTCTATGTCGCTATATCTTTTAATACATACCACCGGTCCAAAGGTTTCTTCTTGCCAAATTAACATATCTTCCGTAATATTTGTGAGGACTGTAGGAAGAATGTATCTTGGTGGATGATCAACACCTCCTGCCAAAACCTTGGCACCTTTTGCAATAGCATCCTCTATGTGGCTTAAAATCTTGTTTCTTTGCTTTTCATTGATAATGGGGCCAATATTGGCTTCAGGGTCGGTCCAAGGGCCAACCTTATAGCGCTGGGCATTGGCAGCAGCTTGTTTTTCAAATTCATCAGCAATCTTTTCGTCAACTAAAATTCTTTCTGTAGCAACGCACATTTGGCCTGTATTCTCCAAACTGCTTGCAACGGCAAAGTGAGCTGCTCGGCCTATATCGGCGTCCTCCATTACAATTAATGGATCTTTTCCACCAAGCTCTAGAATAAGCCTTTTTAAGTCAGATGCTGCGCTCTTCATGATATTCTTTCCGGCTTCTCGTGAGCCAGTAAATCCGATTAGGTCAACATCTGCTTGGACCAAGGCCCTTCCTTGCTCTCCGTCGCCATGGATTATTTGAAGAACACCTTCAGGGAGCACCTCGTTAAAAGCCTTTACATAGGCATCAGCTACAAGGGGTGTTTCCTCGGAAGGCTTGTATACCACTGTATTTCCCGCAGTTAGGGCAGGAAGGATGAGCCAATGTCCCATGGATACAGGATAGTTCCAAGGTGCAATAACGGCGCAAACACCAAGTGGATTGTATTGAAGCTGGGTTTTCATACGGTCATTTTCCATTACCTTGGTTTTAATCGCTTCCTTTATCTCTCGGGTTTTGAAAGGAACATCCTGAATACAGCTTTGAACCTCGTTGCTAGCTCGCTTTAAATCCTTTCCCATTTCTCTACTAAGCAGTTGAGTTATCTCATCGGCCTTATTACTTAAGGACTCAGCACATTTCTCCAAATATGAAATGCGTTCATCTACCGTAAGCTCAGCCCATAATTTCTGTGCTTTTCTTGCAACTTGCACCTTTTCAGGAATATCCTCGATCCTTGTCCTCTCTACTTGTCCAATAATCTCTCCATTGCTTGGATCATATGAAATCAAAATATTATCAGTCATTCTATACTCCTTTCAGTTATGATGTCTGATTCCTTTTCCAGTTATGGTGTCAGACACCTTTTCCAACTTGAGATGTTGAATCCCTTGCTATTCCGACATTTGACTTTGGCAAAAATATAGTTTAGCTTATATTCTAATACCTTTAACAGCTGATTTCAAATCATAATCATTTTATTGTATTATTGTACCTTTTTTAGTAGAAAAGTTTCTTGTTTTTTGTAGGACTTAGTTAAATTTTCGACAAGATCCAAAACTATTGCTTTTATCCAATTTATTATATAAAATTAAAAAGATATATAACATGCATGATAATAGACAGTTCTACCATTTCTGAAAATAGTGTGAGGTACCTACATGGATAAGCTGGAATTTTCGAATGCAAATGATATGGAATTAAATCGTGAAGATATACTTTTCTGTCAAGCGAAGATGCTAGATGAGGTTTGCGACGCAATTATCGCAACAGATATGGATTCTGATATCGTTTATTGGAACGAAAAGGCGGAGAGCACCTATGGCTGGACGAAGGAAGAGGCCCTAGGGCAGAACGTGAAATCCCTGTTACAATCGCATTATTTATGTGTGAGCCAAGAAGAGCCAAGGCGTAGATTGATAATGGGAAAAGCAACGAGTACTGAGTGCATCCATGTTTGTCGACACGGCTCAAAAATTAATGTGATGGAAAAATCCTCACTTATGGTGGATGAAAAGGGCACCCCTGTGGGTTTTATTAGCATGATCTGGGATATCACGGAGCGTAAAAGAATGGAGGAGCTGGCACGGAGGAGCGAAGAAGTGCTACGCCGGAACGAGGAGCGGCAGGCATTCCTACTTAAGCTAAACGACCAAATCCATCATCTAACGAATATTACATTAATCAGTCAAATCGCTACCCGCCTACTTACTGAACACTTGGGAGCGTCACGCTCAAGCTATAGTGAAATCAATCAGCAGCAATTCATAATAAAGCGCGTCATTCCTATGTGCAGAGAATCGGTCATCCATGATATACATCTCCCTGAATACTCTGAGGAGGAACGTTCTTTTTACCTGTCTCAAAATATTTGTGCCTGCATTTCCGTACCAATTATTAAACGTTATATACCAGTTGCAAATCTTACTGTTATACAAGATACCCCACGCAACTGGCTACCGGAAGAAGTGGAGCTGGTACAAGAAACAGCTCGTCGAATCTTGGAATCTGTGGAGCGTGTACGAGCCTCGGAAGCCCTTCTAAAGGTAGAGCGGGAAAAAAATGCAGCTCTTGAAAGAAGCCTTGCCCTCAAGGAGGAATTTCTTTCTTTTGTTTCTCACGAATTCAAAACCCCCATTAACGTCATCAATACAGCAGTACAGGCCTTAAACCTTATTTATGCGGATGAAATGCCTAGTAAAGTAAAGAAGTATATTAATATTATCAGACAGAATACTTATAGACAGATGAGGTTGGTTAACAATATTTTAGATGTAGCGCGAGCCAATGAGGGAAGGATTAACTTGCGTAAGATTAACATTGATATTGTAAGTCTAACTAAAGCAATAACCGAATCAGTGGAAAGCTATGCTGCTGATAAGGGTGTAAAGGTTCGCTTTTTCTCCTCCATAGAATCTAAAATTATTGGAATCGATGATGAGAAATATGAGCGCATACTACTGAATCTTCTTTCTAATGGGATCAAGTTTACGCCAAAAGATAAGTTCGTGGATGTGAGTTTAGATTTACATGAAGATAAAATACGGGTTGAAGTGAGGGATTCGGGAATTGGTATTCCCTCTGATAAGCTAGACTTTATATTCGGACGGTTTAATCAATTGGATAATCCATTTTCAAAGAGGGCTGAAGGAAGTGGCATTGGCCTATCTCTAGTGAAGGCCTTTGTTGAAGCGCTGGGCGGAAGTATATCCGTCAAAAGTCAAATCTGTATAGGGACAACCTTCACAATTCTACTGCCTGATGAAATGGTGGGAGAGGAACAAATGGAAATGCCAATTACCGAATTTACCAATGGAAGTCGACTAATACAATCTGCCCACATAGAGTTTTCAGACATTTACTCATCGTAGTTTAACGATAATGGTATCTGACCATCAATAACAAGAAAAATGGTGCCTAACAGCATCAGAAACACGGGTATCTGACACCATCAGCATAATCTTATTCGGAATTTCTACAAAAATCTGGAGGAATTTTGTTTTTTATTGTCGAAGAAGCATATCTGGATGAACTATTCCGAAAAATGCTTACTAAAATCTGCAATTTGTGGTATAATAGGTTGAGTAGGGAAAAATATTATCATATTTAAGATGAGAACTGGCAAATAGGAGTTCATGAATCCTGATTATTTATTCTATTTGAAGATGCTATTGAAATATGCACTTAAAAATGCATGTGGCTCAGTTTGAGGCAGGTGTGTTTTTTTATCTACGAACTGTTCTAGTAATACAGCAAGCAAACATAACAACAAGTGAATTTTTAGTCTTTGCACTTTTTAACATCCTGCCGGTAACACGCAGTGTTTTCCAAGGCAGGCTTTATACTGAAATTGCCCAGATTTAGTTGGCAGCAGTTTTCCAGTTTAACATTCTGTCCAAAACTCAGAATGAGTTATGCTAGACAGAATTTATACAGAAATTGCCCAGCTTTAGATGGCTGCAATTTTTCAGTTATGTAGGGGATTATGGTGCTCATAATGCTTGTCCGTAAGAGAGAGGAGGGAAATAGTGTTCAAAATCAATGAATATATAGTATATGGGAACGACGGTGTTTGCAAGGTAGAAGGCATTGGCAAACCAGATTTTTACGATGAAAGCAGTGATAAAAAATATTACATGCTAAAACCTGTATTTTGTGATAATAGTATAATTTATTCACCTATTGATAACTCAAGGGTTGTTATGCGTCGCGTCATAACAAAGGAAGAGGTTCAAGAATTAATCAATTTAATTCCTGAAATTTCAACAATTGATGAAAGTAATCATAGGGCTCTAGAAGAAAAATACAAAAGTGCTCTCAATACCATGGATTGCAAAGAATGGATTAAAATCATTAAGACCGTTTATGAAAAGAAACAGAATGAACCTGTTAGCGGTAAGCGAATAGGTCAGATTGACAAAAAGTATATGAAGCAAGCTGAAGAATTGTTGTACAGTGAGCTGTCTATACCTTTAAACATTCCAAAAGAAAATGTAGAAGAATATATAACGGATCTTTTAGTTGGTTAAATTTGTAGTTCCACATTCCTAAACCTTTCAGGATGCGGCACGGAATTTAGATTTTATAAAGCAAATTAAGAAGTAAAATGGAAAAAGCGAGGAAAAAATCCTCGCTTCTTCATTAGGTGGTAGTGTAGTGCTGTGTGTGTTGTCCAATGGTATTATCAGTTTTTAATCCAATACTAAAGAAGGAGGCGTGTGTACTCTGGCTGCTAATTCACTATCCATGAGATAAAGGCCCTTTCCATCACTTGCAAACAAGTCATATTGTTGAATCAAGTCCCCAGTATTTCGCTCTTCTTCTTCTTGCTCTGTGATAAACCAGCCGAGGAATTGCATAGTTCGGTAGTCCTTCTGTTTAGAGGCTTCCTCATAAATATTATTGATGGATGCCGTTACATACTGTTCATGCTCAAGGGCTGCAACTAAAGGCGCTTTGAAATCCTCAAAAGGAACATCGGGGGCGGCAATGGCATCAAGGGTGACCTTTTCTCCATTATTCAACATATATTGCAGGAATAACATGGCGTGATCCTGTTCCTCTTGCGCTTGCACCCTAAACCAATTTCCAAAGCCATTCAAGCCTTGATCGTAGTAATAGTTTGACATATCTAAGTACAAATAAGCGGAATAGAACTCTTTGTTAATTTGATCGTTGAGTAGTATTGAAACTTCAGTCTTTAACATAGCAACCTCCTATAATTGAGATAAAGCATATCCCGGATATAATTTTTAAATACTATGGATTTTGGCCTTGGTGCAAAATTCAAATCAGGGAAGCTAGGAAATAATAGTTAGCTATATAGCCTGAGCATTCCTCTTTTATTGCACATTTGCCTTAATTATAAATTATGATACCCTTCAATTAAAATTCAAAACATCGAAAATTTGCTACATTTTTGAAAGCACTTAGGATCCATCTGGGACTAATTGGATTAACCTAGCATGCGCTACCCCTAGGACACACTAGTGAAGCAACTACACTCTTAGGACTCTCCTAGAAAAGTACTACACCAAGGTCGAACCGACCCCTAGGAATCCGCCAAGAAACACCAACATCTAGGCAGCACCTACACTCCTTAGGCGTCTAGATATCTAGATAGATAAAAGCATTGCATTTTCGTGTAATATTTTGTAGAATCTAACTATGCAAATTTCTTTTGTCCAGGCCATTTTCTGCTACCAGATTTAGAAAAGGTGTGGACAAATTTTTAGTATAGCTCTGCCATCATTTTGTTTAAAAAATTAGGCTAGGCATATAACAGATTAGGAGGATAAATGGAGGCTTTAAAGAAGAAAATAATAGAAGATGGTGTTGCTATTGGAACTGAGATTGTTAAAGTAGATTCCTTTTTAAACCATCAAATTGACGTAGCACTTTTAGATCAAATCGGAGAAGAAATTGAAAAACGTTTTTGTAACTGCGGTATAACTAAAATTCTTACAGTTGAAGCTTCAGGCATAGGAATTGCTTGCATGGCTTCAAAGCATTTTGGAAATATTCCTGTAGTTTTCGCTAAAAAGACATCTCCAAGCACCATGACGGAGGAATTTTACGGCAGCGAGGTGAAGTCATTCACCAAGAATACAGTATCTGTTGTTAGAGTCGCAAAAAAATATATAACAGAGAATGACGTAGTCCTTATCATTGATGATTTTCTCGCCCATGGGGAAGCAGCCTTGGGGCTAGCAGACATTGTACATCAGGCAGGGGCAAAGCTTGCAGGGATTGCTGTAGCCATAGAAAAACAATTTCAAGGTGGCGGTAATAGGTTGAAGGAAAAGGGATATCGGTTAGAATCTTTGGCCATCATAGAATCTATAGTCGAGGGTAAAATTAACTTTGCATAATGACTGTCAAGGAATGCCCGTCCTGTAACCATAAAGCCATCAGGAACAAAAAACAGAGAACTCGAGTCGAATGTTCGTCATAACACAAACATTATAAATCTTTATCGACATTTTATCAATAATTATGACCATATTGCTTGACGCAAAATAGCGTAAAAGGGTATATTAATATAGGATTTTATTTTAGTATCAACTATAGCAATTTGGAGGAGAAAAAGTTATGAAAAAGTTTTTGGCAGTGTTACTAGTTCTTGTACTTGCAATGTCAGCTTTAACAGGCTGTGGTGGCGGCGCTGACAATGGAGCCGATGGTCAAACACCATCTGGTGAACCAGAATTAACTGTTGGATTTATTTACATCGGACCGGCTACAGACGGTGGTTTCTCAGAAGCTCAGGATAGAGGCAGACAGGCCATGGAAGAATATTTCGATGGCAGAGTCAAAACCTTGAAGGTAGAAAATGTTCCTGAAGAAAAGCAGGAAGTAAAGAGCGCAGCTTTATTGATGATGGACCAGGGCGCAACTGTTATTATCGGGACAAGCTTCGGATACATGGACTCCATGGAAGAGCTTGCAGCTGAATATCCTGATATAACTTTCCTACACTTCTCAGGAAATAAAATGAACGATACAAACTTTGGCAACTACTTTGGCGCTATGGAAGAGCCAAGATATCTTGCAGGTATGATCGCAGGCTTGATGACTGAAACAAACAAGATTGGATATGTAGCAGCATTCGATTATACTGAATTAATTATTGGAATAAACGCATTTACTTTAGGTGCTCAGAGCGTAAATCCTGATGTTGAGGTAAAAGTTGTATATACTAATGCATGGGTAGACGCAGCAAGAGAAAAGGAAGCTGCGGAAGCACTTCTAGCTCAGGGATGCGACGTTATAGAGCAACACTCTGACACAACTGGACCTCAAATCGCTGCAGAAGCGGCAGGAGCATATGCTATTGGATATAATATGGACAGCAGAGAGGCAGCTCCTGGAGCTTACCTAACTGCACCTATCTGGCATCACGAAGCATACTATATTGAACAGGTACAAGCTATTTTAGACGGTACTTGGAAGCCTGAAAGCTATTACGGAACTATGGCAGACGGATATGTAGGTCTGGCAGAGATGACAGACTTAGTTCCAGCAGAAGTTCAGGAGCAAGTGAAGGCTGTAGAAGAAAAGATTTTAGCTGGGGAATTCCCAATTTTTGTAGGACCTGTTAAATTCAATGATGGAACTACCTTGGGTGAAGAAGGAAAGGCCCTTGATAGAGCTGAAATCTGGACAATGGTAAAATTAGTTGAAGGTGCAACTAGCGCAAGCAGCTAATATAAGCCACATTTAAAAGTAACCAAAAAAACATCTGGAGGGCTATTAATGCAAGAAGATATTGCAATTAAAATGGTAAATATCTCAAAAGCTTTCGGGTTGGTACAGGCCAACGAAGATGTGAACTTAACGGTATACAATGGAGAAGTTCATGCGCTACTGGGGGAAAATGGCGCAGGAAAAAGCACATTGATGAACATGCTGTCGGGGATTTATAACCCTGACAGCGGTTCTATTTATATACATGGTAAAGAGGTTCACTTTTCTTCACCGAAAGATGCGATTGAGCTGGGAATCGGAATGGTTCACCAGCATTTTAAGTTAGTGGACGTTCTGACGGCAAAAGAAAATATTGTTCTTGGCCCAAAGGGCGGTATCTTTACTAAAGGAAAAGACTTAACAAAGAAAATTAAAGAAATATCTGACCAATATGGTTTGGATATTAATCCGGACAAAAAAGTATATAATATGTCTGTTGGGGAAAAGCAGACTTTGGAAATTATCAAAGTATTATACCGTGGCGCAAAAATTTTGATTATGGATGAGCCCACTGCTGTATTGACCCCCCAAGAAATTAAAAGGCTGTTTCAAATCATACGCAATATGAAGGAGCAAGGCTGTGCTGTTGTTATTATTACCCATAAGCTTAATGAAGTAATGGAAATCAGTGACAGCATTACAGTTCTAAGAAAGGGAAAATCAATTGATACAGTGGATACAGCTACAGTAGAGGTATCTAACCTGATTGAAATGATGGTAGGAAAGAAAATTGATCTTTCCATAGAAAAGAAGAATACGCAAAACAAGAAAAGTATTCTTGAAGTAGATAATATTACAGTCCTGGATCAAGATAAGAAAAATGCTCTGGAGGATGTGAGCTTTACTCTTTCCACCGGTGAAATCCTGGGTGTGGCAGGAGTAGCAGGAAGTGGCCAGAAGGAGCTTTGCGAATGTATTGCCGGTTTAACTCACGCTGAAAAGGGAAGGGTTTTCTTTGAAGGTGAAAATATCATTGGGAAAACACCTAGAGATATTATTCGGCTAGGAATACGAATGGGCTTCATACCAGAAGATAGGCTGGGAATGGGGCTTGTAGGAAGCATGGATATTGTTCATAATATTATTTTAAAGGATTATCAAAATCAGCCCGGGGTATTTTTAAAACGGGCAGAATGTGCAAAAAAAGCAACTAGAATTGTAAATAAGCTAGATATTCAGACACCAGGAATTAACTCTCCTGTAAGAAAACTATCTGGAGGTAATATTCAAAAGGTACTCCTTGGCCGGGAAATTGATTCAAACCCTAGGGTTCTAATTACTGCTTACCCGGTTAGAGGACTGGATATCGGAGCATCTTATAAAATATATGACTTGCTAAATGAACAGAAGGAAGCAGGGGTTGCGGTGTTATTTGTAGGGGAGGACCTTGACGTGCTTATGGAGCTTTGCGATCGTATCATGGTTCTTTGCAATGGAAAAGTAACAGGAATCGTAGACCCTTCAAAGGTCACCAAGGAGGAAATTGGACTTCTGATGACGGGTACTAGTATTGATGGGGAGGAGGCAATATGATAAAAATCACGAAACGTCCTGATCTGCCAAAAAACAGATCAGCTATGATTCATGCCATCTCGATTATTCTTTCCATTGTATGTGCAGGCCTTGTAATCGCAATTTTAGGCTTTAATCCTGTGGAGGTTTACAGGCAAATCGTCATGGGTGCCATCGGTACAGAAATAAGAATTCATCAGACGGTTATTAAAGCTATCCCATTATTGATTACTTCCCTTGGAATTCTTGTGGCTTTCAAAATGAAGTTCTGGAACATCGGGGGAGAGGGCCAGATTATGATGGGTGCCTTTGGGGCAGCTCTTGTGGCCTTCAATGCACCGGAAACCTTATCAAGACCCTTGATGCTGGTGCTGATGGCTCTAATGGGTATGATCTTCGGAGGAATTTGGGCTTTTATTCCCGCATTTTTTAAAGCTAGATATGGAACCAATGAAACCATATTTACTTTAATGATGAACTATATCGCTATTAAATGGGTAACTTATTTGCAATATGGTCCGTGGAAGGATCCAGCATCTCAAGGCTTTCCCAAAATAGCCAACTTTGCGCAGAACGCCATTCTTCCCAGTGTTTTTGGCATCCACATAGGCTGGATTATCGCTCTTGTCCTAGTGGTTCTAGTATATATTTTTATTAACCATACGAAAAAGGGCTTTGAAATAAATGTGGTGGGAGAAAGTATACAAACAGCAAGATATGCAGGTATGAATATTAGCTCTGTCATTATTATTTCAATGTTAATTTCTGGAGGACTGTGCGGGCTGACCGGTATGATACAAGCCTCTGCCATAGAAAAAACCCTAACCTCTACATTGTCAGGTGGATACGGTTTTACTGCAATTATTACTACATGGCTGGGTAGGCTCTCTGCTCCAATTATTTTAGTAGTATGTGTCGTCTTTGCTATTCTACTTCAGGGGGGAGCCTATTTACAGGTTGCTATGTCTGTTCCTGCGTCAGTAGCGGATATGGTTCAAGGTATCATCTTGTTTTTTGTATTAGGAAGTGAATTTTTTATACAGTATAAAGTTTCCTTTGGCAGCAGCTTAGGGAAAAAGAAGGAGGTGGCATAATGTTAGAATCCTTTTTAGCCGCAGCTGTTGTGGCGGGAACTCCTTTGCTATTTGCCACTTTAGGTGAGCTCATTACAGAGAAGGCCGGTAACCTAAATCTGGGTGTAGAAGGTATGATGCTTATGGGTGCCGTTATGGGCTTTGGCGTAGGTTTATGGACGCTGAATCCATTCCTCGCCTTATTAGGAGCCATCGGTGCTGGGGCCGTAGGCGCAGCTATTTATGCCGTCCTTACTGTATCTTTAAAGGCAAACCAAACAGTAACTGGACTAACCCTGACTATCTTTGGGACAGGATTTGCTAGCTTTGTTGGACAAAGCTTTGTAGGGGTACCTGCGCCAGCTACTGTAAAGTCCCTTTTTGCAAATATGAGTATTCCTCTTCTTGAGGATATTCCAATTATCGGTCCGATGTTTTTTCAGCAGGATTTATTTATTTATCTAGGCTATGTGCTGACAATTATCGGGTCAATATATCTGAGAAAAACTAAAAAAGGCCTGAACCTTAGAGCAGTAGGAGAGAACCCTGGTGCAGCAGATGCTTCCGGCATCAATGTAGACCTTTACAAATACGTGCATATTATTGTTGGCGGTGCCTTATGCGGACTAGGCGGTGCCTATATGTCGCTGGTAAACATTCCTGTTTGGCAGGAAAATGTAGTGGCAGGCCGTGGATGGATTGCAGTAGCGTTGGTCATATTCGCCTCCTGGAAGCCGTCAAAGGCGCTCGTTGGAGCATTCCTATTCGGAGGGCTGAATATCCTAGGATACAGGCTTCAGAGTATGGGTATTAATGTATCACAGTACATCGTTGATATGGTGCCCTATGCAGCCACTATACTTATTGTAATTGTTAGTACACACAAGAATAGAAAAGAAGACATGGGCCCGGCAGGATTGTCCATGCCGTATTTTAGAGAAGAGCGGTAAACTATTATAGCGATTTGCGAGTGAAACGAGCAAAACTTAGACAAATTCAATGGCGCACAGAGTAATCTGAGTAAATAAAAAAATCAATGATTTTCAGCTAAAATGTGCAAAATTTTAACTAATTCAATGCGTCTTTCAGTTGGCCAGATCTGGAACCAGGTCTGGAATGTAGATAGCACCTCGTTATGCGATGGGTGCGAACCATAATTGAAGAAACTGAGCTGAATACAACGAATGCAGTATTTGCTAGTGAAGTGAGATGCTGTGATTTGTGAGTATAACGAGCAAAACTTCAACTAAATCAATGAGATGAAGGCTAAAATGTGCAAAATTTCAATTAATTCAATAAAATATGGAATAAAATGTAATTTTACACATAAATCTGTGCAAAATTTCAACTAATGCAGTGGATATTGGTATAAAATTACAAATAAACCACACAAAAGTTGAAATTTTGCTCATTTATTATGTCTAGACATTTGTATAATGGCAAGTAGTTTGGATAATGCCTAAAGTGCCTCAGATCTTATGTTTGTTACAAGATGCGGCAAATCAAGTGCTGCAACAAACGAATATTACCAGACACCTAAAAAGGTTTACCATTTCTAGTGCTATCGGTATGTTTGTTACAAGATGCAGCAAATCAAGTGCTGCAACAAACCAATATTACCAGACACCATAAAAAGGTTTGCCATTTCTAGTGCTATCGGTATGTTTGTTACAAGATGCAGCAAATCAAGTGCTGAAACAAACCAATATTACCAGACACCATAAAAAGGTTTGCCATTTCTGATCTGCCGGCATGATTGCTATAAGTGTAGCAATCATGCTACGATTAACCAAACTATACTACCTGAACTACCTGGCGCATTCTGAAGCCTGGGCCTTTAAGATATCTAGCCCATGTTCCACGGAGCTCATGACATAATCTAGGGTTTCCGTGATGGCCTTAGGACTGCCTGGTAGATTTATAATAAGGGTGTCATTACGAATACCCGCTTCAGCTCGTGAAAGCATTGCTCTCGGAGTTATTTGAAGGGAAAACCAGCGCATGGCCTCAGGAATTCCCGGTGTTCTCCTATCTATCACCTCTAGGGTGGCTTCAGGGGTGACATCTCTATGAGAAAAACCCGTTCCGCCGGTGGTAAGAATCAGGTCGATCCCGTGTATATCAGCCATTTCAATCATTTCCTTTTTCAACTCTTCCTTTTCATCGGGGATGATCATATATTTATCCACGGTGAAATTATCATAATTATTTAAAATATTTGTTATAGCCTTGACGCTGAGATCTTCTCGCTCTCCTGCAGCGCCCTTATCGCTGGATGTGATGATGCCTACCTTGTATATCATACAAACCTCCTTTTATAATGAATTCAACAGTGAAAATTAGCTGCCTTTTTCCAGGCAAATGACCAGAATCAAAAGCAGATAAAAAATACCGCAAAATACCAGTGAAGAAATTATGAACATTCCACGAAACCCCTTGAAATTATGAGAATATTCTATATGATAGTAATGGAAAGTGCAAGCAAGTCGAAAAATGGTAGGGTGTAGGAAAAGTGGTCAAAATTCCTACAAAACTGGGTTAAAACGGGGAAAGTGTAGGAAAATCCAAGTGAAAGTTCCTACACAATTGAGAATTTACAGTGCAAAAAGTAGGAAAAACGCCTGAAATTCCTACAAAACTGGGTTAAAATGAGAAAAGTGTAGGAAAGTCCGAGTGGAAGCTCCTACACAATTGAGAATATACAGAGCAAAAAGTAGGAAAAACGTCTGAAATTCCTACTAGCCTGGATCAAAACGGGGAAAGTGTAGGAAAATCCGAGTGGAAGTTCCTACACAATAGAGAATTTACAGTGCAAAAAGTAGGAAAAACGCCTGAAATTCCTACTAACCTGGGTTAAAATGAGGAAAGTGTAGGAAAGTCCGAGTGAAAGTTCCTACACAATTGAAAATATACAGAGCAAAAAGTAGGAAAAACATCTGAAATTCCTACTAACCTGGATCAAAACAGGGAAAGTGTAGGAAAATCCAAGTGGAAGTTCCTACACAATTGAGAATTACTGTCCAAAAAGTAGGAAAATCGGATAATTTTCCTACAATACTGAATTAAAATGGCCACAGGTGTAGGAAGAAACATAAAATCAATTAGAAGAAAAGTGATGATGTCTGGTCTATGGCCCAGTAGGGATAAAAATAGGATGATGATAACTTGATGAGTATAAGTTAATTTGGCCAGATAAAGTAATCTGAGAGATAAGACTAATTTGGCCAGATGAAGTAATCTGAGAGATAAGACTAATTTGGTCAGATAACTTGATGAGGTAAGAATAATTTGGCCAGATAAGGTAATCTGAATGATAAAGTAATTTGAAACATAAGGTAATTCCAGAGTTAAGGCATTTTGAGTAGATAGGGTTATGATCGCATAAGGTAACTCGAGAGATAAGGTAATCTGAAAGATTAAGTAATTTGAAAGATAAAGTAATTAGAATGTAAAGTAATTTGAGAGATAAGTTAATTTGGCCAGATAAGGTAATCTGAACGATAAAGTAATTTGAAACATAAGGTAATTCGAGAGATAAGGTATTCTGATTAGATTAATTATTTTAATGAGATAAAATATTTTAATTAGTTAAGGTTTTTGATAAGAAGAGGTTAATTTAATGAGATTATTGTATAGAATTCTGCTAATAGCATTAATAATATGTATACCGATAACGTCGTTGTTTGCAGCGTTTAATGTTGTTTTAAGGTTGCCGGATTTTTATATTTATGAGTTTAATAAGCGGGAAGTAACCAATGAAATCAATTTGAAAATAAAAGACGAAGAGTTAGGTACATTTTTTTCTGACTTTATGAGAGAAAAGCATGAAGTTTTTGAATTAAATGTCGATGATATTATTGTAGAGCAACAGTCGGTGTTTAACGATAATGAACAGCGGGTAATGTCTAATTTAAGAGAAGTGCTAAACCTCTCACTGATAATTATGGCAGGTCTGCTTATAATAATTATTGTTATCTACTGGCTGCTTTTAATGAAAAAGCTAAAATGGGAGCTAAGATTTGCCTATAAGGGCGGGTTAATTGTATTTGTTTTCTTAGCAGTCCTCATGGCTGCCGCATTTAATATACCATATACCAACGAGCTAATGAGTTCATATTTGATGATGGATACCCTTAGCGTAGAAGATGTACTTCCACAGCTGCTTACCCATGACCTTGCGAGGGATGGCTTAATTGTGAGCTTAGTTATCTCCGCCATTTTGTTGGCTCTTGGTGGATCAATAACTTGGAGGCTGACAAAGCCAAGAAGAATGTTTAGTTAAGGATCAATCTATCCAGCTTGCCTTCAGCCCAACTTGCCTTGGCAGCAAAATGCACTGTAGAGCATCGGGAGCGAATCTATTGCTTGGCAGCAAATCGCACTATAGGGCATTGGGAACGAATCTATTGTTTGGCAGGAAATGCACAGTAGAGAATTGGAGCGAAGCCGTTTGATTGGCAGGGAAACAGAAAGTAACTAACTAACCCTGATAACTACGGAGATGGTAGCTACTTGGCAGGCAAGCATAATGAACATGCTTGAATAGATATTTGAAAAGTATCCTATAAAGGTACTCTATATAAGGTATTTTATGTAGTAGAGGTACAAAGGAGGATTAAAATGATCTATGTACATTTAGCAGAAGGTTTTGAAGAAATTGAAGCTATTACAGTTGTAGATGTCCTTAGAAGGTCAAATCTTGATGTGAAAACGGTTTCTGTCACAGGGGACAAAATCGTTAAAGGCGCTCACGATATAAAGGTTCAGGCTGACCTGCATTTTGAAGAAGCAGACTATGATAGTTGTGAAATGATCGTTCTTCCAGGGGGAATGCCAGGGACTAACAATCTAGCTGACCATAAGGAGCTTATTAATAAGATTAAGGAATTTAACGAAAAGAAAAAATGGCTTGCAGCAATTTGTGCCGCCCCGATGATATTTGGAAACCTTTCCATGCTAGAAGGAAGGAAGGCAACCATTTATCCCGGGATGGAAGCCCATATATTAGGCGGACAGCCAACTTCAGATAATGTTGTAGTAGATGGCCATTTCATCACATCAAAGGGCCCTAAAACAGCTATGGAATTTGCAATAAAAATCGTAGAAGTTCTTAAAGGGGAAGAAGATGCTAGCGAAGTGAGAAAGGCACTACTTTATGATTGATTTGCACCTGCATACCTATTACTCCGACGGCACACTTTCGCCTAAGGAGCTGGTACATCTGGCTAAAAGCCGTGGCATCAAAACCATTGCAATAACAGATCATGACGGAATATCTGGCATTTCTGAAGGGCTAAAAGCCGGAATGGAGCAAGGTGTCAGAGTCATCCCAGGCATCGAATTTTCTACCGCAGATGATGAAGGTGCGTATATGCACATACTGGGTTATGGCATCGATATTAATAATAATGAATTAAATAAGGAAATTCAAAATATCAGGCAGAAGCGCAAATTACGGAACAAAAAACTCTTGCAAGCATTGAATGATATAGGCTGTAAAATCACCAAAGAAGATCTGCAATTGAGAAGAGGGCAAGACTTCATAGGGAAGCCTATCTTTGCTATGGCCCTTGTAAAAAAAGGGTATATCAACACCCCTAAGGAAGCCTTTGAAGAAGGGAAATATCTGAGATCTGATGCGGCAAGAAGAGTTCACCGAGAAAAAATTAGTGTAGAAAAGGCATTGAGGCTGATTCATAATGCTGGTGGCGTTGCAGCCTTGGCCCACCCTATGAAGGTATCACGCCTTGGGGAAACATCAACTGAAGACTATTTTATAAAACTAGATCAGTTGATTTCTAGACTAAAAACCTTAGGACTGAAAGGCATGGAGTGCTACTACAGCAGTCATACCTTAACTGAAATCCGGAAGCTACGGGAAATTGCAGAAAAAAAACATCTACTAATATCAGCAGGATCTGACTTTCACGGGCCTGAGTTTGATGAAAATCTTTCCATCGGCACATTCCTAAAGGACAATGAATATGACCGCGTCATGAAAGAGAAGGGGATCCACCATAAGATAGAGGAACTATAAGCAATGATGATAACAACTGTTACAACCTATTAGCACTAGAATATAAACGAGGAATAGCAACCAATGAGATTTGTACCGATACATTGCATCAGAGAAGGAATGGTATTAGGAAGTAACCTTTACAACGATCGTGGAGACCTGATGCTTTCGCAAGGCGAGAAGATTACTCAAGAATATTTAAAATCCATCATAAGATTACAATACAACGGAGTATATATTGAAGATAATATATCCGAAGACGTTGATGTTCTTAATGTTATTAATGACAATGTAAGAGTAAAAACAGTAAAGGCTATTAAAAAAGCCTTTATTCATGGTGAAAAGAATGCATTTATTGGGCAAAAGGAGCTAGACCTGGCAAGAAAGCAAATTGAACTCATCGTTGATGAGATTTTTTCCCAAAGAGACATTATGGTGAATATGATTGATATGAAGGTTTTTGACGATTACACCTATCATCACTCCGTTAATGTATCGGTCCTTTCCATCGTGCTAGGTGTTGCTTTAGGATTGAATAGAAAAGAACTTAGTGACCTAGGCTTTGCGGCCCTATTTCATGATATCGGAAAGGTTTTTATTGACAAGGATATACTGAGTAAAAAAGACCCTTTGACAGAGGAAGAATTCTATGAGATTCAACAGCATAGTAGATTAGGCTATGAGCATATTACAGAAAGATACAATTCCTTCGGGGCGTCGTGTATAGGAATCCTGGATCACCACGAAAAGTATGGGGGTGGCGGATATCCAAATGGCTTGTCAGGTGATAAAATCTCTTATCCTGGAAGGATTATTGCGGTTGCTGATGTATATGATGCACTAACCTCGGAAAGGCCCTATAGAAAGCCCATTCTTCCTTCAGACGCAATGGAATATATCATGGGCTCCACCGAGACTCATTTTGATCCAGATGTGGTAGAAGTCTTTGTAAGAAAGATAGCACCTTACCCGGTGGGGACCTGTGTTGAACTAAGTAATGGATTGACAGGTATTGTTCTGGAAAATTATCAAGATATGAGTATGCGGCCAAGGGTTAGGATTTTTAAGAAGCAAGGAAAAGAAATTGACCCTTATGAATTACATCTGGCAGATATAGACTCCTTGAATGTAACCATAAAGGCCATTGTGTAAGACAAAATATATTAATTTATATATACAAAATATTCTATCGAAAACGCCGCGGAAGCTCATGGAGCCGCGGCGCTTTTTAACGTAAAATTACTCTTTAATGTCAAAACGTCTTCCTTGTTGTTGATATTCCGGATTATCGTGCTTTACATAATCCATCACTTTTTGACCCTGAACATTGCTTTTTAGTAATTGGATTGTTTTGTCACGCTCCTCTTGAAGGAGCTTTTTTGCATCCTTGTCAAGATCTATAATCAGTTTTAATAGCTGATTGACCTGGTCCTCCTTAGAAGGAGAAAGGGGCTTATTCTCTTTAGCCCCATCTTTCTCAAGCTTTTGTAAGCTGTCAATAACAACCTGCCTTCTAGACAAAACATCCTCTAATGATTCCCAATCACTGATTTTACTAATCAACTCTTCTGTTATTTCTAAGCATTGCTTCAGTAGGCTTATTTTATTTGTAAAGTATTCCTTGGAATCTGTCATGCTATCTAACCTCTTTTCGGCCATACTACGAACCCTCTTTCAGGTTAGTATATTACTACTTCTGTATACGTGCAAGCTTTTCAGCTTGTCTGAAGGTCACCTTTAGCTCATCTACCAAGGATAGTATTTGCTTCATTAGCTCAGTGTCTCCTTTGGCATTGGCCTTCCCTAACTGTTCATGAAGAAATAGATACATATCGCTTAATTCTATAGAAATAGCATATTTGCGGTCTAAGGATGAATTTAAGGTTGAGATAATTTTTTGCGCCTTAGCAATGCAGTTAAAAGACTGAACCGTGTCACCGCTTTTCTTCAGAAAAATTCCCTTACTAATTTGCTTAGAAGCTTCTTCAAAAAGCTTAACAACAATTTCCCCTCTGGTTAGGGTCTCTAGCGATTGTGATTTATATTGTTGAAACAAACTTGCCTGGTTCATAACAATATCCTCCTATCATATTCTGCCTATAACAAAATGTTTGCAGGCAAGGGGGTCTCAAAAGCCCCTAGGTACAAAAACGGTTTTAGTAGTTTTGATTGCCAGAGAACTGCATCAAAATGGAGCTTTGAACATTTAACTGCTGGATAGCATTTTCCATAGCGGTAAAGCTTTTCCATAGCCTAGATTCTTCAGCAGTGAGTCTGGTTTTTAAGGTTTCAATGATTTTGTTGGTACGTTCTATGGTGTCATGTATACTGTTTTCTGTGTCAGATCTTGTGGACGGAAGACCGGCCATCTCGATAAGGCTACCTCTTTGGCCTTTTGGTCCTGAGGTTTTTACTGCTTCATTAATAATATTATTGATTTCGCTGCCTAGTCCATTCTCAGATGTGAACAGAGCTCTTATTTCTGCACCGTTGGTTTCCAATGCCTTTGTTAGCTTTTTCTCATCAATCTTAAGCTTGCCATTTTCTTGGTATCCGGCAGAAGTAATGCCTAGGCTGTAGAGTGAGAAGCCTTCTACGGAAAGGCCGGATAGGGTCGTCTGAAGCTTTGTAGCAATGGATTGCAAGGTACGATCCCCTCGTAAAACCCCGGACTTCGCTTTTTCCTCCCATTTTTCAATTTCCTTTTCACTCATCTCATTCTTTTGTTCGTCAGAAAGAGGTGGGAAGTCTCTGTAAACCTTTTCCTTTACTAGCCCGTTCATTAAATCCATCATGGCGTTATAGTCTTCTACGAACTTTTTAATAGGCTCAAGTAGGGAAGTGGCATCTTCCTTCATGGTTATTTCAATGGGTGTGTCTGATAGCTCTTTTAACTCTAGATTGACTCCATCGATTTCAAAGCTATTGGAGCTTCGAATAATGTCTACACCATTTATATTTAAAATAGCGTTTTTGCCTTGGGTTACATCGGCAGTATCCTTTGTAATCTGCAAGGCTTCCATGAGGTTTCCACTCTTGTCTGAGACGCGAATATTATCCCCTGCACCTTGGTTTTTAGCCGTTAGTGTGAACTTGTCCGTGATAGAAGAATAGGATAAAATAACTCCCGCATCACTATTGTTCACCCTACCAAGAACTGTTGATAGGGAGTCGGATTTATTAAAGGAAAAATTCACCCCGTTAATGTTAAATTCAAACTTATCTCCCGTAGTATTTAAAGGAGTGCCCAGTGTTAGGCGCTCAAGAGGAGTATGGGTGCTAATCTTATTGGATTGGCCTCCCTGCAAACCAAGGGTATTGAGAGGGGCCATGTCTTCTCCTACAGCGTTTACAATAATTTGTGAGCCAGGAGCAGACAAAGTGATGTTATTATCAGAGCCAATCTGCACCTGAATATATTTTTTCCCTTCGGTAGTTCCATCGGAGTAGGTACCAAAGGCATCGTCTAAAGCACCTTGAAAAGCGGCGGCAAATCTTGATGAAAAATCAACCCCTGTCTCAGGATTATTTACTTGATCCATAAAATTCTGATTAAAGGTAATGGTCTTCATTTTTCCATCCAAGGTAATGCTGATGGATTTTCCGCTAAGGCTGTCAAGAAACTCTCCTTCGTTGCCTTCCTGAGGCATCGCCAAGCTTAAGGGCTTGGTAACAGCGCTCTTGCTTTGGGTTACTTGGCTTGTAGCAAGCTGAGTAATGCTATTAATGGTCATGCTGCCTGCACTGGCTGAGGAAGTGGTGGTCACGCCAACAGCAGTTGAAGAGGCAGTAGCTGCTACTGTATTAAAAAAGCTTTGGCTTCTAAAGTTTGTTTTTGATAATACATCTAAATAATTGCTTTGAAACTCCTTTAATGCTTCACTAACGGATCGACATGCTGTTTGCTTCCATTGGAGTAGTTGCACATTTTGTTGTTGCTTTAAAATTTTCTTTCTACTGGCCATGGTAAGGCTTTCGACTAATTCATCAATATTCATTCCGGACACAAGACCGCCTATTCCGGTCTTTGCGGAAATGGATGATAGTGAGTCTATAGATGACATAGGATGGTCACCTCCTTATACTTATATATCGGTAAAATAGGATAGTACTTTAATATGGTTTCTGGTAGACGGATGGTTTTATGTATTTAAATTTGTGACGGCAGGAGGCTAAGGATTCACTGTGGCCAATCATGAAATAACCTCCGGGAAGTAGTACATCGTAAAACTTTGCTACCAGTTCATTTTTTGTTGGAACGTCAAAATAAATCATGACATTTCTACAGAATATCGCCTGGAAGGGTTTCTTAAAATTAAAATTAGACAACAGGTTGAAATTTCTAAAGGCAACAGTTCTCCGCAATGCCTCCGTCACGGCATAATCCCCAGTATCCAGCGGAATAAAGTAGTTTTTTATCCATTTTGGAGGCAGCTTAGAAAGTTCCTCCTCGGCGTAAACGCCTTTCATGGCCTTGGCCAAAACCTTGTTGGAGATATCCGATGCCAGTATGGTAGATTCCCACTGATCCTTTTCAAGACCTATGTAATCCTGGGTAATCATAGAGAGTGTGTAAGGCTCCTGCCCAGAGGAGCAGCCAGCACTCCAAACCCTCAAATCCTTTGTTTTTAATGTCTTATCGATCCAGGGGAGTATGGTCTTTTGATAAAATTCAAAATGCTCCTTTTCTCTCATAAAATAGGTATGATTGGTGGTAAGCTTGTTTATTAGCTCCGTCATCTCCGCACCAGTTGCATCATTCCGAGCATGTTCAAAGTAATCCATGTAATTGTCAAAATTTAAAGATGCAATATAATTACTCAATCGTCCCTCAATTAAAGGGCGTTTGTGAGTGAGATTTACTCCGTAGTTTTCTTTTATAAAGGATGTAATAACCTTAAATTCATCATCCTTTAGTGAAATCATAGGTTCACCTCCCATAATTAATTCTGATTTAAAATATTGGGGACATCTAGAATCAAGCTAATGCTTCCATCTCCCCGAATGGTGCATCCTGCCAAGCCAGAGCCCATGGATTTAAACCTCTTTAAGTAAGTTGGAAGTGGCTTAACCACGACCTGGCTTTTACCTAGAAGCTCATCGGCAAAGATGCATGCCAACCGATCACCGGAATCAACCAGAAGGAGAATACCATCCTCAATATTGGTTATGGCGTCCTCTAGATGGAAGATTTTGTGAAGTCGAATTATTGGATAGCAGACACCCCGAATCAGGATCATTTCGTTATTATCCGGATCTGTAATGAGCTGACTTGCATCTACCTTCAAGGATTCTCGTATATTGGTGATAGGTATGGTGTAATGACCATCTCCCACCTTAATCTCCATGCTGGCGATAATGGCAAGGGTTAATGGGATCTTAAAGTACACATTTGTACCCTCCCCTAAGGTGCTGTCTATGGTGACGGTTCCACCAATTTTTTCTACATTCTTTTTTACCACATCCATGCCTACGCCCCGGCCTGAAAATTCCGTTACACTTTCCTTTGTAGAAAAGCCAGGCAGGGTGAGAAGCTGAAAGATTTCTTTTTCCGTATATTCATTTTCCGGCTTTGTCAGTAAGCCTTTTTCATTGGCTTTGTCTAGCACCCAATTAGGGTCTATGCCTTTTCCATCGTCGCTGACGGTAATGATGATATCGCTGCCTACATTTTGGGCTGACAGGATAATACGGCCAACGGGGTCTTTATTCTGATCCAATCGTGTTTCTTTATCTTCAATAGCATGGTCCATGGCATTTCGCACTAAATGCATTAAAGGGTCAGCGATTCCATCTATAATGGTTTTATCTACCTCTGTGGATTCACCCATTAAAACAAGCTCAGCCTCTTTATTTAGTTTTTTACCCATATCTCTCACAATGCGGCGCATTTTATGAAAGGTGGAGGCAATAGGGATCATTCTGATAGACATAACAATGTCCTGAAGCTCATCGGTGAGTTTTCGCAGCTGCCTTGCAGATTTATTAAAGTTTTCCAGCTCCAGTCCTTCAAGATCCACACATTCTATTACCATGGATTCGGTAATAACGATTTCACCTACTAAATCCATAAGATCGTCTAATTTGTTCAAGTCTACATTGATAAGGTTTTGTTTACCTGCAGGGGCATTGACACTGTTATTTGACTTTGTGACGGACTTAGATTGAGAATCCGTTGTATTACCTGCCTTTTCTTCTTTAACTTGTGCATCCGTCTGGTTTGTATCCTTGGGTAAGGCATCAATAAAGTTGACGGTTTCAACGGACAAGGTTCCTTTTGCAGCATCTCTAATCTCAGATTCCGATTGGTCTGTTACTAAACTGCAATAAAAGCCATCACGGGAAATAATGCTGGCAGCATCCTTGTTATCATTCAAATCAGGAGGAATGGTTTCAACAACAGCCCCCATACTTTCCAGTTTATTAACCAGCATAAAAGCACGGATGTTTTCCATCTGACTGTCTGCAGAAAAACGCACATGGAGATGAAAGGTCTTTCCATTTGTAGCTTCAGGGGATTGCTCCTGGGGTGCAGTGATTTTCTCAGGTTCCACGGGGGTCTCAGCTTCGTCTTGAAGTAAGTGATGCATAGATTCTAGCTCAGCCAGAAGCACCTCATTGTCCGTAGGAAGGCTTTGGTTTTGGCTGATTCTTTCTACGCCCTCTTTAAGAAAGTCGGAAACCTTTAATACAAGATCCATTAGTTCACTGAAGTGTTCTTCGTCTAGCCCGTTTTCTCGAATAATATAAAACAGGTCCTCCAGCTTATGGGATACCGCTGCTAATGTATCAAACTCCATCATGGCGGAGGAGCCTTTAATGGTATGCATAATCCGGAATATTTCATTTACGCTCTCTTCGGACAATAGTCCGTCTTCTTCAGATTGAAGTAAGATTTCGTCTAGCTGCTCTAGCAAGGTAGAGCTTTCAAACAAATACATTTCTAACATTGAATCGCCGGTGTTTTCAAACTTACTCATAGAATATTCCCTTCTTGATATACTGCAATAAAATAAATATATATTTAATCTTTCATCCAGATTTTTAGTCCTATTATACTTATCGGCAAGAAAACAATAAATTTTAGGTTTTTTTCAGAATCCTTAAAATCAAATGTTATTATTTATACAGAAATCAGTATTATCTCACCATGTTCAGACTGTCAAACAAACCAACCTTGACCGTGTTTGACAGGAGCTGAACATGTTGCTCGATTTCAGCGGAGAGTATCAACTAGTATTTACAAAATCTCTCCAACAGCCGGCTTCAACCATAGCCAATGCTTCCGGCTTCTAGGTTTGGTATCAAAAGTATATGATTTCTAACTACCATTGATTTTGATAGGCGGTTCATATATAATTTTGACAATATAAGACAAGGGCAGTTTAATAGAATCGTGCCTCTTGCTGGACCTATTTGGATGAAAGGCAGGTTTTTACCGTGGCTGAAATATTGAAAATAACCTCTCCTGTAAAAGTAAATAACCGTATAGATAATTTGCCCAAAAAGCAGCCCACAGATAAGATCTTTGACCTGCTTCATCCGGAACGGATAGAACAAAAGATTGCACCGAAGCTTGAAAAAACCCAAGGTTACGCTGGAAAGGAGTCTCTCCTTCAGGATTTAAATAAAGAAATTCTACTGCCTTTATTAAGAAGTACCACTAGCCAGTCGGATGCCATGAAAAGATTGGTCAGCATGGGCGCATTACTTGAAAGTTCCTTAGGGTTGGATGCAGATGGTATCCTGGATAAGATTTTTTTAAAACCCCATGAGCTATTAGAAGAGCTTATGAAAAGAGAGCAAGGGGAAACCATTTTCAAAGGAGAGTTCTTTGATAGCTTGAGGCTTCTTGCCAGGATGGAAGGGCAGCCAAGCTTAAAGGAAGCCATCGTCAATGTCTTGAAATATTTTGACGGTTATGTCAATCAAGATTATTCTCTAGAGTCAATATTAAAGCAAAGTCAAAACCTGCTGAAGAATCTGCCTAAAAGCCAGGCAGAGTTGATACGAGTTCAGGTAGAAACCTTAAGCACCTTGATACAGGATAAGGGAATGAATTTCAAGGAGATTAATTCCTTTTTAAAGAACAGCTTTGTTCCAGCTTTGGGAAGTCTGATCAGAGGATTTCAATACAGTGAAAAAACCAGGGATCAGGTGCTGGATATCGTTCACCATATTGTACGTTATGATAAAGGGGATGCTAGTAGGCTTGAAGAGGCTGTCAGTCTATTAGGGGAAGAATTAAAGCAGCTTACGGATCTAACAGAAGAGGATTTGCATGATATGGCAAAGCTTCTTTTGCAGCATGGTAAAGAGGCACGGGAGAATAGTAAAGAAACCCAACTATCCTCTTTTCTTTCTCAAATCTTCGAGAAGGTAGCCACGGGAAAAGCAAACGGTGCGGCTCAACAGCTTTTGTTTTCTCTGATTCAGAGCGAAAGCCCTACATTACCTCTTATGCATTTTATGATCCCCATACAATTTATGGAGGAAAATACATACGGTGAATTCTTTATAGATAAAGATTGTGAAGAAAGAAAAGGGGATGCCAAGGAGGCAAAAAACATTTTCTTTATTATACAGTCGGATAAATATGGAAACTTTGAGGTGGATCTCCTTGCCAGAGATCAGATGATTGACCTGGAGATTAAGTGTCCAGAGAGGTTAGTAGACGCAGTTAAGGGGACTAGGGGAAAGCTGAAGGATATTATAGAAGATCAGGGCTATAGGCTATCTGGCTACCAAGTTGGAAGGTACGATGGTAGTACTAGCATCTTGAAGAGATTTCCGAAGCTGGGCCTTAGAAAGGTAGGAATGGATGTCAAAGTCTGAGGAAAAGGAAGTTTTGCGGGTTGCCGCATTAAAATATGATCAAGATAAAAATAGTGCTCCAAGCGTGGTTGCGGCAGGCTCAGGGCATATTGCTCAAAAGATATTACAGGTAGCCATGGAAAATGGCGTGGCTATCTATCATGACGATAGCGCAGCTACTCTGCTGGCAAAGCTGGAGATAGGGCAAGAAATCCCCCCGGAGCTGTATCAGGTGGTGGTGAATATTTATATTTCGCTGCTGGAGGTTGCAGAAGAGCAAAATACAGGCGTGGAGTAAAAAATCCTTGCAATCTTCAGATGATATGTGATAATTTAATCAAAGAGGTGCTACCGGTAAAGGGTTAGCCCAGAATATGGTTTAAATAAACCGCATGTTTTCAGGCACGGCGGTTTATTTCTTTTTTGTGCTTCACCCGTCTTGCGAGGGCTAACCGCCTACCGAATAGGGTAGCACCGTTCTTAATATACCATATAAAAAAATCCACAATTAAGAAAAATGAAAATATATAACAGAAAAACAAGCCATATAAGACTTAACAAGTTATGAAGTTGAAATCCTATAAAAAAAACAACTCGGTTTTTACCTGCCTCTTTTGCCTTGTACAAGGCACTGTCAACGGTTGTAAAGAGATCCTCGTAGGAGGAGCTGAGATCCGGAATTGCAAAGGTGACCCCGGCACTAACTGTAACGAAATTGCTAACATGGGAATGTTGGTGGGGAATATGAAGGGCCTCTATTTTTTCTCGCAAAAGATATGCTACTTTTAGGGCCTCCTCTTTTTCTAAGTCGGTTAGTAATACCACAAACTCTTCGCCACCGTAGCGAGCCACCATTTCAGAGGAACGGGATAGGGAATTATCCAGGGTCTTTGCGATTTGAATCAGGCATTGATCACCGGCCATATGACCAGAGCAGTCATTAAATTGTTTAAAGTTATCAATATCGATTAATATTAAAGCAAAGGAACGTTGGTATCTTATGCATCGTCCCCAAGCCTTCTCTCTAGCTTCATTATATTTTCTTCGATTCCAAACCCCGGTTAGGGGATCCCGCATAGATAGCTGAGTTAGGGCTTCGTTTGCTCTTTCCAAGGCAATTTTTTGGTGTTCAATTTTCTGATTAGATTTTTCTAAATCCTCCGTTCGCCGTAATACCAGCTCGTCTAGATGGTGATTAATATCTTTCAATTGTGCAGTTAAAACTTCCTCTTGCTGCAAGGCATCTGAAAAATTCTTGGCAAGGGATAAAGACATGGTAAAAGCAAAGATAAATTGCCCAACTAAGCTTAAGTTGCCCGTTTTGATTAATGCTCTGAGAAGGGTTGAACCGCTATCATTCATCCATATACTAAGGAAAATGATGTCATTTGCACTGCTCCACAATAAGGCAATTGCTCCTATGAGAATAAAGTGTATGCCTTTCTCCTTGTGTTTAAAGATTCGTAATATCATGACGAAAATATAAATGATGATAATGGCAGACCACACCTGATAGATGGGGTTGAAAGGGGTAAAAATCCTGGCAGGAGCCAGCAGGACCAGGAGGCCAAAGGCAGCTCCAATGATTTGAGCTATTTTAATGATGGGGGCATGGAAGTATTTAGGGTAAACAGATATAAAAAACATTAATATGAGAGGGACCCCTAAATAAAACACCAGAGTCTGCATTTTGTGAGCAAGCTCCCAGCTGAATTGAGGGAAAAGGTGCATAAAAAAGCGTTCGCCTACAAAAAGAGTTCTTACACCAACCATGAGGCAAAAGATGCCAAAATATAGGGAGGAACGATTTTTTTTTCGAAAGAGGAATAAGGCAAGATGATAAGCGCCCAGAACCATTAAGCTTCCGAATAAAATAAATTCTTTTGCCAAGTTTTCATAGCGTAGTTGTGCAATATTTTTTTCCTTGCCAAGCTTAATACTTTCTAGCATACCCCCACTGCGATGATGAAAGTTAGAAACCTGAATGATAATTTCGTTTTCTCCTTGTATAGGTTCAAAGGACGCAATCTGAGGAAGGTACTGAGGTTTCATTTCTTCCCTAGTCTTTCCAATTTCTCCGGCCACCGCGACCATCTCTCCATTGACCCAAAGCCTATATGCAGTAAATATCCTAGGAATCTTTAAAGCTAACCGTTCACTTTCATCTATGGTAAAAGTCAGTCGATAGGTTGCATAGCCATATCCGGCATGATCCTTTAAGTGCTTATTCCAGGAACGGGGAATTTGAATATATTGGGGGGAAACACCATCAACTATCTCACCGGGAAAAAGTAGCTGATTCCAGTAAAACTCCCATTCGCCGTCTAGGGAGATGATATCCTTTTCAAGCTGAAATGGGCTAAGGTCTGCCATTCCGGCTTGGCTATCCATCTTAACTCCAGGCTTTTGCACAGAACAGCCTACAAAAGTGAAGGACAGGACAAGCATCATTATAATCAAGATACACAGCTTGTAACTCTTCATAAAACACCTCACAATAGTTATCTCAATAATAATTATCGCACAAGTTTAGAATAAGATGAGCCTTATTTACCGTAATTGATCATAGCGAATTGCCAAATGGTTCGCCATCTCACGATACCTTTGAGCGGGTATTTAAGTGGATTGATGGGAAGGAATTTGAGCGAAGCTTTATCCTTTGGATGCCGGAAATCTGCAAAGACAAGGAGCTTGGAATCGTAGCGATTGTTGGGAAGACCATGCGAGGAAGCGGAGACAAGGATAAAATGACAGGTCCACAGAAGCGCTTTAGGGCTTGTTGGGACGAGACTTACATGGCTAGCGTATTACTTATCATGTAATATATTCACAAATCCCAGTGCCTTTATTTTGGAGTGGGGCTTCCGCGTAAGCCATGGTAATTGATAAAAAGCCCTTGCATTTCATATAGCGCTATGGGATAATATAAACAAGAGGTGCTACTGGCAACGGTTAGCCCTGAAATGTTTAGTTAAAAAATAATCGCTCGTTTTTCAGGACGGGGCGATTATTTCTTTTTTGTGATCGTATATGTAACAAATACAATATAAAAAATCAAAGCTGTGAAAGCTATTGTATCTGCAGTAGACATACGCATCACCCCCTCCGAAAAGGGCTTAACCGCCACCGTTTCTCTGGTAGCACCTAAATTTAATATATCACATAGACAATCCATTATCAAGAAAAAATTACAACATTTAACAATAAAAAAACCCTATAAACATTGAGACAATGCAATGCCTAAAGCCCCTTAGAGAGGCTTTCAGTATGTAGTCTAACAAGTAGACCGCGACCATCTCACCATTGACCCAAAGCTTATATGCAGTAAATATCCTAGGTATCTTTAATCGGACAAGTTTATAATAAGATGAGCCTTATTTACAGTAAATGATTATAGTGAAACGCCAAAAGCCACCTTAAGGGCGGCTTTCAGTAGGTTGTCTATCTAGTAGACCGGTATATAATTTGGCTGTACCTCTTGAATTACGATTACTGTAATAACTGAAGTACGCTTTGTGGCTTATTACTGAAGTAACTGTAAAACACCCTGAGGCATTTGGTTAGCTTGAGCTAACATTGATTGTGCCGCTTGTGAAAGGATATTGTTCTTAGTGAACTCCATCATTTCTTTTGCCATATCAACGTCACGGATACGTGATTCTGCAGCAGTTAAGTTCTCTGCAGAAGCACCTAGGTTGTTAATTGTATGATCTAGTCTATTTTGGAATGCTCCTAGTTTTGAACGTTCACTAGAAACTTTAGAGATTGCATCATTAATAGTTGTGATTGCACTTTCAGCATTAGTAGTTGTTGTTAAATCAATAGCATTAACACCTAAAGAAGCAGCTCTCATATCTCCAATTGAAACATACATAGCTTGGCCTTCATTAGCTCCAATATGCATATTTAATCCACCATTTGAAGTTACTGTAAGTGTCGCTGCACCTGTAGCACCACTAACTTCAAATTCCAAACCTGTGGCATTTCCTGAACCACCTAAGACAGTAATTTTATTTCCATCAGCTTTATATGAAGATACATCCGCAGCAGTTATTGTTGCATCAACACCTTCTGCTTTAGCACCGCCAAAATCATTAGTTGCACCTGCAATCGTAAGGTCTGATTTACTACCTAATGTATTAGACTTAATTAATAATTTTCCACCATCTAATGATGCAACAGCTCCTATACCAGCATCGTTAATTTTTTCTATAGCGTCACCGATAGTGTCGGTTGTATCGAAAGAGAACGATACACCATTAATTGTAATAGCACTAGTGTCAGTAAACGCTGTGTTTTCAGTCAAACTAGTAGCAGTAGCAGTCCATGTATCTTGTGTTGCAGTTGTGAATGCCGTCATTGTGACAGTCCCACCAACCTGCGTTTCAGCACTTCCACCCTGAACTGTTACTTGATCAGCTGCAGCTCCGGCTACAGTTGCATTAACTGAAGCACCACCATTCAATAACTTCTTAGTGTTAAATTCTGTGGTATTAGCGATTCTATCAATTTCTTGAGTTAATTGATCGACTTCTTTTTGAATTTCCGCACGATCATCAGCTGTATTAGTGTCGTTAGATGCTTGTACAGCAAGTTCACGCATACGTTGTAAAATTGAATGTGTTTCGTTTAAAGCACCTTCTGCAGTTTGGATTAAAGAAATCAATATTGTTATCGCAGTGGTATTTAATCCACTACTTCTTTATGTTTCCATAAAGTTCAGATCATATCTTCATCCACTTGGGATGCCCCGCGCTCGTGGGTAGGTTATTGGTCTGTATCCTCACTACCTGATCGTTACACCTTCCTAGCTACCTTCTACTTACAATTCACTAGGCTTGGCTCGGTATTGCCCACCATCCACACTGCTTGTTTGGTTTGGGGTTCCACCGAATTCACGGAGTTATCAACTAAGTATTGCTACTTAGTGCGGCATTTCTAGTTTACCGTCTTGGGCATTCTTAGATGCCATTTCTAATCCACTAATTTGTGCACGCATTTTTTCAGAAATCGCAAGACCTGCTGCGTCATCTCCAGCACGGTTAATACGAAGACCTGAAGAAAGCTTCTCCAATGAGTTTGCAACTGAGTTCTGGTTTGCTCCTAATTGGCGATGGGCGTTAAGAGCTGAAATATTGTGATTAATAATCATGTTCATTTCCTCCTTGAAATGTTTGTATGGGTTGAGATCCTTCTCAACACTCTTTTGTTGTTTTCCATTTCCTTCCGTACGCTAAGGGAATGGAAAAATACATGTTGCGAGCTATTATTTGGCTCTGATTTATATATCGGCATGAGCCGTATATACTTTAGTTTATTTGCCATTGTTTTGTTTAATAAATTCAGCAAGGTTCGTATAAGAAGAAAGGGAAGCCTGATCTACTACTGAGGACTTATTGGCTTCTATGGTGTCCAGCAGTTCTTCTCTGAAAATTTTTACCTCTTCCGGTGCATCAATGCCGATGGTGACCTTGTCTTTACTGACGGACATGACGGTAATTTTTATGTTGCCGGAGAGTACAATGGATTCCCCGGATTTTCGGCTCATGACTAACATTAGACACCTGCCTTTCCGCTCTGTTGAAAGGGCTTGTATCTCACCGTGTAGTCAGAGTTTTCTAAAATGACCTGTCTTCCCTGCTTTGATTTTGGATTGAGCACGACAGGGCTTTTTATATTCAGTGAAAGGTCTTCAATGGATTGGGGGACTGTGGCAATGACAAGGAAAATCAAATCTTCAATGCTGTCCACTTGGCAGGCCTTCAAATCCTCTGGGGAGATCTGGGGAGCATAGCCGGGGTAAAAGTCCCAGGGCTCAAAAACTAGGAAACTAGGAATGATATTTTGTGTGGATTGTAGATAAAGAAAGGACAATTCGTCGAAGTCTTGCTTAAAGAGGGCGAATTGGGTGTCTTCTTCAAAGCCATATATTCCTTGGGGGAAATGATAAATGGCATCGTCATCCACAGAAACGATGCCAAAATCCCTTGTATTTATATTCATGGATCTTGTTCTCCTTAACAGTCTGTCCAGTGCTTTAGCACTGTAGGCAGACTTTATACAGAAATCTCATCGAACTTTAGTCGATAGAAATTTTTCAGTTTAACAGTCTGTCCAGTGCTTTAGCACAGCAGACAGACTTTATACAGTTTCATCTAACTGTGAACCGGTGCCGGGCAGATTTAAATCTTGGGGTGGCTCATAATCGGGATCCGCACTTTTGGGAATGTAGATAGGGCCGCCTATGTATTTAATAATGACTTTAGGCCATTCTACTACTTTGAGCTCTAAATCCGGAGGCATAAAGCTGGTGTCTAGCTGTTCTGCTGCCGTCAACCCACTTTGAAGGTGGCTGATATCAAAGCTAATGTCCATTCCCGGGAAGTAATTTCCATCACTTTGAAGGTAATCAACCATGTGATCGATTCCCCTATCAAATTGCTGACATTGGATGGCGTCTGGTTTTACCCCTTCTAACTTTACATGAAGATTCAGCTTCCCATCTGTAGAATATTGGGCGGTGGCCGTATAGGTTAAATTTGAACTCCTCCTTAAAGAAGAGGATTTAAAGCTGTCCATGTGCAAGGAAATAGGATCGCTTTTGATGGATAGGGTATGCTGGTTTCGCTGGATTCGTAATTTTGCAGCTGTGGCGCTAGGAATCTTTGGTTGCTTTTTTTCTACATATTCGAATGAAATGGGAACGGTTTCGATAGTAATAAGTGGCTCCATTTATATCACCTCTTGCTTTGATATTTTATCGTATAAAGTCAAAAATTGACGGTTGAATAATTTGGGCTCCCATCTGAAGGGCTGCATGGTAGGCAACCTTTTGGGATTCAAACTTTATAATGGTCTCTGCCGGGTCTGCAGCCTCAACATCCATTTGGCGCTCTTGCATGTCCAAGGTACTAGAATCGTATCGACCCTTCATGAAATCCAGATAGGAGGTCTTTGCACCAATATCTGTCATGCTGGTAACAATCCTCGTTGAATTATCTTGAAAATGGCCTAAGAGGGCATTAGCTCTTTCGGTAGAATATGCATCATCCGGATCCGGGCTAGCCGACTCATCTGGCTTGTTAAATTCTTCTATAAGGTGGCCCAAAATATTGTAAAGGTTATTAGACACCTGTTCGGAATTTCCGTCGTAGGAGAGGTTGGTTTTTCCATGACCTACGATGTTGATGCCAGGTGTAGAATATTCAAAGACCGTTCTCCGATCGATATCGTTGCTGGAGTCAAATTGAACCCCTAAGCCAATATCTACATATTGAGAATCCTTGGTAAGTTTGTCTTGATCTACCTGTGATAATGCATCAAATTGATTAAGGTTTTGCCCGTTGTAGATTAAATCGCCGGTGATTTCATCTACAGTAAAAGGCTTAATATCCGTATTACTACCACCAAAGTAATACACACCGGAGGCATTAGAGTTTAAAGTTTGTAAAAGTTGCTCCTGAAGATGCTCTAATTCCGTAGCAATAATCTTTCTGTCTTCCTCACTCTTTGTACTATTGATACTAGATAATATCTTAACGTTTGCTTCCTTCATAATTTCTTGCATATGCATAAGGGCAGATTCTGCATTGGTAAGAGCGCTTTTTGCATGTTGTATATTGTTTTGGTAGCCTTCTACCTTGCTTAAATCTCTGCGCACATGGAAAGCCTTTACTGCACCTGCAGGGTTTTCTGAGGCTGTCATGAATTTTCTTCCTGTAGTGACCTGGGTGTTCAGCTTATTAAGATCAGAAGCAATGGTGTTCAGGTTTTTAATATATTTTGTTGTGATCATTCTATTGGTAATACGCATTTAATTCCATCCTCCTGCACTTATCGGCCCACCAGGCCCATTCTGTTGATTATAGTATCCACTGCTTCGTCAAGGGCGGTAAAGTACCTTGCGGCAGCATTGTAGGATTTTTGGAAGGCCATTAAGTTAATGCCTTCTTCATCTAGGTTTACACCGGACATGGCTTCTCTGGAAACAAAAAGGTTTCCTAGAACGCTGTCAGAGGTATTGGCAAAGTTTTTGTTTAGGTCAATATCCAGTGC
The DNA here is from genome assembly GCA_050953505.1 of Anaerovoracaceae bacterium. Classification (GTDB taxonomy): domain Bacteria; phylum Bacillota; class Clostridia; order Peptostreptococcales; family Anaerovoracaceae; genus JBMNMU01. The sequence goes on along the minus strand of JBMNMU010000001.1, from coordinate 1,848,358 downwards.
CAGTTCTCCCGTCATGCCTGTTAGGTATTCGGCAAAGTTTCCATGGAACATCTTACCACTATCATTATCATTGGGATCTATTAAAAAATCTCTTTTATTTGTTACTGCCTCTATCATGCGCAGCACATTGTCTGAAGAACCTGGGCCGGAATTTCCGTCTGTGGTTGTAATGTAGGTTGGATCCTCTAACCACTTGGTTGAAATAATGATATTGCCTGCTGTTATTGGGCTTATACCGTCTGATGAGGTAAAAAGATCCTTGGTATCGGGAGGGGGTGTAGCAATAGCATTCAACTCATTAAAAACCTGCGCAAAGTTCTTCGCAAAGGTATTCATGGCATTTAAGTAATACAGCGTTCCTCTAAACTCGTTTTCCTTGGAACTGGTATCAGCATAAACTCCTTTGCCGTTAATAAGATCCAAATAGCCCCTGATGGAGCCTCCGGTAATTAATTCTGTAACGTCCTTATCCGGCGGAGCACCAAAGCTGCTGTTTACTTCGATTCTGGCTTGGGTACCATTGTCACCGCCTACTACGGTCAATGTATTAAATAACCCACCCTGAACGAGGCCTAAGGTATTGCCTCCAAAGTTTGTGTCGTAAAGGGATATGGATAAGTTTTCAATAGTTAAATCCTCAGAGATTTTTTCCGGTGTAATTGTTACCTTAATGTTTGCAATGCTGGAAAGCTCATCAATTAGCATGTTACGCTGGTCATAGAGCTCATTAGGTGTATTCCCGTGAGTAAGCTCTTCTCTGATTTGTGTATTTAAAAGGGCAATGTTTTTTACTAAAGAATTAAATTGATTTTCTATAACTACATCTTTAAGGTCAAATATTTGCTGATCCCGTACTTCATTAATCTGATTAGAGTAGACATTCATAATTTGGGTGACTTTTTGCGCAGCCGTTCGAACAATGAGGCTTAAGTCTTTGCTGGTAGGTGTTTGAGAAAGGGTCTGCAGCTGATTCACAAAATTTGAAATCTCGTTTTGCAAGCCCAGAGTATCTACTTCATCTAAAACTCGTTCTAAATCTGCTAGTCCTGCAAGGATGGTGTTAAACTTTCCGTTTTCACTTGCTTCATTTCGGTAACGAGCATCAAGAAATGGATCCCGGATTTGAGAAAAATTAGAGACCTCAACACCATGGCCGATTTGTGGGCCGTGGGCGATATAGCGCTGTCCTGTAGCAGTGTTGGATATAGAGTTTAAATCCACTCGCTGCCTTGTGTAGCCTGCTGTATTTACGTTGGAGATATTATTTCCAACAACATCTATGTTAGCCTGACTTGCTGCCAGGGCTCTGTGTGCAGTATGAAATGCTAAAAATGTTGGTCTCATAATCTAGGTCCTCCTGGGTTCCTCTGGTATCTATACCTTTTTCTCAAAGGATTTCGAAATTAGGCTTCCGCGAACTTCTGATGCCTTTTCATTGTAAATGGTATGGTCTTTTTTATGCTGCTGTCTTGATAGAGCCTTATCAATGACATGAAGCTTGGATTGTATCAGGACATTACACTTTTCCTTGTAAAAATTTATTTCTGTCATGGTATTTTCAAATTGTCCCAGCAGCTCGTAAAACCTGAGACGTTGTGACTCAGGAATCTGGCTGATCATCTGGGTTAAATTAGATGCCGAGATGTCTAACTTTGATAAGTAAGATGCTACAGTACGGTCAAAGCTTTTTGTAGATAGTATTAATGCCTGCTGCGAAGTAAGGCTCGCGTTAACCGCCTCAACCTCATCCTTTTCTATAGCCTTCAGTTGTTCTTTTAAAACAGGAACAGTATCCTGATAAAGCTTGAGTACTCCTTGAAGATACTTATGAAAGTCATCTAGTATGTTGTTATATGATTTTGTATCTATCATAACGTGTCCTTTGTTCCTTTATTAATCCAAGTCAAGAATTAAAATAGTTAAAACTTATTTCTTTAATATTGCATCTGCAATGAGGTTGGCTGGTACCTCGTAGGTGCCGTTCTCGATGCGATCCTTTAACTCCTGGATACGCTTGTCGTCCGTCTTTGTTGTTACTTCATAAAGAATTGCAGATTTGGCAACAGCAATTTTCTTATCCTCATAGGAGCCTGAATGGCTACTGGATATTTCCAGGCTGTCTATTTTGTTCTTATTAATATATTTTTTATTCTCTTCTGTGCTGATATTTTTAGCAGGGTCCGAGGCTTGGTCTTGTATTTGATTTGGTTGCACATTTTTACTCTTATTTACAAATGAAATTTCCATCTTTGTTTTACTCCTTTCTTTATTTGTATTTGGTTGGATTTCTACAAATTCTCCGTGCACTAATATGTTTATTAAAATTTATATGGTACAGCTTATGGTGTCAAGCACTGTGGTCTATTTTTCTTATGAAATCACAATACGAATATCCGCTTATTTTCTATATCGGATGAAGGCAAGTGAACTTTAGTTTAAAAAATAGATTAAATATAGAAAAGGTGATTAAGATTGTCGAAGGGGGTAATTGTAGAAAAAAGTAAAAAATTTAAAAAACATATATCACAATGTTATCGGCTAACAAAAACGAAACTTTAGAGTAAAATTTCAAAAATTTGGCTTGAAAAAATGGGACATTATCTCAAGTGAATTATATAGTGACATTATCATAAGTGAACTACAAAATTTTAACATATACAATTGACGAAACAAGGAAAAAAATGTAGAATGTTGGAGATTGAAAATCATATATGATTACTATCGTATATATGACATGTAAACTGAAAAAGGCAAACCTTTCGAAAGGGAGGGACGCAAAGCCACGTGTCTAAGGCTTAAGCTATGACAGACGGGTTGCCAAAATGCTGCTATATATAAAAATATAATAGCTTTTTTGGTAATACCCAAAAAGGGCTATTTTTATGTAGTCAAGAAATCAACTACCCCATGTTATTACAAATTTATAACATTACATAGGACAGATTTTAAAATCTGAGGAGGGAGGGACCCGCTTATGATAAACAATTCTGTAACTACATCTCTATACCAAAGAGCTTTAGACGGGGTTTGGCAGAGGCAAAGAGCTATTGCAAACAATATTGCCAATTATGAAACACCTGGATATAAAGCTTTAAAGGTTTCTTTCGAAGGTGCCTTGGAGCAGGAGATTAAAAAGCTTCAAAGCAGTATGGCTTCATCGGATAAAAAGGCTTTAGACCTGCACGCCTTGGAAAATTCAAAAATCCATGTCTATAAGGATCAGTTCACCTCAGAACGGGCGGATGGAAATAACGTGAATCTAGATTATGAAAACCTTGAAATGGCCAAAACGCAAATACAATACCAATATTTAACCAGAGGCGTAACGGATACGTTTGCACGATTAAGATATGCGATTAGTGAAGGGAAGAAGTAAAGATGAGTTTTTTAAGTTCTTTTAATATTTCAGGATCAGGGCTTACTGCACAAAAGCTGCGTATGGATGTGATCTCACAAAACATTGCTAATGCACAAGTGACAAGAACACAGAACGGTACGCCCTATAGACGCAAAATGACTGTACTTTCCAGTATCGAAGGCGGCAATAGCTTTAAAGATGTGCTGGAAAAAGCTTCAGCAGTAAAAACAGACGGTGTTCAAGTGAGCCAGATCATTGAAGATCCCTCAGACTTTGTTCCAGTGTACGACCCAGGCCATCCTGATGCCAATGAAGAGGGATATGTCATGCTCCCCAACGTAAATGTAGCTCAGGAAATGATTGATATGCTGGGTGCTAGTAGGGCATATGAGAGCAATGTTACTGCTCTAAATGCAACGAAAGCCATGATTTTAAAGGCTTTAGAAATAGGAAGATAAAAGTCATAGTAATTATTTAGATAAATGGAGAAATAAGAATGTTTATTGTACCAATGAATTCCAGCATCAACATTGACAAGGTGAAATCCCTTACACAGGATTCTGACAAAACCAGCCTAAACCAAGATGGGAATAATGGATCTGGATTTAAGGAGATTCTTCAAGATATGGTCCAAAATGTTGAGGACACTGAGGCTGTAACAAAAATGGATGCTTACAATCTTGCTATGGGAAACATGGATGACATGCACACCATGATGATTAATGCTGCAAAAGCTGACATTGCCTTACAAACCATGGTTCAGATTAGAAACAAGGTTCTGGAAGCATATTCTGAAATTATGAGAACCAATCTTTAATAGACGATAGACGATACAAGAAACACAAAATATAGATAATAGACCAATCTTAACAAGACAATTTACAAGTAACAGCTAGATCAATAATATGGAGAGATGGCCAAAGAAGTATGAATGAACAGATGAAAAAAGCTTTAGAACCCTTATCCAAGTTTTGGGAAGGCACTTCAAGTATAGTAAAAAAAATAATAATAGGAAGCTTTATTGGAATTATTATCATTGCAATTATTTTAAGTATCCTTCTCAATAGTAAGGATTACGTTGTCATTTTTGAACAGCTTCCAGATTCTGAGTCATCTGAGATCATAGCCGCACTGAGTGAAATGAATACAGAGGTTAGGTTAGACGGCGCAGGAAATATTATGGTTTTGGAAGAGGATGAATCCCGGGTTAGGATGGAGCTGGCCACCCAAGGCTACCCCAAAAACGGGCTCAGCTACTATTTAATTGAGCAGGGAAGCGGCATGCTCACTACCGATTATGAGCGTAAACAGTATGTTAATATGCAGCTTCAGGAGAGAATCGCAGCGAGTATCAGGACCCTTGAAGGAGTAAAGGACGCAGTGGTGACCATAACCACACCTGAAGAAAAAGCCTTTTATCTGCAGGAAAAGGAAGTTCCTACCGCCTCCGTTATTATCCACATGAAGCCAGGAAGCAGCCTGAACCAAGCACAGGTTCTGGGGATTCAAAACCTCATTGCCAAATCCGTTTCCGGTCTTACCAAGGAAAATATTGCTCTTTCAGATAGTCAAGGCAACGATTTGGTAGGAGATCTCATAGGAAACAATTCAGGTTTAAATAAACTTAATATTACAAGAGAAATTGAAAATGACATTAGGAAGAAGATTTACACCGTCTTAGAAGGACCTTATAGCCTGTCTCAGTTAAAGATATCTGTGACAGCAACAGTAAACATAGATCCCCTGGTTCGGGAAGAAACCATTTACACCCCATCCCCCGATGGAGACAATTCAGGAGTTATTAAAGAAGAGACTAGAACGGAGGAGACTTCATCCTCTACACAAACAGATGGCGGTGTACCAGGGACCACTAGCAATGCGGAAATTCCTATTTACCCTACTGGTGGAAGCAACGGCTCCGGCAGCTCCTCAAGCAGTAGCGAAAACATTAAGTATCAGGTAAGCGAGGTAAAGTCACAAACCCAAAGGGAAGGGGCAGTTATCGAAGCCATATCCATTGGTATTGCCATTGATAAGCCAACCTTCAATCCTGGTGAAAGAGAGAGTGTTACAGAGCTAGTCGCCTTTGCGGCAGGGGTTGCTCCAGAAAATATCACCGTTCAAAACTTTGAGTTTTACCAAGACGATGCAGATGAGCCGGTATTCTCCGACAATCTGGGAGGAGTAAGGGGAATCGATCCAAAATATATCTACCTAGGAATTGCTGCTTTAATTGTACTAATTATTATAGGCATTATAATATACAAGATTATTAGCAGAAAACGAAAAGAAGAGCAGGCTCTCGACCTTCGAATAGGTGCAGAAGATGGAGAAGGTGAAGCACTAGATTCCCTCTTCGGCGAACCGGAAAAAGAGAAGGTGAAGCAAATCGTTCCTTTGCAGGATGAGAAGAGAAAAGAAATTATAGACTTTGCAAAGGAAAATCCTGAAATCACAGCACAAATGATCAAGACCTGGCTCAAGAGTGAAAATGACTGAATTTAGATTGATACAAAACATAAAGGAATGAGACACGCTTATGAATAATCTGACGCCCAGACAAAAGGCGGCTCAAATCATTATCGCACTAGGTGCAGATGTTGCCTCCGGCATCTATAAGCACCTTCAAGAGGATGAGATTGAGAAGCTTACCTATGAAATAACAAGACAGGAAAGTGTAACCCCTGAAGTATCTGAACAGGTGATAGACGAATTCTATCAGCTTTGTGTAGCCCAAAAGGTTTATCTGGAAGGTGGAATTGCCTACGCAAAGGTGGTACTAGAAAAAGCCTTTGGGGTGCAGCAGGGTACCGCTTTACTTGAAAGGGTAACTAAAACCCTAAGGACAAAAGCCTTTGAGTTTATTAGAAAAGCAGATTATAAAAATTTAATGAACATGATTGTGAATGAGCATCCCCAAACCATTGCTATGATACTTTCCTACGCAAGGGCAGACCAAGCCTCATCCATTATTACAGAGTTGCCTAAAGACATCAGAGTAGAAGTGGTTGAAAGGATTGCACAAATGGACAGAACCTCACCAGAGGTGATTAGGCTAGTAGAATCCATACTAGAGAGAAAGTTCGAATCCGTTGTGGCTTACGATCTTCTGGAGGTTGGAGGAATCAATTACATTGCTGAAATCATGAACAATATGGATAGAGGTACAGAAAAGTTCATCTTTGATGAGCTAAGCAGAACCGATCCAAAGCTTGCAGAAGAAATCAGGAAAAGAATGTTTGTATTCGAGGATATTACAATTTTGGATCCGATGGCTATTCAAAGGTTCCTCAGAGAAGTGGATACAAAGGAAATGGCTATTGCGCTTAAGGGTGCAAACAAGGATGTTGCTGCAATCATTTTTGAAAACATGTCCCAGCGTATGGGAGAAACTGTTCAAAGCGAAATGGAATATCTGCATAATGTCAGAGTTAGAGATGTTGAGGATGCTCAACAGAAAATTGTTGCCATCATAAGACGGTTGGAGGATGAAGGGGAGATTGTCATTATGAAGGGCGGAAAGGATGATATCATTGTCTAGTATTGTAAAAGCCAGGTTGCTTACAAATGCACCAAAAGGCAAGGAGTATCACAGGGAAAAGAATGAATTGCATCATGGGGCAAGAACCAGAATTGCTATGGAGGACCTGAATGCAAAAAGGGACAGTATCATTGAACAGGCATTAAAGAAATCCGCGTTTATAGAAAAGGAAGCAAGAAATCGTGCCGATTTACTTATAGAAGAAGCCCAAAGAAGCAGCATGACTATCATGGAGGGTGCAGAAAAAAGAGGGTACGAGGAAGGCTACAGACAAGGGTTAATAGATGGGGAAAAGGCCGCCCAGCTGGAAGCAGAGAAGGGATTACAAGAAATTCAGGCATTGGTCCAGCTATTGGAAGAAGAAAGACGCTTAGCTCTAGAACAGCAAGAGAAGGAATTGATAAAGATTGCCTTTCAACTAACTAAAAAAATCATTAAGCAGCAGGCTCATCGGGATGAGAATATGATCACCACGATGATAGAGGAAGCCCTACATGGAGATGATTCCCAAATAAAGGTATATCTCTCCCAATACCAAAGCGCTCTAGACCTAAGGCTAGACAAATCTATTATAAAAAAGATTCAAAAAGTGGCGCCTAACGCTAAAGTTGTCCTGCTAAAGGAAGCAGATAAGATCATGGTAGTGTCCGAGGATGGTGTGGTGGATATGAGCATACCGTTACAGTTGAATAAGCTTGAGACTGCCTTGGGTGAAGAATTAGATTGAAGGAATAGAAAAATGAATTTGGAGTGTGTTTCTTGGTGAATACAGATAGGATAAGCAGAATAATTCAGGAAACTGAAACTCATAGATACTTTGGTAAGATTGACAAGGTCCTTGGGATGATGATTGAATCCATCGGCCCTGAGTGCAAGGTAGGAGATCTATGCAAAATATACGACCAGAATTTTGATTCCTATATCAGTGCAGAGGTGGTTGGTTTTAAGGGGAATAAAGTGCTTCTCATGCCTTATGAGGAGCCGGATGGAATCAGCCCTGGAAACTTTGTAGAATCCGCCCATGCCTCTCTCACCATCGGCGTTTCGGAAAATCTCATTGGCAGAGTGATTAGCTCAACGGGGGAACCCATAGACGGCCTTGGGCCCATTGAGAATGCCATACCATACCAGGTTCAAAGCACTGCAGCCAACCCTTTATCAAGACCAAGGATCCATGAAATATTAGAATTTGGTATTAAAGCCATTGACGGCACATTAACCATAGGGAAAGGCCAGAGAATGGGAATCTTTGCTGGAAGTGGCGTTGGAAAAAGCACCTTAATGGGAATGATTGCCCGAAATGTCAAGGCTGACATCAATGTGATTGCCTTAGTGGGAGAACGAGGCAGAGAAGTCAGGGAATTTTTGGAAAGAGACTTAGGAGATGAAGGTCTTGCAAGATCTGTGGTAGTGGTGGCGACATCAGACCAGCCTGCCATGCATCGAATGAAGTGTGCCATGACGGCAACCACCATTGCAGAGTATTTTAAGGATATGGGCAAAGATGTACTTCTCATGATGGACTCCCTTACAAGGTTTGCAATGGCACAAAGAGAGATTGGCTTAGCTACAGGAGAACCTCCTATTGCCAGAGGTTATACTCCTTCCATTTATTCCTCCCTACCAAAACTTTTAGAGAGAACAGGAAACTTTGAAGAGGGCTCTATTACAGGGATTTATACGGTTCTGGTGGAAGGGGACGACATGAACGAACCCATCGCAGATACCGTGCGAGGGATTATAGATGGACACATTGTGCTTTCTCGAAAGATTGCAGCACGAAACCATTATCCCGCTATTGATGTTCTAAGTAGCGTTAGCAGGCTAATGAATGATATCGCCGATAAGAATCAGCTGGACGCTGCTGGTAAGCTGAGAAATTTATTAGCTGTTTACGATACCAACTATGACCTTATTAATATAGGGGCCTATAAAAGCGGCGGCAACAAGGCTTTAGACGAAGCGATCTTAAAGATGGATGGCATAAATCAGTTTCTAATGCAGAAGGTAGACGAAAAGGTAGATTATCAAGATAGTGTGAAATTAATGAAGGCGGCTGTTAAATGAAAAAATTTCGATTTCATTTAGAAAAATTACTGTCCTATAAGGACCAATTGTTGAATAGTGAAATGATGACTCTTGGGATTTTGCAAAATGAGCTGAAGGATGCACAGGATAAAGTTTCAGCCTTAGAGGCTCAGTTTACTCAATGCAAACTCAAATTTCAGGAGGAAATGACAGGAAATGTGACACCGGCAGCCTGCCAGCTTCATCTCAATTATATAGAGCACCTTAAGGTGCAAATTAAGGAAGCACACAAGGAAGTTGACCTATTGACTGAAAAGGTAGACCGGCAGATAGAGACAGTCAAAGCATTGAAGTTAGATTCAAAATCGCTGGAATCTATAAAGGACTCAAGATTTGAAGAGTATCAAAAGGAAGGACAAAAAAAGTTTGAGGCACAAATTGAAGAATTCGTAGTCACTTCGAAAATTATGGGTACAGCGATGGGGGAATTTTGACTTAATAAATAATAAACAAGTAAGGAGGTGAAAAGATGTATGGTGATATGAACGCTATAATGACCCAAAGGGCACATAAATCCAGCACTCCGTTGATTGGTAAAGCACAAGGCTCGTCAAAAGGTAAACAAGGTAACTTGGGGAAGGCTTCACCCTTTCAAAGGCTCATGGCCCAGGCAGTAGGAATAAGCACTGAAAACATGGAAGGCAAAGGGAATCAAGAGCCTCAAATGTCTCTTATGAATGAGTTGATGTTATTCCCGCCGGGAGAGCTCCAAGGAAACATAATGATTTCCCCGGAGGATGAGCAAGACCTGTTTAAGACCCTGGAGGAAGATGATAGTTCCAGTTTAGACGCCTTTCCAGGCTTAGAGCATCTTATAGGGCAAAACATCAATTACATGGTTCCAACTGAAATGAATGTAGAATATGCTGCAGGCACCAATGGATTTCTTTCAGACCAGGCTCATGCCATAGCAGGGGTAGGAGGAATGAATCCTGATCTTCCAAATGGTACTTCGAAAGCCAGTGAAGCAATAGTTGGAATTCAAACAATGAATTCAGCAGCTAACCAGCCAGAAGAAGATAGCGCTAGCGCTATAGACTTGGTTTCTGAAAAAGGGGCTATGATTAAACCCATAGACCAGCTAATAGGTGGAGCATTGGAAAGTACAGGAGCAAAGGCAGAAGTTGTGGAAAGCCTAGAGACTGAGAAAAACATAACCATTGACTCAATGCAAGGAACACCATTAAATCAGGTGCATCATGCCCCAGAGCAACACTCTGACCAACAAGCCATTGAAAAAGCAGAACCCTATAACCAGATCAGCAAGGAAATTACATCTACCATTGAGCAGAAGGGGCCTATGGAATTTAAAATGCAGCTTGAGCCAGAGGATTTAGGTAAGGTAGACATTAAGCTAAAGCTTAACCAAGGTAAGCTGGTCATTGACATCATGGCAGCCAGTGCAAAGACCCAGGCCATGCTAACGGGTCAGGTGGACAAGCTGATACAAAGTATAGGATTGACCAATGTTCAGGTTGAAAGTGTGCAGGTTTCTCAAGGAAATCAGCAAGGGTACAATGATCAACATCAAGCCTATTTCATGAATGGGCAAATGGATCTTTCTCAAAGAAGAAGAGAACAGTCCCAGCAGCAGTCTGCAACCCCATCAACCCTTGCTCATGGGCTAGAACCACAGGAAATAGAGGCCCTAACACTGAAACCTATCCACTCTAGCAGAATGGATTATATGGTATAAAAGGAGGAAAACCCAATGTCAATTAATGGCATTAATAACTATAACATGACAGGGCTGGGAAGCTCTATGGTTAACAATAAGGCAGGCGACAGCTTGGATATGAATGACTTTCTTTCTCTCCTTGTAGCACAGATGACCAACCAGGATATGTATAACACCATGGATGATAGTCAGTTTATGGCCCAAATGGCGCAGTTTTCCATGCTACAGGCTATTTCTGATTTAAGCCAAATGTCAGCAACCTCCTACAGTGTCAGCTTGATAGGCAAGGAAGTGACCATAGCAGAAAGACAACCAAATGGGGAATTAAGAAGTATTGTGGGTCTTGTTGAGGGAGTAACCCTGTTTAACGGAGAAAGCCATATTGTGGTAGAAGGTAGCCAGTATCCCTTGAGCAGTGTAATGGAGGTATTCCAGCCTAAAATAATTATTCCCGATGCTACATTGCCTCAAGAAATTGTTGAAGAAACCGAAGAGGCCCAGCTAGTAAAAGAAACACCTGAGGTAGAAGAACCCCAGCCGATAGAAGGAACTCCTGAAGAAGAAGCCCAGCCAATTGAAGAAGTTCCTCAAGAACAGGTTTTGGAAGCTTCAGAACCAGAAGGTGAAGAAGGCGAGGCAGAGCTCAATGTCTAATCAGATTACAAATAACCATTACAATCTGAATGATGCCATTATAAGGCAAGCAGAAAAAATAAAACCTACACCGGGGAAAAGTCAGGCAGTCAATCAGCAGCTCAATGGACAAAAAACCTTCCAGGAAATATTAAATAAGCAGCTGAATAATGAAATCACCTTTTCCAAGCATGCAAACCAGCGAACTGTTGACAGGAATATTGAAATTAGCCAGACAGACCTAGCTAGACTAGGAGAGGCCTGTGATAAGGCTCAAAATAAAGGGATAAAAGATGCATTAATTATGATGAATGATACAGCTTTTATCGTCAATGCCCCAAACAAAGTGGTGGTAACGGTTATGGAAAAGAATGAAATGAAAAACAATGTCATATCAAATATCAATGGTGCCATATTTATATAGCCGGACCTTTTAAGGAAGCTATTGTGGGTTCTGAATGACAGAGGAATCCACCCCAGGCACAGAAAGGGATTATATACATGTTAGGATCAATGTACTCCGCAGTTTCAGGACTGCAGACACACCAAACAAAAATGAATGTTATCGGAAACAATATTGCTAACGTAAACACTTATGGGTTTAAATCCAGTCGAGTGACTTTTTCCGACGTTTTTTACCAGACCATCAGCGGAGCCTCCGCACCAAGAGAAAATGGTGGTGGTACAAACGCTTCACAGATGGGATATGGTTCAAAGGTAAGCTCTGTGGATGTTATTCACACTAGAGCTGGAAGTGCAACTACAGATAGGGCTTTAGATATCTATATTAACGGAGATGGATACCTACCTGTAAAGGATAGCAATGGTATTGTAAAATACACAAGAGTAGGCGTTCTCAACTTTGACGAAAGTGGAAACCTAGTAGATACCAATGGAAATATGGTACTGGGATTTCAGTTGACAGGAAGTGATAAAAAGGCTTCATTAAGTTCAGATGGGACTACCGGGATCACTAATCTTGAACCCATTAAAATATCTCAAGAAGAATTGAAAAAATACTTAGGAATATCTATCGGCCAAAATGGGGAACTAACAGGCATTAAAGAAGGAGACCCAACCATTACACCGGCAGCAGGGACAGGCCAATGGATGACCTCAGCCACAGCATCTACCGATGCATTGTACAGTGGGAATTTAAACATGAGCGTGAGTCGAGAATTTGCACCAGATACGAGCGAGTATTCAGGGCCTGCTGAAAAAATTGTAGTCAGTTCTAATGCTAATATTGATACAGAAACATTAGATACTTCTGTAAGCCCAGAAGTTCCATACCCGCTAGAGGTTACATATAGTGCACCTTCTACATATAGATTGACCTATTTCAACGGAACAAATATTAAGGACGTAGAAGTTACCCTAGATAGTAATACAAGTTCTAACACTGTAACCTTTACAGGTATCGATGATGTTGATGGAGGTAATACCGGAACTCTAACTATCCCTATTACTACCGACCCGTCAGCGACAGCAGAAGGTTATTACTTTGATGATGGTGATACCATTGACATAGGCGATGTTGATCTAAATAATTACAACCTGACCATCAGCACCTTCGATAAATCAGGCCAAGCAGTCACTATAGACGCAACATGGGATGGTTCCACTGATAAACTTACTTTTTCCGACTCCGCAAGAGGGAAAATTACCATCGAGGTAGACCCTACAAAGCTGCAAGAAGAGTTTGATAATGGCTTTAATCCCACTATCATAGGCAACATCGGCCCTGGACCTGGACAACCAGAAAAAATCGCACACTTGGCATCAGTCAACTTTATCAACCCAGACGGTCTTACCCAGAGTGGTGAAGGCTATTACGTAGAATCCACCAACTCCGGTGGCCCTGTGGCTACAATCCCAGGAAACGGTGGGACAGGAACCTTTAGGTCTGGTGCTTTGGAAATGTCCAATGTGGATTTGTCTAGAGAATTTACTGAAATGATTATTGCACAAAGAGGCTTTCAAGCGAATACCAGAATGATTACAGTTTCTGATGAAATGCTTTCAGAGCTAGTAAGCATGAAAAGATAAAGAAGCCTAAGTAAATTGGGGGCACTGAAAATATGATTGAACTAACAAAGCTAAATAGACTAAAAAAAGAAACCTTTATTTTAAATTGTGATCACATTGAAACCATTGAGGAGCGGCCTGATACCACTATCAGGCTCTCCAATGGTAAGCATATCGTAGTCAAAGAAAGCTCTGCAGAAGTTATTTCAAAGGTCATAGCATATAAAAGAAGCATCTATGGAATTTATAGATAAAAAATCATAGGAGTAGTCTGATGGAAATTAGTATCATAATTGGATATATAGCAGTTTTTCTAGCATTGGTCTTTGGAATTACCTTTACCGATACAGGCTTTGATTTTGCTATGCTTTCTAATTTTATTAATGGGCCTAGTATCTTTATTGTATTAGGAGGCACCTTTTTTGCAATGCTAGCCTCTGTTCCTTTCGAATATTTCAGGAGGGTCCCAAAGCATATTAAAATAATCCTTACGAAGGATCAAAAAGACCCTTATGAATACATAGAAATCATTACTGAGCTGTCTAAAGAAGCCAGAAAAAAGGGACTGTTGGCACTAGAAGATAAAGCAAATGCCTTCGAAGACGAGTTTATGAAGGAAAGTGTTTTGATGATTGTAGATGCTATTGAACCGGATAAGCTTAGGGAATGGTTTAATCAAAAGCTTGACAACATAAGTAACCGAAACAATGAGGAGAGAAGGCTATATGAGCAAGGAGCTGCTTTTGGGCCGGCCTTTGGGATGATTGGAACCCTTATTGGGCTTGTAAATATGCTGAAGTCCATGAGCTTAGAAGGGGGCGCCGAAAGCCTTGGTTCTGATATGTCCGTGGCCCTAATTACGACATTCTATGGCTCGGTACTGGCAAACTGTATCTTTCTACCATTTGCCAGCAAGCTAGAAATTGCACAAGACAGGGAGATGCTTCTTAAAGAAATTATTGTTGAGGGAGTCATTTGCATTAAAGAGGGGGAAAACCCGAAATATATCCATGATAAGCTCCTTAATTTCGTAGAAGAAAAGGAGCGCCAGGCTGAAACTGACGAAGAGGGTACCAAGCCTAAAAGAGGAATAAGAAGACGAAGAAGGAACGAGCTTGAGTAATATGAGAAACAGTTGAAATCTTACAGCAGCTTGAGGGAAAAAGGCAAGCTAGCGATTTAGTATAGATTCTTGAACTGCAGGTCAAAGAGGGACAAGGTTATGGCGCGTCGTAAAAAGAAAAAAGGTTTGAATAAGGATGCATGGTTAGCCACCTATGCAGATATGGTTACATTGATTCTAGTGTTTTTTGTATTGCTTTACTCCATGTCATCCATTGACCAAGAAAAATATAGGCTGCTGGTAAAAGCCTTTACGGCAGATCCAGAGACCTTAGAACAGCTACGACTGGAGGAAAGTGAGCTTCAGGATGGGGACATTGACATGGTCTCCGGAATGTATAGTGAAGAGGGTGTCGCAGAAATTGAAGACCTAGAGGATCTCTTCCGGTACTTAAAAGGCTATGTTGATGAGCACCAGCTCAATGATTCGGTAGAGGTACAAAAGGGGCAAGATGCAGTTTTTGTGCGATTCATGTCCTCCTTGTTTTTTTATCCAGACCGTGCAGATCTGAGGCCCGAAGGGCAAGAAGTGCTTTCTGCAGTAGGAGACGCAATAGAAGAAGTAGAGCCCACAGTAAAAGTAATTCGTATTGATGGGCATACTGCTGAAGCGGATAGAGGTGTGGGAATGGTTGATGACAGGGAGCTCTCTACGGATCGAGCCAATAGGGTTCTATCCTTTCTAGAAGACAACCATATTAAGGACCCTTCAAAGCTGATGGCCGTAGGATATGGCATGCATCGTCCTGTTGCACCAAATGATTCCGAGGCTAATAGAGCAAAAAACAGAAGAGTAGAACTCTTAATCGCAAAGAATGATCCCATTCAAGATCAGCTTAACAGGATCTATCAACTAGAGGATAGGACTGAGGTTGAGGGCGAGAATATTGAGAATTAGGAGTAAATAATGGCAGAGATATTATCGCAAAATCAGATTGACAGCTTGTTAAAAAGCCTGACTCAAGGAATAGAAGAAGAAGAAAGCCAAGAGCATGCTACAGGGAAAAGGGTTAAGGATTATGACTTTAGAAGTCCAAAACTCTTTACAAGGGAGCAGCTTAAGCTGTTGAATAGCATATACGAAACATATGCACGGATACTTTCTTCCCATATTACCGCTTTATTGCAGACCTATACTCATGTAGAAATACTAGAGGTTGAGGAGCAACAGTACTATGAATTCAATAATGCGTTGCCAGATTCTGTCCTAG
This sequence comes from Anaerovoracaceae bacterium, assembly GCA_050953505.1. GTDB lineage: Bacteria > Bacillota > Clostridia > Peptostreptococcales > Anaerovoracaceae > JBMNMU01. The sequence continues at coordinate 1,832,699 of JBMNMU010000001.1, read as the reverse complement.
TTGGAATGATAGACTTTTCTATAAAAGATGGGGAGGAAGATGACAACCTTATCATCATGGACGTGTCAAAGGAAATTGCCTTCTGCAGTATCGACCGTCTCTTAGGAGGCCTTGGAAGGCCTTTAGAGCAAGACAGGGAGTTTACTGAAATTGAACTGGGAATTTTGGAGCACACCATGAGGGGCATGGTAAATCTCATGAAAAACCCTTGGTCTGATTATATAGAGGTTTCCCCTAGGCTGACCAAGCTGGAGACCAACTCAAGGATTTTACAAGGGATAGGAGCAGATGACAACGTAGTTATTATTGTAATGAATATTACAGTTAATGAATCACAGGGAAAAATCAACATTTGTATACCTGCCTCAACACTAGATCTGTTGTTTAAGAAAAAAGATGCCCAGACAAAAAGAGCAAAAAAAGGAGACCAGCATACAGAAGCTCAAAGAAGGGCGGATATTCTAAATAGGATCAGCGATTCTTTTTTAGAGATAAAGGGTATATTGGGAAGCACTGAAGTATTCTCCCATGAGCTGATAGATTTAGAAGTGGGCGATATTATAAAGCTGGATAAGCGTGCCGATTCCTTAGCAGAAGTAACGGTTGGGGATACAGTTTGGTTTAGAGGGGAAGTAGGGACCTTTAACAAGAAAAAGGCCATTGGGATAAAAGAGATTTTAAAGAGAGGAAGTGACCCTGTCAAATGACAAATCAACATATAGATGCAAATAATTTGAACGAGATGGAGATTGATGTAATTGGTGAGGTTATGAATATTAGTATGGGCTCTGCTGCTACGGCCATGTCTACCATACTAGATAAAAAGGTGAATATAACCACACCAAAAATTGAAGTTAAAAAGGTAGAAGAGTTTAACTTTTCATATTTAGAGCCTGTGGTAGGTGTTTTGATTAAATATGTAGAAGGCATCCGTGGATCTAATATGCTGCTCTTAAGAGAGGAAGACCTAAAAAAGATTCTAAGCCATTTGTTATCCATAGACCCGGAAGAGATGCAGGAGCTGGACGAAATAAGCATCAGTGCCCTATGTGAAATTATGAATCAAATGATGGGATCTGCAGCAAGTGCCTTGGCCACCTTTTTGGGGAGGCCGGTTAATATTTCACCACCAGAGGTAATGGACACTACTAACCTTGATAGCGTTAAACAGATTATTGCAGGAGATTCAGGAACTCTGGTCAGTATAAATTTTGACCTTAACATTGACGGATTGGTACAAAGTGAATTTATTAGTGCCATGGAGCCTAATCTGGCAAAAGATATTATCTCTATGTCCTTTGGAACCAATGAGGTGGGCTTTGATGCTGAACAGCTTGAAACGGAAGGATTTTCACAAGATGAATCCCAGGGATTGACACAAAGTGAAATCGAAGAACTCTTATCCGCTGGAACTCAGGGATTTACACAAGATGAACCGGTATTTCAAGAGTCCTTAATGGCTAATGAACCACCTATTCAAGCACCTGAATTTTCACAACCCGCGACTTCCCAACCCTCTGGGCATACCATCCAAAGACAAGAAATTCAGGCTGACCCCTTTCAATACAGAAGCCTGGAAATGCAAAGTCCTGCAGAAAACCCTAGTGGGGAGAATAATTTGGACTTGATTATGTCTGTGCCTATACAGATTACCGTTGAGCTTGGAAGAACAAAGAAAAAAATCAAAGATATCGCAGAGCTCACTTTAGGTAATATTGTGGAGCTGGATCGCCAAGCAGGAGATCAGGTAGATGTGGTAGCTAATGGCAAGCTTATCGCCCGGGGGGACGTGGTGGTAGTAGACGATAATTATAGCGTAAGAATAACAGAGATTATAAAAGCAAAAGAAAGCTTTTAAATAATACATCAGACTAAAAAACAAATCTATGAAAGGTACATATTGAAAATGAATAAGATTTTAATTGTTGATGACGCAGCTTTTATGAGGATGATGATTAAAGACAACCTGAAGAAATCCGGTTATACGGAATTTATCGAAGCAGGTGATGGTGAGGATGCAGTGGCTAAATATAAAGAAAACAAGCCTGCATTGGTTTTGATGGATATTACGATGCCGGTTATGGATGGGATTCAAGCTTTACGCAGCATTAAGGAAGCAGATCCGGAAGCTAAGGTAGTTATGTGTTCTGCAATGGGCCAAGAGGGGATGGTTGTCGAAGCCATTAAACTAGGAGCATTAGATTTTATTGTGAAACCATTCAAACCAGATCGACTGATTCAAACAGTCAAAAATGTTCTGGGAGAATAACAGGAGGATTCTGCTAAGTGATTCAAGATGTTTTGTCAATGATATTCGCCTTTTTAGGCGTGGCTTTGGTGATTGGCCTGACTTATTATGCCAGCAAATGGTATGCCCGAAGGATGGGGCCCCTCTCTTCCGGAAAGCATATCAAGGTTGTAGAGCGGCTGCAGGTCAGTAGGACCGGGGCAGTAATTATCATAGAGGTTAATGGAGAGCAGTATATGGTAGGCGCCAGTGACCAAAGCGTTCAGCTTATGACGAAGCTGGAGGAGCCTATACCTATTCCCCAGACTCCCAAAGCATCTGATGGAGGCTTTGCAGAATTAGTAAAATCTGTCGTAGACAAGGTAGAGAAGGTAAAAAGTAATGAGAGACAGTGACAAGCAGTGTAAATACGAAAGAGGTGTTAAATAAAGATGGAGTTCATCATAAATGGACAAGGCTCTGATGCAGTAAAGATCATTATGGTGTTAACTTTGATTGGAATAGCACCCTTTTTACTACTAATGATGACTTGCTTTACGAGAATCGTCATTGTGCTCTCACTTCTAAGGAATGCCTTGGGATTGCAGCAGACACCACCCAATCAAGTCCTTATTGGTCTGGCATTATTTATTACATTTTTCATCATGCAACCAGTATTGGGAGAAATTAATGAAACGGCTTTGCAGCCTTATAACGATGGGATCATAGAAACTCAGGAGTTTTTAGATAGGGCATCGGTGCCATTAAAGGAGTTTATGCTCGCCCAAACCACTGTGGGAGAAGTAGAGCTTTTTAAGGATATGTCTGCGGACCAATCTGTCCAGCAGTTAGAGCCTGCAGAGTTACCTTTACATATTGTTGTCCCTGCTTTTATCACTAGTGAATTGAAAAGAGCCTTTTTAACTGGATTTTTAATTTTTATACCTTTTTTAATTATTGATATGATAGTAGCCAGTACCCTTATGTCTATGGGAATGATTATGCTGCCTCCTGTTATGATTTCGCTGCCTTTTAAGGTGATGCTATTTGTAGTGGTCAATGGATGGGGGCTATTAATAAAAACCTTAGTGATGACCTACAACTGATGAAGGAGGAAGTATAGTGGATAGTGCGCAGCTTACAGAAATATTTAGAGACGCAATTATGACTGGATTTAAAGTGGCGGGGCCCATCCTCATCGTCAGCATGTTGGTGGGTCTGGTTATTTCTATTTTTCAGGCGGCAACCTCCATCAATGAGCAAACCATGACATTTGTACCCAAGCTTATTCTCATTGGTGTCATAATGATTATATTTGGTGGGTGGATGCTGCAACAGATGGTAGACTTTGTAAACCGCCTCTTTGAATTCATAGCCATAAACATCTAGCCAGCCACCAGACCGCCAGCCATTAGACCGAGAGATGAATGGCTGTGGCTGCCAGCCACCAGACCGAGAGATGAATGGCTGTGGCTGTGTAGATACTGTTCAAAGTTTGCCCAAGCGGATACATTGTCTGCGTTCTCGCCAGCAGGTCGGTGTTTTGATACTCTCAACGCTTCAGCTTAACATTCTGCCCAAAACACGCTAGTGTTTTGTTAGGCAGAATTTATACAGAAATTTCATCGATCTCGAACGATAGAAATTTTTCAGTCGCCATGTTCAGACTGTCAAACAAACCTACTGAGAACGTGTTTGACAGGAGCTGAACATGTTGCTCGATTTCAGCAGAGAGTATCGCCTAGTATTTGCAAAACACCTCCAACATCTGGCTTCAACCGCAGTCAACACATCCGCCCATACTAGTTATTGAACAGTAGCAACTTATCAAACAGAGAACGGGAGAGCAGATTGGGATTTGATTTTAATAGCTACATGATTTTCTTATTTGCAGGCTGCAGAATGGCAGGAGTTGTTTTTATGAACCCCATCTTCGGGAGAAGAAACATTCCTTCCATGGTAAAAGTAGGGCTTGCTCTAGGCATTGCTTTCAACATAACCTATCAGCTGCAAAACGTATATGTGATGGACTATACATCTATAGAAATCATCCTTTCCTTATTTAAGGAATTTGGAGTAGGATTTGCGATGGGGTTTGTCATGCAGCTCTTTGTCTCTCTCTTTCATTTTGGCGGAGAGGTTATAGACCTTCAGATGGGAATCAGTATGGCTACCTTGTATGACCCTAATACCAATTCACAAATATCCATCAGCGGGAATCTGCTCACCACCATGTATATATTAATATTTTTTATAACCAACAGTCATATTACATTGATGGCCGTTGCTGCAAGGTCCTATCATGTCATCCCAATAGGCTTTGATGCTGTGAATCCTAACGTGGGCTTTTATATGGTAGACCTTTTTGGATATATATTGGTATATGCGCTACAGCTGGCTTTGCCAGTGATTATAATAGAAATTATCGTTGAGGTTGCGGTAGGCATTATGATGAGGGTTGTCCCCAATATTAATGTGTTTGTTATCAACCTACAGCTAAAGCTTTTTGTAGGCCTAGTTGTAATCATTACAATCCTACCTATGATTGTGAGATATATGAGTAGGATGAATATGATTATGCTGGAAAGGCTACAGGACGTATTGTTTTATTTTATACAGTAGGAAATATCGTTTCCCACTGTTTAAAATAGGGGGAGTGCAGAGGGGCATCCCTGGCGTAGCCACTTATTTATTTGAGCATATTAGAGCTTCCGCGGATAAAAGGGGGGATTATTGTGGCAGAGAGCAATAAAACTGAAAAAGCGACCCCCAAAAAAAGGCGGGATGAACGAAAAAAAGGAAATGCCTTTCAAAGTAAGGATGTCATTAGCGTCGTTGTTTTGCTGGTAGGGTTTATCCTTTTAAGTAAACTAGGAAGCTTCATCGTAGCACAGATAAAAGAATTATACCTGAGTCAGATGATCAAAATCGAAAGCCTACATAAATTGACTATACAAACCTGCACATCCATGTTAGTGGAAGGTGTTAAAGTATTTTATATTTCCGTCACACCTATTTTAATCATTCTGGCGTTGGTAGGCATTCTTATGACAGGAGTTCAAACTCGCTTTCTGATATCAGGTGATTTATTAAAATTTAAATTTAGCCGTATAAATATAATTCAGGGATTTAAGAGAATGCTTTCCTTAAGATCTATCGTGCAGCTTGTGAAGTCCCTGCTGAAAATTGCTATTATTATATGGATTATATACTCCGATGTTCAGGAGCTGCTCTTGGTAACACCGGACATATTAAACACTAGTTTGGACAGTAATCTAGCTTTTTTACTAGACAGAACCATGGCCATGGTCTACAAGATTTGTATATTGTTTGTAGGCATAGCGGCCTTGGATTTTATGTACCAGAAGTATGACTATGAAAAGAAATTAAAGATGACCAAGCATGAAGTGAAGGAAGAATATAAGCAGACAGAAGGAGATCCTTTTATAAAAGGAAAAATCAGAGAAAAACAAAGAAGTCTTAGTATGAATCGTATGCTGCAGCAGGTACCGCAAGCAGATGTCATAGTAAGAAACCCCACTCACTTTGCTGTGGCTCTAAAATATGATATAGATAAGGACTTTGCCCCCATGGTTCTAGCAAAGGGGCAGGGCCATGTGGCTTTGCGAATAATTGAGGCCGGCGAAAAAAACAACATTGCTATAACAGAAAATCGTCCCCTAGCTAGAAGCTTGTATGAAGCAGTAGAAATAAATGAGTATATCCCTGAAGAGTTTTACCAAGCAGTAGCAGAAGTAATGGCCTGGGTATTTAATAACAGAAAGAATAAGGATAAGCAAACATGAAAATAATTAACAATGCTGTGGTAATATTTGTAGTGGCAATCATTGCACTGATTGTCATTCCATTGCCTCCTTTTTTCCTTGATATGATGTTCATAATAAGCATTTCAGTGTCCCTTGTTATTTTACTAACCACAATGTTTATCAAGGGTCCTTTGGAGTTCTCAATTTTCCCTTCTTTGTTATTAATTACAACCATCCTTAGATTAGCATTAAACATCTCCTCGACAAGGTTGATTCTTTCCAATGGGGGACAGGCAGGTCAAGTTATTGCTACCTTTGGAAGCTTTGTACTTCAAGGAAATGCAATAGTAGGATTTATTGTTTTCATTATTATCTTGGTTGTTCAATTTATCGTTATCACCAAGGGAGCAGAAAGAATTGCTGAAGTATCTGCAAGGTTTACATTAGATGCTATGCCAGGGAAACAAATGGCTATTGATGCAGATTTAAGCTCTGGATTAATTACCGAAGATGAAGCGAAGAAAAGAAGGTCTGATGTTCAGAGAGAGGCAGAGTTCTACGGTGCTATGGATGGTGCCACAAAGCTCGTTAAAGGGGATGCCGTTGCCTCTATGATTATAGCTGCAATCAACCTTATTGCAGGAACCACCATAGGTATGGTGCAAGGTGGAATGTCTTTCAGCCAGGTCTTATCCATTTATACCATCGCTACTGTAGGGGATGGATTAGTGAGCCAAATTCCTGCTTTAATGATTTCCACTGCCACAGGAATGATTGTAACAAGAGCTGCATCAGAAGGCAATTTAAATGAGGATGTAAAAAAGCAATTCCTATCACAACCAAGGGTATTGATCATTTCAGGAATCGTTATTCTAACCATGTGCTTCATCCCAGGAGCTCCAGTTATTCAGATTGCCATTTTAGGCATTGTGCTCATTACTATGGGAATCATGCTCAGCAGAAATGCGGTCAAGCTAGAGCAACAAGAAGAACAAGAGGAAATGAGCGCCTTGGAAGCAGAAGGTACTAGTGAGGCGGATTATTATAGAAATATTGATAATGTATATAACCTTTTAGGCGTGGAAGCCATAGAAATGGAGTTTGGATATTCCTTACTTCCCTTAGTAGATGAAGGGAGCGGGGGAAGCTTTATCGACCGAATTGTTATTTTCCGAAAACAATTTGCTTTAGACATGGGCGTGGTGGTGCCAACGGTAAGGCTAAGAGACAATGGAATGATTAACCCTAACCAGTATCTGATCAAGATTAAAGGAGAAGAGGTTGCCAAGGGAGAGGTGCTTGTAGACTATTATCTAGCATTAGATTCAGGAGACACCACCGGCACCATTGAGGGTATAGATACCATTGAACCGGCCTATGGAATACCAGGAAAATGGATTACAGAAAGTGAAAGAGAGATGGCTGAGATTTATGGATATACGGTAATCGATGCACTATCTGTCATTGTTACCCATATGTCGGAAACAGTTAAGAAACATATCCATGAACTGCTAAGCCGCCAGGACATCAATGTACTCCTTGAGAATGTGGCAAAAAATAACCAGGCAATTGTAGATGATGTAATACCAAATGTAATAAACATGTCAGATCTTCAGAAAATATTGGTGAACCTGTTAAAGGAAGGAATCCCAATAAGAGATATGGAGAGCATTCTAGAAACATTGGGAGATCATGGCGTAGCAGTGAAGGACACAGATATGCTTACGGAATATGTGCGCCAAAGACTAAAGAGGACCATTACAAGAAAATATTCTGATGGCAGCAGTATTAAGGTGATTACACTAGATCAGGAAATAGAGAATCTTATTTTAAATTCCGTAAAGAAAAGCGAGCATGGTACTTATTTAACCATTGAGCCTCAGGTGGTACAGCACATCGTAGAAGGTGTGACAGAGCAAATAGAAAAGCTGAAGGAGATAATGAATCAAACCATTGTACTAACTTCTCCTGTTGTGCGTATTTATTTTAAAAGATTGATCGATCAGTTTATTCCTAACCTGGTTGTTCTTTCTTTCAACGAAATCGATACAAATGTGCAAATTCAGGCCATTGGGATGATCCATATGGGAGGTGAGTAAATGGATGCGACTGTAGCAAATGAGCAAGATAAATACATAGAACAGTGGCGTATTTACAAGCGTGATAAAACCATAGAAGCCAGAAACGAAATAGTCCTTCAGTACATAGATCTTGTAAAAAAAATAGCCTATCGATATCAAGGAAGCTGCAAAAACTATGCACAGCTTGATGATGTGATTAACCAAGGAATTATCGCCTTGATCGATGCAGTAGAACGGTTTGATCCGGAGATGGGCAATAAATTTGAAACTTTCGCTTCCCTAAAAATTAAGGGTGGGATTATTGATTTTATAAGGAAACAGGATTGGGTGCCTCGTAGCCAGCGAGCTTTAGCAAAAGAGCTAGATGAAGTTTATAGCCAGCTTTATTCAGACTATGGTTCCGAGCCTGAAAAGGAGCAGGTGGCTGAAAAAATGGGGATATCCCTTGATAATCTTGACAAAATCCTGTTGCAAAGACATAACGCCATCGTCCTTTCCTTTGAAGAGGTGGTAGAGGAAAAAATGATGACGGCTTCCTCTCTTATTGTAAATCAATATCAATCCGATTCGCCGGATGCAGGATTGCTTTATGAGGAGCTGCAGGGAAAGCTGGCGGAGGCAATAGATCAGCTAAATGAAAAGGAGCGTTTGGTGGTTTCCTTATATTATTACGAAAACCTAAAAATGAAAGAGATTGCAGAGGTTTTAGACATTACCGAATCTAGAGTATCCCAAATTCATTCCTCTGCCGTTATAAAAATGAAGCATAAGTTGAGCAATTACTAGGAATAGTTCTACAAAAAAAGATAAATATGGTATTATAGATATATCACCTTGCAAAAGAGGAGGATTTAAATGGTCAGAGGTTTTTATTCAGCAGCAGCCGGTGTTTTGAGCAGACAAAAATCATTAAATGTGATTTCCAATAATATTGCCAATGGTTCCACAGCGGGATATAAAAGTCAGTCTACAATAGAATCCAGCTTTGGACATCATTTAGTGGCAAGAATGAATACCCCCCAGGGTAAAAATAGCAATAACGTTGGCCCTGGAACTTTTATGACAGTAAATATAGATGAATACACAAACTTTTCCCAAGGAAGCCTAGAGCAAACGGGGAGGCCCTTTGATATGGCCATTAACGGTCAAGGGTTCTTTCTTATAGAAAGCGAAAATTATGGAGAAGTGGCTACTAGAAATGGCCAATTTGAACTGAACGAAAGAGGAGAATTAATCCTGCCCGGTGTTGGGAGGGTTTTGAACCAATACAGAAACCCTGTTCGCCTAGAAAGCAGCAACTTTACCGTAGACAGCCAAGGTGTCATTTACGAAGATGGTGAAGAAACAGATACCTTTTTCATTGCTTCAGAAAGGGCGGACGAACCCTTTACCACAGTAGGAAATGGCGTTTACAGGTGGGATGGAAACTATACCAGATCAGATGCTGAAAATTATGGTGTCATTCAGGGAGCTATCGAAAAAGCCAATCTAAATCTAGCACAAGAAATGAGCAGAATCATTGCAAATCAAAGCAATTATCAATCCTGTACACAAATTTTGAAAATCTATGATGGAATTAATGAAATAACAGTAAACCAAATAGGTAGAATCGGCTAGGATAAGGAGGAATTAAAATGATTAGAGGGTTTTATACGGCAGCGTCCGGCTTGGTCAGCCAGCAAAACAATTTAAATACCGTAGCCAACAATATGGCCAACGTAAGCACCACCGGCTTCAAGTCCCAAAGCACTGCATTTTCATCCTTGCTGTATTCCAGCATGCATGGTGGCGCTGGCAGGGGAAACAACATCAGCATGGGAAATGGGGTAAAAATGCAGCAAACAGGACTCCAGCTAGAGCAAGGAACTCCAATAAAGACCGATATGCCTTTTGATTTTGCCATAACAGGAGAAGGCTTTTTTGCAATAGAAAACCGAGGGGATGGCTCTATTACATATACAAGAGATGGAAGCTTTAGTATTGATGTAGATGGATCAACCTGCTATTTAGTAAATAGCGCAGGTAATTATGTTCTTGACGAGGATGGTGATCGCATTCGCCTGAGAAAAAGTACGGAAATCATAAATGGCAAAGAAGTAGAAGGCCACCAATGGGATATGGAAACAGCAAGGCCTGGCGTTATGGTGTTTGACAATCCCTATGCTCTGCGTCTTCTTGGTGGAAACCAATTTGCAGAAACGGAAGCATCGGGGAGGGCAGAGTCCTTATCTGAGCCAAAACTAATTGCAGGATATTTAGAAGGATCTTCTGTGGATCTATCCCGGGAAATGGTGAGAATGATTGAAGCGTCTAAAGGCTTTTCCCTCAATTCCAGGATTATCCAAACTGCAGATGAAATAGAAAAAACCATTAACCAATTAAGATAATGGGTGGTGATACCTAAAAATTCATCGTAATAACAGGATTAAAGTTATGCTTCTATAGCACAAAGGAGTAGCATATGAATCATGAAGAAACAGATAGAAATCAAACTAATGGTATCGATATAGAAGTTATAATCAACGATAATGGCATGGTGGGATACCTCCTGCTGAATAAAAATACAGATGAAGAAATAAAACCTACGAAGTCAGAAATGCTGGATGCCTTAAGCGCCCAAGGTGTTGTATTTGGAATAAAGGAATCCTCCATAGAAAAACTGGCTATGAGGCCAATTTTCAACTTAAAGATTGAGGTTGCAAGAGGCCTTAATCCTATCGACGGGGAAGATGGACGTGTCATTTATCATGTAAAAAAGGACTCAGAATATAAACCTATTATCCAGGATGAAGGGATTATAGATTATAAAAATATAGATTACTTTCAAATGGTAGAAAAGGGGCAATTGCTCTGTGAAATCATAAAGGAAACAGAAGGCATTGAGGGATGCAACATATTTGGAGCTGATGTGCCAGCAAAGGCAGGTAGGCCACCAGAAGATCCCAAGGGCAAAAATACAGAGTACATAGAGGATGGCGCCAAGCTAATAGCTTCTTGCGATGGCGTGGTCCGATTTATAACCAGCACCATTGAAATTAACGATACAATGTATATCAACTCCAGTGTAAATCAGCAGACGGGGAATATCGACTTTTCCGGGGATGTTATTGTAGGAGGAGATGTCTGTGAAGGCTTTACCGTTTGTTCGGGAGGCAATATTATTGTTAAAGGCGTGGTAGAGGCGGCTCACATTGAGGCCGCTGGAAATGTGCATATTTCTAACGGTGTCAATGGTGCCGGTAAAGAGGGTATTTTTGTAGGAGGGGACCTTCGATGTAAATATATCGAAAACGCAAATTTACATGTAGAGGGAAACATTTCAGCTGACTATATTATTGATAGTAAAATAGTATGTAATGGCAATATAGAGCTTCGCGGTTCCAGAGAACTGGTTGTAGGCGGGGAGATTAAGCTTTTGGGGCAGCTTGAAGCAAGAGATATTGGAACAGAGAATGAGCGTGTAACTAGAATAGAGATTTTAGGTGTTAGGAATATTGATACAGTAGGTATAAATAAGTTTAATGAAGAAACAGAGGTCTTACAAGAAAAAGCCAAAGCATTAATGGAAACTGCAACCAAGTGTGCAGATAAACTAAAATCTGGGCGCAATCCCCAACTTTTAGAATTCCTTGATAAGACAATGAAACAAATTTTATCTTTAAAGGAACGCATGGATTATAATATGAATCAAGTTGAAAGGTTAGAAAACAACTGGACCATGGATTATTTCGGGGAAGTTATATGCAAGAGAAAGATTTACCAAGGGGTTAAGATTAATTTTGGAGATACTCGGTTTAGATTTAACCTAGACAACATTGAGCATTGCAGGATTTATTGGCATAAAGGTGAAATCCAACAAGCTACCTTATAAAAGTGGAGAAAATGAAATCAAAAGATTCCTACCGATATTATAGTCAGATTGTTAAAGGGGATTAGGTGATGGCCGTGGGAACTGAAATTGAATATAAGAAAATAGCTATACTAGATGAAAACCAGGAGGTTATGGTTCAATCATTAAATATTAGTCATGACGACGGAAGAATCACTCTCTTTGGTAAAGATTTTCGCCTATTGGACCACCAGAAGGTTGTTGAGGCAATAGGATATTCAGACCAAGGCGTTTCACCCATAAAAGGCAAGATTACATTATCCACTGAGAACCAACTAAACCTGGAGATCCTTCACATAGGAGAGCAGAAAGAAAGAAGAAACTATCTTAAGGTAAGAGCAGATATAAATGGTATCCTGTTGAAGGCGCGGGCTTTAGGCAAGAGCACTAAAAGCTTTAACTTTAATAGTCCAATTAGAGTGAGGGACATTAGCTTAGGGGGTATAGGATTTTATTCCAACCACAGGCTGCTAAAAGGACAAAAAGTAGTATTTCGTTTGGATGAGATTAGCAAAGGCCTCACTGTAGAGGGAGAGATTCTCAGAATAAAGAAAGAAGATTACAAAAGAGGCTATGGTTTTCGGTATGGGTGTAGGTTTTTTCCCATGAATCATAAAAATGAACAACTTCTTTGTGAATATATTTTTAAGAAGGAAATTGAAATTTACAGGAAGCAAAAATTACTAGAGGCGGATAAATAATGGCAAAATGCTGACAGAAAGGAGTAAAGATGCCAACAACCATTGTAATAACAAACCAAAAAGGCGGAGTAGGAAAAACCACTACAGCCAGCGCTATTGCTAGTGGTCTTAAAGAAATTGGAAAGAGTGTATTGGCTATAGACCTTGACCCTCAAGGGAATCTGGGATTTTGCCTTGGTGCAGACATTGAAAATAGCCCTACAGTTTATGAATTAATGAAAGGCACTGTCAGCATTGAAAAAATCATTCAAAGAAAAGAAGGAATTGACATCATTCCTTCAAATATTCTATTAAGCGGTGCTGAGATTGAATTTACTGACACAGGAAGAGAGTATCTTCTTAAGAAGGGAATTGCCCCCGTTGCCAATTATTACGATTATGTCATTATAGACACTCCCCCTGCGCTAAATATACTTACTGTTAACGGATATACCGCAGCGGACAACCTGATCATACCAATGATTCCGGAAATATTAAGCTTGATGGGAATATCTCAACTCAGAGAAACCATAAATCTTGTACAGGAGTATTATAATCCTAAAATGAAAGTACTAGGGATTCTGTTAAATAAGTATGATAAACGCCGGAGGTTGACAAAAGATGTGGAGGATATGGCTGAATTAATAGCAAAGGAGCTTCGGACAAAGGTTTTCGATACAAAGATCCGAACTTCAGTGGCCGTTGCAGAAGCACCAGCTCATGGTGAAAGTATTTACCAATATTCTCCCAGGTCCAACTCAGTTAAAGATTTTAGAGAATTTGTCAAAGAGCTAACACAGGAGGGAGGTTTCAAGTAAATGGCTAAGAAAAGCAATAAGACAGAGCATGTACTTAGGCTGATTACGACGGATGGTGGTCAGGATAAAGAAAATGACAGCGATAATGACCAGGAAAATAGCAGCAGCGATACCCCTGAAATTGCCCATGAAAATGCTCCTGAAGTAACAGCTAGTATAAAGGAGCCTGAAAACAAGGAGCTTACATACGAAACAAAGTTAAAGATAGAAATTGAACCTGAAATCACCGTAAAGGCTGCTAATCCAGAAGAGGCTACCATAACGGAAAACACTCCCCCCCAGGTTGAGGAGAACAACCAAAATAAAAAACCCATTACAGAAAGCGTATTTATTGAAGAACATAGACACCTTGTCAATCTTGCAGAGGTGCTGGTACATGAAAAGGTTGAAGATATAATGATCCGTATGGGTGTTTGCGATTGCTCAGTGTGCAAAGCCGATGTATTGGCTTTGGCTTTAAATTCCCTTCCACCTAAATATGTCACCACGGATTCAGGAAAACAATATTTTCAGCTGGAGATTTATAGAAAGCAATTCGAAACGGATATATTATCAGCACTTACCAAGGCTTGTGTCCGGGTAAAAGCCTCACCAAGGCATTAGGGAGGGGAGATCGGGTTTTGATTAAGAACTATGAAGAGTTAAACGAGATTCAGATAGATATTCTGCGGGAAATCGGTAATATTGGAGCTGGTAATGCAGCAACCGCCCTGGCTGATATATTGGATGAAAAGGTAGAAATCAGCGTCCCTAAAGTAAAAATTGTGGATTTTGATTCTGCTGTCAATATTCTTGGAAGTGCGGAGCAGCTAATAATGGGTGTTTTAGTGAGCTTTTCTGGTGAAGCTCAGGGGATGATCATGTTTTTGCTGAATATGTCTGATGCTGAGCAGATTACCAGTCTCCTTGTACGAGAGGAATGGGAGGACGAAGAGGGCGATGATGAGGAGTTAAGTCCTCTGAAAATGTCTGCCATCAAAGAAATTGGAAATATACTGAGCTCCTCCTATCTAAATGCCATATCCACTTTAACCGGTTTAAATATTACTATTTCAGTTCCCTGCATCGCCATTGATATGGCCGGAGCAATCATGAGTGTTCCAATTATTGAATTTGGAGCACTAGGTGATAAGGTCATGTACATCGAAGAGAACTTTAAAGGAGAATCGAATAGCTTAAAGAGTCACGTAATAATGTTTGCAGAATTAGACACCCTAAAAATAATCATGGAAAGACTAGGATTTTAAATATGAATAACCATTCACCAATTATTGTTGGTATTTCTGATTACAAGATATCCAGAGAGCCTGATACCTTAGTAACATATGCCCTGGGATCTTGTGTAGGTATTTGCATTTATGATGAGCGCATTGGATTTGGAGGTCTCGCTCATATTATGCTACCGGATAGCAAAGCCTTTGCACATCAAGAAATAAATAGGATGAAATTTGCTGATACTGCAATTGTGGATATGGTACAAGCTATGCGGAGTCGTGGTTCGGATGTTCGAAGAATGACAGCCAAAATAGCTGGCGGGGCAAAGATGTTTGAGGTGCAACAAAATAGCCCTTTAGGGACTATCGGGCAAAGAAATGTAGAAAGCGTCCGGCAAGTTCTAAGAAGCCTGAGGATACCTATCATTGCAGAGGATGTGGGTTCCAATTATGGTCGGACCCTTTATTTTAATTTGTCCAATGGAATTATGAAGATACAATCATTAAGTAGGTCGGTAAAAGAGTATTAATGAATCTGAAGCTTATAGTCAATGGCATCGGCAGCGTTTTCGTAGGCCCGGGGTTTAACAGCCGGCCTCAACGGCAGCCGATGCCACTGTTCTTCACCCAGTCATTACCTTTCCCTATATTAAGTTTAGGTTAGGGTTTAAGAGGTATAAGTAATAACATATAAATTTTGGGTTTTCCCTTATAAAGTTTATGCTTTATAAGACGATATATAGATTAGGCTAAAAAGTTCTGCCTATAACAGACAAAGTTTTGCAAAGCACATCTTGATTCCTTGGCAAAGGAAATAGATGACATGAAAGGAGTTATCGGAATGTCTGATGTTTTTGATAAAGATATGAATCTTGAAGAGGATACTCAGCATGGAAGGTTTTTAACCTTTACTCTAGAAGATGAAGTGTATGGTATCGAAATCAGATATGTCACTGAAATTATTGGTATTCAACCTATTACAAAGGTGCCAGAGGTACCTCCCTATGTGAAGGGGATTATCAATCTGCGAGGAAAAATTATACCTTTAGTAGATATGAGATTGAAATTTGGCAAAGAACCTATAGAATACAATGACAGGACTTGTATTGTGGTTGTAGATATCAACCAAGTAGATGTGGGGATTATCGTTGACAGTGTGGATGAGGTTATTACCATTGAGGATGAGGATATTGCTGCACCGCCAGATTCCCGCACAGGCTTTGAAAATAGATATATAAAAGGAATCGGCAAAGTTGGGGATAGGGTTCAGCTTCTCCTTGACAGTGATAAGCTATTAAGAGTCGATGAAATGGATATCATCGAAGGGATTGCGGATGAAGCATAGAAAAAAACTGGTTCGCCAAGCGAACATAAAGGGAGTCGATTCATATGAGAGTAAGTAAAAAAACTCGAGTTTTAGTGGTGGATGATTCCCTTCTATTCAGAGAAACCTTAGCTAAAGAAATTGGGAAGGATTTAGGCATTGAGGTAGTTGGAACGGCTAAGGATCCATTTGAAGCTCGGGATAAAATTTTAGAGCTAAAGCCGGATGTTGTAACATTAGATGTTGAAATGCCCAAGATGGATGGGATTGCATTTCTAAAACAGCTAATGCCCCAATATCCGTTGCCTGTTATTGTGGTCAGCTCTGTAGGCGAGAATGTTTTTGAAGCATTAGATGCGGGAGCCGTAGAATTTGTTACTAAACCCGACACCTCTAAAGGCCTTGATTTATTTATTAATGAGCTGATTGTAAAGATTAAAATAGCCTCTACCGCCAAGGTGGGCAAGTATAAGAAGGAAACTGAAAAGCGCCGAGTTGTAACAGAATTTGGATCTGACATATCTGATTATGTGGTAGCCATAGGAGCATCTACTGGTGGGACGGATGCAATTCATAGTATTATTACAGCTCTTCCCAGAGAGATGCCAGGCATTTTGATTGTCCAGCATATGCCACCGGTGTTTACAAGGATGTATGCGGAGAGGCTTAACAATTCCTGTGCCTTAGAAGTTAAGGAGGCGCAAAACGGCGACTTGGTTAAACCGGGCAGGGTTCTCATAGCAGCAGGAGACTATCATATGAGCTTGGCAAAGGGTCCATCGGGTTATTATGTTAAATCCCTAAAGGGGGAAAAGGTAAGCGGTCATTGTCCTTCCGTAGATGTTCTTTTTGACTCAGTTGCAGAAATGGCAAAGGATAAGGCTGTAGGTGTTATTCTCACTGGGATGGGGAGTGATGGTGCAAAGGGTCTACTGAATATGAGAAAGCAGGGAGCTTATACCATTGGTCAGGATGAAAAGACCAGTGTAGTATATGGAATGCCCATGGTAGCTTATAATATCGGGGCTGTGATAAAGAGGCTTCCTCTCAGCAAAATCCCTCAGGAAATATGCGATCATTTGGCCCTAAAACTATAGGAAATAAAATTAAATAAAGTCAGAGGACAAGATTTTAAAAAGTGGCCCAGCCACTTTTTTTATATTTATAAAATCCAAGTGAGAGTGGCAAAGCGTTTTTTATCAGATAAGAATCTAAAGAAAATCGGGGATTAATACTACGATTCAGTATTTTTTATAAAGTTTGAGAGAATTCTGTCGATTATAGTTGTAAGGCATGTGATGATTTGACGATAGTACAAGGTGCGTTTCAATCTGTACAGGTAATAACGGATCATTGCCGGCCGAAATGTGTCAAATAAGATATTGCTTAAAAAACAGTTGGGATCTAGTAAATTCTATAACTGGACGTTTTTAGAAAGGCAGTGATTAACAATTGATACGTCTATTTAATAAGGAGGATATGAAGTCAATTCTTAAAAAAAGGGGTCAAAGGTTGAACCTGAAAAAGAGGGATCAAAATCCAAATCATAAAAAGAAGGATAACCCAAATGGCAAAAAGATGGATAACAAACGACCTCTTAAATCAAGGGTTTTCTCAAAGAAGGGTGGACAGGATAAGGCTCTAACCCTAGGTCAACGGATAAGAAAAGGCTTTAACTTAATTACTATTATTATCATTGTAATGATATTAGTCAGCATTGCCTCCAGCGCTATAATGATTTCCTTTGCAAGCGGTATGTATGATGGACCTTACAAGCAAAGGGAGCTTGTAGCTCAAATAGAGATTGGTATTCAAGAGTTACAGAAGGTGGTATATCACGGTATTGCAGAGGATGACCCAGGAAGAATCACAAATGAAGTAAGAAATATTCCTTACGTGGTAGCCATTCTTCAAGAAAATATTGCTGAACTAAAGAAAGTAGCCAGTGGAGAAGAAGAGTCGGAAACGATTGTAACAGGCCCAACTAAGGCGATAACTAATCTTGCAAAAACAGATAATTTAAGTACAATTGAGTCCTTTGAAGCGGATTTGCAGCAAATTTATCCTATGTTAGATAGAATCGCCACTCACCTTACAAACTTTAAACCAAACAATGACAATGAATATGTTGAAGCGACCAACATCATTAGGAATGAGGTTACACCTATTCTTAACAAAGCAAATTCAACCTTAAAAAAAATTGTCAAGGATTCTGAGCTGGAAGCAACACAATATTTGAGAAATGCGCAGATGGCAGGATTTATTGTGCTTGGACTTTTAATATTACTTTTAATTTTAGCCATTGGATTTTCTCGTTCAATTGGAAGGAAGCTTGAAAAACAAATATTAACTCCCGTTAACGAGCTTTTAGATGTTAGTGGAGCATTGGCAGAGGGTAATATACATACAGAAATAAAATATGCAGAAGATGATGAGTTGGGAACCTTGGCTGGAAGTTTGCAGAAAGTGATTGGGGTTCTCAGAGATCTTGTTACCGAATCCAATAGGCTTACAGAGAGTGCCGTAAAGGGGGAACTAGATAAAAGGGCAAACGCAGAAAAATTCCAAGGAGGGTATAGGGATGTATTGCAAGGTGTAAATAATACTTTGGATGCAGCTTTGGCACCTATGCAGGAAGCTTCTGGAGTACTTAAAGAAATGGCTATGGGAAATCTTAATGTGGGCATGGAGGGAGATTATCAAGGTGATCATGCTGAGCTGAAGAATTCTTTAAACTATACCATTTCTAATTTGCTTAGCTATGTCGGAGAAATATCTCAGGCAATGTCAGAGCTTGGTGATGGAAATTTAGATTACACCATTGAAAGGGAGTTCCTTGGAAATTTTGCTCAAATAAAAGATTCCTATAATAGTGTTGTCATTTCCCTAAGCCAAGTAATGGGAGAGATTAATGAAGCAGCAGAGCAAGTTGCCATAGGAGCTAGACAGGTTTCTGATGCAAGTCAGGCGTTATCACAAGGATCCACAGAGCAAGCTAGCTCTATAGAGGAGCTGAACGCTTCTGTTTCTGAAATTGCAGAGCAAACCAAGGAAAATGCGGTGAAGGCCGGTGAGGTTTATGAGCTCACCATTAGCACAAGAGATAGTAGTACTGCAGGAAATGAGACCATGAAGGGGATGCTGTCCTCTATGTCTGACATTAATCAGTCATCCCATGACATATCAAAGATTATAAAGGTGATTGATGACATTGCCTTCCAGACAAATATTCTTGCTTTAAATGCTGCTGTGGAAGCTGCTAGAGCAGGCCAGCACGGGAGAGGATTTGCAGTAGTCGCGGAGGAAGTACGAAATCTAGCTGCAAGAAGTGCAAAGGCTGCACAGCAAACAACAGAGCTCATTGAAGGGTCTATAGCAAATGTGGAATCAGGCACGAAGATTACCAATGAAATGGCAGCGGTCTTTGAGGAGATCGCAGAAGGAGCAGTAATTTCCACTGACAGATTAAGTGAAATCTCCAAGGCATCTAATGATCAGGCTACGGGAATTGCTCAGATTAATAAGGGCGTAGAGCAGGTAGCCCAGGTAGTTCAAAACAACTCCGCCACAGCAGAAGAGAGTGCGGCAGCCAGCGAAGAGCTTTCAAGCCAGGCTGAATTACTAAAGGGAATGGTACAAAGATTTAAGCTCAATAAAAATATCCATGGCTTATCCCAAACATCATCTAAATCGCAGGAAGGAAGGGATAGTACCAGAAATGAAGAACCTGAAATCCATTTTGATTGGGATGGGGCAGACAAGTATTAATGCCTAACTGAATCCTTGCACAAAATGGAAAGCCGGGGGTACCAGCAATGTGGAACATTAAGCTCATTTTAATTGGAATAGGGTTGACTAATATTAATACCTGTTCGAATTCTCATATAAATGAAGCTAGGCAGTCAGAAAAATAGAATAAAAATCTATCTTGATTAGAAATGAAGCAGATAAATACTAGTCTAATTACTTTAGTTTATGCAGGATCAATGAAAGGAATTTTAAAATGAAATTAAAACTATCGCAAAAAATAGCCTTTATGGTAGGATTATTAATCATTATCTTGGCTTTAACCATAAGCATTGTGTCTATTAGATTAAGTTCCAATGCCTTGATTGCTGAGGAAGAAGATGCCATGCTTAGCTATGCAAGAGAAGGGGCAAAACATGTTGAGGTGGCCGTAACAATGCACTTGGACATACTAACCGAGGTCGCAAGTAGGCAAGAAATCATAGAAATGGATTGGGAAACCCAAAGAGAGTCCTTGATGAATGATGTTGCCAGGCTTGGATACCTGGATATGGCAGTTTTAACACCGGACGGAATTGCTCAATATGTAATGACTGGGGACACTGCAGACCTAGGAGAAAGAGATTATATTAAAAAAGCGCTAGCAGGTGAAGCCAATGTATCAGATGTTATTGTCAGCAAGGTAACTGGTGATACTGTTTTAATGTATGTAGCACCTATAAAAAATGATAATGAGATAGTGGGTGTTCTAGTAGCTAGAAGAGACGGCGCCGCATTAAATGAAATTACAAATCAAATTGGGATCGGCGAAAGGGGATATTCCTTTATTATAGGCCAGGATGGAACCCTTTTTGCTCATCCCGATACCAATATGGTTCTTGAACAAAGAAATGCTTTTACAGATATTGAAACGGGTGGAAGCTTAAGAAATTTTGGACTTAGCCTACAGGAAATGGGAATCGGTAATGTTGGCTTGGCCAATTATGAAATGGACAATGAAAACCGTATTACAGCCATGGCGCCCATTGCAAATACCAGCTGGACACTTGGCGTAGGAAATTATGAAAGCGAAATCCTGGCACCAGTAACTACTTTAAAAACCATCTTAATTAGTATCTCTATTGCAGCCATCGTCATTGGACTAATTGTGGCTATTTTATTAGGTAACATCATCAGCCGCCCAATAAGGAAGCTTACCAAAGCAGCGGAGGAAATTGCTGTAGGGAATGTAGATGTGGAAGTAGATACCCATCAAAGGGACGAAGTAGGTGCTCTGGGTATTGCCTTTAATAAATTGATAGAGAGTACAAAAGATCAATCTGAAATAGCGGAACGCATAGCTGCTGGTGACTTTTCTGTAGAGGCTAAACCTCGGTCTGAAAAGGATATTCTAGCTATTAGCATGGCTTCCATGATTTCAACCCTAAGAAGGCTAGATGATGAAATAGAATTGCTGATGGACGCCACCGAGTCGGGTAATCTAAGAGTTCGCGCCAAAGCAGATGAGTTTCAGGGGGTATTTGAGGGAATTCTCTCTGGTGTAAACAATACTCTTGATTGGCTAATCGAACCAGTTGAGGAAGCTGTATCCGTCCTAAATAAATTGGCTCAAGGGGATTTACATGCGAGGATGGTTGGAAATTATAAGGGCGATTACGAACAGATGAAACTTGTAGTAAATGGCACTGTTCAAAACCTTCAAAGTTATGTAGATGAAATCTCAAATGCAATTACAGAGCTAGGTAATGGGAACTTGGACCAGTCTATTGATGGAAACTTCCTAGGGGATTTTGTACAAATTAAGGAATCCTTTAATAAGGTTATCGTTGAACTGAACCAAGTAATGGGAGAGATTAATGAAGCAGCGGATCAAGTTGCAGTAGGAGCTAGACAGGTTTCTGATGCAAGCCAGGCATTATCACAAGGCTCAACAGAGCAAGCGAGCTCAATTGAGGAGCTGAATGCTTCTATCTCGGAAATTGCAGAGCAGACGAAGGATAATGCGGTGAAGGCCGGACAGGTTTATGAATTTGCTAAAGGTGCAAGAGATAGTAGTGCTGCAGGAAATGATACCATGCAGGGGATGCTGGCTTCTATGTCAGATATTAATCAGTCTTCCCTGGACATCTCCAAGATCATTAAGGTCATCGATGATATCGCTTTCCAGACCAATATTCTTGCTTTAAATGCGGCTGTTGAAGCTGCTAGGGCAGGCCAGCATGGTAAAGGATTTGCCGTAGTAGCAGAAGAAGTAAGAAATCTGGCGGCAAGAAGTGCAAAAGCGGCACAGCAGACAACAGAGCTTATTGAGGGGTCCATGGCAAGCGTAGAATCAGGTACGAAGATTACCAATGAAATGGCAGCAGTCTTTAAGGAAATCGCAGATGGTGCAGTGGTTTCCACCGATAGATTAAGCGAAATCTCCAAGGCGTCTAATGATCAGGCTACAGGAATTGCTCAGATTAACAAAGGTGTAGACCAGGTTGCTATGGTAGTACAAAACAACTCAGCTACAGCAGAGGAAAGCGCGGCAGCCAGCGAAGAGCTTTCAAGCCAGGCAGAGCTTCTAAAGGGAATGGTAGAAAGATTCAAGCTTAGTAAAAATAACTATGGAATGTATCAATCCCCAACTGAATCCTCCCATAGAATGGGAAACCAAAACGGCGCCGGAAATGAAGAACCTGAAATCCATCTTGATTGGGATGGAATTGATAAGTACTAATGCCCAGATTGAGAAGAGGTGAATGAATCTTAAAGCTTATTTTAGCTGGGTTAGAAAGGCAGGTAAATTTAAAACTCTAAGGTAAATGAAGGCGATAAATCTAAATGTCTAGGATTTGATAAGCTAATAGATTAATAGATTAAAACTGTTTTGAGCTTTAAATGATGCTGATAAATCCAAACTGTTTTAAGATTTGAATGACGTTAACGCCGAAAATTAGAAGCTTATAGATTTAAATGACGCTGATAAATAAAAATCTTATTAGATTTAGCTGAAACAGATAAATTTTACTTGTTTTGATTTAAATGACGTTAACGCCGAAAATTAGAAGCTTATAGATTTAAATGCCGCTGATAAATCTTAATTTTTAAGATGTTAAATGAGGTATGTAAAATCTAATACTTATTTTAGATTTGAATAACTTTAATACATACTATGTAAAAGTATAGCTAGGGGAGATTCTGTTTGTTGAATACAAACAGAGTCTCTTTTGTATTTTACGGGTTAATGACAAAACCTAGAATTGGATCTTGTCTGGAATTGGACCTTGTAAAGTAGAATAAAATAGGCTCTATGCCAAACCTGCATGGTGTTGAGGCTTGAAACAGAATAATATAGGCTCTGTATCAAACTAGCATGATGATGAGCGTTGTGAACCAGAATAATATAGGATCTGTGTCAAACTAGCATGATGTTGAGAGTTGTGAACCAGAATAATTTTTTCTAGAGATAGTGATTTTGTTCCTAGTTTTTAGCTGTTAATAGCGGATGAATTTTGCTGATTTTTATGTTCCTAAAATTATTTCTTCTAATATTATGAAACCTTCTTAAGTTTGGCAGAATTTGGACGACATATTAATAGGGTTCGACTAATCTTATTCAAACATAAATAATAATGCTACTACAGCATACTGTATAGCGTAGTGATTACTGGCCTAAGCTTTTGAGCGAGTGTGACTAATTGATAAATGAGAGGAGATTGCTATCAATGAAATTAACATTATCACGTAAAATAGCACTTTTAACAACAGTGCTAATTATTATCCTTGCCACCGTTGTTTATTTCCTATCCATTAACCTTAGCTCCAATGCCATAATGGGTTTGGGTACTAGTGGGGAAGATGCTCTAGCCGCTGCAAATAGTCTAAAGGGGACACTGACCTCGATATATATCGCAGTCATTGTCATAGGAATTATTGGCGCTATCATAATAGGGAATATTGTTGGTCATCCCGCAAGAAAGTTAGTTGGCCAAGCCCAAAAAATTGCGGCTGGTCATGTGGATGTAGAAGTAGATGCCCACCAAAGAAATGAAATAGGGCTTTTAGCTCAATATTTTAAAGATATGATAGCGGGTGGATTGGGTGCTACTGAAATAGCAAAGAGTATAGCTTCTGGAGACTTTTCAATCCAGGTGAAGCTTCGTTCCGACCAGGATATCATGTACATAAATCTGGCATCAGTAGTTGAAACCTTAAGAAAACTTGATTCAGAAATTGAAAATATTATGAATGCTACAAGTGTAGGTGACCTTAGTGTCCGTGCAAAGGCCGATGAATTTCAAGGGACCTTCAAGCTTGTTTTAGAAAATATTAATCAAACCTTAGATTCCATTTTTGAACCCATGGGCGAGGCGTTAGGTACGCTAAAAAGAATGGGTCAAGGAGACCTAAAAGCCAGTATGGCGGGAGAGTATCAGGGTTCTTTTGCAGATATTAAAGACTCAATGAATGAGACCATTGCTCAGTTAGATAGTTATGTAAATGAAATTTCTAACGCATTGACACAGCTTGGCAATGGGAACCTAGAATATAACATTGAAACAGAATTCTCAGGAGATTTTGCAGAAATAAAAGAATCCTTTAATAAGGTTATTGATGAATTAAACCAGATAATGAGTGAAATTAATGAGGCAGCAAATCAAGTTGCGGTAGGGGCCAAGCAGGTTTCGGATGCAAGTCAGGCACTATCACAAGGTTCAACAGAACAAGCCAGCTCTATTGAGGAGCTAAATGCCTCCATTTCAGAAATCGCAGAGCAGACTAAGGATAATGCCGTTAAAGCTGGTGAGGTTTATCAATTGGCTAAAGGTGCTAGAGATAGTGGAGCTACGGGAAATGAGACCATGAAGGGAATGCTGTCCTCTATGTCGGACATTAATCAGTCTTCTCTTGACATATCTAAGATCATCAAGGTTATCGATGATATTGCTTTCCAGACCAATATTCTTGCTTTAAATGCGGCTGTTGAAGCTGCAAGAGCAGGTCAGCACGGAAAAGGATTTGCTGTAGTAGCAGAAGAAGTAAGAAACCTAGCAGCAAGAAGTGCAAAGGCTGCAGAGCAGACAACAGAGCTTATTGAAGGGTCCATGACAAACGTGGAGTCAGGTACAAAGATTACTAATGAAATGGCAGCAGTCTTTGAGGAAATCTCAACAGGTGCTGTAACTTCCACCGAGAGACTAAGTGAAATCTCTAAGGCATCTAATGATCAGGCCACTGGAATCGCTCAGATCAACAAAGGTATAGAGCAGGTGGCATTAGTAGTGCAGAACAACTCAGCCACAGCAGAAGAAAGTGCGGCAGCCAGTGAAGAGCTTTCAAGCCAGGCTGAGCTACTAAAGGGAATGGTGCAGAAATTCAAGCTTTCTAATAATAGCTACGGAATACGCCAATCATCATCTAAATCTGCTCACAAAACTGAAGGCCTAGGTAATACCAACAATACAGAACCTGAAATCCACCTTGATTGGGGCGGCGCCGATAAATACTAACGCTTAATTTCCATGGGACTAAAGGCGGTTCAAATCCTATTTGAATTTCAGTGGGGCCGATAAATACTAATGTTTCATTTCCATGGGAAGCGGTATTCTCAGTTTGGTGAACCTTTCAGGGCATTGAATACGAAGGTTTATGTCCATGGAATGTGGCCTTTTCAGATTGGATAAATATGGTGTAGGAATTACGGCCTCTTGGAAAAAAGTACCGGAATTCCTACACTTTTTTTATTTTGGACTGCTTCTGCTTCATATCCCCTCCGGCCAAATGACCTGTAAAGTGGCATTCACTGAACATCAATACCTATCGCTAAATTTTCTGTTACTTGTGCTATTTTCCCATTTTCAGTTCGAGAATAATTCATTTGTGGATGCCTAACTTTTGATACCCCTGTATTTATTTTTACTTCTGTACGGTCGGTAATCATATTTTACATAGAGGATTTATTTTATGATGAAAGTTCCTACACATTCAGCATATTCCTTGATATTGTAGGGACTTTGGCTGATAGTTCCTACAAATTCCGCTGAATCCCCAAAAGTGTAGGAACCCCGTCTTGTCTTTTCCTACACTTCTAGCAATTCTAGACCAACTTTGCAGGAAAATTGAGGATTTTTCCTACAAACATATACGAAATTCAGGGAAAGTGCAGGAACCCCGCCTTGTCTTTTCCTACACATTCACCATCATTGTCCTTGTTTTGTAGGAAGATTTAGAGTTTTTCCTACAAACATATATATAACTCAGGGAAAGTGTAGGAACCCCGCCTTGTCTGTTCCTACACTTCTAGCATTTTTAGACCAACTTTGCAGGAAAATTGAGGATTTTTCCTACAAACATATACGTAAATTGGGGAAAGTGCAGGAACCCCGCCTTGTCTTTTCCTGCACTTCTAGCATTTCTAGACCAACTTTGCAGGAAAATTGAGGATTTTTCCTACAAACATATACGAAATTCAGGGAAAGTGCAGGAACCTCGCTTTGTCTTTTCCTGCACTTCTAGCATTTCTAGACCAACTTTGCAGGAAAATTGAGGATTTTTCCTACAAACATATACGAAAATCAGGGAAAGTGTAGGAACCCCGCTCTGTCTGTTCCTACACTTCTAGCATTTCTAGACCAACTTTGCAGGAAGATTTGGTATTTTTCCTACAAACATATACGAAAATCAGGGAAAGTGTAGGAACCCCCGGAAAAGTATCGGATTCAGTATCCGGCTCTCTAAACTGCTGCGCCTTAATCTGATCTTTATTTTACAACCATATAAACTTTTTCCACTAGACATTTGCAATAATAAGATGTAGCCCTATCTCACTCGCCAAGTGTTTAATGGAGTAGTACAAGGAATCTACGATTGGGAACAAGATTCTAATACCCTCACCCCTCACGTATCCCCCTTCACACAGAGTAATAAAATGGAAAAAATTCAAATAAAACCATTTTAATGATTGACAGTTAATTACAATTATGTTAATATTAACATATCGCTTACATATTTGTTTCTCGTTCACCACTATTTAAAGAAAAATGCAGGTGAACGAGGCCCCCTCTTATTAGCTACCTGATAAAAGCCATGGGAAAGAGGAGATTCAAAACAAACACTTACCGCTATTTAAACGTTTTTAGAAAGGATGAAAAATGGATCAACAAGAAAGAAAAAGGGAAATAACATTTGAGTTGAAAAATCACATCGGCGTTCTTGGCGTAAACAAAAAAGGTTGGAGAAAAGAGCTCAATCTGGTCGCATGGAATGGTAACCCCGCGAAGTATGATTTAAGAGATTGGGATGAAAACCACGAAAAAATGGGAAAAGGCGTTACTATGAACAAGGATGAAATAAAGGCTTTATCAGAACTCCTTGAAGGTATTGAGTTATAGAGAAAGAGCCAAGGTTCTCGACCCAATCTAAGTGGTAAAATAAAAATGCTTCAAAAGTCAACGATAAAAACACTGGCTGTATAATTGATGTTGGGGTGTCTGATAAAAATCAGATGCTCCGACTTTGAATTTTATAAAAAGGGCTGAATAAATATGTTGGGGTGTCTGAAAAAAATCAGATGCCCCAACTACATATTTTTGAAAAAAGTAGAGCATAGATAAAATCTCTTGTAAAATGGAGTTGCTTAGACAACATTTAAAGAGGTTTTATCATGCTCTATACAGATCATATAGAAAACTGCTTAGATTAAAGATATAATTGTAGCAAGGTAGAAATTATTAATGATGAAGCACATATTTTCAATATATAATCTCAAGTCGGCACATTATGTGCATTAGTACTTGCGAGTAAATCTTCAACTCATGTGTCCGGGCCCGTTTGCCTAGCTCACTTCAAGCTTTCAGTCATGAGCACTGCCAACTAACCCATGCCATTTTACAGCACCAAACTCGCTTCAAGCCACCAGTGTCATGAATACTGCCAACTAACCCATGCCATTTTACAGCACCAAACTCGCTTCAAGCCACCAGTGTCATGAGCACTGCCAACTAACCCATGCCATTTTACAGCACTAAACTCGCTTCATGCTTCCAGTGTCATGAATACTGCCAACTAACCCATGCCCATTCTATAGCACTATCGCACAATTCCTTACAAACTAATCCGTAGCTTCATTAAGTAATTCCATTGCTTTAGCCGGATCACTTACCTTTAATATTAAATTTGCAACTCCTTCGCTAGAGTAGCCGTACATATAGGAAAGATTGATCCCGGACTCTGATAAGATCTGCAATGTTTTATGCAAAGAACCAGGTATGTCAGGGGCTTCAATACATATGACGTCAGTTATTTTTACAGAAAAGTCATCGTCCTTCAAGGCTTTTTCCGCAGCCTTTATGTCGCTAACAATCATTCTAAGTATGCCGTACTCGGTAGTTTCCGCGATGCTAAGTGCGCAGATGTTAATATTGTTCTTATATAATATATCGGTAACTTCCTTTAGTCTTCCTAGCTCGTTTTGCAGAAATACAGATAACTGTTGGATCACCATAGTCTCATCTTCCTTTCTAAATGGTACGCTTATCAATAACTCGCTTGGCTTTTCCTTCACTTCGCGCTAAAGTCTTATGTTCTACTAAGCTAATTATAACACTAATACCTAATGTCTCCTCAACTTTTTTCTTAATCTTGTTTCGAATATTATTAAGCTGTGCCATTTCGTCTGAAAAATACTGATCATCTATTTCTACTTGAATTTCTAAGGTGTCCATTGTACCTTTTCGATCAACGATGAGCATATAATGAGGCTTGGCTTCATCAATTTCTAACAGAATGCTTTCCACCTGGGATGGGAAGACATTTACACCCCTTATGATAAGCATGTCGTCTGAACGTCCAAAAATCTTAGCCATACGAACACTGGTCCTACCACAATCACAAGAATCATAATTCAAACTGCTCAAATCTCTCGTTCGATAGCGCAATAAAGGCATGCCTTGCTTGGTGATCGTTGTAAATACAAGCTCTCCAGTAACCCCTTCTGCAACGGGCTCTAGAGTGTTTGGCTCTAAAATTTCAGGAACGAAATGATCTTCAGCTATATGTAAGCCATCTTGACATATGCAAGAGCTAGAAACGCCGGGTCCGATGATTTCACTTAATCCATAAATGTCATAAGCTTCAATTCCAAGACCTTCTTCGATTTTTTTTCTCATTTCTTGGCTCCAAGGTTCAGCACCAAAAATTCCTATTCTAATAGGTAATGTATTTGGATCGATTCCAGCCTCAACTGCAGCTTCAGCTAAATAGGCAGCATATGATGGGGTACAGGCCAGAATCGTACTACCGAAATCTTGCATAATGGAAAGTTGCCTGTTTGTATTACCACCTGAAATAGGAACCACTGCAGCACCAAGTTTTTCAGCACCATAATGAATGCCTAATCCACCAGTGAAAAGGCCATATCCATAAGCGACTTGAACAGTATCATCTCGCGTGGCACCTGCAGCACAAAGAGCCCTAGCGACTACTTCGGAAAAGATCTCAATATCTTTTCTAGTATAGGCCACAACGGTTGATTTTCCAGTTGTTCCTGAGGATGCGTGAACTCTAACAATTTCACTCTTAGGTATGGCAAATAAACCAAAGGGATAATTGTCTCGTAGATCTTGCTTTGTAGTAAAAGGTAATAAAACAAGATCATCTACAGTTTTGATATCGCCGGGCTCAAGGCCTAGCTCTTGCATTTTTTTTCTGTAGAAGGTTACATTATGATAAACGTAAGACACAGTATTCCTTAGTCGTCTGCTTTGTAGAGCATGCATTTCATCCCTGCTCATGCATTCCATTGGTTCATTCCAAATCATTTCATTCTCTCCCTTTTTATATTTAACATTCTGCCCAAAACACGCTAGTGTTTTGCTAGGCAGAATTTATACAGAAATTGTCCAGCTCATCATCACAAACTCCATAGCTCTCTTGGCTCGCAAAACTTACAAATAGGGGAGCACTTTCTGAAGGTGTCATAAAGCTGGCAACAATTTTTCAGTTAACATTCTGCCCAAAACACGCTAGTGTTTTGCTAGGCAGAATTTATACAGAAATTGTCCAGCTCATCATCACAAACTCCATAGCTCTCTTGGCTCGCAAAACTTACAAATAGGGGAGCACTTTCTGAAGGTGTCATAAAGCTGGCAACAATTTTTCAGTTAACATTCTGCCCAAAACACGCTAGTGTTTTGCTAGACAGGATTTATATTGAAATTTCAATACTATAAAAATATCATATTTTTTTCGGCTCACCCTGCGACAGTAACCAATTTATTGTTTTTGCATATAGTAATATAAAATTAAGAAATAATTTTTTAAGGAGGTATTACTACATGGGTTACAATAAAGGTTTTGGAGGCATAGATGATAGTCTTCTTTTCTTCTTCCTGTTGCTTGTAATTCTTTTCTGTAACTGCAATCTAATTGGCGGTTTCGGAGATGATTGCAGACGTTGCTAAAAAAGATAACATAGCAATAAAAAGCGGGTTTTCCGTCTCGTAAGAGACGGGAAACCCGCGGTACCACTCTTTATTGCCATCTGGCCACTCTGGACAAACATCCGTATCCTGATAACGGGGGAAACCGTGTAAATCTACTTAGCTTTAATAAACTGTTCAATTTACAAGCTCAAGGGGGAACTTGGGTATGCTCTCGTTGTCGGTTCTCAGCTTTTCCGACTCTCTGTGAACGATACACAATACTTACTTTACCCTATCATCGCCGATTGATATATGAAATCATTATATCTCTGGAATAAAGAACTTGTCAAGATATATTATGATTCAAAGAAGAAAACGCTAATTGCAAGTTAAAGCGAAACATTTTATCTCTGTAAAATATGTTGCTGCTCTATACTGCGCAGACTTTTTTAATTTTCCTTGAACTACTTTATTTGCAAAGAAAAAAGCAGTCGATAAAATCAGAACTGCTTTTTTCTTCGAATTAGAGAACGCTATTTTTAAAAAAGATTAAGATTCCGCGATACTGTGTTTCCTGAAAAAGAAAGATATTGCGTATAAGCCGGCAAGGCCTACAACAGCAAATATAAATCTGCTAATCCCTGCCAGGTTTCCGCCAAAAATGTTGGAGATCAAATCGTATCTAAAAAAGCCGATGAGCCCCCAGTTTATAGCGCCTATAATTACTAAAATAAGAGCTAAATTTCTCAAAAATATCACTCCTTTTAATATCCTGTCCTAAAACATTTGAAGGTTTCGTTAGGCAGGAATAAAGCTTTGATTTCATAATCAGCTGCAATTTGGCAAAACAGTGATTTTATGAAATCTATCCTATCGAGGATTATTATGTCCATTATTCTACTACTTATTCTGGTAGTTTGTTTTTTGAGTCCATGATATACTAAAATCATGAGTTTATTCAATTTTTAAAAAACTCAATAATAATGGAAATTCTGTTTGTAGCGTGAAAACTTTTTGCCTTTATGGGCAGAATGGAATAGTAATAAGGAGGATAATATCATGGAAATAAATATCAGGCTCATAGTAGGCCCCCGAGAAAAGGAAATTCAACGAACTGTAAAAAAAGGCAGCACCTTAGAAAGTCTGGTAAATGAGTATCCCCACCTCCCATATAAAATTCTGGCAGCGAAAGTAGATAATAAAGTCACCGAGCTTACGAAAACCATAGAAGAACCTTGCACCATAGAATTTCTTGATATGAGAGATAATTCGGCTAATTTAATTTATCAAAGAAGTATTTCTTTGATTTATTTAAAGGCTGTATGCGATGTTTTAGGCATAAATTCAGTAGGAATCGAAAACTCATTGAACAAAGGCCTTTATACAGAAATCAAGCAGGACGCTCCTCTTACAGAGAAGAACGTAAAAGATATCGAAAAGAGAATGCGTCAAATCGTGGATATGGACCTGCCTTTTATAAAAGAAATTGTACCCAAAGAAGAAGCGCTAGAAGTTTTAGTTATGAACGGTCATACAGAGAAAACGAATATGCTGATGCGTGCAATTGACGTGACTCACGTTCCATTTTATTCCATAGATGGTTTTAAAAATTTCTTCTATGGTCAGATGGTTCCCTCTACTTCCTATATTCAATATTTTGAGCTATTAAAATATAGAAAGGGCGTGCTCCTGAGATTCCCTCATCCTTCAAATCCTGATAAATTACCTGAGTTTGTGGATGAGATTCAGCTATATAAAGCTTTTGGAGAAGCCACCCGATGGGGAGATATCATGGATATTCATTTTGTTGGAGATCTTAACAAAAAGATAGAAGACGGAGAATATAAAGAAATTATTCAAATATCCGAAGCCCTCCACGAGAAGAAAATTGCAGAAATAGCAGACTTAATTACCAAATCAAAAAAACGAATCGTCCTGATCGCTGGGCCATCCTCCTCTGGGAAGACCACCTTTGCCAGAAGGTTAATTATACAACTAAAGGTGAATGGTAAGCATCCCCTATATCTGGGTACGGATGATTATTTTCACGAAAGGGAGGATACTCCATTAGACCAATACGGAGAGCGAAATTATGAGGACCTGGAAGCTATCGATGTAAAACTTTTTAACAAGGATATGAATGGGCTTCTTAATGGAGAGCAGGTAGATATACCTAGATTTGATTTTATAAATGGAACTAAGATATTTGGTGAAAGAATCATCAGTGCGAAAGAAGGAGAACCAATTATAATCGAAGGAATTCATGGATTAAACAGTAAACTCACTGCAGATATCGATGAAAGTGAAAAATTCAAGATTTATATCAGCCCACTGACTCAGTTGAGCATCGATGATCATAACCGAATCCCAACTACCGACAATAGGTTGCTTCGGAGAATGGTAAGAGATTATAAATTTCGAGGGAATAACGCCCAGTATACCATCAAAAATTGGCCAAAGGTCAGGGCGGGGGAGGATAAAAACATTTTCCCATTTAACAGTGAAGCAGATGTTTTCTTCAATTCCGTCCATATTTATGAGCTCAGCGTCTTGAGAAAGTATGCTGAACCTCTTTTAAAAGTAATCACTCGGGAGGAGCCAGAGTACGGAGAAGCAGTGAGGCTTTTAAAGTTTCTGGCATTCTTTGAAATTATTGAGGACGACTCTGTAATTGTGAATAACTCAATCCTACGAGAATTTATTGGCGGTAGCGTTTGGGGTAAAAAAATGTAACAAATAACCGTTTTTCACCAGTAATTCATAGACAATTTACCCGATTCATGTTAGGATAAATGGGTATAAAGCATCAATAAGCTAGTGTTAATATAGACGTAATTCATTACAAAAGACGGAGGTACTAAGATGAAGGATTTAAAAGGAACTAAAACCTTAGAAAATTTGTTGCAAGCATTTGCAGGAGAATCTATGGCAAGAAACAAGTACACATACTATGCTTCTAGAGCAAAGAAAGAGGGTTATGAGCAGATTGCAGCAATTTTTGCGGAAACCGCGGCAAATGAAAAAGAACACGCAGAACTATGGTTCAAATTAGCTCAAGGCATTGGAACCACATCTGAAAACCTTGAAGATGCAGCTGAAGGTGAAAATTACGAGTGGACAGAGATGTACGCAGAAATGGCGAAAGTAGCTAGAGAAGAAGGCTTCCCTGAAATCGCAGCCCAGATGGAAGGCGTTGCATCTGTTGAAAAAGAACACGAAGAAAGATATAGAAAACTGAAGAAAAACATTGAAGAAGGAAAAGTTTTTGAAAAGGATGAAATTGTTGAGTGGAAATGTGGCAATTGTGGCTATGTTTACACTGGTCAAAAAGCCTTTGAAGAATGTCCTGTTTGCGCTCACTCAAAAGCCTACTTTGAAGTTCGTTGCAAAAACTATTAATAGTTTAATGTAAAATAAAATAAAAACATTAAATAAAATATAAACCGATAACATATAAGCTCCTTGGTAGTAGTAAACGGCTTAAAATGCTGTTTGCCATTACTAGGGGGCTTTTTTATTTTTTGATCATGACAAGTTGCTGAAGTTATAGAATTAACAATCTTTCTTCGATCTGTGTGACCGTTTTGTGACTAACATATGAGATAGTAGGTTTAATAAATATTTATTGACGTTGTAACTTAGAAATTTGGAAAGGGCAAACCTACCGAAAGGAGGGACGCAAAGCTAGGAGCCTAAAACATAACAGAAAAAAATGTAATGGTTGTCCGGTTGCCACATATTTCACTTAGAACTTTTCGAAAATACGGAAAGGTATGAAAGGAGAGTGAAAAAAGGTGGCTTTTTTAATTGAAAAAGAAATGAAGACTTGATAAATATTTGCTTTCGCGGAATGGTTGGATCCTATCAAACTTTTAGAAACAAAACAAATCAAAATGAGTCGTTGAAGAAGAAAGAAGGTGAATAGAAATGAAAAGAGATAGGAGGAAGATATATTCGTTCATTCTAGTACTGGCACTGGTTATTGGCCTAACACCAGCCCCGACATCCTTTGCAGCAGAGTCCAGTAATTTAGAAATCGTGAACCCTGGAGCCGACACTCCAAATCCCCTACCCTCTAGTTTGCAACCAGGGGAAATATGGACAGATAAAAGTGTTGAATATTTAGGCAATGGAGAATTCGAAATAACCCTGCGAGCTGTGGGAAAGGATTATCCGAGGACGACGACGGATACAGCGGCAAGCCTGGATGTCATACTTATATTAGATACTTCGGATTCTATGGACGAGACACCTAGTGGAAGCCAAAAAAATAAATTGGAAAGCATGAAGGATGCGGCGAAACAAGCGGTTGATATTTTGCTTGATGTTCCAGGACAGCAAAATAGAGTTGCTGTGGTTCAATTTAATAACATCGCTCGAACTGAAATTGATTTTAGCCTGAGCAAAAGTGATATTAAGGAGAAAATCGGTGATTTGCAAACAGTACCATTGGGAACTTTAAACATTGCCTACACAAATATCCAAGATGGCTTTCGTATGGGAAAATTTTTAGTGAATGATAGAGGTGAGGGCGATAAACTAAATGGTCAGCTTCGTAAACCAATCATCATCTTAATGAGTGATGGTTCTCCTACTCGTTATGATAATAGCCTGACTGCGACAAGTTGGATAACACAATATCCTGCCAATAATACCTCTGTAGAGTGGACTATAAGGCAAGGTATGGACACAAAAACAAATGGAACCGCCAATAATCCAGGGGATGATATCGATATCTATACCATCGGGATTGGTGTTGGAGGCGATTCTTTAGCAATTAGAGCATTGCAGCCTGAGGAACCTTATAAATATTGGTCAGCAGGAAGCACCATTACAGGGGATTCTTGGGTTGAAATCTTAGAAGCCTTTACAACGATATCAAGTAGGCTGATTGGTTACACGCCAATATCTTACAGTCTTGATCAAAGTGGCCAGCCTGATTACACTGATTTAATTATTGAAGATATTCTAGGTGATGGGTTTGAGTTGTCAGGAACCTTAGATACAGGAGCCGGCCTAAGTAAAATAGGCAATAAGATACAATGGGCTATTCCAGGGAATGATTTTAACTCAATACCAATCAGTGTTACAGGTAGCTCCATTGATGCTGAATATGTGAACAGTGTGAGCTTTACAGTTAAACTCAAAAATGATTTACCAGAAGGATATTATGAGACAAATCAATTAGCATCAGGGGTTTTCAATGTATTAGAGGAAAACCCATTTTATACAGAGATAGGACTTATTGAGCAGGATCTAGACCATACCGGATGGTTGACTCTCAGATTAAAATCTATAAGTATACCAATCACTATAACCAAACAAGTTCAAGGCCCAGTATCAAATGAGGCAAGGACATTTACCTTCGATTTATTTTACGATGAAGCCCTGAGCAGTAAGATTAATACAACCCCATTCTCAATTACTGTAACGGGGGAAGGAACAGGCCAAGACACCCAAACATTGACCATCCCAGCCAACGAGTTTGATAATAATGGGAAGCTAACTGTTTACGCAAAGGAAAATGAAACTGCCCCAACCCATTGGCAATATGACAGTCTAAAAAGCTTTACATTGGATAAGCAGACTGGAGGTCAGTTATCCTTTGTCAACAAATATGTGCCAAAAGGAACCCTCACCGTAGTGAAGGAGTGGGTTGGAAATGGCCCAGAACAAGATGTAAACTTTATAATTCAGAAAGAGACATCTCCTGGAGTATGGAAGGATGTAGGTGAGCCACATACTTTAAGCAGCTCAACAAATCCTCAATGGCAAACAACAATTTCCAATCTACCATTGGACACACCCCTTAAAGTAGTAGAAGTCTCTGGTAGCATACCAATGGATTACGAAGTTCTCCCTACTCCTGCATCCATTATGTTTACTGCACAGCAGCTAAGTCAAACTATTACGATAATAAACACATACAACGAGCCAGAAGGAAAAATCACCGTTGTAAAGTATTGGAATGACAACGAAAATGCAAGTGGTGATAGACCTGAGTCTTTACAATTTGAATATACTGGACCAAACAATATAACCGGAACCTTCCTTTTAACAGGCTCTTCAAATGCAGCTGTTTGGACCGATGATTTTGAAACAAAAGTATTTGG
The DNA here is from genome assembly GCA_050953505.1 of Anaerovoracaceae bacterium. GTDB lineage: Bacteria > Bacillota > Clostridia > Peptostreptococcales > Anaerovoracaceae > JBMNMU01. The sequence goes on along the minus strand of JBMNMU010000001.1, from coordinate 1,796,433 downwards.
TTCTTATGAATTTAAAGAAATTGTACCTGATGACTATAGGATAAGTGGTTCTGCAATCCAGCAAGTGACCATTGTAAAAGATATTCCTGCTGATAGGCATAAAACCATCACCTTTGCCAACGAATATGTTACGCCAAAAGGCGAACTTACTGTTACAAAGCAATGGATAGGTGATGAGGAAGATACAACCTTCCGTCCAGATGAAATTACTCTGGTACTTCTAAAGGACGGGGTGTCTGGCCCCTCAATTACTCTTCCGAAATCTGGTGAAGAGGATATATGGAGCCATACATTTACAGGACTTGACCTTGGCCATACCTATAGTGTAGAAGAAATAGCGATTCCTGATTATGATGTAACCTATTCTTCCACTGAAGGGGTGCAATTAACGAAAGAGTCAAGAACTGGAGAAATCGGAATTACAAACACCTTTAAAAACCCAAAGGGTAGCATTACTATTAACAAAACCTGGGCTGAAGGAGGCGTTAAAGCAAGCGTTGTACGACCCTCTCAAATTACGGTTCAGCTATGGTCAGGAGATGCACTGATATCGTATCAGGTCCTTCCAAAGCCAGGCGACCATCCATGGACGCATACCTTTGAAGGCTTACCTCTAACAAAAGAAGGAAAGGCCTATACTATTACAGAAACGGCTGAAGGTAGCGATGGGGATAAGCTAGCTCAATATGATCAAAGTATTGTGTACACTGGCGATGGTGGAAGTGAAAATGGCATTACATTAGATCACGAAAAACGAAGCGGTACAGCTGAAATTACCAACACCTATGGAAAGGGCACAATAATAGTTATTAAGGATTGGAAGGATAAAAATAACCCTCTAAGAGAAAGGCCGAAGACAGCAACAATTACCTTATATAAATTGGTAAAAGAGCCTATTCTAGTTCCAGTTGAGGTTCCCGTAGTAAAGGAAGCTACAGATATGCCTGAGCCAAAGGAGGAAGAAGGCACCATGGAGGTTAGCACTATGGAGCTTGGAACTATGAGACTTAGCACTGAAAATGAAGCTGCTGAGGAAGATGTCTCTAATGGAGAAGGCACTAAAGGAGAAGGCTCAGTAGGAGCAGACGCTAGGGAAGAAGGCACGGAGGGAGAAGGCTCTGAACAAGAAGGTGCTGAAGGACAAGGCACTGAACAAGAAGGCGACACGGATGAAAATACAGACGACGTAGGTAAAGATGTGCCTCATGTAACAACTGAAATCGTATACAAACAACAAGGATGGAGAACCCAGAAGGAATTTGTGGCGGTGAAGGAAATTACAAGGCCAAGGACTAGTGTGGTTTTCTACGATCTAGAAATGACTGATGAGGATGGAAACGAAACTTCTTACTTCATTGAAGAAGAAGAGATTCCATTTTATCAAACTATTATCAGTGACCAGGATGGTGTAATTCTCACCAAAGATAATCCTAATGGCATCATCAAGGTAACGAATAAGTATACGGATCCTAAGGGCAGCTTAAAGGTGAGCAAGGTATGGGATCACGGAAACAATCCAAATAGACCAAATTCTGCGATCATTGTCTTATATGGGAATGGCTGGCCTATAGCAATCAAAACCATTACTGACGAGTATACCTTCAATAATTTGCCTCTTGGAGTAAAGTATACTGTTAAAGAGCTTAAGGTAAAGAACTATCAAACCTCTTACAGCACATTGTCTTATACACCTGTAAAGGGTGAAAGTCATGTGGAAAGCGGGGAAATCGTCATTACTAACAAGTATATTCCAGAGGTCAGCAAACTGAGGGTAACTAAGGAATGGGTAGGCAAAAAAGGTGCTCCGGTAAAAATCATTTTAAGCCGTTCTTATGAAACAGAAAATGGTGGAAGCGTAATAGATGAGAGCTTTAGAAAAACTGTAATATTAGGTGATGCAAACAATTGGTCCCACGTTTTCAAAGGTCTTGAGCTTTATGGACCAGGTGGAGTGAAATATCAGTATAGTGCCACAGAGAGAGGAAGAGACTTAAGTCTATATACCTCTGAGAATAATCACACTCCATCCTTAAATGTAGGGAGGACAGCCAACATTAAGATTATAAACACCTATACACCTGACAAAGGGCAGCTGACAATTACAAAGAGGTGGCTAGGTGAGGATGGGCAGCAACCAATGACACCACCTGTAACATCTATTGAAGCCATACTAGTGGTTGATGGAGTTCCTGAAGAAGGCTCCATGGTTCTAACGGAAGAGAACAACTGGACCATCGTAAGGAGCGGACTTAATGTGGAGAAAACCTATTCCGTCATAGAAACATCAAATATGGAGGTATTCCAAGTAGATTATTCACCAAATAAAATTAAATTTAATGCGCAGAACCTAGAAAAGAATATAATAATAACCAATCAGCGCACAGTAGATGAGCCAGATATTACAGTAACGAAGACGGCTATAAATACCAACCAGGTTCTTGAGGATGGCGTGGCGGAATTCCAATACAATATCCTGATAAAAAATACAGGAAACAGAACTTTGACAGACCTGTATCTAATTGACAAGGTCACCCCAGGAGAGGACGCCACTGGAGCCAGTATTACCTACATTCCAGCACCTGATCAAATCTTGGAGGATGGAAGTGTAAGATTTAATTTATCTGGCACTCTAGCACCAAATGAAGAAAGACACTTCATCTATAAGATTAAGGTAGATAAGCCAGGAACCTATGACAATCATGCTACTGCCCATGGAACCTACGATGGGGAAGAATATATTGATGAAGACAATGAAACGATCCATGTGAAAAAGCCTGGATTAAGTATTATCAAGAGTGTTATTGGAGCCACGTCAAGAACGGGCAGTAGCGGAACCTTCAACTATGAATTGAGAATTCGTAATGATGGAGAATTTACACTTCATAATGTAACGGTTCAAGATATCATGACTCCACCAAATGTAAGTGCAACTATGGTATATAATTATGGTGGAGCTCTGACCTTCTCTGCCATTGACAATACCTTTGAAATCGGAACCCTAGAAGCTGGCGGAGATGATATCATCATTGCCTACAGCGTGGCGCTACAAGGTGTGGGAACCTATAATAATACTGCTACAGTAACAGGATTATACGAAGATGAACTCTATGGTTCAGGAACTCTCACTGACCAAGATCATGCATCCGTCCGACTTGCTACAAGTGGCGGCGGTGGCGGTGGTGGTGGAGGTACAACTCCTGATCCAGACCCACCAATAGAAATCATTGACGAAGAAATACCTTTAGGACCAATTCCTGGAGATCCCGATGAACCTATTATCCTAGAAGATGAGGAAATACCAGCAGGAAGCCTACCTAAGACTGGTGGCGTTCCAGCAGTCCTATTCTTTGGAGCAGGTGCATTACTAGTAGGAAGCGGATTGGTACTTAGAAGAAGGAGAATGAAAGGGAACTAAAAGCATAACAAATCAAATCTTTGAAAGGGTGGAGAAATCCGCCCTTTCTTAAATTCATTAAAGTGGCAGGAGGCATCCTTTTATGATAAAATAATTGTCAGTCACAAAAAGGAGGACACTACATGGATTTTTTAGACAAGCTTAACCCACAGCAGCGGGAAGCTGCCATACATAAGGATGGGCCATTATTAATTCTGGCAGGTGCAGGTAGTGGAAAAACAAGCACCATGACCCATAGAATAGCTTATTTAATGAAAAAAGAAGGTATATCACCTTATAACATTCTTGCAGTTACTTTTACAAACAAGGCAGCCAGAGAAATGAGAGAACGAGTGGAAGAGCTTGTGGGTACGGGAATAAATATGTGGATCCTGACCTTTCATTCAGCGTGTCTTCGAATATTGAGAACTTACGGAGACCGTATTGGTTATGATAAGGATTTTGTAGTATACGACCCCACAGATCAAAAGGTGGTTATCAAAAACAGTATAAAGGCTCAAAATATAGATGAAAAGAAATTCCCAGTAAACTACGTGCTGAGTATTATCAGCGATTGTAAGGAAAAGGCTATTTCTCCAGCCAAATATTTAGAACAAAATGGGGAAAACATTAAAACCAAAACAATTTACAACCTCTATAAAGCTTACGAGGGTACTCTAAAGAAAAATAATGCAATGGATTTCGACGATTTGATTCTTAGAACAGTGCAGCTCTTTGAAAAAAATGAAGACATCCTTGCAATTTATCAAGATAGATTTAAGTACATCATGGTAGATGAATACCAGGATACAAACTACATGCAATACCGCTTCATCAAACTTCTAGCCGAGGGGCATAATAATATATGCGTGGTGGGGGATGATGATCAGTGCATTTATCAGTGGAGAGGTGCAGACATTAAAAACATCCTTGAATTTGAAAAGGATTTTAAAAATACCAAGGTGATTAAGCTAGAACGAAACTACCGTTCCCATGCAAATATTTTAGCGGCGGCTCACTCCATTATTGAAAACAATAAGGGGAGAAAGCCTAAAAAGCTATGGACTGATAAAGAAAAAGGCGAAAAAATCAAATACTATCGAGCAGATGACGAAAAGGATGAGGCAAGATATATTGCACAAGAAATTGATCGGTTGAAAAGCGCCGATCTCCAGTATAAGGATTTTGCCATTCTATATCGTACCAATGCCCAATCTAGAACCTTTGAGGAAGCCCTTTCCGCAAGGGATTTACCCTACAGGGTATTAGGTGGCATAAGATATTACGACAGAAAAGAAATAAAAGATATGATGGCTTACATGAGGCTTGTGCAGAACCCATCAGATGATTTGAGCTTAGCTCGGATTATCAATGAACCAAAGCGAGGCATTGGAGAAAAAACTCTGGAAAAGCTTAGAACCTTGGCCTCAGTAAGAAATGAAAGTCTTTTTGCAGCATTAACGGATGAAGAGGTTGTTGAAGGGCTTCCATCAAAAGCAGTTGAAAGCGTAAAACAAATGATAGAGGCCATCGCTCAGTTTTCGCAAGAAAAGGATAATTTGAAGGTTTCAGATATTTACGATGGACTTCTTGTGAAAACCGGATATCTAAAAAGCCTGGAGCTTCAAAATACCATAGAATCAGAAGGAAGGATAGAAAACTTATTGGAGTTTAAATCCGTTATCTACGATTATGAAGAAGAAAACCCGATGATTACTCTTTCTGAATTTATGGAAAAAGTAGCTCTCATTGCAGAAATCGACAACCACGATGCTGGAGAAAACGCCGTAGTGCTTATGACGATGCATAGCGCTAAGGGACTTGAGTTTCCTGTGGTTTTTATTCCTGGTATGGAAGATGGGCTTTTCCCTGGATGGCGATCCTACGACAAACCAGATGGAGTAGAGGAAGAAAGAAGGCTATGCTATGTTGGCATGACCAGAGCTATGGAAAGGCTTTATCTGACAAGTGCACAGGTGCGCACATTATATGGAAAGACGGACTATACAAAGGAATCCCTTTTCTTAAGAGAATTGGACAAATCTCTCGTAGAGGGGGATGGGATTTATGTTAAGAAAGAATCTGATTATGGTGGCAATTATTATGGAAATTCTGGGGGAAGCAGCAGAAGAGGAAACGACGGCTATAACAGCGGAGAGCCCTTCAGACCCTTTGATCAGTTGAAATATATTAAGCAAAATATAGCTGCTAGTAATACAAAAGCAGGACAGCAAGAAGAATTTCACCAGGGAGATCAGGTGACTCATAGCAAGTTTGGTCCAGGAATGGTCATAAGCCTGGATGATAAGACTTTGACAGTTGCCTTTGATTCTGTAGGAATAAAAAAACTGGCCAAGGGTATTGCGCCGATAAAAAAGATATAAGCATTAGAATGAGGAGAAATTAATGGACAGAAAAATCCAGATCATGAAGGAAAAAGTGAAGCTTCTTAACGAAGCTTCGAGAGCCTACTATCAGGAAGACAAAGAAATTATGTCCAACCTGGAATTTGATAGACTATATGATGAGCTGGTTCAGCTGGAAAAAGAATTGGGCGTGGTCCTTTCCAACAGCCCCACAGTACGTGTGGGCTACGAGGTTTTAAGCAACCTTCCAAAGGAGCAGCACGAATTTCCCATGCTTTCTTTAGATAAAACAAAAAGCGCGACGGATTTTAAGGCCTGGTTAGGCAATCATAGAGGAATTTTATCCTGGAAGCTGGATGGACTGACCATTGCTTTATCCTACTCTCAAGGAAGACTACAGAAGGCTATTACAAGAGGAAACGGAGAGATTGGAGAAGTTGTAACCAATAATGCCAAGGTATTTGCGAACTTGCCTGTGAACATTGCCTTCCAGGGGGACCTAGTTCTAAGAGGCGAAGCCGTTATTAGCTATTCTGATTTTCATAAAATCAACGAAGGGATTCAAGATGAGGCTTTAAAGTATCGTAATCCTAGAAATTTATGTAGCGGATCTGTGAGGCAGCTTAACAATCAAATCACAGCGGAAAGAAATGTTCAATTTTTCGCCTTTGCTTTGATGAAAGCAGAAGGGGTGGAATTTAATAATTCTAGACTGGACCAATTGAAATGGCTCAAGAATCAAGGGTTTGATATAGTGACGTATAAGGAGACAGATGCCTCGAAAATTGAAGAGGATGTAGAATGGTTTGCCAAAGAAATCGTTAATAACGATCTTCCTTCTGATGGTCTGGTATTGGCCTTTGATGATATGGCTTACGGAGAAACTTTAGGGTCTACTTCAAAATTTCCACGCGATTCCATCGCCTTTAAATGGGAGGATGAAATCAAGGAAACCAAGCTGTTGGAGGTTGAATGGAGCGCATCACGAACAGGACTTATTAACCCTATAGCTATTTTTCAGCCGGTGGAACTAGAGGGAACAACGGTAAGTAGGGCGGGGGTCCACAATATTAGTATTATGGAAAGTCTGGAGCTTGGGGTAGATGATAGAATTTGTGTTTATAAGGCAAACATGATCATCCCTCAGATTGCGGATAACCTAACAAGGAGCCATAACATAGAGATTCCTGAAGCTTGCCCTGCTTGTAATGAGAAGACAGAGATAAAGCAGGAAAGTGGGATTAAGTTTCTATACTGCATAAACCCCGATTGCAGCGCAAAGCATATAAAGTCATTTACTCACTTTGTAAGCAGGGATGCCTTAGCTATCGACGGCTTATCAGAAGCTACTTTAGAAAAATTCATAAATAAAGGTTTCCTAAAAGAATTTGCTGATTTGTTCCATCTAAAGGAGCATAAAGAGGATATCATGGTCATGGAGGGCTTTGGGAAAAAATCCTATGCCAATTTAGAGGCTGCCATTGAAAAGGCCAGAAAAACTAGTACTACAAGACTGTTATATGCACTGGGCATACCTACCATTGGTTTATCTAATGCGAAAAACATATCAAGAGCCTTTGGACATGACTGGAGTAGAATTGAAAATGCTAGCTTTGAAGAACTAACTCAAATTGATGGTATTGGGAATATAATGGCCAAGGCTTATTTAGATTTCTTTCAAAATGAGAAAAATCAAAGGATTATTAAGGATCTTCTACAGGAGCTTGAATTTGAAGAAATTGCTCCTTCCTCCTCAGACCAAGCTAAGAATTTAGATGGTTTGATCTTTGTAATAACCGGCTCTTTGGAGCAGTTTAAGAACAGGAACGAACTCAGGGATATAATTGAAGAAAAGGGAGGGAAGGTAACAGATTCTGTAACCTCAAAGACAAGCTATTTAATTAACAATGATATTCTTTCCAAATCCTCTAAAAATAAAAAAGCTAAGGAGCTAGGTATTCCAATAATAACGGAGCAGGAAATAGTGGATTTACTGAATGGTAATAAGGATACTTAGATAAAACTCAGCGCCGAGGGTAGCTTAGTAGGAGGCGTAGTGGTTGGGGCGCTTTGGCATAAGTAGGGTAGCCACTTATGGAATATGATTACAATAATAGAGAAACGAATAGAAGGTGAAATGATGCTAAAGGCGGGAAAACTTGATAGTAAGCTATTAGAGGAAATCGTATTTAAAAACATTAGATATAGAAGACCTGAGGTTCTCACAAGGCCAGGTATTGGAGAGGATTGTGCAGTTTTGGATTTTGGTGAATATGAATGCGTCCTTTCCACCGACCCAATTACAGGGGCAATCAGCGAAATCGGGCGGTTAGCAATTCATATATCCTGTAACGATATTGCATCCAATGGGGTGGAGCCTTTGGGTATCTTGTTGGCTGTCATGCTACCAGAGGGAACTACAGAAGATCAAATTCAGGAAATGATGAGACAAGCTGGTGAAGCTTCGGAAGAATTAGGCGTTGAAATCATAGGAGGCCACACAGAAATAACACCTGCTGTGAATAAGCCCGTCATTGTTTCCACGGCAGTGGGGCGAGGGAAAAAAGGTGATTCACAGTCAGCTGAGGAGATGAAGCCTGGGGATTATATTTTAATGACGAAGCTGGCAGGGCTTGAAGGCACCGGAATCATTGCATGGGATTTGGAAGAGGAACTTGTTGATGTTTTGACTCCGGAGGAAATTGCTGAAGCTAAGGAACTCCTTTCTCAGGTTAGCGTAGTTAAGGAGGGGGTTATTGCGGGGAAGATTGGTACCTCCGGGATGCATGATGTTACGGAGGGCGGTGTCCTGGGAGCAGTATGGGAAATGTGCAATGTTTCAAAAACAGGCGCAGAATTGTGGGTAGAAGAAATACCAGCTGCTCCGGTAACACTAAAAATCTGTAATCATTATAAAATTGATTACCTTAGACTTATTTCCAGTGGCTGCATGATGATTATGGCTTCCCCTGAAAAAAAGGATAAGATCATGCAGAATCTTGCAGAAGCAGGAATTCAAGTATCCTGTATCGGGGTAATAAAACAAAGAAGTCAAGGCATCTACATGATAGAAAACGGACAAAAGAAAACAATAGAACCACCTACCAGCGACGAACTATACAAAGTCATCTAGCCACAGCCACCAGACCGAGAGATGATTGGCCGTGGCTGCCAGCCACTAGACCGAGAGATGATTGGCCGTGGCTGCCACAGCCACCAGGCTGCGGTGGCCAGCTAAAGATTCCACGGCCACCCAGCCAATCATCTCTCGGTCTGATGGCCGTCCTTTTTAGATTGGTAGGAATTCTCGGTTGACTTTATCCCGTAGTTTTACTATACTAATAGAGTGCCTTTTAGTAGCTTCGCCTGGCATGGTTAGGGTCCTGCGCAATAAGAATCCATGAACCTCGTCAGGTCCGGAAGGAAGCAGCGATAAGTGGAATCTCTTATGTGCCGCAGATTAGCCTTCTCCACTGTCATGCGGAGCTTCTAAAGGGCACTTTTCATTTATAAGAGCCCAAATCTTTCCTTTTTCGTCTTTGTGCTAAAGATATAACTGAACAGTGTCTTGTAAAATTCAATCTACAATTCCAACCATAACTAGGAGTATAACTATGTATATGGCTTTATACCGCTCTTTTAGGCCAGAAGTCTTTGATGACATCCTGGGTCAGGAGCATATAGTAAAAATTTTAAAAAACCAGATAACAACCGGGACAACCAGCCATGCCTATTTATTTTGTGGCACTAGGGGAACCGGCAAAACATCCACTGCGAGAATACTGGCAAAGGGAGTAAACTGCACGGGTGATGTGGAGCAAAAACCATGTGGCATCTGCCCCGAGTGTGTGAGTATAAAAGAAGGGACATTTATGGATGTCCTAGAAATTGATGCAGCTTCCAATAATGGCGTGGATAATATAAGAGAGCTTCGTGAAAGCGTGAAGTATCCTCCTGTAGCGGGTAGATGCAAGGTTTATATTATCGACGAGGTTCATATGCTATCAACGGGTGCTTTCAATGCTTTACTAAAGACCTTGGAGGAGCCTCCGGAAGGTGTTATGTTCATATTGGCCACCACAGAGGTTCAAAAGCTTCCCGCAACCATTTTATCACGCTGTTTAAGACTTGATTTTAAGCGAATCTCAGAAGCAAAGCTAAAAATGGGAATGAGGGATATTTGTGGGCGCCTGGACATTAAAATCTCTGAAGGGGCGCTTGGACTCATTGCTGCCAATGCGGACGGCTCTGTAAGGGATGGCCTCAGCTTGCTAGACCAGTGTATTTCTGCAGGGGAGAAGCAAATCACAAGAGATCATGTTTTAGAGCTTTTGGGGACCGCCGGTGAAGAAGTTTTTCTGGAGATGACAGATTACATTGAGAATCAACAGGTTGCGGAAGGCTTGTTGCTTTTGGATAGGATTCTGCAAGATGGAAAGGATGTCCGACAGTTTATAAAGGATTGGATTGCACATTTTCGCAGCCTGCTTATGACTAAATTCATCAAAAATCCTGAGGACCTATTGAATATGTCTCTTGAAAACGTGGAACGTATAAGGGAGCAGAGTAGTCGCCTGGATTTAAGCTTTATTAATGAATGTATCCTTATGCTATCCAAAACAGCATTAGATGCAAAATGGTCTACCCAGCCAAGGATTTTACTGGAACTTGCTATAGTGAATCTAGCTTCTGGATTAGGAGCCGCTGTTGGAACTGTCGCAAATCAGAAAAAGTCAATGCAAGCACAATCTCTTCCCAGCAAAGGTGTAACAAAAACAAACTCGACAGTAAAGGCAAAGATCGACGAGAGTAGAGTGGCAAAGGCTGATGAAAGTCCGACTCCAACCAAAAATGCCCAGGAAGCCGGGGCGGATACAACTGAATCTCGGCCAAAAGACGCTGGGACAAATCCTATAAAACAGATGGATATGAGTAAATTGTGGTATGCTGTATTTGAGGATGGCGAGGCTCTCAAAGGAAGCTTTAACTTATTAAGAAATGGTGCTTCTCTAAAAAAGGTTGGGGAAAACACATTTGTTGTAGAGGCCAACAACGAGATGTTAGTCAAATATGCTAATGAACATGCTAAAGAGCTGGAACAGCTTATGGAAAAGCATGTAGGAAGAAAATTGCGCATGGAATGTGTTTTGTGTTCTGAAAAATCTGATGAAAAAACAGAAAAATCCATAGAAGATTTAGTAGATAATATAAAAGAAAAGTTTAATCTCCATGTGGAGATACAATAGGAGGTAAAAAGATGGGTAAAGGTATGAGAGCAGGAAAAAAGTCTGGTGGCGGTGGCGCTAAAAATATGCAAAAGCAAATGCAGCAAATGCAGCAGATGCAAAGACAAATGGAACAAATGCAAGCTGAGATTGAAGCCAAAGAAGTTGAAGCCACAGCAGGTGGAGGGGCTGTCAGAGTAGTAGCAAATGGCAAAAAGGAAATTGTCACCGTTGAGCTAAAGCCTGAAGTAGTCGATCCAGATGATATAGAAATGTTGCAAGACCTAATTTTAGTAGCGGTTAACGAAGCAATGAGGCAAATTGAAGAGATGTCCCAAAGCGAGATGAGTAAACTGACAGGTGGACTGTCAATTCCAGGATTAATATAAGGACTATAATAAATGAAATATTACGCAAAACCTTTAAGCAGGCTAATCAATGAATTGGCTAAGCTGCCCGGCATTGGCGGAAAAACTGCCCAGCGATTGGCATTTCATATTTTGTCTTTAAATGATAAGGATGCTGCAGCCATAGCTGAAGCTATATTAGATGCAAAGAAAAATATGAAATATTGCTCTGTTTGCGGAAACCTAACGGATACAGATCCATGCAGGATCTGCGTTGATGAGAAAAGAGATCAGACGATTATTTGCGTTGTTGAAAGTCCAAAGGATATTAGTGCTATGGAGAGAATGAGGGAATTTAAAGGCCTGTACCATGTGCTTCATGGGGCCATTTCCCCTATGGACGGCATTGGACCTGAGGATATTAATCTTAAGCAGCTGATTATTCGGTTGCAGAAAAATGATGTTCGTGAAGTAATATTAGCTACAAATCCTAATATTGAAGGGGAAGCAACAGCAATGTATGCGGCAAGGTTGATTAAGCCTTCGGGAATTAAAGTTAGCAGAATCGCTCACGGGATTCCCGTAGGGGGAGACCTAGAGTATGCAGACGAAATTACCTTGTCAAAGGCCATGGAAGGCCGCCGGGAGCTGTAATGTAAAAATTAGTGCAGGGCGGAAAAGCTTATGTACATAGGAGAAAAAATTAGAAGGCCTATTCGATTAGGCCTTTTTTCTTTGCTGTTTTTATTAAGTAACTATATCTTGTCTTTGCGGCAAGCATATCATATATAGCGTAATCTACTAAATCTGGATCCGTTGCTTCGCTAAATATTCTTTCGGCTCTACGCCAATCCTGCTGTGCTTCTTGAATAGATAATTTCAGCTCCTCCGATTCATTTATAGGCTCAGGGACATTTAATATTTGATGATAGGCTTTTTCCACTATGTTCTTAATTCCCTCTAAGGGTGTACCCATCAGTTCTCACGTCCTTTCACTGAGGTATATATTCTATTTTATTCATACTTGTCATAAATTATACAGTGGAGGTGGGGATTTTATGGAGATGAGTACAGAAATAGGAATTTTATTAGCCTATGCCTTTGGAATATTTGCCCTGTATGTGGTGGGATATATGTTTTTGGTTCCGATAAAAATATTATTACGTCTGGCTTTAAATAGTGTGCTAGGGGGGCTGCTGATTATCCTTATTAACTTCGGAGGAATCCCCTGGGATATTCACATTCCATTAAATGTTCTTACTGCAATAATTGTTGGAATTTTAGGGATTCCGGGCGCTATCGTATTGGCCATTATATAACATAAAAAAGGTGTCAGACACCTTTTTTGTTTATGTGGTGTCAGACACCTTTTGCTAACAAGGAATGGGCTATTGCAAGGGATTGAGAGCCGCAAATTGGAAAAGGTGTCAGACACCTTTTTCTTTTCGACACCTTTTTCTTTTCAGGTGCTATTGTCTTGGCGATTAAATAACAAAACTTATAAATATGTGAACATCGGGTTGTGTCATATACTAGTATCAAATATTTGGATATTGTTAGATGTTTTTTATTTTCATCTACAAGAAATGGGATGTTGCAAGGGATAGAGAGCCGCAAATTGGAAAAGGTGTCAGACACCTCATTTTGTACTTTTTTGATGTTTTTTGATACTTTTTTGTTTATGCTTCCCCTTATAGCAAGAACATGAAGCTTTTTAAGCAAAATAGTCCTTGCATATTGTCTGAAAATTAAATAAAATCATGATAAGCTATAAATTTTTTCAATCCTACGAAATGTAGGAATATTGCAATTATTACAATTATTCAAAGGAGGTAAACACAGATGAGCGACAACAAAAAGCCTTCGGTAGCTGTAGACGTAGGAGAACATGGCTTAAAAAAGCATAATATAAAAGTTTCGACTGTTGTATTTATGATCTTCTGTCTATGTGCCGCGGGAGCCTATGGTATTGAAGAAATGATACCTGAGGTAGGCCCTGGATTAACAATTGTCATGCTGATTGTACTTCCCTTCGTCTGGAGTACACCATTAGGTCTGGTTGCATCAGAATTGGGTTCTGCAAGACCCCAAGAGGGAGGCTATTATAAGTGGGTTCAGGAAGCTCTAGGTGAGTTCTGGGGATTCCAAGCGGGTTGGTGGAGAACCATATCTATCTACATAGATAATACCCTTTATGTCATATTAGCAGGTGGATATGTCGCCAATACATGGGATTTAACACCAACAGCAGAAATGGCTTTTAAGATCATCATGATATTAGTATTTACTTATATCAACATTAGAGGAATTAGGGACGTAGGTATCGTCAGTACCATCTTATCCATTCTTGTAATTGTTGCCTTTGGAATGGTCGCCCTTGTGGGATTCTTGAACTGGTCACAAAATCCAATGATTCCTTTTACGCCAGAACCAGCAGAAGGCTTTGGAGACTGGGTTTATTACATAGGATCTGGTATAGCAATCGGAATGTGGATGTATGCAGGATATGAGTCAATGTCCACCATTGCCGGGGAAGTAGAAAACCCTCAGGTTATACCTAAAGCTACTATGATTACCGTGCCCCTTATTATGTGTGTATATATCTTCCCGACTGTAGCGGGACTTGCTTCTATGGGGCTGTGGGAAGAATGGGGAACTGAAGCAGGCTCTGTAGGGTATGCAGATGTTGTAACCACTTTCTGGGGAGCAGGATTTGGATTATTCTTTACTATTGTGGCAGTGTTGGCCCAATGCTCTATATATAATACATATATAGCATCAGGCTCACGTGGGTTCTTTACCCTGGCTGATGATAATTTAGCACCTCCTATACTTGTGAAAACAGATAAAAAGCACGGTGTTCCATACGTATCAGTATTATCTGTTGCAATTGTTAATATTATCTTATGTCAGTTTGCCTTTACTACAGTAGTTATAGTGGATGTATTCTTACTAATATCTGCCTATATCATGATCTTTATTTCCGCAATGATCTTGAGGAAGAGGATTCCTGAAGAAGAAAGGAAATTTAAGATTCCAGGAGGCTATGCATTCCTTTGCTTAATATGTATCGTACCAATCTGTATTGCTTTATTTGCGTTTTTCATCAACGGTACCGACTATTTCATCGGAGGTATGCTAGGAATCGTCTCGGGGCCAATACTTTATGTAATCTGGAGAAAGATGTATGGCGGATTGACAAAGAAGAATCCTGAAATGCATCCAAGCAATCCAAAGACCGGGCTAGCTGTGGGCGACTTGAAGAGAATTTCTATTATTTTCTTTATCCTTACTATCTTCGGAGCATTGGCACTTGCATGGCTACCATGGTTCGAAGGAGATTGGGGTCCGGAGTATTATCTGGAGGTTTATGAAAGCGGATTCTTAAGCAGCTTTGAGGGTATGCTTGGAGCGATCAAGGTAGCGTCTATTGTCTTCCTAATCGTAGGAATCATTTGCGCATTAGTTGCGATGAAGGTTGAACCAAAGAAGGAAGTAAGATCCTAAGAAAAAACCTGGATAATGATCCCATTAAATTGAAGTTCATAATGTGCTATACTGAACCTACCGGCTTTTGACATAAGCCGGTAGGTTTTTTTACCCCCAGCATAGGGGCAACTTAAAGCGTTTTTCGTAAATATGCGGAGGGGCCACCCCTCTTTCATAAAGGAGGGCCTTATGAATATTTCCTACTTGGAAAAACTATTAAAAGATGTTGCTGAAGGAAAAGTTGAAATTGCAGAGGCATTGAATAAACTTAAGAAACTCCCCTATGAAGATATGGGATACGCCAAAATCGACCATCATCGAGGCATACGTACAGGTTATCCTGAAGCAATATTTTGTGAAGGAAAATCCCCGGAGCAAGTGGCAGAAATTATTAAAAAAATGATGCAGACCACAGATAATATAATCGCTACACGGGCATCTTACCATGTCTATAAAACAGTTAAGGCAATTGCTCCCCAGTCAGTGTACCATGAGCTTCCACGAATAATTACCCTACATAGGGATAAAACCATATATGCAAAAGGAACCATAGCAGTGCTTTCAGGTGGAACTGCAGACATTCCTATAGCAGAAGAGGCTGCAATAACAGCAGAGATGATTGGTAATAGGGTGGATCGGATTTATGATGTGGGTGTTGCAGGAATCCATCGATTGTTAGATCAGTTGGAAAGAATAAGGGCTGCCAATGTAGTGGTGGTGGTGGCAGGAATGGAAGGCGCACTTGCAAGTGTTGTGGCGGGTCTTTGTGACAGGCCAGTAATTGCAGTTCCCACTAGTGTTGGGTATGGTGCCAGCTTCAACGGTTTGGCAGCCTTGTTAACCATGCTAAATAGCTGCGCAGCTGGCGTAGGCGTTGTCAATATTGACAACGGCTTTGGAGCCGGTTATCTGGCCTCAAATATTAATCGGGTGAATGGATAGCCGGCCAGAGACCGAGAGATGATTGGCTGTGGCCACAGCCAATCATCTCTCGGTCTTTGGCCGACTTAACCAAAAGAGCCTGGCAAAGCCAGGCTCTTCAATATTAAGACTTATTATCTTTTATTTATAGGAATGTACTCTTGGAATGGTTGGACACATTTATAGGCTGGTCGCATGATTCTTCCCCCAGTAACCAGCTCTTCGATTCGATGTGCACACCAGCCAGACAATCTGGAGGCCGCAAAAATAGGAGTGGCAATCTCTATGGGGATGTTTAGCGCGCTATAAACGAATCCGGAATAAAGATCAACATTAGCAGGCATAGGCTTTTCAGCGCCCTTTATTTCCTGGAAAAGTCCAGGTGCCTTTTTTTCTATGAAATCATACAGCATGAATTCATCCATCATTCCTTTCGCTTCGGCCAATTCCTTTGCCATTCCTTTTAGCAAGGTGGCTCTTGGATCGGAAATGGTGTAAACTGCATGCCCCAGGCCATAAATGAGACCTGAGCCGTCATTGGCCTTGCCTCTTAAGACCCGTACCAGATAATCCTCTACCTCATTATAGTTGGTAATATCCTTTACATTTTCCTTTAGATCCTTAATCATATGAATCACTTCAATATTTGCTCCCCCATGCTTAGGACCTTTTAATGAGCCCACTGCAGCTGCAATGGCTGAGTAGGTGTCAGTTCCTGTGGAGGTCACTAGATGGGTGGTAAAGGAAGAATTGTTCCCGCCACCGTGCTCAGCGTGTAAAATCATAGAAAGGTCAAGTAGCTTGGCTTCCAGCTGGGTATATTCTCCAGTAGGCCTAATCATCCTTAAGATATTTTCAGCGGTGCTCAAATCAGCCCCCGGATTATGAAGATGAAGGCTTTCATTATCAAAATAGGCTCGCTTCGCCTGATAGCCGTAAGCGATGAGACTTGGGAAATAGCCCATTAAATTTATAGATTGACGAAGGACATTACTTATAGATGTTTCGTCTGGATTTTCATCATAGGAATACAGGGCCAAAACGCTTCTGGCCAGCTTATTCATCACATTGCGACTAGGCGCTGTAAGTATCATGTCTCTGGAAAAGCCTTCAGGAAGCTCTCTTTTAGAGCCAAGTATAGCCGTAAATTCATCAAGTTTTTTCTTATCAGGAAGCTCACCAAATAAAAGGAGATAGCTGGTTTCCTCATATCCGAATCGATCTTCTGCTAGGCAGTTTTCTACAATATCTTCTACATCCACACCACGATAATATAGTTTGCCGTCTATAGGAACTCTCACGCCGTTTTCGTTAACTTGATAACCTTGGACATCACCGATTTTAGTCAAACCTACAACTACGCCTGCTCCATTTGCATCACGAAGGCCGCGCTTTACATCATATTTTCCGTATAGTTGATCGTTTATTTTATTGTTGTCGGTAAGGTGTTGTGACATTTCGTTGACAAAGGAAGCCATTAGGCCTTCACTATGTATTAAATTCTCTTTATTAGTCAAAATAGTACCTCCTTCATCATTATTTTACAAAAGATATGAAGAATAAAACTTCATACCTATTGATTATAATACTTTTGCTTTCTAAAGGCAATAAAAAGGTATCGCTGAAAAGCAATAGAAAAGAACAAATGTTCATAAGGGCTATTGTGTCTGAAATAAGAATATGCTATAGTATTTGTGTTAAAATAAGCTTGTAAACTGTCTAAACCTGTTGATTGTTTATCTAAAATAGAAGAAAATTCATTTATCCCCTCAAATTACAGGTTATAAGGTTAATATCTGGGAAACATCTAATAAAAAGGAAAGATTCACTATGGAATTTATTTTAAAATCAGATTATAAAATGACGGGAGATCAGCCTCGGGCGGTGCAGCAGCTAACGGAAGGGGTTTTACGGGGAGACAAGCATCAAACCTTGCTTGGGGTGACAGGTTCAGGAAAAACCTTTACCATGGCCAATGTCATACAAAATGTCCAAAAACCTACTTTAGTTATCTCACATAACAAGACCCTTGCGGCTCAGCTATGCGGTGAATTTAAAGAGTTTTTTCCGGACAATGCTGTAGAATATTTTGTAAGCTACTACGACTATTACCAACCGGAGGCTTATGTTCCATCCACAGATACTTATATAGAAAAGGATTCAGATATAAATGAAGAAATAGAGAAGCTACGCCACTCGGCTACTGCCGCACTTTCAGAACGAAGGGATGTTATTATTGTTGCCAGCGTATCTTGCATCTATGGACTGGGAAGCCCTATTGATTATGAAAATCAAGTGCTTTCTTTAAGACCTGGCATGGAAAAAGACAGAAACGAGATTTTGCGCAAGTTAGTAGATATACAATATACCAGAAACGATTTAGCCTTTGTACGAGGAAGCTTCCGTGTGCGGGGAGATATTATAGATATTTATCCTGCCGGAGCAGAACATGCAGTCAGAGTTGAAACCTTTGGTGACGAAATTGAAGTCATTAAAGAAATAAACCCAATAACAGGGGAAATTAACGGAATCAGAAACCATGTCTCGATTTTTCCGGCTTCTCACTATGTCACTTCAAAGGAGAATATGGAGCGAGCACTGGTCTCCATCGAAGAAGAGTTAGAGGAAAGAATCCAGTGGTTTAAAGATAGGGGAAAGCTCATCGAGGCCCAGCGAATCGAACAAAGGACCCGGTATGATTTAGAGATGTTAAGGGAAATCGGAAGCTGCAAAGGGATAGAAAACTACTCCAGGCATATTAATGGGCTACCTGCCGGATGCCGTCCCTACACTCTTATTGATTATTTTCCCAAAGATTTTCTCATTATCATAGATGAATCTCATGTTATGCTGCCTCAGCTGAGAGCTATGTATGCGGGGGACCGTTCAAGGAAATCTTCTCTTGTAGAATATGGCTTTAGGCTACCTTCCGCACTAGATAACAGACCACTTGAATTCAAAGAGTTTGAAAGCATGGTCAATCAGATCGTCTATGTTAGTGCTACCCCAAGCGATTACGAGAGGGAGTGCAGCAATCATGTTATCGTAGAACAGGTGATAAGGCCAACGGGCTTATTAGATCCGGAAATTGATATTCGGAAGACAGAAGGACAAATTGATGACCTTATCGGTGAAATTAATAAGGTTACCGAAAAAGGTGAAAAGGTTCTGGTAACAACTTTAACCAAAAAAATGTCTGAGAGCCTAACAGATTATTTGAAAAATGTGGGTATAAAGGTTAGGTATCTACACTCTGAAATAGAAACACTAGAAAGAATGGAAATTATTAGAGACCTGCGAATGGGTGTTTTTGACGTTCTCATTGGTATCAATCTTTTGCGTGAAGGTCTTGATATTCCAGAGGTATCATTGGTAGTAATACTAGATGCAGACAAGCAAGGATTTCTTAGAACGGAAACCTCCTTGGTTCAGACCATCGGTAGGGCAGCACGAAATGCCAACGGGCGGGTCATCATGTATGCAGATGGCATTAGTGATGCTATGAAAAAAGCCATATCGGAGACAGAAAGGCGTAGAAAGATTCAAGATGAGTACAATAAAGCTCATGGCATTACGCCCACTACAATCCAGAAGTCAGTGAGAGCAGTTATCGAAGCGACAAAGGTAGCCGAGGAAAGTGACGAATACTACCATGGAAGGAGTCCTTTAGAGCTGACGAAGAAAGAACTGAAGGATTACATTAAGAAGCTGGAAAAAGAAATGAAGCAAGCTGCGGCTGACTTGCAATTTGAACGAGCAGCTCAGTTACGAGATCGTATTTTTGAGTTTAAGGTTAAACTTTAAGAAGAAAAAGGTTGCATTGAATCACAAGGCAACCGGAGGAGCAAATGACAAAAGATATTATTATAAAAGGTGCAAAGGAGCATAATTTAAAAAATATAGATGTGACAATACCTAGAGATAAAATGGTGGTTTTGACCGGAATAAGTGGCTCGGGAAAGTCTTCTCTAGCATTTGATACCATATATGCCGAGGGCCAGCGAAGATATATGGAAAGTCTATCTTCCTACGCAAGACAATTTTTAGGCCAGATGGAAAAGCCCAATGTAGAATATATTGAAGGCTTATCTCCTGCTATTTCCATTGATCAGAAAACCACCAGTAAAAATCCCAGATCTACAGTAGGAACAGTAACAGAAATACACGACTACTTAAGATTGCTTTACGCAAGAATCGGCATACCTCACTGTCCTGTTTGTGGCAGGGAAATATCAAGCCAATCTGTGGACCAAATTGTCGACTCCCTTATGAGCCTGGGAGAAGGGGCAAGGCTTACTATTCTTGCTCCTGTTATTAGGGACCGCAAGGGAACACACGAAAAAATATTAGAAAGAATTAGAAAAGAAGGATTTACCAGAGTACGCGTTGACGGAGAGATCTACCTGCTTAATGAAGATGAGATTAAGCTAGAGAAAACCTACAAGCATACAATAGAAATTGTTGTAGATAGAATTAAAATAAAACCAGACAGCATCAGTAGGTTGGCAGAATCCGTAGAGCTGGCTATAAATCATGGAGAGGGGCTTGTGACAGCTCAGATACAGCTACCTGATGGTGAAACAAAGGAAAAGCTCTTCAGTACAAAGTTTGCTTGTCCGGATCATGGTGTCAGCATAGAAGAGATGGAGCCGAGAATGTTTTCTTTTAATAGCCCTTTTGGAGCCTGCACCACTTGCAACGGTCTTGGATTCATACAAAAGGTGGATCCTGATAGGCTAATCCAGAAAGAATTGAGCATTAATGAAGGAGCCTTAGGATATATTTTCTCTTCTATGGAAGATGGCACATATTATAGGCAGATGATTGAGGCCCTGGCCAAAGAGCACAAGGCAGACTTAGATACCCCATACGAAAAACTCCCAGATAAGTTTAAAAAGGAGCTTTTGTACGGGACCAAGGGTAGAGAACTAGATTTTTCTTATAGGAGCAGAACTACTGGTTCACGAAGCCAGCGAAGTCATCCTTTTGAAGGTGTAATTAACAACCTGGAGAGAAGGTACCAGGAAACAAATTCAGATTATATCAAACAAAAAATAGAAGGTTATATGAACCTTATCCTTTGTGATGCATGTAAAGGAAAAAGGTTAAAGCCCGAAGTGCTGGCAGTGACGGTTTCAGGCTTGAATATTGCCCAGTTCTCAGATCTGGCCATTCGAGACGCTTTAGACTTTATCCATGAGGCTCAGTTAAGCCAGACAGATCAGATGATTGCACAGCAAATATTAAAAGAAATCAAAGAAAGGCTGACGTTCTTAGTAGATGTGGGCTTGGATTACCTTACTCTTTCTAGATCCTCAGGAACCTTGTCCGGGGGAGAATCACAAAGAATACGGTTAGCTACCCAAATCGGCTCCGGTTTGGTAGGGGTTTTATATATTTTAGATGAGCCAAGTATCGGACTTCATCAAAAGGATAATGCAATGCTACTCAAAACCCTTAGAAGCCTCCAGGAGCTCGGGAATACTCTAATCATTGTGGAGCACGATGAAGACACCATGGCTGCTGCAGATCATATTATTGACATTGGACCAGGTGCGGGTGTTCGCGGTGGTGAAGTCATTGCCCAGGGAACATTGGAGGAAATTAAAGCGATTAAAGAATCCATTACCGGTCAATATCTGTCTGGAGCAAAAAAAATTGAGGTTCCTTCCGTCAGAAGAATAGGAAACGGCCAAACTATTAAAGTAATTGGCGCTGCAGAAAACAATCTAAAAAATATAGATGTAGAGTTTCCACTAGGAAAGTTAATTTGTGTAACTGGTGTTTCTGGATCCGGAAAAAGTAGCTTAGTGAACGAAATTTTATACAAGACCTTATCTGTGCAGGTCAATCGTTCCAAATTAACTCCGGGTAAATGCAAGAGTGTCGAGGGTATTAAAAACATAGATAAGGTCATCGACATCGATCAGTCCCCTATTGGGAGAACCCCACGCTCAAACCCAGCTACCTACACGGGTGTATTTACCAATATAAGGGACCTGTTTGCCCAGCTACCGGAAGCCAAAATCAGAGGGTATGAGAAAGGGAGATTCAGCTTTAATGTCAAAGGTGGACGCTGCGAAGCATGCAGTGGTGATGGAATTATAAAAATTGAAATGCACTTTCTTCCCGATGTATATGTTCCTTGTGAGGTATGCAAAGGTAGACGGTATAATAGGGAAACCTTAGAAGTGAAATATAAAGGCTATAGTATTTATGATATATTAAACATGAATATCACAGAAGCCATAGGAGTTTTCCAAAATATGCCTTCTATATTAAGGCATTTAACTACATTGGAAGAGGTAGGACTTGGATATATAAAACTAGGTCAGCCTTCCACCCAGCTTTCGGGAGGAGAAGCCCAAAGGATAAAATTGGCAACCGAGCTCTCTAAGAGGAGCACCGGTAAGACTATGTATATATTAGATGAACCCACAACGGGCCTGCACTTTGCCGATGTAGACAAACTGATACAGGTTCTTCAGCGGTTAGTAGATGCAGGAAATACGGTGGTTGTAATCGAACACAATCTGGATGTAATAAAGGTCGCGGACCATATTATCGATTTGGGGCCTGGCGGAGGAGACCGTGGTGGGAATATTGTTGCTATAGGAACACCAGAG
The DNA here is from genome assembly GCA_050953505.1 of Anaerovoracaceae bacterium. GTDB lineage: Bacteria > Bacillota > Clostridia > Peptostreptococcales > Anaerovoracaceae > JBMNMU01. The sequence continues at coordinate 1,774,065 of JBMNMU010000001.1, read as the reverse complement.
GAAATTGCGGAAAATAATTCCTCTTATACTGGTGAATTTCTAAAAAAGGTTTTATAAATGTGTAAGTTATGATAGAATACTAAATTAATTTAATATCATATTTTTGAGCAGGCAAGTGACGGTAAAGTAGTTTTTACAACATTCTTCCCTGCATCATAGCGGAGGAGTACCCCATGATTGAAAAAATTAATGTAACCATGCTAACAGACTATTATGAGCTGACTATGGCTAACGGCTATTTTAAAAAGGGAATGGCCAATGACATTGCTTATTTTGATATGTTTTTTAGAAAGATACCAGATAATGGGGGATTTGCTATTATAGCAGGTTTGGAGCAAACCATCAAATATCTTGATAATCTGAAATTCGAAGATAAGGACATAGAGTATTTAAGGGGAAAGGGTATTTTCTGTGAAGAGTTTTTGCAATACCTAAGGGATTTTGAATTCCAATGTGATGTTTGGGCTATCCCTGAAGGGACGCCTATATTCCCCGGTGAACCTATTATCACTGTCAGAGGGCCGGTGATACAAGCCCAGTTTGTTGAAACTATTATCCTTCTTGCTATCAACCATCAAAGCCTTATAGCTACCAAAGCAAATCGCATTGTGCGTGCTGCCCAAGGAAGAGGTGTTATGGAATTTGGGACAAGGAGGGCCCATGGGGGATCTGGTGCGGTGCATGGGGCTAGGGCGGCCTATATTGGTGGCTGTATCGGTACAGCCTGTGCCATAGCGGAGAGGGATTTCAAGATTCCAGCTATGGGAACTATGGCACATAGCTGGGTTCAAATGTTCCCCAACGAATATGAAGCTTTTAAGGCTTACGCGGAGGTTTATCCTGACAATTGTGTATTGCTTGTAGATACTTATAACGTTCTAAAATCAGGCTTACCCGCAGCTATTAAAGTTTTCAAGGAAATGAAGCCTGAAAAAATGGGCATACGCATTGACAGCGGGGATGTTACCTATCTAACAAAAAGAGCAAGGAAAATGCTAGACGAGGCAGGTTTACAGGAGTGCACCATTGTGGTGTCCAATTCCCTTGACGAATATATTATAAGGGATGTTATTTCCCAGGGGGCTTGTGTGGACTACTTTGGGGTAGGGGAAAGGCTGATTACCTCTAGATCAGAGCCTGTTTTTGGGGGAGTGTACAAGCTATCCGGCTTGGAAGTGAACGGAGAGATTGTGCCTAAAATGAAAATCAGCGAAAATGTAGAGAAGGTAACTAATCCAGGATTTAAAACAGTCTATAGGCTCTATGACAAAGACACTAACAAAGCCATCGCTGACGTAATAACCCTGGATGGAGAAGAAATTCCTTCCGGAGATAATTATGAAATATTTGACCCCCATGTTGTTTGGAAGAAAAAGACTGTTTCCAACTTTTATGCTAAAAATTTAAGAAAACGAATTTTTGATAAAGGCAAGCTGGTATATGAATTACCGGATATTGAGGAAATTAAAGAATACTGCAAGGAGCAGATAGGCACCCTTTGGGACGAAATTCTGCGCTTTGAGAATCCTCATAAATATTATGTTGATTTATCAAAGGATCTGTGGGAACTAAAAATAAAGCTCATTGAGGAATATCAGGGTTAATGAGGTTGATAAAAACTTGAAGCACAGGTAAATAATGCTAAATATAAAGAGGTAAAATATAATATGGAATATAAATTTGAAATAACAAAGACAACAAGTCCAAAGGAAAAACCCGAGACAGAAGCATTAAACTTTGGAACTCGGTTTACTGATCATATGTTTCTAATGAACTACAACCATGAAAAAGGATGGCATGATGGCAGAATCGTACCTTACGCACCCATTAGCATGGATCCTGCTTCAGCGGTTTTTCATTATGGTCAAGAAATGTTCGAAGGCCTAAAGGCGTATAAAACAAAAGAAGGGAAGGTCCTTTTATTCAGGCCTGACAAGAATGCGGAAAGAACTAATAATACAAACGAGAGAATGTGTATCCCCACAATAGATAAAGAGCTTTATCTGGCGGCGGTGAAAGCTATTGTTGATGTGGATTCAGACTGGATCCCTGAAAAGGAAGGCTACTCTCTATATATTAGACCTTTTATCATTGCTACGGAAGCCTATTTAGGCGTCAGACCATCCAATGAGTACTTATTCGTGATTATACTATCACCAGTGGGCCCTTATTACAAAGAAGGACTGGCACCTACTAAGATATTTGTGGAAGATGAATTTGTAAGAGCAACTTCCGGAGGAACCGGCTCCGTGAAAATTGGTGGCAACTATGCGGCAGGTTTAAAATCCCAAGAAAAAGCAGCTAAAATGGGTTACTCACAAGTACTGTGGCTAGATGGAGTTGAAAGAAAATATGTAGAGGAGATAGGTACATCTAATGCGTTTTTCGTTATAGATGGAGAAATCATTACCGCACCTCTCACGGGAACCATTTTACCTGGAATAACTCGAGATTCTGTAATACACATATTAAAGGATTGGGGAATGAATCTTTCAGAAAGAAGGATTACCATCCAAGATGTTTTTAAAGCTCATGACGAAGGTAAACTCACTGAGGTTTTTGCAACGGGTACGGCAGCTGTTATTTCACCCGTAGGGGAGCTTTGCTGGTCAGATCGTAAAATTACGATAAATGACAATAAAATCGGTGAACTTTCACAAAAATTGTATGATGAGCTTTCAGGTATACAACAAGGAAAGAATGAAGATAAGTATGGCTGGACCGTTGAGGTTTAGCCTCTTTTCCAAATAAGGAGAAATAGAATAAATGATAACAGGTGCAGATGCGATCATAAGAAGTTTAGAAAATGAGGGTGTTGAAGTAATCTTTGGATATCCCGGCGCAACGGTATGTCCACTTTATGATAAGCTTTCAAACTCAAATATCAAGCATATTCTTGTTCGTCATGAACAACATGCAGGCCATGAGGCCAGTGGGTATGCGAGAATTAAGAAAAAACCCGGTGTCTGTATAACCACTTCGGGGCCCGGTGCATTAAATTTAATAACGGCTCTTGGCACCGCCTATATGGATAGTGTGCCACTGGTAGCAATCACTGGTCAAGTTTCTAGTGAATTATTGGGTAGGGACGTTTTTCAGGAGGCAGACATTACTGGTGCTTCAGAATCTTTTACGAAATATAGCTATCTAGTAAAAAATGTAGCTGACATTCCAAGAATCATTAAAGAAGCCTTTCATATTGCCTCAACAGGCAGACCTGGGCCAGTACTTATTGATATCCCTGTGAATATACAAAAGGAAAAGCTAGATTATTATTATCCTGACAAAGTAGACTTGAGGGGATACAAGCCCACAACAAAAGGGCACATAGGCCAAATCAAACGTGTAACTAGGGCGATTAATAATGCAAAAAAGCCTTTGATTTGTGTTGGTGGTGGAATCTTTGCAGCGGATGCCCAGGAAGTGTTTAGAGAATTTGTTGAAAAAGTGAATATTCCTGTAGTATCTACCATGATGGGCATAGGTACCTTACCTACATCCCATCCTCTATATATGGGTATGGTGGGTATGCATGGAAGAACTGTGGCAAATCGAAGCATTATAGAATCAGATCTGTTGATTATCATTGGCGCTAGGGTATCTGACCGAGCCATGCTTCTGCCAGCAAATATTGAAAAAAACACAAAAATTGTGCATATGGATATTGACCCTGCGGAGATTGGAAAAAATCTAAACACTTTTATTCCTGTCGTAGGCGATGCCAAACATATACTTGAGCAGATTCTTCAGGTTGGACCTGAACAAAAGGATGATGAATGGATCAACGCCCTTCAGGAAAGGAAAAGAAAGAATATACCAGATTATGATAATCGAGCTCATGGGATTAACCCCAAGGCTTTTATTAATATGCTGTCTAAGAAGCTACCAGATGATTATATCTATTGTGCAGACGTGGGACAAAATCAAATTTGGTCAGCGATTAATTGCGATATTCGAGAAGGACGCTTTCTCACCTCCGGCGGGATGGGCACCATGGGTTATTCCGTTCCCGCAGCCATAGGAGCAAAATTTGCGGCTCCAGATAAAACTGTAGTTGCAGTGTGTGGAGACGGTTCCTTCCAAATGCAGATGATGGAATTAGGTACTATTTGCCAGCATAATGTAGATGTTAAAATCGTAGTTATGAACAATGCTAAGCTGGGACTGGTATGTGAGATACAAAAGAACTCGTATAGAAACAATCAGGTTGCTGTTGACTTATCTGGTAGTCCGGAAGTGACAACCATTGCTGCAGCATATGGAATACCAACAAAAAGGCTGACCTCCATGGAGCAAGCAGAGGAAGCCATAGAAGAGATGTTGGCCAGTGAAGGTCCCTTCCTTTTGGAATGCATAGTTAATGATGCGGAGACATCAGTATAAGGGCAAATTTACACAAGGAGAAGAATGTTATGAAGCATGTTTTATCGGCGTTGGTTTATAATCAGCCGGGTGTAATCAGTAGAGTATCCGGATTGTTCAGGCGCAGAGGATATAATATAGACTCTTTTATAGGGAGCTCCACAGAAGATGAAAGGTACTCCCGGCTTACCATTGTAGTGCAAGGGGATGACATCGTTATTGCTCAGGTGATCAGTCAGCTAGAAAAGCTAGAGGATATCATCTCTATCGAGGATATTTCTGACGAAAGCAAGGTAAGCAAGGTGCTTTTATTCATGAAGATAAAGGCGGATTTTGAGAATCGTGTAGATATTATTGTAGTGGCAAATGCTTGTAATGCAAGGGTGATTGAAATGACGCCAGACTACATGATATTGGAGGCCCTAGAGACAGAAACCAGAATAGGTGAAATCATTGAAATATTTAAGCCTTATGGAATTCTTGAGCTGGTAAAAACAGGCGTGATGGCCATGAAGAGGTAATATAAATGAAGCATACGATATCGGTTTTAGTTGAAAATAAAGCGGGAGTTTTGTCCCGAATATCTGGCCTATACGCGAGGCGAGGGTTTAACATTGACAGTTTGGCCGTAGGACCAACAGAAGATGAAAACATCTCTAGAATTACCTTAGTGGTAAAAGGGGATGATTATATTGCAGAGCAGGTCACAAAGCAGCTTAATAAACAGATTGATGTGATCAAGGTAAGAAAGCTGGATCCCTTCGAAGTGACACGACGTGAGCTGGCACTTGTAAAGGTGAAAATGCTGCCAGGACAAAGAAGCGAGATCATAGACATCGTTAAAATCATGGAAGGTAAGATTGTTGACATTTCCCACACGTCACTGACTGTTGAGATGTCGGAGCGTCCTGATAAGGTGGATTTACTGATTGATCTTTTGTCACCTTACAATATTCAGGAGGTTGCAAGAACAGGGACGGTGGCTCTGCAGAAGGGTCCGGAGACTGTGTAGGATAAGAGGGTAAAGTTTTACAAAATTCAAGTCAAAAGTAAGAGGGTAAAGTGTTTTCACGCAACCCGCCAATTTTATGATGCTATGCACCTTTAGGTGCTACGCATCAAAATTGGTAAGAGGTTTCACGTAATGCTTAGAAAACACTTTACCCTCTTTTGTTTAATCGTTAACCCCTCTTTAGCTTGAAGTCCTATCGCAACATATCCCTCTATTATAAAATAAATAAGAATATTAAATATCCTCACGTTCCGGCAACTTTTTATATGCCTGTGGCATGAAAAGTTGAAGGGTTTTACGTACACTTAGAGGACATTTAATATTCTTTTTAACGTATTCTAGGGGACAGTAAATCTGACCCTTCTAATATTAACGTTTGTTGCTAGCGCCCAGGACGTTTTTGATTTTATGCTGAACCATTTTAGTTATTGCATCTCTTGCAGGTCCTAGATATTTTCTTGGATCAAATTCTTCTGGTTTTTCCGCTAGGATTTTCCTAACCTCAGCAGTCATGGCCAATCTTAAGTCTGTATCGATATTGACCTTGCAAACACCGTATTTTGTAGCTTCTCGAATCATTTCTTCAGGAACTCCCTGGGCTCCGGGGATGTTGCCGCCGTATTGATTACAAAGTGATACGAATTCAGGTAGAACAGTGGATGCGCCATGTAAGACTAGAGGGGTGTTTGGTATAAGCTTACTTATTTGTTTTAATCGTTCAAAGTCAAGATAAGGGTCTCCTTTAAATTTATAGGCTCCATGGCTTGTGCCGATGGATATGGCTAGGGAGTCTACTCCTGTTCTTTCAACAAATTCGGCAGCTTGATCAGGGTCTGTAAAGGAAGCAGAACGAGCATCTACATTTATATCATCTTCGATACCAGCCAATCTACCAAGCTCAGCTTCAACTACCACGCCTCTTTCATGGGCATAGTCTACCACCTGTTTAGTTAGACGAATGTTTTCCTCGAAGTCATGCTTTGAACCGTCAATCATAACAGAGGTGAAGCCATCGTCTACACACTTTTTACAGATTTCAAAATCCTCTCCATGATCCAGATGTAGCACAATATCCAATCCTGTATCTTCAATGGCTGCTTCCACTAGCTTTCGAAGATAGATAGGCTTGGCATATTTTCTTGCGCCTGCGGATACTTGCAGTATCAAGGGTGCATTTTCTAATTTAGCGGCATCTACAATACCCTGAATGATTTCCATATTATTAACATTAAAGGCACCAACCGCATAATCGCTTTTTAATGCTTTTTCAAACATTGCTTTTGATGTAACTAAGGCCATAAAAAATTCCTCCTGTATTATATATTATTCTGCCCAAGCTGAAGCAACTGCCTAATGCAATTGCTAGACAGATTTTACCTAACATATTAATATTATACGCCAGAATACAGGAAAATCATATGGCTTTTTTTGCTATTCTTCATCTTGATCAGATAGCATGGAAAGAATCGGTCCCATGGAGGACATCATAGATTCCATATTTCCGAATTTTTTTGCTGCAGAAATTGTTTGGGTTGCCTTGTTTACTTTTTGTAGAGATTTGCCATCTGCCAATAGGCCCCTTACAGCATCCAAAGACTCTTGGATACGATCCAGGGCATTATCCTTTGTGAAGGGAACGTTTTTCATTTGATTCAGACGGTTTACTCTTTCTAAGCTGTCAGTCACATTACGTAGCCTGTCTAAAAGAAGCTCCATTTTAAAGGTATCGATATAATTAGGGCCGGAAGAAGGAATGTTGATCTTTCCAATGGGTCCCTGTCCCTTACCTGAATTAGAGAATAGCAATATTAAGACAACCAATAGTCCCGGGTTCATATGTACCTCCAATCCTATTCTCACAAATTCAATAAACTTTTCTAATAGTTTAATGCTTTATTCACTATAATATGAAAACAAAATGAGGTTTGTGCATATATTATAGTGCATGATTCAAAATTTCAGTTTTAACTAAAGGGGGAAAAAATGGATATTGATAATAAAATGTTGGCAGAGCTAGCAGAACAACTAGGTTTTAAAGATAATGATCAAAGAAAAAGAAAAAAGGCTCCTGATTTGGCGGAGCAATACAAAGACAAAAGTGATGAGGAGCTCATCGCAGAAATTCGTAATATTAAAAAGATGACAAAGGATAATCAGGCTCAGTTTGAAAAACAATTAAAAGCAATCAAGGCTCTCAGGGTGATGATGAATGACCAACAAAAAGCCAGATTAGATATGATAATCCGGCTTTTAGAATCTGACGACGATTAAGAATTTTATCTCGTTATAATAGATACAATTTCATCTGGTGAAGCATTGGCAGGGATAGTAAATGTTCCTGCCTGTAATTTTGTTTCTGCGCCAGCTATGGCTACCGCATTATAAAACTGTTGCCTAGTTTCTAGTAGTCCGGCTCTGATAAGAGCATCGGCAATCTGATCTCCTGTCATCCCATATTCTATGGTTAGTGATAGGTCCGAACCTCCTTGGGGATTAGAGCCTTGTGAACCAGAGCCTTGAGATGGTGAAGAGCCTTGACCGCCTACCCCAGGGCTTTCCTGACCTGTGTCTGGTGGTGGAAGGCTTTCATCACTACTAACAGGCTGATCTGGATCCATATTTTCATCTAGGGAACCCTCATCGGGCTCTTGGTCTTCAGGATTTTGACCCCAGGGTTCTCCTTGTGGGACATGCTTAGGAGTTGAGCCAATTCCTTCCGCAGCAGCATTGGCCTCAGCAGCCAAAGTTGATGGATAGGCAGTTATTATTTCTATCCTGTTAACGATGACAAATGCCGCTATACACACAATAATCAATGCAACAAAAATATCACTTTTATTATAAATAAAATCCTTTATTCTTTTCATTATATTCCCCCTATGAAGTGTAATCCCGTTATACTATTTTTAGGTCTAAGCTTAAATGACAAGCTTTCTTTCTATTCCGATATATTCTTCTATTAATTTATCATATTCACTGTTTTAAGACAAACACCTTGGAGATATTTTAATATTAAGTTTTGTTTACATGGGTATAATTGGATTGGTTTATGATGTATAATTACATATTGCAAAGCAAATCCCATAGGACAAAAGGGAAGTTTTATGCCAAGGCCAGCCATTTGATACTAAATAAAGGGCTCATGGCTAAAACCCAGAGGTAAAGATGGTAAAATTAATAATAACAGAAAATGAAGAAAATCAAAGGCTAGACAGGTTCCTGAAGAAATATCTGAAAGGCGCACCTCTTAGTCATATATATAAGTTAATCCGTAAGAATGTAAAGGTCAACGGCAAACGAGCCGGTATCGATACCAACTTAAAGTTGGGAGATGAAGTCATTCTTTACATGAATCCTGCGGAGGTGGATGCCTATAAAGAGAGGAAAGTGCTCCATAAGGCCAAGAAGCAGTTTCAAATTGCCTACGAGGATGATAATATTATTATAGTTGAAAAGCCCTTTGGGTTACTTACCCATGGGGATAAAACCGAGAAGAAAAACACCCTTGCGAATCAAGTGGCAGGTTACCTGGCCCAGCGTGGGGAATATAATCCCGGTAAAGAGCGGACCTTTGTTCCTTCTCCTGTTAATAGGCTGGACCGGAATACCACTGGTCTTGTGATTTTCGGCAAGAACAATAAAGCTCTTCAGGATCTGAATCAAATGATTCGGGAAAAGGACTATATTAGAAAATATTATTTGACGATTGTGTTTGGCGAGCTGAAAAAAACCTTGAACCTAAAAGATAAAATGGACAAGGACGAAAAAAGCAATACGGTAAAGGTAATGGATTTAGATGCCCAGGGTGGCAAGGTGATGGAAACCAATGCTAGGCCACTTAAAACAGCGGGTGGATTTACTCTGGTAGAGGTAGAGCTAATAACTGGGCGTACTCATCAAATCCGTGCTCATCTAGCAAGAGCGGGATTCCCGGTGATAGGTGATACTAAATATGGCGATAGACGAAAAAATAGAAGAATTCAAGAGAAATATGCTTTAACAACGCAGTTTTTACATGCTTATAGGCTTTGCTTCTACCAAGGAGCAGGTATACTAGAATATATGGAAGGAAAGGAAGTAAAGGCTGAACTTCCTCCCCATTTAGAAAAGATCAGAGCAGATTTATTCGGGCCAAACTAGGCGGCGGATGAAAGAAAACAACGAAGATGAAGGTAAGGAGGCTTTTCATGGCAAAATACGAAGATAACAGGCCTTTTAAAGAAAGAAATCGGATTTATATTTATCCAGTCATTTTAGCATTTATTGTTACAATGTTTGTAAGGCCCATTACATCAGATGGAATAGCAATGGAGCCCGGCATCCAGGATGGGGAAGTAATTATCGTTTCAAAGCAAACCTATACTCCCAAAAGGGGTGCTCCTGATTTTTTAACCGTCGTGGCTTTCCGTGATGACCTCATAGATGAAGGCGATAAAGGGGATAACACCATTAGAAGAGTGGTTGGCGTACCCGGGGATACCATTAAAATAGAAAATGGTAAGGTTTATAGAAATGGAAAGGCGTTGAGAGAAGATTACGCCATAGGTGTTACAGAAGGTAATGTAGAGGAAGTTCTCCTTCTTGAGGATGAAGTCTTTGTGCTAGGTGATAATCGAGAAAATAGCATAGATAGCAGGGATTCTAGGATAGGCCCTGTTAAGATGAATACCATCCGAGGCGATTGCTGGTTGCGGGTTTGGCCACTTCGTTCCTTTGGAATAGTTAAATAATTTAAGGAAATGGGTATAATAGAAAATGAAGGTATGGATTAAGGACATATTAATTGCTGTTATAGCGGCAATCATCATCATGCAATTTATAAAACCAACCATAGTAAAAGAAAGCTCCATGCAACCAACTTTATATGAAAACAATTACATCTTTTTAAGCAAGCAGTCTTACCGATTTGGTAAACCAGCTCATGGTGACATTATCGTATTTCATTCGGACCTTAAAACAGTGACTGGGAAGGAAAAGCTTTTAATCAAGCGTGTGATCGGTTTGCCTGGTGAGACGATTATGATTAAGGATGGGAAGGTTTACATAAATGGGGAAGAGCTTGAAGAACCCTACTTGCTAGAGCCTATTACACCTGGCTTCCTTGAAGAAACCTTAGTACCGGAGAATAGCCTTTTTGTAATGGGAGATAATAGAATGAACAGCACCGATAGTAGAGATTCTAATGTGGGCTTTGTGGAGCTGGATGAAGTGGTTGGCAAAGCCGTATTACGTCTATATCCCTTCAAGGATATCGGTCCTATCCGGTAAGCCCCAAAATACTGATACAAATAGATAAAATAAAGGAAATTATCATGAGGAAAACAATATTTGAGTTTGCTAAAACTATAATCATTGCCCTGGTCATAGCTTTGGCCATTACTTCCTTGATAAAGCCTACGCTGGTAAAGGGATATTCCATGTATCCTACCATCGAGCCTTATAATTATTTGATAGTTAATAAAATTCCTTATTTAACCGGCGCACCTCGCCACGGAGATATTGTAGTTTTTAAGGCTCATATTTATAGCGATGGCGGGGAGGAAAAGGACCTGATAAAAAGGGTCATTGGCATCGAAGGAGATGTAATCGAGGTTAGAGATGGCGTAGTTTATCGCAATGGCGAGGCATTGGAAGAGGATTATATCTATGGTGGTGTAACGCCAGGAGATATGGAGCCTTTCACAGTGGACGAAGGATATATTTTCGTAATGGGAGATAACAGGCCCAATAGCCTGGACAGCAGGGATCCTAGCATAGGTGAGGTTGCCGTTACGGATATTCTGGGAAGGGTTGATTTAAGACTATTTCCTTTTGATAAAATAGGTTTAATCAACGATAGGTGATAATATGAAGCGAAAGAAAGTATTAGCTACGAATAAGAAAGCACGGCATGATTACTTTATTGAAGAGGTATATGAGGCCGGAATTGTTCTCACAGGCACAGAAATAAAGTCTATGAGGCAAGGAAAGCTGAACCTAAAGGAAAGCTATGCCAAAATTGAAGGAAGTGAAATCATTCTATATGGAATGCATGTGAGCCCATATGAGCAGGGAAATCGCTTTAATGTAGATCCACTTAGGCCAAGAAAGCTCCTGCTCCATAAACAGGAGATTAGGAAGCTGATTGGATACACCACCCAGAAGGGACTGACCCTAGTGCCTCTACAGGTGTATCTCAATGAAAAGGGCTTAGCTAAAATAGAAATTGCGGTAGCCCGAGGGAAAAAGAATTTCGACAAGCGAGATGATATTGCGAAGCGGGACGCAGACAGAAGAATACAGCAAGAAATGAAGAAGTCAGCGCAAAATTATTAAGATTTGGATTTGATGAAGCGAATAAGAATGAGGCATAAAATAAAATTTTAGCGATTCGACGAACCAAAGAATTGAATGAAGTGGTAAACTAAATTTTGATGATTCGATGAATTAAATAATTGAATGAGTGACTAAAATGATTTGCCGAACACAAATAATGAAATGAGTGTCTAGACTGATTTGGCAAAACAAATCATGAGATGAATGACCAAAATGGATTTGACAAACACAGATAATGGAATGTTTGCAACCATATAAAGTTAGGTCTTGCAACTGATCTTTTGTGTTTGAGGTCCGTCTTAATAGAAAAAGCTTTTACGAATCCGATAAGAATTCGAGGAAAATCAAATTTTTTAATAATTTGACAAAAATATAAAAAAATTACATTGTTTAAATTGATACATTGTGGTATTATTAATACATAGATAGATTTCAATAAATAAAGATGTGAGAAAACTCAACAAAAATTCTATCTAAAGTGCTAAAGCAGGGGATAGAATTTTATAGGTTCACAGCAATGGATTTTTAGAATTGTTGGCCAGCGCTGTGAGACATGCAAATTTTGTGTAAACCAGCCCGGCTGACGAAGGCGAAGGACGCGTACTTGGTACGCAAGCGATCCAGAGGATGCTAGCAACACAGTATTACACAAAATTAGCAAGCATGGGGGTGTACAGGTTTCGACGGGGGTGTGGAAGCCAGATAAGCGAGCCGTAGTTGCCTAGTCTACGTAAAAAGGGGCACGTTTAAAATAAACGCAAAAAATAACAACAATTACGCATTTGCTGCTTAAGCAGCACCGTTAAACGGAGCGTCGTCAGCTCTCATTTACCTGTAGGTGAGAATCCTGACGTCAAATATACAGGAAAACTCTGTGTGAGCTCCTAGTAGCACAGGGGAACTATAGGATAGCTGATCACATAGTCTGCTAATGGACGATGTAGGAAGCGAAACAATAAATCATTAGCTGCGCTCGGAGAAAGTCTTGTGGAAATGCTTTCGGACGCGAGTTCGATTCTCGCCACCTTCACCAAAACGCCAAAAACCGTTCAGTATTGAACGGTTTTTTTAGTTACTAAAAGATGAATAAATGATTTGAAGCGTTGGAGGAAGCAGTTAAAATGTAGGAGTGTAGGAACCCAGGAAGTGTAGGATCACCCGGGGCAAGGTTCCTACACTTTCCGGGCTTTGAGATGAAAATGTAGGAAGAAACGGCGAAAGTTCCTACTAAAAGGGCCAAAGATGTCAAAAGTGTAGGAACACCGAGGGCAAGTTTCCTACACTTTCCTGGTTTTGAGATGAAAATGTAGGAACAAACAGCGTAATTTCCTACAAAAAGGGCCAAAGATGTGAAAGGTGTAGGAACACTGAGGGCAAGGTTCCTACATTTTCCGGGCTTTGAGATGAAAATGTAGGAACAAACAGCGTTATTTCCTACAAAAAGGGCCAAAGATGTAAAAAGTGTAGGAACACCGAGGGCAAGGTTCCTACACTTTCCTGGTTTTGAGATGAAAATGTAGGAACAAACGGTCAAGTCCTTTTTTGTGTGTAAATTCGTTCGGCAATTTTTTAATAGGTTAAGCTGCTTTAAGTAGCTTAACTTGTTCATTAGCAATTTCAATGAGCTGAGGTGTAATATCCTTTATTGCATTATCATACTTCTGTTTGGAGAATAAAGGCCTTCGACTGCTGAGTATGTCGTGTCTTTCTACCAAAACGGCTCCCATTAAGCGAATTAAAGATGCCGTGTTAGGGAATATCCGAATTGCATTGTAACGACGCCCCAGTTCCCCGTTTTCACGTTCCACATAGTTAGAAGTTCGAAGGGGAATTCGCATTTTTTCCGGCAACAGCATTACCGTCATTGCGTCTTCAAATCCTTCATCCAGGGTTTCCATAGCTTTTTCTGCCACATCCTCGTAATCCTTTATGATCTCGTCTCTACGCCTTCTAGCGTCCTCTATCGTCTCTGCAGTGAACATCTCACGGAGCTCGCTCTGTAAACCTGCTTGCGCCTTCTTGGGTGTCTGGTCCAGTATGTTCTTCAAAAAATGATATTGGCATCTTTGCCAAGGTACCTGCGGAAAGACTTCTTTCAGGGCTGCAATGAGGCCGCTGTGCGCATCTGATGTAACCATGTTCATCTTTGTAAGCCCTCGCTCTTTTAGGCTGGTTAGAAACTCTTTCCAAGTTTGCGCAGATTCTATCTCGTAGGCATCAAATCCGATGATTTCTCTCCTCCCATCTTCTGTAATGCCCATAGCAACCATCAAGGCCTTCGATACGATTCTGTGGTTCTCTCTCACCTTAAAATACTTGGCATCGGTTATTACAAAGGGATAGGGGATTGTTAGTTTCCGGTTTTTAAATTCCTTTATGCCTTCGTCCATGCGTTTGCACAACTCAGATACAGTGGATTTGGAGAAGCTGGTGCCACATAATTCCTCTACGACCTTTGTTACTTTTCTTGTAGAGACGCCTTGAATCACCATTTCCATCATAGTGGTCAATAAGGCTGCCTCACTTCTTTGGTAGTTGTCAAACACCATGGTTACAAAGGGAACATCTCTATGACGTGGTACTCTCAGCGTGATGGTTCCAATTCTGGTTACAAGAGGTCTTTCTCTCGTACCATTGCGATAATCGCTCCTCTCTGCCGTGCGTTCATGCTTGGCTGCACCAATTTGTTCTTCGGATTCTGCAAGAAGAAATTCATTAAGTATCCTCTCCATCAGATATCCAAAAGCCTCATTCCTATCTTTTGATAAAAGGGCTATCACTTCTTCGTAATTTACGGTAATATTAACTTGAGACATGTTTCTTTACCTCCGGTTTATGTTTTTGTGGTAACTACATTATAACCGAACGAAGAAGCATGTTCTCCTTTTTTTGCTTTTATCAATTTACACCATTATACGGACATAATCGAACAACGGCGAAAGTTCCTACAAAAAAAGGCAAAAGTGTCAAAAGTGTAGGAATACCGAGGGCAAGGTTCCTACACTTTCCTGGTTTTGAGATGAAAATGTAGGAACAAACAGCGTTATTTCCTACAAAAAGGGCCAAAGATGTGAAAGTGTAGGAACTCTGAGGGCAAGGTTCCTACACTTTCCAAACACAATAATCAATACAAGTCATTCATTCCTGATGATCTCCAATTGCCCCAAATCCGAAAATTACCATAAAGAAACCCTACAGGCAAACCAAGAAGTAACAAGGAGATCGGTTTGCACTTAGGCATTACAACCAATACAGTTAAAAAGCATATTTCAAATATTTATTCCAAATTGAATATTAGTAGTCGCCCCCAGCTTGTAAGATTCATTATTGTAAAGGGATTTGTACACTTCTGGGAGCAGCCATAACAATTATCCCGTATAATGCCCAAAGGACCCAAAGGCCCCAAAGGCCCCAAAGGCCCCAAAGGACCCAAAGGACCCAAAGAATATGAGGAGATTGAAAAAGGGAGTAACCCATAATAGCTTAATTGACAAACAGACTAACATCCAATAATCCGAAAAGCAACTAATAGCCAATAATAGCAAAACAATCACCTAACTACCTAAGAACCTAACAGCCAATAATTGAATTATACCCCCAAATCTAAGAACAATAGCCACTACCTTATGATGAACAGCATCCTTGGATAGACCACTTTAGCATAAAGGCAAAAATCTGCTCTTATTACTTCGCAAAATTATTACTAAAATAAAGCAAATTGGTACATATTCATGCTTTTAAAATAATATAAAGCTAACTTTATGTATAAGCTTAAGGGCGGTTTAGCAGTTGAAATTGCTAGCAAATAAAAATTAAATTTTTAATCAGAATCTTATAACAAGTCGTTGATTAATATAACAACATGATGATATAATGTTCACTAGCAGAATTTTTAAATAATTCTACGAGAATGCATCCTATGTGCCATAATGGCCGAAGAAAAACTAATCATCAATTACCAACTTGATTGCTAATGGAGGTTATCATGAAACTAAGAAAAATGATACTAAACATCAACGGCGCAGACCGGATGTTCATCTGCGACCCGGAGCGGGACACCCTTGCCAGTGTTATTCGTCGCCTAGGTCTAACAGGAACAAAAGTCGGATGTGGAACCGGTGTATGTGGATCTTGCTCTGTTATACTTAACGGGAAAGTAGTCCGCTCATGTACTAGAAAAATTAGGACAATAGAGGAATACAGCAAGGTAATCACCATTGAGGGAATAGGAAATCCTATGAATCCTCATCCTCTACAATATGCAATGGTTCATTTAGGAGCCGTTCAGTGCGGATTCTGCATGCCTGGATTCATTATTTCAGCTTATCAACTACTTCAAGAAAATGCAAACCCAACCAGAGAAGATGTTCGTGACTGGTTCCAAAAGCATAGAAACGTCTGCAGATGTACAGGGTACAAGCAGATCGTAGATGCTGTTATGGAAGCAGCAGCGATTCTGAGAGGTGAAAAGACTCTTGAAGATATAACCTATGATTGGAAAAAGGATATTGGAAACTTCTACGGAAAACCATTGGTACGTCCAAATGCTCTGGCTAAGGCCTGCGGCGTATGCGACTATGGTGATGATATTGCACTTAAGATGCCAGCAGAAACCCTTCATGTAGCATTGGCTATGCCTAGGGTATCAAACCATGCGAAGATTCTTAATATTGATTACAGCGAAGCAGAAAAGATGCCAGGCGTAGTTAAAGTTATCACAGCAAAAGATATTGAAGAAATCGGTGGCGTGAACTATCTAATGATGTACCAGTTCTCCCCAAGAACTACAGCCATGGATCAAGTCCACATATTGCTGTCAGACGAAAAGATTCTCAGCTACGGTGCTGTAGTAGCCATGGTTGTTGCTGATACAGCGCAACACGCCAAGGATGCTGCAGATAAAGTGAAGGTAGAAATTGAAGAGCTTCCAGCGTATATGAACTACCTAGATGCTGTTATGCCTGATGCTAAGAGAATTCATGAAAACATGGACAACATTTACGGCTATCAGCCTGTCTTCAAAGGCGATGACGAAAAGGTTCCTGAAATCATCGACGATGCTCCTTACGCTGTTGAAGGAAGCTTCTATTCCACAAGAGAACCACATATGTCCATTGAAGGAGACACCGTTCAGGCATATTACGATGAGGACGGATTGCTTACCGTTCAGTGTAAAGCCATGACCACTTACTTTGATAGAGATGATATTGCCCAAGCAGTGGGCCTAGAACCTGAGCAGGTACGTGTTGTTGAAAACCCAACAGGAGGTTCCTTCGGATGGGCAATGAACGCTGGTTCTTATGCTCTAGCAGCTATTGCTTGTAAGGTTATGCAGGCACCTGTTGCTCTTTCCATGGATTATGCACAGTTTATGGCCTTCAGCGGAAAGCGTTCACCTTCCTTTATGAATGGTCGCCTGGCTTGTGATGCAGATGGAAAGATCATTGCTGGTGAATTCGACACTGGTCTAGACCAAGGTTATGATCCAGCAATGGGTGATGATAAGATCATCAAGATGGCACGTTTCATGTTCTTCCCATACTATGTTCCAAACGTAGCAGGCTTGACAAGAGTTGCCGTTACTAACCATGCACACGGCGTACCTTACAGAGGATACGGAGCTCCTCAGGCTTATACTTGTGGAGAATCTCTCATTGACATGTTAGCTGAAAAAATGGGCATGGATCCATTTGAATTTAGATGGAAGAATATTGCAAGAGAAGGTCAGACAAACATAAATAGCGTTGAATTCCTTCAATATCCAATGGAAGAAATGATGGAAAAAATGAGACCTATTTATGAAAAGGCTGTTGCTGATGCAAAAGCAAATGACACACCAGAAGTACGTCGCGGCGTAGGACTTGCTTGGGGCGGATACAACGTAGGTCTAGGTTCTGATGACGTAGCAGATGTAGCAATCGAGTTGGTTGGCGACGGTAAATTTGTTAAATATGATACTTGGCAGGATCAGGGTCAAGGTGGAGACCAAGGTTCATTAATCTGTACACTAGAAGCTCTTAAGCCTTACTTCCCTGATGTGACACCAGAAGACATCAGATTGGTACAGGCAGATACAAAGCTTTGTCCTAACACTGGTGAATCTGCAGGCTCAAGATCCCACTTTGCAAACGGTAAAGCAAGTATCTTGGCAGCACAAAACCTTGCCAATGCTATGCGCAAAGAAGACGGCACCTACCGTACCTATGATGAAATGATAGCAGAAGGCATTCCAACTAAATATGAAGGAAACTGGGTAGCAGAAGCTGAATGGGATGAATTCAGACTACTAGATCCTAATACTGGAGTGGGAAGCCCGACATATGCTTACACCTATGCTCTTTTCTTAGCAGAGGTTGAAGTTGAGGTAGCTACTGGAAAGACTACAGTAATCGGAATGACCAGTGTGGACTGGGTTGGAAGAGTTGGAAACATCCAGGCAGTTGACGGCCAGGCATTCGGCGGAATGTCCCATTCCATCGGATTTGCACTAAGCGAAGACTATGAGGATGTTAAAAAGCATACAAATATTTTGAGCGCTGGTGTTCCATACATTAAGGATATTCCAGATAAATTTGAAGCGATTCATATGGATGGCTTCGATGAGAGGGGACCTTTCGGTTCTTCAGGAGCTTCAGAAGCGTTCCAGTCATCGGCTCACGTTGCTGTTCTCAATGCAATTAACAATGCATGTGGCGTAAGAATCTACGAATTGCCAGCAACTCCTGAGAAGGTTAAGGCTGGTTTGGATATTCTAGCTAAAGGCGGAAAGATCGAACCACCAAAGAAATATTTCTTAGGTTCCGATATGTATGAAGAAATAGAAAAAATTAAAGCTAATCCTGTATAAGATATAGACAGCTAAACTGTTTTAGTAGCAGGATATTAGTAACATAACTACTATAAAATAAAGTGAACAGACCGCTATATGATTATAGGGGTCTGTTCTTTACTAGTTTAGAAATCTAATATTTAGGAGATTTCACATGGAAAAATATTACAAACAGTATGATACATGTAGGCAAAATGAGAGACCATTTTGCTCTGTTTCGTGTCCATTTCAATTAGATGTTTTGGACTTTCAATCAAAGATGGTAAAAAACCGATATAATGCAGCATATAAGACCTTTCGGAATTCTGTAGGATTTCCAGATATTGTTGCAGCTCTTTGCCCTGAATACTGCGCAGAGGTTTGTGTTAGAAAAGATTTGGACCAGTCAGTTCAATTGAATTTGCTGGAAAAAACCTGTGTCGCAAAGGCAACGAAAAAAGAACCTACAGATTATAACGTTCCAGCTAAAAAGAAAAAGGTAGCCATTATCGGTGCTGGGATTAGCGGACTTGCCTGTGCATTACGATTGTCTCAGAAAAAATGTCCTGTGACCATCTACGAAAAGTCGGATCGGATCGGAGGAGAACTTTGGGCATTGTTGCCTCCAGAAGTTTTTCTTGAAGATATTAACCGTCAATTTAAACATGAGAAATATGATTTGCACCTGAACACAGAAATTACTAGCCTGGAGCAAATCCGTGATGAAGGGTTTGATGCCGTTTATGTGGCCACCGGTAAGGATGGTCAAGATTTTGGTGCCCTGAATCAAGAAGGGGATTGCTGTAACCTTTATGATGGCATCGCCGTGTTTGCAGGGGGGATGCTTACAGGAAAAGATATTATTCGTGCATTGGCAGATGGGCTAAATATGGCCTATGCCATAGAGGTTTTCCTGCAAACTGGAACATTGAATTATCCTGTAGAACCCGGACCTTGCCGGGCTGTAGCAGATCCTGATAAATTGATAAAAACGGAAGCCGTCGTTCCTACAGATAGTGGCGTGTTTACAGATGAAGAAGCAAAGAAAGAAGCAAGCCGCTGCATCAGATGTCAATGTGATGCCTGCATGAAATATTGCGATGTATGCGCTTACCATAAAAAATGGCCTATGAGAATTCGAGACGATGTTAAGGGAACGGTAGCCTTTTCCACATCCCCCTCTATTCTTAAGAAAACCCCTGCAAAGCGTTTGATGAATACCTGCACCCAATGTGGCTTATGTGTAGAAGTTTGCCCTGAGGATATTGACATAGGCGGAATGCTCCTAGAAGCTAGACGAAGCCTTCATAAGGTTGGTACCATGCCAGGGGCTTACCATCAATTCTGGATAAAGGACATGGAATTTACCAATAGCGAATTGGCAGCACTAGCAAAGACAGCACCTGGACAGGATCAATGCGCTTATGCCTTTTTCCCGGGATGCCAATTAGGGGCTGCTGATCCAGGATATGTTCTGGAGCCCTATAAGTGGCTTTTGTCACAAAAACCAGATACAGGTCTTATTCTTCGATGCTGTGGGGTGCCTGCAGAATGGGCTGGTAATGAAGAAATGCATGACATGGAAATAGAAAAGCTAGTCAAGGATTGGGAGGAATTAGGAAAACCCACTCTGATTTTAGCTTGCCCAACATGTAAGCGACATTTCGCAAAGCATTTACCAGATATAAAAACCATATCCTTGTATGAAATCCTGGATCAATGGGGATATCAGCCAGAACTTAAAAATCAGGAGCAGGCTCACGCAATTTTTGACCCTTGCTCTGCCAGAAACAAAACGGATATGCAGCAAGCTGTTCGCAGCCTTGCGCAAAAAGCAGGAATGCCTGTGGAAGAGCTCCCAAAAGGAGATAAGCACGGATGCTGCGGATACGGAGGCCATGTGTCCGAGGCGAATAGGGAATATGCTTCCTTTGTTACTACATCCAGGGCGGAGTTAAGCGATTCTCCCTACCTAACCTATTGTATTAATTGTCATGACATCTTTTTAGATACAGGCAAAAAGAATATTCATATCTTGGATCTACTCTTTGACATTGAAGAAGAAAATTTAAAATCCACAGACATTAGCCAAAGGCGTAGAAATCGTATTCATTTGAAAAAAATGCTTCTTGAGGAGCTTTGGAATGAAAAGTGGGTGACAGAGTTGGAAGATAATTGTAATATTAAACTAAAGATCAATTCAGAAACTCGTGAAAATTTAAATGCACAGAGAATTCTTGAAGAAGACCTATGCGCTGTTATTCAGCATTGTGAAGACTCAAAAAGAAGGACTTATGATCCTGATAAAGGGACCTACACAGGATATCGAGTAATCGGTTATATTACCTATTGGGTTGAATACCGTATAGATGGCGATGAGTATGAGGTTGTTAATGCTTATACTCATAGGATGAAAATTAAATTGGAGGGCGTCTGGAATGGAAGAAAAGTCGAAAACATTGATTTGTGATAAATGTCAGGTTGAGATGGAGGAAAGAGAAGTTGAATTCTCCTATCTAAACAGATCCTTTCGTCACAAGGTGCCTCGATGTCCTAAATGCGGTCAGGTGTTTATCTCAGAGGATCTGGCAAAAGGCAGGATTAGCCAGGTAGAAGTCATGCTGGAAGAAAAGTAGGAGTCCATATGAAGCTTTTAAAAGAAACACAAAGTATTTGCCCGATATGTCATAAAGCGCTGATGGCTCAGTATGTTCTTGATGAAGGAAAGGTATATTTAACAAAAACATGTCAGGAGCATGGGAATTTTCAATCCTTTGTAGCAGAGGATGATCAAGAATTTTTAAAATGGATAGAACACCCCGTTGTTAATGTACCACCTAAGAAGGCTCAGACTACCGGTGCTGGCTCGGATAGTAACAATGATGGGCTTGGGTCTCAGTGCCCACTTCATTGCGGTACTTGTGAAAACCATTTACAAACAGCCTGTTGCGTCTTAATTGACATTACGGACCGATGCAACCAGCATTGTCCCTACTGCTTTGCTCGAGCAGAAGAAGAAGCTGGAAATGAACCAAGCATGGAAGAAATAGAAAGAAAATATGACTTATTGCTGGAACTGGGAGAAGAAAGGCCTTTTAATATTCAATTGTCTGGCGGCGAACCGACAGTTCGGGAAGACTTGCCGGAAATCATTCAAATGGGTCGAGAAAAAGGCTTTGAATATATTCAGATCAATACTAATGGGCGGAGGTTAGCCCTTGAGGATGGTTATACTAAAAAGCTGAAGGCAGCTGGTGCAACGGTTATTTATCTCCAGTTTGACGGAACTCGGGATGAAATTTATGAAGAATTAAGAGGAGAGCCTCTTCTGGATATAAAAAAGAAAGCCATTTCTAATTGTAAAAAAGCAGGCCTTCCAGTTATTCTTGTGCCAACCATTGTTAGACAAACGAATCTAAATAATATTGGTGAAATGATGCAATTCCTGTTGACAAATATCGATGTGGTAAAGGGAATTCACTTTCAGCCCGTTAGTTTTTTTGGTAGGCATCCCGACAAGCCGGTGGTGGAAAAAGGGAAATGGGGAGATTTTGAAAATCGCGTCACCATGTTTGATATCATGCATGAAATTGAAAATCAAACAGCAGGTAAGTTTCGTTACTATGATTTCTGCCCTATTACTACCGGTCACCCCTTATGTTGCTTTTACGGAACCTATCGAAAAGAACGGAATGGTAGTGTTACAAGTCTGATTAGTGATGAAACAAAAAAATCTGGTGTAAGCTGTTGTGACATGCAAACACCGCTGGATGTCATTAAAAAGGATCGAGATTATGTGTTAGTTAAATGGGATTTGCCTGAAGAAGACGATCCTGATTATAGTGATGAACACACAGCCTCAGAATGCTCCGAGCCAATAATGAGCTTTGATGAATTTATCAAGGAGATGAAAAGGAGTTTATTTACTGTATCAGGAATGGCTTTCCAGGATGGTAGCAACTTGGATGCAGATCGATTAAAACGATGCAGGGTGCAGGTGCTTTCTGAGGATGATAGGTTGATCCCATTTTGTGCGTATAATAGCATTTATCGGTAAGATTCTGACTAGTATATTGATTGAGGAGGATGTAAATGAGCAATTTTAAACCTGGAGATTTCAAAATAACCAGCAGAGCGATGGAATTATGGAAGCTGCCAAAGGGCTCCACAGTGCTTGATATTGGCTGTGGTCAGGGGGAGGCAGTGGAGTATCTCCAAGAAAACTATGGATTTAAAGCCAGTGGTATCGATGTATCTACTGAGATGATTGAGAAAGGGTTGGCAAGGAACCCTAAGCTGGACATAAAATTTGGTGATGGCGAATTCCTAGATGATTATCCCTCCTATTCCTTTAATGGTGTAATGATGGAATGCGTGCTTTCCCTTATAAATTTACCTGATGAGGCTCTCCATGAGGTTTACTGTGTGCTAAAAAAAGGTGGGAAGCTATTTATCAGCGATTTATATATTAAGAATCCTAAGCCGGAATTTCTTCAAGCTTTAGCAAGAGAAGCAGAAATACAACAGCAAACTCCCCACTCTGAAGGAGATTGCTCCTCCCACAATCATTCAGATTGCGATGAACAGGATTGTAATACCTGTGATGCGGGTAATATGTCATCATGTGATGACAATTGCAGCGATTGTAGTGATTGCAGCCTGGATTGTGATCACAGCCATGATCACGACCATAGCCATGATGATCATGATATGGGTCCAGACAGTGACTATTATAAAAAGGAGCATAAGAAGAAGGCTGTGCCATTCAGGTCTGAGGGTCGATTGGCCATAGACCCTTTGATTGAGGAATTAAAGGAAATCGGGTTCCAAAATATTCAGTGGGAAGATTTTTCTATAGAGCTTGATAATTTTGTTGCAGAAAAAATGATGAGTGGTGAATCTTTGGAAGAATGCTTTTTCTGCGAAAGCCTAAAGCCTGAAGATGGCTACAAGACAGGATATTTCTTGCTAGTTGCCGAAAAACCACTGTAGTATCGTTTGTGCATTTCTATGATGATGCCAATTTCTACTGACTTTGTTACGGAAAAAGGTGCTGAAAGGTAATATAAATAAAAGAATAGGCTTTCAAGGTACTTTACATATGCATTATATTAACGCCTTTGCTTAAGGCGGGCGAATCATAGGAGATTTGTAGAGAAATGACAGAAAACAATTATTTTAACCCGGCAGAAATTACTCAAGTGACCATTCAAGCAGGAATTAAGAAGACCAGCATGTCTGCCCTAAATATGCTTTTGTTGGGATTTCTTGCAGGTGTATTCATTGCTTTTGCGTCAGAAGGCTCTAATATGGCTGCCTTCAACCTTTTTGCCAATCCTGAAACCTATGGGCTTGGAAAAGTCTTGGCAGGTGCAGTATTTGGTACAGGGCTTATGCTGGTAATCATCGCTGGAGGAGAGCTTTTTACAGGAAATACGATGATTATTGCAGGAGTCCTAGATAAGAAAGTGTCCATAGGCAGGATGCTAAAAAACTGGGTCTTTGTGTATATAGGGAACTTGACCGGTTCCGTATTTATTGCTTGTTTAATGAACCTGTCAGGGCTATTCCGAAGCGGCGAAAACTTGCTAGGCGGTGTAACAATACAGATTGCAGCGTATAAGGTAGGGCTAACATTTTTGCAGGCCTTTGTCTTAGGAATTTTATGTAACTGGCTTGTTTGCTTGGCTGTATGGATGGCATATGGGGCAAGGGATATAACGGGAAAAATATTTGCCATATTCTTTCCGATCTGGCTCTTTATTACTTCTGGGTTTGAACATAGTGTAGCCAATATGTATTACATTCCAGCAGGTATCCTGGCGAAAAGCAATAACCATTTTGTAAACGCAGCCACCGTTCTAGGTGTCACGGAAGAGCAATTAATGATTTTAAACTGGAAATCATTTTTCTTGAACAATTTAGCCCCAGTCACTTTAGGGAACATAGTGGGCGGAGGTATTTTTGTTGCGAGTATTTATTGGTTTGTGTATATTAAAAATAATAAAAACGGATAGATTCCCAAGTATATTAAGGAATTGACACAATGTTAGCAGGAATAGAGATGGACTTATTATATAAAAAATATGAAACGCTGAAAGAATATCTAGGAAGCCTAAGGAATTTAGCCGTAGCTTTTTCTGGAGGGGTAGATTCAACTTTTTTATTGAAGGTGGCTCATGAGGTGTTAGGTGAAGATGTGGTTGCAATAACCGCTCGTTCCATTAGCTTTCCCAAAAGGGAGCTTGACGAAGCGGTGGCATTTGCTCTGGCCAATGACATCAAGCATATTATATTTGATTCTGGAGAGTTTAATATTGAAGGATTTTCTCAAAATCCCCTCAACCGATGTTATCTATGTAAAAAAGAGATATTTTCAATGATGAGTGACATCGCCAAGGCGCATGGCTTAAAGTATATTGCGGAAGCCTCCAATATGGATGATAACAAAGACTATCGACCCGGCCATAAAGCCATTGCAGAGCTAGGCATCAAAAGCCCTTTACGGGAAGCAGGCCTTTCTAAATCTGAAATACGAAGGTTATCAAAAAAGTTGGGCTTACCCACATGGGATAAACCCTCTTTTGCCTGTTTGTACTCCCGATTTTCATATGGGGAAGAGCTTACACAGGAAAAGTTAAATATGGTGGGGGAGGCAGAGCAATTTCTAATTGATTCAGGCTTTCATCAGGTTAGAGTACGATATCATGGTGATGTGGCACGAATAGAGATTACGAAGGAAGATTTCCGGCCTTTCTTAGAGGAATCAATGCGAAAAAAGATCAATGATAAGCTACGTGATCTAGGATTTACCTATGTGGCCTTAGATCTCATTGGTTATCGAACCGGAAGCATGAACGAGACACTAAATTTATAATGGAAGAAATGAAGGACAGTGCCCTTGCGCATTGACATGAATAGGAATGCTTGTTCCAATTCTAAAGTTTATAAAGCAAGGGTAGTGTTCATACTTTTAAGAGGAATAATATGTTAAATGAATTTTCAAGAACACAAATGATTCTAGGGGAGAAAGCCATGGAAACCCTTAGGCTTTCAAAAGTTGCCGTATTCGGAGTAGGCGGGGTAGGGTCTTTTACCGTAGAAGCCCTAGCACGCTGCGGTATTGAGGGCTTGACAATTTTTGATGATGATGTGATCTGCTTGTCTAATATCAATAGACAGCTTATAGCCACACATAAAACCCTTGGACAGAAAAAAGTGGAGGTCATGAAAAATCGTATCCTGGATATTAACCCCAACTGTAATGTCAACCCAGAGGCATGTTTTTATTCCTCTGAAAATGCGGACCACATTGACCTTTCTCACTATGATTATATTGTGGATGCCATTGATACGGTTTCTTCAAAGCTTCTTCTTATTGAAAGGGCTCACAGCTTAGGTGTACCCATTATCAGCGCCATGGGTGCCGGGAACAAGCTGGATCCTACAAGGTTTGAAGTGGCAGATATATATGAAACCTCCATATGCCCCTTGGCAAAGGTTATGCGTAAAGAGTTAAGAGCCAGAGGGATTCCTTCTTTAAAAGTTGTCTACTCTAAGGAAGAGGCCATCAAGCCCACGATAGATGAAAATTCCATAGAAGAAAATTGTAATCCAGATCCTACTCGAAGGACAGGTAAAGGGAAAAGGACTCCTGGCAGCATCTCATTTGTGCCTTCTGTTGCCGGACTTATCTTAGCCTCCCAGGTAGTTAAAGATCTTATCCAGCCAAAGACCGAGAGATGATTGGCCGTGGCCGCCAGCCACAGCCAATCATCTCTCGGTCTTTTGGCTGGGTAATCAAGAAATTTGTGAGAATTGTTAAACATTTTTGAATAGTACTTTAAATTTGTTAAAAGAAGTGCTATTCTAATAGTAATGAAACTAGTTTTATTCGTTGCTAATTTGTTTCATGAAATTTTTATATGGTGGGAGATTCATTTCCTACTATATAAAATGAGACCACTTTTTATATAAGGGAGGTATTGTAAAATGTATACGTGTAACAAAGACCGAATGCAAGACAAGATTGAGACTTTTTCACAATTTGGTGCAACTGGGAACGGCGGGATAACAAGATACTCTTTGTCACCTGAAGCTCACCTGGCCAGAGATGAATTCGTTAAAAGAATGAAAGCAATAGGCGCCATCATCGAAACAGATGATATGGCTAATGTCTATGCAACACTCCCGGGGTCTGAAGAAGGCCTAAAAAGAATTGTTATGGGATCCCATGTGGATTCTGTAAGAAATGGCGGAAATTATGACGGCGTATTGGGTGTATTGGCGGCTATGGAAGTGTTAGAAACTATTGCGGATCAAAATATTCCTCATAGACATCCAATAACAGCAATGATATGGACCAATGAAGAGGGATCCTTATATCCCCCAGCAATGATGGTGTCCGGCGTTGTTTGTAATGACTATTTGCCACCTGATATAGCAAAGAAATTCATAAAAGAAGATATGCTCCGCTCAAAAAGTGTCTTAGATCGTCAAACCACATTTGGCGAAAGGTTAGATGCGAGCCCTTATAAAGGGGATACAAAAAATAGATTAAATCCTGATGATTACAAGGCTATGTTCGAGCTTCATATAGAGCAAGGCCCAATTCTCGAGGATGCTGGCAATGAAATTGGCGTAGTAACCTGCGTACTGGGAATGTTCAACTACCGTATAAGATTTTATGGTCAATCAGACCATGCAGGAACCACACCTATGCACAAGAGACAGGACGCCCTATATGCAGCATCCAAGGCCATTTGTTACCTACATGAAGAAATTGACAAACTAAACAGGCCAGAGCTTGTTTATACAACAGGAGAAGTTCTTGTTCATCCAAACGTACATACTGTAATTCCAGACCTAGTTGATTTCTCCCTTGATGTAAGGCATGAAGACCCTGAGCTAAGACAGAAGGTATTAGACATTGTTATGAGCCTTGATGGTAAGGTAATCGAAAAGTGCAGAGGAGAGGTTGAAATGGCCTGGACTCGTGACACTGTTTACTTCGATAAAGAGCTCGTTGGATATGTAAAGGAAAGTGCTGATGAGCTTGGAATAGCAAATCAATATATCAACAGTGGTGCAGGCCATGATGCTCAGTTCGTGTCCTACATGATGCCAACAACGATGATCTTTGTTCCTTCCAAGGATGGACATAGCCACTGTGAACCAGAATTCACCCCTATAGAGCAATGTACACAGGGAGCCAGTGTCATGCTTAATGCGGTACTAAAGGTAGATAAGAAATAACAAAAGAATGAGCTTATGCAACCATTTTTACAGAATTTTACTTGTTGATGGACGCTTTATAAAAATGCCACCGGGAAACCAACCGGTGGCATTTCAAACCTTTTCACACTTTGCATTATCATTCTCATTATAGTATAATACCCGTTGAATTGGAGGTATTGACTATGAATAATATTATTCTGATTGGAATGCCCGGCTCAGGTAAAAGTACTATAGGGGTTGTTCTAGCAAAAGTTTTGGGATATCGGTTCTTAGATTCTGATCTTTTAATACAGGAAAAAGAAAATAGGAAATTAAGTGAAATTCTTTCGGAAGATGGGCCGGATAGGTTTAACGAAATTGAAAATAGAATTAATGCATCAATTGAAGTAGAAAAGACCATCATTGCGACGGGGGGGAGCGTTGTTTATGGCGAAGAAGCCATGGAGCATCTTAGGAGCATTGGTACGGTGATTTATTTAAGACTTCCTTTGGAGGAAATCGAAAAGCGGCTTGGTGATCTTCATGAAAGAGGTATTTCCATGAAGGAGGGTCAGACCTTGAAGGATCTGTATGAGGAAAGAACCCCATTATATGAAAAATATGCTCATCTTATTATTGATATCCATAAGCAGGATATTCGAGAGACAATGATTCTTGTCAAGGAAGGATACGAAAGATATATAACCAAATAGAAAGAGGGTAGGGCTTAGTATATATGGTCCTCCCTCTTGACATTTCCAAATAGGATTTTTTAAGAACTATCTAAAAAACCCCGTCTATGGCGACCCTAGTCGTTCAGGCGGGGTAGTTTACTGATGTATTCACATTATTAGCTACTTATTTTATATCGATGACCTGCACTGGGCAGCTATCTCGCGCTTCCTGTGCTTTTTCCTCAAGGCCTGCAGGAATTTCGTCCACAATAACCTCTGCTAGCCCATCATCTGCCATTTGAAATACTTCTTCACAAATATCAGCGCAAACACCGCAACCGATACAACCAGAACGATCAATACTTGCTTTCATAAAAAGACCCTCCTCACAATAAAATCAAACTAAGTTATATTATTACCCGATAGGTAGATAATATAACTCCATATTGGAGCTGTCAAATATTCTACAATCTGAACGTTTTACTGAGAAGAGTATATCATAAAGGAGAATGGGAAACCATTCTCCTGAAAATAATTTAATTAATTAACCAGTTTTTAGTTAGGGAAAATATAGTGATTCATACTAGTAAAAAGGAGGCATATGAATCATGGTGGATTTATTATAAAAACAATGCTTTGCACTGTCTTCTATATTATATGCTAGTGGTGTTATTTTGTTCCCCTTATGGGTAGAATATTAGTTATATAGGAAAAATGGATTAAGCTGGTAAACCTCTATAATCCTATGTTACAATGATTTTATGGTATTGGTATTGCTTGCGCAAAAAAGAATAGGAGTGGAACCTTATGAAGACAAAAGAAATTACAAATGATTTATTTTGGATCGGTAATCTGGATCCTTCGCTAAGGTTGTTTGATATCGTTATTCAGACAGAGCACGGAACATCATACAATTCTTACGTTCTTAAAGGGTCTGAAAAAAATGTAGTTTTTGAAGCGTCCAAGGAAAGATTTTTTGACGAGTATATGGACAAGCTTACTGAAATCCTTCCAATTGAAGGGGTTGACTACATTATCCTAAATCACACTGAACCAGATCACACAGGTACCATAGAAAAAATGCTTGATTTAAACCCAAACCTTAAGCTGGTGGGTACCAACGCAGGAATCAATTTCATGAAGGAAATATGTAACAAGGAGTTTGACGCCTTAATTGTAAAAGATGGAGATCAGCTGTCACTTGGCAATAAGACACTCCGCTTTTTCATAGCACCAAACCTTCATTGGCCTGATACCATGTTTACCTATGTAGAGGAAGATCAAATCCTCTTTACTTGTGACGCTTTCGGAGCACATTATTGTCATGAAGGAATAACCAATGACAATATTAAAAATAAAGAAGAATATTTAGGTGCCGTAAAATTTTATTTCGATTCCATTGTGGCACCCTTTAAATCAAATGTAAGAGATGCCCTTAAGAAATTGGAAGGGGTAGAAATAAAAAAGATTTGCACTGGTCACGGCCCTGTATTAATTGAAAATCCAGGAGAAATTGTTGAGCTATATAGAGAATGGTCGGCAGACAACAACCCAAATACGAAAAAAACCGTGGTCATCCCTTATGTTTCAGCCTATGGTTATACCGAGATCATAGCTCAGAAAATTACTGAGGGAGTAAAGTCGGCAGGGGATATTGATGTCAAGCTTTTCGATATGACAAAAGCAGACCCAACATCGGTATTACATGAAATTGCTTGGGCAGATGGTGTGCTCTTCGGCAGCCCTACCTTTGTGGGAGAAGCCCTGAAGCCTATTTGGGATTTAACTACATCGATGATATCAAGGGTACATGGTAAAAAAATCGCATCAGCCTTCGGTGCATACGGATGGAGTGGCGAGGCGGTAGACCACCTTATGGGGAGATTGAAACAGTTAAATATGAAACTCTTCAAAGAAGGGTTAAAAATAAAGTTTAAACCTAGCGAAGCACAAGAAAAAGAAGCAGTTGATTTTGGCTATGGCTTCGGAAAATCAGTGCTGGAAGGAAAAATTGTGGAGGAGACTAAAATGGATAAGGAATCCAAGAGCTGGAAATGCAGAGTATGCGGATATATAGCCAAAGGTGCGGAACCACCGGAAACTTGTCCTATTTGTAAAGTAGGGTCTGATAAATTCGTAGAGGAAGAGGCTGAATAAACAACTATAAGGGGGTGCATAGTGCGCCCCCTTTATGATTGGTAGGGATATAGAATTAAGAGAAAAGGCGCTATTCGCGCCCCTTGTACTTTAATTTTGTTGCTAACCCACCCCTGATGTGACGTTCTGCTTTGTTGTTTTCCAAAACAATCTTAACTTCTTGGGCAAGCCCCGGATTTATCTCAAGCAGGCGTTCAGTAATATCCTTATGTACAGTAGATTTTGATACTCGAAATTTCTTCGCTGCCGCACGGACTGTGGACTTTGTTTCTAAAATGTATTTAGCCAGTTCTATAACCCGCTCCTCTATATAATCCTTCATCTACGAATATCCCCCCTCATTATATTCTACCTGCGCAGTCACAGCTTCCACCTGCACAAAATAGCTTCATTAACACATTTATATGTTGAAAAGGACAGGGATATGAGTTATTAATTGGGAATCCCGAAAAAATCAACAAGTTTAGAAAAAGGCTTTAAAAGGGTATAGGCAAGGGTAATGTGTGGGGGGGGAAGCATTTCTGGGACTTTTTTAACATCACTTATAATTATTCATAAAATGCATAAAAACAGGATAAAAAATAATAAATATGCAAAAATTTATTGACATTATACAAAAACGGCGTATAATAAACTAAATGTTGATGAGTAAAGGAGTCGCAAGAATGAAGCATAAAATCTTTATCGACGGACAAGAAGGAACTACAGGCCTAAAAATTTTTGACCGCATAAAATCAAGAAATGATTTAGAGCTGATTACTATAGAAAGCGAAAACCGTAAGAATATTGAAGCCCGCCTTGAAAAAATTAAGGAGGCAGATATTACCTTTTTATGCCTCCCTGATCAGGCTTCCAAGGAAATCGTAGAAAGGGCAGACGGGAACAGCAGAATTTTAGATACTTCAACGGCCCACAGGACTCACGAGGATTGGGTTTATGGGCTACCGGAGCTTTGTCCAGAACAAAGAGACCGTATTAGGAGCTCCAATCGTATTGCAGTACCGGGTTGTCATGCTACTGGATTTATTACCCTAGTAAAGCCCCTGACCGCCTTAGGAATTGCACCAAAGGATTATCCTTTTGACTGCCATTCCATTACTGGATATAGTGGTGGAGGCAAAAAAATGATTGCTCAGTATGCTGAAGATGCAAAAACCATTGAATTGGAAGCGCCAAGACAATACGGACTTAGTCAGAGCCATAAGCACATGAAGGAAATCGTAAAGCAAAGTGATATTGAATTTCCACCAAGCTTTCATCCAATAGTTGCAGATTATTTTCAGGGAATGCTAGTGACTGTTTCGTTGCATACTAGATTACTAGAAAAGAAGGTAACTGTTTCAGAGCTTCACGAGATTTTTTCAGACTATTATAAGGAACAGAAGCTAATAAAAGTAGCGGACTATGATGAAGATGCGGAAAAGGGTTTTTTAGAATCTAATAGAATGGGCGGTAAGGACTCGCTCCAAATATTTGTGGTGGGGAATGATGAAAGAATCACGCTAGTATCAAGATTTGACAACTTAGGCAAAGGCGCATCCGGCGCTGCAGTGCAATGTATGAACATCATGCTTGGTTGTCCTGAAGATACCGGCCTGGTGCTAGCCTAAAAGAAGTAGGCTTAGATTAGGAAGGAGTAAAGGAAATGTATATAGAGCAAGTTGACGGCGGAGTGTGTGCTCCAAAGGGATTTAAAGCCTCGGGGGTGCATTGTGGAATTAGAAAAAATAAAGGCAAAAGAGATTTGTCCTTGATTGTTAGTGATGTGCCATGTAGTGCTGCAGCGGTATACACCACGAACAAAGTGAAGGCGGCTCCTATAGGAGTTACAAAAAAACATTTGGAAAACGGAATGGCAAGGGCCATTATATGCAATAGTGGTAATGCTAATACTTGTGCGCCAAATGGTGTTGAAATTGCTGAAAAAACATGTGAGCTGCTGGCTGAAGAGCTTGGCATCCCTACAGAAGATATCATTATCTGCTCCACAGGTGTCATTGGTGTACCTATGACCATAGAACCTTTTGAGAAGGGCATTCCCAAGCTAGTTAAAAAGCTTGCCATTGATGGTTCTAGCAAGGCCGCAGAGGGGATCATGACAACAGATACTGTAAAAAAAGAAATTGCAGTATCTACCATTATTGGCAACAAGGTCTGTCACATAGGAGGCATTGCTAAGGGCAGTGGGATGATTAATCCCAATATGGCCACGATGCTAAGCTTTATAACAACAGATGTTGCCATAACACCAGCTATGCTTCAGAAAGCACTTGATAGCGATGTCGCCGACACCTTTAATCAATTAAGTGTTGATGGTGATACCTCTACCAATGATACCGTTGCAATTTTGGCAAGTGGATTGGCTGAAAATCCTATCATTGATGAGGAAGGGGATGACTTCCAAGAGTTTTGTAAAGCATTGAGAGTAGTTACCACATATCTGGTGAAGGAATTAGCCAAGGACGGCGAAGGAGCATCTAAGCTATTAGAATGTGTCGTGTCTGGGGCAAAGGATAAAGATTCGGCAAGAATCATATCTAAATCTGTTATAGAATCCAATCTCCTTAAAGCTGCTATGTTTGGAGAGGATGCTAACTGGGGTAGGATTATTTGTGCCATGGGCTATGCGGATGCAGATTTTAATGCAGAGACAGTAGATATTGTACTTTCATCTTCTAAAGGAAATATCCAGGTATGCAAAAATTCAGGCCAGTTAGAATTCAGCGAAGAAAAAGCATCTGAAATACTAAAAGAAGACGAAATTCAGATTTTAGTGTTCTTAAATCAAGGGAATGAAGAGGCTAGGGCATATGGCTGTGACCTAACCTATGATTATGTAAAAATAAACGGGAGCTACCGTAGCTAATGATTATTCACCCATAGCAGGAGAGTAGGCCTTGACTGCGATTTCACCAGCTGGTCGGAGTTTTGGTACTCTCAGTGCTTTGTGTCGCCATGTTCAGACTGTCAAACAAACCAACTTTAAACGTGTTTGACAGGAGCTGAACATGTTGCTCGACTTCAGCAGAGAGTAACCCAAAACTCCTCCAACAGCCGGCTCAATCGCAATCAAGGCCTATACCTAGGCAGTGTCTTGGTACTCTCAGACAAGGCCTATGACCAGGCTGGTGTGAACAGTAACAATAGGATAGGATAGTATGGATACACAACAAAATGCAAATATATTAATTGAAGCGCTTCCTTATATACAAAAGTACTTCAATAAAACCATTATTATTAAATATGGCGGTCATGCCATGCTTAATGAAGAATTAAAACGTGCCGTAATGCGAGACCTGGTACTTCTCTCCATCGTTGGTATAAAGGTAGTCTTAGTACATGGAGGAGGTCCTGAAATCAACAATATGCTAAATGCTTTGGGAAAGGAATCCAAATTCATAGATGGGCTTAGATATACAGACGGTGAAACCGCTGAAATCGCATCCATGGTATTGGCAGGCAAAGTCAATAAGAATCTAGTATCTCTTATTCAACAGAATAAAGGGAAAGCCATAGGTCTTTGCGGCATTGATGGAGGCATGATTCAAGCAAAAAAATACCAGAGTACAAATGACCTGGGTTTTGTCGGTGAAATCACGGACATCAATCCTCAACCTATTATAGTTGCTTTGGAAAACGGTTTTATTCCCGTGGTTGCAACGGTAGGCACAGATGAATCTGGTCAAATATATAATATAAATGCGGATACTGCGGCAGCTTCCATAGCTGGTGCATTAAAAGCAGAAAAGCTAATCTCAATGACTGACATTAAGGGAGTATTAATGGAAAAAGACAATGAGGATTCCCTGATACCATGTATAAAGATAGATGAAGTTCCTGGCCTTATGGAGAAGGGAATTATCTCCGGCGGAATGATCCCTAAAATACAAAGCTGTGTGGAGGGGATTCAAAACGGCTTAAAGGAAGCGGTGATTATCGATGGAAGAATAAAACATTCCATATTAATAGAACTGTTTTCTGACAAAGGAATAGGAACCCTACTTTATTAAGAGAATAAGCAAAATTGCATCCAGCTAAAGGCTTTAGGTGCTCCGGCTCCCATTGCTCGCCGCTGTCCCTTTTCCCAGCCAAGGGCGTTTGGGGTAAAAAGGCCAGCTGGGCAATTTTGATAACGGAGGGCAAATAAATGAAGACTATTGAAATAAAAGAAAAAGACAAAGAATATATTATAGGCACCTATGCGAGAAATGACCTTTACATAGAAAAAGGGGAAGGCGCTTTGTGCTACGATGGAGAAGGAAAGAAATATATTGACTTTTCCTCAGGAATCGGCGTAAATGCCCTAGGATTTTGCGATAAAGGATGGGTAGATGCAATAACAAAGCAAGCTAATATCTTACAGCATACATCCAACCTGTTTTACACTGAGCCTTGTGTAAGGATGGCAGAGCTTCTTATAAAGCGTAGTGGATTATCAAAAGTATTTTTCTGTAATTCTGGAGCAGAGGCTAATGAAGGGGCCATCAAAGCAGCAAGGAAATATAGCTATAAAAAATATGGTGAAGGAAGATATGAAATCATAACCCTAGAGGACTCTTTTCATGGAAGAACCTTGGCTACCATTACAGCTACAGGTCAAGACGCCTTTCACAAATACTTTGATCCCTTTGTAGAAGGCTTTCGATATGCTAAGGCCAATGATTTAAGTGAGCTTCAATCTAAAATATCTGAAAAAACCTGCGCAATCCTTATTGAATTAATTCAAGGAGAGGGCGGTGTAAATCAGATGGACCAAGAATATATAGATGGTGTTGCACAAATATGTAAAGAGAAAGACATCCTGCTGATTATTGATGAAGTGCAGACTGGAATTGGCCGAACAGGCAAATTGTTTGCCTATGAACAATATGGATTGGAACCAGAGTTGGTTACAATGGCTAAGGGGCTAGGAGGAGGTCTTCCCATTGGAGGTATCCTCTTCAGTAAAAAATGCGAGAATGCATTAGAGTCAGGAGATCATGGAACAACCTACGGAGGAAATCCTATTGCCTGCGCGGGAGGAATTGAAATCCTAAACAGAATGGATGAGGAATTCTTACAAGAAGTACAGGAAAAGGGCGATTTTCTGAAGTCAGAGCTAGAAAAAATAGATGGCGTCAGTGCTGTTACTGGAATGGGCCTTATGATAGGTGTGTCCCTGAAGGATAAGGATGCTAAAGAAGTTGCTGCAAAATGCATTGCAAATGGATTGCTTGTTCTTACAGCAAAAGAAAAAATTAGATTTTTACCGCCACTGACCATTACAACAGAAGAAATAATAGAAGGATTAGCCATATTCAAAAGAATGATGACAGCCTGACTTAAAGAATAGTGCCTGACACCTTGTCACTTATCTTGGCCTAACACCCTTACCTAACACTTGTAACTTTTTCCCAATATCTCCTAACGCCCGAAGGAATTAATTTCTTTCGACAGGAATACAAGCAAAACTTAACATATTAAAATAAAAATTGAAAAGTTTGTAGAGAATATATATAATATGTTGGTAAGTGTAAAAGATAAAGTAAAAGATAAATATAAATGAGAAATAAAGTGCATTATATTTAGAACTCAACAAATAATAGGAGGGATTATTTTGGGATTTTCAGGTGAAGTTAGCATAGACTTAGGAACAGCAAACGTACTGGTTTATATAAAAGGTAAAGGGATCGTTTTAGACGAGCCATCTGTTGTTGCTATTAATAGAGACACAAACGACATTTTGGCTGTAGGTGAAGAAGCTAGACAAATGTTGGGAAGAACCCCGGCAAATATTATAGCAGTACGTCCCCTAAAAGACGGCGTAATTTCTGACTATGATGTGACAGAAAGATTGCTGAAGTACTTTATAAAAAAGACATGCGGAAGTAGTAGATTTTTTAAGCCGAGAATAATGGTATGTGTGCCTAGTGGTGTAACAGAGGTTGAAAAAAGAGCCGTTAGAGAAGCAGCCCTTCAAGCGGGCGGAAAATCCGTATACCTTATGGAAGAGCCTGTTGCTGCAGCCATTGGTGCTGGCCTTGACATTTCAAAGCCAGACGGCATCATGATCATCGATATTGGTGGTGGAACCACAGATGTTGCTGTAATTTCTCTGGGAGGCATTGTTACAAGTACCTCTGTAAAAATGGCTGGAGATAATTTCGACGAAGCTATTATCAAGTATATGAGAAAAGAGCACAAGCTTTATATTGGTGAGCGAACTGCGGAAGAAATGAAAATGACTATTGGAACTGCTTATCCGAGAGAGGAGCAGGTGATAAAAGAATGCCGAGGGCGAGACTTAGTTACAGGCTTACCAAAATCCGTGGAAGTATCCTCTGCAGAAATGCTGGAAGCCTTGGATGAACCTCTTCAAGTAATATGTGAGGTTGCTCATGCCGTATTAGAGCGTACACCGCCAGAATTATCTGCGGATATTAGCAATAGCGGTATCGTACTGACTGGTGGAGGAGCACTGCTGTATGGTGTAGACAAGAGAATTGAGGAGAGGACAGGCATTAAAGTTACTATAGCTGAGGACCCTAAGTCCTGCGTAGCTATTGGCACAGGAAAGGCGCTGAACTCTATTGATGCAATAGAGAATAATCAGATGAATCGTAGAAGGCCTTATTAGACATAAAAAGCAATGAAAGCCATAGATGTCAGGTCTATGGCTCTAGTTTTATATGGTGGTGGAAATTGTTTCCTACTATATAAAACTGGAGAATGCAGAGGGGGAATGACATTGGCAAAACTAGATCTTATTGCTACAGCTACCTTTGGCCTTGAGGCAGTGGTGAAAAGGGAAATAGAGGCACTGGGTTTTAAAGTGATTCAATCTGAGGATGCGAAGATTACCTATACCGGTGATGAAAGGGCAATTGTAAAATCAAACTTATGGCTTCGTTGTGCTGATAGAGTTCTTGTTAAGCTAGGTGAGTTTAAAGCTTATTCTTTTGAGGAGCTATTCCAACAGGCTAAGGCTCTGCCTTGGGAGCAATGGATTCCCGAAGACGGTAAGTTCACGGTAACAGGCAGCTCTGTGAAATCAAAGCTTTATAGTGTTCCAGACTGTCAATCTATTGTAAAAAAGGCAATTGTAGAAAAATTGAAAGAAACTTACATGAAAGAATGGTTCGATGAGACGGGACCGGAATATACTATTAGGGTTACCATCCTAAAGGACAGGGTGACTATCACTATAGATACCACAGGGGCCGGATTGCATAAAAGGGGCTATAGAGTCCGGGATGTTGCAGCTCCTATTAAAGAGACACTGGCGGCAGCAATGGTGCAGCTTTCCTTTTGGAAAGAAGGTCGTTTACTGGTAGATCCCTTTTGCGGTTCAGGCACAATTCCCATCGAAGCAGCTATGATAGAAAGAAATATGGCACCGGGGCTAAGTAGGAAATTCGCAGCAGAGAACTGGCCCAACATTCCCAAGGAGCTCTGGAAAGAGGAAAGGAAACTGGCCTTTGAAGCCATTGATTATGAAAAAGATATCAGGATACAGGGCTATGATATAAATCCGGAGGCTATAAAAGCAGCCAGAGAAAATGCTCTAGAGGCAGGTGTAGACGATTGCATCCAGTTTAAAATCCAACCTATAAAGAATCTGACATTCACAGAGGATTATGGCATTATGATTTGCAACCCGCCTTATGGAGAGCGAATCGGTGAAAAAGAAGAAATCCACAAAATTTATAAGGAATTGACGAGACTTTTTAAAGGTAATCCAACTTGGTCCCTTTATCTAATAACTACAGATAAGGAATTTGAGCAGCTAACCTTTGGAAAACCCGCCAACAGAAGAAGGAAACTTTACAATGGAAGGCTTGAGGCCTGCTATTATCAATACTATGGAACAAAACCACCAAGAAATGCCTAGTTTTATTGTTCGTACCGCTCCCAATGCCTCCGCCTGGAACTTCATATCTTAGAGCCACCCAATCCAGTATGGAAAACATTGACACGAGTTAATGAATAACCTACAATAAAGATATTAATAACGTCAACAATAGAATAGGTGTCTTGCGTGGAAAAGGTGTCAGACATCATGCAAATGAAATCACATCATGGATGAGGGCACCATATATATGGAGGGTTGGATATATGAGATACGAAGAATATCTTAAACTAAAGATTGAAGAACTAGCAGCTGAAGGTTTTATCCCATTAGAAAGGTTCCCTGATTTAGATATTTATATGGATCAAGCAGCTGCTTTTATGAATGAAGAGCTGAAGATCTATAAGAAAAAGAAAAACGACCAAGTTATTACTAAAACCATGATTGGAAACTACGTAAAGCATAAGATGCTCCCCCGCCCCGAGAATAAAAAATATACAAGGGACCATATGGTTCTCTTGACTATCATCTATTATCTCAAGGGGTCCTTCCAAATGGGGGAAATAGAGAAGCTAATGAAACCTCTTATCAGCAATTACAACTCTGAATTTGATGACAAAATCAATTTGATGAGTATTTATGAGGGACTCTCTACATTACAAGAAACGGAGCTACAAAGCCTTCTTAGCGACACTAAAGAGGATATCAAAACGATCAAACATCACCTTAGCGAAGCGGAGCTTTCCGATGATGACATGGTAGAGTTATTTATGCTTATTGTAAACTTGGCCATCAAAGCTGATGCTCAAAAGTATCTGGCGCAAAAGCTTTTACAGGAATACTTTATGAGCCCTGAAAAAGGTGGTTAAGCCGCCGCCTGAAAAATCATGAAATTTATATGAAAGAGGAGATGGCTAGATGGAAAAACAATTGAAAGGAAGAAGCTTTCTTAGCTTAATGGACTTTACTCCTGAAGAAATTAGATACTTACTGGATCTTGCCCATAAGTTGAAAGCCAAGAAAAAAGCTGGAGTTTACGATTATTTACTGAAAAATAAAAACGTAGTACTGATTTTTGAAAAAACCTCAACTAGAACAAGATGTGCCTTTGAAGTAGCGTGCTTAGACGAAGGAGCTCATGTTACATATTTAGACGCGAAAAGCTCCCAGGTTGGTAAAAAAGAATCTATAGAAGATACTGCAAAGGTTTTTGGAAGATTTTATGACGGCATTGAATATCGAGGCTATGGTCAAGAAATCGTAGAATGCCTTAAAGAGCATTCGGGAATACCAGTATTTAATGGGCTGACAACGACGGATCATCCCACACAAGTGCTGGCTGATTTGATGACCATGGAGGAACACATTTCTAAACCCTTGAATCAATGTAAAGTAGTATTCTGTGGAGATATCAGAAACAATATGTCCTATGCTTGGATGTATGGGTGTGCAAAAATGGGAATGCATTATGTGGCTTACGGTCCCGATGAACTGGAAGTTGATAAGGACCTTTTAGAGAAAGCTCGCAAGGTAGCAGCTGAAACTGGTGGAAAGATAGAAGTAACAAGCTCAGTGGATTCCTTAAAAGGTGCGGATGTCATTTATACCGATGTGTGGGTTTCCATGGGAGAGGAAGATGGAATACCTGAAAAGATCCAGATGCTTTCACCATATAAAGTAACAATGGAAATGATAAAACAAACAGAAAATCCAAATGTACTCTTCCTTCATTGCCTGCCAGCCTTCCATGATTTTGAAACAAAACTTGCAAAGGAATGGAAAGAAAAGGGATATGATATCAGAGAGGTTTCTGATGAAGTGTTTAGAAGTGAGCACTCCGTAGTATTTGATGAAGCAGAGAACAGGATGCATACCATTAAGGCAGTTCTAGTGGCTATGCTTTAAAATACATAGGGTATTCTGACGAAAATACTGAGTCAACGATTTCTGTTGGCTCAGTTAATATTTTTCACTATCTTTACCAATAACACTTTGATAATTGCGGCGATGGGTACGGCTATAATCATTCCTAGCAATCCTCCATAATAACCGCCTACCACGACGGAAATCAATATAAACAAAGGATGTAGCCCGATAGTAGAACCCACAATCCTGGGGAAAGTAATGTTGCTATCAATTTGCTGCACAACAATAACTACAATGATGGCAAGGAGACCTTGGGAAATTCCATCGGTAAGAAACCCCACTATTGCTGCGGCAATAGCACTAATTACGGGGCCAAAATATGGAATAATATTGAGTAACCCGCCAAAACAACCAATAAATACAGCAAATTCAAGTCCAATGAGAGTAAAACCTATAGAGGACATAATAGCAACTGTAAGCGCAGCCAAAAGCTGCCCTCGTATAAACTGAGATACCACTATGTTTATGTCTGACAATGCTTCCCTTGTTTTACCATGCACCTTCATGGGTAATATTAGATGAAGGGCCTTTCTGCAAAGTCTGATAAAAAAGTCTTTATCCTTAAGAAGATAAATACTGGCAACTATTCCTATGAATAGATTAAATAAACTCCCGCCTAATTTAGATAAAAACGGAATAAGGTTGGATGAGGTGATTTTTTTATTAACCCAATTTATGCCCGTATTAACAACATCATGAAGCCCTTCTTCAATAATGCTGGGCGGTAGATTTTGTGCCCCTTCGCCTAGAGCAAACTCAAATCTAGAAAAATAAGCAACGATACTGTCCACCATACTATGGAGACTGGTAAAAAACAAATCTCCTACTATGAGTACGGCAAAAGCATATAAAATGATAAAAATAAAAAGAAAAACTAGAAGAAACGCAATCAGTACACTGATTGTTCTCCTTAATCCAAGCCACTTCTCTAACTTGATAGGGTCGTCTGGCAGCTTAGTAATTAACTTGGAAACGACTTTTTTATCAATCATATCAACGAAGGGGCTTAATAAATATGCAATAATAATACCAATAATAAGAGGTGAGAATGCAGAGAATATACTTTGAAGGATGGTAACAGCTACTTTTAAAATATGACCAAGATTTCCAATTACAAGATATAGGATATATAGTAAGACAGCGGTAGCAACAATATATAAACAGATTCTTACATATTTCCAATCCTGAAAAAGCTCTTTAATTTTCCTCATTTAAGCTGTCACCCTTTCGAAGAATCCTTGAATCTGGTAAAATTTTTTACGTAAAAAGCATAATTTGAATATTATTAATATGACACTTTTAACAATTAATATTTATGATAACTTTAGGCAATTGAACATAGCGTTCAACTATAATACAACTAGGAGATAAAATGATTAAGATACCGGAACTTCTTGCCCCAGCGGGCGGCTTAGAACAGTTAATTGCGGCTGTGGAAAATGGCGCCGATGCCGTCTATATGGGTGGGAAGTTGTTTAATGCAAGAATAAATGCTGATAATTTCAATGATGAAGAGTTGCTAGAAGGAGTAGCCTATGCCCATTTGCGAGGGGCAAAGCTGTATGTTACCATGAACACTCTTTTATCTGATAAAGAGCTTCCAGAAGCCTTAGATTATGCCCAATGGTTGTACGAAAACGGTGTAGATGCATTGATTCTTCAAGAGCTAAGCTTGGCACAGCTAATCAAAAAAAGGATTCCAGATATGGATATTCACTTATCCACTCAAGGGACGATTTATAATATTGAAGGGGTAAAAGCAGCCAAGAAATTAGGGTTTTCAAGAGTGGTTTTAGCCAGAGAGCTGGGATTGGAAGAAATAAAGGCTATTACAGAGGAGAAGCTGCTGGATATCGAGGTTTTTGTTCATGGTGCCCTTTGCATTTGCTATTCCGGTCAATGCCAGATGAGCAATGAAATCGGAGGGCGTAGTGGTAATCGTGGTTGTTGTGCGCAACCCTGCAGGCTTCCTTATAGTGTCTACCAAGAGGAT
The DNA here is from genome assembly GCA_050953505.1 of Anaerovoracaceae bacterium. Taxonomy (GTDB): domain Bacteria; phylum Bacillota; class Clostridia; order Peptostreptococcales; family Anaerovoracaceae; genus JBMNMU01. The sequence goes on along the minus strand of JBMNMU010000001.1, from coordinate 1,731,774 downwards.
TTGACCCAGAAGGGCAGACTGAAAAAGATTAATCATGTACCTTATGTCTTAAGTCCCAAGGATCTATGCACCATAGAGCATTTAGATAAGCTATCTCAAGCTGGGGTAGCATCTCTTAAAATAGAAGGAAGAATGAAATCTCCGGAGTATGTGGCAATTGTTACCGGAATATATAGAAAGTACCTGGATTTATACAAAGAAAAAGGGAATTATACAGTGGAAGATAAAGATATGGAAGCCCTTCTTCAAATTTTTAACCGAGGGGGATTTACTGAGGGTTATCTTTTTTCAAATCCTGGCAAAGACCTTATGTCTGGCATGTTGCCTAAACACCAGGGTGTTTATTTAGGAAGTGTAGGCCAGGTTTTAAAACAAAAGAGGAATAAAGGCAAAGGAGCCTCCCTCATTACCATAAAGCTAGAAAAGAACCTTTCAATGGGGGATATTATAGAGGTTAGAAATAAAAACCTCACCAGTGCCACTGTAACCTATATGGAAAAAGGGAAAAGCCACCTGAAAAAGGCGTCAGCTGGAGATGTGGTGACGGTGGGGGATATTAAGGGTGAAGTTACAGAAGGAGATAAAATATATAAGATCATAGATCAAGAGCTAATGACTCGGGGAAAGAATAGCTACATGGTGAAAAGCAGTAAAGAGGAAAAGAATTTAAAAAAGATTGATATAGAATTTGAGTTCTCTGCCACCATTGGACTTCCCGCCACATTAATAGCTTTTGATGAAGATGGAAATAGGGTTACGGAAGCTTCCGTGGACATTGTTGATAAAGCAATAAACAAGCCTCTTACAAAGCAGGTGATAGAAGGTCAGTTGGCTAAAACCGGTGGAACTCCCTTCCGTGTAAAAAGTATCCGAGTAGTTATGGATGATGATGTTGCTTTACCTCTTAGTAAAATAAATGAGCTACGCAGGCGAACTTTAGAAAAAATGAAAGAGGTTAGACTCACCCCTTCGAAAGAGGGGAAGATAGCTAATGAAAGAATTCCGGATGTTCAGGTTGTTCGACCCAATAAGGAGCAGGAAAAGAAAGAAGAATTGGTGCCTGCAAAAGAGAAAATCAGTTTGTATTTATGGGATATGGAGGAGCTAGATAAAAACGAAATTTCGGTTGACAGAATTTACCTTCCCTATGATCAGGTGGCGTCAAAGGAAATTGGGAAGGATAAAGAGAAGCCTAAAATAGTTCCTGTAATACCAAATATCACAAAAGGTTGGCATGATAACTATATCCGCAGAAACTTTGATAGGATTGTTGATGCAGCGAAAGTAAATGGTATTGCTGTAGGGAATTTAGGCTGGATTGAACCCTTTGCCGCTGCAGGCGTAGATGTTTATGGGGATTATGGACTAAATCTATATAATAGTAAGGATTTTTATCTGGCAGGAGAGCTTGGTCTTAAAGAAGCCTTGGTCTCACATGAGGTTACTGTAGAAGAAATCTGTGAGATGGACTTTCATGGCATCATACCTGAGGTGGCTATAGGCGGGCCAATTCCCGTCATGATCAGTGAGCATTGTTTCATTGGAGACCTGGAGGTTTGCCCAAAAGAAAACCTAGGCAAAGGGGGCAAAACAAGGGATTCTAATAGTTGCGTGAAAACGCGTTATTACCTGAAAGACAGGAAAGACGAGCTCTTCCCTATCAGAGTGGATCCCAAAACCTGCCAAAGCATAATTTTTAGCTTTAAAGACATTCAAAATAATAAAATTAAAAATATTTTAAAGCAAAATGGGATAAATCACTTTAGAATTTACGGCCAATAAGGAATCGTTGTGATAGAACTTAGTGAAAACTAGGTAGAAACAGAAAATTGAGGACTGTGTATACTTTATACTTAGAAAAAATAGTTTGACTTAGGACCATACTCGCTATAAAGTATCATAAGTAGGGTTGAAAGGGACTGTTGGAATGGTTTTTGCATATGCCGCGTAGAACAGCTTAGAACCTGAACGTAAACAGTTAAAGTTCCCTACAAGATCAACTAAAAAATAACTAGTGAAAGCGCTAAAAATAGTTTGACTTGCCTTGTTAAAAATTATAAACTATAGGCTATAAATATCAGAGGGCGAAGTGGCGAAATCCTCTAAAACAAATGGAAGATTAATACTGCTGTCAAAATGCCTTGGCTTTTGACCAGTATGTAAAGACTTGTTCTATAAGAAAGAATGATCAGGAGGTTATCTTAATGGTAAAAAGACAAACGAAAACCATGGACGGAAACACGGCAGCTGCTTATGTGTCTTATGCATTTACAGATGTAGCAGCAATTTATCCTATTACACCGTCCTCTACAATGGCGGAAGTCGTAGATGAGTGGGCAGCGTACGGAAAAAAGAATATATTTGGTCAAGAGGTTAAGGTTGCAGAGCTTCAATCTGAAGCAGGAGCAGCAGGTGCAGTTCACGGATCCTTAGCGGCAGGTGCATTAACCACAACATACACAGCATCTCAGGGCCTACTGCTGATGATACCAAATATGTATAAGATAGCAGGGGAGCTTTTACCGGGCGTATTCCACGTAAGTGCAAGGACGCTGGCGGCTCATGCATTGTGTATTTTTGGAGACCATTCCGATGTAATGGCTACAAGACAGACAGGATTTGCTATGCTGGCATCCAGCTCCGTTCAGGAAGTAATGGACCTTGGAGGGATTGCTCATCTAGCATCAATTAAATCACGAATTCCTTTCCTTCATTTCTTTGACGGCTTCAGAACATCTCATGAGATTCAGAAGATTGAGGTCATTGAGTATGAAGAATTCGAAAAGCTAGTTGATATGGAAGCAGTAAATAGATTTAGAGCACAGGCTTTGAATCCTGAACATCCTGTAACCAGGGGTACAGCGCAAAATCCAGATATATTCTTCCAAGCTAGGGAAGCAGCAAATAAATATGTAGAAGCAGTACCTAGTATTGTTTCAGATTACATGAAAGAGATTACAAAGCTGACAGGCAGAGAATATAATCTATTTGATTATGTGGGTCACCCTGAAGCTGAAAATATTATCATTGCAATGGGATCTGTTTGCGAAACCATTGAAGAAACCATCAATGCTCTTATTGCCCAGGGCAGAAAAGTCGGCCTTGTAAAGGTTAGATTGTATCGACCTTTTGCACCGGAATATTTGAAAGCTGTTATTCCTGCATCTGTAAAGAAGATAGCAGTATTAGACAGAACAAAAGAACCAGGCGCTCTTGGCGATCCTTTATATATGGACGTAAGAACCATGTATTATGAAGAAGAAGACGCACCAAAAATTTACGGAGGAAGATATGGCTTAGGTTCAAAGGATACTACTCCTGGACAGATTGTAGCTGTATATGACAATTTGGATCAAGATGAACCTAAGAATCAGTTTACAATCGGAATCAATGATGATGTGACCTTTACATCCCTTCCTACAGTAGAAGGCGTAGCTACAGAACCAGAAGGCACAATTCGTTGCAAATTCTGGGGACTTGGTTCAGATGGAACTGTTGGTGCAAACCAAAATGCTATTAAAATCATCGGAGATAAGACTGACATGTATGCTCAAGGATATTTCTCCTATGACTCAAAGAAATCCGGTGGAATCACTATATCCCACTTAAGATTTGGTAAGAACAAGATTCAATCAACCTACTTGATTAATGAAGCGGACTTTGTAGCTTGTCACAATCAGGCTTATGTGAATCAATATGACCTTATGAAGGGGCTTAAAAAAGGCGGTATTTTTGTACTTAATTGCATTTGGGACGAAAATGAACTATCTGAGCATCTTCCTGCATCCATGAAAAGATACATGGCAGAAAATCAGATACAGTTTTACACAATAGATGCTACCCATATCGCAGAAGAAATTGGTCTTGGAAATAGGATAAATATGATTATGCAGGCTGCGTTCTTCAAGCTAGCTAATGTTATCCCTGTAGAAGATGCGGTAGTATATCTGAAGGAAGCTGTAGAAGAGTCCTACGGTAAAAAAGGCGAAAAGGTTGTTCGTATGAACAATGCGGCCATAGACAGAGGAATCACAGATATTAAAAAGGTAGAAATCCCTGCAGACTGGATAAATGCGAAGGATGAAGAAAAGGAAGCAGAAGGATTACCTGAGTTTATCGAAGAAATCCTTATACCTATGACCAGACAAGACGGGGATAGCCTTCCTGTTAGTGCCTTTGCTGACAGAGCAGACGGAACCTTCCCATCAGGGACAGCGGCTTACGAAAAACGAGGAGTGGCTTCTCACCTTCCAGAATGGATACCTGAGAACTGTATTCAGTGTAACCAGTGTTCCTTTGTATGCCCTCATGCATCCATAAGGCCAGTTCTTCTCAACGAAGAGGAAAAAGCAAACGCACCTGATAGCTTTGTAACTATTAAAGCCATAGGAAAAGGCTTACAAGGATATGATTATAGAATCCAGTTGTCGCCTTTAGATTGTATGGGTTGCGGAAATTGTGCCGATGTTTGTCCTGCAAAGAAAAAAGCACTAACCATGCGCTCTTTCTCTGAAGTAGAGCACGAAAAGGATAATTGGGTATTTGGTACAACAGTGTCCATTAAAGATAATTTAGTTACTAAAGAAACAGTTAAAGGCAGTCAGTTTGCGAAGCCATATGTGGAATTTTCCGGCGCTTGCGCAGGCTGTGGAGAAACTCCATATATTAAGCTAATCACCCAGCTCTATGGAGACCGGATGATGATTGCTAATGCAACAGGATGTTCCTCAATTTGGGGCGCTTCTGCACCATCCACACCTTACACAAAGGATGAAAACGGCAGAGGTCCTTCCTGGGCGAACTCACTATTTGAGGATAATGCGGAATACGGTTATGGCATGCTGCTTGCGAACAAGCAAATGAGAGAGAAACTTGCGGACTCCGTGGACGCGCTTCTTGAACTAGATGTTCCAGAATCCTTGAAAGACGCTGCTAACGCATGGCTTGAGAACATGAATGATGGACCGAATTCAAGGCATGTAAGTGAAAAGCTTATGGATGAAATCAATAGACTGGATAGCTCGGATCCAGCTGCAAATTGTATCATTAAAGAAATTAAAGATAGAGAAGACTACCTAGTTAAAAAATCCATTTGGGCTCTTGGCGGAGACGGATGGGCTTACGATATCGGTTACGGAGGGTTGGATCATGTATTGGCATCCGGTGAAAATATTAACATCCTTGTATTTGATACGGAAGTGTATTCCAATACAGGAGGGCAATCCTCAAAAGCGACGCCTACAGCTGCTATTGCCAAATTTGCAGCATCAGGAAAAAGAATCAAGAAAAAAGACCTTGGCATGATGGCCATGTCCTATGGATATGTTTATGTAGCACAGGTTGGTATGGGCGCTAACCCAAGCCAGTTCATGAAGGCTGTTATCGAAGCAGAGAAATATGACGGACCATCCCTCATTATAGCTTACTCTCCTTGTATCAATCATGGCATTAAGAAAGGTATGGGTAAAGCTCAGGAGAACATTAAAGATGCAGTAGAAGCAGGATACTGGCACCTGTACAGATACAATCCAGACTTGAAAAAGGAAGGAAAGAATCCATTTACCTTAGACTCTAAAGAACCTACAGGAAGCTTTAAGGACTTCATTATGGGTCAGGTAAGATACTCTTCCTTGGAAAAGGAATTCCCTGAAATTGCGGACCAGATGTTTGAAGCAGCTGAAGAAAATGCAAAAGAAAGATATGAAGGCTATAGAAGATTAGCTGAAATGGAATATAACGATTAAAACAAACAATCCCCCTATCAAATGAGATAGGGGGATTATTATTATTGTATCTGGAATCAATTCTAATCTATTAAAGAGTCTTAATTGCAATGAGTAAGACTTGAACCTTACTCCATTTCTCTCAATGCCAATTCTTCATCTAAGGCTCTTTGCCTTAATATGGCTTCATATTCCTCGTCAGTCATCTTTTCCATAGTAATTCCGGTGAAACCGTAGAAGAGAGAGACGAGTGGATTGATTAGATTTAGGAAACAAAATGGTGCATAAGCAGCTGTAGCAACTCCTAAAGTAGTAGCCATGTATGTACCACAGGTGTTCCAAGGAACTAGCACCGAAGTAATAGTTCCACCATCCTCTAAGCAGCGAGATAGGTTCTTACTTTTAAGCTTTCGATCCTCAAATGCCTGTTTATACATACGCCCTGGTAAAACAAGAGATAAATATTGGTCAGAGGCTGCAACGTTTACACCGATACACGTAATGATAGTAATCAGCACTAGCGAGCCAGTCCCTTTTGACAGTTTAAGTAAGCTTTCGCAAAGACTCTTAAGCATATCTGTTGAGTCTAGAACTCCGCCGATGCACATGGCACATATAATAAGTCCAACGGTATAATACATGCTTTCTAAGCCACCTCTTGTTAGTAGCTCGTCAATAAATTCAATACCGGTTTCAGAGACGAATCCCTCATAAGCCGTGATGGTTACCAATTCTCCAAGATTTGCACCCTGGAAGACAACAGCACAGATGGCACCTAGAATAACTCCACCCATAAGTCCTGGTAGGGCAGGTATCTTAAATACTACCATTGCAATGACAGCTAGTGGAGGTATTAAGAGAATAGGAGATATGTAGAAATTGTCCTGCATTCCGTTCATCAGAACAGTAACGCCACTTAAATCCACATTTGAACTGGAATGACCTACACCTAAAATTCCGTAAAGAATTAAAGCGATGATTAACGAAGGCCCAGTGGTGTATATCATATGTCGCATATGATCAAATAAATCTGAACCTGCCATTGCAGGGGCTAGGTTTGTCGTATCAGAGAGAGGTGACATCTTGTCCCCGAAATAGGCTCCTGAAATAATAGCGCCTGCCGTTACAGGAAGTGAGAATCCAAGGCCAGTTCCTACACCAATTAGTGCGATGCCCACAGTACCTACTGTTCCCCATGAAGTTCCAGTGGCAACTGAGATAACACAACAGATGAGGCATGCAGCAATTAAAAATATGGCCGGTTTCATAATCATTAAACCGTAATAAATCATGGCAGGAATGACGCCACCAGCAACCCATGTTGCGATGAGAGCACCTACTGTCAATAAGATAAGAATTGCCTGCATGGATCTTCCGATACTATTAATAATTCCTTTTTCAATATAAGACCATTTAAATCCATTAGCAACAGCGATAATTCCGCCGACTATAGCAGAAATAATAAGTGGAATGTGTACATAGCCATCGTGGACTAGAATTGTCCATGCGAGTAAGACTATTAAGACGATAAGAACCAGCAGTATCTGCCACATTGGTATTCGTCTACCCATAAGATTGTCCTCCTTTAATAATGGTACAAAATGCAAAATATTCAAATTTAATGACATCATTATATGATTCAGACCTTCAGTTGTCAAGGCATTCAACAGTTATAGGGGGGGATGGGCTATTAGAATGTACAAAGTATAGCCTGGTAGTTCAGCGATTAAAATTTATGAGTAATCTAGTAGGTCCAAGTAACATGTATAATTAAGACCAAATGACAAGTAAAATTAGGTCCAAGTAACATGTATAATATGGTAGATAAACTACATTATAGATTGAAGAGATATAAATATGGATATTGTGTAGTTCAAATAACTCTCTTATATAAAGGAATTGTAGTTTAAATTACTGGGTAAGTATTACGTATATAATGTAGAGAAAATATATTCATTTGTTTACTTTTATTAAAAGAGGGAACAAAGAAGATAAGCTATATGAAATCTCATAGAAAGCAATACAACTTATATATGCGATAAATCATTAAAATCCCAAAATCTTAAAAAAATAAGCGAAAACAAAATTAAATTTAAAAAAAGCATTGACAGTTCTATAGTTGTTTGTTAATATAGTTCTTGCTGTCGCGCTTGTAGGCCACCAGGGCCGCAGGAGGGGGCAGCGAAAAAAAGATGAAAATGTTGTCGGAAATAAGTTGACAAAGGAAAACATCTTTGGTATTATGATAAAGCATCTTATGAGACAGGCACCCCTCCGAAACAGGAGAGCGGAAACAGCTGAAAAAAAGTTTTAAAAAAGACTTGACAGGATGCCCGCGACATGGTAGACTATAAAAGTTCGCTAAACGCGGATGGCTTTCAGAAATGAAGGCCAGGGCAAAGAACAAAGCCTTGAAAAAGAGCGGTTCGAGCCCAAATGAACCTTGATAACTCCATAGTGTAGAAATTTAGTCATAGAGGACTTTAAGTAGTTCTCAAGAGACTAGTACAAACAATCTGCAAAGATTGGTAAGACGAATTCATACTTGAAGGAGTCAACGTACAATTTCTTAAAAAAACAATAATTCTGCGAATAGCAGAACAAAGCAAAACGCAACGCGTTTTTCTGAGCATGATTTAACGGACCGCAAGGTCTATTAGATACCATTTAATTAAGAGTTTGATCCTGGCTCAGGATGAACGCTGGCGGCGTGCCTAACACATGCAAGTCGAGCGGGAAGTCCTCAAACGAAACTTCGGTAGAGTGCGAGGATGGATAGCGGCGGACGGGTGAGTAACGCGTAGGCAACCTGCCCCGTACAGAGGGATAGCCTCGGGAAACCGGGATTAATACCTCATAATGCGATAAGTTCACATGGACCTATCGCCAAAGATTTATCGGTATGGGATGGGCCTGCGTCTGATTAGTTAGTTGGTGAGGTAACGGCTCACCAAGGCAACGATCAGTAGCCGACCTGAGAGGGTAATCGGCCACATTGGAACTGAGACACGGTCCAAACTCCTACGGGAGGCAGCAGTGGGGAATATTGCACAATGGGCGAAAGCCTGATGCAGCAACGCCGCGTGAGCGATGAAGGCCTTTGGGTCGTAAAGCTCTGTCCTTGGGGAAGAAAAAAATGACGGTACCCTTGGAGGAAGCCCCGGCTAACTACGTGCCAGCAGCCGCGGTAATACGTAGGGGGCAAGCGTTATCCGGAATTATTGGGCGTAAAGAGTGCGTAGGTGGTCTTGTAAGCGTGGGGTAAAAGGCTATGGCTTAACCATAGTAAGCCTTGCGAACTGCAAGACTTGAGTGCAGGAGAGGAAAGTGGAATTCCTAGTGTAGCGGTGAAATGCGTAGATATTAGGAGGAACACCAGTGGCGAAGGCGACTTTCTGGACTGTAACTGACACTGAGGCACGAAAGCGTGGGGAGCAAACAGGATTAGATACCCTGGTAGTCCACGCCGTAAACGATGAGCACTAGGTGTCGGGGCCGCAAGGTTTCGGTGCCGCAGTTAACGCATTAAGTGCTCCGCCTGGGGAGTACGCACGCAAGTGTAAAACTCAAAGGAATTGACGGGGACCCGCACAAGCAGCGGAGCATGTGGTTTAATTCGAAGCAACGCGAAGAACCTTACCAGGGCTTGACATCCCTCTGACCGTCCCTTAATCGGGGCCTCCCTTCGGGGCAGAGGTGACAGGTGGTGCATGGTTGTCGTCAGCTCGTGTCGTGAGATGTTGGGTTAAGTCCCGCAACGAGCGCAACCCTTGTCATTAGTTGCCAGCATTTCGGATGGGCACTCTAGTGAGACTGCCGGGGATAACTCGGAGGAAGGTGGGGATGACGTCAAATCATCATGCCCCTTATGTCCTGGGCTACACACGTGCTACAATGGCCGGCACAGAGAGAAGCGATCCCGTGAGGTAGAGCAAATCTCCAAAACCGGTCCCAGTTCGGATTGCAGGCTGCAACTCGCCTGCATGAAGTCGGAGTTGCTAGTAATCGCGAATCAGAATGTCGCGGTGAATGCGTTCCCGGGTCTTGTACACACCGCCCGTCACACCATGGAAGTTGGGGGCGCCCGAAGTCGGCCAAATAATAGGTTGCCTAAGGCGAACTCGATGACTGGGGTGAAGTCGTAACAAGGTAGCCGTATCGGAAGGTGCGGCTGGATCACCTCCTTTCTAAGGAGACTTAAATTTCTACACTATGAGTTTATATATAAAGATTCGAATAAAAACCAAATATGGGGAATTAGCTCAGTTGGGAGAGCACCTGCCTTGCACGCAGGGGGTCAAGAGTTCGAATCTCTTATTCTCCACCATGAATCTTTACAGATTCATTAATTAAATTTGTACCTTGAAAACTGAACAATGTTAATCCAAATAGAAACGAAATCGAGAGCACTTGTCTACTGAAGTAGATGAGTCAAAATTTTAAACTAAGACAGAGTCTTTCCAGGCAGAGATGCCTGAGAGAAATGATGTCGGGTGTAAAATTACAACGATTTCGCCGAGAAACCAGAAAAATTACAGAGTTAATTAACAAAGTAATATTTTTAGCTGTCAACGCTGACAGCAATTCACTTTTGGTCAAGTGAATAAGAGCATAAGGCGGATGCCTTGGCACTAGGAGCCGATGAAGGACGTGGCAAGCTGCGATAAGCTGCGGTTAGGCGCAAACAGCCGTTAACCCGCAGATTTCCGAATGAGGAAACTCACCTACAGTAATGCGTAGGTACCCTGTACTGAATTCATAGGTGCAGTGGAGGTAACCCGGCGAACTGAAACATCTAAGTAACCGGAGGAAGAGAAAGAAAAATCGATTCCCTGAGTAGCGGCGAGCGAACGGGGAAGAGCCCAAACCGGATTTATCCGGGGTTGTGGACCACTCACAACGTGAGGCGTATATAGTCGAAGCGATCTGGAAAGGTCGGCCGCAGAGGGTAAAAGCCCCGTAGGCGAAATATACAAATCATAGAGTGGCACCAGAGTAGTGCCAGGCACGTGAAACCTGGCATGAAGCTGGGGGGCCCACCCCCCAAGGCTAAATACTACCTAGTGACCGATAGAGAATAGTACCGTGAGGGAAAGGTGAAAAGAACCCCGGGAGGGGAGTGAAATAGAACCTGAAACCTTATGCTTACAAGCAGAGGGAGCGCAAGTGACCTCGTACTTTTTGTAGAACGGGCCAACGAGTTATGGTATGTAGCAAGGTTAAGGTGCTGGAGCACTGGAGCCGTAGCGAAAGCGAGTCTTAATAGGGCGTCAAGTTGCATGCTGTAGACCCGAAACCGGGTGACCTATCCATGTGCAGGTTGAAGTATCCGTAAAAGGGTATGGAGGACCGAACCCATGTCTGTTGAAAAAGGCTGGGATGACGTGTGGATAGCGGTGAAATTCCAATCGAACCCGGAGATAGCTGGTTCTCCTCGAAATAGCTTTAGGGCTAGCCTCAGTACAAGATACTCGGAGGTAGAGCACTGAATGTCCTAGGGGCCTTCACCGGTTACCGAAGACTATCAAACTCCGAATGCCGAAGTATTATGACTGGGAGTCAGACTATGTGAGATAAGTTTCATAGTCGAGAGGGAAACAACCCAGACCAACAGCTAAGGTCCCCAAATGCAGGTTAAGTGTAAAAGGATGTGGAGCTGCACAGACAACTAGGATGTTGGCTTAGAAGCAGCCACTCATTTAAAGAGTGCGTAATAGCTCACTAGTCGAGTGGCTCTGCGCCGAAGATAAACGGGGCTAAACCTGCTACCGAAGCTTTGGAATCATCGTAAGATGGTTGGTAGAGGAGCATCCTATGCGGGCAGAAGCTGTGTCGTAAGGCATGGTGGACTGCATAGGAGAGAGAATGTTGGCATGAGTAGCGTAAGGCAGGTGAGAATCCTGCCCGCCGAAAATCTAAGGTTTCCTGAGGAAGGTTCGTCCACTCAGGGTAAGTCGGGACCTAAGCCGAGGGCAAAGGCCGTAGGCGATGGACAACTGGTTGAGATTCCAGTACCACCGAAGATCGTTTGAGCGAAGTGGGGACACAGAAGGATAAGCTGATCGCACCGTTGGTTGAGTGCGACCAAGCGTCAAGGGAGAACTTGTAGGCAAATCCGCAGGTTCAATTCTGAGGCGTGATGGGGAGGGAAATTTAAGTACCGAAGCAGCTGATTTCACGCTGTCAAGAAAAGCCGCTAGCGAGATTGTAGGTGCCCGTACCGCAAACCGACACAGGTAGATGAGGAGAGAATCCTAAGGTGAGCGAGAGAACTATTGTTAAGGAACTCGGCAAAATAACCCCGTAACTTCGGGAGAAGGGGTGCCAGCGCAAGCTGGCCGCAGTGAATAGGCCCAGGCGACTGTTTAGCAAAAACACAGGTCTCTGCTAAAGCGAAAGCTGAAGTATAGGGGCTGACGCCTGCCCGGTGCTGGAAGGTTAAGGGGACCGCTTAGCGCAAGCGAAGGCGTGAACTTAAGCCCCAGTAAACGGCGGCCGTAACTATAACGGTCCTAAGGTAGCGAAATTCCTTGTCGGGTAAGTTCCGACCCGCACGAAAGGCGTAACGATCTGGGCACTGTCTCAACAATAGACTCGGTGAAATTGTAGTACCGGTAAAGATGCCGGTTACCCGCAGCAGGACGGAAAGACCCCGTGGAGCTTTACTGCAGCTTGATATTGGATCTCGACGTTGCATGTACAGGATAGGTGGGAGACTATGAAACCAGAACGCCAGTTTTGGTGGAGTCACCGTTGGGATACCACCCTTGTAGCGTTGAGATTCTAACCAGGTGCTGTGATCCAGTACTGGGACATTGTCAGGTGGGCAGTTTGACTGGGGCGGTCGCCTCCTAAAGAGTAACGGAGGCGCCCAAAGGTTCCCTCAGCGCGGTCGGAAATCGCGCGTAGAGTGTAAAGGCATAAGGGAGCTTGACTGCGAGACCTACAAGTCGAGCAGGGACGAAAGTCGGGCTTAGTGATCCGGTGGTTCCGAGTGGAAGGGCCATCGCTCAACGGATAAAAGCTACCCCGGGGATAACAGGCTTATACCCCCCAAGAGTCCACATCGACGGGGGTGTTTGGCACCTCGATGTCGGCTCGTCTCATCCTGGGGCTGAAGTCGGTCCCAAGGGTTGGGCTGTTCGCCCATTAAAGAGGTACGCGAGCTGGGTTCAGAACGTCGTGAGACAGTTCGGTCCCTATCCGCTGTGGGCGTTGGAAATTTGAGTGGAGCTGTCCTTAGTACGAGAGGACCGGGATGGACATACCTCTGGTGTACCAGTTGTCTTGCCAAAGGCATCGCTGGGTAGCTATGTATGGACGGGATAAGCGCTGAAAGCATCTAAGTGCGAAGCCCCCCACAAGAATAGATTTCCTCCATTTATGGTAAGACCCGTGAGAGACTATCACGTTGATAGGTCGGAGGTGTAAGTACAGTAATGTATTCAGCTGACCGATACTAATAGGTCGAACGCTTGACCAATGGTTTCAGGAAACAATTCTAGGAATTAACATTGTTTAGTTTTGAGGGTACATTGAACCTTCAAAGATTGCGAAGCTTTTTCCCTGTAAGTGAAAAAGGCAAGCAAGATAATCCGGTGACAATAGCAAAGAGGCTACACCTGTTCCCATCTCGAACACAGTAGTTAAGCTCTTTAGCGCTGATGATACTTGGCGGGAGACTGCCTGGGAAAGTAGGTCGTCGCCGGTTTGAAAAAGAAGCTATATACATAGCTTCTTTTTTTTATGCATATTTTTTATATGTAATTTTTGCGCTTTTTTATTCACATTTTTCATGCGCATTTTATCATAAATATGATTTCGCAGCATAAAACGCTCATAACGACCCAGATTTAATATAGCAGTTTAGTGAGCAAAATTACAACTAATTCATAGTGATTAGTAAAATTATTAGCTAGGTTGTGGAGGAAAATAACCTACTATGATTGTAATCTGAAAAGCAAACGCCAAAATTCTACTATATATGATGAATACTGTCGATATTTGCATGTTAAAATATGAGGCAAATCATAACAAATTGATATATAATAGACCATAAACATTATTTCAAAAATAAGTATTTGTTATAGCCATAACAAATACTTATAACGACCCTATAAGTTCTAATCTAAAAAGTACTAATACTGTAAGCACAATTTGTAACTGATGTACATATGTGAGGTGATTACAATGTATAAAACTAGATGGAATGGGTGTAGGTACGATACATTAATTAATCGAATGGGCCAAGGGTTTGTAGTATTCGATATCGTTTATGATAAAAATAAAAATCCCATTGATTTGCATATTGTAGAATTAAACGCTGTTGCGATTAAAATGTTTGGTTTTAATTATACTGGTAAGAGATTTCAACAAATTTATCCGAATGATGAAGAACATTTACATAAAATCATTAGCATAATCCCACAAAAAGAAAAAAATCTAAGTGATGAAGTTTATATTGCATCAAAAGAGAAATGGTACAACTTTAATACTTTTAAAATTAGCAACGGAGATGAGTGCAATAGATACGGCAGTATAATAACGGATATTACTGAACAAAAGCATTTAGAGGAAGCTATAAGCGAGGGCAGAAAAAGACAAACATTATTGCTAGGTATTAGTGATGTACTTCGCCCTATGTCTAATACCGATGAAATACTTAGTACTGTTAATCACATTACTATGGGATACTTTAAATCTGATAGATGCTACTATTGTGAAATTGAAGATAATGACATCATCCTGCGGCAAGATGCCATGCGAGGTGATCTGCAATCGCTTGCAGGGGTATACCCAATTGAAAGCCTGCCAATACATAAATCACTTATAGATATGGAAACACCGTTTATTTTTAATGATGTATATACAGATGAAAATGTTAACGACAAATTAAGGGAGATGTATATACAGACAAAAAATATATCCTTTCTCGGCATACCAGCCAGAATAAATGGAAAAACGGTTGGTATTCTCTGTGTTGTACAAAGCGTCCCACGAAACTGGACAAGCCAGGAAGTGGAATTGGCAGTTGAAATCTCTGAGCGCATCTGGGCTGCAGTGGAGCGAGCTAAGGCTGAGGAAGCCCTACGGAAAAGCAACGAAGCGTTGGAAAAAACCATCGAAATCAAAGATGAATTCCTATCCCTAATTTCCCACGAGCTTCGGACACCTCTAGCTGTTATTGTATCAGCTATTCAGATGCTAGACACATTATCACAGACTGAATCATCTGAAAAGGTACGAACATATCTTAACACAATTCGTAAAAACTCAAACAGGCAATTAAAACTGATTAATAATATTTTAGATATAACTAAGGTGAATGCTGGCAGACATAATGTTAATTTAATAAATTTAGATATCGTTAGTCTCACAGAGGAAGTTATTGAATCTATTAAACCATATGGGGAAAGAAAAGAAATTAAAATTCTATCATCCTTTACACCAGCTCAAATGCTTATGGCTATTGATCGGGAAAAATATGAAAGAGTTCTCCTTAACTTGCTGTCAAATGCAGTGAAATTCACTCCAAATGGTGGACTGGTTACTATTAAGCTAAGGCAAGAGGAAGTTGGTAAAAAGGCGATGGTATCCATTAAGGTATCTGATAATGGGGTTGGTATTCCGGCGGACAAGCAGCAACATATTTTTGAAAGATTCGGTCAAGCAGATAGCGTACTATCTCGTCAGGCAGAAGGATCAGGAATCGGACTCCACCTTACCCGAATGTTCGTAGAAATGATGGGAGGAAATATTAGCATTGAAAGCAAACTTGGGGCAGGGAGTACCTTCACAGTCAAATTACCAGTGAAAAAGGTTGAGGACAACAACCATTCTGATACTGTGATAGATGAAATAGCTGATGATAGGATAACAAAATTAGCTGAAATTGAATTCTCGGATGTATACTTTGATAAGAAGGGTTAATTCCAATAATTCCTTCCTGTTTCGGTGATTGATTATAGTGTCAAAACCATGGTATAATGGATTTTGCAACAAATGCCTTGTTGCTCAGCCGTAGGCTTTTTATGATAAGCTTATTTGTTTAAACTCCAGCTACCATTAGATTATTTTTACAGTTTCAGGAATCTTATTTTCCAGCTACCATAGGAGCTTCAGTACAAATAGGTAATGGCATAGTAGCTATGCAAGAAAAATCTATAAGTAACGGCTAGATAACCCCTTGCAAAGGAGATGCAAGATATGACTGTCATTAAGATTATTTTTGTAGCACTACTTTGTGTTCCGCTACTATATATAACCTTTACATTAGTGGGACGGCTATTCAATGAGTATGTTAAGAGCCAAAAGAGGAGGCCCAAAGCATGAGAAGAGGATTATTTATAACATTTGAAGGGCCTGACGGCTCCGGCAAAACGACTCAAATTGAAAACTTAAAGAACTTTCTTTCATCGCGAAACTACCCGGCAATAATAACTCGAGAGCCAGGGGGAACTCCAATAGGGGAAAAGATTCGCGAGATTATATTAGATAAAAACAACAAAGAAATGGACTATATGACTGAAGCATTGCTATATGCTGCTGCTAGGTCTCAGCATGTGGCTCAGGTGATTAAGCCGGCACTAGAGGAAGGCAAAATCGTGATATGCGATCGTTTTATAGACTCCAGCATTGTGTACCAAGGATATGGAAGGAAACTAGGAAATGCCGTGCAAATTATTAATGAGTTTGCGATTAATGGAATTATGCCTGATATTACCTTTCTGCTGAAGATAGATCCTAAGGTAGGAAAAGATAGAATCCGAGAAGAAGAACTTGACAGGCTTGAATTAGAAAAAATAGAATATCACAATGAGGTTTATAAAGGCTATATTGAATTAGAAAAGATTTATCCTGAAAGGATAATTGGAATAGATGCAGAAGGCGACAGGCATGAAATTGCGAACATTATTCAGAGCTATATGGAAGAAATTTTACTAGCTCGGTAGTAATTAGCTAAATCTTGTACCAATTGAATTAGTGACCAGTTTGATTTATGGCAAAATAATTTGGTGACGAGTTTAGCGTAATAAATTACCCATTCAGCATGAGAACGTCATGGCTTACTGATTGGGTGAATGTAAATTGAGGAATTAGGAGAAATATGTCATTAACTAGTATAAAGGGCAATGATAAGATAAGACAAATATTAATGACTGCCGTGAAGGAAGGCACTATTTCTCATGCCTATATTTTCGAAGGAGATGCAGAAAGCGATAAGCTTCAATTAGCTGAAAACTTTACCAAGGCCATTCTCTGCCAAGGCAATAACACAGATTGTTGTGATAGCTGTAACTCGTGCATAAAAATAGACCATGGTAATCACGAAGATGTTATTTATTGCAGATCAGAGGGTGGAAGGATAAAGGATGAAGGAATCGAGAGCTTACAAAGTCGTCTTAAGAAGAAACCCTATGTGGGGAGCAGAAATATTGCAATCATAGAAAATGCGGATACCATGACCCTTCGAGCACAAAATCGATTATTAAAAACGTTAGAAGAACCCAGCATGGGAACTGTAATTATTTTACTTTCCCAGAACACTGAGAATCTTACTAGTACTATTTTATCAAGATGTATAGTGTACAAATTAAACTCATCACACATTAGTGAGGATCTAAATGAAACGCATGAAATCAATATTGACAGTATAATGTCAATAGCCGATATGACTTTGAGCAAAGAGCCTTTTTTTAAGATTGAAAAAGAGTTGGCTAGTTATATGACAGATGCCACCACAGCACTTTGTTTTTTAGATACATTGGAAAAGTGGTTTCGTGATTTGGTATTTATGCCCTATGTTGAGGATGGAAGCTTAATTTGGAATCCAGAATATATGAATGAATTAGAAGAACGATCCCGATTATATAGAAGAGAAGATATTTTAAAATCCATAGATTGGATCGAGGAGGCAAAAAGGGACATTGCAAGAAATATGAATATAGGTTACACCTTAAAAAACATGATATTGAAGATGACTGTGTAGTTTACACAGAAGGAGGAAATAGATGGTTAAAGTAGCAGGGGTCCGGTTTAAAAAGGCGGGCAAGGTTTATTATTTTGACCCCGATGGGCTAGATGTAGCTGAAGGTACCAATGTTATTGTAGAAACTGCTAGGGGAGTGGAATTTGGTTTTGTCACCTCTGGCATAAAAGAAGTACCGGAGAGCGAAATCGTTGCTCCATTAAAAAAGATTATTAGGATTGCTGATGAAAATGATGTTCAGCAGCACAATGAGAATGTAAATAAAAAAGCCAGAGCTTTGGAGCTTTGTCAGGAGAAGATTAACAAGCATAAGTTGGAAATGAAGCTTATCGATGTGGAGTATACCTTTGACAACAGTAAAATAATTTTCTATTTTACGGCTGATGGAAGGGTAGACTTTAGAGAGCTTGTAAAGGATTTGGCTAGTGTTTTTAAAATGAGAATAGAGCTTAGACAGATTGGTGTGAGGGATGAGGCCAAAATGGTAGGGGGTATCGGAACCTGCGGCAGACCATTATGCTGCCATAATTGGCTACCAGAGTTTGACCCTGTATCCATTAAAATGGCCAAGGTACAGAACCTTTCATTAAACCCTACAAAAATATCCGGCATTTGTGGCAGACTTATGTGTTGCTTGAAATATGAAAACGATATATATTACGAGCTTCGTAAAGGGATGCCTGAAGTAGGAGAATATGTAAAAACAGCGGATGGAATGGGTGTGGTCCAAGAGACCAGTATATTGGAAAACAGGGTAGCTGTACGCTTGGTACTTGAGGAAAAAACCAAGGATAAGCCCGAAAAACTAAGCAACGATTTATATACCTATAAAAAGCAAGAGATAAAAAGAATTGATGGAAAAACAAGCAAAAATGTCGTTGAAGATATTGATGAAGCTCTTCTAGATGAGATAAAGGATCTGTTGAAAGACTAAATAAAGAATTTAATTAACGATGAATATGAGCAACAATAAAGAAAGAATAGATGATATAGGATTTGCAAACCTCAGGCTGATACAAAGGCCTGAGGAATTTTGCTATGGGATTGATGCTGTTCTCCTGTCTTCTTTTGCCAGGGTAAAAAAGCAAGGAAGAGTTATAGATCTGGGCACCGGGACAGGCATTATTCCAATTATTTTAAGTCATAAGACTGAGGCAAGGGAAATAGTCGGCATTGAAATACAGCCTAGTTCTTATCAGCTGGCGTTGAGGAACATTTCTATTAACAACCTTGAAAACAAACTAAAAATGATAAATTTAGATGTGAAGAATATAGGGGATGGCGGCATATCCGAGACGCTTACCTCTATCTTGGGAAAAGGAAGCTTTGACGCCGTAACCTCAAATCCACCCTATGTAAAGGGAAGGGGTGGGCTGAAAAACAAAAATGAGGCGAAGACAATTGCCAGGCATGAGACTACAGCCAGCCTAGAGGATTTCATAAAAAGTGCTTCATGGCTTCTTAAGGATAAAGGTGATTTTTTTCTAGTTCACAGGCCAGATCGCCTTGTGGACATTTGTGTCCTATGCAGAGAGAATAATTTAGAACCAAAGAAAATTAGATTTGTAAGTCCAAGTAGGGAAAAAGGGCCCAACATTCTATTAGTACATTGTGTAAAATATGGTAACCCGGAGCTAAAATTCCTAGATCCATTATATGTATACAATGAAAATGGTGAATACACTCAGGAGATTATGGAAATCTACGAAAGAAAGGTGTCAGACACTAGCAGTTAATTGCCGGTGCCTGACACCTTTTCACATCACATCTTATTATCTGACACCACAATAATCATGATGGAACCTGACCCCCATTTCTATTGTGGTGGTGTTTTACACCTTTCCTTAAGAAAGACTGAGTTGGTCTTTAAAATACAAATTGATTTGGTCTGTGAGTAGGCTGATGATCTTTATTCCTACAGAAGAAATAACAACAAGCTCGTGTTCTTTCACTTCTTTATCCCATGGTTTAATTTCAATATTTTTGCCTACAGCGTCTACAAAAACCTGACCCTTGTCCGTTTCAAGAAAACCTTTTACCCTGAAGGTGCTGTCGGAAAGCGCCTGTAGAAACTTTTCCAAGTTTTCATATGAAAGGACTCCAGCACTTTTCAATGTTAATGTTTTTGGCCGGGAATCTATGGTATTAGTTGATTCTGTAGGTCTCTCACCGTGATCGGTAAGGTCTTCTACTAATTTGACCATATCAACGGCACAATAAGAGGTTATATATGTGGGGGCATCACTATTAATAGACCTAATTTGCTCGATGGTTTCATCAATTCTTTCTTGCTCAACCAAGTCTGCCTTATTGATAATAATGGCATCACTATACCTCACCTGCCTTTCAAAAGCAGGAAGAATTTCATATAAGTCAAGAAAACTATCAGCATCTACGATACCAATGGCTCCTTTATATGAGTATGGCTTCACTGTTTTTGGCTTAATGGTTTCTAGGATCTGTCCAATGCTAGATGGATCAGATAATCCGGAGGCTTCTATGAAAACATACTCCAGGTCTTTTTTGGATAAATAGATAAGACTGCTCAAGAAATTATCTTTGATACAAGCACAAAATATAGAGCCATTGGACAGCTCCTCCATTAGAATACCTTCTTTTTCAAGAGTTTCACCATCTATGTTTCTTTCTCCAAATTCGTTTACTATTACCCCGATCTTTTTATCCTGATAGGTATCTAGTAAAGACCTCATAAAGGTTGTCTTTCCCGCACCGAGAAAACCGGTTAATAAAATAATTTCTGTCACTTTTCTGCACCTCTTTCTATACATTTGGCTATAATGCCTAATAATCTGCCTTAACAAACTTGCTTGTTGTAGTTTTTAATAAAATTTTGTTATACATACCAATCAGTTTAACCAAGAAAACATGAATGTACAAGTCTTAATATTAGAATTTTGAACTAGCTTCAAAAAATGCTTTCACATTTTCATGCTTTGAATTATATGGTACTGTACAGCCAGAACCAAGTATAAATCCTCCGTCATTTTTAAATTCAGATAGCAAAGCGTTACAATAACTTGTTACTTGATCAGGAGACCCAAGGGTAAATAAGGTTGGTGGTACATCTCCCAAAATACATGAATGATTCCCTAATATTTGTTTTGCTTTGAAAATATCAGTATACCCGTCTAGTTCGATAATAATCTTATTTTTTGGCAGTGTAGTAAAATATTCAAGATTTTTTTCCCAGTTACCATCAAGGTGGAAAATAGGAGTGATTCCTTCCTCAATGAGTCTAAGAGCGCACCTTTCAAGATCTGGCCAATAGAGGCTCTCAAAGATGGAAGTAGAGAAAAAAGGGCCATTAATACGTGGAGGGCCTATCATGACTCTAGGGACACCAGTTTCTTTTACAGTTAGTAGGGCTTCCTCAATACAGTGCTCCATAGCAATACGGCCAGCTTCTTTCATGATATCAGGAATTTGATAGATATCTCTTACATATTGCTGGAAAGAGCGGAGATTTGAAAAATAAGAATGAGGAAAATAGATACGCGCACCATATAGGAAAAGTTGGTTATTTAATCTAGCTTGATATATTTCTTTTTTGTGCATTTCCAGCGTCTGTTTTTTAGCCGCGCTAATAGCTTCCGGGGAAGCCCCAAACATCTTATAATAGGCAGTATTCAGATAAGAATCATAGCCTTTGTTTAAGATAATATTGTAATCCTCTCGGCTCATTGCTTCATATTCTATATATTGAAACTCATTTTCTTTTTCTGAATTTCTGTCTGGCATCTTTGTTTTCATTATGCCAATGATGTTTTGAATAGGCCCATAATGAAAAAAATATATAGATCGTTTAATATCCCAAATAGGGTAGGTTTGTTTTAGATTATGGAAGGCTTGAAAGGCTATCTCTTCGTTGAATAGAAAATCGTAAATAGGAACACCATGGAATATTGCAGCATAGCTTTCTATAAGAGGAGCACACGGAATTCGGTCTACAGCTTTATGCTCAATAGCATTATTCAATCGTTTATTCAAGATACTTTGATAATCCATATATATTCTCTTTCTCCTTAACATTCTGCCCAAAACCCCGAAGGTGTTTTGCTAGGCAGAATTTATACAGAAATTGCCCAGCCAATATGGCTGGCAAGCAATTTTTCAGTTAACATTCTGCCCAAAACCCCGAAGGTGTATTGCTAGGCAGAATTTATACAGAAATTGCCCAGCCAATATGGCTGGCAAGCAATTTTTCAGTAAACATTCTGCTCAAAACCCCGAAGGTGTTTAATTTTCTAAGGATTTACAATGAAACACCTTGGGGCATTTGGCTTTGGTCATAATTACCTAAATGTTCTATAGTAATCGTGGTATTGGGTGGGATAATAGTAAATTGGTTATCCCATTTATTTGCAAACAATTTCGTCAATATGTGAGTGTTGCCTTTTTCCTTTAAAAAGTCTAAGCCTAATCTGTCGGCGAGGGCTTTTGATTGTGCTTCATATTTGGAGGCATCATAAGCGCCGGTATCGATTAGCATCATATTCTTGTAGTTGGCTAGCATGACATCCATAATTCTCTTGGCTCTTTTCTCTCCATATCTATTAATATAGAAATCATATTCCTTATCAATAGATTTTTCGCTTTCCAGCCAGCCTCTAGTCAAATAATAACAATTCTTGCATTTAGATTTAACTCCAGTACCATCAAGAAGCAGATCAGTACAATCATTTACATCTGGGATGACCAGAGAGGAGTTTCCTGATTCGATACCGATAAAAGCATTGCCACAATAACCATAAGCAAAAAGAATATAATCATACTGATCCTTATTAAATTTATCTATTTCATGCTGTAAGCTATCACGGAGCTGATTTGGATACATATGAAGGGTATCCTCAAGCCATACGATGGGGTATTGGCAATTGGTACTTTTTATGGCTAGATTCACTTCATCCCGCATCATTTCGCAGGCTATTATTGCATTTTTCATTAAGACACCTCCTATAAAACTACAAATTATAATAGAAATTAACTGCCATACAGTCATATTTAAGACGCATCGAACTCAAGATACACCTGGCTTAGGATACGTCTGGTTCAAGAGATGGCATAAACTCTTGATTGGTTTCTTCATAGATTGTAAAGCTATCGATAACATCCCTTGCAATACCATCAGCGTTTACATAGTCACGCACGGACTCATCCACCAGCCCGCTAATAATAATTTTCACTTTGTTTCGAAGCCCTTGTTCATCGATAAGGCTTACCGTATTTTTCATAGAATCAAAAGATGTTGTAATGAGCCCGGATAAAAAGAGGAGATTATATTGATCTTCCTTTAAATGCTGAAGGATCTCTTCTGCAGGAACATCCACCCCCAAATCTGTTACATTAACGCCTCTTGACCTAAAAAAACTGTTTGCAATATTCTTGCCTATATCATGTATATCATGCTCAACGGTTGCAAATATAACATTAATACACTGGTGCCCCCAATTAGTCTGGGTGCCAAAGTGTATGTATTGTAGGACTTCATTAAAAATTAAGCCGGACATTATTAAATCTGCAATAAAGTAATGACCTTTGTCATACTCATTACCAACCAGAATCAAGCCTTGCTGAATATCATTAATAATATTAATTGGGCTGACTCCTTCAGCAATTTGCTCCTTAACTATGCTGATAACTAGATCCTCATCCAGCTTAAAGACAGCTTCGACTAATTGACTTTTCAAAAATGTTTCCCCCTTGATTTGCGGGCCTTCTCATCTTTAAAAGACGGATTCGCCCTCAAAAACTATATATTCTTGTAATATATAAAGAATTCCCCACATAATCGTGTTGCTCTTCAAGTCTCTAAATTTCTGCTCTAACACCATAAGAGCATGAGGCTTGTCCAATTTCATAATCTTCTGTATTTCTTCATCAGAAGTAGTAGTACTTATCCTTATTTTCCTTTGTTGTGAAAATGCATTACTGTTTTCCAGTGCTTTTACAGGGTGGGTGGCATATCCAATTTGACTTTCAACAAAAGAGTTTCCCTTAATATAAGGGAAGTACTTGATATCGTAAGCAATAGCTTTATCTTCTCCATAGAATATATGCTTCAGCATAATGATCTTGGTAGCAGAATCAACCTCTAGTTCCTTTTGCAGAAGATTGTCAGCTTTAACAATATCAACCTGAAGAAGCTTGATAGAGTTTACATATTTTTCGATAAAATCTGCTTCGTCAAAAGAGATAATGTATTGCCCAGAGGTGGGCCGATTTACAAAATAACCCTTACCAGGAACAGAAGTGATATAACCTCTTTCAGATAATAAGGTTAAGCCCTTTCTAACACTCATTCTGCTAAGACCGTATTTTTCTCCTAGAGATTTTTCTGATTGTATCATTTCCCCAGGTTTTAAAATGCCTTGTTCGATCTGTTTCTTTATATCCTGCATAATTTGAACATATTTAACTGCACTCATATATTTATATCCCATTCTTTACATTTTAAAAACATTTAGTCTTCTTTAAAAAATCATTCTGCTTTGTATTTTATCACGCTCCTCCTGTATATACAAGACAGATAAAACCCTTGTGAAAAATTTGCTAACTTATTATTGACAAAAGCGATATCCAAGATTATAATTAGAACATAACCAACATGTAT
The DNA here is from genome assembly GCA_050953505.1 of Anaerovoracaceae bacterium. Taxonomy (GTDB): domain Bacteria; phylum Bacillota; class Clostridia; order Peptostreptococcales; family Anaerovoracaceae; genus JBMNMU01. The sequence goes on along the minus strand of JBMNMU010000001.1, from coordinate 1,707,431 downwards.
ATACATGTTATCACAGCCCCAATACATAGCATTAAAACTTTTCGACTGGGCAAATAATTCTCCCTGTTTATGTGGAATAAATATGGGAATAAACATCAATACTAAAGAAGCATGTTACGTATGTTAAAATCTAAGGAGGAAAACTTATGAACGAAAAGTATCAGGTAATAGCAGATGCGCTGGGAGAACTCGATGAAGAGGCGTTCATCAATGCTATCAAGGAAATTTTAGCATCAAATCCAACAGAGGAAGACACTGAAAACATTGTTAACGCTTGCGCGGTAGGAATGGAAAAGGTTGGAGATTACTTTGAAGAGGGCGAATACTTTGTAGGAGACCTGATTTATGCAGCAGATGTATTGCAAAATGGATTCGAACTAGTCAATCCATATATCTCAGGTGACGATTCAAAGAAAATTGGCTCTATGGTTATTGGCTCAGCCCCTGGAGACCTTCATGACATTGGCAAAAATATTTTCAAGAGCATGATGGAAGCAGCTGGCTTTATTGTACATGATTTGGGTGTTGATGTTGCTCCAGAAACTTTCGTAGAAAAAGTAAAAGAACACAAGCCAAATATTGTTGGTATCAGTGGACTTCTAACATTATCCCTAGATACCATGGGTGATGTTATCAAGGCATTAAAGGATGCTGGCGTTAGAGATGGTGTTAAAATCATGATTGGTGGTAACCCAGTAACAGAAGCTGTTATGAATCGAGTAGGGGCAGATGCTTATAGTACAAATGCCTCAACTGGTGTAAAACAATGTAAAGAATGGGTAGGTGCGTGAAATGAGTAAAGAAAAATTATTTCAAGAGCGTGTAGACCGCATATCAAAAGCATTTAAGCATGAAACTCCTGATAGAGTTCCAATTGCCCTAATGATTGAAACTTGGGCTGGCCACTACTCAGGACACAATATCGTTGATCTAGGCTATGATTATCCAAAATTAAGAGAATCCTTTTTGAAAGTTGCAGACGATTTCGAAGAGATTGATGCCCTTCCTCCTGCGTTTGGTGTTCGTCCAGGAAATCTTTATGCAGCTACACAATCAAGAGAATTCTCATACTATGATGCCGAAGGAAATCCTTATGCATCTGTTCAGCATATCGAAGCTGGTGGTGTTATGACAGAGGACGAATATCCAGAGCTTATTGCTGACCCATTTAAATTTATTATGGAAAAACAGCTGCCTCGTAGATATGCAGCTTTTGACAAGCCTCCTACAGAAAGAGCACTTGCATATGGACAAGCTGCCATCGTTTATAAAAACTATATTCAAGGTGCTATCGCAATGCTTGGTGAACAACTAGCTGTTGAGAAAGGCCTGCCTTGTCTCTTCAAAGGTAGTACTGAAATGCCAATGGACGTTCTTATGGACTATTTCCGTGGCTTCAAGGGTGTTAGCACAGACATCAGAAGACATAAGAATCAGGTTATTGAAGCTTGCAAAGCATTATACCCATTAATGATTAAGAGAGCTATCCATGGTATTGAAAAAGGAATATTCCCAGGAATCTTTATTCCTCTTCATATTCCAACTTACCTAAGACCTAAAGATTTCGAAACTTTCTACTGGCCAACATTCAAGAAGATGATTGATACTATGGTAGAAAATGAATGTACTCCTATCCTGTTCATGGAAGGAAACTGGGAGCCATACTACGACTTCATCAACGATCTACCAAAGAAAAAGGTAGTAGGTCTTGTTGAAAGCGGAGACTTCAAGAAGATGAAAGACGCAGTTGGCGATACTATCTGTATAATGGGTGGAATGCCTGTGGATGTTATCAACCATTCAACTAAGGATGAAGTTGTAAAATATACAGAAAAGCTTATCGACGACTTGGCACCAGGCGGCGGTTATATCTTTGCACTTGATAAGGTTCTTATTGCACCAAATGATGCAAATCCTGAGAATCTTAAGGCAGCACTTCAGACCGTTGCGAAGTACGGCCAATATAAATAAGGAGGGTTTCCAATGATAATTAAGACACCTGAAATAAAATCAGAAGTATACCCAACATGGGAAAAAGTGGTAGAAGAAAATCCCCACTTAAAGAACAGCCCAGAAATTGTTAAGAAGAATTATGAAGAATCAATAGAAGAATTATTCGCAACACTTATTTTCTTATCTTCATTCTAAAACACAAGTAGCGATATGTGGAGGGGCTTTTAAAACCTCCACATATCATTTATTTATACAATTTTTATACTAGCGGTGCATAGTTTATTTAATTTGTGTAAAGCTATGAAATGAACAAGTATTCCCCTTGCTTGCTGGGTGTAAATTTGTAAAATTTGCCCTAAACAGAAATAGTAAAGGAGTTAAAAATTATGAGTAATAATAGCGGTTGTAAAGTACCGATGACAGGAAAAGAAAGAGTTTTAGCCGCTTTAAGTGGCCAAGAAACCGACAGAACCCCATGGGTACCATATGCAGGGGTTCAGACAGGAAATCTACTAGGCATAGATGCTGAAAGCTATTTAAAGAGTGCCGATAATATTGTAGCAGGAATTACGAAAGCTGCTGGAATGTACCATGCAGATGGTATACCAGTAGTTTTTGATATTCAGATGGAGGCGGAAGCCCTAGGTTGTAAGGTAAAATGGGCTGAAAAGAATCCACCTTCAGTCTACACCCATATCCTTGATGAGGTTGCCTTAGAAGATTTAAAAAAGCCAACAGAAAAAGATGGAAGATATCCAATCGTATTGGAAGCAGCTGAGCGCGTTGTTAAGGAATTAGGAGACAAGCTTGCTATCTATGGACTGATTTGCGGACCTTTTACTTTAGCTCTTCATCTTCAGGGAACAAAAATTTTCTCTGACATGATTCGAAGCAAAGACAAAGTTGAAGCTTTAATGGCTTTCACAACTTCTGTGGGAAAAGACCTTGCAAAGATGTATATAGACAGAGGAATAGATGTAATAGCTGTTGTTGACCCAATGGTATCCCAGATCTCTCCAAGACACTTTAAACAGTATATTACACCATTTATGACTGAAATCAACGAGTATATTAAATCTCTAGGTGTTAAGGTTGTAACCTTCGTTTGTGGAGACGTTTCAAAGAACTTTGAACTGCTTTGCCAAACGAATACAGACGGAATCGCATTTGACGAGAACGTGGACCTTGCAAATGCTAAGGAAATTGCTGTAAGGAATAACATTTCCTTTGGTGGAAACTTACCATTAACAAGTGTTATGCTATTTGGATCACCAATGGATTGCGTAATGGAAGCTCAGAAGCAACTGGATATAGCTGCTGGACCTGGATATATCTTAGCACCTGGTTGCGACTTGGCTTATGATACTCCTGTTGAGAACCTTGTTGCTATAGGGGACTTTATTTCAGGAAACTTCTCATCCATTGACTCTTTTATGACTGAAAGTTCAGTAGAAGTAGACGAAGGAGAAGAGTTAGAGGAAGTAGAAATCGTACCTGGTAAAGCTTTCGTTGAAATCGTGACTCTTGACTCAGAGGGCTGTCCACCATGTCAGTATATGATAGAGGCTATTAAGGCTATTGAAGCAGATTATGGCGACAAGCTAAGATGGAGAGAAACATTGATTAAAGCCAAGGCTGGTATCAGAAGAGTTGGCGAGCTTGGAGTAAAAAATCTACCTGCTATGTTAATCAACAATGAAGTAGTATTTGACAATATAATTCCAAGTGAAGAAGAACTTCGCGAAGCCATTGACAAAAGACTATAAAAACAAAGAACTGTTCAAGTGATAACCTTTCATCATAATATTAAAAACCTGCTTCAGGAGAAGCAGGTTTTTTGTGCTAGAAAAAACGGTAGGACCAACGGACGCTTCTTATAGGCCCTGTATTTCTTCAATACAGTCTGAGCAAACGTTTTTGTCGTGGATGCGTTTAATATTTTTAGCATTCCCGCAAAAAACGCAAGCTGGCTCATATTTTTTCAGGAGAATAAATTCTCCATCAACAAATATTTCAATAGCGTCTTTAATGTCAATATTTAAAGTTCTTCTTAGCTCGATGGGTAAAACAACGCGGCCCAATTCGTCCACTTTTCTAACAATCCCTGTCGCTTTCATGATTTGTCCCCTTTCTTACATCTTTCGCCTCTAAAACTGATTTCATATAGGCTTGTCAACTTCTACCTTATTTTAACATTTGGGAAAAAAATAGTCAATCTCCAAATTCATTCTTAACTTGAATTAATTGGTTTTAATTTTTTCCTAATTCTCAGCAGGAGTTAATTTTTCTGGGTTTTTTCTGCCTTCTTATCAGCAAAGCTTTTCAAAGAACCCAATGCTTTTACTAGATTTGTCAAAGAAGCAATCATGTTTTGATTACCTTTTAAAGCTTCAGCCACACCGCTAACTGAGGTAGATAAATCGTTGACAATTTTTTGTGCACCCTGTGCACTATCTGCAGCAATTCCTGTAATTCGTTGAGTATCCTCTGTTATTCTGGCTAAGTTTTTAATAGTTGGAATCAAGTTTTTCACCAATATAATGCAATAAATAATAAGTACGAGCAAAGCTAAGCTTATTAGCAATAGTATTGCATCGCCAAGAGTTATCGTAATATCCAAAGCGCATACCTCCTCATAACTACATTATTACCCAGTAAAGGGATATTTTCAACATATTTTTAAATTTTACCGAATATGAATAATACCATGCCGGAATAGGAGGTAATGGAATTGATGAACTATATTTGGCTGGGAATGATGGGATTAGGGATTGTTTTTGCCTTTATAAATGGGAGGCTGGCAGAGTTTAGCGATGGGCTACTAAGCAGCTGCACAGAGGGAGTCTATTTTGTAATTGGTCTTGCAGGGATCATGGCAGTATGGTCTGGGATCATGAATGTGGCAAAGGAATCTGGATTGATAAATTTAGTAGCTATAAAGGTAAGGCCATTGGTACGATTCTTATTTCCAAAGGGTTTAAGAAAAGATACCATCGCCATGATATTGATGAGCTTTACTGCCAATATTTTTGGTGCAGGCAACAGCGCTACTGTTTTTTCCCTCAAGTCTATGGAAATGCTAGATGAGGAAAACGGAAGAAGCAGCGAAGCAAGTAATGCCATGTGTATGTTTGTAGCAGTTAATATGTCTATGATTCAGCTGGTGCCGATAACAGTAATTAAAATTAGAAATGAAGCAGGATCTATCAATTCCGAAAGCATCATCATACCGGCTATCCTGGCAGGATTGGTATCTATGATCGTCTCTATTGCAGTATGCAAGTTCTACGAAAGGAAGTCACCATGATGGGGTTAATACTTAGCAGGATTTCTCTTTTCTTTATACCAGGTATGATTACTGTGATATTAGGCTACGGGGTATATAAAAGATCTGCTGTATATGACCATTTCATCGCAGGGTCAAAGGACGGCCTTAAAACTGCCATAGATATTTTACCCTTTATCATAGCAATTTTCATAGGTATAGAGGCGCTAGTTAGTTCAGGTGCCATGGAATTTTTAGAGAAGGTCCTAGGCCCAATATTTCAACTAGCGGGAATCCCCAAAGAGCTAATATCTATGGTTTTGCTTAGGCCGGTTTCCGGGAGCGGGTCCCTGGTATTAGTGGAGCAGATTGTAACAAATCACGGTCCGGATAGCTTTGTGGGAAGAGTGGCTTCTGTTATGGTAGGAAGCTGTGAAACCGTATTTTATGTTTTAGCAGTTTATTTCGGAGTGACTCATGTAAAAAGAATGAGGCATGCTTTTATAGCAGGAATTTTGGGTTATATTGCTGGAATTTATGCATCCCTTTTGGCTTGTGCGTATATTTGAGTAGAAAGAAGGAGATAATGGAAATATAAGAGAAAGAAGTCTGCGCAAAATATGTTTTTGTCCCCCTTTAGCATTTATAAGACTTCTTTCTTTTTAATTGGAAGGTATTGGTTTTACTGGTTTTTTTATTATCTAATTGAAAAATAATTGGATAAAAGGTATACTATTAAGGTATGAGTATAAACGCCTTTGGCTTGGCCTCAGGCGATTTTTCAGTAGGCTTAAAGGATAACTATTAGAATAAATATTAAAATCAAGATTCAAACTTAACTGTGAATTTTACTATAAAACATACGAGTAATTCAAACTTAAATAGATAATCTGGAGGAAGATAGTGGCCAAATTTTTAGTAAAAAAAAGTGGTCCCCTAAAAGGGGAAGTTGAAATAAGCGGTTCAAAAAATGCAGTTCTACCAATTATGTCTGCTGCCTTATTAACAGACGAGACTTGTTCTATATACGAAGCTCCCGCCTTACGGGATGTAGAAGTTATGTGCAAGCTTCTAGCAAGCATCGGATCAGAAATAAAGACAAATAAAGAAGAAAATTTGATAGAGATTACTACTCATAACATTCTTGCAGAGGAAGCTCCTTATGAGCTAGTCAAAAAAATGCGGGCGTCCATACTGGCTATGGGTCCTTTGCTTGCCAGAACCGGCAAGGCACGAATTGCATTACCGGGGGGCTGCGCCATTGGCGCCAGGCCTATTAACCTTCATCTTAAAGGTTTTCAGGCTTTAGGGGCTACCATTACTGAAGGTCACGGCTATGTTGAGGCCTGTGCAGATAAGCTGGTAGGTAGTAATGTTTATTTGGACTTTCCAAGCGTGGGAGCTACGGAAAACATCATGATGGCGGCATCTTTAGCTGAGGGCATTACTGTTATTGAAAATGCTGCAGAAGAGCCCGAAATTGTTGATTTGGCCAACTTTTTAAACAAGATGGGGGCTAAGATCAAGGGCGCCGGTACAGATGCTATTAAGATCGAAGGAGTAGAAAAGCTTCACGGAACAAAACATGCAGTAATCCCTGATAGGATTGAAACAGGCACCTTTATGGTTGCGGCCGCCATGACTAGGGGAGATGTATTAATAAAGAATGTTGTATCGGACCATGTAAAACCCATTATTGCAAAGCTTAAAGAATGTGGAGTTGTCATCGAGGATGGAGATGAAGGCATAAGAGTTAGAGGAGACGTTAACCCTCTTATATCTACAGATATAAAGACCCTACCTTACCCTGGGTTTCCCACTGATATGCAATCTCAGTTCATGGCCTTTCTAACAACAGTGAAGGGTACCAGCGTGGTCATCGAAACAGTATTTGAAAATAGATACATGCATATCGGTGAGCTGAATCGAATGGGTGCAAACATAAAAATTGAAGGAAGAAGTGCAGTAATACAGGGTGAAAGAAAGCTCCAGGGGGCTCAAGTCATTTCCACTGACCTTAGGGCAGGGGCTGCTTTAGTTCTAGCAGGTCTTACTGCAGAAGGCTGTACGGAAATATCTGAGATATATCATATTGAAAGAGGATATGCGGGTTTTATTGAAAAATTCAATAGGTTAGGCGCAAAGATTTCTCGGGTGGATGACTAGAAACTAATATATTTCCACACCGGTGTAATAATGGGAAAGAATCTCTTTGTAGTTGTAACCTGCTTGGGCCATTCCATTGGCGCCCCACTGGCTCATTCCAACACCATGGCCATAGCCGTCAGAGGTAAAGACTACAGTGTTTCCTTGAATAGATAAAGTAAAGTTGGCAGAGCGCAGGCCGAAGATTTCTCGGATTTTTCGGCCCTTTAGCGTTAAATTTCCTATCTTTACATCAACCACTCGCCCTCCGTCGCTGCGACTTAGGATTTTTACAGTGCTGCTCTTAATGGTGCCTATATTTTCATTAGGATAGGCTCTTTTTAATTTTTTTGTGAACTCGTCTAATGGAATTGTTAACTGTTGGTTTTGATGAGGCGCATCTTTTTCATAGGGACTGTCCACAGCTCTTAAATAAGGGAGTGCAGAAACAAAAACATCCTCGGAATTTTCTGTTCGCCCCCCACTGGAAGAATGGAACAAGGGCTGCTCCACAAGGGAACCCTCATAGTACATGAGTTGTCCTCTTGTACTATTTACAGCTTCTTCAATTCTTGGCCATCCGGTATTCATCCATTCTTCAGATTTAATTTCCTTTAGCTCCGCTGGGCTACGATAAACCTGGCAATGGGTGTCGTCGCAAATGGGTGCAGAAGGATGATCTGGGTTGCCACCATCACCGGAGCGAATGATCTTAGATAGTGAATAGGTCCTTGCAGCAACGGCCTGAGCTTTTAATGCTTCCATCTCAAAATTAGATGGCATTTCTCCTGCAACTACACCTTTCACATACTCTTCAAAGTCAATAGTTTCGGTTTTGCTAGTATTGTGTCTATAGACAGTGATTAGACGGGGCTCACCTTCAGAAGGAGAAGGATCCTTGTCCGGTACTATTGCATTGGGGTATAAACCCACTAATACCATGGGCATTATGATCAAGGAAAAACACACCAATAGGCATATACAAATAGCGTACTTCAAAATATTCTTGTAGTATCTTTTCATTATTTATCCTCCATTGCATATCTCGTTAGAGTATATGTGACTAGTTGAAAAATAATGAAAAATAAAATTGTTGAATTAACAGAAAAGGAGGCTCTATAATGAATGTTGGGGTATTTGAGAAAATCAAATGCTCCAACTTTTCTCTTTTTTGCAAAAAAAGATAGAGCATTAATAAAATCTCTTGTAAAATAGAGTCACCACAACAATATTTAAGGAGGTTTTATTATGCTCTATACTGATTATACTGAAGAATTACTCGGATTAAAAGATGTAATTGTGACAAAAGTGGAAAATGTTGAAGGATCGGTTCACATCTACCTTGAAATGAAGCTGGAGACTCAAGTGTGCCCACATTGTCGACACGAAACAAAAAGAACTCATGATTACCGGACTCAAATAGTGAAAGATTCAGCTATATTTGGAACTGCTGTATACCTGCACATACATAAAAGACGTTATTATTGCCCTCATTGCGGTAAAAGTTTCAATCAAAACATCAGCTTTCTTCCAAAGTATCAGAGAATTACCACAAGAAAGCAGGCGCAAATCATGGACGAGTTTAGAAGAGTATGCTCGATAAAAAGCGTGGCTGAACGTCATAATGTATCACAAACGGCTGCAGCTAGACTATTAGACTATATATCTTACCCCAAGCCATCTTTACCGGAGGTTCTATCTATTGACGAATTCAAAGGAAACGCAGGCGGCCACAAATTCCAATGCATACTTACAAACCCTAAAAAGAAGCAGGTTCTTGACATCTTGGAGAGCCGTAAGGCTGAGGATCTCTACAAATATTTTCTAGATATAGATAAGGCTGATAGAAACAATGTGAAATATTTTGTAATAGATATGAGTAATCATTTTCGCCAGATTGTGCACTCGCTATTCCCAAATGCACAGGTAGTCGCAGACAAATTCCACGTTTGCAGACAAGTGACGTGGGCTTTAGAAAGGGTTCGGAAGGAGGAGCAAAAGAAGTTTGGCAAAGACAGACGGATATATTTTAAAAAGAGTAGATGGATACTCCTTAAGCATAATGAAGACCTTACCCAGGATGAGCGTATCCAGCTTGAAGGAATGCTTCAAGTTTCAACTAATATTAGAGATGCCTATATGTTGAAGGAAAAATTCTATTCCTTTATGGCCAGTAAAGATATCCACCAGGCAAGATCACGTTTAAAGGAATGGTTTCTGCTGGTTGGAAGTGTGGATCTTCAAGATTTTAAAAGCTGTGTTGGTACCTTCAGCAGATGGGACAAAGAGATACTCGCTGCCTTCGATTGTGGATTCAGTAATGGATTTACCGAGGGGACAAACAACAAAATCAAGGTCATTAAGAGAATATCCTTCGGAGTTAAAAATTTTAAACGATTCAGGAATAGGATTCTTCATGCAACTGCAGCATAGATCATTATTTCATTAAATTCTGATACGGTGACCGCTACTTGTAGCCAATATCCTGGTTACATTAATTTTGGTGTGATTTTATATGAGGGTTAGGGATGATTTATTAGAACTTTAATAAGAAAAACTAGAGACGGTTTACACCGCCTCTAGAAAAATATTTTCATTCTGTTTTACAAGGCTCAACCCCAACATTTGACATAGAGCCGAAAAGGATTGGAATATTAAGAAAAAAAGAAAAACTACAGGCATGCTTGCAGTCTGTAGTTTTGTGGCTCTATAATGAATGTTGGGGTATTTGAGAAAATCAAATGCTCCAACTTTTCTCTTTTTTGCAAAAAAAGATAGAGCATTAATAAAATCTCTTGTAAAATAGAGTCACCACAACAATATTTAAGGAGGTTTTATTATGCTCTATACTGATTATACTGAAGAATTACTCGGATTAAAAGATGTAATTGTGACAAAAGTGGAAAATGTTGAAGGATCGGTTCACATCTACCTTGAAATGAAGCTGGAGACTCAAGTGTGCCCACATTGTCGACACGAAACAAAAAGAACTCATGATTACCGGACTCAAATAGTGAAAGATTCAGCTATATTTGGAACTGCTGTATACCTGCACATACATAAAAGACGTTATTATTGCCCTCATTGCGGTAAAAGTTTCAATCAAAACATCAGCTTTCTTCCAAAGTATCAGAGAATTACCACAAGAAAGCAGGCGCAAATCATGGACGAGTTTAGAAGAGTATGCTCGATAAAAAGCGTGGCTGAACGTCATAATGTATCACAAACGGCTGCAGCTAGACTATTAGACTATATATCTTACCCCAAGCCATCTTTACCGGAGGTTCTATCTATTGACGAATTCAAAGGAAACGCAGGCGGCCACAAATTCCAATGCATACTTACAAACCCTAAAAAGAAGCAGGTTCTTGACATCTTGGAGAGCCGTAAGGCTGAGGATCTCTACAAATATTTTCTAGATATAGATAAGGCTGATAGAAACAATGTGAAATATTTTGTAATAGATATGAGTAATCATTTTCGCCAGATTGTGCACTCGCTATTCCCAAATGCACAGGTAGTCGCAGACAAATTCCACGTTTGCAGACAAGTGACGTGGGCTTTAGAAAGGGTTCGGAAGGAGGAGCAAAAGAAGTTTGGCAAAGACAGACGGATATATTTTAAAAAGAGTAGATGGATACTCCTTAAGCATAATGAAGACCTTACCCAGGATGAGCGTATCCAGCTTGAAGGAATGCTTCAAGTTTCAACTAATATTAGAGATGCCTATATGTTGAAGGAAAAATTCTATTCCTTTATGGCCAGTAAAGATATCCACCAGGCAAGATCACGTTTAAAGGAATGGTTTCTGCTGGTTGGAAGTGTGGATCTTCAAGATTTTAAAAGCTGTGTTGGTACCTTCAGCAGATGGGACAAAGAGATACTCGCTGCCTTCGATTGTGGATTCAGTAATGGATTTACCGAGGGGACAAACAACAAAATCAAGGTCATTAAGAGAATATCCTTCGGAGTTAAAAATTTTAAACGATTCAGGAATAGGATTCTTCATGCAACTGCAGCATAGATCATTATTTCATTAAATTCTGATACGGTGACCGCTACTTGTAGCCAATATCCTGGTTACATTAATTTTGGTGTGATTTTATATGAGGGTTAGGGATGATTTATTAGAACTTTAATAAGAAAAACTAGAGACGGTTTACACCGCCTCTAGAAAAATATTTTCATTCTGTTTTACAAGGCTCAACCCCAACATTTGACATAGAGCCAGTTTTGTTTGTGATATGTATTTGAACTATTATTACTCTTCTTCTTGAGAAGGAGCAGCATTTTCCTCTTCTTCTCTTGCTGCCAGAACTTTTTCGTATTCAGCGAAAATCGCATCTTTGATCTTGTTACGGGTTTCTGACACTAATGGGTGGGCGATGTCCCTAAAGTCACCTTCTCCCATCTTTCTGCTCGGCATAGCAATGAATAAGCCATTCTGTCCTTCAATAATCTTAATATCATGAACGACAAACTCATCATCAAAAGTCACCGACACAACAGCCTTCATTTTGCCTTCATCATTGACTTTACGAACTCTTACATCAGTTATATCCATACTGACACCATCCTTTCATGCCTATTCCATTCTCAAGTGCGCTAAACGCATTCATCTTTAAAACATTATATAGCAATTAGAAAAATTTACAAGACATTTTCGAAAAAAATCAGATTATTCGGAAAGACTTCGATGGTTTTTTTGTTTTCGTCTACAGCACCCAGACAAATTAAGGGGAAGAAGTCATTTATTTTTTTCTGTTCAGGAACAGTGGAAGCAATAACCACCCCAGTTCCTACCACTTCTACATCGAATTCACCAAGAATATCCGTTACACCCTTAACACTGCCCCCGGCTCGCATGAAATCATCAATAATGATGGCCTTTGAACCAGGCTTCACCGCTCTTTTTGCAATTGACATTTTCTGAATCCGTCCAGATGATCCGGAAAAGTAATTGATGCTTACGGTAGAACCCTCTGAGATTTTGCTTTCCCGGCGGATGACTACTAATGGTAGGTTTAGCTGGTGCGCAGTCATTAATGCGACAGGAATCCCTTTAGCTTCAATGGTAACCACATAGTCTGCACGTAGATCCATGAATTTTCTAGCAAATATTTCACCGGCACGCTTTACAATAGCAGAATCAAACATTAAGTCCGATGTATATAAAAATCCGCCGCCTAGAATCCGGCTTTCATCTTTTAATTTATCACAAAGAAGGTTTTGAAGGTCATGGGCGTCGGAAAGAGAAATGTATGGAACAAACTTTACTCCGCCACCAGCACCTGGAATGGTTTCGATGATACCCAGCTCCATTTCCGAAAGAATTTGTCTGGCTGCTTGAATATCCTCGCTGATACTAGATTTGGCAGCACCAAAAAGCTGGCAAAAATAGCTCAGTGAATAAAGTTTATTAGGGTTATCAGATAAAATTTTTATCATGGCGCCAATTCTACCAGATCTTTTCATGAGTAACATCCTCCGTTGCCAAAGAATATAAATATACGAGTGTGATAATTTTATTCGGTTTGGGGGGTTTTGTCAAATTCAAAGCATTATTTTCAAGGAATTGTGATATAATCACTTTGTCCAACTAGAAAATTTAAATTAAGGTTATTATAAATAAGAAGGAATGAATTAAGATTGTTTCAAAAAACAATTTAATAGAGAGAATAGCGGAGGATTTGTGATGCTAAATTTGAATGATTTCCGGCATATCCACTGTGTTGGCATCGGAGGCATTGGCCTAAGCGCCATTGCAGAAATTTTTTTATCAAGAGGCTATCGGGTGTCCGGGTCAGATATGAAGGAAAGTGAAATTACAGATAGATTAATAGAAAAGGGTGCATCGATTTTTTTGGGGCACCGAGCCAAAAACGTAACCGGGGCAGACCTGGTTATTTACTCGTCGGCAGTGGCCTTGGATAATCCAGAGCTTGTAGCCGCAGCTGAAAATGGTATTCCCTCTGTCACCAGGGCTGATGTCCTTGGTGTATTGATGAAGGAGTATGAAAAAAGTATTGCTGTTGCAGGAACTCATGGGAAGACCACCACAACTTCCATGATATCCCTAATATTGGAAAAGGGATACAAGGATCCAACCATACTTCTGGGAGGTAAGCTAGAAGAGATTAATGGCAATGTAAAGGTGGGCAATAGCGAGTATTTTGTTACTGAGGCCTGCGAATATATGGATAGTTTTCTATACTTAAATCCTATGATCGAAATTATTCTAAATATCGATTCTGATCATCTAGATTACTTTAAAGATGTAGAGCATATAGTTAGCTCCTTTGAAAAATTCACCAAACTAGTTCCAAAGCAGGGAAAAATTATCGCATTTGATGGAAACCCCTTTGTTAAGAGCTTGATTAAAAACTTGAGCAGCGAAGTAATCACTTTTGGATTTAATGAAAAATGCGATTATTATGCTTCCAATATTTTGTTTAATTCTGCAGGCATGCCTACCTTTAATATTAGTTACCAAGGAAAGGATTTATGCACTGTGCAGCTTGCTATACCAGGTGAACATAATATAGCAAATTCTTTAGCTGCCTTTGCTTGCGGATATGAGCTTGGGGTACCAGCAGAATCCATTGTTTCTACTTTAGAAGCTTATACAGGAACTCAAAGAAGGTTTGATGTCATTGGTGTGACTCAAAACAATGTAAGAGTGATAGACGACTATGCCCACCACCCAACAGAAATCAAAGCTACCTTAAAGGCAGCGAAGAATGTTGAACATAATAATATTTGGTGTCTTTTCCAACCCCACACCTACACTAGAACTGTAGCGCTATTTGACGAATTTGCTGAATCCTTTGATGAGGCCGACAAGGTAGTTATGGCTGAAATTTATGCTGCAAGAGAAAAGAATATTTATAAAATAAGCTCAAAGGAACTAGTGAATGAGATAAAACGAGTCAACCCCGCTAAGGAAGCTCATTATTTTGATGATTTCGAAGAGATGGCGAGCTTTGTTCTTAATAATGCCCAGAGTGGCGACCTGGTTATAACCATGGGTGCAGGTGATATATATAAGGTAGCGGAAATAATTATAGAAAAGGGAAGCATGCCCTTAACCGCGCCCAAAATACTCTAGGCTGGCAAAAAAAGTTAAGCCTTTTTACCCAAACATTTTTCGTGTTACACTTTATCTACGAATAGTGAGATGGTATAATTAACTGGGCGGGAAATTTTGTGCTGGGTTGTGCTGGGTTAAGTGAAGAAATTTGGGGGATTTAATAAAAGAGATGAAAGAGTTGATAGAATACGAAGAAAGTGAAAAAAAAAGAGTTGAGATCAATCTAAAACACCTTTCAAAAGGCGTGCGTTTTATAGACTTAAAAGCGGCTTACATAGATGAAGAGGTAGTGATTGGGAAAGGAACCATCGTTTACCCAGGTGTTATTTTGGAAGGACCCACCGTTATCGGAGAAAATTGTATTTTAGGGCAAAACACCAGAATTGTAAGCTCAAAGGTTGGAAATGAAAATGAGATTCAAAACTCAGTAATTTTAAACAGCGAAGTGGGCAATAATACTACCATTGGACCATTTGCATATTTGAGACCCAACAGCAAGCTAGGGGATGGGGTAAAGGTTGGAGATTTCGTAGAAGTTAAAAATGCTTCTTTAGGAAACGGAACAAAAGCTTCCCATCTTGCATATATTGGCGACTCAGATGTGGGCGAAAATGTAAATATCGGTTGTGGGGTAATATTTGTTAATTATGATGGATTAAACAAGCATCGATCCATGGTAAAGGACGGTGCTTTTATTGGGTGCAACTCAAATGTGGTGTCTCCTGTCACCATTGAAGAAAGCGCTTATATCGCAGCAGGAACAACTGTTACCACAAATATCCCTAAAGGGGCGTTATGTGTAGGTAGAGCAAAAGCTAAAACTATTGAAGGATGGGTTCAAAGAAGAGGCCTATTAGACAAAAACAAAAAGAAAGTAGAGTAATAAACAAGGTGAAAAAAGAAAGAGGTAAAATAATGAAAAATGGAATCTTCCCGGATTTCAAAATTTTTGCCGGTAATGCAAATTTAGAGCTGGCAGAGGAAATAGCATCAATTATGGGTAAACCATTAGGAAAAGCCACCGTTAGTAAATTTAGCGATGGTGAGGTTTCTGTAAGCTTATGGGAAACAGTGAGAGGGATTGATACTTATATCGTACAACCTACCTGTAATCCGGTAAACGACAGCTTAATGGAGCTTTTGATTATGATCGATGCCATGAAGAGGGCTTCCGCAGGCAGAATCAATGCCGTTATTCCTTATTATGGATATGCGAGACAAGACCGAAAGGCAAAAGCTAGAGATCCAATAACAGCAAAATTAGTAGCAGATTTATTAAGCAGTGCAGGGGCGGATCGTGTGGTCACTATGGACCTGCATGCATCACAGATACAAGGCTACTTTAATATTCCTGTAGACCACCTTCTAGGAATGCCTATATTAGTTAAATATTTTAGAGAGATGAAGCTGGATGATGTGGTGGTAGTATCACCGGACCATGGAAGTGTCACAAGAGCAAGAAACATGGCTCATCCTTTAGATGCTCCTATTGCTATCGTAGATAAAAGAAGGCCCAAGGCAAATGTCTCAGAAGTCATGAATATCATTGGAGACATCGAAGGCAAAAATGCTATTCTTGTGGATGACATGATTGATACAGCAGGAACCATTACCAATGCAGCCAACGCCCTTCTTGAATTAGGTGCAAAGAATGTTTATGCATGTGCAACTCATCCTATTCTATCCGGCCCTGCTATAGAAAGAATTGAGAATTCAGCAATTAAAGAGCTAGTGCTCCTTAACACAACGCCTATCCCTGAAGAAAAAAGAATTCCTAAGATAAAGATGCTTTCAGTAGCACCTTTGTTTGCAGAGGCTATGATTAGAATATTTACTAACGATTCCATTAGCAGGCTTTTCGACTAGGTGATAGTATGTACATAGTTGTTGGCCTTGGAAACCCTGGCAGGAAGTATGAGCATACGAAGCATAATATAGGCTTTATCACCTTAGATTTGTTGGCGGAAAATCATGGGATAAAAATCAATAAAATAAAACATAAAGCACTGATCGGAGAGGGGTTCATCTCCGGTCAAAAGGTGCTACTAGTAAAACCCCAAACCTACATGAATTTAAGTGGAAATAGCGTGCGAGAGGTAATGGAATATTACAAAGCTGATGTGAGTCAATTGATTGTAATCTATGACGATGTGGATATCCCTATGGGTAGCCTTCGAATCAGAAAAAAAGGGAGCGCAGGGAGCCATAACGGAATGCGATCCATCATATATGACATTCAATCAGACCAATTTAAACGAATTCGCATAGGTATTGGAGGGGAAAGAAAAATGGAGCTCGCCAACTATGTGTTAGGCGGATTTAACAAAGAAGATAAAAAATTGATGGAAGACGCAGTAAATAACGCTGCAGCAGCGGTAGAGTGTATTCTGGAAAAAGGCATAGATATCGCTATGGGTGAATACAATATTAAAGCATCAGCTGAAAAGGAAGCAGAAAAAAATGAGTGATATTCCCAAAGAGGGTAACCTAAGCAGAATAAAAGAACTGGCTAGGGATGCCAAAGGAATCATTAATATTTCTGGTATCTCTGAGGGACGGGCTATGCTTGTTGCCTCACTCATCGTTAAGGAAAGAAAAAATCAGACACTGATTCTTACCACTTCCTATTCTAAAGCAAAAAAAATGGCAGAGGATCTGTCATTTTTTGTTGATGAAAAAATTTATGTTATTCCTGAAGAAGAGAAGATGTTTTTGAGGTACGAGGCCAAAAGCCACGGCATTTTAGACGAAAGGCTTTCTGCATTAAAAGCCTTACTTTCAGGCGACGACTGTATCGTTATATCCCCCATCTCTGGCGCAGTGAAAAGGCTGGTTCCTCATAAAATCTTTAAAAAGAATCTCCTTGAATTCACAGTAGGCGAGGATGCTGATTTAGAGACCATTAAGGAAAGCTTAACTTTTATGGGCTATGAAAGAACAGGCTCTGTGGAATCTAGAGGTCAATATGGGATTCGGGGAGGGATTTTAGATATCTTCCCTGCAGACTCGGAATATCCCTACAGGATAGAGTTTTTTGATACAGAAATCGATTCCATTAGGTCCTTTGATCCCATTACTCAACGATCTATGGAAAATATGAATTCTGTTGAAATTTATCCAGCAGAGCAGATGGTTCAAGAGGAAGAGCTTTTTAAAAATGCCGCGACAAAGCTTGGTAAAGCTTACGATGCCCATGGGAAGAAGCTCGAGGGCGATGCAAAGGAAAGACTTCTCAAGAGGAAGGATAGCCTTATAGAATTTATACAGAATGCTACCAATGTACAGCTATTAGAGAATTACATCCACTATTTTTATGATGAAACAGAATATCTTTGGGATTATATGGATCCCAAGGGTACATTAATAGTGGATGACCCGGATAGGGTCAGAGAGGTTTTGGAATTTCAAGAGCAGGAAAATAAAGAGGATTTCAAAATCATCTTAGAAAGAGGGGAAGCTATCCCTTATGATCATAAAATTTACCCCAATAAATCAGATTTAGATAACATTTATAAAAGAAACAGAGTCTTTGTTTTTACGCCTTTTCAAAAGATGATAAAGGGGATAGACAGGTTCTCTGCTAATATTCAAATACAATCTAAGCAAGCCCCTATATTCAACGGCCGCATGGATTTTCTTGAGACAGAGTTAAAACGCTATGTGAAGCTAGGCTACGATATCACTATCCTTTGCTCGACTCAAGAAAGGGTCGAAAATCTAAAAAGCTTTCTAATGGGCAGTGGCATCGAAGAGAAAGTAAAGCTGGCAAGGGGCAGTATTTCCGCAGGGATGGAATTTCCTGAGGAAAAGCTGATTTATTTGTGGGATGGAGATATATTTGTTACCCGAAAACAAAGAAAATCCAAGAAGCAACGGAAGAATGCAAAGCCCATCAAAGCTTTTACAGATATTAAAAAAGGTGATTATGTGGTTCACGAGAACCATGGGATTGGTAAATTTATCGGCGTCCAGCAGCTAGAAATACAAAATATAAAAAAGGACTATTTAAAGATTAAGTATGCCGGCGAGGATATGCTTTACGTGCCCATTGAGCAAATGGATTTGATTCAAAAGTATGTAGGTGCTGACGGGGCTACGCCGAAAATCAATAAGCTATCCAGCGGTGAATGGAAAAAAACAAAAGCAAAAGCAAAGGCAGCCGTTGTTAATATGGCGAAGGAGTTACTAGAGTTATCTGCCCAAAGAAAGGCAGCCGGGGGGTATGCCTTTTCTCCTGATAGTATATGGCAACGGGAATTTGAGGATATGTTTCCTTATGAGGAAACAGAGGACCAGCTTCGATGCATCAAAGAAATTAAAGAGGATATGGAAAAGAACATATCTATGGAGAGGCTTCTTTGCGGTGATGTAGGTTATGGAAAAACCGAGGTCGCGGCAAGGGCCATCTTTAAATGTGTTGCTGATGGGAAACAAGCAGCTGTTTTGGTGCCCACAACCATATTAGCCAACCAGCATTATTACACCTTTAAAGACAGATTTGAAAGGTTTCCCTTTAAGGTAGAAATGCTTAGCCGTTTTAGAACTGAGAAGCAGCAAGAAGCTATTATCGAAGCAACTAAACAGGGTAGCATAGATGTGCTTATAGGAACCCACAGGCTATTATCCAAGGACGTTGGTTTTAAGGATTTAGGGCTGATTGTTATCGATGAGGAGCAGCGATTTGGTGTTCAGAACAAAGAAGCCTTAAAGAAATTAAAACACAATATTGATGTGTTAACCTTATCTGCAACACCCATCCCTAGAACTCTTCATATGTCTTTAGTTGGAATTAAGGACATGAGTGTTTTAGAAGAGCCGCCGGAAGAAAGATATCCAGTACAAACCTATGTTTTAGAGCAGGATGATCAGCTGCTGGCAGATGCCATTCAAAGAGAGCTTGATCGGGGCGGCCAGGTTTATGTGGTATATAATAGGGTCCGAGGAATTTATAAAGTTGCTTCAAGAATCAGCGAAATCGTTCCTGAGGCTTCTGTGACAGTGGGCCATGGGCAGATGAATGAGAAGCAGCTTGAGGATGTAATGCTGGATTTTATTAATCAAAAGCATAATGTGTTGGTTGCAACCACTATTATCGAATCAGGTATTGATATTCCCAATGCAAATACCATTATTATATTAGACGCGGATCGGTTTGGGCTGTCTCAGCTTTATCAGCTAAGAGGCAGGGTCGGACGTTCCAACAGGATGGCCTATGCTTATCTTATGTACCAAAAGAATAAGATTTTAACAGAGATTGCAGAAAAACGGTTAAGATCCATCAAGGAATTTACTGAATTTGGATCAGGCTTTCACATTGCCATGCGAGATCTGGAAATCCGGGGAGCCGGAAACCTGCTAGGAACAGAGCAACACGGCCATATGATGATGATTGGATATGAGTTATATTGTAAGCTGATAGACGATGCCGTTCGCGCCTTGGGTGGAGAAGTAGTCAATCCAGATAGAGAAGAAATCTCTATTGAGCTTGAGGTGCCTGCTTACATTTCTGAAAGCTATATTTCCGATGAGCTACTTAAGCTTCAAATGTATAAGAAAATAGCGTCAATAAAAGATGAAGAGGATCAGCTTGAGATTGTGGATGAGCTGACGGATCGATTTGGTGATATTCCAAAGGAAACCATGAACCTAGTGCAAATTGCCTATATACGATCTATGGCTGAAAAAGCGGGAATTTCAAGGATCTTTGAAGAGAATAAAAAAATGGTAGCTGAATTCCACCCTCAGAATATCTTGAACCCCAAAATTCTATCTTCTTTGTCAGCAGATTATGGTATGAATATATTGATACATGGAGGTGTGAAGACCTTCATTAAAATAAATTTTAAAGGAAAAGATAAACTTCATGAAATTATCATATTTTTGAATAAAATTGTGATAGAATATACGGAAATAAAACAAGAGGAGAGTAGCGAATGAAGAAATTTGTGGCAATTTTGCTGGTTCTAACAATGATTTTTAGCTTAGCCGGATGTGGTAAGAAGGAACCAAAGGATCTGGTAAAGGTGGGAGACACAACTATTACATCGGATGAGCTTGATGCTTATGTGAAATATACAGCCCTTAACGAAGGGGTGGATATAGGCACATTAACAGAGGATATGATGGAACAAATCAAGCCTCTTATGTTAGAAAACTTGATCATGGTGGAAGTCTTAAAGCAGCACTATGAAGGTACGGCGAAGGAGGCGCTGCCAGAGGACTTTGACCAGAAGGTACAAGATTATATTGATGAGTCAAAAGAAAAGAATGGTGATTTTATAGAAAAAAATAATATTACTGATACTACATTAAAGAACTATTTTGCAAGCCAACATTATGCGGAAGCTTTATTTGATGAAATAAAAGCTGACATGGGTAATTTTGATGAGTTAGCCTCTTCCTATTATGAATCCAGTAAAGAATTATTCAAAGCAGATACCGTTACCGCCAGTCATATTTTAGTGGAGGACGAAGAACTGGCTAAGGAAATTCTAGAAGAGCTTAAAGGTGGCGCTAGCTTTGCTGAGCTAGCCAAAGAGCATAGCATTGATGGAACAAGTGAAAATGGTGGTGAGCTAGGTACCTTCGGACGTGGCCAGATGGTTACAGAATTTGAAGAAGCTGCCTTTGCGTTACAGCCAGGTGAGATGAGCGAGCTGGTGAAAACCCAATTTGGATATCATATTATTAAGGTGACAGACAAAAATCAAGGATACTACCCTATGGAGGATGTAATCAACTATATAGAAAGCGTACTCATCGGTGAAGAAGCCGACAAAAAGCTAAGTGCTCTAAAGGAAGATATTGGTGTTGAATATTTGACAGAGGAATATCCTGATTTGAGAAAACAGCTTGATGAGGTCAATGAGGATGGGGATACCCCTGTTTCAGATGATTCAGAATAAATCGGCGTAAAGAAATAAAAATGAAAAACCTGATTACTAAAACTACAGAATTGGGAAGGTATATCATTTCCTCATACATATCTCCGGGAGATATTGCCGTTGATGCCACATGTGGAAATGGGAAGGATACTTTGTATCTTTGTCAGCTGGTAGGTTCCCAAGGTAAGGTTTATGCCTTTGATATACAGGAAGAAGCCCTCAATAACACTAGGCAGCTTCTTACAGAAGCTGGGCTTATGGATAACTGTCACTATATTCAGGATTCACACCACTTCATGGACAGGCATATAGAAGACAGAGACAAGGGAAAAATTTCAGCTATACTTTTTAACCTTGGCTATCTTCCAAAAGGCAATAAAGAGGTTACGACAAAATCCGATACCACATTGGTGGCCATTGAAAAATCATTAGCCTTGATACGCCCAAATGGCATTATCGCCATAGTGGCTTATAGTGGTCACAAAGAGGGATCTGAAGAAAAGCAGGCTATTCTAGAGATGGCCCAGGGTCTGTGTAAAAAGCAATATCATGCAGCATATATAAATCTACTAAATCAACCTGAAAACCCACCAGAACTGATATTGATCACTAAAAAGTAAAACTGCCAGAGACCGAGAGATGATTGGCCGTGGCTGGCGCGGCCACGGCCAATCATCTCTCGGTCTCCGGCAGTCATGAAAAAAACCAGCCCTATGCAAGAGTTTAAATTCACTTGCATAAAGCTGGTTTTTTATTGCACTTGATAGGGTACCCCAAGCCCTAGCTTTCCATCTGCCTAGCAAGAAAGCTTGCTCCGATTTCTGCTGCCTTTAATTGCATGTCCATCAAAGGGTTCTCCTCATCCTTTGATAGTATGATAAAGGCGCCAATGGCATCGCCCTGGGAAAGAATGGGCACCAACACTTGAGAGGAATATTCATTCAAGCTATCTTTTTCATTTATAACTTCAACTATTGATTCCTTTTCATGAATTAACCTGCTAGTCTTATCTTGAATGACCTTCTCTAAATCCTTACTTATTCTTTTGTCTAGGAAGTCTTTTTTAGGACCTCCTGAAACGGCGATAACATGATCTGTATCAGAAATAATAATGAGATTCCCTAAAATCTGAGATGCACAATCAGCATATTCCACGGCAAATTGGCTCAGTTCACTAATAGGTGAATATTTTTTTAAAATGACCTCTCCTTCCCTATCAGTAAATATTTCAAGGGGATCGCCCTCGCGAATTCTCAGGGTTCGCCTTATTTCCTTTGGGATAACAACGCGTCCCAGATCGTCAATCCTTCTAACTATTCCTGTTGCCTTCATTTTGATATATCTCCTCTCAAAATTATTCCTCAAAGGATAAAAAACTTAAATATTTGTCGAACTTTCGAATAATTAATTTAACGAAATGAACTATCAGTATCTTGTTCTTGTGGAAATAGTATCTGTAATAGGAAATAATTTATGCGAATATTTCTAAATAATCCGAGGATTTTTTTGTTGGATTTTTATTCCTAAAAAGATGGCAAAAGGCAAAAACCTGCCAAAGACCGAGAGATGATTGGCTGTGGCAATCCCGGCCACAGCCAATCATCTCTCGGTCTTTGGCAGTATAGAAACTTTTGAATTCATGTGATATAATTAATTTTTGGATAATATTGAATTTTAACCACTAGATGGGTTTACTGCTCTTGTTTTTTACTATAACTTAAAGTAAAAGTGTCTACATTCACAAATATAGAATATGGGGGTATTGGTAAGAGTATGTTATTTAAGAATATTACAATATTAGATGATAATTTTTCTCCAAGGGAAGGGTTGTACGTTGGCATAAAAGACGACATAATTGACTATGTTAGTACAGAGGAACCACAGCAGGACTATGGGGAGAGCTATGATGGCACAGGCAAGGTCTTGATGAGTGGTTTCTACAATGCTCATGCACATACGCCAATGACTCTGATGAGAGGGTACGGAGAGAATCTACCCCTTCAAAGCTGGCTTCATGACAGGATCTTTCCTTTTGAAGGTAAGCTTGATGAGGATGCAATTTATTACGGCATGATGCTAGGAATCGCAGAGTCTTTGCGTTTCGGAATCGTATCTACAACGGATATGTATTATTTTTGCGATATCATGGCAAAAGCCATTTTGGAAAGCGGGGTAAAAAATAACTTAGGCAGAGGCATAACCAACTTTACAGACCAGGATATTTATGATTTGCCTGGTTTTAAGGAAACAAAGAGCCTCTATATGGAATACCATAACGCAGGGAATGGCAAAATCAAAGTTGATGTGAGCCTTCATGCAGAGTATACCTCTAATCCTAAAACCGTATCTCAGCTAGCTGAATATGCCCATTCCATCGGTGCCAACATGCATGTCCATGTATCTGAAACACAGGCAGAACATGAAGAGTGCAAAAAAAGGCACGGAGGAATGACACCTGTAAAATACCTAAACAGTCTTGGACTATTTGACACTAAGACTACGGCGGCACACTGTGTATGGGTAGAAGAAGAAGATATTGACATCCTATCAGAAAAGGGCGTTACGGTAGCCAGCTGTCCTGTCAGCAATCTAAAGCTGGCCAGTGGTGTTTGTAATGTTCCCTTGCTCCTGGAAAAGGGAGTTAATGTAGCAATTGGAACAGATAGTGTGGCGAGCAATAACAGCCTGAATTTTATTGAAGAAATGAAGTTTTTTGCATTAGCCAATAAAGGGAGTCAACTAGACCCTACCCTAATTACTCCAAAGGAAGCATTAAGGGCAGCCACCTTGGCTGGGGCAAAAAGTCAAGGCAGAGAAGATTGCGGGAGATTAGAAAAGGGCTACAAAGCTGACTTGATCGTTGTTGATATATCAAATCCCCATATGCACCCTGTACACAACTTAAACAATAATATTGTTTACTCCGCTTCCGGTAGTGATGTTTTACTGACCATGGTAGATGGAAAGGTTCTGTATAAGGATGGGGAATTTCTCACCATTGACATAGAAAAAGTCATTTATGGCGCGCAGAAAGCCACTAATAGAATTATAGGAGAACTAAAATAATATGGCAAAAAAATCCTTTATACAAGGTGCTGTAATTCTAGGAGTTGCAGGACTCATAATAAAAGTTCTAGGTGCTTTTTTTAGAATACCCCTAGCAAATTTAATCGGAGATGAAGGGATGGGCTATTATCAAACGGCCTATCCTATTTACGTCTTATTCTTGACCCTAGCCACTGCAGGGATACCTATTGCAATATCAAAGCTGGTTTCGGAACGTATTGCTGTAGGTGACCATTATGAAGCACACAGGGTATTTCGAACTTCCTTTGTCCTTCTCTTTATTATTGGTATTAGCTCAGCATCCATATGTTTCTTTGGAGCTGGTGCCCTGGTGACAGCCATGGGTAATCCCGATGCAAAGTTTGCTATGATGGCTATTGCACCAGCATTGCTATTTGTTCCTATCATGGCCTCTTATCGAGGGTATTTTCAGGGAATGCAGGACATGACACCTACAGCCATGTCTCAGGTAGTTGAGCAGTTTTTCAGAGTTCTTTCAGGGCTTGCTCTAGCTTATTTCATGCTATCCTACGGAAGAAACTATGCAGCAGGGGGCGCCTCCTTCGGCGCAACTGCAGGGGCTGTTGCTGGACTAATAGCAATCATTGCAATTTATCTTGCCAGGAGAAGAAAGATATATGCAAACATTGGTCAAACAAACCAAAAAAATGGTGAAAACACCTCTTCCATTTTGTTAAAAATATTTGTAATAGCAGTACCTATTACCATAGGTGCAGCTATTATGCCTATTATGAATGCCATTGACTTAGGGATTGTTATGCGAAGGCTCCAGGATACCGGTTGGACCTATGAAGCGGCAAACGGCCTATACGGGCAGCTTACAGGAATGGCTGGCCCACTGATTAACTTTCCTCAGGTTCTTACCCAGGCTGTAGCTATGAGCTTGGTGCCTGCTATTGCAGCAGCATATAAACAAAGGGATATGAAATTTCTGCAGCATAATGTACAATTAGGCCTGAGAACTTCTATTCTCATAGGATTACCTTGTGCCCTTGGACTTATGGCTCTCTCCGGGCCTATTATGCAGCTTCTTTACCCTATGCAGAAGGCCAGTGCAGCAAGTGCCGCACCGATGCTCTTTATTATGGCCATTGGTGTAATCTTTCTTTCTACAGTGCAGACCTTGACCGGTGTTCTGCAAGGCATAGGGAAGCAAATGATCCCCGTTAGGAATCTATTTATAGGTGCTATCGCAAAGGCTATAATTACCTATACACTTACAGGGGTCCCTGGGATAAACGTGAAAGGAGCGGCCATAGGAACAGTTGTAGCATACATAATCGCATCAACCCTAAATATTATGGCTGTAAAAAAATATACAGGTACAAAATTCAATATCACGCTAACTTATGTAAAGCCCGCATTATCCGGATTGGTTATGGGCGCTATCGTAGTAATATGCTATAGATTATTATTTGGATTTTTGGGGAATGCTATTTCAACAATATTATCAATCGCTGTAGGGGCAATTGTATATGTGGTCATGGTTCTCATGACAAAGGCCATCACCGATGAGGAAATTAAAATGCTAC
Source organism: Anaerovoracaceae bacterium (assembly GCA_050953505.1). GTDB lineage: Bacteria > Bacillota > Clostridia > Peptostreptococcales > Anaerovoracaceae > JBMNMU01. Next base: position 1,681,475 of record JBMNMU010000001.1, on the reverse strand, counting down.
CAAAGGGAAAAAAGCTGGCTAAAATAATTAATAGATTCAAAAGTAGATGAATTTTGTATATAAGGAAATGAATAATGAAGGAAAGATATGTAGAATACTATAAGGAAGGCAAAACAGCTGAAGAGGCTGTAATGCGCCTGGTAAAGATTATTGAACTCCTAAGAAGTGAAGAGGGATGTCCCTGGGATAAGGCTCAGACACATGAAAGTATCAAAACCTGTCTACTTGAAGAGGCCTATGAAGTTGCTGAAGCCATTGAAAACAGTGACATGGACAACCTAGAGGAAGAACTTGGCGACGTCCTGCTTCAGGTTGTTTTTCACGCAGATTTAGGAAAAAACAGCGGAAGCTTTGATTTATGTAGCATTGCCAATAGGGAATGTGAAAAGATGATTCGCAGACATCCTCATGTTTTTTTGAACAATAATCCAGAAACTATTGACAAGACCCTTGAAAAATGGGAGAATGTGAAAAGAAAAGAACAGGGAAACGTGACACATACTCAGGGTATGAAAAATACCCCCAGAGCACTACCTGCATTAATAAGAAGTTATAAGATTCAAAAAAAAGCTGCTCAGGCAGGTTTCGACTGGGACAATGTGGATGGCGCGTTTTCCAAAGTTCAAGAGGAGACTCAAGAGCTCCTCAATGTTTACCAGGGAAGTGACAAATCCAAGATTATGGAAGAAATCGGTGATTTACTGTTTTCCATCGTGAATGTTGCAAGATTCCTTGGCATTAACCCAGAAGAAGCTTTAGGCCTTACTGCCAATAAATTTATTAATCGATTCGCTTATATCGAAGAGGCAGCTCAAAAACAAGGACTATCTTTAGAAGAAATGAGCCTCGAGGAAATGGACAAGCTTTGGGATCAGGCAAAACAGATTATTAAGCAAAAGTAGTGACAAAATATTGAAGTAAGGTAGAGTATTTGACTTCAAACCCAAATTATTTTTTACAAATTGAAGGAGGTTATGTTCGTGAATAAAGCTGAATTAGTTGCTAGTGTAGCAGAAAAGACAGGTTTTACAAAGAAAGATGCCGAGATTGCAGTAAATGCATTCGTAGCAAGTGTTGAGGATGCCTTGGTAAAGGGTGAAAAGGTTCAATTAATTGGATTTGGAACTTTCGAAACTAGACAAAGAAAAGAAAGACTAGGCAGAAACCCAAGAAAACCTGACGAAGTTATTAAGATTCCAGCTGCAAAGGCACCTGTTTTCAAAGCAGGAAAAGCTCTTAAGGATGCAGTGAATAAATAAAGAAATATAAGGCAGCCACGAGCTGCCTTACTTATTAGAGGAACCATGAGAATCGACAAATTTTTAAAAAACTCAAGATTAATTAAACGGCGGGCTATTGCAAAGGAAGCTTGCGAAACAGGCCGGATACTGATTAATGATAAGGTAGCAAAACCAGGTTCTGAGGTGAAGGTAGGAGATATCATCCAGATTACTTTCGGTAATGCTCAGGTTAAGGCCCGGGTATTAGTTCTTTCGGAGCATAGTACAAAAGAAATAGCCGCTAATATGTATGAAATCATAGAATAACATGACAGACAATTTATTCGGATAGCACGTTTAAACTGTAATAAAATAAAAACCTTTAGGCAATAATAATATAGTGTATTATTGCTTGGAGGTTTTTTTTATGCGCGTAGGGATTCCTGGAGGTCTCCTCTATTATAGATATGAGCCTTTTATCAATACCTTTTTCCATGATCTTGATATAAATACTCAATATTCTACAAAATCTAATAAAGAAATAGTCAATTTAGGCACTCGTCACTGTGTAGACGAGGCTTGTTTTCCCATGAAGCTCTTTCATGGTCATGTTGCTAAACTTCAAGAAAGCTGTGATTATGTCGCCATACCTAGAATTATGAAATGTGAATTTGGGGAATCCATTTGCCCAAAGTTTTCAGGCTTGCCTGAGCTGGTGATAAGCGGAACAGGCAAGGGAAACAATATTTTTTCAGAACCTATCTATATGAATGACAAGTTAAAGTTTAAGGCAGCCTTAAAGAAGAGTAGCAGCAAAATAGGGATTTCATCAGAAAAATTTGAACGGGCCTTTGATGGAGCTCTTAAAGCTCAGGAAAATACAGAACAAGGTATCTGGGATACGGGATATAAACACACTGTATTTCTGGCAGGCCACCCTTATAATATCTACGATTCTTTTGCCAATATGAACCTGATTGAGAAACTTCATAAAATGGATATCGGCGTCATTACAGAGGAAAAAGTGAGCATGCAGGAAAAGCAACAGGAGTTAAAGCATTTAATAAAAAAACCTTATTGGCTTTTCTTTATCAATAATTTCGCCCCGGCTCTTGCACTGTATAAACAAAGGAAAATTCAAGGCATTATTTACGTATCTTCCTTTTGCTGCGGTACGGATTCCTTCACCATTGAAATGATAAAAAATAATATAGGAAATTTACCTATGCTAGTTTTAAAAATAGATGAGCAAACTGGCGAAGCCGGATTTGATACGAGACTAGAAGCTTTTAGTGAGGTGTTGAAATGAAAATTACCTTTCCGCATTTTGGAGATGCCCATCTGATTGCCCGGCTTTTTTTTCAGGAAATCGGAGTTGAACTTATAAGACCACCTGTAAATAGCAGGAGGGGACTTGAAATAGGAAGTCAAAACTCCCCCGATGAAATATGCCTTCCCTTTAAACTTATGTTGAATAATCTAATGGAAGCTCATGAAATGGGGGCAGATACGGTGATTATGGTTTCTACCATGGGACCTTGCCGTCTAGGAGAATATGGCGAATTATTAAAGTCAGTGCTAGATAAAAAAGGATATCATTTTGAGTGGATTCTTTTAGATACTGTCAGTGCAGTAGGAAAGAAGGAAATTATCAGAAGGCTTTCCCAGGTTGTACAGGATAGCAATAAAAGCAATTTATATATTCTTCAATCTTTAAAAGGAATGTATAGAATCATATGCGAACTTGAGAAGCTAGAAAAAAGAGCTTATATGACTTGTGGGTATGAGCTGAATAAAGGCGACTGCAAAAAAATATTGACAGCATGTAAGAAAGAGCTGAATAACGCTAGTAGCCTGCAGGAGGCACTGGCTATTATCGATAGTAAAGATTATGAATTGAAAAGAATACCAGTAAACAAAGATAAAGAGCCCCTTAAGTTGTTGCTAACTGGCGAAATTTATTCTCTAACGGAACCCTTTGCCAGCCATAACATAGAGAATCTTTTAATGGACATGGGGGTCTGCTTTGAAAAGAAAATCACCATAGGATGGTGGATCAGGAATACTCTCTTAAATCCATTGCAGTTAAGAAATATAAGAGAGAGGGGCAATCACTATCTGCCTTATTCCATAGGTGGATATGCTAAAGAGACCGTCCGTGATGTGGTAAATAGCAAGGCTGAGAGTTTTGATGGGGTGATTCAGATTTTCCCTGTAGGATGTATGCCTGAAATTGTTGCAAAATCAGTTCTTTCTCAGATTACCGAAGAACTTGACATAAAAGTTTTAACAGTCATATTTGATGAGATGGGAGGAGAAGCCGGTTATATTACGAGGGTGGAAGCCTTTGTAGATATGCTTCTTAGAAGGAAAAGATTGTTGAAGGCTAATACTAAAAGGGCGTATGGAGGTAGCAGGAATGTATTACATGGGAATTGATGTAGGTTCGGTAAGTACTGACTTTGTCGTCATGGATGAGGACAAGGTTATTGTAGATCAGCTTTATTTAAAAACTAAAGGAAATCCCATAATGGCTGTTCAAGAGGGGTTGAGGACTCTTGAGGAGAAATATAAAAATGAAGAAATATCTGGTGTTGGTGCCACGGGAAGCGGCCGGTCTCTTGCCGGCGTTGTTGTGGGCGCTGATGTGGTAAAAAATGAAATCACGACCCACGGCGTAGCAGCAGCAACTATAGATCCGGAAATTAGAACCATTATTGAAATAGGTGGTCAAGACTCAAAAATCATACTGCTTAAAGATGGTGTAATTACGGATTTTGCTATGAATACGGTTTGTGCCGCTGGTACCGGCTCTTTTTTAGATAGACAAGCAGAGAGGCTTGGGTTGAAGGTTGATAATTTAGGGGAGTACGCCCTTCGTGCAGAATCTCCAGTACGGGTGGCGGGGCGCTGTGCTGTGTTTGCTGAATCAGACATCATACATAAGCAGCAGCTTGGTTGTACGATGGAGGATATCATAGCAGGAATGTCAAAAGCCTTGGCACGAAATTACTTAAGTAATGTGGCTAAGGGCAAAGAGATTTTGAAAAAGGTTTGCTTTCAAGGAGGAGTGGCAGCCAATGAAGGAATTAAGGCTGCCTTTGAAGAGGAGCTAAATTGTGAGATCTTTGTCCCCGAATATCATAAGGTAATGGGTGCTTATGGGGCAGCGATTATGTCAAAGGAATTAACTGAAAATGAAAACATCCATACCTGCTTCAAGGGATTTGAAGTAGGCATGGATGATATTTCAACAGAAAGCTTTGAATGTTCCGATTGCCCTAATCACTGCGAGGTCATTCTATTACGCTCTCAAGGGCAGCAGATAGGGTGTTTCTCAGATAGATGTGGAAAATATCAAAGTGCGTAACCTATGGATGCAGGTTTTAACTTGAGAGCTGGTTTCTTAATTTTGTTAACCACGGCCAATCATCTCTCGGGCTGGTGGCTGTTAACCACGGCCACGGCCAATCATCTCTCGGACTGGTGGCTGTTTACAGTCAGGGACCCTAATTTTGATAAAAGCCTTTCCCAGACAAAGGTTATAATAACGGTTTGAACGGGAATCATTATAACAGCCTTTAGGAGCCTGGCTGGTATTAAGGCAATAACACCTTGGTTCATTAAGATATATAACCATAACGTATCAAGGCCAAGATTAATGATGATACACACCACACTTGCGGCTACAAGTGCTCGTTTCCATGTGACTTTTTTGTTATGTAGGAAAAAGCCATACACAAGACCAGTTAAAAAGGCGGATAGGGTGAAGCCAGGGAAATAAGCCGCCGTTGGGAAAATCATCATCCCTAAAATATCTCCCAAGGCATAGGATGCACCAGCCCAAAGGGGACCGTATAGAATGCCGACAATGGACACGGGTAAAAACCCAAAACCAATTCGCAAAATAGGTGTGTTAATAGATAAAAATCTTGTAAATATAATTTCTAATGCTATGAGTAATGCAATGATAATAAGCCTAGTTGTACTTTTCTTTTTCATTAAAAAATCCCTCCTCTTAGGTAATCGGCTTAAACTACAACTACACTAAAGAGAAAAGATCTTTAATGCAGCAGCGGACGCAATATTGTATCGCAAACCAGAGTTTTTCGTTCATAAGCTACATCCCATCTCATGACACTTCACGCACAATATTTACTCTACTGGTAATAATTTATAATTTTATAGTGTTAACGAATCGGTCATTATATAATACTATATTAAAATATGTTTTCAAGAGTTATTAGTTCATTTGAATGTAAAAAGCCCAACTGTTCCTTAATATGGGACAACTCTCCCATGGATAGGGCCACATCCTGCATTGCAATATAAGCCTCTGCCTTAGCTATTGAAAAATCTGTATCCATAACATCACTTGTGTTAAAGAAGAAGGAATATACTTTTTTGTTTTCATGCCATTGCTCAGATACCTGTTGAAAGATCTGGGCAGCACTTTCCCAATCGTCGTCTTGTATAGAAACCGCTACATTCTTTTCAATAATATCTATCAAAGCATGTAAGTTTTCATCAGCATAATCAACAAAAGTAAACCAGATAAAAATCAGGCAAAGCAAAATGATTGTAGATATGATCAGTGCCCTCAAGCTTTGTTACCTCCTTTTACTGCCTCCTCAATAGGTTCTTGGGTTTTTTGTTTTGGATAAGCGTGGATTTTACGATCTTCATCAAAAAAACATAAAAATACTTGTGAATAATCCTTTAGCTGATGTTTTTCCAGCTCCTTCTTTAAATTGTTTTCAGTTATACCCAATCTATTAAGATTTTCTTGAAGGAGTGCACCGTCTGCGATAAGCACCATGGGCATGGTTTCGTATTCGTTGTTGACATTAAGGTCTCCCTTAGTGACAGGAGCTTTTTCAGATTTAGGGATAACGCTGATTTCGCCATTGGTCTCCATGACAACATAATCCACATCTGATATTGCCGGTATATCCTTGATTCTCAGCAGTTGAGCAAGATCTTCAATGGTAATTCTTAATTTTTTTAACTCCTTTATATTCAGTGCGCCTTTATCAATGAGTATGCTGGGCTTCCCTTTAAAAAAAGCAGATACTTTCCTACTTTTTGTTGAAATATATGAGATGAACACTTCCAGAAAGAGCAAAGCAGCGATAGCAGATATGCCGGCTAAGATGGAAATGTCAGGAGATTCGATAGGGAAGGCCGCCAGCTCGGCTATCATAAAAAGCATTACAATTTGAAAGGGATCTAAATTCGAAAGCTCTGCTTTCCCCATGATTCTCATTGCAAAGAGAACGAGAAAATAGATAATCACTGTCCGTAATAAAATTATAAGCAAAAGAGAGCCCTCCTTTAATAGTTTGCCCGAAGTTCATGCATAGTCTGAACTTCGTAATTAGCTTGGCAAACTTTATGCATCTAAAATCACAAATCTAAATATGGTTAGTGATTTGTAGATTTTGCCTGCAAATAGTTTGCCCGAAGTTCATGCATAGCCTGAACTTCGAAATCCTTTTGGATATTGTGCGCAGAATTTTAGACTGTTATACTTAAGATCATACCAAAGCTTTAGCGTAAAGAAATCAGGGTGGAATATGAATAAGCAATACAATGATTTTATAAGATTATACGCCTTGGCGTTTGCTGGAATAGGATCTCTATATCCCTTGCTTGGCCAATATTTGACCAGCATAGGATTTTCTGGCGTGGAAATCGGTACATTAACAGCCACAGGTACAGCAATAGGAATTTTTGCTAGCCCCTTCTGGGGAGGCCAATACTATAGAAGAAATAATGACAAACGCTTGATTATGCTTCTTTGCCTTTTAGCAGCTGTTGTGGCTGCAAGTCTTTTATTTACTAAAAGCTTCCTTATCTTTTATCTTCTTTATGGACTCTTTGCATTCTTCCAGTTACCAATTATGCCTTTAAATGATGCCATGGTATTAGAAACAAAGGTTCCCTATGGATCCGTAAGAATGTGGGGAGCCATTGGTTTTGCATTAGGTGTCTTTTTTGCAGGTCAAATTGCAAGTGTGGTAGGTCTTATCATTGTCCTGCCCCTATGCTCTCTTTTGTTTCTTGCTGGCGGTTGGACCGTATGGAGAATCGTTAAATCCGCTGTGGGTGAAAAAGGGAATAAGAATTCTTACGACATAGATTCAGATGAAGATTTGAGCTCCAAACTCTGCTATTCTATCCTATTTAAAAACAAGAAATTTATTAAGTTATTAGTTTGTGCATTTTTTATTGCCGGAACAACGGTGGCCCATAATACTTATTTCGGCTTCCTATATATAAGTGTTGGTGGTAGTATTGCCGGAATTGGTGTTGCATTTCTATTAATGTGTGGAAGCGAGGCGCCCTTCATGGCGTGGGCAGGAAAAATATCTTCTAAATTGGGAATGGAACGTATCATCTTAATCGCTATGATACTTTCAGCGGCCAGATTTATATGGTACAGCCTTGGACCCCCCTGGTGGTTGCTACTGGGTACTTTCTTTCTTCAAGGGGTGGTAAATGGCATTCTTCTTGTGGAGCTGGTCAGATATGTTGCAAAAGTGGTTCGACCTAAAATGATCGGGGTAGCTATGACTCTTTATCAATCACTCTCTTTTAATTTCAGCACCATTATATGTCAGTTGGTAGGTGGAACCATATTGGATTCTTATGGAGGAAGAGGAGTTTATCTCTTTTTTGGTTTATCCAATCTTATAGGATTGATATTATATGTAGCTTTTGGCCTGCATAAAGGTTCGTTACAGACGGATAAATCTTTGTAATATAATGTAGTGATTTTTATTGAAAATAAAATTAAAAAAATATGAAAAAAAGCATTGACAGTTCTATAGTTGTTTGTTAATATAGTTCTTGCTGTCGCGCTTGTAGGCCACCAGGGCCGCAGGAGGGGGCAGCGAAAAAAAGATGAAAATGTTGTCGGAAATAAGTTGACAAAGGAAAACATCTTTGGTATTATGATAAAGCATCTTATGAGACAGGCACCCCTCCGAAACAGGAGAGCGGAAGAAGTTGAAAAAAAGTTTTAAAAAAGACTTGACGGGATGCCCGCGACATGGTAGACTATAAAAGTTCGCTAAACGCGGATGGCTTTCAGAAACGAAGGCCGGGGCAAAGAACAAAGCCTTGAAAAAGAGCGGTTTGAGCCCAAATGAACCTTGATAACTCCATAGTGTAGAAATTTAGTCATAGAGGACTTTAAGTAGTTCTCAAGAGACTAGTACAAACAATCTGCAAAGATTGGTAAGACGAATTCATACTTGAAGGAGTCAACGTACAATTTCTTAAAAAAACAATAATTCTGCGAATAGCAGAACAAAGCAAAACGCAACGCGTTTTTCTGAGCATGATTTAACGGACCGCAAGGTCTATTAGATACCATTTAATTAAGAGTTTGATCCTGGCTCAGGATGAACGCTGGCGGCGTGCCTAACACATGCAAGTCGAGCGGGAAGTCCTCAAACGAAACTTCGGTAGAGTGCGAGGATGGATAGCGGCGGACGGGTGAGTAACGCGTAGGCAACCTGCCCCGTACAGAGGGATAGCCTCGGGAAACCGGGATTAATACCTCATAATGCGATAAGTTCACATGGACCTATCGCCAAAGATTTATCGGTATGGGATGGGCCTGCGTCTGATTAGTTAGTTGGTGAGGTAACGGCTCACCAAGGCAACGATCAGTAGCCGACCTGAGAGGGTAATCGGCCACATTGGAACTGAGACACGGTCCAAACTCCTACGGGAGGCAGCAGTGGGGAATATTGCACAATGGGCGAAAGCCTGATGCAGCAACGCCGCGTGAGCGATGAAGGCCTTTGGGTCGTAAAGCTCTGTCCTTGGGGAAGAAAAAAATGACGGTACCCTTGGAGGAAGCCCCGGCTAACTACGTGCCAGCAGCCGCGGTAATACGTAGGGGGCAAGCGTTATCCGGAATTATTGGGCGTAAAGAGTGCGTAGGTGGTCTTGTAAGCGTGGGGTAAAAGGCTATGGCTTAACCATAGTAAGCCTTGCGAACTGCAAGACTTGAGTGCAGGAGAGGAAAGTGGAATTCCTAGTGTAGCGGTGAAATGCGTAGATATTAGGAGGAACACCAGTGGCGAAGGCGACTTTCTGGACTGTAACTGACACTGAGGCACGAAAGCGTGGGGAGCAAACAGGATTAGATACCCTGGTAGTCCACGCCGTAAACGATGAGCACTAGGTGTCGGGGCCGCAAGGTTTCGGTGCCGCAGTTAACGCATTAAGTGCTCCGCCTGGGGAGTACGCACGCAAGTGTAAAACTCAAAGGAATTGACGGGGACCCGCACAAGCAGCGGAGCATGTGGTTTAATTCGAAGCAACGCGAAGAACCTTACCAGGGCTTGACATCCCTCTGACCGTCCCTTAATCGGGGCCTCCCTTCGGGGCAGAGGTGACAGGTGGTGCATGGTTGTCGTCAGCTCGTGTCGTGAGATGTTGGGTTAAGTCCCGCAACGAGCGCAACCCTTGTCATTAGTTGCCAGCATTTCGGATGGGCACTCTAGTGAGACTGCCGGGGATAACTCGGAGGAAGGTGGGGATGACGTCAAATCATCATGCCCCTTATGTCCTGGGCTACACACGTGCTACAATGGCCGGCACAGAGAGAAGCGATCCCGTGAGGTAGAGCAAATCTCCAAAACCGGTCCCAGTTCGGATTGCAGGCTGCAACTCGCCTGCATGAAGTCGGAGTTGCTAGTAATCGCGAATCAGAATGTCGCGGTGAATGCGTTCCCGGGTCTTGTACACACCGCCCGTCACACCATGGAAGTTGGGGGCGCCCGAAGTCGGCCAAATAATAGGTTGCCTAAGGCGAACTCGATGACTGGGGTGAAGTCGTAACAAGGTAGCCGTATCGGAAGGTGCGGCTGGATCACCTCCTTTCTAAGGAGACTTAAATTTCTACACTATGAGTTTATTTTATTTCATGGGCTTGTAGCTCAGGTGGTTAGAGCGCACGCCTGATAAGCGTGAGGTCGGTGGTTCGAGTCCACCCAAGCCCACCACTTTGCACATACTGTGCAAAAAGAATGATTACAAGTCATTTGTACCTTGAAAACTGAACAATGTTAATCCAAATAGAAACGAAATCGAGAGCACTTGTCTACTGAAGTAGATGAGTCAAAATTTTAAACTAAGACAGAGTCTTTCCAGGCAGAGATGCCTGAGAGAAATGATGTCGGGTGTAAAATTACAACGATTTCGCCGAGAAACCAGAAAAATTACAGAGTTAATTAACAAAGTAATATTTTTAGCTGTCAACGCTGACAGCAATTCACTTTTGGTCAAGTGAATAAGAGCATAAGGCGGATGCCTTGGCACTAGGAGCCGATGAAGGACGTGGCAAGCTGCGATAAGCTGCGGTTAGGCGCAAACAGCCGTTAACCCGCAGATTTCCGAATGAGGAAACTCACCTACAGTAATGCGTAGGTACCCTGTACTGAATTCATAGGTGCAGTGGAGGTAACCCGGCGAACTGAAACATCTAAGTAACCGGAGGAAGAGAAAGAAAAATCGATTCCCTGAGTAGCGGCGAGCGAACGGGGAAGAGCCCAAACCGGATTTATCCGGGGTTGTGGACCACTCACAACGTGAGGCGTATATAGTCGAAGCGATCTGGAAAGGTCGGCCGCAGAGGGTAAAAGCCCCGTAGGCGAAATATACAAATCATAGAGTGGCACCAGAGTAGTGCCAGGCACGTGAAACCTGGCATGAAGCTGGGGGGCCCACCCCCCAAGGCTAAATACTACCTAGTGACCGATAGAGAATAGTACCGTGAGGGAAAGGTGAAAAGAACCCCGGGAGGGGAGTGAAATAGAACCTGAAACCTTATGCTTACAAGCAGAGGGAGCGCAAGTGACCTCGTACTTTTTGTAGAACGGGCCAACGAGTTATGGTATGTAGCAAGGTTAAGGTGCTGGAGCACTGGAGCCGTAGCGAAAGCGAGTCTTAATAGGGCGTCAAGTTGCATGCTGTAGACCCGAAACCGGGTGACCTATCCATGTGCAGGTTGAAGTATCCGTAAAAGGGTATGGAGGACCGAACCCATGTCTGTTGAAAAAGGCTGGGATGACGTGTGGATAGCGGTGAAATTCCAATCGAACCCGGAGATAGCTGGTTCTCCTCGAAATAGCTTTAGGGCTAGCCTCAGTACAAGATACTCGGAGGTAGAGCACTGAATGTCCTAGGGGCCTTCACCGGTTACCGAAGACTATCAAACTCCGAATGCCGAAGTATTATGACTGGGAGTCAGACTATGTGAGATAAGTTTCATAGTCGAGAGGGAAACAACCCAGACCAACAGCTAAGGTCCCCAAATGCAGGTTAAGTGTAAAAGGATGTGGAGCTGCACAGACAACTAGGATGTTGGCTTAGAAGCAGCCACTCATTTAAAGAGTGCGTAATAGCTCACTAGTCGAGTGGCTCTGCGCCGAAGATAAACGGGGCTAAACCTGCTACCGAAGCTTTGGAATCATCGTAAGATGGTTGGTAGAGGAGCATCCTATGCGGGCAGAAGCTGTGTCGTAAGGCATGGTGGACTGCATAGGAGAGAGAATGTTGGCATGAGTAGCGTAAGGCAGGTGAGAATCCTGCCCGCCGAAAATCTAAGGTTTCCTGAGGAAGGTTCGTCCACTCAGGGTAAGTCGGGACCTAAGCCGAGGGCAAAGGCCGTAGGCGATGGACAACTGGTTGAGATTCCAGTACCACCGAAGATCGTTTGAGCGAAGTGGGGACACAGAAGGATAAGCTGATCGCACCGTTGGTTGAGTGCGACCAAGCGTCAAGGGAGAACTTGTAGGCAAATCCGCAGGTTCAATTCTGAGGCGTGATGGGGAGGGAAATTTAAGTACCGAAGCAGCTGATTTCACGCTGTCAAGAAAAGCCGCTAGCGAGATTGTAGGTGCCCGTACCGCAAACCGACACAGGTAGATGAGGAGAGAATCCTAAGGTGAGCGAGAGAACTATTGTTAAGGAACTCGGCAAAATAACCCCGTAACTTCGGGAGAAGGGGTGCCAGCGCAAGCTGGCCGCAGTGAATAGGCCCAGGCGACTGTTTAGCAAAAACACAGGTCTCTGCTAAAGCGAAAGCTGAAGTATAGGGGCTGACGCCTGCCCGGTGCTGGAAGGTTAAGGGGACCGCTTAGCGCAAGCGAAGGCGTGAACTTAAGCCCCAGTAAACGGCGGCCGTAACTATAACGGTCCTAAGGTAGCGAAATTCCTTGTCGGGTAAGTTCCGACCCGCACGAAAGGCGTAACGATCTGGGCACTGTCTCAACAATAGACTCGGTGAAATTGTAGTACCGGTAAAGATGCCGGTTACCCGCAGCAGGACGGAAAGACCCCGTGGAGCTTTACTGCAGCTTGATATTGGATCTCGACGCTGCATGTACAGGATAGGTGGGAGACTATGAAACCAGAACGCCAGTTTTGGTGGAGTCACCGTTGGGATACCACCCTTGTAGCGTTGAGATTCTAACCAGGTGCTGTGATCCAGTACTGGGACATTGTCAGGTGGGCAGTTTGACTGGGGCGGTCGCCTCCTAAAGAGTAACGGAGGCGCCCAAAGGTTCCCTCAGCGCGGTCGGAAATCGCGCGTAGAGTGTAAAGGCATAAGGGAGCTTGACTGCGAGACCTACAAGTCGAGCAGGGACGAAAGTCGGGCTTAGTGATCCGGTGGTTCCGAGTGGAAGGGCCATCGCTCAACGGATAAAAGCTACCCCGGGGATAACAGGCTTATACCCCCCAAGAGTCCACATCGACGGGGGTGTTTGGCACCTCGATGTCGGCTCGTCTCATCCTGGGGCTGAAGTCGGTCCCAAGGGTTGGGCTGTTCGCCCATTAAAGAGGTACGCGAGCTGGGTTCAGAACGTCGTGAGACAGTTCGGTCCCTATCCGCTGTGGGCGTTGGAAATTTGAGTGGAGCTGTCCTTAGTACGAGAGGACCGGGATGGACATACCTCTGGTGTACCAGTTGTCTTGCCAAAGGCATCGCTGGGTAGCTATGTATGGACGGGATAAGCGCTGAAAGCATCTAAGTGCGAAGCCCCCCACAAGAATAGATTTCCTCCATTTATGGTAAGACCCGTGAGAGACTATCACGTTGATAGGTCGGAGGTGTAAGTACAGTAATGTATTCAGCTGACCGATACTAATAGGTCGAACGCTTGACCAATGGTTTCAGGAAACAATTCTAGGAATTAACATTGTTTAGTTTTGAGGGTACATTGAACCTTCAAAGATTGCGAAGCTTTTTCCCTGTAAGTGAAAAAGGCAAGCAAGATAATCCGGTGACAATAGCAAAGAGGCTACACCTGTTCCCATCTCGAACACAGTAGTTAAGCTCTTTAGCGCTGATGATACTTGGCGGGAGACTGCCTGGGAAAGTAGGTCGTCGCCGGTTTTACCTAAGGCCCCATGGTCAAGCGGTCAAGACACCGCCCTTTCACGGCGGTAACCCGGGTTCGATTCCCGGTGGGGTCACCAAATATGCGCGATTGGCGGAATTGGCAGACGCACTAGACTTAGGATCTAGCGGGCGACCGTGGGGGTTCAAGTCCCTCATCGCGCACCACAAAAAATACCACATTGAGTGGTATTTTTTTTTTATGGATTGAAGGGACTTGAACCCTAAGAGGGCTTCCGAAGAAAAAGAAACAGTCGTGGACTGTTTCTCTGAGGAAGGTTCAAGCCTTTTCAGGAAGGCGCAGAACGGCAGATACGCAGTAACTGCGTCCCTCATCGCGCACCACAAAAAATACCACATTGAGTGGTATTTTTTTTTTATGGATTGAAAGGGACTTGAACTGAAAAATTCCTACCAATCGCCCCTATCTTATTCAATATTAAACTCAAAAGTTATTGCCTCATTATTACATCCTAAATATCGCAGATTTATCTCAGGAGGAACTTTATTGAATCCTTGAATCTTATCAAGATAAATCGTAAAACTATCCTTATCTACACGTAGATAATCTAGCTTTAAAAATGATGCTACTGTTTCTAGATATGTTTCTTTAAGCTTTGCAGCCTTTAAAGCCATGCTTTGAAATAGATTACCAGCTGACTTTACATCTTCCATATAGGTACCATGGATGATATGAGCTTCCCTTTCAAATGTAAATTCTGTAATGTTCAACATAAACTTTCCTCTTACCTTGCCTAGCTGCTTTATAGTTAAATCTAAGCTGCAGTAGATAGAGTTATTTTCAAAAAACAGCATATAGTCGTCAAGATAAGGATCTGATTTTTCGATGATTATTTCTCTCAAATTATTATTTATTAGGTTTTGGGGAATAATAAGTAAGCCCTGCTCTATATCCTCCGGATCAATATAGTCTATTGCATCCCAGATCAGCCCTTTATTTCTCAGCAATTGGCCCATAAAATATTTTATATTTGAATCCTTCATGGTAACTCCTTTGTTTTGAAATTATATTGATATTCATATTATACCAATTAATATGTAAAAGTTGCCTAGAACATCATAATTTATGGAGTGATAAATCGTAAAAGGTTGCAATTGAATTGAAAAATAATTAAACACTGATATGAAGAGCATTTGAAAATTCAAGATAACTGAATTTGGAAAAAGTGGTATTGAAAAACAAGTAGAATTATTTCATATTTTGTTGCTATTTGCTATTTTTAATGCTAAAATACCTAATTGTACATAAATTATATCACCGCTAGAGGACCCCAACTACTGGCAAAATGAGTTGAAGGTGATAATTAGAAACTCATCTGTGACATTTTATAGATATGCTATTTTTGTGCAATTGATGAATTGATACTAAAGTTAAACGGTACAACAAATAACATTTTAGAAAGATTGTGAGTATGTAAATTGAAAAATCAAAAGATACAATTACATGGTTTTAACAACCTGACGAAAACATTAAGCTTTAATATGTATGACATTTGCTACACGAAAACCGTAGAAGATAGAAAGGCATACATAGAGTATATTGATGAGCAATATAATGCCGAAAAACTGACAGAGATATTGCGTCAGGTTACAGATATTATCGGTGCGAAAATCTTGAATGTTGCTGTGCAGGATTATGATCCTCAAGGAGCCAGCGTTACTATTTTAATTTGTGAAGGTAGTGCCCCTCCTGAATCGGAAGTATACACAACAGTTGATAATCCATCCGTTGTGGCTCACTTAGATAAAAGTCATATCACCGTGCATACTTACCCTGAATATCATCCTGACGGAGGGGTATGTACCTTTAGGGCTGATATTGATGTTTCAACTTGCGGCGAAATTTCTCCTTTAATGGCTTTAAACTTTTTGATTGAGAGCTTTGCTGCAGATATGATGACAATGGATTACAGAGTAAGGGGATTTACAAGGGACATCACAGGTAGAAAGATATTCATTGATCATGAATTAAACTCAATACAAAACTATATCAGGCAGGATTTGATTGATAAGTACTACATGATAGATGTTAATGTGTTTCAGGAAAATATCTTTCATACCAAGTGCAAGCTGAAAAGTTTTGATTTAGATAACTATTTCTTTAACTTCTCGGTGGATGACATTTCCATGGATGAAATAAACCTTATCACTGCAAAATTAAGAAAGGAAATGGATGAAGTTTTCTACGGTAAGAATTTGCCGGATGTTCTCTAACTAAATACTGGAGGGAAAAAACGATGTTAGAAAAAAACCACGATATATGGTATTCTGAGTACTACATGGATGATGATGTGAAGCTTTCTTTAAAGCTTAGTGAGATCCTTCATGTGGAGCAATCCCCCTTTCAAAAGATCCAAATTTTTAAAAATGAAACCTTTGGTGTTTTCATGGTTCTTGATGGCTACGTTCAGGTTACAGAAAAAGATGAATTTGTATACCATGACATGATTTGTCACCCTGCTATGGCTGTTAATCCTGAGATTAAAAATGTTCTCATCATTGGAGCTGGTGATGGTGGTACGGCTAGGGAAGTGGCTAGATATAAAACCATTGAAAAGATCGACATGGTTGAAATCGATGAAGCTGTCGTTCGAGCTTGCCAGAAATACATGCCATCCACATCTAGTGTATTCACCACAGAGCCAAGATTGAACCTCATGTTTGAAGATGGCTTAGCATTCGTAAAGAATGCACCTACAGGCGCTTATGATTTAATTCTGGTGGATTCAACGGATCCGGAAGGCCCTGGAGAAGGACTTTTTACAGTGGAATTCTATAAGGATTGTTACAGAATATTAAGTGAGAAGGGTATTCTAATCAACCAGCATGAAGGAGCTTTCTTTGACGGGGACATAGAGGAGATGAAAAAGGCTCACGCCAAGATTAAGAAAACCTTCCCTATTGCAAAGGTCTTTGGCTTCAATGTACCAACCTATGCATCTGGCTATTGGTATTTTGGATTTGCATCTAAATCCCTTGATCCTATTGCTGATTTCAAACCAGAGCAGTGGGAAAGCTTAGGTCTGAAAACTAGATACTACAATGTAGATTTGCATCGAGGAGCTTTTGCTTTGCCAAACTATGTGAAGGAAATTTTGGCATCAGTAAGCGTGTGACGGGTACCTAGAGTAAGTGAATTGATAGCGAAAATCTCACATCAGTAAAATATTAAATCTAAATATAAATGAAGATTGACAGAGGCAGGATGATTGCCTCTGTTTTGTATTTTTTTGGGTCATTTAGTCCCAGCTATAAGTGTTAAGGGAAGCATAGCTTGTTTCATGTAAAATAATAATGGGTGTACTGATTTTAGAGATATTATGCTAAGTAATGGGTATTACAAATATGTAAATGCAATAATAGGTTACAGTCTCTTATGAATGAAAAGTCATTTGTAATTATACAATTAGCTAGTGGGAATAAAACGTAGGAGGTTAGAATATTATCTTAAATTAATAGGATATGGTATAATTATTTCACCATCATCCAGGTTTCTAAGCTGAGTTAGTTCATGAGCAACAGAAGAATGAGGACGTAGATTCTGTTGAAATCCTTAAGGAGACTTTTCTAGGTTGAACAAGAAAGTAAAGAATGGAGAAATAGGAAATGAAAGAATTTAAAATAGCTCATCTTGTTAAAAGCGAGGATCTAAATATACATGGTACACTGTTTGCAGCAAGAGCTGCAGCATGGTTTGTAGAATCGGGATATATTGCTGCTTCTAGTACACATGGATCCACCGCAGAGGTGGTATGTGTAAACGTACATGGGATGGTTTTTTCAAAACCTGTTAAAAATGGAGATATTATCAGCTTTAACAGCAAGATTGTTCGGGCCGGCAGAACGAGCTTGACCTCAGCAGTGGAAGTTGTATCAGAATTGACAGGAGAAACTACTCTGAAAGGTTTTGCGACCTTTGTAACAATAGATCATAAAACCGGCAGAAGCATGGAGCACAATATTCAACTGGATGAAACCACTGATGAAAAGGAATTGCAGTTAAGGAAAGAAGCTTCAAAGCTTTTTGAAAAATAGCAAGGAAGATCTTATATAAAATATAATAAGAAGAATCCGTGAAATACAAATTCACGGATATATTCTTTTTAATGAGACGAGCTCTATTCTTAAAGCTCTATCTGAATTGACGCAAATGTCTAACTAGTGTAAAATATTGTCATAGACTGTCAAGTTAATAGGACTGCCGGGTTGTTGGCAGGCTTATATAAGAAACATACTGTGTGAAGCTATACCGAAAACATGAGGATAAGATGAGAGATAAATTTAACAGGGAAATTAATTACTTAAGAATATCCGTTACCGATCGTTGTAACTTGCGATGCAAATATTGTATGCCTGAAGAAGGCGTTGAAGATATTGGACACAATAAGATTCTTAGCTTTGAGAATATTCAACGTATCGTTGAGGCTTCTGCAAAGCTAGGGATTACAAAATATCGAATTACAGGGGGAGAACCTTTAGTAAGAAAAGATATTATTGATCTAGTCAGAGCCCTATCAAAAATCCCCGGCGTAAAGGAACTGGTGATGACGACCAATGGCATTCTTTTACCAGAAAAGGCAGAGGCCTTAAAGGAAGCAGGGTTGAAAAGAGTCAATATCAGCCTAGACACCTTGGATCCGGAGAAATTTGCAGAAATTACACGAGGGGGGGACCTGAACAAGGTTCTTGCCGGTATTAAAGCTGCGGAAAAAGCGGGGCTAGTTCCTTTGAAAATCAATGCAGTTGCAATGAGAGGCTTTAATGACGACGAAATAACAAGTCTAGCCGACATCACAAAGGACCATGAATATAATCTACGATTTATTGAGTTGATGCCCTTCGGAAATAATAGCAATGCCAAGGACAGTAAATACTTATCCAATGAAGAAATTAAGAGCATGCTTCCTACTTTAACACCTTTGGGAACTCAAGGCGTTGCAGAGGTATTTAAGATTCCAGGTGCTTTAGGGACAATCGGTTTTATCAGTGCCATGAGCAGACACTTCTGTGGGGACTGTAATAAGATTAGATTAACTTCAGATGGAAAGCTGAAAACGTGTCTTCATTCTAATCAGGAAATTGACTTAAATGAAGTATTAAATACGGGAGACGATGAGCTTTTAAAGGCGACTATTGAAAATGCTATTATGCTCAAGGAAGAGCGCCACCATCTCAATGAGGGAGCTCAACCAATTACTAGAAATATGAACAAAATAGGAGGTTAGAATGAGCCAACTTACCCATATTGATGATAAAGGAAGACCAAGAATGGTGGATGTAGGCCACAAGGAAGACACAAGGCGTCTTGCCGTGGCAAAAGGTTCTATCTACATGGCCCCTGAAACCCTGGAAAGAATAAAATCCGGAGGCATAAAAAAAGGCGACGTACTTTCCGTTGCCCAAGTGGCCGGTATTATGGCGGCAAAGAACACAGCAGCAGCCATTCCCATGTGCCACAATATCTTGATTACTGGTGTTGAGATGGATTTTATTATAGATGAAGAAAATTCAGCGATTCACATAGAAGCTTCTGCAGCTACCACCGGAAAAACAGGTATCGAGATGGAGTCCCTTCATGCAGTATCAGTGGCAGCATTGACTATTTACGATATGTGCAAGGCCATTGACAGGGGGATGAGGATTTCAGATATTCGGTTGGTACGAAAAGAAGGGGGCAAATCTGGCCTTTTTCTTGGTGAATAAATAAAGGAGAATAATAATGAGTGGAAAGGTTTTAGCCATTAATATAAGTGATAAAAAGGGCGTAATAAAACATCCCGTTGAACAAGCTGAGTTTGTTGTAGGTGGGATTAAAGGGGATGCTCATTGTGGAGCCGATGATGTCAGGCAGGTAAGCCTGCTAGCCAATGAAAGTGTAGATAAAATGAGGGCGATGGGCATAGAATTAAGTGCAGGTGCCTTTGCTGAAAACATTACAACCCAGGGTATCGAATTAAAAACATTGCCTATTGGAACACGTTTAAAAATCGGTGATACCATCCAGGAGGTATCAAAAATCGGTAAAGAATGTCATCACGGTTGTGCCATTAAGCAGCAGACAGGATCCTGTGTCATGCCTACAGAGGGGATTTTTACAATAGTCATTAAAGAAGGTGTTGTAAAAACAGGTGATGAGATCACCATCCTGTAAGGATTTACCCACAAAAGCGAGAAATATTACGTAATAATTTAGCAAGGAAGACATGAATAATTTTGTATACTTGGAAGGGAGCCTATTGCTTATAAATACTGTTACAGGGTATAATAATCCAGAATGTATAAGAAAAAAATGGATATTAAACAACCGGCTCTAATAGCCGATTAGCTTGTAATTTATTCTAAGGAGATGAAGATGGGAAAGGTTAAGATTACAGAAACAATATTAAGGGACGGACATCAATCCTTAATAGCTACACGAATGACCACGGACGAGATGCTACCTATATTGGAAACCCTTGATAATGTGGGATACCATGCTCTTGAAATGTGGGGCGGCGCCACCTTTGATGCCTGCTTAAGATTTTTAAACGAAGACCCTTGGGAAAGATTGAGAATCATTAGGAAAAATGTAAAAAAGACCAATCTACAAATGTTGCTCAGAGGACAAAATCTTTTAGGCTATAAACATTATGCTGACGATGTGGTAGATGAATTTGTAAACAAAGCCATCGGAAATGGGATTGATATTATCCGTATTTTTGATGCACTCAATGACCCTCGAAATCTTCAAAAAGCTATTGAGGCCACAAAAAAATATGGTGGCCACGCGCAAGGAGCTATTTCCTATACCATTAGCCCTGCCCACACCAATGAAGTATTTATTAAACTTGCTAAAGAAATAGAAAACATGGGTGCAGACTCCATCTGTATTAAGGATATGGCAGGTCTTCTAAGCCCATATAACACTTATGAGCTTGTAAAGGCAATTAAGGCGTCTATATCTGTTCCTCTTGAGATTCATACACATGCTACCAGCGGATTAGGAAGCATGACTTATATGAAGGCGGTGGAAGCAGGAGCCGATATTATTGACACCGCATTATCACCTTTTGCAGAAGGAACCTCCCAGCCACCTACAGAGCCACTTGTGGCTGCATTCAGAGATACAGAATACGACTCTGGTCTTGATATGGATCGGCTAAATGAAGCTGCCGAATATTTTAGACCTATTAGAGAAAGATATATTGAATCAGGTCTTATGGATCCTAAAATCATGGGTGTTGATATCAATACGCTTATTTATCAAGTGCCTGGTGGAATGTTATCAAACCTAGTATCTCAGCTGAAGCAATCAAACGCTATGAACAAATTTGAAGAGGTATTGAGGGAAGTACCACGAGTGAGAGAAGATTTAGGATATCCGCCTCTAGTAACTCCTACAAGCCAGATTGTTGGCACACAGGCTGTACTGAACGTAGTGGCAGGAGAAAGATATAAGATGATACCTAATGAAGTAAAACAGCTTGTTAGAGGTATGTATGGAAAGACCACGGTTCCAATAAAAGAAGAAATTGTTAAGAAGGTTATCGGTGATGAAGAAGTTATTACCCAAAGGCCGGCTGACTTTATTGAACCAGAGCTAGAGAAAATTAAAAAAGCGGTAGCTGAATATGTAGAACAGGACGAGGATGTACTTACTCATGCTTTGTTCCCTCAGCCTTCTATTGAATATTTCAAATATAGAAATGCCAAGAGGTATCAGATTGACTCAAGTCTATTGAATGAAGAGGATATGGTTTATCCTGTATAATAGGATTAAATAAAGGACAAAAAAGGGACTGTAAGGGGCCTGGCTTTAT
The DNA here is from genome assembly GCA_050953505.1 of Anaerovoracaceae bacterium. Taxonomy (GTDB): domain Bacteria; phylum Bacillota; class Clostridia; order Peptostreptococcales; family Anaerovoracaceae; genus JBMNMU01. Next base: position 1,660,014 of record JBMNMU010000001.1, on the reverse strand, counting down.
GACACGACCTTTGTCAACTAGACTGATAATTTAATAAGGTATAATGTAGATTTTGATGCATGGTTTTGATATTTTAATCGAAGCCATGCATTCTGTTTTTTACTTAAATGGGTTGCCCTGTTCATAGCATTATATTATCAAAGGTTAGGATATTCAAGGAGTACAGGTCATTTAGAATTATAGTCTAACAAGATGCTTACCATATTTTAAATCTAGCTATAGTTCTTGGCCGAGTCGCAGTTGAACTTTCGGTATGCGCTATTGATTTTATATTTTGCAGTAGTTAAAGATTGGACCTGGTTTTCTTCAATGTCATAACAATTCGCCAGTTGTTCGTTCTTTGAATTCATTTAATTAAAGTGTTTTTGTGATTCATTTTTGTAGCTGGGTATCTATAAAGCATTACAATAACTCTATTGTGCAGGATTTATTTATGTTACAATGAAATCAAATAGTGTGACAATTAGGAAATCCCTTTTTGTCACATGGGTAGGGGGAATTGAAGTGGATTTGTTTAGAGAAATTAAGAAAAAGAAGCTTATCCTGGAAAACAGAAAACCTTTCACTAGGGAAGTGGCGAACTATATTGACGAGCTAAATCTGGTGGACTGGGTGTATACTGCATTAAAGCTTGATGGTAGCGGAATCTCAAAGCCCAGTGTACAGAAGATTATTAAAGGAGATTTTGTTGTAGATGTGACGGTTCGCGACCACTCCAGTATTGTCAATTATCTGGAAGCCATTAAGCTAGCCAATGATATGTCCTACATGAGCATTGAACTTAACGAAAAATATCTATTTCGATTTTATCAATCCTTATCCAAACCAGAAAAGCTAGAGTACCGAAGAACTAATCCGGTTCTTTTGGCGTTGAACTATAACCCTCCTCATCCTAAGGAGATCGAGGAACAAATGGATATCTTTTTTCATTTTCTTAACACAGATGATTGCAATCATAACCCCATTCTTAAGGCCGCATATCTACATAACAAGCTTATTGAAATCTATCCTTTTGAAACAGATTCGGAGGGTGTTGCCAGAATGGCTTTGTATTATGAGTTAATTTACCACGGGTATCCGCCCATTCCATTAAATATAAGCGAGCAGGAATATTATGCCGCTTTACGGGAATATCTAAAAAATGAAAACATCCAACCTATTTATGAGGCATTAGAAAGGGCTGTGTATAATAAGCTAGATATTATGCTCCAGTTAACAGCAGACTAGTAGGATGGAGCTGTGGCAGTTTACAGTATGTCATATTTTTAATATAATGGAGATACTATTTCCTATTATATTAATAAGGAATTACATTTAAATAGGGAGGATTTCTATTGGATATTAATAAGGTATATGATGAATTAACATTACAAATAGATAAAGAATTAATGATTTTGGATGCCCCCATGAAGGACTATACTTCATTTAAGGCAGGAGGGAAGGCTGCACTGCTGGTACAGCCCAACACTATAGAAGAGCTTCAAAAAGTTGTGAGAGTACTTTCCCAAGGAGCTGTAAACCACATGGTCATGGGAAATGGCACGAATCTTCTAATTAAAGACTCCGGCTATTCCGGGGTCATTATTAAGCTGGGAAAAACCTTTGGTGCCATAGAGGTAGAAGGCGACGAGATCAAGGCTGGTGCCGGGGTATTACTTTCTGAGGTAGCAAAAAAAGCCCTGGATTCATCCTTAACAGGCTTTGAATTTGCAGCGGGAATTCCCGGGAGTATAGGAGGAGCCGCCTTTATGAATGCGGGGGCATATGACGGTGAAATGTCTCAGGTAATCTTATCCGCGCAGGTACTGTCCAAGGATGGGAGCCGTGTTTACGAGATTGAAAAGGATGAAATGGATTTATCTTATCGTCACAGCATATTTCAAGAAAATCAAGATATTATACTTAATGTAACCATAAAGCTACACCCTGGTGAAAAAGAGCTGATCCGTGAAAAAATGCAGGAGCTACAAGCCAGAAGAGAAGAAAAACAGCCTCTAAGCTATCCAAGTGCTGGCAGCTCTTTTAAAAGGCCAAAAGGGCATTATGCAGGAAAGCTTATACATGATTCTGGTCTGCGAGGCTTGTCTCTAGGTGGCGCACAGGTTTCTTCCCTGCATGCAGGATTTATTATTAATACTGGTGATGCTACCGCTTCAGATATTATTAATCTGATGGAGGTTGTTAGGAATACAGTATTTGATAAATTTGGCGTTATGCTTGAACCAGAGGTTAAGGTTATTGGAGATTAAGTAACGGAAACCCCAAGAAAAGCTCAAAATAAAATTATAGGAGATTAAGTAATGGGTACTAAGGATAATCGAAAATATAAGATTCATAGTGACCTTCATACACATACCACCTTTTCCCACGGGAAAGGATCTATTGAGGATAATATAAAAGCTGCAATCGCAAAGGGTATTACTACCTTAGGGATTTCAGATCACGGCCCAGGGCATATGACTTACGGCATAAAACGGAAGAGCATTCCCCTTATGAGAGCCGAGATTGAAAGGCTCAAGTCCCTTTATCCTCAAATTGAAGTGCTACTTGGAGTGGAAGCAAATATCATTAACGATTCGGGTACTTTGGACTTAACAAAAAAAGAAACGAGGGAATTCGATTATATTCTTGCCGGTTACCACTATGGAATATTAGGCGAAAACCCACTTAAAGCTATGAAAATCCATACCCAAAATTACATTCTCACTAAGCTTGGAAAAAGCACAGCGAAGCAAAAGACTATTAACACGGATTTAGCGGTAAAAGCCATTTATAACAATAATATAAAGATATTAACCCACCCCGGTGACAAGGGGCCCTTTGACATTTACGAATTGGCTGTGGCCTGTGCGAAAAAGGGAACCCTCATGGAAATCAGCACGTGGCATCCCTTCTTGACGGTGGAAGGCATAAAGGAAGCAGCTAAGACATCGGTGAATTTCATAATTAATAGCGATGCCCATAGTCCAGACAGGATAGGGGACTGCGAAGGGGCCGTTAAAAGAATACTAGAAGCAGGCTTAGACCTAGAAAGAGTAGTAAATTTAGAGGTTTTATAGAGAGTCAGAGGAAATAGACCTTTGACTGGAAACAAAAGAAGAAGGTGCTATTATGGAAATTATTATTGTAACTGGATTATCTGGAGCAGGAAAGAGTACGGCAATCAATTGTCTGGAGGATCTGGGTTACTACTGTATTGATAACATTCCTCCGGCTCTAATTAAAGACTTTGTGAGCCTAAGCAAACAGGATAAAATGAGGATTGAAAAGGCCGCCTTTGTAGTGGATATCAGGGGTGGAGAATTTTTTGGTGATTTAAAAGAAAGCCTTCATGATTTAGATGCGGCAGGGATGAAATATAAGGTTTTATTTTTAGAGGCTTCTAATGAAATTTTAATTAGAAGATTTAAGGAAACACGTAGGACGCATCCTCTCGCCACTGCAGGAAACACGCTAGATGGCATTGAGCAAGAAAGAGAAAGGCTACTGGAAATTAGAAAAGCGGCAGATTTTGTTATAGATACTTCTACTATGAAGGCTGCCATGCTCAGTGAAGAGATTAAAAAACTCCTTCTTTCCGATATGGATCAAGCCAATTTCACCATCAGCATTCAGTCCTTTGGATATAAACATGGTATCCCACTGGATGCGGATATGGTTTTTGATATGAGATTTATTCCCAATCCTTTTTACCTTGCCAGTATGAAGAAGCTTACAGGAAATAGTGAAAAAGTAAGAAATTATGTAATGAAATTTGAAGAAAGTCAAAAATTTGTAGAAACGGTTTATCAGTTCATTGATAGGCTCATTCCTCTATACATTCGAGAGGGGAAGTTCCACCTGGTTGTTGCCTTTGGATGTACAGGGGGGCAGCACCGTTCCGTAGCCATGGCTAATGAATTTACTGAGCGATTTTTAGCTGATGGGAAAAGGGTGGTTACGATGCATCGAGATTTATAATTGTAGATCCTTTACATTTTCAATTGAAAAATAGTTGCTTAAAAGATTGCATTATCATAAGGCATGTAAATAGAAAGGTAGAAGCATGAATAATAGATATGGGAGCAATCAGCCCAAAATTGTTGTAATAGGCGGAGGGACCGGTTTATCAGTTATTCTAAGAGGAATAAAAAAGGTTACGGAGAACCTTACTGCCGTGGTGACGGTTGCCGATAATGGAGGAGGATCTGGCGTATTGCGAGAAGACCTTGGCATGCTACCTCCAGGAGATATTAGAAGTTGTATCTCTGCCTTAGCTAAAGAAGAGGGCCTGATGCAAGAGCTTTTAAAATATAGATTTACTGATGGGAGATTGGAGGGACAGTGCTTTGGCAACCTATTAATCGCTGCACTTAATGGGATGTTTGGGAATTTTGAAATGGCTGTAAGTAAGGCCAGCGAGATTCTAAAGATTACCGGACGGGTCATTCCTGTTACCGGCAGCGATGTTCACTTGTGTGCGGAGCTGGAAAATGGCTCTCGAGTTGTTGGGGAATCTCAGATTCCATCACAGGTTTTAAAGGAAAAAAGCCCAATAAAAAGTGTTTATTTAACCCCGGATAAACCTACAGCGACTGAAGAGGCCCTGGTTGCCATAAGAAAAGCAGATATGATTATTATGGGACCGGGGAGCTTGTTTACAAGCATTATTCCCAACTTGCTGGTGGATGGTATTTGTGAGGCGATTTCTTGCTCTATGAGCAAAAAGGTGTTCATCTGCAATATGATGACTCAACCGGGTGAGACAGACAATTACACTGTTTGGCAGCATGCTGATAGGATAATGGAGTTCATAGGGGAAAAAAACATTGAGTACATAATTGCCAATAACAAATTGATTTCCCAGGAAATATTAGCTCCATATAGCCAAGATGGATCAAAGCAAATCGTTCCTACGGATGAAGATCGAAATGAGATGAAGAAGCATGATATCGTTTTAATAGAAAACAATTTTATTGATATAAAGCACGGATATATCAGGCATGATGCAGACAGAATCGCAAATGTCATTCATGAATTAATACATACAATCTGTTAGTTGTATAGATGGAGAAGGAAATGTCATTTTCAGTAAACACAAAAAATGAATTATCAAGAATAGAACCTGAGAAAAAATGCTGCCAGCTAGCGGAAATAGCGGGATTTCTACGTATGTGTGGTGTCATCAAGCTATCGGGAAGTATGAAAATGGATTTGAAAATAACAACAGAGAATCCAGCCGTTGCAAGGCATTTTAAGATACTCACAGCAGACTATTTTGGAATGAAATCCAGTCTTGTAATTACTCAGAACTCCTTGATCGGAAAAGGACGCTTGTATGAGTTGGTCATTGATTCCACCACTAATTCAGAGATGATTTTGAGGGAAACGGGGATATTGATGGTCAGAGAGGGCTTTAATTATATTAGTGACGGAATTTACCCTGACTTGATAAAGACCAAGTGCTGCAGAAAGGCCTATCTCCGTGGGGTATTTTTGGGGGCTGGTACCATTAGTGACCCAGAAAAGGCCTATCATCTAGAAATAGTGTGTAACAGTGAAGTTTTAGGCAATGATGTCAGAAAACTTATTAACAGCTTTGGTCTTAACTCCAAGCTAACTGTTAGAAAAAAGAAGTATGTTGTATATATTAAAGAGGCAGAAAAGATCATTGATTTTCTCAACATCCTGGGGGCTCACGGGCAGTTGCTGGAGCTTGAAAACATAAGAATCATGAAGGATTTGAGAAATAAGACTAATAGGATCAGTAATTGCGATAGTGCCAATCTAGATAAAATGATCAATGCTTCCGCAAGGCAGCTAGAAAATATCAAACTAATTGATGAAACAAGAGGCATTGCTTCCTTGCCGGACAAGCTTTACGAAACAGCTGTGCTGCGACTTGAGAACCCAGAAGCCTCACTGGCTGAGTTGGCAGAAATGCTGAACCCGCCCTTAAAGAAATCAGGGATTAACCATCGATTAAAGAAAATTGAAGAGATAGCGGACCGAATTCGGGAAAGCAAGTAAATCAAGAAACTGCCAAAGACCGAGAGATGATTGGCTGGCGGCCGCCAGCCAATCATCTCTCGGTCTTTGGCAGTTTTATCGATAAACGATAAATAATTATTGACATTCAATAATATAATACATATAATGAATATGAAAAATCGTTAAAGAAAGGAAATAGAGTATGTGGAATTCATCTAAATCTGTTGTTTTGTCTTCGATATGCACCAAGCTGGTTATTATACTGGTTATTCTCTTTGCACTTGCGGCTCCATCAATGGTAGAAAGCTATTTGGATTATACTGCAAAGAACGCTAGCCTTGTAAAACCACTGCTTGTCACAATTTACTTCTGCTGCGTTCCTGCATTGGTGGCCTTATTCTGCTTAGATAGATTACTGGCAAATATCAAGAAAAACCAGGTCTTTGTAGACAAAAACGTAAAGCATCTTCGCTTAATTTCCTGGTGTTGCTTTGCGGTTTCCATCATTTTACTGTTTTCAGGCTTTTATTATATCTTGTTCTTAATGGTTGCTGTTGCGGCAGCATTTTTCGGACTCATACTGAGGGTTGTGAAGAATGTCATTGAGCAGGCAGTAATAATAAAGAATGAAAACGACTTTACTATTTAAAGGAAAGGGGTGTAGGCATGGCCATCATTGTAAATTTAGACGTTGTTATGGCACAACGCAAAATATCTGCTGGTGAATTAGCAGAAAAAATAGGGATTACACCTGCTAACCTTTCTATTTTAAAAAATAATAAGGCTAAGGCCATACGGTTTTCCACTTTGGAGGAAATTTGTAAGGCGCTAGATTGCCAACCAGGGGATATTTTAGAATATAAGAAGGAGGACCAGCCAGAGACCGAGAGATGATTGGCTGGCGGTTGGGGGCATAGCCACAGCCACAGCCAATCATCTCTCGGTCTAATGGCTGTATAGGGGAATGGATAGGAAAGATACTGTGTTTGCAGTAGCTATGTTAATATGTGGGTTTCTATATTGGAATCTGATTGTTTCAAAAGGTCCAGGGGCAGGGATAACCATCTTTGCAATTATCCTTTGCGCTACAGTTACAGTTTACCTGAGAGTGAGTGGAAAAAAGCTGACAAAGAAAAGTATCCTTTGTCTTGCTATCGTGGGAGTATCGGTTTTAAATTTCTTGCTATATGACCTTACACTTATTTCTTTCTTTAACTTTATTTTTCTATCTGTAGCAGTGGTTTATTGGATTTGCCTTTGTACAGAAAGATCAATTGCTGGCAAGCTATCTATTTATTCTATAGGTAATTTGGTGAACCAATTGCTGGTGGTACCCTTTAGTAATTTTATATGCTTATTTGCTTCCTTTCGGAGACCAATGAAAGGGAACAAATATGGAAAAGGGGTTCTAAGTGGTGTTATTGGGATTATAATCTTTCTACCAATTCTAGCATTGGTGGTTAACCTTCTAATGAATGCAGATGCGGCCTTCGAAGGCTTATTGAGAAATATTAAGTTTTCCTTGTCTGAAGATATGATAGAGTATGTGATTCAGATTATATTTGGTATACCTGTAGCGTGTTATCTTTACGGCCTGGTTTACGGAAATCTGAAGGGGCGGCATACAGATAAGGTTTCCATAGAATCCATAGATAAAGGCGCAGCAGCTTTTCGATTTGCACCTAGAATTCCTGTTTTCTCTGCTTTGACAGTATTAAACGGCATTTATCTATTGTTCTTTATTTCCCAGACAGCATACTTATTCTCAGCTTTTGGCAATAATATACCTGAGACCATGACCTACGCAGAATATGCTAGAAGAGGGTTTTTCGAGCTGTGCGGTGTAGCCTTTATCAACCTGTTGGTGATCGGGGTGGCCCATTTAATTACAAATAGGAGTAATGAGAGAAAGACTCAAGAATTAGTGGGGAATTCAAAGCCCGCCAATTCAAAAGCAGCCAATCAAAAGCCTAGTTTGGAAAAGGTACCAAAGGTATTAAAGATAGAAACCGTGTTTTTATGCGGATTTACTCTGCTGCTTATACTGACTGCCCTTCGAAAAATGATTATGTATATTGATTATTATGGGTTGACACAATTGAGGGTTTACACTACATGGTTTATGCTTGTTCTGTTTATATTCTTTATTATTATTGGAGTAAGGCAATTTAAGGAGTTCAACGGGTCAAGGATTGCCATTATAGCTTTTATTATTTCATTCCTGGCTCTTACCTATGGGAATGTTGATGGGAACATTGCTAAATATAATATTGAAAGATACAAGGAGGGTACCCTTCTATCCGTTGATGTGGAGATGTTGAAGGAACTATCTGATGCAGCCATTCCACACATGGTTGAGCTTTATGGGGAAACAGAGGATCCTGTATTGATGGGCAGATTAGAATCGGCTATTACTGGGGAGTATGAATGGGGTATGGAAGTGGAGCTACCTTCAGAGAGAAATTTTAGAAACTTTAATTTACAGCAGTATAAGGCGGATCAGTTAAAACTTAATTTTTTATATCGAGAATAAAGTGGTATAATAAATACTGCCCCCAAAATTTGAAAATATGACGAGTTCATTTAGTAATAAGAATGAAAGAAAAGGAGGTAATATGATTACACATAAGACAGACGTACGGGTAATTTATGCAGATACCGATGCAATGAGCGTGGTTTATCACGCAAACTATTTTAAATGGTTTGAAGTAGGCAGAACTGAGCTCCTGCGGAACCTGGGATATCCTTATGCAAAGCTAGAAGAGATGGGGATTTCTCTTCCGGTGGCAGAGTGCGATTGTAAATATAAAGCCCCTGCAGTCTATGATGACATTTTAGAAATTACCGCGAAGGTTGCAGAATTAAAAGGAGCAACCGTAACCTTAGAATATGAAATACGAAGAAAGCTGACAGGGGAGCTTCTGGTTACAGGGAGGACAAAGCATGCAATAACAGATAAAAACTTTAAACCTGTGAGACTAAGGAGAGTTCATCGGGAGCTATATGATGCATTGAAAAAATAAACAGCTGGTTTTTCACATCGTAGGTGTGAGAAACCAGCTATTTTAATATTATTTAAGAAGAGACTATATATTATTTTAAGAGGAGACTAAAATTTATTGTTCCAGTATTCTACCATCTGTAGAAATGGTTACCACTTGCCATGGAATCATTTTATCGCAGTTCTTTAAAGCGTTTATAGTTGCTTGCTGGATTCCTCCGCAGCATGGGACCTCCATACGAACTACAGTAACACTCTTGATATTATTGTTCTTAAGTATTGCTGTTAGCTTTTCGGAATAATCACCCTCATCAAGCTTTGGACAGCCGATGATGGCAATTCTGTTCTTTATAAATTCATTGTGAAAATCTGCATAGGCATAGGCAGTACAATCAGCAGCAATGAGCAGGTTGGCTCCGTCAAAATATGGTGCATTTATTGGAACAAGCTTAATTTGAACAGGCCACTGTTGAAGCTGAGATTCTAAAACTGCATTTTGGGCTGGAGCAGCAGGAGTAGGTGCCTTCACTTCTCTTTTTAGGCTTCTTGATTGAGTACCAGGGCAACCGCAAGGAAGATCTGGAATCTTTGCCTGAGCCTTCTGAGGCTGTTCTTTTTTATCCTCTGGGGATTCCTTGCCGGATCCAGCCATATCTTTTTCGATGAATGAAATGGCATCAACAGGACAGTTAGGAAGGCAATTTCCAAGGCCGTCACAATGATCCTCTCTTAAGAGCTGAGCTTTTCCGTCAACCATACCGATAGCTCCTTCTTGGCATGCATTAACACAGGCTTCACAACCGATACATTTTTCTTGATCAATTTGTATTATTCTTCTAATCATTTTAATATATCCTCCAATCGTTAAAGTAGAAGGGGGACAGGATTACCGCCCCAAGGATGTGACAGAACTCGTGACCCCCCTGTCACATACGTAAAATTAATTTGCTTTGTTGATTTAAGTATAGTACAATTTAACCATTATCGGAGTTGCATTTGCAACAAAAGGAGAGAAAATTGAAAAAATATCATAAAACTTTACTTTCAACCACTCTTTTTCATGGGATTGATGAAAATGATCTGGAAGGAATGTTAGCATGTCTTAACGTCATGGTAAGACATTATAGAAAAAATGATATCATATTAATGGCGGGATCCAAGGCCACTTCTGTAGGGGTAATGGTAGAAGGAACAGCCCAGATTACTAGGGAGGATGCGGAAGGAAATCGCGCCATTTTGTCAGAGCTTGTAAAGGGAGATATTTTTGCAGAGGCCTATGCTGCAGCGGCAAGAGATGATATTCCAATCACAGTCATTGCTACCTCTGATTGCAGTATTGTTTGGGTTCCTTTTAGCAAGGTCGTGGTTCAGTGTTCCTTTAGCTGCCAATTTCATCAACAGCTAATTCAGAACATGATGAAGATTATTGCAGAAAAGAGTATCGCCATGAATGAAAAGATGCGGATACTATCCTGCAAGACGACGAAGGAGAAACTATTAACTTACTTACATGATTATTCCGAAAAGATGGGTAAAACTAAATTTAAGATTCCTTTTTCTCGAAATGAGCTGGCGGATTTTCTCAGTGTGGACCGGAGTGCCATGTCTAGAGAGCTTGGAAAGCTTAGGGATGAAGGGTATTTGAATTTTAACCGAAACGAATTTGAACTACTTTAAGTAGGAAAGTTTTTATTTAAAAAAAGAAAGGGAAATTAGATGATAGATAAAGGACAAACCTATGAAATGACCATAGAGGATATTAGCCACGAGGGGCAGGGAATCGGTAGAATTGATGGATTAGCAGTTTTCGTAAAGGATGCAATTGTAGGAGATGAGGTAAAGGTTGAAATTACAAAGGTAAAGAAAAGCTTTGCCTTTGCTCGCCTTGTTGAAATCATAAAGCCATCTGAATATAGGGTGGAGCCAGCTTGTATTTACTCCAAGGAATGTGGAGGCTGCACTTTACAAGCCATGAGCTATGAAGGTCAATTGAACCTTAAAAAGAAGATGGTTTCTGATAAGCTGATTCGAATTGGCGGCATTGAAAATCCAAAGGTAAATGATACCATTGGTATGGATTGTCCAAGAAGATATCGAAATAAAGCTCAATTCCCCGTAGATGGCGATGGGATTATTACTAAAAAAGGAGGAATCATTGCTAACGCAGGCCCTGTGTCCATCGGTTTTTATAAAGGAAAGAGCCATCAAGTAGTAAACTGCGAGGAGTGTTTAATTCAGGCTGAACCTGCAGAGAAAATTGCTGAGGCCCTTCGCCAATTTATGGATTCGGACCATATTACTGCGTATGATAGGGAAACAGGAAAAGGGTTGATTCGCCACTTAATCGTAAAAACAGCCTTTAGTACCGGTGAAGTGATGGCTATCCTAGTGATCAATGGAAAAGGCATCCCAAATGGAGAAAAACTTGTTTATATGATGGACGACGCTGTAAATGAGCTAGAGCCTCATCCTGAGACAGGTGTTGAATATTCTCTGGAGAGCGTAGTGGTGAATATAAATAAGAAAAAGACCTCTGAAATCATGGGAGGGGAGTTTATTACCTTAGCAGGAAAGCCGACTATCTTAGACCAGATAGGTGATTTTAATATTGAAATCTCACCAGGGTCATTTTATCAGGTGAACCCGGTACAAATGGTAAAGCTTTATGACAAGGCAAAGGAATACGCGGGGCTTACTGGTGAGGAAACAGTTCTGGACCTCTATTGCGGTGTGGGGACCATTGGGCTGTACCTTGCTTCTGGTGCAAAGAAGGTTATAGGAATTGAGTCTGTTAAGAGTGCTGTGATAGATGCCAACCGAAATGCGGTTATTAACGGAATTATTAATGCAGAATTTATCCATGGGAAGGCTGAAGAGGAGCTGCCTAGGCTTATTGAAGAGGGAATTAAGGCAGATGTTGTAATCCTTGACCCGCCAAGGGCAGGTTGTGATCCAGCTTTACTTGAGGCTGTTGCCGCTGCAAAACCGAACAAAATCGTTTATGTTTCCTGTGACCCGGCAACACTGGCAAGAGATGTGAAGATATTGAGGGACCAGAGGTATGAGTTTATTGAGGCTCAGCCCGTGGATATGTTTCCGGAGACTGTGCATGTTGAGACTGTTGTTCTATCAGGTCAATAATAAAAAACATTTATGGCTTATTACAAAGGGATTTCGGTAGATTACCTGATTACTTCCAAAGGTGTCGATACAAAAAAGTAAACATGTGAAAGCGCTGTGAACACAGTAAAAATTGTAAATTAAACATAGTAAATAGTCGACTATACTGTGCACAGAATGTCGGATGAGTAAACGCATCCTTTGATAATATTGATGATGAAAGGAGGTTGTTCAATGGATTCTTTAAGAAGTATGAATAATGCATTAGCGTATATTGAAGAGCACTTAACAGAGGAAATTGATTATAGTGAAGTAGCTAAAATCGCTTATTGTTCAGAATATCATTTCAAGCGGATGTTTTCTTTTTTAGCAGGCATAAGTTTATCAGAATATATTCGGAGAAGAAGACTGACGTTAGCTGCACTTGATTTGAAAGATAATGGTTTGAGAATAATTGATGTAGCCGTCAAATACGGCTATAATTCGGCTGATTCATTTTCCCGTGCTTTTCATTCCCTGCATGGCATTCTCCCTTCTGAGGCAAGGAGTGAAAATACACAATTAAAAGCTTATCCTCGAATGACCTTTCAATTATCAATTAAAGGAGGATGCGAAATGAACTATCGTATTGTTGAGAAAGGACCTTTTAAGTTAGTAGGATTTAAGAAGAGAGTTCCAATTATTTTTGAAGGTGTCAATCCAGAGATTGCAAAAATGACCGAACTTTTAACACCGGAGGTTATTAATCAATTAAAAGCAATTTCAAATGTAGAACCTAAAGGTATTATTAGTGCATCCACTAATTTTTCGGAAGGTAGAATGGAAGAGAAAGGGGAATTAGACCATTACATCGGGGTAGCAACATTAAGTAATGAAACTGCAGGTTTTGATGTATTAAAAATTGATGCTAGTACCTGGGCTGTATTTGAATCCATTGGACCATTTCCGAAAACACTTCAAAATGTGTGGGGTAGGATATACTCAGAGTGGTTTCCATCTTCGGGATACGAGGCGATTGAAGGTCCTGAAATTTTATGGAATGAGAGTCCAGACACTGGAAATCCAAAGTATCGAAGCGAAATCTGGATTCCAGTAAAGAAAAAAGACTATTAATTATATTAATGTTTATTATTGAGGGTGCTAGCGGAATTTGCGTGCTATATAAGGATTTGACTGATCATATAATAATTGCTTCTGACATCAAGTTGGCCGGATCGTTGCATGTCGAGGTAATCGGGAAGTTGAAAAAGGATAGAGTGTAGTAAGAGCAAAAATTTAGGGCATTGAATGGACAGATGACATTCAATGCTTTTCCTGTACTAGGGAACATGTCCATTAAAAATATGAGGATTATTGTGATGAGAGATTGATTATATCTAAAGATGTGTAGCATAGAGAGATATATGTTCATTTGATAAAAGCTGTATGATACAATACTTATAACTAGAAAGCAAGCAAATTTAAACTTTATAGGAGAATCATATAATTAGAATAAAATACAAAAATATGATAAGGAGTGAACCTATGAGTCATCTTGAAAAACTAGACTTACATCAAAGGATTATTAATGAATTAAGGCCTTTTGAGGGTGAAATGTTAAAGCAAATAAAAGAATTTTATCGAATCGGATTAACATGGACATCCAATGCACTAGAAGGGAACTCATTGACGATGAGTGAAACCAAAGTTCTAATAGAAGATGGACTAACAGTTGGGGGAAGGCCCCTAAGGGATATGTTTGAGGCAGTAGATCATGCTAAAGCATATGATTATATGTTTACTTTAATTGGTAATAAAGAAATTGCAGAGAAAGACATTCTTTATTTACACAAATTATTTTATCATAATATAGATGAAGAATTTGCAGGAAGATACCGTGATATTCCTGTATTTATTACAGGTTCTAATTACCCAGTTACTAAAGTTGAAAATATCCAAATTGAAATAGAAGATTTATGTAGATGGATCAATAAGGAAAGAAGAAAGTATCATCCAGTAGAATTCGCAGCCCTTCTTCATAAAAAGTTTGTATTTATTCATCCTTTTAAAGATGGTAATGGCAGGGTCGCTAGATTATTAATGAATACAGCACTAATACAGGATGGGTACTTGCCAGCATTAATTCCACCAATTTTACGAAGTGAGTATATTTCACTTCTGGAAAAAGCACACGAGGATGACATCCAATTTATTAAATTTATAATAGAAAGGGAATTGGAATCACAAAAGGATTTTTTAAGATTGCTACAAATACCACTACCAAATTAGAGTAGAATAATAATGGAATGAAGTGGGAGTAACAGAGATTTTTATGTTAAACAAGCTATTCGGTTGTACCAGATTTACTTACTTCCAATGTTGTGGCGGTAGACAGTTTTGGATTTATTTACGAATATTTGGTAACACATTATGTAGCCGGCTCCAATGCGCAAAGAGAGCCTTATTTTAAACAAGAGAAGATAATAGCACCTAACGGGAAAGTCGTTTACCTGTTTGATGAAAACAATTATGCGAAGATAAATTAGTATAAATATCTCTCATAAAGGTAATGAGCAGTATTTATATGTACATTAGATTGTGTAATATAAATAGAATTTGCTGGACAGTTTATGCTGCTGAATTATTAATATACAAAGGGAGAATAACATGGAATATAAAATATTAGGTAAGAGAAATGACATTGTACTGATAATTGCTGATGAGGTTATTATCAAAGATACTCAATCTGCATTAGATATGATTGCTTCTGTACAATACGAAACCCACTGCGATAAAATTATAATATATAAGTCTTGTGTGGCAGACGAGTTTTTTGTTTTAAGCACCGGAATTGCAGGAGAAATATTACAGAAGGTCATCAACTATCGTAAAAAAATCGCCATTGTCGGAGATTACTCAAAGTACACAAGTAAACCTCTGAAGGACTTTATATATGAAAGCAACAAGGGAAACAGTATTTATTTTTTGTCAAACATAGATGAAGCAGTGCTTAAATTAGACAGTGCTGAATGATGAAGAAAAAACAGAAAACAATACTACTTAACAATCTAGGTGGTGTTGTTTCTTTTTTGTAAAAAGGATTCCATGGCCCCAGATAATATCAAAGGGTGCAGAGGCAACATTGGTTACCTGGTTGAGATACATTCTGGTGATTTTAATTGATTAATTGTAAAAAGAGTTATAAAATCAAATAAAATACAAGTGATTTCAAACAAAGCTGCTAATTTAAAAAGTAAATATTGGAAATTAGCAGCTTTATTGATTTTGAGGATCGGTTAGGCCTGTATGAGGGTTTGTCCCAGAGAAGGGATGGCTCCGAGGCACATTTTTCTTTTTAACATAAGTAATAGCATCTGAGGGCTTTCCATGGAGGTAAAATTATGCTTGAAGTTTTATTTAGTGACAGTGAAAAGGGTTCTATGAAGGTAGCGAAAAATTATAACGCACAAAATATGCTTCAAGGAGCTGTTGGCTATATTGGCGAAAAACCAACCAAAGCTGAATTAGAGAAGCATTTTGAAGGTAAAGCAGTTGGAGGTAGTTCCAAAGATGTTATCAATATAGGCTTTTTTCTTGATGTTGGAGATATTTCGGGTGAAATTGATGGAAATGAGCGACAAAATGTTTTCCGAAAACTATGGGGAAGATTTGATTTTAATAATAAGGAGCAGGAACAGTTTTTTCAAAATCAACGCAAGGATGTGGAGAAGCTGTTGTCTGCTGCAAAAGATGGTATGCCAATACGAATATGGAAAAGCAACGCGCCTTATTCTACTTGCGGATTTCACTTTGTATGCCATTTATTAAGAGATCTTGACTGCAATATAAGTGCGGTTTCTTTACCTAAGTATCATCCAAAATCTGAGGATGAAATAGATGAGTGTAGTCACTGGGGAGAGGTTCATGCTGGTAAGTTTTATCAATATTTATCTCTTGAAAAACAGTTGACTAAGATGGAAAAGAAAATGATTAGTGACCACTGGCACGACATAATGGCAGAAAATGCACCATTGCGTGCAATGATTAATGGAAAGTTAACCTCAGTACCAGAAGATTTTTATGATTTTATTATTATGAATAATTTGCCTGAGGATGATTTTATTATGGCTAGATTTATCGGAAAGCTCTTAGGAGAATATAAGCTTGGCATTTCCGATAGCTGGTATGCTTTTCGTATTGAAAAAATGATCGAAGAAAACAAACTAATAGTTGTTGAAAATAAAGACCTTTCACATCCATATGGAAAGGTGTTAAAAAAAGCAATATGAAGCTTTGATAAAAGAATTCTGGATAAGATCCTATCAGGTGAAAAAACAATGGTGATTCGAAGTGCGGCAGGCAGAAAAATCCCTCACAGCCGTGTTTTTCAGGGAGAAACTCTCTATTTTATGGAGAAAGGATCAATGGAAGTATCCGCCAAAGCAATAGTTACTTCCGTGCAAAACTATGTTAAACTATCAGAAGAGGAAATTAATAAGGTATTATCTGATAATGAGAGTAAGCTGGCACTTACCAAAAAGCAGAAGGAAGATGGCGCAAGAAGTGTATCTGTTTGATAGAGTTTGCCCATGTGGAGAGAATTGAACCGCCTTTAACCTTTGAGAAACAATCTATTATGGATGATTGGTTAATAATTGAAAAAATTGAAGATGTACTGGTGGGAACAAGTATTCCATACAACTATGACAAATCGAAGCTGTAATTCATTCTGATTTCCAATAAAAATTAAAGAGTCTATTAAAAGAAAAGAATATATTTCGGCAGTAAACATTATTATTATAGGTTTGCTATTTGCCTTTACGGCTTTTAGTAAATAGGACGGTGCAATATGAACAGACGACAAGGTATATTTGTAATAATTCTAACGGTTGTTGTGGTTATTTCCTTGAGTGGGCTTATCCTAACAACAATCGACGACGTCAACAGTCAGATTGAACAGGATTGTTTTGACAAACTTGAGGATACGTCTAAGCTTCTTGCTGCTGAAATAAAGCGAGCAATTTATGCCGACCGCACCATCCTCACCGCTATGGCATCTATCATATCCAGCATGGAAAATCCCAGCGATGAAAAGCTGGCCGAGGTGTTGAACACCTATCGTTTTGAGGCCAGCTTCTTATCCTATACAGCGCTGCTTTGTCCGGATAACACAATGCTGTATTCGGATGGTTCAGTTCGGGATGTGTCCGAAACCCTCAGCTTTTCAGAGGAAGCTGCAGCGGGTGCATATATCTCCCACCGGATGCAAAGCACGCTGGATGCCAATGAAGCGGTGATCCGAAACGCCGTTCCGGTGGTTCAGAACGGCAGCACGATCTACATTCTTTATGGTGTAATCCGTCTTTCCGACCTTGGGGAGAAATACAAGACGGACATCTACGACGGACAGGCGCATATATTCATCGTGGCTGGTGATTCAGGGAATTTTTTGCTCGATACATGGCATAAAACCCTGGGCAACATTGAGGACTTTACAGACCGCAAGCTTGAACCGGGCTACTCGTGAGATATATTCTTAAACGACCTGAAAGAGGGAAAAAGCGGAAGATTGGCTATGATTTCCAAAACCATCGGCGAGGTAATTTATCTTCGATATGACCCCATCGGCGTAAATAACGGGAGTATTATGCTCATGGTCCCCCAGGCTGTTGCTTTATATGAAAGCCAAGCTGTTAGTCACAGTCTATTTCGCATGGCTGCCATTATTGGGGCCGTGATGCTACTTTATATGTTATCCGTTATATGGAGTCTTTTTAGGGCTTATCGGAAGGTACGAAAGCTTAGCAATGAAGACCAGATTACGGGACTTCAAAACAGAACCGCCTATGAAAGATTCTTTGCGGATATTCAAAACAAGAACTTTGATTCACTTTCTTTCATATTTGTTGATGTGAATGGACTCCATGAGGTGAATAACAAGTATGGCCACAAGGTGGGGGATCAAATGCTTCAGATTGTCGCCAATGGGCTACTGAAGGAATTTCCATTTAAGCAGGTATTTCGCATCGGGGGAGACGAATTTGTGGTAATCAGCGATGATGCTGATGAGATAGAATGCACATTAAGGATGGAGCGAGTTGCACAGCAAGTGGCTTCTCATGATTATTCTATCGCTTATGGAATAGCCCATCGCAAAAATGTAAATGGGGCGGATCTGATAGCACAGGAGGCTGACGAGAGGATGCTGGAAAACAAACGAGCGTACTACGCCGAGAATGATCGGCGGCGACCACGAAAGGGTGTCTGATTGGGAAAGACTTTATTAAACCACATCAAGGAAAGTAATAAAGAACTACGCTTACATGTTTATAAGAAAAATGAACACGCCGTTAGATTTTATCTGAGAGAAGGGTTCTTTATCGAGGAAGAACAACTTGATATAAATACAAATGAAATCGAACTTGTTATGAAAAGACAGCCACCAGACCGAGAGATGAATGGCCGTGGCTACTAAGGCCACGGCCATTCATCTCTCGGTCTGGTGGCTGTTTTGATTTCATGATATAATAAACTGAAAAATTTGCACAACAGGTATATGCGGAGGTTTTTTTCATGAAAATACTACTTAGCATTTACTTATTCACTACGGTTTTATTAACACAGTTTTTTTCCGCTTACTTTTATTCAAAGGGTAAAAATAGCTATCGAAAGGTTTTTTCTGCCTTTATCCTATGTGTTAGTTTTTATTTGTTTGGTTATTTAATGATAATTAATACTAGCAATCTGCAAGAATTGATCTTCTGGAATCAAATTCAGTATTTGGGTTTGCCTTTTATTTCTGTTTTATGGTTGACGGTAGCTCTTCTTTATACCAAGACCATTTACACCCTAAGCAGAAGCATCGCCATTGCACTATTTTCTGTGCCTGTTATCACATTTTTTATACGACTTACTAACCCCTGGCACCGCATTTTTTACAAAAGCTGGGAGATAAAACAGTCTTTTGGATTTAATTCCTTATATCTAGAAAGAGGTTGCTGGTATTTTGTACATATATTTTTCACATTGTTGTGTTTGATTTTGACGATTATTGTTTATTATTTAGGATATAGAAGAAAACAGGCTTGCTATTCCAAGCCTCAACTAATGATTTTCTTTTTTGCTTCTTTGTTTCCCCTTATTGGAATCATACTGGTTCTTTTTATATACGACAAGTGGATAGTTGATTTCTCAGCACTGATAATGCCTATTGCTGTTTTCATTATTGGTTATGGCATTTTAAAATATGATTTTTTAGAAATAAAGACTCTTGCCAGAGAAACAATTTTTGAAAACAGTGTTGATGGCATGATGATATTTGAATCAGGGCTAAGACTAATAGATTATAACAAGGCAGCTGAAGGCTTTTTTGAAGCATTACATATTTCATTAGACAATTACCCTATAGAACTATTATTATATTGTGAACCAGAATTATTGGAGATTTTTAAAAGTGAGAGTACCAAGGAGTTTAGCTTAATAATCAATAATGAAAAGCGCTTCTTTGAAATTAGTACATTACCTTTGGATGTGGGCAACGACAAGAAGATGAAGATGCTTAAGAATATCCGAGA
The DNA here is from genome assembly GCA_050953505.1 of Anaerovoracaceae bacterium. Lineage (GTDB taxonomy): Bacteria > Bacillota > Clostridia > Peptostreptococcales > Anaerovoracaceae > JBMNMU01. The sequence goes on along the minus strand of JBMNMU010000001.1, from coordinate 1,640,370 downwards.
TATTACAGAAAAGAAAAAGATCCAGGAGACTTTAACTAATTTGGCGACGATAGACTCTTTAAGCGGTCTTTATAATAGAGCAGAATTCCTGAAGCTGGCTCAAAGAGAATTTAGCTCTGCGGAAATAGGAAGTGAGAAATTATCCTTACTGATGCTTGACATAGATCGTTTTAAAAATATTAATGACACACTGGGACATGCGGCAGGGGATGAAGTAATTCGTGTAATAGGAAATCTTCTTAGCACTAGCTTCCGAAAAACCGATTTTGCAGGCCGCTTAGGGGGAGATGAATTTGTTGTTCTTTTAAAGAATGCTTCTTTGGCAGAGGCAAAAAAGATTGCTGAGAAGTTACGGGAGACTGTTTCAAGGATAAAAGTAGTTTACGAGGAGCAGGAGATTGGTTTTACGGTAAGTATTGGTGTGGCGGCAATTCCTAATAACGCTGATGACATCAACGATATTGAAGATATATTAAAAATGGCAGATTATGCCTTGTATAAGGCAAAAGCTAAAGGGCGAAATTGTGTCTCAACTATGGAATCATAGGGCAGCCACCAGACCGAGAGATGAATGGCCGTGGCTTTGACAGCCACGGCCATTCATCTCTCGGTCTAGTGGCTGTGGCTTATAATGTCATTTCGGCATACTTAATGCCCTTCCAATATACTGGATTGTATACAACGGCCTCCGGCGGGAGGTTAACTCCTTTGAGGGCCCATTTCTTATACTCTTCAAAACCGGTGCGGTCAACAATATAGCCGATATGCTCCTTTCCTTCGGGAGCATCTTTGTCTATATACTTAGTAACATAATCATAGGTATTGAGAATTATTTTTATAATACTATCTTCATCTACCCATTTAATAAAATCCTCCCCAAGGCGGGGGTTTCGTTTTCCTGTACGGCCAAATAAGGTTAGTCTGTAACGCTTCTCCGCACCTTCTCCACGGATCCAAGCACGCATAGGACAGTTAAGCACACACACGCCGCAGCCGATACATTTTTCTTCATTACGAAGAGGTCTTTCGTTGATCATCTCAATGGCTTGAACAGATTTTTTACGACAATACTTTTCGCAGGCACCACAGGAAACACAGCGGCTACTATCCAATGATGGCATTGTCATTCCCATAATACCAAAGTCATGCATTCGAACCTTGGCGCAGTCGTTAGGACAACCTGTCAGAGCAATTTTAAAATGCAAGTCATGAGGGAAAACTGCTTTTTCTATTCGCTGTGCAAAAGCCGTAGTATCATAACAGGCATAAGGGCAAACACGATTACCTATACAAGCAGTGATATTACGTGTACCCGATGCAGAGTATCCTGCGCCTCGTTGGGATTGGTTTATATCTAAAGAATCGATAATAGGTTGCAGCTTTTCGTTAACCTGTGGAATACGCTCAAAGGGAATCCCGGGGATTTCAAAGCCCTGTCTTGATGTAATATGTACCGTTCCGTTGCCATATTCCCTAGCGATTTCAGCAACCTTTTCAAGGATTTCAGCATCCAAATGTCCTCCAGGAACCCGCACTCGGCTTGCCGTATATCCTCGCACCTTTGTAACGCGAAAGGCGTTCCTTTTAATTTTCCTTGTGTTTATATCCATTTTATCCGCTCCTTAGTCTATTAGGGTTTTGCCCTTGGTGTAGTTAAACACGGGACCGTCAACACAAACATACACATCATTAATTTTACAATGACCACATTTTCCAATTCCGCAGCACATCTTACGCTCTTGAGATATCCAAATATTTTCTTCCAAAAACCCTATTTTCAGAAGCTCTAATGAAGAAAAGCGCATCATTGGAGGAGGACCGACGACAATGGCTACGGCGTTACTAACATCATCTAATTGTAATTCTGGGATATGCTCTGTTACAAATCCGATATGACACTCAAAATTGGCTTCGCCGCAATCTACGGTGAGGATGATCTGGCTAGTTTTTTTCCAACGAGCAATATCTTCAAAAAAGAGTATATCGGAAGGAGACTTAAAGCCTGCTATTACTTTGAGAGATTTGACCTGGTCCGGATTAGAAGCAAAATAGTCTATGACTCCACGGACAGGCGAGACTCCTGTGCCACCAGCTACCACAACAAGCTCTTTTCCTCGATAGTTATCGAGATCAAATCCATTACCGTAGGGACCTCTGATAAATAGGCTGTCACCTTCATAGTGTTCAAATATCTCATTGGTGACCTTTCCAATACGGCGAATAGTCAGATCCACATACCCATCTCCGTAGCCGGACACTGAAATAGGTGCCTCCCCAAATTTGGGTAACGAAACCTCAAAGAACTGACCGGGTTTTACGCTGCCTTCATAGGCCATACGGAAAGTATATTCAATGTCGGTGTGTTTTTGAACAGATATAATCTTTGATAAAAAAGGTGCATAATTGTTTGATTTCATTATTCTCACCCTTCCTTTGCTACCTTACTAAGTTTGTTTACGGCATGTGAAAAGCTTATGTACTCGGGGCAAACATCATCGCAACGACCGCACCCAACGCACATATGATATCCGAAGCGTTGATTGTAATCCACCACCTTATGAAGCACCTTAAAACGCATTCGCTCCCCATGTTTATCACGGTAACTACCGCCACCAGCAACATCAGTGAACTTATCCACCATACAAGATGCCCACACTCTACGACGTTCTCCAACCTTACCATTATCTGTGTAGAATATATCTTGCATTGTAAAGCAAGTACAGGTAGGACAACTAAAATTACAACGGCCACATGCAATACAACGGATATCGTATTCGTCCCACATATTGTGTTTAATAATCGCTGCAGTATCAATAGACTCAGGTAAGGAAACCTGTATAGATGTTTCTTCAACATGTGAAGGAGCTACATCCAGTGTTTCTTCGGCATTGTTTTGTAATAATGAGTCCCAATCAGAAAGCTTGCAGTCAATATAGTATTGACCATCCCGAACATCTAATGAAGCATCATATTCTGTACTAATATTTGTTCCCATATCAACACAAAAACAATTTTCAAAAGAGGAAGGGCATCCTAAAAGCACAAACTTGACTTTATCTCTTAAACGCCCGTAGTAAAAATCATCACCACCATTATTAAGATAAATTTCATCAAGGCGCTTTACTGCATGCAAATCGCAGCTGCGCAGAAATATAATCGCTCCGGTATGTAAAGGTTCAGATTCCTTTACACTGTCCTCTGTGAAGAAAAACAATGTTTCAGAAATTGGTATGAGCATTTCTTTAAATGTATGGCTACTTTTTTCCTGTAGCTCCATTTGATCTACTGTTTTTACTTCTGCATAACGAATGGAATCAGTATCAGAATGCTCACCCTCATAAACAAAACGATGAGGCGCATACAGCTTGTAGTGCTGGCTCAGCTCAGCAAGGACTGCATTTAACCCGTTTTTGGTCAATCTGTATCCCATTAGAATACCTCCTTTTCCTTTATTTTGTTGGATTGCTGATGTGAGATTAAGTGATAAGGGATTGCTAAGAATAGAATAGCTCCAAGAATATTACCCAATGATACTACGAGTATATTATAGAAATAACCGCCTATGCTGATTGCTGCTCCCATTGGAGACAGTAAGGAAATCGAAAGGAGAGTCATATTAGCAATGCTGTGCTCAAATCCACTGGTGATAAAGGCAAACAAACACCAGAAGATCATGATCAGTTTACCACTCTCGCTTTTACAGCGGAAAGAACACCAAATTGCAAGACAAACAAGGACATTACATAAAACTGCACGTAGTAGTAGCGGTAGGAAAGGGACGCTCATTTTGGCTGCAGCCGTGCCTGCAATAAAAGTGCCTACTGCTCCAGTGGCATATCCGGTCCCCCAATAGATCGTTGCAAGGAAAAATGAACCAACCCAATTGCCAATCCAGCAAACAAGCCATAACTTTAATGTTTGAGTGGCTGTAACAGTTTTATTTAGTATTCCCAATGCCATAATTAGGTTGTTGCCGGTAAAGAGCTCACTTCCAGCTATTACAACAAGGCTAAGAGCAATACTAAAGGATACGCCCATTACAATTTTTGTGTATGGGGCATCACCAAGAAGGCCGCCGATGGTGAAGATGAGTATAATACCAAAACCTACATAAATACCACCAAGCATGGATGCTAAAAAATAGCCTACTGGTTTTCTATCAAGTAATGCTAATTTCTTTTGTGCTGAATTCAGAGCTACAGCTACATCTTCAGAAAACACACACACTCCCCCTTTACAAACATAGAGATTGGATAAGTTCTTACATGATTTGATTAAATATTCTAAATATAAACATATTTCATTCTATTATAACATTGATTGATAAAAAATAGTTAAAGTATTTGTTAGACGTGGTATACAATTTACTAAAGATTGATTTAGGATGATTTCTTGACTGGCATGAGACTAAAGTCCTTTCTTTTATTCATATTCCAATGAAAAATAGAGGCGATTTTATATGTTATTATTATCAATTCTTCAAATTATGTAAATTCGAAGAAAAAATATAATAGTTAATATAAAAACGTTGTGTATATGTAGTTTTACTGCTACAATTGAAACATATTTATAAAATGTTAGTGAGGTGCAAAAATGGCTGAACAAATGACGGTAAGCTATAAAAGGCTGTGGAAATTATTGATAGATCGAGATATGAAAAAGAAAGACTTACAAGCTGCTACTGGATTAAGTCCATCATCTATAGCAAAACTTTCGAAAAATGAAAACGTCAGCATGGATGTTCTAATAAAAGTATGTTCAGCACTCAATGTAAATTTTGAAGACATAATGGAATTAGTACCGTATAAGGCAGATAAAGGAGGACTAAGTAATGGCAGATAACAAAAAAGAACAGGAACGGGCAGAATTACACCGCACCATTTGGAATATGGCAAATGACTTAAGAGGCAGTGTTGATGGTTGGGATTTTAAACAATATGTCCTCGGGATGCTGTTTTATCGCTACATATCGGAAAATATTACTGGATACATTAATGCTGGGGAATGGGAAGCTGGAAATGCCGATTTTGATTATGCAAAGCTATCCGACGAAGAAGCCGAGCAGGCTAGAGAGGATTTAGTCAAAACAAAAGGTTTCTTTATTTTACCCAGCGAGCTTTTTGAAAATGTCAGAGCTCGTGCAAAGAATGATGAAAACCTAAATGAAACTCTAGAGCAGATATTTAATAACATAGAAGCATCTGCACAAGGAACAGAAAGTGAAGATAATTTTAGAGGCCTGTTTGACGATATTGATGTTAACAGCAATAAGCTAGGTAATACTGTAGCAAAGCGTAACGAAAAGCTGGTCAAGCTATTAAATTCTGTTTCTGAAATGCAACTGGGTGATTACAAAGATAATACCATAGATGCATTTGGTGATGCCTATGAATTCTTAATGGCAATGTATGCTTCCAATGCTGGTAAGAGTGGTGGTGAATACTATACGCCACAGGAGGTTTCCGAACTCCTTACTCACCTAACATTAGTAGGAAAAACTGAAGTCAACAAGGTATATGACCCTGCTTGTGGTTCAGGTTCTTTATTGTTGAAGTTTGCAAAAATCCTTGGGAAAGAAAATGTGCGTCTTGGATTTTATGGCCAAGAGGTTAACATTACCACCTATAACCTGTGCAGAATCAATATGTTCCTACACGATATTGATTATGACAAATTTGATATTGCTCTCGGTGATACCCTAATAGATCCGCAACATTGGGATGATGAGCCATTTGAAGCTATTGTATCAAATCCCCCTTACTCTATTAAATGGAAGGGTGACAATGATCCTATTTTGATTAATGACCCTCGCTTTTCTCCGGCGGGAGTATTGGCTCCTAAGTCTAAGGCAGACCTTGCTTTTATTATGCATAGCCTCTCATGGCTTGCGACAAACGGAACAGCAGCAATTGTATGTTTCCCAGGAGTAATGTATCGAGGTGGCGCGGAAAAGAAAATCAGACAATACCTAATTGACAACAACTATATCGATTGTATCATTCAGTTGCCCGACAACCTATTTTATGGGACAAGCATTGCTACCTGCATTATGGTATTGAAGAAGTCTAAATCAGAAAATAGCACCTTATTTATCGATGCATCAAAGGAATTTGTCAAGATTACGAATAACAACAAGCTGACACAGGAAAATATTGAGACCATTCTTAACGCATTCAAAGATAGAAAAGATATTGAGTATTTTGCTAGACTTGTTTCAAACAGCGAAATTGCTGAGCAAGACTATAACCTATCTGTTTCAACTTATGTAGAACAGGAGGATACCAGAGAAAAGATTGATATCGTAGCTCTCAATGCTGAGATAGAAAAGATTGTGGCGAGAGAGCAGGTTTTGAGGGAAGAAATAGATAAGATTATTGCTGAAATTGAGGTGGGCAAATGAGTAAAGAACTTCAATTTTTAATATACAACACTCCTGAAGAAAATGTATCGGTTAATGCAGTTATTAAAGATGAAACCATTTGGCTAACCCAAAAAGCGATGGCGGAATTGTTTGATTGTACAGTAGATAATATATCTTTACACCTTAAAAATATATACGCAGATGGTGAGCTTAATGAAAGTTCAACTGCCGAGGAATTCTCGGTAGTTCAACAGGAAGGCTCAAGAAAAGTGAAAAGAAAAGTAAAGTTTTATAATCTTGATGCCATTATTTCGGTTGGTTATCGCGTTAATTCTCGTAAAGCAACACATTTTAGAATTTGGGCAACTGGTGTATTAAAAGAGTATATGATAAAAGGCTTTGCTATAGATGACGAAAGATTAAAGCAGGGTAAAACCGCTTTTGGCAAAGACTATTTTCGTGAACTGCTAGAACGTGTTCGCTCAATCAGAGCGAGCGAAAGGCGCATTTGGCAGCAAATCACCGATATATTTGCTGAGTGCAGTATAGATTATGACAAGGATGCATATATTACACGTGATTTTTATGCTATGGTGCAAAATAAATTTCATTATGCCATTACCGGACAAACAGCGGCAGAAATTATTCATTCAAAATCAGATCGGAATAAAGAAAATATGGGTCTCACAACATGGAAAAATGCGCCAGATGGGCGAATATTAAAATCTGATGTTACAATTGCAAAAAACTATCTTGAGGAAAAAGAAATAAAGCAATTGGAAAGGACGATTTCCGGTTATTTTGATTATATAGAAGATTTGATTGAACGAGGACATATCTTTACAATGGAAGAGTTTTCAAAAAGCATTAATGAGTTTTTATCCTTCAGAAAATATAATATTTTAAAGGATAAGGGAAGCATTTCAAAAAGACAGGCTGATGAAAAGGCAGAAGAAGAATATGTTCAATTTAATAAGACCCAAAAAATTATTTCTGATTTTGACCGGGAGGTAAAAAAGCTAATAGCTAAAGGTGGTGACGGTAATGAGTAAATTGGATGAATTGATTGCTGAACTTTGCCCTAATGGGGTTGAATATAAAAAGATAAAACAAGTCTATAAAAGACTCAAGGGTACACCTATTACTGCAGGAAAAATGAAAGAAATTGATAATCCCAATGGTGAAATCAGAATCTTTGCAGGTGGAAAAACTGTAATTAACGCAATGGAAAAAGATATTCCAAACGCAAATATTACAAGAGTTCCAGCAGTGTTGGTACAATCCAGAGGTGTAATCGATGCTGTTTATTATGATAAGCCATTTACATTTAAGAATGAAATGTGGGCGTATACAGCCGATAATGAAATAGCTTTGAAATATTTATATTATGTACTTAAAAGCAACCTTTCACATTTTAGAAAAGCTGCGTCAGGTATGGGTTCATTGCCGCAGATTTCTCTTCGGGTTACAGAAGAATTTGTTATCCCCGTTCCCCCTCTACCTGTTCAGCAGGAAATTGTCCGTATTCTGGACAATTTCACAGAGCTTACAGCAGAGCTTACAGCAGAGCTTACAGCAAGAAGAAAGCAGTATGAGTATTATAGGGATTTGCTGCTTACGTTTGGTGATGAGGTAGAGTGGATGATATTGAGTGAGATTGCAGAAATCGGAACAGGTAGTAGCAATACTAATGAAGAACTTGAAGATGGTAAGTATCCTTTTTTTGTTCGTTCTCAAGAAGTACGTCGAAAGAACACATATGAGTATGACGAAACAGCAATTATTACTTCTGGTGACGGTGTAGGTGTCGGGAAGATATTCCATTACGTCGAAGGGAAGTATGCTTTGCATCAAAGAGCATACAGGATTCATATTACAGACAATAGTGTAATACCGAAATATTATTTTTATTATATGAAAAGTGCTTTCTTGCCATATATTGAGAAAAGTTCTTTTCATTCGTCCGTCACTTCGATAAGAAGACCAATGCTTAATAATTTTCCTGTTCCAGTTCCTCCTCTCAAAGAGCAAGAGCGTATTGTTGCTATTCTCGATCGCTTTGACGCTCTCTGCAACGACTTAACCAGTGGTATTCCTGCTGAAATTGAAGCACGGCAAAAGCAATATGAATATTACAGAGATAAACTGTTATCTTTCAAGGAGGTGACGGCATGAGTATATACAACATCGTTGCAAGTACTGACGAAGCAACGGTTGTTGCTGAATATGCAGCTGAATACAATGTCCGTCCTGAAAAGTATCAGAGCGAGGCGGAACTTGAGCGGGAGTTTATTAGGCAACTAACTTCACAAGGATATGAATATATTTCAGTGCACAATGAAGCTGCATTAATAGAAAATCTCCGAAAGCAACTTGAACTGCTTAATGACTTCACCTTTACTGACAGTGAATGGGATAGATTTTTCACAGAATGTATTGCCAATGCAAATGAAGGGATTGTTGAGAAAACTAGAAAGATTCAAGATGACCATATCCAGATTTTAAGACGTGAAGATGGAACAACAAAGAACGTATACCTTTTGGATAAAAGAAATATCCATAACAATCGCCTGCAAGTAATTAATCAATACGAAGAAGCAGGCGGCAAGCATGAAACTCGATATGATGTAACAATCCTTGTAAATGGACTTCCACTAGTTCATGTGGAGTTAAAGCGTCGTGGTGTTGCTATCCGTGAAGCTTTCAACCAGATAAAAAGATACCAACGTGACAGCTTTTGGGCGGCTTCTGGTTTATTTGAGTATGTGCAAATATTTGTAATCTCAAATGGCACCCATACAAAGTATTATAGCAACACCACAAGAAACGCACATATCAAGGAGCAAAGCAGCAGTGAACGTCGAAGAAGCAAAAAAACAAGCAACAGCTTTGAATTTACCAGCTTTTGGGCAGATGCAAACAACAAAATTATTCCTGACCTTGTGGACTTTACTAAAACATTTTTTGCCAAGCATACCCTCTTAAATATACTAACAAAATATTGTATTTTCACATCTGAAGATCTGCTCCTTGTAATGCGTCCTTATCAAATAGCTGCTGCAGAACGTATCTTATCACGTATTGTAGTATCAACCAACTACAAGAAGATGGGCACAACTGCAGCTGGAGGATATATCTGGCATACAACAGGCTCTGGTAAGACATTGACCAGTTTTAAGACAGCCCAATTAGCTTCTGCCTTGCCTTACATAGACAAGGTACTATTTGTCGTTGACCGTAAAGACCTAGACTATCAGACGATGAAGGAATATGACCGTTTTGAAAAGGGGGCAGCTAACGGTAATACGTCGACAAGGGTTCTTCAAAGGCAATTGGAAGACAGGGACGAAAAAGGAAATCCTCATGAATACAAAATCATTGTAACCACTATTCAGAAGTTGGATATATTCATCCGTAAAAATAAACAGCATGATATTTATAAGAAACACGTGGTGCTGATTTTTGATGAGTGCCACCGTTCCCAATTTGGTGAAATGCATCAAGCTATCACGAAGAGTTTTAAGAACTACCATATCTTCGGCTTTACGGGAACTCCGATTTTTGCTGCTAATGCCAGTTCAGGAGGTAACCCATTGCTTCGTACAACCGAGCAGGCTTTTGGAGAAAAGCTACATACTTATACCATTGTAGATGCCATCAATGATGGGAATGTTCTGCCTTTTAGAATAGATTTTATCAATACCATTAAGATGCCTGATTACGTTAATGATAAAAAAGTCTATAGCATAGATAGAGAAAAAGCCTTAGCAGATCCACAGCGAATCAGTGAAATTGTTTCTTACGTTCTTGAACACTTTGATCAAAAGACGAAGCGCAATAGTTATTACACATTCTCTGCGAAATGGGAAGAAGCAGATAAGCACAACCCTAAAAAGATGATAGAAAAGCGTGAAACAAGGCGAGTTGCCGGTTTCAACTCCATATTTGCTGCTGCATCCATCCCAATGGCAATCAGATACTATAATGAGTTTAAGAAGCAGATAGCGGAAAAGAACCGTAACCTTACCATTGCAACTATTTTCAGTTTTAGTGCAAATGAGGAGGAGCCAGATGGATTGCTTCCTGAAGAGGATTTTAATATGGAAAACCTTGACCAGAGCTCTAGAGATTTTCTTGAGGCGGCTATCCGAGATTACAATTCCACATTTAGTACAAATTACGATACTTCCTCGGATAAGTTCCAGAATTATTATAAAGACCTCTCTCTTCGTGTAAAGAATCGGGAGATTGATATATTGATTGTTGTCAATATGTTCCTGACAGGCTTTGATGCAACAACCCTAAATACGCTATGGGTAGATAAAAATCTGCGGCAACATGGACTTATACAGGCGTTTTCAAGGACTAACCGTATCCTAAACAGCGTTAAGACCTATGGCAATATCGTTTGCTTTAGAGATTTGAAAGAAGAAACAGACAAAGCTATTGCACTATTCGGCAATAAGGACGCTGGCGGTATTGTACTGTTAAAAACATACGAAGAATACTATAACGGCTATGATGATAAAGGTGAATATAAGCCGGGCTATGCTGAATTGATTACAACTCTTACAACACAGTATCCCCTTGGCCAACCTATTATCGGAGAAGAAGCAGAAAAAGACTTTATCCGGCTATATGGAGCAATACTCAGGCTCAGAAATATTCTTACTTCCTTCGATGACTTTGAAGGAAATGAGATTTTATCTGAAAGGGATTTTCAGGACTATCAGAGCATTTATATTGACCTGTATCAGGAATACAGAAAAGGTACTGATGGTGACAAAGAAACTATCAATGATGACATAGTTTTTGAGATTGAACTGGTCAAACAGATAGAGGTAAACATTGATTACATCCTTATGCTTGTAGCTAAATATCAACAATCCAACTGTAAGGATAAAACCATTCTTACAACTATTGATAAGGCTATCAATTCAAGTATTGAACTTAGAAGCAAGAAAGAGCTTATCGAGCGTTTTATAGAGCAAGTCAATGTATCGACCAAAGTGGATGAGGATTGGCGCAAATTCCTCCATGAGCGTAAGGAAGCGGATATTTCAGCAATTATAGAAGAAGAAAGATTAAAGCCTGAAGAAACCCGCCGTTTCATCGACAATGCTTTCCGAGATGGGATACTTAAAACAACTGGTACAGCCATTGATAAAATCATGCCTCCTGTATCTCGCTTTGGTGGTGGTAGAGCTGTGAAAAAACAAGGGATTATCGAAAAGTTGATGTTATTCTTTGAGAAGTATTTTGGGTTGGTGTAGTTTATATCATATAATTGAGGGAGAGAATTAAAAGGACGGATGTGTTAGCATCAAAGGTTATGCAAATGTTTAAGATATAAAATAATATACAAGCATCTTTGTTCCCCCTAGACGATGAGTTTAGGGGAATTTATATTCTGGAAACCCTTGTTGTAGTCAATAGAAATAATTGCTATGTACATTGCACAGAAAAAACCAACTATGATATAATTTAGACTTCAAATCAGAATCGAGCATAAATGAAAAGAAAAATATAACAAATACTTTATATAATACAGCAGATTTAAAGTAATAATATAAATATTAAGGTACAGCAACCTAGGAGGAAAAATATATTGAAAAAACCAAATGTAATATTAATATTAGCAGATGATTTAGGTTATGGAGATGTTTCTTGCCTTAATCCAGAATCCAAAATCCGTACTGAAAATATAGATCGATTAGCGGAAGGAGGAATGGTTTTTACCGATTCTCACGCAACCTCTGCAGTTTGTACACCATCCCGCTATGGTGTTTTAAATGGCCGTTATAACTGGCGTTCTCCTTTGAAGAGTCTAGTATTGCCCGGAGATTCTGAATCTCTTATTGAAAAAGACAGAAAAACAATAGCTCATATGTTTAAGGGAAATGGATATAACACTGCAGCAGTGGGAAAATGGCACTTGGGCTTAGATTGGCAGTTAAAAGATAAATGGGATTTTGAAAAATATGGGCTAGATGAAAAGGAATATACTGTCCCTGATGTTCGCCTGGGTCGGAATGGGGTATTTGATTTTACAAAAGGCTGGTATCAACCAAATGGTTTAGACATTGACTATACAAAGCCAATTACCTTTGGACCCATTCAATTAGGCTTTGATTACTTCTTTGGAACGGCAGCATCCTTGGATCAGCCCCCTTATGTATATATTGAAAATGATCATGCATTAGGAGAGCCAAATGAGCTTACTGGTGAATTTGATCTTGATAGGTACGGCGCATCTCAACAGCAGCAATGGGAGGTTGGACCAATAGCCCCTGGTTTTGAGCATCAGAATGTATGTAGAGACATGCAGGCAAAGGTATTAGAGTTAATAGACCAATACACAGAACAAGAAGACCCATTTTTTATATATTATCCAACTCATCTAGTTCACGGACCAATAATACCTGATGAAGAATATCAAGGTAAATCAGGTGTAGGTCCTTATGGAGATTTTGTTTTACAATTAGACTCCTATGTAGGTCAAATTGTAGATAGATTAAAGGATAAAGGTATATTTGAAGATACGGTAATCATATTTACTAGTGATAATGGTGCATCTGATGTTGCAGATTTCAGAAGCCTCATAGAAAAAGGCCATAATCCAAGCTACCATTTTAGAGGAAAGAAATTTGATATCTGGGAAGGAGGCCATAGAGAACCTACTGTAATCAGCTATCCGCGAATGATTCAAGAGGGCTCTATATGCGACCAAATGGTATGTCATGCAGATTTTTACCGTACATTTTCTGAACTTATGGGTATCCCACTGGCAGACAATGTGGCAGAAGACTCTGTTTCAAATCTTCCTTTGTGGCAAGGCAATAACGCTCCAGTGCGTGAGGACATTATACACTCTTCATCTAATGGTGGATTTTCCATACGCAGAGACTTTTGGAAATTGGTCCTAGTTAAGGATGGTGGAGCAGATGCTAAGGCTATGAATTCTAAGCTAAGTGAAGGAATATATAAGGCTCACCAGTTGTACGATTTAAGAGATGATGTTGAAGAAAAGTACAATGTAATTGAGAAATATCCTGAAATTGTTTCTGAATTACAGGCTATTTTAGAAGAGCATATTCGAAATGGTCGTTCCACTCCAGGAGAACCACAAGTAAATGGTTGTAACAACCCGGATGGCGACTGGCCACAAATTAGCTTTATGAAGGATTATGAAGAGGTTATTAGTAAAACAGTTTAATATTATGCTAAGGTATCCGATCAGGATACCTTTTGTTCTTATTTATCTCATATGAATAAAAAGCTATAAAATGAAAAATATATTGGAAAAATAAAGGAAAAACAAATGATATGTAGAATTATATAATTAAGAATAAATAAAAGGGTGAGTAAATTGCAAAAATATACTGCTAATTATACATATTCTAATCCGAACTTCGCAATTCAAAATATCAAAGGATCCAATCAAATTACTAACAAATATTATCCGGTATATTGTATATTGAAGAATATAATTCAAAGAGGTTGCCCAACAACAATGTCCCAATATTTGCAAGACCAAATTGGAAAAATTCATTTAGAGGATGAATTTTCAAATAGAGTTATTTTAATAGATAGGGACGTACCTACGTGGATAGACACAATCAAGGGAGATGAAGAGAGTCAGTTTTATCCAGCGAAAGATTTCTTTGAGAAATATATAGTGGAGTATTTAGGTGGACTAAAGTTTATTCAACAATTAATATTACCAGAGGTACCATTTTGCGAGATCATTGCTGATGCAACGGATGAGTTTATAGACCAAAAGGTAGACTTTTACTTACCTCAAGCTAAATTAGTGATTGAAATAGATGGACAACAACACAACCACAATCATTTAACAAGATTAAGTGATCATTATAGAGATGAATATTTAAATAAACATGGAATAGCTATTGTCAGGATCACTACTGAGGAATTGAAAAGTAAGAATGAAGAATTCCTAAACAAGATACAAGCTATCAAGAATAGAATAAATGAATATGATAAAGTTTTAGATTTCTATAAGGTATATTATAATAATCCAGAACTATATGAAACAGAATTTAATAAAAAAGTATTATTAGCAACTGCTATTATAAGGTTTCAGATTACTGTATTGACCTTATTACAGAAGAACATAATTAGGATCACTGATGATATTTGGAATTTTAATATTTTGCAAAGAGATGTTCAAAATTTTGCAGAGATAGCCATCGAAGATTTATTTATCTGGTTAGACAATATATGCAAACTTAATAAATTGCCATTTAGTAAGCCTTTAATTAATATTACCTATAGAAGTGTTCACCTTGTCAAGACATATTTTTTTAATTCTTAATGAGCCAAATATTTACATTTTGTCAATATCGTTTCAACAGGAGTCAAGGGCGAGCGAAGCGAGTTTATGTAACCCTTGACTCCCAGATAAACCATATCCTTTTAATGGTGGCTCGTTGATCGAGGCACCTGCCCTCCGTCGAGGACGGGGCTTGGGGCTGTCCCCAAGGTCTATTAAGCCACTTGCCTTCCTAAATACACCTGGCAGGGAGTCTGATAGCCATGGGTTTGGTGTGAACGTTCAAAGTTGTATTCACGTACATATTTGCTAATTCCTGCTCGAAGCTCTTTAGGCGTGAGATACTCATAAGGATAGATGTGTTCAATTTTAAGGCTCCGGAACCACCGCTCAATTACCACATTGTCTATCCAACGGCCCTTGCCATCCATGCTTTGTCTTATTCCTCCATTTTTAAGGAAAGCTGTATATTCATCGCTTGTAAATTGACAGCCTTGATCCGAATTTATAATCCCCGGCTTCCCATGACGCTTAATTGCTTTCCTTACTGCTTCTAGTACAGGTGCTGTGTCTAAAGTGTCTGATAGTTCCCAGCCGACTAGGAAGCGGCTATACCAGTCTATAATAGCTGTTAAATACATATGTCCATTACCCATCTTAATGTATGTTATATCTATTGCCCAGACTTGATTTTGCTTGTTAATACATAGGTTTCGCAACAAGTACGGGTGAACTTTATGTAGTTGGTTACGCTTGGAGATATTCGGTTTTGGATACATTGCATAAATCCCCATCTCGCTCATGAATCTCTTTATTAGCCTGCGGCCAACAGGGATCTTGTCAACGTTTTGGAGCTTATCACGAAGCTTTCTGACCCCCATATAGGGCATCTTCGTATGCCAGTAATCAAGTCGATTCTTTACCCGGTTTTCAAATTTCCAGTCGGGTTCAACCGGTGTGTAATATACGCTAGTTCTATTGATTTCAAGCAATTCACATTGCCTAGATACGGTCAACTTATGGTCTTTTGAAACCAGTTTTAGTCTCCCAGTCATCTCCAAAGACTTGTTTAGATTTTTTTTTCAGCCAGTCATTCTCTATGGTGAGTTGACCGACTTTTGCCATTAGCATATCAAACTGCTCGTCCATTTCCTTTTCCTTAGCCTGGATTTCTTTTTCATCCTTGCTTTCTGAGAAAGCTCTTGCAGCATTCTTTAAAAATTCTATTTTCCAATTCCTGAGTTGATTCGTAAGCGTCAAATAGAGCCTGACCTAAATTGATCTAGATAAGGTCAGGCTCTTCTATGCCAAGCAAGTCACAAATCGCGTTGTTAATCAATATTCGATAATCCTCATCGGATGTGCTGTGATTTTCTGCATACTCGACGGCATCGTCAACAGTGTTGGCAAATTTACGTGCCAAACGGGCATTTTCCTTTTTCATCATGGGAAAGTGCTCAATAACATATCCTGAATAGTCCATTTCAAAATCATCCCTCGACATTTCGCCATCAGCGAACTCAGAGAGAAAATCAATCATAAATGCCGTATGTTTTCCAACCTTCATCAATCTTCCTCCCATGCGTACTTTTCCGTCTTTGCGTCCTTCGGTTTCGGCGAAAACACCTTTTGAGGCAGCGCAGTGCTGCCGGGTAAGAAATCCTTAATCGATGAGGCATAGCCGGGCTTACCTAGGTTGGCCATATTCGTCAAAACCCAGGACAGATATTCAAATGGGTTCAGACCGTTTTCTTTTGCCGTCTCAATCAGGCTGTAATAGGTTGCGCTAGCCTTTGCACCGTTTGGTGTATTGGAAAAAAGCCAGTTTTTGCGTCCAATAACAAAAGGCTTAATGCTACGTTCCGCGCGGTTATTCGATATCTCCAAACGGCCGTCCAGCAAGTACCGCCCAAGGTATCCCTTCTGAGACTTTGCATAAGTCACCGCTTTTCCTAAGAGGCTCTCCGGCAAAACAGAAAGGTTTTCTATCCACAGGAAGAATTCCTCCATCAAGGGCAGGGACTGTTGCTCCCGCTCTTTCAGTCGATTTTCAGGGGTCAAAGAAGCGAACTGTTTCTCTAAGCGAAACAGCTTATCACAATAGGACACACCTTTTTCTGCATGGCTACCTGCCCGCTTGTCCTTTGGTAGAGTTTTAAGCGCATCAAACAGCTTTCGCCGCAGATGTGCCCAGCAGCCGACAACGATTATGCGTTCAGGCAACTTATGATAGCCAGCGTACCCATCCGTATGGAGATATCCCGAGAAATTCTTCAGAAAAGTTTCCGGATGAATATACTTCCGATCAGGCTGGTATTCATAGAGCACAATAGGATGCTTTACCTCCCCGCTTGTCCGATACAGCCACATAAAACTCTTTGTCTGCGCCGATTTTCCCGACTCCTTCAGCACCTGCAAGGAGGTTTCATCGGCGTGGGCCACAGTATGTTCGCACAGCTGTCGCTTCATCGCCTCGTAAACCGGTTCAAGCCAGTCCTCCGAAGCCTTAATCAGCCAGTTTGACATGGTCTGGCGCGAAAGAAGAATACCCGAAATCCCCCATTCCTTCTCTTGCCGATACAGTGGTGATGCCATCATAAATTTTTGTACAGCAATATGGGCGATTGCCTCCGGAGAGGCGAATCCACCTTTTATGACCGGCTCGGGCATGTCCGCCTTTAAAACCGGTACATGATCAGACGAACTCTCACATTCGCGACAGGAGTATACGTGCCGTATATGGCGGACGATGACTCCCTTAGCAGGAATGATCTTGAGTTCTTCTCGGATTTCTCTTCCCATCGTGTGCAGCTTCTCACCACATTCAGGACAATCACGCTCATCCTCTGGCAACTCATGCTCGATAATCTCCACAGGCATATCCTTAGGAAGCTTATCGGTTGTCAGACGAGTCTTCTTCCGATAATGGGCTTTTACTTCGCTAATCTCCGGCTCAGGTGCCGACAGATTCGAAAAAGCTTCCACCTCGTTGAAGAGACTGATCTGATCAGTAGAACTCTGCTCACTGGATGCACCGTATTGATTATGCCGTAAGAGATGGAACTGCTCCATCAACCACTGAATTTGCTGCGTAAGTTCGGTAATCTGTCGGTCTTTTTCTTCAATTATACTAAGCAGTTTTTCTGCTGAATTTCCTTGCGTTTCCATAGGAGAATTATACTAGAAAAACCTCACAATTTCAAGCTTTACAGCAGTTTTTAGGGTGGTATTTTCTATGTTTTTTTCGGTATATTTTTATGCGAACTGTCGCTCTAAAACCTCCTTACGGGTAAGCTTCTTTTCAAGCCTCGCACTGTCGATTAGGCAGGACAGTTCCTTAACATCAAGAGCCATGGTGCCGGATTCTCCCTCTGCCGGCCAGCGAAACCGGCCACGTTCCAACCGCTTGAAATACAGCCAAAATCCGTCGCCGTCCCACTCCAATATTTTAATCCGATTTCTACTTCTGTTGCAAAATACAAACAGCGCATCGGCAAATGGATCGAGTGAAAAGTTCTCCTGGACTACCGTCATCAATCCATTAATAGATTTCCTCATATCCGTATGGCCACAGCACAGGTATACCGGTTTATCTCCCCACCGCATCACAGTGCCCTCAGCGTGAAGCAGACCTTTTTCAAGAGCTCATGATCGGTCTCCTTCGTCACGGTTATGCGGCAGCTACTGATTTCAATCTCCAGAGAGTCTTTTACGCATGGCTCCGGTTTTGATTCCAGCTGCATCCATCCGCCGGGAACAACGACCTTCGGTTCTTCCGTAATGGAAAACTCTGTACATGCGGCTTCCCGTAGCTTTCTCTGCCAGTAAAAATACGCATTCTTGCTTATCCCCGACATCTGGCAAAAATCCTTGACACTCTGCCCGCTGTTTCGTCGCTCCTGTATCACCTGTGCCCATTGGGAGAGCCGGTACTCCTTAGCGACTTTATGTGTATCCATACAATCACTCCACTTCTTGGTTGAAAAAGTTTGCTTACTTTTTCAACTTTTATTGATATTGTGATTGTACAACTTTTTCAACTGCAGTTACAGGTGATGACCTATTTGACGCTTACGTTGATTCGGACTTATGCCATGTTCGTTAGCAATCTCGCCGAGTGGCCGTTCTTCACGGAGTAGTTCCAATACAAGTTTACTCTTAAATTCTGGTGAAAATGTTCTTCGTTTAGCCATTTTAGATAAACCTTCTTTCTTGACATTTTACTGCCTTTTATTATATCAGGTTCATTAAGCTTTACGAAATTTTTGTCTTGTTTTATGGGTACATTATACTATGTACAAAACGATGACTCTGCACAAAAAGGGTGTTGCAATGAAAATACTAATGTTCTTAATTCTACTAAAGTCATTAATAAGTTTATAAGTGAACTTAAGGAATTTAAAGATTATAAGAAAGCAGAAACCCATAAGAATGGAGCAGCGGTAACTCTTCAACTTAAGTCTTATGAGTGGAACTTCGATATTGTGCCTTGCTTTCTTACAAGTGAAGAATCGAATGGAAGGAATTATTATTTAATACCAGATGGAAAAGGAAACTGGCAAAAAACAGATCCACGTAAAGACAGAGATAGAGTATCAACTTTGAATCAAAAACATAATGGGCTAATGCTAGAATCTATAAGATTAGTAAAGTATTGGAACAAAAGACCTACAATGCCACTGATGTCATCTTACGTATTAGAATGTTTATTGCTACAATACTTCGATAGTGTAGATAGCGTGAATTCCTATATTGATATTAGGTTTAAAGATATCTTATTATACATTAAAGATAACATTTGGTCATCTATAAATGATCCAAAAGAAATCCAAGGTGACTTAAACACACTTTCTTATGACGATAAACTGAAAATTTATAATAAAGCAAAGAGTGATTACGATAAAGCAAATGATGCAATCTCTGCAGAGGTAGACGACAAAGATCAAGAAAAAGCAATTAAAAAATGGGGCGAAATATTTGGGAGCGAATTTCCAGAGTATTGTGAGGAGTAGTTAAAATGAAGAATAATAATGAAATTAACCATAGACAGAATTCAGAAGAAATTCTATCATATTTATTTACTCAGCGAAAATTATATTCAATAAGTAAAAAAGTAGTTATTTACTTATTGGTTTTGAATTTGATATTTTATTTTTTAGGATTAAGCGATAGTATTCAAAGTAATAATCGCTTTAAAGTAATATATGTTTTCTGGGGATTAATTTTTAGTATATTATACATCAGAGAGAGTAATAGAATAAATACTGCTGCAACAATGCAGGAACTAATAGATAGAAAACTATATGGTTTTGATGTAAATACACCCTTTATAAAAAACTCATACTTGCACCAAGTAGTCTTAAATACTAAGGCAAAATTTCCAAAAGAATATGAACATCAAGTAAGTCATAATGGGAAAGAAGGTGGCGTTAAGGATTGGTATTCAGATGTATCAGGCCTTCCACTAGAAAAAGCAATTATACTTTGCCAAATAGAGAATTGTGAATGGGAAATTAAATTAAGAAAGCATTTCCAAATATTAAATATATTATTGTTTATATTGATGATTGCTATATATGTTATTACTTATTGGAATAATAGTTTAGAAACTTTAGTAATAAAATTATATCCTATATTAACTGCTTATGCTAACCTAAAAGTGTACCACCATAATAATTGAAAACTGGACCAACGTTAAAATATAATACCTTTTAAAGACATCTTTAAAAGGAGGAGTGGAGGTTGGTTAGGTTGGATCAAAAAGCAGAAATATTAATGAGGTTTTTTAGAGATAATGAATCTCAGAGAAAGATAAGTAGCGATTTGCAGATATCCAGAACAACGGTAAGTAAGTATATTAACGAGGTGAGAGCTAAGTTTCAGGAATTAGATAAACTCAGTCTTGATGCAGATAAGAACAGAGAAAAGATACTACTCCTCATTGAAGAAATAGCTTCCAGGCCTAAGTATGATACAAGTAGTAGGACAAAGATTAAACTAACTGGCGAAATTATCGATAGAATTAATGATCTAATGCTGGAAAATGATAAAAATAGAGCATTAGGAAGGCACAAACAATTAATGAAAAAGATTGATATACACGAGAGACTTGTTGAGGAGGGCTACGATATCAGCTACCCTACCATATGTAATTACATACGTGAACATCATGAGCAAAAAGAAGCTTTTGTGCGACAAGAATACCTTCTAGGAGAAACAATCGAGTTCGACTGGGGAGAAGTAAAACTGACAATAGGAGATAAGGCTTCCACAGTGCAAATGGGGCTTTTAACTACAGCAAAGGGATCCTTTCATAGTTCAAAACTCTACCATAATCAAAAAATGGAAAACTTCCTCGATATGCATATTAAAGCATTTAATAATATCGGTGGAATACACAGAGAGGTCGTCTATGATAATATGAAGCAAGCTGTAAAGAAATTTGTAGGAAAAAATGAGAAGGAAGCCACAGATGATCTAATTAAGCTATCCATGTACTATGGCTTTAAATATAGATTTTGCAATGTTTGCAAGGGAAATGAAAAAGGCCATGTAGAAAGAGGTATAGAATTTATCAGGAGGAAGGTATTTTCTAGCAGATCCAATTTTAAGACGCTGGAAGAAGCGAATGAGTTTCTCCAAGACAAATTAAAAGATTTGAACAATCGGAAAAGAAACTGGCTTGCAAATCAAAGCCCCGCAAATCTCCTTGAACAAGAAAAACCCTATCTCTTGCCATTAAAACCCGCCTTTGATGCATCTCGAAGGAAAGAAGCCAGAGTAAACAAGTATAGCGTGATAAATGTAGATCAAAACAAATACTCTGTACCTGACTATCTTGTTGGGAAATTTGTAAAGGTAAAGATTTATCCGGAAATAATAAAAATATTCTACAAAGACTTAAAGATAGCAGAGCATAAAAGATCTTATCTTAACCATCAATGGATAATAGATATAAATCACTTTGTTCATACATTAAAAAAGAAGCCCGGAGCATTGCATTCTAGTGTTGGTAGACACCAGCTTTGTCCGGAGCTTCAAGAAATTTATCAAAAATATTATATCAATAATCCAAGAGATTTCATAGACCTATTAGAGCTGATCAAAGAAAAAGATTTAGAAAGCGTGACTTCTGCCATAAAGGAACTTAAGCGGATAAAAGAGGAACTAGTAATTACAGAAAATATTAAAAACATAGTATACAAACTCCCTCAAGAAGATTTAAGACTTAATTCCAAAGATGTTGCAATATTAGAATCATCCATAAAACAAATTCAGGAATTAAATAATCTGTTTAATTTAAAATCGGCGGGGAGGTATGAAAATTGAATAATATACTACAGGAAATAAAGGGTTATGTCTCAGAGCTGAAAATACCAGGGGTGAACCAAGGACTAAAAATTAAAATAGAAGAAGCTTATCGGCAAAACCAATCATATGAAGAGTTCTTAAGAGATATCTTTTCTGAAGCTTATGATATTAGGAAAGAGAATGGTAAGAAAAGTAGAATAAAAAATGCTAGATTTCCATACAAAAAATATCTTGACGAACTAAGGCTCGAATATCTTCCCGAAGATGGCAGAAAGAGAATCAAAGAACTGAAAACCTTAAACTTCATAAAGGAAGGGCGAAATTTAATACTTGCAGGCAATCCGGGCACAGGCAAGACCCACATATCCATAGGACTTGGAATTGAAGCCTGCAATATGGGCTATAAAGTATATTTTTCAACGGTAGCATCTTTGATAAATGAGCTAAAAGAAACTAGAAGTGAGAAAAAACTATATACATTTGAAAAGAAGTTTGAAAAATATGATTTGATAATAGCCGATGAATTAGGCTACATTTCATTTGATAAGGATGGCAGTGAACTTCTCTTTACTTTTCTATCATTAAGAGCAGAAAGAAAATCAACAATAATAACGACCAACCTGTCATTTGATAGATGGAATGAAGTATTTAATGATGCCGTATTGACAGCAGCATTAATTGATAGAATGACCCATAACTCATACGTTATAAATATGAATGGCGATTCTTATAGAATAAAAGAGACAAAGGAGTGGTTAGATCAAGGCAATTAATTGTTATAAAGTGGACCAGTTTTCGATTAGAATATGGTACAGTTTTCAATTGACAAATACATTAACTATAGTGGCTGATAGATTAGGATATATTTATAAAAACAGTAATAATATCAATGGAAGTAAAAGTATAAACGATTATTTGTATCAAATATATGATGATATTGAAAGATATGATAAAGAGGATATCATAAATAATTCAAAAGAAATTCAACATTGTATATATGAAAGGAGAAAAAACTTTGCTCCTATTCCTGATGCATTCTACAATTTGTATAGAGATAAGTACCAAAGTTTCTCAAATCAGTATATTTTTGATTTAAAGAAAAAGTTACAAAATTTATCTTAGTGATATTTAATACTTTTATCAGACAATATTATGGGGAATTGTAGATGGGAAAATGTAATACTTTTGATTTCCTTTCTTAAACTTCCCTACATTATATATAGTACGTTTATGGATCTAAGTTTTAGAGTAATAATTAATTGCTTCGCAAGGACCACCATAAGAAATTGAATAAATATAAGAATTCTTATTTTAATAAAATAGATTTATACGTTCATAGGAAACACACAAATTAGTATGCTCAAAATTGCAAAGTTTATTCACAAGGATACAGAGCGTTAGACTGGGAAACCAATCTGTCGCATTTTATGTGTTTGGCAATAGAAAAGTACAACTTTTGGCAATCAAAAATGAGAATGTATTAAGTTTCGTGTAAATGGTAATAATCACCAATGAAAAGGAGATGTTATCATGAAACACGAAACTTTTTTTGAAAATGAGAATCAAAAGGAAAAAGCTCAAGAATTAATAAAGCTGTTGGCGAGCAGTTGTGAAAATTTAGGGGATGTTCAAAGTCTGCTTAAAAACCTTTTTAAGGGCACACTTGAGGAAATGCTTGAATCGGAAATGGATGAGCACTTAGGTTATGACAAACACTCGCCCATCGGAAACAATAGCGGCAATAGCCGTAACGGTTACAATAAGAAAAAGCTACAAAGCGAGTTTGGGGAAATTCCAATAAGCATCCCCCGTGATCGCAATGGTGAATTTGACCCAAAACTGATTGGCAAATATCAGACTAAAACCGATGATCTTGAGAATCGCATTATTGCCATGTACGCCAAGGGGATGAGCAATCGTGACATTGAAGATCACCTGCGTGATATCTATGGTGTGCAGGCTTCAGCGAGCCTGATTAGCCGTATAACCGACAAGATTTTGCCGGCGGTAATGGAGTGGCAGTCACGTCCTTTAGACAGTATCTATCCTATCGTATTTCTTGATGGAATCGTCTTCAAAGTCCGGAAAGACAGCCGTATTATCAACAAGTGCGTCTACTCTGTTTTAGGCATTGACATGGAAGGGAAAAAGGACATTCTGGGTATATGGATTAGTGAAAATGAAAGTGCATCATTTTGGGCAAGCGTGTGCAATGACTTGAAAAATCGGGGAGTTACGGATATCCTAATCGCTTGTCGTGACAACCTTTCCGGCTTTTCATCCGCAATTGCGGCAACCTTTCCGAAAACAGAACAGCAGCTTTGCATCATACACCAAATTAGGAATTCAACAAAATATGTGTCTTACAAGGATTTGAAACCACTTATGGCTGATTTGAAACTTGTTTACGGTTCACCGACCCTTGATGATGCCGAATATCGCCTGGAGGAATTTTCAGAGAAATGGGACTGTAAATATCCTCAGATTGCAAAATCATGGCGTGAAAATTGGACGGAGTTGTCCACCTATTTTAAGTATCCTCAAGAAGTTAGAACTCTCATTTATACCACCAATGCAGTGGAAGGGTTTCACAGAATGCTCAGAAAATATACCAAGACAAAAACCGTCTATCCCACCGATGAGGCTGTTAGGAAAACCGTCTATCTTTCGATACAGGAAATCATCAAGAAATGGAGTATGCCTATTCGGAATTGGGGAATGATAATGGGGCAACTCATGATATTTTTTGAAGACAGATTTGAAAGAACTGCGTAATCGGGGCTCTGCCCCGGACCCCGAGGTTTATGACGCCTGGCATTACCGGTGATAAAAAAATTGGACGATCAAGTGCTGACCGTCCAATCACCGTATAAATCACAGCAAGCGTTTGGG
Organism: Anaerovoracaceae bacterium; assembly: GCA_050953505.1. GTDB lineage: Bacteria > Bacillota > Clostridia > Peptostreptococcales > Anaerovoracaceae > JBMNMU01. The sequence continues at coordinate 1,615,513 of JBMNMU010000001.1, read as the reverse complement.
GCGCACCTCTGCGTTGCCCATATTTAATGCTGTAACATTAGTATTTACACATTAGATATTATTTAAACCAGAAATCCATTTACACGAAATCAGGCACACTCCCTCAAAAATGCAATTACCAGTACCAACCATATTACTTCATTAGCGAATTTTCCACACGATAACTTTTACCTGTAAACATTAACATATGCGAATGATGAACTAATCGATCAACAATGGCAGCAGTTAGCTTTTCATCAAACAGAAAGCCTTTCCATCGGCCAAACTCAATGTTTGTTGTGATGATTATGCTTTTGTTCTCGTAGCATAACGAGATGATGTCAAACAATAATCTGGCTCCTTCCTGATGAAGGGGGAGGTAACCCCACTCATCAAGTATCAGCAGGTCTGCTTGCTGAATCTTTTTATGTACTTTGGCAATTTGCTTCGCATCATTAGATTCAAGCTGATTGATTAGGTCATGAACACGGTAGAATACAGCTTTTTTACCTTGATTAATCGCCTTGACCCCAAGAGCAACAGACAGATGGGTCTTGCCAGTTCCTACTGCTCCATAAAGGATTAAATTTTCCTTTCCCTTCAGGAAGGATAGTTCTTCTAGATCTTGGAGCTTTAAATTATCTGGAAATCTAATCTGTGAGTAATCGTAACCCTCTAAGGGCTTAACCACAAGGAAACCAGCATTGTTCAGGTTTCTGAGCCGCCTTTTCTCCTCACGGTCCTCATAAAGTTCTTTAAGAAGCTCAAGCAAGAATTCTTCATGGCTGCCGGCATTGATATTTGGATAGATTTCCATAAGGCTGTTGGAAAGTCTGAGCTTTCTCTGGTAGTTACCGATTTCTTCCTTCATCAATAACCACCTCCCATCAGCATGTCGTATTGGGCGATATCTACCTCATATGGCGGTAGGTCAGAAGGAAAATCTAAGGAGTCTTCATACAGAAGGCGGTCCTCCTTTAAGCGTTTGTAGGTGATTAAAACAGCTTCAGGGGATGCAGAAGAATGTTTGAGTGCTTCTTTTAGCACCCGTTCTGCATAATCCAGGTCTTCCTCTAGCAATATCGTTTTTAAGACATTGAAAGCTTGTTTAAATGCTTCTTTTTCCAAAGAATGGAGGTAATCTTGCCAGGACAAGGGTAAAAGATCATAAATCCCTGAATACTTAAGCGCATTAGGTCTTACCTTGATTACATCAATAAAATCAATATAGTTGATGGATTCCTGTCCCTTTTTAAATAGCCTTGGATGAGAAATAATTTTTTCGGATAAATCCTTTGAAAATATCTCAATCTCATTGGCCATCACTTTTACGGTCACAGCTTGGCCTACATACTTGGGACTTACGGAATATCGGCAACCTGAAAAATCAATCAATCCATACTTGTTCACCTTTCTGGTATCATATCTAGCAGTGTCAAAAGGAACCTTGTTAACCGGTATCATCAAAGATTTCTCCTGCTCAAAAAGTTTTTCGATAGGCTCTTTTAAGCGATAGTGAGTTTCCTGATGCCTAGCCTGACATTTTTCCAGTAACATAAGGTTAAAGGCTTCCAAATCCTTGATTGTAGGCTCAGGCACAAACAAGTTTCGTCTGATGGTGCCCACTTTGTTTTCTACATTGCCTTTCTCGTGGCCACTGTTGGGGTTACATAGTTTTATGCTAAATCCATAGTGTGTAGCGAAGCGTGTTACAAAATCAGATACTTTTACTTGCCCCCTTTCATCCCTGACTCTCAAAGCTATCGAGGACATTTGGTCAAACCAAATGGCCTTCGGAACATATCCTATGAAATTGAAAATGGTTAGCAATCCTTCCAAGAAAGCTTCGCGGGTTTCACTTCTTGTGACTACAGCAAAACCGGCATTAGATTTTGGAAATGATAGGATGAGCTCATGAAATTTTTTCAAGGTCCCGTTTTCAAAAGCTTCAAAAGTACCAAAATCAACTTGCGCTTCTCCTCCAGGATGGTTAAGGAGTAAATGAGCTTTGTTAGAGCCATGTAGTTTTTCTCTTTCTTCTTTGACTATATCCCTTACTCTTCTATCGGAGATCTTCAGTATTTCGGGATATTCTTCTTCCAAGCGTTCAAATATCCTTTTGGCAGTATGTCTTTGCTTACGGTGCCTTGATTGGTCTTCTAAAATCCATTTTTTGATAATTGGTCTTAGTATATCTGATTTGTTTGGTCGTTTTGCCTTATGATGCTGTTCGTTGAAATCGTCCATTTCAACGTATTTCTTGACAGTACGATAATTCTTTTGGGTCATTTTACATATTTCTGAGTAATTTTTCCCTTCTAAAAAGTATAATTCTCGGATATAATTGACTTGAGTAATTGTCAGCACTTCCTTTCCTCCCCTATAAGCATAGTCACTTAATAGGGTATATTGTTAGGTTTGTACTGGCAATTACTTTTTGTATTTCTGGCTGCCAATTATTGTACTTTTAGATTACCATAAACACATTTTATTTATGTAAATTGAGCGAATTATAAAAACTGCGTTTTGTGGAAAATATTGCATAAATACTATATAATAATATATATATGAGTAATTAAAACAAATATTGATAAAAGCAATATACTTTTCAAAGCAAAAGGGGGAGTAGGCTTGGAAAGACACGAGGCATACTGGCGAAAGGCTATAGAGATTCTTAAAAATATTGTTGAGACTTTGTCATATAATTTTGAAAACTCCGATTTAAAAAAGCAAATGGAGGATATACTCAGCAAGATATATAATGAAAGAGAAAATTTAAGATACGCAGATAGAGAAGACAAAATATATATTATGGAAGATTTAAATAAGTTAAGAGAAAAAAGAGTAAAATTAGATAATGATTATATTACATATGAGAAATTTATTAATTTTCCTTACTATAGCAAAATTACAACTACCTCTAATCAAACGTATTTTATTTCCAACTTTATGTCAGACCATTCTCAAAATATAGTTTTATATACTTCACCAATTGCAGCATTACGATTTAAAAATGTAGGTCAGGGCGATAATATCAATGGACAAAACTATATTATTGCAGAAAAAGAAATTGTTAAAATTATCGATAAAAATCTGATTGAATTAGAACACATTGACAATAATTTTGCTTTTTCTTTTGATGGACAAGTGGTTAAATATACTAATATGCGGCCAAAAATTTCTGATGATATAGAAGTAAAAAAAGAAAGTTTAAAGGATAAAGTGATTAGTAAAAAGGAAAATGAAGTAGTGAAATCTTCAACTCTTGATAGTATTGCAGATAAAATGCGTGAAGAACAAGATACTATTATGAGAGCACCTTACCAAGGAATCACCCTTGTTAAAGGGCCTGCAGGAAGTGGGAAAACTAATATTGCTTTTCATAGAATAGTATACCTTATTAATGAGTGTTCTAGTAAATTTAATCAAAGTAATATTGCTGTATTCTGTTATAATGTAGCATTAAAGAAATATCTCTCTAACTTAGTTACAAGATTAGATATACCATTAGTGCAGGTAAATAGTTTCGATGATTGGATGTACCAGAAAGTTCGTGAATTAACCAATATAACAAGAATCGACTATATTGAAGATTATTATCATAAAAAGGTTAAATCAAGAAAGCAAGTTTTAGAGATTATCCTAGCATTTCTTCATAAAAAACAGAAGGAAATTTTGTCTGATTTAAGGAAAGATATAGATTTACATCAATTTGATAGGTTTTATATACATTTAGAAAAAACGTCCCAAATTTTTTCCTTAATAGATTTTGTTAATTTACGACATTATGCTAAAAACCAAATTAAAAACAATAAATTGATTATTAATAAGGAGGAAAAAATAAACCAAGTAGAAAGAAAGTTAGAAAGAATAATGAATTCTCATTACTTTAACAATTATAGTTGGAAGAGTCAAAATTCAACGATAATATTTAATTTAGCAAATATATTGAATGAATTTTATCATTTTGAAGATTATCAACAATATTTGAAGAATAATGGAGTATATCATAATTATAATTTTTGTAATTATTTAAAGGCATCTGATATGTATATATTTGCGTGGATTGCATTATTGATCTTAGGACAACTTCAAAAGAGGTATTTTGGGAAATTTGATCACATAATAGTCGATGAAGTACAGGATTTTACTCCTATTCAGTTACTATTAATAAATAAATTGCATAATAATTCTATGACAATAGTAGGAGATATTGCGCAAAAAATATTTGATAATGGTGTTGAGTCTTGGAATGAATTTGGATTACATATAGATCGTTCTTATGAATTGAATGTATGCCACCGTTCTACTTTGGAAACAATTTTATTTGCAAATCAATTGATGGGAGAAAATAGTGAGAACTCTAAATCTTCATTTGTTGCAAATCGAGGGGAAAAGCCTTGTGTAACTGTATGCAGAAGTTTTGAGGATGAAATAAACAAGGCTATTACTACTATTAAGAAGATACGTAAAACCGAGTCAAATTCATCAGTTGCAGTTATCTATCCTAAAGACAGGAATAATGAACTGGCTATGATTAGTAATTCCTTGAATAGGAAAGGGATTAGGTCATATGTTGCAAAGAGAAACAATTGGGAGTTTACAGATAGAATTGCAGTTACAACTTACCACCAAATAAAAGGCTTACAATTTGATTATGTATTTATTCTAGGGCTAAATGAATTTGAAAATATAGGCTTTTCTAACAAGGACAATGTTATTTATACTTCAGTTACAAGAGCGCAAAAAAGGGTTTTTATTAATTGTTTAAGAGACATACCTAAAATGATTCAAAAAGTCGATAGTGATTTTTATGAATTGTGTTGATGTTTTTAGTATAAAATGAAAAGTATCTTTGCAACAAAGATGATAACTTGGAGTGTTATATATGTTAAATATTAATCCGTATTTAGAGAGATTCATCTTTGATGAATTAAAAGCGCAATATGATCCTGATCCAATTGCTGCTTTACACAATTTGGATAATAATGAACAACAAAGTCAACGGTACTTAGGCACTTACTTTCCAAGAAGTTTTGTTGAGTCATATAATATTTTTTATCGTTTATTTAATCAAGAAGAGATTTATAAAAATTTTATAGGAAAGAAGAAAATAAATATTTTAAACATAGGTTCTGGTTCTGGTGGAGATTTGTTTGGGCTGATAGAAGCAATGAAAGACTTTTTTCCACTTGAAACAATTATGACTAATATTATTTCAATAGACGGGAATGTAAATGCAGTCAGTTATCAAAAAAAGATATACGAACAATTATACCAAAACAGTAATAACCACCTTAGCGTAATGGAACAAAAATTTGAGGATAGGTATGATTTTGAAGAAAAGATAAGTAAAATTCTAAGGAACTCTAATGAACAGTTTGATATAATTCTTACCTTTAAATTTATTAGTGAATTTTACAACAGGGATTATGAACTCAATAGAGGACTATATCATTCATTCATAAAGCAGTCATATGATTACCTGACTCCAGAAGGTATGCTTATAATAGAGGATGTTACTAATCAGATTATGGAAAATCAAAAAAATAATATATTTGGAGAAAGGAACTTTATCGGGAAAATAATGAATAAAGAGATAACCGACTATATGAAACAAAATAATGGAAAATTAGGCTGCCTAATTCCTATATGCTGCTACCACTGGTATGAAGAATGTCAGGATAATTTAGAGTGTTTTCATCAGAAGATTTTTAATATAAACCACAGAATGAATCATAAAGATATATCCAAAATCACATATAAAGTTTTGGCTCATACAGACTTTGTGGACAAAGTAATGCAACGAATAGATAAGCAAGAATGTTATCAAATTGCTCCTGAGAGATATTGTATCAATGGTACATACCATTATAAGGAGTTAAATGTAATTAATGATACCGCATATGACGCATTTTCTTTAAGATAAATAAAAGGACCGGAAAATTTAGATTAGGAGTGTTTTTAATGGCTTCAAATAAGTGGGAAATAATAGATATTGATACCAAAGAAGGTAGAGTAAAAGGGGTTGCACCAGTGATTATTTCTGCAAGCAGGTCTACTGATATACCTGCATTTTATTCCGAATGGTTCATTAATAGACTGAGGGAAGGATATGTTAAGTGGGTAAATCCTTTTAATAGAAAACCGCAGTATATTTCTTTTGATAAGGCCCGTTTAATTGTATTTTGGACAAAAGATGCTCAGCCTATAATTGCACATCTTAAGGAGATTAATGATATAGGTATTAACTATTATTTTTTATTTACTTTAAATGATTATGAAAGAGAAGGGCTTGAACCGAAAGTAAGAAGGTTGGATAAAAGAATAGACACTTTTAAGTATCTGTCAGAAGAGATAGGAAAAGATAAAGTAGTTTGGAGATTTGATCCGTTAATATTAACAGATAAAATTACTGTTGAAGTCTTATTGGATAAGATATATAAAGTAGGAAACCAAATTGCAGATTATACAAATAAACTTGTAATCAGTTTTGTTGATATTTCAGCATATAGGAGAGTAGAAAGTAATCTAAATAAAAATGGTATTAATTATAAAGAATTCATTCAAGAAACAATGGAAGCAATAGCAGAAGGATTGAATGAAATTAATAGAAGTTGGGGACTAGAAATAGCAACTTGTTCAGAGGATATTGATTTAAGTAGATACAATATTAAAAAGAATAAGTGCATTGATGATGATTTAATGATTAAAGTATTTTCACAGGACAAAAAGTTAATGAACTTTTTAGGTTATAATAATAGTGATGTTGATTCTAACTTTAAAGAAATAACCCTATTTGATTTAATTGAGGAAGAAGATAAGAAGATTTTAGAAAGAAGTACAAATAACAGTTTTGATAAATCAAGAAAGTTAAAGGATAAAGGTCAACGTGAATCTTGTGGTTGTATAATAAGCAAAGATATTGGACAGTATGATACTTGTAGTCACCAGTGCATTTATTGTTATGCTAATAGTTCACCACAGATTGGCTCCAATAATTATTATAAATATCTAAAAACTGATAGAAATGGAGAATCAATACTTTTATAATATAGTATAATGATAATAGAATAATAAAAAACATAAAGATATGTCTATGAATATGAAAAAATTATCTTATATGTCGACATACACAAAAGTATGTTTACAATTACAAAGTTTGTTCACGAAAGATAGGCTCTATGTCAAATGTTGGGGTTGAGCCTTGTAAAACAGAATAAAAATATTTTTCTAGAGGCGGTGTAAACCGTCTCTAGTTTTTCTTATTAAAGTTCTAATAAATCATCCCTAACCCTCATATAAAATCACACCAAAATTAATGTAACCAGGATATTGGCTACAAGTAGCGGTCACCGTATCAGAATTTAATGAAATAATGATCTATGCTGCAGTTGCATGAAGAATCCTATTCCTGAATCGTTTAAAATTTTTAACTCCGAAGGATATTCTCTTAATGACCTTGATTTTGTTGTTTGTCCCCTCGGTAAATCCATTACTGAATCCACAATCGAAGGCAGCGAGTATCTCTTTGTCCCATCTGCTGAAGGTACCAACACAGCTTTTAAAATCTTGAAGATCCACACTTCCAACCAGCAGAAACCATTCCTTTAAACGTGATCTTGCCTGGTGGATATCTTTACTGGCCATAAAGGAATAGAATTTTTCCTTCAACATATAGGCATCTCTAATATTAGTTGAAACTTGAAGCATTCCTTCAAGCTGGATACGCTCATCCTGGGTAAGGTCTTCATTATGCTTAAGGAGTATCCATCTACTCTTTTTAAAATATATCCGTCTGTCTTTGCCAAACTTCTTTTGCTCCTCCTTCCGAACCCTTTCTAAAGCCCACGTCACTTGTCTGCAAACGTGGAATTTGTCTGCGACTACCTGTGCATTTGGGAATAGCGAGTGCACAATCTGGCGAAAATGATTACTCATATCTATTACAAAATATTTCACATTGTTTCTATCAGCCTTATCTATCTCTAGAAAATATTTGTAGAGATCCTCAGCCATACGGCTCTCCAAGATGTCAAGAACCTGCTTCTTTTTAGGGTTTGTAAGTATGCATTGGAATTTGTGGCCGCCTGCGTTTCCTTTGAATTCGTCAATAGATAGAACCTCCGGTAAAGATGGCTTGGGGTAAGATATATAGTCTAATAGTCTAGCTGCAGCCGTTTGTGATACATTATGACGTTCAGCCACGCTTTTTATCGAGCATACTCTTCTAAACTCGTCCATGATTTGCGCCTGCTTTCTTGTGGTAATTCTCTGATACTTTGGAAGAAAGCTGATGTTTTGATTGAAACTTTTACCGCAATGAGGGCAATAATAACGTCTTTTATGTATGTGCAGGTATACAGCAGTTCCAAATATAGCTGAATCTTTCACTATTTGAGTCCGGTAATCATGAGTTCTTTTTGTTTCGTGTCGACAATGTGGGCACACTTGAGTCTCCAGCTTCATTTCAAGGTAGATGTGAACCGATCCTTCAACATTTTCCACTTTTGTCACAATTACATCTTTTAATCCGAGTAATTCTTCAGTATAATCAGTATAGAGCATAATAAAACCTCCTTAAATATTGTTGTGGTGACTCTATTTTACAAGAGATTTTATTAATGCTCTATCTTTTTTTGCAAAAAAGAGAAAAGTTGGAGCATTTGATTTTCTCAAATACCCCAACATTCATTATAGAGCCGAAAGATACAGAGCGTCAGACTGGGAAACCAGCCTGGCGCATTTTATTTGTGCAAAAAGAGATGCCCCCGCCACAAACATTCCCAGATAACCAAACAACTTTTTCCCCCGCAGCCTAGTAAAATCAATATATATAAAAATATAAATAAATAACCTCCCTATGCATATCGCACTTACATCTCATATAATTGTGTAAGCGTCAAATAAAGGACACATAGACATACAGCTCGCATTTGTTGGTGGCAGTTAAATATTAACTATCGCCAACTGATGCGAGCTGTTGTTACTTAGCAGTAGTTAATGATTAACTACTGCTGCAAATTTCTGCATATCCTGGAAAGATCCTTGGACCAAGGAAGATACTTCTTTAGTACTTCAGGATCCTTTATGTCTACATTGGGAAGTTGTTCAAATAAGCACTGTAGATAAGAGAATGGATTTAAGCCATTTTCCTTGGCCGTTTCGATCAAACTGTAGGTAACGGCACTAGCATCTGCTCCTCTTGGAGTATTTGAAAAGAGCCAGTTTTTACGACCAATTACAAAAGGTTTGATGGAACGTTCTGCACGATTATTGCTAATCTCCAATCGTCCATCAAGAAGGTATCGTTCAAGATATTTTCTCTGTTTTAAGCTGTATCCAATAGCTTCACCCAGTTTACTTTTAGGCAGTACTAATGCCTCATTTTTTAAAACCCACGCAAAGTACGCCCCAATAAGAGGCTTTGCTTCCTCGCGGCGACGCTTTGTCCGCTCGATAGGTGGCAAATCTCGGATTTCCTGTTCAATCTGAAATAACTTGTTGCAATAGGAAAGTCCTTGGTGAATGGTAATTGCCGCGGGGCTACCTTTTGTTCCGAGGGCTTTAAGTGCCTCATCATATTTTCTCCTAGCATGTGCCCAGCAGCCTACCAGTGTAATACTTTCCTCAGGATTCTCATTATCTTCAAGCTTATGGTAACCAGCATACCCATCGGTATGAAGAAAGCCTTTAAATCCCTTCAGGAATTTCTTCGCGTAATCGCCGGAGCGCCCCTGTGTGTATTCATAAAGTACAATGGGTATATCGTCCCGACTTGTGCGATAAAGCCACATGTAGCTTTGTGCAGTGGCCTCTCTTCCAGGTTCACGCAGAACTTCAAGCACAGTTTCGTCTGCGTGTAGGACCTCTCTTTTTATCAGTTCAGCATGCATGGCTTCATAAAGAGGCTTCAGCCATGATGAGGACGCCTTGATTATCCAGTTTGCCAAAGTCTGTCTGCTCAGGTTAATACCATATCTTTTGAATTGCTGTTCTTGCCGATAGAGAGGAATCGCTTCTACATACTTGCGGCTCATGATATGGGCAAGCATGGACGGAGAAGCAAGGCTATTTCTGATTGCAGGATTGGGCATCGCGGCAGCTATGATAGGCGTTGAAAGCTCATTCTTTTCACAGCTTCTACAGGCATATACATAGCGTACATGTTCCGTGACCATTACTTGTGCCGGGATTACCTTTAGCTCTTTCCTGACTTCCTTCTTCATTTCATGTAACGTTTCTCCACATTGAGGACAGTCCATCTCCTCAACAGAAAGACGATATTCGATAGTTTCTGTAGGAAGTGGCTTTATGATTTTATCCTTATGACCTTTTTTCTTTTTCTTGCGGGCAACACAAACTTCGCCAAGATCTGGCTCTGACATGACAAATGCAGCTGATTCCGATTCTACCTCGTTGAAGAAACTCATCTGCTCGAAAGGTGAGGTGTGCTCACTTGACGGTCCGAATCGCTGCGCTCTTGACAAGCGGTACTGTTCTTCATACCAGGAAAGCCTAGAAGAAAGCTCATCCACCCTGGTGGAAAGCCTCATCACCTGCTCCTCTAATTCTTCTCTTGAAAGGGATGCTAAATCCCTTGAAATATTCACGTTTTCCATGGTTTTATTATACCATGTAGCAGTGCCAAAAACAAGAGAAAAACATACGAAAAGCATTGAAATTTAACGGTTTCTAATTCATAATACTGTGTAATTTTTATGCGGGATAAATTTCTCCATCAATAGTCCGTCAAGTAATCTGTTCAGATCATTGATAGTGACGTTAGTAGCACCTTCCTTCTGAGAAAAGGTTGGCCAGCAGAAACGTCCACGCTCACGACGCTTGTAGTAAAGCGCAAACCCGTCTTTATCCCAATGCAAAATTTTGATTTTATCCTTGTTCTTGTTACAGAAAACGAAGAGAGCACCCTGGAACGGGTCAAGTTCAAATGATCCCTGTACAATAGCCGCTAATCCATTTATTGATTTTCTCATATCAACATGACCGTAGGAAAGATAGACAGTTGTCTTTGATGGAAATCTGCGAATTGTCATATGGCTTTCATCACTTTCAGTACTTCGAAAAATTGCCTTTGATCACAGCCATTGTGAAGTTCTATGGTGAAATCACCAAAGCGGATTATCATATAGCTATCATCGTTCTTTTCTTTCTCCGGGACTTTCAAAGTAGCTACTTCTGTTCCGGCAGACATGTCCACCTTCAGCCAGTTTGTTTCTACGGTATTTGCATCTGTTTCTTTCCTGAGCTTAGCAATCCAATACCTTAGGGTGCTATACGGGATATTATGGTTTGCACACCATTCATTCTGTGTCATACCGCTTTCTTCTAGATCGCACAACCTTGAGATCCACAGCTGACGCTGCTCCTCTCTCTTATTTACATTCATTAAGCATGCTCCTCCCATTCACTAATACATATACTGTGGTTGGTTAGAAGCATTTTTTCATATTACATTGGTCTGTTCAAGGTGTGTACAATTTGACGCTTACAAATATCCTACAAAAGGATATCTTGGAATTTTATTGGTGAATATTCTATAGGAAATTCAAATTGGTGAATATATAAAATTAGATAGACTTTAGCTAAGGAGGCATTGAATATGGAGTATAATATTATACAATCAGTGACAGAAAAGTTATCCTCTTTACCTTTTATACAAGGCATCGTATTAGGGGGTTCCCGTGCAAGAGGCACCCATACAGAGGAGTCTGATATAGATATAGGAATCTACTATGATTTAGATTCATTTGATATAACAACGATTAATCAAATTGCTAAAGAGCTGATGATGAGAATAGAAATAACCTTGTTGTACCTCCCGGGGCGTGGGGTGAATGGATAAACGGCGGCGGATGGTTAGTGATAAATGGGCATCATTACGTGATATAAAACGGGTAGAACAGGTAATTAAAGATACGGATCAAGGAATTGTTACTAGTAATTATCAGACGGGGCATCCTCATGGATATATAAGTGCAATGTATCGTAGAGAGATGGCAATCAGTAAGGTACAATACGCTAAAGATGAAAAACTTTAAAAGTTAAAAAAGCAAGCAGAACATTATCCTGCCGTTTTGCAGAAAGAGTTAGCGGGATTTTTTCTGTTTGAGGCAGGTTTCTCTTTAATGTTTGCTAAGAACAGCATAGATAAAGACGATGTATACTATGTTTCCGGGCATTGCTTTCGAAGCATATCTTGCCTTAACCAAGTCTTATTTGCATTAAATAAAGAATACTGTATAAATGAAAAAAAGGCGGTTAAGATGATTGAAGGTTTTAAGATTAAGCCAAGTGGTTACAAGGAAAAGGTCGATAAGGTTATTTCCTTAATTTCAACAGATGTGGATTGTACAAGAAAAGGAATAGAGATTCTTCAGGGGCTTGTAAATGAGGTTGAAAATATGAAAGAAGTGACCTTGCGTTGATTAATCGGAACGCGATAGTGACTAGATGCAATAGGCGATTAGGAGGAACATATGTTAGATGTTTGCCTGCTTGGCTGCGGCGGAATGCTGCCCCTTCCCGACAGAAGATTAACAGCAATGTTATGTCGATATAACGGTAAAATGGTTTTGGTGGACTGCGGAGAAGGAACCCAAGTAGCGATAAATATTGCAGGTTGGGGTTTTAACTCAATCGATGCTCTTTGCATTACCCATTACCATGCGGATCATATTGCGGGATTGCCGGGATTTTTGCTGACATTAGGTAATAACGGTAGAGAAGAGCCTTTAACTATTTTCGGACCCCCAGGGTTGAAGTCCGTTATTAAGGGATTGACTATTATTGCGCCTCAGCTTCCTTATGAAATAAATTTGGTTGAATTGTCTGATGTGAGCCAGGAAAAGAATCAGATAGGGGAAATCACCATGTACAGCCTTCCCGTAGATCATGGTTTGACTTGTTTAGCCTATAGCCTACAAGTACAAAGACAGGGTAAATTTGATGTTGAAAGAGCTAAAAAGTTCGCTATTCCCATGCACTTCTGGAGCCGGCTGCAAAAAGGTAAAACCATAGAATACGAGGGTAAATGTTTTGAGCCCGCTATGGTTTTAGGAAGACCGCGGAAAGGGCTCAAGATAACTTATTGTACGGACACAAGACCAGTTGATGAACTAGTGGATTTTAGCCAAAATTCGGATCTTCTTATCAGTGAAGGAATGTATGGTGACGATAAACTAGAAAAGGCAATAGAATACAAGCATATGGTTTTTTCAGAAGCAGCTAGGCTAGCAAGGAATAGCAATTCTCGGGAGCTTTGGCTAACCCATTTCAGTCCATCTATAACTAATCCTGATTTACTTATTGATGAAGCAAAGATAGTATTTCCCAATACGGTGCAAGGCAAGGATCTTATGAAAAAGACATTTAAATTTGAAGAAGAATGATTTTTATAGTATTTTGCCGGAAGATGTACTTGTTTTAATAGATAGATTCTGATTTAGTAGCAATTGAGGGAATATTAACGAATTGAAATGTTTTAAATAATGAAATATCATATAAAGGATAGGTTAGGATTTTATTGGTAAAAATTCTATAGGAAATTCAATTTGGTGAATATATAAAATTAGATAAACTTTAGCTAAGGAGGCATTTAATATGGGATGTTATCCAGAACTTAAACATCTAGAGTGGTACCGGAAGATTAGTTTTGGCAGAGAAGTAATGACCATTAGGGAGTTTGCAAAAAAATATGATATAGAAAATGAAAATCCAGCTATTATTATAGTAGTAATTAATAAGTTAATAAAAAAAGGTAAAATAAAACTAATTAATGAGCAGGAACATCCAACTCAAGCTAAGAATCAGGGATTACATATAAATAAAGGGACACAAAGCAATAGTATTAGCAAAACAAAAAATGAAAGCCAACAGGATAAGGGTATTTCTTTTGATGATTGTTTGAAAAAGCATTTTAATATGCAGGCATCCGGCTTATCATTGGTAAGCGATTATATAAATGAATTAACAGGTATTGGATCCCCATCCTTGTATGAAAAGACCTTAGATGTTCTGAAAGACTATAAAGGGAACTTTGAGTTAGAAGATGTTTACCTTGGAGCCTTAATTATGCATGTAAAATTAGGAAATATTACAGGTTATGATCTAGAAGAGTTATTCCGGGAGCTTAATTGGACAGATGAATTTTATTATGATGTAATGTTTCGATTAAGGGATGATAACATAACAAAAATTGATGCTAAGGCAAAAAAGAAATACAAAGATCATATAAATGCATCTAGCGGTAACATGGCTATTTCAAAGGGGGATGAATGGGAGAGTCTTTTTAATAAAGCGAAAAAGGTACAAAATAGCAGAAAGATCTCACCATTTATCGATGCTGGCGGTGTATCCTCCGCTATACTAACAAAAAAGGGAAACATATATGTGGGGGTTTCTATTGAAACAGCCTGCTCTTTAGGTATGTGTGCGGAGAGAAATGGTATAGCCAATATGATTACCAATGGAGAAAGCCAAATTGATAAGATTCTCGCAATAATGCCTGATGGCCAGGTCGGTCCACCTTGTTGCGCTTGTCGTGAATTTCTGATGCAATTAGACAAATACAGTGGAGACATCGATGTGTTATTAGATTATAAAACAAGAAAAACTATCAAGCTAAAAGGGCTTGCACCAGAATGGTGGGGATACGATAGATTTAAAAGGGGCTAATGTTGTCACAACGGTATTTTGAAGAATGAAGAGTTGCTCCCAGTAGTTTGAACTTAGAAATCTTTAAATGCTGAGAGAATTATGTCGAAAAATTATGAAAAGTGTTGATAAGGTAAGCTTTCCATGCTAAAATCTATGTCTATAAGCATTTTTATCCATATATGATAATTTTTGAAACTGTTTAATTAATATATTATCTATAGGATTTAAGGGGGAAGCTACTTGAATAAATATTACTTAAATAAAGATATTCATGTTGTGCTTGGTGCAAAGAAACATTGTATCTATGATTTGCAAAAAGGAAGACTTTTTTCTATAGATCAATCAGCACTGGACATGCTTAATCGTTTTTTGAGTATAGACGAAAAACTCTTAACAAAAGATGAAACCAATTTTTTAAACGAATTACTAAAGTATGGGATCATCACAAAAGAAAAACAAGCACCTCCTGAAATACCTGTTAAAGAACCGAAGCTAAATTTCGCTTGGATCGAAGTAACAAAAACATGTAACCATCGTTGTATTCATTGTTATAATGATGCGGAGTACCAAATTGATTCCTCTAAAAGGCATATGGAATTTTCTGATTTTTGTAGAGTAATAGACATGTTACATAATATGGGTGTTCCTCGTATCCAATTAATCGGAGGGGAGCCATATGTGCTGGAGGGTTTATTGCCTAAGATGTTATCTTATGTTAAGGGTAAATTTCAATTTATTGAGATATTTACCAACGGCACATTATTAAAAGAATCTGATTTTGATGATTTAATAAATAATGGTGTAAGCCAGATTGCCCTTTCCGTTTATTCTAATTCACCTGAAGAACACGATAAGGTGACAAAGGTTCAGGGGTCTCACCGCAAGATGCAACAAACTATAAATACTTTAAAAAGAATAAATTTACCTTATCGTATTGCTAATGTTCGTATGAAAGATATAAATGTTAATGAAAAAGCTGGAGATATAATAGAGCCTAAATCGGGGTATGATTTTGTAAGATTGTCTGGAAGGGGAAATTTGAACCTTTATGACTCTAGCTTACTTAAAGAAAAGCTTATTACAAAAAAGTACTTTAAGAAAAAGATATCTTCCCAGTATGTAAAAAGAAATATGGGTATGCACAATTGTTTTTCAAATAAAGCATACATAGATATAGATTTAAATGTTTATCCATGCGTTATGGAGAGAAGAATTAGCCATGGCAACATTGTTTCTGAAAATCTTGAATCTATTATGAAGGGATGGATTATCACCCATAATAAGGATAAAATATCCGAATGCTGTGATTGCGAATACAGATATGCTTGCCATGATTGTAGGCCAGATTCCCTTAGTGATGATGTTAATGCAAAACCGTGGTATTGCACATACAATCCCTATGAAGGGAAATGGTGTGATATAGATGAATTTATTACAAACTTGGAGGTGTGAGTATGATTGAATTACTAACTGAAGAAGAGTATGATGCGGCAGCAGCGAATTATTGTTGGCCAGACGATCACGATGGTTGCTTCCCTGATGATTGTGGACCTGTAAATGGATGCGGCCCTTATTGTAGACCTTAATTTAAAAGCCAGGTGATTAAAGCTGATTTCTATATATATAGACGTCAGCTTTTTACTTTCGGAAGAGGGATTTTTTATGTAGGGGCGTGCATACTAAAATTATCGAAAATTAGTGTCTGAGAAACTATTTATTGAAGGATAAAATGTTGTCTTAGCCACTTAATTTAAAAGGTAAAGAACTGTTGATAAAGAGGTGATTCGAATAAGTCTTATAGAAACTTGTTTATGGTAATCTAAAAGTACAATAAACGGCAGCCATAAATACAAAAAGTAATTGCCAGTACAAACCTAACAATATACCCTATTAAGTGACTAAAGCTTATAGGGAGGAAAGGAAGTGCTGACAATTACACAAGTAAATTATATCCGAGAACTGTTCTTTTTGGAAGGGAAAACCTACTCTGAAATTAACAAAATGACCGGAAAGAACTATCGCACCATTAGGAAATATGTTGAAATGGATAATTTCAACCAGAAACACCATAAGGCCAAAAGGCCGAACAGGACTGATGTATTAAGACCTATCATCAACAAATGGCTAACTGAAGATAAATCAAGACATTACAAACAAAGACACACTGCAAAGAGGGTCTATGATCGACTAAAAGAAGAGCACCCTGAGATTTTAACAGTCTCAGAGAGAACCGTAAGAAATATCGTCAAAGAAGAAAGAGAAAAGGTTTTCGGATCAGATGATGCCTACCTTCTCCTTGAGCATCCAGGAGGTGAAGCCCAAGTTGACTTTGGAAGCTTTGAAGCATTTGAAAACGGCTCTATTAAAAAGTTTCATGAGCTCATCTTGTCGTTCCCAAAATCCAATGCAGGCTTTGCAGTGGCAACCAGGAGTGAAACAAGAGAAGCCCTCCTTGAAGGCCTTGTTACAATATTTAATTTCATAGGCTATGTTCCAAGTGCGATATGGTTTGACCAAATGTCATCAGCAGCCCTTAGAACCCGAGATGAAAAAGGTCTTGTCAAAGTAAATGACTTCGTAATGCGATTCTCTACCCATTATGGATTTAATGTTAAGTTTTGCAATTCAAACAGTGGCAATGAAAAAGGCAATGTAGAGAACAAAGTGGGTGCAATTAGGCGTAATTTGTTTGTTCCAGAGCCTACAGTCACTGACCTTGACTTATTTAACTGCCACCTTCTTAAGAAGTGTCTTAAGAGAAACAAAGAGCTTCATTACCGCTACAAAGAGCCCATAGAAAAGCTCTTTGAAGATGAAAAATCATTGATGATACCAGTTAACAAGGTTCCTTTTGATACAGCAAGGTATGAGACAAGAAAGGTAAACAAGTATGGACTTATTGAATATTCATCATGCAGTTACTCAGTAAGCCCCAAGTATGTTGGACAATTCGTGATGCTTAAGGTAATGGCCAATGAGATAGAGATATTTTCAAAAGACCTCTCAGAAAGAATTACTGCGCATCAAAGATTGTTTGAAAAAGATGGTGAGTCAATTAATTACATAGACTTTATCGACATCATAAAGGTAAGGCCAAATGCATTGAAATACTCAGGAATCTACTCTCTGTTGCCAGATTCATGGCAGGATTACCTTCAATCCCTAGATAAGGATTCCTTTAAACAGGCCTTTGAAATCTTAAAAATGATACTCCTTGAAGACGATATGGATTATGCAGATAGGGTTCTAAGAGAAACAGCAAAGCATGATTCCAAATCACCTGAAGCCATAGGGGTAACATACAAGAGACTCAAGGAAAACAGCATAATCTATGATAGCCCAATCCAACTTCCTTCAGATTTACCTCTTTACGAGGTTGATACATCACAATACGACATACTTATGAGAGGTGGTTATCAATGAGGGAAGAGATTAGCCAATATCAAAGGAAACTAAGGCTATCAAACAGCCTTATGGAAATCTATCCGGCAATCAAAGCTCAGAGTCAAGAAGAGTTCCTTCTCAAGCTTCTAAAAGAACTCTATGAAGACCGTGAGGAGAAAAGGCGAATCAGAAACCTAAACAATGCAGGATTCCAAGTATTAAAATCCCTTAACGGGTATGATTTTTCACAAATCAGATTTCCGGAAGGCCTACAACTTCACAATGTTGAATCCTTATCCTTTCTTGAAAAGAAAGAGAATCTGATACTTTACGGATCAGTTGGAACCGGCAAGACCCATCTGTCTGTGGCTCTTGGAGTTAAAGCAATCAATCAAGGCAAGAAAGCTGTGTTTTACCGTGTTCACGACTTGATTAATGAGCTTGAATCAGACGATATGAAGAAAGTTGCTAGGACACACAAGAAAATACATCAAGCTGACCTGTTGATACTTGATGAATGGGGTTACCTTCCCCTTCATCAAGAAGGCGCCAGACTTTTGTTTGACATCATCTCATCATGTTATGAGACTAAAAGTGTTATTATCACTACTAATATTGAGTTTGGCAGGTGGAAAGGCTTCCTGTTTGATGAAAAGCTCACAGCTGCAATAGTCGATAGACTCGTACATCATTCACACATGTTGATATTTACAGGGAAAAGCTACCGTATGACAAATTCATTAATGAGGTAGTCCAGGTTGGTACTGGTAATTGCATTTTTGATTGCCAAAAGTTGCATTTTGATATTGCCAAACACAAGAAACTTCATACGATTATATTTTAAAAACAGTATTTAGTATTGCAAACCCATTTAAAAAGAAATTGATTAAAACCCAATGTCAGGTTCATAAATCTATTAACGTGCATGCCATCAACATCCTAAAAAATGATAAATATTTTTCTGAATATAATTTTTTTAATAATAATATTCTAGAGATTAATAAAGGTGCTGTATGGGCAGATCAAGACTTTAAAAGTTCAAATCATTTTTATCATCCATATAATAGAAAAAATCGCTTATATGGGAGAAAAAGTGCCCTTGATTTAGGTGTGGACTACTATCTAAAATCTCTAAAATTGTGGAGGAGTGGTGACTATGACAAATCCTTTTTCTTTTTGGGCGCTGCTCTTCATATTATACAGGATATGACAATTCCACAGCATGCTAATGTACGTTTATTAGATAATCATCGCCAGTATGAAACATTTGTAAAACGTACTTATCAATATATAGAGGAATTTAGCCCAGAGAAAGGCGCCTATTTATTAAAAACCATAGAATCTTATATAAAAACTAATGCTCGAATTGCAATATGTATTCACAAGAGATATCGTACGATTACTGATAATGAAACGCGATTTTATAAAATCACCAAATGTTCTCTCCCTTTAGCTACTAGAACGACAGCTGGTGCAATGATAATGTTTTATAAGAATATATCAACTTTAGGTGCAAAAAGATGAATAAAATCGATATGGAAAACTTAGGACTTAGCCAGAGACAACATTCAAATTTTGCTCCAACGATCTGGCCCGAAGAGAAATTACCTACAGAAGCAGTCTACTATGAACAATGTGAGGTATGCACACAAAAATCCCGTGTCATCTGGGGTGAAGGCAATCCAAAGGCACCTATAGTTGTTATTTTAGATAATCCTGGGGCACGAGAAGATAAAGAAGGCAAAGGATATGTTTGTGGAACTAGACAGACACTGCAGGAGGCCATACATCAAGTCAATTTAACTGTGAAGGATGTTTATATAACATATTTATTAAAGTGCAGGCCCCTTCGTAGGTATGATAAAGAAAGGGCTAGAGCATTTAGCAAGCCATTCCTTATTAAACAAATTGAAACAATTCAACCTGAATTCATTATTTGTTTAGGGGATGTAGTAGTACAGACTATGTTTGATGATAAAGAGGCACATGTAAAAAATCTGCGTGGGAGATGGCATACCATGATGGGTTATCCAACTCTAGTCTCTTATCACCCCTTAGCAGTGAGGAGAAGGCCTAATTTGATGAGTCGGTTTATGGAAGACTGGGAAATGTTGTCACAACGGTTTTTAGAAGGATGACCCATAATCCTTATTGCATCAGGGTTGATGCGATCCTTTGTCAAACAATACCATAAAATTCTCTCCTTTATATCTTATTCTGATGTAAAATCATTTGAGTATGGCGTAACAGTATTTGGAGATTATAATCTGATCAGCAAACTTGAGACTTACAAATATCTGAGTACGGAATTATTGATGATGATGTTTTTCTGGGTTGTTTTTATTGGCAGAGGATACTGTTATTATTGCCCCATAGGCACGACAATAGGACTATTAGGAAAAATTAGCGGACAAAAAATAGTGACCAATAAAACAAAATGCATAGACTGTGACCGATGCAATTTAGCCTGTCCCATGACAATTGATATTAAAAGTAAGGCATTAAAGGGAGAACCTGTGACCTCACAAAGATGCGTAGGCTGCGGTCATTGTGTGGATGTTTGTATCACTGAAAATCTAGCCTATACCACTACATTTTTAAGTATGATTTGCAAAAACACATCTAAGTATCCAGAAAATAATGTTGTAAATAAATAAGACATAATTAGATAAATATTTTGTCTGATGACCCAAATTCTTCACGAAGTATCCAGCATTATAAGCTCTTAGTAACTTACGATCCGTGAAAGTTAGCAAGGCATCCCTTGATCGGGGTGTCTTTTTTTATTATTAAACATGAATCTAGTCTACAAAGCTGTTGTAAATTAAATTGTAAACAAGAGGAATATCTTATAAAATCAAGGGTAAGTATGTATAAGTAATGTAAATAGCATCTAGTGCATATTCGGGATTTTGTTTATTCCAATATATTTGACAGTCTGTAACTGCGATTCGTTAAAAGGTACGCTACTGAATTAAAGTAGTTTCAAGGGAAATCTGGTATGAATGTAGTAAGGAGGATAACGATGTCAACCAAGGCTTTAATTGTTGACGACTCAGCATCCGACAGATTGGGTATCAAAAATCACCTAAGGGAAGAGCAGCAGCAGGATGAAGAGGCGTTTGCCCCAATTAATTTACAAAATGATCAACTAATTAATAATATCTGCTCCCAGGAGATCAACCAGCGTAAAGCCATTGTAGAAGCGCTGATTGAGAGTGAGCGGAGTAAATCAGTTTTTCTTTCCCACCTTCCAGGGCTTGCATACAGGTGTAATTACGATGAACACTGGACCATGCAGAACGTTTCCAAAGGTAGTTTTGACCTTACGGGTTACCCGCCAGAGAGCCTGCTATACAATAGGGATCTGTCCTATAATGATCTTATCTCCCCGGAATACCGCGAAGCTGTGAGAAATGAATGGGAACGAGTCCTTAAAGCAAGGCAGATGTTTAAATATGAGTATGAGATAATAACTGCCACTGGCGAGAGGAAATGGGTTCTTGAAACGGGACAAGGGATATATAACGATGATGGCGAAGTGGAAGCGCTGGAAGGAATCATTCTTGATATATCAGAGCGAAAAGAAATTGAAAATGCATTAAAATATAATAGTGAACATGATAGATGGACAGGCCTATATAATCGTGACTATTTAGTGTCATTGCTTGAAAAGGATATCAGGCTAAAGAAGAATATAAAAAAAGCACTCATTGGCATTAACTTAAACATGGTTCAGATATTGACTGCTAATCATGGGTTTCAGTATTCTCAGAATCTGATAAAAAAGGCAGCTGAGGCTCTTCGTCAGTATTGTAACGAAAATCGTCTTTTGTCACAACCTCGTGAGAATCGCTTTATCTTCTATATCTACGACTATAAGGACAAAAACGAAATTTTTGATCTTTGTGGTATTATTATAAAGACTTTAGAATCCTTATTTGTGACCGAAATAATAGGTGGTGGGATAGGAGTTCTCGAAATTAATCAGAACCTAAATGGAGTCGATGTTGATTCGATTTTAAGAAGACTACTGATTGCATCAGAAAGATTTGTCGGCTCCTTTGGGAAGGACTTTAAAATTTGTATTTACGACGAAGAGCTGGAAGCCTTAGTGAACCGGGAAAGAGAAATTATGGAGGTCCTCAATGCTATAGTAGAGAATGATCATATTAATGGCCATACCAAGGATGATCTTTTTTTGCAGTATCAGCCGATTTTGAGTTTAAAAACAGGTTGCATCTTCGGCTTTGAAGCCTTGTCCAGGTTAAAGACAGAAAAATTTGGACTAGTATCGCCATTAGAGTTCATTCCCATCGCCGAGAAAACAAAGCTTATTCTTCCCCTTGGTGAAAAAGTTATTGTTAAAGCATTTGATTTTTTAAACCAGCTCAAGGCGCACGGATATAATAAAATTAGTGTTTCAATCAACATTTCTATTATTCAGCTTTTGAAACCTGATTTCACAAATAGGTTTTACGAATTAATGAGGGAGATGCGGATTAATCCCCCCCTGTGTTAGGATAGTTGTCGGGTGATGAAAAATATTATATGCTAGTAGCCAAGAGAGAGAGGATCATTATGGCTACCTACAGTAAAGAATTTAAAGACAAACTAATCAAGCTGATGTTACCACCCGAAAACAAGCCTGTTAAGGAACTGGTTGATGAATATCATGTTCATGAACAAACCCTGTATAAATGGCGCAAAGGTGCCAAATCCAAAGGAACGGTCTATCCGGACAATGCAGGCTCCAAACAAAAATATTCAAAAGAGATGCAGTTGCAGATTATTATTGAGACCAGTCCATTAAATAATTATGAGCTTTCTGAGTATTGCCGACGCAAAGGCATATATGCCGAAGAAATCGAGTCCTGGAAGAAAGCTTTCATCAATGGTGAGACGGATGAAGAGTTCAAAATCAAACAAGAACTCAGGGACAGTCAAACGGAACTCAAGCTTACTAAGAAAGAACTGGACCGGAAGGAGAAAGCCCTTGCCGAAGCCGCTGCACTCCTGGTACTAAAAAAAAAGATGCAAGCGATTTGGAATTCGGACGAGGAAGATTGACCACCCGTTCAAATCGCGTTAAAGTAGTTGCGGCCATAGATGAAGCAATAGTTTCTGGCGCCAGGCAATTCAAGGCTTGTGAAGTAGTCGGCATCAGCGAGAGGACCTACCAGCGCTGGAAAGTTCAAGGTGCTGATACAAAAGACGGCCGCCCAGATGCGCTAAGACCAATACCTGCAAACAAGTTGTGTTTGGAGGAAGAGAAGATGATCCTGCAAGCGATGAACCAAAAGGAACATCGAAGCCTTTCACCAAATCAAGTTTTCCATAAGCTAATTGATAAACAAGGCATTTACATAGCATCGGTTTCAAGTTTCTATAGGGTTTTGAGGCATTATGAGCAAATCAATCATCGCGGTTATGCAAAAGCGCCCATGAACAAGAATATTACAACACATTGTGCAACAGGCCCCAATCAAGTATGGATGTGGGATATCACCTGGCTTCCAGGTGCCGCAAAAGGAATATATTACTACTTGTACATGATCATTGATTTGTTCAGCCGAAAAGTCGTTGGCTGGGAAATCTGGGATCATGAGAGCTCTGAAAATGCCAGTGTTCTTGTGAAAAAGGCTGTATACTCTGAAAACGCATTGCTGAGGAAGGAGCCTTTAGTGTTGCATTCCGATAATGGTAGTCCGATGAAAGGTGCTTCCCTGCTGACAACGCTGTACAATTTAGGGATCGTGAGGTCGAACAGCAGGCCAAGAGTAAGTAACGACAACGCTTATATTGAGTCGATGTTCCGAACGGTCAAATACATGCCCTCTTTTCCCCATAATGGATTTTCCCACATTGAAACTGCTCGCAGATGGGTAGATGCTTTTGTAGAATATTACAATAATGACCACCACCACAGTAGCTTGAAATTTCTGACTCCCAATCAAAGACACAATGGCTCATCAGAAGATATCCTTAATAGAAGAAAAGAAATATTGGAAACCGCCAAGGCAAAAAATCCTGAAAGATGGACCGGCCCGGTCCAAGACTGTACAATGGAGCAAGCCGTTTGGCTGAATCCATCGAAAGAGAAAAGCAAAGAAAAAGTGTGCTAGCATATTTAAGAAAAGCGACAACTATGTTGACAATCACCGATCCTAAGAACATCGGTATAGAAATCACGGAATCAGTCTTTGCTTCCGATTATGATAGCATTAATAGTATTATTGAAGATCTGAAGGAATCGGGACTTTACATAGCTATAGATGACTTCGGGACCGGTTATTCCTCCTTGTCGAGAGAGAAAGAATTAAAAGCAGATTGTATGAAAATTGATAAATATTTCGTTGATAGACTAATAGATACAGACTTGAATAAAACTATAACCGGAGATATCATTTCTATGGCACATAAACTGGGACATTATACAATTGCCGAAGGAGTAGAAAACGAGACTCAGCTACAGTATTTAAAAGAATATGGCTGCGATAAAATTCAAGGATATCTGATTAGCAAACCACTTACAGAAAATGAGGCCCTGGAGTTTTTAAAAATACATGATAAAAATATGGCTACATCTCGGTCATAATTAGCTCGTAGGTGCAAATGGAGGAAGAATAAATATGTCTGTATTTGATTTTAAAAAAGAATATAAAGAGCTGTACCTGCCCAAAACCAAGCCAAGTATTATTGATGTACCCACAATGAATTTCTTTATGGTTGATGGCAAGGGTGACCCTAATATTTCTCCATTCTACAAAGCTGCTGTTGAGGTGCTGTATGGTTTGTCCTACTCTATTAAAATGAGTAAGACGGGTGGCAACGAGCCGGAGGGATATTTCGATTACGTAGTTCCTCCGTTAGAGGGGTTATGGTGGTTTGAAGATAACACATTCAATGGAAGCGTAATTGGAAGAAAAGACGAATTTAGCTGGACAATGATGATTCGTCAGCCGGAGTTTGTTACCCCTGATGTTTTTGAAACTGCAAAGGCAAGTTTGCAAAAGAAAAAGCCAGAGCTTGACACATCAATAGCTAGATTTGAAACCTTTTCAGAAGGATTGTGCGCCCAGGTTATGCATATTGGCTCTTACGATGATGAACCGCCTACGGTTGCAGCACTAGAAGCGTTTATTGAATCACACGGATATCGTACAGAGATGTCTGGCATGAGGCAGCATCACGAAATATTCATTAGCGATCCTCGTAGAACGGAGCCAGCCAAGCTAAAAACAGTAATTAGGCATCCAATTGTAGGTAGTTCTAGAAATTAATATGTTGTTTGCTAAAAAAATATTGATACCATTCCGATATTCTGATATAAAAATAAGGCACCTCTACTCAATATACTGAGCATAGGGTGCCTTTCTGACCATTACTAAACAATTTTATTTTAGATTTATAATCATATACATCTACAAATCCAGTTTGTTCATAGGAAGGTAACCTCAAATGTTAGAGAATTATTTAGCAAAGGGGTTTTCAGCTGCAATATTCCGATCTATAGCTAATATTGTTTAGAAATTCTAATTGAGTGTATCAATCAGTTATTAGAAGAATGTACGGATTATGGGAAGGAAAATCTTAGGGAGGAAAATAAAGTGATGTATGCAAGCCAGGACTTAATAAATGAACATGAAGGGATTCTATTCGGGCTCACAATTCTTGAAAAAATGGCCAATGAGGTTGAACAATTAGAGGAAATTGAAGTCAGGGATATAGAAGAAATGGTTAATTTTTTCAAATTATTTGCTGACAAGTGTCATCATGGTAAAGAAGAAGGTCTCATGTTTCCTGCAATGGAAAGGGTTGGAGTTTCTAATGAAGAGGCGCCTATGGAACAGTTGATGCTTGAACATGAGGAAGGTAGAAAATATATTGCTGGGATGGATTTTTCTATTAATAATGGAGCCTTGGAAGGGGAAAAATTTATACTAGCTGCCAGAAGCTATATCAGCTTGATGAGGGGACATATTGATAGAGAAAATAGTATTTTATTTCCCTTAGGTGATAAGCTAATCCCAATGGAAGAGCAGAAGCAATTATTAGAGAAATTTGAGGAATTTGAAGAGATTGTAATGGGAGAAGGAATTCATGAAAAATTGCATGAGCTTCTTCATGATTTTGAAGCTAAATACCTCAAAGCTATTGAACATTAATCAGAGAAAATCAGTAGCGTTTGTGATTTGGGAGTGTGTAAAATGTCAATCTTTGAAGAGATCAAACAGGAAATAATAGCTGATGAAATGAATCTTTCCTACACAGAGAAGGGTATTCAACCTTTATTTAAGGCTTCTAAAGATGCTCGTATTGCCATAGTTGGACAAGCACCAGGGCGCAAAGCAGAAGAAACCCAATTGTTTTGGAATGATTTAAGTGGTGATCGTTTGCGAGATTGGTTGGGAATATCACGTGAGCAATTTTATGAGACGGATCGTATTGCTCAGCTGCCCATGGATTTTTATTATCCCGGAAAAGCTAAGAATGGTGATGTGCCACCCCGAAAAGGGTTTGCTGAAAAATGGCATCCACGATTACTAAAAAAGATGGCCCATATCAAAACCATACTCCTTATTGGAACTTATGCTCAAACATATTATTTGGGGAAACGGCGCGGGAAGAATTTAACTGAAACAGTAAGGAATTTTAAAGATTATTTACCAGAATACTTACCCTTGGTTCATCCCTCACCATTGAATCTAGGCTGGTTAAAACGCAACCCATGGTTTGAAAGTGATGTTTTACCTATATTGAAAGAAATAGTGAAAAATAATATATCTTTATGAAAAAATTCTTCTCTTCTGAATGCTTAATAGTATTGGAACAACCAATAATGCCATGGTCATCAATATAATATAAAACACAGAAGAGTTGTCCAAAATTACACCACCTAAAGCACTTCCAAACACGATGCCAAAGTTAAATGTACTTGACTGTAAGGATGTGGCTACATCCTTCCCCGTTTCTACTTGCCTAGTTACTGCAGCTTGGAATATGGTGACTAATGCTCCAAAGGAAACACCCCACAATAAGAAGGTTGTATGGGAAATATACATTGTTCCTTTAAAGACTATAAATAAAAGCATAGACCCAAAGGCTAAAGTCAGCATGAAAATAATCAATGAGCTAAGGTGTGTATCTACGACTTTTGCAGCAATTACCACTGATATTATTGTGCCAATACCAAACAGTAAGGATGCCAATCTGATTCCACCAAAAAAATCAAGATAATTTACCAGCGGCGCAATATAGGTATATATCCCATAATGAGCCATAATGGTTAGAAAAGTAAGTATTAAGCAAATAATAACTGATTTATTACGGGCAATATAAAAGGGTGAATTTGTTTTTGTTCGCTTTTCACCTTCCGTGGATGGTAAACAAATTTGACCAACAATTGCAATTGCAAAAATAACTACAGTAAGAACTCCGAAAACTGTTCTCCATCCCAATGATGTACCTATTGCTGTCATAATAGGCAAGCCAATACCAAGGCCAAATGTACTTCCGGACATGGTTACTGCAATTGCCCTTCCGTGTAAGTTTGGAGGTACAAGGCGCATTGCATAGGCTGAAACCATAGGCCACAAAACTCCAGCAGCGATACCTCCAATAAGCCTGCAAGCAGCTGTAATAAAATAGGATGTAGAGAAGGTTATTATTAAATTTGAAAATCCGAATATGAGCATCAAGATTAATAATAGTTTTTTTCTATTCATTTCTATAGTTAATGCAATTAATGGGATGGTTCCAATTGCAGAGGCAATAGCATAGACGCTCACAAGGAAGCCTATAGATGAGTAGGACACACCAAGGCCT
Organism: Anaerovoracaceae bacterium; assembly: GCA_050953505.1. Lineage (GTDB taxonomy): Bacteria > Bacillota > Clostridia > Peptostreptococcales > Anaerovoracaceae > JBMNMU01. Next base: position 1,587,643 of record JBMNMU010000001.1, on the reverse strand, counting down.
TCACTCATTTGAGGAAGGATCCCTGATGGAACCAACTCGGACAAAATGCCCATAAAAGTGACGCTTGACATTATTAATAAATATAACCACGGAAACTTTACATTTTCTTCTTTCATATTTTTATCCTTTATCCTGTTTAATATTTGTACCCGTGTCTGACACCATAAACTGTGAAAGCGTCTGACACCATATATTAAGACACCATCAATTATTATGTACATTACCCAAAAAGCAATACATTTAATATTTTGTTTTTCAATTGGCTATAATATCTCACAAAGTGGCCGGAAAAAGGCGTTACTGGAAAAGGTGTCTGCACCACACAAAGTAATCTGCAAAATGCGTCTGACACCATATAAACTAGGAGGTTTAATAAATGAAAAAGCTTTATAAAAATGTAAGATTAAAAGGAAGTAGTGAGGTAGTTGATCTTTATGTAGAAGATGGTATTTTTAAGGAAATCGGGCCTAATCTCCAAACAAAATGTGAAGAATCCGTTGACTTGGGTGGTAATTTAGCAGTTCCGCCATATGTTGATCCTCATCTTCATTTAGATTATGTATATACCGCTCGTAAAGAAGGGGCTACTAATGATACTGGTACTTTATTTGAGGGTATACAGCGCTGGAGCGAAACAAAAGGAGATTTATCTCTTGAAGAAGTAAAAGCCCGAGCAAAAAAAGCAGTTAAAGCAGAAGTTTTACAAGGCGTTCAATTTATTCGTACACATGCTGATGTTACTGATCCTAATCTGATTGCTCTTAAGGCATTATTAGAATTAAGAGAAGAATTAAAAGAGTTCGTTACCATTCAAATCGTCTCTTTCCCACAAGAGGGAATGTATGCCTATAAAGGTGGGGACAAGCTTGTAGAGCAAGGCCTAGAAATGGGTGCTGACTGTGTCGGCGCAATTCCTCATTTTGAATTTGCCCGGGAGTTCGGAGAAAAAAGTATACACAAAACTATAGAATTAGCATTAAAATATGATAAAATGATTGACGTTCACTGTGATGAAACAGATGATGAGCAATCCCGTTTCTTAGAGCTACTTGCTACACTGGCATATATGGAGGGAATAGGGCAGAAAACGACAGCTTCCCATACATGTGCATTCGGTTCATATAACAATGCCTATGCTTTTAAATTAATGAAGGTTTTAAAACTTTCTAAAATAAACTTTATATCTTGCCCAACTGAGAACATCTACTTACAGGGGCGATATGACACTTATCCAAAACGTCGTGGCTTAACTCGTGTCAAAGAATTAAATGATGAAGGTCTAAACATATGCTTTGCACAGGATAGTATTGAAGACCCATGGTATCCGGCAGGTAATGGAAATTTAATGCTTATTCTTGATCATGGTATTCATATTGCACAGATGATGTCATTTAAAGAATTGGAAAACGCTCTTGACTTAATTACTGTAAAAGGGGCTAAGACCATGAATCTTTCTGAAAAATACGGCATAGAGGTTGGCAAGCCAGCTAATTTCATTGTGCTGAATGCAAAGAGCTCCTTAGATGCTGTCTTAGGCCGTGTCAATGTATTAGACTCTGTACGAAATGGAGAATTCCTCTTTAGGCGAGCTCCAGAAGTAATTGACACAAATATTGAGTTTTTGAGGTAGTGAAAAACTATCAGAGGCATACTGGTAAAATGTATCTTGGCAAATAGTATCAGACATTATACAAAGTGATGAGCAAGTGGTGTTAGACACCGTGGTGTCTGACACCATTATATTTTCACATACCCTATTAAAAGCATTTTAATAGGGTATAGTATTTGAAGTAAAGCATGATTTTCCACGAACCATTAATTCAATGAAGAAGAGGTATGTTATAGATGTTCACTTCAAAAGAAAGGAATCAAGGTCAAAACAAAGCAGAGTCAAAGCATAATTTTAAATCAATTCGTAAAACTAGATTTATTATTTTCACATTAATTGTACTGCTACTAAGTGGGCTTTATCTAAACTTTGCATGGAATCGCTATAAGGAGAATGCTTCCGATGAAGCGATACAGCTTGGCCAGTCCTTAGAGAGTGTTTTTCATCCTGAACATATAGCTGAGATGTCTGGCACTGCTGATGATATGCGTAATAGTGATTATATTTTAGTGAAAGACAGCCTAATAAGACTGGTTAAGACTATAAAACCGATATATTATTCGTACTTATATATTCAATCGGAAGACAATCTAGTTTTTTTATTTGATTCTGAGCCTTATTATTTGGATCATGTAATGCCAGGTGAAATATTTGAAGTATCGGAAGATGTTTACTGGGAGCCTTTGCGAACTGGCGAGGCAGTATTGACAAACCCCATAATGAATAGTAAGGGTTCTTGGAAGAGTGTTCTAGTACCCGTTAAAGATTCTTATAGTGGCAATGTTATTGCCGTTTTTGCAATTGATTTTTCTGCTTCTGAATGGATGTCTCAGCTGAGAAAAGACATGATTCCCGATGTTATTATCATTGCGTGCATTATTATACTCTGTTTTGCCTTTGTTTTATCTAGAGCCACTGCCGCAGCATTAAGTGAAAGTGAGCGCAGTAAATCCGTTTTTCTTTCCCATCTACCGGGGCTAGCTTATAGGTGTGATAACGATTGGGAATGGACAATGCAATATGTTTCGGCAGGCTGCTTAGAATTAACCGGATATCCCCCAGAAAGCCTTTTACATAATAGGGACAAATCCTTCTTTAGCATCATTGCGCCGGAATACCATGAAAAATTACGTAGAGAATGGAAGCGAATTCTTGAAAAGCGTATTCCCTTTAAATATGAATACGAAATTATAACTGCCAACAATAAAAGAAAGTGGGTCCTTGAGATGGGTCAAGGAGTTTATGATCATGAAGGTCGGGTGGAAGCTTTAGAGGGAATTATTCTTGACATATCGGAGCGTAAGAAAGTTGAGGATGATCTAAGGTACATTACCGAGCATGATTGGTTGACAGGGCTACACAACAGATTGGTTTTTGCGGAAACCCTTATTAATGATGCCAAGGAGACTAGAGTAGGAAAACGAGCTGCCATAAACATCAATTTAAATACAACACAAGCTCTGACTAAAATTTACGGATTCAATTATACACAGGAGCTTTTAAAAAGTGTGGCAAAGGAGCTAAACCAATTCAGCTCAAACCAATGCTTATTATTTAAAATATATCAGGCCCAATTTTTATTTTATATAAGGGAATATGAAAATAAAGAGGAGCTTCTAGAATTTTGTACGAGGGTTTCTAATGTCTTGAAATCATTATTAAGTGCAGATAGAATAAGTGGGGGCATCGGGATTGTTGAAATTGATTCCACTGATAGCCCGAATATAGATCAAATTCTGAAGAAACTTTTAATCGCTTCTGAAAAATCATTAAATGATCAGGATGCTGATTTTTACCCCTGTTTTTATGGTGCCGAAATAGAATTAGCAATCCTGCGAGAAGAGAACATTAAAAAAGAGCTTGCTCACATTATAGATGATGAGAATGATGGGGGCTTATATTTACAATATCAGCCAATATTAGATCTTAGGACAAACCAAATAAGTGGCTTTGAGGCATTGGCAAGAATAAAAAGCGATAAGCTAGGTTTAATTTCTCCTATGGAATTCATCCCTTTAGCAGAAGAAACAAAACTTATTATTCCAATTAGCGAAAAAATTACGAGACAGGCGTTAATTTTTCTAAAAGGGTTGGGGAACCTTGGATACGAAGATTTATATGTCTATATTAATGTTTCCGTAATCCAGCTGCTGAAAGAAGATTTTGTTGAAAATCTATTTGAAATGATTCATGAGATTGGGATTGATCCTAAAAGGCTGGGAATTGAACTCACAGAGTCAATATTTTCAGAAGACTATGAGATAGTTAATTCAGTAATAAATAAATTAAGACAAGCTGGCATCTATGTTGCCATCGATGATTTTGGGACAGGATACTCTACTCTTTCTAGGGAGCAAGAGTTAAATGTTGACTGTCTTAAAATTGACAAATCTTTTATCGATAAGCTACTTGAAGTTAGTCCTAACAAGGTTTTAGTAAGTGATATTATATCCATTGCACATAAATTAGGCCATTATACAGTAGCAGAAGGGGTAGAGGACAAAGAACAGTTTGAGTATCTGAAAAAATGGAAATGTGATAAAATACAGGGGTATTTTATTAGCAAGCCCCTTGATAAAGAAGAAGCCTTTGAATTTCTCGAAAAAAAGTAATTATACCTAACAAAAAAATGTAGACTAGATAGGATGTTATAGCAATGAAACGTAATAATAGGGAACTTTCAATAAAGGGAATTATTCTGCTGATATTTGTAATAGCAATATTTATATCTGCAGCGCTGCATGGCACTATCGTTTTTAATAACTGGATATATTCAACAAAGAAATCTGCAGAGGATTTTGCATTAAGCATTAACGAAGATATTTATGACAAGGTTTATAGCTTTGTGCATTTACCTTACAATATTAATGAAGCTGAACACAAAATCATTAAAAATGGGATGCTTGATTTAAGCAAGGAAAAGCAGCGGGACCGTTTTTTTGTTGGCGTACTTGAGTCTCAAAGCCATGAAATATATAGCTTTAGCTATGGTACTGTTGATGGATGGTATTATGGTGCCCGCCGAAATGAAAACAATGTGATAGAAATAATGAAAAACGATGATAGTACGAAGGGATATTCTTGGTATTACTCAGTAAATGAAGACATGACAGCAAAAGAGCTTGCCTTGATTGCAGGGAAATTTGATCCTCGCACTCGTTTATGGTATCAAGCTGCAGCAGAGTCTGGTAAACCAACTTTTTCTCCTATATACAAGCATTTTGTAATGGATGATTTGACAGTTTCCTGTGGGTGGCCAGTATACAATGAAAACGGGGCACTTCAAGGTGTGCTTGGAACTCATTTACTTCTATCAGATATTGGATCCTATCTTCAAAGTACAGTAAATGAATATAACGGATTTGCCATCATTATTGAAAAAACCTCAAATCAATTAATAGCAAATTCAATGGGTAAGCCAGATTTTAAAGTTCGTCGTGATGGAACTATAAAGCGATCCAAGCTTAGCGATATTGCGTGCACAGACATTGAAAATGCTTATGAGCAATTTAAAAAAGATAGGAATCCTCGACAAGTAATTGATATGGACAAGGATCATTATTTTACAAATTTCCGTGAAATTCATATGAATGGAATAGATTGGATTATTATTTCAGCAATTCCTGAATCGTTTTTTTTAGCGGATGTATATAAAAGCATAACAGAGGCTATTTTTATTGCTGTAGTAACTTTGATTCTAACCATTATAGCCTACAATGTGATAATGAGAAAATACTTAAACCCCATGAATTCATTGCTTCAAATTTCAAAAGAAATATCCCTAGGTAACCTATCAAAGAGGGTTAATATTGTCAGAGATGATGAAATAGGTTTAATATCTAAAAGCTTTAACCAGGTTGCAGACAAAATGCAATCCATTATCAGCAACCTAGAATCAACAGTGGATCAGAGAACAGAGGAGCTAAGGAATTTAATTGAGGAATTAGAAGAGAAAAAAGACGAGCTTAGCTTAATTCTAGATTCTTCTGCTGAAGGAATTTTCGGTACTGATTTGGAGGGGAACTGCATGTTTTGCAATACCAGTGCCCTAAAAATGTTAGGATACACAAAACAGGAAGATTTGCTAGGTCAAAATATGCATAGGCTGATACATCATACGATGAAGGATGGAACACCATATCCTATTGAAGTGTGCAAGATTATTTCCTTTATGAAAAAAGGAGAAGGACTTGAGGCAGATGACGAAGTATTCTGGAGAGCAGATGGTACTTCCTTTGATGTTGAGTATCATTCATATCCTCAAATAAAAAATGAAAAAATTATCGGCGCAGTAGTAACCTTCATGGATATTACAGAACGTAAAAAGAGAGATGATGAGATAAAATTCCTTAGTAATCACGATGTACTTACAGGTCTTTTTAACAGAAGGTATTTTGAAAGCAATCTTGAAAAAATAGACATTCCAGAAAACCTGCCTTTATCTGTAATTTTTGCAGACATTAATGGTCTTAAGATGACCAATGACATATTCGGGCATACTGCAGGAGATAAGCTTATTAAAAAATCTTCTGAGATTTTAAAAAATGCCTGCAGGCAAAATGATATATTAGCGAGGGTTGGGGGTGATGAATTTATTATTCTATTGCCAAACACCACAGCGGAAAATTGCAAAAAAATCATCTCTAGAATTAAGGAAGAATTTCTAGACGCTAGTGTGGAAGCAATAAAGTGTAGTATTTCTCTTGGCCAAGATACTAAAACTAGCCCTGAACAGTCTTTGCAAGAGACAATGACCAATGCGGAAGACGATATGTATAAAGATAAAACCATGAATCGAAAATCCGTTAATAGGGATATGATAAGTAATATAATAAAAACGCTGCATGGAAAAAGTCAGGTGGAAAAAGAGCATTCCTATGGTGTAAGTAATTTATGCGCCCAATTGGGATCGGCTTTAGGGCTTTCGGAAACTGAGATTAATAAATTAAAGAGGGCTGGTTATCTTCATGATATTGGCAAAATTGTACTAGATGAAAATCTCCTTAGAAAGGAAGTCTTAACAGATGAAGAGGCTGAAAAAGTAAAACAACATTCAGCAGTGGGGTATAGAATTTTGAATCTCTTTGATGATACCCTTGATTTAGCCGAATATGTTTATAGCCATCATGAAAAATGGGATGGCACTGGATATCCAAGGGGTCTCAAAGGGGAACAAATTCCACTTATATCAAGAATTATTGCAGCTGTTGAGCTATATGATCGTGTATTAAACAGCGAAGGCCTCCCGCCAAATGAAAGGAAGCTTAATGCAATTGAATCAATTAGACAAGGATCTGGTACATATTTTGACCCTAAAATAGTTGATAAGCTTATTGAGATTGTAAAAGAAGTAAAGTGATGGGAATTTACAGATAGATAAACGAGCTAGATAAAGGAGAATGAAGAAATATGCTAAAAGGAAAGACCGTATTACTTGCTGTTACAGGTGGTATTGCCGCCTATAAGATGGCTAATTTAGCAAGTATGTTAAAGAAGCTTGAATGTAATGTACATGTTTTAATGACGGAAAATGCAACAAATTTTATCAATCCGATAACATTCGAAACCCTTACGGAAAACAAATGTTTAGTTGATACCTTCGACAGGAATTTTGAATACAATGTGAAGCATGTGTCCCTAGCAAAGCAGGCAGATGTGGTACTGGTTGCGCCAGCCACTGCTAATGTTATCGGCAAAATGGCTAATGGTTTAGCAGATGATATATTGACCACAACCATTATTACCTGCCCCTGTAAAAAAATCGTTGCACCGGCTATGAACACCAATATGTACAATAACCCCATCGTTCAAGATAACATTAGAAAGCTAAAAGAGTATGGAATGGAAGTAGTAACCCCAGATACTGGATATTTGGCATGTGGTGATATTGGCGCAGGAAAAATGCCGTCAGAGCAAGTATTGCTCCAATACATTTTAAAGGAAATAGCCCATGAAAAGGATATGACAGGCTTAAATGTTTTAGTAACGGCAGGTCCTACTCGGGAAATGATTGACCCAGTTCGCTATATCAGTAATCATTCCACAGGCAAAATGGGATATGAAATCGCTAAGCACTGTATGCAGAGGGGTGCAAATGTTACATTGATATCAGGTAAAACCAACATCCCGACTCCTTCCTTTGTCCAGGTGATAGACGTGGATTCTGCAAAGGAAATGTTTGATGCGGTATGTGATAACTATTCAAATCAAGATATTATTATTAAAGCAGCGGCTGTAGCTGACTATACGCCTAAAACTAAATCTAACGATAAAATTAAGAAGAATACAGGTGATCTCAGTATTGAATTAGCAAGGACAAAGGATATTCTTGAATATTTAGGACATCATAAAAAGCCTCATCAATTCTTATGCGGTTTTTCAATGGAAACTGAAAACTTAATTGTAAATTCCTCAAAAAAGCTAGAAAAAAAACATGCTGATATGATTGTAGCAAATAACTTAAACGTTGAAGGAGCCGGATTTGGAACTGACACCAATGTTGTAACCTTTATTACTAAGGATAAAGTAATAGATCACCCCATCATGTCTAAAGAAAAGCTTGCAGAAAAATTAATAGACTTTATTCTTGCAAAACGAAATTAAGTGGTCATACTCTAAGTATAAAACCCAAAGTGATTTGAAACAAATCACCGAGGGTTTTTTCTTTTACTCAGAAAAAAATTGGAAAAAACCTATTGACAATATCCTAGTGCAATAGTAGAATATAGTCAAGTTAGCATATGCTAACTTTAATTCAAAGGAGTAATAAAATAAGTAATAGAGGAATAAAAAGAATTTACTATTTATCAAAGAAATAAGGAGAATATCTATGAAAAGATCTAAGTATTTAAAATTTACGGTTTTGATGGTTGCATTTGCCTTAATACTAACGGCTTGCTCTGGTACAGAACAAGGAAAACAAGAAAATCCTTCGTCAGAAGCCTTAACGGTGGAAATTACTGATGTACATGGGACAGTTAGAGTTCCTGTAAATCCTAAGAATGTAGTCGCTTTAGACAATAGGACATTTGAAACCCTAGAACAATGGGGAATCCAATTAGCTGCTGTACCAAAGCCTGTAATGCCGGCAGACTCAAAATATGTTGCAGATGAGGCAGTTTTGGATATTGGAAATCATCGAGAACCTAATTTAGAAATTATAGCTGCGGCAGATCCTGAGCTTGTCATTATTGGCCAAAGATTTGCTACCTTTTATGAAGATATTAAAGCATTAGTACCTAATGCAGCAGTTATTGATTTGGATTTTGAAGTTTCAGAGAAGGCGGATAAACCAGGAGAAAACCTAGTTAATGGTTTAAAGGATTCAACAATTGCTTTGGGAAAAATCTTCGATAAAAATGAAGAAGCCGCTAGATTGATAGCTGATTTTGATCAAGCCGCGGAAAAAGCAAAATCCGCATATAACGGAACAGATACCGTTATGAGTGTAGTAGTTTCGGGTGGAGATATTGGTTTTTCAGCTCCCGGGACAGGGCGTGTCTGGGGGCCCCTGTATGAAATCTTTGGATGGATTCCGGCATTGGAAATTGTCAACGCTTCTTCAGATCATCAAGGAGATGATATTTCTGTAGAGGCCATTGCACAAAGTAATCCTGATTGGATTCTTGTATTAGACCGTGATGGAGCGGTAACCTCCACGACAGCTGCACTGCCAGCACAAGATGTTATTGACAATTCTCCAGCATTGAAAAACACTACCGCTGTTACTAAAAATCAAATCATCTACGCACCATTAGATACTTACACAAATGAATCAATACAAACTTATCAGGAGTTGTTTGAAGGAATTTCAGATGCTCTATCTAAGTAGAGTAAGGAGTACTAGGTATGAATACGACGATGCAAATGAAAGGGGCTGGGATATCTAGATCCCGGCCCAGACTTTCTAAACAAAATAGAATATGGACTAAGTCCTTTATGATAGCAGTCTTTGGGGTGCTAATCTTAGGTGTTATCTCACTGTTTACCGGAGTCTATGATATACAAGGGCAGGAAGATGGACTTGAAATGTTCTTTATTACTCGAGTTCCCAGAACAGCTGCGTTAATGCTTACAGGTGCTGCTATGTCTATGTCCGGTCTAGTTATGCAGCTTCTTACACAAAATCGTTTGGTGGAACCTACTACAACAGGAACCATTGAGTGGGCAGGCTTGGGATTAGTATTTGTTTACTTACTATTTCCTGGAGCAACCTTAGTCCAAAGAATGTCAGGGGCAATTGTTTTCTCTTTTATAGGAACCATGATATTCTTTCTATTTTTGAGAAGGGTGAAGCTTCGTTCATCCTTAATTGTGCCTATTATTGGGATGATGCTGGGGGCAGTGATTTCGGCAATTTCAACTTTTGTCGGTCTTGTTTTTCAAATGACGCAAAATATTGAAACCTGGTTTGTTGGTTCCTTTGCATCCATACAAATTGGGAGATATGAATTTCTATGGCTGATTATAATCGTGACAATTTTCATCTTTATTTATGCGGACCGATTGACCTTAGCCGGGCTAGGAGAGGATGTTAGCAAAAGCCTCGGATTAAATTATAATAAAATTGTTCTTTTAGGCACTGGTCTTATTTCCTTGGCAGTTGGAATTGTTGCAGCAGTAATCGGTAATTTGCCTTTTTTAGGATTAATTGTTCCCAATATTGTTTCAATGTACAGGGGCGATAACGTTAAGAGTAATTTACCTTGGGTCTGCGTGCTGGGGATGGGAACTATTACCCTTTGCGATATTATTTCCAGGACCATAATTATGCCTTTTGAAGTGCCCGTTTCGTTGATACTTGGGACAGTGGGGGCAGTAATATTTATCGTTATTTTATTGAGGCAAAGGAGGCAACGATGAATACTTTAATAGTTGAATTAAAACAAAATATTCCATTCAAAAGGAGCCTTCGTGATAGTACTAAGGTTGAGCCTCGATCTGCTAGAGCATTTCGTTCCAAGGAGGAGGAAAAACGTTATTGGATTCTATTGAGCACCCTGATTGCTTTGGGACTTCTTGCATCCTTCGGACTTTTGGTTTATAACAACCCAGTTCCTATGGATTCCCCTGCTTTTATTCCAGTGGTCAAAAGAAGGGTGGTGGCCTTAGTTGCAATGCTTATACCTGCAATTTGCCAGAGCTTGTCCACTGTTGCCTTCCAGTCCATAACCAACAATCGTATTATAACTCCTTCACTTTTAGGATTTGAGGCACTTTACTCAACGATACACACCAGCACCATGTTCTTTCTTGGTGCCAGTGTATTTATAAGTATTAGTGGGGTAGGGTCATTTCTATTTCAAGTTGCAGTAATGGTCTTGATGTGCTTGATCCTTTATGGATGGCTACTATCGGGAAAGTATGGGAATTTACAACTGATGCTTTTGGTAGGTGTGATTATCGGTACGGGGCTTAGGTCTTTGTCCTCCTTTATGAGAAGGCTTCTTGCTCCATCGGAGTTTGATATTTTGCAAGCAAGATTATTTGGTTCTGTCAACAATGCGGATCCTGAATTATTTCCTGTTGCAATTCCCATTGTAATTGTTGTAGCAATCCTTCTTCTTGCTTATTCCAATAAGTTAAATATTTTATCACTAGGTAAAAATACCAGCACCTCCTTGGGTGTGAATCATCAAGCTAGCGTAATTATCATATTAATCCTAGTTTCAATTTTAATGTCTATTTCAACAGCCTTGGTTGGTCCACTTACATTCTATGGATTTTTAGTTGCAACCTTGTGTTACCAAGCGGTACCAACTTACGATCATAGATATATTTTCCCGATGGCTCTTGCTATAGGATTTCTAGTTATAACTAGTGCATATTTTTTCATGTATCACGTATTCAATGCCCAGGGTGTAGTTTCAATTATTATTGAACTATTTGGCGGCATAACATTTTTAGTAGTAGTTTTAAGGAAGGGATCATTATGATAGAAATTTATGATGTAAAAAAAGCATATTCAGATAAAGTGAAAATCGGGCCTTTGCACACTGTTATACCGAAGGTTGGACTGACTTCTTTAATTGGGCCAAACGGTGCTGGAAAGTCTACTCTACTTATGATGATTGGAAGACTTTTGGATATGGATGAAGGTCAAATTAAGGTAGCTAATATGGATGTTTTTAGATCCGATTCAAAAGACTTAGCAAAGATTTTAACTATTTTGAGACAGGAAAACCATTTTGTAACAAGACTTACTGTAAGACAATTAGCCGGTTTTGGCCGTTTCCCTTATTCAAAGGGCAGATTGACAGAAGAGGATGAGAAAATTATTTCTAAATATATTGATTTTTTAGGTTTAAAGGATTTAGAAAACAGATATTTAGATGAGCTTTCTGGTGGGCAAAGGCAGAGGGCATATGTGGCAATGGTTTTGTGCCAAGAGACTGAGTATGTGCTTTTGGACGAGCCCTTGAACAATCTTGACGTGGCACGTTCTGTTCAAATGATGGAGCACTTAAGGTATGTTGTGGATCATTTTGGAAGAACAATTTTAACTGTAATGCATGATATCAATTTTGCCGCTAAATACTCAGATCGAATTTGTGCTATGAAGGATGGACGCATTGTAGCATTTGGAACTGTGGAAGAGATCATGGATTCAAAGCTTCTATCAGATATTTTTGAAACTAATATTGAAATTATACAAGGACCCAATGGTCCGGTAGCAATTTATTAGTTTGGACATCTCTATGCTGTCATCAATCTTTTTGTGGTAAAGTCCTGGGAAAATGTTTCAAAAAATAGAGACCATTTATACAGATTTAGCATAGTATCAATAAAGGATGGTTATAAAGATAATATTTTGCTATAATATTGTATAAATTTGCAAAAAGCATTATGGCAAGGGAACTTTAATAATATAACCTTTATTAAGGATCCGAGGGGAGGTGTAGCTATGGTTGCAATCGTTTCCGTAATTGGCGGAATCGGTTTTTTTCTCTTAGGGATGAGTCTTATGGTGGATGGATTAAAAGCAATGGGGGGAGAGTCTTTAAAAAACCTCTTAAACCGCTTTACGGGAGGGACTATTTCGTCTATTGCAACGGGAGCTGTCATTACTGTGCTCGTGCAATCCTCTACCGCAACGTCTTTAATGACCATTGGATTTGTCAGCGCAGGAATGCTAAGTCTTGTGCAAGCCACAGGGGTCATATTCGGGGCTAATTTAGGCACAACAAGTATAGGCTGGATTGTTGCTTTCATTGGGCTTAAGTTCAGCGTTAGCCAATTGGCTTTACCCATCGTTGGGATAGGTGTTATATTGAAGCAATTTAGCTCCGGGAGATGGTCCCAATTTGGGCTTATTCTCTCAGGATTAGGGTTACTTTTTGTAGGTATTCAATATTTGCAGAATGGCATGGCTGGTCTAAACTCTTATATTGACCTGTCACTATTTAATAATTTAGGTATAGTAAATCGATTGATTTTGATCCTAATCGGCATCATTATGACGATTATTATGCAATCATCAGGTGCAGCAATCACTACAACCATTACTGTTCTTGCCACTGGTGCCATTGGTTTAGAGCAAGCTATAGCACTGGTTATTGGGCAGCATATTGGAACAACAGCAACTGTTGCTTTTGCCTCCATCGGTGCCAGCGTGTCTACGAAACGAGCAGCCCTATCCCATATTTTATTTAATGTATTTACAGGAATTGTTGCTTTTGTTTTCTTTCCATTTTTAATAGTAGGAATTACTAAGCTTGCCACTTTATTTTACTGGACTGAGCCAGTGATGATTCTTGCTTTGTTTAATACATGCTTTAGTTTGGCTGGAATTGCCATGCTGGCTCCCTTCATTAAACAGTTTACCAAGGGGATTGCTTGGTTACTACCAGAGAAAAAATCTCCTATAACGATGCATTTAGATTCTAGCATTATTACAATACCGGCTGTTGCTATAGAAACAGCCATGAGAGCTTTGAAAGAAGCAGTTACACAAACCTTGGTTGCTACAAGTGGAAAGCTTGAGCATATCTCCGCCAAACGACCCTATAAAGACATCGAAGTTTTTGACCAAAGACTACGAACCATTCAATATGAAACTGAGGAAATAAAAAATTTTGTTGTAGAGATTCATACGGATACACGTGGGTCTTCAGAAAGGTTCACCTCCTTACTTCATGCTTTGGATCATATGGAAAGAATGAGTACATTAATTGTGGAAAAAATGGGTGAAGTAAAGTTTACAAATCACCTTGAGCGAATTGACCCTATTGTATGTCAGCTAGAAGAGCTTATTCTGGAATCTATAGAAGCGCTGGAGAAAAACAATATCGCATCAGTGGTTCCAAAGCTATCTGTATTTTCCCAGGAATTAGCAGAATTTCGTAAGAAAGAAAGAGCTGAAGTATTTGAAGTGACAGCTAAAGGTGAAGCCCATGTTGCTGAAACTTTTGAATATGTTAATTTGATTCTTTTTGCTGATGGAGTATCATACCATTTATGGCGTTTAATGCATCATATGTCTGAGGAATAATTGCACAAATAGGCTTTGTGTCTCTTGTTCCTATTTATCGAAGAAGGTCTTGAAATATTTCCCATTCTCTTGCTACAAATCTTGTTTAGATATTTACAGTAGCGTGATATTGTGATAAAGTTTTACACATATGCATTATTATACAATTTTTATTCATTAGAAACCGCACCGATTACCAAATAAAGCAAGGGGTGATTCCCTCCGGTAGCGGAAAGATTTTATCAAGGAGTAGGAGTAAGGAATAATGGGAGATAAGGGACAGATTCTTTTTGCCATGGCCTTGTATATGGCAGTGGTTATTGGTATCGGAGTGTATTACCATAAGAGAGCAGGAGAGAGCAGCGAAAACTACCTGATTGGTGGCAGATCCTTAGGGCCGTGGATAACGGCAATGGGTGCAGAAGCTTCTGATATGAGTGGTTGGCTCCTTATGGGTTTGCCTGGTGTGGCATATTTTTATGGCTTGAGCGATGCGGTGTGGACTGCCATCGGTCTTTTGATAGGTACATATCTAAATTGGCTTTTTGTCTCAAAGAGACTAAGGAATTATACTGTAATCGCAGGGGATTCTATTACCATTCCGGACTTTTTTAGTAATCGATTTAAAGAGAACAAAAAAGTGATTATGACCATCGCGGCTTTGTTCATACTAATATTCTTTACGGTTTATGCAGCCAGCTGTTTGGTAACGGTAGGCAAGCTTTTCAGTACTTTATTTGGGTTTAAGTATCAATACGTGATGATTGCAGGGGCCATATTTGTTGTCTGTTATACATATATAGGAGGGTTCCTTGCTGAAAGCGCTTCCGATTTCATGCAGGGCGTTGTAATGGTTTTCTCCTTAATTGCTGTAACAGTGGCAGGCGTGTCAGCTGCAGGAGGTGTCTCAGCAGTCATTGAAAACGTACAGCAAATTCCCGGATTTTTTGAATTCTTCGGGATTTCCCAGCCTGTGATGGAGGGAGGAGTTCAGCAGCTTGGATCATCTGGTGAACCTCTCTTTGGAGATGCTGCTCCTTATGGATTATTGACTATTATTTCAACTCTTTCTTGGGGCCTAGGATACTTCGGGATGCCACAGGTATTATTGAAGTTTATGGCTATTCAGAATCCTGGACAACTGAAAATGTCAAGAAGGATTGCGGTAGTTTGGTGTATGATTTCTCTATTTGCTGCTGTATCCATCGGTTTGTTAGGAAGGGCAATTTTCCCAACCGCTTTTTTAAATCATAGCTCAGCGGAAAATATTTTTATATTAATGTCAACAAGCTTTTTCATCCCTATCGTTGCAGGTGTTGTGATGGCGGGCATATTGGCGGCTACAATTAGCTCCTCTGACTCATACCTCTTGATTGCTGCTTCTGCCTTTTCAAAAAATATCTATCAGGGCTTGATAAAAAAGGATGCCTCTGATAAAACAATTTTATACTGCACAAGGATTACTTTGGTTGTCATTGCTATTGTTGCTATCATCATTGCCTTAGATGAAAATAGTGTCATATTTACAGTTGTTTCCTTTGCATGGGCTGGTTTCGGAGCTACTTTTGGCCCTATTATGCTGTTTTCTCTTTTCTGGAAAAGGGTTACGAGGGCTGGTGCCATTGCAGGAATGCTTAGTGGCGGGGGCATGGTTTTCCTATGGAAATTAGCACTAAAGCCAATGGGAGGAGTCTTTGGAATTTATGAGTTGTTCCCAGCATTTGTAATTTCCTGCCTATTCATTATAGTTGTATCCCTGCTTTCAAAGGAGCCTGGAGAAGATGTCATAAGGGAATTTGAAGAGACAAAGAGAATTAGTAGTAATTAATAATAAAGACAAAGCCACTTCTAAGGTAAGGGCATGCGAGATTATGGTACAGACAAATCCCATCAAGCAAAAAAAGTTGCTGATGGGATTTTTTTATTAATCCCTCTTAAGTTTGTTTATTACATGGCGGGGAAAGAGCTTTTACTGAAACATATCTCTACTCATCTTCTTATTAATCTTAAGATATACATTAAGATTACTATCATTATCACAAGTGGCTAAAAAGACATCTGATACATTGTCAACACCTTGGGCTTGTAGCTGTTTATTTAGCCAATTTATATTTTTGCCGCAAAAGTCTAGGTTCCCTTCCATAACGTGCCCGTCGATAATAACATTAATAACAGGTTTATCTTTCTTAGGTGTAAGGTTTAAATCCTTTGGCGTAACAGGACGTTCAGTGCTTAGAGGTAAAAAACTAATTTTACCGTTGGTTTCTAAAATGGCCGACTGTAAATTTGCAATGTTAAAATAGCCGTTATTTCTGCATTCCATTAGGAATTCATTTATGTCAATTCTGGCTTTTCTCAGATTTCCTTCATATAGTTTTCCATCCTCAAAAAGTACTAACGATTTACCTGTGATTATACGGCGAATAGCGATAGACTTATAGTTGGCAATTGATATGAGTAAAGCAAATAGGGCATAAATGATCATTGCAATTAATGGTTTTTCAAACTCCTCCAAATTGGTGGCCATTTCAGCAGCAATGGAGCCAATTGTGATACCTATTATATAGTCAAACATGCTAAGCTGAGACATCTGCTTATTGCCCATTATTTTTGTTAAAATAAATAATGTGATGATAGACCCTATCGTTGTAAATGTGACATAGAGTAATTCCATTCTAATAAACCCTCCGAATCTTTCGTTAATCCCTAGTATTACCTAATAATAGCTGGTTTATTATAAAACCACTGAGAAACCCTTCCCTGCCTATAGCTGTAAACTGTTTGTTCGGAATAAATTTCTGATAATATTAGGGACAAATTTCGTAATGTAACATATCGAAAATAAAAGCATACTTATATAGTAGTAAAAAAAATATTAATGGAAGTGATTAAAATTGTATAATGATACCGATTTTGTACGCCAATCTTTAGATTTGCATCTATTCTTTGGCCGTATAATGAAGGAACATTCCTTTTTCCTTCAATTAGGATTTACTCCTCGAGATGCTAGCTTCTCACAAAGAGCTGATGAATTCAGAATGGAATTCGACAAACTTTTATGTGATGTAGTATTGCTTTCAGATGGTGTGGCAAGTAGAAGTGTACTTGAATCTGGTGAAGTAATAACACCCTTTACCCTTGAAGCGGAAAAAGTTTCAGAGTTTCTAACCGGAGTAGATATACCAACTGAAATTACAAAAGCAGAGGCTCAATTAATGGGCTCCTGTAAAGAAGTTGTCAGTGGTCGTCTAGTAGATAAAGTTACAAGTATAAATAATAGAGCCATTCGATTAATTTCAGGCCTAATAGAATTTAAATCTACAATTTTGAACAATGTACTTCGGTGCAAAATGTTTACAGTGAATTACCCATTATTGATAGAGCATATTATGAGGGAAGCAAGGCTCTATTTAGATATGGTAGAAAAGCTGCAAAATCATGGCTTTATAAATCTAAAAAGAGATGCTTTAGAGCAAGAAGCCTTTTGGAATAGGATTATGGCTGAACACGCCAAGTTTATTCGTGGCCTGTTAGATCCGACTGAAAGAGAATTGTTTAATTTGGCAGATGATTTTGGAGAAGAATTTGATCAGTTGACCAAGGAAGCGATCGCTGCAATGGACCGGACAATACCAGCCCATGAAGTTACAGAGGATAGCAAAAGGGCAACGATAGCCATTAGAGATTTTAAAGCTCAGGCAACTGAAGGGCTTCTTGATTGCAATATCAGGTCTATTATTATTCCACTGTTAGGTGACCATACGTTGCGAGAAGCCAATCATTTCTTAAGACTTTTAAGGATGTTTAGTTGTTAATAATATATAAAAAACGCCGATTAGGAT
This sequence comes from Anaerovoracaceae bacterium, assembly GCA_050953505.1. Taxonomy (GTDB): domain Bacteria; phylum Bacillota; class Clostridia; order Peptostreptococcales; family Anaerovoracaceae; genus JBMNMU01. The sequence goes on along the minus strand of JBMNMU010000001.1, from coordinate 1,569,723 downwards.
TTGAAATCTTAGTCGGTTTTTTTATGATTATATTTGAATCACAAAGAAAGGGGTATCTACTCATAGATAACATATAAGTATACAATGAGTGTCCACTAGAAAAATGGTATGAATTTTATGGATAAATTATCAAATAATACACAAGGAGGTAATGCAAATGGAAAGGAAAGTAGAACATCAGGTTACAGGTTATAAAACTCAGGATGGTGCAGGGGTAAATTTAGTTAGGGTATTGGGAAATAGAACAGTAGATGAATACGATCCCATCTTAATGTTGGATTCCTTCGATAGCACAAATCCGGATGATTACACAGCGGGATTTCCCATGCATCCCCACAGAGGCATTGAAACCATCAGCTATTTATATCGTGGCCAAATGACTCACAGGGATAGCTTAGGAAATGAGGATACTATTGGAGACGGTGAGGTACAGTGGATGACTGCAGGGTCCGGTATTTTACATGAAGAAAGATTACCAGCATCGGAACGATTGCTTGGTGTACAGCTTTGGTTGAACCTTCCGGCAAAGGACAAAATGGTTCCTCCAGCATACCAAAGTATTAAGAAATCAGAAATTCAAGAAATTGAGCTGGAGAATGGAAAATTAAGGCTACTTGCAGGGGAATTTAATGGTACAATGGGATATATAAGTAAATATTTACCTTTGGACTATTATGATATTCATATTGATCCCAATGCTTCTATTGTTATAGACACAGATCGGGAAAGATCCGTCATGGTCTTTACCCTCTTAGGTGATGCATATATCGGGGAGGAGCTGGTAAAAGAAAAAACGGCGGTGAAGCTTACTGCTGGTGATTTTGTAACCATAAAGGCAACAGACAAAAAGGCACAAGTTTTATTTATCAGTTCCACATCTTTGTCTGAACCAGTGGCTTGGGGAGGGCCTATTGTAATGAATACAAAGGAAGAATTAAACAAAGCTTTTGATGAGTTAAGAAATGGCACATTTTTACAGAGTAAGATATCATACTAAGGTTTGGAAGGAGTACTTGAATGAAAAAAATTAAAATATTGGCTATCGTCGGTTCTTTAAGAAAGGATTCCTATAATCGACAATTGGCATTGGCAGCAAAGAATATTGTTGGAGACCGAGGGGATTTCACATTACTAGAGTATGGGGATATCCCTTTCATGAATCAGGATATTGAATATCCTGCGCCTGATGCGGTAAAACGTGTTCGGGATGAAGTGAAATCTGCAGACGGAATCTGGTTCTTTACACCTGAATACAATCACTTTTTCTCTGGTGTCCTGAAGAATCTTATTGACTGGTTATCTCGTCCAATCAGCGATAAAGAGCCACAGGTTCTTGCCGGGAAACCTGCTGCTATAAGTGGAATTTCTCCCGGAATGTCTGGAACTGGTATAGCCCAGGATCATTTGGTTACTCTTATCAGCTTTTTAAATATGGATGTGATGAATGCACCTCGTCTCACTATTCCTAACGCCAGTCAACAAACCGACGATGAAGGCAAGCTGGTATTGAAAGCAAGTCAGCCTTATTTGGAAAAACAAGCAGATGCTTTTATAGATTTCATTCAAAAACGAATATAAGATAGTGGTGTCAGACACCATAGATTAGCATGGTGTCTGACACTAAAGACCATAGGTAAGGTGTTAGACACCGCTACATATGACATTAGAAGGTAAGGACGGTTATATATGAAAGTAAGATCTGATCAATTAAAAAACGCGATTATTTTAGTTGCATTTGGAGTTATTCTCCTGTGGGTATTGGATAATCTTAATGCCCTTTGGGGTGTGCTTCTAATGCTCTTTTCTTTAGTATCGCCTTTTATAATAGGTATAGTTATTGCATTTATAATGAATGTTCCCATGAGGTATTTTGAGAGAACCTTATTAAAGCAGCTACCTCATAAATTAAAAAGGGCTACTAGCTATTTAATCACCTTAATAATAATCTTGCTAATTATTTTTATTACATTAATTATAGTTGTACCGGAGCTAACTAGCTCTGTTCAGGAAATCGCACACCGAACTCCTCAAGCGTGGAACAATTTTTTAAACTGGCTTGAAAGGACCAATATTATAGAAAATGAATATGTGGGTGAATTTGTTAAGAACATAAGCCTTGATTGGCCCAAAATAGAACAAAAAGCTATAAGCCTGTTAAGCGCCCGAGCTAGCAACTGGATAGTGTCCACCTTTAATGTGGCCACATCTTTAATAGGTGCCATAGCATCTCTCCTTATTGGATACGTATTTTCCATTTATGTATTACTTCAGAAGGAAAAACTATTATGCCAAACAAAAAAGATATCAATAGCCCTATTCCCAAAAAAGATCCATAGGAAACTATCCTATCTTTCAGACTTAACCAATACGACATTTAGTAATTTTCTTTCAGGGCAGCTGCTAGAAGCAATTATTGTTGGCGTTATGTTTTTTATTGCTATGAAGATTTTCCGATTCCCTTATGCCCTAGTTGTTAGTCTATTGACGGGTATAAGCTCTTTTATACCTGTAATAGGCCCAATCATCGGTGCTATTATCGGTGCCCTGTTGATTATGGTTCATGATGTACGCATGGCATTCTGGTTTATCATTATGTCGATTGCAATACAGCAATTAGAGGGAAACCTGATATACCCAAATGTTGCTGGAAAGGCTGTAGGCCTGCCGGCGATATGGGTATTGGTTGCCATTACTATTGGGGGAAGCTTATTCGGAGTAATAGGAATCATCTTGTTTGTACCTTTAGGAACTATTGTATATATACTTATCAAAGAGTTTGTAAATAATAGGCTCAGAGCAAAGAATATTAGTAGAGAAGATATTGATGAGTACTAATATGGTAAAAAAATTGAAATAATTGATATAAATCAATTTAAATGTTCTCCAATATTGGTACACTAAAATCAATGAAATAGGAATTATATAAAGAAACAAGGAAAGGAAGGGGTAGTATGTCAACATTTAATGAAATAAAAGAAAAGCATTTCAAAACATTAGAGATGTATGTGCCTATTGTGGCAAAGGTTCATGGAGGTAGCCATCCAGAATTCCATGAAGTTCGCAAAGCATATGATACAATCATCCAAAAAATTAATGAGGCAGGGAATGAAAAACCTGAGCTACAGGATGAATTTGCACAATTACGCGCAGTTACAAATAACTACACCATACCGGAGGATGTGTGTGAAAGCTATGAAGCAGTATACAATATGTTAGCGGAGTTAGATCAAGCATACCAAGGATAAGTAGACTCAATACCCGCTAATAGATTAGCAGAAGATATGCTGATAAAATGGGCGCGGGGAGCTAAGAGATTAAATGCCCTGACAGAACTAATGAGAGGAGATTTCTTTGATGCAGAGATTTATATTAGGCAAAAAAAATCAAATTACACTAATCAGTGCAATATTAATTGTGATTGCATTTATTAGTAAGCTGGTTTTTAATAATACCATTCTATTTGTCTGGGCATTGGTTATCGCATCGATTTTGGGAGTTATACCAATAGCCATCCAGGCTTATCAAGCATTAAGAGTAAAGGTTGTCAGTATTGATGTTTTGGTTACCATTGCTGTTGGTGGAGCATTTATAATAAAGAATTTTGAAGAATCAGCAATTGTTACATTCTTATTCTTATTTGGTGCCTATTTGGAGCAACGAACATTGAATCAAACCCGTTCCGCCATTAAGGAATTGACGGAGATGGCACCAGAAAGTGCGTTAAAGCAAATGGAAAATGGCGAATTTGAAGAAGTAGAAGTAGATGATGTTGATGTAGGGGATATTCTTCTTGTAAAAACCGGCGCAAAGGTTCCTGTGGACGGTACAGTTCTAACAGGAGAGGGTCATATTAACCAGGCAAGCATCACTGGGGAGTCAGTCCCGGTAAGCAAAAATAAGGGTGACCAAGTATATGCGGGAACGATTTTGGAAAATGGAACTATTCAGATTGTTGCTGATCGTGTAGGGGAGGATACCACCTTTGGTAAAATCATTGAGTTGGTTGAAGAGGCACAAGATTCAAAATCTGAGGCAGAACGCTTTATTGATAGGTTTGCAAAGTACTATACACCGGCAGTTTTAGTTCTTGCCTTCATCGTTTGGCTGATTTCTCGGAATGTGGAGCTAGCAATTACCATATTGGTCCTGGGATGCCCTGGCGCATTAGTTATCGGTGTACCTGTTTCCAATGTGGCTGGTATCGGTAATGGAGCACGAAATGGTGTCCTACTTAAGGGCAGTGAAGTCATTAACGATTTTAGCAAGCTTGATACAGTTGTATTTGACAAGACAGGCACATTAACAATTGGAAATCCAAAAGTGGCGGACCAAGAATTTTATGCGGATGAAGACAATATCAATGTGGTATTAGGCTATCTTTCAAGTGTGGAAAAAGAATCAGATCATCCATTAGCAAAAGCAATTGTAGAACATATCGGTGACGTAGAAGCCTATACTGTTGAAAGTACAGATGTTGTAAAAGGTGGCGGGATTCTCGCTGACGTAGAGGGGCATAGAATAGCAGTGGGTAATGTAGCCCTAATGGAACTAGAAGATGTTCATTTAAGCGAAAAGGCTCGGGAGGATATTGCCAAGTTTGAGGAAAACGGTAATTCACTTGTTTTAACATCTGTTGATGGCGAATTAAAAGTACTCATGGGTATTCGTGACCAAATTCGTCCAGGTGTGAAGGAAGATCTCCAGAGGCTAAAGAAGCTAGGTGTTAAAAATCTAGTAGTTCTTTCAGGAGATAATCAAGGAACTGTTGATTTAGTAGCTCGGGAGTTGGGATTGACAAAGGCTCAAGGGCATATGCTACCAGAAGATAAGTCAGCATATATTAAAAAGCTGCAGGACCAGGGTCAAATTGTAGCATTCGTAGGAGATGGCGTTAATGATAGCCCTTCACTGGCTCTAGCACAAATTGGTATTGCCATGGGAAGCGGTACAGATGTAGCTATAGAAACTTCAGATGTGGTATTAATGAATTCAGATTTCAGCCGTTTGCCCCATGCCTTGGGCTTAACAAAAGCAACCGCCCGTAACATGCGTCAAAATATTATTATTGCAGTAGGTGTGGTAATAATTTTATTAGCCTTCTTATTCTTCACTGATTGGATGAACATGTCCATCGGGATGTTGGTTCATGAAGGAAGTATTTTAGTGGTCATACTAAACGGAATGAGGCTACTTCGTTATAGGTTAAGATAAAAGATAATAACTTATAAATTCATTAAAACACCACGCCATAATGGTGTATAAATAGTTATAGGATTCAATTATAGAAATAAATAAATTAGATTTTTGGAAAAGGAGAGATGAAAATGCAAAAAGCAACCATTCAATTAGAGCCATTAGCCTGTCCATCCTGTATGCAAAAGATAGAAGGCGCAGTAAAATCTGTAGATGGCGTTGATAAGGATAGTATCAATGTTATGTTTAACACAAGTAAAGTAAAATTGAACTTTGACGATGAAAAAACATCCCTAGAGGATATTGTGAATGCTATCACCAAGGTAGGGTACGATGTAAAAAAATCTCAAGCAAAGGCTCTATAGCGAGGCGCACATATTTATGGTGGCTACGTGATAAAATTAAACAGCTATTATTTTATGAAAAAACGGCACTTCAGTTTCGCTTTGACGAAGCAGAGAAGTGCCGTTTTTTTATAATATAAGGAAATATTGTTTCCTATATTATAGTAATTCTTTTCTTAATTCTTCTCCTGATTTAGGAGATAAATAGCTAAAGGGTATGTCTAATACTGTGCGAGCTCCTGTTTGTCCTTCTTTACTCAATCGATAGACAGCTCTAGCAAAAGCCACCAGCACACTGGAAGTAAACTCCGGATTACTATTAAGCTTTAGGCTGAACTCTATGCTCTGGCTTGTCCCTTCACCAGTGAATCCTGTACGCACGACAAATCCGCCGTGAGGCATACCTTTGTGATCTCTTTTTAACTCTTCCTCTGTAATAAAATGAACTGTTGACTGATAGTCTGCAAAGTAATTAGGCATATTTACAATTGAATCCCTAATTTTATCTAAATCAGCACCTTCCTCCGGAACAACATAGCAAATTCGCTCATGCCTTTCCGCATTGGTGAGATCTACATTTTCACCTTTACGCACCATGTCTATAGCGCTCTGGATGGGAACGGTATATTGAACCCCATCCTTCACACCGTCAACTCTTCTTATTGCATCTGAGTGTCCCTGGCTGACCCCTTTACCGTAGAAAGTATTTTCCTTCCCATTTGGTAGCACAACCTGGCCTAGAAGACGGTGCAAGGAAAATAGTCCTGGATCCCATCCCACTGAAATTAGACCAATTGTACCAGATTTTTTTGCCACATCATCTAATCTTTTAAAATGCTCTGGGATCTTACCGTGATTATCAAAGCTATCTACTGTATTAAAATGCTCTGCAATCTGGGGTGTTTGCTTTGGTAAATCAGTAGCGGAACCCCCGCAAAGAATCATTACATCAATTTTTTCTTTATAATTTGTTATTTGTGATAAAGGAACGACCTTGGAAGTAGTTTTAACTTTCTCTGGGTCTCTTCTTGTGAAAATGGCCTCTAGCTTAAAATCAGGGTTTTGAGCCAAAGCCAATTCTACACCTTTTCCAAGGTTTCCGTATCCTACAATACCAACTTTAATTTTATCTCTCATCCGCTCTTGGGCTCTACGCCGCGACCTCCTTCTGTATGTTTTTGCTCATATAGTAAAATTATCATGTCTAAACCCATGGTTGTCAAGTATTTCTAAAGTATATTAGTCAATTATCCAGTAGTACAAAATACCGTTTTCCTCCTCCATTGAGACTTCACCTAAAGCCCTTAAGTGCTCTAAATGGGCGTGGGCCTCACCTGCTGCAAACCACTTCTGTGACTTAGGGAATTCGTCCCAATTCTTACTTTTGATATCCCAATGCAGTTGTTTGGTTACGTTTCTTACCGTTGACTTACCTGATTTACGTAAAGCTTGTCTCGCTTCATCTAACCTCTTAGCATGGTGATTATAAAGCTCTTTGATTCTACTTCGATGATCCTCCACTAAAAAACGATGGGAAGAAAATAAATGATTGATATCCATATGGTAGACTAAATCTAAGCTTTTTAGATAAGTGCCCAATGAATCCCCATATTGGAAGCCCCAAAAGGTGATATTAGGTGTGATTTTTCCTAGTATATGGTCGCCGCAAAACAGAATCTTATGATTTTTTTCATAAAGGCCTACAATTCCAGGAGTGTGGCCTTTTAAATCTATAATTTCAAAATCGTATTCACCAATTTGTATTTTTTCGCCTGGAATGGCAGGAATATAATTGATATGAGCCGTAGGGCGAAATTTGAAGCCAGGGTGGTCCTCAATATCTAGTGAATCCTCGTCCAAGCCTTGCCACAGTCCATGCTGAATGGTGTTTTGCCACATAGAATCTGTTTTATTTACGCTACTATTTAATAGGTCGCCGTCCACTTTACTTGCATATACCTTTAAACCCATTTCCTCAAAATATGAAGCTAGCCCTGTATGGTCTGAATGCAGGTGAGTAAGAAAAAGGATTGTGCTCTCTGGCTTAAGATTAAGATCATGGAATGTTTTTAGGATTTCTTCTTTTGTATCTTCACGATTAAAGCCTGTATCAACAATCATAGATTGCCCACGGCCTTTTATAATATAAAAGTTTAAATATTTGAGAGGATTATTGGGCAATGGCAGCTCCTTCAAATAAATATTATTATATACTTCTCTCATATATTTCACGACTCCTTGGTATTTCAAAATTCCAGCGTTTACTTTACTCAATATTATTACATCCCCTCCGTTTTATCAAGGGACCTCATGATAAAGATAGAGATATTTCTATTGCATGTCAAAAAATATCGATTATTATCAAATATTTCCGGCGTCTTGACAAGTAAACATTAAAAACTATATACTTTATTAAACTATTGCTACGGAATAAGGCCAGAAACAAGGGTATGATATGTTATGAAAACTACCATGTTAAAGCTTATGATTGCCATTGTAGCCTTCTCCCTTACAGTGGCTACAGTGGTTGGAGGCATTACCTTTACCAGAAGCACGGAATATCTTCGTCATGAAATTGAATCTAATATTCAAAATAATACAGAAAAATACGCCAATCAATTCAGTGCAATCTTTAATCATACTGAAGGATTGGTGGATTCAGTGGTTGCTTTTGTTTCGGCTACCTTTGACCCACAAGAGCTAGAGCGAAACCCTGAGTACATGGAGGATTATAAGGAAGAACTAAGGAGAATCGTTGCAGAAACAGTTTCTTCTACAACTATTGCTCATGGAATGTTTGTTACCTTTAATCCGGAGCTAACGCCTAATCAAGATGAGGTTTGGTATTCCTATCAAGATGGTGTGGCTACATTAATTGAAGCCGATTTTGATGCAATTCCAAGATTTATGGACGATCCCATACCAGACCAGATGCAATATTACTACTTACCCCTTTGGACGGGAAAAGCTATTTGGACAGACCCTTATGAGGATATGGACATTGGTATCAATGTTCTGACCTACTCAGATGCTGTTTATATCGGTGATTATTTTGTGGGTATTGCCGGTGCAGATGTAACGACGGAGGATACCACTGATATTATAAAGGTCATGCATCCCTACGATAAGGGATATGCCTTCCTGCTTAACGATGAACTAGAATTCATTATTGCACCACCGGATTATGCCCGTGGAGAAGCCTTGGAAGATATGATTGGTGACAATTATGAAAAAGTTGCGACCCAGCTGAAAGAAAATTCTTCAGGGAATCTTTATTTAGGATTAGACGATCAAAGATATATTGTTGGATATGCACATATTGATAATGGTTGGATTCTTGCTATTTCCCATCCCTTAGAAAATGCCTTTGCGCCTATATATAATTTAAATCGAGTTCTTCTTGTACTTGGCGTGATTATCATTTTGATGATTCTATTATTTGCCATATTATTTTCTTATTCATTCTCACGCCCTATCACTATGCGACAAAGTAAGCTAGAAGCCCAGAATCGCGAAAAGGATATTATGCTAGTTTATCAATCTCGCCAGGCCAAAATCGGAGAGATGATAGGCAATATTGCTCACCAATGGAAACAGCCACTTAACAGTATTAATCTAGTACTGTCCAATATCATGGACAGTTATCGATACGGTGATTTAGATGAAAAGACATTAAGCGCGAGGCTTCAAAAGGCAGAGGAAATTATCCATAATATGTCTGATACCATCAGTGATTTTACCGGTTTTCTAAAGCCGCCCAAGGAGAAAGAGTATTTTGATATACATCACTGCATGGAAATGGCCTTATCTATGATGGAGGAGAGTCTCCAGCAGCATAATATCAAGATTTGTTACCATCGAGGGGAGGGTTGCATTGCCTACGGGTATGCCAACGAGTTTTCTCATGTTCTTTTTAACGTGATTGGAAACGCCCGAGATGCTCTTATAGAAGAGAACCCTGAACAAAAGGTGATAGATATCTTGGTGAAAAATGAAGGTCACAGTATTTTTATCCAGATCATTAACAGAAAATGCAAGATCGATGAAGAAACTCTTTCCCAAATTTTTGATCCCTACTTCACTACTAAGGAAAAAGACGGTACTGGCCTTGGCCTTTATATAACAAAGATTATTGTTGAGCAACGCTTAGGCGGTAAAATATGGATAAACAATATTCAAGATGGTGTGAGCTGCACCATCAGCCTCCCTTTACCAAGAGGCAAGAAGCAGGAGGGGAATAATGGAGCATCATGAAGAAATATTGAAAGAAATAAAAATCTTATATGTAGAGGATGACTGTGCTACAGCAGAAGAGCTAGGTCAATTTTTAAAGCGGAGAGCTGGGCGAGTGTATATTGCCAATGATGGGGAGGAAGGTCTTGATTTATTTGAGAAGCATACTCCGGACATTATCATTGCAGATCTCTTTCTACCTAAACTAGGGGGAATCGAAATGGTGGAAAGGATTCGAAAAATGGGGCATGAGACACCAGTGATAATTACTTCAGCCATAAGTGATTCTAACGTAATTTTAAGTGCGGTGGATGCAGGAATAGTTAAATATTTGCTAAAACCTATTAGAACTACAGAGTTGCTAAACGAATTGGTGGGTGCGGCAGAAAAGCTGATGCAAACAACTCCCCATGCCGTAGAATCTTTGTTTCCTAACAAAAAAGAGCTAGAAGGTAAAATTAAGAAAGAAGTTTCTGCCATCCTAAAAACCTATACAGGGAAGGGTCCTCGTGATGTGAATGTATTCATATCAAGTGGAACAGTTGAAATATATTGCTGTCAGGTTCTTACTGTGTATGAAAAAACTTTGTTAGAAAATTATCAGAATATTGCTATTATTGAACAGAATAGACGATTATTTTACCAGGTCATGGATTCACGGCTGGTAAAGGTCATCCAACAAGTACTGGGGAGAGATGTACACATGACTGAGTTGGAGATTAACATAAAACAAGATTACAACAGGTTGATATTTCAAATGCACATTTAACATCAGGATTTAATCCAAATTGTGACACATTTTGTAGTATTTTTTCCTTTAATGATAAAATAAAAATTATAAGGTCACATAGTTAAAAAAAATACTTATTATTTTACTCTTGACAATAGTCTGAATTTTGATAAGATTAAATTAAGTTAAATAACAATTATTGATTCGGTGTCCGATGCACCAGGCGTCCTCCAACTGATTGGATAAGCAGAGGGAAGGGACGAAGTATCAGAGTAAACCGATGACTATAATGTTGGGAAGGTTAAATTGAACCTTTTTTATGTGTCAATTTAAACCCAGCACATTAATTTGTGTTGGGTTTTTATTATTTTTATAATCATGAAAGGAGAAAACAAATGTCAAACTTAACCGAAACTATGAAGACCGACCCAGGGAAGGCTGAAAGAATGCGTAGAAACCTACTTTTTTATGGTATTCTGATTATCGCTTTTATCATTGTCGGTATCTTTGTGCCTGATGATGTTGCGGATTTTGGAATTCTTACCGCATTACCAGCTCTATTTCTAATTATTTATATTTTTAAAACAAAAAGGATTATCGAGGCGTTGACTTTAGCAGTAATCCTGACAACCATTATGGGCTATAAGGGAGAGTTCTTCGGTGTATTTAATGAAATCGTTTTAGACAATCTTATGAGTGAAGATATGTCCTGGCTTATCATCGTTTGTGGACTCATGGGTGGCCTTGTTGCAGTTATTGAAACTAGTGGGGGCGGGTACGCCTTTGGGAACCTGGTTATGAAAATAACCAAGTCAGCCAGAGCCACTATGCTATGGACTTCTGTCTGTTCCTTACTGCTATCTATTGACGACTATCTTAGTGTACTCACCACCGGCTCTGCCATGACACCTGTCAACGACCGTTATAGGACACCAAGAGAAATGGACGCATATATCGTTGACTCCACTGCTGCACCAGCATGTGTACTGAACCCTATTTCTACTTGGGCAATATTTATCGGTGGACTGATGGTAGCAAATGGACTAGGAGAGCCAGGCCAACAAGTACTTACATATGTTAAAACTATCCCGTACAACTTTTACGCCTTTGGTGCTTTACTAGTGTTATATTTAATGATTCTAGGAATTATCCCTAGATTTGGCCCTATGAAAAAGGCTTTTGAAAGAGTTGAAGCAGGTGGTCCTTTGGCACCTGAAGGGTCAGAAAGGATTGATATCAGGGGAGGCAAAGAAGCAGAAATTCCAGATGATCCTAAGCTTATAAACTTCTTTGCACCAATATTGGTATTAGTTGGTGCTACCATTTTATTTGGATTTGACATGCAGATGGGTGTAATTACCGCCATAGGCTTCAGCTTTATTTGGTTTGTTCTTCAGGGTATGAGCCCAGAAATATATGTGGATGAGGTTCTAAGAGGCTTGAAGAACATGTTGATGCCTTTATTCATGGTAGTATTAGCCTTTAGCTTTGCAGACGGATGTGAAAGAATTGGCTTTATGGACTACATCGTAAAGGTGGCAACAGAAAACTTAACTTTACAATATTTGCCTATTACCATTTTCTTGGTATTTGCTCTTACAGAATTTATTATGGGATTGAGCTGGGGGATGTATGTTATTGCTATTCCAATAGTAGTACCGATAGCTCTTGCCATGGGCGGAGATCCAGTCATGATGGTTGGTATTGTAGCTGCTGCTGGCGTATTTGGTAGCCACTGCTGTTTCTACTCAGACGCGACAATTCTAACTTCTGCATCTACAGGATGCGAAAACTTCCAGCACGCCATCACACAGATTCCATATGGATTAATCGCTGGTTTCTTAGCTGCAATTGGTTACCTAGTTCTTGGTATTGTAATGTACTAATTGGAAACTAAGAATAATAAAAACTCTGGTTTCGGCTTAGCCGCGACCGGAGTTTTTTAGTTTGAGATGGTAGATGAGAGGGTAAATTAATAAATAGTTATGAAAACAAGGGGTAGAACAAAGGAGGAAAACAATATGATGGAATTATATCGTTGTACCATATGCGACCATACCCATGAGGGTGAGCTGACTGAAGATTTTAAATGTCCTAAATGCAATCAGCCTAGATCTGTCTTTGAGCCAAAAGAATGCAAGGAGTCAGAGGAAAAGGATGAAAAGCCAAAGACCGAGAGATGAATGGCTGTGGCCACAGCCATTCATCTCTCGGTCTTTGGCTTTTTTTATAGGTTGTGCTCTTTTATGAAGTCTTTTATGATCTCGGTTAGGTTAGGGCTATCTATTTCCTTTAGCTCATAGTGTACACGAGTAGAAGGTTTATTAATGTTGATAATTCTGGTCAAATCAATGGGAGTTCCTATTATTACAGCATCACATTCTGTATTGTTGATAGTCTCCTCAAGATCCTTTAGTTGTTGTTCGCCATAACCCATGGCAGGGAGCAATGTGCCGATATTTGGGTAAATGTTAAAAGTATCCTTTAGTTTGCCCACTGTATAAGGGCGTGGGTCAACTAATTCCTTAGCACCAAACCTTTCAGCCGCTACGGTTCCCGCTCCCATTTTCATTTCACCATGGGTTAGGGTAGGGCCGTCTTCTACGACTAAAACTCGTTTTCCTTTAATGACATCAGGATTGTCTACGGTTATTTCAGACTCAGCCTTGATTATTTTAGCAGTAGGATTAACCATTTCAATATTTTTTTCTACGGTAGCGATGGCTTCAGGTTTTGCACTGTCAATTTTGTTTATAACAGCTACATCAGCTACTCTCAAGCTAACTTCGCCGGGATAATAGCTCAGCTCATGCCCTGGTCTATGGGGGTCAACTACTGTGACTGATAGGTCTGCTTCATAGAAGGAAAAGTCATTATTTCCTCCATCCCATAGGATAACATCACAGCCGTCAGGATCGGTCTCAGCGGCTCTCAATATATCTTCATAATCCACCCCTGCATAGATAACATTCCCACGCACTACATGAGGTTCATATTCTTCCATTTCTTCAATGGTACACTGATGCTTCTTTAGGTCCTCCACAGTTGCAAAACGTTGGACTCGTTGGGCTACTAAATCTCCATAAGGCATTGGGTGTCTGACAGCAATGACTTTAAGGCCGCTATCCATTAACAGTTCAATAATTTTTCTTGATGTTTGGCTTTTGCCTGAGCCCGTGCGCACAGCACAAACTGAAATCACGGGTTTTGTGCTCTTCAAAGATGTATTTTTAGGCCCCAAGAGTGTAAAGTCAGCTCCAGCTGCATTTACAATAGCCGAGATAGACATGACATCATTATATTTAATGTCACTATATGCAAAGACACATTCCTCTACCTTTAGTTCCTTGATTAACTCTGGCAATTTATCTTGGGAGTAAATAGGAATTCCTTGAGGGTATAATTCGCCAGCTAATTCTGCAGGGTATTTTCTATTGTCGATATCTGGTATTTGTGCAGCAGTAAATGCTACTACATTATATAGCTCATTATTGCGATAATAGGTGTTGAAATTATGAAAGTCGCGCCCAGCTGCTCCAATAATTATGATATTCTTTTTATTCATTTTTTTTCCCCTTTATAAATACTTTTTTTAATTTTACACCCAAAATGTTAGTATGTAAAGTTTCATGATGTGGTTTTTCACCTTATTCTATCTCATATTCTGTGATTTTATTAAATAATTGTCTTCTAGTGATACCTAAAATTTCTGCTGTTTTTGTTTTGTTATAATTATGCTCTCTCAAGACATTTTCAATATGTTTGGTTTCGGCCTCTCTTCGAATTTCAGCAAGAGTTTTGTCTACAGGAGGAGTTATGGTATTGTCTTTTTTATGTACAGGGTATAGGGGCAGGGCTTCTTCAACAATAACCCCATTTTCAGACAATACTACCAGTCGCTCTATAATGTTTTTTAGCTCTCTGATGTTACCCGGATAATGGTAATGATTGAGAAATTCCATGACTGGCTTTTCAATTTTTTTAATGGATTTGTTCATTTCTTTCTGCGATTGATTAAAAAAATAGTCAATTAATAATGGCAGATCTTCTGTTCGATGCCTTAAGGGTGGGATTGTGAGGACAATGGTACTAATTCTGTAATATAGGTCTTCTCGAAATCGCCCTTCATTAATTTCTTCATCCAGGTTTTTATTGGTAGCTGCAATGAGTCTGAAATTCACTTCTATTTCCTCATTGCTACCTATCCTAGTGACTTTTTTATTTTCTAAGGTCTTTAGGAGCTTTCCTTGCATGGCTGATGGCATATCTCCAACCTCGTCTAAAAATAATGAGCCTTGGTCAGCAGCTTCAATTCGACCGATTCTTTTATATTGTGCTCCTGTAAAGGATCCTTTTTCGTGTCCAAATAATTCTGATTCCAGCACAGTTTCTGCAATGGCATGGCAGTTGAGGTCTATGAATTGATTTTCGCTTCTATCACTGTTTTGATGAATATACCTTGCAATGACTTCTTTGCCTACGCCGGATTCTCCCAAGATTAATATGTTTGTATCACTTTTTGCTGCCTTTTTTGCAATAGAAAGCATATCTATATACTCTTGATTTTTGCTTTCCAGCATGGAGTCTGTTTTATTAATTTTTTCTTTTAGGAGTTTATTTTCATGTTCAAGCTGTAAGACTTTTTGTAGTTTATTTATTTCCCGAATAAGTTCCTCCGGGTTTCCGCCCTTCGTAACATAAGAGTAAGCACCTTCCCTCATGGTTTCAACGGCATTTTCTATACTTCCATAGGCTGTCATCATGATGACTTCTATGTGGGGATAATTTGATTTAATTTCATTTAACAGCTGGTTCCCGTCTATTTCAGGCATGATTAAATCTGTTATAACCAAATGGAAGGCTTCTTCCTTTAGTAAATTCAAAGCAGCCAAACCTGATGTGCAGGTGACGGTTTCATGACCTTTAGAATCTAAAATAACCTTCATCACATTGCAGTAATCCTGTTCATCATCAACCACTAATATTCTTAAGCTTTTAATCATGTGTTTACTCCCTTTCTATAGGTATTTGAATAGAAAAGCATGTACCTTTTCCAAAGATGGTTTCAACCTCAATATCTCCACCCATTTTCTTAACTTCATTATAGACAATATATAGTCCAAGGCCATTGCCCTGATTATTTTTCTTGGTAGTAAAAAACGGGTTAAATATTTCATCAACTGCATCAGGAGGTATTCCTTCTCCATTATCTTTTATAGTCAATATGAAATTATTATCTTGCTCGAAGCATGATATTTTAATGATACCGTCATTAGTAATAGCGTCCACGGAATTTTTTATTAAATTAACTAAAATAATATCTAATGTTTCTACCTGAATAAGAATATGATCAGGGCCTGAATATTCAAAGTGCAATTGTATGTTGTTATTGTTTATTAAATTGCCCTGTAAATCAATAATTGAATTGATATGGCTTCTTAGGTTGATCAACTCTTTCTTATTTGTAGAAATCCTGGAAAAGTTCAATAGATTATCAATGATTTTGCTGGCACGATCTACAGATTTGTCCATGACTTCAATAATATTATTTTTTGTTTCTCTATCTCCGTTGTCCAATTCCTTTAATACATAACAATAGTTCCTTATTATATCTAGTGGATTTCGTATTTCATGAGCTATTCCAGCGGCAAGCTGCCCAATAGCGATCATCTTATTATCTTGTAACATCTGCCTTTCTGCACTGCGAGCTGCAGTAACATCTATTAACATGATTAATAATTTTCGAACCTTTCCTTTGTTATCTTTAATTAAAAAGGTATGAACCTCAAAAATCATTTTTTTAGTAGTAATCACATCTCTTATTTCTGTTTGTTCGGAGAAGGTTTTGTTGATGAGTTTTGTTATTTTATCTTTTTCCTGATGTTCAACATCTAATAGAGATATTAAGGTTTTACCCGTTGCAGATTGTTTATTAATTCCTAAGAATTTTGCAAATGCTTTGTTAATATCAATGACATTTCCATCTAGGTCTAATTCAGCAATATAGTGGGTAACACCATCAAAGGTTGTTTGTAGTTCATTTTTACTCTGGATTAAAAGCTCCATCCGTTGTTGGAGCTCTTCATATAAGCTCTTGTTTGATTGATAAAATATTAAAAAGACACAAAGAACAGCAGCAAATACAATTAAAACGATAATTCCTACTTCTTCTAATTGTTGATCAGAATCTAGAGAATAGGATAAACCAAACCATTTTCCTTGAAGCTGTGATACTAGCTTGTCATTATCCATGTAGTAAATAATGTTGTTTAATGTATTAAAAAGCATTTTATTATCTTCTTTGATGGCAAGACAGAAATTTCCTTCATATGTATATCCTGGTATTGTCCTCCAACCATTTTCTAGTGCGTTTGTGCCAAAAAAATGGTAAATTGCCGCTTCATTGCCTGCTATAATGTTGCCTTCTCCTGCAGATGACTTTTCAAAAATTTCACTGATTGAGCTAGTAAAAATGAATTCTGCCAAAGGGAATATATTATTTAACCGCTTATAAGACGGATCTCCTTGCACCATTAATATTTTTAAATCTTCACCCTCCAAGCTGTCATTTATTTTTACGGAATCCCTGATCCATAGCTTTCCTTTGGTTTTTACCATAGGCATAGTAAATTCAAGAGTATTCTCCAATTTTGCATCATATACGGTAATGGCAGCGTCAATCTCTTTTTTCATTAGCTTTTGATAGAGTTCAATGTTGTTTAATGAAATAAACTCTACTTGAAATTCATAGGTATGGGCTAAAAAGTCAAAATAATCCTTAAAAAGACCTATCGGCAAGCCATTTTTATCCCAAGAAAGGAGGGGTAATGTTTGATCAGATACACCGATGCGGATCAATTTATTATTTTCAATCCACTCTTTTTCAGCATCGTTTAACTCGTATAGCCTTGTATCATCTTCCAAAATAAAATTATAATCTTGGTTTACGCTTCTATATATTAACATGACTGTTATCGATATTACGATGATGCTTATTAATATAATATTCTTTCTCATATCAATAGTCCTTTCGGGCATATTCTTCTCCAAATATAAGCATTTCCCGTTCCTCTTTGGATACATCCTTATAATATTTTTTTGTAATTACAGTAAAAATAAGGCCAATGAAAATCCAAATCGAAATAAATAACCATTCATTAGGCCACTTGATTATTGAAGAAGAGGATATGATATAAAGGAATAAAAAAGATATACATAGAACAATTACAATAATACCTAGAAGGCGGGGATGCTTGATTTTGAATGGACGTTTTAATTCTGACTCCCGTTTTCTTAAGATTAAAAAAGCAATAGCAACCATAAGATAAATTATAATAGAACCAAAAGCACTTGCATTTACGAACCATAAAAGGGCATTTTTACCAAGGAGGGGAGCTAGCATACAAATAGACCCAACTAGAATAAGAGCGCCAGTTGGAGTTTTGTATTTATTATGAAGCTTGCCGAAAACAGGTGGCAGCATTTTAGCCCTACCCATGGCAAAAATTATTCTTGTGGAACCCAATATGAAGCCATTCCAGCTAGTCATAATCCCACAGATACCTGCTAGTATAATAATAATTCCCATAAAATCAGAGCCATAACAATAGATCATGGCATCTGCTGCTGGTATTACTCCCGAATTTCTTATTTCCGGAGGGGCTGAAAGGCTCATCCCAATAATAATTAAAAAATACCATAAGGCCGCCATTATAATTGAGATAATCAGGGCTCGTCCTATTTGTCGTAATGGTAGATTCATTTCTTCTGCAGATTGAGGGATGACATCAAAGCCTACAAACATAGACGGTATCGTTAAAAAGACAATAATAATTCCATTTAAATTAGTAAAAGTAGGTGTACTATAATCAGGGCTACCGAATGTGATTCCACCTAAGATGAATATTAAACCAACGAGCACTACAAAGGATGTAGTCATTACTTGAAAAATCGCAGAAGGATGTGCTCCCAAGTGATTGATGAGAATTAAAATAAGTGCACCTATTGAGCCAATAGCTGCCCAGGAGGCATAAACAGAGTAGCCGGCCACATCCCAAAGATATCCAAGCTTGGGGATAGGAAACATGTAATCAAGGGCAGTAGCGATTGCGATTCCTTCCCATGCTGCTACGCCAATATATGTAAAGGAAGCCACCCATCCTACAAATCTAGCGGTTCCGTCTCCCATTGCTCGATAAGCAAAGACCAGTTCGCCTCCTGCTAAAGGTAATGCTGCAGTTAGTTCCGCATAAGTAAGACCAACTAATATACAAAGTACAGCACCAATAAAGAAAGCAATCAGAGCACCTATTACCCCCGCCTGCTGGATCCAAAGCCCAGATAAGATGACCCAGCCCCAGCCCACCATGGTTCCAAAGGCAAATGTTAAGATATCAGTTCTTCCAAGAACTCTTTTTAGGCTCTGTGTTTCTCCCGGCATGATATCACATCCTTAATTTGTCGTTAATATAATTTAATCACAAATAGGGCATAAAGTAAATTATTTATAAAGGAGTAAGGAAGGGAAGGGGAGAGGATGGGGTAAAATCTTATTCATAGAAAGATAATGGAACGGTTCTTCTTCCAAGAAGAGAACCGTTCTCATTACATTTATCCCAAGGAAGACTTATGTTTAGATTTTAATCGGATTTTAGAGTTAATGGTCAAAAAAGATTACATGAAGACTTTTTATTTTGTATTTGAAAATTCTTTTCTTGAATAATCATCACCGAACATTAAGTATTCTCTTTCACCAATGGACACACTTCTAGTATTTTTGCGATTTAGAATAGCTAAGATAAACCCTAATACAATCCAGAATGCTATCATTGCCCATTCTACTGGTCCTAATCCACCAGGGCCGAAAGGCATGTAAAGGGATATGAAGAAGAGGGAAACTAAAACAGCTATTACACCGATTACTTTTCCGCTTTTAACCATGTAAGGCCTTTCTAATGACGGCTCTTTGACTCTAAGAGCTATAAAGGATAGTGATACCATGAAGTAAGCTATTACTGTACCTAGTGCACTTGCATCTACAAACCATACCAGCGCTTTACTACCTAAAAGAGGTGATAAGCAGGTGATAAATCCAACTAGTATAATAGCAGCAGATGGTGTGCCAAATCTCGGATGAACTTTAGAAAAAATAGGAGGGAGCATCTTTGCTCTACTCATAGCAAAGATAACCCTAGTAGCTCCAATGATAAACCCATTCCATGAGGTTAAAATACCGCAAATTCCCGTTATTAATATGATTTTACCTGCCAAAGGCGAATTTAATGCGTAGGCGAAAGAATCTGCAACAGGTATGGATGTTGTATCTCTTATTTCAGCTGGAGCCAATAAAGAAATTCCAATAATCATTAAAATATACCAAGCAGCAGCCATTAATATGGAGCTGATTAGAACTTTAGCAATTTTACGAAGAGGTATATTCATTTCCTCTGCAGCTTGAGGTATTACGTCAAAGCCTACAAACATTGCAGGTACCATCAATAATACAGCAACAAGCCCGCCAAGGCTTGTAGTAGAAGGTACCATATTTGAGACGCCACCTTTTACTACACCGCCAAATAGAAATAATAAACCACCGATTACCAGGGCTAAGGTTGCCATTGTCTGGAATATAGCCGCATCCTTGACTCCGCGATAATTAAGAACGCATAAAATTAATCCTATAATAGCTCCTAGGGCCACCCAAGTCAAATAGACATCAAATCCCGCTATGGTCCATAGAAATCCTGCCCGTGGTATAGGTATGATGTAATCAATTGCTGTAACAAAAGCAGGACCCTCCCAAGCGGCTACACCAACATAAGCCAGGCATATCATCCAGCCTGTTACCCAGGAAGCCTTGTAGCCTAGCCCCCTATAAGAGAATACTAATTCGCCACCGGCCAAAGGTAGCGCCGGTGTAAGTTCTGCATAGGTTAATCCAACGAAAATGCATAAAATTGCACCTATTATAAAAGCTAAAATTGCTCCAAAAACTCCGGCTGAGGCTACCCATACACCGGCTAGCATGACCCAGCCCCATCCAACCATGGTGCCAAAGGCTAATGAAACGATATCTCTTATTCCTAATACTTTATCCAATGAACCTCGACTGCTTCCCGCTTGATTCGACATAAAATTTCCACCCTTTCTTAAATCATCTAACAGTATGTTTTGTAATAGTTCGCCGATTTGCAATTCACGGTGAATCTACTAAAAGAGATGACAAAATCTGTGAATTGCAAATCTCTCCCGATTTATACTGGATTTCAAAAACTATTCCAGCTAGATCAGCTGTAAGCATTCTTGGAAATCTACAGTATGAAGGAAGTTGAGTTAAATTAAATGGGTCATAAGTTAAACGGGTCAAAGGTATAAAAATATTGAGGCCTCACTTATTAAATTAGCAACTTTTATGCCAGCTCTAAAACAAGCAATTTTGAAGGGGGGGCGATGGAGACAATATATTTTGATTGTTAAAATTTTCCCAAAACGTGAAATTAATTTCCCGTTA
The DNA here is from genome assembly GCA_050953505.1 of Anaerovoracaceae bacterium. GTDB lineage: Bacteria > Bacillota > Clostridia > Peptostreptococcales > Anaerovoracaceae > JBMNMU01. The sequence goes on along the minus strand of JBMNMU010000001.1, from coordinate 1,548,713 downwards.
GACAAAGGTAAAATCGTAGATTAGGGAAGCATATTTTTTAGGATGGATTTGCTTAGGTAAATGGCCAGAACGGCAACAATCAATTCGGTGATAATAAAGGATAGCCAAACCCCGTATAGATTCCAAATCCTGCTAAGCATCAGTACTAGGGGAACAATAATAATAATGCCTCGAGCAATAGATATTGAAAATGCGGCTCTAGCCTTTTCCGTGGCACCTAAGAATATAGCCGCGATAATATTTATTCCCGCAAAGAAAAACCCTAAGGAATAGATTCTCAATCCAGTCACTGCAATCTCTGAGACTCGTGCATGATCCTCACTGTTAAAAATCCCTACAATACTTTCTGCAAAGATAAAAAAACTAAAGTATATGATCAATGCAATGGAAATAGAGGTTACGAAAGCATATTTTAAAAGTTTATTAACGGACTGATGCTCTCTCAATCCATAAAATTTGCTAGCAAGGGGTTGTGTACCTTGGGCCAACCCAGTAAAGATAGCAATTACTACAAGTGCTAAATTGGCTACAATACCATAAGCAGCCACGCCTAAATTACCTTCAAGTCCTAGAATGACAAGGTTAAAGGTAATTAATACAATGCCAGAGGAAATTTCTATAATAAGGGCGGATAAGCCCAAACTGAATAAATCGGGAACCAATGACCATAACATTTTTGTTTTCACAAGTGCAGCCAAATTTTTTCGTTCAACAAAATGAAATGATAGTATGCATAGACTAATGATTGGAGCAAGGCAGGTTGCGAAGGCAGCCCCAAACATGCCCATTTTAAGTGGAAACATGAATATGTAGTCCAAAATTATATTAGAAAAACTTCCTACCAGCATGGCAATCATAGATAGTCTTGGATTATGGTCATTACGCACAAAGGCAAGTAAGGTATTATTCAAAATAAAGAAGGGTGAGAAAACCAGTATCGTGATTAGGTAGGTATTTGTATAGGGTAAGGTGACCATATCTGCACCAAATAGTAATGCCAACCTTTCGGATCCCAGTATACCAATGATTACAAGAAGAATGCCAATCCAAAAACCTACCTTGATTGATGTAGAGAATGCAATCTGAGCCTTCTCATCTTCATTCTGAGACTTTAAGATACTGAATCTAGTAGCTCCTCCGATTCCGATCATTAGGCCAAGGCCATGGACTACATTAAAAATTGGAATGGAGAGATTGAGGGCTGCTAGTCCCGTTGCTCCCAGAGCTTTTGAAACAAAAAAAGTGTCAGCTAATATGTAGCAAGAGAGGCCAATCATACCTAATATATTTAAACTTGAATACTTTGCGAAATCTCGTAATAAAGAATTTTTGATGCTGTTCATGCTATATGTTCCTTTCAATATGTTAGTAAAGTCCTTTCAGGATCAGATTAAATTATCAAATGATGCCAAACTATGATAAAATAGATTGTACAATAATATAATAATAGAATTAAGGTTGAATAGCTATCTTAACTGTTTATGGTAATCTAAAAGTACAATAAACGGCAGCCATAAATACAAAAAGTAATTGCCAGTACAAACCTAACAATATACCCTATTAAGTGACTAAAGCTTATAGGGAGGAAAGGAAGTGCTGACAATTACACAAGTAAATTATATCCGAGAACTGTTCTTTTTGGAAGGGAAAACCTACTCTGAAATTAACAAAATGACCGGAAAGAACTATCGCACCATTAGGAAATATGTTGAAATGGATAATTTCAACCAGAAACACCATAAGGCCAAAAGGCCGAACAGGACTGATGTATTAAGACCTATCATCAACAAATGGCTAACTGAAGATAAATCAAGACATTACAAACAAAGACACACTGCAAAGAGGGTCTATGATCGACTAAAAGAAGAGCACCCTGAGATTTTAACAGTCTCAGAGAGAACCGTAAGAAATATCGTCAAAGAAGAAAGAGAAAAGGTTTTCGGATCAGATGATGCCTACCTTCTCCTTGAGCATCCAGGAGGTGAAGCCCAAGTTGACTTTGGAAGCTTTGAAGCATTTGAAAACGGCTCTATTAAAAAGTTTCATGAGCTCATCTTGTCGTTCCCAAAATCCAATGCAGGCTTTGCAGTGGCAACCAGGAGTGAAACAAGAGAAGCCCTCCTTGAAGGCCTTGTTACAATATTTAATTTCATAGGCTATGTTCCAAGTGCGATATGGTTTGACCAAATGTCATCAGCAGCCCTTAGAACCCGAGATGAAAAAGGTCTTGTCAAAGTAAATGACTTCGTAATGCGATTCTCTACCCATTATGGATTTAATGTTAAGTTTTGCAATTCAAACAGTGGCAATGAAAAAGGCAATGTAGAGAACAAAGTGGGTGCAATTAGGCGTAATTTGTTTGTTCCAGAGCCTACAGTCACTGACCTTGACTTATTTAACTGCCACCTTCTTAAGAAGTGTCTTAAGAGAAACAAAGAGCTTCATTACCGCTACAAAGAGCCCATAGAAAAGCTCTTTGAAGATGAAAAATCATTGATGATACCAGTTAACAAGGTTCCTTTTGATACAGCAAGGTATGAGACAAGAAAGGTAAACAAGTATGGACTTATTGAATATTCATCATGCAGTTACTCAGTAAGCCCCAAGTATGTTGGACAATTCGTGATGCTTAAGGTAATGGCCAATGAGATAGAGATATTTTCAAAAGACCTCTCAGAAAGAATTACTGCGCATCAAAGATTGTTTGAAAAAGATGGTGAGTCAATTAATTACATAGACTTTATCGACATCATAAAGGTAAGGCCAAATGCATTGAAATACTCAGGAATCTACTCTCTGTTGCCAGATTCATGGCAGGATTACCTTCAATCCCTAGATAAGGATTCCTTTAAACAGGCCTTTGAAATCTTAAAAATGATACTCCTTGAAGACGATATGGATTATGCAGATAGGGTTCTAAGAGAAACAGCAAAGCATGATTCCAAATCACCTGAAGCCATAGGGGTAACATACAAGAGACTCAAGGAAAACAGCATAATCTATGATAGCCCAATCCAACTTCCTTCAGATTTACCTCTTTACGAGGTTGATACATCACAATACGACATACTTATGAGAGGTGGTTATCAATGAGGGAAGAGATTAGCCAATATCAAAGGAAACTAAGGCTATCAAACAGCCTTATGGAAATCTATCCGGCAATCAAAGCTCAGAGTCAAGAAGAGTTCCTTCTCAAGCTTCTAAAAGAACTCTATGAAGACCGTGAGGAGAAAAGGCGAATCAGAAACCTAAACAATGCAGGATTCCAAGTATTAAAATCCCTTAACGGGTATGATTTTTCACAAATCAGATTTCCGGAAGGCCTACAACTTCACAATGTTGAATCCTTATCCTTTCTTGAAAAGAAAGAGAATCTGATACTTTACGGATCAGTTGGAACCGGCAAGACCCATCTGTCTGTGGCTCTTGGAGTTAAAGCAATCAATCAAGGCAAGAAAGCTGTGTTTTACCGTGTTCACGACTTGATTAATGAGCTTGAATCAGACGATATGAAGAAAGTTGCTAGGACACACAAGAAAATACATCAAGCTGACCTGTTGATACTTGATGAATGGGGTTACCTTCCCCTTCATCAAGAAGGCGCCAGACTTTTGTTTGACATCATCTCATCATGTTATGAGACTAAAAGTGTTATTATCACTACTAATATTGAGTTTGGCAGGTGGAAAGGCTTCCTGTTTGATGAAAAGCTCACAGCTGCAATAGTCGATAGACTCGTACATCATTCACACATGTTGATATTTACAGGGAAAAGCTACCGTATGACAAATTCATTAATGAGGTAGTCCAGGTTGGTACTGGTAATTGCATTTTTGATTGCCAAAAGTTGCATTTTGATATTGCCAAACACATTAACTGTTATATGGAGGAAATTAGGATGAAATTTTGTTGGAGCACATTGAGAGTTAGCAATATGAGTGAGTCATTAAAGTTCTATGAAGACATAGTTGGTCTTAAAGTAATCAGCCGATTCCCAGCGGGCCCCAATATGGAAATCGCATTCTTAGGAGAGGGAGAAACTAAGGTAGAATTGCTATGTGATGAGAACAATAAGGGCATAAATGTGGGAGATGATATTTCATGGGGATTTGAAGTGGAATCTCTTGATGATATGATGAGCTTGGTTAAAGAAAAAGGCATAGCAATTGAAAGCGGGCCTTTCCAGCCTAATCCACAAACAAAATTTTTCTTTGTGAGAGACCCCAATGGACTTAAGATTCAATTTGTAGAAATGAATTAAATAATGTTCTCTTCTTCCGGCTCTCGCGTTTAAGGAACATATAACATATGAAGATTTGATTTATTTCAAATCTTCTGCTTTTTTTAGAGCGTAAAATATGGTATAATAAGTATTGTCAAAAAAGTAAAACTTAGGGTTTTATATTGGATAGACTCCTTCATGTAGGTGAAAGGATACGACAAAGATGTGCCTTCCGTGACATGATTGGATTAATATCCAAAAAATTTTAATAATGTATCCGTAGAATTTTTCAATGCTGAAAATTATTCTACATACGTTCCCATGTCCCCTTCAGGGACTCCTGTAAAGGAATCGCTGACTATTCTAAAGACAATGTAAAGCGAACCTTTTTGTTTTTCCCGTTATTGTTTTAATGTAAATACGTTGGATTTTCATCAACATAGATTTGCGGAATCACAACACTTGTTTTGAGCGGAATATTATAGGGTAGATTTATTTAATCAAGCTTTGAAATATCAGCATAAATCCTATCTAGCAAAACGTCTTGTGTTTAAAATAGAATGTTAAATGGCAGGTTTCAACGAATCAAATTATGGAAATCATAACATTATTTCTGTTTATTATATACCTTGTATTTTAGGCAGAAGGTTTATAGCCATAAGGTAAATATATTAAGTATGGTGCATAATATACTTGAAGTACCTTTGGCGCATTGGAAAGTGGAGGTGTGTATGTGCTCGATTTGTTATTAGAAAAGCTAAAAGAGTCTACTTTATCAGTAATCCCTATCATAATAATGGTTTTTGTTTTAGGTTTCACCATCGCTCCCATGCCATTATGGAGCCTGATATTGTTCTTGGTGAGCGCAATTATGATGATATTAGGGATTACTTTATTTAATCTAGGTGTAGACGTTTCCCTTATCCCTATTGGGAAGCACATTGGTTCTTCCACCGTAAAAAGTAAAAAACTTTTATTGATCATAGTGATAACTTTTATTATTGGTGTATTTATCAGTGTGGCAGAGCCGGATTTAATTGTTCTTGCAGGCCAGATAAATGGTGTTCCAGATTCTACTATCATCTTGTCAGTTGCTGTTGGAGTAGGCATAGCCCTTGTGGCGGCTTTCTTGCGGATATTATTTCAATTTCCCCTTTCATACTTACTAATTGGATGTTATGCAGCGGCAATAATACTATCAAGATTTACAGGCAAAGATTTTCTTTCCATTGCATGGGAGTCAGGAGCGGTAACCACGGGCCCTATCATGGTCCCCTTTGTAATGGCCCTGGGGCTTGGATTGGCATCTATTAGAGGAGATAAAACAACGGAGGAAGACAGCTTTGGTCTTGTATCTTTGTGTCTTGTGGGCCCTGTAATCGCTGTTTTAATCCTAGGTATGTTTTTCCAACCCTCTGGCGGAAGTGCCATATCAGTTCCCGCGATTGGTTCTATGTCAGATATTGTTACTTTATATCTTTCGAATTTTCCCCAATATTTTTTACAAATAGCAGTTGCGTTGTTTCCAATTGTTTTTATCTTTGCGATATTTCAAGTTGTGAAACTTCGTTTAGGGAAAAAAACCATATTACAAATTAGCTCCGGTACGGTTTACACTTACTTAGGTTTGATACTTTTTTTAACTAGTGCCAATGTAGGCTTTATGCCCATTGGATATCAGCTAGGTGGTGTATTAAATGAGAATAACAATTCATGGCTATTGATTCTAATCGGCATGGTAATAGGATTTTTTGTGGTGACAGCAGAGCCTGCAGTTTTTGTCCTTAAGAGGCAGGTAGAAGAAATAACCTCAGGGGCGATATCTGCTAGATCAATGGGTATCGGCTTATCTTTAGGTGTTGCAGTATCTGTTGGGCTGGGAATGATTCGTGTGGTGACAGGTCTATCTCTTCTTTATTTTGTAATTCCTGGTTACGTACTTGCTTTGTTACTAGCTTTTGTAGTTCCTCGGTTGTTTGTTTCCATTTCATTCGACTCTGGAGCAGTTGCGTCTGGGCCTTTGGCAGCAACCTTCATACTTCCTTTTGCCATAGGAGCCAGCGACAATCTTGGAGGTAATATTTTCACAGATGCTTTTGGGATTGTAGCACTTGTGGCTATGATGCCCGTTATTACTCTACAACTGTTTGGATTAGTCTACGCGATCAAATCCAAGATTGCAGAAAGAAAAGTGGTACGCCCTGTTGGAGAGGATATTATCGTGGACTTTGATTCTCCGGATTTTGTAGAGGAGAACGAAAAAGATGCATTACAAGAAAGCATAGTCGATTCCAGAGAGGATGTAGAAGATGCCACAGAACTGGTGGAAGATCCCATCCTTAATTCTGATATTCAGGTGACTACAAAGGTCTAAATGCATATAATAAAATCTCTTTAGTAAGGATAGACTTAGAAAATCATTTGTGTTATAGTTTCAAGATATGAACTACAAACACTGAAATGGAGGATATCAATGATAGATAGTTCAGATAATATGATGGAAGCTTTAATTACCATCTTAGATGTAGATTTTGAAGATGAATTAATTAAAGTGTATGAAGATAACGATATTCCTTTTGTCCTGCTAACATACGGTCTAGGCTCGGCTAAGTCTCACATATTTGAGATGTTGGGATATGGTGGAGCGAGAAAATTGATAACCATCAGCATTCATCCCAGCCGGATTTCAAATTTCGTCGTGAATGAGCTCCATAAGGAGGTTGATCTTCACAGGCCAGGCACAGGTATTTGCTTTACCATAAGCATAAGCAGTATGAGCGGGGTTTTTTCTAGGATTTGCAATGATGTTAATTGCACAATCTGTCAGAATAAGAGTTTAGGGAGTGAAAATATAATGGGTCTTACAAAGGAACCTTATCAGTTGGTTATAACTATAGTAAATACAGGACACTTTGATGAAGTAATGGAAGCAGCTAAGACGGCAGGAGCCAATGGGGGAACCTTAATTCATGCACGCAGCCTAGGATCAGAAGAGGCTACAAAATATTTAGGCATTACGGTGCAGCCTGAAAAAGATTTGATTTTAATGCTGGTGCCACAGGAAAAGCGACATGCAATCATGGATGGCATTATGACAGCAGCAGGGCTAAATACTCCAGCTTTAGGCAGCTGTTTCTCCTTGCCGGTTAATAATGTAATAGGAGTCCGAGGGATTATTGATAACTTTAATGAATTATAAAAGCAATTAGAATGATAAAAAGGCTGTGTGAGAAGCACAGTCTTTTTTATCTGGCCATCTATACCAGCAATAGCCCCTCTAGATCTAGTATTTCTATTTTCCTTCCTGAATTTTGTCTTATGTATCCTGAGTCCTCTAGTTCAGCTAGTTTGCGGCTAATGGTCTCCGGTGTTGTACCTAAATAGGAAGCCAAGTCTTTTTTTGCCATTGGCAATGTGATCTCCGATGATTCTTGTTCTTCAATACATTCAGCTAGAAAAAAGGCGATACGAGCTTCTACCTTTTCTGTAGCAAATCTAGTTGTTTGTGTTTCTGCTTCGTCTAATCGATTTGAAAATTCCGCTAAGATCCTTAAAGAAATAGAAGGGTATTTCAATAGAAACTCCTGCAAATCAGATCTTGTAATCATACATACTTCCGTTTTTACCATTGCCTCAGCAAATGATGTATGAATAGACTTACGAAACAAAGCCAATTCACCTGTGAAATCACCGGGGGTCAAAATTCTCACCAGCTGCTCCTTGCCGGATTCAGAGAGGCGATAAATCCGAATTTTTCCGCTTCGTACTATGTAAAGGGAATCGGAGGGATCCCCATCCCCATAGAGGATTTCTCCTTTTTCATAAAATCTATCCTTAATGACGCCCATAATTTCCTGCATTTGTTCCGGCTCCAGATGATTAAATATGGGAACTGAAAAAATACATGCCTCTTGGGATGCGTGGTTGCAATGATTGTGGTGGTCTTTTTTATTTTCAAGATGTCCTTTGTGGTGTGAATGATGAATTGTCATAATCTCCTCCAATGATATCTAAGATATTTTTAGGTAGGCCGTCCTTAATTGATTCATAACGGATTATTAAATAGTATAACATATTACTAGAGCATTTTTTAATAGAATAGATTGAACAATGGGCAGTGTCGCTCTGGAGTGAGGCATAATATAGTGGCAAACGGGAAATTTGGTATTGACTGTGTTGTGTGAAACCTATATTTTATTATGTAGGCTCAGCAAGATATAGCAAGATAAAAGAAGGAGAATTAAAAAAAGATATGGAATATATTGAGGTTATTAAGGTAGTTATTATTGGAATTATCGAAGGGATTACGGAGTGGCTCCCTATCAGCAGCACAGGTCATATGATTTTAGCGGATGAGTTTATAAAGCTTAATGTGACGCCTGCTTTCAAAGAGATGTTCTTGGTTGTGATACAACTAGGGGCTATTATGGCAGTAGTGATTCTTTATTTTCATAAACTGAACCCATTCTCCCCAAGAAAATCGAGACAAGAGCGGAAAGATACTTTTGCAATATGGTATAAGGTAATCATTGGTGTTATTCCTGCAGCTGTTTTTGGGTTCCTCCTAGATGACTGGCTGGATGAGCATTTCTACAATTATATTACGGTATCTATAACGTTGATTGTATATGGTGTTCTGTTTATTCTTGTTGAAAATAGAAATAAACACAGGATGGCTCAAATCAGGGATTTTTCAAACTTATCCTATAAAACCGCCCTTGGAATAGGATTGTTTCAAGTACTTAGTTTAATACCGGGAACCTCTCGGTCAGGAGCAACAATTTTAGGAGGTATTTTGCTTGGGGGATCTCGTCCTATCGCAGCGGAATTTTCCTTCTTTATGTCCATTCCTATTATGTTTGGCGCCAGTGCTTTGAAGCTTGTAAAATTTGGATTTAATTTTACTGGAGTGGAAATAGCCATATTGTTAATTGGAATGATCGTGGCATTTGTGGTTTCAATCCTGTCTATTAAATTCTTAATGCGTTATATCAGGAATAACGATTTTAAAGTATTTGGCTGGTATAGGATTATTCTAGGGATAGTCGTTGTATTGTACTTTTTAATAAGGTAACAAATGTGCAAAAATTCAATTAATCTGTGGATTTTACAATGGATTTGTGCAAAATTTCAAATAGTCTGTGGATTTTGACGAATCTTACTCATAATTTCACATACAACTTGAAATTTTGCACATTTTTTACCTCTAGAGACTAGTTTCAAGATACTGGTATTATTTTGATTGATCTTCATAAACTACTGGTTAGAACTCAGTATAAGGTTACATGAAAGAAGAAGAATCAAATAATATTGGAGGTGTTTCAACGATGGTATCCCGTAAATCTGTCATTACTTTTGGAATGGTTGCCATTCCCATTGCCATGTACACTGCCACACAAGACAATGATATCCATTTTAATCAACTTCATAAGGATGACAATAGCCGTATTCGATATAAGAAAACCTGCTCCCATTGCGGTAAGGAAGTTAAATCTACTGATATTGTGAAAGGTTTTGAATATGATGATGGCAAGTATGTGGTGATTACTGACGAAGAAATTGAAAAGATTAAAACTGAAAAAGAAAAGTCTATTCAGATTTTACATTTTGCCCAGCTTAACCAAATTTCACCCGTTTACTATAACCGGACCTATCAAGCTGTACCTCAGCCGGGAGGGGAAAAAGCCTTTGAGCTTCTCCGTTCGGCTTTGATGGCAGAGCAGAAGGTGGCCATTGGAAAAGCGGTTATGGGTACGAAGGATACCCTGATGGCTATTATACCTCGGGAAGACGGCATCCTTATTTCCACTATGCATTATGCAGATGATGTAAAAGCACTCCAAAAGCAGTATGCTAAGCCGGAAGTATCAGAGCAGGAGATGAATATGGCCAAGCTCTTAATCAATTCAATGGATACGCCTTTTGATCCATCTCAATATCAAGACGAATACCAGATTAAGCTACGTAATCTTATAGAAACAAAAATTTCCGGCAAAGATGTGGTTGCGCCGAAGGAAAGTGATAACACCGGAAAGGTCATCGATTTGATGGAGGCTTTGAAGGCAAGTGTGGAAAAGGCTAAAAAGGATAAGGAGTTAGCATAATATATGTCTATACAACTATCTGAGTATAATGAAAAAAGAAATTTCGAAAAAACAGCGGAGCCTGAAGGAAGAACTGGCAATGACGAAGAGCAGCTAAGGTTTGTTATCCAGCATCATATTGCTCGGAATGATCATTATGATCTTCGCCTAGAATGGAGAGGTGTCCTTTTGAGCTGGGCAGTTCCTAAGGGCCCCTCCTTCAATACCCGTGAGAAGAGGCTTGCTATCCAGGTAGAGGATCACCCTTTGGATTACAGAAACTTCGAGGGAACCATACCCAAGGGGGAATATGGAGGCGGAGTTGTTATGATTTGGGATGAAGGCTTCTGGGAACCCTATGGAAACGTAGATGAAGGACTGGACCAAGGTATGCTGAAATTTGCTCTAAAGGGAAGCAGGTTGAAAGGAAATTGGGCTTTAATTCGTTTAAAGGGTAAGGAAGGGGAAAGGAAGAATAATTGGATTTTTCTTAAGGAAAGAGATGAATACACAAAAAATGAAACTGGGATATCCCAGTTTAACACTAGCATCAGAACCAGGCGTACTATGGCTGAAATCGAAGCCGGAGAAGGTGATAAGATTACAAGAAATCCTTTTGATAAGGTGGATGTGCAGCTTGCAAAATTAGTGAACCAGGTTCCAGATGGGGAAGATTGGCTTTACGAGATGAAATACGATGGCTATCGCATGATAGCTTTTTTAGAAGGTAGAAAAGTACGACTAGTTACCAGAAATGGCAATGACTATACAACTCGATTTCATGACATCTCTACAGCCTTGGCTCACTGGTCTCAAGGTCGGACCATGGTTTTAGATGGGGAGATGACTGTTATTAATCTAGAAGGCAAAACAGATTTTCAGGCGCTGCAAAATTATATGAAGGGGTCGAAGGGGCAGACCCTCACATATATTCTCTTTGATATTCTTGCCTTGGATGGTAAAGATCTACGGGGACAACCAATTATGGAGAGAAAGAAAGTATTAGAATCATTGATGGAAGATGCCCCTAAAAATCTCTATTATAGCAGACATGTTGAGGGCAACGGTGATGAAAGCTTTAGGGTAGCATGTGAAGCGGGCATGGAGGGTATCATCGGTAAAAAAGCAGATTCCCTTTATACAGGTACAAGGAACGGAGATTGGATCAAATTAAAATGCGACAGGAGAGAGGAATTTATCATTGGCGGGTATACCCTTACTGATAAAAAAACCAGGGGGATCAGTTCCATTTTGCTTGGTATTTATGAAGGGGAGGAGCTGGTGTACGTAGGAAGGGCTGGAACCGGCTTTAGTCGACGTACTATGGAGGAACTTGAGGTAAAATTTCAAGGGCTGGTGCGTGGCGAATCGCCATTTAAAATCTCACCCAAAGAAAGGTCTGATGAAAAAATAACATGGATAGAGCCTGTTCTAGTGGCTGAGATTAAGTTTGCAGAATGGACAGAAAAAAACCTACTAAGGCAAGCAAGCTTTAAAGGCTTGCGTACAGATAAGGATCCCAAAGAGGTAAAAAGGGAACCGGTATCTAGTGATTTGGTAGCGGATTTAGATGAACCAAAACCTGTTGTGGATAGCAGGCCGAAATCAATGGATGTAAGGATAGAGAAGAGAGAGAAGGTAGAGCCCATGGGAGCAAAGGATGGTAGCATCATTGTCCAAGGAGTTACTATAACAAGTCCAGATAAAGTGATTTTTGATAATCCTGAAATCACAAAGGCCCAAATCGTGGATTACTATGAAATGGTAGCAGAGCATATGCTACCTTATGTTAGCCACCGAATTCTCAGCATCGTGCGCTGCCCTAAAGGTGTATCTCAGGCGTGCTTCTACAAGAAACACCCGGACTCTGATAAAAAAGGTGTCTCTACCATATATATTTCATCAGAAAAAAATGAGGCAGAGGAATATTTTTATGTTGAGAATGTTTCCGGACTTTTATCTGAAGTTCAGATGAATACATTGGAATTTCATACTTGGGGAAGTCGTGTAAATAACCTTGAAAAGCCAGACATTATGGTGTTTGATTTAGATCCCGATGAAGGGATGGATTTAAGCAGGGTGCGCCAAGGTGTTATGGATGTAAAAAGCATTTTAGATGAACTTTCATTAAAGTCTTATCTAAAAACCAGCGGTGGCAAAGGATATCATATTGTAGTTCCCTTAACACCTTCTGTTTCGTGGGATGTGTTTCACAGCTTTGCAAAGCAGGTTGCTGAAATTATGGAAAAGAAATGGCCTGATCGTTACACAAGCAATGTTCGGAAGGACAGACGTAAGGGCAAAATCTTTATTGATTGGATACGAAATGGAAGAGGTGCAACAAGCATTGCCCCTTATTCTTTGAGAGCAAGAAAAGGCGCGAAGGTATCTATGCCTATCTCATGGGAGGAGCTTGATTCCATTAACCCAGACGGCATTAGCCTGTCAGATGCACTTGGAAGACTGGGTGGCCCTGATCCTTGGAAGGATTTTTTCCAAACCCAGGATAGTCAGAGGTTGAAGTAGGATTTACCTGCAACGGGATTTGGGTTTTCTAGCAAATTAAAGAAATTTTAAAAAGGAGCATTTTGAGTTCCTTTTTTTATTGGGGGGAGTTATATTGGGGCAACACTTGGTGCGGATGTTGAAGGATATTTATATTAAGTTGATTTTATATTAGGTGTGCAATTAGGCGGGCTTGATAAAGCGCATAGAAATCATACAATAATTCAGTTATAATTATATTCAAGAAGTGATTAGAACACAAATGAAGGAATTTTACAGATGATAAAAAAGTTAGTCATAGGAATATTGGCCCATGTGGATGCGGGGAAGACAACATTATCCGAGGGTATGCTTTATCTTAGCGGGAAAATTAGCAAGCTAGGAAGGGTAGACAATAAGGATGCTTATTTAGATACCGATGAGTTAGAGCGAGAACGAGGTATTACCATTTTTTCACAGCAGGCTATTTTTGAATCGGGAGAGACCTATATTACTTTGCTGGACACCCCAGGCCATTCTGACTTTTCTGCTGAAATGGAAAGAACACTTCAGGTCTTAGACTATGCTATTTTGGTGATAAACGGAGCAGATGGCATACAGGCACACACCATGACCTTGTGGCGCCTTCTTGCTATTTACCGGATACCTGTTTTTTTATTTATTAATAAAATGGACCAAGTGGGTGCAGATCGGGACAAATTAATCAAAGAGTTGAAGCAAATGCTAGACGATGGCTGTATTGAATTTGATCAAATAAATGAAGACACATTTTACGAACAGCTTGCCATGTGCGATGAAATGATGATGGAATCCTATCTGGAAACAGATCATATTAAAAAAGCTCAGATAAAAAAAGCAATTAAGGAGCGAAGGGTGTTTCCATGTTATTTCGGATCAGCTTTAAAATTAGAAGGGGTAGAGGAGTTTATGCAAGGGGTAGCAGAGCTTACCTTGGTCCCTTACTATCCAGATGAATTCGGGGCGAAGATCTTTAAAATCTCAAGAGATCAACAAGGTAACCGTCTCACACACATGAAGATTACAGGGGGTAAGCTTAAGGTAAAGGATGCATTAAGCAATGGTGACTGGGAAGAGAAAGTGAACCAAATCCGTATTTATTCAGGCCATAAATATGACGCAGTTCAAGAGATAGAAGCAGGTACAGTATGTGCAGTAACAGGGCTTACTCAGGCTAGGCCAGGAGAAGGATTAGGAATAGAGGAATCCTCTAATGCTCCCATTTTAGAACCAGTGCTATCCTATCAATTAGTGCTACCGGAAGGGTGCGATCCTAGAGGAATGCTTCCGAAGATCAGGCAGCTGGAGGATGAGGAGCCGGCTCTTCATGTTGTGTGGGACGAGCAATCACAACAGATTCAATTGCAGGTTATGGGCGCGGTGCAGATTGAGATTTTACAGAGTCTTATAAAGGAACGATTTGACATTGAAGCCTCCTTTGATACGGGAAGAATTGTATACAAAGAAACGATTGGAAATATAGTGGAGGGGGTAGGTCATTTTGAACCTTTACGACATTACGCAGAAGTCCACTTGCTATTAGAGCCAGGTGAACCTGGAAGTGGCCTCCAATTTGAAAGCATATGTAGTGAGGATGTGCTTGCTAAGAGCTGGCAAAACCTGATTTTGACCCATCTGAAGGAAAAACAGCACAAGGGGGTATTGACAGGTTCCAATATTACAGATATGAAAATTACTTTGGTTTCAGGTAGGGCCCATAATAGACATACAGAAGGAGGGGATTTTAGAGAGGCCACCTACAGAGCCGTGCGGCAAGGACTAAAAGAAGGGGAATCGGTGCTGCTGGAACCTTATTATACCTTCCGTTTAGAAACCCCAGAAAATATGGTAGGGAAGGCCATGACGGACATAGAGATGATGCATGGTAGTTGCAGGATATCAGAAACAGATGGGGAGACAGCTGTTTTGGAAGGCAGTGCCCCCGTCATAAATATGAGAAATTATCAACAGGAGCTGCTTGCTTATACGAAGGGCCTTGGAAGGTTGTTCTGTAGCTTAAAAGGCTATGAGCCCTGCAGGAATCAACAAGAAGTGATAGAAATGATAGGGTATGACTCAGAAAGAGATGTTGAAAATCCAACCGGCTCTGTGTTTTGTGCTCAGGGATCAAGCTTTATTGTAAGCTGGGATGAAGTGAAGGAGTACATGCATGTTGAAAGCTACTTGCTTCAAAAGGAGGATTTCTCAGGAGAAGCAACGATAAGCCGGGCCTCATATGCAGAGGAAGAAGCTATTAGCTTAGAAGAAATTGATGAAATTTTCAATAAAACCTTCTACGCCAATCAGGGAAAGAAAGCCCTATGGAAGGGTCGAAAGACTGCAAAAGAAAGCTATTACCAATCCACCTATGCAGGCCGGGAAATAGTGGAAACAAAAGAAGACTATTTGCTGGTGGATGGCTACAATATTATCTTTGCATGGCCTGAATTAGAGGAGCTTGCTCATATCAATATGGATGGCGCCAGAATCAATCTTATAGATATTTTAAGTAATTACCTAGCGACGGAAAAAGGGAAGGTTACAGTTGTATTCGATGCATATCGAGCCGAAAATCAGCTTGAAAAATCCATGGATTACGAAAATATTCATGTGATATATACAAAAGAAGGGCAGACTGCAGACCAGTATATAGAAAGGTTTGCCCATGAGAATCGGGGAAAATATCATATTACAGTAGCCACCTCCGATGCTTTGCAGCAATCAATAGTAAGAGGCCTTGGAGGCTCTATTTTATCAGCTAGGGAGCTTAAGGAAAAGGTGGATCAATCAAAACTAAGGGTTATGAATGAATATGAGAAACAGAAGGAGGGCGATCCTGAACAAAAGGAGTTTTATAGGATTGCTACGAGAAAAAAATAAGGGTGAGGGATGAAATTCATATGTTTTTCAAAAGGTCTGTTGTTTAAATGCAGCAGGCCTCTTGTTGTTTTGTACTATGTCTAAGGGTGCACTCCTTCACTTGAAAGGTTTACCTAATAGAAATTTTGTTATTGAAACTTTTAATCAAGTAAATAGACTAATTAGTTATGCCCTTGATGCAAGCACAAATATGGTTAAAAAGAACAGCTCTGGGGTATGAAATAGCAAGGCATGCATTTAAAAGTAACAATATACGAGGATATTGAATTCTTAAGAGATCTTAATCAAATAAAGTCTGGTGTATCTTTGGCTGATAATAGTTTAATCGTTTAGACTATTAATAAAAGATATAAAGATAAAGATTGAAGGTGCTAAGGTATTGGGAAAAGAAAAAAGCGATATGTTATTCAATAAGATCTCATTTATATACGGCTTCTTTTTTAATTGGCAGATGCGAAAATATAAAGCCACCCTTGATGTAGCAAGGGATAGCCTCGATCTTTCCCCTTATACCAATGTTATTGATATCGGCTGCGGAACTGGTGCCTTGTGTAATGTGTTATATCAAGAAGGGTTAGAAGCAGTGGGAATAGATCCTGCGGGAAAAATGATTGAAATTGCTAGGAAAAAGACGGAGAGAGTATCTCGAGAGCCTGGACCACAATTTATGGAAGGAAATATTCTGGTAGGGTTACCATTTAAGGATAAAAGTTTTGATATAGCCGTCTCTTCTTATGTGGCTCATGGATTGAGGCCCCATGAGAGACAGATAATGTATGAAGAAATGAAAAGAATCGCCAGACACTTGGTGATTTATTTTGAGTACAATGATAAGCGCTCCTTCATTATAGATATGGCTGAGTGGTTGGAGAAGGGTGATTATTTCAATTATATAAGAACGATTAAAGATGAATTAATGGAGCAATTTAAGAACCTTGAAGTGATCCATACAGGTAAGCAATCTGCTATGTATATATGTAAAATTGAATAATAGTTTGTGGTTGCTGGTTTAGGTTGTTTAGTATAAACTATTTATGGTAAGTCATGGCTAACTTTAATTAGTTAACGAAATATGCAATCTAGGAAAAGGGGAAGATGTTGGTTAATAGGCATTACTATAAGATAAATACATTGAGATAGATTAATTGGATACTATATTATTATAAATCTCAGAAGGGATAGTGGTTTTATGGATAAAGAAACTTTGAAAATAAACGGTATGACTTGTGCGGCTTGCTCCGCTAGAATAGAAAAAGTTTTAGGTAAAATGGATGGGATAGACAGTATATCCGTGAACCTAGCAACTGAGAAGGCAAGTGTTTCATATGATCCCACTCAAATAAATCTATCAGAAATAATTGAGAAAATCGCCAAGATAGGATACACGGCCTCTGAGATCGAAGAAAAAAAGATCACAGATGAAGATAAGCTGCAAAGGGAAAAGGAAGTTAGAATCATTTGGACGAGATTTATTGTTTCTGCCATATTTGCCATTCCTCTTTTATATATTGCAATGGGGCATATGATTGGTCTGCCTACTCCATCATTTATTAATCCTATGCTGAATCCTGGAAATTTTGCTTTAGCACAAATTATTTTGACTCTGCCAATTGTTGTAGTTGGATATAAATTCTACACCATTGGATTTAAAGCTATCTGGAATATAAGCCCTAACATGGACTCCTTGATTGCGATGGGTACATCAGCTGCGATTGTTTATAGCCTTTATGCTATGTATCAGATATTCCAAGGTAATCATGATGCCGTTGAAGGTCTTTATTTCGAAACTGCAGGAGTCATAATTACCCTAATTTTGCTTGGAAGATCCCTTGAAGCTCTGTCAAAGGGGCGTACTTCAGAAGCTATAAAAAAATTAATGGGCCTTGCGCCTAAAACGGCAGTCGTTATTCGGGATGGAAAAGAATACCAGGTTCCTATAGATGAGGTTCAAATCGGCCATGTGATTTTAGTAAAGCCAGGAGAAAAAATACCGGTAGATGGAGTGGTTTTAGAGGGAAATACTTCCATTGATGAATCTATGCTTACAGGTGAAAGTATACCCATTGAAAAAAAGGCTGGAGATCCAGTCTATGCCGCCAGTATTAATAAAAACGGTATGATACAATTTAAAGCGACGAAGGTGGGGGGAGATACTGCCCTTGCCCAAATCATCAAGCTTGTTGAAGAGGCCCAAGGTTCTAAAGCCCCAATTGCTCAAATGGCAGATATCGTATCGGGATACTTTGTTCCCATTGTGTTTGGAATTGCGGTTTTTGCTTTTTTAGCTTGGTTCATTAGCGGGGAAACTTTAGCTTTCTCATTAAAGATATTTATTTCAATCCTTGTCATTGCATGTCCATGTGCTTTGGGCCTTGCAACTCCTACGGCGATCATGGTAGGTACGGGAAAAGGTGCTGAGCATGGTATATTAATAAAGGGTGGCGAGGCCTTGGAAGCCACTCATAAAATAGATGCAATTGTTTTTGACAAGACTGGAACAATTACAGAGGGTAAACCGGAAGTGACCGATGTGATTATCGCTGAAGGTGTCAATGGGAAACACTTTCTCCAGATGGCTGCATCTGCTGAAAAGGGTTCGGAGCACCCTCTAGCTGAGGCTATTGTAAGAAAGGCTGAAGAAGAAGGTTTGGATTTCTTAAAGGTAAGCTCCTTTGAAGCTATTCCAGGGAAGGGCATTCAAGTTGAGGTAGATGGAATCCAAGTCTTGCTGGGAAATAAAAAGCTCATGGATGAAAAGAATATTTCCTTAGCATCATTGGAGAAGCAGTCGGATCGACTTGCCGGCGAGGGAAAAACCCCCATGTACATTGCTATGGATCAGAAGCTTTCAGGTATTATTGCTGTTGCAGATGTGGTGAAGGCAAGAAGTTTGGAAGCCATCGAAAAGCTAAAATCTATGGGGCTTGAAGTAGATATGATTACTGGGGACAATAAGAGGACAGCGGAGGCCATTGCAAGGAAGGTAGGCATCGACAGGGTACTTGCAGAGGTTCTGCCCCAGGATAAATCCAATGAAGTGAAAAAATTGCAGTCAGAAGGTAAGATGGTAGCTATGGTTGGAGATGGCATAAACGATGCTCCTGCTCTTGCCCAAGCAGACATCGGAATTGCCATAGGTTCCGGTACAGATGTTGCTATGGAATCTGCAGATATTGTTTTAATGCGAAGTGATTTGATGGATGTTCTTGCTGCTATACAGCTTAGTAAAAGTACCATTAAGAATATTAAACAAAATCTCTTCTGGGCTTTTGCTTATAATGTTATAGGCATACCAATTGCTGCTGGTGTTTTGCATATCTTTGGTGGCCCCTTGCTCAGCCCTATGTTTGCAGCAGCAGCCATGTCATTGAGCTCTGTATCCGTAGTAACCAATGCCTTGCGGCTAAAGAACTTCAAACCTTATTAGTAATGGTGTCTTATTAGTAATGGTGTCTATTAGTAATGGTGTCTGACACCAAATCCAATTTGGGGAGACAAACCCATTGGAATTACTCGTTTTAAGTTTTTTAAATTTGATTTTTAGTTTGTTAAATTGGAAAAGATGTCAGACACCTTTCCCGATTTAAAAGGAGGAAAACATGGAAAAAATCATATTGAATGTTGAAGGAATGTCTTGTTCTCACTGTGTTGATGCGGTGTCCAAAGCCGTCAACGGTCTTGATGGCGTCTCTAGTGTAGATGTGCAGTTAGAAGAAAAAACAGTCACTGTAGAATTTGACGCAAGCCAAATAAATTTGAACAGTATTAAAGAAGCGATCGAGGATCAGGGTTACGATGTAGTGTAAGAAAGAGGGCTTGAAACTGATTTTGCAAACTTAGAGATCTTTCTGCTCAGTAAAATATCCCTGCTCAAGAGGATTCTTTTTCTTCTTATATAGTAGGAAAATTTCTTTCCTACTATATAAGAGTGGCGGTGGCATAGCCACTTTTTTTATTTATTATCCATTTAAAAAGATATGAAGTGGTTACCCTAATATGAGGATAAAAATTACTGAAGGGGACCAAGAGTGAACGATATCACTATAAACAGGAGGTATTATGAGCAGAAACACAAACAAAGCAGGTTGGAACTTGGATAATAGTTATGCTAACTTGCCAGAGATCTTTTACTACAAAGTTACACCAAAACCTGTATCTTCACCTAAGTTAGTCATTTTAAATCACGTACTGGCGGATGAGCTGGGGTTAGATGCACAGTTCCTTGAAAGCAAAGAGGGCTTAGATATTCTCGCGGGAAATTCCCTGCCCCACGGTGCTGAGCCTATAGCTCAGGCTTATGCTGGCCATCAATTTGGCCATTTCACTATGCTGGGAGATGGTCGTGCCGTCTTATTAGGTGAACAGATTACTCCTGACGGAGTCAGATTAGATATACAGCTAAAAGGTTCGGGGAAAACCCCTTATTCTCGTCGTGGGGATGGACTGGCTGCACTAGGACCTATGCTCCGTGAATATATCATTAGTGAAGCGATGTACGCACTTGGGGTACCTACTACCCGAAGCTTGGCAGTTGTGTTAACAGGGGAACCGGTATATCGTGAAACCGAACTTCCGGGAGCTATATTGACTCGTGTGGCGTCAAGCCATATTCGAGTGGGCACCTTTCAGTATGCTGCAAATTGGGGAAGTCCGGAAGAACTTAAGATTTTGGCAGATTATACATTGAAAAGACACTTTGCTGATAATAATGGAGAAAATCCCTATTTGTTTCTACTAAAGGAAGTTATAAAAAGACAGGCTTCATTGATTGCCAAATGGCAACTAATAGGTTTTATTCATGGAGTTATGAATACAGACAATGTGGCCATTTCTGGCGAAACTATTGATTATGGGCCTTGCGCATTTATGGACACCTATAATCCCGCAACGGTTTTTAGTTCTATCGATATACAAGGTCGATATGCATATAATCAACAACCGCCCATAGGGCTTTGGAACCTTACTCGCTTTGCAGAAAGTCTCCTCCCTCTATTAAACACAGATCAAGACAAAGGAATAAAACTGGCTCAAGATACTTTAGAAAGCTATCCCGATTTATTTCATGCAAGCTGGCTAAAAGGAATGAGGGAAAAGCTAGGACTCTTTGCCCATGAAGAAGGGGATAAGGCATTAGTTAATGAGCTTTTAGGTTTAATGGAAAAGTACAAGATGGATTTTACAAATACATTTGTAGATTTAACACAGGTAAAACCAGAGAGTTTTATGCAACAGCCTTATAACAATCCAGATTTTAGCGAATGGATTAGCAAGTGGGAGAGGAGATTAAGCCAGCAGGAGCAATCCCTAGAATTGTCAAAGGAACTGATGCGTAATAGCAATCCCGTTGTTATTCCTCGAAATCAAAGGGTTGAGGATGCATTGGAGTCAGCTGTCAATGAAGGAAGCCTTGACAGTTTACATGGGTTATTAGAGGTCCTTAGAAAACCTTATGATTATTCCAAAAATCTGGATCCTTACTATACAGAACCGGATACTTCTCAATGCGGATATAGAACTTTCTGCGGCACATGATAGCGAATGGCCACGGCCAATCATCTCTCGGTCTAGTGGCAGTTTCTTCCGGCCACGGCCAATCATCTCTCGGTCTAGTGGCTGGGGCTTGACTTTGTTTGGTTTTTGTTATAAAATGTACAATGTGTTGTATATATGGCGAGGTATTAGTATGAATGAAGATTATGTTATTTTAAGAAAAATTCTTAAAATAGGAAATGGTTTAATTAAGAACCGGAACAAAAGCTTATTGGAGCACAAGCTTACCAGTGAACAATCAGTTACACTGCAATACCTTGATGCGCATCCAGGAGCCTCCGCCTCTGACCTAAAAGAGTATTTGAACATAAGCCATCAGGCGGCGAGAAATATCGTTGAGCGTATGAAAAATAAGGGTTTGCTTTACAGCGCTGTATCTAAAGAGGATGCACGAATAAAATCTGTGTACTTAACTGAAAAAGGATTAGAAGCTTTCAATATTGTCAAAGATGAGGGTACCAAATTGGAAAATCAAATATTAAGCTGCCTTACAGATGAAGAAAAAGAGACCCTCCATGGATTAATAGATAAAATCAGCTGTAATATATCATAGTAAGAATCACCTAAAATTACTTAACAATACAATAATCATTAAAACTTCAACTCGATGCGCACTCATTGTATATGCTTAGGCTTACCCTTGAATATAATCAGCATTAAGAAAGAGAGATGTATAATGAGTCGTAATGAACTAATAAAGCGTTATGTAATATTTCTAATTGGTTTAGCCTTCACTTCCTTTGGGATTGCCTTAGTGACAAAGGCAAGCTTGGGCACTTCTCCAATGACATCCATACCTTATGCGTTGTCCTTGATTATCCCAAGGTTATCTATAGGTCATTGGACTGTTCTATTCAGTCTATTCCTTATCCTACTTCAACTGGTTATGCTCCGCAAGGAAGCCAATAAAATTGAAATTTTGTTACAGGTGGTCATCGCTTTTGCATTTGGATACCTTATCGATGTTGCAATGTTTTTCTTACGGTCATTTTTTCCGGTAGCATATGGTATTAAAATAGCATCATTAATATTGGGATCTTTTATTGTGGCAATTGGTGTGAGCCTGCAATTAATTGCAAATGTAGTTATGGTGCCGGCAGATGCCTTTGTGCGCACAATTACAATAGTGTCCAAGAAGAAATATGGTAACATCAGAGTTTGCTCTGATATGAGTATGGCCTTAACAGGGGCGATTTTATGTCTGGTGTTTCTCGGGGAGCTAACAGGAGTGCGAGAGGGTACCATTATTGCCGCCATATGTGTGGGAAATATGGTCAAATTAATTAGAAAGAGCATTGACATATTACAGGCTCGTATAACCTTGAGATCAGAAAAGCTTGAAAATGATGAGCGAGAGCAAATTACGATTATGCAACGAAATAGCGCGGAAGAAAGTCAAACCGCTTAATTTAAAATAAATTTAAAAAATAAAATAAATGGAGGATTATCTATGTCAAACTTACCCAATTGTCCAGCATGTAATTCAGAGTATACTTATGAGGATCGTGGCTTTTTAGTCTGTCCCGAATGTGCCTATGAATGGAGCTTAGAAGCAGGAGAGGATACAAATTCTGAAGAAATTAAAGATGCCAATGGAAATGTTTTGCAGGACGGAGATTCTGTTATTGTAATAAAAGATTTAAAGGTTAAAGGGAGCTCCTCCCCAGTGAAACAAGGTACAAAGGTCAAGAATATAAAATTAATACATCAAGCCGATGATGGCCATGACATTGATTGCAAAATTGATGGGTTTGGTGCGATGAAATTAAAATCTGAATTTGTAAAGAAAGCATAGAGATTCCGACTTAAAAAGTAAATTAGGGGACAAGGTAAGATGAAGTCCCAGAAATAAATTTAAAGAAAAGAGGAATAACGTGTTGTCTGACTTTATATTAGATCTAAAAAACGAATTTAAAGGTTATAATGGACAAAAATTTTCAAAGGACTTAATGGCAGGAATTACAGTAGCTGCAGTAGCCTTGCCCCTAGCCCTCGCTTTTGGTGTGGGTTCTGGGGCAACAGCAGCTGCTGGCCTTGTTACAGCCATCATAGGCGGCGTGATTATAGGAGCTTTATCTGGCGCATCCTTTCAGATATCAGGTCCTACGGGAGCAATGACGGCTATTCTAATTATGCTTGCCCATAGATTCGGATTAAATGGTATTTTTATTGCCAGCTTTTTAGCAGGAATTATACTTATTCTAGCTGGTATATTTAAACTAGGGCGAGTGATATATTTTATCCCTTCATCGGTTATTACGGGCTTTACATCGGGTATTGCCGTTATTATTGCCTTAGGACAGCTAGACAATTTATTTGGAGTGACTTCCGAAGGAGAGCTGGCCATTACGAAATTTCTTTCATACTTTACTCAAGGTTTTAACCCCGATTTGCCCACACTAGCCATAGGATTGCTTGTTATTGTTATTATGATTCTTTGGCCCAAAAAGTGGAATGATAAGATCCCATCTTCCTTGGCAAGTCTAATTATTGTGTTAATTATAAACAGCATTTTGAAGCTTGATATTGCTGTAGTGGGAGAAATTCCAAAAACTATTTTCTTGTCTGATCGATTATCTTTAACTTCAATTTCTATTGGTCAATTTACAGAATTTCTAGTACCAGCTTTGAGTATAGCTGCTTTAGCAATGATAGAAAGCCTACTTTGCGGCGCTGCCGCTGGGAAACTTAAAAATGAAAAATTGAATGCTGACAGAGAACTAGTTGCTCAAGGAATCGGCAATGTAATTATTCCGTTTTTCGGGGGAGTACCGGCAACAGCAGCTATTGCAAGAACCAGTGTAGCTATTAAATCAGGATGTGAAACTCGACTCACAGGGATTATTCATGCAGTGATTTTATTATTGTCCATGTTTCTTTTAGCACCGGTCATGTCTGCTATTCCACTTTCAGCATTGGCAGGTGTTCTAATAATGACGGCATGGAGAATGAATGACTGGGACAATATTCGCTACATATTTAGTCACCGTTTTAAAGCAGGAATTGCTAAGTTTGCCATAACCTTAGGCGCAACAGTAGTATTAGATTTGACCAAAGCAATAATCATTGGAGTTGCTTTTTCTGCGGTACTGATAGTAGTGAGGATAACGGATATTGATATTACCATAAGTAAAGTTGAAAACGAAAGACTTGAGGAGATAGGGATTAACATTCCTAGGGTGCCAGAGCATATAAGAGTTGCTTACTTAACTGGAACCATCTTTTTCGCTGTTGTAGAAAAATTAAAATCACAGTTGTCTGAACTACAAAACACTTCTGTCTTAATACTCTCAATGAGAGGGGTACCAGTTATTGACCTATCTGGGTTACAGGCGCT
Organism: Anaerovoracaceae bacterium; assembly: GCA_050953505.1. Classification (GTDB taxonomy): domain Bacteria; phylum Bacillota; class Clostridia; order Peptostreptococcales; family Anaerovoracaceae; genus JBMNMU01. The sequence goes on along the minus strand of JBMNMU010000001.1, from coordinate 1,524,118 downwards.
GACAGAGTTGACCGTAAGCCTACAGGAGTCAGGGATAAAAGTAATATTAACCAGTGTTCAACCTAAGGTAATGAAGAAGCTAGTACAGGGTGGTCTCATAGAGATTGTTGGTGAGGACCATGTATTCGATAGTGCAGAATATGCTATTGTTTATGCTAATGATCAATATATAAAAAATAATAAGGAAGCTGTTGCCTAATAGAGGCAAAATGCTTGGTGTGGTTGCGGGGGCGTGGTTGTTGATTACCTTTTGGGAGAATCAGCAGCTTCGCCCTTTGGCCCATATTGAGTGAAACTTATATTGCCCCAGCTCTCATTTTCCAAAGCAGTAGACCAAAGACCCCTTCGAGATGATTAATTAAATGGTTCCTAATGGGTAACAATAAGAAAAAACAACTTAGGAGGCTATTGTGGGTAAACTTTCACGGAAATTTTATGAAAGAGATGGTTTAACAGTAGCAAAGGAATTGCTAGGAAAAACCTTAGTTCATGATTCTAAGGCTGGAAAAACCTCTGGCATTATAGTAGAGGTAGAGGCTTATATGGGACCGGGGGACGCGGCAGCCCACACCTATAGGAATTTGCGTACCCAGCGTACTGAGGTGATTCATGGGCCAGGAGGCTTTGCTTATGTTTATCTAATTTACGGAATGTATAATTGTTTTAATGTGGTGAACAATGTTGTAGGCATGCCGGAGGCTATACTTATTAGAGCCATCGAGCCATTAGAGGGTATAGAACTGATGGTAGACCGTAGAAAGGCAGAAGGAAAAAACATTAAAACCTTGTGTTCCGGGCCAGGAAAGCTGTGTCAAGCTATGGATATCTCCAGAAGTGAGAACGGCTTGGACCTATGCGGTAAGAAAATATATATACTGGATGCCCCACCAATTGAGCCAGAGCAGATATCTGAAAAGCCTAGAATTAACGTAGATTATGCAGGTGAAGCAGCTCAATATCCATGGCGTTTTTTAATAAAGGACAACCCTTTTGTTTCAAAAAAGTGACCCAATTTTTAAAAGCTCTTATTCAAAAATCATCCTAATAAAAACCTTTGTAGATAATGAAGAACTAGAATATAATAAAATTATTTAATATATCGCTGACAACTAATATTATGTTAACTGATAACTTTCCGATAAATTTTACTGAATCGGGACTGCATCGGGTTTTTCACAGGATGGATCAACCTCTAACATTAAGTATATTAACATTATTATAATCAAATTAAGAGATGAAAGCATAACTTAATATCACTATCTAACAGTAGTGGAATGGAGATTATTATGAGCGATGTAAATTTAATCAAAGATATTTTAAAAACCATGAACTGCATCGGAGTTTTAATAACAGATGGAAAGGGAGTAATTATCAATGTTGACAGCAACTTTGATAATTATTATGGTTTACCCGCTGAAGAACTGATCAATAAAGATGTTTACACATTGGAGAAGCAAGGTATTTTTAATCCCTCTTCTGTAGCAGTCGTATTAAAAAGTGGAAAAGAAGAGACCGTAATACAAAAATTGAAAAGCGGCCAAGATGTTATTGTTACAGCTTTTCCCTTATATGATGATCAGGGCACAATCACCAAAGTCATAACATTTTCAAGAGATATCAGCAGTTATCAAAAATTATTAAGCCTTTATGAAAAACAGGCAAAAGAGATTGAGTATTATAACAATGTCATTAACGAGATTTCTTATGAGAGAGCAGTAATTGAAGATTTTGATACAAAGAACGGCGATTTTCAAAAGATGCTTCTAATGATTCAAAGAATTGCAAAATACGATATTAATTTACTACTACAAGGAGAAACAGGCGTAGGAAAAACTTTAATTGCGAAGAAAATACATAAGCTCAGCAATTATGCTTCTGGCAAGTTTGTTGAGGTGAATTGTGCAGCCATACCAGATAATTTAATTGAATCAGAACTATTTGGGTATGAAAAAGGAGCTTTTACTGGTGCTCATACTCAAGGAAAAAGCGGTCTTTTCGAGGTGGCTAATGGGGGGACACTATTCCTGGATGAAATATCCGAACTGAATATCCAAGCACAAGCAAAACTGTTAAGTGTTATCCAAAATCAAGAGGTAAGAAGAATCGGGGGCACAGAAACAAAAAAAGTTAATTGTAGACTAATTTGTGCATCAAACAAGGACTTAACAAAAGAAGTGGAAAAAGGTAGTTTTAGACAGGACCTTCTTTATAGAATTAATATGGCATCCTTTGTTATACCTCCTTTAAGAGAAAGGAGAGAGGATATTCCATTACTAAGTAATACTTTTCTTTCTAAGGCCAACAAAAAGTTTGGATTTAACAAGATATTTGACTCTTTAGTATTAAATATATTTATGAGGTATCCATGGCCAGGCAATATAAGGGAGCTTGAAAATACTGTATATAGCATGGCTGTGATTACAGATGGAGAAATCGTTACGAAGAATGAGTTGCCTGAATCAATTCAAGAGTTTATAGCTGTTTATGATACTGAAGATTATCACCAAAATATAACTGATTTAAATCTCGCTTTAGAGCAATATGAAGCGAAGATCATACAAGAGGTTTATAAAAAGGAAAACTCGTCAGTTAAACTTGCAAAGGCTCTTAATATCAGCCAAACAACAGCGGCGAGGAAAATAAGAAAATATATTGCTACAGAGAGCGATTAATCTTGGAATTTAATTAATGTTGGGGTATCTAAGAAAAAAGATTTTAAGAGGAGCATATTAGCTTTAGGAAGGATAATAAAGAGTAAATCCAAACAATATTTAAGCGTCCTTGGGCAAAAAGGTAAGGATTTATTCTCATAATATAACAAAAAGAGGTGGAAAATCCACCTCTTTTTGAATGGTTATAAATAGGATGTTTTATTAATTTCCATCTTCCTTCATCCATCTTAGCAAGCCCTTAGTCATACCAATCATAACTAGGATGTAAGGTAATGATGTTACAATGGTTATTGTCTGAAGGTTATTTAGTGACGCACCAATGTAGTTCATTGCAAGTGGTAATAGTGCTAAAGTAATACACCAGAACAACCTAAGCATTGGGGATGTTTCCTCGTCACTAGATAAGCGTTTTGTTGAAGCTGCAGAAAGTGAGAATGCAGCAGAGTCTAATGTTGTTGCCAAGAATAATATTGTGATAATTAGGAATATAACTATTCCCACAACACCAAAGACAGAATTATCAATAACTCCTATAATAGTTGGGCCATTTCCTTGTTCAAAGAGGGTAGAAACGACATCCATTTTTCCGGTTAATTGCAGATTCATACTAAAGCTGCCATTGATACCGAAAAATATAAAACATCCGCCTCCTCCGCCAAAGATAACACTGCAGATCATCTGCCTCATTGTACGACCTCTTGATACCTTTGTAATGAACAAAGCCATAAGTGCAGCATATACAATCCCAAAAGCGTAAAAGAAGATCGTCCAGGCTTCTGGGAATCCGCCATCTTGAATAGGATCTGCCCACATACTCATAATTACGTAGTTTTGCAACATCCGACCTAATCCTGTAGAGATTTGCTTTAAGATAAATCTAGTAGGTCCGGTAAAGAGCAATCCTAGAATAAATATAATCGCAGCGTAAATATTTATAGTACTTAAATATTTCATTCCTTTATCAATGCCGACATAGGAGCTTAGTGAGAATAGTGCGGCGATAAAAATTGTAATAATGACGTTTGTAAGGAAGGTTGGTTCAAAATTAAACAGTGTTCCTATACCCGAAGCAATAATTGGAATTCCAAGACCTAGTGTAACACTTAGGCCACCAACAACGCAAAATACAAAGAAAAAGTCAATGAGTCTGCATATAGGTTTAGTATAAGACTTTTCGCCTATCATAGTTGCACATATATTACTGAATCTAAGTGCAGGTATTTTTCTGACATGGAAAGCATAAGATACTGGTATTGCAAGTACTACAAACATTGCCCATGGTGTAAAGCCCCAGTGGAACAAGTTATAAGCTGTGGACCATTCTGCAGCTAGTGGAGTCATAGGCTCTATTCCAAGGGCTGGAGAAGAGTAATAATATGCCCATTCCACAAAAGACCATATAACTGCAGCGGCACCCAACCCTGCACATATCATCATTGATATATACTGAAACATTGAGTAGTCGGGCTTTTGATCTTTGTCTCCAAGCAACACATTACCATGTTTGCTGAAGGCCATATAGAGGCAATAAAGAAATACTAAGAACCCGAACCACAGTATTAATGTGCCAAAATTATCAGTTATTGAAGTGAATAGTGAGCCTATTAAATCCGTGCTTTGCTGAGGGAAAATTGCTAAAAGTGCCACAACAATAACGATGATAAGTAGGCATATTAACATGAGGGAAATGTCTATATTTTTATTTTTCATAGCGCAACCTCCAAAAAATTCAGTGATAACTTCTAAAATACGATGGTTTAATCGTAATTTTCATTTGATATATTAATGAATAATCATTCATTCCCTCGTTCGGCAATATCAAGTAGCATGGCCGCAAGCGCCGGCGGATAAGGTTTTGATGGATGGTGCTATTACTGACGCTTGCAGGCATGCTATTTCAACTAAAACTCCTTTACATTCCTTTAAAAGCAAAGGCAATATGCAGGGAGAATTAATGATTATGCTTCATAAATTTTTTTGCCGTCTAGCCATGTTTCTACAACTTTAATGTTTCTTAATTCATCAAGCTCGTCCTCTTTGAGGGAAAGAGGTGATTTGTCTAAAATAGCAAAGTCAGCTAATTTGTTAGGCTCGATGGATCCAGCAATATGTGATCTTCTTACGGATTTCGCCGCTACAATAGTGTATGATTTTAGTGCATCTTCAACTGATATTGCTTGATGAGCACCTAACACATTGCCTAGGATAGTTTTTCTAGTTACTGCAGCATGGATTGCTTCCATTGGATTTGGAGTTGTTACAGGTGCGTCAGAAGATATCGCAAAAGGTACATTATATTTCTTAAACCAAGCTAGTGGGGAATAATTTTGAGCAACTTCCATATCAATAGCATTTGCAACCCCATCACCATATAGATAGTTCATCTCATTCTGTGGTACAGCATAGATGCCTACTTCTCCCATTCTTCTAACCTGATCTTCAGTTGGAAGGCCACAGTGGTCTATTCTATGAACTGCTTCTGGCCATGGATCTTCAGCTTGTGCCTGCTCAATCGCCTGGATTATTGGTTCCATTGCAAGGTCGCCTTGGGCATGAGTAATAGTATGTAATCTATTCTTATGTGCTTTTATTAAGATTTCCTTCATTTCATCAGGAGTGTGATAGTAGTATCCTTCGTTTCTTACACTGTCCTTATATCCGCTGCTTACATTAGCAGTTCCAGCAAGAAGGGAAGCATCAGAATAGAATTTAATTGATCCAATGGTGAGCCAATTGTCGCCAAAATCACTATTAAATCCAAGCTTAATTACATCATCTAGATAGTTAGATAGGTAAGACATTTCCATTCTTATTCTTAATTTATTTTGATCTCTTGCTTCTAGGTAAGTATTTAGTTCCTGTTTGGTTAATTGTACCTCGTCCACAGTAGTAATACCTGCTCTAACAAAATATTCTTGTCCTACCTCGAAACGACGCATAAGATTTTCTTTGCTATCAGGCATGTGTATATTTGGACCATGGTTACCAGGTTGTACACCATCCAGACCAGAAAGAAGGTCATTAGCACTATCAAACAGAGGACCATTAGGTCTACCTTCACTGTCTCTTCCAAAGGCTCCGCCTTCTGGGTCTGGAGTATCATCGTTAACACAAATATCTCTTAGTAACTTAGTATTAACAACATTGCAATGGCCGCTTGTATGCATGATCTGTACATACACATCGGTTGAAACCTTATCAAGGTCTTCAGCGGTAGGATGACGGTTTTCCTTAAACTTCCTTTGGTCAAAAGCATAACCTCTAATAGGCTCTCCTGGAGGAAGTGTCTTAGCATGTTCTTTAAGAACTCTGATTAAATCATCTATGCTAGCAACTTTAGGATAACTTAAGTCAGCCCAAATTTTACACATTCCAAGCATCATAGGATGAGTATGAGCATCAACAAATCCTGGTAACATGCATTTACCATCTAGATCGATCATTTCATAATCTTTTTCAGCAGCTGCCTTACATTCGTCAAGACTTCCTGTTGCCTTAATAACATTGTCATCTACATAAACAGCTTCCACTTGTTTTTTGTCGTCAGTCATAGTTAGAATATCGCCATTATAAAAAATCTTTTTCATTGCAAAATCCTCCTCGATACATAGATCTTATTGATAATCTTTGTTTATGATATGTTTTGCGCGCGTACTTATATATAGGTGCAATAAGTGTGCCAAATATTCTAAAATTAGTGAAATTGGTGTGAGGCTGATTAAATAAACATTTTAAATGCAATGAAGAATTATATTGTTATAAAGATTCTAACAATAACATAGTCAAAGGTGACTAGCTTAGTTATGGATGACTAGGGATGATGCTCAATCTTTACGCCGACTTCTCCGTTATCTGCTTCTAGCAAAAAAGGTATCACCTCACATGTTCAATTTTTAGAGCTCTGAATATAATTGATAAAGCAATGTTTTAGAATCTGCAGTCTCAAAGGCTCACATACTGGACATTTTCAAGCATATTGCAATGCATCTGAGCCATTGTCTTGACATTTTTCTTACAACTATATAACATTCTAGCTGAAGTTAAAAATTATAAAACAATGTACTTGTGCTGAGGATAAAAGGGTCGATGGTGGGACCATCCCCGTTACACTCATATCAACATCTGCATTGCCCCCTAATCAAATGAATTATGGAAACTAAAGATGTCAGAAATAACGAAGAGGAAACTAGGATGACTAGAACAAAAAATGAAAATGAAACTACAATGAAGGTGATTGCTCGGATACACACGGATTTCCCCACAAAATTTGGAATACCAAGGCAAAGTGGCCTTGTGGAAGCACTGAAATCCACCATAATATTCGAACCGGAATACCGCAACCCGGAAGCTTTTCGAGGATTAGAAGAATATTCCCACATATGGTTGATTTGGGAGTTCTCTGCCTCCATTTGTGATACTTGGTCTCCAACCGTTAGACCACCACGCTTAGGTGGGAACATTAGAAAAGGAGTATTTGCAACTCGATCCACATTCCGTCCTAACCCTATTGGGCTTTCATCTGTTAGGTTGGACGGCATTGAGCATCATACAGAATTAGGCCCCTTACTGCACATTTCTGGAGCTGATTTAATGGACAACACTCCTATTTACGATATAAAACCCTACATCCCATATAGTGACAGTCATCCTGAAGCCACTGGTGGTTTTACGGACCATATTAAGTATGTCATGCTGGAGGTGGATTTTCCTATTCAGTTGTTAGAACTGATTCCAACAGAAAAGCAGGAAGCCTTGATTGAAGTACTGAGACAAGACCCCAGGCCGGGGTATCAAGATGAGCCCCACCGAGTATATGGCTTTGAATTTAGTGGCTTAGATATAAGGTTCCAGGTGAATGGTGATAAACTAACTGTATGTGAAGTGGTATCAAAGTTTGACACATCCACCCTTTCGGCGGAGCAAATAATAAACTAACTGTGTGAAGTGGTATCAAAGTTTGACACATCCACCCTTTCGGCTGAGTAAATAATAAACTAACTGTGTGAAGTGGTATCAAAGTTTGACACATCCACCCTTTCAGCTGAGCAAGTAATAAACTAACTGTGTACAAAGTGGTACCTATCAAGAAATAATTAATCAGATAAATTAATCCCAAATTCTTTACTAGAAATCTAACACTTAAATAAGTATTTTTATTCACGAAATTGAGTTACTAAGTGAGTAGTACCTTTTTCTTTGCGTTATTTAGAACAGTTAAATGGCCTCTGATGGTGGAATAGCACAATGGCCTGGCCCTTGGTATCATTAATCTGATATAGAAACTAAAAATACATTTGGGATTCCGCTTTGTATCTACTTAGCCCCTAGTTTATAATAATTCGGATTTCCTACAGGAAAATTTTAAATGGCTTTTTATCTAAGCTTAACGTTTACTGTTAATCTAAAAACGGGTAGAATACGGGGTAGAGAACGATTATAATAAAGATTTTATAAAGATATTTATAGACATTGGCAGGCTAGATGATGATTCTGACAAGAATCATTAACAGTTTTGATCCCACAAAGGTTACTAGCATTGATAAGCTTGATGATGATACGGAATCTGCTAAGTTTTGTAGATCATATAAATGGAGGGAAAAGTATGTTAGTTTTATGCTATCCAAATTGTACCACATGCAAGAGAGCGCTAAAATGGCTTGATGACCAGGGCATAACCTATGAGTACAGAAATATTAAGAATGATAACCCTACTGTTGAAGAGTTACGCATGTGGCACCAAAAAAGTGGACTTCCACTCAAGAGATTCTTCAATACAAGCGGACAAATTTATAGAACATTAAATCTAAAAGAAAAACTAACTACTATGTCTGAAGAGGAACAATTAAACCTTTTGGCCTACGATGGGATGCTGGTCAAGCGCCCCATACTTGTTCGTGGAGATGATGTGAGAGTTGGTTTTAAGGAAAAAGAGTGGGAGAGCTTGCTTTAGTGTTAAAAGTGTAGGAACCGGGAGGCAAGAGTTCCTACACTTTCCGGGATTTGAGGTGAAAAAGTAGGAAAAAATAGCCAATGTTCCTACAAAAAGGGCCCAAGGGGTCAAAAGTGTAGGAACCGGGAGGCAAGAGTTCCTACACTTTCCGGGATTTGAGGTGAAAAAGTAGGAAAAAATGGCCAAAGTTCCTACAAAAAAGGGCCCAAGGGGTCAAAAATGTAGGAACTGGGAGGCAAGAGTTCCTACACTTTTCAGGTTTTGAGGTGAAAAAGTAGGAAAAAATGGCCAATGTTCCTACAAAAAAGGACCCAAGGGGTCAAAAATGTAGGAACTGGGAGGCAAGAGTTCCTACACTTTCCAGGTTTTGAGGTGAAAAAGTAGGAAAAAATGGCCAATGTTCCTACAAAAAAGGGCAAAGAGGTGAAAAGTGTAGGAGCCGGGAGGCAAGAGTTCCTACACTTTCCGGGATTTGAGGTGAAAAAGTAGGAAAAAATGGCCAAAGTTCCTACAAAAAAGGGCAAAGAGGTCAAAAGTGTAGGAACCCAAGATATATAAATTCTGAAATGAGAGGGCCGAAAGCCGGAAGTCTAATTGTAGAAATGAGAGGAACCCAAAATCCAGTAGTCTAAATATAGGAAACCCTAAAATTAAAGACTCTAAAGGTGAGCAGAAGGTCAGCAGGCCCCCGAAGGTCAGCAGGCCCCCAAAGATGAGCAGGCCCCCAAAGGTGGGCAGTCCCCAAAGGTGAGCAGGCCCCAAAGGTGGGCAGTCCCCAAAAGTGAGCAGACCCCCAAAGGTGAGCAGACCCCCAAAGGTGGGCAGTCCCCAAAGGTGAGCAGATCCCCAAAGGTGAGCAGATCCCCAAAGGTGAGCAGACCCCCAAAGATGAGCAGACCCCCAAAGGTGAGCAGACCCATTATAGAATAGAAGCAAATGAGCGGAGCGAATAGCACATAAGCAAATACACATAAGCCAACAAAAATAAGCGAATAACATATGACTGCAGAAGGCGAGAATAAAGTTTTATGACTACTAAATTAAACGAAAACATTAAACAATTTCAAAACAAATTATTAGAATGGTATAGCATGGAAGCACGGGAGCTGCCATGGAGAAGTGACCCGACACCATATAAGGTTTGGATATCAGAAATCATGTTGCAGCAAACAAGAGTGGATACGGTTATACCATACTTTTTAAGATTTATAGCTGAAGCTCCCACCATTTCTGAACTGGCGAAGATGGAAGAAGAAACGCTATTAAAACTTTGGCAAGGGCTAGGATATTACAATAGAGCACTTAATTTAAAGAAGGCATCCATAAAAATACAGCAGGATTTTAATGGTGTGATTCCAAGCAATATTAAAGACTTAATGTCCCTACCTGGAATTGGACCCTACACAGCAGGCGCAATTGCCTCTATCGCCTTTGGACAGGCTGTGCCGGCAGTAGACGGGAATGTATTGCGCATAGTAGCTAGGGTTACTGCCAGTAGTGAGGATATTAGTCTGACCGCTACAAAAAAGAATTTTGAGTCTATTGTCAGAACCTTGGTTCCCAAAAATAATCCAGGTGACTTTAATCAGGCTTTAATGGATCTTGGGGCAACTATTTGTCTGCCAAACGGTCAGCCTAAGTGTGCTGAATGCCCAGTACAGAGTCTGTGTCAGGCAAATCTTCAAGGAATAATCTCTGAAATTCCAGTAAGGACCAATAAGAAAGCACGTAGTATTGAAAAGCGTACAGTATTAATTATTGACTGCGATGGCACTTATGCTTTACAAAAGAGGGACAAGAAGGGGCTATTACCGAATCTTTGGGAATTCCCAAATTTTGAAGGTCATTTAACAGAGCAGCAGTGTATCGACGTACTCTATGCAAAGGGCATAAAGGCCATAAATTTTACTACTCTTAAACCATCGAAACATATTTTTACTCACCTCGAATGGCATATGACTGGCTATTTTTTTCAGGGGACAAGGATGGAGAATGAATCCAGTTACGTCTGGGCTACAAAGGATGAAATAAAACATAAGTACTCTGTACCTACAGCATTTAAAGCATACACAGCTGCGGTCAAATAGAAGGTTAGAGTATTTGTTTCATCTAAAGGAAATGTAAACATCATGAATCCCCTGAAGTTTTCAAAGGTTTAGTTCATGACTGAGTGCGGTTACTTAACTTTCTATTCTTTCTATTATATTTCTGTATCTTCTTAAATATATTGATTAGGACAACATGTCGCACAGAAGATTTATTATATACTGAAGAAATTATCTAAAATACTTCAAAGTTGAGATTCCCAGATCAAGGCTCGAAAAGTAAATAGGATTTCGAAAAGAAAATGGCCGTACCGCTGAGGCTGAAACTAAAAAGAAATTCTCATACTAAATGTAGTAATAATTATTAACCACGCCAACATTATTTTGATTTTTCGGACGATTCAGTAAATAATGTTATTATTTACGGAGGTGAAAGATTATGAAAAGAAAAAGCTTGAGCATACTGCTCATCCTAACTTTGGTTATCGGAAGCTTTGGGCTGGCCTTTGCAGACACCACTTATACGGTGAAAAAAGGGGACACCCTATGGGACATTTCAAAGCTGTATAACACGACATGGCAGGCCTTGGGAGAATATAATAAGTTAACAAACCCTCATTTAATTTTCCCAAATCAGAAAATATTGATTCCTGATGGTAAACCTGCATCTCAGCCTGAGCCCCAACCGGTGCCTGAGCCCGAACCTACACCAGTAGATCAAGAGCAAGTATCCGCTCAAGCCCAGTCTGCGTATGAAAAATTCATAGCGGCTGTGGACCAAGAATATGCTTATAACATTGCATATGAGCTTTCAACCAACCCAGATTATTTATCCTCAAGCCTAGGAACTCGAACGGCCGGCAGTGATGCAGAGCATGCAGCGGCAGAATACCTATTGGAAGAGGTTAAAAAAATCGGACTCGTAGAGACAGAGAAAGTAGCGGCAGATGTTACTAAATGGCAGTTTAACGGAGCATCTCTAAAGCTTGAGGGGGAAGATAAAGTAATACTTCCACACAGCTATGCTACAGCGGGAACTCCTGAAGAGGGAATAACAGCTGAAATCGTCTATGTAGGCGACGGCACCATGTATGACTATGAGGACATTGATGTAACGGGAAAAATCGTACTCATTGATATAGACATGAGAGCAAACTGGTGGATTACATATCCTATGCTTGAAGCGGAGTTACAAGGCGCAGCAGCCATTATGAGTGCAAACGTCGGTGGCTTTGCCCAAGTAAGCAAGGATGCATTAAATTGTCAGGATATTTGCGGACCGACTAGTATACCTTGCGTCAGCATTAGCGTAAATGATTCTGACTACATAAAAGGAAAGCTTGAAAAGGGCAAGGTTACTGCCACACTGAAAGTGGATAATATCGTGGAAGATGGCGGTACCAGCTATAATGTATTAGGAAAGATTAAGGGAAAGAGCTCCGATCAGCAAATAGTTGTAGGTGCTCACTATGATATGTACTTCAAGGGATTCCAGGATGATAATTGCGCAGTAGGCCTAGTGCTTGCTATGGCAAAGGCTATGATAGAAAGCGGATATGTTCCTGAAAATGACATCCTGTTTGTACTACATGGAGCAGAAGAGTGGGGTTCCAGTTATTCCATGTTTGACTGGACCGTTGGAGCTTGGAGAATGATCAATGAAACTCACCCTGAATGGGTAGGAAAGACATTGGCCTTTATTAACTTTGAACTTCCTGCTTATGAATTTGATACTTATACAAGCGTTTATTCCGCACCGGAAATGTATAGTATGATTGATTGTTTTGTAAACACATATCCTCTATCACCGGAGCCTGTTAATGTATTTCCGGATGGGGTAAAGACAGCAGGATATCAGACCTATACCTACTCTGATGATTTCTCATACTATGTTGCCGGCGTTCCATCTACAGTAAACGGCTTCTTATTGCAAGAAGATATGGCAACTGTGTTCCCGTTTTATGTAGACAGGTACCATTCTCAGTTTGATGATCCTAGCACTTATAATAAAGATGTAATGGATTTCAATATTAAATTTTATGGTGCTTTGGCTCACTATATTGACCAAACACCTGCATTATTCCTGGACTACACTTCTCAGTATGACAGACTCCTTGCAGCGCTAGACGAGGAAATTCTATCAGCTGCCGGTGCAGATATAGCCGCTTACAAAGCAGCATTAACGGATCTGAAGGCTGCAACAGAAGCATCAAAACAGGAAATTCTTAACCTGAATAAGGAATATAATGATGAACTACTAGGTGATGCAGACCCAGAAGCTCTTGAGAAATTGAGAAACAAGGGTAAAGAGCTGAACGCAAAAAACCTAAAGATATTTAAGTATGTTCAAGATGAGTTCTTAGGGCTTATGTATGAAAAGCCAATCGTCCCCCATGAATCTCCACAAGAAAACATTATGCTAATGCAGGAGATTATTAAATGCTTAGAAGAGGGCGATGGCGTAACAGCTGCAGATGAATATGCATGGCAAGTAAACAATGTTCTTGAATGGTATTCAATGTACTTTAGCCCAGAGGTTATTGCTATTCAAAATGATATGTTCTGGGGAAAAGAAAACCAAGACAACTTATTCTGGGGAACTGATCGTAACTTCACACCTGCTAACGTAGAAGCAGCCACTCGTGGTCTCATGGAAAAATATGATGTGGAAGATGCTGATTTCTCAGCGGAAATAGCGATATATGAAAAGGCAATTAAGGAACAGCAAGCCTTGGCTAAGAAGCTGGTGGCAGAAGAGACAGCAGCTATGAAAAAGTTAATTGAAATGCTGAAATAGGCTTTGGGACTAGAATAATAATTGACAGCCAGAGACCGAGAGATGATTGGCCGTGGCCGCCAGCCACGGCCAATCATCTCTCGGTCTCTGGCTGTTTTAGCTGTGACATTGTCACTGAAAGCAGCATGATAGATATGGTATTCTTAATTCACAAATAAAGGATTAGTTTATTACAGTTTATAGCTAATGGGGAGGTGCAAATGGTTCTTAAAAGTATAATTGGCATTGTGGCTGGCGCTTTGTTAGGTTTTCTATATTATCGCTTTGTAGGGTGTTCTACTGGAAGCTGCCCCATAACGGCAAATCCCATGAGTTCATCCCTATACGGTGCAGCCATAGGCTTCTTGGTCGGCATGGCGATATAAATGAATGGTAAGATTGTTTTATATTAAAAAAGGAGAATTAAAATGAGTGCAATGATAATAACAAAGGAAAATTTTGAAGCAGAAGCATTGAATGCTACGGAACCGGTTTTATTAGATTTCTGGGCACCATGGTGTGGTCCTTGCCAAATGCTCTTGCCTGTGGTCGAAGATTTAGCAAAAGAGGTGACTAATGCGAAGGTATGTAAGGTGAATGTAGATGAAGAGCCAGAGTTGGCTTCAAAATTTAGGGTCATGAGTGTTCCAACCTTAGTGGTCATGAAGGATGGCAAGGTGGTTGACGCTACTGTTGGTGTGAAATCTAAAAAACAACTTTTAGACCTATTAGATGTTTAAATCCCTATGACATTAAACCCTTAAATCCCTAGTCCCTTAAACATCTAAACCTTTCACTCAAACGGAGGAGTATTTTAGATGGATAGGTTTAAACATAATAATTAATAATATCATAAAGAGAAGGCAGATTTCATATCTGCCTTTTATGTTTAGTGGATTCCAGATTTCTTGAAAAGTACCTGGTAAGAGATCATCCCTGCCCGCTGAGCCTTCTCATAATATCTACAGAAATAAATTTTCAATGTAGTCACGTTTCTATAATAGGAAGCGTGGCTATTTGATTTGGAATTTAGGGAGTGTGGCTTTTTGATTTGAATTTTGGGAAATAGGTTGACAGCGCTTTTAAAAACTAACCATATGCAACATATGGCAAATATCAAACCTTGTAAACAATAAATGATTAGTTAGAAACGTTATTTATAACAGTTGATTGTGTTAGTTACCAATTTTACAAATCAAAAATATAATTTTACTATTTAACTTTATACTTATATGATAATACAGTAGGGTGTGGTAAAATACTGAAAGCAAATGAGACTGTTCACACATGGCTAACTCTAGGCACAAAAAATGTGCAAAATTTCAAGTAGTGTGTTGTTTTATGCGCATTAGCATGTATGATCGTGGGATTATTGCATAAATTAGATAATTTATGCAAAATTGGGCCAGAAATTCGCAGACAACTTGAAATTTTGTACATCGAGCCAGCCGGGAGTGAACAGTTACGATAAAATGAGCCTATACAATTAAAAATGCAAAAAAGATTACAAAAGGAAAGGGATAATAATCTGAGGATTAAGGGATATATAAGATGAAAGAGAAAATGAACAGTGGCTTTTGGGAAAAGAATATCATATTGTTTTTAGCTAGCCAGAATATATCTATTTTTGGTTCTTCCCTGGTGCAATATGCAATCATGTGGCATATCACTTTAGAAACCCAGTCTGGCATAATGATGACCTTGTCTATTGTTTGTGCCGCCATACCTACATTTATAATTTCCCCTTTTGCAGGGGTCTGGGCAGATCGATATAATCGGAAAATACTCATGATAGGGGCAGATGCTTCTATTGCTTTAGCAACACTTATTTTGGCTATTCTTTTTTTAATGGGGTATGATTCCATTGTGCTTCTATTTGGGATTACTGCCATTCGGTCCTTTGGGTCAGGAATTCAAAGCCCTGCAGTTGGAGCATTTTTGCCTCAGATTGTTAAGGCCGAAAAGCTAACAAAGGTGAATGCTGTCAACGGAAGCCTGATGTCAACGGTAACTATGGTTTCTCCGATTCTTAGTGGTGTACTCTTATCTATTGCTACCATCGAAGTTATATTTTTTGTGGATGTTATAACTGCTGCCCTTGCTATTATTGTTTTATTCTTCTTTGTGCATGCCCCCGTTCATCATAAAGCGAGGGAAAAACAAGTTACAGGCTATTTTAGCGACATGAGGCAAGGGTTGGGATATATTAAAGAACATCCTTTTATATTGAAATATTTTATATTTCTAGCTATATTTTTTGTTCTAGCAGCGCCGGTGGCATTTTTGACGCCGCTTCAGGTTGCCAGGAGTTTTGGTAGTGATGTTTGGCGTCTTACTGCTATTGAAACTGCTTTTTCTCTAGGAATGATTTTAGGCGGGGCGATTATGGCCATCTGGGGCGGGTTTAGTAATAAAGTTTACACAATGACCTTTTCCTGTCTTCTAATCGGTGCAACCACAGCTGCCTTAGGTTTGACGCCTTTCTTTTGGCTTTACATCATATTTATGGTGCTGAGCGGAGTTGCTATGCCAATATTTAACACGCCTGCTACAGTTCTACTGCAGGTAAATGTTGAAGAGGATTTCCTAGGAAGGGTGTTTGGAATATTGATGATGATATCCAGTACCATGATGCCCTTAGGCATGGTGATTTTTGGGCCTATGTCAGATGCAATAAAAATCGAATGGATCCTGCTGGTGACAGGGGTGCTGATTTTTATCATGGCATTTTCTCTAAGTAAAAACAAAGCCTTGCTTAAGGCAGGAAAAGAGGGCACAAATATTAGAACTCAGTAAAATGATAAAGGGAATATTATTAGCGCCATTTAAAGGAAGGGAACCCTGAGGGCTGGAGTTTATACTTGCTACGCTGGAAGCTTACATTATTATCAGCTTAGTAAACTTAAATCATAAGGCCTAACTTTGTAAAAAAGAGGTCATGAATAAAAAAGGTGTCAGAGCCTATATCAAAAAAGAAAGGCTGTATAATAAATGTTGGGGTGTCTGAGAAAAAATCAGATGCTCCAACATTTCATTTTTTTGAAAAAAGTAGAGCATGGATAAAATCTCTTGTAAAATGGAGTTGCTAAGACAACATTTAAGGAGGTTTTATCATGCTCTATACAGATTATACAGAAAACTTACTTGGATTAAAAGATGTAGTTGTAACAAAGGTAGAAAATATTAATGAAGAAGTACATATTTTCCTTGATATGAAACTTGAAACTCAAGCCTGCCCTCACTGTAGGCACGAAACAAAGCGTATCCATGATTATAGAACTCAAATAGTAAAGGATCTATCTAACTTTGGCGCATCAGTATTGCTACATTTAAGGAAAAGACGTTACTACTGTCCATTCTGCAATAAAAGTTTCAATCAGAAAATCAGTTTTCTTCCAAGATATCAGAGAATGACGAGTAGAATGCAGGCATATATCATGGATGAGTTCAGAAAAGTCTGCTCGATCAAAAGCGTGGCTGAACGGCATAATGTATCTCAAGCTGTTGCAACAAGGCTTTTGGACCGCATTTCATACCCCAAACCATCCCTTCCCGAAGTTGTTGCAATCGACGAGTTTAAAGGCAATGCAGGTGGCCATAAGTTTCAATGCATCCTTACTAATCCTAAGAAAAAGCAGGTACTTGATATTTTAGAAAGTCGTAAATCAGAGGATCTATATAGCTACTTCATGAAAATCGATAAGCATAAACGAAACAATGTGAAATATGTGGTAATGGATATGAGCAATCTCTTTCGCCAGACTGCCCATGCACTCTTTCCAAATGCACAGGTAGTAGCTGATAAGTTCCATGTGTGCAGGCAGGTTACTTGGGCTCTGGAGAGAGTAAGGAAGGAGGAACAGAAAAAGTTTGGTAAGGATAGACGAATATATTTTAAGAAGAGCAGATGGATACTCCTAAAGCGTTATCAGTTCCTAACGGATGATGAGCGGCTTCAGCTTGAGGGTATGCTCCAGATATCACCTCAAATCAGGGATGCATACATGTTAAAAGAAAAGTTCTACTATTTTATGGACAGTGAAAATGTTCGTGAGGCAAAGATGCGCCTTAAGGAATGGTTCATGCAAGTCGGATGCGTTGATATACCTGAATTCAAGGCCTGCGTAGACACTTTCAGCAGATGGGACAAGGAAATACTGGCTGCTTTTGACTGTGGATTCAGCAATGGCTTTACCGAGGGGACTAACAACAAAATAAAGGTCATTAAAAGGGTCTCTTATGGGGTTAGAAATTTTGACCGGTTTCGAAATCGGATTCTTCATGCTACTGCTTTCTAAGGCAGAAGGTGCTTAAATACGGCTTCTAAAAGGACAGCTAAATGCTGCCCTATAGTATAGCTATGCAAATTAGATGGGAGTTTTGTAATTCTAGCCTGCAAAACTCTTCCGATAAAAAACTAGAAGCAGATTTCACACTGCTTCTAGAAAAAAATATATTTTATTCTGTTTTACAAGGCTCAACCCCAACATTTGACATAGAGCCCTTTTTAAGTTGCGGTTTAAGAGAGAACCTAATTCTCCACGTAAAATCAACGAGGATGAGGAGATATTCTCGGTGAATATCTCCGAATCTCTTCCTTATATCAAGTTTTTCTCTACATATTTTGTAAGTCTTCCTAGGCAATTTACATAACAGCCAAATTCGTTGTCATACCATCCAAATACTTTGGCATGGGTAACAGGAAGATTCATGTCTTGGCCCGCTTCTACACCATACTTGGCAAGGGTTTCGGCATCAAGAGATATAAATCCTGTTCTAGTATGATTTTCCAATCCCTCTATTACTACTGCTGCCAATCCACCCATTAGATCGCTGGACACATTCTGATTTTCACTGAAAACCAATAGGTCTTTTTGCGCACCTTCCGCAGCTTTCCTGTAAATATCATTGATAAAATTCTGGTTAATAACAGGCTCGCCAGATTCTGTTCGCTCTGTTCTAAATGTCAGGTTTAAAGAAATTAGGGAAACTGTGCTTGTTGGGATTCTGATGGAATCTGCCATAAAGCCCACACTTTTGATTTCCGGGATAATTTCTTCCAGCGCAATAGCAGCACCTGTTGAAGTAGGTATGATATTATTGAACACGGAGCGATTTCTTCTTAAGTCCTTTGCTCCAGCCTTTGGAGGCGCATCCAGTATATTTTGATTGTTTGTAGCAGCATGAACTGTTGTCATGGATGCAGTAACAATTTGGGAGGTTTCTTCTGTATCCAGAAGAGGTTTAACCATATGTGCAAGGGCTGTTGTAGTACAGCTTGCCGCTGATATAATATGGTGCTTCATAGGAGCGTAGGCAGAGTGATTCACACCGTAAACAAAAGTGGAGCTGTCATCAGGAAGCTTCCTTGATGAATCACCGATTTTGAAGGGTGCACTCAATATAACCTTTTCTGCTCCAGCCTCTAGGTGACCTCGAAGGCTTCCTTTTGGATGATCAGCAGGCACTGTAGGATCCAGGAAGACGCCAGTACAATCAATGACTATCCTAACATTTTCTTTTGCCCAATCAATTTCTCTTGGGTTTCTGGCTTTTTTAAGAATTTTTACAGGAATACCATCAATTTCAATTAGGGATTCTGTTCTGTTCAGAATCTTTACATTGCATGATTTGCCTGTATAGCCATACATAAAACGATCCAGAGATCCGTAAGTAGAATCAGTAGTAAGATAATGTATGACATCTTCTACAGTTTTTCCTAATTCCCGGCCTGCGTTGATGACAATGCCGTCAAAGTACTTATGATTTAAGTGATTCCATAGGGTTAGCTTACCTATTCTACCGATTCCGTTAATTCCCAGAATCCTTTTGTTTTGTAAATTAATATCCATTTCATCCTCCTTATATAGATATAGATATTGACATTGCTATCTAATTTCATAATTACCTGCATACACGTTTCCAAGACCTCCGTCAATGGATATTGGGTCTCCTGAAACGAAAACATGCCCATTTATGATACATTTTTTTTCAACCTCGTCAACCTGTAGACCACCACATTTTACAATGCAAACTTTTCCAAGTCCTGCAGCAGTTACTGCAGCATGAGAGGTGACGCCGCCTTTACTTGTGACCAACCCATCACATGAGAAAATGAGGGGGATATCATCAGGCACAGTATCAGGACGCACAAGAATGATTTTAGCACCTGGATGCTTTTCTTTCAACTCTTTCATATCGGATTCATCAATAGCCAAAAATCCTGAGACAACTCCGCTGCTAACGCCTATGCCATGCCCTACCATTTTCATCTCATGAGGAGATAGAAGGAAACCGCCGTAGGATTGCTGCTTACGCAATTGCTGATTTCTGGTTTGTAAAATATATAAATCCTCTACATGTTCAGATTCAAAGGTAAATTCTATTTCTTGATGAACAAAGCCATATTGTTCAATTAGTTGCTTAGCATACTCCTTTAAAGCGTTGTAAATTTCAGGGAATCCGGATTCCAAGGAAAGGCTGCTTTCACTATAGTGCTTTTTCCGCTGACGTTCTGATATAGGCAGCGTGTTTACAAGTCCTGATACTACATCCTCCCCTTGGCTACAAAGAGCAAAATCTCCATAAAGATTAATACCCGAATATCCACTAAAAGGGCTGCTGGTGAAAACAACGCCAGTTCCTGAATTGGAGGAAAGATTACCCAATATCATTTTCTGAACAATTATGGCAGAACCCCATTCATCGGCTATCTGCATGTGCTCGCGATAGGAGACTGTACTTTCAGAAGACCAAGAAGCCAGAACCCGACGTATTGCTTGCTTTAATTGTTTCATCGGTTCATTTTCAATGATGATATTGTGATCCTCAAGTGCTTTTTTATAAGAGAGTGCGAGTTCCCGCATTTGCTCGCCTGTGAATTGAATTTTTAGCTCCACTCCCCGGCGATCCTTATGCTCAACCATTAGATTATCGAATATATCTCTTTCCATGCCGTAAGCCATGCCCCAGCTTTGAAGAAAGCGCCTATAAGAATCCCAAGAGGTCCATTCGCATCCCTTCCTCTTACCAAAGGCTTCTGCAATTTCATCATTCATCCCCACATTTAAGAAGGTTTTCATAGCTCCAGGCATTGAAATAGAAGACCCAGAACGTATGGAAAAGAATAATGGGTTTTCTGGCTTGCCAAAGCATTGGCCCGTATGTTTTTCTATTGCAGCGATATGCTTTTCTATCTGACGATCAAAATCCTGCTTAATTTGAGGATGGCCGTTTATCGTATCTAGATGTCTAAAAACCTCCGTTGTAATGACAAAACCAGGGGGAATAGGAAAACCAAAGCTAATAAGTTTTTTAAGAAAATAAGCTTTTGCTCCTAAAAATACTGGATTATCAACCTCCTTTTTTTCCTTTGAAAGAAGGCTAAAGGTCAGGTCAGGATCATAAGTCATGATATTTTCAATAAAGGTTTCTGAATAATTATCAATCATGCTTCGTAGGGTGTTGATGATATCGGTAATAAAATTATCCAAGTCTTGTACCAAGAATGCGGAGGATAGATTGTCACGCATAAACTTTTCAGCCTCAATATGATAATACTGCCTGCTTTTATCTTCGTCGGATAATTGTTTGCCTTTTTCTGCAGCAAGTTGTGGAATAATTACTTGCAAGGCCCTTTCGTAAACATCCCTAAAATATTCGCTGATAATTTGACCGATATCCTGGGCCATAAACTGGAATATATTCACGTATTGATATAAAGAAAAGCTGGGAGAGGATAAACCATACTTTAACATGTCTAAATGGGAGTTAAATCCTGGGTTGTAAATCCCGTCAAGCTCCAGACCTTCTTTAAACAGAACTAGAATATCATAAATCTGACGAAATGTCTTTGCTGTAATATATTCAGTATGAAAAGGTGTTAGTACTTGGTTCATCAGCTTTGTTACAGTTCGCTCTAAACGATACATCAACCCTAAAGCATCAAACTTAGGTTCAATATACTGTCCATACATGGAAGGAATGCCAACAGCTATGTGCCGCTTATAATAAATATTCTCCAAGGCTTCGCTTTCTTTAGGATCTAGAATAATAGATTTTAAATGACTCATTAATTTATAAATCTTCCTAATGGCATCAATGTTTTTATTGGCTTCTAAATCTTTCTGTAACGATTCTAAATCGCTGGGGCCAAAAAAGCTGTAGCTGCTTAGCATTGATATAATGTCATCTGACTCCAGAGAGTACTTTTCAAGAAGCAAGGAATAAATCTGGAATAGGTAAAAAACCCTGGACTTTTCTTGCGTGTTGTCGTTATTGATGTTATCAATGGCACTTTTAATTTCATCAATATCCATCATCATCAGCTCTTCAGGATCTGAATTTAAAGATTTGCTGAGAGCTTGCATAATTTCATGAGGGTTTTGGAACCATGCATCATCGGTATTAAGATTCTTGTAAATCTCATGAGGAATGATGCCCTGCAAAGGCTCTTTATTGCCATCGTACCAATATTGAATTAGTCTCTCTGTAAGGAGAATATGTGTATTATTGCTTTCTGTATGAACCTGTTTTCTCAAAAAATGTATCAGCTTATCTTTTCTCAAAGAAATTTCATCAATAAGGGTGGTTGCTTCCCGCAACTGCCCTTCAGCACCGATATCACGGAAATACACAGGAAATATTCTTGCCAATTGCTTGATTTCCCTATAAACAGGAGTGATATCAGAATTCAGTAATTTTGTAATATCCCTTTGGAACAAGTCTGTGTCAGATATAAATATACCGCCCAGCTTCAGGTTTATAATAAGGGATGCGATTAACTCACGCATAGCGGCAGGGGCGTATTCAATTAATTCTAGCCATACACGGATGTTCTTAACATGACTGGTGTTGACTTGAATCTGCCAATCATCCGTTAAACTTATTCTTCCAGGATGGTTAAAGCCCAGCCTGGTTAGGGATTTTATAAAGTGAGTAATATTACCCATATCACCGGTATTGATGACCTCTTTGCCTAAGGTGATGATACAATCTAACACTGTTCCGGAATGTTCTTTTTTAAGCTCTTGAAACTCTTCCGTGATAGTATTGATAAAATCATAAATATCTGCTTGGTCCAATTCCGTAAAAACGTTTCGTAGGTTACGATTCATATCATAAAGCAGGTGGTCATTTAAATGTGACATACCAGGCAAATGAAGCAGATAGTAGATATAATAAATGGATTCCAAATGAGAAGATATCTTGTCAGTGAAGCTTCTAAAATAGTTTGAAATATCATTGTAAAACATTAGGCTTGATAAGGCTTCAAAGTCGGTGGCTTGTTCTAGTTCTTCTCGTAGCTTTTGGAAAAATGCGTTGCCGATTTCCTTGATTTGACCACCATTTAGGCTATGAAAAAGCAGGCGTTTAGAATGATACCATTCTTCTGCCTTGGTGGTTTCGTCCCAATAATCAATACATTTTGCTAATAACTGGGATGTCATTGCTGTGATGATTTGGGTGTATTCGGGAAATTGAACCACTTTATTCAAGTAGGTTTTAAAATAACCAGAATTACGGATATAAAGCAGTTGATTGTCCACCATATCCGCTTGTATAATTTCGATGCATTTAAAAATGATAGACCTAGGGAAATCACCAAGATTAGCTAATCTATCCATGAATTTTATCAGAGTTTTAATTAAAAGCTCCCTTTCTCCTTCTCCTAATTCGGATTCAAAAAGGGATTTTATAATATCAACCAGTACGCTTAAGGCCTTTTCCGATTCCTCTAAAGAGTTGTAAAACCATAAATCTTCTAGGCAAATATTATGGAGGGCTTCTATGACATAAAGGTCATTTCTATATTTGTGATTTAGTTCTTTAAGAAACTCCTGAGTTCTTTTATAAATTCCCCATTTTGAGCGGGAAAGCTCCCCAAACCACATCTGCATTTCCGGAATTTGTATGACTTCCTCCCGGGTTTGGGTTAAGTTGGCCTCTAAGGCCGTAGAAGAAAATACTTCTGACATAATTAATCTCCTAAAATAGTTTCGCAAAATCTGTTATATATAGTAATTATAGCACAAACCCACCGCCACAGCCATAGACCGAGAGATGATTGGCCGTGGCCGCCAGCCACGGCCAATCATCTCTCGGTCGGTGGCTGTGGCTCGGCATATTATAATTTGGTACCTTCTATATTCCCAAAAAGATCGCGGATTAATCCAAGAAAAAACTCCACGATTATGTTATCATATCCTACTGAAACATGACTATACAAAAGTTTTCATTTGCTACTGAAATTCAAAACAATATAATAAAGCCTCGCAGATAGCGAGGCTCTTATAACATCAACCTTAATCCTCTCCGATAGGATCCTCAATTAATGTTGCGAATCTAAAAAAATGTCTATGATTCCTCAATAAACTTGATTAGTTCTTCGTTAAATTCCTGTTTCTGTTCGTAGAATACCCCATGACCACTGTAGTAAAATGGTATAAGCTTTGAATTTCTGATGCTCTGTTCTTGTATTTCACCAAGTTCAAATGGGACAACCTTATCATGAACACCATGAATTATTAAAGTGGGCACATTTATTGTTTTGAGATCAGAAAATAATACTTCATTTATCCAAGTATTTGCAATGGCTGCTGTTGCCCATCCGGATGCCTGTAATCCTAGTTGGAAGAACCAATCTGAAAATGCTTGAGTTATATGTTGAAAGAAAAAAATATCTCCAAAACCCCGAAGCATTTTAGGTCGGTCTGTATATGTTCCTTGAATCAGTTGGTTAACTGTTTCTTTATCTAATCCATAAGGGAAATCGGGACGCTTTATCAGGCTGGGTGCCACTGCTGCAAAAAGTGCGAGCTTTGATACTCCATGACCTTTATGCCGGGCCATATATCTAATAGCTATTGCCCCACCATTTGAATGACCTGCAAGTGTGATATTCTGCAATCCTAGTGTATCAATAACACTTCTAACATCGTCTGACAAAGTATTAAAATCATAGCCAGTCCATGGTTTATCAGAATTACCGAAACCTCTGGTATCTATTCCTATGCATCTGTACCCCATCTTTGGAAGCTGATCGAACTGATATTCAAACAAATTGTGGTTTGCAGGCCAACCGTGAATAAACAGGATTGTCTTTTGTCCTTCTGGATTAAGGTCCTCTACATAAATTTTTACATTTGATTTAGTATTAACATAATATCCCATATCACTTAATAACCTCCAATATATAGTAGTAATGCTAATAATTATTCATTTTAGGAATGCTTTATGATTAGAATGACCAAATGCAGACCTGAAAAGAATTCTGCTGAATAGGATTAATAAGGAGAGGGTAGAGATTGTTAAAAAAAGATAAATATGAGAATAGTAGGCTTAGTCTTTACTAATTAATGAAAGGCCATTTACATTATGATATAATTTTTAGATATAAGATATTTCAATTAATTTCCTCAGAAAGGATATATGATATGATGAATAATTTTGCATTTGTAATTCCTTTACTATTTCCGATGGCACTATACGTGGTGGGAATAGTGGCCTTAGTTTATTTAATAAAAGCGTTAAGAGTCTATATTAAGAAAAATAGTTAAAAAGCTTTCCAGCATCTGGTGTATTTTGCATAATAATCGGAATAGTATTGATGAGTTTGTCTGTTTTTATGTTTATAAAGGGGTAGTGGAATGAGGCGTCTTCCCATGAGAGGATAATATGGTAATTGGTGATGTTTTCTGAGGAAGATATTTTAAGGGGAATATAATGAAAAAATTTCGAAATGCTGTGATTATTTTAACTTTGCTTGGAGTGCTAGCTGGTTGCAGTAAAACGGACAATCTGAATAATGTTGAGTTGCTGAATACTAGTGATGTAGTAGATTTGCTCGGAGAAAACGGTTCGATTCTTACAAAGGTAACTGATTTTCCGTTGGATCTCTCATTGTGCAAGGTTTTCGATGAGGAACCACAGCCATATTTAAGCAGTAAAACCGGTGTTTACTATATGTTTTATGAGTATGAGGGATATAGCGAAGTGGGTAATTTGGCACGTCAAGGCGCCTTTTATGATTACCCGGAAAGCAACAAAGAGTTTTCCGACTTCGTAATGCCAGTATGTACAGGGAAAAACCTGTATGTTTGCTTGTGGTATTCAGAGCGTAATTTTTTGGGAGACACTATGAATGAAGATGAAAAAGAAACTTTTGATTCCGTTATGCAGGAAAGGTCTGAGTTGATAGGAATAATTACCGAAAAGGCTTTTAATAAAAAAACTGTAACCCTGACAGGAAAGGGTGACTACTGGGAAGTAAAGATGCCTGTAAAATATATCAATAACCAGCGGAAGAACGAAAAAGGTATAACTGAAACAGTATTCTATGCAAAGGGAGAAACATATCTAAAATACTTGAAAGGAGAAGACCTTCCTGATGTGACATCAATGAGCTGGTCTTATAGAAGTACCGGGTCAACTACAGTAGTTGACGAGGGTTCAATTCTAAATAATGAAATGAACGATGGGTTTTACAGAGCATCCGGAGGCATCATAAGAGACTTTAATCCCGAGTTGGATAATAATATTATCGTTAAAATCACTTGGAATAATGGAAAAACAGAGGAAACCACTTGCACGATTTCGCAAACTAATTAAAATTAATTCGGATTAGATTTGCCAATAATATATTTAAAAGTATTTTAGAGGAAGAAATATAATTTTGTAGCCTAGCATCCAGAATAGGAAAGTCCCGATTATACCTAATAGATTATTAAAAATAACCATCCCTTTTGATTTTTTCCTTGATTCCACTCAAAAGATGTGGTATACATGAAGTTATAGGTTGGGGCGTGGAATACTTTGTCAATAATCTTCAACATGAATATGCAACTATCTTTGCCCCAGCATAAGATGTTTATAAATGTATAGTAAGAGGATTAGCATAATGAAAACTATTAATCAGTCAGCAATTTATTTCAGCTTTTTTAACTGCAGCTATTTTTTTAGCTTCGGTTATTTTTGCGTTAACAGAATAAATAGGCTGAATGAACTTAATTTTCAGAAAACAATTTTATGCTAATATAATTGGATTCTCAGAGAGGTTCGTTCAAACGGGCCTCTCTATTTTTTTACCTAATTGTAAATTGCCCTTGCAATGACACTGCAAATTAGCTATAAGGAATGTGCAGTTGCAAGGGTTGTAGCTTCGCAAGTTGGAAAAGGTGTCTGACACCACAAAAATATGAAGAATGGGATGTTGCAAGGCTTGTAGCTTCGCAAGTTGGAAAAGGTGTCTGACACCACTATGCAAAAGGAGTAGAAATGAAAAAGATATCTGTGAATCTTCCTGAAAATGGATACGATATTTATGTCGAGAGAGGGTTGCTGGATCAAGCAGGAAAATATATTTGTTCAGAGGGTGTTTGGTCTGGTAGTTCGGCAAGAAGCTTCCGCCGTATAGCCATAGTCACGGAGCCTCATGTCTTTGGTCTTTATGGAGAAAGGCTTGTTAAATCCTTTGAAGGTTCCGGTATAGAGCCCATAATCATCACGGTACCCCAAGGGGAAGAGGCCAAGGACTTTTCTCAGCTTGAAAAGGTTTATAATGAATTTGCAAAGGCAGGGCTTCTGAGAACGGATTTAGTCATTGCTTTTGGGGGCGGGGCAGTAGGAGACCTGACCGGCTTTGCCGCAGCAACCTATATGCGCGGGGTTCCTTATATACAAATTCCCACGACTCTTCTTTCCCAGGTAGACTCAAGTGTTGGAGGAAAAACAGCCATTAATCTAAAACAAGGGAAAAACCTTGCAGGAGCCTTTTGGCAGCCTAAAATGGTTTTGATTGATCCAAGCTTGCTTGAGTCCCTAAGTGACAGAGATTTTGCGGGGGGAATGGCTGAAGTAATCAAGTATGGCGCCATTGCATCAGAAGAGCTTTACAAGCTACTATCTAATTTAAAGGGTAGAAATGAAGCCATGGGGAGAATAGAGGATATCATAAGCCAGTGCTGCAGCATTAAAGCCAGGATCGTTGAAGAGGATGAGCGGGACCAAGGCTTGAGAATGACTTTGAATTTTGGTCATACCTTCGGTCATGGAATTGAGAAAATCGGAGGCTTTAAGCAATATACACATGGTGAGGCAGTTGCAATAGGTATGATGCTGGCTATTAAAGCAGGAATATCCCTAGAGATTACGTCACAGGATTGCGCAGCAAAAATGTCTCATCTATTAAAACAATTTAACCTTCCTATTTCTACAGATATAAAGACTACAGATATTGTTGAAGAAATGTTGATGGATAAGAAAAATGTTAACGATAGAATAAGATTAATTTTACTAAGAAATATTGGAAACAGTATGATTTACGAGACAAGTCACAAAGCACTTAGAAATTTCGCAGAGAGGGGATTTGAAAATGAATGAGCTGAAGACGATTATCCACCTACCAAAGGGCGCTGTGAAGGTTCCGCCTTCAAAAAGCATGGCCCATAGAGCCATTATTTGCAGTGCCCTTGCGGAAGGCGAAAGCATTATTGAAAACATCAATCTTTCTGAAGATATCCAAGCTACCCTAAGATGTGTAGAATCACTGGGTGTAGAATATAAGTATAAAGACAATGTTCTGACCATCCAAGGTGGCATCAAATTGCCTCGAGAAAAAATACTTCTTGATTGCGGTGAATCTGGATCCACATTACGATTTTTTATAGCCATCGCATCTATTTTTTCAACACCCATAAGCCTTACAGGAAGCAGTAGGCTCATGGAAAGACCCTTGGGGCCTTATCTTGAAGCCTTACACAAGCAAGGTGTATCTATAGATAAGCAAGGTGATGTCCTAACCATATGCGGACCATTAAAGGGAGGAGATTTTTTTCTTCCCGGAGATATAAGCTCTCAATTTGTGACAGGATTGCTTCTAGCATTGCCTTTAGTAAAAGAGGATAGCCGTATCATATTATCCGGAGCTTTGGAGTCAAAATCCTATGTAGATTTAACGTTGCAGGTTATGGAGCACTTCGGAGTTCATGTAAAATGTGGGAATCATGAACAATATACCATTAGCGGGCAACAAAAATATAGACCCCAAGACTTTTCAGTGGAAGGGGATTATTCCAACGCAGCATTTTTTCTGATTGCTGGGGCATTGGGCAGAGAGGTGGAATGTCTGGGGCTTAATGAAGAATCTAGGCAGGGAGACAAGGCGATTCTGGACATTTTAAAAAGCTGCGGCGCGAATATAACAAAAGGTTCTGAGGGCGGTATCCAAGTAACCCCAGGAGATTTAAAGGCAATTACAGTAGACGTTCATGATATTCCAGATTTGGTACCTCCATTAGCCGTGCTCCTATGTTTTTGCAGGGGAAATAGTAGGATAATAAATGCAGGAAGGCTGAGAATAAAGGAAAGTGACAGGCTCCATGCAGTTACAGAAGAGCTGAACAGCTTGGGCGCAAAAATTGAAGAGGGCCCAGATTATTTAGTAATACAAGGAATTCAAGAACTAAGGGGGGGAATAGTAGATTCCCACAATGATCATAGAATTGCTATGTCTGTGGCTTTGGCAGCCATTAAGAGTAGGGGCGAGGTACAGCTTACTGGGGCCTCAGCAGTAAATAAATCCTACCCTGGATTTTGGGAGGATTTTTGTAAAGAGGAAAGGAGAAAGGACCATGAGTAATATTTGGGGAAAAGCCATACAGATTTCTATATTTGGGGAATCCCACGGAAAGGGAATCGGTATCGTTATAGACGGCCTTCCTCCGGGAGAAATCATTGATATGGATCATATTTCTTTAGAAATGAAGCGAAGGGCACCTGGTAGCAGTGATTTGACTACTCCGAGAAAAGAAACAGATCATGTAGAGATTATCAGCGGGATGTGGAAAGGGCGTACAACGGGCGCTCCCCTCTGCGGAATTATTAGCAATGAAAATACCCGATCTACGGACTATGAAGAAGAGCTTGCAAGGCCAGGGCATGCTGATTTGACAGCATATATAAAATATGGAGGCTATAATGACTATAGAGGAGGCGGCCATTTTTCTGGAAGGATTACAGCACCACTCACCTTTGCTGGTGCCATAGCGAAGCAGCTTTTGGGAAAGAAAGGCATTACCATAGGCGCACATATTATGGATATTGCAGGTGTTAAAGATAGAGGCTTTGAGGGAATGGTAGAGGCAAAGGATCTCAAAACATTGACTCAATCTGCTTTTCCTCTTCTAAACAATGAAAAGGAAACTCCCATGAAGGAAGCAATCCTTAAAGCTAAGGAACAGGGGGATTCTGTAGGGGGAATCATTGAATGCGCAGCGGTAGGCCTTTCACCAGGTATTGGTTCTCCTTTCTTTGAATCCGTAGAAAGCCGAATTTCCTCCATGATGTTTTCCATTCCAGCGGTGAAAGGGATTGAATTTGGCAGCGGCTTTGATTTTGCAAGTATGCGTGGAAGCCAGGCCAATGATCCTTTTGCCATAGAAGAGGATAAAATTGTAACCCTGACCAATCATAATGGTGGCATTAATGGGGGAATAACCAATGGGATGCCTTTGATTTTCCGAGTGGTGATTAAGCCCACTGCATCCATCGGTATAAGGCAGAAAACAGTGAACTTAAAAACCATGACCGATTCAGAAATTAGTGTTCAGGGGAGGCATGATCCTTGTATTGTTATAAGAGCCGTGCCTGTAGTAGAAGCAGGTCTTGCCCTCTGTCTCCTTGATTTGATTTGTAGAGAAGGGTGGGGACAGTCGTGAGCAAGAGTAAGATAAATTTGGGCAAGAGTAAGATTTCCCAGGAACAGCACAAGACAATGATCGCCCAGGACCAAGACAAAACAACGATAGCCCAGGACCAACGCAAGACAACTATGGATCAAAGCATGGTTTATCAATTTGCAGTTATAGGTGACCCAATTGAGCACAGCCTATCCCCAGTCATTCATAAACCGGTCCTTAGCCAATTTTACGATCATTTCAATTATAGCCGGGTTTTGATAAAGAAGGGGCGCCTTGAAGAATGGATTTATAAAGTGAAGAAGGAAAAAATTAAAGGCTTTAATATTACCATGCCTCACAAGGTGGATATCATTCCCTTTCTGGATGAAATTGATTATGAAGCTGGCATATATAACTCAGTGAATACAGTAGTCAACGAGGAAGGCAGGCTTTTGGGATACAATACTGATGGACGTGGATTTGCACTGGCTCTTGAGACGCGGGGGTATCATTTCAAGGATTCGAATATATTGATACTTGGAGCTGGTGGAGTTGCCGCTACCCTTACTTTAAAGGCCGTGATTGAAAAGGCAAAATCTGTTACTCTGCTGGCTAGAAACCCAGAGAAAGCCGAAGCCCTGATAGAACAGGCAAATAACCAATCTCGAGACGCCGAGAATCCTACAATCCTGCAAGCTGATAGAATGGAACCGGAGAAACTTTGTAAATATGCAGCTACAGCAGATATCGTCATTAATGCCACACCTTTAGGGATGAAAGGGATTTCTTCTGATTTTGAGGATTTTAGGTTCTTGGATAATTTGCATAAGGACTCTCTCTTGTGTGACCTCATCTATAATCCAGAAAAAACCACATTGCTACAGGAAGGTGAATCGCGAGGTCTTAGAACAATGGGCGGTTTAGATATGCTCATAAATCAGGGAATTCTAGCAGATGAGCTTTTTATAAATAAAAAATTTGACTACCAGAAGATGTATGACTTAGTAAAAGAATATTTACAGCATGATGCAAAAGAAAGGGTGGAAGACTTATGATTATCGTATTGAATAATGATGCCAAGAAGCAACAAATTGATGAGCTGAGAAGCAGAATGCAAGGAATGGGATTTGTTGTTATTGATATCTTTGGTGAATCGACTAATATGCTTGGTTTAGCTGGAGATACATCTTCTTTGACTCAAGATATGTTTACCAGGCTGGATTACGTGCAATCAATCATTAAGGTACAAGAACCTTATAAAATGGTAGGCCGTAAATTCCATCCTCAAGACACAGTGGTAGAGGTTGATGGTAGGAAAATTGGTGGAGGTCATTTTAGTGTGATTGCAGGTCCCTGCTCCGTTGAAAGTGAGCAGCAAATCCTTTCCATTGCAAGAGATATTCACCATTCGGGAGCAGAGTTCTTAAGAGGGGGCGCATTTAAGCCCAGAACATCGCCTTATTCCTTCCATGGGCTTGGGTTGGATGGATTGGAGCTACTGAAGATTGCAAAGCAAAAGACAGGTCTTCCTATTGTTACAGAGATAATGTCGCCAGATCACCTAGATGCGTTTGCTGAGGATGTGGATGTCATACAAATTGGCGCGCGGAATATGCAGAATTTCCCTCTATTGAAACAGGTAGGGGAATTGAAAAAGCCGGTTCTTCTGAAGAGGGGCCTATCTTCCACCATTGAAGAATTGCTCATGGCAGCTGAATATATTATGGTGGGAGGTTCAACAGAAATCATTCTCTGTGAAAGGGGAATCAGAACCTTCGAACCCTCCACACGAAATACCTTGGATTTGTCAGCTGTACCCGTACTAAAGCGAAAGAGCCACTTGCCTGTGATTGTAGATCCATCTCATGCATCAGGATATTGGTACCTTGTGGAGCCATTGGCCATGGCAGCTGTTGCAGTTGGAGCAGACGGGCTGATTATCGAGGTGCACAACATGCCGGAATGTGCTCTTTGCGACGGGCAACAGTCTGTCACACCAGAAGTGTTCCATCAATTAATGAAAAAAATAAAGGGCATTCGATCCGTTATCAGTGAGCAGTAGGGCGTATAAGAAGGGTTTGTGCTCACACAAAAAGGCGGAATCATTGGCCGAAATTTCACCGGCTGGTCGGGGTTTTGGTACTCTCAGCGTTTCGTCTCCCCATGTTCAGACTGTTAAACAAACCAACTTTTAACCGTGGTTGACAAAAGCTGAATATGTTGCTCGATTTCAATGGATGCTAGTACAAAACCCCTCCGACAGCCGGGTTCAAACGCATCCAATATCTCAGAGCAGATTTAGGTAGGGTGTAAGCAGAAGAATTTCTTAAATAAAAGAAGAATATAGGAGGAAATATAATGGGCCATAAAGAAGAATTAGGAGTTATACGAAAACAGCTAGACGAATTGGATGCACAGTTAATCACATTATTTGAGAAAAGAATGAAGTTGAGTGAAGAGGTAGCTGAGATTAAAAAGAGGGGTAACCTTGCTCTTACCGATGAAGGCCGTGAAGGTCAAGTAGTAGAGCGTGCCGTTTCTCTAGGAGATCCCCAGCTGAAGGGAGAAATCACCTTATTCATGAAATCTCTCATGGCTCTTTCTAAGCTGAGACAAAGACAGCTACTCTTAGAGAAATCTGAAGTTCAATTGCTACCAACGCCTCGTAAGCCTCTTGAGGGCGAATTTAAAATTGCTTATCAAGGAAGTCCCGGAGCTTGGGGTGAACGGGCGACCATAAACCTTTTTCAGGATAAAGAAAGGATTGCTTTGGAAAGCTTCGAAGGAGTGTTTGAAGCCGTTAAGAATAAAAGTGCTGCCTATGGTGTAGTTCCCATTGAAAACTCTCAATCAGGGGCCATTGGAGAGGTTTATGACTTATTAAGAAAATATGGATGCTATATCGTTGGCCAGACCTGGGTTAAGGTGGACCATTGTTTGATAGGAGTCAAAGGCGCAAAGCTAGAGGATATTAGAGAAGTTCTTTCCCATGAAGAGGGCTTTAAGCAATGTCGCAATTACTTAAAAGGAAAGGCTTGGGATCTTACAGCTTGCAGTAACACAGCTATTGCAGCAGCCACAGTGGCGAAAAAAGGTGAAAAAAGACTAGCGGCCATTGGATCCAAAAGAGCCGCTGAGGTCAACGACCTTGAGATTCTTGCTGAGGGTATTAGCAGTCAGTCATCTAATAAAACAAGATTTATTTCTATAGCAGACACCCCAGAATATGACGATAGCTCCAATATTGTTAGTGTTATCCTAAGAACTGGCCATTACAGCGGAGCATTGGTTGATGTATTATTTCCTCTTATGGCTCAAGGGGTGAACATGACTCGGATTGAATCAAGGCCTATGTCCCTAGGGCAGTATTGCTTCTTTACGGATCTAGAGGGAAATATCAGCAACCCTGCCGTTTCAGAGGCGATCAAGCAGGCAGCAGCTTCAACAGGATTTGTAGAAGTACTGGGCTGCTATAAAGAAAAGTAACTGCCGGAGACCGAGAGATGAATGGCCGTGGCTGCGCGCCACGGCCATTCATCTCTCGGTCTCTGGCAGTTTAGATTGTAAGGATGCAGCGTTAATGATAGAATGATGAGGAAACGGAAAAGAATCAGGAAGGGCAGTAATAAATCAGAAAGAGGACTAAAATGTTAATATGGCCTATATTAAGCTCATTAATTATGATCTTTATATTAATCGTTCCAGGAATTTTCTTTAAAAAGTCAAATTTTATGACAGAGGAACAAAACTTAGGCATTAATAGTATTGTAGTAAATCTCACATGGCCGTGTCTTGTTATTGATGCCATGCAAATGGAGTTTAGCTTCCAGGTGCTTCGTGACAGTGGATACATACTCTTGGTTTGTCTCATTGTCTTTATTATTTTAATTTTAATAAGCTTTCCGTTTTCAAAGCTTATTAAGCTTTCTAAATCAAAGCAGTATCTCACCCTGTTTATGCTACTATTCGGCAATACAGGCTTTATTGGGATTCCGGTCATTAAAGCCCTTTATGGAACAGATGCCCTATTTTTTGCTGCCATCGTGGAGTTGATTAATGATGTACTTATCTTCACCGTTGGGGTAATGCTTATTCAGCTGTCTGCAGGGGCTAAATTAAAGCTCAATCCCCGTCAGTTTCTAAATCCAGGGTTGGTAGGCGTATTAATCGGATTAACGCTATTTTTATTAAACATTCAGCTACCTAGCCTCCTGGGTGGTTCTATCGAAATGATTGGTTCTGCAACAACACCCCTTGCCATGTTTGTTATTGGCTTCCAATTAGGAGGCTTAAAGTTCAAGGAAATAATAGGTGACCTACAGGTTTACGCCATATGTTTTGTTAAACTTTTAATTGTGCCTGTTATTACTCTCCTGGTAATAAAGCTTTGGGCAGATGGTTTTTCTCTCTTAGAAAAGGTGTTGATTATGAGCTTTGCCATGCCTGTAGCTACGGTAGCGTCTATATTCAGTCAGCGTTATAAAGGTGAAGCCGCATTTGCGACAAAGAGTGTTCTGCTTTCTACAGTGTTTTCTCTTTTGACAATACCTATTTTTGCAATCATCGTGGAGCTATAAAAACCTGCCATAGACCGAGAGATGATTGGCCGTGGCCAGACTGCCATCGACCGAGAGATGAATGGCCGTGGCTGCCAGAAACCGAGAGATAATTCTATTAAATGGAGAGTATATGAAAAAGACGATTGCTTTTGTATTAACGATACTTATTTTCTTTTCGGGATTCACAACACAAAGCTATGGGCTGTCAGATGGGAAGTCTGCGGCAATACAAGGGTTGTTGGATGATGCCTGTCGTATATCAGGTGTGCCCGGAATGTCAATCTCGATACTGGCTGATGGTGAAGTGTTCTACTTTTCTTCCGGATATGCAGACCGTGAAAAGGAGTTGTTTGCAAGTGAAAACACACTATATGAGTTGGCCTCGGTCAGTAAAGCTTTTACCGGCATGGGTATTTTGCTGTTGGAGGAGCAAGGGCTGCTGTCAATGACTGATGCTGTCCAAGAATATTTACCTTGGCTTACCTTAAAATATCAAGGGAAACCTGTTGATATGCAAAGCCTTACACTTAATAACTTTCTTTACCATACCAGCGGTTTAACAAATGGGAGGCATTTTCAAAATATTCCACAAGGCAATACGGCGGATATGTTGCAAAAGACTGTAGAAGCACTGGTGGATGCTGAATTGGCATTCTCTCCCGGTGAACAGTATGAATATGGAACTGTTAATTATGACGTATTGGGTTTGGTTATTGAGGTTGTGTCAGGACAAAGCTATGAAGACTTTATGAGGGAACAGGTATTTCAGCCGTCAGGCCTTCATCAGACCTATGTTTATAAAGAAGATGCTCAAGCTACCGGACAGTTGGCACAGGGATACCGTTCTTCCTTCTTTACGACAACCCCATATAACGCCCCAGATTATGCTGGGAATAAACCTGCGGGCTACATCATCTCCTGTACCAAAGACATGGCCCGTTGGATGGGGATACAGATGGGTATCGTGGAGGATATACCCGAAATATTCCATACGGTTATGGAAAAATCTCATCTAGGGGACATATCTGTTCCTGCTGTGGAGGAAATGTATTACGCGGCGGGCTGGTCGGTAAGCGCAGATCAAAGAATTATTGAGCACTCTGGGGGCAATCCCAATTTCGCGACCCAAGTGACCATGATACCTAGCAAGGGCATAGCCATCTGCTTACTGAGCAACGGGGCAAGCACTAATATTAACCTGGTACTAAAAGTTAAAGATATATTAGATGGCAACTTAACACAGACATATAAAATAAGTGTCACACAGCTTTTAGACATTATTTTCTCGTCTGTCACCATTATTTTTTGTTTATTGGCGGTTCTGTTTTTCTTTTTAGGATTACGCAGAAGGAAAACCTATGAGTTGCAACCAATGACAAAAAAGAGAAAGATTATAACAATTATTTTGCTGATGGCTACGATTGCCCTGTGCATAC
Organism: Anaerovoracaceae bacterium; assembly: GCA_050953505.1. GTDB lineage: Bacteria > Bacillota > Clostridia > Peptostreptococcales > Anaerovoracaceae > JBMNMU01. Next base: position 1,488,004 of record JBMNMU010000001.1, on the reverse strand, counting down.
TATGCCTTGCCTTGGATTGGTCAATCATACTCATTTGGCAAACCTATAGTGTTCTTACAGCTATGATTTCGTTGACTTTATTTACAGCCAGCATTACATGGTTCGTGTACCTGCCAAAGCCCGAGAGATGAATGGCCGTGGCCGTGGCCAGGCCAATTCTTCAGGCAGGTAGAGTCTTAAATCCTAAAGGATGAGGTAGCGGATGGGTTTTGCCGAGTAGCTACAGGTTTTCCAAGTGAATTTAATCCCGCAGATCTGTAAAAACAGATATAACTGATGGTACAGTGGTTCAGGCCATGATTTATGAATTTGAAAATGTACCGAGAGGCACAATCGTTAAGCTCCACATAAGCAACGAACTGAAGGAAAGGCTTGACTTACAGGATAACACTTTGAGTATTGAGATAATTTAATATCTCTTCTATAAATGTGTATGGGAGATGAATATTTAATGGATAAAAAGGCGACACCGTATCATGTTAATATTTAAAATAAGTTTAGATGATATAATAGGACTAGGATATCTTATGCAGCGAAATAAACCCTATATACAAAAATATGATACTGAGGTGTGATATGAATAGGACTCATCGAATAAAATTATCAAACGAAACCCGCGAATATATGGTTATGGAAATAAAACGATATTTTTTAAACGAAAGAGAGGAAGAGTTGGGTGACTTGGCCGCCAATCTCTTCTTGGATTTTATAATTGAGGAATTGGCACCGGAATTTTATAACCAGGGAGTTTATAACTCATGTAATTTTATGAAAGATAAAAGTGAGGATCTTTTATCTATTCAAATTTAGAAATAAAGTTCTGGAAATCTTAGCATCCGATAAAATGATATAATATTATTAAATTTAAATTATCCATAAACAAGATTTATATCTGGGGATATTATCTTCATTAGTTAGTGGAGATAAATGGATCTATGTTATTCTAAATCTAGTGGAAGTTATATTAGTAGATAAAGTGTGACTTAATTAATTTAATAATAGAGAGGAAAAGTAAATGAATAAAAAGATTATGAGAATAATTATTTTGAAAAGTATTATTATTTTAGCTTTAGTTGGGTGCGCATCTTCTAATAAACCTATAAATAATACGTCTCTAGATATATCCGATTTTTATGGAGAATACACATTTGATGAAGTAGTATATATGCATAAATCTTCTGCAATTAGTGAAGAACAATTTCAAAATGACCTAAAAGCAGTAGCAGAAAATTTCACTGATGTAGAATTTTCAATAGGAGAGAGTTATTTCTATGAAACTTCAGGAACATTTGGAGAAAACCCATCAGAAGGTTTTGAGTTTATCACGGTTAAGGATTACGGTGAAAAATATTATGATGACTTAGCCAGAGAAAGCCTTGAAAACTTTGAGGGGCTAGGTTCTGTATTTGACTATGATGATATTAAACAAGAATTAGATATAGACGAGATTAAACATTATACCATGTATGTAGAAGATGGGATTTTGTCAAATCCTATGTTCTATATAACAAAAGACAACATTTTTATTGCCATGGAAACGATATCCTTTGATGAAACAGATAATACTTTAAAGGGATATACTCATTATTTATTGAAACTTAAAGAAAACTGACTACGGATTCTATCAAATAATTTAATGCTTGACCTGATAAAGAATAATTTTGAAGCACAATTGCATCTGTTAAGTTCAAATATAGGCACCTTTAAAACTGTTGAAGACGATGAACTAAAGGACGAAAACCTTATAAAATATGACGGTTACCTTGAGCAGGACACCATTCTAGAAGCATATCAAAAGTATATTCGAGATTTCCATGTAAAGAGCGGTCTTTTACCAGATTCGCCAGATCTGTCTCTTGAGGATTTAAGAATTGAAATAACAAGCGGTGATTATCTAGAGCTACAAACAGGAATCCCTGCAATGGCCTTTTCCCCAAATCCTGTGCCTATTTCATTATGGATCAATCAAAACATATTGCAGCTAGAGCGTGTAGTCATTGAAGCCACATCCTATATGCAATCCCTTATGGATGTTCAGGAAAGCTCTCCTGGGGTTGAAGTGCCTCTAATTTCTGAAGCCACAGTTATTTATGGAATAAAAGGCATAAACCATTTAGAAGAGATTCCAAGGCCGGAATAGAACCTGCCAGAGACCGAGAGATGAATGGCCGTGGCTGCCAGCCACGGCCATTCATCTCTCGGTCTCTGGCAGTTATTCCACGGCTTTTAAAGATTCCACCATATCAATACCCTTTAGCCTCTGGTGCATAATCAACATTACTATTGTAGAGAATGCCAAGGTTATGATGGCCGAAAGGGCATAGCTGCTTAGATACACATCCAGGCCCATCATCACATTGGAAGGAGCCAACGCAGTTACAACAAAGTAATGCAGGCCTAAGCCAAGACCATAGCCCACAACAATACCTATCAGGGTCAAAAGGGTAGTTTCCCGATAGACATAGGTTGTGACTTCTTCCGGGTAAAAGCCAAGAACCTTTATGGTACAAAGCTCTCGGATACGCTCAGACACATTGATGTTAGTCAAATTATATAAAACCACAATAGCCAAGAGAGAAGATAAGGCTATAATTACGATTACCACAATGTCAAGAGATCCCATCAAATCCTCTACCACATCACTAGCGGTGTTGGTATTCACCGTTCTCAGTACCAAATCATTCTCCAGCATTTCTGAAGAAAAGTCACTGATACTTTGGGTGCTATTACTATGAAGGGAAATATAATGAGCATTGGGCTTATAATCCCGATTAAAGATCTCTTCATAATAGGGGATTGGAAGATACATGTAATGTCCTACATAGTTTTCCGCAATCCCAGTAATTGTTATGGTTTTTAACTTGTCATCATTGTCTCGAAATTCTATAGAATCTCCTACCTTTGCCTTTAGCAGATATGCCAGCCTCTCTGTAATCACGGCTCCTTCATTTAAGGCGATATCTTCCTTGGTTAGCCGATTTTGGAGAACATTCATAGACCGAAAAGTCATTTCATTTTCAGGGACAACAATGGAAATGTCTTGGTCTAATTTATTGGGAATAGATATAATTCCTTGCTCAAATCGAACTGCATTCAATTGGGCAATGTTATCATCTTTTTTCAGCTTATCCTGATAGCTTCTGATATCTTGTGCATTAGCTTCATCATCAAAAAGGACGATGGTATCATAGAGAAAAATCTCTCCATACTGCTTTAACATGATGTCATGTACAGAACCTTTTATGCCAAAGCCCATGAACACAAGAGCTGTGCAGCCGGCCACACCGATAATAGTCATAAGCATTCTCTTTTTATAGCGAAAGATATTTCTGGCAGTGACCTTGTATGTAAAGGATAAATGCTTCCAAATAAATGGGATTCGCTCAAGTAGGATACGATTGCCTATTTTTGGCGCCTTAGGCCTGAGAAGTGTAGCCACATTGTTGTCTAAAGAGGATCGTAAGGTCACCAAGGAAGCATAAGCAGTGCAAAGAAGGCTGATGATAACCGCCATGATTGAAAATCGCAACGGAAGTAGAGGAAGCGCTTCTTTAAATAAAAAGCTGGAAGAATAGGCATTAAAAATAACAGGCATGATTATTTTATAAGCTGCCAAAACTCCTAGAAGACTCCCTGCTAAGCTGGCAATGCTTCCATAAACCAAATATTTTTTTGCAATATCCAGATCTGAATATCCCAAAGCCTTATAGGTTCCAATCAACACCCTATGCTCGTCGACCATTCTAGTCATCGTTGTCAAGCATACTAGTAATGCGATAAGGAAAAAGAATACAGGGAATATTAAACTCATAAAATCCATATTCTCTGAGTTCTCGACATATTGGAAAAGTCCTGAGTTGTCATACATACCATGAATGGTGTATTTTGGTACCTTTAGTCGGGCTAAATCTTTCTCTGCTTGATCAATATCAGCCTTACCTTCTTCAATTTCCTCTTGGGCTTCTGTTTTTTGTTGCTGTAGCCGCCATAGTCCTACTCTATACTCTTGTTCGCCTTTTAAAAGCTCTTCATAAGCATCCTTTAGTTTTTGCTCGCCCTTTATTCTTTCTGTTTCCAAGGTATACCTGGCATTTTCCAGTTCTCTCATAGCGGCGTTATATTGTACCTGACCATCTGACAGCTCAAAACGGGCAGCGTTTAATTGAGCTTCCCCGTTTCTAATTTCTCTGCGACCTTCTGCCAGTTTTGCCTTACCTGTATCATATTCCCTTTTAGCCTCATGATAGCCTGCAAACTCCTGATCCAGTTTTCGCTGACCTTCATCTAGTTCTCTCTTACCCGCATCTATTAGAGGAAGGGAGTTAAGAATAACTTGTTTTCTAGCTTCTAGATCACTTAGTTGTCCTCGTAAGTAGTTTATCTGATCAGGATCTGTTGCAGTGCTTAATGCAATCTCTAAACCCATGATTCCCGAATTAATTTGTTGAAGACCAGCATTCAACTGATTCTTTTGAGTTTCCAACTCTAGACGACCTTGTTCGATTTCTCTTTGGGCTTCCCTAAGCTGTCTTTCACCATCAACCAGCTGCCTCTCAGCTTGGGCCAGCTGAGCTTCTGATTGTAATATTTGTTGCCTTGAATTAGATAATTCTCTCTCGCCATAAGATAGCTGTGACTGCCCGGCAGAAAGTTCCGCCTTTGAACGAAATAAAAGATCCTCTGCAGCTAGGAGCTCAGCTTTTGCCACTTCAATCTCCCTCTCAAAGGTATCCTTCCCCTTCCAATATTCTGACCATCCCTCTGCTAAAGCTATTTTTGCATTAGCTAGCTCCTGGTCCGCCTGGAGAAGTGCATTTTCCGCGTCAGTAATTTCTTTATTTCCATCTGAAATCTTTGTAAGGCCATCATCTTGGTATTGGCGCAGCCTAATGTCCGGTCTATGGGAAAAGGCATAATCAATTTCATCTGCGTGAGCCTTCATTTTATCTTTATATTCCTCAGAATAGGGATCAAGGGTAGCTACATCAGCAAAATTCAGCCTTGCAATAGTATAATTATCCATTTGAAAATTGTTGGAGGTAACGACGCCAAAAGTATCTAAAATACCATCGCCAACAGAAGTAGAACCCTTTTGAGAAGGGATCAAATATTCTGGGGAATTTATAAATCCTGTTATGGTGTAGGTGTAATATTTCAGAGGATAGCTATTATTGATTTTTTCTCTTTTCAGCTTAATGGTATCTCCAATTTTATAACCCTTGTCCATCATAAAGCTTTCTAATGCAATCTCCTTAACAGCCTTTGGCAATCTGCCGCTTAACCCCTCATATTTTGGAAGCTCTCCAAGAGATTCTGCTGCTATTACATAGTCAGTATCTTCTATGACAAAATCTGCACGATAGCCATAATCCAACTGAGATATGCCTGGTAGATTGGAAAGGATCACTTGATCCTCAAGGGCTAGTCCCAAGGGGGAAGAGACAGAGAGGTCTTGAAGTCCGTATTTTTCAGTATAAGAAAAGAGGGTATTTCTCATAGTTGGCCCTGTAACACAAAGCCCTACAAAAACAGCAGAGCCCAGAGCAATCATCAGCATAATGGAAATAAATCGAGTTTTGGATTTGGAAACTTCTATTAATATATCTTTTCGTAAAGCTCTTTTATTCATAATAAATCTACCACTCAATTTCATTAATAGATAAAGGATGCGGGTTAGTGGTAATCTTTCGCACCTTGGCATCATTGATTTCAATCACACGGTCTGCAATTGGGGTGATAGCCTGGTTGTGGGTTATGACAATAACCGTGGTACCAGTGTCCCGACATGTCTTTTGTAAAAGATTAAGCACTGCTTTTCCAGTTTTATAATCCAAAGCTCCTGTAGGTTCATCTGCCAAAAGGAGTTTAGGGTTTTTCGCCAAAGCCCTAGCAATGGCAACACGTTGCTGCTCGCCACCGGATAGCTGTGCGGGGAAATTATATAGCCTGTCCCCCATACCCATGCTCTCTAATACAGATTTAGCATCCATGGCGTTTGGCACGATCTGTGAGGATAATTCAACATTTTCTAAGGCAGTTAAATTGGGAACTAGGTTATAAAATTGAAAGACAAAGCCAATGTCCAGCCGCCTGTAGGTTGTTAGTTCTCTGGCGTTAAGCGTGGCAATATCTTTACCATCTACGATAACCTGGCCTTCATCAACGGTATCCATGCCACCTAGTATATTTAAAACTGTGGATTTTCCTGCTCCAGAAGGCCCCACGATAATAGCAAACTCGCCTATTTCCACTTCAAATGTAATACCGTTATTTGCAACGATAACGGTATCTCCCATGTAATATCTTTTATAACAATCCATCATTTGTATGTATGACATAAGAATTTAACCTCAACTGTATCAAAATTAAATGTTAGCCACTTGGGATTTGCAACCTTTTCCACATAAGGCTACGTCAGAGGCCAAAGGGCATAAATATTTCAACTGGTGCTTCGAATTTACATTCAGATTTTTATTCTACTTTGCATTTGTTCTACTTTGGAGTATTTTAACATATTTCAGTTGATTATTAAAGAAACAGGTTCACTACAAGTTTATTCATGAGGGGAGCTCCCCAAAGAAGAATTTCGACTTTCTTGTAGCGCCCTTTGCGAGGAAATCGTATCTAATGTATCTCCAAGTTGTGTAAGTGAAGCAGCTAGTAATCCTAAATCGTCATTATTGGGTATACTGTCTGCTATTGCTATGGCAAGGGTTGATATTATGGCAGTTAATTGATAAGGATTCAAAAAAATCACCTCGGTTAAGATTATGAAAATCAATAATATATGTGAATAGCTTTGTTATTTATTGCATTATTATTACAATTATATTAACCCTATGTGAACTGCTTGACTTCTATATTCCACAATTACACAATATAGAAAAACAACGAAGCACTCGCACCCCTTTCGCAGTCCGAACCAGCGGAGATAGTCGTCATAGACCTTAATCAGTGGATTCAGGCGAAAAGCTGAATGAAACTGCGAACAAATAACAGCGAAAAAGTAGATTGCAGGGTTTCAAGGGGGAAATCAAATTTCATAGAACAAATTTAAGAAAGATTGAGAGAGGAAAACTATGAATAAGAAAATTTCTAAAATACTAGTTATTAGTATGGCAGTGACTTGCTTGCTGCTGACAAGCATATTTGCCCAAACAGTGCCAACGGTCTATGCAGCTGCGCCTAATGTCACAGTCAAGTTGCCGGCCTTTAAGGTGACCTTAAATGGAACTGTTATCGATAATAAGACTAGCCAATATCCTTTAATAACCTATAAAGACATCACCTATTTTCCTATGACCTATTTTGACTGCCGATTTCTAGGACTTGAGAGTGCCTGGAACAGTAGTACAGGATTAAATATAGTTAAAACCGGGGCCAGCTGGAGTTATAATAAATATCAAGCTAAAGCACCGAACAGCAGTACTTATGCAGCAACCATAGCCTCCTTCCCTATAAAGGTCAACGAAAAATCCATTGATAATTCAAAGGAAGCTTATCCACTGTTGCTTTTTAGAAATGTTACATATTTCCCTCTTACATGGCGTTTTGCTGTGGAGGAATTCGGTTGGGACTATTCATTTGACAGTGCCAACGGATTAGCAATCAATTCAACGAAAGGTGGAACTGTCGCAGGGCAGATCACTTTGCCCATAGTAACCCGTGAAGGTGGAGAAAAGGGTGCCTTCACAATGGCAGGGGATTATTTTTACTACGAAGGATCAAATGGGGCTATCTATCAAACCCCTATAGATAACCTTACCCAGAAGAAAAAAGTGTATCAATTGCCGAAAACAGGTGACATGACTCATTATGTATATGCAAATCTTGAAACCGAAAATGGCAAAGCCTTACTCTTTTATCATACTGGCGGGGCAGTCATGGGCTCAAATCACCTTATTTGGCTTAAGGAAGACGGTACTTTTGAAGAGATAGACAGTGGCTATTTTACATTAAAAACATATGAGGATTATCAAATCAAAGTGAATCAAGGGTTTCCACCTTACGCAAACAATCTTCAGATAAGAAAGGTTGGAGAAAAAGACTATGTAAGCGTGGGAAAACCCAACTATATTTATGGATGGGCATGGAATTGGACAGAAGCTGGAACGGGTGGCTTTGCATCTGAAGATTTGTACCTGATTGATGATGAAATATATGTTTTGGGCAATGCAGATAAAGAAAACAAGGATATAACCACAGGAATATGCAAAGTTAATATCCATACTTCTGAAACACAGCGGATTTGCCAGGAAGCGGCATCTGGATTTAAAATTGTAGACGATACTATATACTTTACAGATTTTGAGCAGTCTTTATATAAAGTTCCCATCCATGGGGGCAAGTCAGAAAAAATTATAGATGAACCGGTCGGCAGCTATAATGTTTTCAATGGCAAACTGTACTATTCTTTATGGAAGGAAAACAATCAGCTTTATATCTACGGAGATGGCAAATCAGTGAATCCGGGAGGAAGACTGAAGAGCCTGGAAATTCAGGATGGCTATATGGTGGCCGTATTCGAAAAGGACAGCCAGTCTCAATATAAGATGATGATTTTTGATGAAACAGGCAAAGTGATATATAAAACAATTGAAAATGTGCTACTGGTGCGCATTGGGAATGGGAAGGTTGTATTTGTAAAAGAGTCGGCTTACTAAGCAAATTATCTGTGTTATTCGAAATAGTAGGGAAACATAAGGTCAATCATTTCAATCATAAGTTGGAAAATACGTCTGGCACCTTTTCCAACTTAAAATGCCAAACCCCTTGCAACTGCCCATTCACCCCTCGAATTCGACAAATGGTGTCTGACACCTATGTTAAATAGGCGAAAATGCTTCGTGCAAGGTAGTCGCCAGCGTTTTCGGATATATCAAGCAGTGTTCGAAGTATATCTAAACCACTAGAATAATCACCTCTTAAGTAGGCTGTAGATTGATCGATGGTATATCGGAGGCGATTATAGAGCCTGGATCGCCATTCAGTTTCATTCCATAAAGGATTAAGAGAAGCAAAAGAAACAGCTCTTTGATCCGCATTTTCATATAAAAGCTGTGTAATTCGATTTATCTCATTGACGTTACCGTCTATTTGAGCCGTTATTAAACTATCAATTAAATTTACATATTCCTCTAATTCCTGGGGGTAACTCCCAATATCTGTATCAAAAAATTGTTGAACCAGGTCGGTGTATTCCAACATAAATTGATTTAAAAATGCTTTTACTGCTTCGGCATCCACTATACCTAGATACCTACTTAGCATATACATGTTAGTCCGTGTGTTAATCTCATTCCAAGCTATTCTGAGCCTAAAGATCTGATTCATCTCTTCGTAGGTAATACACTGCATGTCACTCTGGGGGGTAAGGGTATAACCGGATATAATATAATTATACAAAGACTCTGCGAGTACATCGCCCATTTTGTTGGTATGATTTGAGATAAGTTCATTATAGCTAATATAAGTACTATAATCACCCGCCCCAAGTGCATTTGTTTCTTCAATAGTATACTGAATATATGTGTTCAACAGGTTTCGCCATTCTTCCTCATTTAGGTATGGGTTGATTGAGGCTAGATGTGACGCAGAATTTCTTGCTATCTGATATAAACGATTTATATTTTGGTCCATTGCTTCGATATTCCCGTGAAGCTGAGCTGTAATCAGATCCCGTATAGCAAATGTAAATCTGCTAAGCTGTAGAGAAATTTCATCCACATCTTGACGATCAAATGCCATTTGCAATAGATTGCCAATGCCCGAGGTTTCGGAATAGAATCGCTCGAAGGCTTGTGCTTCCGTTCCAATGCCAAAATATCTGCTAAGAATATAAATTCTGATCCAAATAGAAAAGCTTTTAAAGAATAATCTAGTATTTGTAATCATGCTCATTTGGCTGAATGTAATACATTGTTCATCAAAATTATTTATACTTACCATAAATCTAGCCTCCTTCAATTATCTTTATTAGTATATGAATATTGAAAATATGTGATACTTATAATCAAAAAACTAACAAGTAATGAAAGGAGGCTATTCTCCACTATTTATAATACCCTGAATATTTTCCATTGGTACTATGCTTTACATTAGAATAACTTTGCAAACAGACTTCTAGATAGAGTATAATGTCTTAGTGAATAGGATTTCAAAGGAGTGTGATGAGGGATAATGGAAAATTTCGCATTTGCCCTCCCTTCTACAAGCTTTATAATAAACTATGATATAGATTTATTAGCATTTCATGGAAAATAGGAACTCATCACTATTATCAGGTGATGAGTTTCTCTAAGTATGTTAGTATATTATGTGAATGCCATAAAAGAGTTAAGGAGTGAGTTATAGTAAAGATGCAAAGCTGGAAACGTACATTTATATGCATATGGTCAGGTCAGGCTATATCAATTTTGACCTCTTCTGTCCTTCAGATGGCCATTGTATGGTACATTACACAACAAACTGGGTCCGCAGCTCTCCTTTCTTTGGGAACCCTTATTGGATTTTTGCCACAGGCTGTATTAGGCATGTTTGTCGGGGTTTATATAGATCGCTATAACCGTAAGGCCATTATGATTATGGCGGATCTTGGCATTGCTGCTGCTGGAATGTTATTGGTTATTACAGGAATTTTTATGGAAATCCCTATATGGCTAATCTTTGTGGTGCTGTTCCTTCGCTCCATTGGCGCAGCCTTTCACACGCCGGCTCTCCAAGCATTGACTCCTTCCATTGTACCTAAGGAGCAGTTGATTCAATGCGCTGGTTTTGCTCAAAGCTTTAAATCATTATCCATGGTAATTAGCCCAGCTCTCGCTGCAGTTCTTTACAGTATTTGGGATTTAAATGTGATTGTTTTATTGGATGTGATAGGAGCGCTAATCGCTGTTGGGATAATTTCTGTGATTAAAATTCCTAATATAGAAAAAGAAAAACCTGAGGGTCGGCCTCAAGTATTCAAAGAAGCTATAGAAGGGTTTGAGGCTCTTAGACGTAAACCGGGCCTGCTGGCGCTTTTGATTATCAGTTGCCTGTACGCCTTCATTTATTTTCCCATTGGTTCCCTCTATCCGCTGATTACCATGACTTGGTTTGGCGGTGGGGTAGCAGAAAGTGGAACCGTTGAGATTGTATTCTCTGTGGGGATGCTTACAGGTTCCTTTCTATTAGGAATCATAGGAGGAAAAATCAACCAAGTCCTTGCCATTCTTCTTTCTATTGGTACATATGGCACCTGCATCTTGGTTACCGGATTGTTGCCTTCTACAGGGCTTCCGGTTTTTGTTGTGCTATCCTTTCTAATGGGAATGGCTAACCCTTTCTTTCATGGAGTGAAAACAGCTATTTACCAAACGCGTGTTGAGCAGGAATATTTAGGAAGGGTGCTTTCTCTTACCTCTAGCCTTGGGCTTATTGCTATGCCCCTTGGACTGATTCTCTCCGGCACCTTTGCGGATGTTATTGGAGTCAACCGATGGTTTGCCGTGTCTGGTGTACTTACGATTATACTTTTCTTTGTTAGTGCCAGTATACTGCCGAAGCTTATGGCAGAGAAGGAGGAGTATATTTGAAATCTTGAACACAACTAGATTCCAGCGGAAAAGGAAAAACAAAAAATCTTACCACCAATTTTACCTTGGGAGGATCTTATGAAAAAATTGAAAGATATGTTACCGTATTTGGGAATCATTATTTTAAATTTTTATTTATTACCTATGATGATAAAGGATACAGGTACAGCCATGTTAATGCTCTTGATAGTTATGCCATTGATCTGCTTTCTCTGCTCCCTATTGTACGGTTTTAAAAAGCCTTTTAGTTTTCTATATTTTATAATAGTTGCATTACTCTTTGTTCCGACGATTTTTATTTTTTACAATTCAAGTGCATGGGTTTACATTGTTGGATATGGAATAATTGCGCTAGTAGGTAGTGTTATTGGAATGTATATTAATAGGCGAACAAAACATCTAGAAAAATAATCATGCACGTTTTATCATATCCAGTTAATATTAGAGATGCCATTCAGGAATAAACAACTCTTGGATGGCTTTGTCTTGTCAATATTCGTAATTCAATACTCCCTATTTAGTAGCGCCTAAGTTTTCGCCTAAATAGTCATGTTTCAATTTTGCCAGCAAGCAATCCGACTTTCTCTTCATAAGTGGCTGTCCTTACATCAAATATTGTATTAAAAGTAGCTGTGTAGTTGTGACAATATAAAATTCTGTCTATACTTGCATAATTGTATGACAACAGGCAGTATTCAACGTTACTATGATAGCATAAAATTCTCACTATAATTACTTATTGGCATGGCAATTGGTAGTATTCAAAGTAATTATTATTAATTGTAAAAGCAAAAATGAAAATCCTGCAGATCTTTCTCTAATATATAGAAAGGGAAATGACATGGAAATATTTAGAGCAATAGGAATCAATAAAAAAGAATATATTTCTTTCATAGCGGAATATAAGCCTGTGATGTATCGTATTGCATATGGTTATCTTGGTGATGAAACAAGGTCATTAGATGCTGTTGATGAAGCGGTCTATTTGGGTTATCTGAACAGAAAAAAGCTTAGAGAGCCTCGTTTTCTAAAAACATGGCTGACAAGGATTCTAATTAACGAATGCTATAGAATCTTGATAATCAGTAAGCGGGAAGTAATTATGGAAGAAATGCCAGAAGAAATGAACCCTCCCATTGATGATGATTCAATACCTATTAAATTTGCAGTTCAGTCTTTGCCTGAGGATCTAAGAAAAATAATTGTATTACGATACTTTGGGGGCTACACCATAGCTGAAACGGCAGTAATTTTGGAAATACCAGAAGGTACTGTAGCAACCCGTACACGAAAAGCCATGGGAATACTACGCGTAGAGTTGGATGATGAGGAAGGGGGAGAGACTCATGTCAGATAATAGAAATCAATGGTATGACCTAATAAAAGAATCCCACCAGTACCCAGAAGGTTTAGCCGGGGTAGAGCATCGATTAGAAAAGCGCATTATAAAAAAGAACAGAAAAAGAAAGGCATTGTATAGTTCGCTAACAGCAGTAGCAGCGGTTTTTATATTTATGATACTGGTGAATACAAGCCCAGCCTTTGCTAGTGGGGTATCCCAGATACCGTTAATCGGAAAACTGGCAGAGGTTGTAAAATTTGATAAAAGTATAAGTAATGCTATTAAAAATGATTATATTCAGGAAGTAAATCTAACAGCCAGGGACGGGGAAGAAAGATTGCAATTACCCTATGTACTTGCTGACGAAAAGAACCTTGTATTGTTTTTTCAACTTCCAGAGGAATTGGAACAAACCTCCAATGAATGGGTTAACATTACTTTGCAAGAAATGAGGAATGGTTTTACTGGCGAAGTACTAGATGGATTTAGCTATAGTATGTCAAGCTTATCATTAGATGGAAGAGAGGAAAAACATGGCTTTCTTATGCAGCGATATCATTTTATTGAAGGAAACTTGCCTAAGAAAATACAATTGGATGTAGCGGTAGACATAGAAACTATAGGGGGGTTAAGCCAGGAGCAAAGGGTAGGAGAGCCAACAAATGGTTCTACAAAACCTAATCTGAAAAGGGCTGGCGTCTTTTCCTATGAGGTAGATTTTAAAGAGTTTTCCAAACCAAAAATTTATGAATTCAATGAGAACTATTCTCTATACGGACAGCAAATAAAATTAGAAAATATGAAGGTATATCCTGCAGGGACCGAAGTTAATTTTAGCTTCCCAAAGGAGAATACAGCATGGATTAAAGGACTTTACTTGACAGTGGAGCAGGATGGAGAAGTTAGCTTGGAAGGAAATAATGGTATTAGCTCCACCCAGGATGACGAAAAGGGTTGGATGCGTGTTTTTATTGAATCTAATTATTTCGATCCACCGAGTAAGCAGGAGCTAATTATTCAAGGTATTCGATTATTAAATAAGGATGAAGAATATGTAACAATCGATATAAATGAGAAGACTATAACCCCTCAAATTGCCGGCACAGAATTAGTTGAAGTTACAAAACAGGGAGAAAAAGCTCAATTGGTGTTTTCGACAAAAGTGGCTGATAATGACGGCTTTGGAATGTTTAATTTTGAATACCAAGATCTAGAAGGTAATGTTAATAGTCTAGATGAGGAAGGAAGTTCAGTTATTGGTACACAAATGGAAACGAGAATTACTGTGGAATACCCAACAAGTGGGAAGATTATATTACAAAGAGCTTTAACTCCTAAACAGATACTAAAAGAGCCAATCAGGATTAGCCTCCCCCTTGATAAGTAATTATCTATGCAAACTAGTCTTCAATTATCATTGAAAATCATGGATATTTATGATAAAACTGTTAATGTGAGAGGCTAGAACTGAAGTTTGAAGTTGCCACCCTTGACTGGTGGCAATTTTTTATGTATATGAAAGGAGAAGTTGACTTTGAACTATTACTGGCCAATTTTACTACTTATAGGATCTAATGTATTTTATCACATCAGTGCGAAATCCATGCCTGGGTCAATTAACCCCCTTGCTTCCGTTGGAATTACACACATTACAGGTGCGGTATTGGCATTTTTGCTATATTTTTTAACCAGCCCAGTAAAGAACTTAGCTACAGAATATAGTTATCTTAATTGGACCCCTTTTGTTTTAGGGCTCTCTATTGTAGGATTAGAAATAGGAAACATCTACATGTATAAAGTGGGCTGGAATATTAGCATCGGTTCACTAGTTTCTAATATTGCTCTCGCGGTAATACTTATCATAATTGGTGTTATGTTATATAAAGAAGTGATAACCATTGAGAAAATTATTGGAATAGCACTTTGCCTTGGTGGTCTAATATTAATTAACAGGTAGGATGGTAGAAGTTATTTTCTCTCAATCACAGTCACATTTATTTTTGCCATTACTCCATTTTCCCTCAACTTAAAACTTCATACAACATTCATGATCATTCTTAATATAATACTCCTCCATCCTATTTTCTAATACATTTAATCGGTAAACATCTGTAATCTTGAAGAAG
The DNA here is from genome assembly GCA_050953505.1 of Anaerovoracaceae bacterium. Taxonomy (GTDB): domain Bacteria; phylum Bacillota; class Clostridia; order Peptostreptococcales; family Anaerovoracaceae; genus JBMNMU01. Next base: position 1,472,960 of record JBMNMU010000001.1, on the reverse strand, counting down.
ACAATGGTTTGAACTATAATTAGTAGAACAGGAAGAGAAACTACAAAACAAAAATGCGCAGAACTGTAAGAACTCTTTTAAAGGTTAAAAGGTGGAAATAAATGAATAAAGAAAATGCAAAGAAAGTTTTTGAACAGTATAACCCGGCATCTGATGTGGTCCGTTGTCCATACGGAAGAGCAACTATCCGTAAATCCCTTGATACTTATGCAAGAGCGGTAGCGAATTTATATGGCATTATCAGCCGGGATGATCTTATCGATATTTTTAACAAACAAAATGTTGATCAAACAAATAGCGAGGAACTTTATATTCTTCTTCTGCCACTTGTACTAAAAGATGGGTGGTACGGTTTTTATAAGGAATATATTGTCCATTATTTGTTTTTTAATGACTTTGACGGCGCAGATTATTTATTAGAGCATCAAGCGGGCAAGCCCCGCTATCTACCTGAAAAAGAGGAACTTCTTAAATATGTCTATGAAGATTATGAAGATAACGACCACTGGTGGAATGTGCATTGTTTTATGATGGATGTTTTCGGCTACAGTAAAGATACTGCGGAAGCATATGAGGAAGTTTGGGGCTGTATAACCTACGGCGATGGGTTAAGAGAATTGGGGGCCATCCTGGACAGGTATAATCTCATATTTAGTGGCGAGGAACAATTGCAGGAGTTCATAAATCTTGTTATGCTTGCAAAAAATCATACACGCATCTGGGAAAACAAAGGATATACACCATCTGAGCTTCATGAGATCCTTAGCAAACGCAATAAAAATGTTATCCCGTTTCCAACATTAAAAAGGGAGAAAATTGGACGTAACGACCCCTGCCCCTGTGGAAGTGGTAAGAAATACAAGAAATGCTGCGCTATGATTGACGATGCAGAAACGGCACAACTAAGTCCTGAGGAGTGCAGGCTTTTCTATGAAACATGGTACGGCTTAATGGGCTTCATCAATGAACGAATGAGTGTTATTAAGGCCAAAATCAAGCCGGAATATCCTAATGCCGTGAACGATGTAATGATACACAAGGTCAGAGAAGTACTGTGGAAAAAGCCGGAACTAATTGATGAATATCTTAGAGAAGCGGAACTTTCTCAAGAGAAAATTGATATTTTAGAGCTATGGAGAAGGAACCATAAAAAAGGAATGTTCTTTATTTTGGAGTATCAGTCGGAGTACGCCGTTGCAATTGGTCCCAATGAGGACGGCGAGGACAGACTATACGGGATAAAGGGAATAAGTAATTCTGTAGCTAACACGCTGCGGCGAAACTTACCCGCCCAAATTGAAACCGTTTTACTCCCGTTCAAAGGAAAAATCATCTATGATAGCTTTCTAAGCACTATGCCCATCGGGTTTGCAGAAGGTGCACAGGCTGCTTTTCGTGAGATGTATAATAATGGGATAAAACATGGAATTATTACAAGTCTGGAATAAATCACAGAAAAATTTGATTATGTGCAATGATCAACAAGATAGAGGTTTAATATTGAGATAAGTGCTATAAAAGAGAATAATATTGAAATTGCAATCGTAAATAGTGAACAACTATTAATAACAGAGGGATTGATCATGGCACATGGTCTGTATTAGTCCATATGTATCAATTGGGTATCGCAAACTCATTGCGAAGAACTACATCCTACATCATCTAATCATATGTAGGCTAAGCCTAAAAGTTCGTAAAGGTACTTAAAAATAATAAGTTAGAGCAGTGCATGTCGGCAGAAGCAAGGTATCAAAGCGTTGTAGGAGGGTGATTGATTGTGAGCAATTTATTTGTCGGTAAGTTTAAAAACGGCGATCAGCTGGATAAAAATTATTATCGTATATTGACCACGGATGAGGATTTTCAAGACCGTCACTTTAATGGGCTAAAAGTCGGTGATTATGTCCTTCCTGTCAAAGGCGCTACAATTGAAAAGCTCTTTCGGTTTGAAGGTTTTCAAATTAATGAAGGGTTTATAGACGCAAAATTTAGTGTTATAAAAAAATACACCCCCGCCTTATTATTGATAGGAAACATTGCCAATTGCCGTTTTTTCCAGCCGGATATGAATCTGCTGAATAAGGCAATCAAATCTACAAAGGGAGTTGGGTTTATTCCAATTACCATGGAAGCCAATAGCCCTGAAGTTTCTGAATTAGATTTCTACAAATCTAAGCGTAGATTTTTCGTTTGTGTAGGAGAAAAACTGGAAAACCTGCCTTTCTTTAAACCTTCTGATATTTGTATTGTCGCGTCGGACACAGAAAGTCGCTCAATAAAAGATATTGTTGAATACAATGGACAGGCTTTTGTGCGAAAAGAAGTATTATGGAATCTATATTTAGAGAAGACCGATCATGGTGCGGAGCAATATTCCCTTCAACAACTATTGGAGTTCGCAGCAGAGAAAAATGATAACGCACCAAAAAAGCATAAATATTTGACTGCACTGCTGGATGAACTTACAGCAGACGGAATCTTTATAGCTGATAGCCCTGTGGCTCTTTATGATAATGTGATTGTTGGTCGAAAGCAGTCTGTAACGCCCGGCACTAAGAAGCAATTACTCAGTTGCAGTACTGAATCAGAGCTTGATTTAGGCGATTCAGAGGATGACGGCGATATTGAATTTGATGATCTGACCAACTACGAGCAATACGCCAAACTAATGGCGTTCAATCCCAATGTAATTCTCTATGGTCCTCCCGGGACTGGCAAAACATATGGGGCAATGAAAATGATTGAAGCCTTTGAAAAACAAAATGGACTACCTTACTCATTTAAGCAGGTGGCTGCCCAGGGCCGTGCCCGATTTATTACTTTCCATCAAGCATTTTCGTACGAAGAATTTATTGAAGGGATCCGTCCGTAGCTAGATGAAAACGGAAATATGACATATCCCGTCAAGCCGGGGGTTCTCAGGGAAATTGCAGATTCTTGTCGTATACAGGAGAAAAAGAAAGGCGCCCATACAGATGCTTTGGCAAATACCTCCACTGCAAATGAAGTTTGGAAAGTTTCACTAGGGCGTAAATATGAAGGCCATATCTACACGACACTTAAAGAAAAAAGTGTAATTGCAATCGGGCATGATGTGGATGAGGACCTAAGTCAATGGGATGAAAATAAATGGGCAAGCACTGAGTTGCCACCCACGCTTAAAACAATCTACAGCAGAGTTAATATTGGCGATATTGTTATGATATTTAACTCTCCCCGCACAATCCGTTTAATAGGGGTTATAACTAGCGATTACTTCTATTCCGATGAAGATAGTTTTGGCTATCCTCATCGTAGAAAAGTGCAGTGGTTAGAAAACTTTGAACAAGCACCAAAGGACATCTTTGAGCTGAATCAAGAAAAGATTATGGTCCAAGGCTCTATATATAAGCTGAATGTATCTATTTCAGATGCGATTTCTTTATTAGAGACAAAGGAAGATGCTAAAAATGAGGCGCAACCGTTTTACTTAATCATTGATGAAATAAATCGCGGAAATATCGCGAAAATATTTGGAGAGCTGATTACACTGATAGAAAAGGATAAGCGGGAAACCCTTTCCTGTACATTACCCTATTCCCATAAACCATTCACGATACCCAAAAATCTTTATCTCATTGGAACGATGAACACCAGCGACCGCAGCATTGCTTTGCTTGATACGGCTCTTCGTCGTCGTTTTGCATTTATCGAGATGAATCCTGACGCATCCATTGTTGAAAGGAAACATCCGACTATCGGTGGCAATGTTGCCCCGGCTAAGCTTTTGCAGGTACTGAACAATCGAATAACTGAAAAAATTGATCGTGACCATCGGATTGGGCATAGTTATTTCTTGGGAGACGACCTTGTTACGAAATATGACTTGTTTAATGTTTGGTATTATAAAGTAATCCCCTTGCTAATGGAGTATTTTTATAATGATGTAAATCAAGTTGGTGAAATTATTGGAAAAGGGTTCTTCGATACGATGACCGGAGAAATCATCCAGCTTAGTTTAAAACCTGATGAAAATGGAATATCAGAATTTGAAGCTGCCTTGATAGCCATATATGAAGGTGAGGTATAAGATGTCCCAAACTCTTCTAACGATATTTGAGGATAGAACCAAAAAATTATCACTTACTCCCGCTCAAATGGATGATATCCTGTCCTTCTCCAACTTATTAGGCAAAAACAAGATTTCCATCTCTTTGGACGGGTATCTTCATGTGCGTCATTATGTGGGTTTTATTTCTAAGGGCAAGACAAGATTGCAAATATTGCCAAAGATATATGAAGATATTGGACTTCATGAGGAAAATGAGCAGCGGGAGTCCATGCGAGTTATGTTGAACTTACTTAGAGTATCCGGATTCAATAAAGTCCTAGCATTGTCAGAACAAAGCAGTTTTGCAGAACAGAACGACCTCTTGGAGGTGTTTATCTCCATCTTTGCTTCCAAAGTTTTTTATACTTACTCTCGGCAGATGAATCGTGAATATATCACTATTTCAGAGAACAGTCCTTATGTTAAGGGACACATTGATTTTTCTACTAACCTTCTAGAAAATCCCTTCCGAAAGGATTTGCATATCATTAATTACCAAAGCTTTGAGCATGACAATTTGATCAATAATATCATAAAAACCATATGTGTCAGATTAATACGCTTAACTAACGATGGTGGGAATAAGAAAGATCTTAGGAAAGCGCTTATCCTTCTTGACGATGCCCGGGAAATCCATCTTTCAAAAGACCGATTCGATTTAGTGAAATTTACACGGCTCAACATGCCATTTAAGCCGGTTTTTGAAATGGCAAGAATGTTTTTCTATAATCTGGCACCTCTAAGTTATCAAGGCGATGATACGGTTTGTTCATTTCTTATTCCATTGAACGAACTTTTTGAGTATTATCTTTATAAGCTCTTTGATGCTTTTGAAGACAGTACGACGGCCTCCTATCAAAATACGCGTCTGTTCGCACGAAGTAACGATTTTCGTTTATCGTTGAGGCCTGACATTGTTTTGCGTCAAGGAGAGCAGCCAATACTGATAGCCGATGCAAAGTATAAAAATCCCAAATATCAGAATGGAATATACACAAATATCAGTCAGGCAGATATATATCAGGTCTATACCTATGCAAAGATATATGGCATTAATTCTGTCGCTTTAATATATCCACAGTTCGAGAATCACAACACTCCTCCCATGACAATAGAATTGGGAGAAGGGGATGAAAAAATTTCTCTGTTAATTGGATGTGTAGATATCAGAACCGCAGATGTTGCAAAATCAAGTATGGATTTAAAAAATTTGATTTGGTCACAAATTTATAGATACGCTAAATAACGGGTATTTTCTAAAGATGATAAAGAGGCTGGAGCACTGAATTAAAGGTGCAGATATCACAGGGTCTTTAGTGGATTATATTGCCACAAAAGGTATGTCATAGGTGTATAAAAGGCCAGTTGTTTTTTAATATCTAATAAAGACCAGATTTTAAGAGGGTTAATATGGTAAAAATAAGAAGACAGAGATACAGAAGATACGGTCGTAAAAAGTTAGGTACATTGTTCGGAATACTATTATTGTTTGGTGTTGCTATTGAATATATAAACTAATATCCATTTATAATTGGCATAGTCGGTGATTGTCAACATAGTTGTCGCTTTTCTTAAATATGCTAGCACACTTTTTCTTTGCTTTTCTCTTTCGATGGATTCAGCCAAACGGCTTGCTCCATTGTACAGTCTTGGACCGGGCCGGTCCATCTTTCAGGATTTTTTGCCTTGGCGGTTTCCAATATTTCTTTTCTTCTATTAAGGATATCTTCTGATGAGCCATTGTGTCTTTGATTGGGAGTCAGAAATTTCAAGCTACTGTGGTGGTGGTCATTATTGTAATATTCTACAAAAGCATCTACCCATCTGCGAGCAGTTTCAATGTGGGAAAATCCATTATGGGGAAAAGAGGGCATGTATTTGACCGTTCGGAACATCGACTCAATATAAGCGTTGTCGTTACTTACTCTTGGCCTGCTGTTCGACCTCACGATCCCTAAATTGTACAGCGTTGTCAGCAGGGAAGCACCTTTCATCGGACTACCATTATCGGAATGCAACACTAAAGGCTCCTTCCTCAGCAATGCGTTTTCAGAGTATACAGCCTTTTTCACAAGAACACTGGCATTTTCAGAGCTCTCATGATCCCAGATTTCCCAGCCAACGACTTTTCGGCTGAACAAATCAATGATCATGTACAAGTAGTAATATATTCCTTTTGCGGCACCTGGAAGCCAGGTGATATCCCACATCCATACTTGATTGGGGCCTGTTGCACAATGTGTTGTAATATTCTTGTTCATGGGCGCTTTTGCATAACCGCGATGATTGATTTGCTCATAATGCCTCAAAACCCTATAGAAACTTGAAACCGATGCTATGTAAATGCCTTGTTTATCAATTAGCTTATGGAAAACTTGATTTGGTGAAAGGCTTCGATGTTCCTTTTGGTTCATCGCTTGCAGGATCATCTTCTCTTCCTCCAAACACAACTTGTTTGCAGGTATTGGTCTTAGCGCATCTGGGCGGCCGTCTTTTGTATCAGCACCTTGAACTTTCCAGCGCTGGTAGGTCCTCTCGCTGATGCCGACTACTTCACAAGCCTTGAATTGCCTGGCGCCAGAAACTATTGCTTCATCTATGGCCGCAACTACTTTAACGCGATTTGAACGGGTGGTCAATCTTCCTCGTCCGAATTCCAAATCGCTTGCATCTTTTTTTTTAGTACCAGGAGTGCAGCGGCTTCGGCAAGGGCTTTCTCCTTCCGGTCCAGTTCTTTCTTAGTAAGCTTGAGTTCCGTTTGACTGTCCCTGAGTTCTTGTTTGATTTTGAACTCTTCATCCGTCTCACCATTGATGAAAGCTTTCTTCCAGGACTCGATTTCTTCGGCATATATGCCTTTGCGTCGGCAATACTCAGAAAGCTCATAATTATTTAATGGACTGGTCTCAATAATAATCTGCAACTGCATCTCTTTTGAATATTTTTGTTTGGAGCCTGCATTGTCCGGATAGACCGTTCCTTTGGATTTGGCACCTTTGCGCCATTTATACAGGGTTTGTTCATGAACATGATATTCATCAACCAGTTCCTTAACAGGCTTGTTTTCGGGTGGTAACATCAGCTTGATTAGTTTGTCTTTAAATTCTTTACTGTAGGTAGCCATAATGATCCTCTCTCTCTTGGCTACTAGCATATAATATTTTTCATCACCCGACAACTATCCTAACACAGGGGGATAATGTTCCCGTTACAGCCCCTATAATTAATACTACAGCAATCTTAGTGATACTCGCACAAATGTAGTCGAGACTGTACCTAATGCGGTCTGAATCAGTTACCAAACCATTATTATTTAGGTAGTTATAAAGACTGTTGCTTATAGCTTTTGTTACAGACATAGCACACCTCCCATATATTTTATATCACTTTTGAGGTGTAAACGGTGATTGTCAACATAGTTGTCGCTTTTCTTAAATATGCTAGCACACTTTTTCTTTGCTTTTCTCTTTCGATGGATTCAGCCAAACGGCTTGCTCCATTGTACAGTCTTGGACCGGGCCGGTCCATCTTTCAGGATTTTTTGCCTTGGCGGTTTCCAATATTTCTTTTCTTCTATTAAGGATATCTTCTGATGAGCCATTGTGTCTTTGATTGGGAGTCAGAAATTTCAAGCTACTGTGGTGGTGGTCATTATTGTAATATTCTACAAAAGCATCTACCCATCTGCGAGCAGTTTCAATGTGGGAAAATCCATTATGGGGAAAAGAGGGCATGTATTTGACCGTTCGGAACATCGACTCAATATAAGCGTTGTCGTTACTTACTCTTGGCCTGCTGTTCGACCTCACGATCCCTAAATTGTACAGCGTTGTCAGCAGGGAAGCACCTTTCATCGGACTACCATTATCGGAATGCAACACTAAAGGCTCCTTCCTCAGCAATGCGTTTTCAGAGTATACAGCCTTTTTCACAAGAACACTGGCATTTTCAGAGCTCTCATGATCCCAGATTTCCCAGCCAACGACTTTTCGGCTGAACAAATCAATGATCATGTACAAGTAGTAATATATTCCTTTTGCGGCACCTGGAAGCCAGGTGATATCCCACATCCATACTTGATTGGGGCCTGTTGCACAATGTGTTGTAATATTCTTGTTCATGGGCGCTTTTGCATAACCGCGATGATTGATTTGCTCATAATGCCTCAAAACCCTATAGAAACTTGAAACCGATGCTATGTAAATGCCTTGTTTATCAATTAGCTTATGGAAAACTTGATTTGGTGAAAGGCTTCGATGTTCCTTTTGGTTCATCGCTTGCAGGATCATCTTCTCTTCCTCCAAACACAACTTGTTTGCAGGTATTGGTCTTAGCGCATCTGGGCGGCCGTCTTTTGTATCAGCACCTTGAACTTTCCAGCGCTGGTAGGTCCTCTCGCTGATGCCGACTACTTCACAAGCCTTGAATTGCCTGGCGCCAGAAACTATTGCTTCATCTATGGCCGCAACTACTTTAACGCGATTTGAACGGGTGGTCAATCTTCCTCGTCCGAATTCCAAATCGCTTGCATCTTTTTTTTTAGTACCAGGAGTGCAGCGGCTTCGGCAAGGGCTTTCTCCTTCCGGTCCAGTTCTTTCTTAGTAAGCTTGAGTTCCGTTTGACTGTCCCTGAGTTCTTGTTTGATTTTGAACTCTTCATCCGTCTCACCATTGATGAAAGCTTTCTTCCAGGACTCGATTTCTTCGGCATATATGCCTTTGCGTCGGCAATACTCAGAAAGCTCATAATTATTTAATGGACTGGTCTCAATAATAATCTGCAACTGCATCTCTTTTGAATATTTTTGTTTGGAGCCTGCATTGTCCGGATAGACCGTTCCTTTGGATTTGGCACCTTTGCGCCATTTATACAGGGTTTGTTCATGAACATGATATTCATCAACCAGTTCCTTAACAGGCTTGTTTTCGGGTGGTAACATCAGCTTGATTAGTTTGTCTTTAAATTCTTTACTGTAGGTAGCCATAATGATCCTCTCTCTCTTGGCTACTAGCATATAATATTTTTCATCACCCGACAACTATCCTAACACAGGGGGTAGTTATTACTATAGCGGTACTTATATTGCTAATGATAAGATATAATAAGAAAAATCTTGCGAAAAAATATAGTACTATAGAAGAATTAATAAAAGAGTATGAGAAAAATCCAACGGATTTTGAAAATTATATCGCTAACCTATATAGCTTTTTAGGGTATAAAACAAAAGTCACACCTGTAGCAAACGATAGAGGAAAAGATATTGTGATGTGGAAAGACAACCTTAAGCATGTTGTTGAGGTAAAATTGTATTCTTCACGAAACAAAATCGGTAGAGAAAAAATACAGAAATTACATTCGGCAATGATAGATAGTGATGCGCATAAGGCTATATTTGTTACAACTAGTGATTTTGCATCTACTTCAGTTGAATATGCACATAAGCATGGAATAGAGTTAGTTAATTCGAGTAAGCTTTTCAAGCTAATACAAATAGTTAAAAAGAATATATAATAATCAGGTGTATAAGTAATGAGAGAAACCATGATCCAAGAAAAAATCATAAAACAAAAAGAAAACAAGAAAAAAACAAAAGAAGAAAAGAATCAGGACTTAGCAGTCACAGCCGCTCAGATGAAAGAGATCGAAAGATTGGCAGCAGAAAATGGTCTATCCTACTATGAAATGATGGAAAATGCAGGAGGAGCGGCCGCTAGATTTATCATGGAAACAATTCCGGTAGAGGGTAAAAAAGTCCTTATCTTTTGTGGGAAAGGCAATAATGGGGGAGACGGCTTTGTTGTAGCAAGAAAGCTTACTGAGGCAGGTGCTTCCTGTAGTCTATGTTTGGTAGATGGTGAGCCAAAAACTCAGGACGCTATTACAAATTGGAAGATATGCCGTGAAAGAAACATTACTATCTATGATATAGCTAAGCAGAAAAAAGAAGTGGAAGCCTTGGCTAAGGGGGCAGAAATTATAGTGGATGCCATTTACGGAACTGGATTTACAGGGGATTTGCGAGAAAATGCCCGGACGGCTACTACCTTGATGAATTTACAGCCCATGGGCACCCTTATTTTTGCTTTAGATATGCCAAGCGGATTAAGTAGTGACACAGGAGAAGCAGACCCTGATACAGTAAAGGCAGATTATACTTTGGCTTTTCATCGCTATAAGCATGCTCACTTAATGGATAAATGTCAAAAATGGTGCGGGAAGCTTGCTTGTCTAGATATTGGAATTCCGCAGAATATTTTTTCAGAATAATTTTTCTTCAAAATTAATTCCTCAAACCTCATAAGTGCGTTATATGATATATTATCGGTTGCATAAATTTTCCAAAAAAGGTATTCTATTTATTAATAGAATAATAACTTACCCAGGTATAGGAGGTTTATTGTGGCTAAACGAAAACAGGTACGCCCATTGGCTAATAGTATACCTTACACTCATAGAAATTGGATAATAGATGATTCGGAATCATATGAGGTGTATAAAAGCGGTAATAAAAAGACGCATAATATTAATCACAAAGATTTGCAATTAATAAAAAAAATCTATGAAACCGACAAAGCAAAAAAACATATTTATTTAGGGCAAGATTTAAAAGTTTTAAAAACAGGTGAATGGGTAACTGTTCTTGCATTTGATGAAAAAGAAATCATAGTCCAGTATAACGGTAAGAGTGTTCATAGAAGTAGAGACATAATTGGCAAAACACTTTTGGTGCGCGAAAGAGATGAAATTGTTAAAATAGGTGACATTATAACATATAGGCACATTGATAATAAGAAAATAACAACGATACAAACACACAAAATAGTACAATGTTATTTTGAAATAAAAACGATATATTCAAATGACCGGTATGAAAAAAGATATGAACGAATAGAGACATCTGATGCAAATATTAATAATAATGAAATCAGTAGCCACTCTCCAATAGCACAAGCACTATTAGGTCGAAGAATAGGGGAGACTATAAATTGTCCCCTAGGAGACTATAATTTTGTTAAACTAAAAATCTTAGATATTGAATAATGGGAGAGTCTTGCTATCCGAGCAAATAGAATAATCAAAAAATGAATGAATCAAATTATTCATTAATGCCCGTATTCTTTGAGCTAAATCATTTCTTCAAAATATAATTATTCAGAAAACTATCTTCCCCTAAAATAACATTTAACAACAATATCTAGATATATATATTATTAAAATATATGTAAATAGTTAAATTGGCGATATTATAGATATTATAAAGATTGAAAATAGAGATCTGTGTTTATACGCAGTTCTTCTGTTATAATATAGATAAACTTTCGGAGGATACTTTATGGAAAAATATAGTTCCGGTCTTGTAGCGGAATCTTTTTGGTTTGTAGAATTAAAAAAAAAAATTATTAAGTTGAGGGTTCAAGGGAAATCTTGGGATGAAATAAGAGATTTATGCTTAAAGAGATCGCAATTATGAGTGTGATTTGTAAGTCCAAGATTGTATCTTTTGAGGAAATTGTGAGGACAGTCCTTTCAGAGGATGACCTAGAGCATAATAAGTATTTGGCGGAATTTGAGAAGTATGACTTGATTGAGCCTTTCTGGAGGATGTGCGAGGAAAATTTTGGATACTCAGACAATGCGCCATCTCTATTAAAACTAGTATATGCACTTTTTGTTACCTATGCTTCAAAAGTAATTCGTACAGAATTCTCCCAGTCATGGAAGAATTTTTGTTCCTACAAGTCCGGGAATATCATTGCGTTCCTGGATAGCATGATGAACAGCACAATCTACAATGAACGCTTTGATGAGCTTTCACAGATGGTATATGATGACTTAAGAGGGGATGACATCTTTCAAGGCTTAGGGGCAGAAAACCTTGTTGATTGTGAGCTCTTCAACAAGGTTGATGTCTTCATCATTCAATGGCTCATTGAAAGACTTGAAAATGAAGATACCCATGCTAAATTGAATGGTCACTCTATACCGGAACTTTGCCGTCTAAGAAGAAAGATGCACTTCGGAAAGTTATATTACTCCCATTACTATATTATTGAAAACGCATATCATTTGATTTTGGCTGCTCATTTTGAACCGAAGAAAGAAGCACAGGGGATATTAAATGAGTATATTACGAAAGATTATATAACGAATCAGAAATATCGCTATTTCTATTATCATTTTGATAAGATAGCCAATCATACACCTTATGAAGCCTTGCGGGAGCTGGTTGAAAACATTTATACAAATCGGTTTTTAGATAAATTACAGTGGCCTGGAATGATACCTTTATAAATAACAGAGCAAACACAGGACTCGTTAGACAACAGGATTTTTATAATAAATATATCAGAAATGCAAAAGAACGCATTGTGGTTATTATTTCTGATGGCTTACGCTTTGAAGTTGGCCAAACTTTGATGAAAAGGCTACAGCAAGATGAGAAGTGTACAGCCAATATTTCAGCAATGCTAAGCGTTTTACCTTCGTATACGCAATTTGGTATGTCAGCACTGCTTCCCCATAAAGAACTGGCCCTCAGTGATGATTACAAGGTTCTAATAGATGGCAAAGTATGTGATGAAATTGCGGACTTAAAAGAGATATTTACTGGACAAGATGTTGTGTATGTGTACCATAATCAAGTGGATGCAAGAGGTGATAAGTTGATTACTGAGAATGAGGTCTTTGTTGCTTGCGAAGAAGCTATTGAAGAAATACATACCATCATCAAGAGGCTTACAAGTGCCAATAATTTTCATTTCATCATTACAGCGGATCATGGATTTATTTACAAACGTGACAAACTTGCTGAAAGCGATAAGATAAGCGGCTTTAATAAGAAAGACTCTTTTGTTGGCAGGCGATATGTAATTGCAGATGAAAGAATAGATGCAGATGGCATTTGCAAGTATTACATTAGGTGATATTTTAGGAAATGATGATCCAAGGATTATCTCTTTGCCCGTAGGTAGTGATGTCTTTAAGGTGACCGGAGGGGGACAAAACTATGTACATGGAGGATCTTCCTTACAAGAGATGATCATCCCTGTTGTTCATGTAAGAACAAATAAATATTAACAGAAACAAAGCCAGTGAATATTGGCCTTGTAAGCTTGGTACATAAGATTACCAACCTTACAACAAATCTTGACTTTATCCAGACAGACCCGGTAACCGATGTAAATAAAGAAACCACATATAAAGTGTTTTTTATATCCGATGACAACGAGAAAATATCCAATGACAATACTTATGTAGCAGATAAAAAAGATCCAGATGCAAGTAAGAGAATGTTCCGTCTAAAATTTACGTTTAAGAATAAGAAGTACGACCGAAACAGAAAATATTATCTTGTTGCTTATGATGAAAAAAATGCTCTGGAAGTCATTCGTCATGAAATACAGATCGATTTAGCTTTTGTTGATGATTTTGGATTTAATGTTTAATATGGGAGGGCGACAAATGGAAGAAGTAAATTTTATTGATAAAGTAAGCAATCCAAATGTTGTCATCAACAGAAAACTAAGACAATTTTTTGATGGCAAAATCGTCCGCAAAGACCTGACAAAATCTATAAAAGAGGGTGCCAATGTACCGGTTTATATTCTGGAATTTTTATTGGGACAATATTGCAGTTCTGATGATCCGGAAATCATTGAAGAAGGTATAAAAACAGTTAAGAAAATCCTAGCAGATAATTTTGTCCGCCCTGATGAGGCACAAAAGGTCTTATCTATCTTACGGGAACAAGGCAGCAGCTATACAGTAATCGACCGTATTACTGCTAAACTTAATATTAGGCAGGATAGATACGAAGCGGAATTCTCTAATCTAGGAGTAAAAGAAATACTGCTTGACCCTGATTATGTATCTAAATTTGATAGATTACTTTGTGGAGGTATTTGGTGCATTGTTCAACTGGAATATGAGTTTTTAGAAGAAGATAAAAGGGCAAATCCCATTCGTGTGAGGAAACTGACCCCCATTCAGATGCCTCATATAGACTTGAATGAAATAAAAGAAGCAAGAAAGGAATTCACAAAAGACGAGTGGATTAATATTTTGCTCCGTTCTACGGGTATGGAACCGGATAAATTTACTGAACGAGAAAAATGGCTTCTCCTTGCCCGAATGATTCCTTTGGTAGAAAATAATTTTAAACCTTTGTGAGCTGGGGCCACGCAGTACCGGTAAATCCCATATTTACAAAGAGATCTCCCCAAACAGTATTTTAGTTTCCGGTGGTCAAACAACAATGGCAAATCTGTTTTACAATATGGCAAACAAAACAGTTGGCCTTGTTGGTCTGTGGGATTGCGTAGCATTTGATGAGGTTGCAGGGATTACTTTTAAAGATAAAGATGGCATCCAGATTATGAAGGATTATATGGCTTCTGGTTTTTTTGCGCGTGGGAAAGAAGAAAAGGCTGCAATTGCTTCTATGGTTTTTGTCGGCAATATCAATCAAAGTGTGGATGTACTATTAAAAACCACTCATTTATTTGAACCATTTCCGGAAGCTATGCCCTATGATACTGCTTTTCTTGATCGTATGCATTGCTATGTCCCGGGTTGGGAAATCCCTAAGTACAGGCCAGACTTTTTCACAAATGAATACGGATTTATCACAGACTACCTTTCTGAATTTATGCGGGAAATGAGAAAGGAACAATTCAGCGATATAAGTGATAAATATTTCAGATTTGGCTCCAACTTAAATCAACGTGATGTTATTGGCGTTCGGAAAATGATATCAGGATTTGCAAAACTTCTTTATCCAAATGGAGAATTTACAAAAGAAGATATAGCCGAAATTGTAACCATATCACTTGAATTTAGAAGGCGTGTGAAAGAGCAACTTAAAAAGATAGGTGGAATGGAATTCTATGATGTGAACTTTTCGTACATAGATAATGAAACCTTCGAAGAGCACTATGTGGCGATTCCAGAGCAAGGTGGAGGCAAATTGATCCCGGAAGGCATTAGTAATCCAGGCCACGTATATACCGTATCAAGGGGTAAAACAGGGATGATAGGAGTCTATCGTTTAGAAACACAAGTTTTAGCAGGCAATGGAAAATTTGAACGCACGGGACTTGGTACGGATAGGGAAGCCAAAGAGGCTACTAATACTGCATTTAACTATTTAAAAGCCAATGCCCGTTCAATCAGCAGCTCTATTAGTACAACCACAAAGGATTACATCATCAATTATCAGGATTTAAATGGGATTGGTATTACTAAATACCTAACATTGCCTACATTAATTGCAATTGCATCGGCATCACTGAATAAGCCAGCTTTAAGCAGCCTTGCTGTTTTAGGAGATATCAGCATCAGTGGAACGATTTTAAAAGTTGAGGAATTGGGCAGTGTTCTGCAAGTGTGCCTTGATAGTGGCGCCAAGAAGGTCTTGCTGCCAATTACTTCTGCAGCAGATATGGGAACCGTGCCGGCTGATTTAATGGGTGCTTTCAGTATAATATTTTATTCTACTCCACAGGAAGCGGTGTTTAAGGCGCTAGGCGTGGAGTAAAGGCCTTCACTGTTAATATGATTAACAGCCAATAAGATACTAGGGGGCTATTGATGGGCAGATTGATTGTATAATAATTCGATTGAGAATAAAAGTCAGAATTATAAATAAAAAATTGAAATAGTACATTGTACTATGAATGGAAATTTGCTCATCGTAACTAGCCCTCAGCTCTTTGTTTATGGTAATCTAAAAGTACAATAAACGGCAGCCATAAATACAAAAAGTAATTGCCAGTACAAACCTAACAATATACCCTATTAAGTGACTAAAGCTTATAGGGAGGAAAGGAAGTGCTGACAATTACACAAGTAAATTATATCCGAGAACTGTTCTTTTTGGAAGGGAAAACCTACTCTGAAATTAACAAAATGACCGGAAAGAACTATCGCACCATTAGGAAATATGTTGAAATGGATAATTTCAACCAGAAACACCATAAGGCCAAAAGGCCGAACAGGACTGATGTATTAAGACCTATCATCAACAAATGGCTAACTGAGGATAAATCAAGACATTACAAACAAAGGCATACTGCAAAGAGGGTCTATGACCGACTAAAAGAAGAGCACCCTGAGATTTTAACAGTCTCAGAGAGAACCGTAAGAAATGTCTTCAAAGAAGAAAGAGAAAAGGTATTCGGATCAGATGATGCCTACCTTCTCCTTGAGCATCCAGGAGGTGAAGCCCAAGTTGACTTTGGAAGCTTTGAAGCATTTGAAAACGGCTCTATTAAAAAGTTTCATGAGCTCATCTTGTCGTTCCCAAAATCCAATGCAGGCTTTGCAGTGGCAACCAGGAGTGAAACAAGAGAAGCCCTCCTTGAAGGCCTTGTTACAATATTTAATTTCATAGGCTATGTTCCAAGTGCGATATGGTTTGACCAAATGTCATCAGCAGCCCTTAGAACCCGAGATGAAAAAGGTCTTGTCAAAGTAAATGACTTCGTAATGCGATTCTCTACCCATTATGGATTTAATGTTAAGTTTTGCAATTCAAACAGTGGCAATGAAAAAGGCAATGTAGAGAACAAAGTGGGTGCAATTAGGCGTAATTTGTTTGTTCCAGAGCCTACAGTCACTGACCTTGACTTATTTAACTGCCACCTTCTTAAGAAGTGTCTTAAGAGAAACAAAGAGCTTCATTACCGCTACAAAGAGCCCATAGAAAAGCTCTTTGAAGATGAAAAATCATTGATGATACCAGTTAACAAGGTTCCTTTTGATACAGCAAGGTATGAGACAAGAAAGGTAAACAAGTATGGACTTATTGAATATTCATCATGCCGTTACTCAGTAAGCCCCAAGTATGTTGGACAATTCGTGATGCTTAAGGTAATGGCCAATGAGATAGAGATATTTTCAAAAGACCTCTCAGAAAGAATTACTGCGCATCAAAGATTGTTTGAAAAAGATGGTGAGTCAATTAATTACATAGACTTTATCGACATCATAAAGGTAAGGCCAAATGCATTGAAATACTCAGGAATCTACTCTCTGTTGCCAGATTCATGGCAGGATTACCTTCAATCCCTAGATAAGGATTCCTTTAAACAGGCCTTTGAAATCTTAAAAATGATACTCCTTGAAGACGATATGGATTATGCAGATAGGGTTCTAAGAGAAACAGCAAAGCATGATTCCAAATCACCTGAAGCCATAGGGGTAACATACAAGAGACTCAAGGAAAACAGCATAATCTATGATAGCCCAATCCAATTTCCTTCAGATTTACCTCTTTACGAGGTTGATACATCACAATACGACATACTAATGGGAGGTGGTTATCAATGAGGGAAGAGATTAGCCAATACCAAAGGAAACTAAGGCTATCAAGCAACCTTATGGAAATCTATCCGGCAATCAAAGCCCAGAGCCAAGAAGAGTTTCTTCTCAAGCTTCTAAAAGAACTCTATGAAGACCGTGAGGAGAAAAGGCGAATCAGAAACCTAAACAATGCAGGATTCCAAGTATTAAAATCCCTTAACGGGTATGATTTTTCACAAATCAGATTTCCGGAAGGCCTACAACTCCACAATGTTGAATCCTTATCCTTTCTTGAAAAGAAAGAGAATCTGATACTTTACGGATCAGTTGGAACCGGCAAGACCCATCTGTCTGTGGCTCTTGGAGTTAAAGCAATCAATCAAGGCAAGAAAGCTGTGTTTTACCGTGTTCACGACTTGATTAATGAGCTTGAATCAGACGATATGAAGAAAGTTGCTAGGACACACAAGAAAATACATCAAGCTGACCTGTTGATACTTGATGAATGGGGTTACCTTCCCCTTCATCAAGAAGGCGCCAGACTTTTGTTTGACATCATCTCATCATGTTATGAGACTAAAAGTGTTATTATCACTACTAATATTGAGTTTGGCAGGTGGAAAGGCTTCCTGTTTGATGAAAAGCTCACAGCTGCAATAGTCGATAGACTCGTACATCATTCACACATGTTGATATTTACAGGGAAAAGCTACCGTATGACAAATTCATTAATGAGGTAGTCCAGGTTGGTACTGGTAATTGCATTTTTGATTGCCAAAAGTTGCATTTTGGTATTGCCAAACACAGCTCTTTGTATATTTGTCATTCATAACAGTAAAAGGCTTAAAAAAGATTGTATCTATTATGCAGATACAATCTTTTTCAATGAGAAAAACATAATTATTGATCGAATGAAGTATAGCCCATCATTTGGTGTGTATGCATATTGTCTCTACTGGTAGTGCCTTGGTAAGAATGAAAATGCCCACCTTCATATTCGATTTCTGGACCCGTTTGGATACTATAACGATGGGTGTGACCACTATTTAATGTGGTGGTACCTTCAATGGTATGTGTATGACCAGGTTGGTCTGGATCAACACTGGTATAGCCTGAAAATTTGTGATCATGCCCATTATTAATGGATGTGATTCCATTATAATAATGGGAATGTGGTTCGTTGTTCAAAATAGAGACCTCCTTTTTTGTTTATATTATGAATCTGTTAATATCAATGTGAATTCTATTAATTTTGACTTCATTCCTTTCTATAAAATTAATATTAATGCGCTACCGTCTAATAATATGCTATAATATGGAAATGTCCAAATATGTGTAAAAAACAATAAAGAAACACAGTAAAAAGGAGAAATATTTATGAAAAAATTAATTCCAGCTTTGATCGTAGCAATAATGGTAGTCGCATTAATCCCGACGTCTGCATTTGCAGCAGAAATAGTTTATATTGAAGGTTACAATAGCACTAAGGACTCTTCACAATTCAGCATTTCAAATGTGGTAGAAGCTGATAGCAAGTCTTACATTCCCGGTGTTCCTACTTATGTCTGCCATTCACCTGCTACAGTAGTATCAACAACAGATTTGGCTTGGTTTGCTGTTGCATCTTTGGTTCAGCAGGGGGATCGCTGGATTGAAAGTGAAATGATGGAAGGTGAAGGAAAGGGGTTAGCCTTTAATTATGATACACTAGAAAGTGAGGTTGTCAGCTACGAAGAATCCCTGAATTCTGGGGATGAGCCTTATATCTTTAAAGGTGCAAAGGTGACTCTTACCACTCCTGGCGTTTATTATGCTTTAGGTAGATATGCTGCAATAGCCGGTGAAGCTGAAGCGGTAATTGTAGTAAAGGATGATACTACCGTTGAAGATACTACTATCGACGATACAACTGTAGACGGCGCTAAGGATGATGAGTCAAAGCCTGAACCTACTAAGACTATTACACCAAGGACTGTAACAGCAGCGCCTACACCTTCTACAGTTCTTGTGGATGGGGGCGAGGTAGCTTTTGAGTCCTATAACATTGATGGCTATAACTATTTTAAATTAAGAGACATAGCTGTTGCTCTTCATACCTCTGATAAAAAATTTGAAGTAGGTTGGGATGCTTCAAAAAAAGCAATTAATCTCATTGCAGGTCAAAGCTACACAGTTGCCGGTGGGGAGCTTGAACTAGGAGATGGCAAGGCTAAAAAAGCCACAACAAATATGTCTGATATCTATAAAGACGGGAAATTAATATACTTAGAGTCGTACACCATAGGAGGGTACAACTATTTTAAGCTAAGAGATCTAGGTGAAGCATTTGATTTTAATGTAGCCTGGGATGCTGAAAATAAGACTGTAGTGATTGATTCCCTTAACGCCTATACAGGTGAATAGGACAGATAATTACTGATATAAATACAAATATAATGATGAGGGCGCGGCCGTGAAAGTTTTAGGGAAGATGTTCACAACCTCGCCCTTTTTCATGCCCATCCTTAGAGAGAACTTTTGAGCTACTAATATGAAATTTGAAATTTCTTATTGAAATTGTCCAGATTTTGGTTTATAGTAAGTTTGTCAGCACTCTACCGCATTGAGTGCTAATACATAGAATGACGCAGTACCCCTCTATTACGCCTACATCCTGAGTGCGTCTGGGAAATCAAAGGAAGAAATTAATACATCATGATAACAAATAAGGGAGGTAATATTACTATGGCTAAAAGGCAGTTCAAAGCAGAATCAAAGCGACTGCTAGATTTAATGATTAACTCTATTTATACACATAAGGAAATTTTTTTAAGAGAGCTTATTTCAAACGCAAGCGACGCCATTGATAAGCTTTATTATAAAAGCCTTGTAGAGAGTGATACCGGTGTTGTAAGGGAAGACCTAGCAATAAAAATCATTATAGATAAGGAAAATCGAACACTGAAGATTTCCGACAACGGTATCGGGATGACAAAAGAGGACCTTGATAAAAATCTGGGCGTGATTGCAAGAAGTGGATCTTTAGACTTTAAGAAAGAAATAAAACCCAATGAAGATATTGATATTATCGGACAGTTTGGTGTAGGCTTTTACTCTGCTTTTATGGTTAGCAGCAAGGTAACCGTAATCAGTAAAGCCCATGGAGCAGAGGCAGCCTATAAGTGGGAATCAAAAGGTGCTGACGGCTATACCATAACAGAGGCTGAGCTGGACCATGTAGGTACTGAGATTACATTGCACATAAAAGAAAATACTGAAGATGAAAACTATGATGAGTTTTTAGAGGAATATAGGATTCGTGGGCTAATAAAAAGATATTCTGACTATATCAGATATCCTATTAAAATGGATGTAGAGCAAAAGAGACTTAAAGAAGGAACTGAAGACGAATACGAGACTATAATCACGGAAGAAACCTTAAACAGCATGGTTCCTATTTGGCGTAAACATAAAAAAGATATTACTCAGGAAGAATATAATGAGTTTTATAAAGAGAAGTTTTACGACTTCCAGGACCCTATTAAGGTCATACACACAAATGTGGAAGGGGTATCCACCTACAATGCACTTCTATATATTCCAGGAAAGACCCCCTATAATTTCTATTCAAAGGATTATGAAAAAGGTCTTCAGCTCTATTCCAGCGGCGTTTTAATTATGGATAAATGCCCTGATTTGCTTCCTGATTATTTCAGCTTTGTAAAAGGATTAGTGGATTCTCAGGATTTATCACTAAATATTTCCCGAGAAATGCTTCAGCATGACAGACAATTAAAGGCCATTGCCACCAGGCTGGAAAAGAGAATCAAAACTGAGTTGGAAAATATGCTGAAATCCGACAGAGAAAAGTATGAGGAATTCTTTAAAAACTTCGGTATGCAACTGAAATTTGGCATATATGAAGGATTTGGCCAGAATAAGGAAATCCTTCAAGACTTAGTCATGTTCTATTCCTCGACTGAAAAGAAGCTTGTAACCTTAGCTGAATATGTGGACAGAATGAAAGAAGGGCAGAAATATATTTATTACGCAATTGGCGAAACCACAGAGAAAATTGATAAACTGCCACAAACTGAGGTTCTTAAGGAAAAAGAGTATGAGATCCTGTACTTTACAGATGAAGTGGATGAATTTGCAATCCGCATGATGAATGACTATAAAGGTAAAGAATTCAAATCTGTATCTAGCCGGGAGTTAGGCCTTGAAGAGGATGAGGCAAAGCAAGAAGAAACAGAAAAACAAAATGAAGAATATAAGGAGTTACTTGAGTTTATGAAAGAAGCCTTAGACGGCAAAGTGACTCAAGTAAGGCTTTCACAAAGGCTAAGTACACACCCTGTTTGCTTGGCCAGCGGTGGAGAGATTTCCATAGAAATGGAAAAGATATTAAATAATATGCCTAGTGACTCTAAAGTGCAGGCGGACAAGGTTCTTGAGATTAATGCATCCCACCCAGTGTTAGAAGCATTAAATAAGACCTTCCAAGTAGATAAAGAAAAAGTGAAAGGTTATGCTGAGCTTCTCTATAACCAGGCACTTCTCATAGAAGGTCTATCCATTGAAGATCCTGTTGCATTTTCCAATGCAATCTGTGATTTGATTAAATAAATAACAATCAAACCTTAAGGTTTTACATTATAATATCAAAACCGGGGGCTGCTATGGGTATAGCTAGCCCCGATTTTTTATAGGAAATGTGGTGTTTTACATGCACTTATATGGTCACAACTGGCTTGATAAGGTCTCGAGGTTTGTTGACCATTAGATGGAATGCTTCTTCAATGGAATCAAAACCGTTGAATCTGTGGGTAATTAATAGAGAAGGATCAACTCGACCAGCCTCAACCATTGCCAACAGTCTCTCCATTCTTTTTCTTCCTCCTGGGCAAAGACCGCCTTTAATGGTCTTATGAGCGAGGAAACCAGCGATATACATATTATTTAAAACCATATTAGCTTCTCCGGTAATAACATCTAGCATCCCTACAGTTCCTCCGCCAAACTTTACAGAAGCAACTGCATTATTAAGGGCTTCCATACCGCCCCCGGCTACGATAGCCGCATCGGCACCTTTGCCATTAGTTAATTCCATAATCTGATCCACTACATTGCCATCTTTATAACTAACGATATCTGTGGCACCATATTCTTTAGCAATCTCTATACAATTTGGCCTTGTTCCGATAGCAATTAATCGCCCGGCGCCTCGTAGCTTCGAACCTGCAACAGCCATTAACCCTACAGGTCCAATTCCATAAACGACAACGGTGTCACCAAACTTAACGTCAGCCAATTCAGGACCGTAAAATCCTGTTGTCATCATATCTACAACCATACAGGCGGTTTCCGGCGCCATTCCCTCAGGAAGCATAGCGAGATTCATATCTGCAGATCGAACTCGAATTTTTTCTGCAAAGGTTCCATCTTCATAGGAGGAGAAATTAATAGCAGTAAACAGGCCTCCAGCGTCTTGGTGAGTTCCATCCTGGATATCCGGGTGGTCCCAGGTTGGTGTTGTACAAGGGATAACAACCTTATCGCCAACTTTATAGTCTTTTACATTAGAGCCTGCCTCGATAATCACTCCTATACTTTCATGTCCTAGAATTCTATTTTTCAGATAATCTCCTTCCATTTCCATGGCAGTGTGAACGTCTGACGAACAAGGGGCAAGGGCAATAGGCTGTACGATAACATCATTTATTCCGCAAACTGGGTCCGGCTTTTCCATCCAGCCCACTTTTCCTTTTTCAAATACTCCAAAACCTCTCATATAGTTCCATACCTCCATTATGCATTATGTATACCTGTTAAAGATTTGTCTATTGCGTTAAGAATATAACAACTACTCTTAATTGAAAATGGACAAAAATGCGATGAGATAAAAACGAATCGCATTTTTATCATTACAAATACTCTTCCCAAAAATCGACATTTTGAAACAAATTAATTTTAGGAAAATAAAATAGAGCTTTATAAAAGCTCCCTTTTAACTATCATTTTTCAATAATGATAAGGTACTTTGATTAGACTAGTTTATACATTCTATAGCAATAATATTAGTGCTAATTTTACAATGTAAAAGAGTAGTCAATTTTTATATTATTTACGATTCCACCAAAAGGTCCTTCTAAATTATTTACTTCATTGAAAAATGCTATATCATTATAATTAACAAAAAAATGCCAACGGTTTACAATTTTGCTTCCATAACGAAATAAACAACCATCTATAAAGCTACTAATTGTATTGTAAAAAAAGCCTTTTTCTATATTATCACAGTTTAATCTTAAATTCAAAGTAAAATCAAGGTCTAAGGATAAATTAACACAAAGGTCCATATTTTGCCAGTCAAAAACAATTGTGTTGTTTTCAAGATGATAATCACTATATTTAAAAGGGTCAATAACTAAAGATTTTGTAGCATTGGCCTTCATACCTTTTTCAATTTTATATAACTCTTGGAGCTTCATATAGTTCTCAATAAAGGAAGTAAGGCTAGGATCTTGAATGCATTGGAAAACTCTATACTGTTCAGAATAACTCTCTAGGATGTCATCAATCTCATCTATTTCTAAGGTTTGTAAAATTACCTTTTTTTGTTCGTAGGCTTCACAACGAGCTTTATGTTCTTTAGGCATACAGCCATACCATTTTTTAAAGGCACGATAGTAATATTTTACATCGGAGAATCCGCATAGTTCAGATGTTTTGGAAATATTTGTACCATTTAGTAGATAAAATTCTGACCTTATTGCTCTTTCGTAATTAAGACGATCACGAAAGCTAAAGGAAGTGAAGGATTTCCAGAAATGTGAAAAGTAAGTTTTCGTGACAAATTCCCTAGATACGATGTCATCTAGAGTGATTTTTTCGGGATAATGCTCGTCAATATACTTAATCGTTCGATGGTAGCGATCTAATTGAACTGAACTGACGAAATATTTATTGGTTATGCGCATAAATTTAAGCCAGTTAAATTCGTTTACCATTGAATAAATTAACTGGTATTCAAACTTATTAAGCATGGATCCGTCTAGTTCGTCTCCGCTATTTTTATTACTGTATAGCAGACTGATAAGAAGGTTTATAAACCTATTTTTATAATCACTGCGGATATCATTATCAAATAAATTGCTTTCTGTAATTCCTAGAGAATCCTCTGTATAGAGATTGCTACGGAAAAACATGTATTTAATGTGTTCAAACTGCTGTTCAAAATGTTCAAGATTTATATAAAAAATTGCTACGATAGCGTTGTCGTTACTTTGAATGGAATGGATGCATTTATTATTTACAAAAACAAAATCTCCTTCATGAACATAATTATATTCAAAATTTGATATCACTTTGATGCTTCCTTTTAGGGGAAGTATGATTTCTGTAACACCGTCATGCCAGTGAATAGGCGACCGAGTTATAGATTGTACTTTAATTATATAAGGCATACCATTGGGAAATTCAATTTTTTCAAAATTCACTTTCATCAACTCCTCAATATTGTATCGCACTTTTGAACCTATTCTATTCTTTATACTTATTTTGGTCACACAGATTTTATTTCTATTATTGTACCATTATTAAGCCCTTATATGTTACATAATTAAATGCCAGCCAAAGACCGAGAGATGAATGGCCGCGGCCACGGCCATTCATCTCTCGGTCTTTGGCTGGCTGCTGATAATATATAAAATATTCTGAATATTATTGCTATTGTCATAACCTTTGATATAATAGACTAAAATTGATTATAAAGGAGGTTTTAGGATGAAGATGAGGAAATTAGTATCAGTCCTATTGGGAGTAGCTTTAATTCTCAGCAGCTTTGGTATGGCTTTTGGCGAAGCGCCTTCTGATGTGATGGATACTAAATATGAAGACGCAGTAACTAATTTATTTGATCTAGGCATTATTAGCGGTTACACTGATGGCACCTTTCGCCCGGATCAACCTGTAACCAGAGGAGAAATGGCAAGGTTGATTATAGCAGCCTTGGAAATGGATGATGAGGCTATTCAAATCTACGCAAGCGGTCTTTCCGATGTTGGAAAACACTGGGCTAAAGGTTATGTAGGATATGCTGATAAGCTAGATATCGTCACTGGCTATCCCGACAAAACCTTTAAGCCACAAAATAATGTATCCTATTACGAAGTAATAACAATGCTAGTGAGAGCTTTAGGATATACGGATGTTACTGGTGCTTGGCCAAATAATTATGAGTCAAAAGCAATAGGGATCGGATTATTAGAGGATAAGCTATCAGCAGGCTCCTCTCAAGCAACCAGAGGTGAGGTGGCTCTGCTATTAGATAAAGCTATAAGGATTCCAATGGCAGATGATTCCGATGATACTATGCTTTTAAGACATACCACACCTGCTATGACTTATGAGAAGTGGCAGATTCCTTACGGAGAAAGATTAATCAATGAATATGGTTTGGATGGCGCTGTAACAGATAGCACTCCTTCCATACTTGATTCTATCTATTGGCAAATTCCTGATTTTTACAACATGACCTCCAATGATAGGCTTACTATACTGACTAACTTTAAAACTAGCCAGCAGACAAATGGCTGGACCTGTGGCCCGACCTCCGCTCTCATGTGTCTTGAATGGTATGGAATGCGCGGAGATTTAAATGAAATGGACCTTGCCTATCTTCGCCAAAATGATAAGCCAGGGGCTACTACATTAAGGCAATTGATTCATATTTTTGAAGGGCTAGAAAATACCCTTGGCCAGAAATGGGATTTATATTCAACCTATAACGCAGACCTGCAATGGGGGGAAGATGGATATCCATATGTGACTTATAAAGGCGAGCAAGTAAATGTTTTTCAGTGGGTTCCAATGGTTCTAGCCGAAGGAAAGCCCATTATCGTTGGTTGGAATGATTGGGGTGGACATTATCAGGTAATCATAGGCTATGATACCATGGGAACAGAAACCACAGCAGACGATGTATTAATTTTAGCGGATCCTTACGATACCGCAGATCACCATCAAGATGGATATCTTATACAATCAGCAGAACGACTTATTTGGGACTGGAGTGCTGGGTGGGATCCTGATTTTGATTATGGAATTTTCTTAGTTCCTTCTCCGGAAGGAGAGAAGAGAAGCTTAGTTATGGGGGATGGCATAAAGGATGACCCACAGAACAAGGCAAATTTCACCAACGGGCATATGATTCCTTATGGGGCAAATTTAGCCGCAGATATTGCTGAATTCAACCAAGCTCCGCCTTATTCAACGGATTATCCTGTCTGGTTTGGTTCTGACGGACTGTCCGGGCCGGCATCAATAGATGTTTTTAGAACAGCGGATTATGATTATTCTCCATATTACAAGAATCTAGATGTTTACAATTTAAAATCCACGAAGACAAGAACTATGCTGGAAAAATATAAGAGCATTCAGCAGGCCACGGAATTTACCTGCGGTGTGACCTCCATGCTTACCGTTCTTGATTATTACAACCAAAGAGGAGATTTGAATGAAATGGACCTTGCACAGCTAAGGGATAAAACAGATGGCCTCCCTGGCACCACCGTTAGAGAAATGCTGAATGTGGTTGCTAAACTTCCTGGGGATTGGGATGTGAAATCCAGTTACGATTTGGTTGAAGGAGATTCTGAATTCGGATATGGGATTATGGAAGGGAATGATTATATCGACTTAGGAGAAATGATTCCATATTATTTAGAAAAGGGTGTCCCCATTATGGTTATGTGGCATGAGTGGGGTGGACATTATCAGACCATTATAGGATATGATAACATGGGAACGGAAGCTACCTGCGACGATGTCATTTTGCTAATGGATTCTTATGATACAACAGACCACAATCAAGATGGATATGTTGTAGAATCCTTTGAGCGCTTAATTTATGACTGGGGTAATTCTTACGACGAAGACATGGAAGAGTTTGCTTTCGTCGTGATAAAACCAGCAAGCTAAAGTAAAAGGTGTAGGCAGCCAAAGACCGAGAGATGAATGGCCGCGGCCACGGCCATTCATCTCTCGGTCTTTAGCTGCCTTTTTCTGTTATTGTAAATAAATTCAATTCATTGTATTATAAGATGGATTTGACTTATGATATATTATTGGCAAAGGATTTTAAGACAATTGTTTCACAAGATGCTAGATAGGAGAAAAGTATGGGCTTTATAGAGCTACTGATGATTGGCATAGGATTATCAATGGATGCTTTTGCTGTTGCTGTGTGCAAGGGATTATCCTTACGAAAGAGTAGATTGATTTATGCATTGGTGACGGCATGTTTTTTTGGGTTATTTCAGGCGGGGATGCCTTTAATTGGATACTTTCTTGGAACCCAATTTGAAAGCTATATCACTTTTATCGATCATTGGATAGCTTTTATATTACTGACCATTATAGGAATAAAAATGATAAAGGAATCAAGAAGCTGTAGTACCGATCTTACACCTGCTTTTACCCTTGGAAATCTACTGATCCTATCTATTGCAACAAGTATTGACGCATTGGCGGTAGGAATAACCTTTGCTTTTCTACATGTAAATATTTTGCCTGCAATTGCTATCATCGGCATCACAACTTTTATTTTATCTTTTATTGGTGTCAGGATTGGAAATCTGTGTGGTTTATCTTTTAAATCTAAGGCTGAAATGCTTGGAGGCATAATATTGATTGCCATGGGTTTGAAAATATTGTTAGAACATCTTCATATTATCCAGTTTTAAATAAAATTGCTTTAGAATGACCCTCCTTTTACAAAAAAGGAGGGATTTTTTTTAACCTATTATTCCAGAGGCTTAATTCAAAAAGATATCTATCAAATGAGCATTTCAACTTCTAACTATCCAGTCATTTTAGCTTTATTCCTATCCTCCATTTATAATGCAATTCACATAAGAAACATAACGAGAATATCATAAAGAGAAGGAATTGGTTACATTTCAGGAAACTGAAAATACGTAACAAGTAGGAGAGGGTTAGATTTGTTTTATCACAATAACATTTCTAAGGTATTTGAGCAATCAGAAGTCCTTCCTTTTGATGACACATCAAAAATTGTACTGCTAAGCGACTGTCACCGTGGAGATGGAAGCTGGGCAGATGATTTTTCACGAAATAAAAATATTTACTATTCAGCCTTAAAACATTACTATGACAACGGATTCATCTATATTGAAATTGGTGATGGGGATGAATTATGGGAAAATCCAAAGATGTCAGATATTACGGATGCCCATGGCGAAACCTTCGAGTTGCTTTCTAAGTTTCATGAGGGTGAAAGGTTATATTGTATTTATGGCAATCACGATATAGTAAAAAGAAATAAAGACTTTGAAATCCCAATTTTGAAGGACCTTAAATTCCATGAAGGGCTAATATTAAAGGAAAAGGATACAGATAATAAAATATTTTTGATTCATGGTCATCAAGTGGACTTCTTGAATTATAGATTATGGAGATTGAGCAGAGCATCAGTCAGGTTTATATGGAAGCCGCTAGAACTATTCGGGGTAAACGATTTTACAAGCCCTGCAAAAAATTATAAGAAAAAGCGGGCCGTGGGAAGGCGCCTTAGTGCGTGGGTGGACAAAGAAAGGCATATTTTAATAGCCGGTCACACCCACTTGCCAACCTACCCTGAAGTAGGAGAGACACCCTATTTTAATGATGGAAGCTGTGTCCATCCTAATGGAATTGTCGCCATTGAAATTTCTGGATGCTGTATCACCTTAGTTAAATGGTTAGTGAAGGTTAGAGACGATGGGGTACTTGCAGTTGCGCGCCAGGTGATTAGAGGCCCAAGAAGACTATCAGAGTACTTTATCAATGACTAAATATATTGGAATTTAAATAAAAGGAGGGCTATTCTTATGATGGCTCAATCGCTACAACTATTACTAGAAACGATAACAACACAATATCCCGTTGCTTGTGCCCACATGGAAGGAAGCTCGGAAATTCACCACCTAGAAGGAGATGTTTATCTTTATCCATTTCTGGAAGGGACGTTGCTAGTTGCAGATATTTATGGAATTCCTTTTTCCGGATTTTACGGGTTTCATATTCACGATCATGGGCCTTGTGTGCCAGAAGAAGGATATACAGGATTTTATGATATAGGGGGACATTATAACCCAACTGGGCAGCCTCATCCTTTTCATGCTGGTGACTTTCCTGTACTCATGTCCATGAATGGCCACGCTTTTATGATTGTATATTCCGATAGACTTAGGCCTGAGGAAGCCTTAGGTCGCGCCATGGCCATACATGAATGGCCAGATGATTATACCAGTCAGCCAGGTGGTGGCTCAGGAAGACAAATTGCTTGTGGTGTGTTTTACCCTTGCTGTAGATAAGATATTGTTTCATTTGAACATTCTACTTTGTGGGCCATTAGAAAAAGACAGCCATTATTCTCAACGAATCCCAAGAAATATCTTGGGATTTATTTTTGTGGTTACTATGGAACAATTAAAGTTTTAATGCAGTCATAGGAGAATAGGGTTAAGAGGTATTTTAAAGGATATTCTGGTTTCACCACTGAATGATCTATGTTAATATGGGTAATGAGAATGAAAGGAGTTTAAGGGGAAGGTATGTATAAAATAATTGTCAAATAAAGAGACTATAATAACACCCTAGGTGTTTGAACAGTTTGAACAGAATGTTATTTAATATACAAAAAGGAGTTTAGGGGATATGAAAAAGAGATTTGTAATTAGTATTATTTTGATAATAGCGCTATCGTTGACTTTATTTGTTGGTTGCGAGAATGGAGATACGGGTCCCATTCCAGAACCTCAGGCCTTGAAGATAGAGGACTATTTTCCAATAGAGGAGAATGTTAGGTATGTATATGAAGGGGAAGGGAACGAATTCGCCTCATATAATGTCTATATAGATTTCACAGAAGAAAACAAAGTGCAGCAAAGGGTAGAAACGGGCGGGACTGTCCTTGCAAGAGTGCTTAAAATAGTTGATGGAAAGCTGATAAGAAGCCTTTCCAGGGAGGAAGTTTACCATAGGCAAAACCTCTTAGATATAGAGGAAGAAGAAGAAATTTTGTTAATGGAACCACTAGAAGTTGGAACTACTTGGACCTTAGAAGATGGTAGGACTAGAACCATTACCAGCTTAAATGCAGAAGTCTCCACACCATTGGCCACCTATGAAGCTATTGAGGTAGTCACGGAAGGCTTTGATGCTAAGATGACCGATTATTTTGCAAAGGGTGTAGGCCTTGTAAAAACAGAATTTGATTCCGACGGCAATATCGTTACTTCATCTTTAAAGGAGTTTAGTCAAGGAGTAGCTCGCGAAGAAATCATAGAATTTTATTTTCCAAACATTGATGACGAGAAATTATATTATAAAAATAAGCTGGTATCCTTTAGGACCAATGAAGATATTAAATCCATCCTAGCAAAGGAATATAAAGACGCCGTTGTCAGTAATGTAGGCCCTGTATTTACCACCAATGTAGCTATTAATAGTGCATCTGTTAATGAGGAGAATTTCCTGGAGCTTGACTTAAATGATGCTTTTGTGACTGAAATGAATGCGGGAAGCGGCTACGAAGTCATGATTTTGCAGAGCTTGGCCAATACCTTTGCAAAGTATTATAATGCAAATGGAATTATACTAACCATAGAAGGAGAACCTTATGAATCCGGTCATATATTGATGCGGGAAGGGGAAAAGATTATGGTTGATGATACAAATACTGTAGAGATAGAAGTGTAATTGTATAAGTTATACAACTAAAAAGCGCTTGCCTTTTGGCAAGCGCAATATTTTTACCAATAATATCGTCTTGAGCAACAGCTTATAGGTCTACATGGCCTACAGCAGCTTTTGCCTGCGACGAACCCTAACACTAGCGGAATAAAACAATTATACATGGTCAAAACCTCCAATCGTGTTATTTCAATATATGCCAAGTCCACCTAATTGTTGACATTTTTCTGATAATTCATGGAGGTGGCCCATATTAAAGGCTAGATAATTATGTCATTTGTTTTATAAAAGAAGACATAAAAAGATATGATTTGAAAATATGAAAAAGGGTAAACAACTTCTTTTAATAAGTAGTGTTTACCCTTTTTCTGAGGTGTACCACAATAGAGTACGTCCTCCTTTCATGATTTCCCCTGATTCTTGCAGTTGATTTGTGATCATTTGCTGAATCAATCGGTGATCCTTACTACTTCTGGTGGTAACCTTTGATTAATACCATTTTCGCAAAATCTTGGTTTCCTCATCATTCCTGCTTATATCAACTATTTAAGCTGGAAGATACCTGGTTTCTGTAGGGTCATCTGCCACTTAAGTGGCTCACCCGCCCTCAGAATATAATAAAATTTTATGGTATCTGTGTTCCATTTAATTTTATTGTTTCAGCAGGTAATTCTAGAGGTTTCCGCCGATTTTTCGGGGTAAACTCAATGATAAGGCTTTGCCTTTTCTTTGAGTATCATAACTATACACCAAAACTTTAAAGATGTCAATACATTTTTCAGAAAATTTCGAAATTATCCTTCTGACCAATTTCGACAAAATAGTGGATTATAAATTGGGTTGACAGAATTGGATATAAATTATAATATGCTTTCAGTAGGAATTACTGAATTATAAATTAATTCTGAATATCGTTGCTTAAAACGGGTAAAGTGATACTTAGTTAACTCCGTCGCGAAATGTTGATAAAATAACGACGAGACGATGATTATAAATACACTTTTATCTTTACTTAAATGTCAGCTTGTTATTCTTAAAATTTTAAATGGGTATTAAAAGACGGTATGTGATAATCTCTTGACGGAGAACTGCCTTTTCTGAGAGAATTATATGATGACAATAGCAAAGGAGAACGCCAATGGTAAAGAAAGTTGTAATTATTGGAGCGGGCTATGCAGGTATTCTAACTGCAAAAAAGCTGGCTAAAAAGTTTAAGAAAGATGACAATGTTTCTATAACTATCATCGATAAGAACCCGTATCACACTATGTTAACAGAACTTCATGAAGTTGCCGCATGCCGTGTTTCAGATGAAAGTATTAAAATCAGCCTGAAAAAGGTTTTTGCAGGGCGAAAGGTAGATGTCAAGCTAGATACAGTCACCTCTATAGAGTTTGACGAAAAAACAGTAGTAGGTGAGGTTGATAGCTACCAATACGATTATCTTGTAATAAGTGCTGGTTCAAAGCCAACTTATTTTGGAATACCTGGAGTAGAAGAACACTCTTTTAAGCTGTGGTCTTATGATGATGCGGTGCTTTTAAGGGATCATATTCATAATATGTTCCGGTTAGCATCAAGCGAAACAGATTTAGAGGAAAAGAAAAAGTTACTCACTTTTTATATAGTAGGAGCTGGGTTCACAGGAGCCGAAATGGCGGGTGAACTGGCAGAATACGTACCGATTCTTTGTGAAAGATATGAAATCGATAGAGAAGATGTTACGATTTGCAACGTGGATGCTTTAAGTCGTACCATTCCTAACCTTCCGGAAGAATTGTCCCGTAAGGTCGAAAAACGTATGAAAAAGATGGGCATTCAAGTAATGCTCAATACAGGTGTTGTTGCAGTAGGGGAAGATTTTGTCGAAACCAAGCACGAAGATGTTGTTTCTAGGGCAAACACCAAAACGGTAATATGGGCAGCTGGAATAGAAGGCTCAGATATTACAGCTAAGGTAGGTCAGACACTTCAGTCTGCAGGTAGAGGAAGAATCAAGACTGATCCATATCTTCGCTCACTAGATGATGAAAGTGTTTATGTTATCGGAGATAACATGATGTATATCCCAGAAGGGGAAGAAAGGCCTGTCCCACAGATTGTAGAAAACTGTGAACATAGTGCCGCTACAGCAGCAAAAAATATAGCTTGCGCAATAACAGGTCAAGGGCAAATGGAAGAATATAAGCCATCCTTCCATGGTTTTATGGTATGTATAGGTGGACGTTATGGGGTGGCTAGGGTTGGCCTTCCTAACGCCATGATTAATCTACCATCCTTCCTTGCCATGTTTGCTAAGCATTTTATAAACATTATATACTTCATTCAAGTTCTAGGATGGAATAAAGTAATTAGCTATTGTAAACACGAGTTTTTCACGATACGAAATCGCAGAAGTTTTGTGGGAGGACATTTTTCAAATAGAACCCCAAGCTTTTTGCTACTGCCTCTCCGGGTGTGGTTAGGCGCGGTTTGGTTATTTGAAGGGATCATGAAAGGCGTTGGTGGTTGGTTCGAAAGTCCTAAACTCACTGGATTCTTTGGCGGTGCAACAGCATGGTATAACAGCATTATAGAAGGCGGAGGCTCAGGCAATGGAGACAGCGTCAGTGGAGCTACCGGTGAGGTGGTAAACGGCGCGGCAGATGCTGTATCAGCGGCGACAGGAGCAGAAGAGGCAGTAGGAGAAGTAGTTAGCCAAGTTGGCACCACGATTTTTAATATCGACTTTTTCGGACTCTTTAGCGCCATATTTGTCAGCGGGAAAGAGTTGGCACAATCTGCATTAGGAGATTTTGCCTTCAAGCTGGATGTACCTCTTATGAATCTTTTTGTAGATAATGTGATTCTTGGAAGTGACTCTATGCAGATCTTTATGCAGTCTTCCATAGTAATTGTTGAAATACTAATAGGTCTGGCTTTGATAGGCGGCCTTTTTACCACCCCCGCATCTTTTGTTTCCTTAGTTCTTCAGTTTATGTTCGTTTGTACAACAGGGCTTTATCTAGGAACCTTCTGGATGATATTTGCTGCTATTGCTTTACTAATAGGCGGTGGAAGAACCTTCGGATTGGATTATTATGTAATGCCTGCTTTAAAAAGTGCATGGAAAAGATTACCTTTTGTGAGAAAGCTGTATATATACAATGATTAATAATAATTTACCTTCTATAGATACACAAACAAAGTACTATTACGATGATGCGCTTGAAAAAGTGAAAGGAGAGGTAGAGAGATATCTCTCTACCTCTCCTTTAATTATCAGGCAATATACTAAACACTTGATGGAGCCCCTGGGTAAACTTATTCGTGCGATTTCTGTTTTATATTGTGCGGAAGATAATGAGGGACTGATTCACCCGGATGCTGTAAAGTTAGCCACTGCCATAGAGATTCTCCATTTGGCCACTCTTGTCCATGATGATATTATCGATAATGCAGAAATACGGAGGGGAAAGGACACGCTACAAAACAAGTATGGCAGACGTACGGCGGTTATATGTGGTGATTACTTACTATGTCTTGCTCTAAAAATTGCAGCCTCTGTTACGAAAAAGAAGGATCATCTTGATAGAAAGGTGCCTGATTACATGAGCAAGGTTTGCTTAGGTGAACTAAACCAGCACATCCATAACGGAAATGTTGACTTAACCATTAAGCAATACCTAAGGATTATTTCAGGGAAAACAGCTGCTCTTTTTGAAGCTTCTTTTTACGCAGGAGCTATATTTAATGATGAGGGAGAAGATGTTCTTAGCAAATATAAGTTATTAGGACATTATATCGGCATGATTTTTCAGCTTACAGACGACTGTATGGACTTTGAGGCGACGGAGAACATAGCAAAAAAACCAGTCCAATCAGATTATGAACAGAATGTATTTACCCTACCGCTGATACATGCTTTTAAAAAAATACCTTCCTTAAAAGAGAAAGCTAAAAATAAGCAAATATCAAGAGCTGAATTAAATGAAGCAGTGTCCAAGAGCGGGGGATTGAGCTTTACTTGGTTAATAGCAAAAAAGTATTACGATAAATCACTCAGAATAATCGAAGAACTTGAAGTTACAGATCAAAAGAAGGATCACTTAAAGATTATATTAAACAAAGCTTATAGGACATCATAGAAGACTTAGGAGTATTCCCTTGATAAAAAGATTTCTTAGCTATGTAGAAATAACCACTAAAATTACTAGTATCTTTGCATTTTTTATGACGTTAGGATATTTGTTTTATATCAAACAATCTTTACATTGGAAAGCAACGCTGGTTTTCTTTGTAGCCATGTTTTTATTGGATTTAGCTACCACTGCTATTAATAATTACATTGATACAAAGACAAATACGCAGATATTGCAATTTTCCAGAAAGATAGCATTGTCCATTATAGCTTTCTTATTGGCTATCAGCGCTTGCTTAGGGTTGTATCTTGTTTATCTAACCGATGTGGTCATATTGTTGCTGGGCGTTATTTGTTTTGGCGTGGGAATATTTTATACCTTTGGCCCAATACCTATATCCCGGTTACCTTTTGGAGAAATCTTTTCAGGTGTATTTTATGGTTTTTTCATACCACTAATTATTTTATATATCAATATGCCACCGGGTACTTATCTTTATCTGGGCTTAAGCTTAGATACTATCACGTTGGAACTGTCTGTTATACCTTTTATTACTTTAATACTTTTGTCCGTTGCACCTGTATGCACTACAGCGAATATTATGCTAGCTAATAATATTTGCGACTTAGAAAAAGATATTCCGGTAAAACGATATACGTTACCTTATTATTTAAGGCACAAATCATTGTATCTATTTGCTGGGCTATATTATTGTACTTATTTGGCCACCGTTGTAATGGTAATATTTAAGATAATATCCCCTATTAGCTTGATTTCACTACTGACAATTCCGTTGGTACAAAAAAATATTAATATTTTTTTCAAGGAACAAGATAAACAACGAACTTTTATTGTAGCAATAAAAAATTATTTACTGATTATGGGTTCCAATACTTTATTACTCTTTGTGAGTGGATTGATAAAATAAGGGGTAATAGACATATTATAGAAAGAGCTATCATGAACAATAAATTTTTTAAAAAAGCAGATATCGTTATTATTGCTATCATTCTTATTATGAGTGGCATTGCCTGGCTGATTTATCAATATATATCTGCAGGCAGTGTTCCAAAAGCTGAAATATATTATTTCTCTGAGCTGGTAGAAACCGTAGAATTAGAGAAAGGTAATGAAATGACATTTTCAGTTCCTCAGGAGGAGGATGTGGTGTTTCATTTAGATGCAGAGGGAGGAATTGGGTTTATTCAATCCGATTGCCCGGATCAAGTTTGCGTAAGATCCGGAAAACTTCACCAAGTCGGTGACTTTGCTGCTTGTCTACCAAATGGTTTGATTCTGAAAATCGTAGCAGCTGACTCCCATGATAACAATGATGCCGATATTATTATAGGCAATTAATTCCGAAGCATGGGATAGAATCTTAATTAGAGAGGATTGATTATGCTAGAAATGGGAATAAGTAATAAACCGATAAAAGAATTGAATGCGACCCAATCCATGGTATTGTCTGCTTTAATGTTTGCAGCAGCCATCGTTCTTTCCATTGTAGAAAATATGCTCCCACCCATTGTGGTGGCTGTGCCGGGGGTCAAATTTGGACTTTCGAATATAGCAGTTATGTATGCACTTTTCTTCTTAGGGAAAAAGCAAGCCTATACCATTGCAATTTTAAAAGGACTTTTTGCTTTTATTACAAGGGGAGCCATTGCTGCATTGCTAAGTGTAGTAGGTGGGTTATTATCTATTACAATAATGCTAGTATTGCTCATTATATTTAAAAATAAAATATCGTATTTAGTTATTAGCATTTGTGGTGCCATATCTCATAATGTAGGGCAATTTATCGTAGTGGCATTGTTATACGTAGGGACAAATATGCTGGCTTACCTACCTGTTTTGCTAGTTTCAGGTGTATTTGCCGGGATTGTTACATCCACATTACTTAGGATTATTTTACCGGCTCTTAAAAGGCTGGTTTAATAATAAAAAAATCATAAAACATATGGAGGGAAGTATGAGGAAAAAAGTAGCATTAATTTTGGCCCTGGCCATGGTTATGCTTGCTCTTGCTGCTTGCGGCGGAGGAGGGGACCCTACACCAGAGCCATCAGATGAAGGAACACCAACTGGTGAATCAGCTATCAGAACTGGATTGGCAGTAATCACATCCATAGCAAAATCTGCTGATGCAAGCGAAGAAGAAGAAGGATTGGCACAAGTAGACTCTACAGTCGTTGCTGTAGTAGTTGATGAGGCCGGGAAAATTTTAAAATGTTCCATCGATTCCGCTCAGACAAAAATTAATTTCACAAAAGAAGGTAAGATCACTACTCCGTTAGACACAGTTTTTGTGGCAAAACAGGAGTTAGGGGCTGACTATGGAATGGCTAAGGCATCTTCTATTGGAAAAGAATGGAATGAACAAGCGACAGCCTTATCAAACTACGTAATAGGTAAGACTGTTGAAGAAGTAAAAAATATTGCGGTAGATGAAGGCAAGCCAACAGATGAGGATCTTTCTTCCTCTGTAACCATTAGTATCCCAGGATATATTAATGCAATTGAAAAGGCTGTAGCCAATGCCAAGGAGCTTGGCGCTTCAGCAGATGACAAACTTGGACTAGGCGTTGTCACAACTATTGCTAAATCAAAGGATGCAGGTGAGGAAGATGGTGTGGCTCAGGCTTATACTTATTACACAGCAACCACTTTCGATGAAAATGGTGTGATAACTAGCAGCATTATAGATGCTTCTCAGGTAAATGTTCATTTCACTGCTGAGGGTAAGATTTCTGCAGACCTTAATGGAAATTATCCTACAAAGAATGAACTTGGCGATGCATACGGAATGAGAGGTAATTCGGGCATTGGCAAGGAATGGAATGAGCAGGCAAATGCTTTCGCTGAATATATAGTTGGAAAAACTGTTGATGAAGTGAAAGGTATTGCGGTAGAAGAAGGCGTACCAACAGAAGAAGACTTACAATCATCTGTAACGATTCATGTAAATGATTTTATGACAATAATAGATAAGGCATCTAAAATGGCTAAATAAATTTTCAAAATAGAGAGGCAGTGCTCACTGCCTCTCTAGACAATTGCTCCTGTGGTGACGATTTGTGATATTTGAGGGACATTATGATAAAAAAATTATCAGCGTACTTAATCATACTTATATTATTATTAAATGCTACGGCCTGCGGGCAAACGGGAAAAAAGCGTTATGAAGCTGAATTCCTTTTTTTATTTGATACTTTAACACGGATTGTAGGCTATGCTGAAAGCAAGGAAGAATTTCGAGAAATGACCCAGGAAATATATGATAACTTAGAAGAATATCATCAGTTATATGATATCTATAACGATTATAAGGAAATCAACAACCTGAAGACCATAAATGACAATGCCGGGATAAAGCCTGTTCAGGTTGATCAAAGGATAATAGACCTGCTAACCTTCTCAAAAGATGTATATAATAAAACCAACGGAAAAGTAAATATTGCTTTTGGTGCTGTACTTAAGCTATGGCATGACTATCGAACCGAAGGTGTAGACAATCCAGAAGAGGCCCAGCTACCTCCTATGGATGAGCTGATCGCTGCTTCTGAACATACGAATATTGAAGATCTAATTATCAACCAAGAGGCGGGGACGGTGTATATTAAAGATCCAGATATGCGTCTAGATGTAGGAGCTATTGCAAAAGGATACGCTGTAGAGCAGGCAAGCAAGCGTGCAAAAGATCAGGGATTTACGGATTTTCTGATTAGCGTAGGTGGTAATGTTAGGGCCATGGGAACGAAGCAAGACTCAGGAGAGCTGTGGCAAGTGGGTGTCCAAAACCCAGATGAAGAGGATAATAAGCCCAGTCTTTTAATGACTTATTTTACTGATAAATCTATGGTCACTAGTGGTGTTTATGAGCGATATTACACAGTAGATGGGAAAAAATATCATCATATAATCGATTCGGAAACCTTAATGCCTACCGAACACTTTATAGCTGTGACTATTATTACGCCTGATTCTGGTATGGCAGATGCTTTATCAACAGCTATATTTAATATGACCTTTGAAGAAGGTTTGGAAATGATAGAAGGGTTGCCTGACACGGAGGCCATGTGGATAAAACCTGATGGGGAGATATTATTCAGTTCAAATTTTGAGGAGTTTATTTTAGAGTAATAGCAATCATTTATGATGCAAAGGGGCGCTTGGCCCCTTTTTTAATGGCTGGCGAAAGTAGCGTCAGCCCCCTTTTTTAATGGCTGGCGAAAGTAGCGTCAGCCCCTTTTTTAGGGATGCTGCTTTCACAAGGAACCTTCACCTGGCATTTACCGCAACCATATCTTGGCGCACATCTTTCTGCTGTAAGGTCTATATAATCAGAACACAATTTATGAATTTTCCCCTTTTCCATAGAGATTGCGTTGACAGGACAGTTTTTTATACATGCCCCGCACATAGAACAATATTCATAAATATGCTGGTAATTCCTTTCATCCGGGGATAAATCTAATTCAGTAACAATGCTACCAAGCCGGCCAGCCATACCTTTTTCAGTTATAAGGCCTTTCGAAAGACTGAAGGTTCCCAATCCGCATACAAAGGCCACATGCCTCTCTGACCAGTTGCTTGTAAATGAAGGAGGGCTTGTAGCTCCATTATTTGGATTTTCAGAATCCAAATCCTTCTGTGCCCAGAACCTTTCACTCAAAGTTGGTGCAATACTTTTGTATCCTGCCTCACCTAACTGAGATATTAAATAATGGCAGAATTTATTTGCTAATTCCTGACCCTCGATACGGCCGTAAAGCCATCCATTGGAGGGCCAGCTCATATCAATCCTATTGCTTTTCCTAATTTCCTCTGTATATGGTAGAAAAAAGGATATGACAGTCTTAGCTTCAGGAAGCCAGTCTTTAGGAGCAACAAAGTGGCTGCCAATGGCATCTGGATCCTTAAGCAATTTAAAATATTCATCATCTGCATCTCCAAAGGCAAGAATGGGAGCCTCGAATATTTTCGTTTCCTCCATATCAGGAGCAATTGCGATTTCCTTTGCTATATAATTATCCTTTGAATTTTCAAAGAAACTGGAAGCTAAATTACGAATATACTCTTTAGTCACTTTATTATTATTCATTGTTTCCACGGTTATCTCCCCTTTAATAAATTTTAAACCCACATATGATTATACATCACCTAATATGCTCATGGAATTATTTTGAATTAATATCTAAAAATGATTGCTAAAAAGAATTGTCCATATTGAAATAGCCCTATATAATAAAATTAATCTACATTTTTTAAACAGAAAGGGCTGAAGGCGAGCATCATGTTGGAATTATCAATTATCCAAGATACTGTCATGAATGTTGCAGAAGCAATTACGGCTGCTTTAGAAATTGATACAGAAATCATCGACCACAAGTTAGAAATTATTGGAGGAACCGGGCGGTATAGTAAAAAAATTGGCCATGTGGAGGAAGGTGGCGATTTGGACTCAGGCTTGATTTATAGTAGGCTTCTAAAGTCCGGAGAAAAATATATTTGTACTGATCCTGCCAATGATCCCATCTACAAACCTCAAGAGGAGGAAAAAGCTGAAATTTGTTGCCCTATCATTCTCGACAAGAGGGTAGTAGGCCTTATAGGACTGGTTGCCTTTACTACTGCACAGAGAGATAAAATCATAAAAAATAGTGAGTCATTGACTACTTTTTTAGAAAGAATGGCAGATTTAATCGCTAGTAAGCTTTCAGACACGGTAAAACGTTTACAGTTAAAGGGTATCGTAGAATCTATGCACGATGGATTAATTGCTATCAATAAGGATCAACTGGTTGTATCATGTAATCATAAGTGTGAGAAATTATTAGGCCTTAGCAGAAATAATATTGAAAACAAGCTTTTGCCTGAGGTCTGGAAGATTCCAGAGGTGGAAAAAGTAATACAAAGTGGGATCCCCGTAAAGGATAAGGAAATTACCTATAAAAGTAAAAATAACAGGGATAGAGGATTTCTAGGCTCTATTATTCCATTAAATATTAACGATGATGTAGAGGAAGATATTTCTGCCCAAGGAGCCATTCTTCTTTTCCAAAATATATCTGATGCTAGAGAACGCTTATATAGAATGACTGTTAATGAAAAGAATACAACTTTTTTAGATATTATAGGGGAAAGCGAGGCAATCCTTACTGTAAAAAGACGTACTTTACAAGTTGCACCTAGTGATTCTACTGTTTTGATTACAGGGGAAAGCGGAACAGGAAAGGAATTGTTCGCTAGAGCTATTCATTTTTCAAGTCCCCGTAAAAACCATCCCTTCGTAGCAATTAATTGTGGTGCGATACCTGAAATGTTATTGGAAAGTGAACTTTTTGGATATGAAAAAGGTGCGTTTACCGGTGCGGATAACAGCGGAAAACCAGGAAAATTTGAAATTGCTCATAAAGGTACAATCTTTCTTGATGAAATAGGGGATTTGCCATTACATCTTCAGGTAAAACTACTTCACGCAATACAAAACAGACAAATTGAACGGATTGGTGGCATTAATCCCATTGATGTAGATGTGCGAATTATCGCTGCTACTAATAAAAATCTGGAAAGAATGATTTTATCGAAAGAATTCAGGGAGGATTTATATTTCCGGTTAAATGTTATCCCCTTAAATATACCGCCCCTTAGAGAACGAACTGGTGACATAGAACTGCTCCTCACTTTTGCACTGAAAAAGTTTAATGGCCTGCTAAATAAAAACATAGAAGGTTTTCATACGAAAGCTCTTCAGCTTTTATTACAATATCATTGGCCTGGAAATGTTCGTGAGCTGGAAAATGTTGTTGAATATGCAGTCAACATGGAGGAGGGAGTTCAAATTAGGAAAGAAAACCTACCAGAGAAGATATGGAGGGGAGATCAAGAGCTAAAACTGAAAAAGGGTGGGTTAAAAGAAAGACTAGATGATTATCAACGAACAATTATTGAAGAATGTCTAGATGAAACCGGGCGGTCCACGGAAGGTAAAATCCACGCTGCCCGTCTATTGGGAATCAGTGAATCAACGCTATATCGCAGAATTAGAGAGCTGGGTATAAAAGGTTGATAAACTTTATCCAATGTTTCAAACAAAAAAGGGCATGCTCTGTCGTCCGTATTAAGACAATAGAGCAAGCCCTTTTATTTATAAAGTTAGGTGGTATCAATATCCTCTTAATCGTGCGGCAACCATTACGCATGCCCCATTATGGACAACTTTAAATCCTTTTTTTTCAGCATATTCAATAATCTCATCATCGTAAGTGCCGGGCTGGAGCCAAATGTAAGGGTTCACCTCTGGGTCCATTTCTTCCAAGCTTTTTAAAGTTACTTCAGGGGGAACTACGAAGTCGACGCAGTCTGGAACCTGGGGAAGATCCTCTAGGGAGGCATAGCATTTGCTGCCATCGTCCATTTCTGTATAGTTGGGGTTTACCGCATAGGTTTCGTAGCCTTCAGATTTTAATGTATGATAAATTCTATTACCTGTCTTGCCTTGATTTGCAGTGGCACCAACTACGGCCCATACCTTTTTATTTAGCATTTCATCCATCTTTTTTTGATTATCCATTACTAAATTCTCCTTTATTCTCTTATGTTATTAGTACAACATACTTGTCCGTTGTAGTCTATATATTTTAATAGTATTAATATAGTATTCCCCTTAATATGAAGTCCAAAACAATAATCTTCTGCTAGTGAACAACCGACAACTAATTTTAGGAATAAAAAGGATTGTGCTATATTTCTATACAAAACTGTGGTAATATTATCAATTAGATTAATAAAAAAACAAGTGCAGAGGCATCGGTTAGAATTTTAATATGGCGAAAAGGTAGCTGAAGCACGGTTAGAATGTTATTTGAAATAATGGAGGTAGTTTACGATGAGAGCAGTAATTACTGTAATCGGTAAGGATATGGTAGGGATATTAGCAAAGGCCAGCACAACCTGCGCAGAAGCAAATGCCAATGTAATAGAGGTGACTCAGTCAGTTCTTCAGGAGTTTTTTGCCATGGTCATGCTTATTGATATTAGTGAAATGAATTGCGAATTAGTGCAGCTACAAGAAAAGTTAAATGCTATTTTACCTGATATGACCATTCACGTTATGCATGAAGATATTTTCAACTCAATGCATCGCATCTAACGTGGTCGGGCTAAAGTATAAATTGGAGGTAGAATATGCTTAATATGACGGACATCATGGAAACCATTACCATGATTCAAGAAGAAAATCTAGATATAAGGACCATCACTATGGGTATTTCTCTGTTGGATTGTTGCGACAGTAATATTGATAGGTCCTGTGAAAAGGTTTATGACAAGATTTATCGCTATGCCAAGGATTTGGTAAAGACAGGAGACGAGATTCAACAAAAATATGGGATTCCCATTATTAATAAAAGAATTTCTGTGACACCCATTGCTATGCTAGTAGGTGCTTCGGGAGGAGATCCAGTAAAATATGCACATACATTAGAAAGGGTAGCCCAAGATGTTGGTGTTAATTTCATTGGGGGATTTTCAGCATTGGTTCAAAAGGGATTTTCAGCAGGTGATGAAGCTCTCATAGAAGCTATTCCAAAAGCGTTATCTGAGACGGAGCGAGTATGCGCTTCTGTAAATATAGGATCTACAAAGAGTGGGATTAATATGGATGCTGTTCGAACAATGGGACAGATTGTTAGAAAGGCGGCAGTTTTGACAGCAGACCGCCAGTGTATAGGTGCTGCAAAGCTCGTAGTGTTTTGCAATGCTGTGGAGGACAACCCATTTATGGCGGGAGCCTTCCATGGTCCTGGAGAACCAGATTGCGTGATTAATGTAGGAGTTTCTGGACCTGGAGTTGTGAGATCTGCCCTGGCAAAAGCAGGAGATAATCTGGATTTAACTCAGGTAGCAGATATTATAAAAAGAACTGCTTTTAAAATAACTCGTATGGGACAGTTAGTTGGAAGCGAAGCATCTAAGAGGCTAGGTGTTCCTTTTGGTATCGTCGACCTGTCTCTTGCACCTACCCCAGCCGTGGGCGATTCCGTGGCGTATATTTTAGAGGAAATTGGATTGGAGCAGTGTGGAGCTCATGGCACTACAGCAGCTTTAGCTATGCTAAATGATGCTGTGAAAAAAGGCGGTGTAATGGCATCCTCCAATGTAGGTGGACTTTCTGGGGCATTT
Source organism: Anaerovoracaceae bacterium (assembly GCA_050953505.1). GTDB lineage: Bacteria > Bacillota > Clostridia > Peptostreptococcales > Anaerovoracaceae > JBMNMU01. The sequence continues at coordinate 1,428,518 of JBMNMU010000001.1, read as the reverse complement.
ATTCCTGTGACAGAGGACGCGGGAATGATTGAGGCAGCAAGAAGCGGTGCTCTGACCCTTGAAAAGCTAGAGGCAATGACTGCTGTTTGTTCCGTTGGGCTAGATATGATCGTTGTCCCTGGGGATACCAGTGCAGAGGTTATTTCAGGTATCATTGCAGATGAAGCCGCTATTGGAATGATCAATAGTAAAACTACTGCTGTGAGAATTATTCCCGCTATAGGGAAGGATGTAGGAGATGAGCTTGAGTTTGGTGGCCTTCTTGGAAGTGGCCCTGTGATGAAGGTCAACGGGAAGTCTCCCTCCAAGATGATTAGTAGAGGCGGAAGAATTCCGGCACCTATTCAAAGCTTGAAAAACTAAAGGGTACAGGCATCTGCATGGCCTTTGAGTAGGCGTCTGCATACTATAGCCTATTAGCCTTTAGCCAGATACACATCATTAAGTAATGTATGATCCACATGGAAGGTAATCCGGACATGTGGATATTTTTTTTCAAAATAAATTCGATTTGATTTTTTATTTCCTACCATGTTGGAGAAGGATGGACCGTTGCTGAAAAATTGGATTCTGATATTTTCCTGCTCCTGATTAGTATTTGCAAGCAATTGGATCAACTGGGATTCTAATTCCTCCTTTGCAATCTCAGCTTCTACTAGCTGGCGAAATGCGGGGTGAAAAGAGCCCCCGCCCACATCGCTTTTTATATCGATGAAGTCTGAACTTTTTAGACCTATTCGAATTACGTTAATACCAGCTTTTTTTAAGATCAAGTACATCTCTTTTGTAGTATGAATGGCTTCCTCTTCTGATAGTGGTACATAATCGCCCCTAGCATACATTTCGTATAAAGCAGTGTCTCTAATGATGACTGTAGGATAGAGCCGAGCTATGGAAGGGCCTATCTTTACAACCTCTTTGGCAGAAGCGATAGATTTTTCGTGGGTATCTCCCGGTAGCCCAATCATGAGCTGCAGCCCCAGTTCAAAATCATAATTCTTAATCAATCGAGAGCTTTCGTACACGATTTCTTTGCTGTGACCGCGATTAGATAGGCGAAGTACTTCCTCATCGAAGGATTGAACGCCAAGCTCAATAATATCGACACCATAGCTTTTTAAATGCTCTAAGATTTTTTCGTCAATATAATCTGGTCTGGTTGATAGGTGAATTTTATTAATGAGGCCTTTGTCTTTATAGGATTTTGCAATAGAAAGATATGATTTTTGCTCCTTTAAGGGTATACCTGTAAAGCTGCCACCATAAAATGCTATTTCTATAGTTTCTAAATCTCGATTCAAAAGGGTAGATAAGTAGGTTTCTATTGTTTCTATAACACCCTCTTTATCAAGGGGCTTGGTCCTCGCTGTAATTTTCTTTTGATTACAAAAAACACAGTCGTTGGGGCAGCCTTTATGAGGGATAAATATTGGTATTATTGCATGTTTTTTCACTTTACACCTCTCGTAAAATTATAGATTGTTCGTTCATTTTACTATACACCAATACAGATTATTATGTCTAATGCCCTTTCGAAATAATTCTTGCATCAACAGCCTGTTTCAAACGCTGCGAATTCCCAAGAACATGTAGAGTAATTTAGGGATATAAAAACTGTCTGTGAAAGCAGTAATATTAGAAAAGTCACAGAATAAACTATAATGATGCGGATATTAAGGACAAGAGGAACATTACCTAAAGGAGGAAGGGTACATGAGCAGGCAAAGAAATAAACTGATTATTCAAGGGATAGCAGCGTGTGTCATCGTGGCGGTGGCTTTATCTATTGGTCTTGGTGCTTTAGGCTTTGATACTGTATTTGGCGAGGGAAAAAAGCTTCCAATATATTCTGTAGATATGGATGAGAAGAAAATAGCTATTAGCTTTGATGCGGCTTGGGGGAACGAGCATACGGTACCTATATTGGATATTTTGGATCAGTACGGTGTAAAGACTACTTTCTTTTTAGTTGAATTTTGGGCTGATGAGTTTCCTGAGGATGTGTTAGAAATCCACAAGAGAGGGCATGAACTTGGTAACCACTCGGCAACCCATCCAAATATGGCGGATCTTTCTGAGGAACAAATCATTAAAGAATTAAAGACAACAGAAGAAAAGATTGAAGGGATCACAGGTGCACGCACTAGGGTTTTTAGGCCACCTTTTGGCGCATACAGTAATAAACTGATCGAAACAGCAGAAGCCAACGGATACAAAGTAATTCAGTGGGATGTTGATAGTTTAGATTGGAAGGATATTAGTGCAGAGCAAATTGTTGATAGAGTGACCAGAAATGTAAAACCTGGCTCCATTGTTCTATTTCATAATAATGCTCAGCATGTGCAAACCTATCTTCCTCTAATTCTAGAAAAGCTGCAGTCAAAGGGATATAGCATTGTTCCTATAGGAGAACTCATTATGTGGGAAAATTATCACATGGATCATACGGGGAGGCAGATAGCCAATTAGAACATAATCATATATGGATGATATGGGTAACCAATTTAGAAAAATAAATTGGTTACTTTTTGTTTTTAAATACTAGGAAGGGGTATATAAAATAAATCCTAGTAGTGTGATAGGAATAATATTAACACTTACTTACGATAAACTTAGAATACAATCTTCAAGATTGGATATTTTAAATAGCAGTAAAGGAGATAAAAAATATGTCAAGAGTATATAAAAGCTTAGATGAGTTAATTGGAAAAACCCCTTTGTTGGAGCTATCTAGGTATGAAAAGAAAGAACAGCTGGAGGCTAAAATCCTAGCTAAGCTAGAATATTTCAATCCAGCCGGCAGTGTCAAAGATAGAATTGCAAAGGCTATGTTAGATGATGCGGAAAGTAAAGGCTTAATAAAAGAAGGAGCAACTATTGTTGAACCAACTAGTGGAAATACTGGAATAGGTCTCGCATCTGTAGCGGCAGCAAGGGGATACAGGTTAATTTTAACAATGCCAGAAACTATGAGTGTAGAAAGGCGAAACCTTTTGAAGGCTTATGGCGCTGAACTAGTTCTAACGGACGGAGCAAAAGGGATGAAGGGGGCTATAGCCAAGGCTGAAGAAATTGCTGCCAACACTCCTAATTCTTTTATACCTAGTCAATTTGAAAATCCGGCAAATCCAGAAGTCCATAGATCTACAACGGGTCCTGAAATATGGGAAGACACAAAGGGCGAAGTAGACATATTTGTATCGGGTATTGGAACAGGGGGAACGATTACAGGAGTAGGAGAATATTTGAAATCAAAGAAATCCCATGTGAAAATTATTGCTGTAGAACCTACAGATTCTCCTGTGCTTTCTAAAGGAACTGCTGGATCTCACAAGATTCAGGGTATCGGTGCAGGATTTGTTCCAAATGTACTCAATACTTCTATTTATGATGAAATAATAACTGTGGATAATGAAAGTGCCTTCGAAGCGGGAAGAAAAATTTCTAAAACAGAAGGTCTTTTAGTAGGTATTTCATCTGGTGCAGCCTTACATGCAGCAACAGAGCTGGCGAAGAGGGCTGAGAATAAGGGTAAAACCATAGTTGTGGTTTTGCCTGACACTGGAGAAAGATATCTTTCTACTGCATTATTTTCTGAATAATTGTTGATAGAAATAGTTTTAAAAGGGTATCACTTATATTATTACCACTCCTCTAAAAAACAAATAGAAAAGCATCGAAGTATTCGACCCTGTATGGGTCGAATACTTCGTTTTTGAATACTTATTTCATCTCCCTCTTGTTTAATTAGCATATTACCAAAATTACTTGAATAGACTATAAAATAGGCCGTCTAATCACTTTGCCGAATATGCCATATGTATTTTATAGACAAAATAAAAGAAATTAACCAGGTAACCGTCTGCAATTTTTCAGTTGCTAAATGATACGAAAAGGGTTTTGCGGTTAAGGTAAAAGGGGGAAAAAACCATGGGAACTGAGTATTTTGAAGACAAAGGATATGAAACAAATAGAGCACTGTTAGTAGGAGTAGTGGTGTCGCCACCAATAATTAATCATAAATCCTATGGCGAAACTTTTTACTGTTTTACACTGGGAATAGACAGGAAAAGTGGCTTCAGAGATAACATTCAAATTATAATATCTGAAAGGCTCATTTGGAATATAGAATTTTCACCTGGTGATTACGTTGAAATTATTGGGCAAGTTAGGACTTATAATGAAGAACAAGACGGTAGGAATAAACTCATTGTGGTAGTCTTTGCTCGAGAATTCAATTTTTATGGTTGTGATCAGGATATTGCTCATGAAAATAAGATTTATCTGGAAGGGTTTTTATGTAAAAAACCCATTGCCAGAGTTTCACCATTAGGAAGAGAAATCTGCGACATTATGTTGGCTGTTAATAGGATGTATAATAAATCTGATTACATACCTTGCATCGCTTGGGGAAGAAACGCTGGTTATGCAAGTTGTTTGGATATAGGGACAAAAATTAATATTACAGGAAGAATCCAAAGCAGAGAATATAGAAAAAGAGACACTGAAGGTAATGTGACAGTAAAAACTGCTTACGAGGTTTCCATTCTGAAAATGGAGTAAAGGATGATGGTGTCAGTGTGTAGTATAAGGCACCACATTGTGGAAAAGGTACCAGACACCATTTTACTTAAAATAATTATATTAGAGGCCGCTGGGACAAATACTAAACCTAGCAGGCCTTTTTTGTGGTGTCAGACACCGTTCTATGTTACTGTGGGAAAGATGTTAGACGCCATTCTGAGGAAAATGCATCTGATACCACCCGATCTGTCAGACACCATCAATTGCAATTGACAAAATGTTGTGATATATTTTATATTGTATTAAATTGGGACAAGGGGTCCATGGACTATGGAGGTATACAGTTGAAAATAATAATAGATGGTATGGGTGGAGATTTTGCACCGCAGTCAGTTGTAGAGGGTGCGGTGAAAGCATCTGCTCATACAGAACATGAAATGATCATTGTAGGAGATGAAGCTCAAATCAGTGCGCTTCTTGCAAAACATAAATATAAGGGAAATAATATAAAAGTTGTTCATGCCAGTCAGGTAATTACAAACGAAGAAGCACCGGTAAAGGCAGTAAGAACAAAGCAGGATTCCTCCATGGTGAGAGGATTGAATATGTTAAAGGAAGGTCAAGGAGACCTTTTTATTTCAGCAGGAAATACAGGCGCTCTGATGGCTGGCGGGCTATTCATCCTAGGAAGGATACAGGGTATCGATCGGCCTGCTATTGCCAGCATTTATCCTGTTGTTAGGAAAGAAGGAGGGGTATCCCTACTTGTAGATGCAGGAGCAAATTCAGAATGTAAACCTAACAATCTTTTAGAATTTGCCGCCATGGGAAGCATTTACATGGAGCAGGTGCTCAATGTTGAAAACCCCACCGTAGGCCTAGTGAACATTGGATCAGAGGAAAACAAAGGGACCACTGTTTTAAAAGCAGCTTATGAGCTGTTGTCGAAAAGCAGATTAAATTTCATTGGAAACGTAGAAGCGAGAGATGTGCCAAAGGGTAGTTGCAATGTAATTGTCTGTGATGGATTTGTAGGAAATGTTATTTTAAAGCTTACAGAGGGACTCGCTTGGTCTATTATGAAGCTGGTTAAAAATAAAATCACAACAGGGATTTTGTCCAAGATTGGAGCCATACTACTACTGGGTAAACTAAAGGAATTGAAATCAGATTTTGACTACTCAGAATACGGAGGCGCTCCAATATTAGGAGTAAAAGGTGCGGTGCTAAAGATACATGGATCATCTAGTGCTAGGGCCGTGAAAAATGCCATACTAAAAGGTATTCCTTACGCAGAGCACAATGTAGTTCAAACTATTGAAAATGCTGTACTTGAGCTGGAGGAGATAATAACCAGTGAGTGATCGAGACTTTCAGCAAAACTTAGAATATAAATTTAAAAATCCCCATCTCCTGGAGACTGCATTAACGCATAGCTCTTATATTAATGAAGGTAGAAAAAGAACTACCAGCGGATTAAATACAGAGCTGCCTAACAGCGATAACGAAAGGCTTGAGTTTCTGGGTGATGCTATTTTTGATGCTATAATCAGTGAACAACTTTATAACCAGCTGGAAAATGTGGAGGAAGGCAAGCTTTCAAAATTAAGAGCTGCAATTGTTTGCGAGCGGTCGCTGGCTCAATGTAGCAGACAACTTTCCTTAGGCAAATATCTCCGTTTAGGCAAGGGCGAGGAAAATACGGGGGGAAGAGATAGAGATTCTATTTTAGCAGATGCCATGGAGGCTGTTATTGCTGCAGTTTATTTAGACGGAGGCTGGGATCAAGCACAAATTTTTGTTATAAAATATTTTTCAGAAACTATAAAGAATGCTATTGCCGGCAAGCTAAGCCGAGACTACAAGACGGATATTCAAGAGAAGCTCCAATCTAAAGGAGAAGCAAATATCAAATATATTATTGAAAAAGAAGAAGGGCCGGATCATAATAAGGTCTTCTTTGTAAACCTATCCTATAACGGCAAAATAATTGGCAGTGGATCGGGAAAGAACAAAAAAGAAGCTGAACAGAATGCTGCAAAAGAAGCATTGGAGAGAGGTGGCACCTTTGTATTTTAAAAGAATCGATATGCATGGATTCAAATCTTTTGCTGAGCCTGTCAGCATTGAATTTCATAAAGGGATTACCTGTATTGTCGGGCCTAACGGAAGTGGCAAAAGCAATATTTCTGATGCCATAAGATGGGTCCTAGGAGAGCAAAGTCCAAAAATGCTTCGTGGGGGTAAAATGGAAGAGGTTATTTTTTCAGGTACCCAAAACAGAAAATCACGGGGTATGGCTGAAGTGACCCTAGTCATTGATAATACGACAGGTATTCTTCCCATAGATTACACAGAGGTGGCAATCCGAAGGAGAATGTATCGTTCCGGAGAAAGTGAATACTCGATTAATAGTAACCCTTGTAGACTTCGAGACATCAGAGAGCTGATAATGGATACAGGCATAGGTGTGGATGGCTATTCTCTTATCGGGCAAGGAAAAATTGCAGATATGGTGAGCAACAAGCCTGAAAGTAGAAGAGAGATTTTTGAAGAAGCAGCAGGAATCGTCAAGTACAGGTCCAAAAGGGAAGAGTCAGAGAGAAAATTGGAGGCATCTCAAAATAATCTGAATCGTGTAAATGATATTATTGTGGAAATAGAATCCAGAATCGGGGGCCTAGAGGAGGAAAGCAAAAAAGCCAAAGAGTACCTTAAGCTAAGGGATCAATATAAAGAGCTAGAAGTTAATATAACCCTTAAAAATATTGAAAACATAGAATTAAAGAATGAATACATAAAAGACGACCTTATAGAACTAAACCATCAGATTGAAGAGATCAGGAATGAAAAGATTGAGATAGATTCAGATATCCAAAAACATAATAACCGTAGCGAGGAGCTTGAAACTCTTGTGAATAAAGGGAGGGATAAGCTTCTTACTATTGTGGAATCCATCGGAAACCTAACAAACCAAAGCCACCTAGGCAAGGAAAGATTGGCAGCCATTGAACGCGAAAAAACCAGGCTTATAGAAGAAGTTTCCTTATTGGTACAAAAAATTAATAGGGAAGAGCAAAATTCTTCGGAAATCTCTCAAGCCATGATAAAGGTGGAGGAGGCTTTAGCAAATCTAGAAGAAGATCTGAATATAAAAATCAACAATTATTCCGAAATGACAGGATTAATTAGCGCAAAAGCAAAGGAAATCGACGAGAAGAAAAATAAGATTTATGAGCTACATAGCACCATAACCAACAAAACCTCAGAAATAGCCAGTTTGGAAAATTTAAGAAATACGCTAGATAGAAGAAGGCAGCAGATTGAATCTGAAAGAGAAGAAGCTGCCGATTTAAATAATAATTTATCTACTCAACAGAAAGCTTTATCTGAAGAAAATGCTGTTACCCAGGAAAGGCTAAGGAAAATTGACGATGCAATTAAAGTATTAAAAAGTCAGTTTGAAGAAGACAGTATAAAGGAAAGAAAACTAGCAAGGGATTACGATGAGCTAAGGATCTCAATAGGGCAAGCCTCTGCAAGAAAAAAGATGATAGAGGAAATGGAAAGCTCTTATGAGGGGTATAATAATGCTGTTAAGTTTATTATGAAATCAAAAACGTCAGGAATTCATGGGGTTGTAGCAGAATTAATTCAGGTGCCAAAGGGATTTGAAACAGCCATTGAAACGGCTTTGGGCGCAGCTCTTCAGAATATTATATGTGAGAATGAGAAAAGTGCTCAGGATGCGATAGATATCCTCAAGAGAAATAAGGCGGGAAGATTGACCTTTCTACCCCTTAATAGCATCAAAACCAGTCGATCTGACTTAAGTGCGGCTATGAAAAAATCACAGGGCTTTCTAGGAGTAGGCGTTGAATGCATTCGCTTTGATTCCAAATATCAGAGGGTGATGGATTATTTACTAGGGCGAGTTATTGTCGTTGACACATTGGACAATGCTGTAAAGCTTTCGAAAAAGTCCGTAGGTGGCCTTCGATTTGTTACCCTTGATGGTGATGTTATAAATGCAGGGGGTGCTATTAGCGGAGGTGCTTACAGGCATAAATCTACTAATCTTTTAGAAAGAAAAGCGGAAGCACAGGAGCTTGGTGAAAAGCTAAAAGTCATGGAGCAAACCAGAGCCAAGGCTATAAAAGACATTGAAACCCTTAGAACGGGTATGATAGATATATCCGCTGAGATACAAAAGAAGGAAAAAGAATATCATGACATCCAGCTGGAATTGCTTACAAACCAAAATTCATTAGACAACTTAAAAAGGCAGCTAGCTGATTACCATAACAGTGAAGCAAAATGGCTTAAGGAGCTAGACTCTATAGAAATAGAGGTTCACAGCTGTCAGACTATGATAGAAGAGCTAAAAAAGGCTGTTGATGAAGGACAAAAGGAAATTGCAGAAGTGGAGAGCTACACTGATGCAGATATGGCTGGATACGAGAAAGATAAAATACAGCTGGAGGCTGCAAATGAAGAAATTACAAAAGTAAAAATTTCATTGAGTGCCACGGAAAGTGAAAAAAATAATTTAGAGCAAAGAAGAAGCAGAATAGATGAGCAAATCAAGGAATTGACAAAAGAAAAGCTTGGCAAAGAAAAAACCTTAGCTGAGCTTGAAACACAAAAAGATCATCTGGAAAACAGTTTTACTGACCTAGAAGCTGAAATAACTAGAAAAGAAGCAGAAAAGGTTGCTCTTGAAAATTATCTTATGGAGCTACAGGAGGAAAAGGTAGAAGCTTCTAATTATCTTAATGAAATAACAAAGAAAAAGTCTGCTTTAGAAGAGAATCTGGCTAAACATCAGTCCCAGAAGGTGGAACTGGAAATTAAGCAAGCAAAAAACGATACTCAACTTGATACTTACAAGGATCGACTTTGGGATGAATTTGAAATATCTTATCTTCAGGTTATGGATTTTAAAAAAAGAGACTTCGTTCTTTCCTCTGCAATGAAAGAAAGCAGGGAGATAAAAAATAGCATAAAGAGACTAGGAGAAGTTAACATAGGAGCTATCAAGGAATTTGAAGCTTTAAGTGAGCGGTATGAATTCCTAACGGACCAGAGAAATGATATTAGTGAGGCCATGTCTTCATTGAAAAAGATTATTGAAGATATGGACCAGGCAATTAAAAAGAACTTTAAAGAAAGTTTTGATAATATAGTAGAAAATTTTCAAATTATTTTTAAAGAGCTTTTTGGCGGGGGAATTGCAGAGCTAAAATTAGATGATGAAACAAAGCCCCTGGAATGTGGGATAGAGATTGCTGTACAACCTCCAGGAAAGAGGCTGCAGAATATCAACCTTATGTCCGGCGGTGAAAAAACCATGACTGCTATTGCATTGATGTTTGCCATATTAAAAGCGAAGCCCACCCCATTTTGCATTTTGGACGAGGTGGAAGCTGCATTAGATGATGCGAATGTCCACCGGTTTGCTCGCTATCTGAAGACCTTTGAGGGGATACAGTTTGCCTTGGTAACACATCAAAGGGCGACCATGGAATATGCCGATATCTTATATGGCGTAACTATGCCTGAGCAGGGTATTTCAAAAATTATTTCTTTAAAGCTAGATGACGAATTTGAATTAGAATAACCGTCGTAATATAGAAAGGAAATTAATATGGCTTTATTAAAAAAGAAGAAATCATTCTTTGGAAGATTACAAGAAAAAATTGAAGATGTTATCTTCATGCGACCTGAAATAGATGAGGAAATGATAGAGGAGCTTGAGGAAGTATTAATTACCTCCGATATCGGCATGGATACCACTATGAAGATTACTGACCAATTAAGAAAAGATATTAAGAGCATGAACCTTAGAGATGGTGATGCTGTAAAGGCGCAAATCAAGAATATCATTACCCAGCTAATGGATAAGGGTGATGCTCATAAACTATCGGATAAAACACCCTTAGTTATTTTAATGATTGGCGTCAATGGCGGTGGTAAAACAACCTCCATTGCAAAATTAGCTCACAAATTTAAGCAAGATGGAAAGACAGTTCTTCTTGCAGCGGCTGATACTTTTAGAGCTGCTGCCAGTGAACAGCTTGAGGTTTGGGGAGATAGAATCGGGGTAAATGTGATTAAACATCAAGAGGGAGCAGATCCTTCTGCTGTTATCTATGACGCAATTCAGTCTGCAAAGGCCAGGAACATTGATGTTTTAATATGCGATACAGCGGGCAGGCTGCAGACAAAGAAAAATCTTATGACTGAGCTGGAAAAAATGAATAAAGTTATCTTGAGAGAGTACCCCGAGGCGGAGAAAGAGACCCTTCTTGTATTAGATTCTGCAACAGGTAAGAATGCTCTTTCACAAGCGAAGGAATTTGGTGAAATTACTGATATAACGGGTATTGTACTGACGAAATTGGATGGTACTGCTAAAGGCGGTATTGTCATTACTATTTCAGACGAATTTGAAATGCCCGTAAAATTCATCGGTGTAGGCGAGGGCTTGGAAGACTTAAAGGAATTCGACCCCGTTGAATTTGCTGATGGAATATTTGAATAGGAGAATAATTAGATGTCAAAACCTATAGTTGCAGTTGTTGGTAGGCCAAATGTGGGCAAATCAACCTTTTTTAACAAGATCGTCGGAAGAAGAGTTTCTATCGTAGAGGATACCCCCGGCGTAACAAGAGATAGAATTTATGCGGAGGCCGAGTGGCGTGGAGTCACTTTTGCCTTGATTGACACAGGTGGCATAGAGCCTGACAGCGATGATATTATTTTATCTCAGATGAGGGAACAGGCTGAAGTAGCCATAGACACAGCTGATGTTATCTTGTTTATGGTGGATGGTAGGGATGGACTTACTTCCTCCGATAGAGAAGTGGCGGAAATGCTAATGAAAACAGGCAAGGAGGTCATATTACTAGTAAATAAAATCGACACAGCTAAGCTTCCAGATGATTTTTATGATTTCTACGAGCTTGGGCTTGGAGAGCCTATTCCTATTTCTGCTGCTAATATGCTGAATCTTGGGGATGTTTTGGATATGATCGTCGATAAATTTCCTGAGGGCGTTGGCGATGAGGATGAAGATATCACGAAAATCGCAGTAATTGGCAAACCAAACGTTGGAAAATCATCTTTAATTAATGCCTTGCTTGGAGAAGAAAGAGTTATTGTCAGCAATATTCCTGGAACTACCAGAGATTCCATCGACACCCCCTTCAAAAAAGGGGATGATGAATATATTTTAATTGATACCGCTGGTATTCGTAGAAAGAATAAGGTTACTGGGGATATTGAGAGATATAGCGTCATAAGAGCAATCGCGGCTATTGAACGAAGTGATGTCTGTCTTCTGATGATCGATGCTACTTCTGGCGTAACCGAACAGGACAAAAGAATCGCAGGGCTGGCTCATGAGGCGGGCAAAGGTATTGTTGTAGTAGTTAATAAATGGGACCTAATAGAAAAGGAAACGAATACCATAAAGGAATTTCAAAAGGAAATTGCTCAGGAGCTTCCCTTTATGACTTATGCTCCTACGGTATTTATTTCAGTTCTTAATAAATTAAGAATTAATAAAGTTATTGATATGGCTAAGTATGTGTCTGAGAACCGGGCTATGAGAGTTTCTACAGGCCAATTAAACAGCTTAATCATGGATGCTATCATGATGAATCAGCCTCCTTCAGACAAAGGACGACCGCTGAAAATATACTATGTCACCCAAGTCGGTGTAAAACCACCTTTATTCTCCTTTAAAATCAATGACAGAGAATTGATGCATTTTTCATACGCAAGGTATTTGGAAAATAAAATAAGAGAAGGCTTCGGTTTCGAAGGTACCTCAATAAAATTCGTATTCAGAGAAAAGGGTGAAGAAGAGTATGTTTAATCTATTTCCGATTTTGGCTGTCATCATAGCATACTTTTTGGGAAATATTTCCCCGGCTATAATAATAGGGAAATTGTCGGGGATTGATATTAGAAGTAAAGGTAGCGGCAATGCGGGAACAACCAATGTGCTTCGTGTGTTGGGTAAAAAAGCTGCAGTCGTTACATTAATCATTGATATTCTTAAAGGTGTAGTGGCTGTGCTAGTGGGAAGGTACTTAGGCGGAGAAAACACAGCCATGATATGCGGTGTTGCTGTATTTATTGGCCATATATGGCCATTAACTTTTGGCTTTAGAGGCGGAAAAGGGATTGCAACCATTCTAGGCGTACTTTTGGCCATAGAGCCATTGCTGGGAATAATTGAAGTTGCAATAGTTCTTTTGTTTATTGTGTTATTTAAAATGGTTTCACTAGGTGCTGTCATAGGCGCCATAGCTTTGCCATTTATTGCTTACCAGTTTGACCCTATTTACATCAGATGGGCCATACCCATGGCTATTATTATCCTTATAAAACACCGGTCTAATATAAAAAGACTGGTGAAGGGAGAGGAATCAAAGGTTAGCTTTAGAAAGCAGGAGGAGATAAAATGAATAAGAATATAGCCGTTATCGGCGCCGGCAGCTGGGGTACGGCTCTTGCTGTAAGCTTAAGCAACAAGGGCCATAACGTTAAGATATGGGATATTGACCAGACACAGCTAGAGAACCTTAATAAAGATAGAGAAAATAAAAAATACCTTAGTGGAATTAAATTTAATGATCATTTGCAAGTGGCATATACTGTTGAAGAGGCTATCAAGGGATCGGACTTAGTTCTATTTTCTGCACCGGCCCAACATTTTAGAAGTGCACTAAAGGGGGCTTTGCCTTATATGACTCAGGATATGGTAGTCGTTAATGTGGCAAAGGGCATTGAACAAAAATCCTTAAAAAGATTATCAGAAATAGCATTTGAAGAGAAGGAGGACATGAAGTATGTGGTTCTATCTGGACCTTCTCATGCGGAGGAAGTTGGTAAGGGCTTGCCCACAACTGTTGTTTCTGCTTCACGAGACATCAATCTGGCAGAATATGTGCAAGATATCTTTATGAGCGAAAATCTTCGCGTTTATACCAACAATGACGTTATAGGCGTTGAGCTTGGGGGCGCGCTTAAGAATATCATCGCTTTAGGAGCTGGAATTTCAGATGGAATGGGTTTTGGTGATAATGCTAAAGCAGCTATGATGACCAGAGGTATCCAAGAGATTGCAAGGCTAGGAGTCAAGCTGGGTGCTGAAGCAAGGACCTTTTCAGGCCTTACAGGGATCGGAGACCTAATTGTAACCTGTACCAGTATGCACAGTAGAAATAGGCGCTGTGGCATATTAATAGGAGAGGGACTGTCTCCTAAAGAAGCTACGGAGCGGGTAGGCATGGTAGTTGAAGGCATGTACACCACAGAAGCTGCATACCAGCTAGCACAAAGGGTGGGTGTGGAAATGCCAATTACTGAACAGATATACAATGTGATTAATGGCCTGACAGATGCCAAAGAAACGGTAAGAAATTTGATGACTAGACAGAAAAAACATGAGTCTGAGGAATACTGTCTGTAAAGTGCAGAAGGGATAAACTTCTAAATTTTAGTGTGAGGGTTAATTTGTTCTGAAGCTTTAGATACAGTTTTATAGACTATATAAATGAAGAGGGGAAAGTGTTTACATTTGAAATACTTTCCCCTTAATTGTCTATACAAGTGGATAAGAAAATCGCCTTTACGTTTTCCCTTCTTAGTAAACCCTGTGTATGGTAAAGTTATGATCCTCAAGAGCAGAAATTACTTGTTTTATATGATCGTGTCCATTGGTTTCTACGGTTACTTCTAGTGCCACCTTGTTAGAATATCGATCTAGGGCTTTGAACTGATTGTGTACAAGCTCAATAACATTGGCATTATTCTCTGCTAGAATCTGAGCCACCTTCACTAGCTGCCCAGGTCTATCAGGCAGTTCAACTGTGAAGCACATGATTCTGCCTCGAGAAATCAGCCCCTGATTAATAATAGAAGAAATGGTGACTACATCAATGTTACCTCCGCTGATAAGACACACGATATTTTTTCCCGGCTTTGCTCTCTTTTTAAGCCCTGCCAGAGTAACTACGCCAGCGGTTTCCGCAATCATTTTATGTTTTTCTAAGGTCAGTAAAACTGCTTCCATGATGTCTTTTTCAGTTACTGTAATAATCTCGTCAACATAATCCTTGGTTATGGCAAAGGTTAGATTCCCCGGCTGCTTCACAGCGACACCTTCCGCACTAGTTTTAATAGAGGCCAATCTTGCCAGTTTTCCTTCATCTACAGAAATCTTCATGGCCATAGCTCCAATGGGCACTACACCGATGACTTTTACCTCAGGCTTAATTGCTTTTACAGCTAGGGCTATTCCACTGATAAGTCCGCCACCACCGATGGGAACAAGAATCTCATCTACTTCATTCAACTCATCTAAAATTTCAAGGCCGATGGTACCTTGGCCGCAAAGAACTTCATAATCATCAAAAGGGTGAATAAAAGTATAGCCAAACTCTTCAGCTAAAGACATGGCTTTGGAATAGGATTCATCGTAAACATCTCCGTGGATGAGTACCTCTGATCCATAGTCCTTGGTTGCATCTACTTTTAAAATTGGAGTAATACTAGGCATGACAAGTGTAGACTTGATACCTCTTTTCTGGGCGGCAAAGGCTACACCTTGGGCGTGATTGCCTGCGGATGAGGAAATGATACCTCTTTGACATTCTTCTTCGCTAAGGCTTGATATTTTGTTATAAGCTCCACGAATCTTAAAGGAACCTGTTCTTTGTAAGTTTTCTGGCTTAATATAAATATTGCAATTATATTCACTGCTAAAAAATTCACTATAAACAAGAGGTGTTTCCTTAATAACACCCTTGAGATTTTCTCTTGCCTTTTCAATATTTTCTTTATGATTCAGGCCAAGGTAGTATTCTACTTGCTCTTTGTTCATTTTGAACCTCCTCGTTTTATGGCGACAAAAGGGGCCGTTCCTAAATTGTCACATTTCATTAATATTACCAGTTTAATAGTAATTTCAATAAGCGTCAATAATAGATTTGTCACATACATTGTGTAATGGTTCAATAAATGATAAAATAAATTTTTAGATTATATAATACTTGGAGGTAATATTTTGCTCAATAAAAGTTTTCATATACAGACCTTTGGCTGTCAAATGAATGAACACGACTCAGAAACCATCGCAGGAATGCTGGAGGAACTGGGGTATAAGGAAAATAAAGATAAAAAACAGGCAGATGTAGCTATTATCAATACATGTAGCGTAAGAGAAAATGCAGATAAAAGGTTTTTCGGAACCTTAGGACAGCTGAAAAAGGTGAAGGAGTCCAGGCCGGATATGGTGGTGGCTGTATGTGGCTGTATGATGCAGCAACAACACATTATCGATACCCTTAAAAGCAAGTACCCTTGGGTAGACCTGGTATTTGGGACTCATAATATTCATGAGTTTCCTAGGCTTTTAAATAATGTACTACAGGAAAAAGATAAGATTGTTTCTGTGTGGGAGGATGGCGGAGAAATAGTCGAAGGTTTGCCAGCCAAAAGGATGTATCCATTTAAAGCCTATGTGAACATTATGTATGGTTGTAATAACTTCTGTACCTATTGCATCGTGCCTTATACAAGAGGCCGGGAAAGAAGTCGAGAGCCGGAGGAAATATTAAAGGAAGTCAGGGAGCTGGTCAGCACCGGAGTGAAAGAAATTACCCTGCTAGGTCAGAATGTAAATTCCTATGGAAACGACAGCCATTTTGATATGGATTTTGCAGATCTGATTTATAAATTAAATGAAATCCAAGGGCTTCATCGAATTCGTTTCATGACCTCACACCCTAAGGATTTATCTGACAAGCTGATAAAGGCTTTCGTGGAATGCGATAAGCTTTGCAACTCAATTCACTTACCGGTTCAATCAGGAAGCTCTAATGTTTTAAAAAGAATGAACAGACGTTATACAAAAGAAGATTATTTACTTCTTACCCAAAAGCTTAAAAAGGCAGTTCCTGAAATTGCCATAACTACAGATATTATTGT
This sequence comes from Anaerovoracaceae bacterium, assembly GCA_050953505.1. Classification (GTDB taxonomy): domain Bacteria; phylum Bacillota; class Clostridia; order Peptostreptococcales; family Anaerovoracaceae; genus JBMNMU01. The sequence continues at coordinate 1,411,991 of JBMNMU010000001.1, read as the reverse complement.
AGGCTTTCCAGGGGAGACAGATGAAGATTTTGAAGAAACCTTAGACTTGGTTTCCAAGGTAGAATATGATTCTGCTTTCACCTTTCTCTACTCCATCAGAAAGGGAACACCAGCAGAGAAATATTCAGATCAGGTTCCTGAAAGCGTCAAGCATGAAAGATTTAATAAGCTTGTGGACCTACTAAATAGCATATCTTTAGAAAAGAACAAGGCTTTAGAAGGGACTATCCAAGGGGTTTTAGTAGAAGGACCTAGCAAGACAAATCCCGACCTCCTATCTGGACGAACAGAAAGTGGAAAAATTGTTCACTTTTCTGGTCCCGCTAATATAATAGGAGAAATTGTTACTGTAAAAATATTGGAAGGGAAAAACTTTAGCCTAAGTGGTGTTTTGGTAGAATAGGTTTCCACATAAATTCCCTTTAAAAAAGATGAATAATCTATAACCTCCTCTAATATATTGTACAGACAATGATTGGAACAAAAAATGGAGGAGGTTAATAAATTGGAAAACCTAAATATATATGAAAGTATTGCCGAGCGGACACAGGGTGACATCTATATCGGTGTAGTAGGGCCTGTGAGAACAGGGAAATCCACCTTTATAAAAAGGTTTATGGATCTGCTCGTTATACCCAATGTAACCAACAGCTTTGTTAAGGAGCGAGTGCGGGATGAGTTGCCACAAAGTGGTGCAGGGAAAACAATTACAACTACTGAACCCAAATTTGTTCCAGCAGAGGCTGTTGCTATTGAATTACCAGGAAATATCAACTTTAAAGTACGAATGGTTGATTGTGTAGGCTACATGGTGAATAGTGCTATAGGCCATACTGAAAATGGTAAGGCAAGAATGGTTAATACACCATGGCAGGAGGATAGAATTCCTTTTGAAGAAGCAGCAGAAATTGGAACCAGAAAAGTAATCACCGATCATTCTACTATCGGAATTGTTGTTACCACGGATGGTTCTGTAGGAGAGATCGAAAGAGAAAGCTTTGTTCCTGCGGAAGAAAGAGTAATTAGAGAGCTTAAGGAATTGAATAAGCCCTTTGTTGTTGTATTAAATACCCTATCTCCAGAGGGTGAGGAAGCTAGGGAATTAAAAGCCAGCTTAGAAGCAAAATACTCCGTTCCGGTCATTGCAGCTAACTGTGCCAAAATGAATACAGAAACGTTGAACTACATATTAAGTGAAACCCTTTATGAATTTCCGGCAGCTCAGATCAGCTTCCATTTGCCTGGCTTTGTGGATGGTCTGCCTAACGACCACTGGATCAAAGCGAGCATTATCAATAACGTCAAGGAGTGGAGTAAAACCTTTGATAATATACGCGACATACAGAATTCTATAAATTACTTAGAGGACGGTAGCATTATCCAAAACTTAGAGGTAACCAGCATGGATCTGGGTACTGGAAGTATTGAAGTGGAAATGGTGCCGGTAAAAGGTCTTTTCTACACAGTGCTAGAAGAAATTATGGGGCAAAAAATTGAAAATGATTATCATTTCTTTAACTTGGTTAAGGAATACTCAGAAGACAAGAAAGCATATGATAAGTTGAAGTCGGCTATGGTACAGGTGGATGAAACAGGATATGGCATCGTACAACCAAAGCTAACAGAGATGGTTCTTGAAGAACCCGAATTATTCAAGCAAGGAAGCAAATTTGGTGTAAGGTTAAAGGCAAAGGCCCCATCGTTGCACATTATAAAGACAGATATTACCACAGAGGTTTCGCCGGTGGTGGGTAGCGAGAAGCAAAGTGAAGATCTAATCAGATATTTACTAGCTGAGTTTGAAAGTGATCCGTCAAAGATATGGGATACCAATATATTTGGCAAATCTCTATATGAAATGGTAACAGAGCAAATGGAAAGCAAACTATCCAATGTTCCGGATCACATTCGGGTAAAAGTCCAAAAATCCTTACAGAAAATATCTGATGAAGGGAAAGAGTATTTTATCTGTATTGTTCTGTGATTCCGAATACTAAAAAAGAGAATGAATAAACAGACATTATCAAATGTAAAAAATCCCTATCTGCGAAGTAGCTATTGAAAACAGCAGGCGGGATTTTTTATTGGGTATTTTATAATTACTCTTAAATAGCCTCTTAAGTTTAAGCTTCATTTTTGTTAACCAATATATATATTATCGCTTCGAGAGGCACTTGTCTTTCATTGTTTTCTGAACTTTCATTTCTTCTCGCCATAAAAATTACCTCCTGGTATGATGTATTTACATTACCAAGAGGTTTACACAAATTTTGAAATGGTCTCGACCAATTATTATATGTCGGTTTCAGGCTTTTGCTATGATGTCCTCAGTATGTAGCTTTCAGCGAAATTTTATAGCATTTCTTTTAATCCTGGGCTGATGATAAGCTTTGTGCCGGTTGCTTCTTGAACCTGTTCTACGGTGTAGTCCGGGTGAAGCTCTGTCAGCACGATTCCTTCCGGTGTAACCTCCATGACACCCATTTCGGTGACGATCATGTCTACTACATTTATTGCTGTATAGGGAAGGGTGCACTGGTCCAGGATTTTATGCTTACCCTTATTTGTGTGCTGCATGGCCACAATTACCTTACGGGCTCCTACCACAAGGTCCATGGCTCCGCCCATACCGGGTACCATTTTGCCTGGGACGATCCAGTTTGCTATATTTCCGTGACAATCAACCTCTAGAGACCCAAGAACTGTTGCGTCGACATGGCCTCCTCTAATGATGCCGAAGGATGTGGCACTGTCAAAGAACATGGCACCTGGATTTACCGTTACATACTGTGCTCCTGCATTGATGATGTCAACGTCTTCGCTCCCTGCTCCTGCAGCTGCTCCCATACCCATGATTCCATTCTCGGATTGGAGTACGATATCAACTCCTTCAGGAAGGTAGTTGGCTACCATGGTAGGAAGTCCGATTCCCAGATTTACCACGTCTCCGTCTTTCAGTTCCTTAGCAACTCTTGCTGCGATGATTCCTTTTATATCTGCCATTGCTTTTCACCTCCTACGATTGCATCCACAAAAATTCCTGATGTTACTACGTTGTTGGGATCGATTTCTCCAACCTCAACCACCTGACAGGTTCCTACAATGACATAGTCAGCAGCTGCAGCCATCATCGGATTGAAGGTTCTTGTGGTGCCGTTGTAAGTAGTATTTCCGAACTTGTCCGTCACTGTACCTCTGATAAGAGCAAAGTCTGCTCTAAGAGGCCTTTCGAGCAAGTAATCCCTACCGTCTATGTTGATGACCTGCTTTCCTTCCGCTACGATGGTGCCAACTCCTGTGGGAGTCAGAAAACCACCAAGACCTGCTCCACCTGCTCTGATCTGTTCTGCCAGCGTTCCTTGGGGGACCAGTATGCATTCTAGCTTGTCCTCTTCTACTTCTGTGTTCATTCTCTGAGCAACCTCAGGATTCAATCCTACATGAGAAGCGATGAGAGTCTTCACCTGTCCGTTGGAAACAAGCTTGCCTACTCCTCTGCCAGGAACTCCTGCGTCATTGCAGATAATGGTAAGGTTCTTCACATTCTTTTCTACCAGAGCGTCAATCAGGATCTCTGGTGTACCACAGGCCATAAAGCCGCCCACCATGATAGTGGATCCGTCTTCAATGGGAGCAACTGCGTCTATTGCTGTTGTTAACTTATTTTTCATCATTTCCTCCTAATAACTTTTTATATCCCGTATTTTGATAAAATGACAGGGTGAATTGATTAAGCATTAATATACATGTGCAAATTCCATGCCATCTTAACTAATTAAGGGCAAATGGCGGATCGAAGATTATTATTCCATTTGTTGACCAATGTAAAAAATGCAGGGGACATATTCATATGCCTCCTGCGTTTTTAAGTACAATAAATGTAGTATTTTTCGAGAGATTTCTTTATGGAAATTATAATTTGAGATTCAAATCTTCTGTGTGTACATGCTTTGGATGATATCTCTTGGGAATTTTAAATTTGTTTATTTTTCTGGTTAATGTTGAAATATCAATGTCAAGCTCCGCTGCCGCCTCTTTTAGCGTCTGGTCTTTACTGAGGGCCTTTATAATCCGATTACGTTCCATCTGACTCAAAAATTCTGCTAAACTTAGATCTTCTGAAATGCTATAGGAAGGAAACCCTTGATCATTTAACTGAAGCTTATCTGGTAGCTGATCAACGGTAATCAATTCACCGGGACTAAGCACTATAAGACGTTCTATTACATTTACCAATTCGCGAACATTTCCAGGCCAAGAATACCGCTCAAAGACCTCAAGGACTTCATTATCAATGGATTTCTGAAAATCATATTTTTTATTTAAGCGATTTACCATCATAACTGTTAGAGGAATGATATCTTCTTTACGTTGACGAAGTGGAGGGATTTCAATATTAATTACGTTTAAGCGAAAATACAGATCCTCGCGGAAGGTCTTTTGTCTAACAGCATCTTCTAAGTTTCTGTTCGTTGCTGCAATAATTCGGGCATTCATTGGAATGGGCTTTGTTCCCCCAATTCGATAAAATTCTCTGTCTTGCAACACAGTAAGCAGCTTAACTTGAAGAGTTAAAGGCATTTCTCCTATCTCATCAAGAAAAACAATACCGTTCTTTGCCATATCAAATATTCCAAGCTTACCTTCTTTTTTAGCTCCTGTAAATGAACCCGATTCATAGCCAAACAGCTCCGACTCAAGTAGATTTTCAGGAATAGCCCCGCAAGATATCTTAATAAAAGGCTTATGATCATTGTGGATTTTATTAGATAGTCTATTAATAAGCTGCGCATAAACATCCTTACCAACACCAGATTCGCCTTCAATTAAAACTGTGGAATCTACCTTCGAAATACGAACGGCCAAATTAGACAGTTGTTTCATTGCTGGACTATTAAAAACAAAATCATCCACTAGATTATGAAGGAGCTCTAAATTAGTTAGCTCTTCGCGAATTTGGATTGAAGAACTTCTCACTTGTGCAAGTGTAGCCTTCAAGTTGTTAAGCTCTGTCATGTCTCTAATATTTCCAACAACTGCAATAAGTTGGTTTTCATCATTAAAGACCGGGATTGAAGTAACTAAACCATCTTTTCCATTTTTATAGTGCAACATCATTGACATAGGTTGATGGGTTTCAAGCACCTTTTCAGCTAGATTGATATCTGAAATACCTAGATCTTTAAGAATTGAAAGCTTTTTACCTACTATATTCTTTGGATTGCTACCAGCAATCCGTTCATAAGAATCATTTACAAAACAAATTGTACCTTCGTGATCGATAATAAAAAATGCATCATAAGAGCATTTTCTAATAATTTCCAACAATTCTTCGGAATCAATTGGAGTGAAGCCTTTTTCATGAATCATAAAAACTCCTCTCTTTAAGCATGAAGTTATCTGTGATTTTTGTTTTTTGAAATAGCTATTAATGAATAATATATATAAATTGTGCAATGTTGCAAGTGTTTTTTTATAAAATGCACATTTGTATGTTAAATATTAAGTAAAATGCATAGAATTCCTGTTATTTTACTTGGCATGACCTTTGCGTATATTAAATAGTGAGCAACCAATTAAAAATTCAAAACAGCAACTAAATCATAACACCTACTATACCTACATAATAGAGGTAAATATGAAAGTAAAATTGTATCACCAATTATTGATTGCAACGAACCGCAATCAAAACATTATTTATTTTGTTAATTATTAGGAGGAAAACAAATGGCACCCAAGAAAAAAATTATTGTAACCGTTGCACCAAGCAGTAACTTCCAAGGGAAAGAAACAAACCCGGCAATACCAGAACAACCAGATGAAGTCGCATTATCTACTTATGATTGTTATAATGCTGGAGCATCTATTGTTCACTTTCACGCAAGAGATAAGCAGGGAATACCGACTAACGATCGTGAAGTAATTATTGAAACTGTTCAGAAAATCAGAGATAAATGTAAAGACATCATAATACAACCAAGCGTAGCTCCGGCAAATCGTCCTGACAGAATCAACACAGCAGATGATGGGCTAAGTTCACTTGACGTAGGGGCTGAAATGTGTTCCTTAGATTGTGGACTTGTTGTCATCCCATCAAGAGTTCCTCATCTTGAAGGGCCCGACAGAACGATCATGTGGACTCGTAGATGGCTGGTTAATGCTGCTACAAAAATAAAAGAACTTGGAATTAAACCAGAGCTGGAAATCTTTAATGATTCTCATCTGGAAGATGCCATTAATTACTTGCTTGAACCAGGTCTGATTATTGGCAAACCGTCTTTAACAATGGTACTGAATATGCATAAGACTAGTCAGGGCGCTATTGAGTATAGCATGGAGAATTTGACTCATCTTGTACGTAAACTCCCACAAGATGCTATATTTACGGCAATGGGCGTTGGCCCTGCACAGCATGCGGCTACCATTTCTTCACTGTTATTAGGTGGAAATGTACGTGTAGGATTTGAAGACAATATCTATTACCGAAAAGGCGAAATGGCAACGAGCAATGCTCAATTAGTAGAGCGTATTGTAGGTATTGCACGTGATTTAGGATATGAGATTGCCACTCCTGATGAAGCCCGAGAAATGATGGGTATTACGAAGAAGCTATAAGTAAAATTAAGATAAAAATATGAATGCCATATTTAAACAGGAGGATTGTTTAATGAAACTATATGATTTAAGTGTACCTTTTGAAGCTAACCCATATGCAGAGCCTTGGGTTCCGGAAATAGAATGGTCAACCCATGAAGAACAAGCCGACTCTTTGGCTAAAAAGATTGGAATATCCCCTGATGATTTCCAGGACAGAATGGCTTTGGCTGGAGAAAATGTAAAGGCTGATTTCTTTTGCCACGTTGGAACTCACGTTGATGCCCCTATACATTTTGGCCCTATGAGTGGTGGAAACCCTGCAAGAACAATTGACCAAATTGATATCAGTGAATTCTATGGAGATGGAGTGATATTTGACATGCGTCACAAGAAGCCTGCAGAAGGAATCACAGTTGAAGACTTGCAAAAGGACCTTGATAAAATGGACTATACAATTAAACCAGGTGACATTGCTTTAATTATGACGGGAATGGATAAGCTGATTTATACTGATCGATATTTACCTGATCAGCCTGGTATGACTGGTGAAGCAACAGAATGGCTGATAGATCAGGGTATAAAACTCATGGGTATTGATGCTTATACTTTTGACCGACCATTTGGGGCCATGGTTGCTGACGTAAAGGCTGGTCACAAAGAAAATCTTTTCCCTGCACACTTTATGAGCAGAAAAAAAGAATATTACCATATCGAAAAGCTTGCAAATTTAGATACAGTTCCGGTACGACACGGTTTTAAAGTAGCAGCATTCCCTGTTAAAGTTAAAAATGGAAGCGCTGGAGCTGCAAGAGTTGTAGCGATGGTTGAGTAAAGGAGTATTAATAGATGAATGTGATAAACCCGCTTTTGCTCGTTATCATGTATGGTGGTACGACTACTAAAGTTGCGATTTATAAAGGCGATGAGCCTCTTTACAAAGATACGATCCGTCATTCACTTGATGAGATGAAAAAATTTAAAACCGTATGGGAACAATATGATGTCAGACGTCGTGACATTACTGAGTGGGCTAATCAAAAAAAATATAATCTTCAAGATTTTGATGCTTTTGTTAGCTGCTCGGGATTGGTCAAACCCTGTAAACCAGGTGTATATATTATAGATGAAAATATGGTTGAAGACTTTAAAACAGAGAAGTACGGCATTCACACAAGTAATCCTGGTTGTGTTCTAGTATATAATCTTGGCAAGGAATTTAACAAGCCGGTTCTGACGGTAGATCCGACAACTGATGTCAACATGATGAAAATAGCAACTTATTCAGGGCTGCCGGAAATTCCGAGACCAAATTCTTATCATGTTGCAAATCAAAAGGCTATGGCAAAAAGAGTATCAGCCGAAATAGGCAAAAAATATGAGGAAGTTAATATTATAGTTGCTCATATTGGTAGCGGAACAACGGTTGGCGCACATCAACATGGAAAAGTTATTGATGTAAACAATGGCATCGAAAGTGATGGACCGTTTTCATCCGTAAGGTGCGGTGCAGTACCAGTAGGCCCTTTGGTTGATATGTGCTACTCGGGGAAATATACTAGACAGGAAATGCATAATAAACTCGGGGTTGAGGGTGGACTTGCTGCTTATTTGGGAACTTCAGATGGATTGGAAATCGAAACTCGAATTGAAAGCGGTGATGAGGAAGCAAAAACTGCTGTTGAAGCCATGGCATATCAGGTTGCAAAAGAAATTGGTGCCAGATCCGTCACCCTTCGAGGTGATGTTGATGCCATCGTTATTACTGGTGGACTGGCTAATTGGAAACGTGTTACAGACTTGATAAGCGACTGGGTCAAACACATTGCCCCAATTTATGTATATCCAGGTGAAAATGAACTTGAAGCAATGGCAGAAGGCGTTTTGCCATATCTTAGAGGTGAGATAAAAGCAGAAATATATTAGAAAGGGTTTGAACATAATGGTAAGAACTTTTGATGAAATAATTTCAGCAGTAAAATTAAGAGAAAAAAAGAATATCGCTATTGCTGCAGCTGCGGATACAGCTGTATTAGAAGCCGTAATGGCGGTGGAAGATGACTTAGGCATTGCTAACTGCCTACTCATTGGCGATAAAGAAGGTATTCTGAAAACTGCTGAAAAATTAAATTACAATGTAAAAAGAGAAAACATCATAGATGTAAAGAGTGATGCAGAAGCAGCTGTTACTGCAGTAAAAATGGTAAACTCAGGTGAAGCTCATATGCCTATGAAGGGTCAGATGCAGACCCCTGATTACTTAAGACCAATCCTTAATAAAGAGAATGGCCTCAGAAAAGGAAACGGAGCATTATGTCATGTGGGAATTTTTGAGAAGCCCGATGGCGGGTTATTCCTGCTAACAGATGCAGCAATGACCATGTTCCCGGATATAAATCAGAAAATCGACCTGATCAAGAATGCTGTGGAAGTGGCTCGTCGGCTAGACTGTGAAAGGCCTAAGGTAGCCATGCTATCCTTCTTGGAGCATGTTAATCTAAATTCTGAAGCATCAAAAGATGCAGCTATTCTCAGTAAAATGGCTGAACGTGGTCAAATAAAAAATTGTGACATTGACGGACCACTTGCTTTTGACAATGCTCTGTATGAAGAGGCAGCACATCATAAAGGTATTTTTGGACCTGTTGCGGGTAAAGCAGACATTTTGATTGCTCCAAATATCGATACAGGTAATCCGCTGTCTAAAGCACTATCCATGATGGCCGGACTTAAGTTCGCAGGTCTGATTGCTGGAGCCAGTGTTCCAGTCATTATGACTCCAAGAGCCGATCCTATTAGCTCTAAAGTACAGTCAATAGCGCTTTGTCAGTACATGCTTGGTTAATAATACCACTAACTTTCCTGGCCGTAGTTGTAAGTATGTAGCCTGCAACTACGGTCATTTTTTACACAAATTATCCTACCCTGTCATGAATCAATACTAATAAACAAAGGGGATTTCTAAATGAAGATCAAATTTAATATGATAGGCTTTACGGCCTTTTTAATACTAGGTCTGCTTATTGGACTATTGAAACCTTTTCAGCCAGATCTTGAACCTCAGGGGCATTATGTACTGATGATGTTTCTCATAACCATAGGGCTTTGGATTTTCAAACCATTTGGTGTACCATTTTCTGTTAGCAGTGTTCTGTTTGCGGCATTTTTACTTGTCCTTGGGTTATCGCCCAATATTATTTTTTCGGGTTTCTCAGGGTTAGCACTTTGGACGCTGATTCCTGCTCTATTCTTTGGTTTTGTCCTTGAAAAAACAGGTTTGGGGAAACGCATTGCCTACTTAGGCATGAAGAATACGAAGTTATCCTATGGAGGACTCTTGTTCATGTGGGTTGTTATAGGAATTATTCTTTCTGCCTTAACGCCATCCATTGCAGTCAGGGTGGTTATAGTTACGCCTATTGCACTAAACTGTGTGAACATCTGTAAACTCCCTAATGGCTCCAAAGGTCGTTCCTTGATTCTCTTAACTGCTTGGTCTATGGCTTTGATTCCTGGTGCAGGCTGGATGACGGGTTCACTGGTGGGACCTATACTCAATGGTTTTTTTTCTACTGTTCCTGAATTAGGACCTATTAGTTTCAGCCAATGGGCAAAGGTTTCTCTTTTGCCAATAAGTATTATTACTATATTGACGGTAATAGGAGGATATTTTGCCTTAAAACCATCTGAGCCTCTTCGGTTAACGAAGGATACTTTTATCGATGAATATAGAAAGTTGGGGAGAATAAGTAGGCAAGAAGTGCTTTCCAGTATTATTTTGGTCGCTTCATTCTTGATGTTTGTTACAAATCCTCTACATCATATTCCGGATGCAGCCATATGCCTTATTGCCTTGTTCTTACTTGGTGCAAGCGGTATCATCGAGTCAAAAGATGTTGGTGCAGGCATCAACTGGGACTTAGTGGTGTTTGTGGGCATTGCAATGAGTCTGAACTCAATTTTTACGCAGTCAGGCGTTGCCCTATGGATCTCTTCCTTTCTTGTACCAGCCCTGGGACCAATTTCGGGAAATCCATGGATTTTTGTTTATGTAACTCTGATAGTAATGTTTTTATGGAGATTTATTGACATTGCTATATTTATACCAACAATGGCAATCCTCTCCTCGGTTATACCACACATTTCTGCTGCGTACGGGATTAATCCACTTGTCTGGATTCCACTAATATCTATTGCATTGAATGCCTTCTTTATGAGTTACCAGAACATGTTTGGACTGGTTGCTGAAACTAATTTGGGCAAGCAAGGATGGAGCAGCAAGCACTTGGGGATTTACGGCACGACTTACTTCATTGCCAGCCTTGTTAGTATGTTAGCAGCAGTACCATATTGGATTTTAATTGGCATTTTATAACATGGGTGATATTGTTTGTGCAACGTGACAAGAAATATGTGCAGATATGCATATTTCATTTGAAGAACTTTTATCAAAGTGAGTATTTATGCTATATTATGGTTGGCATATAACTTGCAACTAAATTAATAAAGGAATTTGGTATGAACTTTTAATTTGATTCGGTTGCTCCAAAGAGATAGAAGATTCGATACCCAATAACCTGTTTATTTAATCGATTTTATACTATGTGAGGTGGTACAAGATATTAAACAGATCCCTTATTAGTTATTTATCATCAAATATATTAAAGAAAGGAAAAGTACGATGCATAGTATTGTACAAAAGGAAAAATAATGAATGTACCTATTATTATAGCGTTTTTTGCTATCTTTTTCATCATTCTGATTGTAATCGGCTATTTGACTAAAAAATGGGCACAAGGGAATGCTGACTTTACAATTGCTGGTCGTGAAGTTGGGATGGTCATATCTACATCTGGTATTACAGCCATTGCTTTTGCAGGAACCTCCATTGCTCTTGCACCAAGTTTCGCAATGATGTATGGCTTGATGGGCACCATTGCATGGGGTGGAATTTTAGCTATGGGCTTTGCAGCTTATGCTTGGATTTTTGGCAGCACTTTTAGAAGATGTGGAGCTCGGACACTGGCTGAATGGATGGAGACAAAATTTGGTGGAAGAACACGTACTCTTGTTGCCATTGGTTCTATAGTTGGTTTGTGTGGTATCATGGCTAACAATATTGCTTCCTTTGCAAGTAGCTTAACCGCTTATACGGGGATTCCTACATGGGTTAGTATAGCACTTTGTTTTGTCGTAATGATTATGTTTACATTTATGAGCGGTATGCACGCAGTAAATATGACCAATTTATTCCAAATGATCATAGGTTTAATCGCATTACCTTTGTTTGCATTCTTATTGTTCAAAGCATATGGTGGGGTTGACTTTATTTCCCAGAACTGGCCTGGTGGAGGCAATTGGGTAACAACTGGATTTACAGGAAATTCACTGCCTGTATTTACATTAAAATACCCAAGCGTACTCTCGTTCATTACTTTGATGGGTATTTTCTTGATATGGGGAAGCAATTATGAATATATTCGTATTGCTTGTGCACGGTCTGAGAAAGTTGTAAAGTGGTCTTACACACTTAGTGCAGTCATTCAAATGTTATGCGTATATGTGCCACTTGCATTTATTGGACTTTTTGCAGCAGCAGCTAAATCTGGCATGTTTATACCAAATGGAGCAGTACCTACAGTTGCGGCTTATGGTATAATGCTTCTCGAGTTGGCATCAGCAGTGGCGGCATTTGCGTTAATTGCTTCAATGGCTGCTTCTTTATCAACTGCTTCTACAGCCCTTATGGGAGCTACAACTACTGCATCCAGGGATGTTTATCAGAGAAACTTTAAACCTAATGCCACTGACAAAGAATTGCTGGCTTCAACCCGTTTTATTATGGTAGGCGTTGGTATTTTGACAGCGATTTTAACCTTCTTCCCCGGTGGTCCTACATACCTATTTGCCTTTGCAAATTCATGGCTTGGACCTCCAGCAGTACTTGTCTTATTAGGTGTATTCTGGAAAAGGTTTACCACAGTCGCAGGATTCTGGGCTGTGCTGCTTGGTATGATTACCATGGCAACGCTTACAGCAACGGAATTAGCTGGAATCTTCTCAATTGCGCCTTATATGCATCTTAGTATGGCTGGGCTTTTTGTTACTTTGGCTGTTGGTATTATCGTTTCTCTTGCAACACAGCCTAAGTATTATGGCCGTTCAGATTGGGACATTGATCCTGAAACAGGGAAAAGAGAAGATGTCAAATTAGAAGAGCTTGATATGCAGATTCTAGAGCTTCTTCGTAAAAATATAACAACTATGGTAGAAATTGTGGATTATCTGAACATAGATTCCAGATATGCCTCTGAGAGCGTGGAAAGACTTGACAGAGGAGGCTACATTAAACGTGAGGCTCTGACTGGCGCCAGATTTTATAATTATAAAATTACGGAAAAAGGCGAAAAAGCTCTGCCTGAACAAACACAAGAGGAAAAAGAACTACGTAAAGTTAACCTTACCCCAATGCTTCTGACCTATTTGAAAGAACTTAAAAAGTCAGAGGATGAAGGATTAAAAATTTTTGCAGATAAAAATATTACATCATTACAGATTGTTTCGCTGAACTCCATGCTGGAACGTGTTGGATATATTAAGCAGCATGGACATTTGAGACGTCATTACAAAATTACTCAAGAAGGCATCGATGTAGTTAAAAAGTACAATAATTAAAAATAAATTTTAAGACATGCTTTCGGACCGGCGAGACCAATCGCCGGTCCGTTTTCATGCGCCTATCATGGGCGCAATCAAAGGGCTTAAAGTCGCGTGTTCAGAAAAATCTTACCAGATAGCCTTCTTAAAGACACATGATTCATTTTTGAGCAGGAAGGGAAACCTCTATGATAATGCCTGTATAGGGTCATCCATGCTGCCTTAGAGAAAGAAGAAATCCATCATCAAAGTATTATGATTTAGAGATTGCCAGTAAGGCAATCTTTGAATACATTGAATCCTGGTACAACCGTAAAAGGATTCACGGTAGCCTTAACTATATTACACCTCAGGCATTTGAGGAAGCTTCAAATGCTGCAGCATAAAAGTTGAAATTTTTGTATCTACTATATTGACAAAGGTCCACCTCTTTCGTTTAAGCTCTTATAAAGTTAACCAAAAATATTTTATCGCATATATTGTAATGGGAATACACTACAATTATTCCTAAATAAATCAAAGAGGTGAAACAATGTATCATAATGAAAAATATTCTGGAAACTATGAAATGCAACAGATGAAAGAACCTTCTATGGGATATGTTCGTATTTTACATGCAGTTCCAGACGCTCCTAATGTAGACATCTATGCCAATGATAAAATAATTGCAAGGAATCTTGCCTTCGGGCAAAACACACAATATATGACGGTTCCTTCTGGTAACTACGAAATTTCCCTTTATGTAGCGGGAACCAAAGATTCTCCTGTTCTTGTCAATAGATTAGCCGTTGGTAATGGCTCCATAACAACAGTTACTGCAGTTGGAACACTAGATACCATAGGTTTTCTTGCAATACCTGACTCTAATATGACTAAGGAATCAGGTAAGGCAATGGTTCGTTTCTCGCATCTTTCTCCTAATGCGCCTGCAGTTGACATTACCCTTCCTGATGGAACCATCCTATTTAGGAATGTTTCTTATAAACAACTAGCACCTTACATCCCAGTTCCGCCAATGAATTACACACTGCAGGTTAGAGCGGCAGGGACTCCTAATGTAGTTCTTACAGTGCCTAATGTTAATTTGGAGCAAAATAAAATGTATACTGTTTATGCTATAGGCCTTGTTGGCCAAGATCCTGAACTGGAAGCACTCTTGTTGTTAGATAAATAATATTAATTTTTTATAGAAATATGGGGCTTGGGGCTGTATCTATGATTTCTTTGAAAACTATAGACAGCCCTTTAATACAACTAATTTGTTTGTAAATTAAGGCAATTATTAAAAAACGATCCGTGTCTTGATAAATATATTGATCTATATATTTATCAAGACCCATGGGCATAAAATCGTCTTCCTCCTCGCCACAAGATTGTTAAGAATATAACATTAAAACCTCAACAGAGAGGCCTTGCAAAATATGTCGGATTATGTTATCTTGTTGTAGTCTTATGACGAAAAATAGTTAACAACTAATCTGGAGGAATTAAATGCAAACCGAAAAAATTCAATCAACCATCGCAAATCCATCACCATTGGGGCTCTTGGGATTTGGGATGACAACTGTACTGCTTAATTTACATAATGCAGAAATAATACCCCTTTCAATTGTTATTGTCGCCATGGGATTTGCCTTGGGTGGCGCTGCTCAGATTATAGCCGGAATTATGGAATTTTTCAAAAATAATGTTTTCGGAGCAACTGCTTTCACCGCATATGGCTTCTTCTGGTGGTCCCTCATTGTTATTTGGATGAATCCGACTGAAGATATAGCTTCTGCAGATGCACAGAGTATGGGCTTCTACCTTCTGTTGTGGGGCATTTTCACTTTATTGATGTTTGTGGGTACATTAAAGCTTAATCGTGGGCTTCAGGTTGTATTTCTGTCATTAGCGATTCTGTTTTTCCTATTGGCCATTGCTGATTTTACAGGTATCTTTGCTGTTAAGATTGCAGGTGGCTGGGTTGGTATCTTCTGTGGATTATCTGCAATTTACTGCAGCTTAGCACAGGTAATCAACAATGAGTATGGAAAAACCATTATGCCAGTATAATTGATATTTAGGATAATTATAGGATTGTAAAAGATTCTAAAAAGAAATAATAAGAAATAACCAAAAAGGACAGGCTCAATGGTAAGGCCTGTTCTTTTTGAATTCACAAACCTTTATTGGATATCATACATAAAATGGATATAGGGTAGATGATTCCACTTCCATGCTTGATATTATTGTTGAAAGTATCATATACTATACATTGTGAGGGAATTTAGAGTAAAGGACTCTTGGACTTATGCCCCTTGGCTGTTACATAAATTCTAAAAAACTAATCACAGGAACGGATGTATTTTATGAAAGAAAAAAAACCAGAACAAATCAATAATAAATTAGATAAGTCACAAACAGCAACGGTTATCGTAGTAATTCTCACAGCCTTTGTGACCACGTTCACAGGTAGTGCCTTGAATCTGTCTATACCGGCTATAAGCCAGGAATTTAATGCAAGCGCAATCATTATGAACTGGATTATTAACGGGTATGTACTGGCGATAGCAGCTTTTTCTGTCCCATTTGGTAGATTGGCGGATCTGACAGGGAGAAAGCGTATACTTGTTATTGGTATCTTAATATTTTCCATTTGCTCTGGTGGAGCTGGTTTTGCATGGTCCATACAAGTGTTATTAGTTATAAGGATGCTCCAAGGAATTGGTGCTTCCATGATTTTTAGTACCAATATGGCTGTGCTGATAAGCGCTTTTCCACCTGAAAAAAGGGGTAAGGTTATTGGATTTTCTGTAGCTTCTACTTATATCGGTCTGTCAGCAGGGCCCGTTTTAGGCGGGGTTTTGAATCATTACCTGGGTTGGAGATCCATTTTTATTTTAACCTTCATCATCGGTGTCGTATCTTTTTTCTTAGCAGCTAAAAAGCTTCCAAGAGTAGAGGCGAAGATGGAGAATGGAGGTTGGGATATTTTAGGGAATATAGTTTATATAATTATGATTATAGCCATTATGTATGGTCTATCCTCATTTTCTACTGAGAGCTATGGCAAGTACCTAATTATTGGCGGTGTTATACTGTTCCTTTTCTTTATCTATCATGAACTAAAAGTAAAGCATCCTATTGTAGAGATGAGGTTATTCAAAAGTAATTTGGCCTATCTTTTTTCAAACCTGGCTGCCTTACTAAATTACGGAGCGACCTTTGCCGTAAGTTACCTTCTGTCGATATATCTTCAGACCATTCGTGGCTTTGATTCACAGATAGCAGGCCTTATTCTTATTAGTCAGCCCGTTCTTATGGCGGTTTTGTCGCCTTATGCCGGTAGACTTTCTGATAGGTTATCACCTTTCAAGCTTGCTTCCTTTGGTATGGGTCTTTGTGCTTTAGGCTTATTTTCCTTTATATTTATCTCGGCAAATTACCCAATGGCCTTGGTAATTGCCAACCTCGTTGTGGTTGGAATCGGATTTGCCTTTTTCTCTTCCCCTAATACCAATGCAGTTATGGCTTGCGTAGAGAAAAAAGATTATAGTGTGGCATCCTCTATTTTAGCAACCATGCGGTCCATAGGACATAGTGTAAGTATGGCGATTATTACATTTATTTTCGCAATGAATTTTGGGGATATGACCTTAGAACAAGTTGAGCCTACTGCAATGCTTATGGCTATGCGTGTTTCCTTCATAATCTTTACTATTATTTGTGGGGTAGGGATCTTTATATCTTTAAAGCGCAAATAAAAATAGTTGACAGCTTAAAATCAAGATGCTAATATAATTTTAAACCGTTGACGAGGGAGTAAAACTGTAAAACGATCTCACAGCGAATCCGGGATGGTGTAAGCCGGATAGATGCAGATACAGCAAGTGGGCCTCTGAGGGCGAGGCGAAAGACTGATTATTATTATATGCAGTCAAGTAGCTGAGACGCTAAGCCAGCGTTATTTGGCGAAGGGTGTGATGGCACTCTGCAAAGAGGGTATGTATTTAAACATATCAAACAAGGTGGTACCGCAGGTTTACACTTGTCCTTGAATAGAGAGTCTAGGATGAGTGTTTTTTTATTTTATAGAGCGGGCATTGTTGCAGAGGACCCTTTTCATCAATATCGGGATAATATAACCCAATCTGATTAAGAGTTATACATTCCCATCATTTGTAAAAAAGAAAAGGAGACGAAAAAATGAAAAAAAGAATAGGATTCATGTTAATTGCGGTAATGCTGCTATCTAGTATATTCACCGGATGTGGCGGGGGGAATAACGGTGGCAATGGCAATGGAGACGAAAGCCTACCAACGGTTGGTATTGTTCAGATTGTTGAGCATCCTTCTTTAGATAGCATTCGATTCGCCATTTTGGAACAGCTTGCTGAAGAAGGTTTTAAAGATGGGGAAACAATGATAGTAGACTACCAGAGTGCACAAAATGAACAGGCTAATTTGAAGACCATCTGTCAGAAATTCGTAAATAATAATTATGATTTAATTATTGCTATTGCAACACCATCGGCTCAAATCGCCCTTGGGGAGACAACAGAAATTCCGATTATTTTTGCTGCGGTGACAGACCCTGTTTCTGCAGAGCTTGTAAGTAATCTAGAAAAGCCAGGTGGTAATATTACCGGGACTTCCGATGCAGTTTCTGCAGAAAAGATCATGGAGCTGGCATTGAAAATCACACCTGACATCAAAAACATTGGAGCTATATATAATTCAAGCGAGATTAATTCAGTTTCCGTTATCGAAGATTTAAAGGAATTTGCAGCAGCCAATGGCCTCAACGTGTTGGAATCTCCTGTAATGAACACTAGTGAGATACCTCAAGCTGCAGCATACCTAGCTGATAAGACGGATGCTGTATTTTCACCAATAGACAATACTGTGGCGTCTACAATGCCAACAATCACCCAGACCCTTATCGATGCTAAGGTACCATTTTATGTAGGTGCTGATTCTATGGTAAATGATGGTGGGTTGGCAACTTACGGAATCAATTACATATCTCTTGGTTATGAATCAGGGAAAATGGCGGCTAGAGTATTAAATGGGGAAGACCCCGGGTCCATCCCAGTTTTGGTAGTAGAAGATTTACAGATTTATATTAATGAAAATACAGCTGCTCAAATTGGTGTCACCTTCCCGGACGACATATTAAGCGAAGCAACGGTATTAGGAGAATAATAGCATGTCTATAGCAGCAATATTAGGTTCAATTGAATTAGGTTTAATTTACTCAGTCTTAGCTCTTGGAGTGTTCCTTTCCTTCAGGACTTTAAACACGCCAGACCTGACTGTTGATGGCAGCATCGTAACTGGTGCTGCCTGTTCTGCAATGATATGCAGTATGGGGGGAAATCCCATATTTGCCCTACTCGTATCATTTATTGCCGGTTGTGCAGCTGGAACCATAACAGCATTATTAAATACAAAGCTGAAAATCCAACCATTATTAGCAGGTATTTTAGTGATGCTAGGGCTTTATTCCATCAATCTTCGAATTATGGGAGGGAGACCCAATATCGCTTTAATAAAAAGCGAGACAATTTACAAATCCTTTAAACTTATATTTCCATATAAATACAGTTCCCTTGTATTAGGCGCCATTATTTTAATTATTATTACTGTCTTGTTTTACTTTTTCCTTAAGACGAGGCTGGGCTTCGCATTACGTGCCACAGGAGACAATGAAGAGATGGTAAGGGCGTCAGGAATAAACAGCGATAATATGAGGATTATGGGACTGGGAATATCAAATGGGTTTGTAGCTTTATCTGGAGGCATGCTGGCCCAATACCAATCACTATCCGATATTAGTATGGGCGTGGGCATGGTGGTTATTGGCTTGGCTTCTGTCATTATTGGAGAAGTAATATTTGGGATCAGTTCATTAAAACGCAGGCTTATTGCAGTATCTCTTGGAGCGATTTTATATAGAATAGTAATATCATTGGCGTTGTATCTTGGTATGCCCGCTAGCGACTTAAAGCTGGTTTCTGCAATTATAGTAACCATAGCCTTATCTACTGGCATATTGGGAGAAAAGTTCTCTTTAAGGAGGAAGGCAGGTGTGAAGAATGCTTAATATTGACAAAATCAGCAAAACCTTTGCTAAGGGAACAATTAATGAAAAAGTTGCTTTGGACAATTTAAGTCTACATATGAAGAAGGGCGAGTTTATAACCATCATTGGAAGCAACGGCGCCGGTAAGTCTACTCTTATGAACTGTATTTGCGGAGCTATCGGCATAGACAGTGGGACTATAACTCTTGATGGTATCAATCTCACCAAGCTACCGGAATACAAGCGTTCAAGATATATCGGCCGTGTTTTTCAGGACCCCTTAAAGGGAACGGCCTTTGATATGACTATAGAAGAAAACCTTGCTATAGCAAGTAGCAAAAATAAAAGCCTTGGCTTACAAAGGGGCTTGAATAAAGAAAACATGGCATATTTTAGGGAGCAGCTGGCACTTTTGGACATGGGCCTTGAAGACAGAATGAAGCAAAAGGCAAAATCTCTTTCAGGTGGCCAAAGGCAGGCCTTGACCTTGTTCATGGCAGTTATTTCTAAGCCAAAGCTTTTATTATTGGACGAACATATAGCAGCCTTGGATCCTGGAGCTGCCAAAAAGGTTCTGACCTTGACAGATGAATATGCTAATTCTCAAGATATGTGCACATTAATGATTACCCATAACATGAAGCATGCACTGGAGCATGGCAATAGGACCATTCTTATGAAGGATGGTAAAATTGCATTGGATATCTCTGGTGAAGAACGAGAAAACATGACGATAGAAAAGCTCATTAATCAATTCGAAATAGATAATGATAGAATGCTGCTATAATTCTTATAGCCAATGGGTATTACATGATGGACCTTTAGATAATTTATAATAAGGGTTTGATAAGAGGACATTGTGGTATAATATATAAATAAAGCAATGGATACCAATAGGAATCCTTACTATCATACAACTCTAGGAGGAAATAATAATGAGTATAGTCTACCTAACAGAAGAAAATTATAACGCTGAAGCGATGGAATCAGATCTTCCTGTTTTAGTTGATTTTTATGCTGAATGGTGCGGACCATGTAAGATGATCGGGCCGGTTTTAGAAGATATGGCGCAGAAATATGCAGGAAAGGCAAAAATCTGTAAAATCAATATTGACGAACAGCGAAAGCTTGCCATTGCAAATAAAGTAATGAGTATACCAACCATACTTTTTATTAAAGACGGTGAAATCAAAGATAGAATAACTGGGGCTTTACCTCAGGCAGAGTTGGAAGAAAAATTGGAGGCATTGTTTTAGAAAAATTATCAATAATGCCGAATGGAGGCTAATGTGTTATCGATTGCATTAATAGATATGTCTGTTGTGGCAATAGGGCTTTATCTAATCAACTTTATGATTGCATTGACGATTATATTCCTTGAAAGAAAAAACCCTTCTTCAACTCTAGCATGGATAATGATTCTGCTTTTCATTCCGGTGTTAGGGATAGTTTTTTATCTTTTATTTTCACAGAGAGTATCTAGACTTAAAATATCACGCCTCAATAAGTATGAAAAAGCGGCAATAAGCGCATCTCTTCATGAACAAATAGAATCCATGAAAGAGAACAAATATAACTTTAAGAATCCTGAAGCGAAACAATGGCAAGGCATGATTAATATGCATCAAACCCATGCTTATTCTTATTTTACACAGAATAATAAGCTATCATTCTTGACTGATGGTGCTCGAAAATTTGATAGACTTTTCCAGGATATTAGTAATGCAAAAGAAACTATCAACATAATGTACTTTATTATTAAAGATGATGCCTTAGGAAGACGCCTGTTAAATGCCTTGGCTGAAAAAGCTAAAGAGGGGGTTCAAGTGAGGTTGCTGATTGATGCACTGGGAGGCAGACAGATCAGCCATAAAAAACTCAAAATATTAAAGGAGGCGGGAGGACAATACGCCTTTTTTTTCGAGCCAAAACTGAAAATCTTGAATATGAGGCTAAACTACCGAAATCATAGAAAACTGGTCATCATTGATAACGAAATAGGCTATCTAGGTGGCTTTAACGTTGGAAATGAGTATATCGGTAAATCAAAGAAATTTGGATACTGGAGAGATACCCATTTAAGAATACAGGGAGCTTCCGTTCTTGATATGAATGCTAGATTTATTTTAGACTGGCGATTCACTACGGGGGAGGACTTAGTACTGTCTCAAATTTACTACTACAAACCTGCTAAGGTGGGAACTACAGGTGTTCAAATTGTATCCAGCGGACCGGAGTCTGAAAGGGAAGAAATTAAACAAGGCTACTTGAAAATGATTTCTTCTGCCAAAAAAAATATTTATATACAGACTCCATATTTTGTCCCAGATCAAAGTATTTTAGAATGCTTGAAGATGGCTGTTTTGTCGGGGGTTGATGTTAGGATCATGATACCTTGCAAACCAGACCATATGTTTGTCTATTGGGCAACCTACTACTATGCTGGCATACTTATTGATGTAGGTGCAAAAATATATATTTATAATAATGGATTCCTACATGCAAAGACCATGTGTGTGGATGGGGAAGTAGCTTCCGTTGGATCTGCAAATTTTGATATTCGTAGCTTTCGATTAAATTATGAATCCAATGCTTTTATCTATGACTCCAATGAAGTTTATAAACTAGAAGCTATTTTTGAAGCCGACATGACAAGCTCCCATGAGCTAACAAAAGAACTTTACGATAAAAGATCTTTAATTATAAGAATTAAGGAATCTTTATTTAGATTGCTATCTGACTTATTGTAACATTAGCTCAGTACTTCGTAAATGGATATTAATAGCTTACTCATCAAGTATGACAAACTAAACTTAATGATTATCGCAATTTCCAAAGTAAGTACACTGAAAATTACTTTGGAAATTTCATTTTTTGGATTTGAGTTTTAGGATAGATAAAAGGCTTGATAATTGCACAAATAATTTATATAATTGTTACATTATGACGAAAGGGGACCGAAAATGTATTTTAATAACA
The DNA here is from genome assembly GCA_050953505.1 of Anaerovoracaceae bacterium. GTDB lineage: Bacteria > Bacillota > Clostridia > Peptostreptococcales > Anaerovoracaceae > JBMNMU01. The sequence goes on along the minus strand of JBMNMU010000001.1, from coordinate 1,389,694 downwards.
TGGACAAGATTGATCCTGAAATCAGTGCTATCATTAGATCAGAAATGGCACGTCAGGAAAATAAGATTGAACTAATAGCATCAGAAAACTTCACAAGCAAGGCAGTTATGGAGGCCTGCGGTAGCGCCTTAACGAATAAATATGCAGAAGGATACCCAAAAAAACGATATTATGGTGGTTGTGAGCACGTAGACGAAGCTGAAATAATTGCCATAGACAGATTAAAGAGACTTTTTAATGCAGAGCATGCAAATGTTCAGCCTCACTCTGGATCTAGTGCGAATATCGCAGTATATTTCTCACTATTAGAGCCTGGTGATACGGTGCTTGGTATGGATCTGTCAAACGGAGGGCACTTAACCCATGGAAGCCCCGTTAATATGTCTGGAAAATATTATAACTTTGTACCATACAAGGTTGATGAAAAAACAGAAAGAATAGACTTTGATGAAGTTCGAAAGCTTGCAATTGAGAACAAGCCAAAAATGATTGTAGCGGGGGCTAGCGCGTATCCTAGAATCATCGAGGCAGATAAATTTAGAGAGATTGCTGATGAAGTGGGAGCTATTTTACTTGTAGATATGGCTCATTTTGCAGGACTTGTAGCTGCAGGCTTACATCCAAATCCTGTTGAACATGCTCATGTGGTAACTACCACTACCCACAAAACCCTGCGAGGACCAAGAGGCGGCGCAATATTATGTAAAGAAGAATTTGCAAAGAAAATTGACAAGGCCATTTTCCCTGGCATTCAAGGGGGGCCCCTGATGCATATCATAGCTGGAAAGGCAATATGCTTTAAGGAAGCTTCAACCCAAGAGTTTGTCGACTATCAAAAGCAGGTTCTGGCAAATGCTAAAAAGATGGCTGAAGAACTTCTTGCACGGGACTTTAAACTGGTGTCAGGTGGAACGGATAATCACCTGGTGCTTGTTAACCTGACTAACAAGAATATTACCGGTAAAGATGCAGAGAAGCTGCTAGATGATGCGGGGATTACTACAAATAAAAATACAGTCCCAAATGATCCTAACGGTCCATTTGTTACAAGTGGTATCAGGCTTGGCACACCAGCAATGACAACCAGAGGCTTTAAAGAAGCTGAAATAGCTAGAGTGGTAGAAGCAATGGCACTGATATTAGACAATCCTAATGATTCGGTGGCAGAAGAAAAAGCGAAAAAGATTGTGCAGGAGTTGTGCGAAGCTCATCCCCTATATAAGTAATACCAAGGCCAGGAAACCTAATATTTCCTGGCCTTTTATAGATTTGCCAAAGCTGCGAAATGTTTTAATTGAGGAGCTATTGCTGATTCCTGTATCGATAAAATGATATTAGTCAGGGGTGCATACTTTTGTACCCGGAACGGTGAAATCTTCAACAGCCAGCGTTGGATTCGCCATAAGCAACTTATCCGGTACAGTTAGCATCTTTTTAGCAATAGAGTTGATATTATCTCCATCCTTTACTATATAAGCTTTTGGCGACGGACAAGTCCTGAACTCATCGTTTTCCGGAATATTAAGAGTTAAGTTCTCCAAAGAGCCTGTAAGGTCAATGTCTGGATTATTCGTACAAAGTGCTCCATAGGTGATCTGAAAACGATCTAAGATTCGGGATAAAGTATCCCCTTCCTGAGTGTTATATTGTTTTTTTTTTACAGATGCAGTTTCTTCTGTTTCGTCACCTTCCATTCTTGGAATACAAATCTTCATACCCACTCTTAACTCATAAGGATTTAATTCCGGGTTTGCCCTCATGATATCATCTAGACTTACCTTATATCGTAAGGATAACTCATAGAGTGTATCTCCCCTGGCTACGGTGTGAAAAATACCCTCACATGGGGGTGTTGCAGGCTCCATAGAAGTTGCTTCTACAGGTATACATAACTTGCTGCCTATACGTAAGTTATACACGTCTACATCGGGATTTGCGGCCATAATGGCATCTAGAGTTAAGTTATAACGTTTTGCTAGCATATACAAGGTATCCCCTGCTACCACGGTGTGATAGAACCCTTGACAATCTTCTATTGGTTCCGGTGTAGGAGCTGGAGTCGGTGCAGGAGTTGGAGCTGGGGTTGGTGCTGGAGCTGGTGCAGGAGCAGGAGCAGGTCCTGGAGTTGGTGTAGGTATAGGTATTGGAGTAGGTCTTGGTGTTGGCATTGGTGCTGGTGTCGGCCTTGGCATCGGAGCTGGCCCTGGTGTTGGTGTAGGCATCGGAGCTGGTCTTGGTGCAGGCATGGGTGCCGGCATGGGAGTAGGAGTAGGCATAGGTGTCGGCCTTGGTACTGAATCAGGTGTGAATGCAGAGTTTACTCCAGGTATACAAACTTTTGTACCAATTTGTAAGTTATAAGGGTCTAAATCTGGGTTTGCCTCTAAAATATCTACTAAGGGCACCTTATAGCATTTTGCAAGTTTGTAAAAGTTATCACCTGCAACAATGGTGTGAAAAATACCGTCGCAGGTAGGAGCTGGCTTTGGTGTTGGTCTAGGCCTTGGCGCTGGAGTTGGAGCTGGAATCGGAGGAGGGGAAGTGATCCCAGGAATACAAACTCTTGTACCAATTAGCAAATTATAAGGATCTAAATCTGGATTAGCATCTAAGATATCAGATAAGGCAACGTTATAATGTTTTGAAAGCATATACAGAGTATCCCCTGATACTACGGTATGAACTAATCCATCACAAATAGGAGTCGGTGCTGGAGTTGGAGCAGGTGTAGGTGTTGGTGTCGGTGTAGGAGTAGGAGCAGGTGTAGGTCTTGGAGTTGGCATTGGTGCTGGTGCTGGCATTGGTGCTGGTGTTGGTCTTGGTGCCGGCATTGGCCTTGGCGCTGGCATAGGCTCTGGGGTAGGAGCTAGCTCTGGTTTTGGCTCAGGGGTTGGCCTAGGCTCAGGCATTGGTCTTGGCTCTGGTATTGGTTTTGGAGCCGGAGTTTTGCAGGGAGCTTCAGGTTTTCCTGGAATACATATTTTCTGCCCTGCACGAAGTTGGTATGGATTAAGTATTTTGTTCGCTTCCATCAGCATTTCCACTGACACATCATATTTTTGTGATATTGAATAAAGTGTATCTCCCGGTCTGATTATACATATATCGACACACACATATTCTGAGGGGCGGCATGATGCTTGTGGGAAATTAGGGCTCATACTAAAATTGTGAACCATAATTGAATAATCACCTCTCGTTCTAATTTTACTACCATCTTATTTTAAACATCTCGGATGTGTGCTAAAATAAAGCAATTAGGGACGAACTATATATAAACATATTTTGATACAAATTTTTTGGAGGGGGCAATAATGTCCAAAATTAATTTAGATTCACTTATCTTATTTAATAATATAAGACAAAACGAAATTATCATAAATGCTGTTAAGATATTTAACGAGTATTTTTACCGAGAATATATAACTTATATGGAAGCGGATTACTATGAAATTCAGCGAGCTCTGCTAGAAAGAACGCAAAATGTGCAAATAAAAGGGAACTATTGGGAAAACCTTATTTGTTCGTTGCTGGCGGAGAGTGAAAATAAATTTAGCCTGATGGCAGAAAAAGGTATGGTTGATGATAATATTATCAGGTTGGCTGAAAAGGAAATAAGCGAAATCAAAAAACTTTACACCTTGGATTGGGAAGATCTAAGCGCTGTTTTTCATGATGCCAAAACCTCTGTATGCTGTATGAAAGGACAATCGAAGTCATATACTGATAGAGATGAAATCCGCTTAGCTCTTGAGAAGAAATCCAATGAAGATACCATCAGAGATTTAGAGAAGTATTATCAAGTGAATGGCTGTGGGCTCATGGAGAAATTTAATGCCTTTCGATGGGAAGGAGAGCTAATTGGTATAAAGAACTATGATAACATTACATTCAACCAGCTTATAGGATACGAAAAACAAAAGGAGACCTTAATAGAAAACACCGATTTCTTCCTGAAAGGCTATAAATCAAACAATGTTCTCCTTTATGGTGATAGGGGTACGGGTAAATCCTCTTGTGTTAAAGCCCTATTAAATAAGTTCAAAACGGAAGGGTTGAAAATCATATCTTTAAACAAAAACCATATTACTGATATTTACAGGGTATTTGAAACTTTATCAGATAGGGGCTGCAAATTCATTATATTTATCGATGATTTATCCTTTGAAGGAAATGAGAATGAGTATAAATACTTTAAGTCTGTTATTGAAGGGGGTATTGAAGCACAGCCTTCTAATGCTCTTATTTATGTCACCTCAAACCGGAAAAACCTTATCAAAGAAAGTTGGCTTGATAGGAGAGAGGATGGAGGAGAAGTTCATTTTAACGATGGAATGCAGGAAAGACTATCCCTTTCAGACCGTTTTGGAATTACCATTACATTTATTTCTCCTGACAAGAATCTATTCTTAGATATTGTGAGAGGAATCGCGAAACAGGAAAAGCTGGATATAGAAGATGAATTGCTGACTGATCAAGCAATGAGATGGGAGCTAAGGCAAAAGGGGCGATCAGGAAGATCTGCAAGACAGTTTATTAACTATATGCAGGCAAAAAATCTAAGTAATTTAAAAATATAGTATCAATAATGTTTCGATTAGGAGAATGAATTTGAGATTTTTTAGAAATAACCCTATGGTGGTTTTATTAATTTTTTATATGGCTTGGCAATCCTTGAATAGTGGACGTTTTAACAACCCTGGAGCTTGGTTTATGAGTATGTTGACTACCATTCCAGCCATCATCATCGGTCTTTCCTTTCATGAATTTGCCCATGCAAAGGCAGCGGATATGCTAGGAGATGACACTCCTAGAAATCAAGGGCGGGTAACGTTAAATCCCCTAGCTCACATAGATCCTATAGGCATTATTGCGCTACTTTTTATAGGTTTTGGGTGGGGAAAGCCTGTGCAGATTAATCCATATAATTTTAAAAAGCGCAGAAGGGACAGTCTTATTGTGGATTTGTCGGGGGTTGCCACAAATCTTATATTAGCAGTATTATTTACTGCCATTTTAAGCCTTCTTAAACCTTTTCAAATGGAGTACTTTAACTACATTGTATTAGGGGGCGAGATGACAATAGGCTATTTGATTACGGAAATGGTATTAGCTATAATTTCTATTAATATTGTCCTTATGGTCTTCAACTTACTTCCTATACCTCCACTAGATGGGTTTGGCGTTATTACTGAAATATTTAATTTAAGGAAAACAAATTTTTATTATAAAATATATGATAAAGGATTTTTAATCTTAATGGTACTTATTATTTTTAATGTTATCAGCAGAATTCTGGTACCCACTGTTAGCTTTATCTATAAATTTCTATTGCAAAGCTTTGGTATTTTCTCTTAGAGATTGAAACCAATAAAAATAAATGTGAATCCTCTTAGCGAAAAAAATTAGCACTCTAATCAAGAGAGTGCTAATTTTTTGTTTTATAATCTTTAGAAGTGGTATATAATAAAAGAAGTTATTTTTTACAGGAGGTGTAACAATATGAATTTTGATAAATTTACTCAAAAGGCACAAATGGCTATTTTGGAATGTCAGAATATTGGAATACAAGAAGGACATCAACAGCTAGACGGAGAACACTTACACCTTGCATTAATGAAAATGGAGGATGGGCTTATTCCTAAGCTACTGACCACCATGAATGTGAAGGTGTATGATATAGAAGCTGAACTTCAGGATGAAATTGATAAGCTACCTAAAGTACATGGCGGCAATGAGAACATGTATTATTCTAGAAGGTTTAATCAGTTATTAATAAATGCGGAAAAGATAGCAGATCAGTTTAAAGATGAATACGTCAGTGTAGAACATCTTTACATGGCTCTATTGGATGAAAAAAACACACCGTCAGCAAAGATTTTCAGTAAATACAATATTACAAAGGATAGGTTCCTACAGGAGTTGACAAAGGTCAGGGGAAACCAAAGAGTGACCAGTCAGAATCCTGAGGAAAATTATGATGCTTTAAACAAATATGGAAGAGATTTGATTCAGCTAGCAAGGGAAGGAAAGCTGGATCCTGTTATTGGAAGAGACTCGGAAATTCGTCATACCATACAAATCCTCTCCAGAAGAACAAAAAACAATCCCGTATTAATTGGAGAGCCAGGTGTTGGGAAGACAGCGGTTGTTGAAGGCTTGGCTCAGCGAATCTTAAATGGAGATGTACCTGAGGGACTTAAGGACAAAACCATTTATTCCCTTGATATAGCTTCCCTTATCGCTGGCGCAAAATTTAGAGGTGAATTTGAGGAGAGATTAAAGGCTGTCCTAAATGAAATCGAAAAATCTGACGGCAAAATTATCCTTTTCATTGACGAAATCCATAATATTGTGGGTGCAGGAAGAACCGAAGGAGCAATGGATGCAGGTAATATATTAAAGCCAAAGCTGGCAAGGGGAGAGCTGCATTGTATCGGTGCAACCACATTAGACGAGTACAGAAAGTACATCGAAAAAGATGCCGCCTTGGAACGAAGATTTCAAAAAGTTATGATAGACCAGCCTACAGTAGAAGATACAATCTCTATATTGAGGGGATTAAAGGAAAGATTTGAAATTCATCACGGTGTGAGAATCACAGACAATGCATTAATTGCATGTGCAACTCTGTCTGATCGATATATCAGCGACAGATTTTTACCAGACAAGGCCATTGACCTGATGGATGAGGCGGCAGCTAAAATTCGTACTGAGATTGACAGCATGCCAGCAGATCTAGATGAGATAGCTAGAAAAATTATGCAGCTAGAAATCGAAAAGCAGGCCCTTAGCAAAGAAACAGATCTTGGCTCAATGAGTAGGCTAGAGCTAATAGAGAAAGAGCTCTCTCAGCTACGTGAAGAAAACGCATCAATGAGAGCACAGTGGGAAAATGAAAAAAAATCTATTATAGATTTAAAGGCGACAAAGCAGCAGATTGAGGATGTCCGTCTTCAAATCGAGGAGGCAGAGAGGAAATATGACCTTGAGCTGTTAGCAAAGTTAAAATACGGGGTTTTACCTGAACTCCAAAAAAAGCTTGAGGAAGAGATGAATCTAACGGAAGAAGGAAGAGAAAAGAGACTTTTGAAGGAAGAAGTTACGGAAGAAGAAATTGCAGAGGTCGTATCAAACTGGACTGGTATACCAGTGAGCAGATTGGTTGAAGCGGAAAGAGATAAGCTGCTTCGTCTTGGTGAAATTCTTCATAAAAGGGTTATCGGCCAGGGTGAAGCAGTGACGGCAGTATCTGAAGCAGTATTAAGGGCTAGAGCAGGGTTAAAGGATGTTAATCGCCCAATTGGTTCCTTTATATTCCTAGGTCCTACTGGTGTAGGAAAAACAGAATTGGCCAAAGCTTTGTCAGAAGCTCTCTTTGACAGTGAAAAGAATATGATCCGTATTGATATGTCCGAATATATGGAAAAACACGCGGTATCCAGACTTGTGGGAGCTCCTCCAGGATATGTAGGCTATGATGAGGGTGGCCAATTAACAGAGGCGGTGAGACGGAGACCTTATAGTGTAATCCTTTTTGACGAGATTGAAAAGGCTCACCCGGATGTGTTCAATATATTGCTTCAGTTATTGGATGATGGCAGACTCACAGATAACCAGGGGAGAACAGTAGACTTTAAAAATACTATTGTGATTATGACCTCTAACATCGGAAGTCCTTATCTTATTGAAAACATCAGCGATGATGGGACGATTTCACAAGAAGCAAGGGATAAAATTGATATGGAATTGAAGCGTCATTTTAGGCCAGAATTCCTCAACAGGATAGATGACATCGTACTATTCTCAGCTCTTACAGAAGATAAGATTATTAAGATCATAGATATTTCAATGGAACATATTCAAGAGAAGCTGGCTGATAGAAACATTACCGTAACACTAACAGACAGTACAAAAAAATACATTGCAGAAGAAGCTTATTCAGCGGCTTACGGAGCAAGGCCTGTGAAGAGATACTTGCAGAAGCATATAGAAACAGAAATAGCATCAAAGATCATAAAAGGTGAAGTAAAGGACGGAGAAGAAATAACTATAGACATTAACCGAGATTCGCCTAGATTCTAAAGCAAAAGGGTAACCGATGGGTTACCCTTTTAAAGGGCTCTATGTCAAATGTTGGGGTTGAGCCTTGTAAAACAGAATAAAAATATTTTTCTAGAGGCGGTGTAAACCGTCTCTAGTTTTTCTTATTAAAGTTCTAATAAATCATCCCTAACCCTCATATAAAATCACACCAAAATTAATGTAACCAGGATATTGGCTACAAGTAGCGGTCACCGTATCAGAATTTAATGAAATAATGATCTATGCTGCAGTTGCATGAAGAATCCTATTCCTGAATCGTTTAAAATTTTTAACTCCGAAGGATATTCTCTTAATGACCTTGATTTTGTTGTTTGTCCCCTCGGTAAATCCATTACTGAATCCACAATCGAAGGCAGCGAGTATCTCTTTGTCCCATCTGCTGAAGGTACCAACACAGCTTTTAAAATCTTGAAGATCCACACTTCCAACCAGCAGAAACCATTCCTTTAAACGTGATCTTGCCTGGTGGATATCTTTACTGGCCATAAAGGAATAGAATTTTTCCTTCAACATATAGGCATCTCTAATATTAGTTGAAACTTGAAGCATTCCTTCAAGCTGGATACGCTCATCCTGGGTAAGGTCTTCATTATGCTTAAGGAGTATCCATCTACTCTTTTTAAAATATATCCGTCTGTCTTTGCCAAACTTCTTTTGCTCCTCCTTCCGAACCCTTTCTAAAGCCCACGTCACTTGTCTGCAAACGTGGAATTTGTCTGCGACTACCTGTGCATTTGGGAATAGCGAGTGCACAATCTGGCGAAAATGATTACTCATATCTATTACAAAATATTTCACATTGTTTCTATCAGCCTTATCTATCTCTAGAAAATATTTGTAGAGATCCTCAGCCATACGGCTCTCCAAGATGTCAAGAACCTGCTTCTTTTTAGGGTTTGTAAGTATGCATTGGAATTTGTGGCCGCCTGCGTTTCCTTTGAATTCGTCAATAGATAGAACCTCCGGTAAAGATGGCTTGGGGTAAGATATATAGTCTAATAGTCTAGCTGCAGCCGTTTGTGATACATTATGACGTTCAGCCACGCTTTTTATCGAGCATACTCTTCTAAACTCGTCCATGATTTGCGCCTGCTTTCTTGTGGTAATTCTCTGATACTTTGGAAGAAAGCTGATGTTTTGATTGAAACTTTTACCGCAATGAGGGCAATAATAACGTCTTTTATGTATGTGCAGGTATACAGCAGTTCCAAATATAGCTGAATCTTTCACTATTTGAGTCCGGTAATCATGAGTTCTTTTTGTTTCGTGTCGACAATGTGGGCACACTTGAGTCTCCAGCTTCATTTCAAGGTAGATGTGAACCGATCCTTCAACATTTTCCACTTTTGTCACAATTACATCTTTTAATCCGAGTAATTCTTCAGTATAATCAGTATAGAGCATAATAAAACCTCCTTAAATATTGTTGTGGTGACTCTATTTTACAAGAGATTTTATTAATGCTCTATCTTTTTTTGCAAAAAAGAGAAAAGTTGGAGCATTTGATTTTCTCAAATACCCCAACATTCATTATAGAGCCTTTTAAAGTTTATATATTATTATCTATTATACATAACCTTGAGCCATCATAGCTTCTGCTACTTTCTTAAATCCGGCGATATTTGCACCAGCGATTAAGTTGTAGCCTAGGCCATATTCTTCAGCTGCTTTTGCAGCGCTGTCATGAATACTTACCATGATGGTTTTCAGCTGCGCGTGAACTTGATCAGGTGAGAATACAGTGTGACCTGCGTTCTGACCCATTTCGATACAGGAGCATGCAACTCCACCAGCGTTGGCAGCTTTGCAAGGTCCAATGATAACGCCATTTTCTGCTAAGTATTCAAGAGCTTCATTTGTTGTAGGCATGTTAGCACCTTCGATAAGGAATCTAGCACCATTAGCCACCATATTTTTAGCATCCTCTAAGCGAATGTCGTTTTGCATAGCACAAGGCATATAGATATCTGCTTTAACTTCCCAAGGTTTCTTACCCTTGAAGAATTTAGCTTCTGGGAATTTTTCTGCATAAGGTTCGCAAATGTTCTTTCCGCTGTTTCTTAGTTCAAGTAAATAAGCAACCTTTTCGTCAGTATTGATTCCAGTTTCATCTAGTATGTATCCATCTGGACCAGATATAGTAATAACCTTAGCACCTAATTCTTGTAACTTTCTAGCAGTTCCCCAAGTTACATTTCCAAAACCGGATAGGGCTACTGTTTTTCCTGCAATTTTTTCATTATTAGCTTCTAGCACACAGTCAGCAAAATAAACAATACCGTAACCGGTAGCTTCAGTTCTTCCGTTAAGTCCACCGTAGGCAATTGATTTTCCAGTGACAGATTCATTAAACTGATTGGTCAATCTCTTGTACTGGCCAAACAAGTATCCAATTTCTCTCGCACCAACTCCTAGGTCACCGGCTGGGCTGTCTGTCATAGGTCCGATATGCCTATATAGTTCTGTCATAAATGCCTGGCAGAATCTCATGATTTCACCGTCAGATTTACCATTAGGATCGAAATCTGCACCACCTTTACCGCCACCAATAGGAAGTCCGGTCAGAGCATTTTTGAAAATCTGCTCGAAGGCTAAGAATTTCATAACACTAGGATTTACGCCAGGAGCAAATCTTACACCACCCTTGTATGGTCCAAGTGCGCTGTTGAACTGGTATCTGTAGCCCCTGTTAACCTGTACTTTACCGGCATCGTCTACCCAAGTAACCCTAAAGTGAATGGCTCTTTCAGGTTCTACTAATCTTTCGATAAGACCGGCATTGATATACTCAGGATGCTTTTCAAGAACCGGAGCTAAAGAATGTAGAACTTCCTCAACTGCTTGTTGGAACTCAGGCTGGTTAGGATTTCTTTCTCTCACAATATCAATGTATTGCTGTACGATACTTGCCATTTTACTACCTACCTTTTCTATATATTTTTGTGCATGCATTCAAGGGACAAATTCTTTTCATCATTGTCCATTTTATGCATTAGGCTCACCATTAAAATTTTTTTAATTGTGAACCTATAGAAGTAATTATTTATACCTTCACATTAGCATATTGTCCATTCTTAGTCAATATTGATGGGGCTCAAAAGAGGCAAGTTAGCGAAATACTAATATTCAGAATTATGGTAAAATTTAATCAGGTAAGAAGATTATCATCTATCGAGGTTGGGTAAGTATTCTCATATCTCTTGTAAAATATTCAAAAAACATACATAATAGTATCATGTTATAAGATATAAAGCAATCCTCTTTAAATAGTTTTTTTAAACAGTTAAATTCATTCTTTAAAATCATGTAAATTTCTAGTCTTTAATTTAGGAAAGCGGGTATCGGCGATGCAGAAAAAAATGGTACGGCTTGTGTATAAAAACTTCGTGGAAAGTCTGACTGACAAGTATTTTCTGAAAAAAATAAACCTTACTAAAAAAGCAATGATGGGCCTGATTCGGCAAGATAATTGGGAGGAAAATGTTCAAAAGGTGCTATTAGAAGATTCCATTTCACCAAAAGTAGTGTTGGACATTTGTAGGCCGACTCTTGACCATTTTTCAGGCGAACCTGACTCCGGCTGGCTTGATTATATTTACAATCATGGGATTTCTAGCATTTTCCCTGAAAGTGCCCAGACTCCCACCATTCCATCCTGTGAACCAGGGCGACTTTTTTACTTGGAAGTTCTGAGGGTTTTCCTTAGGCATGAAAGGCTCCACCGACCTTTTAATCCAATACTTAACATGGAGATGCTTAGTGATGAGGAAATAAATAATTCTCCTGCAAAGGAAGAGTACAATACACTTCTACATCTTTTCAAAAAAGACTATATTTACGAGTTTATGCGAATCGGTTCTGATATTACAAGATTTAATACCTTAGCACATATCAGCGGAGTTCATTATGTGGCTCTTCATGTGGGCAGACAATTATTACGATCCAATATGCCTGTGGATCTTGCTTTGGTCTCCGGATCCGCTGCTGGCCATGATATTGGAAAATATGGTTGCAAGCCTTGGGAGGAAGCACGAACCCCCTATCTTCATTACTATTATACCGACAAGTATTTTAAACAGCATGGAATGCCTACCATCGGTCACATCGCAACGAACCATTCCACCTGGGATTTGGAGCTGGAAAACCTTTCAGTAGAATCTTTGATCTTGATTTATGCGGACTTCAGAGTAAAAAGCTACAGGGATGAGAATGGAATAGAACAGATCAATTTTTACAGTCTGAAAGAATCCTTTGATGTCATATTAAATAAGCTGGACAATGTAGATCAGGCAAAGCTTGAAAGATATATTAGGGTTTACGCCAAGCTGAAGGATTTTGAAGATTATATGGTGGAGCTGGGTATCAATACGGATCTTAGCTCTTCTGGAATAACGCCAAAAGTGAAAAAAGATTATGCCCTATTGGATTCCCATGAGATTGTGGCAGCGCTGAAAAACCAAGCTATTCATCATAATATCTTTCTTATGCATAAATTAAACAGCGAAAGGATTTTTGGTAACATTCTAGAAGCTGCTCGAAGTGATAAAGATTGGAAGAACATAAGGGCGTATATCAATATCTTTGAAGAATATTTTACTTATATCACACAAAAACAAAAAATAATGACCTTAAACTTTCTCTATGAATTATTAATGCATAGAGAGGGAGATATACGTAGGCAGGCAGCAGATTTACTAGGGAAGATTATTGTACACTTTGATGTAGAATATAGAAAGGAAATTCCTCAAGGAGCAAGAATTGAAGACGAGGAGATTTCCAGTATGGAGCTCTGGAAAAAATATTTGAATGACATTATTCTTCCAGACCACAAGGTCACCGAGCAACACAAAAGGTGGATAGGGTACACATTGAAACTCATAGTAGGCTCCGTTTTATCCAGGTGTAAAAAAGAGGATAGGATGGGATATTTGGACGAGCTGTTAAAATACTATAGCGATGCAAATCGTGACGATTCCACAGCATTTATACTCCTTGACACCATACTGGAGCTACCACTTGATCTTTGCAGTTATGATGAAAAGCGGCAGCTGATAACATTTATAAATAAGCTATCCTCAAGAGAATCACTGGAAATTCAAATCGCTTGTCTTAGAGTCATTAAATACCTGACAGGAAATAGCGCATGTAATTTATCTTTTGGCGAAGAAGCCCTTGAAATTACCGGTAATATAAAAACCTCCGGTGTCACCGCAATAGATTATCTTAAATATAAAATAAGGAAGAATCGGGGTGTTGGGGGAACTGAAGAAGAACTGAGGTTATTTATAAATAAAAAGGCAGCATCAGAAATTTTTCTCGAAAACCTAAAAGTAGCTACACCTTGGGTTATCAAATCTGTCAATATAGAACTTTTACTAGATCAAGTGACATTTGGTCATAACACCTATGTGCTTCATGTAGCTACTCATTTGTCAAATCTGATAAAGGTCAGCGAGAGGGTAGCCGTTAGGCATAGCGCAGGAAAAGCTCTTCTGGAAATTGCACCGCTGCTTTCGCTAGACCAAAGAAACGAAGTTGTTATAGAGCTTACAAAGGGTTTGGAAATAGGTGAATATGAGTTTTCCAAGTATATACCTGAATACTTGGGAGAATTAGCATTGTTTCTTCACCCTGAGGAGCTGGATGAGTTTGTCAAGATTATCAAAAATCTGGCCGAAAGCACCAACGAAAGAGTCGCTTCAGTATCCTTAAATACCCTTGGCATCATGTTACAGAAATATCCAATTTATAAGCAACGCTTTCCAGAGGATGACCAACTCTATCTGAAGAGGCGAGAATTAATATTAGGAATTTTGTTGAAGGGTTTAGCAGATTATCATGATGTAACAAGCCGAGAAGCATTCTTAGTAATAGGTCAATATATTTTTGGATCAACAAAAGTTTCTATTGAAGAAAAAAGCCAAATATTTAGCTTGATATATAAAAAGCTATTAACCCTAATAACGGATCAGGTAGAGACAGAGCTTTCTTTCTATAATAATGCAGCGTCTTTGAACCATATTTACAGGTTTATTTCCGATTATTTATTTATTAATAAAGAGTTTCAACTAGCTGCACCTAATAAGGTTGCCTTTTTCCCAGGCACTTTTGACCCTTTTTCATTGAGCCACAAGGGAATTGTGGATGAGATAAAAAATTTAGGCTTTGAAGTTTTTCTCGCTTTGGATGAGTTTTCTTGGTCTAAAAAAACACAGCCTAGAATGATTCGCCGAAAACTGATTTCCATGTCCATCGCCAGTGAGATGGATGTATACCTTTTTCCTGACAACATACCTGTTAATATTGCTAATCCAGAAGATTTGAAACGCCTGAGAGAAATTTTTTCAGGGAAGGAGCTTTTTATTGTAGTTGGGAGTGATGTAATATACAATGCATCCTCCTATAAATCAGCTCCTGGGGAAAATACCATACATCAATTTAACCATATTATTTTCCGAAGGGATAGCAGGGATGAAATATTAGGGAATCAGGAAAAAGAATCTTTATCTGACACAGGGCATTCTAGTGGCATAAAAGGAAAGATCCTAGAGCTTTCGCTGCCCATATATTTAGAGGATATAAGCTCCACAAGGATAAGAGAGAATATTGATTACAATAGGGATATATCAAATCTTATTGACCCTATAGCTCAGAACTATATATATGATCATAGTCTATACCTTAGAGAGCCTCAATATAAACATATTGTTAGAAGTAGAGCTATTCGCATTGAAGTTATAAATAATCTAGAAAAATCCATTCCCGATGAGATGGAGAAAAAGTTGTTAGAACTATATAAAAACACTTCTTCCATGAAACAACTCCTATCTAAGGAAGGGCTAAATGCTGTCTTAATTAAAGATGGTGGCAATGGCAACGAACTTTTGGGTTTTTCAACATTTTACCAAATAGGAAGGGCTGACCTTTATCAGGAATTCCGCAGCATGGATGTAGCAGAATATGTGAGAAAAAATGCTTCGGGAAAGATCATCACTTTATCAAGTATAGTAGCATTAAAGGAAACCGCATCCATTGATGTCCAGCAATTGGTCTTAACCGAGACATTGGCCTATTGTTTGAGTCAGGATTATACTTATGCTATTTATTATGATAAAACGGGTACCTATACAATGAGGGTGGGAGAGGTATTAAAACGTCAAGGCTTTACTCCTATAATGGATTGGGAGGCGGATAAGCCCCTTTTATCTGTTGATATGAGCATGCCGATAACTCTCATACAAGATATGGAAACCGTTATTAAAGCTCCTTTCAATAGTAATCAAAAAATTTTAAATGTAATGGAGGAGGCGCATAAAAGGCTGCAACTTGCCATTACAAAGCTTTATCCTGGTAGCTTGGTATTGTCCTTTAATTCTGAGGTAATGAATTATCAGTTGGTAAATAAAATTACCATGGCAAACAATGTATCCTGTGAGCCAGCAGCTGTTAAATGCCTGGGAAGATACATGTGTGTTCCCTTTGGCAAAATTCTTAGAGGTATGGCAGTGCCAAATACAGTTACTAAGGCCCTTCACACTGAGAAAATATTTAAGCCGGAAATCGATGGGTTTAAAATAAAGGAATTTCCCAATTACTCTCCATTGAACCATCAAATTCGAACCATAAAATCCTTTAATCGACCAGTGCTTTTAGTGGATGATCTTCTCCATAAGGGTTATCGCTTGAGAGAGCTGGATCCTATTTTCAAGGAGGAAGGCGTTGATATAAGTAAGATTATCGTAGGGATATTATCGGGCAGGGGGAAGGATCTTATATCTATTCAGAACAGGGAAGTAGAGAGTGTTTATTTCATTCCTAATCTTCGATCCTGGTTCGCGGAATCCAGCATGTATCCTTTTATTGGAGGAGATAGCATAAAAAGAGATGAAAATCATAACACTACCCTCATCCCATCAATAAATTTGATACTGCCTTATGTAGCACCTAATTTCCTGTTGAATACCCCAAAGGAAGCTTTCTATAATTTCTCAATGGTTGCACTGGAGAATACAAGAGACATTCTCACTGCCCTAGAAGAAGAATATCAGCTTACCTTTGAAAGAAATCTTACCTTGAATCGCTTGAGTGAAGCCATTATATCGCCAAGGATTCCGGACAAGGGAGTCCATATGAGCTATGATTTAAATCTATCCCCGTCTAGATATATAGCAAATGATATAGAAAAGTTGATACGCATTAAAAAGATTATCATATAAAGGAGATAATGTCAGACACCATTTCCTGTCGTATGGTGTCTGACACCTTTTCCAATTTGAAAATCCAAATCTATTGCAACAGCCCATTCCTTATCAGTGATTTTGTGAAAAATGCAAATGTTGTTAAAGGAGAGAATATGTTTAGATTAACAGATATGGTAAAAGATAGGGAGCTCCTAGCAAGCCAACTTTTTGGAGCACCATCCATTAAAATAAATGGAAAGAACAGAGTTCATGTATTGGCTTTAGGTGATGTAGGCGGGATGCTGGTTACGGGATTGAAGCTTTTAGGTGGAGATGTGATTTCTATTCTAGGAATCTATGATGTTAATGAAAATGTGAAAAAGCGTTATGAATATGAAATGAACCAGATTGCATACCCTTGGGACTATGACGCGCTACCTGAGGTTCATGTAATAGAGAAGGAAGAACTATTTCAATGCGATGTCTTTGTATTTTGTGCATCTAAAGGGGTACCTGGGCTAGGGACCAATGTAAAAGATGTACGCATGGCCCAGTTAGAAGCCAATGCCGCTCTAATAGGGGAATATGCAAAGATGGCAAGGGATTCTAATTTCCAAGGGCTCTTTGCAGTGATATCCGACCCTGTGGATCCTCTCTGTAAGGCCGCTTATTTATCTAGCAATCAAGACGAAGCCGGAGAAACGGATGGAAAAGGGCTTAAGGCTAATCAGATTCAAGGCTATGGGTTAGGTGTCATGAATAGTAGAGCCGCCTATTTTGCAAAGAAAGAACCTAGGTTTAAATCCTTCTTATCTGAGGGAAGAGCATTCGGTCCTCATGGAGCAGACTTGATCATCGCCAATAGTATAAAGAATTACGATGACAAGCTATCACAGGAGCTGACAAAGCTGACTGTGGAAGCCAACCTTAAGGTAAGGAAAACAGGATTTAAACCTTTTATTGCACCTGCCCTCTCATCAGGAGCCATATCCTTACTTCTTACCTTGCGAGGGGAATGGCATTATAGCTCAAACATATTAGGGGATGTATATATGGGTTCACGAAATAGAATGACAGAAAGTGGAGTTGAAATAGAGAATAATCCTTTACCTGAGCTATTATACAGAAGAATAGAAAAGGCTTACAAGAATCTGCAAAGCATTATGTAAATCTTAATGTCAGATGGGGGTGAACCTTATGCAAGATCTTTTACTGATTAGACCATATTGCAAAAATAAAAGTAGGGTGAAGCGTCTTAATACAATCCTTCAAAGAAGTCTGGAAGGGTGGTCTTACGAGACAGTTGAAACCTTTGAGGAGCTCCCTGATTTACGAAATAAGAGATTACTTTTTGCCATTAATCAAGGGGAGTCCGGCATCAATTTAGAGCATTATGTTTTTCTAAAGCATATCAGGGTCCATAAAGACTGCATGGAGGGTAGCATAGCAGGTATTATCATGGATGGTAACAGTGAGCTTTATACAAAATCTGTTGCTAGGGAATTGGTTTTCTCAGCTAATATGGCAGGCTGTACTTTTCCAGGTAGCCCGTTGGTGGAGGGGACCCAATCCTTGAATAATTTTAATATTATTGCCAGTAATTTAGAAACGGACAATTTGAGCGCTTACATAAAATCCGGATGTGGGTTGGTTCAGCAGATTATGACATTTGACCCGCCCAAGCATAAAAAACCGAAAATATTGGTATTACATGCAAGCAATAATCATTATTCAAACACCCTTAGCCTTTGGAATATGGTTAAAAGTCATCTGGATGGATGCGAGGTAACAGAAATATCTGTTAGAAATGGCACTGTTATGGATTGTGTGGGTTGTCCTTATAAAACCTGCTTGCATTTTGGTGAAGAAAATCGCTGCATTTACGGAGGTGTTATTGTAGAGCAGGTTTATCCAGCGATAGAAGAATGCGATGCTTTATTGATGCTATGCCCTAATTACAATGATGCTTTAAGCGCAAATTTATCAGCTTTTATCAATAGGCTTACAGCACTATTTAGAAAGACTAGATTTTATGATAAGTATTTATTTGGAATTATCGTGTCTGGTTATAGTGGGGGAGATATTTTGGCCCAGCAGCTTATCAGCGGGCTAAACATGAACAAGACTTTTATACTTCCAAGCCGGTTTGCTATGCTGGAGACGGCCAATAGCCCAGGAAGTATCCTTCAGGTTGAAGGCATAGAAGAACGAGCAAGGAAATTCGCGGAAAATATACTGGGCCACCTTAAAAAACCAAGTAATCCTTGATTTTTTTGTTGAAGGTGGGTATGTCTGATAAGAAGAAGGGTCTATGCAAGCTTAATTTTTAGAATATTTTAAATATTACTTAAACGGGATTTAAAGTGTCTATTGTATAATAGAACCTAATAAGATTACAACTTCGTGACCTTAAAAAAAGAAAAGGAGGGTTTGAAATGTCAAAACGCAAAATGCCCGCTAAAAGGAAGCTTATTTGGGTCCTTTTGCTCATTGGATTTGCGGCCATGGAATTTCCTGGAGTATTCTTTTTTAAAGATAAGTCAGAGCCATTTATTTTTGGCCTCCCCTTTATCTATGGTTTTATCCTAATATGTTGGATTTATATGTGCTTGGTACTATTATGGGCATATAGAATTAATTGGGGAGAGAGACCAGAACCGAAAGGGGAAGGAGGTGACGAATAATGACTGCTCAACAGATTGGTGCACTACTTATTATTGGTTTATTTATGTTAATCCCATTGGCTATGGGTGCTATAGCCGGAAGAAAATCTATTCCTACAACAGAGGATTTCTTTGTACAAGGAAGAGGCATGGGTTCTGTCGCAGTATTCTTTACCGTTGCAGCTACCTGGTGGAGTGCGTTTGCATTTATGGGATCCAATGCATATTTCTATCTAAACGGCCCTCTCTACTGGACAGCAATTGCTTGGAATATTTTATTTGGTGTGATGTACTTTGTTATAGGAAAAAGAGTTTGGTTTGTCGGAAAGGTAAATCTTTATATCACACCGAAAGACTTTTTTAAACACCAATATGGATCGGAAACCCTTGGAAATATTATTGCAGTAATTATGCTTGTATTTACTTTACCTTATCTTCAAATCCAGTTGACAGGCGGGGCCTATTTAATTGAGGTGGCTTCCGGGGGCATGATTCCTTTTAAATTTGCTGCACTGTTGTTCTATCTTGTCATTATTATTTATGTATGGTCTGGCGGATTAAGAGCTGTAGCCTGGACTGATATCTTTTATGGGATTATCTTATTCTTTGGTATGATCATAGGTGGCATATACATAGCCAATTTATTGGATGGCCCTGTAGATATGTTTCAACAGCTAAAAGAAATAAAACCAGAAAACTTAGTTTTACAAGATTATGCCTGGATGGGTTGGCTCTCAATGTTTATTATTACCCCGGTGGGTTCTTTTATGGGTCCTCAATTATGGACTAGAATGTATGCTGTAAAATCACCAAAGCTGTTTAACTTAATGCCATTCTTACTGGCCGTTGCAGCTATTTCATATGTAGGGTCCATGTTGGTTGGTAATTCAGCTGTTATATTAGAGCCTTCTATTGCTGAACCTGATAAGGTGTTACCTGTTATTTTATTTAAGTACGCTCCATTTGTTTTTTCATCCCTAATTATTGCCGGCGGAGCTGCGGCAGCTATGTCCACGGCCAATTCACAGATTCACTCAATGTCTGCGGTATATACAGTAGACTTTCATAAAACATACATTAATAAGGATCTCTCAGAAAGGCAGCTGGTCTGGGTTGGAAGATGGTGCATTTTAATTCTGTCGGCCATTGCTTATGTCATGGCATTATTTGTACCCGGACTTTTAGTAACCATCGGATTGGTTGCATTGGCAGGAACGGCACAGGTCATTGTACCGACCGTAGGGGCATTTTTCTGGAAACGCTCCACTGTAGCAGGAGCCATATCAGGTGTATTGGCAGGAATCATTCTGTTAATCCTATTTACTTTCATTCCGACCATGATTCCAGGTGTATTTAAATATGGTGGAGCTGGCTTACTTTCATTGATTTGCAATATTATTGTATTTATCGTAGTGAGCTTGTTGACGAAGCCGAGACCAAAAGAACTTATGGATGAACTGGAAGCGCAATATGATGATTTCTATGCTAAGAAATACTAGAAAGTAGAATAAATAAGAGTAGAATAAAAAATGTAACGAAGAAAAGAAGGGCCCTCAGGCTTTTCTTTTCTTCGTTATGCTGTGCAACAACCAAAATCATACTAGTATTTATAGGCGAAACTTCTCCACAGGAACATCCATTAACTTGAGGAAAATGGATGTATAACCGGCAATGCTTTTTTCCATATAGTCTATTCGGACCTTATCATCAGAAGTATGAATATAAACTTCTTGCATAGGTGAATACCCAATAGCAGGTTTTTTATCTGTTACACATACCTTAGGCATATCGGTTCCAAAAGGCCAAAACTGATATTTCACCGGCTGCCCGACTGATAATAGCCCTTCAGCGACAGCTTGCACAAAAGGATGGTCCCGAGGGACTTTATAAGATTCTTTTACATTAGAAACTGTTAGGGATTTACCAGTATAGAAAACCCTTTCATATTCTGCAATTTTTACTTCAGCTTGAAACTCGGCGTCTTCATTTGCAAGCCTGTCGATGATTGCTTGAATCTGTGCTATGCACATTTCCTGTGTTTCACCAGGGATAAAACGTCTGTCAAGCAAGAAATCGCAGCGATCAGGGACGATACAGTTTGCATTAGGGCTACAACTGATCATGGTCAGGGTAACGGTAGAACGTCCCAAATCAGGATCCTCCGGAAATTTATCTGGCAATTCGTTGATGATACAATTAATTAATTTGTTAGCCTTAGCAATGGCGTTTACGCCGAGCCATGGGGAGCTACCGTGGCAAGCTTTTCCAAATACACTGACGAGAATCTCCATACGCCCACGATGACCTAAAGCGATTTTTAACTTTGTCGGTTCACAGGAAACCACACCATGGTAATCAAGTCCTCTTCTTAGTAAAGTATCATCTATGAGCTGAATAGTACCGATTTGGTCCCCACATTCTTCCATTGTAACAGCAGCAATCATGAAAATTCCCTTTAATTTGAAGCCTTGTTTTCGTAACTGTAATAGGGCTTTTCCCGCATAAATTTGACAAGCGAGCCCGCCTTTGACGTCACTGGCACCGCGCCCATGAATGACTTCTGCCTTTTCCATTCCATCCATATCCTGATTATGAACTTCATTGACATCTATGGCTGCCCCGAAAGGGTCATACCCCCCCCAAAGCTGACAATCGCCCGCAGGAACATGATCCATATGTCCATTGAACATAATGGTAGGACCCGGCTCTTGACCTTTGATAATTCCTATTATATTTCCCCAATCATCACGAAACACTTCATCATATCCGATGGATTTCATTTCCTGTAGATAAAGCTCTGATACTTCTTTTTCTTCTCCAGATAAAGAAGATACACGGATTGTACGTTGAGCAAATTGGACGGCCTCAGGATTTAATTCGGCTGCCATTTTTTGCAGCATGTCATAAATATTTTTCACTTATTACTCCCCCTCGACAGAATTACTTTTGATAAACGATTTTCCCATCAATGATAGTCATATCCACAGAGATATCCTTAATTTTTTCCGGTGGGACATCCAGAAGAGATTCGGAAAGAACAACTAAATCCGCTAACTTACCAACCTGAATAGAACCCTTTATGTCTTCGTCAAAACTAGCATAAGCGCCGTTAGCAGTGAATATTCTTAGTGCCTGCTTTGTGGTAATTCTTTCATCTGGGTTGATAATCTGTCCCTTTTGAGTTTCTCTATTGACGGCGAGATGTATGTTCAATAAAGGATTTGAAAAGGTGATAGGGCAGTCGCTACTCCCTGCGGCAATAATGCCCTTTTCAATATAACTTTTATTGGCAAACATTTTGTAAGCTCTTTCTTTTCCGTAGTTCACCATATAGCCATCCCCAAATTCATATAGGAAGATAGGATTTGGGATGGGAATAATGCCTAATTTTTTAATGCGTTGGAGGAGATTGTCGTTAATCATGGCACAATGCTCGATTCGATGGCGATGATCCTTTCGGGGGTATCGGATTAGTGCTTTTTCTATGGCATCTACAATCATCGTCACTGCTCGGTCTCCTACGGCATGGGAAGTAACTTGCCAGCCTAAGGAGTGTGATTTTATAATGATGTCATCCACCTGTTCCTGGGTCATGCTAAGAATTCCAGAATTTCTTGGATTTACAGCATAAGGTTCTAAAGTTGCAGCTGTAGGTCCGCTGCTGCTTCCGTCAATCATTAACTTTATTGGACCTAACTTATATTTTTCATCGCCGAAGCCGGTATGTATTCCGACTTTTAGATAATCATTGACAAACTTTAAATTTTCAACAAAGGAAAAAATCATAGTGTAAATTCTTAATTGAAGTTTGTTTTGCTTTACCGCTTCTTGTATGGCTCCCATTTGTATTGAACCATAGCCTCCGGAATCATGAACAGTGGTAATACCTTCTTTGATCAGTAGGTCATTTGCCGCACTCATGGCATTAATCAATTCTTCTTTCGATAATTGGGCAGTTTTTAGAGCGAGCATATGTGCATTCTCTCTCAATACGCCAGTAATGAATCCATTTTCTCTATCTAGCACTCCGCCCTCTGGATCAGGAGAGTCATCTGTAAAACCGGACAAGGCTAAACTATTGCTATTGTGTGCTGAAATATGTGCGCATACTCTTGTCAGAATAACAGGATGATTAGGCGCAACTTGGTCCAAATCCCATTTGTTAGGATGCCTTTTCTCTTTTAATTTTGAATGATCATATCCCCAACCTCGAATCCATTGGCCTTTTGGTGTTATTTTAGCTACTTCTTTTACTAAATTCTTGATATCCTCTATAGAGGACACCTTGGGAGAGCGACAGTCTATAGCCAAGGTATTTGCTCCGAGAACAGCTGTGTGCAAGTGAGAATCTATAAACCCGGGTATAAGGCTTCGCCCGTTTAAGTCCACAAGCCTTGATTTTTCATCTGCATATGCTAAGGCTGCAGCAGATGATCCAACATATATAATTCTATTACCCTTAACCACAACCCCGGATTCAACGGAGTCCTGGGAATTTACGGTTAATACAGGGCCATTAAAGAAAATCATATCTGCTTTCATAGTGTACCTCCATACAAAACTTGAAAAAGGAAAACAAAATCACTCTTTACATCTATTTTAGAACGATGATAAGAGTGATTCAACGAATTTACAGATACTTTAGAATATTTTAAACAATATTTAGGTTATGCTAATTAGAGAGCTATCATAGGTCTTATCAAAACTGCCTACTGTTTAATCAACTAATAGATTATGATTAAACTTATACCCAACACCGTGAACAGTTAATATATACTTTGGATTACTAGGATTGACTTCTATTTTTTTTCGTAAGGTACTAATATAAACCATGACTGTACGGGAATCGCCTACTAAGCTATTAATTTTCCAGGCGGATTCAAATATTTGGTCCGTAGTAAAAACTCTCTTAGGATTTTGAATAAACAACTTCAGGATATCAAACTCTTTTGCGGTTAAGCTGGCTTCTACGCCATCAACCAGCACTTCATGTGTAAGCAAATTGACAGATAAGCCGGGGAAGTCATAGGTTTCTTTCGTCTCCTCGACTTGCTCCGTAATGGCTGATGCTTGTTGCCTGCGAAGATGCGCCTTGATTCTTGCAATGAGTTCCCCCGGTAGGAAAGGTTTAGTCATATAATCATCTCCCCCTGCTGAAAAAGCAATAATCTTATCAATTTCCTCGTTTTTGCAGCTTAAAAATATAATAGGTACATTGCTTATCCGGCGTATTTCAAGAGATAGGTTGGTACCATCTATGTCGGGTAGCATGATATCCAAGATTATTAGGTCCGGATTTTCTTCCTCAATCATGGCCAATGCACTTTTGCCATTTAGTGCAGAGAAAGCTATAAAACCTTCCTTAACAATATAAGAGCGGATTAAGTCATTGATTTCTTTTTCATCATCCACAATAAGTATTTTTTCTCTAGACATTACCGATACTCCTTTATGAACTATTATTCCAAATAAAGAGGAATAGAAAATATAAATGTGCTTCCTTTTCCTCGTTTGCTACGAACGGAAATTTGCCCTCTATGAGCTGAAATGATTTCTTTTGCGATAGTTAAGCCCAAACCTGTGCCAGAAGTTGGTCTTTCTTCTATTGGATTTGAAGATTTATAAAAACGATCAAATATATATGGCAAATCGTTCTGATTGATGCCAACACCGTTATCGGTTATAGAAGTATAGAAACTTTTATTTTTGGGATCTAATCCAAAATCAATCTTTAATTTGTTTCCTGGCCTTGTATATTTTATTGCGTTAGAGATAATATTTGAGAAGACTTGATCAATACGCTGGAAGTCAATGATAATATAAGCTTCTGCCAGAGCTTTAGAGTCAATTTTGTATGCTAGCTTTAGATTTGCTGTTTTGATATCCAAAATATGTCTGTCCATCAACTTGGTGGCGACCTCAATAGCTGACATTCTCATAAACTGAAAAGACAGTTGTCGGCTTTCTAGCTTAGATAGTTGAAAGAGGTCGTCGATAAGATGCTCTAGTGTCAGAGACTTTTGAAAAATAATATTTATAGCTTCGGTTATATCAGCCTTGTTACTAATGGTACCATCTTTTATCGCATTTACATAGCCTAATATGGAAGTGACAGGCGTTTTTAATTCATGAGAGACATAGGACAAGAGAAGATCTCTAGATTTTCTGGATGCAAGAAGCTCCTGCTCAATCTCTTTCATTTTTGAAATGTCTCTAATAATGCCTTCTACAGCAACAGGTTTTTCATCTTTAAATAAGGTTGTAATATTAAATTCTGCCCAAAGCAAGTCTCCATTTTTATGAATTATTTGGAATACTCTTGTATAGGAACGATGTGGTTCATTCCTTGCATTAAATACTCCAGATATATCATCAAATTGATTCGGGGGTACAATTTCCAGGTAAAACTTAGGGTTTGCGTAAAAATCGTTGGGTGTATATCCAAACAGATCTTCCACAGAGGGAGTAATGTAGGCGAAAGATTCCTGTGGTTCCAATGTATAATAAAAAATGATATCTGTTGCGTTATCTGCGATAATCCTGTATAAGCGATTGACAAAGGCCATTTCGTTACGAGCCTTTTGTATATATATGACAAATATACAAAAGTGTATGATGTTTGAAAAAATGATTTCCATAAAATACAGATTATAATTTCCGAAATGCCCCAATTCAAAAATAGACAGTGCTGCTTTTCCCATTCCCCAGAACAAGAATATACAAAGAGAGAGTGCTTTTTCAAAAGTGGGCACAGCCCAGTGCTTTAAGACAATAGAGCAAAGAGCGATGGTGGCAAAAATCTGATACGTGGCACTTGGTAAAAAGATAGATAATAAGTCGAATTCATAAAAAATGCCCATTCCTGTCCATAAAATCAGATAAAGGATAAAGCGCCACCAATATCCAGGTATTTGAATGCGAGTAAAGGCATAAGCTCCAAAAAGGAGGAAAACAATATTTAATATATCGAAGACTTTACGAAAACCTAAAAAAAGTATAGAAGGATTGTTTATATATAACATTAAAAACACGAGGCTAAAGGAGTAAAATACCCAGCAAAGCCCCCAATATCTTATAAATCGCCCCTTATCATCACGTGTAAACAAATAAAAATAGATGAAGGACATAAAAAATGTCAGAACTATGAACACTATAATAAAAGCTGGAAGATACACATCTTACCTCCTGACATCAAATAATGATTGTCTCTTTTATTAATAAGCCTAGAAATATTATACCATATAGCAGTATAAATTTATGGTATAATCTAGTGAGATTTATTCGGTTTCTGTCGACTCACTTAAATCAAAAAGTGATTGGGAGGATAACATGTCTACTCCTACTCCTGTACTAATGATTATATTTGTGTTTCTATTTTTTCCACTAGTTTTAGCGGAATTTGCACGAAAAAAGTCCCTTTCTACTATTGAAAACTTTTTTTTGCAAGACAGAGAAATGCCACTTTATATGGTGTTTTTTACTGTTTATTCTACTTGGGTAAGTTCTTTTGCCATACTAGGTTCTTCTTCTTACTTTTATACCATGGGACCTGTATATATGACTGCATTTGCATGGAATGCATTATTCGCTGTACTTTTTATGATACTCGGAAGGCGAATTTGGTATTATGGCAAAATGAACGGATATCTTACGCCAACTGATTTTTTTCAGGATATATATGATTCTAAGACTCTCAATCTTCTTGTGACTATCATCCTATTAGCATTCACCTTACCCTATTTACTGATACAGCTTTCGGGAGGAGCTTATTTAATTGAATCGGCAACAGGGGGAATGATTGATTGGAGAATGAGTGGATTGTTATTCTACTTAATAATTATCATCTACTTGTGGGCCGGAGGGCTTCGCGCGGTGGCCCTGGCAGATATCTTCTATGGAATACTTATTTTTATATCAATGCTTGCAGTAGGTTTTTATATGATGTCAAAGGCCGGAGGAGTGGAGCTTGTATTTGAAAAAATTATGGAGCAAGATCAAAGTAATGTGGTATTAAAAAGTGAGGGTGGGCAAGAAAAAATTTTGTTTTGGTTATCAATGTTCGTTGTTGTTCCCCTAGGCGCCCTTATGGGACCACAGTTATGGATTAGATTCTATGCGGTAAAAGAGGAAAAGGCTTTCAAAATCATGCCCTTATTACTTACCTTTGCTGCTATCATGTATTTAGGTAGCATACTAACGGGGACTGCAGGGATAATTTTAATGCCTGATATAGCAATACCTGATACCTTAATCCCAATGATGATTTTGAAATATGCCCCCGATTTGCTATCCGCATTATTCTTTTGCGGCATTGCTTCAGGTGCTTTGTCTACGGCCAACTCTCAAATACATGCAATAGCGGCAATTTATACCATAGATATTCATAAACGCTATTTTAATCCACATATATTGGAGAAGAAATTGGTAGGTGTTGGGAAGTGGTCTGTTTTGTTAATCTCTTTGTTAGCTTATTTACTTTTGTTAAAGAGTCCGGTTTTGATTGTAAATACAGGAATTATCGCAATGGGCGGAACAGCTCAAATATTTATTCCCACTTTAGGAGGGTTATTCTGGAAAAAATCCAATCCCAAAGCCGCGATATTCGGATTGATAGTTGGATTGGGAACATTGACCATATTGGTAGTATTTGCGAGAGTAAATGCTGCATATGTAGGTGTTATAAGTCTTGCCATTAACGGGCTTGTATTTGTCGTAGGAAGTCAAAAAATGAAAAGCAACATCAAGACTAGGGAAAAAATTATAAGCTACCAAGAAGCTTATAACAACAGGTTTTATTAATGAACAGCTCTTTCGGCTATCTGTTAGGGAAAAGCTGGATTAATAAGAGGTATAATAAAAACGGATGTAGCATGAATAAAGCATTTAAAATAAGTAAGACCTTCTGATTTTAATGAATCACAAGGTCCTACCCGTTATCTGAGAATGCGACACAATAATTAGACTTCTAATATTGCACCAGTGTTCGCAGAGGTTACCAACTTAGAATATCTAGCTAGATAACCAGATTTTATCTTGGGTTCAGGCTGCACATATTCTGCCTTTCTTTTTGCAATCTCTTCATCAGTAAGATCTACTGAGAGCTTTCTGCCAGGAATGTCAATATGAATGATATCCCCATCCTTTAGTAGACCAATAAGACCACCACTCATCGCTTCTGGTGAGATATGACCTATGGAAGCCCCTCTTGATGCTCCTGAAAATCTACCATCAGTAAGAAGTGCAACATCCTTGTCCAATCCCATACCAGCAATTGATGAGGTTGGAGAAAGCATTTCTCTCATGCCAGGTCCACCTTTTGGACCTTCATAGCGAATAACGATAATGTCACCCTTTTTAATTTTCTTGCCCCAAATAGCTTCTGATGCTTCTTCTTCAGAATTAAACACCACAGCAGGACCGGAGTGCTTCAGCATTTCCTCAGCAACAGCAGATTCTTTAACCACTGCACCATCGGGAGCCAGATTTCCACTTAATATGGCAAGTCCACCACGATTTCGATAAGGCTTATCAATAGGCATGATGACACTATAATTTCCAACAGGTGAGAAAGAAATGTTTTCACCTATGGTTTTACCTGTTACCGTCATACAGTCCTCAATAATTAAATTCTTTTTAGCTAGTTCATTCATTAATGCTGGGATTCCACCAGCTCTGTGGAGATCTTCAATATGATGATGACCACTTGGGCTTAATTTTGTAAGATAAGGTGTTTTGTCACTAAGCTCATCAAATAGATCTAATTCTAGTTTAATTCCCGCTTCATGAGCAATGGCAGGTAAATGAAGTACGGTGTTTGTAGATCCTGCCATAGCCATATCTACTGTAATGGCATTGCGGAAGGCATTTTCAGTCAGAATGTCACGAGGTCTGATATCCTTTTCCACCATTTCCATAATTTTAACCCCGGCCATCTTGGCAATTCTAATTCTTTCACCGCTATCGCATAAAGCCGTTCCATTATAAGGAAGTCCCATTCCAAGCACTTCTGTTAAACAGTTCATGCTATTTGCAGTAAATAGACCAGAGCAGGAACCACAGCCTGGACAGGCATTAAGGGCAATATCTTCCAATTCATCCTCTGTGCATTCACCGTTTTTAAAGGATCCCAGCTTTTCCATAATGCTATTGAAGTCCAGTACATTGCCGTCTTTGAATCCAGCCCTCATAGCACCACCACTGACTACTACTGAAGGAATGTTTAACCTTGCTGCAGCCATTAACATACCAGGAACAATTTTGTCACAGTTGGGGATTAAGACCAAACCATCAAAAGCATGGCCTCTTGCCATGGATTCGATTGAATCTGCAATAAGCTCACGACTAGCAAGAGGGTACTTCATCCCTTCATGTCCCATTGCTATTCCATCGCAAATCCCAATGGCTGGAAACTCAACTGGGTTGCCACCAGCTAGAAGCACGCCTCTTTTCGCTGCT
Organism: Anaerovoracaceae bacterium; assembly: GCA_050953505.1. Lineage (GTDB taxonomy): Bacteria > Bacillota > Clostridia > Peptostreptococcales > Anaerovoracaceae > JBMNMU01. Next base: position 1,360,290 of record JBMNMU010000001.1, on the reverse strand, counting down.
TCAGCAATACGATCCAAAAGCATGTGACCAGGAACAACTTCATTATGGGAATTAACGATTCCGATTAATGGTCTCTCAATTTCTTCCTTGATGTATCCCATTCCATAAAACAAGGAACGTACCGGTGCGCCCGATGGCCCACTTTTTATTTTATCACTATTCATTATTGAAACCTCCATATTTGATAACCTAGCCTTCATTATACCTTAGATCGTATAAAATTTAAATACTTACTTATTCTCCTGCCAGAGACCGAGAGATGATTGGCCGTGGCCACGGCCAATCATCTCTCGGTCTCTGGCAGCTTTACTTTGACAAATTTCTTCATTAAGATAAAAAACTTGCATTAACAAGCAGAAATAAGGTATAATTTCATGGCTAGTGAATTACACTAGCCATAGTTTTTTCTAAAAAGGAGTGAGAGTATTGGATATTGGTCCGAGTCAGAAGTCAGTGAATAAAAAAATGAAAAATATCCTTACTTTTAATCGTTGGTTCAACTCCGAAGTATCTATTAGTCATTAAAAGGCTATCTGAATAACATTTGAAGTTGGGATAGTTTTTCTTTGCTCTGACACTATATGTAAAGGGAGGGAACACCAATGGAAAATGAAAAGTTAGATCTAGCAATTCAGAACATCTTAAATCTTATTGAAGAAAAAAAATATATAAAAGCTCGTGACGAATTATTATTGCACAACGAGGTTGACATAGCTGAAATTATTGAAGAAATTATCGAGAAGCTGGGTATCGATAAAGCCATTGCTCTTTATAGAACCTTGCCAAAGGATATTTCTGTAGAGGTATTTGCCTATCTACCAATTGACGATCAGCTTAGAATTATTAATAGTATAACGGATAAGGAAATTGTTCATATATTAGATGAGCTTTCTTTTGACGATATGATTGATGTATTAGAGGAATTACCGGCTAATCTGGTGGATAAAATACTGGAGCAATCAACAAAAGAAGAGCGTAAGCAGATAAATACATTTTTAAATTATCCTGAAGGTAGCGCCGGAAGCCTTATGACACCGGATTACATCAGCCTGCAAAGGCAAATGACAGTGGGAGAAGCCCTTGCACATATTAAGGCCGAGGGGATGGATAGGGAAACCGTTTATACCTGCTATGTCAAGGATGCAGGCAGAAAGCTTATCGGTATTGTATCACTTAGGACGCTAGTGATTTCCGACACAAGTGAAACTATTGAAAATCTTATGCACGAAGACATCATTTATGTAAATGTCTTAGATGACCAGGAAGATGTTTCGGATTTGTTTACAAGATATGGTTTTTTAGCTATGCCTGTAGTGGATAATGAAAAGCGTTTGGTAGGAATTATTACCGTTGATGATATATTGGATGTAATCGAGGAGGAAATTACAGAAGACTTTCAGAAGATGGCCGGTGTAGCTGCATCTACTGAAGAATACCTGGACATGGGCGTATTTAAACATGTTAGAGATAGGCTTCCTTGGCTTTTTTTTCTAATGGTATCTCTGATGATTACTGGCTTAATCATAACGCGATTTGAGGCTTTATTATCCCAAGTCATTGTATTGGTTGCATATTTGCCTTTACTTATGGGAACCGGTGGAAATTCCGGGGCTCAGCCTGCTTCTTTAATAATAAGAGGGTTGGCTACTGGGGAAGTTACTCTAAAGGATGCGGGCAAAGTGTTCTGGAAAGAGTTAAGAGTTAGCCTTGTAGCAGGTACAATCCTTAGCATACTGAACTTCCTTAAAATATTTTTCATAGATGGGGAAGGTATTTTAATTGGGCTGACAGTCAGCTGCTCCATGATTTGTATCATTATGTTTGCAAAGGTAATCGGAGGACTTCTACCACTTGGTGCAAAAAAGGCCCATATTGACCCTGCACTAATGGCCAGTCCAGTGATTGCATCTATTACGGATATGATTACTGTTATTACTTACTTTTTCTTGGCATCTCTAATTTTAGGGATATAAAAGGTTTGTTAGTGGAACGGATAGAATAATGAAAAAAAGTGAAAATGTTGGTTTAATAAATGAAGCTTTTGTTAATACTTTCATTAAGGAACGAAAAAAGGACATACATAAAGGAGACTGCGGAAGAATTTTAATCGTTGCCGGATCGAAAGGCATGGCTGGGGCGGCTGTACTATGTGCAAGAGGAGCACTTAGAGGTGGGGCAGGCCTTGTTCAGGTATCTATACCTGAAGAGCTATTTCATATTATACAAATAGCAGTGCCTGAAGCAACATGTATGTCCAGAGATCGTTTACTAAAGGAAACTTTGCAATATCACGCCATTGCAATAGGTCCTGGACTAGGGGATGATGCTGAGAACTTAGAATATATAAATAAAATTTTAAAGGATAATAATAAGCCTGTTGTGATTGACGCAGATGGCTTAAATATATTGAGCCATGATTTATCGGTAATGAAGGATACAAAGGCTAAGTTGATTATAACTCCTCATCCTGGCGAGGCTGCTAGGCTTTTAAAAGTAAAAGCAACGGATATAAATGAGGACAGAGTTGGATCAGCGAAAGCCCTTGCAATGGAGACCGGCGCGGTGGTAGTACTTAAAGGTGCAGGCAGCATTGTGGCAACTCCGGAAGGAAAAACATATATTAATACAACAGGAAATCCCGGAATGGCAACAGGCGGTAGCGGAGATGTTCTAACCGGCTTAATAGTAGCATTATTAGGTCAAGGTTTGAACGTAGAGGCTGCAGCTACGGTGGGCGTGTACCTGCATGGATTAGCAGGAGACATGAAAGCCGACCAGATGGGAGAGTATGGTTTAATTGCATCAGACATAGCTGAAGGAATTTCCCCGGCAATAAAGAAAACCATTAACGGAAAATATCATTTGGTGAAATAAGGCATTTGACAGACAGGTATACCAGCTAATATAATATTTACTAGAATAGCGTATATCTTACTCTAAAATTTCTAGCAGTTATTAATTGCTGAAATTTCTAGATAAATTCTGACTAATATGTAATTAGACAGAATGTAATATAGAATGAGGTGACAAATGTCAAACAACAACAAGGCCAAAAGATATTTGAACAAAGATATAATCCATATGATGGAAAATGGCTATCAAGAAATGGGGAAACTAAATGTAAGCCTTTCAGAAGAAGGTCTTTCTTTAGATAAAGAAAATCTGGAAAGCTATGAAAAATATTTAGTGGAGAGTGAATAACTTGATAGTAAAGAAAGGTGATATATTTTTTGCAGACCTAAGCCCTGTAGTGGGTTCAGAACAAGGAGGGGTAAGACCCGTACTTGTAGTGCAAAATGATATTGGCAATAAATATAGTCCTACAATCATAGTAGCAGCAGTAACTTCACAGATTAATAAGGCAAAATTGCCCACTCATGTTGAAATCGGCGCTTTAGGCCATGGACTAAATAAAGATTCCGTGGTTCTTATGGAACAGCTGAGGACAATTGATAAGAAAAGGCTAAAAGAAAAAATTGGCAAGGTGGATCAGGACATCATTGAGCATGTCAATGAGGCCCTATCAGTAAGCCTGGCTCTATAATTTAAATAGACTTTACGGAGGATATGATGAAAAAAGTTGCAGCAATCTTCACATTAATAATTGCACTATCAGGCCTAACCATGGTGGCAGGAGCTACAGCTACAACCCCCGGCTCATCTGATGATCCAGTTGTGACAAAAAGCTATGTTGACCAGCAAATTGCAAAGCTTCAAAGGGGTGGGGCTTCTCAATCTTATGAGCCAGTTTCATTGTCAGCAGGACAGAGACTCATAGGTCATGAGGGTACGGAGATTATTTTAAGAAGCGGCGAGGCCACGGCAATAGACAATGGAGCAAATGGAGTTTCAGACATAACAGGTGCTAAGGACTTGATGACAGGACATTCTGTTGGACAAAATCATCTTCTACTCATTCCAAGAAGTGACGGTCGGGGCATAGAAGCCACGACAGAGATATGGGTCATGGTCAGAGGATCCTATGAGATAAAATAATATAATACAGTGGCGAAATGGAGGAATCCTATCGCCACTTTTTTTCTTCTTTACTCAAAGGGGGAAAAAAGGTACAATGGAGGATAGTGATCTTATAAAGGAAGGATTTAATAGAAGATGAAATTGCTGGTAAAAGAGAACAAGATATTATTCAGTATCATTGTTTTGGCCCTTATTATAGCACTTATTACTATTGGAGGCCGTCTGTTAACAGAGAGCAGAAATAAGACATATGATATCGTGTTGGATTATAATGAAATCAAAGCTATGGCAGATCAGTCTGAGCATGATGTTTCCTGGTGGTTAAGACAATTTAAGGATATGGGCATCACAAAGGTGGGTTTACTGGAAGAGAATATGGTCACGCTGATGGAAGAAACTGATTTACCTATTAGCGCCAATGTAATGGATATCATTTTAAAGGATGCTGATTGGGAAGGAGGATTTCCCGATAGCTTTATAGATGCCTTATATGAAAATGGCTTTGATAAGTATGACCTTCTAATTGAATCTGCTTCAAAGGAATCTTTTGATTTTGTAGCAAATGCTATTCAGGAAAGATATCAGCCTGCAAAATATTTCATATATCCTACCGGCGAGGGTGGATATATTTTATTAAATGGAACAGCAAAGGAAACCCTTTTCACCGAGAATGTAAAATACATGGATTCTACAAAAAAAGGCTTTGTAGAAAAAAGTGATATTGTAAGCTCAAAATTAATGTATTTGAACTATGGATTCTTACCAGAAAAAGTGAAGATCATTTTAGATGCCGGTATGGAAATGGTCCCTCGAACATCTAGCTATAAAGGCTGGAATGACAGCAAATACGCAAAAGCAGTAATCGCAAGCTATGAAAGATTAGGTATTACGCCTGAATACATGATAGTGGGCGGGGAAGCCATTATAGGCAAGGATGATGGAATTGAAATTGCCAGTAGGTATATCGCAGAAAACAATATTACCCTAGGGCTCATTGAAAATACAACACAGCTACAAAATCTTTTGCAGCTAGGTGTTAATGAAGTGGTGGAAGATACCAATTATAATGCTGTAAGGGTATTTAGTGTTTGGGATTATATTCAGAACCGTTACCAATATTATGAATATGAGGGTGCTAAGGAAATCGAAAACACTTTATATCGTGCTGTTACTGAAAGAAATATCCGGTTAATTTATTATAAGCCCATTAAAGAATTTAAGGATCAGCATGTATACGTGACAGATGTGGATGAGTATAAAACTATGTTTTCAAATTTGAAGGACAGGCTGGATCAGCATGATCTTCAATTTGGAAAAGTTAAGCCTATGGATTCCTATCAAATAAGTATATTTACTAAAATAATTATGGCCATCGGTTGTGTAGCAGCAGCAATATTGTTAATCTGGTCGGTACTGCCAATAAGGAAAAGGTGGAAAATCGTATTGACGGGACTTGGTACCTTAGGAGTGCTAGGCGCCTATGCCTTAATGCCGGGTCTATCAGAGCTGATTACCAGCTTTGCTGCAGCTGTTGTTTTTGCTTGTCTTGCTACTATATTTTTAGTAAAACAAAGTAAGAGCTGTGCAGATGGAATGAAGAAAACAGAAAAGCTAAGCAGGATCATAGCCTTTGGTATAGTAACATTGGTAATCACAGTAGTGATTTCATTCCTAGGAGGAATGATGACTGCAGCTCCTATTTCATCCGTTAATTATATGCTGGAAATCGATATCTTTAGGGGGGTTAAATTAGCCCAGCTGCTGCCACTTGCTTTTTATATCATAGCATACCTAGCTTATTACGGATTTGGAAAAAGCAAAAGCACGCCGGGGAGGCTGGAATTTGGAGATCTGAAGGATCTGATGAATGCTAGTATCAAGGTCTGGATGGTAGTTATCGGTGCCCTGTTGCTTGGAGTCGGCGCGTACTATATACTAAGAACCGGTCATGATTCTTCTATTGAAGTATCAAGTGTTGAAATGTTATTCAGAAATACTTTGGAAGACAATCTGTTGGCAAGGCCACGAACCAAGGAGTTCCTATTTGCTTTCCCTGCAGTGATGATGATGGTTTACACTTCCATTAGGAAATTTAAACTATGGCCAATTATTTTTGGGTTGGCATCCGTTGTAGGAATTACGTCGGTCATTAACACCTTTATGCATATACGAACCCCGCTTTATTTAGGCTTTGCTCGCACAGGCTATTCCTTATTATTCGGAATAATCATCGGGATCATTATCATTTTCATATTCGAACTAATGCATAAGCTCTATAAGAAGCTGGAAAGGCAGATTTTCTAAATGTATAAAATTCTTATATCAGGGTATTATGGGTTCAATAATATTGGTGATGAGTCTATTCTAAAAGCGGTAGTAGATAGCATTGGAGAAAAGCTGGAGGATATTGAAATAACCGTTTTATCCAAAAATCCCGAATCTACCAAAAAGAAATACGCTGTAAAGTCTGTTAACAGGAAATCTGTTACGGATATTATAAAAGCAGTAAAAGGATGTGACTTATTAATAAGTGGTGGGGGAAGCCTTTTACAAGATGTAACTAGCAAGAGAAGTATTCTATATTATCTAATGATTATGTGGCTTGCGTTGTTAATGAGAAAAAAGGTTTTTATTTATAGCCAGGGAATCGGCCCGATCCTTTCTAAAATGAATCGAAGGCTTACGGCTTTTACCTTGAAAAGGGTGCATGGCATCGTTGTTAGAGATGAGGCCTCCAAGGAGCTACTGGTGGAAATTGGAATACTTGAAGAAAATGTTTATGTAACTGCAGATCCTGTTTTAAGGGTCAAGAAAGTATCTGGTGAGATAGGAAAGGAAATCCTTGAAAAGGAGGGCTTCAAGGGGGACGATGAAAGACTGACTGTTGGTTTTGCCATTAGGGAACGGAAGCTTAACAGCAATTTCGTTGATGAAATATGCGTATCCATACGTAGGCTGATGGAGGAATATCATGCGCAGATTGTCCTTATTCCTTTTCATTATTCTGAGGATATGCCAGTCATAGAGGAAATTCAAAAAAGGTTAGGAAAAGAAGTTTTCTCTATTAAGCATAAATATCTAACCAACGAGATGTTAAGTATCATTGGGAATATGGATATCCTTGTAGGTGTCCGCCTGCATGCGTTGATACATGCGGCTATCATGGGGGTTCCAATGATTGCTATCTCATATGACCCTAAGATCAATTCATTTATGCATTCTATGGGTATGAAGGCTATGTGTAGCATGTATGATTTTAAGAGCGAATTTTTTATGGAAGAATTTAAAAAATGCGTTAAGAATGCAGAAGCTATAAAAGAGCAGGTAAGAGAGCACATTGAAATTCTCATAAAGAAGCTAGATACCAATGAAGAGATGATTCGTGAGCTTTTGTTAAAATAGCTTGATATAGAAATTTTTCAGTATGTTGTAAAGGAAGATAGAATGTCAAACAATCAAAGGGTAAGAATATTAAATGTGCCAGTAGACATGGTTGATAGTGATGGTGCTTTAAAGATATTCGAAGGAATTATGGAAAAAGACGGCAGCAATTGCAACCTGATTGTAACACCTAATTCCGAAATTATCGTTAATGCTTCTAAGGATGAAGAGCTTAGAAAAATCATAGAAAGTGCCGCACTGATCATACCAGACGGGATTGGTCTTGTCTACGCATCCAAAATTATGGGTATACCATTAAAGGAGAGGGTCACTGGTATTGATTTTCTAGAGACTATCATACAATATCTCGAAAAAACAGGACAATCCATCTTTTTCTTAGGGAGTAAGCCGGGAGAAGACGGAGAACCCCATGTGGCGGAGCTGGCAGCACATAATATAAAGAAAAAGTACAAAAATCTGAAAGTCGCAGGAACTCACCATGGATATTTCAAACCGGATGAGGAAGCCTTTGTTGTTGAAAAAATAAACAACTCCGGCGCCGATTTCTTATGTGTAGCTTTAGGTTCGCCAAAACAAGAACGTTTTATTGATGATCATAAGAATGAGCTTGGGGTAAAGGCAGCTATCGGAGTAGGGGGTAGCCTTGATATCTGGGCTGGAACCTTGAAAAGGGCACCAGAATTTTACCGCAACCATGGTTTGGAGTGGCTTTACAGATTTATTCAGCAGCCAAGCCGATATAAAAGGATGGCTAGACTACCGCTATTTATGATTAAAGTACTTGCTAGTCAAGTTAAAGGAGGAAAAGTTTAAATGACAATAGACTATGGAAAATTAGAAAAGACAGCAAATGATATAAGAGTCAATATTATCAAACAAACCTATAATGCTGGTTCAGGGCATCCAGGTGGCTCATTATCCGCCGCGGACATTTTAACCATGCTATACTTTCATGAAATGAACATTGACCCGGAGAACTGTAAAAAGCCAGATCGTGATAAGTTTGTCTTATCCAAAGGACATGCTGCTCCTGTTCTCTACGCAACATTAGCCGAAAAAGGATTCTTTCCTAAAGAGGATTTAATCACCTTAAGGAAGCTTGGATCACCATTGCAGGGACATCCAGACAAAAACAAGGTGCCAGGGGTTGAAATGTCAACAGGTTCATTAGGTCAAGGTTTCTCCGCATCCGTAGGAATGGCTATAGCAAGTAAGCTAGATGGTGGAGGAAGAGTTTATGCGCTACTAGGAGATGGCGAACTTCAAGAGGGAATTGTATGGGAAGCGGCTATGTCAGCAGCACATTATAAGCTAGATAATCTGGTTGCCATTGTAGATTGGAATGGGCTTCAGATTGATGGTAAAAACGAAGAAGTCATGTCTGTTACACCTATTGATGAAAAGTTTGAGAGCTTTGGTTTTCATGTGATCAAAATAGATGGACACTGCCTCAATCAAATCGGAAAAGCCTTTGCTGAAGCAAGAACCGTTAAAGGCAAGCCAACTGTAATCATTGCCAAAACTTCAAAAGGTAAAGGTGTATCTTTTATGGAGGATGTAGCAGGGTGGCATGGAAAGGCACCTAATGAAGAGCAAGCAAAAGAGTGCATAAGAGAACTTGGAGGTGAATGGTAATGTCAAATAAGATGGCGACGAGACAAGCATACGGAGAAGTTTTAATAGAGCTGGGTAAAAAAAATGAGAACATTGTTGTTCTCGATGCAGACCTTTCAGGTTCAACGATGACAGTTCATTTTTCCAGGGAATTTCCTAATCGGTTTTTTAATATGGGTATCGCAGAGCAAAATTTATACGGTGTAGCTGCAGGCTTGGCCATATCTGGCAAGGTGGTATTCGCAAGTACTTTTGCTATGTTTGCAGCAGGAAGAGCTTTCGAAATCATTAGAAACTCTATTGGATATACCCATGCAAATGTAAAAATCTGTGCAACACATGCAGGTCTTACTGTAGGGGAAGATGGTGGAAGCCATCAGACTATAGAAGATATTGCGCTGATGAGAACCATTCCAGGAATGACTGTTATTAGCCCTGGCGATGGTTTGTCTGCAAAAAAATTAATTGAAGAAGCGGCTCAGATAGATGGACCGGTCTATGTAAGACTTGGCAGATCAGCTGTGCCAGGCCTTTATGAGGATTCTAGTGATGTGAGAATCGGTAAAGGAAACTGCCTGATTGACGGCAGTGATTATACTGTTATTGCAACAGGTGTTATGGTCAATGAAGCCATGATAGCAGCAGAAATGCTCAAGGAAGAGGGTATCAGCTTAAGGGTTATCGATATGCACACGATAAAGCCTATTGATAAGGATATCATTATAAAGGCTGCAAAGGAAACCAAGGGAATCGTGACTGCAGAAGAACATTCTGTAATCGGTGGATTAGGAGCTGCTGTTGCAGAGGTGGTTACACAAAACTGTCCTACCAAGATGGCTTTTGTAGGTGTACAGGATACATTTGGAGAATCAGGCAAACCTGCTGAGTTATTAGAAAAGTATGGATTAACAGCTAAAAATATCGTGGCTGCGGTGAAATCTATTTAAATAACCAAAGAAAGAACAAATAGTTAGAATAATACACTCCGTCCATGAATAAGTTTTATTAAGAAATAATGGCAGGAGGGAGTATTATTGTGAGTAGGAAAGGGGTTACAAGTAGATTACCAAGGCTAAATAGAAGAACAATTATCATATTAGCTATAATTGTGATTATTATTGTCCTTATTATAGCGGGTCTTAAATTTTTTGAAGGTGATGCAAAGGTGAACTTTAATGTGCTGAGTGAAGCAGAAATTCCACAGCAGATCACAAGTCAGGTGATACCTGAATATCGTAGCCTAGAAAGAGCCCTGGCCTGTGTTGTAGACGATAAGGTTTATGTAATGGTTTCTCGTGGTGAGAAGCCCACATCAGGTTATGAGATAGCGATTGAAAAAATGATGCTTTCGGAGGAAAATGACTTAACAACTCTGTCTGTGTATACTGAATTTAAAGATCCACAACCAGGAACAGCTTTAACTCAAGTGTTGACCTATCCATTACAGATAGCAGAAACAGACCTTACAAACCTTCCGGATCAAATTGAACTGAAGGTTCAATACGTCGAATAATAAGAAATCCACCTGATAAGGTTTATTGTCAGGTGGGTTTTTTATTCGTTGCATCTACCATATATTGACATAATATATTAAAAATGGTATATTACCTTTAAAACCCAAGAAAGCCATTTAACAAGGAGAAGCTACAGTGGAAAAAAAGCTATATATAACAGAAGAAATAGAAATTACGCCAAATAAGCTTCATAGAATCCTATCTAGAGAGTCTGAACCTATTGAAGACTACCATGCTACCGGGAAGTTAAATATTGGAATACTTTCTATGTCTCGGGGAGGAGGCGCCAGCTTTCTTACAACCTCACTAGCAAGATTTCTAGCCAATACTAGAGAACATTTTCCAACGGTTATCGAGCTTGGTGGAGATTCTATTTACGACTCCATTGGTATGGACAAGCGTTTTGCCGGCAGGGAATTTTTTAATTTCTATGAGGCCTTAGAACAAGGGGGTGGCATACGGGGCAAAAAGAATATGGATGAAGGCATCAATTGGATTCTTCGTGTATCTGGGCATAAAATCCATTTAGAGCATGAACAAAAGCTGAGGCTGATTCATGGTGCTCCAGGAGATATTGTTCTTTGCGATTTATCAGGATGTGAAGAAGAAGAGCTAACATTAATTCAACATATGGACCAGATTATCTTTGTTATCGATCCATTGCCGTCCGGAATCCTAAAAGGGTATGATCTTTTCCAACGTTTAAACACCATGATGAAGGACGAAAAGATTATATATGTTATCAATAAATTTAACAAAGGGGTCAACCGTAGGGAACTACAAGGATTCCTACAGATAAAAAAACCAATATTTATGCCTATGGTAAATTACCAGAGCATTTATACAGCAGAATATTTATGCAAAATTCCTTATAGCATGGATGATATCAGAAGCACCATCAAAGATCAGCTAGCCTTAATTGTGGACAGGCTATCATTTTAGTATCAGGATTGTCACATTATACATGAATATGATGAAAATGTAATGAATTTGTAATGTTATGAAGTATTTAATAATATCCTGTAATGTTATATAATGTTATGTAAAATAAGCAGTTGTTATAACAGAAATTACCATATTTTGTATTGAAGGTAATACAACTTAGACTTTGGCTAAGAAAGGACAACTTGTATTATGATCGTATTTGAGAATGTTACAAAGTCATATGGGACAAATATTGGGATTCAAGATGTCAGTGTTCAGATAGATAAGGGTGATTTTGTATTTGTGGTGGGGCCTAGCGGTGCCGGAAAATCTACCTTTATTAAATTGATTCTTAAAGAAATTGAGGTAGATGAAGGGAATATCAAGCTAAACGGAGTGGATATTCCAAGCTTATCAAATAGACAAATACCCATCTTAAGAAGAAACACTGGAATTGTATTCCAAGATTTTAGGTTGCTACCTCATAAGACTGTATATGAAAATATAGCTTTTGCTATGGAAATAGCTCATAAAAGTAAAAGGCTTATCAAAAGACATGTTCCCCAGGTATTGAGCTTAGTGGGTATCAGTGAAAAAGCTTTAAAATACCCTCATGAGCTATCTGCTGGTGAGCAACAGAGAGTAGCTATTGCACGAGCAATTATTAATAACCCCACGGTATTGATTGCAGACGAACCTACAGGTAACCTAGATCCGGATACCGCGTGGGAAATTATGAAATTGCTGGAGCAGATTAATTTAAGAGGGACTACAATCTTAATGGTGACTCATGCCAAGGATATTGTGGACAAAATGGGTAAAAGGGTCATCGCTATAGAGAAAGGACGCATTGTCAGAGATGATAAGGGTGGCAGCTATGGTTTATATGAAGACGAAAGGCCTCAAGTTTGCGTAAGGACGGGAGGTGTATTCGACGACAATGTTAAATAGTATTTGGTATGCGATAAAACAAGGGTTTAAACAGGTTTTTAGAAACAAAGCCATGAGCGTGGCCTCGCTATTCTCAATTACAGCCATGCTTTTAATTTTAGGCCTTTTCTTTATATTAGTAGTAAATGTAAATATGATAACAGAGAGTGCCAAAAAACAATTTGACACCATACAAGTATATTTATTAGATGAAACCTCTTACGACCAAGCAATGGACATGCAGAATGAGATAAAAAGTATCCCTGGAGTAAATCAAGTCAGCTATCTTAGCGAAGATCAGGCTTTGGAAAAGTGGAAGGTTGAAAAATGGGGAGAAAATGCATATTTATTGGATGGTTTGGATGAAAATCCATTGCCAAATTCTTTGATTATTAAAGTGGCTAAATTGGAAGATGCGGATGCGGTTGTGGCACATGTTAAACACTTCCAAGGCATTGAAGATATTAAATATTACAAAACCACAGTGGATCGAATTTTAAAGGTAACTGATTTTATACAGTTAGGTGCTTTAATCGTCATTATATTCCTGGTCATCATATCCGTCATCGTGGTATCAAATACTGTAAAGATAACGGTGCTGGCAAGAGAACGAGAAATTAGTATTATGAAATACGTGGGAGCCACCAACTGGTTTATAAGAGGACCATTTCTGGTAGAAGGAATTGTAATCGGAATGATTTCCGCCTTGGTATCTGTTGGAATTACAGGTTACATTTACTACAAGTTAGTGGAGCTAATAGGACCGGAAGTTTTCGTAATGCTTTCTACAGTTTTGGTTCCTGAATCCTTTTTAATATACAACCTGGTATGGGTATTCCTGGCTCTAGGTGTTTGTATAGGAGCCTGCGGAAGCATTATATCCATGAGAAGATTTTTAGATACATAAACTAAAAGGGGGAGTACATAGTGAGAAAATTTGTTATATGTCTATTAACCTTTGTTATGTTAGCTTCAGTTGTATCCTTAGGCGCATCATATGCCGGACAGCACAGTGATCTGAATAAGGTGAACGATCAGATTTCACAGACGAAAAAGCAACTCCAAGAAGGAAAGAAAAAAGAGCAACAGCTGAACCAGCAGATTAAGGATTTAGAAAAACAAATCAGTGCAGTGGAGAACGAAATCTCTGACATTAGGGCTGAGATTAATGCAACAATTGCTAAAATTGAAACCGCGAAGCAAAATCTAGCCCAAGTAGAAGCAGAGATGAATGATCAGAACGATAGCCTGAAGAAGAGGTTACGAGCCATGTATAAAAATGGCGAATCAGGCCTTCTTGAAATACTTTTGGGGTCTGAAAGTATTACAGATTTCATGTCTAATATGGATATGGTACAAAAAATATTTGACTACGACATTGAAGTTTTGAAGACCATAAAAGCGCAGCATGAAAAGATCCAGCATCAGAAAAAGGAATTAGAAAAAATGCAGGATAGCTTGATTGCGAAGAGAAATGCTGAAGCTGCAAAGCAAAATACTCTTCAAGCTAATCGTGGCCAAGTGGCAAATCTAAAAAGTCAAGTTGCCCAAGATAATCAGCAGCTAGCGAAGCAAATTGATGCCCTAAATGCAGAAGCAGACAGGCTGGTAGAAGAGATTAGAAGACTCCAGGGAAGCGGATCTTATGACGGTAGTAAATTCGCTTGGCCATCTGCAAGCAGTACAAGAGTCACCTCGGAGTATGGCTACAGAATACATCCCGTCTTGAAAGTGAAAAAATTACATACAGGCATGGACATTGGAGCACCAGCCGGGACAAAGGTCCTTGCTGCAAATAGCGGTACGGTAATTAAAGCTGGTTGGAATAACAGTTATGGTTATGTGATTATGATTGACCATGGAGATAAAATTGTTACATTATATGCTCACAACACCAGGTTACATGTAAAGACCGGGGATGTTGTAGCCAGAGGGCAGCATATTGCAGATGTAGGCTCCACAGGAATGTCAACAGGTCCCCACATTCATTTTGAAGTCCGGGTAAATGGACAATATCAAAATCCTAGAAATTGGTTATAATATGAATAAAATTCACCCCCTAATAAAAGAAATTTTAATAAATAGAGGCATATCAGCAGAAGAAGATATTCTTGAATTCTTGTCTGATAAACCTAGCCTTACCTATGATCCATTCCTGCTTAAAAATATGGAAGCGGGAGTGGATTTACTATTGTCTGCAATAAAGGAAAAAAAGAAAATTTGTATTTATGGAGATTATGATGTAGACGGTGTTACATCTATCAGTCTCCTTTACCAAGTGTTATCTCATTTAACGGATCAACTAACCTATTACATACCATGTCGTTTTGATGAAGGTTATGGGTTGAACATGGAAGCAATAGATAGTATTAAGGCGGAGGGAGTTCATCTTATCGTAACTGTTGACTGTGGAAGCGTGTCTTATCATGAAGTGGAATACGCAAAGGGCATGGGCCTGGAGGTTATCGTTACAGATCATCATAATATAAACGACAAGCCTGCAAATTGTCTATTGATTAATCCAAAGCAGCAGGACTGTCCTTACCCCTTCAAACACTTATCTGGATGTGGTGTGGCTTTTAAGCTTGCACAAGCCCTTCAGAGGAAATGTGAGTTGCCCAAAAGTATTCTTTCTGATGTCCTTGATCTTGTTGCCTTGGCTACCATTGGGGATATTGTTCCTTTATTAGGCGAAAACAGGACTATGACAAAATACGGGCTTAAAAGGATTAACAGAAATAAAAGGATTGGATTAAATGCCCTTATAGAGAAGGTAGGTTTGCAAACCAGTAAAATAAAATCGGAAGACATTGCATATATTATAGTACCCCATTTGAATGCAGCGGGGCGAATGCTGGATGCCAAGGTTGGCGTAAAGCTCCTAACATCCAATGATAAATCTTATGTGGATAAAATGGTAACGACTCTTATAGATAACAACAAAGAGAGAAAAAGAATTCAAGATTTAACCTATAAAAGATGCCTGGAAATAGTGGATGAATTTCATTCAGAGGATCTATTTCTGATAATACATGGAAAAGATGCTCATGAAGGAATAGCAGGTATCGTAGCGGGAAAGATAAAAGATGCCTATGGTAGACCAGCTATTTTAGTCACCTATTCTGGAGAGGATGAATTATTAAAGGGGACTGGGAGAAGCATTGAGGGTGTTAATCTATACGAGATGTTAAAAAAGTATGAGGATCTATTTATTAAATTCGGAGGACATTCTGGAGCTTGTGGTTTTCTTATGAAGGCGGATCATTTAGATGAAATGAGAAAAAGCCTGAATGGAGATTTGAAAAACCTTTACGATGCTAATCCGGATTTATTAAATCCCAGAATTCAAACAGAAGGGACGCTAAATGATAAAGAACTGGAGATACAGCTGGCACTGGATATCGAAAAATTGGGTCCTTTTGGGCATAAAAATGAGAAACCTATATTTTCAATAAATTCCGTTACTCCTTCTAACATTTGCTATATGGGAGATAATGGGCAGCACGTTAGATTTACTGGTGTGGGCAAAGAAGGAAAGTCCTTTTCGTGTATTTTATTTCAAAAGGCAAAGGAGTATAAAGATTTGATTGATCAGGGAAAGCCGCTAAACTTAATTGGGCATATTGATATTAATAGCTGGAATGGAAATTCTAAAATACAATTTGTCTTAAGGGATATCACATGCTAAAATACAGTGGTGGAGGAAATCGCTTATGTTTATGATTAAAAAAAGAAACTTAATATTTATTATAATTGTTTCCATCATTGTTGGAGGCCTTGTAGCCGGTGGTGCCATTTATTTTGTAGGGGTTGCTTCCGGGGGATATATGGCCATAACCAAGTCAGAATATGAAGACTATAAACAAACCAAAGAAAAGTATAAAAAACTATCTGAATTAGAAGGTTATATAGAAAAATATTACTACAAACCCATCGAAAAATCAGATTTGGAAGTAGGGATGTATAAAGGCCTTTTCTATGGGCTGGGTGATCCTTACTCTCAATACCTGACGGAACAGGAATATAAGGAAATTATGATATCCACTACCGGAGAATACCAGGGAATTGGTGTGACCATTGCTCCTGATGAGACGGGGTACATCAATGTGGTAGCGCCTATAGACGATACACCTGCCCAGAAGGCAGGAGTCAGATCAGGAGATAAAATCATCCAGGTAGCCGGCAAAGGATATGATGCTTCTACAATCGATGCTGCTGTAGCAGAAATGCGAGGAAAACCAGGGACAACAGTAGACATCACTGTTCTAAGAAATGGCGAAACCTTAGAATTTACCATTACACGAGCAAACATCATCATGCAAACTGTGAAATCTGAAATTCTTAAGGACAATATAGGCTACATTAGAATCAGCTCCTTTGAAGAAAAAACAGCAGAAGATTTTAAACAGCACCTGAGAGACTTAGAATTAAGCGGAGTGGATGGCTTTGTACTAGATCTTCGAGATAATGGAGGAGGTCTTGTTGACGTTAGCGTGGAAATTGCTGACCAGCTTCTAAATGAAGGAATAGTAACCTATACCGAAGATCGTGAAGGAAACCAGCTGACTTATAAATCTAAAAATGGTGCCACCAAGCTTCCGTTTGTGGTGCTAATTAATGGGGGAACAGCCAGCTCCTCTGAGATATTGACAGCAGCCATTAAAGATCATCAGGCTGGTAAGGTCATAGGAACCACATCCTATGGTAAGGGAGTTATCCAAAGTCTGGAGGAGCTGCCAAATGGGGATGCGATAAAAATTACTGTCATGCAATATTTTTCACCCAATGGTCATATCATACATGATGTAGGCATTGAGCCTGACGAGGTAGTGGAAGCTCTCACTAGCGATGATAAGGATGTTCAGCTCGAAAGAGCTATTGAAATTCTTAATAGGTAATTAAAACCGGCCCAAGACCGAAACCGGCCAAGGACCGAGAGATGATTGGCTGTGGCCACAGCCAATCATCTCTCGGTCCTTGGCCGGTTTTTACGCTAAGTCTAGTAATCGTAGGTACAAATTTACTCCCGTTTCAAGCACGGCCTCGTCAAAATCAAACTTGCTATTATGGAGGGGGATATCTGTGCCTGTCCCCAGAAATAAATACACACCTGGTACTTCCTGTTGGTAGAAGGAAAAGTCTTCAGATAGCATGGAAGGCTTGCCAAGGGTAATAAAATTGAAATCTCTTAATTTTGATTTTACTTTGCTAAAAAGAGCTGGGTCATTGTAAACAGTGGGATAACCTTTCGTGAAGCTAATTTCTATTTTACAGTCAAAGTCTTTTTCGTAAGTGGAAGCTATTTCTTTCATCCTTTTGGTTATAAAATTGAATGTTTCCTCATTAAAGCAACGTAAGGTTCCTTTCAGGAAAGCCTTATCTGCAATGACATTGGGGGCAGTTCCGCTGGTTAATTTACCAAACCGAAGTAAGCGGGGCTCATTTTGTGGAAGTTCATTAGACTCCATGGTGTAGTAATCTTGTAGTAGGTTGATAGCGATAAGTAGTGCATCAATCCCTTTATCAGGATCTGCACAATGTGCGCCTTTCCCATAGATATTAACAGTCACTTCATTGGCGTGAGACATGAGCTCTTTTTCCTTAGAAGCTATCCCATGCTTTTCAATAGAGGGCCAAAGGTGGATACCGTATATTTCAGCAACCTGATATTTTGAAAGAACTCCGCTTTGGCAAATGGCTTCGGCTCCGCCCACAGACTCTTCTGCAGGTTGAAAAATCAACAAGACATTATAGGTTAGTCTGGAAAGGTTTTCATGTAATTTAGAAGCTGCTCCAAGAAGCATGGCCATATGGCCATCATGGCCGCAAGCATGCATAAACCCTGAATGGCAGGAGCAATAAGTGGTGTCCTTTGTCTCCTGGACGGGCAAAGCATCCATATCACAGCGTAAGGCGATGGTTTTGCAAGGCGTTTGTTTGCTATCTTGAGCAGACGCTTTGAAATAGGCACAAATAGCAGTATCTCCAATTTCTGTTATTTCACATTGATACTTTTCTAATACTTTTAAAATATATGTTTTTGTTTTAAATTCTTGATTTGCTATTTCAGGAATTTGATGAAGGTCTCTTCTATATTTCTTTAATTGGTTCAACATATGTGACTCCTTTGGCGACAAAATCTATGATTTGTTTTCTATTATATCATAAGTAAAAGCAACCAAATATATATTGAAAGCATTATAAATAAAACATTTTGGCTATTAACCTTGCAAATTTGATGCGTATATAGTACACTATAATCTAATAATTGTTGATAGAGGCGCGAAGTAAATGAAGATATGATTAGCCGGCGGGCAGTGAGTCATATTGGAGGTATCCTTCGCCGAACCATTCTTTTAGGCATAAAAGATTGGTGGGCTTATGGCGAATAACCATAAGACTGTCTACGCAAGTAGATGTGCTATCCTTTATGACCTTAAAATCTTATACAGTTATTATGTAATAACTTTAGTATTTTTAAAGTCAGTAGGGTAGGCCTGCTGGCTTTTTTATTTTATATTTAGACCTTAGTAATGTCAAAGCAGCGTAGTTAGACTATGAATTACAATCAGAAATTATTTCAGCAGGTGAATCAATTGAAAAGGAGGAGGTTAAGCATGAATGTTGTGCAAAAGTATGGAGGCACCAGCCTAGATAGCATGGATAAAATAAAAGCTGTCGCAAAGCATATTTCATCGTTTAAAAAAGATGAGGATGGTCTAGTTGTTGTGGCGAGTGCTATGGGCGGAAGCAAGGATGAATTGATTGACCTGGCTAAACAGCTGAGCGATAATATCCCTCGGAGAGAATTGGATGCCCTTTTGGCAACCAGTGAACAAAAAACAGCTACTTTATTGACTATCGCATTGGAAGCATTAGGGGTTCCTGCGATTTCTATAACAGGTTTCCAATCAGGTTTCATTACGACAGATATTCATTCTAAGGCAAGAATAAAAGAAATCAACACAGAGCAGACAGAGCGATATCTTAAAGAAGGAAAGGTCGTAGTCATGGCGGGTTTCCAAGGAATTGGAGAGGATGGTGACTTAACCAATGTAACCATGGGAGGCTCCGATACTACAGCCGTAGCCATTGCAGCTCAGCTAGGTTGGGATTGCGAAATATATACAGATGTTGATGCCATATACACCACGGATCCAAAGATTTATCCTAAAGCAAGAAAACTAGACAGAATTACTTATGATGAGATGATGGAGTTATCCAGTTCAGGGGCAAGTATTCTGGAAACTAGGAGTGTGGAGCTAGCAAAAAAACACAATGTAAAGCTATACATTGGAAAATCATTAGAAACCGATAAAAGGAAGGGGACTTATGTTATGAACGATAGTATTTTTATTGAAGATACACCGGTTACAGGAATCACCATTTCCGATGATTGTGCCATTTACTCCATGAAGAATATTGAAAATAACGGTGTAGCTATCGCTAAACTGTTCCAGCTTCTAGCTGAGCTCAATATTAATGTAGACATGATCTCAAAGCACGACTATGGTGATAATAAGAGCACGATTTCATTTAGCTGCACAGAGTCTCAATCCAAGAACTTAGATGAAGCCATCAAATCAAATGAAGATCTTAAGGAAATCACTATTGAGAAACAGTCTGACTTAGCAATAATATCATTGGTTGGTGTGGGGATGGCTACTGCCACAGGCGTTGCCAGTAAGGTATTTAATGTTTTGGCAGCGGAAGAAATCACATATCACCAGATAACTACATCAGAGATATCCATCTCCATTACAGTTCACAAGGATCAAAAAATAAAAGCTGTCATTGCGCTATGTGAAGCTTTTGGGCTTTAAAATGAGTGTAAGGTTAATTAAGAATAGTAACAGGCCTTAAATAGTAGAAATGGCCTTTCAAGATGAAAGAGAAACGAGGTAATAAAAAATGATTAGGGGATCTATGGTAGCATTAATAACGCCTTTTCATGAAGATGGAAGCGTTAATTACGATAAGGTAGCAGAATTAATTAAGTGGCATATCCAAGAAGGGACGGCTGGCATAGTAGTTTTAGGAACAACTGCAGAAACCCCGGCTTTAACAGTTACTGAGCAGGACAAAATAGTAGAGGTTTCTATAGAAGCAGCCGATAAAAAAATACCTATTATTGTAGGCAGTGGTTCTAATAATACTCTTGTAGCAAGGGAACAAAGTATAAAATATGAAAAAATGGGTGCCGACGGGCTTTTGGTCATTACACCTTATTATAACAAAACGAATAAGGCTGGAATGATCCATCATTTCACTGAAATTGCAGATGCGGTATCTATACCTATTATTTTATATAATGTACCAGGGCGTACAGGATGTAGCTTGACTTATGAAGCAGTAAAAGAATTATCCAAGCACAAGAATATTGTAGGAATTAAAGAAGCAAGTGGCGACATTTCTCTTGTGACTAAGATTGGTAGACTTGCCAGTGACGATTTTGCTATGTACTCTGGAAACGATGATATGATTGTACCGTTAATGTCCGTGGGAGGCATGGGAGTTATTTCAGTGGCAGCGAACATTATTCCAAAAGAGATGGATCGGTTAGCCATGGCCTATATAAACGGTGATGTAGCACTAGCTAGAGAACTTCAACTAAAGTATTTAGATTTCATTAATGCTTTGTTTATTGAAACAAACCCAATTCCAATTAAGGAAGCTATGAATTTGGCCAACATGAATGTGGGTAAATATAGATTGCCATTGTATGAAATGGAAGAAGGTACAAAGGCTATACTAGTTAATGAAATGAAAAAAGTAGGGATTATATAACAGTATAATTGGAAATGATGTTTTCTATTATACATAAAAACGAGGGTTTGCCACTAAAAGGTGGTAAACCCTCGTTTATTGTTTCATCAATCTCTGATTGATAGAAATTTTAGTTTGAAAACATAATCAAGCTTTTGACTTATTCTTAATAAATTTAGCCAAAACAAAGATTTCATGGAACCATAGAGGTGCGGTAGAAAAGGCTGTAAGTGCAAGCCATTCCTTAAGGCTAAGCTCAATTGTACCAAAAGCATCTGTCAGCAGAGGAATTTCTGTTACTGCAATCTGAAGGATGAAGGCTACTGCAAAGGCTACAATCATCAGTTTGTTATCAAAGTGATTAAATTTAAAGATAGATTTATTCAGATTTCTCATGCCCATAGCATTAAACAGCTGAGATATCGCTAAAACTGTAAAAGCATAGGTTTGAGACAGTGCATGTATCGTAGGGTCAGATAGTACAAGCTTTATGTTTTCCAATGTTATGGCCTGGTTTGAAGCGGTTAAAATACTAACTGGGGTGAAAATGTATGCAATTAACGTAATTGCTCCGATAACAATCCCAAAGAACAAGATAATCGCATAGCCTCCTCTTGCGAAAAGGCTTTCCTTCGGATCCCGAGGAGTATCTTTCATAATCTCTGGGTCGCCGGAATCAACCCCTAGGGCTAGTCCAGGCAGGGAGTCTGTAATGAGGTTTACCCATAAGATATGGATTGCCTTTAGTGGGGATTGAAGTCCCACGAGGATAGCCATAAACATGGTAATGACTTCACCTAGGTTTGACGATAGGAGAAATAACACAGACTTTTTAATGTTATTATATATATTTCGACCTTCTTCTATGGCCTTTTGTATTGTGGCAAAGTTATCGTCAGTTAGGACCATATCTGCAGCTCCCTTGGCCACATCAGTGCCGGTAATACCCATAGCTACACCGATGTCTGCTGATTTTAAGGAAGGTGCATCATTAACACCGTCTCCCGTCATGGAAACGATGTTTCCGTGAGATCTAAATGCATTGACGATCATCACCTTGTTTTCTGGAGAAACCCTTGCAAACACACGAAGGTTAGACACTATTGCATTTAACTCTTCCTGAGACAGTTGATTTAGTTTATCTCCAGTAATACATTGATCTTCATGTTCTGCAATACCAAGCTCTTTTGCTATTGCAAAAGCCGTGTCAATATGATCGCCGGTTATCATAACAGTTGTTACCGATGCGCCCTTGAAGACAGTTACCGCATCCTTTGCCTCAGGTCGTGGGGGATCAATCATGCCAACTAGACCAGTGAAGATCAAATTATCCTCAGTAGCGGAATCATCATCAAACTTTATCGCTAATGCTAATACACGTAGGGCATAAGTGGCCATTTCCTTAGCAGCTGCTTGAATTTTTTCCTTATCCTCATTAGTAATGGGCCTAATCTCACCATTCATTATAATACCGGTACAATTATTAATGATACGGTCCATGGCCCCTTTTGTATAAGCAATAATTTTTCCAGAGGAATCCTTATGAACTGTGGTCATCATTTTTCTACCGGAATCAAAGGCAAGCTCATTAATACGTGGTGCATTCTTTTCCAAGCTACTCTTTTTGATGCCAATGGTCTCACCCATATCTAGAAGGGCCAGTTCTGTTGGATCTCCTAAACGTGTTTCTTCATCAATAGATGCATCGGTACAAAGCACAAAACCATCTATTAGCAATTGATCTGTATCGTAACTTAACTCTGTAACATCCTTTAGCATATGGTTTAGATAAGTTTTTGTAACGGTCATTTTATTCTGAGTCAAGGTACCTGTTTTATCTGAACAGACAATACTGACAGAGCCTAAGGTTTCAACGGCAGGAAGTTTTCTAACAATAGTATTTACTCTTACCATTCGCTGTACGCCTAAAGCTAGTACAATGGTAACCACCGCTGGCAGGCCTTCGGGAATAGCAGCAACAGCTAGTGAAATGGCTGTAAGTAGCATTTCCATAATATCTCTATCTTGTATTAAAGCAATAACAAATAATGCCACGCAAAGGACAATAGCTACAATTCCTAATACTTTGCCTAAATCTCCTAGTCTTTTCTGAAGTGGCGTCATTTGTTCAACATGCTCACTAATCATTTTAGCAATTTTTCCGATTTCTGTAGACATCCCCGTTTCGACTACGACCCCTTCACCTCTGCCATAGGCAACACTTGTGGAAAGATAGGCCATATTTAGACGATCACCTAAGGTCACATCACCATCGGCTATAAAATTTGCATCCTTTTCAACGGGAACAGATTCTCCCGTTAAGGCAGACTCCTCAATCTTTAAGTTTACACTGGATAGAAGGCGCAAGTCTGCAGGAATAACTCTGCCTGCTTCCAATATGACGATATCCCCCACAACTAGATCTGCAGCAGGAACTTCTATAGCTTTTCCATTTCTGCGTACAAGGGCAGTTGGACTGGAAAGCTTCTTTAGAGCTTCTAGTGATTTTTCAGCTTTGGCTTCCTGGATCATGCCTATGGTAGCGTTTAGCAATATAACAGCAATAATTATTATTGCATCTGCAAACTCTCTTAAAACGGCAGATATGATTACTGCGAACATAAGAATATAGATCATAGGATCTTTAAGCTGAGAAATAAACATCTGTATTTTTGTCTTTGACTTTTTTTCCTCAAAGGCATTAGGCCCATATTTCTCTAATCTCTTACTAGCTTCCTCTGAGGATAATCCCTCTTCTTGAGTCACATCGAGACTATGGAGCACCTCTTTAATTTGCATTCTTTCACTCATCATTTTTTCTTCCTTATCCATTACTTCATTTTTGTTTTCTGGAACGGGTTTTTGCTGTTTCATGTTTTTCCCTCCGTATGTAGTGATTACTTTCTTTGAGAATTCTGATATAATATGCCATAAGTTCAATAAAAAAAGACCTATAGACATAACATTTGCAAAATGCTCAAAAATTATGCTAAAAGTCTTGTTACCTAACGGGTTTATGACCAGATGAAAAAGATTCATCAGGATGTTGGCTCATAAACTTAAAACTACTCCCTTTTACGCGTATGATTTCTCAAAATCCAAGATTTTGGAAATGTTTCTTTTTATATCTCTGTTAGATAGCTATTGTTTGGACACAATGATATACAGATTATTCTAATGGAAAAAATAGCTATTGTCAACAATATGAATTCATGTTAAAATATACTGTAAGGCATTAAAGTAATAAAGTGTCAAGAGTATAATTGTAAAGAGGGAATCTTATATGGGATATGAATCAAAATTTAAAAGTCCTCAATTGGATGAATTCTTCGAAGCAATTTTAGCACTAGAAACGGAAGAAGACTGCTATCGTTTTTTTGAAGATATTTGCACTGTCAATGAGCTCCATGCAATTTCTCAGCGTTTACAGGTTGCAAAGCTATTATCGGAGCATAAGACATACAGCGAAATTGAAGAAATAACAAAAGCCAGTACGGCAACCATTAGCAGGATTAATAAGTGTTTGATTTACGGTGCTGATGGATATAAAACTATATTGGAAAGAATAAAAAAATAGGGATTTAGAATGAAGCCTGTCTTTAAGATAGGCTTTTATTATGAACAAAAAATGTGAAAGCAGTATGAAAAATTTTGATAAATTGACCAAGAGTTGAAATTTATACTGCAAAACTTTGGATTTCAATGTATACTAATAAGGTTAGGGATATATTTCTTTCTCTGAGGATTTTCCATGAAGGGATTTAAAATATGATTTTTTATATATGCAACATGGAAACAAATAAACTTTTATTGGATGATTTTAAAAAGGATAATGAAAACGTAGAATTAAGCGATATTCTAGTGAAGCTGGTTCTTAAGGATTTTAACAAGGTAAAATCAATAGGTCTTACCAGAGCAGAAATGGACTCCATTGGTATCAAAAGGGATCAATATGGAAAACCAAGCTTGATAGATAATAGAGCTGTGCAGGGTAGTATTCATTATTCAGTTAGTCACTCAGGACGGTTCTGGGCTTGTTTGATGGCTTTTGAGAATGTAGGCTTGGATATCGAAGACATGGATCTTTGGAGGGGTAAAAATCATGATGATAAGCCCTTGAAAAGGAAAAAAACCTTACAATATGAGGCCATTGCCAAACGTTTTTTTACACCAGAGGAAATCAGTTATGTTGCCAGTACTGGAATAGAAGGCTTTTTTGACATATGGGTTCGGAAGGAAGCGTTTATCAAGTTTAAGGGCAAAGGTTTGTCCTTGGGGCTCAAAAGCTTTTCAGTAGTAGGGGACGGGAGGCTACTAGATCGTATTACTACCAGTGCCCAAGCAGGAGCAAATAGACTAGAGGAAGATATTATACACATGTATTCTTCTCCGACAATTTTAGATACTGATATTAAAATGGCATATTGTCTAAAAAATAAGAAAAAGATTGAGGAACTACGTGACGTACCATTAACATCTAAAAAGTATGTAGATCTGAAAGATATTTTGGTTGAGGTAAAGGAGTAGTCATGAAAAAAGTCATACCTACAAGCAATCTACCACAAACTTTGAAAGAAAATAAAAAATATAAGGTCTATGGAAGCGCCTTATTGTTTTCAATTATAGTTGGGTTTTCATTCCTAGGTATAAAGACTTGTGTCACAGTAGTAACACCCCTGGAAACCCTTACCCATCGATATAATGCTGCCTTTATAGCTGCATTGATTCCCGTACTCCTTGGAAAACAAAGGATTAACTGGAAAGGTAAGTCCCTTAAACTGATTGTAATCAGTATTATTCTATATGTTGGTTTTATGACTCTCCAAACTGTAGGATTAGCATTTTCTACATCCATTGAAAGTGGAATTATCTTTGCAATGGTTCCCATATTTGCTAAGTTTTTTGCAAAAGCTTTAATGAACGAAACGACAAGCTGGAAGCAGAATATTTTCATGTGTATATCTGTAGGTGCTGTTATTGTCATGTTTATTTTAAGCGCTACTGATATAACCGTAAATTTTACAGGTTTAGCTATATTGCTACTATCTAGCGTGGCTATGGCTAGTAGCAATGTAATGCTTCGTTATGTGCGTAATCAATTCAGGCCATACGAGATCGCCTTTTTCATTTGCTTAGGGGGCTTCTTAATCTTTAACGGGACAACTATCATAACGGGGTTAAAAAACGGTACCCTAGGTTTATATTTTAAACCACTTATCCATTGGGAATTTGTTTTATCTATTATTTTTCTCGGGGTCCTAAGCTTATTGGTGACGCTCCAACTAATGAGCTACATGATGGCCAACATGGAGGCAGTAAAAGCCACCTTGTTTGGGAATCTGTCCACAGCGATTTCCATTGTTGCTGGGGTGATAATCTTACAGGAGCCCCTTCGGATTTATCATATTGTCTGCACAGCTTTAATCATAGCAGGGGTAATCGGTATCAACTTACCTTCTATGGGTATAAAGGCTGTTGAGGAGGGAGAATAATAAAGTTGGATAAAATAAGGGATATAGCACTGAAGCATTTGCAATATAGGGAGCGGTCAACTAAAGAGGTTGTAGATCACCTAAAGAGCAAGGGATATCAAGAGGAGGACATTGAAGAGACTATTGGATTCTTAAAGGAGTTTGGATATATCAATGATGAGAGATATGGCGAAATCTATATCAATTATGGTATAGCAAAAGGCTGGGGCCCTATAAAGCTAAAACATGGACTGAAGGAAAAGGGTATTTCACCAGAATTAATGGAAGCTATTTTTGAAAATCATGAAATATATGAAAGAGAAAAAGACCTAGCTATGGGGCAGGCTATGAAGATATTAGACAGAATGGGTATGGAATCAAATTCCAAACAGGAACTGAATGAAAAACACCTGGCTAAGATCGGCAGAAGGCTTGCTGCTTTAGGCTATCGCACCCATACAGTTTATGGTGTGCTTGGAGAGTTAAAGAACAATTAAAATTAGTGTAATAGGACTAATGAAAGGAAATGAATGGAAAATTTAAATTTTAGTGAGTTAAATCTATCTGATGAGGTGTTAAGAGGGCTTGGTGATATGGGATTCGAAGAAGCAACTCCCATACAATCTAAAGCAATCCCACATATCTTAACAGGGAGGGACCTATTAGGACAAGCTCAGACGGGAACGGGAAAAACCTGTGCCTTTGGCATACCTGCAGTGGAAATGATTGACATCAATGCCATAGGAATTCAGGTGTTAGCTCTGTGCCCTACAAGGGAACTGGCTATACAGGTGGCTGAGGAAATAAAAAACGTCTGCAAATATAAAGAAGGTGTAAGAATATTGCCAATCTATGGAGGACAATCCATAGACAGGCAGATTATGGCGTTGAAAAAGAAGCCTCAGATTATTATTGGTACACCAGGCCGAGTGATGGACCATATGCGTAGGCGTACCTTGAAGCTTAATAGTCTTAAAATGCTTATCCTAGATGAGGCTGATGAAATGCTGAATATGGGATTTCGTGAAGATATTGATACTATTTTGGAGGGACTTCCAAAAGAGAGACAGACTCTGCTGTTTTCTGCTACGCTATCAAAAGAAATTAAAGAAATTGCGAGGCTGTATCAGAATAATCCAGAGCAGATTGTCACTGTGCGCAAGGAGCTTACAATACCTAGTATTGAGCAATACTATCTAGAGGTTCGAGAATCTTCTAAGCTTGAACTATTAAGCAGACTTATCGATGCAAAGAATGTAAACCTGGGCGTAGTTTTTTGTAACACAAAAAGAAAAGTAGATGAGGTTACCGGCGCCTTACAGGCAAGAGGTTATTCTGCTGAAGCCCTTCATGGAGACATGAAGCAGTCTGAACGTGACAGGGTTATGAATAAGTTTCGAAAAGGAAACATCGACATTCTTGTTGCTACAGATGTAGCTGCGAGAGGAATCGATGTGGATAATGTTGAAGCTGTATTTAACTATGATATCCCAACAGATGAAGAGTATTACGTGCATCGAATCGGAAGAACAGGCAGGGCTGGCAAAAAAGGCGTATCTTATTCTTTTGTCTTTGGCAGAGACATTTACAAGCTTAGAGATATCCAGCGTTATACAAAGTCTGAAATTCTTCCTATGAAACCGCCAACCATTGCAGATGTGGAAGAGGTGAAGCTTGAGGCTGCTGTAAATCAAGTTCTTAAGCAGTTAAGTGAAGGTGGTCACTCGAAATATGATATAACCATTGAAAGAATCTTGTCAGAAGCTGACGATGCGACAACCCTGGATGTGGCATCTGTATTATTTAAGTTGGCCTTTGATGAGCTGGATAGAAGCTATGAACTTTCGGATTTGGACGATGACAGCACTATATACCGAAAAGAAGGTATGGTACGACTCTTTATGAATGTGGGTTCCATGGATAACATACAGCCTAAAAACATTGTGCAAGGCATCGCCTCTAAAACCTCCCTTTCGGGAAAGCTTATTGGAGCCATTGATATCCATAAGCAATTCACCTTTGTAGAAGTGCCTGCTGAATATGCCGATGAAGTGATGGATTCCATGAGAGGCTTCACCCATAGGGGTAGAGCTGTTTCGGTTGAAAAAGCAAGTAAAAGACAAAGGCCAAAGGGAAGAAGACGTTCGGAAGGCTTTAAGAAAAGAAGCGATAACCGTTCAGGGAATTATCGAAAGAAGAAATAAAGAAAAGGGAGAGTGTTTTCAATGCAATACGGCTGCTTAAAACACTCTCCCTTTTCTATGAATTTAAGGAGATCTATTATAATTCTGGGCCAGTTAAATTTATTGGATTACATCGAACAAGCTTTCCTGCGCCTCTTTGGCCTAGGAATTCCCCGTCTTTATATACTAGATTCCCTCTGCTATATGTAGCTACTGGATACCCTTTTACTTGAACGCCTTCCCAAATGGTATGATCCGTATCTCCATGCATATCTTCATTTTTTATAGTTACATTTTTTTCAGGATCGTAAATCACTATATCTGCATCTAGACCAACCCTTAATGCACCTTTCAGATGGTCTAGGCCAAATAGCTTTGCAGGGTTCGTCGCAGATATTTCCACGGCTTTGTTAAAGGTGATTCTACCCTTATTAGCTTCAGATAATATATAAGGATACATGTTTTCAATTCCGGCACAGCCATTTGGTATTGTTGTGAAATTACCGGGGCTTCCGTCACTTTTTGTAATTCCCCAGTCCTTTTCTGCCTGAGTAAATGGGCAATGGTCTGTTGCAATAGTGGAAATATCCCCTCTAATAATACCTGCCCAGAGTGCATCCTGAGATTCCTGCCCCTTAATAGGCGGTGAACAAACGAAGTCTCTGGCTCGCTCTCTCTTGTAGACTTCATTGGTAAAATGAAGATACTGAGGACAAGTTTCTGCAAAGATGGGGTATCCCTCGTCTCTAGCAAGGGTTACTGCATCCATTCCTTGCTTATTAGCCAGATGAACAATATACAGGGAGGTTCCTGCCATTTTAGCAAGATTAATGGCTCTTACGCAGGCTTCGCCTTCCACATCTTCATTTTTCGACATATAATGCCACCAAGCATCTGTTTTGCCTTCTGCCAAATACTGTTTGATTAAAACATTGTTTACATCTCTGTTCTCTGCATGAACGCCTACTAAAGCACCAATTTTAGATGCCTTTTGCAATACCTGATAAAAAGAGCCATCATCAACACCGAAATCATATACCATGAATACTTTGAATGAAGGAATACCTAGATTCACTGCATCTTCCATGGAATCCAGTAATTCAGGTTTGGTAACATCACAAACACCGATATGGAAAGAATAATCAACTGCTACATCAGGCGCAGCAATGGCATCTCTTCGTTTTATAGCATCAGCCATCATTTCGCCTTGTCCTTGAAGGATAAAATCAAATACTGTGGTAGTACCTCCACAAGCAGCAGATTTTGTGCCTGCAAAATAATCATCTGTGGAGATGGTTCCACCAAATGGCATGGCTAGGTGTGTATGTCCATCTATAGCTCCGGGCAGAACCAATTTACCTTCTGCGTCTACGACCTCAGTACCATGGGAGGGCTCTAGGTTTAATCCGATAGCTACAATTTTTTCCTTTTTTACACCAATGTCTGCTTTAAAGGTTGACTCGGCAGTTACAATTGTGCCGTTTTTAATTAATAAATCCAATATTAACACCTCCTATATTATTATGCTAGGATTAATGAGGAGCCCCTGGGTCGCAAAGGCTCCTGTTGTCATACGATAGAAGTTTTAAGCATTAGCATTTTCACGTTCTGTTAAGGCTAACTCGTCTTCTGCTGCTAGATAAGAATCTTTCGCAAAGCTAGGTAATTTCATTAGGAGAATGTAGACGACCATGCCTACAACAAATGAGAAGATATAGCCATTGGCAGAGATGTGATCCATGATTGTAAGATCGCCACCATCATATAGCCATACTGTATTTCCAAGTAGAGGCAGAATGAACGCAGCAATCCATGCAATGATAGCGGCCCAGTTAATACCACTAGAGTACCAGTATCTTCCGTTCTGGCCAGCATACAATGCAGCTACATCGATCCTTCTTTCTTTACAGATGTAGTAGTCAGCAACGAATATGGCAGCAATAGGAGCTAATATCATTCCATAGTTATTCATCCAGGTGAAGATATAAGCAGCACCTGAACCGTAAATCCACCAAGGCTGGAATACGAATGTAGCTATTATACAGGCAATGATAACCCCTTTTCTATAGGAAATTCTTTGTGGACTTAAGTTACTGAATCCGTTAGCTGGCGCAACTACATTGGCCGCTACGGTTGTTGTAAGAGTGGCTATAACAACACCTATTGCGGTAAATATTATTACAAGTTTATTATCAACATAGTAGAACACATTAGTAGGATCAAACATAGCTTCGCCCATGGTGAGCTTGGTTGCCTGGGCAAAATAAGCACCTACAAAAGCCATAGCAAACATTGGAATAGGTACGCCATAGAGCTGGCCTCTGAACTGAACCTTCTGGGATTTTGCATATCTTGAGAAGTCTGGAATGTTTAATGCCATTGTAGCCCAGAAAGCAATATTTCCGGTTATACAGGCCATAAAGACATATACAATACCCCCATTGGCTTCAAGTAAGCCCCAGTCATTGCCTTGTTGCATAACTTCCCCAATGCCATATCCGGAGCTAGTAACTATTGAAACAGACCAAGCAAGTAATGCCAAAATAACAATTACTAGTATTGGCGAACCAATGTTTTGGACCCATTTGATGTTTTCAAAGCCGTTATACGCAACCCATGCCACAAAAATCATAAATACGAAAAAGCCAATTAGCTGTCCTACGACAACGGCATCGTTACCTGGTAAACCGATTGTTATGCTGGTGTCTCTAAAAAAGCCAAATCCTGTTCCGAGTATTGCAGCGATAGCACCGCCGCCGACCCAAGACTGTACTGCTACCCAGCCACAGGCTACGAGGCCTCTCATGACTGACGGAACGTGAGCACCTGCAGCTCCAAATGTTAACCTAGCAAATACAGGGAAAGGAATACCGTATTTTGTGCCTGCGTGAGAGTTAAGCTGCATAGGAATTAAAATGATAAGGTTTCCGATTACAACGTTAATAACTGCAAGCCATGGAGATAGGCCAAGACTGATGGCTGCGGAAGCAAGAGATAGAGCCGGAATACAGATACACATACCAACCCAGAGGGCTGTGATATTGTATGTAGTCCAGGTTCTTTGCGATACAGAAGTGGGTACTAAGTCTTCATTGTAGTATTTAGAACTAGTCAATTCTGCACGTGCGGCATCTGTAAGTTCGTACAAGCCGCCAAATTCCTTTTGCGTGTACTTCGACATTAAAACACCTCCATCAAATATTAAAGATTAAGAATATTACAAATTCATTATACATTATAAAATCACAAATGTAACTAGTTTTTATAACAAAATTTTAATTATTTAAATCATTTAGAAGTTTCAGATAAAATATACAGATTTTCGAGTTATTTATACAGATTTTTAAGGTGAGCTTTATTGATAGAAATTCGAAAAAAATGATACAATGGTAGAAGGAGAAAAGCTAAAAATATTTAAAGGAAGTTAGAGAAGAAATATGTCTACATTATCTAAAGAAAGTATTAATAGGGCAATTAAAATATTGAATGATACTTATCCAGATGCAAATTGCGAGCTTGGCTTTGAATCGGTGTTTCAACTTTTAGTAGCGGTGGTACTATCCGCACAGACTACGGATGCAAGTGTAAACAAGGTAACGCCAAAGCTATTTGGCAAGTATCCTGATGCCCACTCCATATCACAGATGAAGGAGGAGGAGCTGCAAGGCATCATTAGGAGTATTGGACTCTATAGAACAAAAGCTAAAAATATAATAGCCCTCTCTAAAATCATTTCTAAAGAGTATAATGGTCAGGTTCCAGAGGACTACGATAAGCTTATAGCCCTTCCAGGGGTGGGCCGGAAATCCGCCAATGTAGTTTTAGCCAGCGGCTTCGGTCAACAACGAATTGCGGTGGATACTCATGTCTTCCGCGTGGCGAACCGGATTGGGTTAGTTAATGAAAAAAATGTGCTTCAGACAGAGCTTTCTTTAATGAAGGTATTACCTGAGGAACAATGGACAAAAATGCATCATGCATTGATCTGGCACGGCAGAAGGATATGCGAATCGCGAAAACCAAAATGTGAGATATGCCCCTTAGCACCTATCTGTAAAAAGTCTAAATAAAAAAACCGTCACCTATCAAAATCATTTGAAAAGTGACGGTTTTTTTATTTTTAGTAATTAGGTTATATGGCTCCACAGCACTTTTTATACTTTTTTCCGCTTCCGCAAGGGCAAGGGTCGTTTCGGCCAGGTGCTTTTTCCTTGACTAAGGTTTTGGACTTCTTATGAGCCTTAATTATTTCCTGCATTTTTTCTTCGGTCAATATATTGCTCCATTGTGGTAGAGTATATAGGTAATCAGCTTTAGCCTCTAGCATATTGAAAAATAATTTTTCGAAATTGATATCCAGGTTTACTTCGGAATTTTCGTCAAATTTTTTTAGATCCTGCTCTTTTCGTAGGCTGGAGTTGATTCCATCTAAGAATCCCATAAATATAACAGGGCGTGCATCATATTTTTCAGCTAGATCCTGGAAGGCTCCTGTTACACTGTTTTCATAATGGTCTAAAATGTCGCTATAAATTCTTTTTTCTGTAGAGCTGTACTCGGTCCAGAATTCATCAAAAGTTTCTTCTGTTTGATTCCCAATCAAATCTTCCCATTGCTCATATAAGCTCATGGATTGTTCCTCCTCTAAATACATCATTACATTACTCTTATGATACTTTTAATTTCGCTGGCAAATCCTGCTTTACTTATCTTTCCTAAAGCCTCATCCAGCCTTGTTCTTGTGACTTCGTGGAGAATAAAAACAAGAGGGACATCTCTATCAGCAGTGACTTCTTTAGATAACTGCAGTACAGAATCTACCCCTATACCATAAGCCCCAAAAGTTGTGCTGATACTTCCGAGAACCCCTGGGACATCCTTCACCGATAAGTTCACGTAATATTTATTTTGGCCTTCTCCAATAAATCGAAGCATTCTCTTAGCAGTTACATTGGAATAATAGTCGAAAGCTGCGCCTTTAGCTATGGCCCTTGCTATTTCAATTATATCACCCATAACAGCACTGCCTGTTGGAAGTGGTCCTGCTCCCTTGCCATAGAACATCAAGTCATCAACGGCGTTTCCCGTAACAAAAACTGCATTAAATTCATTTGCAACGGAAGCGAGTGGGTGATCCTTGGGAACGAAGGCCGGTTGGACATGACACTCTAGCTGGTTATTTACTTTTTTAGCTGTGGCTAATAGTTTTATTTTGTAACCAAATTGGTCAGCTAATTTAATATCATCTTTTGATATATTGGAAATCCCGGTAGTGGGAATTTCTTCAGGAAGAATTCGGGCACCAAATACTATGGAAATCAAGATAGAAAGCTTGTTTGCCACATCTATGCCTTCCACATCGGCTGTTGGATCCGCTTCTGCAAAGCCCTTTTCCTGTGCAATTTTCAATACATCATCATACTCAAGCCCATATTCGGTCATCTGAGTTAAAATGTAGTTTGTTGTGCCGTTAACGATACCAAGAATTTCGTCAAATTGGTTTGAGGTAAGTGCGGTAGTCAACGCATTTAAAATAGGGATACCCCCTGCAACACTTGCTTCATAGCGAAACATGACCTGATTTTCCTTAGCTGCTTGTATCAATGCTTCATAATTGGCCGCTACAGCTGCTTTGTTTGCAGTGACAACATGTTTTTTGTTATTTAAAGCCGTTAGCATATATTCTGTGGCTGGCTCTATACCTCCTAATAATTCTACAACAATGTCAATATCCGGATTTGATAGAATATCCTCAGGATTATTTGTTAGCGTACCCTGTGGTATTTCTACGCCTCTGTTTTTATTTATATCGTTTACAAGTAGCTTTGTTATTTCAATAGAAACACCTGTTGTTTCCTCAATACTTTTTTTATTCATTTGTAATGTGTTATAAGTACCAATACCCACATTACCGAATCCAAGTAATCCAACATTTATTTTTTTCATTTAATTAAGAACCTCCTAAAAATTTGTCTTTTATACAGGCTTATCCATTAGATGTCCTATTAAAATTTTGCTCTATAGCCTGTTTTTCGGCAATTATTAGCATTATACCGTAGAAAAGTAAAATTGTCTTTAAAAAACTTCAAAAATTTATTATGATATGAAATTGAGAGGAGATAGAATTATGAGCATTCATATTGTATTGGTTGAACCTGAAATTCCACCTAACACTGGAAATATTGCTAGGACCTGTGCTGCAACAGGCACAAAGCTACATTTAGTTGAGCCTCTAGGCTTTTCTATAGAAGACAAAGCGTTAAGACGTGCAGGGCTAGATTACTGGCCTTTAGTGGATTTAGAAGTGCATAAAAGTCTTTTATCTTTCTTAGAAAAATATCAAGACTGGCCCTTTTATTTAGCAACCACAAAAGCAAAGAAGATTTATACAGAGATTAAATATGAAGATAATGCAATGATTATTTTTGGGAAGGAAACAGCAGGCTTGCCCGTAGAATTTATTAGTAAGTATGAGGATAGGTGCATACGAATTCCTATGAGTGATAATATCAAGCTTAGGTCCTTAAATTTAGCAAATTCTGCAAACATTGTTCTTTTTGAAGCCTTGAGACAGCTTGGATTTCCTGAACTTGTATAAAAGTCATTAAATAGAATAAAGAGGAGAAAATATAAATGAGTAAGATAGGTTGTGTTATGATATAATAAATCCCTCGATAATTAGTACGGCGTTACTTGGGGTAAAATTTTTTGTATCATAAGATGACTTTTGATTATGATATAATTAAGAGGCAATAGTATTTAGTTATCATTAAGAGACTTTTATGTATGTTATAATGAATGAGTTATTAAGTTAAGAGGCATTCTTCTCCCTAACAATAACTCCATTGTTGCAACGCCATAATATCAATAGAAGTTTATGCTATAATAGAAGTTAGAAGGCTGCCGTAGGTGTTGCTGTGACATATTACGTTTATGCTATAATATTCAAAGAAAAAACGATTCGGTATTTTATGTATAAAAAGCACAGAAAGTATAAATCCTGCCTGAGCAGTATCGTGCTTTAGGCAGAATGTTGTGAGGTTCTTTATGAGATTAGGATATGATCTAACTATTGAGCAAACCCAAAAATTGGTGATGACGCCTGAGCTTATTCAGGCGATACAGATATTGCAGTTCAATACCCAAGAGCTGGAAAGCTATGTTGAAGAACAGCTTCTGACCAATCCTGTTTTAGATTTGTCTCCACCTGATACGGAAAACCATGAAAAAGATGGAAGTGTTCCCGAAAGCACCATAGAAACCTCTGCGGAAAAACATGAAGAGGAGCTCCACTCCTCAAAAGGAGAAGAAATTGACTGGGCAGAGTATTTCGAAGAAACAAAGTATGATGATATAAGTTATAAACAAACAGAATACAATCCTGAGCCAAAAGAAAATGCTTACGAGCAATATGTGCCTTCAGAGATTACTTTAACGGAGCACCTTTTGTTTCAGCTGCAATTTGCACCTATTAAACCTAGTAGTAGGCAAGCAGGCAGGTACATAATTGAGTGCTTAGATGAGAATGGCTACATGACATTATCTCCCGAGGAAATAGCGGGGAAATTTAATTTGACAGAAGAAGCAGTTCACGAAGCTCTGGAAGCGATTCATACCTTTGACCCCATTGGGGTGGGGGCAAGGGATCTAAGGGAATGCTTGTTAATCCAGCTTGTCCACCAGAATAATGACAATCCTCTAATCAGAGAAGTAATAAATAATCATTTAGAAGATATAGCAGCAAACCGCTTAAATAATATATCGAAATGTCTTAATGTTTCAGTAAAAGAAATTCAAGAAATCAGCGACATGATACGAACCCTTGAACCAAAGCCTGGGAGGGAATTTTCTTCCTCTAGGGAAACTAGATATATTGTTCCTGATGTTGTGGTTGAAAAAATTGACGGCGAATATGTGGTTACTGTGACAGAAAGTAGCGCACCTAGACTCAACATAAGCTCACAATATCAACGAATGCTTATGGAATCTGACAAAGAATCTAGTATTAATAAATTTTTATCGGGAAGACTGAATTCTGCACTCTGGTTAATAAAAAGCATAGAACAAAGACGTCAAACCATATATAATGTGGTAAGCGCAATCGTAAAGCATCAAATTGACTTTTTCGAGAAGGGACCTAAGTATCTTCATACATTGACTTTAAAACAAATTGCAGATGAAGTGGGCATTCATGAATCAACAGTAAGTCGCTCAATAAATGGGAAATATATGCAAAGCCCACGAGGTGTTTTTGAATTAAAATATTTCTTTACCAGTGGTGTTTCTGGAAGCGACGGTGAGGACATTTCCTCCGAAAGCATAAAAACCTTTATAAAAGAGCTCGTGGACAATGAAAACCCAAAAGAGCCTCTTAGTGATCAAGCGATGAAAGAAGCCCTTGCACAGAAAGGAATTGACATTTCCAGAAGAACAGTTGCCAAATATCGAGATGAAATGGGTATACCATCTTCGTCAAAACGAAAAAGGTACTAATGCAGATAGTAATACTACTAATATGATTTCAGGGGGTATATTATGAAAACCAAGATTGGAATTAATGGATTTGGCCGAATCGGAAGAAATGCATTTAAAATTGCATTGGAAAAGGATAGCAACTTAGAAATCGTAGCAATCAATGATATTACAGATCCTTCAACACTTGCGCATCTATTAAAGTATGACAGTTGTTTTGGTAAATTTAATGAAACCGTTGAAGTAAAGGGCGATTCTATCCTTGTAGGGGGAAAGGAAGTAAAAATACTTGCATCAAAAAATCCCGAAGAGCTTCCTTGGAAGGAATTAGGGGTTGATTTAGTACTAGAAGCCACTGGTTTGTTTACAAAAAAAGCGGATGCAGAAAAACACATTAAAGCAGGCGCAAAAAAAGTAATCATTTCAGCTCCTGCTACTAACGAAGATATTACTATCGTCATGGGAGTTAATGAAGACAAATATGATCCTGCAGAGCATCATATCATTTCTAATGCATCCTGTACTACGAACTGCTTGGCTCCCTTTGCAAAGGTTATTGATGCAGAATTTGGTATTGTGAGTGGATTAATGACAACTATTCATTCCTATACTAACGATCAGAGAATATTGGATCTTCCTCATAAGGATTTGAGAAGGGCAAGAGCAGCAGCACTTTCAATTATTCCCACATCAACTGGAGCTGCAAAGGCTGTTTCACTAGTACTGCCTCAACTAAAAGGGAAATTGAATGGCATGGCTATGAGGGTACCTACAGCTGCCGTCTCAGTAGTAGACATTGTATTCAATCTTGAAAGAAGCACAACAAAGGAAGAAGTAAACGCAGCATTGAAAAATGCGGCTGAGGGAGAGCTAAAGGGAATTTTAGGATATTCAGAAGAACCGCTAGTATCAGTTGATTATAAGGGCGATTCTAGATCCTCTGTCATAGACGCTTTATCCACAATGGTTATAGAAGATAATATGGTAAAGTTGGTCTCCTGGTATGACAATGAATGGGGATATTCAAGCAGAGTAGTAGATTTGATGGAATATGTTGTTAGAAAGGGATTGTAAAGTTATGAAAAAGACCATTAAAGATATTGACATACAGGGAAAAAGAGTCATTGTAAGATGTGATTTCAATGTCCCTTTAGACGAGAAGGGTAATATCACCGATGATAGAAGGATTGCCAGTTCCCTTCCTACTATAAATTATCTAATAGACCATGGCGCTTGTATTATATTAATGTCTCATCTTGGCCGTCCCGACGGTAAGGCGGATATGAAATACTCCATGAAGCCAGTAGCTGATAGATTGTCAGAGCTATTAAATAAACCTATTAAATTCATATCATCTGATCAAGTAGTGGATTCAAAGATAGTGGAGGAAGCGAAAAAACTTTCGCCTAGTGAAGTAATGCTTCTAGAAAATCTAAGATTTCGTCCAGAAGAAACCAAGAATGGACCAGAGTTTTCAAAGGAGCTTGCTAATCTTGGAGAAATTTATGTGAATGATGCCTTTGGCACTGCCCATAGAGCTCATTCCTCAACTGCAGGTATTGCAGAGTATTTGCCTGCTGTTGCTGGCTTTTTAATGGAGCAAGAAGTCCAATTCCTTGGTAATGCTATCGAAAAGCCTGAAAGACCTTTTCTTGCTATTATGGGTGGGGCGAAGATTGGAGATAAAATTCCCGTTATCGAAAACCTTTTAAATAAGGTAGACGTACTCATTATTGGGGGAGGGATGTCATACACCTTCTTTAAAGCCCAGGGCTATGAAATCGGGACTTCTCTGCTAGATGAAAGCAAAGTCGAAATGGCCACAGAGCTATTAAAGAAAGCGGAGGATAAAGGTGTGAAGCTGCTGCTTCCTATTGATGTGACCGCAGCTAAGACTTTTGACAATGATGCAGAAACAGCCATCTTCGATTATAACAAAATCCCTGCAGATTGGATGGGATTGGATATTGGGGAAAAGACCA
This sequence comes from Anaerovoracaceae bacterium, assembly GCA_050953505.1. GTDB lineage: Bacteria > Bacillota > Clostridia > Peptostreptococcales > Anaerovoracaceae > JBMNMU01. The sequence goes on along the minus strand of JBMNMU010000001.1, from coordinate 1,321,054 downwards.
TGGCATTGTTCAGCGAGGAAATAAAAAAGGCCAAAACCATCATATGGAATGGCCCAATGGGTGTTTTTGAAATGCCTAGCTTCACAAAAGGCACTCGCAGTGTTGCAGAGGCTCTAGCGGCAAGCGATGGAATGACTATTATCGGAGGGGGAGATTCTGCAGCAGCTGTTGAACAATATGGACTTGCTGACAAGATGACACACATTTCCACAGGAGGCGGTGCGTCTCTTGAATTTCTCGAAGGCAAGGAGCTACCTGGCATAGCGGCGTTACAGAGTAAATAAACAATACCGGAGGTAATAAATATTGAGAAGACCATTTATAGCAGGAAACTGGAAGATGTTTAAAACGATAGAGGAAGCTATTGCTTTCGCAGAGGAATTCAAGACATTATACAAAGATACCGATGTGCAAGCTGGCATCTGTGCACCCTATACGCAGCTACCTGTATTGGCGGAAGCTTTTTCAGGAACAGGGATTAAGCTTGGGGCCCAGAATATGCACTTTGAAGAGCAAGGAGCTTATACCGGAGAGATTTCTGCAAAAATGCTAACTGAAATAGGGGTAACTCATTGTATTATAGGTCACTCTGAGCGAAGGCAATTTTTTAATGAAACGGATGAAACCATCAATAAAAAGCTTCATACTGCTTTTAAACACCATATTATTCCGATACTCTGTGTTGGCGAGACATTGGAAGAAAGGGATGCTAATCGAGCTTTTACTGTTGTCAAAACTCAGCTTGTTCATGCCCTAAGGGATATAACGGCAGATCAGGCTAACAATCTAGTCATTGCCTATGAACCTGTTTGGGCTATTGGAACGGGACGAACGGCTTCAAAGGAACAAGCCAATGAAATGTGTGGATATATACGAAAAATATTAGAGGAGCTTTACGGAGATGAAGTTTCTGAGAATATAATCATACAATATGGCGGAAGCGTAAAGCCCTCCAATGCATCAGAGCTAATGAATATGGAGGAAATTGATGGAGCTCTGGTGGGAGGAGCAAGCTTGAGCCCAACAGATTTTATGGAAATTATTAATTTCTAAGTTTATATTTAAATCGATCTAAGAATTTATTATGCATTTTACATTTAAAAGGAGGCCATAAAAATGTCATATATTGAAGATGTTATTGCTCGGGAGGTATTAGACTCCAGAGGGAACCCCACTGTTGAAGTTGAAATCTATCTAGAAGATGGTAGCATGGGCAGTGCTATTGTTCCTTCCGGTGCATCTACAGGAATCTTTGAAGCCGTTGAATTGAGAGACGGGGACGCAAACCGATATCTGGGGAAGGGTGTACAAAATGCTGTAGATCATGTAAATGGAGTCATAGCAGAAAAAATAATTGGAATGAACATTTTTGACCAAGTAGGGTTGGATCAGACCCTAATTGATCTAGACGGTACAGACAATAAAGGCAGGCTTGGTGCAAATGCTATATTAGGAGTTTCACTCGCGGCAGCTCATGCAGCTGCAAATAGTCTTGGCCTTCCATTGTTTCAATACATAGGAGGGGTAAATGGTAAAGTCCTTCCTGTCCCTATGATGAATATTCTGAATGGTGGCGAACATGCGGATAATAATGTGGATATTCAGGAATTTATGATTATGCCTGTTAATGCTGAAAGCTTTAAAGAAGGCCTTCGTATGGGAACTGAAATTTTCCATTATTTAAGGGCAGTGCTAAAGGAAAAAGGTCTCAGCACTACAGTAGGTGATGAAGGTGGTTTTGCTCCAAATCTTTCCTCTAATGAAGAGGCGATAGAAGTTATAATGGAAGCCATAAAAAAAGCGGGCTATGAACCTGGTGAAGATGTGAAGATTGCCCTTGATGTTGCTGCTTCCGAAATGTATGACGAAGAGAGTAAAACCTATCATTTTAAAGGTGAAGGCATAAAGAGAAATCTAGAGGAAATGGTAGATTATTATGAAATGCTTACCACTAAATATCCTGTTATCTCTATTGAGGATGGTTTAGCTGAGGACGATTGGGAGGGTTGGAAAATTCTTACCCAGAGGCTTGGTCAAAAGGTACAGCTAGTAGGAGATGACTTGTTTGTCACCAATACAGAAAGGCTCGAAAAAGGAATTTCCCTAGGTGTTGGTAATTCAATATTAATTAAGGTTAATCAGATCGGTACATTAACAGAAACCTTGGATGCTATTGAAATGGCAAAGCGAGCAGGGTACACTGCTGTTATTTCTCATCGATCGGGAGAAACAGAAGATGTCACCATTGCGGATATCGTCGTAGGGGTCAATGCAGGCCAGATTAAGACAGGAGCGCCATCTAGAACCGACAGAGTAGCTAAGTATAATCAATTGCTAAGAATTGAAGAGCTTTTAGACATATCTGCGCAGTATTCAGGGGAAAAAGCTTTTTACAACTTGAGCAAATAAAAATGCTTATCAAATATAGCAATATTCTAGAGAAAATACTTTGACATGGAATAAAAGCTTGATTTTTTATAAGGGTAGTGGTAGACTTTAGAAGTTAATCTTGTATAGGAGGTGCAATATGTATATATTCCTGATGGTTTTGCTTGCGGTAGCCAGTATTGTGCTAATAGCCAGCATCCTACTTCAGTCTGGGAACAGTGCCGGGCTATCAGGTTCTATCGGCGGCGGGGCTGAGCAGCTTTTCGGAAAAAAGAAGAGCCAGGGTTATGAAGCTCTGTTGAGCAAGGTAAGCTCAATTGCAGCGGTAGTTTTTATCTTATGTTCGCTGATACTTGTTGCGATAGAGTAAACCTACCAGCAAGACATTTAATATTTTCATTAATCAATTAAAGAGGTGTAACAGCGCCTCTTTGTGTTGTTAAAATGTATTTAAAAAAGGGAGGAATTAATTTAAATGAGTGCTTTAGCTATTTCTGTACCTGTGATAGCCATAATCGCCTTGATTGTCGCTTATGGACTAGCTTCTTGGGTAGGCAAAGTTGACGAGGGTACAGATAGGATGAGAGAAATTGCCGGATTTATCAGAGAAGGATCTATGGCGTTTCTGAAAAGAGAATACAGAACAATGGTTGTTCTCATCGTTATTATTTTTATAGTTCTTGGATTTGGTATAGATTGGGTAACAGCAATCTTATACGTATTTGGTTCCGTATTCTCGGTACTGGCCGGATTCTTCGGAATGACAGTTGCTACTAATGGAAATGTTAGAACAGCAAATGCTGCTAGAGAGGGTAGCATGAACAAAGCCTTAAAGGTAGCCTTCAGAAGCGGAGCCGTTATGGGATTAAGCGTTGTAGGTTTAGGATTATTAGGCCTTGGATTAATTTTTGTTTTATTAGGCGTAGAATCAGCTTCCGTTATCACTGGCTTTAGCTTGGGTGCATCTTCCATGGCTTTATTTGGACGTGTTGGTGGCGGTATATATACAAAGGCAGCAGACGTTGGTGCTGACCTAGTAGGAAAAGTAGAAGCGGGGATTCCAGAAGATGACCCAAGAAATCCTGCAGTAATCGCAGACAATGTAGGGGACAATGTAGGGGACGTAGCAGGAATGGGGTCTGACCTTTTCGAATCCTATGTAGGTTCAATTGTATCTGCTATTACTCTAGCAGTGGTTATTCCTGAAGTTGTGCCAATGTTTGGATCTTCATTTTTATTAGATTCTGTTAATGGATCCCTCTTTCCTCTTGTATTAGCTGCAATTGGAATTGTTGCATCTATTATCGGTGTTATGTTTGTGAGAGGTGGGGAAAACACCAATCCTGCATCAGCATTGAATGCAGGTACTTATGTAAGTAGTGTTATTGTTATCGTTGCTTCCATAATCCTAAGCAAATCTTTCTTCGGGACATATAATGCCGCTATCGCTATCATTGCCGGTATTATAGTAGGAACAGCAATTGGTAAAATTACAGAAATCTATACATCAGGTGACTACAAGCATGTTAAAAAGATCGCAGAACAATCACAGACTGGATCAGCGACTACTATTATTAGTGGTTATGGTGTAGGAATGCTTTCAACGGTATGGCCTATCATCTGTATTGCAATAGGTATTTTAGTTGCTTATGCCTGTGCAGGACTTTACGGTATTGCTTTGGCCGCAGTGGGTATGCTTTCTACAACAGGTATGGTTGTAGCGGTAGACGCCTATGGCCCTGTATCTGACAACGCTGGTGGAATTGCTGAGATGTCAGAGCTTCCACACGAAGTTAGGGAAATAACAGACAAACTAGACTCTGTAGGAAATACAACTGCAGCTATTGGAAAGGGCTTTGCTATTGGATCTGCTGCCCTTACAGCCCTTGCATTGTTTGCTTCCTACTCTCAAGTAGTAGGACTTTCAGAGATCAGCCTTTTAAACCCATTGGTCATTGCAGGCCTATTTATCGGAGCTATGCTTCCATTCCTATTTTCTGCTATGACTATGGATTCTGTAGGTAAAGCTGCAAATGAGATGATCGAAGAGGTAAGAAGACAATTTAAAGAAGACAAAGGCATCATGGAAGGTACATCAAAGCCTGATTATGCAAGATGCGTAGATATCAGTACGAAATCAGCGCTAAAAGAGATGCTTGCGCCTGGACTTCTAGCTATCATTGCACCTTTAGCAGTAGGCTTTATCATGGGAACAGAAGCACTAGGTGGCATGCTTGCAGGAGCTCTTTCATCCGGCGTATTATTAGCAATTATGATGGCCAATGCAGGCGGAGCATGGGATAATGCCAAAAAATATATTGAAGAAGGTCATTTTGGTGGAAAAGGCAGCGAGGCTCATAAGGCAGCTGTTGTAGGAGATACAGTAGGAGATCCATTCAAGGATACTTCTGGTCCTTCTATCAATATCCTGATTAAGTTAATGACTATCATTTCACTGGTATTTGCACCTCTATTTGTAGCTGTAGGTAGTCTTATAGGCTAAAATATAGCTCTTAGTAGCATTTACCATACAAAATATGAATATTTATAAAAAATTGGTGTAAAAAGCTAAAGCTCCTAAATCAATAGGAGCTTTTTCTTTATGACTTTGTCAGTTTTTTGTTTATCTTACACAATAAATAATAAAAAAAGTTGTTGACACAAATAGATATTCATATTAATATGAATTAAAATTAAGTTAAGGTGGTGTACTATGAAAAAATTTAAAAAATCCCTTATACTATTACTTGCACTAGTATTGGTAATGGGTTCTCTGGCTGCATGTGGTGGCGATAATGCTGACAATGGAAGCGGAGACAACGGAGAAGCAGCTACAGAAGTAAAAATAGGTATTAACTACGAGCTTACAGGCCCAGTAGCCTCCTACGGACAATCTTCCGTTGATGGTATCATGATGGCCTTTGATGAAATCAATGAAGCTGGCGGGATCGATGGAAAGATAAAAATCGTACCCGTTAAAGTAGATAATAAGTCTGAGCCTGCAGAGGCTACTTCACTGGCTACAAGACTTATGACTCAAGATAAGGTGGTGGCATGCCTAGGCCCTGCTACTTCCGGTGACTTCATGGCTACTATTCCAGTAGCAATGGGAAACAAAATACCTATCATATCTGCATCAGCAACAGCTGACGAGGGTGTAACCATTGATACAAGCGGAAACGTTAATGATTATGTCTTCCGTCTGTGCTTTAATGACTCTTTCCAAGGTGTTACTATGGCAAACTTTGCAGCAGATAATTTAGGAGCTACAAAAGCTGTACTTATTCAAGATAAATCCAGTGATTACGCGGAAGGTCTAGCAAAGAACTTCATTGCTACCTTTGAAAGCGCTGGTGGAGAAATCCTTGCACATGAGGGCTATGTTTCAAAAGATAAGGATTTTAACGGAATACTTACAAGTGTAAGAGATCTGGATTATGATGTAATCTTTATCCCTGGATATTATCAAGAAGCTGGACTTATTATCAAACAAGCTAGAGATCTTGGAATAACAGCACCGATTCTAGGAGCTGACGGATTTGACTCCCCTGTTTTACTGGAACTTGCCGGAGAAGATGCTTTAACGGATGTATATTTCTCCAACCATTATTCATCCTTAGACCAGGATCCTTTAGTGCAAGATTTTATAGCTGGGTATAATGAAAAGTATGGAACAGATCCTAACGCATTTAATGCTCTGGGATATGACTTAGGTTACTTCATTGCAGATGCGATAAGCCGTGCAGGAAGCACAAATCCTGAAGATATTAAGGACGCTCTGGCTTCAACAGTAGGATTTGCTGGAGTTACAGGAACCTTTGATATGGGTGAAGACCATAACCCGATAAAATCCATTGTAGTAATTAAACTTGAGAATGGAGTTCAGGCTAGCAGTGTAAAGGTTAACCCTAACTAAACTATTCTGTATTTATATTCACTATGAATATCTGTATTTACATTGACTATTAATAATTGAAAAGATATAATAACTAAGATTAATTAAGTTAGAGTAATTTCACTCTAACTTAATTATTGTTACATACGAAATTTTATTCTAATTTGGAGGTGTAGGCCTTGGACCAGTTTTTACAACAGATGGTAAACGGGGTCTCCTTAGGCAGTATTTACGCACTGATTGCTTTAGGCTATACCATGGTCTATGGAATTATTAAGCTAATTAATTTTGCTCATGGAGATGTTTACATGATTGGCGCTTATGTAGGATTTGCAGTAACAACTTACACAAATCTTGGATTTTTTCCAGCGCTGATATTTTCAATGATTACTTGTGCGATTTTAGGTATGATAATAGAAAGAGTGGCCTATAAGCCTCTTCGAGAATCCTCAAGAATCGCTGTACTTATCACAGCTATAGGTGTATCCCTGCTCCTGGAATATGTGATGATGTTTTTTGTGGGGGCAGAGGTAAGATCTTATCCAAAGTTGCTTTCCACAAAGACCTTTTACTTTGGGAATATTGTTATCAATACGCAACAGATTTATATTGTAGTCACAGCTATTATATTAATGATTATTTTACAATTTATTGTACACAAAACCAAGACGGGAAAAGCTATGCGCGCCGTATCAATCGACAAGGACGCAGCACAGCTTATGGGAATTAAAGTTGACAAAACCATATCCGCTACCTTTGCTATAGGCTCAGCATTTGCAGGAGCAGCAGGAATTTTAGTGGGTATTTATTATAACTCCATCGATCCCCTTATGGGTATGATGCCGGGTCTGAAAGCTTTTATCGCAGCTGTTTTTGGTGGTATCGGAAGTATTCCTGGGGCCATGATAGGAGGTCTAGCTATTGGTATTTTGGAGACACTTGTATCAGGATACGGAAATTCCATGTACAGGGATGCTGCTGTATTTGCCATTCTCATTATTATTCTGATTATTAAACCGGCAGGGCTACTAGGCAAAAATGTAAGGGAGAAGGTGTGATAGATGAAAGCATTGACGAAAAAGAATTTACTGATTCTGGCTTCCATAATATTAGCCTTTATTATTGTTCAAGTATTGGTGAATATAGGAATTATAAATAGTTTCTACCAAATCACTATTGCAACCATATGTATTAATATTATTTTAGCGGTGAGCCTGAATCTGGTTACGGGTTTTACCGGACAGTTTTCACTTGGGCATGCTGGGTTTATGTCTATAGGTGCTTATGTGTGTGCCATGATTACTATGAGAATGAATTCCACGACAGGGTTTGTTATAGGAGTTCTAGCAGGTGCTCTCGCTGCAACTTTGATAGGGATTATCATTGGTATCCCTACACTTCGTCTAAAGGGAGATTATCTTGCAATTGCAACATTAGGTATGGCAGAAATTATCAGAGTCATTTTTTTAAATCTCGAAATTACAAATGGTGCTGCGGGCTTAAATGGGATACCACGTTTTGTAAACTGGGGCTGGCTTGCTTTTTTTACAGTAACCGCAGTGATATTGATTAATAACTTCCTCAGGTCTTCTCATGGCCGAGCTTGTATATCTATAAGAGAAGATGAAATTGCTTCTGAATCCGTAGGGATAAACAGCACATTTTATAAAGTCATGGCCTTTGCCATAGGTGCATTTTTTGCCGGTGTGGCTGGTGCCCTTTATGCCTCATATTTTTATTTCTTAAAGCCGGATTTGTTTGGATTCTTAAAGTCTATAGATATTTTAGTTATCGTAGTGTTCGGTGGGTTAGGCAGTATGACAGGTTCCATTGTGGCAGCAATACTACTTGCTATTATTACCACATTCCTTCAGGCCTTTACTGCCGTGAGAATGATTGTATATGCAGCGCTTTTGGTGCTAATTATGATCTTTAGACCACAAGGGCTTTTCGGAACAAAAGAAATCACAGATCTCTTCAAGCTCCGAAAAAAAGATGAGCGAATAGAGTAAAGGAGGAGCTAGTAATGTCACTACTTTCAGTTGAAAAACTAACCAAATCCTTTGGTGGACTTACAGCTGTTTCCAATGTAAGTATGCAAATAGATAAAGGAGAATTGGTGGGTCTTATCGGCCCTAACGGAGCAGGCAAGACTACATTATTTAACCTATTAACAGGCGTATATGCCCCCACATCTGGCAGCATCAAGCTAAATGCTGATGGACAGACTAAAGAGCTGGGAGGACAAAAACCATATAATATTACCAAGGCAGGTTTATCTCGTACGTTCCAGAATATTCGATTATTCAAAGACCTGTCAGTTTTAGATAATGTTCGAATAGCAATGCATCAGAATATTAAATACAAGATGCCTGAGGCATTGTTCCGCTCCAATAGATTTTATGAGGAGGAGGCCAGACTAAAATCAGATGCTAATGAACTACTAGATATTTTTCACTTATCTCATAAAAAAAATGAGCTAGCCAAAAATCTACCTTATGGAGAACAAAGGCACTTGGAAATTATTAGAGCCATGGCTACCAAACCAGTTATGCTACTACTAGATGAGCCGGCAGCTGGTATGAACCCTCAAGAAACCGCACAATTAACTGAAACCATTGATTGGATTCGTAAAGAATTTAACCTCACTATTTTGCTAATCGAACATGATATGTCCTTAGTAATGAAGATATGTGAGCGCATTTACGTTCTGGATTATGGCATGATGATTGCGTCCGGAAAGCCTGAGGAGATTCGGTCAAACAAAAAGGTTATAGAAGCCTACTTAGGGGAGGATGTTACAAATGCTTGAAATTAAAGATCTTAATATACATTACGGAGTCATCCATGCCCTTAAAGATGTTTCTTTAACCGTTAATGAAGGAGAAATCGTAACACTAATTGGTGCAAATGGTGCAGGAAAAACCTCCACCTTACGTACAATTTCTGGTTTAATAAAGCCTACCTCGGGTAAAATCTCCTTAGAGGGCAAGGATATTACTGCAATTCCTGCGACAAAAAGGGTTGAAATGGGGATTTCTCAAGTTCCTGAAGGTAGAAGGATTTTCCCAGAGATGTCAGTTCTTGAAAACTTGGAGCTGGGAGCTTTTCTAAGAAAAGATAAAGCAGGGATCAAGAGTGACATAGAAATGGTGTATGAACGTTTTCCTATTCTTGGAAAGCGAAAAAAACAAATGGCAGGAACCCTATCAGGGGGAGAGCAGCAGATGCTTGCTATGGGTAGAGCTCTTATGTCTAGACCGAGAATTATGCTTCTCGATGAGCCTTCCATGGGTCTTGCACCTCTTTTAGTCCGTGAAATATTTGAAATTATAAAAGACATTAATGCAGCAGGCACGACAATTCTTTTAGTGGAGCAAAATGCAAATATGGCATTATCAATTGCAAATAGAGCATATGTTTTAGAAACAGGATCTATCGTCCTAAGCGGAACAGGACAGGAACTGGCATCAAGCACGGAAATACAAAAGTCGTATTTAGGAGGGGAATAATAATGTATGTAAAAAATAAAATGACTGCGAACCCATACACTATTAGATTTGACGCGCCTATCAATGAGGTTATTGAATTAATGCGTGAAAAAAATCTGAAGCGCATACCAGTTGTTGACGGTGAAAAGGTTGTTGGTATGCTGACTCATGGTGACATACAAAAAGTATCTCCAACAAAGGCCACAACCCTTAGCATTTTCGAGCTAAATTATTTACTATCTAAAACGAAGGTAAGTGATGCTATGACAAAAGATGTTATCACTGTTTCACCTGATGACCTTTTGGAGGTAGCGGCGCTGCGGATGCGTGAAAACAGAATCAGTACGTTGGCTGTTGTGAAGGATGATAAATTAGTTGGAATTATAACAGAAAGCGATATCTTTGATGCATTTATAGATTTGTTAGGGTTTAGGGAGGCTGGAAGCAGAATCACCGTTTTAGCAGCAGATGTTCCTGGGGCTCTTGCAGATATTGGGGAAATCTTTAAATCATTTGATGTAAACATCACTCATATTGCAGCCTTCAGAGGTGGAGGCGGAACAAGCGATGTGGTGATTAGAACCAACGCAGCGGATACAGAAGACGTGGAAAAAAGGCTAGAAGAGCAAGGCTACAAAATTGAACATGTCATTAGGAATTTTGAATAAAAAATAAAAAAATTTTAAATATAAAAAAGAGAAAATTATTTAAGGAAAATTATTTATTAAATATAGATGATTTTCCTTTTTTTACTGTGTTAAAAACTTATATTTTGTAAATAATAATCATGAGAAAAAGAGAGGAGATGAAAAAGAATTGAGACAACATGTAAAGATTTTTCTTGTGCTATTATTGATTCTATCCATGTTTGCATTTGTGGGTTGTGCTGATACAAACGATAATGGTATTCCCGATGAACCGGGAGACGTAGTACCTGATGTAACAGATAACGACGAAATAGACAACAATAATGATGGAAATAATGGCATCGGGACAGATGAAAATGGCGCAGACGGAATGGGCAATGGAGCGGGCAATGGAGATAATGATCTGAACCAGAATCTGACCGACGGTGGCATCGACAATTAATTACAATCAGTAATAGCTAGGGAGCACAAAGACGATTGCCTTTGTGCTCTTTACATATATGAAACTGTTATATATACTGTTCTATATAATAAATAGGTAGTATCTGTAAAATTAATCTGATGGGATATGAGAAGATGAATGGCAATTTTGCAAGAAGAAGGGGAAAAAAAATTAAAGAAGAAGAAATGATTGTAGGAACCCTATCGAAAAATCGAAAGGGATTTGGTTTTGTTATACCAGAGGCCGATGGCGGGGGCGATATATTTATCGGGAAATCCGGATTAAACGGTGCCATGAATGGAGATAAAGTTGCGGTAAGACTTCTATCCAATAAGGATCAAGAAAGAGCAAGAGAAGGCGTTATTAGTATTATTTTAAAAAGAGCAGTCACTGAAGTTGTAGGCACCTTTGAAAAGAGTAAAAGATTTGGATTTGTGGTACCTGACGATAAAAGGCTTAACGATGATATTTTTGTACTGAAAAGAGATTTTAACGGCGCGCAAAAAGGAGATAAAGTCGTTGTTGAAATAAGAAAATACCCGGATAAGGATAATAGTGCAGAAGGAAGAATAAAGGAGATTATTTCTAGATCTGGTGAAGCGGGGGGCGATATAAAGGCCCTTATTCGACAATACAATTTAACGAAAGAGTTTCCAGAAAAAGCAAATGCAGAAGCTAAAAAAATAGGCCGGGAGGTTACTGCCAAGGATCTAATCGACAGGCGGGACTTGAGAGACAAAGTAATCATAACAATCGATGGGGCAGATGCTAAGGATTTTGACGATGCGGTTTCTGTTGAAAGGCTAAATAATGGAAACTATCTTCTGGGCGTTCATATAGCAGATGTTAGCTACTATGTAAAAGATGGGGGAAACATTGATAAAGAGGCTTACAAAAGAGGAAACAGTGTATACCTTATCGATCAGGTAATTCCAATGCTACCAGAAACGCTTTCAAATGATATTTGTAGTCTAAAGCCTAAAGTAGACAGGCTTACATTGTCCGTTGATATGGAAATTGATTTAAAAGGCAAGGTCGTGTCCTACGATATCTATGAAAGTATTATTCGCTCCAAAGAAAGAATGGTTTATACCGATATTTCAGATATGTTAGAAAAAAATGCTGTGGATTTGCAGTCAAAATATTCCCATATCTATCAGGAAATTTTATTAATGCATGAGCTTGCCCAAATACTTAGGAAAGCGAGAGAAGAACGGGGTAGCTTGGATTTTGATTTTGATGAGGCGTATATCAGCCTTAACGAAGAGGGTATACCCATTAGTATTACCACAGCAGAACGACGAGAAGCTAATAAAATTATTGAAGAATTTATGCTAATTACCAACGAGACTGTAGCGGAGCATTTTTATTGGATGGAGCTCCCCTTTGTATATCGGGTTCATGAAAAGCCATCACCGGAAAAGATCGACGAGTTTAAAAGGTTTATACAAAGCTTTGGTTTCATTCTGAAGGGAAATTCTGAGAATGTACATCCGAAAAATCTTAATGAGATCTTGCACAAGGTAGAAGGAAAGCCAGAAGAAAATGTGGTGAATACTGTGATGCTCCGGTCAATGAAAAAAGCTTTTTATGATACGGAATGTCTGGGACATTTTGGACTAGGGATAAAATATTATTGCCATTTTACTTCGCCTATACGTAGATACCCAGATTTAATGATCCATCGAATCATTAAGGAATCATTAAAGGGCATGTTAGATGGAAAACGTATCAAATACTTCAAGAGAAAAACAAAAAAGGCAGCGGAGAAAGCCTCTGACACGGAGCTTGTGGCTCAGGAGTTGGAGAGAGAGGTAGAAAAGCTTAAAAAGGCAGAATATATGTCTTATCATGTGGGAGAGGTTTTTGATGGTATTATTAGCGGTGTTGCCTCCTTTGGACTCTTTGTAGAAATTGAAAATACTATTGAGGGCATGGTTAAGATAGATACTCTTAATGATGATTATTATGATTACGAGTCCACTAAATACCGATTAATCGGGAGAAGAACCAATAAGCTGTACACTTTGGGTGACAAGGTGACAATTCAGGTTGAGTCTGTAAATATTCAAAATAGAGAGATCAACTTTATTATAGTTCCAGAGCAGCAACTGGAATGCGAATAGATTTATATTCATATAAAAAAGGTATAAAATTATACCTTTTTTATTATTATAGTTCTCACTGGGGGGCATAAGTATTGGATCTATTCATACTGTGTTCTTACTTAAGCTTTAACTTGTAAAAAATCAATTCAATGTACTGGGTTTTGAAATTGCTGACAATGCGTCTCCTGCTTCGTCTATATAGATGGGTTTTCTGGCAATATCAGCAATGGAAAGGATACCAACTAACTTGTTGCTTTCAGTTACCGGTAGCCTTCGAACTTGATATTTAGCAAAAAGCAAGGCAGCGTGGTGGATATCCATATTGGGATTTGCGTAAACGAGATTAGCTGTCATAATATCTTTGGCTGTCTTTTTTTCTCCCTCTTCGGAAACTGACCTTATGACGATATCTCTATCCGTTACAATACCCAAAACCTCTCCTCTATCATTGCAAACGGGAATAGCACCCACATTTTCTTGCTTCATCTGTTTAGCAACTTGGACAATCGAAGTATCGGGACGGACACAGGTTACAGATGTACACATCAAATCCTTTACACGCATGAGATGACCTCCTGAATTTTTGATCTTAAGTGAAATAGGGCAATCTATATTATTAGATTACCCTATTGCTATCTTAATATGTACCAGCAGTGTGAACCATTTTACACATCAACGAAAGGTATCTACATTCTGTCATAGCGCCAGAAGGATGGTGTCAGCAGCAAAATAATAGTATACAGCTCTAAGCGTCCGGCGATCATTAAAAATGAAAGATAAAGCCGTATAGGTGATGAAAAGATGCTATATGTTCCTTCAGGACTTAGCAAACCCAGTCCAAGTCCTGTGTTTGATAAGGCTCCGGCAGCTGCGCTTAATGTTGTTACTAAATCATGGCCATCCACGGATAAAACCAATGCACTTATTATAAATACGGAAAAATACAAAATAGTAAAAGTAGTCACGCCGGTGACGGTTTCTGATGAAATGGTTTTACCACCTAGTTTTATAGGATATACAGCATAAGGGTGAAGCCTTTTGTAAAATCCCCTTTTAATTAATTGAAAGAGTACAGTTACCCTAATAACTTTTATTGAACCTGCAGTAGAAGCAGAACAGCCACCAATAAACATTAAGGTAAATAATATCATTTGGCTAAAGGTTGGCCAAAGACTGTAGTTAGCTGTAGAATAACCGGAGGTTGAAATAAAAGCTGAAGCCTGAAAAAAGGCAAATCGTAAGGAATCCCATAAGGAGGTATAGGTTCCTGATAAGCTCAGATTTGCAAATATGAGTATAACGGAGCTTCCTATAATAGCTAGAAATATTTGCAGTTCCTTGTCCTTAAAGAATTCTTTCCATCTGCCCTTCATTACATGATGATAAAGGGTAAAATTGATGGAGGCCAATATGCTAAAAATAATAATGATAGCTTCGATATAGGGACTATTAAAATGAGCAACCCCATCTCTGTAATTAGAAAGGCCTCCGGTGCTAATGCTCCCAAAGGTATGGATAAATGAATCGAAAATGCTTAAACCGCCTATTCTTAGCAATACAAATTCAATAACTGAAAAGGATAAATAAATAATGTAAGTAATTCGTGCTGAGTTAGACATACGTGTAGACATTTTTTCCAAGGTTGGGCCGGGTGTTTCAGCTTTTAAGATTTTAAGGCCACTTATACCTAGCGCTGGTAATATAGAAATTAGTAAAACTAGTATGCCCATGCCTCCAAGCCAATGGCAAAAAGAGCGCCAAAATAACAGGCTTTTCGGAATGGCTGAAACATTATCTAAAATGGTGGCCCCTGTTGCAGTAAAGCCTGAAACCGATTCAAAAAAGGCATCTATGAATGAAGGAATAACTCCTGAAAGGATATAAGGGATGGCACCAAGTAAAGAAGCCAAGATCCAACCAGCTGTTACAATTAAAAACCCATCTCTAATTTTTAGATTCTGGTTTTTCCATGTTGAAATTCTGAATAAAGTAATTCCCAAGACCATTATTGGAATGATAGTTATGATAAAGGCCTTAGCAACATAATTTTCTCGATAAATCAAGGCTACTGCCAGGGAAGGAATCATTGAGGCCCCGATAATGGTGGATATGGTGCCAAATACTTTATTCATAATGGGAAAATTAAAAGACATATAATACCACCTCATTTATCCGGATTCCAAAATTGCTTTGAAAATAAAAGTAATATTGTAAATAGTTCTAAACGGCCAACTAACATGAGAAACCCTAAAAAAATGGTTGATAGTTGGGAGAAAATACTAAAATTAAGCATAGGCCCAACTAAATTTAAACCAATGCCAACATTTCCAAGACAGGTAGCTACAGCGCTAGCTGTGGTAAGTAAATCAAAATTTTCTAAGGAAAGTAGGATGGTTCCAGCGACAAAAATAAAAATATATAAAAAAACAAAATTTGTAACTCCAGCAACTGTTTCATTAGGCACTGCTTTATGATCTACCTTTATAGATACAATTGCTCTAGGATGAAGCTTCATCTGTATGCTTCTCTTTAAAAGTTGATATAAAATAAGAACTCTTCCAATTTTTATTCCTCCGCTGGTGGAGAAGGAATTGCCCCCAATGAACATGAGTAAAAACAATATCAACTTACTAAGAGATGGCCAAGCATCAAAATTATCTGTGGCAAACCCCGTAGTGGTTAGGATGGAAACACTCTGAAATGTTGAGTAACGCAAGGCCTCTGCAAAAGATGCATAAATGTTACTAGACCAAAGATTCAAGGCGATAATAGCTAATGAGCCGATTAATATAGTGATAAAAATTCTTAATTCATTGTCCTTGAAACAATCACGCCAATGACCTGTCAAAGCAAGGTAGTAAAGATTAAAATTTATACTCCCGATAAACATAAATACCACAATAATCATTTCGATATAGAGGCTATCGAAATGGGCTATGCCAGAGTTATAATTAGAAAAACCCCCGGTCCCGATAGAGCCGAAGCTATGAATCATCGCATCGTATAAGCTCATATCTCCAAGAAGAAGTAGAATCACCTGAAGTAATGTAAATCCTATATAAATAAAATATAAGATTTTAGTGCTATCGGTCAACCTTGGCACAAGTTTTCCAATAGTAGGGCCGGTAACCTCTGCCCGTATAATTCTTGAACCGCTTATGCCTAAGGAAGGGAGTAGTGCGATGGCAAATACAAGTATACCCATGCCGCCAATCCAATGGGTAAATGATCTCCAAAATAATAGGCTCTTAGGAAGGAATTCAATATTTGGGAGAATAGTAGCACCTGTAGTGCTGAATCCTGCGGCTGTTTCGAAAAATGCATGGGCGAAATTAGGAATGTAGCCAGAGATTAAAAAGGGCAAAGCACCCAGAATAGAACCGGTAATCCAGCAAGACGCAACAATGATATAGCTATCTCGAATGGTTAGATGAGAGGAATGAGGCTTGACCTTTAGGGACAAAAAACAACCTATGGCAAGCATAGGTGTCATGGTTAATACAAATGCAAAAAGAACATCTCTTTCATTATATATTATAGATACGATAAGAGATGGAAGCATTGACAGTGATATGATGGCTAGAATAGTTCCAAATATCTTAACCAGCGCTCTATAATTAAAAAACATTTTCAGGTCACCTCTATTTAAATAATACCAGCTTTCCTGAGTGCAGCAGTTTTTCTAAGTCTGGCACTTCAGACAACAGGCTGAAAATGATTACCCTGTCGCCCTTGTTTATTTCTGTATTCTTATCAGGCATTATAACCGTATCTTGCCTATTTATCGCTGCTATGACAATACCATTAGGAAGATCTAGCTGGCTGATGGGCCTGTCAATAAGTTTCATGTGATTGTCTGCAATAATTTCCACAACTTCAGCTTGACCCTGTATCAACTGTGAGGAAACAACCCGTTTGTTACCTTGCATAAAGCGCAGGATGTGGCTGACGGAAATATCTAAGGGATTGAGGGCCATATCAATGCCCATACTTTCAATTAAATCAGAATAGCTTTCCCGGCTTATTTTGGCTATGACATCCTCTATACCATGCTTTTTGGCAATCAAAGCAAGGAGTAAATTTTCCTCATCAAAGCCGGTAGCCGTAACAAAAGCATCCATTTCGTCAATGTTTTCTTCTTCAAGAAGGGTAATATCAGTAGCATCACCATGTAAAACCAGCACATCATCCAGATGAGCTGAAAGGTATTGACACCGGGCTTTATCTCTTTCTATGATTTTCACGGCGATGCCAGAGTCAGCAAGCTTTTGCGCTAAATATAGGCCAGTTTTTCCTCCACCTACAATCATTACTTTTTGCAGTTTTGTGTATTTACCTTTTTCATGCACATGGGCATTAAGCTCCATGATCGGATTGTTTTCCCCTACTACGTAAAGACTATCATCCTGAATAACCACAGAATCTCCCTTAGGGATAATGACCTTTCCGTTTCGTGATATGGCAACGACCTTCATATTGCCCAGCCTTTTAACAATGCGATCTATGGTTAGATCGATAATTTCTGGCATTTTATCGGCAGAGAATTCAAGGAGGGCTATTTTACCGGTCGAAAAAATCCCGTTGGTTAGTGTATATTTTTCTACAAGGTACTTATGAATTTCTAATGATATAGAAAGGTCGGGGTTCACCAGATAGTCGATATGCATCGTATTTTTTATAAAGTCAAACTGATTCATGTGCTCTGGGTCCCGCACCCGGGCTATGACTTTCGAACAACCCAACTGCTTTGCAAAAGCGCAGATAACGATGTTTTTCTCATCTGAATTGGTAGCGGCGATAAGATAGTCATAAGAAGATATATTTATATTATTTAAAAGGCTGATTTGCTTACCATTCCCCAATACGGTTAAAATATCTAATTGGGAGTTTAGTTTTTGCAAAAGGGCCTCGTCTTTATCAATAACTGTAACGGAGTGGTCTCCGCCTAAGAGTGCTTCAATAATTCTAATTCCCAGCTTTCCGGCACCTACAATGGCAATCTTCATGCTAATTTCCTTTCAATGTATCTAAGCAGGTCAGCCCGCTCATATCTTATCTATAATAATACAAATTATTTTACCACTATTAATTAATAAAGCAATATCCTTTGATATTCAATAGATGATATACTTGAAAATAATTGTGTGTTTGACAGGGACTGAACAATTGCCTTAATAGTTAATTTTTGCTAAAATGATGGATAAAATGCATGGTCTGTAGCACAAAATATATCAGAAAATGAAGAATGAAGTAAATTACAAAAGTGAGGAGTAGTTATGATGAAAATAAAAAGGCTAATCGGTGGAACACTTGAAAGTAACGGCTATATTGTGTACGATCCCAATCAAAGAGAATGCTATATTATAGACCCTGGTTATAACGGAGAAAGATTCGTAAAGGAGGTAGAAGCGCTGGATCTAAAGGTTAAGGGTATACTTCTAACACATCACCACTATGATCACGTAGGCGGGGTAGCAAAAATAAAAGAAGCAACAGGGTGTCCTGTTCATTTGCATAGAGCAGATACTGATATTTATAAAAAAGAAGTGGATGTGATGCAGGAGGATGGAGATGTTCTTACCTTTGGAGATGAGGAGTTAGTAGTCAT
Source organism: Anaerovoracaceae bacterium (assembly GCA_050953505.1). Classification (GTDB taxonomy): domain Bacteria; phylum Bacillota; class Clostridia; order Peptostreptococcales; family Anaerovoracaceae; genus JBMNMU01. The sequence goes on along the minus strand of JBMNMU010000001.1, from coordinate 1,302,475 downwards.
GCATACTCCAGGGCACACAAAGGGGAGCGTCTGTTATTATTCGGAAAAGAAGAAGCTAGCTTTTACTGGTGATACGATTTTTAATGTGGATATTGGCCGAACGGACCTAGAAGATGGTTCTCCAGAAGAAATGAAAGCTACAATGCTTAATGTAATAAATAAGTGGAGCAATGAAATTGTCATTTACCCGGGTCATGGAGATTCCTGCACCATGAAATATGTACGAAAGCATAATCAAGAATTTATTGATGCTGTAAATAATTGAAACTAATAAGAATAAACATATGAGAGGGCAGTTCTTTTGTTAAGTGAGCTGTCTTTTTTTAATATCAGTTTGACATAAAAAAGGGTATATGGTATTATATGTAAAACATTACAAAGTATGATAATATAGGATAGAGAGGGAGTAGGTTTGAGTTTAGGAGAATGGGGAGAAAATGCAGCAACAAGGTTTTTGGTTAAAAATGGATATAAAATCCTAGAAAAAAACTTTCGGTGTAGGATTGGAGAAATAGATATTATTGCCATGGATAAAGAAGTGTTGGTTTTTATTGAAGTAAAGACTAGAAGAAACCTGAGCTATGGCTTACCTAGTGAGTCCATTACCGCGACCAAATTGCACCATATAAGGAGAACCATCAACTACTATTCCTTAATTAGAAATTTGCATTGCACAGACATGCGGATTGATGTCATTGAGATTCTCGTCGCAAATGGAAGGGCTTATATTCATCAAATAAAAAACGTTGAATGATAGTAATCATTCAGAGGAGGTATTATGTATTCCCAGGTTAAAAGCGGATCTTTATTCGGACTTGCATCTGAGGTTGTCATAGTTGAAACGGATTTATCTCCTGGCTTACCAGCTTTTACAGTGGTCGGACTACCTGATATATCGGTAAGAGAATCTAAAGAAAGAATCAGGACTGCTATTATCAATTCAGGCTACAAATTTCCCGCAAAGCGAATTACCATCAATTTAGCCCCTGCTGGTATAAAAAAAGAGGGTACGCATTTTGATTTACCTATAGCCGTAAGTGTTTTAAGTTCTATTGGAATGATTCCTGAAGAAAATGTGAAGGAGTATGCTTTTTTAGGGGAGCTTACCTTAGATGGGCATATTATCGGTTTTCATGGAGTTTTGCCCTTGGTTATAGGTCTTCGAAACCAAGGGATTAGGAAAATTATATTGCCGGCAGTTAATGCGGAAGAGGCGTCTGTTGTAGATGATGTAGAGATTTTTGCAGTAAAGCATCTTTCTGAAATTGTTGATTATTTTTTAGGTAACGATTCAATATCTCCTTATATAAACCCTGTGGATGTTTTAGCAGATGACAAAGTATACACAGAGGATTTTTCCGATGTAGCTGGTCAGGATACAGTAAAAAGAGCCCTTCAGCTAGCTGCGGCGGCTACCCATAATGTACTGCTTATCGGGCCTCCTGGTGCAGGAAAGACCATGATGGCAAGGAGAATTCCCACAATTATGCCTAAAATGACCTTTGATGAGTGTCTAGAGGTTACAAAAATTTATAGCATTTCTGGCGAACTGTCGGAGGGCTTGCCAATTATTAAAGAAAGGCCTTTTCGTTCTCCTCACCATACTGTTTCAAGCTCTGCTCTTATAGGTGGAGGAACTAGTCCAAAACCGGGTGAGGTCTCTTTAGCTCATTATGGGGTGCTTTTTTTGGATGAGCTCCCAGAATTTAAAAGGAACACGCTGGAAATGTTAAGACAGCCCATGGAAGATGAAAAAGTGACCATTTCCAGGGTAAAAGGTACACTGACATTTCCATCTAAATTTTTGCTCCTTGCTTCAATGAATCCTTGTCCTTGTGGATTTTATGGAGATGAAACACATCAATGCACCTGTACCCCAACCCAAATTCGGCAATACTTATCAAAAATTTCTGGCCCTCTGTTAGATAGAATTGATATGCACATTGAAATACTACCAGTAAAATATAGAGAACTTGTTGAAAGAGAAAATTCCAATTTAGATTCTTTCCAAGTAAGAAAAAACAAACAAGTGAGCTCAGAGACAATGAGAGCAGAGGTAGAAGGTGCAAGAAATATACAACTAGAAAGGTATAAAAATGAGAAAATCACTTATAATTCTCAACTAACCCCACAGCTGATGAGGAAATATTGTCCGTTAGATAAAGCAACAAGAAAGCTTTTAGAGGAGGCTTTTCAAAGGCTTGGCCTAAGTGCCAGGGCTCACAATAAGATCATTAAATTGGGTAGAACCATAGCTGATATGGAAGGGTCCCAACAGATTTTGATAGAGCATATTGCAGAGGCAATACAATATAGAAGTTTAGATAAGATGTATAGATATTGATACTATTAGGTTTTAGAGTTGTAAAATCTCGGGAGGTTGTGTTATTATGAAAAACAGTGATGCTAGTGATTCAATAAAATCAGTGAACATAAATCAGAGTGAATATCCCGAAATGTTAAGATATATTAGTGATCCTCCTGAAGTATTATATTACAGAGGAGATCTTTCTCTTGCATGTAAACCGGCTATAGCTGTGGTAGGGGCCAGAAAAGCTACAGCTTACGGTAAATGGGCTGCATATGAGCTGTCCAAAGTCCTGTCTGAATATGAAATCGTTGTAGTAAGCGGAATGGCTTATGGTGTGGATGCTTATGCTCACAAGGGTGCGATAGAAAATCAAGGGAAAACCATTGCTGTTTTAGGTTGTGGCGTAGATATCTGTTATCCCAGCTCAAATAGTACCTTAATGAGTAAGATTCTTAAAGATGGCCTGATACTTTCAGAATATGAGCCCGGAACGCAGCCACTTCCATACAGGTTTCCTATGAGAAATCGTATAATAAGCGGTATATCGCTAGGTACGGTAATAGTAGAAGCTGGACTAAATAGTGGTTCTTTGATTACAGCAGAATGCGCAGCAGATCAAGGGAGGAATATTTACGCTGTACCGGGGAATATAAACAGTATATATAGCATCGGTGCAAATAAGCTTATAAAAGACGGGGCGACTCCAATCGTCACCTTCGAAGATATTATTGACGAGCTAGGCATAAAGAGAAAAGAGCCAGCATATACAAAAAAAGAAAAGCTAGGGCCTTTAGAAAGAACTATTTATGAGGCCATCAGAGAAGGAGGACAGGTAACCTGCGATTATCTATGTGCCTATACCGGAAAACCTTCCTCTGAGATAAACGCTCTTGTTACAATTTTAGAGATGAAGGGAGTAGTTCGTACAGATTTTGGAAAAATATATATTGCAAAATAAGAAGTTTGGCAATATAATCATCTCTTAATAGTATAGGACCTTAAAATAGTAGGAAGCTCAAGAGAGCAGAATGTTATATAAAGATTGAAACAAAAATAAAAGGAGGCTATTTTATGGCCGAGAAGAATTTGGTGATTGTAGAGTCACCATCAAAGGCAAAGACCATCGGTAAATTTCTGGGAAAGAAATATAAGGTCATTGCATCTGTTGGACATGTACGCGACTTACCAAAGAGTAAATTAGGAATTGACATTGAAAACAATTTTGAGCCCCAATACATATCTATACGGGGAAAAGGTGAAACCATCAAAGCATTAAAAAAGGAAGCTAAGAATGCTGATAAGATATATTTGGCAACGGACCCTGATAGAGAAGGGGAGGCTATATCATGGCATATTGCATACCTTCTTGGTATTGATGAGGATGAACCTTGTAGAATTGCTTTTAACGAAATCACTAAAAATGCTATAAAAGAGGCAGTTAAAAAACCAAGACCTATAGACAAAAGGCTAGTGGATGCCCAGCAAGCTAGAAGGGTATTGGATCGGCTGGTAGGATATAAAATAAGTCCTCTTCTTTGGAGAAAAATTAGAAGGGGCTTAAGTGCAGGTCGTGTTCAGTCAGCGGCATTAAAAATCCTTTGCGACAGAGAAAAGGAAATATTAGATTTTGTTCCTCAAGAGTACTGGAATATTAGTGCTGTTTTAGCTGATGAAAAAAATAATAAACAAAAGGCAAAATCCTTTACGGCAAAACTTGTCGAACATAAAGGAAAGAAAATAACTGTTCCCGATGGTGAAAATGCAGAGAATATCCTTTCGCAGCTTGAGGGTAACGATTACATTATAGAAAAACTTGATGAAAAAGAAAGACAAAGAAAACCCAACCCCCCATTTACCACAAGTAGCCTTCAGCAAGAGGCATCTACGAAATTGGGGTTTTATACAAAAAAGACCATGTTTATTGCACAGCAGCTTTATGAAGGGATAGAGATCAAAGGACATGGAACAGTGGGCCTTGTAACCTATATTAGAACTGACTCCATTAGAGTTTCTGAGGAAGCAGAAAAATCTGCTAAGAAATACATTATTGATCAGTTTTCTGAGACTTATCTTGGAAATCATGTGTATACTAATAAGAAGAAAGACACACAGGATGCTCATGAAGCAATCAGGCCTAGTGATATCACATTACACCCTGACGATATCAAAGATTCTTTAACGAAAGACCAATATAACCTTTATAATTTAATTTGGACCAGATTCCTAGCCAGCAGAATGAGTGCTGCTGTCTATGATAGCGTCAGCGTAGAAATTGCCAACGGTGATTACACCTTCAGAGCGACTGGCTCAAAGCTAAAATTTGATGGATACTTAAAAGTTTATAATAATACAAGCAAAGAGGACGAAGACAAGATGCTACCTCCATTGAAGCAGGGGGATAAGCTTCAACTTATTGAGCTACTAAGTGAACAAAAGTTTACACAGCCCCCATCTAGATTTAGCGAAGCCAGTCTTGTAAAAGACTTAGAAGAAAAAAATATCGGAAGACCTAGTACCTACGCACCGATTATCGGTACCATCATTGAAAGAAAGTATGTTACAAGAGACAAAAAGATGCTAGTGCCTACAGAGCTAGGTTTTATTGTAACAGAAGTGATGGAAACTTATTTTAAAGAAATCGTAGATGCAGGTTTTACAGCAGCTTTAGAAGATAAATTAGACGAAATAGAAGTTAAAAATATAAACTGGAAGGATATTATTGTTGATTTCTATAAAAACTTCGAAAAGGAATTGGAGATTGCTGATAAAGCCATTGAAAAGGTCGTAATAGAGGATCAGCCTACCGGCGAGAAATGTGAGCTTTGTGGAAAGGATATGGTCATCAAGCATGGAAGATTTGGAGAGTTTATTGCTTGCTCCGGTTACCCCGAATGTAAAAACACAAAGGCTATTGTTAACAAAATAAATGTAAAATGCCCGAAATGTGGCAAGGACATTATTGAAAGAAAGAGCAGAAAAGGTAGGATATTTTATGGCTGTAGCGGATACCCGGATTGTAATCAAGTGTTTTGGAATAAGCCAACTGAAAAAGCATGTCCGGAATGTGGCTCTCTTTTAATGGAAAAAAAGACAAAAACCACAAGCTTGGTGTGTTCGAACCAAGAATGTGGGTATAAAGAATAGGTATGTAAAATATTAGGAGGTAAAATATATGGGACAATTTCATGCGACTACTATAGTGGCTGTAAGAAGAAATGAAAACGATATATGTATCGGCGGCGATGGTCAGGTAACAATGGGCGAAGCCGCTATTATGAAGCAAACAGCTAAAAAAGTTAGAAAAATATATAAGAATTCAGTTGTCACAGGTTTTGCAGGATCTGTGTCAGATGCGTTTACATTAACAGAGAAGTTTGAAAAGAAGCTAGAAGAGCACGGCGGAAATCTAAAGAGAGCGGCAGTGGCATTAGCTCAAACCTGGAGATCTGACAGAGCAATGCGAAATTTAGAAGCATTAATGCTGGCTGTGGACAAAGAAAGTATTTTGTTGATTTCAGGAAGCGGCGAGGTTATTGAGCCCGACGAAAATTTTGTGGCCATTGGCTCTGGAGGCAACTATGCATATGCAGCGGCACATGCCCTTTACAAGCATACAGACATGACTGCAGAAGAAATTGTCAGAGAGTCCTTAAAAATTGCTGCTTCAATTTGTGTATATACAAACGATAATATTTCTGTAGAAAAGCTATAAAGGAGGGAAAATCAGTGAATACATTATATAATATGACTCCTAAAGAAATAGTAAGTGAACTGGATAAATATATCATCGGGCAAGATAGTGCTAAAAAGTCAGTAGCGGTTGCCCTGCGAAACAGATATCGAAGGAGCTTGCTTCCAGATGAGATGAAGGAAGAAATAACCCCTAAAAATATATTAATGATGGGTCCAACAGGTGTAGGAAAGACTGAAATAGCAAGAAGGCTTGCAAAACTTATGGACGCTCCCTTTGTAAAGGTTGAGGCAACAAAGTTTACAGAAGTGGTATATCACTAATGGGGACTATCTACCTCCATAATGTTGAGATTTAATGATTTTGTTATTTCTAATTTACATTATAGAGGTGGAGACATGCCAAGAGAGTATCACGATGATGAGCTTAAAATTTTAGAAGTGGAAATACAGGGTATTGCTGTAAACGTTTATCTAAAATGGGATGAAATTAAAGTTGCTAGAAAAAATAGAGAAAAGTTTAAGGAGGACATAAAGAATGAAGACACTGTATATGATGACTCCGAAGGAGATAGTTGAGGAACTAGATAAATATATAATAGGGCAGAATAGTGCAAAGAAATCAGTGGCTGTTGCTTTAAGAAACAGATATCGCCGAAACCTTCTTCCTGAAGAAATGCGAGAGGAAATCACACCTAAAAATATTTTGATGATTGGTTCTACGGGGGTAGGAAAAACTGAAATTGCACGACGTCTTGCTAAGCTAGCAGATGCTCCGTTTGTTAAAGTGGAAGCATCAAAATACAGTCAAGTAGGATATGTTGGAAAAGATGTAGAATCTATGGTTCGTGATCTAGTGGAAGCATCAATCAGAATCACTAAACAAAAAAGGCTTCAAGAGAAGTATTCTGTGGCGGATATCATCGTAGAAGAAAAAATTATTGAAGCGATAATTCCAGGTAAAAAGAAACCGGATCAAAATTCTGGAGGTGTAAGAGGCCCGTTTGATTTTATACTAGGCGGAGGATTCCAAGCAAATCAGAATCTGCAGACGCCTGAACAAAAAGATGAAAGCAAAACAGGACAATCAGATATTGAACTTGCTAGAGAACAAGTAAGACAACAATTATCTGAAGGCCTGCTTGAAGATCAATATATAGAGATTGAAGTTAATGACAATCCGCCGATAAACAATCTTGATCTACAAGAAGGAATGAATATCAGCTTGGGTAGTATCTTTGGTGATATGATGCCCCCTAAGAAGAAAAAGAAAAAGATGAAAGTCAAAGATGCAAAAAAGATTCTAAGAGAACAAGAGGCGCAGAACCTTATTGACATGGAACAAGTTACATCTGAAGCATTGGAAAACGCAGAACAGAACGGGATTATATTTATTGACGAGATAGATAAAATTGCGTCCAGTGAGAATTATCGTATAGGCGGAGATGTTTCTAAAGAAGGAGTTCAAAGAGATATCTTACCAATAGTAGAAGGAAGTGTTGTAAACACGAAGTACGGCCCCGTAAAGACCGATCATATGTTGTTTATTGGTGCTGGTGCATTCCATATTTCAAAGCCGACCGACCTGATTCCTGAATTGCAAGGCCGATTTCCAGTAAGGGTAGAACTTGAGAATCTGACAAAGGAAGATTTTATAAAGATATTGACAGTACCTGAGAATGCTCTACTGAAACAGCATAAAATGTTGCTTGAAACAGAAGGCGTCAAAGTAACAATCGCAGATGATGCTGTTGAGGAGATTGCTACTCTGGCACATCTAATGAATGAGCAATCAGAAAATATAGGCGCAAGAAGACTTCATACTGTTATGGAAAAATTGGTTGAGGAAATATCATTTAATCTTCCAGATGATACTAAGAGTGAGATTGTTATTGATTCTGAATATGTTAAAGAAAAATTTGCTGATAAAATTCAACAAGATGATATCCAAAAGTTTATATTATAATTAATATTTAAAAAAGCAATGAAAGCTATATATAGTAAAATAATATACTATATCATAAGAAAAACAGTCTTCTTAATCATCGAGAAGGCTGTTTTTTATCTTGACACTCTAGAAATAAATATTAAAGGGGTACCTCCAATTACTTCACATAAATCTCCGAATATACTGGATTATGTTTAGATTCAGGATAAATTTGTTTTTTACCTAATAATTTAGCCATGTGAGTAGAAATGGTGGTACAATGATGGTAAATATTCTCAATTAAGGGATTTAACTATTTTTATTTGGTAGGCATATTATGGGTAGTTTTAAAATATGAAAAAGGCAATTAATACAGGCAAAAAATTAAAAAAAGCTGATAAAATGTTTGGTACTAACCCTTCTACCAAAGTTAATGAAGATTTCATGTGAAACTTACATAAGTAGTTAAACCACTACCAGAGGACTTAGAAGAGTTTGATACTATTGATTATGTTATCGAAGATGAGTTAATATATTAATGACTCCAATGGAGTTAAATTAGGATACCTTCCTAAAGGGGCTTCTGGTAGGATATTAAGGTATCTGAAAAAAGATTATAATATTGATATGGAACTAACTGACAAAGAAAATTTGATAATCACAATAACATATAGTAATTAGATAGGAGGCTAATATGAATTTTTTAGATGCTCATAAAATAGTGCATGATTATTCTGGTGCAGTCGGTAGAGGTGCTGATAAAGATGCCTTGATGTTTAGACCGATTTCATACCTTCCGACTGACAAAGATAAAATAATTGATGCCTTCAAGATATTTTTTGCTCATATGATTTTATTTAACACACGGACACAAGAACAATATGAGCAGTATTATACTTGTTTATCAATTCTTAAATGGTTCGTAAAAGATGAATATTATGAAACCGTTATTGAATTTGTTTCGAACGGAGGGGATCAATTAACAGAAGCAATGGAATATTTCTCTGATATTATGGAAGAGCCATCTTATAGACTTGAAGAAGTCGAAGATTACTTTGATAAAATGATTGATGATAGAGAAGAACTACTTCAATATTATAAAGACGGAGATGTTACATCTCAGAACCTTGTTTATAATTATTGCTTGGATGCTTACAAATTTGCAAATATTGATTGGAATGACGGGTATGAATATTATTTTATGTCTTTTGATGTATTGCGTAAAATGATTGATAATGAAAAGTACAAGAGTCATTTTAAAATGTACTGTGATTATATATTAAACAATCAATAAAAGGGGTTATCAATTGGAGCGTAATAAATTTTATAGAGCTTTAAAATGTATTATTGCTATTGTAGTTGCATTAGCAATGATTATTTCAATTCCAATATTGATTTATAACAAAATTGGTAGTCTTACATGGATAAATTTCTTTGGAAGTTATATGGGTGCGGTCATCGGGGGCTTTATAACTTTATGTGGAGTATTATTAACTCTATCCTTTACGCGTAAACAAATAAGTGAAGAGAAAAGATTAGCACTTATACCATATTTAAAGCCATCTATAACACAGTTATTTGATCATACTCACACAATCAATGATAATAAAATCTTCTGTAACAATTATTTCGTAGACAATGTAGCAAAATTTTTAATTGAACTTGAAAATCTTGGTACTGGAAATGCTATTGATGTATATATTGAAAAAATTGATAAGGTTGAAAACTTTGAAATAAATAAATACTTTATAAAAACAAACGAGAAAAAAGAGTATTATTGTGAGGTTGAATACGATTGCTTATACAATGAGCCCCAGATAGTTTATGAAAATTTATTTTATCGTAAAGCTATTTCCTTGTGGATTAATTATAAAGATTTAATTGGAAATGCATACCGTCAAGAAGTAATATTGAGTTTATCAAAAAGTAAAGGTTATAAAGGTTGCATGCTTAACCTTGAAAACTTTAATAAACCAGAACTTATTAAGAAATAATAATATATCTTTTTTTGTACCATACGACTATTGATGATACTTAATATAGCCACTCGTGTTTATTGGAGAATGAAAATGTAGAAAGTTGCGAGTGAAAAATCCATAGTATTGCAACCTGCATTTTCCATAATAATGCTGGGTTGGTATTACTATTGAGCACGAGAATTTGGAAAAGAGAGAGTTATATTTCTAGACTCAATAAGAGTTAAGGAGAAAACATGGATAGTAAACAGAAATATCAAATTGCATATAAAAAACATTACAATGAAGGAGAAATAGAAACAGCTTTCATTTTATATAAAGATATTATTGAAACGCATACAGATTCAAAGGAAGCAGGGTATTCAAAAGCTCAGATTGAAAACATAGAACGCAGTAACCCTGGCGTGCTACAGAATATTAAGTTACATAAAGTAGAACCTTCTGAAATATACAATGAAAATAATAATACAAAAGATATTATGAAAAATAAGATCCTAATAACAACTACAAATTCAATTAATGGTAAGGAAATAGAAGAATATCTTGATATAATTTCTGATAGATTAGTTGTTGGAGCGGGGTTGTTTTCAGAGGTGTTTGCCAGTTTTACCGATGTCTTTGGTGGAAGGTCTGCAAAGTTTGAGTCAAGAATGACAGAGTTAAACACCCAAATGATGAATTCTCTTAAAAAAAAGGCAAATGAATTAGATGCAGATGCAATTGTAGGTCTCAGCATAGACTTGGATGAAATAAGCGGAAAAGGTTTCCAAATGTTTATGATATCTGGAGTAGGAACGGCAGTAAAACTAAAAAAAGACCAAACAGAAAAAACTTTGGGAATAAAAGGTATTAACGAAAATGAAAATTTTAATATCGCAGATAAAATTGATAAGATAGCTAAATTAAAAGAAAATGGTATATTAACTGAGGAAGAATTTATATATCTAAAATCCCAAATAATTAATCACAAGCAATAGATAGAATTCCCCCATGCGGAATGCGTGACACTACCTGTAAAATCTTTTTCAACAGTAAATATTTCTTTAAAGGCAAGGCTACATACATAGCCCTCTTGAATACAGTTATGGAGAAATTAGTAGAAGAGATTTCTTTTAATCTACCTGATGATACTAAAAATGAAGTGATATTGACAGTAAAAATTCGCTGATAAAATGTAAGCGTCAAATTGTACACACCTTGAACAGACCAATGTAATATGAAAAAATGCTTCTAACCAACCACAGTATATGTATTAGTGAATGGGAGGAGCATGCTTAATGAATGTAAATAAGAGAGAGGAGCAGCGTCAGCTGTGGATCTCAAGGTTGTGCGATCTAGAAGAAAGCGGTATGACACAGAATGAATGGTGTGCAAACCATAATATCCCGTATAGCACCCTAAGGTATTGGATTGCTAAGCTCAGGAAAGAAACAGATGCAAATACCGTAGAAACAAACTGGCTGAAGGTGGACATGTCTGCCGGAACAGAAGTAGCTACTTTGAAAGTCCCGGAGAAAGAAAAGAACGATGATAGCTATATGATAATCCGCTTTGGTGATTTCACCATAGAACTTCACAATGGCTGTGATCAAAGGCAATTTTTCGAAGTACTGAAAGTGATGAAAGCCATATGACAATTCGCAGATTTCCATCAAAGACAACTGTCTATCTTTCCTACGGTCATGTTGATATGAGAAAATCAATAAATGGATTAGCGGCTATTGTACAGGGATCATTTGAACTTGACCCGTTCCAGGGTGCTCTCTTCGTTTTCTGTAACAAGAACAAGGATAAAATCAAAATTTTGCATTGGGATAAAGACGGGTTTGCGCTTTACTACAAGCGTCGTGAGCGTGGACGTTTCTGCTGGCCAACCTTTTCTCAGAAGGAAGGTGCTACTAACGTCACTATCAATGATCTGAACAGATTACTTGACGGACTATTGATGGAGAAATTTATCCCGCATAAAAATTACACAGTATTATGAATTAGAAACCGTTAAATTTCAATGCTTTTCGTATGTTTTTCTCTTGTTTTTGGCACTGCTACATGGTATAATAAAACCATGGAAAACGTGAATATTTCAAGGGATTTAGCATCCCTTTCAAGAGAAGAATTAGAGGAGCAGGTGATGAGGCTTTCCACCAGGGTGGATGAGCTTTCTTCTAGGCTTTCCTGGTATGAAGAACAGTACCGCTTGTCAAGAGCGCAGCGATTCGGACCGTCAAGTGAGCACACCTCACCTTTCGAGCAGATGAGTTTCTTCAACGAGGTAGAATCGGAATCAGCTGCATTTGTCATGTCAGAGCCAGATCTTGGCGAAGTTTGTGTTGCCCGCAAGAAAAAGAAAAAAGGTCATAAGGATAAAATCATAAAGCCACTTCCTACAGAAACTATCGAATATCGTCTTTCTGTTGAGGAGATGGACTGTCCTCAATGTGGAGAAACGTTACATGAAATGAAGAAGGAAGTCAGGAAAGAGCTAAAGGTAATCCCGGCACAAGTAATGGTCACGGAACATGTACGCTATGTATATGCCTGTAGAAGCTGTGAAAAGAATGAGCTTTCAACGCCTATCATAGCTGCCGCGATGCCCAATCCTGCAATCAGAAATAGCCTTGCTTCTCCGTCCATGCTTGCCCATATCATGAGCCGCAAGTATGTAGAAGCGATTCCTCTCTATCGGCAAGAACAGCAATTCAAAAGATATGGTATTAACCTGAGCAGACAGACTTTGGCAAACTGGATAATCAAGGCGTCCTCATCATGGCTGAAGCCTCTTTATGAAGCCATGCATGCTGAACTGATAAAAAGAGAGGTCCTACACGCAGACGAAACTGTGCTTGAAGTTCTGCGTGAACCTGGAAGAGAGGCCACTGCACAAAGCTACATGTGGCTTTATCGCACAAGTCGGGACGATATACCCATTGTACTTTATGAATACACACAGGGGCGCTCCGGCGATTACGCGAAGAAATTCCTGAAGGGATTTAAAGGCTTTCTTCATACCGATGGGTATGCTGGTTACCATAAGCTTGAAGATAATGAGAATCCTGAGGAAAGTATTACACTGGTAGGCTGCTGGGCACATGCTAGGAGAAAATATGATGAGGCACTTAAAGCCCTCGGAACAAAAGGTAGCCCCGCGGCAATTACCATTCACCAAGGACTTTCCTATTGCAACAAGTTATTTCAGATTGAACAGGAAATCCGAGATTTGCCACCTATCGAGCGGACAAAGCGTCGCCGCGAGGAAGCAAAGCCTCTTATTGGGGCGTACTTTGCGTGGGTTTTAAAAAATGAGGCATTAGTACTGCCTAAAAGTAAACTGGGTGAAGCTATTGGATACAGCTTAAAACAGAGAAAATATCTTGAACGATACCTTCTTGATGGACGATTGGAGATTAGCAATAATCGTGCAGAACGTTCCATCAAACCTTTTGTAATTGGTCGTAAAAACTGGCTCTTTTCAAATACTCCAAGAGGAGCAGATGCTAGTGCCGTTACCTACAGTTTGATCGAAACGGCCAAGGAAAATGGCTTAAATCCATTCTCTTATCTACAGTACTTATTTGAACAACTTCCCAATGTAGACATAAAGGATCCTGAAGTACTAAAGAAGTATCTTCCTTGGTCCAAGGATCTTTCCAGGATATGCAGAAATTTGCAGCAGTAGTTAATCATTAACTACTGCTAAGTAACAACAGCTCGCATCAGTTGGCGATAGTTAATATTTAACTGCCACCAACAAATGCGAGCTGTATGTCTATGTGTCCTTTATTTGACGCTTACGATAAAATTCAGGAAGATGATATTCAAAAGTTTATATAATAATTACTAATAAAGGGTAGCTAAAAAGCTACTCTTTTTAATTAAATTAACATATTATTTTGAATAAGTGTGTTTGGCAATACCAAAATGCAACTTTTGGCAATCAAAAATGCAATTACCAGTACCAACCTGGACTACCTCATTAATGAATTTGTCATACGGTAGCTTTTCCCTGTAAATATCAACATGTGTGAATGATGTACGAGTCTATCGACTATTGCAGCTGTGAGCTTTTCATCAAACAGGAAGCCTTTCCACCTGCCAAACTCAATATTAGTAGTGATAATAACACTTTTAGTCTCATAACATGATGAGATGATGTCAAACAAAAGTCTGGCGCCTTCTTGATGAAGGGGAAGGTAACCCCATTCATCAAGTATCAACAGGTCAGCTTGATGTATTTTCTTGTGTGTCCTAGCAACTTTCTTCATATCGTCTGATTCAAGCTCATTAATCAAGTCGTGAACACGGTAAAACACAGCTTTCTTGCCTTGATTGATTGCTTTAACTCCAAGAGCCACAGACAGATGGGTCTTGCCGGTTCCAACTGATCCGTAAAGTATCAGATTCTCTTTCTTTTCAAGAAAGGATAAGGATTCAACATTGTGGAGTTGTAGGCCTTCCGGAAATCTGATTTGTGAAAAATCATACCCGTTAAGGGATTTTAATACTTGGAATCCTGCATTGTTTAGGTTTCTGATTCGCCTTTTCTCCTCACGGTCTTCATAGAGTTCTTTTAGAAGCTTGAGAAGAAACTCTTCTTGGCTCTGGGCTTTGATTGCCGGATAGATTTCCATAAGGTTGCTTGATAGCCTTAGTTTCCTTTGGTATTGGCTAATCTCTTCCCTCATTGATAACCACCTCCCATTAGTATGTCGTATTGTGATGTATCAACCTCGTAAAGAGGTAAATCTGAAGGAAATTGGATTGGGCTATCATAGATTATGCTGTTTTCCTTGAGTCTCTTGTATGTTACCCCTATGGCTTCAGGTGATTTGGAATCATGCTTTGCTGTTTCTCTTAGAACCCTATCTGCATAATCCATATCGTCTTCAAGGAGTATCATTTTTAAGATTTCAAAGGCCTGTTTAAAGGAATCCTTATCTAGGGATTGAAGGTAATCCTGCCATGAATCTGGCAACAGAGAGTAGATTCCTGAGTATTTCAATGCATTTGGCCTTACCTTTATGATGTCGATAAAGTCTATGTAATTAATTGACTCACCATCTTTTTCAAACAATCTTTGATGCGCAGTAATTCTTTCTGAGAGGTCTTTTGAAAATATCTCTATCTCATTGGCCATTACCTTAAGCATCACGAATTGTCCAACATACTTGGGGCTTACTGAGTAACGGCATGATGAATATTCAATAAGTCCATACTTGTTTACCTTTCTTGTCTCATACCTTGCTGTATCAAAAGGAACCTTGTTAACTGGTATCATCAATGATTTTTCATCTTCAAAGAGCTTTTCTATGGGCTCTTTGTAGCGGTAATGAAGCTCTTTGTTTCTCTTAAGACACTTCTTAAGAAGGTGGCAGTTAAATAAGTCAAGGTCAGTGACTGTAGGCTCTGGAACAAACAAATTACGCCTAATTGCACCCACTTTGTTCTCTACATTGCCTTTTTCATTGCCACTGTTTGAATTGCAAAACTTAACATTAAATCCATAATGGGTAGAGAATCGCATTACGAAGTCATTTACTTTGACAAGACCTTTTTCATCTCGGGTTCTAAGGGCTGCTGATGACATTTGGTCAAACCATATCGCACTTGGAACATAGCCTATGAAATTAAATATTGTAACAAGGCCTTCAAGGAGGGCTTCTCTTGTTTCACTCCTGGTTGCCACTGCAAAGCCTGCATTGGATTTTGGGAACGACAAGATGAGCTCATGAAACTTTTTAATAGAGCCGTTTTCAAATGCTTCAAAGCTTCCAAAGTCAACTTGGGCTTCACCTCCTGGATGCTCAAGGAGAAGGTAGGCATCATCTGATCCGAATACCTTTTCTCTTTCTTCTTTGAAGACATTTCTTACGGTTCTCTCTGAGACTGTTAAAATCTCAGGGTGCTCTTCTTTTAGTCGGTCATAGACCCTCTTTGCAGTATGCCTTTGTTTGTAATGTCTTGATTTATCCTCAGTTAGCCATTTGTTGATGATAGGTCTTAATACATCAGTCCTGTTCGGCCTTTTGGCCTTATGGTGTTTCTGGTTGAAATTATCCATTTCAACATATTTCCTAATGGTGCGATAGTTCTTTCCGGTCATTTTGTTAATTTCAGAGTAGGTTTTCCCTTCCAAAAAGAACAGTTCTCGGATATAATTTACTTGTGTAATTGTCAGCACTTCCTTTCCTCCCTATAAGCTTTAGTCACTTAATAGGGTATATTGTTAGGTTTGTACTGGCAATTACTTTTTGTATTTATGGCTGCCGTTTATTGTACTTTTAGATTACCATAAACAAATAAGAACATAAAAATATATCATATGTTTATATTTAAAGTGAGTTACACATAATTTTTTACTAAAGAAAACTGATATGAAATACACCCGATAAAAATTTAACGAGTTATTAAAAGGGGAATCAGTTTTGTTACCTATTAATGAAGTCTATAACATAGACTGCTTGGACGGATTAGAATTATTAGATAATAATTGTGTCGATTTAGTAATAACATCACCACCTTATGATAAAATGAGGGAAAATAAATATGATGTATTAGAAGTCGAAAAGTTTAAAAAAATTGCAGAGCAGTTATATAGAGTTATTAAGGTCGGGGGAGTTGTAATATGGGTTGTAGGAGATTCAACTGAAAACGGAAATGAAACTGGAACTTCATTTAGACAAGCACTATACTTTAAAGAAATTGGATTTAATTTACATGATACTATGATATATAAAAAAAATAGCTATATCCCTCAAACCATAATAGGTATGAACAAGAATTTGAATATATGTTTGTATTTAGCAAAGAGAAGCCTAAAACATTCAATCCTATAAAAGTTAGTTGTAAAACAGCAGGTAGTAAAAGAAACAGAATCAAAGCTAAATCAAATGAACAGGCAATGCGTGGAAGAAATGAAACAACTATAGTAAAAGATATGAAAATGAAGGGAAATGTATGGTCATATAATGTGGGCAAGAATACAAAATCAATACATACATCCCCATTCCCGGAAAAATTAGCGCGAGATCAAATAATATCCTGGTCAAATAAAAATGACCTTATTTTAGATAATTTTATGGGTAGCGGTACTACTGCAATAGTAGCTTTACAAGAAAATAGAAATTATATAGGATTTGAGCTTTCAAAAGAAAGATTTGAAGATGCACAAAAAAGAATACAAAATAGAAAGTTAGTTAAATAGTGAATTGCAATTAATTGGCATTAGACATTCATTAAAAATTTTATTTCTAGAATACACATCATTATTTAAAATATTATTGTATAATAATTTCTTTATTAAATTAATTAGGCTATCTATAGGTAAGAAAAATAATTTGTCTGATGAAAAATCACGTTTGTAAATTAACTTTTGTGCCTTTGATTTTACATTATGATAATATTTTTCATCAGCAACAATAACATATTTAATTAAATCTCCATAAGGAGAAGCTAATCTTAAAGTTGATAGTCTACCTAAAGCAGAGTTCCAATCTTTACTTTTTTCAATTTCAAAAGCAAAATTTATCTGATTTTTTACACAATCTTTCCAGATAACATCAATGAAATCTATAGCTTTCTTATCTCCTCCTTCTAATTTAATATTATTACTTATAATATTATCATATAATAAAGTTGCTATATTTTTCTTTAACTCAACGTTGGATAAAATCAAATTTTTATCACCTTGTGCTAATTTTGTTTCGTATCCCAAATTTCCCCCTAATGCACAAAGATTTGCTTGATAATTCTTATGTTCATAAGATACTATATATATTTTTTGCTTTATTAAATCGATAATACTGGCTTCTTCAAACTCAATATTAAAATAACCATAATCTTGTGTACCAAACCTTAAAATATTTTCATCTACAATATGAGCCTTTATACAGTTTTTGTTTTTATCATAGTAGCCTTTAGAAAAATAACGCTCATGCAATTCATAGAAATTCTCTTTAAAGTTATTATTTACTAAAGCTATTGGAGGTTTACCCTCGCCATTTCCTTTGATTATTATATATTTGCTATTATCGTTTAAAATATTATAAATTGAATTTGGGTACAAATCAGTAAAGTTGGGATCGCCACATGATTTCATATAATCATGTGAATATTTGAAACCAAATTGTATACATGCTTCTTTGATTTCTTGGTGGTCACACCTCTGAACATTATCTATAAACTCTTGAGAATTAATATATTCAGCTGTATCTATACTACTAAAAACCGTTTTAATATCCTGATCTTTTGTTGTCATTATTAGCTCCTCTATAATTATATCGTTATTAATAGTATTTGTAATAAAATAAAAATTATCATTATAAATGCATGAAATAAAAGATAAGAAATTTATGTATTTAATTCGGATGAAAATCCAAAAAAGTTTTAAAAAATGCTGTGGAGAGAAATTATAGTCATAGTCCACCTTTTTAGAATCATTATGTGTTGATGAACAGTTAAAAAATTGTAAATGTTTACAAAAAAGAGTAAGTGACGGCGTTAATATAGAAGATCTAACGGGAAAGGTCTTTGGTGAACTTTTAAAAAGTAATAAACAAGTTAGAAGAACTAGCTGGATTTATCAAAGCGAATGTGATACTATATTAAGTACTAAAGCCCAAATATTTAAAAAATGAAATAATAGATTATTGAGTAAGGATATACTCACCTAGGGTCATAAAAAACATATTTCAATATTGTATCTTAACATTTACTAATACCCATCTATCATAGCCATTCGCCCCACAGAAGTTGGATATGTAGGAAGAGATGTAGACTCCATGGTAAGGGACTTGGTTGAAGCATCTATTAGAATTACCAAGCAAAAAAGAATGAAAGAAAAATCCTCTATCGCAGAAGAAATTGCAGAAGAAAAGATTATAGAAGCTATTATCCCTGGGAAGAAAAAATCTACCTCAAGCAATGAAGGCGTGAGAGGTCCCTTTGATTTTATTTTAGGGGGAGGATACCAATCAAACCATAGTCAGCAAAAGCGTGACTCTGATCAAAAAGAGGAGCCATCCTCTGAAAAAACAGATATAGAGCTGGCAAGAGAACAAGTTAGACAGCAATTAAGGGATGGATTACTTGACGAGCAGTTTATCGAAATTGAAGTAACTGAGGCTCCTAAAGGTAACCAGCTGGATTTAGGCAATGAATCTATGAGCATCAACCTGGGTAGTATCTTCGGAGATATGATGCCACAAAAAAAGAAAAAGAAAAAAGTCCGTGTAAAGGATGCTAAAAAGATACTAAGAGAGCAAGAAGCTCAAAATCTCATCGATATGGATCAAGTAACCTCTGAGGCACTAGAAAATGCAGAGCAAAACGGTATCATCTTTATCGATGAAATAGACAAAATTGCCTCTGGATCTGGTTATCGAACTGGTGCTGATGTCTCTAGAGAAGGAGTGCAGAGGGATATCCTGCCAATCGTTGAAGGTAGCGTGGTCAACACTAAGTATGGGCCTGTAAAAACGGATCATATTTTATTCATCGGAGCAGGCGCTTTCCATACAGCTAAGCCTACAGATTTAATTCCTGAGCTTCAAGGTCGATTTCCTATCCGAGTTGAACTAGAAAATCTTACGAAAGAAGCCTTTGTTCAGATTTTAACAGTTCCGGAAAATGCCTTAATAAAGCAACACAAAATGCTTCTGGAAACAGAAGGAATCAAGATAAACTTTACTGACGAAGCAATTGACGAAATTGCGACTATGGCCTATAAAACCAACGAGCAGACAGAAAATATTGGTGCAAGAAGGCTTCATACCATTATGGAAAAATTACTCGAGGATATTTCCTTTAATATACCAGAAATGAATGAGGAAGAGATTCAGATTGACAGAGACTATGTTCAGGAGAAATTTATGGATCGAATTCTTGCTGACGATGTTGACAGGTTTATACTTTAATTCTAATTGGGTTGCTTTAAGCAACCCAGTTTTTTAAATTTAATTATTTGAATTGTACAAGAATATTAAAATATTTTGAAATATCAAAAAACATCAGAAATTCCTTTACACTTGTCGAAAATTGGGTATAATGAGAATTGTATAAATAGATACATTCCAAACAAATATATATAATAATGGAGGAAATGAAATATATGGAAAAAGATTTACTGGCTAGGGTGAGGAAATTGAACTGGGTTTTGCAAGAGAGTGCATCTGGTGCCTTTTCCTTTAGAGACTTATGTGAGATTCTCAGTGACTTGATGGATGCTAATGTATACATCACAAATAAAAGAGGGAAGGTTATAGGTGTTCATTACAAGATACAATCGGATAGTTCTACCATTACTGACCCAGAAACCGGCTCTGAGCAGTTCCCAAATGAATATAACGAAGAACTGCTTAAGGTTGTAAAAACTGAAGCGAATCTTAAAGCAGAAGAAGCTATGGCAATTTTTAAATACGATTATGATACTTATGATAAGCTTCACACAATCATTCCAATCTTAGGCGGTGGGCAAAGGCTTGGAACACTTATCGTAACAAGGTATCAACCAGAATTTACTGATGAGGACTTGGTCCTTGGAGAATATGGAGCTACTTTGGTGGGCCTAGAGATTCAGCGACAAAAGGCATTAGAGATTGAAGAAGAATCTAGAAAAAGAGCAGTAGTTCAAATGGCTATTGCCACATTATCTTATTCAGAGGTTGAAGCTGTTCAGCAAATATTTGCCGAGCTAAAAGGTCCTGAAGGTCTACTTGTTGCCAGTAAGGTTGCTGACAGATCCGGGATTACCAGATCAGTTATAGTCAACGCTCTGCGTAAGCTAGAAAGTGCTGGAGTTATTGAATCAAGGTCATTAGGTATGAAAGGTACTCACATAAAAGTACTCAATGAAAAATTCTTAGAAGAACTGGACAAGCTTGATTTCTAGTAAAAAATAGGAACCTTCTACCCCCGGGTAGCATATATATTAATATACTTGGGGGTTTTTTTATGGCCAGAAGAATAGGAGCAAATAGACACAAGGGATTAAAGTGGTTTGTTATCCTCATACTATTGATTATCATATCAATTTATGGGGTAATTTTCACTGAAAAAATTGTAAAACCTAATATTACTGCAATTGCAGAAGTAAGGGTAAAGGCTCTTTTTAATCAAATTATTAACGATGCAGTGATCCAACAAATAGCCTCTTTCGACTATACGGATGGTGAATTGCTAAAGATTAATACGGATAATGACGGTAATATAACTTTGTTAGAGCCTAATACAATGTTAATGAATCGCTTGTCCACTGAAATGGTAAAAGAAATACAAGCTCAATTTAGAACGATTGAACCGAGGAAAGTTACAGTGCCTGTAGGGAGTATTGTGGGAAGCCAGATTATGTCACAATTTGGGCCCTCCCTAGACTTAAAAGTAATCCCCATTGGAATGTCTAGAGCAAGTTATAAAACAGAGTTTGAAAGCACTGGAATCAACCAGACTAAGTACAAGGTATATCTGGAAATGGACAGTCAGGCTAGAGTTTTATCACCTTTTTCCATGAAAAACATTGAAGTGAAAAACACAATCTTAATTGCAGAAGCGATTATTGTAGGAGAAGTGCCTGATAGCTACATTTTCGTGCCGGAGGATAGTCTTATTGACGGCGCAGACATAGCTTTATAATTCAAGCAGTATAGCGGGGTGGAAATTTGAGATTTAATGAAAAAAATGAAATTGTCACAACAGAGGAATATCATGCCATTTTAGTAGGCTTGCAGCTTCAAGATGACATATCTTACTCTATGGAAGAGCTAGGAGGACTTGCGGAAGCAGCAGGAATTCACGTTGTAGGGGAAATGATTCAAAATAAAGAACGGCCTGACAAGGCGACTCTCATAGGTAAAGGAAAGGTAGAGGAGCTGGCAGAGGTCTGTAGAAACATGGAAGCAGATATAGTAATTTTTAACGATGAACTATCTGGAATGCAGCTTAGGAATCTTGAGGACAAGCTTCAAGTTAGAGTATTGGATAGAACCATTTTGATTTTGGATATTTTTGCATCTAGAGCTACTTCTAAAGAAGGTAAGTTGCAGGTAGAATTAGCACAATTGCAATATAGGCTTCCCAGGTTGACTGGATTTGGAAAATCCTTATCTCAGCAAGGTGCTGGAATTGGAACAAGGGGCCCAGGTGAAAAAAAGCTAGAAACCGACAGAAGGCATATTCTAAGAAGAATGGATGAAATCAAAAAGGAATTAGCTCAAGTAAAAAGTACAAGAGCAACCCAACGTTCTAAAAGGGAAAAATCAAATATTCCCGTGGTTGCCTTGGTAGGATACACAAACTCTGGAAAATCAGCAATTATGAATAGGCTACTACAGCTTACTGAAAAAGAAGACAAGTCTGTATTTGAGCATAATATGCTTTTTGCCACACTTGATACTTCCCAGCGAAGTATCAAGCTGGAAACCAACCAAGAATTTATACTTATTGACACGGTGGGATTTGTCAGCAAGCTACCTCACTCCTTGGTTCAGGCGTTTAAGAGCACTTTAGAAGAGGTAACCTATGCAGATTTGCTACTGCACGTGGTAGATGCGTCCTTCCCTGGTCATGATTTTCATATAAAAGTAACAAATAAAGTATTAGCAGAAATTGGTGTGAGTAGCACAGAAAAAATTATGATATATAATAAGATGGATATTGCCGGAGAAACACTCAGTTTACCAGTCAATGGAGAGAAAACTATTTACATCTCTGCAAAAACAGGTAATAATATGGATCAAGTTTTAGATGCCATAAAGGATCGGCTGTTTTCAGATAGAACCAAGGTTTCCTTATTAGTACCTTATGATAGGGGAGATATTACTTCCTATATTCGTGAAAAATATGAAATACATCATATTGAATATCGTGAGGAAGGAACCTATCTTGAAAGTGAAATCTCCTCTGCAGACAGGGGTAGACTTGAAACATATATCCTAAATAAGGAGGATGTTTTCAGTGGATAGGTATAAAACGGTGTTACACGAAGCTGAAGTAGAGCAAATCATTGATAAATCTAGGTTTATAGGATATATCAAGCCTGTAGAATCCAAGGAAGAAGCAGATGATTTTATTCAAAAAATAAAAAAGATGCATAGAGGGGCTACTCACAACGTTCCGGCTTATGTTATCGGAGAAAATTTTCAGCTTCAGTGGGCCAGTGATGATGGAGAGCCTCAGGGAACATCAGGCGCCCCTATGGTACAGATGTTGGTGAAGGAAGGTATTACCAATGTTGTTATTGTAGTGACTAGATATTTTGGTGGGATTAAACTGGGCACCGGTGGACTTGTCAGAGCTTATACAGGTACGGCAAAGTTAGCTTTAGAAGAGGCAAAAATCTGTACCGTTAAGGAGCAGGACGTGGTTTTGATGAAGGTGGACTACTCTTTTTATGATAAGCTGCAAAACCTGGCTGAAAACGGCGATTTTCATATTAGAAACACTATTTATGAAGAGGCTGTTAAGGTGGAGTTGGCAATGAGCCCAGACAGGACAGAATCTATTAAGGAGATGCTCTTTAATTTAACTGGAGGAACAGCAGAAGTATTGTCCATAAGAAAGGATCTCGTAAAAGTGCTAGAATAAAGAGAAGGTGTTTTTGCAACACGTCAATTTAATGATGCTATGCACCTATAAGTGCTATGCATCAATTAATTTTCAATGAAGGAAAGAGTAATATGGAAAATAATACAAAAGACGCATTAAAGTTTCAGCATGTTGTAGATATGGCAATTTTTGAGGGGGCATCTCATGCAGGAATTCTACCTGTTTCGTCAATTGATTTTGACTCTGAATTCAGAGCAGCTTGTGAAGCTAATAGATGTGGGAGCTTCAATAAAAACTGGAAGTGCCCTCCTGAAGTAGGAGATATACATGAACTTATTCAAATTGCGAAATCCTACGACTTTGCATTAGTTGTACAAGGCATTTACCCTTTGAAATCAAAGTTTGATTATGCAGGAATGATTTCTGCAGGATCTAATCTTCAGATAACCACTAGGAAGATTGCGGAAGGAATGGAAAAGAAGGGGATGGATGTATTGCCTCTTGGCGTTGGCCCTTGCACCTTTTGCCAAAGATGTAGCAAGTTAAAGGACTCCCCTTGCGTCTTTCCCGATAAAGCCATGGCTTCTATAGAAGCTTACGGTATGGATGTAATGAGGCTTGTGAAAAAGTGTAATATGACCTATTACAATGGGGAAAACACCACTACTGTATTTGGGGCGTGCTTGTTTAGAGTTTAAAAAAAGATGAGATTTTTTCTTAGATAGAATACAGCGCTTTCGGCCTGGTTAAGTGTGAGCTGTAACCTAAATAAAACCAACTTCCATTGAATTAGTACATTAAACACGCATATTGATTTTTCAAACTGTACAATTAGTTCATATAAAAGATTATAAAATCCTATCATCTATTATATTTATACTGAAACTCAGACATATTATAATCTGAAATTGTATCACCGACAAAGTTTCCAGATGGAATGAAAAAATAGATATTGACAAATAATAGGCCCGATGTTATTATTTGACTTAAATCATTTATTCACGAATCTTTAGTAGGCAAACAGATTGAGAAAAAAATTAAATAAAAAATAGTATTTTGTCGTTGACAAGTAAAAGGTCCTATGCTAAGATAATATTCGGCTCACAAAAAAGGAGCCAGCAACGATGTTCCAAGGTAGCTCAATGGTGGAGCACTCGGCTGTTAACCGATAGGTTGTGGGTTCGAGCCCCACCCTTGGAGCCAAAAAATAAAAAATAAAAAAAGACTTGACACGATTCGCCAAATGATGTATACTCAATAACTGTGTCAAGCAATTAAAAACTTGATCACTAAGGGCGCATAGCTCAGCTGGGAGAGCACCTGCCTTACAAGCAGGGGGTCATAGGTTCGATCCCTATTGCGCCCACCAAATTCATACTAACGTGTGAATGAAGCGGAAGCTAAAGAATAATGAAAGTTTCCCACTAGAAATTGGCCTGGTAGTTCAGTTGGTTAGAATGCCAGCCTGTCACGCTGGAGGTCGTCGGTTCGAGCCCGATCCAGGTCGCCATTTTTCTACAACAAAATATGCTGGTGTGGCTCAACGGTAGAGCAGCTGATTTGTAATCAGCAGGTTGGGGGTTCGATTCCCTCCACCAGCTCCAAGTTATCGATTCAAAAGATTGATAATAATCTGGAGGAATGCCCGAGTGGCTAAAGGGGGCGGACTGTAAATCCGTTAGCTTAGCTTTCGGTGGTTCGAATCCACCTTCCTCCACCAACTTAATATGCGGAAGTGGCTCAGTGGTAGAGCATCGCCTTGCCAAGGCGAGGGTCGCGAGTTCGAATCTCGTCTTCCGCTCCATTTTATCACCAGAAGTGTATATAGCAACTGGTGAGACTTATGCGGATGTAGTTCAATGGTAGAACTTCAGCCTTCCAAGCTGATAGCGTGAGTTCGATTCTCATCATCCGCTCCATTTTTTTCTTTAGAGCAGGTTTACTGCTTTACAGAAGGGTGTGGGCTCATAGCTCAGTTGGATAGAGCAACGGCCTTCTAAGCCGTGTGTCCGGGGTTCGAATCCCTGTGGGCTCACCAATTTACTAAAAATTGGGGTATAGCCAAGCCGGTAAGGCAACGGACTTTGACTCCGTCATGCGTAGGTTCGAGTCCTGCTACCCCAGCCATACGACCCATTAGCTCAGTCGGCAGAGCACTTGACTTTTAATCAAGGTGTCCCGCGTTCGAATCGCGGATGGGTCACCAATTTTATAAAAAGAATTAATGTTGATATAGACGAACTCATTGGGGAGAGGTGTCCGAGTGGTTTAAGGAGCTGGTCTTGAAAACCAGTGACTCCGCAAGGGGCCGTGGGTTCGAATCCCACCCTCTCCGCCAGAAAAACATAAATGGTGTTTACACATATTGCTATATGTGATAAAATAATACTTGTGTCGAGCTAATGGATAAGTTGATGAGGAGAAGTACTCAAGCTGGCTCAAGAGGACGGTTTGCTAAACCGTTAGATCGGGTAACCGGTGCATGGGTTCGAATCCCATCTTCTCCGCCATATAGGGGCATAGCTCAGTTGGTAGAGCAGTGGTCTCCAAAACCACGTGCCGTGGGTTCGAGTCCTACTGCCCCTGCCAAATCAAACTAATTCTTTCACTATTTCGGGGTGTAGCGCAGCTTGGTAGCGCAACTGGTTTGGGACCAGTGGGCCGCGGGTTCAAATCCTGCCACCCCGACCAATTTTTATGAATTAGGGCCATTAGCTCAGTTGGTCAGAGCGTCCGGCTCATAACCGGCAGGTCCGGGGTTCAAGTCCCTGATGGCCCACCATTTAATATATGCCCAGATAGCTCAGTAGGTAGAGCAGAGGACTGAAAATCCTCGTGTCCTTGGTTCGATTCCGAGTCTGGGCACCACCCCGCATAGGGTTGAAAAGTACACGGTTGCAGACGAAAAGTCCGATCGTGTATTTTTAGTTTTTGTACAAACACTTTAATGGCTTTTTACATAGGTGCACTACCATGTGTGCATATAGGCATTACAGATTAATTGATAGATAGAGAAAATTACAGTAAAATTGAAAGATAGAAGGATACTAATGTAATAGCTATAAGAGGAGGTATGAATAGTGGCACAACTATACTATAGATATAGCACCATGAACGCTGGAAAATCCCTAGAGCTGATAAAGGTTGCTTATAACTATGAAGAGAGGGGAAAGCGAGTTCTTGTATTAACCCCTGCAATTGACGATAGATTTGGATTAGGAAGGGTCACCTCCAGAATCGGTGTAAGTAGGGAATCAATTATTATCAACAATGAAACAAATATATTGGAGCTGTTTTTATTTGAAAACCGTAAAGAGAAGATAGACTGTGTGCTTGTTGATGAATGCCAGTTTTTAAAGAAACATCATGTTCAAGAACTTGCAGAAATTGTAGACAGCTGTGATGTGCCGGTTTTAGCTTATGGTTTAAAGAATGATTTTAAGAACGAGCTTTTTGAAGGCTCTTATTATATGCTAGTCTATGCAGACAAGATTGAAGAGATTAAAACCATCTGTTGGTGTGGGAGAAAGGCTACCATGGTAGCCAGAGTCATCGATGGCAAATTTGTTAAAACTGGCGAGCAGATTGTAGTGGGGGGAAACGACATGTATGTTTCTTTGTGTAGAAAGCATTACAATGATGGTAGATTAGGGGAGTAATGTTTGATACCCTGGTAGCTATTTCTCCGACGAAATTCCTTGTTAATACCGTTAAGAATGGACCTTTTTTCAAAGCCCCAGGCAGGAGCAATCAGAAGATGTCGCGGAGCATCAGCGGTTACTCGATGTATGGTAATGTCTCGGGGGACATTTTCTAAAATATCTACCACCAAATTAATATATTCTTCCTTTTCAGGGACGTAAAGGGGAAGCCCTTGATGGTAGAGCTCCGCTAATTTTGTGCCTTTTAGTACATTTAAAAGGTGAAACTTAAGTCCAAAGGGATTTTTATGGCATACATAATCTATGGATTCAAACATCATTTCCCTGGTTTCATAGGGTAATCCTAACATCAAGTGGACCACGGTTTTTATGTGACGGGATGAAAGATCCTCCATGGCTTGATCGAAAACGGGCAGGGCATAGCAGCGATTTATAAATTCTGCCGTTTCATCATGTATTGTTTGAAGCCCAAGCTCCACCCAGAGAAAAGTTTGTTCATTCAATTCTGTTAGAAGTTCAAGAATTTCCTCTGAAAGGCAATCGGGTCTTGTGGCAATAGCGATTCCTACTACATCGGGGTAGGAAAGGGCATTATAATATTCCCTTCTTAATATTTCGATGGGTGCATAAGTATTGGTGAAGCTTTGAAAATATACAATATATTTTCCTGTAGGCCACTTTTTAGAAAGTAGTTTGATTTGACCTGGGATGTCGCTGGCAAAATCACCTGATCCATCAGCAGAACAAAAAATACAGCCTCCAACACCTTTTGTACCGTCCCTATTAGGACAGGTAAAGCCAGTGTCAAGGGACAGCTTAATTACTCTGCAACCGAAACGGTTTTTTAAATAGCTTCCAATGGTATAGTAGTATTGGTCTTTAAATGGATTGTTCAATCTATTCGTCTCCTATGGTATAATCTCCTATCATGAAAAAGCTCTGAAAAAATGTAACACTCTTTCATTTCAACATTCGCAGTTGGTTTATTCTATGGTATAATATAATCCATCGATTAACAATAAAGGCGTTGCTTCAAGATAGGACTCCTTTTCATAAGCTACTTTCTGCTTATGAGGGTAATGACATATCGATAAAGATATTACATTAAATTTTATAATTTTAAAAGGGTTATTGTCATGAAAAAGGTCAAATCAAAAAAATGTATTATTGAATATTTGGGTGAGAAAAATTTCGGTGAAGAAAGCTATATTAATCTTGAAGATTTAAATGAGCCTAAAAAATCAAAGCCGAAGCTACTCCTTCACAGCTGCTGTGGTCCCTGCAGCACCACGGCGGTAGAGAGATTGATTGATAATTATGATATCACAATCTTCTTTTTTAATCCCAATATTACAGATAAAGAGGAATATGAAAGAAGAAAATCATCCCAGATAGATTTTATAGAACAATATAATAAAAGTAAAAATTCAAGAGGGAGAATTCAGTTTCTGGAAGGTACTTATGACCCCAAGATATTTTATAAGGCAGTGACCAACCTGGAGGATGAGCCAGAGGGTGGTAAACGATGCACAGTTTGTTTTCAACTAAGACTTGAAAAAACCGCAGAAACCGCAAGTATGACTGGGCATGAATGCTTCACGACAGCCCTTTCAGTCAGTCCTCATAAAAATTACCAGTTAATCTATAAGATTGGGTCGGGATTGGCCATGAGATATGGATTGAGCTTCCATGGCGAGGATTTCAAAAAGATGGCAGGCTATCAACGATCTATTGAACTATCACGAATTTATGATCTATATAGGCAAAATTATTGTGGCTGCAGTTTTTCAGCTAGGCCGACAAAAAAAGTATTGGAGGATAAATAATGGCTAGTAGACTTATCATTCCTGAGGCGTATACCCCTGTAATAGATTTCATGGAAAGCCAAAGGGCTATTAAAAAAATAAAAGACTTCTTTCAACAAGAGCTGGCGTATGGATTGAATCTTAGAAGAGTGTCCGCCCCTCTTTTTGTACTTCCTGAAAGTGGTTTAAATGATAATTTAAGCGGTGTAGAAAGAACTGTATCATTTTCATTAAAAGGCATGGATGAAAGAGAAGTAGAAATTGTTCAATCACTGGCAAAGTGGAAGAGAATGGCACTTGGAAAATATAAAATACCGGCAGGGCGAGGTATCTATACTGACATGAATGCCATTAGGCGGGACGAAGACCTAGATAATCTACATTCCATTTATGTAGACCAGTGGGATTGGGAAAAATCAATTGAAAAATCTGATCGAACAGAGGAATACTTAATAGAAACAGTAACCACGATTTACAATGCTATTAAAAACTTAGGGGACTATGTGAACAGGGTTTATAGGGATTTGAAGACTGAATTACCTAATGAAATCTTTTTTATAACAAGTCAGGAATTAGAGGATTTGTACCCTGACTTGACTCCAAAAGAAAGAGAAAATGCTATAGCTAAAGAAAAAAGAGCCGTATTCATTATGAAAATCGGTGGTGTGTTAAAATCTGGTACAAGTCATGATGGGAGAGCTCCAGACTATGACGATTGGGAACTGAATGGAGACATTATCCTTTGGAATGATGTGCTAGGCCTTGCTTTTGAAATATCATCTATGGGGATCAGGGTAGATGAAGAGGCCATGGATAGACAATTAAAGCTAGCTGGTGCAGAGGATCGCAGAAATCTTGCTTTTCATCAAGCTATATTAAACAAAAAGCTTCCCTATAGCGTGGGTGGTGGTATTGGACAGTCCAGACTGTGCATGTACTTTTTGCGAAAAGCACATATTGGTGAAGTGCAGGTTTCTGTGTGGCCTGAGGACATGATTGCGGAATGTGAAGCAAACAATATCTTCCTGCTATAAGACGGTGAGTAATATAAAATTCTGTGCGGGATAACATATCATGTTTAGGACAGAATATTAAGGAATAAATATGAAATATGTAAATATTGTTATTGATAACAATAATGACAATACCGACCATTTATATACCTATATTTGCCATGAGGACGATGTAAAAATAGGGGACAAGGTTTATGTCCCCTTTGGCAGAGGAAATAAAATTAAACCGGCTTATGTTTTTCAAGTGAAGGAAAAGTTGCCGGAAGAAATAAAGGGAATAAAAGCAGTTGATCGTATCGACCAGGAAATATCCTTATATGAAGAAATGATTTCCATAAGCGCTTGGATGAAAAGGCGATACCTTTGTAGATATATTGATGGAATCAAATGCTTTACGCCTGTAGGATCTCCTTCTAAAAGAGGGAAGTTGCGAAGGCCTTATAGTGAGTCCCTTCATGATGAAAGCAAGGTAAAAGCCCTTACAGAGGAACAGGAAAGTGCAATTAGCAAGATATTGCCTTATGTTAATAATGAACAGCACAAAGCTTTTCTTATCCATGGAGTAACAAGCAGCGGTAAGACTGAAATATATTTAAGAGTAATTGAGGAATGCATTAGTAATGGGAAAAATGCCATCATGCTTGTCCCTGAAATTTCTCTCACAACACAGACAATTGAACGATTCATCAGTAGATTTGGAGCAGATCAAATAGCAGTACTCCACAGTAGGCTTTCTAAAGGAGAAAGGTACGATGAGTGGATGCGTATTAAGAACAACCAGGTAAGAATCGTTATAGGGGCTAGGTCGGGCATCTTTGCTCCATTAACCAATATCGGAGCCATTGTCCTCGATGAAGAGCATGAGTCTACTTATAAATCAGATATGACTCCAAAGTATGAAACTGCTGAGGTGGCCATTCAACGGGGAAAATGGAATAAGGCTGTAGTGCTGTTTGGAAGTGCTACTCCTTCCTTGGTATCCAACTATCGAGCTGAAAAGGGCTATTATGAAAAATTAGTTCTTAAGGAAAGATATAATAAAGCACCTTTACCTACTGTCGAAATTATAGACATGCGAGATGAGCTGAAAAACGGAAACAAGAGTATTTTCAGCGTATCTCTTTACCAGGAGATGAAAAAAAATCTTGATGATAAGAGGCAAATCATCCTGTTTTTAAATAGACGAGGATATTCCACTTTTATATCCTGTAGAAGCTGCGGATATGTAATGGAGTGCAAAGAATGTGGGATTTCACTGACTTACCACAAGGAAAGAAATAGAGCTTTATGCCATTATTGCGGTTATTGGGAAGGGATACCTGAACTTTGCCCTCAATGTAATAAAAGATATTTAAAGCATTTTGGTACGGGTACAGAAAAAGTCGAAGAGTTCACAAAAGAAATTTTCCCTGAGTTTAATGTAGAAAGGTTGGATCTTGATACCACGAGATTAAAGGGGAGTACAGATAAAATTTTAAATCGCTTTAAAAAGGGTAAAACTAATATATTAATAGGTACTCAGTTAGTTGCTAAGGGACTTGACTTTGCAAATGTAGGACTTGTAGGAATTATATCCGCAGATATTTCCCTTAACATACCTGATTTTCGCTCTGCGGAGAGGACCTTTCAACTGATTACCCAAGCTGCAGGAAGAGCGGGAAGAGGGGATAATCCTGGAAAGGTAATCATACAATCCTATAGCCCTAAGCATTATTCCATTCAAACAGCATCAAAGCATGATTATGATTCCTTTTATAAAACAGAAAAACAAGTGAGGAATTATCTGGAGTATCCACCTTATACAGACTTGATTCAAATTGTCATCTCCTCTTTGGATGATCAGATTGCATTAACTCAAAGTAAAGGATTTGTAAAAGAATTTATTGAATCAGTTGGAAAACAGGAGATGCAATATGTTTTAGGGCCTCAGCCAGCGCCTATAAATAAAGTGAATGGACATTACAGATATCAGTTGTTGATCAAATGCCAACCTCAAAAGCGGAGGATTTACTCGAAGGTTTTAAATGAACTTAAGCTTAGCATAACTACAAATAGAAAGGCCAGGTGTCTTATATCCATTGACTTCAATCCTTATAGCTTCATATAGCTATATAAGGTGAATAGGATGCCTGAATTTAACACAAGCATATATAATCATAGAAAAAATAGATGAAGGAGATATTTTAAATGGCTTTAAGACAGATAGTGACAGAGGGAGATGAAATCCTAAGAAAAAAAGCTAGAATTGTTCCAGAGGTAGATGATAGAATTCGCTCCATCTTGGACGATATGCTAGAAACCATGAGAGCTGAATGTGGTGTGGGTATCGCGGCACCACAAGTAGGCATTTTGAAGAGAATGTTTATCGTTGAAACAGAAGACCAATTCATTGAATTAATTAACCCTGAAATCATTGAAATGGAGGGTTTACAGCAAGAAGAAGAAGGTTGCCTCAGTGTGCCTGGTGTAGTAGGAACCGTTGAAAGGCCTGAATATGTGAAAATTAAAGGACTGAATAGAAACGGTGAGGAGGTCATTTATGAAGGTAGGGGCCTTGATGCCATTGCCATCTGTCATGAAAATGATCATTTGGATGGTATTTTATTTATAGACAAAGCTACAGATAGAAGGTTTTTAAATGAAGAACAATAAGGATTTAAAAATTATATATATGGGCACCCCTGAATTCGCAGTGCCCGCTTTAGAATTACTTTGCGAAGAAGGCTATCATGTAGCACTTGTTATTACTCAGCCAGACCGTGCAAGGGATAGGGGTAAAAAGATTCAATTTACCCCTGTTAAGGAAACGGCTTTAAAATATGGGATTGAGGTATTACAGCCGGAAAAGGTTAAAGGGAATGAGATGCTCCTCGAAAGGATTAAGGATCTAAATCCTGACCTGATTGTTGTGGCTGCTTATGGTAAAATTTTACCTAAAGAAATACTAGAAATTCCAAGGCTTGGCTGCCTCAATATTCACGCCTCCCTGCTTCCTAAATATCGTGGTGCTGCTCCTATCCAAAGATGTATCATGGATGGAGAAAAAGAAACAGGAGTTACATTAATGTATATGGAAGAAGGGCTTGATACAGGAGACATGATCGCAAAGATAGCTACTCCAATAGATAAAAAGACTGCGGTTGAGCTCCATGAAGAGCTTGCACAGATGGGTGCAGAGCTACTAATACAAACTATTCCAGATATAAAGAAGGGGACCATCACCGGGGTGAAGCAGGACGATAAAGAAGCTTGTTATGCGCCTATGCTTTTCAAAAAAGATGGGGAGATAGATTTTACAAAAGAACCGCAAGAAATAGAATGCCTTGTTCGAGGCCTTAACCCTTGGCCAGTGGCTTACACTACCTATAAAGGTCAGCAGATGAAGCTTTGGCAGGTAGAAGCCCAGGACACAAAAACAAATCAACCACATGGTATGATAACAAAAGTATCATCAGATGGCATTGCAGTGGCTGCAGGGGGCGGCACATTGCTAATTAAAAAGCTACAGATGCCTGGAAAGAAAGCCATGAACGTAGGAGATTTTCTAAAAGGAAATAAAATAGAAGTTGGCGTACAGTTAGGAGAAGAATAACAACAGAGGGGAGTTGTAATTTATGTATTTAGGAATGTTTGACCCAACCATTATCATACTAATACCAGCGATCATTTTCACATTCTATGCACAAAGCAAGGTGAATTCTGCTTATAGCAAATATGCAAGGGTAAGAAATCGCAGGGGGATTACAGGGGCCGAAGCGGCAAGAAGGCTTTTGGACTCCAATGGGCTTCAAAATGTACCTATAGAGATTACAAAAGGGAAATTGTCTGATCATTACGATCCCAGAAAGAGAATTATGAGACTTTCTCCTCAAGTCTATAATGAACCATCCATAGCATCCATTAGTATAGCTGCACATGAGGCAGGGCACGCCATTCAGCATGCTGAAGGTTATGCCCCTCTTAGGATAAGAGGATTATTAGCACCAGTTGTAATGATTACTTCTAATCTAGCTTGGCCGATATTAATTGTGGGATTGTTAATTATCGGAGCTGGAAACATTAGTCAAGGTAACATGATTTTCAATATTGGAATTCTACTTTATTTGGGCGCTGTTGTGTTTCAGGCAGTTACCTTGCCCGTTGAGTTTAATGCTAGTAAAAGGGCCATTGAGCTCATGAATGAGCTGGATCTTATTTATGTTGAAGAGACAGCAAGTGCGAAAAAGGTGCTATCTGCTGCAGCTCTAACCTATATTGCAGCTCTAGCTACTACCATCGCAACTCTAATGCGGATGTTAGCGCTAAGGGGGCGCCGCTAAGATGGATAAAAAGAAGGATAAAAAAATGGATAGAAATAGAGTAGCAGCTTACCTGGCACTTTTGGATGTTGAAACGAAGCATGCTTACTCTAATATTGCCTTAAACAATCATATTGGCCGCATACATCCCGAATCACCTGCATTTGTCAGAGAGCTTACTTATGGTGTTTTAGAAAACAAGATATACTTAGATTATGTACTACAGCAATTTATTTCTACCCCAATAAAAGGATTAAAAGCCTCTGATTTGGTTGTTTTGAGAATGGGCATTTATCAATTGAGATTCATGGATTCTGTTCCTGAGTATGCTGCTGTTAATGAAAGTGTTAATTTAGCGAAAAGATATTGTCGTGGCAGAGAAGGCTTTGTAAACGGAGTCCTTAGAAGCTTTATTAGAGAAGGAAAACGAGTAGAGCTTCCTGACAAAGAAAAGGATCAGATGGATTATCTTTCCATAAAATACTCATACGCCCCTTGGATTGTTGGATTATGGCTTAATGAATATCCCTTTGATTTTGTAGAAGATTTGCTCATGGCGGGGAATAAGACTACGGATTTAGTGATCAGAGTCAATACTCTAAAAATTAGCCGTAATCGCTTAAAGGAGAAAATCCTTGGGAAAGGCTATGCTGTAAAAGAAGGAATTTATTGCGATAAAGCCCTTCATGTTAAAGGTTCAAACCTTTTGGTAGAAAGGTTTTATCAAGAGGGTCAATTTTCAGTGCAAGATGAAAGCTCTATGATTGCTGTATCTACCTTAGATCCACAACCTGGAGAATTTATAATTGATGTTTGTGCAGCTCCAGGTGGAAAAACCTTTGCCATGGCAGAGATGATGGACAACAAGGGTGAAATCCTGGCTTGGGATATCTATAAGCGGAAGCTGGCAATTCTACAAAAGGAAAGTGAACGGTTAGGTGTTGATATTGTCAGAGTTAAAACCTGGGATGCAACAAGGGTTGACTCTTCTCTCATTGAGAAAGCAGATAGGGTGCTTGTTGATGCGCCATGCTCTGGTCTTGGGGTTGTCAGAAGAAAACCGGAAATTAAGTACAAAAGATTGACGTCAGAGTTAAAAAATTTACCCAAAAAACAACTAGCTATCTTGAGTGCTGCAGCAAAATATGTGAAGCCGGGTGGAACATTGCTTTATAGCACATGCACCATTAATCCCCATGAAAACACAGAAGTGGTAAAAGAATTTCTATATAAAAATCCTCATTTCAGCGAAGAGGAATCCATTCAACTTTTCCCGAATATAAACAATACGGACGGTTTTTTTATTTGTAAAATGAAGAAGGCTGACGACTTTATTAAAACGAAGATATGATACTTTGACAAGGAATGAGATATTTTATATAATTAACGCTGGTTTATTATTGCTGGCATTTTATGAGGAAGATAGTAATGCAGATTGGATTTAAAACAGATATAGGGCAAAGGAGAGAGAATAATGAAGACTCTCTATTTCTCTTACCAGAACAGAATATCTATATGGTAGCTGACGGTGTGGGAGGGCATAATTCAGGAGAAGTAGCCAGCATGACTGCCGTCGACAGTATTGCACAATATGTGAAAGCCCATCCTATGGATGGATTATTGAGCGATGAATCTATTGGAAACTATTTTCTTGAATGTATACAGCAGGTAAATAAGAAAATATTCACATTAGCGAAAGAAAATCCAGACTTAGCTGGTATGGCCACAACAATAGTCATTTTGTATTTGTATGAAAATAATGCATATTTCACAAACGTGGGAGATAGCAGGGCATACATAATTAGGTCTGGAGAGCTTATACAGGTTACAGAAGATCATACCTATGTAAACGAACTATTAAGAAACGGGTCCATTACAGAGGAGGAAGCAGCAGTCCATCCACGAAAAAATATGATAACTAGGGCCCTGGGAGGAGAAGAGAAAATCCATCCGGATTACTATAAATATACGGTATTAGAAGATGATATTATAATATTATGCTCAGATGGGCTTTATGGAGAAATCAATCCTGAAGATATCCTACACATGGCTGCTGAAGCAGAGGACATGGATCAATTGAGTACAAGCTTGGTTGACCTTGCTAATGCCAATGGTGGAAGTGATAATATTACAATTATTTGTATTAAGATATAATGGGGGTAAAACTGATGAGTAAAGTACTTGCCGGAAGGTATGAGTTACTCGAAAAAATTGGCCAAGGCGGGATGGCTGTTGTATATAAGGCAAGATGTCGATTACTAAATCGTTTTGTTGCAATAAAAATTCTGAAGCCAGAGTTTGTTAAAGATGCAAAGTTTATTGAAAGCTTCAGGCGAGAATCACAGGCTGCCGCAAGCCTATCTCATCCTAATATAGTAAATATTTTCGACGTAGGTAAGGAAGGAAATATTTACTATATTGTTATGGAGCTAATTGAAGGACATGTACTAAGTGATATTATAAAAAAAGAAGGGCCTTTGGACTATAGAAGAGCCATAGACATTACAAAACAAATTGCATTGGCCCTCAGCCACGCTCATAAAAATCACATTATACATAGGGATGTTAAATCTCATAATATTATGATTACTAATGACGGCGTGGCAAAAATTACGGATTTTGGAATTGCCAAAGCGGTAAATACGGCTACTATTGTGGGGAATACAGGAACGATTATGGGGTCTGTCCATTATTTTTCCCCTGAACAAGCAAGAGGTGGTTATGTAGATGAAAAATCGGACATTTACTCTCTTGGTATTGTACTTTACGAGCTTTTGACAGGGAAGGTGCCCTTTGATGGGGATAATCCTGTAACTGTTGCTCTGATGCACCTAAACGATGAAATTACACCACCATCGAAGTTTGTCCAAGGGATACCTCCTGGACTTGATGCTATTGTTATGAAGGCAACTAGCAAATATCAAATAAATAGATATAAAACTGCTTATGATATGTATGAAGCCTTAAATACTGCAAATCTAAGCCATGAAGGTAACTTCGGGTATTATTATAGCAATGGTAATGGCAATGAATATAGCAATGGCAACGGATATAGCAATGGTGACGGATTAGATGCAACTAGAGTTATGGCAGCTGTGAATGGAAACGTAAAAACGCCCCTGTCACAGGAGAGCATACAAGAGGATGGAGAAAATAGCATGAATAATAACGGAAAAGGAAAAAAGCAAAGAAAAACTAAAATCAATAAAGTAAAAATCTTTGCAATTATTTTAGCACTGCTATTAGCCATTCCTGCAAGTAGTTTTATTTTATCTGCAGTTGAGGGGTTTACTGCTGAGAAAGAAGTGATCATCCCTAATCTGGTAGGTAGCACCTTAGAAAAAGCTACCGCTGATTTGGAGGAACTGAACCTAGGGATTGAAGTAGATGCTATGGTAAATAGCTCAGAGTTTGAAGAAGGACAAATTGTATCTCATGATCCGAAAGAAGGTATGACTGTAAAAGAAGGCTTCACTGTAAAAGTAACGATCAGCAAGGGGGCTTCTCAAGGCTTAATTCCTAATCTTGTAAATGGGACAGTATCAAATGCAGAATTTATGCTTAAAAATTATGGTTTTGAGCTTGGCCAAGTAAGCAGTGATCATAGTGACTTACCTAAAGACATTGTTATTAGGCAAACACCGGAGGCAGGGACCAGTGCTGAGCCTGGCACACAGGTTAATATTGTTGTGAGCTTAGGGAAGGCAGTTGAACAAGTTAGAATGCCTAATTTGATGGGACAGGAGATTGGTGCGGCCACGGCGGCATTAGAAAGAGAAGGCCTTACTATGGGTGCTGTAGACCATGAAAAAAGCAGCGCTTATGCACAGAATACGGTTATGTGGCAGCAGTACGAGCCGGGAACGATGATTGATAAAAATACGCCGGTAAACTTAAAAGTTAGTACCGGGGATGAGTCTGCTGGACCTAAATCTATTGCTCTGACCATAGATTATGAAAAAGCACAAAACGCTGTATTTTATCTGACAGTAGTTATTTCTGACGAATCAGGAGTAAGAACCGTCATAAATAGAGAACAGAGGATTAAGGAAGATTTATCTGAAATCGTGTCACTTTCCGGAGAAGGAATTGCTACTGTTACTGTGTTCTTTGACTCGGAAATGGTCATGGAGAGAAATGTAAATTTTGATACCGGGGAGATTAGCTGATGAGGGGACTTATCGTAAAGGGTATCGGAGGCTTTTACTATGTGAAAGTAGGGGAGCAGACCTACCAATGTAAGGCTAGAGGCATCTTCAAAAAAGATGGTACGGTGCCATATGTGGGAGACGAGGTCAGCATAGAATTGATAGAAGATGGCGATGCCATGATTAATCAAATATTTCCTAGGAAAAATGTGTTTATCAGGCCACCTATCGCAAATGTAGACTGTTTTGTCATAGTGGCAGCGGCAGCACACCCGGAACCCAATTTCGAGGTCATCGACAGGTTTTTTGTAATGGCTGAGAAAAATCATACAGAGGCAATACTTTGTATTAATAAAATGGATTTGGTTTCCCAAAAGAAAGTAGAAAGAATTAAAGAAATTTACCAGGATATTTACACTGTAGTTTGTGTAAGCAGCAAAACAGGTGAAGGAATAGAAGAACTACCTAAGCTTTTAAAAGAGAAAAAGGTTGCGTTAGCAGGGCCTTCTGGTGTTGGAAAATCTACTATATTGAATGCGCTTCAAAAGGGTCTTTCTGTGGAAACCGGCAAGGTTAGCGAGAAAACAAAAAGAGGAAAGCATACCACTAGGCATGTGGAAATCTTTCAAATGGATTATGGCGGCATGCTATTTGATACCCCGGGATTTACTTCCTTCGATATATTAGAGGCAGAGGAAGATGAGTTACAGTTTCTTTATCCTGAAATAGTAAAACGACAGGGCAATTGTAAATATGATAACTGCCGGCACCTCAAGGAGCCTCAATGTGTAATAAGAGATGCTGTCCAAGCAGGAGAAATTCATTCATCCAGGTATCAGTCCTATGTCAGCCAATATATGGAGATTAAAGAAAGAAAGAAATATTAATTATAATATTTAGACCAGGCCTTTGAAAAAGTAAATGGAAACTAGGTTTCTTTGTCTCTTTAGGTTTCGATACTCCTTACTAAGAGTTGAAAGAGTAAATAAAAACTCATAAGCCAGATTTAGTACATGAATTATATGACTATAAGAAAAAAGTAAATTAAAAAAGGAGATAAAATGAACAGACTTGCACCATCAATATTATCCGCAGATTTTTCCAAGCTAGGAGAGGATGTACGCCTTATAGAAGAGGCTGGTGCTCACCTCATTCATGTAGACGTTATGGATGGCCATTTTGTGCCTAACATTAGTTTTGGTGCTGCGGTTATGAAAAGTCTGCTAGGGAAAACCAAGCTTCCCTTTGACGTACACCTTATGATAGAGAATCCAGATCAATATATGGAGGATTTTATTACAGAAAATACTGAATTTATAACAGTCCATGCAGAGGCCTGTGTTCATTTGCATAGGACCATTCAACATATAAAGTCTTTAGGTGTTAAGGCAGGGGTATCCTTGAATCCAGCAACACCGATTTCTATCTTGGAATATGTCATTGAGGACCTGGATATGGTACTTTTGATGTCAGTGAATCCTGGATTTGGAGGTCAGAAGTTTATCCCAGCTGTAATGGATAAGATTAAGGAATTAAAAAGACTAAAGGATGAAAGAAACCCAATGCTTGAAATTGAAATTGACGGAGGCATTACATTAGATAATGTAGAAGAAGTAATAAATGCTGGCGTGAATGTGGTTGTTGCCGGATCTTCGGTGTTTGGCGCAGCGGATGTTAAGGCACGAGTCGCTGAGTTTTTGAATAAGATTAGATAGTTTGTAAAACAAAATCAGAGTATTTTGCTGGACCCAGTTTTAAATGCTGTCTAAGTAACTCCATTTTACAAGAGCTTTTATTTATGCTCTACTTTTCAAATAATGAAATGTTGGAGCGTCCGATTCTTTCTCAAATACCCCCAACATTTATTATAGAGCCCATTATTTATAAAGCCTTTAATTGGCTCTCTTACAAATGTGTGGCAGAGTTCTTGTAAAATAACATATAAGATATTTTTTTGGTAGGTAAGGTAAAGCTTATCTGCCAATTTTTTATTTAACTTTTTTCCTACACTTATTCAATTTTTCCCCCCCTTCTAGTAGGCTATTGAACTTTTTTCCTACAATTCAGCCAGAAACAGGGAGAATGTAGGAACTCTCTCTTCACCTTTCCTACCCTTTTTCTATATCTCATCTCTTTTTGTAGGAGTCTTGGACGTTTTTCCTACAATTTAGCCAGAAATCAGGGAAAATGCAGGAATTTTCTCTTAATTATTCCTGCACTTTTTATATTTTTCACCTATTTT
Organism: Anaerovoracaceae bacterium; assembly: GCA_050953505.1. Taxonomy (GTDB): domain Bacteria; phylum Bacillota; class Clostridia; order Peptostreptococcales; family Anaerovoracaceae; genus JBMNMU01. The sequence continues at coordinate 1,261,867 of JBMNMU010000001.1, read as the reverse complement.
AGTAGGAATTTCTAAGATTTTTCATACAATTTTAGCTGTAATACAAGGAAAATATAGGAAACCTTTTAGTGGTCTTCCTACACTTTTCGAACTTTCCCCTAAACTTGTAGGAATTTTGGTTAATATTCCTACAGAACCTCTCTCAGAACACCTATAGTGTAGGAACCATAATAATTCGCAAAATGTTAGATTATATTTATTGACAAAAAATGGAATATACCTTATAATGAAAGACATAATTTGTAAATAAATATAATATTTACAAATTATACAGACCATATCCCACGCTCCACGCAACACTACACCGTACACACCACCCCATACCCCACGCTCCACGTTCCACGCAACACTACACGTACACACCTCGCCACACTACACATCGTTCACCTCATAATAAAGGAGTGAAATATTGAAAAGATTGAAATTTATTGCAGGGGTTTTATTAATTACTTTAGCTATAGGCGGGCTCTTATTCTGGGAGATAAAGGGCAGGGATGTGCTCTTAACAGAGGAAGTCATCGTCGCAAAGGTTGATATTCAACCAGGAGAAAGGTTGACGCAGCACATGTTAACCACGATGAAAATACCCAAGGACCATATAATCGAAGCAGCCCTCAGCCCCAGTGAGAGAAACAGATTGATTGGCAAGATCTCTAATCAGCATATCTTGAAGAAACATCAAATATCTACTAGGTTTTTTATGAAAGAAAAATCTTCTTTAAAGTCAACTCAGTCTATTTATGTTATTAAAAATGAGTGGATATTCATGAGAAGTAGTTCGTTGCGAAGCGGGGACGAGGTAGAGATTATCAATGTTAATAAAAATATTAGCTTAGGGTTCTACAGGGTGGCCTTTGTAAAGGATGTATCAGAAAGAGAAGTAAAGAATGTAGGCGATGAGTATACCCATAAAACTGAAGGGATTCTTAGCAGACAGGATGGCACTTCTCAAATAGACCATATTGAAATTGTTGCAACCTTAAATCAATATCAGGAAATCATGAACAGTATACAGGAAGAGCTTTCCCCATCATTAATGATTGTGCAAAGGAGTGGTAGTATTGATTGATAATCTTTATGTATTTCATGGTACAGATTCTAAAGTTGGAACAACTATGCTAGCTCAATCTGTAGCAGAGATGATATCACGGGAAAAGAGAGATCTAAAGATTTTGATGGCTTCGTTAAACGGGAGAATAAGTACAGAATACGTCAGGGAGGATCCCCCTTCAATTGATACTTTTAAGATGCATTTGGATAATCATATGATTAATGAAAAGGATTTCATTAAAAAATGCTTATACTCGGACAATCTATACCGATTGGCGGGGGTTTCAAATGAAATGGAAGAGCGTTACTATTTTCCAGATACAGCGAAATATCTTTTGGAAACTGTTGCAAAAGAATTTGACATGATTATTGTAGATGCGGGAAATAGAATTGATAATGGGCTTGCAGTAGGTGCTTTAACAGAAGCAAAGAAAATTTTCCTTATTTTAACCCAGCAGGAAACAGCACTAAGACGGTTTGAAAAAACGAAAGAAGTTTATAACGGATTGGGCATAAGCATGTCTTATTATATTTTAAACAAGTACCAGGATGTAGATCCCTACTCCTTAGCCTATATAAAGGAAAGGTTAGATATCTCCCGGCAATTGGTTTATAAGGTAGATTATTCCAGATACTCTAGAATGGCAGAGATGGATTACAAGTCTCTTATGGATTATAAAAATGATCTGTTTACTCGGGATATTATGGAGTTGTCAAATAGCATATTACTTGAGTCTGGATACAGCGAAATCAATCAAAGGGGAAATTCAAATGGAAAAATTCTATATCGATTCCTATCTAAAATTAAATAACAAATCAACCGTCAACAATAACAATAAAGCTGTAAATTTCCTTAAATTATGCCATAAAGTAAACGAAAGCTTCCTTCGAGAATGGGAGGAAGGCAGGGAAAGTGTAGAGTCAGCTTTAACGATCCAAAAGAAGGCAATTATTGGTTACGAAAAAGAAGTTGCTTATTTTTTAAGCAGAATCCGTGAATATATTATTAAACACGGATATGAAGCAACGCCTTATCCTGATTGGTACACGAGCCTTGAAGATGGAATTTATCATGAAATATGGGGTATGGCAGGGATTGCTGAATGGTTTTCGCCTCAATATATAAATAGTAGCTCTGCAAAAATAATTGGAGATCGAATTTACTATTTGGCAGATGGACAAATGAAGTTAATGCCGCAGAAAATTTCCAAGGAACGTAGGGAACAGCTAATAAGAGCTTTTCTGCTACTTACACCTGAAGAAAGATTGGATAAAGATTTTCATGAAATATATCTTTTGGATGGTACACGAGTTACCATATTTGGCGGAGCTATGAGCAAGAAAGGGCAGGATTCAATTATTTTACGACGATATATTATACCTACTTACGACTTTGAAGAGCAGGCACGAAGAGGGACTATCCCTAAGGAAGCAATATCACTTTTTAGTTCCATGGCTAGCGTAGGGTTTAACGTTGCTTTCACAGGCGCAGTAAGATCTGCTAAAACAACCTTCTTGTCCACTTGGCAAAGCTATGAAGATGGAAACCTGGAAGGAGTAATGGTGGAAACGGACCCGGAAATTCCTTTACATAAGCTGATGCCTGAAGCGCCGATTCTCCAACTCATTGCAGACAATGATAAAATGAAAACCATTTCTAAGAATTTATTAAGAAGTGATGCAGATTACTTTATCTTGGCTGAGGCCAGAGACGGCGTTGCCTTAGATACTGCTATTAGAATCGCCAGTAAAGGGACGAAGAGGATGAAGATAACTTTTCACACTAGAGAGCCTTTAGACTTTCCTTATGATGTAGCCAGTGAAATCGTAAAAAGTGTGGGTGGAGACCTAGATGCAACAGCCAAAAAGGTTGCAAGTAGCTTTGATTATATCTTTCACTTTGTACAGCTTAAAACTAAAAATAAAAAGCGCTTAAAAAGCATTCATGAAATGACCTTTGATAGGTTAACAGGCCGTATTTCCTTGCAGCAGATTTGTAGCTATGATTATAAAAACGACTGCTGGACATGGAGTTATATAATGAGTAAAGACAAGCATGTTCTGGGGGAAGAAGAAAATCCTGAGAAATTTCAATTATTTATAAAGGAATTAGAAAAGCTTTCTATCTGTTAATAGGATCTAAAGTATGTGAAGAGGAAGGAGGCGAGGTAAGATGCAAAATGTACAAATATCTGATTTAACAAACATAATAGTATCATTTGTATTATATGCTATATTCCTAACAGGATTTACGATGCTTTATTTTGATGAAATAAAAAATATATATCAAAGGATTAAAATGAAAAACCGTCTAGCTGCTCGAAAGAAAGAGCTAAGAGGTGAAACCAAGTTGGAGCAGCATCTTAGGAGGCTATTATCTGTTTCTATGAAAAATCCTATAGAACCTAAACATTTTCTATTTGCTACAGGAGGAATATATTTAGGTTTAATGTTGATAGGAACCCAGAATGTATCATGGTCTTCCTCTCTCATCATAGCTACATTGGTCTGCAGCATGCCATATTTGATGCTTAGGGTAAGGTTGGAAACTCTTAGGAGAAAAGGGAGCTATGAAGGAGAAGCTTTGATTTCAGAATTTCTAAGCCAGTATAGGATCTGTAATCATAACATTTACCGCACCATTGAGAAGGTGATATTAACATCAACAGGAATAAAGGTTAGCAAAAAATTGTTATTTAAATTGTTGATTTCTATCAGAAATACTGGTGATAAAGCTGTAATTAGGGAGGCCACTTACGGTTTTTCCTACGGGTTAAATACGAATTGGAGTAGAATGCTCGCTAACAATATTAGAATATCTGCAGAAGAAGGTACTAATGTAAACCTTGCTCTTGAAGATATATTGATTCAACTTAGGGAGGCAAGGGCTATGGCAGAAGAGCGTAAACGCCTAAATTCGGAAGCGTTGAGGATAGTAATATTCTTAGTTCCATTATTATACTTCGGCACAATGATCATGTCTTTCTACTATCTTGATATTCCTTTTACACAAATTGTTCGGAATCAGTTATACACCTCTCAAGGCTTTTTACTTTTGCTTTTAATTATATTCTTGTTTTTAGTCAACTTAATAATTATTGAAATTGTAAACAATCAGCGATTTGATTATTAGGGGGTGATAAATTGACGCTAAGCCTTACTATTTACATCTGCCTGGTTATAACATGTACCATTGGAATTTCTCTTATAAAAATCAGTAGGGACAGGAGATGGAGTCTTCGCCATAGAGTAGCTATTAGAAATAAAGATATAAAAAATATTCTAAAAGAAAGTGGTGTAGATTTTTTCAGCTATCTTAAACAACTTAAAGTCATCTCCCATATTATCCTGATAGCTAAGAAAAACAGAATGGAGAAAATGGACAGAGAAATTTTTGAAGGTATTACATTTCTAAGGAATCTTGCCTCTATTGAAAAAGGAAGAAATACTGGCGCTGATTATGTTATCCAAAAGCTATCGGAACAACAGGGTTTATTACAACCAGCCTACATCAATATGCTAAGTCTACTTCATTTGAATAAAAAGGTAGAAGCATTAGAAAACTTTTATTTAAATATTGAAACCCCTTTTAGTAAAGACTATGCAAGATTATTAATTCAATGGGATGAGATTCCGCCTTCAGATTTATCTGAAACCTTGCTGTCTTACGAAAAAAGCATGAAGGAAGCAAGAATCACTAACCAAAGGAGGAGGGATGAAATAATCAGCGAATTAATATATTTCCCTGTAGTTTTAAATGTACTGATTATATTTGTTAACTTTATTTATGTAGCATACTTTATACAGCAAAAAGAAATGCTACAAATATTTATGTAAGAAAAGAGGACACTTATGAAACAAATAATTGTACTAGTCTCTATGATTGTGTTAGGTGTTGCTATAGCAGGGTTTGTGGGAGATTTTAAAACCAATGCAGAGACCATATCCGATACAGCTAAGAGCCAAATAGAAAGCATTTTCCAAAATGAATAATAAATAGAGGTAGATATGAAATCATTTATCATATTATGTAGCACCGTTTTGCTAGGAATAGCCATTTACAATATGATTATGGGGCCTTCAGAGGATTCCCTTTTGAATGTCGTTACTGAAGTATGGAAAAATGATCTGGTGCTGAGAACAAATTTGCCATAAAGAAAGGAGTATTATGAAGCATTTTATTGTTTTGCTAGCGGTTCTACCTATTTTGCTCATGTTTCTGCTCCAATTTTCCCTTGATCAAATAAATAACCATCGTATAGGACGTTTTCAGGAATATGTATATGCAGCGAAGGAGGAGGCAAAACAAAAAGGATGCTTTTCAGAGGAAATTAAAAAGGAATTGATAAAAAATATAAGTAACAGCTTTGATATTAATGAAGAGGATATTCTGTTGGAGCTGGATGAGACACCAAGATACCGGACAGACATATTTGATGAAAGGGAGCTAATTCATTACAAGATATCGGTACCTATTGAAAAGATAATGGCAGGCAATGTATTTTTGGGTATTTCTGATGAGGATAATAGGGGGATGTATACTGTCGAAAGCTGGACAGCCAGTGAACGGATAAGGAATTAAAATGAAAGTTTTTATGGTTTTCTTAGGTTTATTTATCATTAATATTAGCTTTTTAACTTATCAAACGGATATGGATAGGTACGTAAAGGGCCAAGTGTTTCTAAAGGCCTTAGCAGAGGAATGTGCTGCAGGTGCCGCCTTATATTATGATGCGGAGGAATATTCTCATGGTAGACTAGTATTTAACTATGAAGAAGGGGAAAAATATATAAAGTACATTATAGATAGCACAAGGAGCAAATCGCCATTTCTCCAGTTAGGGAAACTATCCTACCAGACCGAGTTTCAAGACGATGATTTGGGATATAAAGATGGAGAAGGACACAACTTAAGCTATGAAAAGGGAGTTCCTTCCCTAACCGTAACATTGACATATGATATTCCAGATATGTTTAGGCTGCCATTTATTGAGGTGACTCAGATTACCAGAATGTCAAGGTATGAATTACCTGAGGTGTAGCCTACTCAGTCCTGTGTGTGAACAGTAACACTAGCAGAGCAGGTTGATTTTTTATGGTGAATCAAAGATTAGAATTAATCTTAAAAAAAACAGTGCTAGTAGCGGTAGTTTTTATAGCTATCGCTATTGGTGTTGTATTAATTTTGGATTATATAGTTGACAAGGATCTTATTTGGAAGCCTGATTATCTTAAGACCGATTTGGATCATATTATAATTAAGGAGACATTAAGTAAAGAGGATTATGATGAGGTGTTTAAACAGACAGGCTTAGGGCGGCTGGCTATTGACAGACTGCGCTTAGATAATGATGAAGCTTCTGAGGTAAAGGCAGTACTTAAAAAATATCAAGAAAACTTTTTCAAGCCCATTACAGTTAAGTGTAGAAAAATAGGTTGGATTACATTCGAAGAAAATATCGTGGCTTTAGAGAAAAAGAATATTGAAGCTTTTCAAATAGCTAATTTAAGAAAAGGGGATGTATTTATAACAAAATCCACCCATTCAATAGGATGGAGACATGGACATGCTGCTATTGTTGTGGATGAAGAAAAGAAAATGACCTTAGAGTCCACCCTCTGGGGCCATGATTCAACCATCCAGGGTGTTGATAAGTGGAGGACCTATCCTAGCTTTATGTTGCTCAGATTAAAGAATGACGACGATGGCTATAAAGCAGCTGAAATCGCAGATTATGCACGTGAGCATATGGCAGGTGTTCCCTATGGACTACTTGCAGGATTCCCCATAAAAGCGCCGATACCCATTAAAAAGACGCACTGCTCTCATCTCGTTTGGTACCCATTTTATATTCATGGTTACGATATAGATTCTAACGGCACTTGGCTTGTAACACCAAAAGATATTGCAAATAGTGATTTGTTTGAAGTTGTTCAGGTATATGGTGTGAATCCTTTGGAAATTTGGTAAAGGCCCTACTTCGTTTTGCTTAGAAATGCACAAGATAACACTCTAGGAACTCCTGTTTCTTGACAAAAATCTATTAAAGAATATAATTATACTATTAGTCTATTCGTCTCAGATGAGAGGATAGCTAAATGATCTACAGGTTGCTGAGCATATTAGTAATGTGCTAGTAGTAATCAATAAATCATCGATTGTAATATGATAAGCAAAACAACAACTAGTTTCACAAATCAGGTGAACTATTATATTAGTGGATATAAAACCGACCTAGGAGGTAATGATGATAAAGATAACATTAAAGGACGGCAGTATTAGAGAAGTAGAAAAAGGCTCCACCATATTAGAAGTGGCCAAATCCATCCATCGCGGATTAGCCAAAGAAGCGGTGGCGGGCCTTGTAAACGGAGAAGTAAAGGACCTGAATTACAAGCTAGAAGATAGCTGCCAGTTAGAAATATTAAAGTTTGAAGACAAAGAAGGGCAAGATACCTTTAGACATACAAGCTCACATATCTTAGCTCAGGCAGTGAAGAGGTTATTTCCTGAAGCCAAGCTGGGAATTGGGCCAGCTATTGACAACGGGTTTTATTATGATTTTGATTTAGAGCACAGATTTTCCGAAGAAGATTTAGGAAAAATTGAGAAAGAGATGAAAAGAATCATCAAGGAAAATCATCTTCTAGAAAGATTCGAGCTCCCCAGAGAGGAAGCCATAAAGCTTATGGAAGAGCAGGGAGAACCATATAAGGTAGAGCTTATCAACGATTTACCTGAAGAGGCAGTCATTTCATTTTATAAAGAGGGAGACTTTACGGATCTTTGCGCAGGACCCCACCTAGCTTCTACAGGTGCAGTGAAAGCTATTAAGCTGATGAGCACAGCTGGAGCCTATTGGAAGGGCAGCGAAAAGAATAAGATGCTTCAGAGGATTTATGGAACATCTTATCCAAAGCAGGCACTGCTAGATGAATATATTGTTAGATTAGAAGAAGCAAAGAAGCGAGACCATAGAAAAATTGGCAAGGAAATGGATCTCTTTGCCATATACGAAGAAGGTCCTGGATTTCCGTTCTTTATGCCAAAGGGTATGATCATTCGAAATGAGCTGGAGGCCTTTTGGAGAAAGGTTCACTCTGAAAGGGGATACCAGGAAATCAAAACACCTCTGATTTTAAACGAGGATCTTTGGCATACTTCAGGTCACTGGGACCATTATCAGGATAACATGTACTTCACAAAGATCGACGAAGGAGATTATGCTATCAAGCCTATGAATTGCCCAGGTGCTATGCTGGCGTTCAAAAGAAAGATGTATAGTTATAGGGATTTCCCCATTAGACTGGCAGAAATGGGTCAGGTTCACAGGCACGAGCTTTCAGGAGCGCTTCATGGACTTATGAGGGTGAGAACCTTCACACAGGATGATGCCCACTTGTTTATGTTGCCTGAACAGGTAAAGGATGAGATTATTGGTGTTATCGATTTAGTCGACTATGTTTATACTCTCTTCGGATTTAAATATCATATCGAGCTTTCTACACGTCCCGAGGATTCCATGGGTACGGAAGAAGAGTGGGATATGGCGACTAATGCGCTGAAAGAAGCCCTTGAAGAAAAAGGGTTGCCGTATATTATTAATGAAGGGGACGGAGCTTTTTACGGCCCTAAAATAGATTTCCATTTAGAGGACAGTATCGGTAGGACATGGCAGTGCGGAACGATTCAGCTTGACTTCCAGATGCCACAAAGATTTGACCTGACATATATGGGCAGTGATGGTGAGAAACATAGGCCTGTGATGATTCATAGGGTGGTGTTTGGCAGTATTGAAAGATTTATTGGCATTTTGACGGAACACTTTGCAGGAAAATTCCCTTTATGGCTAGCGCCGGTTCAAGTGAAGCTATTAACTGTAACAGAGAAGTTTACTGATTATGCAGAAGAAGTGGGGAGAAAGCTTCGAGATGTAGGACTCCGTGTTGAAGTGGATGTAAGAAATGAAAAAATTGGATATAAGATCAGAGAAGCAAGAAATGAAAGAGTCTCCTATTTTGGTGTCCTTGGCGAGAAGGAAATGGAATCCGGAGAACTCACAGTAAGGTCAAGCAAAAAAGGGGAGCTTGGCTCTATTCCACTAGATCAATTCATTTCAGATCTTCAAAAAGAAATTGCTGATAAAGCTAACTAGCGCTCATAAGAGCCTTTTTCAAAGCTTTCACACTTTGAAAAAGGCTCTATATTGTTAAGAATCGGAGGGTTACCTATGGAAAACCATGATAAGAAGGAATGGCGCGACGGTGTATATCTTTGCACTGCAAAAAACAGTTTTGAAGCAGACTTGTTAGAGTCAAAGCTTCGAAGTGAAGGAATCCCTTCCATTAAAAAATACAAAGGTGGAGGGAATTTTCTAGAGATCTTTATGGGCTCAAACAGCGCATTTCCCATTGATATTTATGTTCCTGAATCCTCCTTGGAGGATGCCAAGAACATTATTGTAGCAGTACCGATCCTTTCCGATGAAATTCCTGACCAACCTGTGAATTTTGATGAGCTGACAGAGGAAGAGTTAGCGGAACTGATTGGAGAAGAAGACGACGAATGAAAGTCTTAACAAAGGAAACTAATTTATATAGAAGAAATATAAAGGTCAATTATGCTTACTGTTTTTTTCAATGCTTGAGTTTTTCTCATGGTTTTTGGATGAAATGATTCTGCTTCCATTAGCTGCAGTATATCCAGAGGAAAAAGCAAACTGAAGATTGTATCCTCCGGTATCACCGTCTACATCCAGGACCTCTCCAGCAAAGAAGAGGCCGGGGTATTTTTTGCACTCCATGGTCTTAATATTAATTTCATCCAAATCCACGCCGCCTTTTGTCACCATGGCAACATTAAATCCTCCCAAACCGCTGACGGAATAGGTATCTTGAGTAATGAGGCTCACTACGGAGTGGAGCGCTTTCCCGGAAAGCTGTGAAGCTTTCTGAGTGGGATCCATATCACTACGTAAGCAAATGATTTCAAGAAACCGTTTCGGCAACCGGGAGGAAGCTTGGGATAAATCCTGATTAAAATATTCATATAAAGCTGTAATAAGCTGTTTGCTATTGCCCTTTAAGTAGGCGCTTAATTCTTTTTTAAGGATATGAAATGGTTTATGGTTATAATAATTGATGGATATCTGCTGGCCTATAGAGATATACCTTGATAAATTCAGTATAGCAGGGCCTGAAAAACCAGTATGGGTCAACAAAAGGGCATCCTTATTTATAATCTTTTTTGTTTTTAATTTCTCAGAAATGGTGATGCTATTTCTGTTTTCCTTTTCATTAAACTTATCCATTGGCAGTATAGTAACTTCTGAATTTTGAAAGGATATTCCGGACAGCTCTTTGTAAGGATAGTCCTGAACAAAAAGGGGTACTAAAGAAGGCTTTAAAGGGTTCACCTGGATGCCTAGATCTTTTATCACTTCATAAAAACCTCCATCAGATCCAGTAGTGGGATAGGATGCGCCACCAGTAGTAATAATTATTTTCTTAGTCTTATAGGACTGATCTTTCGTTTGTACAGTATAGGTGCTTGAACTATCTTGCTTAATAATATTAACCACCTGAGATGAATAAACAATCTCCAGTCCATTCTCATAGCAAGAATCCAAGAGCGCATTAAGAACTTCTTTTGCTTGAAGGAATTTAGGAAATACTTTACCATCTGCCCGCTGAAAAAGAGGAACACCCTTCATCTCAAAAAAATTAATTACGGCTTGATTGTTAAAACGATATAGTAAAGATCGTATTCTGCTTCCGTTTTCTCCATAGTGAGTAATAAAATCCTTGATATTGCCTTCGTGAGTTAAATTACATTGACCGGCACCTGACATTAGAAGTTTTCTTCCAGGTGCTTTGCCTTTTTCTAAAATCAAGCCCTTCATGGGAGCAGGTAGAGAGGCTCCTGCAAACAATCCTGCTGCGCCTGCGCCAACTATGATAAGATCATATATTAATTCTTCCTTATATTTCAATGTGTTCCTCCTAAAGTAATAAGATACTAAACATTATAGCATGATATGTTTATTATGCTGCAAAATAAATAATGATATAGTTTTTTACCAATTATGTGGTATAATAAATCCATGAATTTTAACTTAGGTGGTGTGCCATAGAAAAAACTTATTGTATGATTACCTTCAAACCTATGATACAATAGTCATTGGAGTTTTTGGCGTTGCTATAGGAAGATTCATTGACCCATAAGATGAGATTAACTTATAATAGAATGAACGCATTAGAATGTCATATCATGTAGGAACCGTTCATTGAATTATAAGGTGTTCTAAACTTATGAGAAAACTCTAAGATTGCTCGCTACGCAATCAGACTTTAATTGAATAATAAGGGAGGAATTTAATATGAAAGAAATAGGAATAATACATGTAGAAAAGAGGAATGAAACCAATAGCCGTCTTAGCAAAAAGCTACGACAAGGAGGCTTAGTTCCGGGGAATGTTTCCGGAAAGGGAATGGAATCAATACCTGTTGCTGTAAAAATGGACGAGCTTAGAAAGAGCATTGCCAAATATGGTAGAAACTCAGTTTTCAAGCTAGATGTTGATGGTGAAGAGCATAGCATCATGATTCGTGAAATCCAATACAGCCCCGTTAAAAAAGATGTACTTCATGTTGATTTTCAAGCTGTCTCCTTTACTGAGGAGATAAAGGCAGATATCGCTGTTAGAGTTTTGGGAAGAGAACAGGTAGAATTGAAGAGGCTGATCTTATTACAGCACTTAGATACTATTCCTGTAAAAGGATTACCTCAGGATATACCTGAAGGAATCGATGTAGATGTATCAGAGCTACTAGCGGGAGATAACTTTTTTGTCAGCGATTTGAAGCTACCAAATGGTATTACTCCTGAATTAGATGGAGAACACTTGATTCTATCAATAGGAGAAGCTAAGACAGCAGCTGGAAGTGATGAAGACGAAGAGGCTACTGAGGATGCTGAAGAGCAAGCAGCAGATAACGAATAATCTGATTCTGATAACGAATAATCTCGAATAATCAATAAAAAAGTGAGGCTGATAAACGGATCGTTTATCAGCCTCTATTATTAACCCCATTTTGCAAAGAATTTCGCCAATTTTTCATTGGGCGGGTATACCCTTATTGAAAATATTCTAGCACATAGTTTGGAATATTTCCTTCATTAAGGTAAAACGAAGTAGAATAGTCATAAATGCCTTTTTCTTCGTACATCCACATAGCTTCTGGCCCCCCATCGATATGCTCAGGATAAGTACCCTTGTAGACAATTCTACCGTGGTAATAACTCTCATAATCTATATTGTTGATTTCATAAGTGTCCAAGATCTCCTGAATTTTTTCAGGATCTGTAATTTTTAGGGATTTACCTTGATAAGCCATATCGGGTGTTCTTGTGTCATAGCCCCCATCTAAAGCTTGTTGATGGTGGAAAATTTCAATGTACTCCACCAGCTCAGCACGCTGCTCAAAATTCTCTGAGTACCCATGATTTTCTAGCCACGTAATAGTATTTTTATAGTTGTCGGTAATTGATAAATTGATACTGCCATCTAAAAGACGCTCAGGTGTATCCGATTCTTGATCCTTGTAGGTAAATGATATTTCTGCAGTGGCATAATTTCGCTTCAGGCTGACCCTATCCTCAAAGCTTTGAGCCTGGAAATCTCGCTCAATTGCATCAAGCAGCTCTTGCATTTCCTGCTCATTCTTGATTTCTACGCTATCCCGATGGTCTGTGGAGTTTAGGTAAATACTTTTTAACTGCTCAAATTGAATGTTTTTTATGGAATATATGGTCTTATATTCCTTAGACTCATAAATCTTTTTAAGCTCTGGATTATTTCTATAGAACTCATAGTCGATAACATACCTTCTATTAATAGAGAAAGCATTTTCAGGATCGTATTCTATCCCAAAATTAATGCCGTATACGTTTCCTAGATTTTCAAAGTGGTTTTTATTCTCTACAACAGATTGGTGAAATGCTGTGATAGCCTTGATGTTTTCCACATCTTCAAATATCGGCTCCATTGGGGAATAGTAGAATCTATTGTAATAGTGCATAGATGACCCAAATCTAAAGTTTTCATCCATAATAAAGCTTTTTACATCCTTTGTATTTGGAACACGTTTCTCAAATCCGGTAACATCCATATTCAAGCTTACCATCAGGAAGATTGCTATTATTCCATAGATAATAAAACTACGAAGTCCCTTACTGTTAAAGATACGCGGTGTCTTCTTTACAATCATTTGACCGATAATGAAGAATATAATGGTTCCCGCCGCTAATCCAGCATAAAAGTAGAAAATGGAATCTCCTAAGACTTCGAAGTAGAAGCCTAATAAGGTCATACCTAAAAATGCTATAAGGTAGCAGATAATAGGCTCCATAAATCCGAAGACCAATGAATCTCCAGCTCTCTCAAGCTTTCTTCTTTTATACAGAAAGGCAGACAGAGCAATCAATATTAGGAAAGTGATAATATAATAAATAGTCACTCCTAGGCTAAAATCCCCTGATTTTTGTAAAGCATTGAGGAAGGGTGAAATACTCATAGCAAAATCAATCCAGCTGCCTGAAGTATCAAACCCAAAAAGGAATTTAGAGAAATAAGCTACGAAGATAGCATATAATCCCGGTGCAATGAAATTAAAAAATAGGCACATGGCAAAATGCATTAAAGAATTTCCTGAAATTATCCCTGAAAATATTGACACTGCATAGATGAATATCACCATCACAGCAGATACCCATATCCAGTTCAGTATTTCAGATCGGGCAAAGAGGTTTACCGTATTAGTCATCAGACCCATTTCTGTTCCATATTGATAATAAGCTGGCTTGCTAATTGCCAAAAGAATAATACCATTGAGGAAAATTGGTACAAGAATGAGGATTAGTCCGGACACCACACTACTGTTAAAGAGCTTCATTCTGGTGAAAGGCATGGAATGCATCATGGAAACGGCGCTTGTGCTCTGTAAGTACTTAAAAACAATCACTGCCGCCATAATAGGAAAAATTAGGTGAGCAAACATGAAAAATGGTTGCATGTTATTCAGAGAAAGCTCTATATAACGTGCAATATTATTAATTTTATTATAAGTCATTAAAATGGGAAAGACCCCTGACAGAAAATAGACTAAAAATGAAAGTACAGGAATTGCCCAAAAACGTCTTAAGTTTTCTAGTATTAATGGCTTAGATATGCTAAAAAATGATGCTTTCGATTTCACTATTTTCACCTCCCAGTTCATAGATAAATATTTCCTCTAGGGATAAAGGTAGTAGGTCAAATAAAATAGGATGCTTTTCAGCGATGATGCTTTCCACCACATCTTTTCTGTTTCTGATGATAAGCAGATCAACTGTTCCCCTTGACTCCTTATGAAGTACATTTAGGCCGGCATAAGGATTTTCAGTCCCATCCTTAAAGGCAACTTGGATTTTGTGAATATCTGACTTCAACTCGTCAAGATCTCTTTCTATCATCATTTTGCCCTTGGAAAGAATACCAATAGAATCACAGATGCCTTCCAGCTCGCGAAGATTATGAGAGGAAACAAGAACAGTCATTTCTCTTTCTGCAACATCCTCCACAATATATTTCCAAACTAACTTTCTAATGATAGGATCCAGTCCATCAATAGGTTCATCAAGTATGAGATAATCAGGCATAGAGGACATGGTAAGTATGAAGGCGGCCTGCTTTTGCATCCCTTTTGAAAACCTAGAAAGCTTACTTTTCTCATTTAGTTTAAATTGCTTAAGCATGTGATTGTAGCGGTCATCACTCCAATTAGGATAAATGGACTTGTAGAACTTAGCAGATTCCTTTAAATTATAGCTAGCAAAGAAATACAAATCATCTGGAATAAAGCCCATTCGTTGTTTTAAAGAGATGTTTTCATACACACTACTTCCTTCGATTAATACTTCCCCTGAATCTGGTTTTAGAATCCCGGTGACATGTTTAATCACTGTTGTCTTTCCGGCGCCGTTTGTGCCTACAAGGCCATAGATGGATCCTTTTTTCACATGGAGGTCTAAGTCGATAAGAGCAGAGAAGTCATCAAATTTTTTATCCAGGTTTGAGATCTTAATCATATAAATTGCTCCTTTCCTTCAGTAATTCATCGATGGTTTCTTTGATTTGCTCTAAAGATAAGCCAAGGTACTGTAATTCCTTTATGCTTACCAGAATGTGTTCCTTAATCTCATCGATTTTTTTTTCGTTCATTTGTATATCTCCTTTTGAAGCGACGAAGGTCCCAAGCCCGGAAACGGTGTAAAGGAAGCCTTGATATTCCAGCTCTCTATAAGCCTTTTGAACGGTATTTGGATTTACTGTGAGTATTTTAGACAGCTCACGCACAGACGGAATTTTGTCTTCTGCTTTGATCACACCTGTTATAATGAGATCTTTAATATTATCGACGACTTGCTCATAAATAGATTTTCTACTTTTTAAGTCGATTTGAAACACAGCAATACCCCCTTTCTTATGGTGTGTCTAGTGTATTACATGTCATAGTACACTGTCAACAATTATTTTTTTTAATTTTTTAATTTGACACGAGAATGAAATAAAGAGAGAATAGAGAAAAGAAATAGGAAAGGGGAAAATTGATGTCTGATAATAATGGGATAAAACAAAAGGATGAAAATGAGATAAAAGAACAAGAACATAGGTTTGCAGAACAACGGAATCCGCAGCAAAACCAAAGTAAGGTTAAAAATAAAAGGCTAAAAAAGAGCTTGATGATCTTTGGCTGCATCCTGGGAGGGGTTATTGTTTTGGGCCTGATCTTAAACAATATCAAAGCCTCTATTTTCGGCATTGATGAGGATTATTCAGCTCAAGGCCCCTATATCGCTATTGTATATGTGGAAGGAAGTATTATGTCTGGTCAATCAGACTCTTTAGGATTTCCAGTTGGTTACCAGCATCAGTGGACTTTAGATCGTATTGATGACCTAATGGAGGATTCAAATAATAAAGGGCTTCTTCTTTTCATTGACTCGCCAGGAGGAGGTATTTATGAAAGTGATGAACTATATTTAAAGCTTAAGCAATACAAAGATGAGACTGATAGACCCATTTATGCATCTATGGGATCTATGGCGGCTTCAGGAGGATATTATATTGCTGCAGCTGCAGATGAGATTGTTGCTAACAGAAATACCTGGACTGGTTCTATCGGAGTTACCATAGGGACTCTTTTTGACATCTCAGAGCTGCTGGAACGGTATGGAATAAAAACTGTAACCATAACATCCGGTGAGAATAAAGCCATGGGAAGCATGGTGGATCCTTTAACAGTGGAGCAAAAGCAGCTTTTCCAAACACTGGTGGACGAAGCTTATGAACAGTTTGTTGGAATCGTTGCTCAGGAAAGAAGTATGGACCTACTAGCCGTAAGAGAAATGGCAGATGGACGAATCTACTCTGCGAAGCAAGCTTTTGAGCTTGGGCTAGTTGATCAGATAGGAACAAAAGAAGATGCCCTCCTTCTCATGAGTCAAAACTATAACTTGTGGGACTGTGCCATCGTTGATATTGTTTATAGGGATACTTCCTTTTGGGGTAATATTTTAAGGGGCGTAAGGTTGCCTGATTTACTTAGTAGTAACACCGGTGGGGATGTATCTGCCTTATTAGAAGTAGTAAAAGGAAACAACAAATTCCCTATCAGTTATCAATGTGAGCTAATGATGTATTAACTTAAGAACAAAGGGACTGAAGTACAAAGATATAGAACAAAATAAAGGTAATTAGGAATGGCTTGTGGGGGTTGTAATCGTTCTACACCCCAGGCCATTTTTTTATATAAAAAATCCTAATGGTTAAATGTTTAACTCATGCAAAGCAACAATAGTGAAAAATATATCAAAAAATTAGCAAAATATTCAAAAAATTCACGAAATTACCCGTTTGTTGAGAAAGAAGTATTTAGTTGTTATTAAAAAATGATTGGAATACTAACAATTAGGCCTTTACATATCCATTTTTTTGTAGTAGTATATTATTGATAAATAATTAACATTAAGTATGAATACTAGTACTTAAATTTAACAATTTATCATCTTAAGTTATGCTTTAAATATGTCAAGGAGGTAGCATATGGACCATAAGGATGATAACTACATTTGCGATTGCCAGAACAAAGGACAATTTGACTTAACAGAACTGGATGCATTTTTGGATGAGGTCAAGGATATGCAGGGAAGCCTGATAATCATATTACAAAAGACCCAGGCGATTTATGGCTATTTACCAAGAGAAGTAATTGCTCACATATCAAAAAGAACTGGATATACACAGGCAAAGATTTATGGTATAGCCACGTTCTATACACAGTTTAGGCTAAAGCCTATGGGGAAAAACCTTATTATGCTTTGTCAAGGTACAGCTTGTCATGTAAGTGGTTCAAAAGATATCGAAGAAGCTATTTGTAAAGAACTAAAAATTTCCGACGGCGAAACTACTGTTGACGGATTATTTACATTAAATAATGTAGCATGCTTAGGATGTTGTAGTTTAGCCCCAGTGATGATGATTCAAAATAAGCATGGTGAAGAAACATACGGAAATCTCACAGAAGCTAAAACGCTAGAAATCATTAACAAAATCAAAACTCAATCAGAAACACAAACAGAACAGGGGGCTTAAGGATGAGAATTACTATAGGGCAGGGAAGCTGTGGTATTGCTTCAGGGGCTAAAAAAGTTGAAGAAGCTTTCCGATATCATATTAAAGCCAATGATTTGACTGATACAGTAGGAATAACTGGATGTATCGGGAGCTGTTACCTGGAGCCAATTGTAGATGTTTATCAGGATGACGGGGAATTGGTACGGTATGTACATATGACAAAAGAGAAGGTGGAACGGGTAGTTCAGCAACATTTAATTGGCCATGAACCTGTTGAAGAATATCGAATCCCACAATCCGGTGCTGATTTTTTGGAAAAACAGACAAGAATTGCTTTAAAAAATTGTGGAGCAATCGACCCTGAGGATATTAATGACTATATTAAAGCGGGAGGTTATGAGGCTTTGAAAAAAGCTGTCTTCGAAATGGATGGCGACAATATTTGCCAAGAAGTTGAAAAATCCGGACTAAGAGGCCGAGGGGGCGGCGGCTTTCCAACAGGTAAAAAGTGGTTGCAGGTCGCTGCTCAAACAGAGCCGACGAAATATGTAGTTTGTAATGCGGATGAAGGAGACCCCGGCGCTTTTATGGATAGAAGTATAATGGAAGGTGATCCTCACAAAATGCTGGAAGGCATGGTGATTGCCGGCATTGCTACTGGTGCTGAGATAGGTTATATCTATGTACGTGCAGAATATCCTTTGGCCGTGCAGCGATTAAAAAAGGCTATCGCCCAAGCTGAAGAGATGGGGTTTTTGGGAAATAATATCTTAGGAAGTACATTCAACTTCCATATCAGAATAAACTTAGGTGCGGGAGCATTTGTATGTGGGGAAGGTAGTGCCTTAACAGCATCTATAGAAGGAAATCGTGGTATGCCAAGGGTAAAACCACCTAGAACAGTAGAACAAGGACTCTTTGGAAAACCAACAGTACTAAATAATGTTGAAACCTTTGCACATATTCCATTTATTATTGCTAATGGAGCACAAGCCTATCGAGATATAGGAATCGAAAAAAGCCCCGGGACGAAGGCTTTTGCTCTTACAGGTAATGTAAATCACACAGGCTTGGTAGAAGTCCCAATGGGAACCTCGCTACGAGAAGTAATCTTCGATATAGGTGGGGGGATAAAAAATAATAAAGCCTTCAAAGCGGTCCAAATTGGTGGGCCCTCAGGTGGATGCTTGACGGAGAAACACTTGGATATGGGTCTGGATTTTGACTCTTTGAAAAAGGTAGGAGCTATGGTTGGATCTGGCGGACTTGTAGTCATGGATGAAGACACTTGTATGGTCAGTATAGCCAAATTCTTTATGGATTTCACAGAACAGGAATCCTGTGGGAAATGCGTACCCTGCAGAGAGGGCACCCACCTGATGAATGAAATCTTAGATGATATTGTTAATGGTAGAAGTACTATAGAGCAAATCGATATGCTACTTGATCTAGCTGATACTATAACAACTACTGCTTTGTGCGGACTGGGAAAAACCGCTGCACTGCCAGTGATGAGCACCATTAGAGAGTTTGAAGATGAATATCATGCCCACGTGATTGATAAACATTGTCCTACCGGCAAATGCAAAGGGTTAAAACGTATCGAGATTATTTCAGATAGCTGTAAAGGATGCGGCCTCTGTAAAGATGCTTGCCCAGCGAATGCTATCAGTGGCAAAAGGCGTCAACCTCATGTAATTGACAAATCAAGATGTACCAAATGCAAACTATGCATCGATGCATGCAAATTTGATGCGATAGTAGAAATGTAAAGAAAGGAATTACAATGACTACTGCAAACAAATTTATGATAATAAATGGTGAAACGGTTCCTTTTACCGATGAAAAAAATATTTTGGACGTAATCCGTAAGGCCGGAATTGAAATACCAACTTTTTGTTATTACTCAGAGCTTTCTGTTTATGGAGCCTGTAGGATGTGTATTGTTGAAGACAATTGGGGGAATGTTATAGCATCCTGCTCCACACCGCCAAAGGATAAAATGGAAGTCAGGACTAACACGCCGAAGTTAAATAAGCACCGAAAGACGATCCTGAGAATGCTTCTTGCCTCCCACTGCAGAGAATGTACGACATGCCCAAAGAGTGGAAATTGTAAACTACAATCTATAGCAAAGAGATTTGGTATAGATGAGGTGCGTTTTGATAAAACAGAAAAAGCTTATAAAGACGAATATCAAATTGACGATTCCAGCTTGGCTATTCTCCGTAATCCTAATAAATGCATTCTTTGCGGGGACTGTGTGCGAATGTGCAGTGAAACACAGAATGTAGGTGCCATAGACTTTGCTCTTCGAGGATATGAAATGATGGTTTCGCCGGCTTTTGATATGCCTATTAGCGAAACAGAATGTGTAAGCTGTGGCCAATGTGCTGCTGTATGCCCCACAGGTGCAATTACCATAAAAAATGATGTTCCTTCAGTCTGGGATGCTATTTACGATAAGGAAAAACGAGTGGTAGCCCAAGTTGCGCCGGCTGTTCGAGTAGGGCTTGGAGAGCTATTCGGATATCAAAATAGTGAGAATGTCATGCCGCTGATTATTGCTGCATTACGAAAACTTGGTTTTGATGAAGTATATGACACTTCTTTCACCGCAGATCTAACCGTTATCGAAGAGACAAATGAGTTTTTAAGCAAGCTGGAAAAAGGCGAAAAGCTTCCCTTATTTACTTCATGCTGCCCGGCTTGGGTAAAGTATGTAGAAGAAAAACATCCGGAATTAATGCCACAGGTATCTACCTGCCGATCTCCTCAACAAATGTTCGGTTCCTTAGTGAAGGCCTATTTTAAGGAAAAGTATCCTGATGATCATCGTGAGACCTTTGTTGTGTCTATTATGCCTTGTACAGCTAAGAAAATGGAGGCTCATAGGCCGGAGTTTATTACCGATGGACATTACGATGTGGATGCTGTTATATCAACAGAAGGTTTGGCAGATATGATTACCGAAGCAGGAATTGTTTTCAAGGAACTGGAGCCTGAAGCCCATGACTTACCTTTTGGTATGTATAGTGGAGGTGGCTTAATTTTTGGCGCTACAGGTGGAGTTACTGAGGCAGTTATTCGTAAGGTTGTTAAAGATAAGAGCCACACCAGCATTGACAACATTAGGTTTATAGGTGTCAGGGGTATGGAGGGGATCAAGGAATTTGAATTTACTCCTAATGGTAATGGAGATGCTCTTAGAATTGCTGTGGTTAATGGCTTGGGCAACGCAGAAAGATTGATACAAAAAATCAAATCTGGTGAAGTAGAATATCATTTTATAGAGGTTATGGCATGCCCCGGTGGCTGTATAGGCGGAGCTGGTCAGCCATTTGGATTGAGAGACAGGAAACAGCTTAGAATGGAAAGCCTTTATGCGGCAGATAAGCAGACAAATCTCAGACATTCTGATGAGAACCCATTTATACCACCTCTTTATAGTGGAATACTAAAAGGAAGGGCCCACGATCTGTTGCATGTACATTACAAGGCAAAATAAAAATTAATAAAATATTTTACTGCTGCCAAGTATTTTTACTTGACAGCAGTTTTTTTTTATGCTATTTTATACAAGGTGTCAAGGCAAATTATTGTCAGGTAATTTAGTTATGTAACATCTGCCAATGGCAGAAAAGAGGCGAATAACAATGATTGAGAAGGTAATTGAAATAAGCATGCTTTATGATTTTTATGGTCAGCTGCTTACGCCGAAGCAACAAGAAATCATGGGCCTATATTATGCGGACAATTTTTCCTTATCTGAAATTGCCGAAGAGTTTGGCATTAGTCGCCAAGGCGTACATGACACCGTTAAAAGAGCAGAAAAATCACTACAGGATTACGAGGAAAAGTTAGGCCTTATAAAGCAAACTATGGCCACTAAAGAGACCATGCAGAAAATAGAAAACGAACTAGATGGGATTATAATAGAAAATAAGGAAAATGAAAAGTTAAATGCGAGGCTTAATAAGCTTAAAAGCATGATAGGAACGATAAATTCTGCCTAGCAAAACACTTCTTGTTTTGGATAGAATGTTAACTGAAAAATTGTGTGCCAGCTAAAGCTGGACAATTTCTGTATAAATCCTGCTTAGCAAAACGTGTTACGTTTTGAGCAGAATATTAAGGAGAGAGTTTAAATGGCATTTGAAGGACTTTCGGAAAAATTACAAGGGGTATTTAAGAAGCTAAAAGGCAAAGGAGTATTGACTGAAGCAGATATTAATGAAGCGATGCGAGAAGTCAAGCTGGCCCTCCTTGAGGCTGATGTAAATTTTAAGGTTGTTAAGGACTTTGTCGCGTCGGTAAAGGAAAAATCCCTGGGTCAAGACGTCCTAGCAAGCCTTACGCCGGCACAGCAGGTTATTAAAATTGTTAACGATGAGCTAGTTACCTTAATGGGTGGAACTAATAGCAAGTTAACCTTTTCCCCTAGGGGCTTTACAGTAATTTTAATGGCCGGATTACAAGGAACAGGTAAAACCACAACCTGTGGGAAACTTGCATACTATCTAAAGAAAAATGGAAAGAGACCTATGCTGGCGGCATGTGACGTTTACCGTCCAGCTGCTATTGATCAGCTGGAAATTGTCGGGAAAAGCGTAGATGTTCCTGTTTTTACAATGCGAGATTCCAAGGACCCAGAATTGATTGCAGAAAAGGCCATGAAAGAGGCAGAATATAAAGGCTATGATGTTCTCATTTTAGATACAGCGGGAAGGCTACAGATTGATGAAGAACTCATGGACGAGCTGGTTAAGATTAAGAAAAAGACAAAGCCACACGAAATTTTGTTGGTAGTGGACGCCATGACAGGGCAGGATGCAGTAAATGCTGCGACAGGATTTAATGAAAAGCTGGGCATTGACGGAATCATCATGACCAAACTAGATGGTGACACCAGAGGAGGAGCGGCGCTATCTGCGAAGTCCGTAACTGGTAAGCCTATAAAATTTATCGGTATGGGAGAAAAATTTGATGCTTTAGAGCCTTTCCATCCGGAAAGAATGGCTTCTAGAATCTTAGGTATGGGGGATATGATGAGCCTCATTGAAAAAGCTCAGGAAAGCTATGATGAGGAAAAGGCCGCCGAACTCGAAAAGAAAATGAAGAAAAACGAGTTCACCCTAGAAGATTTCCTAGAACAAATCGGTCAGATCAAAAAAATGGGTGGGTTAGGTAAAATCTTAGATATGTTGCCAGGTATGAACAATAAAGCAATGAAGGATATGGATTTAGAAAGTGGAGAGAAAGAGTTCATTCAAATGGAAGCCATCATTCAATCCATGACCTTAGAAGAAAGAAGAAATCCTTCCATTTTGAACGCTAGCAGACGTAAAAGAATTGCGGCGGGTAGTGGACAAACGGTAAATAAGGTAAATAATCTAATAAGAAAATATGACGAAGCAAAAAAGATGATGAAACAGCTTACAAAAGCACCTAAGCATAAAAGAAATAGGATGCTACGAGGTTTTTAAAAGTGACTTGTTTATTAAATTTAGCTAGCCTTGCAAAACAAGGAAAATTTGCTGAATTCAATATATATACTTAAGGAAGAAAAGGAGGTGGAAAGATATGGCAGTAAAAATTAGATTAAAAAGAATGGGTGCTAACAAAAAACCTTTTTATAGGGTTGTAGTAGCTGATTCCCGTTCACCAAGAGATGGAAAATTTATCGAAGAAATTGGATATTATAATCCTTTGACAGACCCTGCTGACATTAAGATTGATGGCGAGAAAGCAAAGAAATGGATTTCTAACGGAGCACAACCTACAGAGACCGTCAGGAGCCTGTTTAAAAAATCAGGGATTATAGAATAATGAAAGCGGTGAAAACTTATGGTACAGCTGGTTGAAGCTATTGCAAAATCACTTGTTGATAATCCTGATGCGGTTGAAGTCAAAGAAGTAGAAGGCAAACAGGCGGTAATTATTGAGCTAAAGGTTGCGCCAGATGATATGGGAAAAGTGATCGGAAAGCAAGGAAGAATCGCAAAAGCACTTCGAACAGTGGTGAAAGCCGCAGCAACCAAGGCAAACAAAAAAGTAGTAGTTGAAATCATACAATAGCGTGCCTTGCAAAACATTTTATGTTTTGGGAAAAATGTTATAATATGATACTGCAATTTACAGGCTGACCTCATTGTCAATAATAAGGGCAGCCTTTTTTCTGTAAAAGGGGCAGGAAAAGGATAAGCTATGATTAAAATTGGTAAAATTATAAATGTAGTAGGTATTAAGGGCGAGCTTAAGATTTATCATTATACAGATTATAAAGAACGATTTGAAGAGCTTTCTAAGGTCTATCTTGATGGTCAGGCTCATGATATTCTCAATGTCAGATATATGAAGGAGTTAGTTATACTAACTTTAAAAGGTATTCAAAACAGGACAGAAGCTGAAAAGCATAAAAATAAAGAGCTTTATATTGATGACTCAGATGTAAGGGAGCTACCAGAAAATACTTACTATGTAAGAGACCTGATTGGATTGACTGTTGAAGATGAAAAGGGAATTAAAATAGGAACTCTTAAGGATGTTATACAAATCCCTGCACAGGACACCTATGAAATAGAAAAAGAAAATGGAGATACATTTCTGATACCTGCTGTTAAAGAGTTCATTTTACACATAGATTTAGAAAACAAGCTTATGAAAGTTAAACTTATAGATGGTCTGATGGATTTATAGCTGGAGAAAGGTATTGAAAGGTTTTGCTGCACATCTAATCTGGGCGAAGGCTTTGTTCGCGATTTCACAGGCTGGTCGGGGTTTTGGTTCTCTCAGTGCTTCATCTCGCTATGTTCAGACTGTCAAACAAACCAACTTTAAACGTGTTTGACAGGAGCTGAACATGTTACTCGATTTCAGCGGAGAGTAGCGCAAAACCCCTCCGACAGCCGGTTTCAATCGCAGACAAAGCCTTCGGTCCAACAGACGTGAACATAGGCATGGCAGAGGAGAATCCAAATGAAAATAAATATTTTAACCTTATTCCCAAATATGTTCACCCCTATTAAGGAAGAAAGCATTTTGGGCAGAGCCAATGAAAAGGGCACACTAGATATTCAAACAATTAACATTAGAGATTATAGTTTAGATAAACATAAAAAAGCAGACGATTATCCCTTTGGTGGCGGTGCAGGCATGGTTATGTCTGCAGAACCAATATTCAGGGCATTAGAGTCCATTCAGGCTCAAGGTAAAAAGATTATTTACATGTCACCTCGGGGAAAATTGCTTAATAAAGAAATCGTTGAAGAGCTGGCGGAAGTTGAAGAACTTGTTATTTTATGCGGTCATTATGAAGGCGTAGACGAAAGAGTAATAGAATACTGGGATATGGAAGAAATTTCAGTGGGGGATTATATTCTTACAGGAGGGGAGCTTCCAGCTATGATTCTTATTGATGCCGTGGCAAGAATGGTGCCGGGGGTGCTGGGAAGCAGCAGTGCACATGAGGAGGAATCTGTTTATTCGGGTCTATTAGAATATCCTCAATTCACTAAGCCTAGGCATTATCGTGGCTTGGATGTTCCAGAGGTCCTGCTTTCGGGAAATCACAAGCTGATCCATTTATGGAAGTTTGAAAAATCACTTGAGCTAACCAAGGAACGAAGACCTGATTTATTCAAGTCATTTCTGAAAAGAAAAGACTCTCTAACTAAGGATGAAAAGAAGATTCTGGAAAATGTCATGAAAACGACATATGACAAGTATTGAAAGAAAAAACTTCTTAATATATAATCAAAAGAAACCCGATTGTGGAGGAACAATAATGAGGAAGATCAAGAGATGGATCAGTGTAATCTTTATTATAACAGTTGTTGTTCTTTTTATCATCATAGATGCCCTTCCTAATTTGTCAGGGGCCATGCAAAAAACCCATATTATTGAATATGGAGGTATCCAAGAAACAGACCAGGTGACCGCTTATATTATAAGGGATGAGAGTGTTTATTTGGCCAATAAGACTGGTATTCTGAATTACTATGCAGAGGAGGGCGAACAGGTCCGTAAGGGCGTTAAAATTCTGGACATACATGCTGGGGACGCCACCAGTGAAGGAGGTACCTATGCAAAAATTATGGACAGGATACAAAGGTTTAATGGAGGAGAAAGCATCTTTAGTGATGATATAAAACGAATTAATGCCCACATTAAAGCCCTTGAACAACAAAGAGATGATGCTTTATCCGAAAATGAAATTGCAAAAGTGGAGAAGCTGGAAAAAGAAATTAATCGGTTAACAATTAAGAAAGAATACATACAGGCTACTGACAATGAAACTAGAAATGAGCTCATAAGAGAAAACGCCATTATCGGCGGTTATGGCATGAAGCCGGAACAATATATCAGCCAGAGAAATGGTATTGTCAGTTATTATGTTGATGGATATGAATCTGAGTTCACCCCAGAAAATATGACTTTGCTTACCAAGGAGAAGCTGCAAAACTTAAGTATAGAGACTTATAACCTTGCTAGAGAGTCAACATTAGCCAATGAGCCTCTATTTAAGCTGATAAACCATAATGAATGGTATGCAGTTTTCTGGGTTGCACCTGAAAATATTATCAAATATGAAAAAGGTAAAACTGCTTATTTAAACCTCCCATTAGGCCAGGTTGAAGGAAATATATACGATATTATTGATGCCAATGGTGAATGGTTAGTCATATTGAAATTTAATAGGTATTATGAGGATTTCGCCAAAATTCGGAAAGTAGAAGCAGAAGTAGTAACCTCCGATAATAAGGGTCTTACTATTAAAAACGAGAGCATCACAACTGTAGACGGGGAACCCGGCGTATATGTAAAAGGCAAAAGTGGAGAATTTGTTTTCACCCCTGTAAAAATAATTACAAGTGATGGAGAGTGGTCCTTAGTGGAAGTCTCTTATTTTTATAAGGATAATGGGGAAACTAGGGTAAGCACTGTAAATATATATGACGAGATTTTAAAAAATCCACAGTGAAGGACACAGGGTGATCGCAATCCTGTAGAAAGTAGATATAAGGATATAATAAGAAAATTTCAGTTTACATTAAATAGAGGACAAACTATGAAAATAATAAAAGAGAACATTGCTAACATAAAGGAAGAACTTGATAGGGTCGCTACCTCTGCGGGAAGAGATAAAGGAGAAGTACTTCTTGTAGCTGTGACAAAAACAAGGACTGCAGAGGAAATTAACGAAGCTATAGCTGCGGGTATTACCGACATCGGGGAAAATAAAGTGCAGGAAATCCTGGATAAATATGAGGATGTACGTCACGTAAATTGGCATATGATTGGACATCTTCAGACAAATAAGGTAAAATATATCATCGATAAAGTTCAAATGATTCATTCTGTGGACAGTTATAAGCTGGCAAAAGAAATTAATAAGCGGGCTCAGCAGAAAAACATCATCATGGATGTACTGATACAAGTGAATGCCGCTGATGAAGAAAGCAAGTTTGGTGTGTCTATAGGAGATGCTGAACAATTAGTCCGGGATATATTGGATTCCTTCCCAAATATCAGGATTAAAGGATTGATGAATATTGCACCCTATGCAGAAGACCCTGAAGACGTAAGGGTTTACTTTAAAAAGATGAAAGAGCTTTATGACCGATTTTCTGAGATTAACCATGAAAACTTGGATTTTCAATACCTTTCCATGGGAATGTCACATGATTATAAAGCAGCTATTTTGGAAGGCTCGAATCTTGTCAGGATAGGAACGGCGATATTTGGAGAAAGAGACTATAGCAAATAATATCTTATTCTGTATAAACTCTGCCTAGCAAAACATTTCATGTTTTGGGCAGAATGTTAACTGGAAAATTGTAAGCCAGCTAAAGCTGGACAATTTCTGTATAAATTCTGCCTAGCAAAACATTTCATGTTTTGGGCAGAATGTTAACTGAAAAATTGTAAGCCAGCTAAAGCTGGACAATTTCTGTATAAATTCTGCCTAGCAAAACATTTCATGTTTTGGGCAGAATGTTAGGAGGGGGAAGAATGAGCGACGGTTTATTTAGTAAACTAAAGGTACTAATTGGAATTGAAGAAATTGAAGATGATGAGGACTATGAAGAAAATCCAGAACAATCAAATAGCCTAGAAAGAAAATCCGTAGATGTTAGGAGCTTTAATTCAATAGGTAGAATTGAAAGCAAGGAAGTAAGGGATAATAGGGTGGTACCAATGCAAAATAAAAATGCAAACCCCAATACAACTCAGATGAAAATGGTTGTAATCGAGCCAAAGAGCTTTGATGATTGCCCAAAGCTTGTAGATAGCCTAAAAAGTAGAAAGCCGATTATTATTAATTTAGAGAAAATTGACACAGATACTGCAAGGAAAATATTCGATTTCTTAAGCGGAGCTACATATGCTATAAATGGAAATGTTCAAAAAGTAGCCAATAATATTTTCATTTTTGCACCTGAAAATGTTGATGTATCAGGAAACATAGATCATAGCAACATAGGATTTGATGGTTCCCCTAAAAATGTTTGGAGATAATGCGAATGATATTTGTACTAATAAGAGCAATTAATACTTTCGTTAGGATACTGATTTATTTAATCGTAGCCAGAGCAATTATGAGCTGGTTTGTTAGAAACCCTTACGGTACTTTATATAGAATATATACGGTCATCCTACAACTTACAGAGCCCATACTTCAGCCTTTCCGAAGAATCATTTCACGATTTGGATGGAATGGCCCCATTGACTTTTCTCCTATACTAGCTTTTATAGGGCTGGAAGTAATTAGAAGTGTTGTGATTAGACTATTACTAATCATTTTTTACTAAAATTTTTGATATAGCCTAAATTCTGTCCACGGCGCTACAGCCAATGATGGGCAGAATGTTATGTGAGGTATAATAATGATTACGCCGCTAGATATTCAAAACAAGGTATTTTCAAAAGGAGTACGAGGGTATAAGGAAGATGAGGTTGATGGTTTTCTGGATTTAATAACCTTGGATTTGGAAAAGATTCTGAATGAAAATCAAAAACTGAAGGCTCAAGTTAAATCCATGGAAAAAGATCTGGAAAGATACAGAAAAACTGAAAATGCAGTTTTAGAAACCTTGGAAGCCGCCAAAGCACTAATGGGGGATATTTCTGTCAGTGCAGAAAAGAGAGCAGAGATATTACTTAAGAATGCCGAACTTGATGCAGTGCTTATCCAGCGGGAAGCAAAGGAATCTGTAGAAAAACTCAATGAAGAAATCTCATCTCTCAAAAATAGATTTAATATTTTCAGAACAAGATATAAGACCCTTTTGGAATCTGAATTAGAGAAATTTGATACGTTAAGTGTTGAACTTTTTGCAGATAAGGATTGGGAAGACCTAAAAGCACTTTCTGAGGTGAAAAATTCAACGGATATAAAATCGGCACCTGATAACAAGGAAAGAACGATCACAAATCTTAGGATAGGAGAAGGGGGAATATAATACCCCAACATATCAATGTATTTAATATTAGCTGTTATTATTGTTATAGTAGATCAACTTGTTAAATTTATTGTTTCATCGGGAATGGATCTTAATCAAACCATACCTATCGTTGATAATGTTTTTCACTTAACCTATATCCATAACAGTGGTGCAGCCTTTAACTTGTTTGAGGGCAAAACGGAGCTTTTAATTGCATTACCTCTGGTCATTATAGCATTTATACTGGTATATGTAGTGGTAAAAAGGGAAAAAGAACACTGGCTGCAGCTTTTGAGCCTCGCTTTAATAGCAGGGGGTGGAATGGGAAATCTTATCGATAGGATTGTACATGGAGTTGTTATTGATTATTTTGATTTTCGTGTTTTTCCCATTTTTAATGTTGCGGACATCGCCGTTACCGTTGGCTGCGGTCTAATGATCATCTATTTGATGTTTGTGGATCTTAGGGTTAAGGAGACAAGACCAGATGAAGGAAACAATAAGTCAGACAATTGAATTTAATATTGATGAAGAATATCAGGGGACCAGATTAGATTTGGTCCTTTCGTTAGTTTTAGAGGATCTCTCAAGAAGCTATATACAGAAGCTTATAGAAGAGAAGAGAGTTATGGTTAATGGGGAAGCCTGCACCTTAAAGAAATACAAAGTGAATGTAGGTGACTATATTGAGTTGTCCATACCTGTGCCTGAAGTCTTGCAGGTTGAGCCTGAAAATATTCCTATAGATATCGTTTACGAGGACGAGGATTTGCTTGTGGTAAATAAGCCAAAAGGAATGGTGGTCCATCCTGGTGCAGGCAATACAACAGGGACTCTTGTCAATGCAGTGCTACATCACTGTGACAGTCTTTCCTCCATTAATGGTGTCATTCGGCCGGGAATCGTCCATCGATTGGATAAGGATACCACGGGCCTGCTTGTGATAGCAAAGAATAATATGGCCCATGCCTCTCTAGCACAACAACTTGCCGAGCGCAAGATCTCTAGGGTTTATAGGGCTATTGTCTATAACAATATAAAAGAAGAAGAAGGCACCATATATGCACCCATTGGTAGAGATCCAAAAAACAGGTTAAAGATGACTGTAACCAGTGTGAATTCCAGGCCAGCTATTACTCATTTTAAAACACTGCAAAGATTTGGTAACTTTACTTACATTGAAGCAAGATTAGAAACTGGACGCACTCATCAGATTCGAGTGCATATGGCCTATATGAAGCATCCACTTTTAGGGGATCAGGTATATGGACCGAAAAAGAAAATGCTGGGTGTGGAAACCCAAATGCTCCATGCAAAGACAATTGGCTTTAAGCATCCGAGAAGTCAGGAATATATGGAGTTTACTAGTGAGTTGCCTGAAGAATTTCAAGGCATACTAAGAAAACTTGGGGGAAATCTTGAAGAATGAAGGCTGGTGTTGAGCAACGTACACCAGCCTTCATTCAGCCACTATAAATTAGGGACGGGGGAGTTAATTCGCAGTTTAAAAGCACAATTACTTTTATAATAGGGGGATTTCCATACTATTAATTAGCTTTAACATTTAACAGACATTTGTTACAAATGTAGCCCTTCTTAAATTTAATAACATCACCTAAACGGCCACATAACGTACAGAATAATTCTCCTGCTGTTGGGAATTTGCTATGAATATTGTTATCATTAGATTTCTTCATTTTACTATCTCCTTTTCTCATCACGAGGAGAATTAACTGATACCGCTTTCATTATAGTGGTCTGGTTCTAAGGGTAGTCTATCTTCTCTATCACCCAAAATCAAGCAAAATATGGTAAAATGTAAGAAATAGTGCATAAAATGTAATATTATGACATTAACAGTCAGAAAACCTTATACTAGAAGCTCAATCTGCTTTAAGGGTTATAGATGGATTAACAAAAATAGTTTTATTGTTAACAAATATGACCATACCAGGTTTTGCGCCAGAAGGTTTTTTAACATGACGAACTTGTGTATAATCTACCGGTACGTTTTCAGATTCTCTGGCCTTACTGTGATAAGCTGCTAAGGATGCGGCCTCATATATTGCTTTTTCAGTTACTTTTTTCCCTTCAGAGAACAAAATGACGTGGGAACCAGGGATATCCTTCGTATGGAACCAAATATCCTTTCCCGACGCAGTTTTAAATGTCAAGATGTCATTTTCTTTGTTATTTCGGCCAACAGCAATTTTAAAACCTTCACTCGACGAATAAGTTAAAAGCTTTGTCTTTGATTTTGTAGTCTTATAACTATTTTTCCTTTTTCGTAGATATCCTCCTTCTATCAGCTCTTGCCTTAGTTCCTCAATGGCATCAACAGTATCTGCTTTTTCTACATAATCTAATACTGACTCTAGATAGTTGATTTCGTTATTAGTTTCAACTAATTGAATATTTTTTTCTTTAATAGCTGTTTTAGATTTATTATATTTCTTATAATAAACTTGTGCATTTTGTGCGGGAGACAATCGGGGATCCAAAGCAATTTCTATTTGCTGATTGTCATAGTAATTGAGGATTTGAACTTTTTCAGCTCCCTCACTAAAATTATGAAGGTTAGCTGTTAGTAGTTCCCCATAAAGGCGGAAAACTTGAGAGTTTTCAGCATTTAGTAGGTCTGATGCTAGCCTTTGTTTTTTTAAATATAGCTTGTTTAGATTATTGCCAATGGCTTTAGTTAAATCTAATGATTTTTGCTTAATCCTATTAGAGGAAGCTTTATTTGTGTAATAATAATCAATAGCTTCACTAACATCTGTTAAATTAACAACTCGAAAATAATCCCCCTTCTGTGTAAGAGGAATCACATGAAAATCCACGGGAACGTTGTCTTGGTTCAAGTAAACCTGAGGATTTAACAAATTGATTGCGATGGTTTTTACCATCCGATTTAATACCTCAAAAAATTCCTTGGCCTCTGGACCGCTTTCAGAAGAGGAAAGTTGGCCTGCTTGGAAAACTATTTCTTCGGCCATGGAAGGACTGATACCCTGAATATTATTCATAAGAGCAGCTGCAGGATCTTCTGGATTTTCATCTAAAAAACCAATTAACTGAGACTCAGAAAGATCATGATAAGAGATTTTACCATGGTTAGGCGGATCAATGTATTGCTGCCCTGGGAGGAGCTGTCGATATCTATTCACATCGCCGGAAATTCTTTTGATGCTGTCGATGATTTTTACTGATTCAGCATCTATTAGGATGATATTGCTATGCTTGCCCATAATCTCTATAATTAGTTTTTTGCTAACTGAAAACCCCAGTTCGTTGACAGTATCTACCGAGATTTGGACGATTCGCTCCGAATCCTTTTGCACAATTGATTTAATGCGTCCACCCTGCAGATGTTTTCTGAGCAACATGCAGAAAGCTGAGGGATTTTGAGGATTTGATTCTTTTTCATTAATAAGATGAAGTCTAGCATGACCGCTGTTTGCAGATGCATAGAGCATAAAGTTTTCCCTACCTGAACGTACATGTATAATAATTTCATCAGACTCTGGCTGATATATTTTTTCTATTTTCCCACCGGTTAGCTTTTCATTTAACTGACGTGCTACGGCATCTGTTACCATTCCATCAAAACTCATAGTATGAAGCCCCCTTTATTTTGTGCCAATCACCTTTCACATAGAAATTTTTTGGTGAATGTAGTATAATGTTTTATATTAACACAAATGAATAAAATTAGATACTAATGAGGGAGAACTTTCAATGATAAAGAGTATGACCGGCTTCGGCAGAAGCGAGTACACGGATGGCAAGCGTAGTATAAGCGTAGAAATAAAAGCAGTAAATCATCGCTATAGTGATATCACTATCAAAATGCCTAGACGTTATGCCTTTGCTGAAGAAAAACTGAAAGGTGTTGTAAGGAGCATAGCCCGACGGGGAAAAATCGATGTTTCTATTAATGTGGAAAACCTTACAGAGGACGATACGGAGATTAAATTAAATCTAGCTATGGCTAAGCAATACCAAGACAACCTGGTAGAATTGAAAGATGCTTTAAACGTAGAGGGAGATATCACCCTTGAATTTATTGCTTCCCTGCCTGATGTTTTGAAAACCGTTCCTATGATAGAGGATGAAGAATCTATATATAAGAGCCTAGAAATTCCTGTCAAAGAGGCCGTTAAAAAGCTCAACGAAATGCGAGAAATCGAAGGAAGAAAACTGGCAGAAGATATTATTAAAAGGGGTGACCTTATTAGAGAGCTGGTTAATGAAATCCGAAAAAAGTCTTCTGAAGTACCAAAGGCTTATGCTGAAAAGCTTAGAGATAGGATCCAAGAGTTAATAGGAAACAACCTAACTGTACCAGAAGACCGGATCATGGTGGAGGCAGCGATCTTTGCGGATAAATGTAATATCATAGAAGAGCTGGTAAGGCTTGATAGTCACATAAGCCAACTTAATGACATTATTCAAGCAAGCACGGAGCCTGATGGAAAAAAACTAGACTTTCTTGTTCAAGAAATGAATAGGGAAGCGAATACTATTGGATCAAAGGCTAATGATTTAGAAATCACAAACCATGTCTTAAATATAAAAAGTCAAATAGAAAATATTAGAGAACAGGTTCAAAATATCGAATAATTAAAATTAGCAGACAAACATAAAGTGTAAAACCTATTAATAAAAATGTATTGAAAAAAGGTTATTAATAAGTTATCCTATATATTTATAGCACGTGTTATTTGCAGCACGTGCTTTATAACAGAATTCACATAATGGACTTTAGGAACTGTCTTTTCAAACATTACATGTTTTGGACAGGAGTTTTTATATAATAAAAAATAAGAGGAAATACGATGAGAAAAGGCTTGTTATTTGTAGTGTCCGGCCCTTCGGGGGCTGGTAAAGGCACCATTTGTAAAGAAATATTAAAAGAATTAGACATAGAACTTTCTGTTTCTATGACTACCAGAAAACCTAGGCCCGGCGAGGTAGAGGGCAAAAATTATTTCTTTGTTTCCGAAGAAGAATTTCGTCAGGTATTAAATAACGATGGCTTCTTGGAGCATGCTGAAGTTTACGGCAACTTATATGGTACTCCAAAAAAATATGTATTGGACAAATTAAATGAAGGTAAGGATGTGGTCCTTGAGATAGACATTCAAGGAGCTCTAAAAGTAAAGGCTAATTATCCAGATGGGATTTTTATATTTATCTTACCTCCATCCATGTCAGAACTGCGGAAGAGGATTACCGGAAGAGGGTCAGAAACAGAAGATGATATCAATTTGCGCCTGGGGGAAACACTAAAAGAGGTTTCCTATATTGACAAATATGACTACTGTGTGGTAAATGATGAGATAAATGAGGCTGTTAATAGGGTTGCAGCCATTATTACCGCAGAACATTCTAGAGTCTCAGAACACATATATGAGTTGATCGAAAAATATAAGGAGGAGATATAATGTTATATCCATCAATCAATGAAGTTAGAAAAAAGGCAGACAGTCGATACACCTTAGTTGTATTGGCAGCAAAAAGAGCGAGAGATATTATAGATGGAAAGCCAAAATTATCTCAGGTTGAGACAGAAAAACCAGTTTCCATTGCAGCCCATGAAATAACAGAAGACTTAATCACTTACAGAAGAAACAATGAATAGAAAATTAATAGGAAGGTGACAAGGAGACGAGGTTCTGACATTCGTTAGAGAAAAGAACAGGAATATTAAAGGGACAGGAACACTGTTGCTGACGATGAGTCGTTTACAGTTGTTTTTGTCCCTTTGTTCTCTACTTAATTTCGATAAAAAATAAAAGTAATTCTGAGAACTTGATTTATCATGCTAAAGTGGTATAATGTTAAAGTGTATGAATACTAAAAATCGGAGGAATTAATAATGAAAAAATTTATATCTATGTTTTTAGCAGTTGTATTGGTGCTTGCATTGACTGCATGTGGAAATGCAGGAAACAACGAGCCCGATAATCAATCTCAGGGTGAGCCTCAGGTTGAAAGTGATTTAGCTTATGTTCAGGATAATGGTAAGCTGGTCATTGGCTATACTGATTATGCACCCATGAATTACACAGATGAAAGTGGTACATTTACTGGTTTTGATACAGAGCTGGCAACTTTAGTTTGTGAAAAGCTTGGTCTAGAACCTGAATTTGTTGAGATCAACTGGGATACCAAGGAAGTGGAGCTGAGCGCCAAGTCCATTGACACTATTTGGAATGGTTTGACAATCAATGACGAGCGTAAAGCGGCCATGGAAATTACTAAGCCATATGTGAAGAATGCCCAGGTAGTTATTGTAAAGGAAGGCACTGCCTATGAAGGTACCGAATCCTTAGCTGACAAGACTATAGCGGCAGAGCAGGGTTCCGCTGGTGAAAAAGTTATTGGGGAAGATGATAACTTGAAGCAAGCAAGTTTTGTCCCAAAGACTTTGCAAACAGAGGCTCTTATGGAAGTAAAAGCAGGGACAGTTGATGCTGCTGTGTTAGATTTAACACTTGCAAGGACTATGACTGGTGAAGGTACTAACTATGAGGATATTAATATTGTAGATTTCTTAGCTGAAGAAAACTACGGAGTAGCTTTCCGTAAGGGTTCTGATATTTGCGAAGAAGTGAATAAGATTTTTGATGAATTTGTTGAAGATGGTACTTTGGCTGCATTGGCTGAAAAATACGGATTGGAATTGGCTGAATAGACATATGGTACATATATATAAAAAAATGCATCATAGGGCAGAGGGCAAACCTCTGTCCTATCCCTTGTAAGTTGAGGTGAGAGTAAAATGAATGAGATTAGTGTGATTATTGGCCGGCTATCGGAGAGCTTTTTGCTGAATTTAAATTTATTTGCATTAACGCTTTTGTTCTCACTTCCCTTGGGATTGATAATTGCTTTTGGATCCATGAGCCGTTTCCGTCCCATTCGAGCAGTGGTTCGGACATTTGTTTGGATGATCCGGGGAACGCCCTTGATGCTGCAGCTGATGATAATCTTTTACGGGCCTGGTCTTTTGGATATGTCTTTTTCATGGCCTAGTGGTGATTCTGGGCGTTTTGTTGCAGCAACTGTTGCTTTCATTATCAACTACGCCTGCTACTTTTCCGAGATTTATCGAGGTGGTATTGAGAGTATTCCTAAGGGCCAATATGAAGCTGGGCAGGTATTAGGCATGACAAAGAGTCAGATATTTTTCAAGGTGACATTGCTTCAAGTCGTAAAGCGTATTCTTCCACCAACGGGTAATGAAGTGATTACCTTAGTAAAGGATACCTCTCTTGCACGAATAATTGCAAATAAAGAAATCATTATGATGGCGGGAGAATACAGTAGTAAAGGACTTATTTGGCCTCTATTCGGCACAGGTATTTATTTCCTTGTTTTTGTTGGGATATTAACCTTGCTGCTTGATTGGTTAGAAAAGAAACTGGGTTATTTCCAGGCATAAAGGAGGGGATTCCAATGGCAATTTTAGAAGTTAAAAATATTGAAAAACACTTTGGAAGTCTCCAGGTTTTACGAAATATTAACTTTTCTTTGGAAAAAGGAGAGACCATTGCAATTATTGGATCTTCAGGAAGTGGAAAAACTACATTGCTACGGTGCCTTAACTTCCTGGAGCGACCTAACAACGGAAGCATCATCGTTAATGATGAGGTGATTTTTGATGCGATGGATCCTGCTACACAACTGGAAAGTGAAGTGAGAAAAAAACGCCTACATTTTGGCTTAGTTTTTCAAAACTTCAACTTATTTCCACAATACACAGTCTTAAAAAATGTTACACTGGCTGCGGAACTGTTAGCCAAAGAACGCCCTAACTTTAAGCAGGATAAAAAGTTCATCTTAAAAGAAATTCAGGATCGCGGGAAAATGCTTCTTTCTCAGGTTGGTCTAACGGATAAACAGGACTATTATCCTCATATGATATCTGGAGGACAGCAGCAGCGGGTAGCTATTGCTCGCGCCCTAGCTTTAGAGCCTGATATTTTATGTTTTGATGAACCCACCTCTGCCTTAGACCCTGAGCTCACCGGAGAAGTGCTGAAGGTCATAAAGAATTTAGCAGAGCGCAACACTACAATGCTTATTGTTACTCATGAAATGGACTTTGCTCGAGATGTTGCGGATCGTATTATATTCATGGATGATGGTGTGATAGCCGAACAGGGCACTCCAGAGGAAGTGTTTGGTAATCCTAAGGAAGAAAGAACGAAGCAATTTTTATCCCGCTATAAGAACGGTTATAGTAGTACAAATCCGATCTGAAAAGCTCTGATACCGCCTTTTCATTAAGGCGGTATTTCATTATTTTACAGAAAAATATGTTCCTTTCGTCACCTTTTGAATGATCCATAAGAATTGAAAACGTGGTGACAGGATGTATGATGGTTTAATTATTTAAAATCTCTACCGTGTAATGTAGCTTAGATATAGTAAACGTAATGGAGGTAAGTTAATGGACTTAAGAAAGCAAGAGAACATCAACTATGATTATATTCCCGTAAAAACAAAGCAAGGAACTTACAAAGTATTCACAAAAGATATTTTGCTCATAGAGAAGGATTTGCGACGTGTAAGGATTTATACCCATAAACATAATTATTGTTTTTATAGTAAGATGGACTATGTTTTCCCGTTTTTAGGGAAAAACTTTCATAAATGCCATAGTAGCTGTATTATCAATCTAGATAAGGTAACTAAAATGGAAGATGGCGTTATTCATCTAGAAGGAGATAAATGGGTCATGCTAGGACAAAGGAGTTACCAAAATACAAGGAAATCCTATGGCCAATACCTGTACAAAAATCTATAATAAGCTTACTACATTAAATCATTTGTAAATAAATTTAACCTTATTGATATTTTTCTTGATTTTGAAGAATGACTATAGTATAGTGTTTAGGGTGTCTTTTATAGAGACATAATATTTTATATAATAAAATTCACACACCAGTGACTTGAAGGCTGGTGCCTATATGGTCGTCTTCAAGGGAAGCTAGGGTGGAGGAAAAAACCAGGAGGAAAAAATTATGGCTGTTATTTCAATGAAACAACTATTAGAAGCCGGTGTACATTTTGGTCACCAAACTAGAAGATGGAACCCGAAGATGGCTCCATACATTTTCACAGAGAGAAATGGTATCTATATCATCGATCTTCAGAAAACTGTGAGAAAAATTGATGAAGCATACGCTTTTATGAAAGAGGTTGCAGAATCTGGAAAACCTGTTCTTTTTGTTGGAACTAAAAAACAAGCTCAGGCTGCAATTGCTGACGAAGCAAAAAGATGCGGTATGTTTTATGTGAATGAAAGATGGCTAGGCGGAATGCTAACAAACTATAAAACCATTTCTGCTAGAATTAAAAGATTAAATGATATTAAGGCAATGGAAACTGATGGAACCTTTGATGCACTAACAAAGAAAGAAGTCATTAAGCTTCGCGGAGAATTAGAAAGGCTTGAAAAATTCCTTGGCGGAATTAAAGATATGAAGGGCATGCCTGGTGCAGTATTCATTGTTGACCCTAAGAAGGAAAGAATTGCTATTAAAGAAGCTAGAATATTAGGAATTCCGATAGTTGGTGTAGTTGACACAAACTGTGATCCAGACGATGTGGATTATATCATCCCAGCTAACGATGATGCTATCAGAGCAGTCAAAGTGATCACCGGGAAAATGGCTGATGCTATTATAGAAGGAAAGCAAGGCGAGAGTTTTGCAGAAGCAGAAGAATCAGCTCAAGAAGCCGAAAAAAACAACGATATTGAAAATGAAGAGAACGCTAATTAATCTGCGATTTATTGATAGAATTCTCACCAAATCACAGTTTTTGAAATCTCAAATACATCCTTTAATTAACAATATTTCAGCTAGATGTATTTGATGGATAAGAGGAGGTACAATCATGAGTATAACCGCTAGTATGGTAAAAGAACTCCGTGAAAGAACCGGTGCAGGGATGATGGACTGCAAAAAGGCTCTTACTGAAACAGGAGGAGATATAGAAAAGGCTATTGAGCTTTTAAGAGAAAAGGGTCTCGCTAAAGCAGCAAAAAAAGCTGGCAGAGTTGCTTCTGAAGGGCTTGTAAGACTTGCTTTTGCTGAAGATGGTAGCAAAGCTGCAGCTGTTGAGGTGAATTCTGAAACAGACTTCGTGGCAAAAAATGAAGACTTCGTAGAATTAGTTGACGGTTTGGCTAGCCTTGCTTTAGAAAGTTCAGCCGATGACATGGATCAGTTCTTAGCGTTAAGCTATGGCAATCAAGGAACTGTTCAAGATGTATTAAATGAAAAAATTGCAATAATCGGTGAAAATTTAACTATGCGAAGATTCCAAAAATTCCAGACACCTGGAGTTGTATATGTTGGATACACTCACGGTAACGGAAGAATTGGTGTCATCATAGGCTTGAAGACAGATGCTTCCGTAGATGAAGTTCAGACTTTAGGCAAAGACGTTGCAATGCAAGTAGCTTCCATGAATCCTAAATATATTTCAGAACAAGAGATTCCAGCAGAGGACATTGAAAAAGAAAAGAAAATCTTGATGCAGCAGGCACTAAATGAAGGCAAGCCCGCTAATATCGTAGAAAAAATGGTGACAGGAAGACTAAAGAAGGAATTAAAGGAAACCTGTCTCATCGAGCAAAACTTCGTGAAGGATGGAGACATTAGTGTATGCCAGTATATTGACGATTCAGCGAAAGCCTTAGGAAAATCAGTAGAGGTCGTTGAAATGTTAAGATACGAAGTAGGCGAAGGCATTGAGAAAAAAGAAGAAAATTTTGCTGAGGAAGTTGCAAAACAGATGAACAACTAATTAGAATATGGTATAATTAAAGGACACTATCATGTAGTGTCCTTTATCTTGTAAACACAAACAAAGGAAGGATACGATTATGGAGCCTAAATACAAAAGGGTAATATTGAAAATCAGTGGTGAAGCATTAGCTGGAGAAAATAAATTTGGACTAAATGAAGAAATGCTTAGAATGGTTGCAGAACAGATAAAAGCTGTTGCAGATTTAGGCGTTCAGATAGCAGTGGTAGTAGGCGGAGGAAACTTCTGGAGGGGACGCACTAGCAAAAGTATGGATCGAGCAACTGCCGATTACATGGGAATGCTGGCCACAGTGATTAACTCATTAGCACTTCAGGATGCCTTTGAATCCATTGGAATTCCTACGAGAGTGCAAACGGCCATCGAGATGAAAGAAATAGCCGAGCCTTATATCAGAAGACGTGCAATTTCCCATCTTTCTAAAAATGTAGTTGTAATTTTTGCTGCAGGTACTGGAAACCCATTTTTCTCTACAGATACCACAGCAGCGCTTAGGGCGGCTGAAATGGAAGCGGATGTTATACTTCTTGCCAAGAAGGTAGATGGAGTTTACAATGATGATCCTGAGAATAATTCCAATGCAAAACGCTTTGATGAGCTTACCCACAAGGAAGTCCTAGACAAGGGACTAAAAGTAATGGACTCTACTGCCGCTTCACTGTGCATGGATAACGAAATTCCTATTCATGTATTTGGCATATCAGAACCCGGTAATATTATGAAAGCGATTTGCGGCGAAAAGATAGGAACACTCATTAACTAAATGTGTGGATAAATTAAAGTAATTAACAAATAAGATGTTGCATTAGATTACAAAAGCTATCAAATAATAAAATAATTGCGGAGGATTTAATTATGAGTAAGAATGTACATCAGATTCTAGAAGAAAAAATGAAAAAGAGTATAGCAGTATTAAAAAGTGATCTGAACACAGTACGTGCAGGCAGAGCAAATCCCACATTATTAGATAGAGTCATGGTAGACTATTATGGCAATCCTACACCACTAAAGAACATCGCTAATATTTCTACCCCAGATCCAAGAACATTAATGGTATCGCCTTTCGATCCTCAATCCATTCAAGACATCGAAAAGGCTATTAATATTGCCAATCTTGGCATCAATCCTACAAACGACGGAAAAGTGATTAGGCTGGCCATTCCAGCTGTTACTGAGGAGAGAAGGAAAGAACTTTCAAAGCTTGTAAAGAAAATGGGTGAAGACGTTAAGATTGCCGTTAGGAACGAAAGAAGAGTTGCTAATGACGAGCTAAAGAAGATGGAAAAGGCTGGAGAATTAACAGAGGATGACCTAAAAAAGGATATGGATCAAGTACAAAAAATGATCGATAAAAGTATCGCTGAGATTGATGACATTGTCGCAGACAAAGAAAAGGAAATCATGGAGGTTTAGCCTTTGAAAGAATACCCTGACATTCTTGGTATGGAACTTGATACTGCGCTAGCCCTTCTGAGAGCAGAAGGGCTAGATTTTCTTATAGTTGAAACAAAACCAATAAAAAAGCAAAACCCTTCGGGAACTATGAGAGTCATTCGGGTTAGTACTGATTGCCCGGAAGGCTTAGAATTAACGGTGTGCAAGATATGATAGACAAGACGAAAATCCCCCTTCATGTAGCCATTGTAATGGACGGTAACGGTCGATGGGCACAGAGAAGAAAACTTCCTAGGCTAGCGGGGCACAACGCCGGAATGAAAGCGATGAAGGAAATCGTAAAAGCTTCTGGCTCCATTGGTGTCAAACACCTGACGGTTTATGCCTTTTCAACGGAAAATTGGAAAAGATCGAAAGAAGAAATTAATGGAATATTTAAGCTTCTAATAATTTACGTTGAGA
Organism: Anaerovoracaceae bacterium; assembly: GCA_050953505.1. GTDB lineage: Bacteria > Bacillota > Clostridia > Peptostreptococcales > Anaerovoracaceae > JBMNMU01. The sequence continues at coordinate 1,219,989 of JBMNMU010000001.1, read as the reverse complement.
AAGAACTGGCTGAGCTACATGAAAATAATGTGAAAGTTAAAATATTAGGAGATTATCATCGCTTGCCAGAAGAAGCGGTGAATAGTTTGGAAAGAACCTTGGAGATGACAAAGAATAACACGGGTCTCCAGTTTAATATTGCCCTGAATTATGGCGGAAGAGATGATATTCTTTATGCCATAAAAAAAGTAGCTACACAAGTGGAAGAGGGAAAAATCAAGGCTGAAGATATAACAGAAACCATGATTTCTGACAACCTTTATACTGCCGGTGTACCTGATCCTGATTTGGTAATAAGAACCAGCGGCGAGAAGAGACTCAGCAATTTTCTTCTTTGGCAATGTGCTTACAGTGAATTCGTATTCACAGATGTCTTGTGGCCTGATTTCACAAGAATAGACTTTGAAAAAGCTATCAAAGAGTATCAGCTTAGGAAAAGGCGTTATGGCGGAAGGTGAGTTAAAATATGAAAACCAGAATTTTATCAGGATTACTACTACTTCCTCTTCTGTTATTATTACTGTTAGGTGGAAGAATATTACTTATTGGGTGCTTTATTATTGGTGCTGTTGGAGTAAAAGAATTTTACCGCGGTTTTGAAAATATGGGGGTCAAACCCTCTTCTTTCATTGCAAATATTAGTATTCTAGGATTATATGCCATTAATATCTTTACTTCCGGCGCAGACCAGCTTTATATGCTATGGTTTGCAATGGTAGTATTTTTAAATTTATTATATTTGTTTAAAATAGACCAGAGACAACTAGCCGATGCTATGGCCACTATGGTAGGAATCTTTTATATTATCTATTTTTCCTATCATTTTGTATTAATCGATCAGATTGCCCAATATGGTATTCTGGTTTGGCTTGTACTCATAACGGCATTTGGTACGGACACTATGGCATATTTCACAGGATATGCTTTAGGAAAACATAAGCTTTGCCCAAGGATAAGTCCTAAAAAGACAATAGAAGGATCTATAGGTGGAATCCTTGGTAGCGTTATATTTAGTGGCATTTTTGGCTATTTTATAGTCAATGATCTGTTGATCCATTGCATTATAATAGGTGTTTTAGGGGGAGTTATATCTCAGCTTGGAGATTTGTCTGCATCAATATTTAAACGAAAAATGGGTATTAAAGACTATGGTAATTTGATTCCAGGGCATGGGGGCATTTTAGATAGATTTGATAGTGTTCTATTTACAGCTCCCATGGTGTATTATTATATCATCTTTGTATTGCGCTAATTAAGAAATTAATTAATCTAAGACAGCTTAAAAAAGGAGTCCCAATGAAGAAAATTGCAATCCTAGGTTCCACAGGATCGATAGGAACGCAGGCTTTAGAAATTATAGAACAAAATCCGGATAAATTTTCAGTAACTGCCTTGACATGTGGGAGCAATGCTGAAAAGCTTTCTCAACAGGTAAAAAGACATAAACCAGCAGTTGCAGTTATTGCTGATGAAAAACAGAGAAAAGAACTTCAAAAACGGCATCCTTATACAGAATTCTTCTCCGGTAAGGAAGGCTTGATTACTGCTGCAGCTCACACAGACTGTACTCTTGTTTTAAATGCTCTTATGGGCATGAGAGGTCTTGTACCTACTTATGAAGCCATAAAAGCTGGTAAAGATATTGCCCTTGCAAACAAGGAAACCCTAGTTGCAGGGGGAGAATTGATCATGAAGGCTGTTAAGGATAATGGGGTTAGGATACTTCCTGTTGACAGCGAACACAGTGCCATATTTCAGGGTCTACAGGGTAATGCTCATAAGCATATTAACCGATTGATATTAACGGCTTCTGGTGGTCCGTTTAGAGGATATGATTTGGAGCAGTTAAAAGGAGTGACACTTTCTCAGGCATTGAAGCATCCTAAGTGGACCATGGGGAGTAAAATTACCATAGACTCTGCCACCTTGATGAATAAGGGGCTTGAGGTTATTGAAGCCAGATGGCTATTTGATGTTCCAGCAGAAAAAATTCAAGTGGTGGTTCATCCGCAAAGTATTATTCATTCTATGGTGGAGTATGTAGATCATTCCATTATTGCTCAGCTGGGGATGCCGGATATGAAGGTACCCATCAGCTATGCCTTCACTTATCCCGATAGAATCCCTAACAATTTACCGGAAATAGATTTTTTTGAGCTAAAACAATTAACCTTTGAAAAGCCGGATTTAAATACTTTTACTTGCCTTCATATGGCTTATGAAGCATTAAAATCTGGCGGCAGCTATCCGGTGGTATTAAACGCAGCTAATGAGGTCCTGGTTCAACAATTTTTAGATTCCAGGATAAGTTTTATAGAAATTCAGAATACTATAAAGAAGATATTAGATCAGCACAAAGGGATCTACAACTTGGAATTAGAGGAAATATTGGAGATAGATGGGAGAATCCGGGGGGGATTAGAATGTCAAGCGTTATGATGATTATTTATGCAATCATTATCTTTTGCTTATTAATATTTGTTCATGAATTTGGGCATTTAATAGCAGCAAAGGCGGCTGGTATCAGGGTCAACGAGTTTGCTTTAGGTATGGGCCCTTTGTTATTTAAATTTAAAAAAGGCGAAACGGAGTATTCTCTTAGGGCCTTGCCCATCGGTGGTTTTTGTGCAATGGAAGGGGAAGATGAAGAGTCTTCGGATCCTAGAGCATTTAATAACAAATCAACGGGTGCTAAAGCACTGGTCATCATCGCAGGCTCTTTCATGAACCTAGTCTTAGCTATTATTATTCTGTCTATACTTTTTGTGGCTATTGGTAGTCCTACCACTACTATTAAAGATTTGGCGCCGGATAACCCAGCTATTATAGCGGGTATGCAAAGTGGAGATAAGATTATTGAGATTGAAGGAGAAAAAATTAGAGAGTGGCAGGATATTCCTGAAACCATCTCCAATAGCAAGGCAGAAACCATTACCGTAGTCGTAGATAGAGATGGAAAACACCTTACTTTTGAATCCGATGTGACTTATACGGAAGATGGTAGAAGAGTGATAGGTATTGCACCAGCTTATACGAGAAATCCCGGAACTGCTCTTATTAACGGTACACTAAGTACATTTGAAATGGGTGTACAAATGGTGAAAATCATTGGAGATCTGATTACGGGGGAAATTTCCACAAAGGCGCTAACTGGACCTGTGGGAATAGTGGTCATGGTGGGAGATACCGCCAGGATGGGCTTATTTTATGTAGCTCAGCTAACGGCTTTGATTAGCTTGAATTTAGCCATTATGAACATGCTTCCATTGCCTGCCCTGGATGGAGGAAGGCTATTATTTTTAATTATAAGACGATTTACAGGAAAGGTTATTTCCGATGAAACAGAAGGGAAAATACACTTTATAGGAATCATGCTTCTCTTTGGTCTTATGATTTATATCACATTCCAAGATGTGGGAAGGTTTATATTATGACCAGAAAAGTTAATTGCGGTGGGATTGCTATCGGGGGAGGAGCCTCTATACCCATTCAGTCTATGACCAATACAGATACAAGAAATGTGAGGGCTACAGTATCCCAGATCGAAGCACTACAGGATGCTGGTTGCGATATTGTACGATGTGCAATACCTGATAAAGAAGCTGCAGAAGCTTTTGGGGAAATCAAAAAAAAGGTTCATATTCCCCTCGTTGCAGACATTCATTTTGATTATAGCTTAGCTATTACGGCGATTAAGAAGGGTGCGGACAAGGTCCGTATAAACCCTGGAAATATCGGTGACAGAGATAGGGTTAAGGCCGTGATTGATGCTGCAAAAGAGCGAAAGATTCCTATTCGCATTGGTGTAAACTCTGGTTCACTTGAGAGGGATATTTTAGAAAAGCATCAGGGTGTTACAGAGGAAGGACTTGCAGAAAGCGCTCTTCGTAATATTCGGATGGTAGAAGAAATGGGATTTTACGACATTGTAGTGTCCTTAAAATCGTCAGATGTTAAGTTAAACTATAAAGCTCATCAGCTTATTGCTACAAAGATGGATTATCCTCTTCATATTGGTATCACCGAAGCAGGTACCATAGAAGGAGGTAAGGTGAAATCTGCAATTGGAATAGGCTCCTTACTTCTTGCAGGTATCGGTGACACCATACGTGTATCCCTAACGGGGGATCCCATCGAAGAAGTTAACTTTGCTCAAGAGATACTAAAAGCATTGGATTTAAGGGAAAGTACTATTAATCTTGTATCCTGTCCTACCTGTGGTAGATGTGGTGTAGATCTTGGAAAGATAGCTTCAGAGGTGGAAAATTCTTTAAAAGGGCTGGAAAAGGAATTAAAGAAAAAGAAGCTACCATCGATAACGGTAGCTGTAATGGGGTGTGCTGTAAACGGCCCGGGAGAAGCAAAAGCAGTAGACTTTGGCATCGCTTGCGGCAAAGGGAAGGGCCTAATTTTTAAAAAGGGTGAAATTATCCAAAACGTAGAAGAAGAGGATATTGCCCAAGAGCTGATAAAATATATTCAGGAAGAAGTGAAACTCGTATAGCGTTAATATAAGGTTGAGAGAGAAGGGGGCTACAATATGATAGGGGATTTTATAATACCCGAACCTATAGTTTGGATATTGATTGCAGTAATTTTTGCAATTATCGAAGCCTTTACAATGGGATTGACAACCATTTGGTTTACCATCGGAGGCGTAGGTGCATGCTTAGTGGCCTTAGCAGGAGGATCAATACTGCTGCAAGTAGTGGTATTCCTCGTAGTTTCTATCGTTTTACTCTATTTCACGAGACCATTAGCAGAAAAAAAGCTAAAAATTGGTCATGAAAAAAACAGTATTGACCAAATTATTGGAAAAAGTGCTTTGGTAACTGAAGATATAGAACCATACCACACGGGACAGGTTAAACTGGACGGACAGATATGGACAGCTGTTTCTAAACATAATCAGGATACCCTCGTTAAGGGTGAAGAGGTACGCATATTAAAGGTTGAAGGAGTAAAGCTTATTGTAGAGCGAAAGAAGGGAGAAAACCAATGAATATCACTGTCATATCAATAATCATATTAGTCATTATTTTAATATTTCTTATTGTCACTAACATTAGAATAGTGCCTCAAGCAAGGGCTTTTGTCGTAGAAAGATTAGGAGCCTATCATGCAACCTGGCATGTTGGCCTTCATATTAAAATCCCTCTAATCGATAAGATCGCTCGGAAGGTTTCTCTAAAGGAGCATGTTATTGATTTTCCTCCTCAGCCTGTCATTACAAAGGATAATGTAACCATGGAAATCGATACGGTTATCTACTTTCAGATAACGGATCCAAAGCTTTACGCCTACGGTGTTGATAACCCTATGGCAGCAATAGAAAACCTAACGGCTACAACTTTAAGAAATATAATTGGTGACTTGGAGCTAGACGAATCACTAACAAGTAGAGAACATATTAATACGAAGATACGATTGGTTCTCGATGAGGCTACCGACCCTTGGGGTATAAAAATCAATAGGGTAGAAGTTAAAAACATTATACCTCCTAGTGATATTCAGCAGGCTATGGAGAAGCAAATGCGGGCGGAGCGAGAAAGAAGAGAAGCGATTCTTCGTGCCGAAGGGGAAAAAAGATCTGCCATACTTATTGCAGAAGGGAATAAAGAATCAGTTATTTTGACTGCTGAGGCTGAGAAAGAGGCGATGATTTTAGCTGCAGAAGCAAGAAAAGAGGCTCAAATCAAAGAGGCAGAAGGGGAAGCGGAAGCCATTCTTATGGTTCAGCGTGCAACGGCTGAGGGGATCAAGCTACTGGTGGAATCCAATCCTACTGAGCAAGTAATCGCATTAAAGGGTTTAGATGCTTTTGAAACAGCGGCAGACGGGAAAGCAACGAAGATAATTATTCCATCACAAATACAAGGTCTTGCTGGATTGGCAACTTCCTTGACGGAGCTTATAAAGGATGATAAGGCGGAAGAATCTTAACGGAGGCAATCATTGAAGGCATTAATAGAACAGACAATTAATTGGAATAAAATCGGTAAACACCCAAAAGAAAACTATAAATATTCTATAGAAAAGGCAGTCGTTTCAAAAGAGACGGCTGTCCTTTCTCTGGATATCCGATTGAACTTTATTATACCTTTTTCAGACGTAAAAAGAATTCGAAAACAGGTAATAAATGAAATACCTGAATTAAAGGATGTTACTTTTCATTTTATTTATGAAAATATGGTTTTATCCAAAGAGGAAATCATTAAACTTTATATTCCTCATATGATTCATGGAGTAAATGGGGAATATGCTGGGATTACTAAGACTATCTTCCCTAAAGAATATACATATGATCATGGTCAATTAACAATCATGGCTCTAGGAGATGTAGCAGTAAGAGAATTAAATAGAAGAGTGGCAGACCAGTTCCAGGTATTACTGCAAAGAAACTTCTCCCTAAATGTTGAAGTTCGTTTTGCTAATCATGAAGATAGTTATAAAGAAACGGAAAAAGAACGAATTTCCTTAGCCAAAAAGGAACTGGAGGAAGCAAGGAGATTGCAGGAAATAGCTGCAGCCAATGCGGCTGTGGCTCAAGGTGAATCTAACGGTGCAGGGAATGGGTATGGCAACGGGAATGGTAACGGCAACGGGAAATGGCCGAGGCGATCCCAAAATGAAGGCCCTGTAGTTGGAAATCGTATTTTAGGTAAAACCATTAATGATGAAGCAATCAGCCTTTCCAGTTTAACGGAAGATAGTGGCGTGGCTACAATTGAAGGCATGCTGTTTAAAATGGATGCCAGAACCATTAAAAATAATAAAAAACTGGTCACTTTATTTATTACAGACAAAATCACCTCGGTTTGTGTGAAAGTATTTGCTTCAGAAGAAAAATGGGCTGAGATGGAGCAACATTTAAAGTCTGGTGATTATGTAAAAATAAGAGGAAATGCAGAATATGATACATGGGAAAACTCTGTAGTCCTCATGGGTAAGGATATCGAAAAAATTGAAAAGGAAAGCCGCCAGGATAATGCTGATAAAAAACGAATAGAGTTACATGCCCATACGAAAATGAGCGCCATGGATGGTTTAAACGATGTTTCGTCAATGATTAAGACGGCAGCAGCTTGGGGGCATAAGGCAATAGCTCTTACAGACCACGGCGTGGTTCAGTCTTTCCCTGAGGCTCAAAAAACCGTAAAGTATGGAAAGCTAGACATCAAAATCATTTATGGCTTAGAAGGATATTTGGTGGATGATGGGGATTCCAAAGATGGCGAAAGGGATTATAAGTCTAAGAGCACCAATCACATTATTTTACTTGCAAAGAATCAAGAAGGCCTAAAAAACCTTTACAAGCTGGTGTCTTTGTCGCATTTGGAATACTTCTATAAAAGACCAAGGTTGCCAAAGTCGGTACTAGAAAAATATCGGGAAGGGCTGATTATTGGTTCCGCTTGTGAGGCCGGAGAGGTGTACCGCAGTATTTTACATAATAAAACAGATGAAGAAATCAGAACAATAGTGTCATTTTATGATTACCTAGAAATTCAACCTTTGGTAAACAACCAGTTTTTAATAGACAATGGTAGCGTCAAGGGCTTAGAAGAACTGAAAGATATTAACCGCAAGGTTATTGCTTTTGGAAAGGAAATGGGGAAGCCTGTGGTGGCTACATGCGATGCTCACTACACTGATCCTGAGGAGGCAATATATAGAAAAATTTTAATGGCTGGCCAAGGTTACAAGGACATAGAAGGAGACCAAGGCCTTTACCTAAGAACCACAGAGGAGATGCTGGAGGAGTTTCAATATTTAGGACATGACCTTGCAAGAGAAGTGGTTATAGACGCACCTAACCAAATTGCAGATTTGGTTGAAGAGGTGGTTCCGGTACCCAGCGGAAAATTTCCACCCAAAATTGACGGTGCAGAGGAAAGGCTAAGAAAAACCTGTATGGAGAATGCCTGGAGAATTTATGGAAATCCTCTCCCAGAATTGGTTCAGAAGCGTTTGGATAAGGAATTAGATTCTATAATTAATAATGGATATGCTGTGATGTATGTGTCTGCGGAGATGCTGGTGCAAAAATCCTTAGAGGATGGTTATCTAGTTGGATCTAGAGGGTCTGTTGGTTCCTCCTTTGCGGCTACCATGGGTGGTATTACTGAGGTAAACCCTCTACCTCCTCATTACATATGCCCTAACGAGGAGTGCAAAAACTCCGAGTTTATTCTAGATGGAAGCTATGATTGCGGTGTGGATATGCCGGAAAAAAACTGTCCAAAATGCGGAACACCATATAAAATGGATGGATTCAACATACCTTTTGAGGTTTTCCTGGGCTTTGAAGGAAACAAAGAGCCTGATATAGATTTAAACTTTGCTGGGGAATATCAGCCTGTCGCACACAAATACGTGGAAGATATTTTCGGAAAAGAAAATGTATTTAGGGCAGGCACCATTGGTACCATTGCCAGCAAAACGGCTTACGGCTTTGTCATGAAATATTTCGAAGAGAGACAGCACCCCGTGAACAAGTGGGAGGTTGATCGCCTGACTCAATGCTGTACCGGTGTGAGACGGACCACAGGTCAACATCCAGGTGGCATCATCATTGTGCCTAGAGGTCATGAAATTTATGAATTTTGCCCAGTTCAACATCCTGCAAATGATATGAATACAGATATTATTACCACTCACTTCGATTATCACTCTATAGATGAGAACCTGCTAAAGCTGGATATTCTTGGGCATGATGTACCCTCAATGATACGTCGGCTTCAGGACCTTACAGGAGTTGATCCTCTTGAGGTTCCCCTAAAGGATAAAAAGGTAAGCAGTTTGTTTTTAGGGATCGATGGATTAGATATCAAGGATCCTGACTACAAATTCACTCATGGAAGCTATGGGATTCCTGAATTTGGAACAAAATTTGTCAGACAAATGTTGGATGACACTCAACCTTCCATGTTCGCCGACTTGGTTAGAATATCCGGTTTTTCACATGGAACAGATGTATGGCTTAATAATGCTCAGGAATTTATAAGAAATGGCTCTGCCACCATGAAGGATGCCATTTCTACCAGAGACGACATTATGAACTACTTAATTAGTAAAGGTGTTCCGGATCTCACTGCCTTTAAAATAATGGAAAATGTTAGAAAAGGCAAAGGATTAAAGGATGATGAAGTGGCCATCATGGAAGAAAATAATGTCCCCGAATGGTATATTGAGTCCTGTCGTAGGATAAAATATATGTTCCCGAAGGCCCATGCAGTTGCTTATGTGATGATGTCATACCGAATTGCTTACTATAAAGTTTATTACCCCGTTGCTTTCTACGCAGTATTCTTTTCAACAAAAATCAATGATTTCGATGCGGAGACTATTCTAAAAGGGCCCAAGGCTGTCCTTCAAAAGATTGAAGCAGTAGAAATGAAGGGGAAGAATGCGACAAAGAAGGAAGAAGATGAGGTAACAGTATTGGAAGTGGCCTATGAAATGTACGGTAGGGGCTATGAATTTATGCCGGTACAAATTGGACTATCCGATGCAGTAGATTTTCAAGTAGTAGACGGAAAAGTACTTTTGCCTTACGCATCCCTGCCAGGTGTGGGCGAAAATGCTGCGAAATCAATTGTTGCTGAAGTAAAAAAGGCTCCACCAATATCTATTGATGACTTGAGGACAAGGGCACGGTTAAACAAAACAGCAATAGAATCATTAATAAACTATGGCGTGCTGGATGATATACCCGAGTCTGATCAGATTAGCCTTTTTTAAAAAGAACTTGCAATATTAAGGTTTTCATGTTATTATTTAGATGTTGTAACAAACTTGATGAGAGCAAAAGCAAAGAGTGGGCAGTCCCACTCTTTCATTGTTTACGAACTCATCCCAGAGAATAAGTTCATTTAATAGGTAAAATTCAGGCAGATTCAATAAACAGATTTGCCTATTTTTATAATATAAGCCATTTTGTATAGGTGGTTTTACCAATATTTATTTAGGAGTAGAAATGTCAAAAAAGAATATTAAAGCATTGGTTGCTAAAGAACTTGAAGTTTTTTTAGAAGAAAATCAATATGAATTATACAATGTAGAATTCGTAAAAGAAGGCAAAGACTGGTTTTTACGAGTTTTTATTGATCATTTAAATCCCGATGAAGGTATCGGTACAGACGACTGTGAAAAGGTAAGTAGATTTCTCAGTGCTAGACTGGATGAACTTGATCCCATTCAGCAAAACTATTATCTGGAGGTATCTTCACCTGGAATGGATAGAGCACTAATTAAGGAGAAGGATTATGAAAGATATGCGGGGCGGCTGGTGGATATCATCCTTTACAAAAGCATGGATGGAAGCAAGACAATTACAGGAACCCTGGTAGGCCTCATTGACGGACATATCGTTGTTTTAGATTCAAATGATAAGCAGATTGAAATACCAATAGACAAAGCCGCAAAGACAAAATTAGCAGTTGTTTTTTAAGGAGGAAAATTAGGCAAAATGAATAAGGAATTTATGCTGGCAGTTGAGCAATTAGAAAAAGAAAAGGAGATTTCAAAAGACCTTTTGTTAGAAGCCATCGAATCTGCTCTAGTCTCTGCATATAAAAAAAATTACGGGACTTCACAAAATGTCAGAGTAAACATAGATAAAGAATCTGGTAATATACAAGTCTTTATGAGAAAGGATGTTGTCTCTGAAGTAGAAGACGAGCTTACCCAGATATCCCTTGAAGAAGCCAAGGAAATAGATGTTAAATATGAGGATGGGGATGTGGTAGAATTCCAAGTAACCCCAAAAAACTTCGGAAGAATAGCTGCTCAGACTGCGAAGCAGGTTGTGGTTCAACGAATAAGAGAAGCCGAGAGAAGTATGATCTACGACGATTATTCCAACAGACAAAGTGAGATAATCACCGGAGTTATTGAAAGAGTCAGCAATGACACAGTATTCATAAATATGGGAAAAACGGAAGGTATTTTAGCGCCTACTGAACAGGTTCAAGGAGAAAAATACCTTATTAATAGCAGAATTAAGGTCTATATAATGGACGTAAAAAAGAGCACAAAAGGGCCACAGATATACTTATCAAGATCACATCCTGGTTTGGTGAAGAGATTATTTGAATTGGAAGTTCCTGAAATCCAAGAAGGAATTGTAGAGATTAAAAGTATTTCTAGAGAAGCCGGTTCAAGAACAAAGATGGCGGTTTATTCCTCCGATGAAAATGTGGATGCGGTAGGAGCTTGCGTGGGAACGCGAGGTACCAGAGTTCAGGCTATTGTGGATGAACTATTTGGAGAAAAGATAGATATCATCAATTGGAGCGATGACCCTCAAAAGCTAATAAGTAGTGCTCTGAGCCCTGCAAAGGTTGAAAAAGTTATTATCGATGATGAAGGCAAATCGGCAACGGTTATTGTGCCAGACTATCAATTGTCACTAGCCATTGGTAAAGAAGGCCAAAATGTAAGGCTTGCTGCAAAGCTATGTGGATGGAAAATCGATATCAAGAGCCATACTCAATATTTCGAGAATGAAGAAAACATAGAATTCATAGAGGAAGAAGAGGACATCGAATATATAGATGTTGATGCAGAAACAGAAGAGATAGAATATGTTGATGATGATATCACGATTGTAGAAGACTATGATGATATTGAAGAAGACTATGAAGGGAATGACGACGAGTAAGGAGGTGCTTGGATGAAAGCAAGGAAGGTACCTATGCGAAAATGTGTAGGTTGCATGGAATCAAAGCCCAAGAGAGAACTGATCAGATTGGTTGCAGGGGATGAAGGTGTAAAGATAGACCCAACGGGAAAATCCAACGGGAGGGGTGTATATTTATGCCCCGATAAGAATTGCTTTGAGAAAGCCATTAAACGAAAAGCGATTGGTAGGAGCCTGGAAACCAGCATATCAGAAGAACAACAGAATCGTTTATATGAGGAATTGCTAGAATATGAGGAGAAAAATTGATAGCTACTTAGGCTTTGCTCGAAAATCCAGAAACTTAATCACTGGCTATAATGCTTGCATAAGTAGCATTAAGAAAATAAAACTACTCATTATCGCAGAAGATATATCAGAAAACACCATTAAAAAGCTAAGAAAATTAGCTAAAGATCATGGTGTGACTCTTCGCATTTATGGAAAAAAGGATGACCTTTCTAAATCAACGGGAAGCATAGAACGTGGAGTATACGGTATAACAGATGAGAATTTTGCAATTGCGATATTAAAGGAGATAGACATGGAATAGAAAGAATGGAGGTGTTCGTATGTCCAAAAAAGTACACGAACTAGCAAAAGAATTAGACATGACCAGTAAAAACCTGTTAGAAAAACTCAGGTCAATGGGCATAGAAGTTAAAAGTCACATGAGTGTATTGTCAGACATAGATGTTATCACTGTAAAAAATAGCGTGTTACGTAGTAACAAGAATTCCGAAACCAAAATAGTGAAGGTTACCCCTAAAAAGGTTGATGATAACGTGAAGGATGAAGACAAGGCTGTAGCAAAAGCTGCGAAAAAGTCTGATACCAGTTCAGTAGCAAAGGAGACTTCAGGCAAAGAAACACAAAAGAGGTCAGGTCAGCAAGGTTCACAGCAGAAATCTTCCGCTGGCTCACAACAAAAGCCGTCACAGAAAAGTACATCACAAAAGTCAACACAAAAGAGAGAGCAGCCTGAATCTAAAAGAACCAATCAGCCTGCTAACCAACCGGATAAAAACAAGCAGCAGGCAGCATCGAATAAAAAAGAAACCAGTGCTAAAAGAAAAGTAGAACAGCCAGCACGAGAGAAGGGCGAACAAAAAACTTCAAATGCTAAACCTGCAGGCGTAAAATCTGAACAAAATCAAAAATCAATGCAAGCTTCAAAGTCAAAGCAAAAGTCACCGCAGAACACACAAAAGCCTGGTCAAAAGCCTGGTCAAAAGCCAACACAGAAAAAACAGAGGCAACAACAGAAGAAAAAAGCTGCGCCAAAGGTTGTTGAGCCTGAAATCAATCTGGAGGAACTTCCTGCAGGAACCAAGGTCATAACAGTGCCTATTACAGTAGCTGGATTTGCTGATCAGGTTGAAAAGACTACATCATCTGTAATCATGGCGTTGATGAAGCTTGGAATCATGGCCAATATCAACCAAAATCTTGATGAAGATACCGTTATTCTCTTAGGTGAGGAGCTAGGTATCAATATAGTAGTAGGCAAGGTAGAGGAAGAAGTTATCGAAGAAGGCTTGGAGATTTTTGAAGACAAAGAAGAAGATTTAAAATCAAGACCACCAGTTATCACAGTGATGGGGCACGTAGACCATGGGAAGACATCCCTTTTGGATGCAATAAGGAAAACCCGTGTAACATCTACAGAATCTGGTGGAATCACACAGCATATCGGTGCTTCAGAGGTGTATTACAATGACCAAAAGATTGTTTTTTTAGATACTCCAGGTCACGAAGCATTTACTGCAATGAGAGCAAGAGGAGCCCATATTACAGATATTGCTATATTAGTCGTTGCAGCAGATGATAGTGTTAAGCCTCAGACTGTAGAAGCCATCAGCCATGCCAAGGCTGCAGGTGTACCAATCATTGTCGCTATTAACAAAATGGATAAACCCGGTGTGGATCCAACCAGAGTTAAGCAGGATTTGACAGAGCATGGTGTATTAATTGAAGAATGGGGCGGGGACACCATCTGTGTTCAGGTATCTGCAAAAACAGGGGAAGGTATAGACGAACTTTTAGAAATGGTTTTACTCCAGGCTGAGATGCTTGAATTGAAAGCCAATCCAAATAGACTTGCTATGGGTACAGTAATCGAGGCTAGGCTTGATAAATCAAAAGGTGCCGTCGCTACCCTCCTTGTTCAAAACGGAACACTGCAATCAGGCATGAGTGTGGTTGCTGGAACCACCTCAGGTAAAATAAGGGCGATGACTAATTTTAAAGGCGATGTGATTAAAAAGGCTGGTCCTGCTACAGCTGTTGAAATACTAGGCCTTTCAGAAGTGCCACAAGCCGGCGATGAATTTAATGCAGTAAGAGAAGAAAAAGTGGCTAGAGAAATTGCCGAGCAAAGGAAAGAAAAACTTCGAGAAGAAGTTATGGTCAGAAACTCAAGCACTACCCTTGAGCAGCTTTTCAGCCAAATCAAAGAAGGCGAAGTAAAAGAGCTGAACTTAATTATAAAAGGCGACGTTCAAGGATCTGTAGGTGCATTAACAACTTCCCTTGAAAAGTTAAAGAATGAAAATGTAGTGGTTAAGATCATTCATACAGGCGTAGGCACAGTAACGGAATCTGATATCATGCTAGCTAATACAGCAGGTGCTGTTATTATAGCGTTTAATGTAAGACCAAGCAGTGTGATTAGTGCCATGGCCGAGAGAGAAGGCGTTGAAATTAGGACCTATAGGATTATTTATGATGCGATAGAAGAAGTAGAAGCCGCTATGAAGGGTATGTTGGATCCCGTATTTAAAGAAGTGGTTCTGGGTAAGATAGAAATTAGGAATACATTTAAGGTACCTGGAGTTGGCATTGTAGCGGGAGCATATGTCCTTGAGGGCAAGGTTCAAAGAAATGCTGAGGTCAGACTTGTGCGAGATGGCATTGTCATCCATGAAGGCAAGATATCATCATTGAGAAGATTCAAGGATGATGTTAGAGAAGTTGCACAGAGCTATGAATGCGGTATCGGTATTGAAAACTACAACGATATTAAAGTGGGCGACATCATTGAAGCCTTCAAAATGGAAGAGGTAAAACCGAAATAAGCATAAAAGTTACAAAACAAAAGAGATAAGCAAAAGAGGTAAATTCAATGGCAAAGGGTTATAGGCAAGGCCGTTTAGGTGAAGAAATAAGAAAAATAGTTAGCAATCTGCTACTTAGAGAACTAAAGGATCCCAGGTTATCCGGTTTGCTTAGCGTTTCAGGTGTAAATGTTACCGAAGATGGAAGCTATGCGACTGTGTATATTACATCCTTAGAAACGGCCTCTGAGGATACCTCAGAAGAGAAAAAGGAAGACATCATTGCTGCATTTAATAGTGCAAAGGGAATGATTCGAAAAGAAATCGGCAAAAAAGTGAAGCTTCGTCATGTGCCAGAGTTGATATTTAAAATGGACACCTCTTTGGAATACGGAAGACATATATCAAAAATAATAGACGAGCTGGCTGCAGAAAAAACGGAAAATGATGAAGATGAAGAGTAATACACTTAAGCAAATAGCACAAAAACTTCATGAAGCAAATAGGATCCTCATTTATCCCCATGTATTAATGGATGGTGATGCTTTTGGATCCTCAGTGGCTTTATGCTGCGGACTAAAGAAAAGCGGGAAGGAAGCAACCATCATACCGGAAGGAGATGAGGATGCTCCCTCCTATCTTAAATTTATCCACAATGAGTGTAGTATCCGTGATAAAAATATCATGGATGAGCCAGATCTTTGTATTGCATTGGATTGTAGCGACACAAGTAGACTGGAAGGGCGACTGGACCTATTTTATAGTGGAAAGACTAGTATAAATATAGATCACCATATTACGAATAGCTTTTTTGCTGACATGAATTATGTGGATACTCAGGCCTCCTCTACAGGAGAAATTGTTTTTCAGTTGTTAAAGGAAATGGATATTCACATTGATAAAGAAATTGCAGAAGCTTTGTATGTTTCTATATCCACGGATACAGGAGGATTTCAATATACAAACACTACAAAGAAGACTCACCTGATAGTCTCGGAGCTTTTTGATAGTGAGATTGATTTGGAGAAAATCAGCGTAGAACTCTATGAGAGCATGCGTTTTGAAAAGCTCAAGCTCATTCGTGAAATTTTGAATACCATGGAAGTCTTTTTTGACGGGAAGGCTGTTATTGCCTTGGCCACACTGGATATGATAGAGAGGGCTGGCGCCTTAATGGACGAAACGGAAGGAATCGTTGAGCTTTTAAGAGGTATTAGTGGAGTTGAAATCGCTTGTCTTTTAAAAGAAAAAGCTGACAATAATATCAAGGTTAGCCTAAGAGCAAAAACCTATGGAGATGTTGCTGAAATAGCGGGACAGTTTAAGGGTGGCGGTCATAAAAAAGCAGCAGGGTGTACTATTTATCAAGGGATGGAAGAGGTAAAAAGCCTTATGAAAGAGGCAATTAGGACACATCTTCAATCTGCCATGCTTAAAATCAATGAACAGGAAACAAGATGATTAAAGAGGGAATTATAAACTTGCTAAAACCGGCGGGGATGACCTCTCATGATGGGGTACAGCTTCTCCGGAGACTGACGGGCATAAAAAGGATAGGTCATACGGGCACACTGGATCCGATGGCTGTAGGTGTGCTTCCTATTTGTATCGGAAGTGCTGCTCGGATTACAGAATACCTTGATTTGGATTATAAAAAATATAGATGTGAAATGCAGCTGGGCTTAGAAACGGACACACTAGACATTTGGGGTAACACCCTATTTGATAAGCGTAAGGAAATTAAACCTGTTAGCCAACAGGATGTGGTACAAGCCTTAAATACCATGAAGGGGGAGATTTATCAGATTCCTCCTTCTTATTCCGCTGTGCGCGTGAATGGCAAGCGGTTATATGAATATGCCCGAGAAGGGGAAGAAATAAAGGCCAAGGCCCGAAAAGTCTACATAAAATCCATTAACCTGGTAAGAATGGATTTGGAAAACCATAGGATAACTTTTGATGTAGAATGTTCAAAAGGTACCTATATTAGGACTTTATGCCAAGATGTGGGGAAGCTTTTGGGCTGGGGTGGTACGATGAGCTGCCTGATTCGGCTCCAAAGTGGTGTGTTTCACCTTAATAATACTGTTACTATAGAACAACTCCTTACATTAAGAATTGGCGAGGATATCAGAGACAAAGATACGGGTAAATATATCCAGTATGCAAGAGCTGAAGAAGAAGAGTTGAATAAACTTATTTACGATCCCGACTATCCATTGGTTCACTTTGGCAAGGCTATAGTAAACAATGAGAGAGCTAACTGGTTCGTCAATGGGGGACACTTAAGAATGTCAGATGTTCGTATAGAAAAGGAACCAGCCTTTAACGATTTAAAAGATCAATTAAATATGAGAGAAGAGTATCTCAAAGCGTATAATATATATTCAGATGGTCCGGGAACTTTAGAAGGCCAACCTATGGTTTTTCTTGGAGTGGCTTTCTATAACAAACAATACAAAAAATTAGTAGCAGACAAAGTCTTCTCACGAAATAATTAAGCAAAAAAACTTTTGAAATAGAACGGCTTAAAAAAATTATAAGCAGGATTGGACAAATGGAAATATTCAACAAACTAGATGAAATAAAAAACATCCAGGACACAGTTATTGCCTTAGGCAACTTTGATGGTGTTCACAAGGGACATCAAGAGCTTATTAATAGAGCTGTGAAAAGTGCAAAAGAATCTGGTCTAAAAAGCGCGGTGTTTACCTTTGTAAATCATCCCAAAAATACCATTGCAGGCAGGACTGTTATAAAAAACATCTTATACCTAGAAGATAAAATTGATATAATTAGATCCTTAGGTGTTGATTACCTATTTGCCTTAGAATTTGATCAGTATATCATGCATCTGTCTGCCAATGAATTTATAGATAGGCTTCTAATAGGTACTTTTCGCATGAAAGAAGCTTATTGTGGTTTTAATTACCACTTTGGGTATAAAGCAGAAGGTAGCTCTGATTTCTTAATAAAATCAGGAAAAGAGAAAGGCTTTCAAGTTCATATATTGGAGCCCTTTAAAATCAACAATCAATTGGTGAGTAGCACTTTTATACGTAATCTTATTGCAACAGGACAAATAGAAGAATGTGCAACCTATATGGGCAGAAATTATTATGTTTGCGGAAAAGTTGTAGTTGGAAATAAGATAGGCCGGACCTTGGGCTTTCCTACATTAAATATACTGACAGACTCAAGTATGGTTACCCCATCCCATGGGGTCTATGTAACAAGCTGCACCTATAATGGAGTACGGTATAACAGTATTACTAACGTTGGTGTAAAACCCACAGTGGGCACCCATAATAAAAACATAGAAACACATATTTTTGATTTTAATGATGATATTTACGGGAAAGATATTAAAGTAGAGTTTCTTAAAAGGTTACGACCTGAAATAAAATTTGAAAGCATCGAGGCATTGCGCACACAGATCGCACAAGATTGTGAAGAAGCGAAAAAATATCATGGAATAAATATTGGCTAAAATGTACATTATATAAATAATGACTTTACTTTTGCTGATAAATCATGATATCATATGTTGTCGAAGGATACCTTTCGCTGAGTCTTCGAATCTCCGACGTAGTACTCGGCTAAAGGTGAAAGTAAAAAGGAGAAAAAAGATGATTGATCAAGCAAAAAAAGCAGAAATTATTAATGAGTACAAAACAAAAGAAGGAGACACAGGTTCTCCAGAAGTTCAAGTTGCTATCTTAACATATAGAATCAACGACTTGAACGAACACTTAAAAATTCATAAAAAGGACCACCACTCCAGAAGAGGACTATTAAAAATGGTAGGTCAAAGAAGAAATCTTCTTAATTACCTTAGAAATAAGGATGTTGAAAGATACAGAAACCTTATTGCTCGTTTGGGATTAAGAAAATAATTAAACAAAATGCAAAGCGGGGAAACTCCCCGCTTTTGTTTTTGGATAAGGCATCTCCTATCCTATTTCCTGCGAAAGAAGCGCTACTATAAATTTGATTCGGATGCTATAAAATATTATATAAATGATGGAAATTAACAGGAGGAAGTTGTTAATGAGATTTGAAGATTACAGAACCTTTAGGACCGCAATAGGCGGCAAGTTATTACAGCTGGAAATTGGTAAAGTATGTCAGCAAGCAGATGGTGCAGTTATGCTTAAATATGGAGACACTGTGGTCAATGTAACTGCTGTAGCATCAGCTGAACCGCGAGCAGATATTGATTTTTTCCCACTAAGTGTGGAGTACGAAGAAAAAATGTATGCAGCGGGTAAAATTCCAGGGGGATTTATTAAAAGAGAGGGTCGTCCTTCAGAAAAGGCAATATTAAATGCAAGGTTGATTGATAGACCCATCAGACCGCTGTTCCCCGATGGATTCCATAACGATGTGCAAGTAATCGCAACAGTCATGTCGGTGGACCCAGATTGTACACCTGAAATCGTGGCCATGATTGGATCTTCTGTAGCACTGAGTATATCCGATATTCCTTTTGAAGGTCCTACTGCATCTGTTTTGATAGGAATGATTGATGGAAGATTTATCATTAATCCCGGACTTGAAGAAAGAGAGAAAAGTGAGCTTCACCTAGTTGTTTCAGGCACAAAGGATGCTATTATGATGGTAGAGGCTGGTGCCAATGAAATACCAGAAGAAGTGATCCTTGAGGGTATCATGTATGCCCATGAAGAAATTAAAAAAATCATTGAATTTATCGAAGAGGTTGTTTCAGAGGTAGGTAAACCGAAAAGAGCAATCAACCTTTATCAGGTTCCTGAAGAAATCGATGCTGCTGTCAGGGAGTACGCAACTAATAAAATGAGACAAGCGATACAAACCTTCGAGAAGCAGGAACGATTAGATAATATGGAAGCTGTGGAAAACGAAACCAAAGAATATTTTGCTGAAATTTATCCTGATAATGGTAGAGACATTTCAGAGGTTATTCAGGACATTATTAAAGAGCAGGTGCGAAGTCTAATACTGGATGATGGCATCAGACCTGATAACAGAAAGTCCAATGAGATCCGTCCTATATTTTGTGAAACAGGTCTTTTACCAAGAACCCACGGCTCAGGCTTGTTTACGAGAGGACAAACTCAAGTTCTTTCTGTAACCACCCTCGGCTCTATAGGAGACGCTCAGATTATAGACGGAATTGGCGAGGAGGAAGGAAAAAGGTACATGCACCACTATAACTTCCCTCCTTATAGTGTAGGAGAAACAAAGCCTTTAAGAAGTCCTGGCAGGCGAGAAATCGGACACGGCGCATTAGCCGAAAGAGCGCTGATACCAGTACTACCCGATGTTGACGATTTCCCTTATGCCATCAGAGTGGTTTCTGAGGTTCTCTCCTCTAACGGAAGCTCTTCAATGGCCTCTGTTTGTGGCAGCACCCTATCCTTGATGGATGCCGGTGTTCCAATAAAAGCACCAGTGGCAGGAATCGCTATGGGTCTTATTGAAAAAGACGGGAAAGTAGCGATTTTAAGTGATATTCAAGGCATGGAGGACTTCCTAGGAGACATGGACTTTAAAGTTGCGGGGACTGCTAAGGGTGTTACAGCAATTCAAATGGACATCAAGGTACATGGCTTATCCAGGCAGATTCTTCAAGACGCTCTTAAGCAGGCAAAAGAGGGAAGAATGTTCATCATGAATGAAATGATGGATGAAATCTCTGAGCCTAGAGAAGACCTTTCAGCATACGCGCCTCGAATCATATCAATGCAGATTGATCCTGATAAAATAAGAACAGTAATTGGACCGGGTGGGAAGACTATCAATAAGATTATTGCTGAAACAGGGGTAAAAATTGATATTGATGATGAAGGGTTTGTCTTTATTGCAGCACCTGATATGGAATCAGCTAACAAAGGAATGGAAGCCATTCAGCTTCTTGTAAAGGAAGTTGAGGTAGGAGAAACTTATGAAGGAAAAGTAACCAGACTAATGAATTTTGGTGCCTTTATTGAAATTCTACCTGGAAAAGAAGGGCTACTTCATATTTCTAAGATGGCAAAGCACAGGGTTGAAAAAGTTGAAGACGAAATGAATGTAGGGGATGTGGTCAAGGTAAAAGTAACCGAGATCGACAACCAAAATAGAATTAATCTTTCCAGAAAAGAGCTTTTAGACTAAGCCAGCCATAGACCGAGAGATGATTGGCCGTGGCTGTGGCGCTCCGTTAACTGAATACCTTTATGTGACGGAATAGGAATAAACAAAATATGTGAAGGGATAGCGAATGCTATCCCTTTTTAGGGTGAGCAGAGTAGTGTGTGAACAGTAATATTTGTAATAGAAGTTTAACTTGCTATGACTAATGCCCGTTGATAAAATAATACAAGTATATTGGATAAGAATTAAGGGGGATAAGGGAAATGGAATTCAAAAAAAGGAAAAGGCGTATAGCATTAGTTTTGGCTATTATTCTCGTCGTAGGCACATTTTTACCTGGCTTTAAATATCAGGATGGGATAGGCAATGTCTATTCAGAAACTACAGCTAAGGTTTTTAAAGAGACCTTTTATACAGAGCAGTTGGCAGAGCACAGTAAAAACGGTGTGCAAAGAACCTACATCGTAGCAACTGATATACAGGAATCAGGTCTAACTCCTTATGTATTTGAAGGAGATGTCGCTGGAAATTACACATTAGATACGATGATTAGAACCTTAGAAGCACAAGGGAAAAAAGTTGTAGCTGGTATAAACGGAGATATTTATGACACAGCCACCGGAACTCCCAAAGGACTTACGATTCACCAGGGTAAAATAAAAACCTCCGGCTATGCACCAGAATACGTACTCGCTTTCGACGATGATGGGTTGCCCTCATTAAGAAAAGCTACCCTTAATTTTACATTAAGAGGCACCATAAATGTACATATTAACCAACCTGACCCTGAGGATCCGGAATCAGGCTCTGGGGATGGACAAGAAACGGAGCCCAGCTCTGATGGGCAACAGGAACAGGAAATAACCTATGTGACGGAAGAATACTACGACACCATCGGCTATTTTAATGTACCCCATGGAGGATCAAACAGCCTTCATTTATATAACCGTCAATATGCAGCTACCACAAGAACAAATGGGAATTGTGTAGAGGTGGTTCTGGAAACAGGTTCTGCGGAAAATGCAGAGCTTGTTGCTGGCCAGACCATAAGAGCTACCGTGGCTGAGGTGCGGACTGGCACAAGAAATACGCCTATTGGTGAAAGCCAGCTGATTCTTTCCGCTAACGAAAATTCTTATTGTATTTTTAATCTGTCAAAGCTTGCCCCGGGTTCTACCATTGACATTACTGTGAATGATCCAAGCAATAACTTTATAGATGTGCAAGAGGCCATTGGCGTTTACTATGTACTTTATAATGAAGGACAGCATATTGCTACAGGAACGAACATTAACCCTAGAACCATCGTAGGAATTAAGCCTGACGGAACCATGATGTTTTATGTTTTAGATGGTAGGCAACAAGGATTTTCAGCAGGTCTTGGACTAACGGATGCTGCAAAGCATCTTGTAAATTTAGGCTGTAGCACTGTTCTAAATCTTGATGGGGGAGGCTCTTCAGTCATGGCTGTGCGTAAGCCAGGAATTGATAATATAGCTACCATGAAAAGCTCTCCTTCCGGAGGCACCCAACGAAAAGTAACAAATGGATTATTTTTAGTATATGAGGACCCTGGTAATGGAAGCATGGAAAATTTACATGCTTACACTAGTCAGTCACTAGCTATGCCAGGAGCAGAAATTCAAATAACTACCTATGGTTCAGATGATAAATATGAAAACGTAGCTTTGAGCGGAAGGGCAAGCTATCGTATGGCTGATGGTTCACAAGGCACCGTTAGCCAGGAGGGAAAATTTACTGCAGGACAAAATCCGGGCAAGGCTATCATTGAGGTAGAAAAGGATGGCATTGTCGCCACCGCTGAGATAGAGGTTTATGATGACATTACTTTTACCACCAGCGTACAAAATTTAGCTTTAGATCCCTCAGAGACCGTTGATATCAATGTAACCGCCAAGTATGGCCTCGCACCGATTTCAAGTAAAGACAGCTTATTTACCTGGTCCTGTGATCCTATAATCGGTACCATTGATGAGAACGGTGTGTTCACTGCAGTGGGGAATAGTGGTGTAAAGGGAAATATTTATGTAGAGTATAAAAATGTAAAGAAGACAATTCCTGTGCAAGTAGGGCCTAACTCAATAAATTTCCTAGATACCTTAGAGCATTGGGCGAGAGAATTCATCGGTAACTTAGCTGCAAGAGGCATTGTTAATGGTATGGGGGATAATCTATATCAACCTGACGGATTCCTAACTAGGGCACAGTTTTTAACGATGCTTTCTAAATCAGTTTCCAGTGTAGATGTGACAAGCTCCGCCCCTGCAGGCTTTAGTGATGTTCCCCAAGGAGAATGGTATTATCATTATGTAAATTGGGGATTTGAAAATGGAATTGTTGCTGGTACCTCTGAAACAACCTTTGACCCTGATGCAAAAATAACACGAGAACAGATGGCTATGATGCTGAATAATTTTTCAAAATATAGCCAGGCTACTTTTGCCCCAACCGTATCAGAAATTACATTTACAGATACCGACAGTATTAGTGAGTGGGCAGCAGAATCTGTAAAATATATCGTTAGAGCCGGTATCATGTCAGGCCATCCAGAGGGTAACTTTGACCCACAAGGCCATGCAACGAGAGCGCAGGCAGCAACAGTGGTTTATAAGAGCTGTCAAATAATGGATAGCATCGGTAAGATTCAATAAGACCATATTTTCAAAGATTAACTCTAACCCTTTTAATAATAAATCAGCACCCTCAAACATACACTGTTTGGGGGTGTTTATATTGAACAATAAAAAAATAGTAAAAACTGCTATCTTATTGGCGGTTTCAGGAATTCTAGCAATGCAGGGCCTATTCATCTATACTGTATTACTTTCAAAAAACGGGGTAGATTATGAAAGGAATAGGGATGCTGCTTTAACTCAGGCAAATGCAGAAGACAGCATCATTATTCGTAATGGAGCGGCTGGCTCCCACAAGGTTACCTTTAGCTGCAACGTAGATTGGGGAGAAGAAGTTATTCCGGAAATGCTAGATGTGCTTAGAGAAAATCAGATAACCATTACCTTTTTTGTAAGTGGGAAATGGGCGGAGAAAAACCCTAAGCTGCTAAGGGATATGCATCTTGCTGGTCATGAAATACAGAGTCACGGCTATAGTCATAAGCTTTGCACTCAAGTTTCCCGCGAGGTGGTAAAAGAGGAGATATTAAAAACAGAGGCAGCCATATTAAGTGTACTGGGTATTAAGACAACGGTTTTTGCTCCTCCTTCAGGGGACTTTAATGAAACCACCGTTGAACTATGTAAAGAGTTAGGGTATAAAATGGCGCTTTGGAGTGCTGACACCATCGATTGGAGGGAGGGTTCAACAGCAGATATAATTACACAAAGGGTATTGAAAAAGGATTTGGACGGTGGAATCGTTTTGATGCATCCCAAGCCAGAGACTGTAAAGGCGCTCCCCGGATTGATAAAGGCCATGAAAGAAAGAGGGTTGGAAATTGTGCCCCTTTACAGACTTCCTCTTTGAATATATAATAGTTGAGTGGCATTGTCCTTAGGTAATATTTACCAAACCATTGCAGTAGAAAGTAGTAAGAAAAGCGAAGCCTTGCCTAAGGAATATTTAATAAGATATAAAAGATATTAATAGAAGAAAGTGGTAAACAAATGATAATTAGCAAAAATTTAGATTGTGGTGTAAGAATTGTAATGGAAGAAATCCCCTATGTGAGATCTGTTTCCATGGGCATCTGGATAAAAACCGGCTCTGTTAACGAGAAAGCAGAAAACTCTGGGATTTCCCATTTTATTGAGCATATGCTTTTTAAGGGAACAGAAAAAAGAAGCGCAAAAGAGATTGCAGAGGATGTAGACAGGATAGGCGGACAGATGAATGCCTTTACTGGAAAGGAAGCAACCTGCTATTATGTAAAAACCTTATCGAATAATATTGATAAGGCAGCGGACATCTTGCTAGATATGCTTTTGAATTCAAAATTTGACAAGACGGAAATGGAAAAAGAAAAGCAGGTTGTTTACGAAGAAATCAAGATGATCGAGGACTCCCCAGAGGATGACGCCCATGATATTATTAGCACGCTGATATTTAAAGGAAATCCTTTAGCTAAGTCCATAATTGGCACACCAGAATCCTTAAAAAACATTACTCAAGATAGCATACGAGAGTACTTAAAGCAGGAATACACCAGAGATAATATCGTTATTTCTATTTCTGGCTGCTTCGATGAAAAACAGGTAGTTGAAATTTTTAATGGAAAATTCCTTGGATTAAATCCGCAAAAGTTAGTGGAAACCCACCAACCGGTTCCCTACGAGCCTAGATTTAAAACCAAGGTAAAAGATATCGAGCAGTCCCATCTTTGTTTGGGGTTAAAAGGAATGAAATTAAATGATGACAGATATTATTCACTGGCCTTATTAAACAATATTATGGGTGGGAGCATGAGCTCAAGGCTTTTTCAGAACATTCGTGAGGAGAGAGGACTTGCTTATTCTGTATACTCCATGGCCAGTTCCTTTTCAAATGACGGCTATTTCAATATTTATGCAGGCGTGGGTCATGAAAAGGTACAGGATGCTATTCAAGGTATTAAAGAAGAGCTAGATAAACTGAAAAATGAAGGGATCACCGATGACGAACTTCATACAGCTAAAGAGCAGATAAAGGCGAGCTACATCTTTAGCTTGGAAAATGTCAATGGTAGAATGTTTTCCATCGGTAAAAACATGCTACTATTAAACAAGGTGAAGAGTCCTGAAGAAATTATCAAAATGATTGATAAGGTAACCATGGAGGATATCAATGGGGTTTCTGAGCTTATTACGGATTTTAATAACTATTCCGCAGCCCTGGTTAGCAGAAATGATTTGGATTTAAAGGAAATATTAGGTGTATAGCAACATTCTCAGGAGCCGTAATAATGAAAACAATTAAAATAAAATATTTTTCAGAGGAAATTGAAAAATTAGTATATATAGACGGGAAATCTGATTGGATCGACTTAAGAGCAGCAGAAACCATAGAACTGAAAGCTGGTGACTTTAAGCTTATTCCACTGGGAGTAGCTATGGAATTGCCAGAAGGTTATGAAGCTCATGTGATTCCCAGGAGTTCCACTTTTAAGAACTTTGGCATTATACAAACCAACAGCATGGGACTTATTGATGAAAGCTACTGTGGAGATAATGATCAGTGGTTCTTTCCTGCTTATGCCGTAAGAGATACAGTAATTCATAAGAATGATCGTATTTGCCAATTTAGAATCATGGAACATCAACCAAGCCTAAGCTTTGAAGAAGTTGATACCTTAGGTAAGCCCAATCGTGGCGGGCATGGTAGCACGGGAATAAAGTAATATGATCCAAGACCTCCTGAACAGTGAATTATATGATAACCACCCTCACTTGAATAAGCTTGGGTTCATATAATGGATTAGTAAGTTTAGGAGGTCAATTTGTTATGATAAAAAATAGTTATGAAGATAATATTTTTGACACAGAAACAGATGTTCCGGCGAACAATGATGAAAGCTCCTTAACAGTGGGGGAGGATGGACCTGTTTTATTGCAGGATATTCAGCTTTTGGAGAAATTGGCCCATTTCAATAGAGAGAGAATACCAGAAAGAGTGGTTCACGCAAAAGGTGTGGGTATACATGGCTATTTCAGGGTATATATGCCTATGAGTGATTATACGAAAGCAGCCTTTTTTCAAAATCCGGAACTGAAAACGCCTGTTTTTGTTAGATTTTCTACATTCATTGGATCAAAAGGATCAGCAGATACAGCAAGAGATCCTCGGGGATTTGCTGTTAAGTTTTATACCGAGGAAGGAAACTATGACTTAGTGGGAAGCAGCTTGCCAGTATTTTTTATCAGGGATGGAATGAAATTTCCCGATTTGATACATGCTTTAAGACCAGCACCTAATACAAACTTAAGTGAGCCAGACCGATTTTGGGAATTCATTTCAAGGACCCCCGAGGCTACTCACATGATAATCTGGCTATTCTCGGATAGGGGGACGATTAAGAGCTACAGGACCATGGAAGGTTTTGGTGTAAATACTTATGTATGGATTTGCCCAAAGGGAAACAGGTATTTTGCAAGGTGTCATTGGAAGCCTATGGCGGGAGTAAAAACCATCAGCCGCCAGGAAGCTGAATTTTTAGCAGGCTATGATCCTGATGCTGCGACAAGAGATCTTTACGATTCTATTGAGAACGGTGAGGTTACAGAATATGAACTTTGGGTTCAGCTTATACCGGAAAAAAATAAGGACCAGTTTGATTTTGATATCTTAGATGCTACAAAAATATGGCCGGATAAGTTAGTTCCGCCCATGAGGGTTGGGAAAATGACATTAAATAAGGCACCAGATGACTATTTAGAGGAGGTGGAGAAATCAGCGTTTAACCCCGCAAACATTGTTCCGGGGATTGATTTTTCCTTTGATAAACTGTTACAAGGAAGATTGTTTTCTTATAGGGATGCCCAAATGCATCGACTTGGGGCAAATTTCTCACAAATAAAGATTAATAGTGCAAGGAATTTATCAAAAGACCCGTTGAAAGTAGAGCTGGAGAAAAATGTTCAATCTACCACAATTCCCATCATCGGAAACATAAAAAGAAAGACCAGTGGCATAGATGATTTCAGTCAGGCTGGTGAATCATATCGTTCCTTCAGTAAGGAAGAACAAGATTGTTTGGTAGAAAATCTTATAGATAGTCTAATGTTTGTAGATGAAAAGATTCAGGATAAAATCATTGGCTTTTTTATCAAAGCGGATGAAGAATTTGGGAACCGAGTCAAAAAAGGGTTAGACTATTTTTAGCCGCCTTCTATAAGGTGATGCTTGGACAGAGTAAGATGTGAGATTAAATCTGTTCTTTGTGAATGGAAAAGGAGTTAAGTAGGATACTCTTCCCCCCACAAAGGACAGATTTAAACTGGGTGGATGTTCAATCTTAGGATTTTATTTTAGGAGTTTAATATGATATTAAGAGAAGACCTTGAACAAAGAGAATTTGAAGTGCTTTCTCCCTTTTCAGCAAAGTCTGCTGAAACCAAAGGACGACAGCTTGAAGAGGAGAAATGTCAGGTAAGAACGGAATATCAAAGAGACAGAGACAGAATCATACATTCAAAGGCCTTGCGCCGCCTGATGCATAAGACCCAAGTGTTTTTGGCCCCTGAGGGAGACCATTTTCGGACAAGGCTTACCCATACTTTAGAGGTTTCACAGATTGCCAGAACCATTGCAAGAAGCCTAGCTTTAAACGAGGATTTAACGGAAGCTATTGCCATGGGGCATGATTTAGGACATACGCCCTTTGGCCATAACGGTGAATGCTTTTTAGACGAAAAGCATCCAGACGGTTTTAAGCATAACAAGCAAAGCCTGCGGGTTGTAGATATTCTTGAAACCAATGAAAGACGGAGAGGTATGAACCTTACCTTTGAGGTGAGAGATGGAATTCTAAATCATACAGGTGATAAGATTCCTCAAACATTAGAAGGCCAGGTGGTAAGATTCAGTGACCGCATCGCTTATATTAACCATGATATTGATGATGCCATTCGAGGGGGAATCATTAAAGAAAACGATATTCCAAAGAAGATAACCAACTGCCTTGGTGACAGCCACAGGATGAGAGTGAATAATATGGTTATGGATATCATAAAAAACAGTGATTGCAAAAGCAAAATCTCTATGAGCAAAGAACGTCTAGAAGCTATGAATGAGCTTCGAGATTTCATGTTTGAAAATGTATATTACAATAAAGTAGTCAAGAAAGATGAAGAGCTTGACAAAATAAGGAATATGATTTTTACATTATACGATTATTTCATAGCTCATCCCAATGAGCTACCTGCTGAAAATCTGGCTCTAAGTGAAGAGTTTAGTATTAATGAGGTGGTAAAGGATCATATTGCTGGCATGTCTGATCGTTATGCGTTAAATTTATTCAATCAGCTATTTATTCCAAAGGGGTGGAAGTAAAAAACATTGATAGTGGTAGAATAAAAAATTTAGAAAATAAAAAAGGAAAATGGTTACTTATGTAGAATATTAATATTGGCGCTTATAAAATTTGCGCCGAAACCAAAATATTTTTGTTTGTATAGCAAAATGTTTGGTTTTTAAAGATCAATTACGGTGGAGTTAGGAGTGAATGATAGGTTTTGGAAATATTGTAGATGAAATTAAAAATAGATGTAATATTGTAGATGTAATAGGGCGCTATGTTCCCCTAAAAAGAACAGGAAGTAATTATAAAGGTCTTTGCCCATTTCATAATGAAAAAACACCATCCTTTGTCGTTTCAGATACAAAACAGATTTTTACTTGCTTCGGTTGTGGTGCTACAGGAGATGTTATCGCTTTTATTCAAAAGTATGACAATCTAGATTTCCTGGAGGCAGTTGAAAAACTGGCAGGAGAATATGGTATTGAAGTAAAGGACAAGGGATTGGATGGAGGTAGGAAGCGGAAAATTCTCTATGAGATTAATAGGGAAGCGGCTGCATTTTTCTACAAAAACTTTACTAAAGAGCCAAATCCAGGCTACGAATATATGAAAAAAAGAGGCATTGGGGTTGCCACCTTGCGTAAATTTGGTGTGGGATATGCTGATGAATCTTGGGACAGCCTATACAAGTATCTTACAGGTAAAGGTATAGATGCCGAAACACTAATAGAATTAGGCCTTATCTCTCAATCAAAGGACAAGTATTACGACAAATTTAGAAACAGAGTTATTTTTCCTATAATAAATACAGGAGGGAAGGTAATTGGTTTTGGAGGAAGAGCCCTTGGTGATGAGATTCCTAAATATTTAAATTCACCTGAATCTCAAGTGTTTCAAAAGAAAAACAATTTATTTGGATTAAATTTAACAAGGCAGGATATAAATAAGGAAAACTATGGAATCCTAGTTGAAGGATACATGGATGTTATTTCACTATACCAAAAGGGTATTAGAAATGTCTCAGCGTCTTTGGGAACGGCACTAACAGAAAACCAAGCTGCCCTACTAAAAAGGTACACAGAAAACATCATACTTGCCTATGACGGGGATGAAGCAGGGAAAAATGCTACCCTGAGGGGCCTTGATATTTTCCATAAAGGCGGATGTAAACCTAAGGTAATGGAAATACCTGATAATAAGGATCCTGATGATTACATAAAAAATTATGGGAAGGATGCATTCCTTAAACTAGTGCATGAGGCAATGCCTTTTGCCGACTACAAGATCCATCTACTGAGACAATCGGTAGATATGAACACAACAGAAGGAAGTGTGACCTTTTTGCAGGAGGTTGCCAAGATATTAAAGGAATTAAGCCCGGTAGAAGCAGATGTTTATATCAAAAAGATAGCATTTGAGAGCAAAATTTCAGAAGGGGCTATAAGACTAGAAATTTATGGCAATACTATAACCGAAAACAGCCATAATAGTCATCTAAGACGTTACGGAGATAATGTAACAGGCTTAAATAAGAAAAAAACAGGTATGGCTAGCATGCTTGAAAAAAATTTGATTAAGCTGATGCTTTTGAACAGCAGCTTTATTCCCCGAATAAAACCCTATAGTAGAGTCTTTACTACAGCTACTATTTATAAGATATATGAACTAATTCAATCCATGTATCAAGAAGGGGAAGAAATAGATATCAAGAAGTTAGAAGATGGTCTTGAAACTGATGAAAATAAGATCTTACAGGATATTATTGATAATATTCAGGTGGCGGATAAAGAAGAACAGGTCTTTAAGGATTGTATAGCCCGAATCGAAGCCACAGAACTTAAACGGATGGAAAGAGAAATCATCAAAAAATTATCCGTTTTAAATGATGAAAAGGACAAGGACCAAATAGAAGAGCTGACATTAGAGCTTATGGACTTGCAGAAAATAAAAAATAGAAGGTAGGTATTTATATGGGATTTGAAGAGGAGCATGACCCAAAGAGGTTTGAATTTGTAAATGATTTAATACAGAAGGCAAAGAGTAAAGGAGAAATATCATATAGAGAAATCTCTGATTACTTGGAAAGTGTTGAGATGGATAAGGACCAGATGGATGACCTTTATGATTCTCTTATGTCAATGGGTATTCAAATTGTATCAGAGGTTGACCCAGATGATTTTGAGATTCTAGCCTTGGAGCAAGAAGAAGAGGAAGAAGAAGTACCCGAAAAGGCCATCGATGGAGACGAAGTTGATCTAGAGGCGACTCTTCCTAAATCAATTGCGGTAGATGATCCCGTAAGAATGTATTTAAAAGAAATTGGAAAGGTTCCTTTACTAACGGCGGAAGAAGAAATGGAGCTGGCCCAAAGAATGGAAATGGGAGACGAAGAGGCCAAAATGCGCCTATGTGAAGCAAACCTCAGGCTGGTAGTTAGTATTGCCAAACGATATGTGGGTAGGGGAATGCTATTCCTTGACCTAATACAAGAAGGTAATTTAGGCTTAATAAAAGCGGTAGATAAATTTGATTGGAGAAAAGGCTTTAAATTTAGTACTTATGCCACTTGGTGGATAAGACAGGCCATTACAAGATCCATCGCAGACCAGGCAAGGACGATTCGTATACCGGTGCATATGGTAGAAACCATCAACAAACTAATCCGTATCTCAAGGCAGCTACTTCAAGAATATGGGCGAGAGCCTACACCTGAAGAAATTGCTGCTGAAATGGATATTACCGAAGAAAAGGTACGGGAAATATTAAAAATTGCACAGGAGCCGGTTTCTTTGGAAACTCCTATTGGTGAAGAAGAGGATAGCCACCTAGGAGATTTTATCCCCGACGATGACGTGCCAGCACCAGCAGAGGCTGCAGCATTTTCCATGTTAAAGGAACAGCTTGTAGAGGTACTGGATACTCTTACTGATAGAGAGCAAAATGTATTAAGACTACGATTTGGGCTGGATGATGGACGAGCAAGGACCCTTGAAGAGGTGGGAAGGCGCTTCGATGTAACAAGGGAAAGAATCAGGCAAATCGAGGCTAAAGCCCTTCGAAAGCTAAGACATCCAAGTAGAAGTAAAAAACTAAAGGATTACTTGGAATAAAAGTACTATTTGAAGAAGCCGCCTTTTCACGAAGGCGGTTTTTCATTATTTTTTAAGCAAGAGTTTTGGGAGTATAATAGATGATAAGGGAGAGAAGGATTAAACTTACAGATAGGCTACAGGCCATTGCAGACTTTGTTAAACCAGGAGAAAGCATCGCAGATATAGGTACGGATCATGGGTTTTTGCCTATGACTCTGTTTAATAGTGGAGTCAGCCCTCATGTGATTCTGTGTGATGTGAATAAAGGGCCTTTAGAAAAAGCGTCTAATAATATCATTGAATATTTTCCCGGGAAAACATTTGATATGAGGTTAGGCGACGGGCTTTCTCCCCTAGAGGCGGGAGAGGTTGATGTTGTTGTGATTGCCGGCATGGGAGGGCTACTTATAGCAGACATTCTTGCAAAAGATATAAAAAAGACCAGAAGCTTCAAAAAGTTTATTTTACAACCTCGTAATGCTCAGGATAAATTAAGAAGCTGGCTATATGAAAACAGTTTTGATATAATAGACGAGGTTTTGGTCAAAGAAAGAAAGTATATTTGCGAGATTATCGTCGCCGTGCCCCAGGGATCTCATCATGAAATATTAGAAACACCTGATGAGAGCCCATTAGAATTTGAAATTAGCCCACTATTATTTCAGAAAAAAGATCCTCTACTATTGGAATTTCTTAAAAATAAGATTAAAATAGAAGAGAAAATAATTCATGATATTAAAAAAGGGTCCGGCAAGAACCATATGGAACAGCTCAATATATCGAAAGAAAGATTGAAGGCATTGGAAGGTTTGTTGGCATCGATAGATTTCTAAAATAAATGATTTACGAATAAGATAGAACATAAACATATTAGCCATTAAAATGGGGGGAATAGGAAATGAGTATCAACTATAATGATTTAATTGCGGAGATAGAGGAAATAGCGCCAAGGGAGCTTGAAGAAGAATGGGACAACAGCGGTATGCAGATTCAGATGGGAAAGAAAGAAGTCCATCGAGTTCTAGTGGTCCTTGAAATTACTAAGAAGGTAATTGATGAAGCAAAGCAAAAGAAAATCGATTTTATTATTACGCACCATCCGTTAATGTTTCACAAAATAGATGTGATTGACTATAACACTATTACAGGAAGCTATATCATTGACCTAATACAATCAGGAATTTCTGTTTATTCTGCACACACAACCTTTGATGAAGCTTTTGGTGGAAACAATGAATATATGGCAGAGCTTATCGGTCTTTCTAGGGTGAGGAAATTAAAGGAAATTAGACCTTTTAATAAGACCAAGCCTATTGGCAGGATGGGTAACTTTAGAGAGGCCTGTACTCTAGTGGAAGCCTGCAAAATTGTGGAAGAAGCTTTAGGAATCACAGGTCAAATCAAGGCTGTGGGCGTTCCTAACAAACTAATAAAAACTGTAGGGCTATGTACTGGCGCTGGAGGAGATGCTATGGAGCTGGCTGCTCTAAATGGCTGCGATCTTTTTATTACAGGAGATATTAGGCATCATGAAGCTCAGACCGCACTAGAGAAGGGCTTATGCCTAATCGATGCAGGGCACTATGGAACAGAACATATTTTTGCTGAAAACTTTGCAGAAAAGCTAAGAAAAAACATTGGTCACAAAATTGACATATTAGAATCTGAAGTTAATGTCAATCCTTTTAAATCTATGATTGAATAACAATTTGAATAAATTTCTAGTTTTACAGTAAAATTCCTGTTAACTACATGTCAAATTGTGATATAATATATAAGTGAGTAAGTCAGGCAATCGCGTGTAGGTCTGACCTACATGAGGAAAGTCCGAGCTCCATAGGGCAAGGGTGCCAGATAACGTCTGGTGAAGGTGACTTTAAGGAAAGTGCAACAGAAACATACCGCCTACCGGCTTAGGCCGAGGTAAGGGTGAAATGGTGAGGTAAGAGCTCACCGGCAGTATGGTAACATGCTGGCCGTGCAAACCCCACCCGGAGCAAGACCAAAAGTGGGCATTCAAAGGCGGCTGCCCGTCGCTGCCCAATAGGTGGGTCGCATGAGCGTATCGGTGACGGTACGCCTAGATAGATGATTGTCTAATACAGAACTCGGCTTATAGACTTGCTCACTCATTTTATAATTCTGATTATTAAACGACATCTAAGATTGATTCAAAAACATTTCGCTGAAATGTTTTTTTTATGTTTGCTAAATTAATTCAGCTAGCTATCGGCTATAGCTTGTTAGCAATAGCCACAGAGCTTTTCCTAATAACGGAGCCTTTTTCTAACAACAGATTATCCCCCTTTTAATTGGATCTAATAACGAAATATATAACAAGGAGCTATATGAATCAAACTATGAAAGATAATAACACAAACAATAATATTAATACTCACGTTGACAATATTGATAAAGACCATTTTGAAACTGAGAATATGGTGGATAGAAATAGCATCAGAGAATTAAATAAAATGGGTACTATGCCTGTAGGAAAGCTATTAAGGTCCATGTCCATACCCGCCATGCTTTCTATGATGGTTCAGTCCATGTATAGTATCATAAACAGTATTTTTGTAGGCTATTTGGGTGAAGCGGCTCTTACTGCTGTGACTCTCATATTCCCCATACAGATACTGATTATCGCCTTTGGCGCGGGGACAGGGGTGGGACTAAATTCCTTGATTGCTAGACGTTTGGGAGAGAGAAGATTCCAAGAGGCAAACTCTGCAGCAACCCATGGGTTACTACTAGCACTTGTCAACTGGTTCATCTTCCTCATATTCGGCCTATTTTTCTCTTCCTCTTTTGTTGGGATATTCTCTAGTAATCCAGCTATTGTGGGGGACGCAGTGAGCTATTGCACAATCGTTACATCCTTATCAATTTTTATTTTCGTGCAGGTGCATGTTGAGAAAATCATGCAGGCCACTGGGAATATGATTTACCCCATGATTTCTAGCTTATCCGGGGCGATTTCAAACATCATTATAAATCCCATTCTAATATTCGGATTATTAGGGGCTCCAAAGCTAGGAGTCACCGGTGCAGCCATCGGGACTGTAATTGCACAATGTATCTCTATGTCTGTAGGACTCTTTTTCCTATTTAAGAAAAAGCATGATGTAAAAATTAATTTTAAAAATTTTAAGATAGACTGGGTAACACTGAAAAATATTTATGCTGTAGGACTTCCTTCCATCATTATGCAATCTATCAGCTCGGTGATGATTTTAGGACTTAATAGTATATTAATATCATTCTCTGAAGCCGCTGTTGCTGTATTAGGGATTTATTACAGGCTTCAATCTATTATTTTTATGCCGGTGTTTGGTTTGAACCAGGGAACTATGCCTGTCATGGGCTATAACTTCGGTGCTAGGAAAAAAGATAGATTAATCCAAGCTTTTAAGCTGGCATTAATTACCGCCATCATCATCATGGCTATCGGATTAGTTATGTTCCAAGTATTTCCTATACCGTTACTAAAGCTCTTTAGTGCATCACCTGAAATGATAGAAATCGGAGTAATAGCGTTAAGAACCATTAGTACCAGCTTTATTTTTGCAGCTGTTGGTATAATAGCATCAACCTTATTTCAAGCGACAGCTCACGGAATATTAAGCTCAATAGTTTCTTTGTTAAGACAGTTGATATTGCTGCTGCCCTTGGCGTGGGTTTTGTCAAGAACTATGGGATTAAATTATGTTTGGCTTGCATTCCCCATGTCGGAGGTGTTTTCTCTTATGGCAAGCTTATTCTTTTTACAATATATTTATAAAAAGGAAATCAAGCACTTAGGGGACGAATAAAAAATGGATAATGAATGAACGACGGAAGAGAGGTAGACTATGAAATTCATCACATGGAACGTAAACGGATTAAGAGCAGCCTTGGGTAAAGGATTTTTGGAATTTTGCAGGGAGGAAAAACCTGATTTTATTTGCATCCAGGAAACAAAGATGCAGGAGGGACAAGCGGAGGTCTTGCTAGAAGGGTACGAACAATACTGGAATAGCGCTGTTAGGAAAGGCTATTCAGGGACAGCTATATTTACCTTACATAAGCCCGTTAACGTTTTTTATGACATTGATGCTCAGGGTCATGATGAAGAAGGCAGAGTAATAACTCTAGAGTATGATAATTTTTATTTGGTAACAGTATACACACCTAATTCCCAAGATAAGTTAGCTAGGCTAGATTATAGAATGGAATGGGAGGAAGCCTTTAAAGCATATGTAAAAAAGCTAGATGAAACAAAACCCGTAATAATATGTGGCGACTTGAATGTTGCACATCAGGAAATCGACCTAAAGAATCCTAAGACAAACAGAAAAAATGCTGGCTTTACAGATGAAGAACGGCAGAAATTTTCAGAATTACTAGAAGCTGGCTTTACGGATACCTTCCGTTATCTTTATCCAGATATAACTGGAAAATACACCTGGTGGTCTTATCGATTTAATGCTAGGGCAAATAATGCAGGATGGAGAATTGACTATTTTCTAGTTTCAAATAGGATAAAAGACCAGGTGAAGGATGTTCTTCAGTATGATCACATCTATGGTAGTGATCATTGCCCTATTGTCTTGCACTTAGAACTATAGATGAATGAGTCAGAGGTTAATGCCTTTGACTTTTTTTATTGTCATGAAAATAATGGGAACCTTTCCAAAAATTCATCGTCTTAATATGTAAATAGACATAGGGTAAGTTAGAGAGGGCCCGCCCCCCTAGCTCACTAAATAAAGGAGGTTTAATGTGCTATGAAGAAAGTAGTTAGCCTGATTTTGGTTTTAAGCTTAGTCCTGGCCAGCGCTGTACCGGCGCTTGCTGCGGAATCTGACAGCCAAAATCTAGAGAAAGCAATTATTACAGTGAGAAATATAATCCAAGTACCTGAGGATTATAGTGATTTTCAATACTCCTCTACTCAATATAAGAGAAATGGAGTGTCTGTATCTCTTTGGAACCTTAATTGGTCTTTAGATGATGGGAGGGGAGGGATCTCAGCCACCGTTGATAATAACGGTAATTTAATAAGCTACTATAAATATGATGATGTCAAGAGGGAAGGCCTTGGAGGCGTTAATAAAGAAAGTGCGGAAAAAACTGCTCTTGCATTCCTTAATAAAGCCAAGCCTAATAAAGTGGAAGGCATGCGAATCATGGAGGGCATTGACAATTCAAACACATATCGACATCAATTTCACTATAAGCTTTATAAAGACAACATTGGGGTAGACTATTTCAAGGTTTATATTGAAGTGGATAAATACACAGGTGAGGTTGTTAGCTATTATGGTCCGGAAGCAGGAACAGAAGAATTGGAATTGCCGAGCTCTGATGGTGCTATGACCTTGGATGAAGGAGAAAAGGCTTACCTTGAAAAGATTGGAGTTAAGTTGGCTTATCACTCTAGCTATGATTACAAAACGAAGAAATTATCAGTTTTCCCTGCGTATTCCTTAGCGGATCAAGGTGTGAAAGCCATTGATGCAAAAACAGGGGAGGCGGTGACTCTTTACCAAGGTTATTCAATCTATGATGGAGGGGGAAGAGGTTCTGCTGATAGTGCAGGGAATGTAAAGGAGCAAGAAGTTCTATCGAAGGAAGAACTGGACGCTGTTGAGAATATTTCCGGTCTTATGACGAAGGAACAGGCCGAAAAACAACTTCGTAGCCTAGTGCCTGGTATTACAGCAGACATGAAGGTCAGCAGTGTATCACTAACAAAA
Organism: Anaerovoracaceae bacterium; assembly: GCA_050953505.1. Lineage (GTDB taxonomy): Bacteria > Bacillota > Clostridia > Peptostreptococcales > Anaerovoracaceae > JBMNMU01. The sequence goes on along the minus strand of JBMNMU010000001.1, from coordinate 1,182,331 downwards.
AATTATTATGAATCCGATAAATATCTTTGGGAGATTGGATTTGATGGAGCCTATGGGATTATTAATGCGAAGACGGGAGAACTGATCTCCTTCTATGTTTACGCAGAAAAGAGTCGTGAGGGCAAGGGGACACTTTCTAAGGAAAGGGCTAAAAGCCAGGCGGAAAGCTTTATCAGACAGATGGCACCGGACAAATTTAACCAATCAGTTTATTTTGAATATCCATATACAGTAGATGAAGATAATGTTATAGAATACAACTTCCAATACAAAAGACTAGTTAAGGGTGTGGAGTTTGGAGACAACGGGTTTTCAATCAGTATCAATAAAAATAGTGGGATGATTACCCAGTATAACTGCAGTTGGTATGATTCCGTCAGCTTTCCGGCTTTGGACAATGTCATGAGTAAAGAAGATGTTTTTGATATCATTAACAAAACAGGTAGTTTAAACCTATCCTACAAGAGAATCAGTGAGAAGGACGTAGCTCTTGTTTATGACTTTGAAAACCAAGTGAGCTTCATGGTAGACCCATTTGCTGGAGGCAAGCTAGGCTGGGATGGTAAACCATATAGAGACGCATCAATGCCAGCATATCCTGATATAGCAGGACACTGGAGTGAACAGATCATTTTAAATCTATTGGAGAACGGATATTATCTTGCAGGAGAAAGATTTAATCCAAATGAGAAAATGACTCAGAGTAGCTTTTTAAGATATTTATATTCTCCTATGCAGGCTTATTATGATGATGAGGAATTCTATGAGATACTGATTAGGGATAATATTGTAAAAGAAGAGGAAAAGGCTCCAAATGCAGAGCTTACAAGGCAGGATGCCGCTAAGTTTGCCGTAAGATACCTGGGACAAGGGAAGTCTGGGGAGCATCCAGAGATTTTCGTAAATCCTTTTAAAGATACGGTAAATTATGAATATAGAGGATATGTGGCGATCTGTTATGGATTAGGGATTATGAAGGGGGATATAAATGGACGGTTCAACGGCATAAAGGTCCTAACAAACGCAGAAGCTGCGGCAACTATTTATAATGCACTTCAGGTGAGTAGCTATTATTAAAAAAGAATAAAAGAAAAAGGGGTAAAGGAAATCCCTGTTCACTCCATGGGATATATGGGGTGAACAGGGATTTTTAATGATTGTATAGGTCAGAGAATTATTGCATAATATTATCATATAACAATGTGAATCTCTGATCCCGCTTGACGAACTCCTTGGGAATCCATTTCAACCAAGTCCCGGATGTAGGGATCCTTTATCAACCGCTTCCAAACTGTATAGGTTGCCTGAATAAAAGACGGTTCTAATGTCATTTTATCTACCACTAGTGGGCATTCATAGGGGAGATTTAAGGGTGATAAAATCAATGATAATTTCCCATCCTGGGATAAATAGGGAAAAAGAGGATAAAACCGGCATTGCAAGGGCCTCATATTCCGAGGGCAATGAGGCGGAGTCGTACATCGTACGAAGTAGATTTTTCCGTGCCAAGAATCAGGGAAATCATAATCCTCTGCATTCTCAACAGACCACTTGAGCCAGGGTTCATCCCTATTGAATATTTTCTCTTCCCCAGGTAGCAAATAGATGCCCATATCGAAATCTTTACCGTCTTCGTCTAAACTATCTCCTCCGCAAGTGCAGCATGCAGCAGAGCAGAGCTGACCGCAATCAGATGAGAGTGGACTTACCTTATCCAGAAGTCGATAGATGGCTTTATAGGTTTTTCTTTTGATTGTAGTTTTCATAATAAGGGTATTATACACTATTGGCGTGATTATTGCACGGAGAATTGAAAATTAGTCCTTAGGGTCCCCTCGTACCCAACCAAACCCATTTGATTTTTTCTATTGGTGTGTTATAATTTATGGGTACAAAGACAGGAGGAATGTCAGTTTTTATGAAATTAGGTATAGATATTGGTTCAACAACTGTCAAATTAGTTCTGTTGGACGATAATAACAACATATTATTCAGCAGATATGAAAGACATATGTCTGATATCTTTGAAAAAGTGTTAGAGCTAATGGTCGAATTATGTCAAGAACACAAAGGAGAAAAGGCGACTGTTACCATTACAGGTTCCGGTGGCCTTTCTATTTCCAATCTATTAGGAGTTGCCTTCGAGCAAGAGGTGGTAGCCTGTAGTACTGCGGTGGAAAAATTTATTCCTGAGACTGATGTGGCGATAGAGCTTGGTGGTGAAGATGCCAAGATCACTTTTTACGGCCCGTCTATTGAGCAGAGAATGAACGGGACCTGCGCAGGTGGAACGGGTGCATTTATTGACCAAATGGCAGTACTCCTAAATACAGATGCACAGGGTCTTAACGAAAAGGCAGTTGATTACTCACTGATTTACCCCATCGCTGCAAGGTGTGGAGTTTTCGCAAAAACAGATATACAGCCATTAATCAATGAAGGCGCTAAAATTGAAGATTTGTCCGCCTCCATATTTCAGGCTGTGGTAAATCAAACAATAAGCGGATTGGCATGCGGAAGATCCATTAAAGGAAACGTTGCTTTCCTTGGAGGTCCTCTATCATTTCTATCTGAGCTAAGGAAACGATTTATTGAAACCTTAGAGTTAGAACCTGATCAGATTATTTTTCCTGAGGATTCAAAATATTACGTAGCCATTGGCGCTGCTTTGCTTTCTGAAAAACAAGAAGCTGTTTCCCTACAAGAGTTATTAGATAAAATTAAAAAAGCCGATCAGACCAAGTTGACTGAGTCAAAGTCTGTAGAACCTTTATTTAAAAACTTTAATGAATATCAAGAATTTAAACAAAGACACGATAAAAATAAAATTGTACGTAAGGACATAAGAAAAGCAAAGGGTAAGGTGTTTTTAGGGATCGATGCAGGATCCACCACAACGAAGGCTGCCCTAATAGACGATGAAAAAAATCTTTTATATTCATTTTATAAGAATAATGAAGGGAATCCCATCCAATCTACGATAACCATGCTTAGGGAGCTGTATGCCTTACTTCCCGATAGCGCATATATTGCACACAGTTGTGTGACTGGATATGGAGAGGGTTTGATTAAAGCCGCCCTGAATGTTGACATGGGAGAAATTGAAACCATGGCACATTATAAGGCTGCTGAAGAATTCCTGCCAGGGGTTGACTTTATATTAGATATTGGCGGGCAGGATATGAAATGCATGAAGGTGAAAGACGGGGCTATTTATAATATTATGCTAAATGAAGCTTGCTCTTCGGGCTGTGGTTCCTTTATTGAGACCTATTCTAAGTCAGTGAATATGGATGTAGCGGCATTTGCCCAGGAGGCATTATTTGCAAAAGCACCTGTAGACTTAGGAACAAGATGTACTGTATTTATGAACTCCATGGTGAAGCAGGCACAAAAAGAGGGTGCAACCATTGGGGATATTTCTGCAGGACTTTCCTATTCCGTGATAAAGAATGCAATTTACAAGGTAATCAAGCTTCGTAACCCAGATGAAGCAGGGGAAAACGTTGTCGTTCAAGGCGGAACCTTCATGAATGAAGCAGTGCTAAGAAGCTTAGAGAAGGTATTAGGTAAAGAGGTCATCAGGCCAGATATTTCTGGTATTATGGGGGCCTTTGGCTCAGCTCTTATTGCCCGAGAAAACTATTTAGAAGACACGGAATCTTCCATTATTAAACTAGAGGAGATGGATTGCTTTACCGTTGAAAACATACACACCAGGTGTAAGCGTTGTGAAAATAGTTGTCTTCTTACAGTTAGTACATTTAACGACGGAGCAAGGTTTATTACAGGTAATCGCTGTGAAAAAGGTGCTGGGCGTGAAAAAAAGAACTCAGATTTGCCCAATTTATATGCTTATAAAACAAAAAGGTTGTTTTCCTATAAGCCTTTGGAGGAAGCATCAGCATATAGAGGAACTATTGGAATTCCAAGGGTAATGAATATGTATGAAAACTATCCCTTCTGGTTTACGTTTTTCACTTCTTTGGGATTCCGCGTGGTTTTATCGCCACCGTCTTCCAAAGAAATCTACCAGATGGGTATGGAGACCATATCCTCGGATACAATATGTTATCCTGCAAAGCTGGTACACGGCCACATTAAATGGCTTGTTGATCATGGGGTAAAATGGATTTTTTATCCTTGCATTAACTATGAATTAAAAGAAGATGAAACCGCACCAAATCATTACAACTGCCCTATTGTAGCTACTTACCCCGAGGTTATTGCAAACAATATGGATGAAATTCTTGAAGAGAATGACGTGAAATTCAGTTCTCCGTTTTTGCCTTACGATAATGATGAGCGTTTAATCAAACAGCTATCCTCGTTGCTGAAGCCTTTGCATATTAAATTTAGTGAAGTTGCCAATGCTGTGAAAGAAGGCAGACAAGAAGATAAGCGGTTTAAGGATGACATGAAGAAGCAGGGTGCTTATACGATAAAATACATCAAGGATAACAATAAAAAAGCAGTTATCTTAGCAGGGCGACCTTATCATTTAGACCCAGAAATTAATCATGGAATTGACAATTTGATTAATTCCTTTGATTTAGCTGTTCTAACTGAGGATTCTGTAGCTCATCTTGTACACATGGTAAGACCAATTAGATCACTGGACCAGTGGATGTATCACTCAAGGCTTTATAAAGCTGCTGAGGTAGCAGGGCGAAATGATGACATTGAGTTGGTTCAGCTGAATTCTTTCGGATGCGGTCTAGATGCAGTGACAACAGATCAGGTACAAGAGATCCTTGAGAACAAAAATAAACTATATACTGTATTAAAAATAGATGAAGGCTCAAACCTAGGGGCTGCCAAGATTAGAATCAGATCGTTGAAAGCCGCTATGGAGGAGAGGGAAAGAAACAAAGTAAAACCTAGAACCTTTGAGGAACCCTATGAAAGAAAGCTGTTCACAAAGAAGATGAAGAAGGATTATACTATATTGATGCCTCAAATGGCACCCATCCACTTCGAATTCATCGAAACTGCACTGAAGCATAGCGGATATAATGTAGTATTGCTTCCATCTGTGGATAGCCACGCTGTTGAAGAAGGCCTAAGGTATATAAATAATGATGCTTGCTATCCTACTATCGTTGCTTTGGGTCAGGTAATTGCAGCACTAAAATCAGGTGAATATGACGTTGATAAAACAGCTATATTCATGTCCCAAACCGGTGGTGGTTGTAGAGCGAGTAACTATGTAGGTCTTTTACGAAAAGCATTGAAGGACCTAGAAATGGAGCAGGTTCCTGTAGTTTCAGTAAATTTATCTGGTTTGGAATCTAACCCTGGATTTTCTATTACTCCTCCTATGGTGAAACGTGTCTTAATGGCAGGAGTTTATGGTGATGTGCTGATGCGTGTATTACATGCTACCAGGCCTTACGAAAAAACGCCGGGCTCTGCCAATGAACTTTATAGATATTGGGCTGAAAAGGTTAAACAAAACATAGAAAAGGGAGGCCTACGGCTATATAAGGAATATCTTAAAGAAATTGTCAAAGATTTTGATGAGCTGCCGATTCATGAGGGTATGAAAAAACCAAAGGTTGGTGTTGTAGGAGAAATCCTTGTGAAATACCATCCTACGGCAAATAATGATATAGTAGGTATTATTGAGCAAGAAGGCGGCGAAGCTGTTGTGCTTGACTTGATTGACTTTTTCCTCTATGGAATGTATAGTAAGACCTTTAATTATGAAAAGATGTCAGGCACCTATAAGCAGATGTTTGCGAATAATATAGCTATTAAGGTTATTGAAAAATTCAGGGCTCCTGCAAGAGAGGCTTTGAGAAACAGCAAGCGCTTTACAGAACCTCATTATATTGAGGATATTGCAAAGACTGCAACAAAAATCCTGTCTTTAGGTAACCAATATGGCGAAGGCTGGTTACTTACTGGGGAAATGGCAGAGCTTATCGATGACGGGGCCGAAAACATTGTTTGTTTGCAGCCATTTGCCTGCTTACCAAACCATGTAACCGGAAAAGGCATGTTAAAGGCTTTGAGAAAATACAACCCATTGGCAAACATCGCTGCAATAGATTATGATCCAGGAGCTAGTAATGTAAATCAGCTGAACAGAATTAAGCTGATGATGGCCACGGCCCATAAAAATCTAGAGAAAAGCAACCAATTTAAAAAGATAACCAAAGCAGAGAGTATGGATAAGGTAGAGGTTATTGAAGGCATAGATAAAAAAACAGAAAATAATTATGAAGTTGTAGATAAGGGTATCAAAGACAAAGCTTTACTGGATGACCTAGAAGAAGCAGCAAATTTATAATTCTTAAGACGCTTACCATGTAGTGGTGGTGAATGATACAGAACTACCGGCGGAGGACATACCTACCGCCGGTAAATACATAAAATTTGGAGGAATGGTGTATGGGTAGGCATGGAACAATAGCAAATAGAAAAGCGGCTCAAGATGCAAAGAGAGCACAGATCTTTACAAAATATGCAAGAGCAATAACAGTTGCGGCAAAAGCTGGTGGGGATCCTGAATATAATATAGCTTTGAAGCATGCCATTGATAAAGCAAAAGGGATTAATATGCCCAATGACAATATTAATAGAGCTATAAAGAAAGGGACCGGTGAGCTAGCAGGGGAATCATATGAACCAGGCAGCTTTGAGGGATACGGTGCTGGTGGAGTAGCTGTTATTGTCGATATACTGACAGATAATAGAAACAGAACTACTGCGGCCATGAAGCATGCATTTGATAAATATGGTGGTAACCTAGGCGTTCCTGGTTGTGTCTCTTATATGTTTGAAAGAAAAGGAATCATCATAATAGAAAAGACTGATTCTGTTGACGAGGAAGCATTGATGGAAAAGGCTCTGGAAGCGGGAGCGGATGATATCATAAATCATGAGGATGCCTACGAGATTCAAACCTCACCAGAAGACTTTAATGCTGTTTCAGAGGAATTAAAGGCTGCTGGTTATGAGTTAGTAGAAGCGGATATCGAATATGTTCCATCTATGGAATCTACACCTACAGATGAAGAGGATATTAAAAATTTGAAAAAAATGATTGAAATGCTAGAAGATAATGATGATGTTCAAAGGGTGTACCACAACTGTAGCTTTGATTTGAGCGAGTAATAACCTTTTCATTAAACGAAATTTATTACTAATTGTAAATAATTACATTTGTAAAAAACTAAAATTATGTTATACTATTACTAGAATTTCGACTGAAAGAAAATTTGAAAATAATCCTGAAGTGATCGTTAAGGTATTTATAATTCAACCTACATTTTGACCTTGGGAACTCGTGTTTTCGATTTGCCTATGCCAAGCCTCCTTTGAGAGGAAGGCAGAAGCAGGAATAGAGTACCCCCCTATCTACGATAGGGTCTGAATTATGAGCCTGACGACATGTCGGGATTTTTTTATGCACCGGGAATGTTTTCATTTCCGGTGCATTCTTTTTTTTGATAAATGTAATACTATTTTTATACACTCTGCCACTACCTTGTACAAAATTCCATCCATATTCTAAAAAATCAGACATTTATCTTGAAATATGCATTAGAACGGGGTAGAATATCTATACTAATAAGAATTCGAAACGATGTTTCGTATTGCGAAACAGACTACATGACATTCTAAGTCAACACGCAGAAAATATGTTAAACAACGGAGGATTACAAAATGAGCCTAAAAAGTGATATTGAAATAGCTCAAGAAGCAAAACCTCAGCTTATTAGCGAAATTGCAGAAAGACTGTCTATTGATGAAAGGTTTTTAGAGGCTTATGGGAAATATAAAGCTAAAGTAGATTATAACATACTCGATGAGTACAAAGATAAGGAAAACGGTAAATTAATACTTGTGACAGCTATTAATCCAACAGCAGCAGGAGAAGGTAAGACCACTACCACAGTAGGCCTTGGAGATGCATTAAGCAAGCTTGGAAAAAAGGCTATCATAGCTATTCGAGAGCCTTCATTGGGACCTGTTTTTGGTGTAAAGGGCGGTGCAGCAGGGGGTGGCTATGCACAAGTTGTTCCCATGGAGGATATTAACCTACATTTTACAGGGGATATCCATGCCATAACCACTGCCAACAATCTGATAGCAGCTCTTCTAGACAACCACATTCAGCAAGGGAATAACCTTGGTGTAGATGTAAGGAGAATTATCTGGAAGAGAGTATTAGATATGAACGATAGACAGCTTAGGTTCATAGTCAATGGGCTAGGTGGAAAAGCAAATGGTACGCCAAGGGAAGATGGTTTCGATATTACCGTTGCTTCAGAAATTATGGCTATCCTATGCCTTTCTAACAATTTAACTGAATTGAAAGAAAAGGTAGCAAGGATTATCGTGGCTTACGACTTTGATAGTAAACCTGTAACTGTAGGGGATTTGAAATGTCAAGGGGCAGTAGCAGCCTTACTGAAGGATGCATTGAAGCCAAACCTTGTGCAAACCCTAGAGCATACTCCTGCTTTTGTACATGGAGGTCCTTTTGCAAATATTGCCCATGGATGTAACAGTATTATGGCGACGAAAGTTGCAATGAAGCTGGGAGAATATGTAGTAACTGAGGCAGGATTCGGTGCGGATCTTGGAGCGGAGAAATTCTTAGATATTAAATGCAGGTTAAGTGGCTTGAAGCCAAATGCAGTGGTCATTGTAGCTACGGCTAGGGCACTAAAGCTCCATGGAGGAGTAGATAAGGCAGAATTAGGAAAAGAAAATATTGAAGCTTTAGGCAAGGGAATAGAAAATCTCCTTAAGCATGTAGAAAACGTCACAGAGGTATTCGGATTGCCCGCTGTTGTGGCCATTAATCGCTTCCCTACGGATACGGAGGCAGAACTTTCCTATATTAAAGATCGATGTAAGGAGTTAAACGTCAACGCCATCCTCTCCGAAGTATGGGCTAAAGGTGGCTCTGGTGGAGTAGAGCTTGCAAAAGAAGTTATTGAGATTATAGAAAAGGGAGAGAACAATTTCCGATTTGCTTATGATGAAAAGCTTTCTATTAGTGAAAAGATTGAAACCATTGCAAAAAAGGTTTACGGCGCAGATGGTGTAGATTTCCTTGGAAATACCAGAAAACAAATTGATGAATTAGAGAATTTAGGATATGGACATTTGCCAGTTTGTATGGCAAAGACTCAATATTCATTAAGTGATGATCCCCAAAAACTAGGCAGGCCTAACAACTTCAAGATTTCTGTTAGAAATATAAAGCCTTCAGTTGGAGCAGGATTTATTGTGGCTATAACAGGGAATATTATGACAATGCCAGGCCTTCCTAAAGCGCCTGCTGCTGAAAAAATTGACGTGGATAGTACTGGAATAATTTCGGGCTTATTTTAGGAGGAACAATGCTAGAGAAAACTTGTATAGAATTTATTGAATCACTGGCATCCAAAGAACCGGTGCCTGGCGGTGGAGGAGCATCAGCCCTAGTGGCTTCCTTGGGCATTGCTCTTGGAAGCATGGTAGGTAACTTGACTACAGGAAAAAAGAAGTATGTTGATGTTGAAGAAGATATTCAACGGCTTTTAAATGAATCAAAGGTTCTATCTCAAACTCTTAATAGTCTTGTTTTAAAAGACGCAGAAGCCTTTGAGCCATTATCTAAAGCTTATGGATTACCCAAAGAAACAGAAGAAGAAAGGCTTTATAAAGAAAAAATCTTGCAAGAAGCATTAATTAATGCAACCTTGGCACCTATGGAAATAGCAGAGTGTGCTTTAAAATGTATAAAAATTTTAGATGAGTATTCCAAAATTGGGAGTAGGCTAGTCATCAGCGATGCAGGTGTAGGTGTAAGTTTTTGTAAAGCTGCCCTCCAAGGTGCTAAGCTTAGTGTTCTTATTAATCTAAAAATGATGACAAATCAAAAGCTGAAGGAAGAATATGGCCGAAGGATACAAGAAATTGAAGAAGAAGGACTTCAGCTTGCAGACAAAGTTTACAAATATGTGGAGGAGCTTATATGTTGCTAAAGGGAAAACCAGTAGCGGATCAAATAAAAAAAGAAATAATTGCTGCCGTGGAACAATGTAAAAAAGAAGGTAAAAACCTGCCGCAGCTTGCGATCATAAGGGTTGGAGACAGGGCAGATGATATTGCCTATGAAGCAAGAGTTTTAAAAAACTGCAATGAGGTAGGTATTGAAACAAAAGTCGTGGAAGTTGACCATAATGTAGATACCGTAAACTTAATAAATATTGTTAATCAACTAAATAATGATACTGAAGTCCACGGGATATTAATTTTTAGACCTCTACCAGCACATTTAGATTCTGATGCCATTTGTAACACCATTAGTCCCCTTAAGGATATCGATTGTATGAATCCTATTAACATGCAAAAGGTTTTTCAGGGGGATTCAAGTGGTATTGCACCCTGCACACCAGAAGCAGTTGTTGAAATCCTAAAGTACTATGACTATGACTTAAAAGGGAAAAAAATTGCTATTGTCAATAGGAGTATGGTTTTAGGTAAGCCTCTTTCAATGCTGCTGCTTTCTGAAAATGCCACCGTTACAATCTGCCACTCAAAAACAAAGAATTTGGAAAAGGTGACTGCTGACGCGGATATAGTAGTTTCAGGAGTGGGAAAGGCTAAATATTTCGGAACTGAATATTTTACAAAGGATAGCACAGTTATCGATGTAGGAATCAATTTTGAAGATAATAAAATGTGCGGAGATGTGGACTTTGAAAGGGTTTCTCAATGTGTAGCAGCCATTACACCAGTTCCTGGTGGTGTAGGCACTGTTACCTCAATGATACTATTAAAACATGTCATACAAGCTATGAATATGCAAAATGAGTAAGCTGAGACAACAATTCATCCCTAAACAAAGGATTTAATGGATAGGAGTGATATAACTTGGCTAAAGCTAAAGAATCCACCGGATCAAACCACGTAAAATCAGTGTTAAAGGCTTTTTTAGTTATGGATGAGTTAGATTCTGCAGGTGAACTTAGTATAGGGGAGATTAGTGAAAGGCTTTCCATGGATAAAGGAACTGTTCATCGAATCGTTAACACCATTAAAGAAGCAGGCTACGTGATTCAAAACCAGGACAATAAAAAATACGCCAACAGCATTAAACTTTTAGCCATGGGAAATAGGGTGTTAGAGCGTACAGGTATTCAAAAAATAGCAAGGCCCTATATGAAAAACATCTGGGATAAGACTGGAGAGACAGTAAATGTGGGAATGATGGTGGATGGTAACATAATCTATATTGATAAGATCGAAAGCAAATCGCCTATCAAAGTAGGTCAAGGCATTGGCACCAAAGTTCCTATCCACTGCACTGGCATGGGAAAGGTCATTTTGGCATTTACCCCTGAACCGGAAAAAAACAATATACTCAACAATTTAAATCTGGAAAGGTATACACCACATACTTTTGTAAGCAAAAATGAATTTGAAGAAAACATAAACGAAATCATGAATAATGGATATGCAATAGATGATGAAGAATATGTGGTTGGCTTGATCTGCATAGCTGCCCCAATATTCAACCACTATAATATCCCTATTGCAGCTATAAGTATCTCTTGTCCCAAATATCGATTTAAGGAAGATCACCATAAAGAGTTGTTTTCAACTTTAATTAAAGAGGCAGCTGCATCCATATCGAGACAGATAGGATGCTCACCGGATTAAAATTTTTATAAAAGGAGGAAAAAAACATGGCAAAAATTACATCAGCAAAATTACAAGAAATGAAGGACAATGGCGAGAAATTCAGCATGACAACAGCCTATGATTACCCCACGGCACTGATGGTAGAAAAAGCCGGCATAGAAGTAATCCTTGTAGGGGATTCTTTAATGATGACAGTGCTGGGAGACGATTCTACAGTAGCATGTACCATGGATCAGATGATTTATCACATTAAGCCCGTTGTGAAAGCGGCACCCACACCCCTTATCATAGGCGATATGCCCTTCGGATCCTATAACGGAACTAAAGAAGAAGCAATTGCTAATGCGACGAGGCTGATGAAGGAAGGAAGATGTGACATCATAAAGCTGGAAGGCGGGAGAAATATGGCGGATACAGTAAGAGCCATCGTCAACGCAGGTATTCCAGTTATGGGGCACATCGGATTGACTCCTCAGACAGTTTCTCAATTAGGAGGATTTAAGGTTCAAGGTAAAGGAGATTCTGCAAAAGAAGTATTAGAGGATGCACTCGCTCTAGAGGCTGCTGGAGTGTCTTCCATGGTTCTTGAATGTGTTCCGGAACTTCTAGGAAAGCTTATTACAGAAAAAGTAAAGGTTCCCACTATCAGCGTAGGTGGGGGTAGATATACCGACGGCCAGTGTATCGTATTCCACGACATGATGGGTATGTTTGAAAGCTTCGTACCTAAGTTTGCCAAGCAGTATAGGAATATTTCCCAGGAAATTATCAAAGGCCTAGAGGAATTTAAGGCTGAGGTAAAATCTGGGGCTTTCCCTGAAGAGAAACACACATACGCAGGCGTAACAGAAGAAGTGATTGAAAAGCTATATTAACAACAACAGCGTAGAATCTTAAAGTAGAGGTGATCCAGATGAAAATTGCAATCATTGGTGCTGGAGCAATGGGCTGTCTATATGGTGCTAAGCTGTCCACCCTTCCGGGAAATGAAGTTTTCCTAATAGATATATGGAAGGAGCATGTGGAAGCCATTAATAAAAACGGCCTCATGGTAGAGGAACAAGGTGAATTTATTAATTACAATAATGTCAAAGCCTACACGAATGCTAATGAAACAGGGCCTTGTGACTTGGTTTTGGTTTTTGTTAAATCAACCCATACAGGTTCCGCAATAAAAGAAAACAAGGCTGTATTCAGACCAAATTCCATCGCTTTAACCTTACAAAACGGGCTGGGAAATATAGATATATTAAAGGATGAAATTGGTGAGGATCAGGTTATAGCTGGTACCACTGCACACGGTGCTACCATGTTAGGGCCGGGCAAAATCAAGCATGCCGGTGTGGGAAAAACAGTTATCGGAGAACTAAATGGCAGTTCCTCCTCAAGAATTGAAATGATTGCTGAAGTCCTGAACAAGGCTGGGTTAGATACAGATATATCTAGTAATGTCATAGGCTTAGTCTGGGATAAACTATTAGTGAATGTTGGAATCAATGCGCTCACTGGAATAACTGGTCTAAAGAATGGAGACTTACTAAAATATGACGAAATTGAAGAAATCCTTGAAGCCGCAGTATGGGAAGGTGCGGAGGTTGCGAAGGCGAAAGGGGTAAGGTTAGGATTTTCGGACCCTATTGCTCACACAAAGGAAGTATGCAAGGCCACAGCAGAAAACAAATCCTCCATGCTTCAAGATATCCTCCATCAAAAACAAACAGAAATTGAAATGATAAATGGAGCCATTGTAAGGGAAGCACAATCTATAAACCTCTATACACCAGTAAATAAAATCCTGACTAATCTCATTAAGTTTATGGAAAAGAGATAATAAAATAGCATGCATTTAAATTCAGCAGACTCCAAAAAAATGGAACCGGAGGTAAATCATGAAGGATTATGCAAATGTTCTAAAGGCTATAAAAAAGGATGAATTAATAAAATTTACCCAGGATCTCATCAGGATCAATAGCGTTTATGACCCCACTAAGGAAGGGGCAAACGAAGAAGAAGCGGCGATTTTTATAGCGGATTATTTAAGAAATGAGGGGTTCGAGGTACACTTTGAAGAAGTGGTTCCGGGACGGCCTAATGTAATCGCATTCCTAAGAGGAAATAACCCAGGAAAAACTATTTTGTTTGAAGGGCATACAGATGTGGTTACTCCAGGGGATGTATCCCAGTGGAAATACGACCCCTTTGGTGGTGAAATTGTTGGGGATAGATTATATGGAAGGGGAGCTTGTGACACCAAGGGAAATCTAGCTGCAGCTATATTTGCTGCAAAGGCTATTAAGGATTCAGGGGAAGACTTTAATGGAAATATTCTACTTTGTATTCCCTGTGATGAAGAAGATATGATGATTGGCATTAAAGACTTCATCAAAAGGGGTTGGGCAAAAAATGTAGATGCGGCTATTATTTGTGAGCCTGAGGATAACCATATTTGTATATTTCAAAAAGGAGCCATGCGTGCTGTAGTAAGAGTCTATGGCAAACAAAGTCATGGGGCCATGCCTTTGACCGGAATCAATCCAAATTGGCGGTTGGCCAAAATTATCACAGAGCTAGAAAAACTAGAACAAAATGAAAAAGACCGATTGGGCTGCCATGAATTCTTAAAATGGCCTAGTATCACCCCTACGGTTATTGCAGCTCCAGCAAAAGGGGAAGCCCAGATTAATGTGGTACCTGGTGAAGTTTATATGAGCCTCGATATTAGAACGATCCCGGGGCAAGATCACGCAGAATTAAAAGATCAAATTTTGGATATTTTCCATCGGCTGTCACAAGATGATAAGGATTTCAAGGCAACCTTAGAAATTATTGAAGAACGGCCATGGACAGAAACGTCTAAGGAAGCAGAAATTACACAATGTGTCTACCGGGCTGTAGAAAATGCTACTGGTAAGGAACCCGTGTGGCAGGGCGTTCCGGGGGCTACAGACGGGACCTTCCTACATATGGAGGGAATTCCTGTCATCGTCATCGGAGCCGGTGATACATACATACCTCATCATAACGACGAATATGTTCTTATCTCTGAACTTATCGAAACAACGCAAATCTATGCATTAACATCTATGTACTTCTTAAATGATGACTGTCAAGCGGGCGGGAGTTAAAGCAGCATAAAAAAGTTATAATATATTTTTGTAAGGTTGCGAAGGGAAGTATCTTTATGTCTAAAGGTCTAATAAAAATTAACGAGGAGCGGTGTAAGGGATGTCAGTTGTGTATATCTGCCTGCCCTGTAAAAATATTAGCCTCTCACCAATCTAAAATAAATTCAAAAGGCTTTCGTCCTGTTTATGTGACACATCCTGAGAAATGTATCGCCTGTGCCAATTGTGCCATCATGTGTCCTGATGGTGCCATCAGTGTGTATCTGAAGGAGAAGGGGGATGAAAGTGATGAGTAATAGAATATTAATGAAAGGCAATGAAGCCTTTGCTGAAGCTGCAATACGAAGTGGCTGTAGATATTACTTTGGATATCCTATCACTCCACAAAATGAAATAACAGAGTATATGTCCCGAGAAATGATCAAAGTCGGCGGTTCTTTTGTCCAGGCAGAAAGTGAATTGGCTGCTATTAATATGGCTTATGGCGGCGCTGTGGCTGGAGGAAAAGTTCTTATATCCTCTTCATCGCCAGGAATAGCATTGATGCAAGAAGGTTTCTCTTTTATTGCTTCCACTGATTTGCCTTTGGTCATCATTAATGTATCAAGAGGTGGTCCAGGTGTGGGATCTATCCAACCAAGCCAAGCAGACTATTATCAAGCCACAAGAGGCGGTGGCAACGGAGATTACCATGTGATTGTCTTAGCTCCTTCTTCCATCCAAGAAGGGGTGGATTTGATGGCGAAAGCCTTTGAGATTTCAGAAGAATATAGAAACCCCGTCATGATATTAGCCGATGGAGTCCTGGGGCAAATGATGGAGCCTGTGATTTTACCGGAACCGTTACCTTCATTGGATTGCAAAGATATCCACAAGGTAAAACCCTGGGCTTTGACGGGAACAAAGGGCAAACGATCTCCTAATGTCATTAAGTCTTTATACCTGCAGTCTGAACTTCTGGAAAAAAGTATAATGGAAAGAGATAAAAAATATGAAAAAGCCAAAAGGAATCTTGTTCAATACCAAGCACATGGATTAGAAGATGCAGAAATCGTTTTTGTTGCCTACGGCTCCACTGCAAGGGTTACAGAGGAAGCCATAGAACTCTTATCGGAGCAGGGTATAAAAGCAGGACTTATACGCCCCATTAGCCTATGGCCTTTTCCATACCAAGCCTTCGATGAAATTTCATCCCATACTAAAGCCATCGTTTCTGTTGAATTAAGCAGAGGTCAGATGATAGATGATGTGAAGATTGGCAGCGCGGGTAGATATCCAGTGTTCTTTTCTGGAAGGACAGGAGGCATGCTTATTACACCATCAGAAATCGTAGTTGACGCGAAAAAGGTTTTGGGGGTGAAAGAATGAGAACTGTATTCGAATTTACTACAGGAATGCTTCCAGAAGAAACCACCTATTGCCCCGGATGCACCCACGGTATAGCTCATAGGCTGATCATGGAGGTTTTAGAGGAGAAGGATCTATTAGGAGAAACCATCGGAGTCGCACCCATCGGCTGTAGTATTATCTGTCATCAATATATGAATATAGATATGTGTGAATCTGCTCATGGTAGGGCTCCTGCAGTGGCTACAGGTATTCGTAGGGTTCATCCCGATAAGACAATTTTTACTTATCAAGGAGACGGGGATTTGGCTTCCATCGGTATCGGGGAAATTGTTCATGCAGCACATAGAGGGGAAAGGTTTTCTACATTTTTTATTAACAATGCGACCTATGGGATGACTGGTGGACAAATGGCCCCTACAAGCTTAATTGGACAAAAGACAACGACCAGCATAGAGGGTAGGAAGGAAGAAGTTTCGGGTAAACCAATTAGAATGGCTGAAATGATCGCAACCATTCATGGCGCCATATATGTGGAAAGGGTTTCCCTAGATTCACCTGCCAATGTGAGAAAAGCAAAAAAGGCTATTAGAAAGGCCTTTGATGTACAAGAAAAAAGATTAGGATTTAGTTTCGTTGAGATATTATCCACTTGTCCTACAAATTGGGGGCTTAACCCTGTAAATTCTTTGGAATGGCTCAGGGACAACATGATACCCTACTACCCCCTAGGTAGCTTTAAAACTCCTCAGGAGGTGAAGTGATTTGGCTACTCATAAATTAATCATTGCAGGATTTGGCGGCCAAGGCGTCATGCTCATGGGGGAAATGATTGCTTATGCCGGTATGCTAGAAGGAAAAGAAGTGACATGGATGCCTTCTTATGGTCCAGAAATGAGGGGAGGAACTGCAAATTGCACTGTTATCGTATCGGATAAACGTATTAGCTCTCCTATTATATCAGAGGCCACTTGCGTTGTAGTCATGAACGAACCTTCTTTAAGAAAATTTGAAGGTCATGTTAAACCCGGGGGTCTGCTTTTTATCAATAGATCATTAATAAAAGGTAAACCTTTCAGAGAAGATATTGAGGCTCTTTACGTTCATGCTAATGAAATTGCTGTAGGCTTGCAAAATGATAAAGTATCCAACATGGTTATATTAGGCGCTGTAATAAGGAAAACAGGGATCGTAAAGATGGAAAGTATTGAAAAAGCAATGGAAAAGTATTTTAGCGGGGAAAAATCTAATCTATTGCCCATTAATAAGAAGGCTTTGGAGGCATGGAAAGACGAATCCTAATAATGAAAAAACGAAGTACCTAAAGGTAAAACTTAAAGAAAATGGGTAAATTTTGCAACAGACACATAGTTTCATCAAATAGTATGTAGTATAATGAAGGTAAATTTATGTATCACAGGCAAAAGCACCTTATGATACAAAATGTATTACCCTTATGTCAACGCTATATTTATATATTATTTTTTAAAAGGAGGTAAAAACCATGTCAGAGGAACAAAAGGGCGTAAAATACGCTACTACTTTCCGTGAACAGTTTACTGTTCGTGGTATGGTCATCGGAGCAATCGGGGCTACCATACTTACGATGAGCTCAATGTATGTTGCCTTAAAGTTAGGTGCTCTACCCTGGCCTATCATTTTTGTTGCACTGGTTTCTATGTTTGCTTTGAAGTTAATGGGTAACACAAACATCAATGAAATTAACGTTGCCCACACAGCCATGTCAGCGGGTGCAATGACCGCCGGTGGCCTTGCATTTACTATTCCGGGGATCTATATGCTAAACCCTGAAGCAGAATTAAGTATGCTCGTCTTATTCATTGTAGTTCTCAGCGGTGTTATACTTGGCCTAATTTTTACTGCTCTTATTCGTAAATACTTTGTTGTTACCAAGGAATTGCCTTATCCTATGGGGCAAGCGGCTGCTGAAACTCTTATCGTAGGAGACGAGGGTGGTAAAAAATCAGCTACTTTATTTTCATCCCTTGGGATAGCTGCTGTGTTTACAGTGCTAAGAGATTGGTTTGCAGTGCTACCTCAAACTCTTCCTGCAAATATTGGGGCAACAAGCCTTGGAGCCAAAGGCATTCTTGCTGGTATCTGGCTGTCACCTATGCTTATAGGAGTCGGTTACATAATCGGTCCCCTTTTCATCGGTGTATGGTTCTTAGGCGCCATTATCGGTGATTTTGGAGTTGTTCTTGGTGGAACAACTTGGGGATGGTGGGATGCTGGGACAGCTTCAGCAATAAAATCTTCTCTCGGTATAGGACTTATGGTAGGTACAGGAGTCGGTATTATCGTAAAAGGTATTATTCCGAAAGCAAAAGAAATTTTTGGGCCTATGTTCAAAAAATCTTCTATGTCAGGGGAAGTAATGAGCTTTAGATGGGCACCTATCGTTATGGTCATCATTGCTTTTCTTTTCACTACTATTGCAAAAATGGGAATTGTAGCAAGTATTATTACCATTTTAGGTGCATGGCTTGCCACTTCCATGTCTGCGCAAATTGTTGGGCAATCAGGTATCAATCCTATGGAAGTTTTCGGAATCATTATTCTCTTGGCAGCAAAAGCTGTGTCAAACCTAGGTCAGGTAGAAGCCTTCCTAGTAGCGGCAGCAGTTGCCATTGCCTGTGGCTTAGCTGGAGACGTCATGAATGACTTTAAAGCAGGGCATATTCTTAATTCTAGTCCAAAAGCTCAGTGGCTTGGAGAGTGTGTGGGTGGACTTATCGGTTCCTTTGTATCCGTAGGCGTATTCTATGTGATACTTACTGCTTATGGTCCTACAGCTTTCGGTAATCCAGAGCAATTTATTGCACCTCAAGCTGGTATGGTTGCAGCTATGGTTGGCGGAATTCCTCACATGACATCATTCGTAATAGGCTTGATTGTCGGCTGTGTTTTGTATATCGTAAACTTCCCAGTCATGACGCTAGGATTGGGCGTATATCTTCCATTTTATCTATCAGCAACAGCCTTCGTCGGTGGTGCATTAAAATACATCGTACAAAAGGCAGCACCTGCATGGGATGAGAAGGGCACCGGCATGATTATCGCCTCCGGTTTACTTGGCGGCGAAGCGGTCATAGGAGTAATCATAGCACTTATCCAAGCTTTACAAGGAATGGCATCCCTATAATGTGATAAAAAATGTGGGGTGACAAGTGGCAGGTGGCAGGCTGGATAGGAAAATTGTATTGGGCATTACAAACTTCAGCCAATTATGCGGATTTTAGATTTCTTTCTAAAATCCGCTGAAAAACATTTGTCCCTTTTAAAAACAATTACTATTCGCGAAAATTTCATCATATTTTTGCGGAAACAAATGTTATCGATAAAATAGTGTAATATTTTTTGCTTTTCAAAATCATTTCATTTGATTCGCAAAAAGTATTTAATTGGAGTGGTTCACATGAAAGAAATAAGTATTACGGATATCAGCGGTATAAAAGTAGGTCATGCACAGGATATAGAAGGAGGCACCGGGTGCACTGTAATCATCTGTGAAAAAGGTGCTTTTGCAGGAGTGGATGTAAGAGGAGGCGGGCCAGCTTCAAGAGAAACGGAGCTACTTAATCCTATCAATATGGTAGAGCAGATCCATGCCGTCATGCTTAGCGGTGGAAGTGCTTATGGATTGGATGCAGGATCAGGGGCTATGACTTATCTGGAGGAG
Source organism: Anaerovoracaceae bacterium (assembly GCA_050953505.1). Lineage (GTDB taxonomy): Bacteria > Bacillota > Clostridia > Peptostreptococcales > Anaerovoracaceae > JBMNMU01. The sequence continues at coordinate 1,162,504 of JBMNMU010000001.1, read as the reverse complement.
CAAGGAGTAGGATTTGACGTGGGTGTTGGCGTTGTACCCATTGTTTGCGGAGCTTCTCTTTTTGACCTTGTAGTGGGAGATCCTAAATCAAGGCCAGATAAAGCAATGGGCTATGAAGCCTGTAAAAATGCAGGGACAGGAAAGGTTGCTGAAGGGAATGTAGGTGCCGGTACCGGTGCTACTGTAGGTAAGTTTCTTGGTGTAGAACATATGATGAAAAGTGGCCTTGGTACCTATGCCCTTCAAATAGGAGACCTGAAGGTTGCAGCTATAGTAGCAGTTAATGCATTGGGAGATGTGGTAGATGTAGATACGGGCAAGAGGATCGCAGGTATCCTGAACGAGGATAAAACAGCGCTTTCTAACACAGAAGAAATTATGTATGCTCAGTATTCACAGGACAAAAATGTATTTAGCGGAAACACCACCATTGGATGTATTGTTACCAATGCCCAGCTAACAAAATCCCAAGCAAATAAGCTGGCCTCTATTGCTCACAATGGCTTTGCTAGGGCCATAAGGCCTGTTCATACTATGGCAGACGGGGATACCATCTTTGTTATGTCCACTGGAGAAGTAGAAGTGATGCCAGATGCAGTAGGCGCCTTATCTACCGATGTTATGGCTAGAGCTATCAACCGTGCTGTAAGAATGGCGCAGCCAGCGTATGGACTAAAAGCAGCAATAAATTTCTAATGTAAATCAAGCATCATGGTTCAACTAATAAATAAGTTAAAAGGGTAGATTATGAAGGTTTTTGGAGGTGATCTTATGAAAAAATCATTCGTAAAAATTATTATTCCTTTAATAGTTATGACATTAGTGACCGGTGGAGTTTTTGCAGCTTCTGGATCCAAGGTAAATGTAGATATTTACGGAAAGGATCTGAAGGAAGGAGCTGCTTTTATTGAAGATGGTGTTACATACATCGCTTTAAGAGATGCTTTCGAATCTATGGGAAGCACGGTTAAATGGGATAATGAAACACAAACTGTTACTGTGGAAGACCCCGCGAGGATTTCTAATTACTATGACAGAGAAACCTACGTAAATGGGGCAATATGGCAGCTTTCCGCAGAGGCTAGGGCATGCTTTTACCAAGCCTTTAGTTTGGCCTATATTAGGCTAGACGAAGAAATTGCTAAAGCAAATACATATAGTAAGCCAATTGCAATCATTGCTGACATAGATGATACATTGGTTGACGGTGTTATGTATACTGCAGATGTCCTGCAGGGCGGGCCGTGGGTAAATGATGCCTTTGCTGAGTCCCTTAAGTCTACAGCCTGTATGGCTCTACCTGGAGCAGTAGATTTTATGAATTATGCAAAAGACAATGGTGTTGAAGTGTTTTACATTACCAACAGAAGTGCAGACCAATTTGACATTACATTAAAACAACTGGAATACCTAGGTTTTCCAAATGCAAAAAAAGAATACCTTCAGGTGCTAGAGGGAACCTCTAACAAGGATGCCAGAAGAGCAAATGTTGAAGCAACCCATGAGGTTGTTATGCTTCTTGGTGATAACTTAGGTGATTTTTCTTCTGCTTTTGAGAGGAAATTAGGTCCAGTTGAAAGAAGAAATCTTGTTGATGATGAAAGATTTGTAGACCTTTGGGGAGATAAGTGGATTATATTGCCAAATGCAGTATATGGGGACTTTACTGGTGCGGTAACTTACCATCAGAGCGGGTTAACGGATGTGGAAAAGGCCCAGTATATCAGAGAGCTCTTTGATTACTATAAATATACAAACACAGATAGATATAAGCCCTATCAATAAATTGAATGAGTTATAAAATCATATGAAACATAGCAGAGGGTACATAGAGTACCCTCTACTATGTTTTTGAGGCGCTTTCGTTTCTTATAGCTTAATAAAATGGGGTATTCGCTGGCTAAAGGTAGTAAAATACTTGAATCCGGCGGATTCCATCATATAATAGGCTTCATCCAGCTTGAACTTTACGTCATCTGGTTTATGAGCATCTGAACCTGCAGTTATTATGGTACCCCCAAGATCTTTATAAAGCTGAAGTATTTCTTTTGCCGGCGTGGTTCGTTCACCCATACCGTAGCGGAAGCTGGAGGTGTTGATTTCAATCCCTTTGCCATCATCAATAATTAGTTTTAATATGGCCTCTACGATATCCATGTAAAGGGATGGTTTAGCAACATATTCAGCGTATCTATCAATGATGTTAAAATGTCCAAGGACATCATAATCCTTATATAGCTTTAGACAATCATACATATATGTGTAAAAAGAAATATAAGCGTCTTCTACAGAACGGTTTTCGAAATAAGCATTTCCATAAAGCTCCTTTCCTTCTGCACAATGGAAGGAACCAAGGATAAAGTCGTAATCGAATGATTTGGCAGCGTGAGAACATTTTTTGAGGGTGTCCCCATGTTGAATTCCTATCTCAGCACCTTTAATAATTTTTATTTTGTCTCTATAAAGTTCTTGGTAATTGCAAAGGTCTTTGTAATAGTTGCCTAACTCCAGTTCGAAAGGGTATTTTGGATCTGGATAGTCCGGATCATAATGATCAGTAATGGCTAGCTCCTTCAGTCCTTTTACACAGGCACTTTCAATCATCTCCTTCATAGGAGTGGAACTGTCATCGGAATAAAGGGTATGGCTATGATAATCGTACATAAAAAATCTCCTTAACATTTTATATTGCTATTTAGGCGGGTCAGGTATGCCAAGAGCTGTGGCTTCGTTCTCACCGGCAGGTCTGGACTTTGATACTTGAGAGTATCATTTGGTATGTGTAAAGTATAAATCTTAAGATTTAACCATTAATTTTATATGGTATAATAAACATTGGATTTTATAATTAGATTGCTATGGTATGATACTATGAGTTAAATCCATAGCTTGGGCAAATCGCCAGAGCTTATTATACCAAAACTTTTATCTAATGAAAAGAGATTACAAAATGCTATCCAGTCAGAATGAGCAGTACTTAATAAAAAAAGCACAAGAGGGGGATGAGAAAAGTTTTGAGTCCCTTATTTCAGGCTGCCATAAAAAAGCATATAATATTGCCTACAGATATCTTAAAAATGAAGAGGACGCCTTAGATGCCCTTCAGGAGAGTTACATAAAGATATTTAGACATCTAGATAAATTCAAGGGGGATTCTAAGTTTGAAACATGGGTTTATAGAATCATAGTAAATACCTGTAACGATATTCTTCGAAAAAACAGTAAACGAAAAACCACGGACAGCATTTACAAAATATCTGATGAAAACGAAACCATATTGGAAATTCCGGACCTGACTCAAGCACCTGAAAATATATATGATAGAAAAGAAGAAACTAATATACTTCTACAGTGTCTGGACCAGCTAAACCAAAACCAAAAAGAAATCATCATCCTTCGGGATATACAAGGTTTTACATATGAAGAAATTAGTGAAATATTACAATGTACTATTGGGACAGTTAAATCAAGATTAAGTCGATCAAGATTAAAACTTAGAGAGATATATTTGGAACAAAAGTAAAAAATATTCGTCAAAACTAGTGAACGACAAATTTCACCAAGTAAAGTCTGTTTTTATTGTCACATTCTCGGAAAGTAACAGCTATGCTGAAGAGATATAAATGCTAAAGGAGGGGAGCATGATGATGAGTTGTAATGAAATAAGAGAATTGCTCTCGCCATATATTGATGATTTGCTAGAAGAAGTGGAAGTAAATGAGCTATGTAATCATCTAGATTCTTGTCCTTCATGTAAAAAAGTATACCATGAGTTAAAGGAAATGACCCTGCTGCTAAACCAGTCAGAGCCTCTTGAGTTACCAGATGGATTTGAGGAGAGAATTAAAGCTTCCATCCAAGGAGCGAAAAAAGAAGAGTTTAATAAAGCAAATAAGGGCTTGGGCAGAAATAATCGTAAAATATGGCGAATGGCAAGTTCTATTGCTGCGATTTTTGTAGTAGGCATATTGTCCTATGGAGTGTATAATGAAGTTATTAGTCCAACCCCGGATGCTCTAAGAGGAATGGAACAGCTAGAAAGCGCAGGGAGCATTTTTGTAGAGGATAAAGCTCTTCCTGAGGCCTATTCAGATGCCCTACCTGGAACAGGATTAGTGAATAGAGAAGCTTCTGCTGATGAAGCTACTGCTGATATGGATGAAGCTTTAAAAAATGAGAGCTTGGGCGCACAGATTCAAGAAAATATGGATTTGGGAGACTACAGCTTAAAAACAAAAAATCTAACTACTAGGGTTGATAGCTTAAACACTACACCACAACCAAAACAGGTAGCCGAACCAAAGGAAAGTGCTTTATCTGAAATAAGTGTAGAAGGTGATACTAAAGGATCTTCTGAATATAGCGGTGAACTATTCACCCTAAGGGATTCTGCCCTTAATTCAGTGAATGAAGATCATGATTATTATGTGGAAGAGACTCAACCATCTAGTTATAATTTCCCTGGTGAGGATCAGAAATTGTCCACAAATGTGGCGGCAGTTCAACTTTATAGTCAGCTAATTAGCGAAAAGCTTGCCTCATACAGCTATCAGATTGTTGATCACCACTATAGCCTGAAGGGCGAATGGCTTTTTAATGTGTTCATATTCATGGACCAAGATGGAAATACTTATAATGAAGAAATTCAAATTGTTGGAAAGAACGGTGAAATATTCGTTCAGAGTGATGAGAAAGTGGAGTTATAAATGAAACTGATTATTATAGATGGAAACAGCCTAATTAACAGAGCATATTATGCAATGCCAAAACCAATGATTACAAAGAATGGACTGTACACTCATGGAGTGTACGGTTTTATTAATATGCTCAATAGAATGATTACAGATTATAGCCCAGATTATATGGCAATAGCCTTTGATAAAAAAGCCCCTACCTTCCGTCATCTAGAATATGCCGAGTATAAGGCAGGAAGGAAAAAGATGCCACCAGAATTGGCTATGCAGCTTCCCTTACTAAAGGAAGTTCTAAGCGCTATGAAAATAAAAGTTCTTGAAATGGATGGCTTTGAAGCGGATGATATCATCGGGACGATAGCAAAAAGAGCAGAGGAAAATAAACTTGAGCCAGTTATTGTAACAGGGGACAAGGATGAATTACAGCTTGCTTCAGAGATGACCAAAGTCGTAATTACAAAGAAAGGTATCTCCCAATTCGAGCTTTACGATAAAGAAGCTATGTTAGAGAAATATGGTTTTACTCCGGAACAGTTTATCGACTACAAAGGCCTCATGGGAGACTCTTCAGATAATATTCCGGGGATACCTGGGGTAGGGGAAAAGACTGCCCAAAAACTAATCCTTCAGTTTGGCACTATTGCTAATTTATTGAACAACTTAGATGAGGTTAGCAACGCTAAATTAAGAGATAGGATTGAAGAGCACGCTCAAGTGGCCCTAATGAGTAGAAGGCTTGCAACCATTAACACAGAGGTTCCCATTGATATTGACTTTGAAGAATTTAAAATGGAAGAGCCTGATTATAATGAGCTAATTTCCCTTTATGCTAAATTAGAATTTAATAGCCTTCTTAAAAAGCTTAAAATTCCAGAATCCTATAAGGCCACAGAACAGAGAGTTGATGCTTCTGATTTAGTCGACGGTGCTTTAGAAACATCTGCTGATACGGTAAATGAAATGCTTGTCCAGCAGGAATCGGACTTATCCTTATTAGAAAAAGATTTAAAAGAGGATTCCTCCATTATCCTTAAGGTATTTAGTGACCACAATCACAAAGATCTACCGTTGATTTACGGAATAAGTATTATGTCAAACAAAAACTGTTATTATATAAAAGGGACAGATCGTGAATTCTTAGAACAACTGAAGGATATGATGACTCGCTTTAATGTGAGGATTTCAGGTCATAATTTAAAGAACGATTATTATGTGTTGATGGCCAACGATCTTGTGGGAAACTGGGATGAAAAAAATAAGGGCACCCTTTTGGATACTGCTTTTGATACGGCTGTAGCTCAGTATTTACTAGAGCCTGCTAGGAGTAATTATGACTTATCCACCATGCTGCTGGAATATTACCATGAGGATTTACCTAGTGAAGCTGAATTTATGAAGGAAAATGCTCAAATTGACTTTTTATCAGATACAACTAGTGATGCAAATTACATGAGTTATGGGACAAAATGGTGCTTGGCAGTCAATAAAATTAGAACAATTCTAGAAGAAAAACTTAAAACCCATGAGCTTGAATCTGTGTATATAGATATTGAGCTACCTCTAATTGAAGTGCTTGCATCAATGGAGTATAATGGCTTTGCAGTAGATCGAAAAGAGCTTACAGACGCTGGGGAAAAAATAACTATTGAGATCGAAAAACTAAAATCTAAGATTTATGAGTTGGCAGGGGAAGAATTTAACATCAATTCACCTGCGCAGCTTGGTGTCATACTATTTGAAAAGCTTGGACTTCCAGCGGGTAAAAAAACTAAAAGAGGCTATTCTACTAGTGTAGAAGTGCTCGATAAGCTGAAGGATGATTATGAAATCGTTCAATTGATACTAGAGTATAGAATGCATGCCAAGTTAAATGGTACCTATATCGAAGGCATGTTGCCCTTAATCCATAAGGATAATAAAATTCATGCTCATTTCCAGCAGACCGTAGCAGCAACGGGGCGTATCAGCTGTACTGAACCCAATCTTCAGAACATTCCTATACGGCATGAGCTCGGCAGAAGGTTAAGGAAGGCATTTGTTCCAGAATCACCGGACTATATACTCGTAGGGGCCGACTATTCTCAAATTGAGCTTCGCGTATTAGCACATATGTCAGAAGATCCAACCTTAATTGACGCCTTTAACCGTGAAGAAGATATTCATAAGATTACGGCATCCAAAATATTCGGTATCCCTGAAGATCAAGTTACTTCTTTACAGAGAAGCAATGCCAAGGCAGTAAATTTTGGTGTTATTTACGGGATGAGTGGTTTTGGCTTATCGAAGGAGCTGAATATTACAAGGAAAAAGGCTGAACAATATATTGATGAATATTTTAAAAAGTACGCGATGGTAGAGAGCTTCATGAAAGCCCAAGTGGAATTATGTAAAGCCAATGGATATGTTACCACTATTATGAATAGAAAGCGGTTTATCAATGACATTAATGCCAGAAACTATATGGCTAGACAGGCGGCAGAAAGACTTGCTATGAACAGCCCCATCCAAGGCAGTGCAGCTGACATTATTAAAATAGCCATGGTAGAGGTTTACCGTGAGCTAAATAAGCGAAGAAAACGCTCGAAGCTGATCCTACAAGTGCATGATGAATTAATCATACATACACATAAGGATGAGCTAGAAGCGGTTAAGAAATTATTAGTAGATAGTATGGAGAATGCTGTAAAATTAAAAGTAAAATTATCCGTAGATTTAGATACGGGAAATAATTGGTATGAGTTAGGTTAGTCATTAATAATTTTTATGGATTTCCGAAAGGCTTTTTTCTGAAATCCAGATAAAAGAAGGAGGTTCTTGCTGATGAAGGTCATAGGACTTACAGGTGGTATTGGTTCTGGAAAAACAACGGTCTCAGATTATCTTATTTCCCTGGGGTACCATGTTCTAGATGCAGACAAGATTGCCCGGGAAATTGTAGAACCAGGCTCAGATGCTTTGATTGAGCTTGTTTCTGTCTTTGGTAATGAAATCCTCCTAAATGATGGTAGCCTAAACCGGAAGAAACTGGGAAAGATTGTATTTTCTGACCCGGAGAAAAGAAAATTACTAAATAAATTGATGCACACAAGGATTCTTCAAATCATTCGAGATAAAATCCTCCAATTTCAAGAGGACATGGAGGATGCACCTGTTGTCGTTGACAGCTTGGGACTTCTTCCAAGAAATAAAGTGATATTTATCGATGCACCCTTACTTTATGAAACAGGGCTGGATAAAGAAGCGAGTAAGGTATGGGTGGTGGATGTTGACGATGAAGCCAGAATTAATCGCATCATGGAACGGGATGGCTTAAGTAGGGAGGATGTAAAAAATCGAATTGCAAGCCAGATGACTAGAGCTGAAAAAAACGAAAGAGCTGATGAAATATTGGACAATTCAGGGGAAAGGCAGGCTTTATACGAGCAAATAGATCAGCTTTTAAAAAAATATAATAACAAAATATAACTTGGAGAGAAGAAAAACATGACAAAAAGGATATTAGCAATATTCTTATTAGGTATAATGGCTATTGGAATTCTAACAGGGTGTGGCGAAAACACTAATTTTCTTACAGGCGAACCCGAAGTAGAAATGCAAACGAGAAGCTCAAATGAAATCCATATTCCCATAGAGAAGGTTAGAACCTTAAATCCTATCATCACCAAGGATGAAGATGCTTTTTACATGAATAAGCTTATTTATCAAAGCCTTTTTGAATTTGATGAAAATTTGACTTTGAGAGGGATGCTAGCTGATGGTTATACTTATGAAAATAATAAGGCATCAGTTAGAATAAATCTAAAGAAAAATATTAAATGGGAAGATGGAGAAGAGTTTACCGCTGAAGACGTGAAATTTAGTATAGAAAGCCATATGAGAGCCGCTAGTACAGGGAATTCCATGTATGCAAGTAATGTAAGCAATATTAAGAGTGTTAGCTTAGTAAGGGGGGAACCTTATCAGGTTATTGTACATTTTATTAGTACTGATAAAGTATCTATGGCAGATTTCACTTTTCCTATGGTGCCTCAGCACCAATATAGAAGCGTGGACAATATATTGAGGCAGGCTGAAGAGTTTATTTGTATTGGTATGGGTCCCTATAAAATAACTGAATACAATGAATTGACTCATATTCGAATGGAAGGAAATGAGTTGTATCATGGAGAAACCCCTGGCAATATCTTAAATTTTCGCATTATGCCGGATAAATCCGATGCTGTTAATTTGATGGAGGTCAGTGATTTAGCCATTAGCTTCTCCAAAGAAATTGATAGGGATACAGCTTTTGCACATAAGGATGTGGATATTGTTTCCTTTGCGTCCAATGAAGTTGAATTTGTTGGCTTTAATAATCAGGTCCTTACAGACAAGAGAATCAGGCAGGCTATTGCATATTCCATTGACAGGGAGCTGATATTAGGCTCAGGATATTTTAGTAATGGTATTTTAAATGACAACATTTATTACCCTAATTATCTCGGTGTAAAAAGCAGTGATTTGGTGTATAAGATGGATATTGAAAAGGCCAAGCAACTACTTATTGAAGCTGGATACATAGATAGGGATGGAGATGGCATTGCTGAAAATGTAAATGACCAGGAGCTTACTATTAATATTCTCGTAAATTCGGAAAACCAGTCTAGAGTAGCAGCTGCCCAGATCATTAAGACCGGCCTTGAAAGATTACCTATACGATCTAACCTGATTATAAAGAGTTGGGATGAATATAACTCTGACCTAGCAGGGGGGAACTTCGACATATATATAAGCGGTTTTCAAATCAATGAAAGCTACGATTTAAGGCCCTTCCTTCATTCAGGTTATGAAAATGTGATAGGTTATACCAATTTGAATTTAGATGCATTGTTAGATCAAATGTCCATGGGTTTAACTAATGAAGAAAAGGTAAATACTTTTATAAAAATAAAGGAAATACTAATTGAGGATCTGCCTTATTTTTGCCTTCTTTATAAAACCTACGGTGCTATCACTTCGCCGGCCTTGCAAGGTGAAGTAAAGCCCTTATTTAATGACCTTTATAATGGGTGCGAAAGCTGGAGCTATGTTTATGAAGTGGTAGAGGAAGCGAAATAGTTGTTTGGCTAGCCAAACAACTGTTCACACTTAGGGGCGGAGTCATTGGCGAAGAGTATCAACTAGTACGTGCAAAACCCCTCCAACAACCGGTTTCAACCGTAGCCACTGTCTCCGCCAACACTTTCAGTGTAAACAGCGGCTGAAGTATTTAGCTGAAATGGATTAAAAAGAATTTGACAATATAGCGAAAACAGAGTAAAATTGTTATGTTAATGTTTGTTTCGATTAACATATTTAATTAAAATGGAAGTATAGAAGCATATACAAAGTTAACAAAATATGCGGTCGTGGCGGAATAGGCAGACGCGCACGGTTGAGGGCCGTGTGAGTAACATCGTGGGGGTTCAAGTCCCTTCGACCGCACCATAATTCAAAGAAGGGTATAGAACCCTTCACGGCATCAACAACACCTGGATTTTAAGAATTCAGGTGCTTTTTATTTGAGCCTGCTAAAGACCGAGAGATGATTGGCTGTGGCCGCAGCCAATCATCTCTCGGTCCTTGGCAGGTTATTTAAAACGGCGGCCAGCGCCGTGGTCTATGAGATTTGAGGCAATTGGTCTCATAAAGTACCCAAACTTTTGTTTTTTTGAAATAATTACTTGATGTTTACGCTTTTCCGCAGCATTGATAATAGTATCTGCACATTCTGCAGCCTTGATGCCCTTCTCTTCATAGGGACTCTTATTACCAACAGATTTCCCATGAGGGGCTAATGCTTTGGCAGAGATTCCTGTATTCACCCATTCGGGGTAGACCGTTGTTACCGTTACGCCGCTATTTTGCAGCTCAAGACGTAAGGTGTCAAAGAAACCATCTAAAGCATGTTTGCTTGAACCGTAGAAAATGCGAGTTGGGGTTGGGAATATTCCTGCACCGCTATTGGTTACGACGATTCGTCCTTTTGTTTTTCTTAAAAAGGGAAGGGCGTAGTAAGTACAATAAATAGCGCCCCAAAAATTTGTAGCCATGACTTCTTTGCCTGTTAAGAAGCCTTGTTGAGCATTTTCAAAATAGGACTTGTCCATGATTCCGGCATTGTTGATTAACATATGGATTTGCCCGTACTCTTTCATAGCTCGCCGAACCAGTGCACGGCACTCCATTTCTTTTGTCACATCTGTTGTTACAGCAATGGCCTTTCCTCCATTTTTATTACACAATTTAACAACCCTTGCAAGCTTCTCTGCATTACGAGCAGCTAGTGTAAGATTTGCCCCTTGGCGAGAAAGCTGTAAGGCAAGATGACTGTTTATGGTAATCTAAAAGTACAATAAACGGCAGCCATAAATACAAAAAGTAATTGCCAGTACAAACCTAACAATATACCCTATTAAGTGACTAAAGCTTATAGGGAGGAAAGGAAGTGCTGACAATTACACAAGTAAATTATATCCGAGAACTGTTCTTTTTGGAAGGGAAAACCTACTCTGAAATTAACAAAATGACCGGAAAGAACTATCGCACCATTAGGAAATATGTTGAAATGGATAATTTCAACCAGAAACACCATAAGGCCAAAAGGCCGAACAGGACTGATGTATTAAGACCTATCATCAACAAATGGCTAACTGAAGATAAATCAAGACATTACAAACAAAGACACACTGCAAAGAGGGTCTATGATCGACTAAAAGAAGAGCACCCTGAGATTTTAACAGTCTCAGAGAGAACCGTAAGAAATATCGTCAAAGAAGAAAGAGAAAAGGTTTTCGGATCAGATGATGCCTACCTTCTCCTTGAGCATCCAGGAGGTGAAGCCCAAGTTGACTTTGGAAGCTTTGAAGCATTTGAAAACGGCTCTATTAAAAAGTTTCATGAGCTCATCTTGTCGTTCCCAAAATCCAATGCAGGCTTTGCAGTGGCAACCAGGAGTGAAACAAGAGAAGCCCTCCTTGAAGGCCTTGTTACAATATTTAATTTCATAGGCTATGTTCCAAGTGCGATATGGTTTGACCAAATGTCATCAGCAGCCCTTAGAACCCGAGATGAAAAAGGTCTTGTCAAAGTAAATGACTTCGTAATGCGATTCTCTACCCATTATGGATTTAATGTTAAGTTTTGCAATTCAAACAGTGGCAATGAAAAAGGCAATGTAGAGAACAAAGTGGGTGCAATTAGGCGTAATTTGTTTGTTCCAGAGCCTACAGTCACTGACCTTGACTTATTTAACTGCCACCTTCTTAAGAAGTGTCTTAAGAGAAACAAAGAGCTTCATTACCGCTACAAAGAGCCCATAGAAAAGCTCTTTGAAGATGAAAAATCATTGATGATACCAGTTAACAAGGTTCCTTTTGATACAGCAAGGTATGAGACAAGAAAGGTAAACAAGTATGGACTTATTGAATATTCATCATGCAGTTACTCAGTAAGCCCCAAGTATGTTGGACAATTCGTGATGCTTAAGGTAATGGCCAATGAGATAGAGATATTTTCAAAAGACCTCTCAGAAAGAATTACTGCGCATCAAAGATTGTTTGAAAAAGATGGTGAGTCAATTAATTACATAGACTTTATCGACATCATAAAGGTAAGGCCAAATGCATTGAAATACTCAGGAATCTACTCTCTGTTGCCAGATTCATGGCAGGATTACCTTCAATCCCTAGATAAGGATTCCTTTAAACAGGCCTTTGAAATCTTAAAAATGATACTCCTTGAAGACGATATGGATTATGCAGATAGGGTTCTAAGAGAAACAGCAAAGCATGATTCCAAATCACCTGAAGCCATAGGGGTAACATACAAGAGACTCAAGGAAAACAGCATAATCTATGATAGCCCAATCCAACTTCCTTCAGATTTACCTCTTTACGAGGTTGATACATCACAATACGACATACTTATGAGAGGTGGTTATCAATGAGGGAAGAGATTAGCCAATATCAAAGGAAACTAAGGCTATCAAACAGCCTTATGGAAATCTATCCGGCAATCAAAGCTCAGAGTCAAGAAGAGTTCCTTCTCAAGCTTCTAAAAGAACTCTATGAAGACCGTGAGGAGAAAAGGCGAATCAGAAACCTAAACAATGCAGGATTCCAAGTATTAAAATCCCTTAACGGGTATGATTTTTCACAAATCAGATTTCCGGAAGGCCTACAACTTCACAATGTTGAATCCTTATCCTTTCTTGAAAAGAAAGAGAATCTGATACTTTACGGATCAGTTGGAACCGGCAAGACCCATCTGTCTGTGGCTCTTGGAGTTAAAGCAATCAATCAAGGCAAGAAAGCTGTGTTTTACCGTGTTCACGACTTGATTAATGAGCTTGAATCAGACGATATGAAGAAAGTTGCTAGGACACACAAGAAAATACATCAAGCTGACCTGTTGATACTTGATGAATGGGGTTACCTTCCCCTTCATCAAGAAGGCGCCAGACTTTTGTTTGACATCATCTCATCATGTTATGAGACTAAAAGTGTTATTATCACTACTAATATTGAGTTTGGCAGGTGGAAAGGCTTCCTGTTTGATGAAAAGCTCACAGCTGCAATAGTCGATAGACTCGTACATCATTCACACATGTTGATATTTACAGGGAAAAGCTACCGTATGACAAATTCATTAATGAGGTAGTCCAGGTTGGTACTGGTAATTGCATTTTTGATTGCCAAAAGTTGCATTTTGATATTGCCAAACACAATGACTGCCAATACCTTGAGAGGCACCAGTTATGATAATGGAATGATTGTAGAAAGTAGGTTTAATAAACACAAAAAGTACCTCCAAAGGTATGGTGTGAGACGCCTTTTCCAACACATTTGGTGTCAGTTTCTCTTAGTGTTTGTAGATTATAAAATAAAATGCATTGCTGTATATCTAGTGTTTACCTATCTCAATCAAGGTAAATGACCCTGGTTCCAGATCAAAATTTATGTCCAGGCTTTCCTTGGCATCATAGCTGGAAAGTCTTACTGTACCGGAGGAAAAATCGTTAATATGGGATTTCATGGAATCTGTTAAGAAAGGAGGGTAGCTAAAGGATTTTAGAGCCTTATAGCAATTTTGTTCCTGAGTATAGGTTTTTTCAACGATGAAACTTTTTCCCCAGATACCCTTTACATGAATGTGGGATTTGAGCTTGGAATTCTTATCCTCATTGAAAATTAAAACATAAATTGTTTTTTTATTTTTTACTATCATGTACTGATCTCGCTGTTCCGTTATTATACCACTAATTTGCGAAAGTATTGCATAGGCGAAATAAGAAGGGGACAAAAGTCCCTCTTGTGAAAATAGAGCAACTGAAGGGCCTATAAGCCGAATGCCCTGTTTCGGTTTTTTTATGATTCTGGTCAATGCTGAGCAAACAGTGTTGGTATCTATGATTTCATCTGACTCATCTACCCATTTTATGCCCTTATCCAAGGGCAGTAAACCAGGGGATCCCGTTACACTTGGGGTTTTTGAATAAACAAAGGGAATTCCCAAAGCTTTGATCATGTTTTCTGTATCCTGGTCCATAACACCATTTGTGTTTTTTTCATGACCCTCTAGCATTTCAGGGGCATTAGTAATCTGCAGAGGGAATCCTAGAGACTGCAGTGCTGACAGGATGTTCATGGCGTGCTTCTTGTTTTGTTTTCGGTTAAATATCTGATAATCCAGCACAATGCAAGCAGGGTTTAGTTTCTTTAGTCTTTCCTTGTGATGATGTAGCATAAAAATATCCGACTCAGATGTGAGAATAATCTTAAGAGGAAAAGCTGATTTAAACTTTTTTCCCATGCGGTAATTGTGCTTAACAGGAATGAAGATATGATGGGAAGATTTGGAAAGGAGCTCGCTGCTTCTTTGAGAATGGTGAGTTATAATATGAGGCTTGAGCAGAGAAATGGCAACTTCCTCTGAAAAGGATTTATGAAATCTCCTTTCACATGGTTTGAGTTGAGCGCGATATTGCGCCGGCGACATATTATACCAGGTCTTAAAGCACTTATTAAAATAGGAAAGGGAAGAGAAGCCACAGGATTCGCTTATCTGAGTTAAGGTCATTTGGTTTTCGACCAAAAGCTTCTCCGCATATTCAAGTCGAACATAGTTTAAAAAATTTTGAAAACTAAGACCAGATGTATTTTTTATAAGATGTGAGATGTAATAGGGATTAAGATAAACGATATCCGCCAAATCTTCTAGAGTAATCTTTTCATTATAATTCAGATAAATGTATTTAATAATTTTATACAATCTGCTTAGATCAATATCCTCTGGACCACCATGATCTGCTTTAAATTTATGATCCTCTATAAAAAACCCCTGAAATTGATTAACGAGAGTAAAAATAAGGTCATTGATACAATCCATAAGCAATGGAACATTATCTTTATCATTTATATAAGCTAGTGCGGTTTTAGCAATATGGTGCTTCAAAGTGGAGACTTTTTTCTGCAAATCCTGGTACTTTAAAGAAGATGTCTTGCTATAATCCTCACAGGCAAAGATCATGTAATCAATATCAGGGTAAAGGTCTGTGTAAAATTCCAGGTCAACATACATGACTAGCATTAAAACATCTTCAGATGAGCCGTAAATGCGGTGCATGTCTTTCGTGTCTACGATTAAAAGGTCCCCTTCCGTGAGGGTATAAAGCACATTATGAATTTTACAATTTGTTTTGCCCCTTAGAATAAACAGCATTTCCATTTCATTGTGATAATGAAAATTTTCTTCTGCAACGTTAGAAAAATAGACGGAAAAAGGAAGGTTATTACAATACTCAACACTTTCTAATAGCATTCTAAATCCCCCTTTCTCCCCAAAATATTGTTTCTTGCGAAAAAACATGGTGAATCTTGCTGTCATTGAATTCTAATTTTATTTATATTCGCAACAATTAGAAACTATTCTGACAATTCTGAAGTTTCGAGAAACCCTTGATTACTTTAACATTTATATTAACGAAGGATTAAAGTCCTAAGTCCTAGTACAGCAGAAAAGAATGAGCATGATGAAATGAGGTTAATGGAAATTCGTATTGGGAGAGGGGTAATTTTTCATGAAAAAAATCTTAATTTTAGGTGTTGGAGCACAAGGCTCCACTGTAGCACGCCGTATGGATGAAGAGCCTGATGTGGCAGAAATTATCTGTGCCGATTATGACCAAAGGGCTGTGGATGAGCTGGTTAAAGATTTAAAAAAAGCAAGGGGCATTCGGGTAGACGCATCGGATAGAGATAGTATCGTATCGGCTGCTAAAGGAACTGATCTTATCGTTAACGCTTTGCCTTTACCTTTTGGCCCTAATGTATTAGAGGCAGCACTTGAAGCCAAAACAAATTATCAGGATTTTGCAGCAACAGATGCATTGACTGAGGATTGGGTTGAAGGCATAGAGCTCATGTATACAGAGTATGGCAGACGATTTGCGGAAATAGGTAAAACTGCCATTATTGGAACAGGATCTGCACCAGGACTAATTTGTGTAGCGGCTAGAAATGCAATGCGTTATCTAGATTCCTGCGAGACAATTTACAATATTGTCTATGAAGGCGTGGAAGCTAAGAGGTTTCTTCCTTTTTGGTGGTCTCCGTTAACAGCACTGTCCGACATGAGTGAGGATGCTTATGCTTTTGAAAATGGGCAAATTATTAGGACGAAAGCTTTCGGTATGCCCATCTATAGAAAATACGAATATTTAGATAAAGTAGTCAGACTTGTGGAGCATGCCCATGATGAACCCTTGCATATGGGAATGAATGCAAAGGAATTTTTTAAAGGTGCAAAAAATATATATTTTAAATACGGTGGTCCTGGCATTACCTTTGCTGAACCTTTGTATCAAGCAGGTCTCCTGTCAAAAGAACCTGTAGAGGTAGACGGTGCGCAAGTCATTCCTTTTAATGTAGTACTTAAGCATCTTCCACCAGCTCCAAAGTATAAGGAAGAAATCCAAGAAATACTGGATGAGGGGCTTGTATCAGATTCTGGAGCCATGGTGGTTGAGGCTATTGGAATGAAAGATGGAAAAAAAGTTATGGTTGAAACCCATGTCTTTGCTCCAGGCCTAGTGGAATCCTTCCAAAAGGCAGGTATCACATCTGAGATGTATTTAACAGGCCAGGGAGGGGCGCTATTTACAAAGATGTTCGTTAAAGATCTTTATACACAGAAAGGGTTGATTTCATCCGATATGCTGACATTCGAGCAAATTGACTATTATCTGAAATGCGCCGAGGAGTTAGATATTACTTTGCATGTAGAGGTAAAGGAGGTAACTGATTTATAGTAAAAAATGTTTCCTGGGAAATAGGTGCTAACAGATAGATTCGTCTTTTAAAAATGTTCAGTAGCGCAATTGTAGTATAAGGAGGTGCTATATTTGTCTAATCTTAACCAAGTGCATGGTGTAGCCGGACTAAAAAAGTATGATGTAAGAACGGTAAATATCGTATTCATGATTTATTGTCTGGTTGCAGCAGGTGCTTTTGGGATTGAAGAAATGATTCCGGCCAGCGGACCCGGAATAACTTTAATTATGCTTATGGTGTTTCCGTTTATCTGGGCGTGGCCCATAAGCAGCATGGTAGCCGAGATGGGCGCTATACTGCCCTCTGAGGGTGGCGTGTATGTTTGGGTAAAAGAGGCTTTCGGTGAATTTTGGGGATTTCAGGCTGGTTGGTGGAACACAGTATCTATATACATAACCAATGGCATATATGTAGCCCTGGTTGTGGGATATTTGAGGAATTTTGTTGTTATGTCGGATCTTACAGCTTTTGGCGTTAAGATTCTGATGATTGTCATTTTTACTGTAATTAATCTTCTTGGTATTCGAGAAGTAGGGTGGGTAAGTACTTTTCTTTCTATTTGTATTTTAATTGGGTTTGCTGTAGTCGCCATCGTTGGATTTGCTAATTGGAACCAAAATCCCTTCGAACCCATGGTGGCTGACGAACTGACTAGCTTTGAGGCTATCGGTGGTAGTATAGCTATTTGTATCTGGATGTACTGTGGCTACGAGTGTATTTCCAATATGGCGGGAGAGGTTAAAAATCCTCAGGTTATTCCAAAGGGACTGATTATCGCTATGCCCCTCATCGCTTTGACTTATGTTCTTCCTACTATGGCTGGTCTTGCTTCCGTAGGGTCATGGGAAAATTGGGCTACTACAGGAGAAGGCACCGTAGGGTATTCTGATGTGCTCACGCAGTTCATGGGGCCTGCCTGGGGTATCGGATTTCTAGTCGTTGCTATCATATCTCAGTGCGCAATTTTTAATACTTATCTTGCTTCTGGCTCAAGAGGGTTTTTCGTTCTCGCAGACGATAATCTTTCACCTAGATTCCTTGTTAAAATTAGTAAAAGAAGGGGAGTTCCTTATATTGGTATCCTTTCTCTGGCTGTCGTTACTATGTTGCTTGCCCAATATGATTTTGCCACATTGGTTATGGCGGAGGTAGTGTTCATTTTAGCTCTATATATTATCCTACCATTAGCCGTAATCAAGTACAGGAAGGTCATGCCTATTGAAAAACGTGGAGGCGTTTTTGTTATTCCGGGAGGAAAGGTAGGACTATATTTTTGCTGTGGAATCGTAGTCGTCATCTCTGTTTTGGCTCTGATGATTAATGGCACGGATTATTTCACAATTGGTCTTTTGGGTATCGGAAGTGGGCCAGTTGCATATTTGATTTTTAAATGGATGTATGGTGGCCTTGCCAGAACCGATTCCGAAAGATATCCATTGAACCCTAAAACCAAGTTGGCCATCGGTGATGTTCTACGCGTTTCCTACTACTGCCTTATTTCAGGTATTGTCGGCTTGATCGGTAAGTTTTTCCTTGCATGGTTTGAAGGAGAATGGGGCGAAGAATATTATCTGGAGGTTAACGAAAGCGGATTTTTCAGTGATTTTTATGGCATGTTAGATACACTGCAAACCGGCAGCATTATAGTGCTTGTACTAGGTATTATCCTGTTTATCTATGGACGGAAAGTTGATGATATGCCAGTGTTGCCTGGGGACAAGAGCACTGTAAAGGAAACTGCTGAATAAAAGGATAATGAAAGTTTTAGCCTTTTATATTACGGTGTCAGACACCTTTTCCTCGTAAGGTGTCTGACACCATTTATTTATACCCAGTTTTTACTTATTGCTCGTCTTGGTGCTTATAGATTAAAGTATTATGCAAACCAGGGCCCGTTTCAAGCATATCTTTTGCAAAAAGAACCATTGAAAATGCATTAAAAAAAGTACCAAAGGAAAAAATTGTACTAGGGATACCTTTTTATGGACGTATATGGAAAGAAAATTCTACTGATTTTCAAGGAAATGGAGTAAGCATAAAACAAATTAGAGAACTTATAAAAGACTATCAAGGTGTGGTAGCCTTTGATGATTATAGCAAGTCACCCTATGGGATCATCACAATTAGAGAAGAAGACAAAAAACCAAAAATTTATGGCAATACCCTTTCAGCAGGCACTTATACCATTTGGTTTGAGAATGAGGCATCCATCAAGTGTAAGCTGGAATTAGTACAACAATTTGATATTAAAGGTACCGGAAGCTGGAGCCTTGGTGATGAAGAAAACAATACCTGGAATTACTATAAGCTTTGGTTGAATGGATGTTATTTTAATGATGTGCAGGGACATTGGGCCACAGATTACATATTATCTACATTTAAAAAGGACTATATGATTGGCATGACAGAAGATGCTTTTAAGCCGGACGAGCCTCTTACGAGAGCACAAGCCGCTGTCATATTGGTCAGACTCCTTGGTTATGAGCATTCTAGGGATAACAACGAAAGCTTTGATGATACCATAGGACATTGGGCACAGGCATCCATTGACACCGCAAGGAGTATGGGAATTATTAATGGTGTGGGCAATAATCTTTTCAACCCGGAAGCACCCATAACCAGAGAGCAAATGGCTGTTATGCTGCACAACATGTTAAAGGAAAGGGTAGAATCTGAGCCGGTAGAGGATAGTGTTCCTGTATTTTATGATGTTACCCAGGAAAAGAATCCTTGGTCCTACAGGGCTATCGGCATAATTAAACAATACAATATAATTTCAGGGTTTGGCGATAATTCATTTAAACCAGCTCAGATTCTTACAAGAGGAGAGATGACTGTTTTATTAGACAAGGTTTACCAATTTATGGGTAATTAAATTTATTTTCAAGGATCTATAACCTGTGTAACAGTACCAAAATCATAACCTAGTTCCTTTATTCGGGAAATGATTTCAGGTAGCGCCTCCGCAGTCTGAGCTGACGATTGATGTAATAAAATAATGGCACCAGGCTCAACGTTATCCACTACGCGTGATAATATTTGATCTGCGCCAGGCTCTTTCCAGTCTAGTGAGTCAATGGTCCACATGATGGTAAGATACCCTAGTGAAGCTACGGTATTGAGAATCCCTTGACTATACTCTCCATAAGGAGGTCTAAATAGGTAAGGGCTTAAACCAGTGATATTCCTAATAAGCGCATCTGTCCGCATGATTTGATTACTTGCTTCTGTCAATGAAATCTCAGTCATATGGGGATGGGTATAGCTATGGTTTCCAATTTCATGACCTTCAGAGACTATTTCCCGAACTAGATGTGGGAAATTCTCCAACCAAATGCCGGAGAGGAAAAAAGTTGCCTTAACATCATTCTCTCTTAATATTTCTAATAGCCTGTGGGTTTGGTTATTACCATATGTTGCGTCAAAGGTGAGTGCTACTATTTTTTTAGGACTGCCTTTATAAATGGCAACTGCATTATCCGGAATTGTAATAGATATTGTAGCTCCGGGAGTTAAATTATATGGATCTAAACCGGGATTTGCATTAAGTATGGATTCAACATCTGTTCCAAATCTTTGGGATATTTTATAAATTGTATCTCCTTGCAGTACTGTATATCTTATTAAGCCAGGCTCAGTGGGCTGAAATGGATTTACAGTATCCGGCGGCAGGACAATTAGCTGCCCGGGAAATATTAAGGCTGGATCAGTAATCTCATTTAGCTCTAAAATATTTTGAATAGGAATCCCAAATAAAAGGGATATGATGTAAAGATTATCGCCGGGCTGAACGGTATATATGATGCTTCCTGGAGGGGTTTCTATATCCTCTTCATATACTGGGATTAGAATAACTTGGTCAGGGTAAATCATATCTGGATTGGCAATATTATTCAAATCTACGATATCTTTAACGTTACTTCCATATAGGCGGGCGATCTCAAAAAGAGTATCCCCCGGCTGTATGGTATAAATTAACTGCGCCATGCAATCACTCCTCATCTTTTTACTGTTAACACAATATTCATAAAGGAGTTGGAATGTTACAAGGGGACAAGATGACAGATATAAGAAAAGTGCAGACTTGATGGCGGTGACACTGGATAATATACGGGACAGGAACGCTATCACATATAGGTATATGTGATAATGTGCCTGTCCCTTTTGCCGTAAACCCTTATTTGATTTCCATGATAAAGAATGTAATATCATCTCGCAGATCTTGTCCTTGAATAAAATGAAATATATCCTGGGTAATGCTGTCCGTCAGCTGAACCGCATCAAAATGTGCATTCTTCTGAAGATGATCCTTCAGCCTTGATTCGGAATAGATCTCGTTACTGGGATTTATAGCTTCAACTAGTCCATCAGAATAAAACAATATCTTATCCCCTTTCTCCAGACTAATTGTGGAGTCTGTATAACCAATCTGTGTTGCTAAGGGGAATCTACATATAGGTAGTCCGCTGATAGATAGCTCTTTTACCTCACCAGAATTACTTATAACCATTGGCGGTACGTTTAGCCCCGCAGCAGAGAAAGTAAATTCTCTTGTGGAAAGATCAAAAGTTCCATATAGCATAGCTAAATATATTTCGTTGCTAAAATTTGTTTGATTATAATCTAAGCAAATATTTTTTAATACCACTGATGGAGGTAATACCTCCTTGAACCCTTGCTGGTTTTCTTTCATTGGTTTAATACTTTGATTAAGAAATACGGTTAGCATGGCTGCAGGAACACCGTGACCGGCTACATCCCCGATGTAAATACCAATTTTTGTTTCATTTAATCGGATGATATTATAGAAATCACCGCTTACTCGGTCTGCGGGGAAATACTGGGATTCAAATACCACGTTAGGGGTATTAGGCATAGATTTGGGAAGCATTGATAATTGAATATCACGGGCATACTCAAGATCATCTAGCAATTTTTTGTTGATTAGGTTGATTTGCTCTGTTCTTTGATAGACAATCTTGTCCAGGTTATCTGCATAGTTTTTAATTTCAGCATGAGCAAGAGAAAGGTCTCTATATGGTAGCTGAATATTCTGTATGAAAATGATTCTGAAAATAACAAAGTACATTAGAAATTTTAGAAAATGCCCAATAAAATTGTATACCCCGTAAACATCTTTATAAAGAGTAAAGGATAGCTCGCTAAATATACCTGCAAGCAAGGCACAGGCTAGTGGAATGAGCAAGCTATTGACCCTGTTCTTATATTTTAATAATAGGAAAGTGATCCCGATTAAATACGTTATTATAACTATGATTTCCAGAAAGATTTTAATCTTGGTTAGGCCTTGCCCATCTATGTACATGGGAGGTATCAGATGGGGATAGTAAGTAGCAATGATCAAGATAACCATGCTAATGAGAGTTGGTAGAATTAAAAAAAAGATCTTTTTAAACCTAATCTTTAGCTGTGACGGCAGGATAATAGTTGCCAATAATCCTAGGCCCCCAATTAATCTAGCAATAATCCAGAAGGTGGTCGCTCGGTTAGGGGAATCATTAGGAATCAGAAAAGGGGGCATTCCTACAAAGCTCATCACATGATAAAAATCTACTAGGGCTACCAGAAACATGACGCTTCCTAGTAATAAATACTTGAAATTTTGTTTTTGCTCAAAGGAATAATAGGTTACGCAAAAAATACAAATGGCTATAATGATGCCTGAGAATTCAAAGATGTTATGCCAGAGTATATAGGATGTAGTATCTATGAATTTTATAAAGATTTCCCGAAAAAATGGAGCTGCAGTCAGCACAAGAGCCATAAATATTGTTAGAGCCAAAAGAATAATATATGGTTTATTTCGTATGTAAAAGTTTTTCATGGCTGCTCCCTTCTACACAATTTTTGACTCTATTTTCCCTAATTTAGCAATATCTTATCATCATTCACATTATTGTACAAGAAAAAAGTATAAGAAGGCACAAATATAGAGCCACATTTTAACAGAGAAATTTCTAATCTTTGGCATCAGGCCAGCAGTTTTCTGGATATATAGTGGAAAAATGCTTTCTAGTACCATGTTTATGTATTTGGATACTTCATTAATTTCATTATCAGCTCATCTAATTGATGGCTTAAATCAAGAAGCTCTTGATTGCATGCATTGCGCCCTTCAGAACTCACCATTTTATCAATGTCGGCCCTGATTTTTTCAATACGAGCTACAAGATCTTTTTTATACTCATCTTCAGTATTTTTTTTCAATATTTGCCACCTCATGTATTATATATACAGAAAGTAATCTCTCATCTTAATGGTAATATAATCCAAGTGGCTATACAAAGATACAGGAAAAGATTACCAAGTATTTCTAGGCCTTAAGACTATAGAACTTCCAATAAAATCCTGGCCTGATTAATTATCTGGTAGAGGCTTAAAAGGAAATAGCCCAAAAGAGCTTGCCCTTAACTTAAAGAAAATTTGTAATTTGCCGATATAATTATTTGGACTTAAAATTAAAAAAATCATAGTTGTTTGATGAACTGGAGGTAAGAAGAAATGTCTTTTAGCAACTTTAGGTTTATAGAAAACATCAATCCGGATTTATATAAAAAATTGTACGATGCTGAAAGAAGAGCCAGAACAGATTTTAGAAGCAGTGGTCGTGATACAAGGGAGGCACTTGAAATTATTGTCCAAAGTATCATTGAGCTCTACAACTTAGGAGGGAGTATCCCAAGAAATTTAGAGTTAAAATCAAAAATCGATTTCTTACGGGATGAGGAAGCCTTAAGAACAGCTGGATACTTAAATGCTGATGAAAAATTAGAGAACAAACCGATTCTTCCCGAATTGGGTGAAGTTACATTTAAGAGAGAAAACGGGAGTACTGCAACTGCAGATTATTACGATTTTATAAGGATGTATGGTAATGCATGCTCTCATGCTGCCAGCCATCCCGGTGCTGTAAAGGTCAGCTACGATAGTACAATTAAGTGCTTGAAAGGGTATCACTTATTTTTGCGACGTTATTATAAAAGCAGAATACCTGCTGATATGCCGGCCTTTGATGAAAATATAATGCCCATTGAGGAATATCAAATTTATAAATCCTATATTCCAGATGATAAAGCACGATCTAAATGCGAAAGAGAATTTTTAGCCTATATTGTCAATAGTGCTGGGGAAAAGGATTTCTATGCCGTTTTAAGGTTATACAATAAAGCGGATATGAGTGACCATTTTCTACAAAGAAACCATAAGTGTTTTACAGAGGCTTCAAAGATGTCAATCTCCAGCGTTCCGGAGGGAATGACAAAAATGAGAGAGGTCACACCCATCGATTCTACAAAAAGCTCTTTTTATATCATTAGTTATATATTTAATCGGGAACCACATGAGCTTAATGAACAAATGCTAAAAGAAATGACATTGAAGCAGAGATTAAAATTGTGCAGCAGAATTGCAAACTGCATGTATAATCTTCATACATCCGAAGTTCCAATAGAGCATCGCTTGTTGAATTACGAAAGCATATTTGTGTGCAAATTTAGGGATGAATGGATTCCCTATGTCATTAAATTCGATTTTGCAAAAATTGAGTCTTCGTCAATAGAATATACAGTTTTTGATAATGCGGTGAAGGCAAAAGATAAATTAAAAGAAATTAAATTGACAAAATATCTGCCACCAGAGTGGGAGACCATGACAGAACCCAATAAAATTGATTGGGCTAAGGTGGATATCTATTCATTAGGAATTTTATTTTCTGATATTCTTATGGGAGAAATCAGTGAAGCACCAGTTGATCTAGATGAGTTGGAAGAATTAGGAGTTTCAGAGATATTGCTAGATTTATTAGATGTTATGCGAGGAGATGACCCGGAAAGTAGATTTAATATAGAAGATGTAAAAGATATTTTAGATGCAGAATCGAGGAATTAATATGTTGCTAGAATTTGAAAAACATCAAAAGTATATCCTTATTGAAGAAACAAAAATTGAAACGGGATGTGGTGGTTTATATCAAGCACAGGATTTGAACTTGGGCAGAACTGTTGCTGTAAAATATATTCAAATTCCAGGTGAACATAGAAAAGAAAAACAATTGTACTACCAGAAATCTTATTCCGAAATAAGAGCAATGGTAAGCCTGGCAGAGGATAATGTGAATATACCACACATTTATGAAACCCACTATGATGAAAAAAACTCTGTCTTGTACATTATTATGGAATGGATTAAAGGAAGGACCCTGGCCGATATAATGACTGTGCCTGAATTGACCTTCCTGCAGTGGATGATCAATCTTTGCGATATTCTTTCAGTAATGGAACGAAAGAATTTATATCACAAGGATATTAAGCCTGCCAATATTATGATTACAGAAACAGATAAGCTGTATTTAATCGATTTCAATATTAGCATAGAAACGCCTAACCTTGTAGAAGGTACTGTAAACTATAAGGCACCGGAGATGTCCAGAAAGTCAAAATATCAGGGACGAGAGAAGGTTGACATGTTTTCCATTGGTGTAATGATGTATGGGTATTATACAGGATCCGTTCCAGTAAACCCTGGGGATTATGCAAAAAATCGTAGCAGAGGTCCATTGGAGTGGGACAAGTTTATTGAGCCCAAAGAAAAAAATATTAACATGGAAGAGTCGGTAAATGCAATCATTGTGAAATGTATGAAGCTGGACCCTAAAAGCAGATATCGCAATTATTCTGAGCTAAAATATGAATTAGTAAAGGCGGTGAAAAAAATCAGATGGCTGATGAAGCAAAAATAGAGAAAGCTTTTCGGGAAGAGCTTGCAAAAATACTTGAGGTAGAAAAGCTTGAAGACTTTCCTGACATAGGGAGCTTGGAAGCATACGATTTACCGGATATGGATAGGTGGAAAGATAATGAATGAATTTATAGATTTTAAACCCCAAGACGCACAGCTTACATCCTATATTCGGTTTTCTATAACCAAGAAAGCATTCGGCAAAATGTCTCCAAATGTAAGCACTGCAATAGGAATGCTCACTTCTCTCTCTGCCAGTCGTGTACTTTTGATTACGAGGGGAAGAGATGAGGGGCTCTTTGAGGTATACACAAACGATGGAACTTATTTATGCACCCCCTCTGACGATAATAATGCTCTCTTGATTATTGGATATTATAAGAATTCACTAATGAAGCAAAATTATGCAATGAAAAATGGAATTTGCTTTAAGATTCTAGCAGGTATCATTGTTCAAATTAAATTAACACAGCCCTATGAATTATATTTTGATATTAAAAATGGTAACAGATTTGGTGATAATGTTTGTTCTCATATCAATGTCGGTAGCGCCATTTCTATTATCAGGGAGAACATGGTTGCCAAAAACAATGAGCAAGGGGAGTTAGAAGAAGATCAAGAAGAGGATGAAGAATATCAGCCAGAAAAGAAGCTATTGAATTTGCTTCAGCTTGCTGAAAGCTACTCGATTTTATCAAGCGAGATAGAAGAGAAAAAAGCAAAGATGCTGGGGAACATTCCATATACATGGATTACCTCTGCGGAATACGATCGCCTAGATAGAGTTGCTTATCAGTTCGGGGTAGTAGAGGTAGATGAGAGCATCTTCAAGGTAGGGGTTCAGGTTGAGCTAGAAGACCGAAACCAAGAAAAGCATGCGGCGGAAATTATCGAATTGGTGAAGGAGGATTCTGACAGC
Source organism: Anaerovoracaceae bacterium (assembly GCA_050953505.1). Taxonomy (GTDB): domain Bacteria; phylum Bacillota; class Clostridia; order Peptostreptococcales; family Anaerovoracaceae; genus JBMNMU01. Next base: position 1,135,784 of record JBMNMU010000001.1, on the reverse strand, counting down.
CCTATTACTGCTATTGTACTTCTTTTTAATAAGCACATAGATATTTCTGATTTTAATCAGGTAGGTTGGTTTAACCTTTCTTATTCTACAGTAAATAAGGATGTTCAATTAGCGGCCAATGAGAAGATCAAAACAGGAGAAGCCCCAGCCAAATATATGGATGTTGTCTTTGGGAAGAATTCTTCAAGTGGATTTGATAATAAAGATTTAACTCAGCTAAAATCAAAACTTCTAGAGAAAAAATATCCACCTAATGAAAGCCAGATGAATGCCATTTTTTCAGCTATTAATTCTAAAGACGTTTTTCTTGTAATGGGTCCTCCGGGAACTGGAAAAACAACAGTTATTTTAGAATGGGTAAAGTATTTTGTGACTCAAGAACGTAAAAGAGTTCTTGTATCTTCTCAGAATAACAAAGCAGTTGACAATGTACTGGCACGAATAGCAGATGAAAAAGATATTGACATCATCCGAATTGGCTCTGAGTCAAAATTACAGTCAGAAGTTGTCCCGTATATGTTTGAAAATAAGGTAGCTACTCTTCGAAAGTCTATTATCGAGAATAGCGATAATAAGTTGACTGAAATTGATAGGATTCGGGAAAAGTGGGATGTGTACATAGAAGAAGCGCAAAAGGCTGTTGGGCGCCATGAAAAAGAAAAAGAATCCAGGGAGCAGTTCCAAAAGGCAGTAATTGAGGAATTCCGGCCGATTTATATAGAAACAGCAGCCTTACTTAAAGAGTATCGAAATACTAGTAACCAGCGAAAGGATCATGGAAATAAAATTACAAGCATGCATGGCGAAATTGAAAAATATGAAAAAGAGCTAAAGGGAATTGCTAAGCTATTTTCTTTTTTCAGATATAGAAGGAATAAAAAAAGAATCAAAAAAGTCGCAAATGAATACCTTGAGTTATCAAAAAATGAGGTTACTCTTGCTAATAAATACAGTACACTTAGGAATACATATGAGAAGAAATATAAATTACTTAGAGATGTAGAATATAGAAGCCTTTACGCGGATATGGAGAATGCTAAGGAAGCTACACAGAAATTAAATATTAAGCCCCTAAAGGAAACGGAAAATATCTGGGGGCTATTTAGGATTATTGAAAAGTATGGGGCGCTTTCAGCTGCAGATTGTGTACGCATATTGGAACTTACACAAAGTGAAATGTCTCGTTTAGAGCAGTTGAAAAAAGCAATTGTAGCCTGGAGAGAAGAGGCCGAATCAAAGCAGAACTACGCACTGAATGAAATTGTGCTGGAATCTGTTGATTTGGTAGGAGCTACCTGTATAGGAATCAACTCTCAGAAAAGATTTGTAAACCTTGACTTTGATGTGACCATTATTGACGAAGCAGGGCAGATACAGGTGCATAATGCATTGGTGCCTATGAGCGTTTCAAACAAATTAATCATGCTAGGAGACCATAAGCAAATACCTCCCAATGCAGATCAGGAGTTAATTGATTTATGCGATGAAAATGGGGTGAAGCATGACCTATTAGAAAAATCATTATTTGAAAAAATGTATTATGATTTGCCAGATGAAAACAAGTTGATGCTAGACACTCAATATCGAATGCCATCAGAAATAGCCGACACCATATCGGAATGGTTTTATGATGGAAAGTATTTTTCTCCTGAATTTAAGAAAGGATTGAAAAGTCAGATTCCCGCATTATCCCAGAAACCCTATGTAATCATAGATACTTCAAATGAATCCAATCGTTTTGAGAAAAAGATAGAAGGGGCAGGAAGCAGTAATTCACTTGAAGCCAAGATCATTACAGAGCTCATTCGCTTTATTTCAGAAAACCCTGAAAATGACTTGAAGGAGGTAGGAGTTATCTCTGCCTATAAGTCCCAGGTTAAATTAATTAAAAATAACATTTCTAAATTTTTGCCAAAGGAGGTCGTAAGTGATATGGTAGCTACCTTAGATAGCTATCAAGGCCAGGAAAGGGATATTATTCTATATAGCTTTACGAAAAGCTCAACTATATCACCAAAGCATAGGAGAATAGGCTTCTTAAATGAACTCCGAAGACTAAATGTTGCAATGACAAGATGTAAAAAAATGCTGATATTAATTGGTGACATGGAGTTTTTAGGTGGATGTATGCACTGTGAAGAAACAGATACAGGTGAGCCAATCTATGATAAGAGTGAAAAACAATTTTCTGACTTTATAAACAAGATGATTGGGGATGTAAGGGAAGGGCGAGGAGAATTGATTCCTTATCAAGAATTTGTGAATAGAATGGGAGCTGGTATTAGATAATGGAGAAACCAATGAAAGAAAGACAAAGAAGCACCAAGAATGATGCAATGATAGCCCTTGCAGATATTCACCAAAAGTATCCTAATATAAAAACAACAGATATAGAAAAATTTGCACCAGTTTATTACCCTATTGCAATTATCGAGATGGATCTGGAGGAAAAAACCTTTGAAGATTTTGAATCTGTTCAATATTCTATTTTGAACCTAGTTTCACTAGGCATAACAGATTATAATGTCATAGCAGAAACCTTAGGATTAAGCCCTAATTATGTATTTAAGATCATACGGCTGCTAAATGGATATGGCCATATGGATGGTGATGGCATCACTGAAATGGGGCGAGAATCCGTTAGGGAAGGCAAGAAAATTGTGAAATCTCAGGTATGGCAGAAGTTTCAGGTGGATGCCTTAAATGGGACATTATTAAAGGTAGAGCAAGTTGTGGTTGAGAATATGCTTAATGAAAAGAATAAAACAAGAATGACTATTGGCCACTTAAACTATCTTGATGGAATGTCTGTAGAGGATATTAGTTCCCAGCTGGAGAAGAATGATTATAATTCATATATTCGCCAAAAATCCAGTATTTTAAATACCAATGTGATTAAGATTAATAATATACGTTGCCTTGAGGTCAGGTATGCAAAAAGCTATATGATAAAAGTAAGGGATTGTGATGAACCTATTGTTTTTGCGAAACGATATGATAGCAAACAAAGGGAAGTAAAAGAAAGATTTTATTGGGAGCCCTTTAGCGTTGAGAGCAAAGCCATCCAGTCTAGATTGGGATTTGGGTCAGATATCCCAGTCAGCTCGAATATAGCAAGAAATTATATATCTCAACTTTATTCTATGATGATAGATCGGGCAGATAGAGCGGATCTTATGGAAGAAATCATCTGGACTATGAAATGGATCTATCCATTCCATGAAGAGGGTATAAAAATCGTTCAATCAGAGGATAGCAGGGCTATTCCTGTAGTGAACATCTATGAAAAAGCATTTCAAAAATACCGATCCTGGATTATCAATTTTTTAATTGGAATACAGGAGGATGGTGAATATCTAATTACACATGAAAGGCTTTATGGGAATATTGTTTCATTGAGAACGGATAGTCCCCTACTTTTAGATGTAGCGAAGCTACTGGTGGAGAAAATTGAAAAGTACGGTAAACTAGATCTCATAAAGAGATTTCGAGACAAGTTTAACGATTATGAGGGTGAAGACAACATAATCACCTTGATGGGCAAGGAACTAAAAACAATGTAACAGCCAAAGACCGAGAGATGAATGGCCGCGGCCGCGGCCATTTATCTCTCGGTCTTTGGCTGTTTTTATTACTTTTTACGTTTTATGAATAGGGTGGTGCCTACTGTGGCCACAATAACGATTCCAATACCTATGGGAATGGCTGGTGTGATTCCTACTGCTTTTTCGCTGATTACAAACTCAGCTGGAGCTGTTTCATAAAGCTGTGTTTGGCAATACCAAAATGCAACTTTTGGCAATCAAAAATGCAATTACCAGTACCAACCTGGACTACCTCATTAATGAATTTGTCATACGGTAGCTTTTCCCTGTAAATATCAACATGTGTGAATGATGTACGAGTCTATCGACTATTGCAGCTGTGAGCTTTTCATCAAACAGGAAGCCTTTCCACCTGCCAAACTCAATATTAGTAGTGATAATAACACTTTTAGTCTCATAACATGATGAGATGATGTCAAACAAAAGTCTGGCGCCTTCTTGATGAAGGGGAAGGTAACCCCATTCATCAAGTATCAACAGGTCAGCTTGATGTATTTTCTTGTGTGTCCTAGCAACTTTCTTCATATCGTCTGATTCAAGCTCATTAATCAAGTCGTGAACACGGTAAAACACAGCTTTCTTGCCTTGATTGATTGCTTTAACTCCAAGAGCCACAGACAGATGGGTCTTGCCGGTTCCAACTGATCCGTAAAGTATCAGATTCTCTTTCTTTTCAAGAAAGGATAAGGATTCAACATTGTGGAGTTGTAGGCCTTCCGGAAATCTGATTTGTGAAAAATCATACCCGTTAAGGGATTTTAATACTTGGAATCCTGCATTGTTTAGGTTTCTGATTCGCCTTTTCTCCTCACGGTCTTCATAGAGTTCTTTTAGAAGCTTGAGAAGAAACTCTTCTTGGCTCTGGGCTTTGATTGCCGGATAGATTTCCATAAGGTTGCTTGATAGCCTTAGTTTCCTTTGGTATTGGCTAATCTCTTCCCTCATTGATAACCACCTCCCATTAGTATGTCGTATTGTGATGTATCAACCTCGTAAAGAGGTAAATCTGAAGGAAATTGGATTGGGCTATCATAGATTATGCTGTTTTCCTTGAGTCTCTTGTATGTTACCCCTATGGCTTCAGGTGATTTGGAATCATGCTTTGCTGTTTCTCTTAGAACCCTATCTGCATAATCCATATCGTCTTCAAGGAGTATCATTTTTAAGATTTCAAAGGCCTGTTTAAAGGAATCCTTATCTAGGGATTGAAGGTAATCCTGCCATGAATCTGGCAACAGAGAGTAGATTCCTGAGTATTTCAATGCATTTGGCCTTACCTTTATGATGTCGATAAAGTCTATGTAATTAATTGACTCACCATCTTTTTCAAACAATCTTTGATGCGCAGTAATTCTTTCTGAGAGGTCTTTTGAAAATATCTCTATCTCATTGGCCATTACCTTAAGCATCACGAATTGTCCAACATACTTGGGGCTTACTGAGTAACGGCATGATGAATATTCAATAAGTCCATACTTGTTTACCTTTCTTGTCTCATACCTTGCTGTATCAAAAGGAACCTTGTTAACTGGTATCATCAATGATTTTTCATCTTCAAAGAGCTTTTCTATGGGCTCTTTGTAGCGGTAATGAAGCTCTTTGTTTCTCTTAAGACACTTCTTAAGAAGGTGGCAGTTAAATAAGTCAAGGTCAGTGACTGTAGGCTCTGGAACAAACAAATTACGCCTAATTGCACCCACTTTGTTCTCTACATTGCCTTTTTCATTGCCACTGTTTGAATTGCAAAACTTAACATTAAATCCATAATGGGTAGAGAATCGCATTACGAAGTCATTTACTTTGACAAGACCTTTTTCATCTCGGGTTCTAAGGGCTGCTGATGACATTTGGTCAAACCATATCGCACTTGGAACATAGCCTATGAAATTAAATATTGTAACAAGGCCTTCAAGGAGGGCTTCTCTTGTTTCACTCCTGGTTGCCACTGCAAAGCCTGCATTGGATTTTGGGAACGACAAGATGAGCTCATGAAACTTTTTAATAGAGCCGTTTTCAAATGCTTCAAAGCTTCCAAAGTCAACTTGGGCTTCACCTCCTGGATGCTCAAGGAGAAGGTAGGCATCATCTGATCCGAATACCTTTTCTCTTTCTTCTTTGAAGACATTTCTTACGGTTCTCTCTGAGACTGTTAAAATCTCAGGGTGCTCTTCTTTTAGTCGGTCATAGACCCTCTTTGCAGTATGCCTTTGTTTGTAATGTCTTGATTTATCCTCAGTTAGCCATTTGTTGATGATAGGTCTTAATACATCAGTCCTGTTCGGCCTTTTGGCCTTATGGTGTTTCTGGTTGAAATTATCCATTTCAACATATTTCCTAATGGTGCGATAGTTCTTTCCGGTCATTTTGTTAATTTCAGAGTAGGTTTTCCCTTCCAAAAAGAACAGTTCTCGGATATAATTTACTTGTGTAATTGTCAGCACTTCCTTTCCTCCCTATAAGCTTTAGTCACTTAATAGGGTATATTGTTAGGTTTGTACTGGCAATTACTTTTTGTATTTATGGCTGCCGTTTATTGTACTTTTAGATTACCATAAACAAAAGCAGCATGAATAGTTTGTATAACATTTCTGCACTTTCGCCTCTGTTAATATCATCCTTAGGACTTAAGCTACCTATACCCGATATTAACCCTTCTCTTACAGCCAAAGCGATGTCGGCCTTTGCCCATTCACTGATTTCATCCTTATCAGTAAAGGTTAAATAATCATCGAGATTTTCAGGATAAGTATAACCTTTCTTTTCCGCTAGTGTCCTTGCGCACAATGCGATGACTTGTTCTTTTGAAATATTAAGGTCTCCCCTGAAGGTTTGATCATTATAACCCTCTACGATACTATCTTTTTCTGCAGAGGCCACATAATCATAGTATGGGCTTTCCTCAGTAACATCACTAAAGCTGGTATTAAGCTCTCTGTCTAGGGCGAAAAACATCCCAACTAGTGCCTTTGTAAAGTCATATCGAGTTAAGCTTTTATCCGGCTGGAAAAGGTCGTCATTTAGTGTAAAATATCCTTTAGATATCATAAATCGGATGGCTTGCTGCTGACGTTCTGGGAGATTGCCAATATCTGAAATAATTATTTCATTTTCTAATACCTCATACTGTCCGGAAAACCTAGTAGAAAACTCTATAGCTCCGTTTGCTTTATCATACTGGCCGCCCCAGTTATCACTTCCCCCGCTATAGCTTGCAAGCACAGTTGAGAGTTCGCTTTCAGCAGGAAGGAGGAAGGTCACTGATGCATCTAGTTTTTCAATGGTTCTTCCCTCGCTATCGGCAAATGTGATGATATAGATTCCTGGTTTTGTCTTTTCCAGCTGAATTCTCAAAGAACCATGTTGATCTATAAGGGATTTCAGGCTATTAGTATTCAGCTTAATTCCATGCTGGTTGTCACCTAAAAGAAGCATAATCCCATTTGTATTTCCAATTTGCTTGATAATGCTATCATCCAAAGTGATCTGTATAGGTTCATTGATATCAAGATTGGTTCCGTCGATACGGATGATAATATTAATATTTTTATTTAAAGTGATCTTTTCTTTTGCCAAGCTATTTTCTAGGTCTGACAAGGCTTTATCTGCTGCTTGGACTCCCTTTTTCACATCGCCACCGTCAATGGTGATTTGATTGTTCTTTGCTTTTACAGTACTCTTGGAAAGCCTGGTTACAGCATTTTCTATATAAGTTGCCAGCTCTGATTTTCCTGCATCATTCACACGTCCACCTGAGGTGTCTATAATATCCCTTAGATATGTAGTGTAATCAGATATATTTTCAAAACTTGCGGTCTCTTCATAGTCAATGATGATATTTGATCTTGCATTTAAATCCGCTAGATAGGCATCAAGACTTTCTTGGGTCATTACAGCTTTGGAAGAGTCCATCATATAGTAGGTTGGGGAGTCTCCTGAATAAGAGGCTTCAATGACAGCGCCGCCGTAATTCCCATCTTTTAATGTAACTATTACATAATAAACACCGTCTTTTAGCTCATAGATTGCGGCTATTTCACCGTCTAGGTGTTTTAAAATTTCCTTTATTATGGCTTCGATGTCTTCTTTTGATAGGTTTTCGGTAACATTTTTATAGGTATAGCTTGGGGTGGTGTTTTCAAGGCTTTCCATAAAACTTTCTACATCGTTAAGCTCCCAGTTGAGTAATATATACGAGCCTGCACGGATCAATTCCTTTCTTTGGGAATATTTATTTTTTAAATCCTTTATAGAAGCAGGAATAAGTTTCTTTATATCAGAATCGTTATATCCCTCTTCTGTGTTATATCCAGTGTCAATAATATCCTTTGTAATTTTCCCATTAACACTGAGCTCATATTCGTAGTAAACCTTATCGTCTAGTTCCCATGTATCAGGCCCAAGTGGCATTCCTTCACCAATGGTTTCTACCAAACGTGTAATTTCTGAGATCTTCGTGCCATTAAATCCATATACGGTAATAGATTCATGCATGGTATTGCCATAACTTCCGGTCCCAGTAGAATATCCGCCTGCCTCAACCAGATAAGTCTTTCCGTCGTTAGTTCGGCACAAGTCAGATCCGGAAGTAGGTCCCCCATAATGACTGTCATTAGATGTATGCTCTCTTGAAAGTGCGTTTTCTGCCCTTTGGCCGTTAAAATACCAAACCTCTTCAATACATTTGGTTTCGCCGTAATCCGGACTGTATATTATGTAATAGAAATACAGTTCATCTGTGCCGTCACCATTGAAATCAATCAAATCCGCGTATGCAAGGCCTGAGTTGTCAGTTTCATTTGTTGTAGTTTCTTTACATATTCCATAACGATCAACAATGGGTTGTAAAACATTTAAATAGGCTTTTGCAATTTTCGGAGGGATTGAGGGATTTTGCCCTTGTGCATTGACTGGTAAAGTAAATACCGGGAATACTAATGTGACTGCTAAAACTAATGATATGATTCCTGAAATAATTTTGCTTTTAATATTCATACTTTATCCTCCATTAAACAGCATTATGCAACTAGAATAAGATATCACAATTTTTGCCAAAATACTACGTATTTAGATGATTGTGTGGTAGGTTTAATATAATCATCTTTAGGTCTATGGCTGTCCAAGATTGCCACGGCCAATCATCTTTCGGTATATTGGCTGCCAGCCACAGCCAATCATCTCTCGGTCTGTGGCCGTAAGGAGGGTAGTATGAGATTATTTATTGCATTAAATTTTGAAAATGAAGTAAAAAAGCAAATTAGTGATATCATTGAAAAGGTTGAATCAAGCTCCATTCAAGGGAAATTTCTAAAAGAAGAACACATGCATCTCACAGTAGAATTCCTAGGCGAAATACAAGAGGATCAGGTGGATTTGATAAAAAATATAATGGATCAAATTGAGTTTAAGGCATTTACATTGAGGCCAAATAAACTAGGGTATTTTAAAAGGCGTGAAGGAAATATTTATTGGTTAGGATTAGAAAAAAATAATACGCTAATGAATATTCATGAGGCATTGCATCAGAGATTAATAGATAATGGCTTTGAGCTGGAAGATAGGGAATATAGGCCCCATATAACTATTGGTAGAAAAGTAAAAATAAAAGATCCTTTTCCTATTAACGAAATAAACGATGGAATAAAGAAAATAGAAATTAATATAGATTGTGTAGACCTCATGAAATCCGAATTCAAAGACGGGAAATTGATATATTCCCTTCTTCATTCGAAACAATTACATTAGTGCATGGAAGCAATGTATATGCAGAAAATGTTTGATGAGAAACTAGAAAGGTATATAATCATATACATGTAAAAGAGAAAAAGGACCAGGTAACAAAAATGGAACAGCCAAAGACCGAGAGGTGAATGGCTACGGTCATGGCCATTCATCTCTCGGTCTTTGGCTGTGTTAAAAATATGAAAGAGGGAGTATAAATATTATGACGTTGAATACAGAAGACACTTTCAGAATCGGACCTATCAGGCCACCTAGTGAGGCCAGCAGTCTGCTCCTACAAATAACAAGGGGCTGTACATGGAACAAATGCCGGTTCTGCGATTTATATAAAAACAATACCTTTAAAGTTTATAGCGTAGAGAGCATCAAGAAGGATATAGATGTTATTGCAAGCTATGCAGAGATCATTAATGGTTGTATCAAGGAAGACGGCAACATAGACAGACTGGCGATAAATCAAAGAATTCGTGATTTTTCCTCGCAAGCTTTAAATGGTTTTTTCCTTGTCCTCAACTGGCTGTGGCAAGGAGGAGAAAATGTTTTCCTGCAGGATGGCAATTCATTGGCGTTAAAGCCAGAAAAGGTAGTAGAAATCCTTGAATACCTACGCAGTCGATTCCCACAGATAAAAAGAGTTACTACCTATGCAAGAGCTGAGACCTTGTCGAAAATCTCTGCTGATGAATATCGGGCTTTAAAAAAGGCAGGTCTTGACAGAATTCATTCTGGATTCGAGTCCGGTTCAGATAAGGTATTGGAGCTGATTAATAAGGGTGTTACCTCCCAGCAAGAAATTACAGCAGGGAAAAACATTAAAGAGGCAGGCATTGAGTTTTCCGTTTACTTTATGCCTGGGATAGGAGGCAAATCCTTATCAGAAGAAAATGCCCTAGAAACAGCTCGGGTGGTGCGTGAAATCGATCCAGATTATGTTAGGATTCGAACTTCAGTTATAAAAAGAGGCACGGAGCTTTGGGAATACCTTGAAAATGGAACCTTCCAATTATGTAGTGAAAACGAAAAGCTAAACGAAATTAAGTTGATTATTGAAAATACTAAAGAGTGTAATGGTATTTTGGCAAGTGACCATATTATCAACCTTTTGCAATCCATCAACGGGAAACTAAAGACGGATCATAAGAAGATGCTAGGCATCATTCAGGATTATTACAATCTTTCTCCTTTCGACCAGAAAATGTTCCAGCTGGGAAGGAGAAAGGGTATGGTTCTCGCTATAGAAGATCTGGACCGGCTACCCCCTTATAAAAAAGAAGACCTAGCAGCTAAATGTCGCAGTGTCACTGATGAAGATGAGTGGAACCGGCTAATGAATGAGCTCATGATGAATTATATATGACCTGGTAATCCACCAAAAATTGCCCATCCAAAAAATTCGACATTTTTCTCTATTCATGATAAAATATCTGCTGGCATATTATTTGCAAACATTGAAATGTGAGAGAAGGGAATTACATGTACAAGCTCATTAACTTTAACCGGTTAATAAAATATGAAGAAGGCCTTGATATGCAAAAAAAGGCCTTCGAATTAGTTAAAGATCAGGAATACAAAGGGATCTTATTAGTTTTGGAGCATGCGCCTGTTTATACAATAGGGACAGGGGGCGGCCAGGAAAATCTGCTGCGTTCCAAAGAATACATAGAGAGCCAAGGAGTTGACATCGTCCAAATTAGTCGAGGAGGAAATATTACCTTCCACGGACCGGGTCAAATAGTCGCCTATCCAATTTTTAATTTAAATTTCTTAAGAAAGGATACCCATTGGTTTATAGATTGTCTTGAAAATGCTGTAATTGACGTTCTAGGTCAATATGGAATAAAAGGCTCTAAAAAACCCGAATATCGGGGCACTTGGGTGGAGGATGAAAAGATTTCAGCTGTGGGAGTCGCTGTTAGAAAATGGGTTACCTTTCATGGTCTTTCCTTTAATATCAATCTGGACAAGGAATTCTTTAATTGGATCAACCCTTGCGGTATAACAGAATTTGGTGTGACCTCCTTAGAGGATCACGTCTCTAATTTTGAGATAAATACTATTAAAGATCAGCTGATAAAAAGCCTTGAAAATGTGTTTGAAATTACCTTAGAATCAGCAGATGAAAAAATATTAAAAAAGGATTAAGTGTATGAGTATGGAATTAAAAAAACCAGAGTGGTTAAGAACCAGATTAACCAACTTGGAAGGGGTTCAAGAAACCGTTAATTTATTAAAAAGCTTATCATTGCACACTGTTTGTGACAGTGCGGAGTGCCCTAATATGGGAGAATGCTATGGGAATAAAACAGCTACTTTTATGATATTAGGCAATGTATGTACGAGAAACTGCAGATTTTGCGCGGTTACAAATGGCCACACAGAGCCTTTAGATCCAAAGGAGCCTGAAAATATTGGTAAGGCCTGCAAGGAAATGGGGTTAAGGCACGTTGTAGTAACCTCTGTAACTAGAGATGATCTCCCTGACGGAGGTGCGGAGCACTTTGCAAAAACAGTTCAAGAAATTAGAAAGCAGAATCCACAATCAACTATAGAGCTTCTGATTTCAGACTTACAGGGTGATTGGGAAGCCTTAAAAACCATTCTTGATTCCAAGCCGGATATTTTGAATCACAACCTTGAAACTGTACCAGAACTGTATAATGAAGTTAGACCTCAGGCGGATTATAAAAGATCCTTAGAGCTTCTAAAAAAAGTGAAGGAGATAGATCCCAGCATTTACACAAAATCCGGCATTATGGTAGGTTTAGGGGAAAAGGAAGAATCCGTTCATTCCCTCATGGATGATTTAAGAGAAATTGACTGTGATATTCTCACAATTGGGCAATATCTCCAGCCTTCTAAGGAGCATATCCAGTTAAAAGAATATATTCACCCTGATATATTTGAAAAGTATAAAAAAATAGCAGAAGAGAAAGGATTCAAATATGTAGCTTCAGGCCCCTTCGTAAGAAGCTCCTATAATGCTGCGCTAGGAATAGATAAAGTAAGAGGCGAGTAAGGTATATCAGATAATCGAGAATCCTATATAAAAAGCGTGAAACCTACATTATTGTAAATAGATAGTTTGGTTCTAAATTTCCCCCTGACTCATAAGGTTTAGGGGGAATTTACTTTTTTGTAACTAATTTTAAATAAATTGTAACGCAATACAATTTTAAATTTGTTATGATTGATATGAGAAGATACCCATGAGGTGTATATCCATAATCTAGCATGAAAGGAAGAGGAAAAATCTATGAAATCCAGCAATAACAATAACAAATCAAACACAAGCCAAACCATACCCTCACACCATACTATGCGTTACATGCCAGGATTAGATGGAATGAGAGCGCTGGCCGTATTTGCAGTGGTTACATATCATCTTGATCTGAAGTGGGCACAGGGGGGATTGCTGGGAGTAAATCTTTTCTTTGTTCTCTCCGGATTTCTAATTACAAATATTTTATTATATCAATGGGAAGAGAAAGGCCGCATTGATTTAAAGGACTTTTGGATACGACGGGCTAGGCGATTACTACCGGCCTTATTTTTGATGCTGTCCAGTGTGTTCTCTTGGGTAATAATCTTCGATTCGTCCCGACTTGCAGCCTTGAAAGGCGAAGTTTTAGCAGCTATTTTTTATGTCAGCAATTGGCATTTAATACTAAAGGAAGTCTCTTATTTTGAAAGCTTTGGACCGCCATCCCCCTTAGGTCACCTTTGGTCCTTGGCCATAGAGGAACAATTTTACATACTTTGGCCTGTCCTGTTGGGCCTTACCTTACGATATCTCATTAAGAGAAAGCGGGTGATAGGTGGAACCATCATTGTTATTTTGGTTTCTGTTGCAGCCATGGCTTTGATTTATGTGCCAGGCATGGATCCTAGTAGGGTATATTACGGAACTGATACACGTGCTTTTGCTTTACTTATAGGAGCTTTGCTGGCCATGGTTTGGCCAAGCTGGAAGATGGATGTCCAGTTATCTAGTAAAAAAAGGCTTGCCCTGGATGCAATAGGAAGTCTTGGCTTTCTTGTGGTCATTTTAATGATGATTAAAACCAACCAATATCAAACCTTTGTCTACCAAGGAGGGCTCTTGATTTTCTCTGTAGCGGCGGCTTTATTTGTAGCAGCTTTGGCTCACCCTTCAAGCCATTTAGCAAAATTGTTTTCATGGCGCCCTTTACGTTGGATAGGAGAAAGCTCCTACGGAATTTATTTATGGCATTATCCGGTGATCGTCCTCACTAGTCCTATTGTAAATACAGGAGGGGCAGATCCTGTACGAATATTTTGGCAGATGGCCATTACCGTAATACTGGCAGCCTTGTCACGCTATTTGATAGAGGAACCCCTACGATATGGTTTGAAAAAACAATATTTGAAGGAAATGTTTACTATTCAAAAGTGGCAAAAACCGTTGAAGGCAGGGTTGAAGGGTTTTGTTAGTATTGCGCTAATTTTTTTAATATTATTTGTCACGGCCAATCAAGGCTCCCAAAGCTCCGCAAGTCAACTGACGGAAAAAGATTATGTTGCAGAGGAAACAGAACAAAGGAACAATCATCACCAAGAAACTGAAAATCATGACGAAGAAATCGAAAATCAGGATCAAGAAGATAAGGACCAGTTAATCGGCAACGAAGATAATCAGCCTAATCTACCTGAAGGTAGCGAGGATCCTGATGGGAGCGAAGGTACTGTTCCTCCACAAATTCCCGATAATCCAGTTGATGACATGGTCCATGGTCTAATTGGAGAAGAAATTACTGTCATTGGGGATTCACTTATGATCGATGTGGAACCGGTTTTGCAAAGAAGGATTCCTGGCATCATCGTAGATGCAAAAGTTAGCAGGCAGATGCATCAGGCTCCTGATATCATTGACCAGCTTAAGAGGGAAGGCAAATTGAAAAAAACAGTTATTATTGAGCTAGGTACCAATGGTTCATTTACAGAAAAGCAGTTAAAAAGAACTTTAGATGATTTAAATGAAGCTGATAAAATCATATTAATCAATACCCGGGTTCCTAGGCCCTGGGAGCAGGTAGTCAATGAAACACTGAAAAAAGTTTCAGATACTTACATAAACACTACACTGATAGATTGGTACTCCGTAAGCAGTGGAAAAGACGATTACTTTTCACAAGATGGGGTTCATCTAAATAAGACAGGGGCCGAAGCCTATGCTAACACGATTATAGAAGCATTGACTTCATCCAGATGATAGATGATAAGAGGAAATAGAGTATGGAAAGCAATGGAATTAGGGTGATGGTGGTGGAGGATGAGGCTTCCATTCGAAGCTTCATTACATTAAATTTAGAAATGGCAGATTACCAAGTAGAAGAGGCGGCAAGTGGGGAAGATGCACTAAATCTCCTCCCTGTATTTAATCCCCATCTAATTGTGCTGGATCTAATGCTTCCGGGGATAGATGGGCTAGAGGTTTGCCGATATGTCCGTGAAATTTCTCCTGAAGTCTTAATCATTATGCTAACAGCCAAAGGTCAGGATTCAGATAAAATTTTAGGCCTTGAGCTAGGCGCTGATGACTATATGGTGAAGCCTTTTAATCCCTTTGAGCTGGTTGCAAGGATTAAAGCCCTGCTAAGACGGCAAAAATCCTTAGAAAATAAAAATAAAGTTTATTATTGCGGTGATTTAAAGCTGGATTTAACAGCCAATAAATTAATGAAAAATAATAATGAAGTGGAGCTAACGCCTACAGAATACTCCCTGTTAAAAATGTTCATGGAGAATTTGGGAAAAGCATTGAAAAGAGAGGAACTGCTAAATGTGGTCTGGGGAGAAAACTATTTTGGGGATACAAAAACACTAGATGTCCATATAAGGCGTCTCAGGGAAAAAATAGAGGACAACCCCTCCCAGCCTCAATATATTAAAACCGTGTGGGGTTCTGGTTACAGACTTCAGCCAAGGTCAGATAGGAGGCTTCCATGAAAGGAATCAGGCGAAGACTGACAGCTAGTTTTCTTATTCTCATTTTGATTTCCGTAGTCATTTTGGAGATCTTATTAATCTATACAGTCAAGCAAAATTACTACGGGAGTTTGGAGGGCAATTTAACCAACCAAGTGAAAATCAGCGCAGACATGTATTCAAAATATTATTCTGATTCCTCACTAGAAGATAACATTCTATATAATGTGGATGCATTTTGGAATCAGAGCAATTCTCAGGTAGAAATCGTAGACAGAGAAGGCCATATCATCATGAATTCTCAGGGCACGATTCCTATTTCCCAAATTCCCACTCCCGACATTGAAGCGGCACTAAATGACAGGCTGGGTCAATGGGTGGGAACATTAGAGGAAGAAAGGGTCATGGCCGTATCATATCCTTTAAAATCACGGGGAGAAATTGTAGGAGCACTAAGGTTAATCGCTTCAACCAAGGCTATTGACGAAGATATTGTGGATACAGCCAAAATATTTACCCTTATTGGTGTTTTTGTCGTTTTAATAGTGGGATTCCTTAGTATCTTTTTAGCGAACACCATTCTTGTGCCTTTAAAAGAAGTTACCTCTGTTGCAGAAAGCATGGCAGCGGGGAATTTTAAAGTGAGAAGCAAAAAAAGACAGGATGATGAAATTGGCAAGCTTTCAGATACATTAAATTATATGGCAGATGAAATTGAAAAGAAAGAAAAACTAAAAAATGATTTTATTTCCTCTATTTCTCATGAGCTGCGCACTCCGTTAACCTCTATCATGGGCTGGGCTATTACATTACAAAATGAAAATCTGCAAGAAAAAGCAATTTATAAAGACGGCTTGAGTATCATCGAAAAAGAAAGCGGGCGACTGACTCAAATGGTGGAGGAGCTCCTTGATTTTTCCAAGTTCAATTCAGATAGAATTCGGCTTGAATATGAGAAGGTTGATTTGTGTGAATTACTACAGCATATTTACAAACAAATGTTACCTCGAGCCAAGCGTAGAAGCATTGAATTTATCCTTACATGCCCAGAAGACTTACCTTGGATCTCAACTGACCCTAACCGCATGAAACAATTATTTATCAATATTCTAGACAATGCTTTCAATTTTACAGAGGATGGGGGAGAGATTGATTTTCAGGTACAGGCAAATGAAAATGAATTAGTTTTTATCATTAAAGACAATGGCTGTGGGATTGGTGCTGAGGAGCTGCCCATGGTAAAAGAAAAGTTTTTTAAAGGGAAAAGCTCTCGGTCTAGGAATGGAATAGGGTTGTCCATTTGTGAAGAAATCGTTCATTTAATGCAGGGACAATTGGATATCATCAGTGAGCTCAATGTAGGTACCACTGTTATTGTCACTATTCCAAGAAAGGTGGTTTGTAATGATTAAAAAACCTATATTCATTATAATCGCCCTTTCTTTGTTTTTCCTTATTGGATGTAATAAATCATCTGAGGTCTCTGCAGGAAAAATTATTCCACCCACCGTGAAATCTTATCCTTTAGACGGAAAATGGATAGTCGCTCAAGAATGGAACATAAAGGATGATGGTTGGGAAACAAATCAATCGTGGGTAGATGACGTTGTTCAGTTTGATGGAAGTATAGCTGCTTTTGCCGGTAACGTATGGGAGGATCTTTCTTATAAAATTAAAAGAGTAAATATGTCTGATTATTTGATGACAAAATATAGCGCTTATGACCATGTTCAAGATTCTAATAATGAGAAGGTGGAGGTGATCACTATATATGCAGCCTCTGGGTACCTGGCCGAAGGAATGAAAATAGATGAGAAAAGTATGATTTTCTTTGTACAGAACAAAGAATTATTATTAGAAAAAATTAATGACCAAGCCGATAGATCTTTTCATACGCTTAGAGGGGAAACAAAAGGTTTGAAACAAGGTATTAAAAAAGAACCGTCTGGCATTCTACTAGGGCTTAGGACACCCCTTAATGACACCTTTGCCTATCGTACTCTTTGGATCTCTAAAGATGAAGAGGAGCTTCGCCCCATTTTAATGGCTGACCAGATCTTTTTCCCTAGAACCAGTGGCTTTTGGGAATTAATAGTTGAAGATTTTTATGCCTCAGAGAAAAAAGGGCAGAAAATAACAGCAAATCATGTAGTTTCTGAATCCCTTGAAATGAAAGCCTCAGAAGAAGGCGTTGAGAAGCAGCCAGTAGCAGATCCGGCCACACAAATGATCCATTATATTGGTAATGACTATGTTTCCATTGAAAAAGAAATAGCAGGAGTTAAACAATTGCAAATCATACCTGTTGATAAATTTACATCGGCAAAAGTCATGACCATAAGAGATTTATTAGGTGAAGAAGGATTAAGCGTATTTTTAAGTTTAAGGGAACAAGAGGTTTTGGATTTAAGAAACAATGGAGCTACTTGGGTGGATAGGGATGAAGAGGGAAGAAATATTGGGCTTGTTCGTGAAAATGGGCGTTGGTACTTGGTAGGTCGAATTAATTACCATGAGGCTGAAGGGGTCATGCAAAAAGACTTTTATTTAAAAACTCTACCACCGGCAAATTTGATTTTCTATGATTCATTAGGTTTGAGTTGGCTGAACATAAAAGATCGTGTTCCCGATGCTGAGGATGCCTTTACTTCACCAAATAAGGACTTGATGCTGGTGAAGACAAAGAACAAATTAGTTATATATAGTATGATTGAAAATCAGCTTGCTAAAAGCCCTATAGCGGAGATTGAGCTAATAGAAGGTTCTACCGTTGTGATGGCAGAATGGGCGACAGCTTCCTATGTGAAGAACTGGGAGGAGTCCTTTCGTTCTTACGGCGCCTGGGCTTTAACAGATAATGTGATACGGTATTAAGTCAAGCAATTGAAAAGTGTTATGATGAATAATAGCAGGGAAATAACCTCACAAATCTGAACCGGAATACATATTCTACTTTAGAGGTGATGTTGTATGAAATCCGATCCTGTTACAGTGAACAAAAAAGTCATTGAAGAAGAAATTTTTTATCAGAATACGCTAGTTTTAAGTTATAGAATTGAATATCCGCAATTTGAAGGCTTCTATCACGAAAAAGTACTTGAGGCATTAAACCACTACTATAAAGCAAAGGCCTTAAAGAAACAGCAAGAATTTGAACAAACTATGTATTGGGATGCAGTAAATCATTATAAGGAATCCTTGGCTAATCAATTTCCTTTTCACATGCATGAAGCACTAATGGTATATGAAATTACTTATAACAAGAATTGCGCCATTAGTATATACTTTGACACATATAAATATACTGGAGGAGCTCACGGAATTACACTGCGAGATTCAGATACCTGGGCACTGGAAAGAGGAAAACCTATTAATCTTTATGATCTGATTCCTGATAGGACTTTTGCCATCAATATGATTAATAAGCAAATTACTACACAGATTAGCCATGGTGAGGATTGGTATTTTGAAAACTATGTGGCCCTGGTGAATCAAAACTTTAACCCTCAAAGCTTTTACTTACATCCTGCAGGGGTGGCCCTTTATTTTCAGCAGTATGACATTGCTCCTTATTCTAGCGGCATACCGGTATTTATTCTCCCCTGGGAGCAGAGAGTAAGAGAGCCTAGATGGTGCAAATAAAAACAAGGCATCTTTTAGCCTTGTTTCGTTTGGAAAATATTATAAACCACTAACATATTTTCCGATTTTTTTATCCTCACGAGAGATATGCTTTATTAGCCAATCAACAATCATTTGATTGGCGTTTATAATTAGGACAACACTTCCGCCGGATTCTTCATATTCTTTTTTTATCTTTTCAAGTTCAGCAACAAACCCTGCATGGGCTTTTCTCTGAAAATCGTATTCAGGATAATTGATACTGCGCATATACTGTTCTTCGTCGCCAAAATGCTTCTGTGTATATTGAGTAAGGAAATCTAGCGTTTCAGCAATAATTTCCTTAGACTTTCCATTTTTGCCTGCCTCAAACAATTGGTTTGCTTTTTCAAACCATGTTTTATGCTGCTCATCAATAGTACTTATCCCAACAGCTAAATCTTCTGTCCAATTAATTGCCATAATAAAACCATCCTCTCTGCTACTGTATAAGCTACTGTTCATGTACCTAGGGGAACAGTTAGCTCTACAAAGGTGTTATATATTTATTTTAATTAAATAAGCTAGTTGCTCCTATAGAGTACTAACTGTTATAATAATTATCGGTTCAAATTGGAAAAAGATTAGAAAAGAATTATTTGTTAATAAATTAAATAAAGGGTGGTACATTATAGATAAATAAAAGGATAATTGTTTGAAACAGAAAGGGGAGACCTATGGCGAAGGTTTTATTAGCCATGAGTGGCGGCGTTGATAGCTCAGCAGCTGCTATCTTACTAAAGGAGCAAGGTTACGAAGTAGCCGGGGCAACCTTTAAATTATTTGAGAATGAAGATATTGGAATAGATCGATCGAAAACCTGCTGTTCTTTGGAGGATGTACAGGATGCAAAAAGTGTAGCAGAAAAGCTAGGGATGCGTCACGATGTTTTTAATTTTGGTCTTCGATTCCAAGAGGATGTTATGGAACCCTTTGGACAGTCTTATCTGCAAGGAGAAACGCCTAATCCATGTATTCAGTGTAACCGATACATTAAATTTGAGAAGTTTCTTGAAAGAGCGATGATTTTAGAATACGACTACATCGCTACAGGGCACTATGCACGGATTGAGTATGACCAGGCTAAGGGAAGATATTTACTTAAAAAAGCCCTGGATGAGACTAAAGATCAGAGCTATGTTCTTTATAATATGTCACAGGAAGAATTGTCAAAGACTCTATTCCCCTTAGGGGAGCTACGAAAAAGTGAAATTAGAGAAATTGCGGATGCAAGTGGTTTAATCAATGCCAATAAGCCGGATAGTCAGGATATTTGCTTTGTAAAAGATGGAGACTATGTAAAGTTCTTAGAAGAAAGTCTTGGTATCCAAGGACAAGAAGGAAACTTTATCGATTCTCAAGGAAATATATTAGGCAGGCATAAAGGAATTATCCATTATACCATTGGACAAAGAAAAGGCTTGGGAATAACCTTTGGGAAGCCAATGTATGTTATAGCCATTAACAGTGAGGATAACACGGTCACGTTGGGAGATCATGAGGAACTATTCAAGGATCATCTAATCGCTGGGGATGTAAATTTCATTTCTCAGGACAGCTTAGATGAACCCCTAGAAGTGACAGTGAAAACAAGATACAAGGCGCCTCTAGTGCCAGCTACTGTTTATCCCTATGATAAGGGAAAGATCCTGGTAAGGTTTAGAGAAAAGCAACGTGCAATCACCCCTGGACAAGCTGTTGTCATGTATCAGGATGATTTAGTCGTTGGAGGTGGCAAAATTTTGAAGGAGGAGCTTCCAAATATCTGATGATTGAATATATGTGACAGCAAAATTAAACAAAAAGTAGAAATGATGGAAAATAAAATACCCTGCAGCATTTGTCATGCAGGGCTTTTTATTTTTCGTTTAAATTAATTTTCTTCTGGTGTTTCTGTATCAGCTGCCTCAACAACATTGGCTTCCTCTACAACCTCGGCTTGAGCCTGGATTGGTTCATCCTTTTGTATCACATCATCGGCAGGAGCCTCTTCTGATGCTTTTTTCATTCTCTTTGGCAGAGATTTTTTTACAGGGGCAGCCTCTTCTTCAGGAGCTGAATCTCTTTGACTTTTATTTGAAGCTGGCTGTTCACCAACTACCTTGGAAACCGCCCATCTTGTTACTTCAAATTTTGTTTTGTCAGAGCCGACAGCAATTGTTAGCATATCATCTCTTGTTTTGACAACTTTACCGTAAATACCGCCGATAGTGATAATCTCATCACCGACCCTGACGGCATTTCTCATTGCATTTACCTCTTTTTCTCTTTTTTTCTGCGGCCTGATTAACAGGAAATACATAATCAGAATTAAGATGATTAAAGGAAATAACGTCATTAAACCTTCCATTATACTTTTGTCCTCCTCTCAGATTCTGTTTAAAATTATATAGTAATTTTTAAAAAAAGCAAAGCCTTTTTATTGATTTTGTAGAATTAATGTGTTATTATATATTTTGTCACGCCGGCGTGATGGAATTGGCAGACGTGCGGGATTCAAAATCCCGTGGTGGCAACACCGTATCGGTTCGACCCCGATCGCCGGCACCAATCAACTAAAAATGATATTATACAAAAGTGCTGAGTTTAATACCCAGCACTTTTTATATTCAGCATAAATCCCAACCAACACGTCAAAATCCTCCTAGATTCTTGTAACGAATCATTCTATCTAGTATATTTTCCTCATGAAAAAATATAATGTAATATATATATATGCAATATTAACGAGGGGTACAGGAGGATGTTATGGAAACAGCATTGAGAAATCTAAAAGGATTTGTGTATGCTTTTATTCTATTCTTATTATTGACTGTGATATCCGGAGTGTTACTTAGATTAACACCTATGCCGGAAGCCTGGTCGGTTTACTACTTACTAATTGCCATCTCAGTGTCTTGTTTATTCTTAGGCATCTATTTTGGTAATTACAAGGGAAGGAAAGGCTTTCTTTTTGGCGCTCTATATTCAATTTTATTTCTGTTTATTATTTTAGCCATTCATACAATTGCTTTTTCAGTGGATACCTTTAACGGCCTCAGTATGGCGAAGTTCATCATATCCATTATCTTTGGAAGTGTCGGAGGAATGATAGGGGTTAATATGAGGGCATAATTGATGGGGGCAAGTGTGTTTTCTATATAGATAAATAGGGTTTTCCGCCGAAACCATTTATTTTACTTGTATGGAGCATAAAAAAGTAGTAAAATATCCTGTAGCATTTATGAACAGAAAAGATACAACAAAGATAATTACTAAGGAAGCAGGATGTAGGTGGAGTATGAAAAAAGCGTTAGCCGTAATTTTATCTATTATAATAATAGTTGGATGGTATATAAGTATTTTTGGAATCGGATCATTTGTGCCCCTTAAGGATCAAATCAAGCTCGGCCTTGATTTATCGGGAGGGGTTTATGTTGTCATGGAGGCTCAGACGGATGCCGAGGGACAAGAGCTTCGCAAACTGATGGAGCAGACTCAAGCCATCATTGAGGAAAGAGTAAATCAGATGGGGCTATCTGAGCCTATTGTTACCACCGAAGGGGAAAATCGCATCAGAGTAGAATTACCTGGTGCAGAAAATGCCCAAGAGGCCATAGAAGCCATCGGACAGACAGCACAGCTTCAATTTATTATGGCAGATAATACCCTGGTTCTGGATGGCAGCCAGATAGAGGACGCTGGCATTACCGCAGATCAGGAACGTGGCGGCTTTGCCGTTACTTTAAAGTTCAATGGTGAAGGTGCCAAGGCCTTTGAAGAAGCAACTAGAAGGATCGTGAGTGGACAAGTAGTTTCCTCTGATCCCAATATGCCATCTAACACCATCATGATCGTGCTGGATGGGCAGATTATATCTGCACCAGTGGTGGATGATATTATTCCAAATGGAGAAGCCATTATAACTGGAGGCAGGGGCGGCGGATTTTCAAGTAGTGAAGCCACAAATTTATCTATATTAATTAGAGGCGGCGCTCTACCTGTAGAATTAAAAGAAGTTCAAACCTCGGTTATCGGCCCTACATTGGGTTTGGGTGCATTAGAAATGAGCATTGTAGGAGGGTTTATCGGTATCCTTCTGATTTTTATCATCATGCTGGTTATCTACCGTTTTATGGGCTTAATAGCGAATTTTGCACTAATTTTTTATGTTTTAATTGTGTTTTGGGTGTTGGTCTTGATAAATGCTGTTCTCACTCTACCAGGTATAGCAGGTATCATCCTTTCGGTGGGGATGGCAGTGGATGCCAATGTTATCATATTTTCCAGAATTCGAGAAGAAATCATCAACGGAAAAACCATTCGTGTTTCAGTTGCATCAGGCTTTAAACGAGCTTTATCTACTATTATTGACTCACAGCTAACTACTTTGATAGCCGGGTTGGTTTTATATCAGTTTGGTTCCGGGCCGGTGAAGGGCTTTGCATTGACCTTAATGATTGGTATTGTAGTAAGCATATTTACTGCTGTGGTTGTGACTCAAATTTACTTAAGTCTTGCGGCAGATGTAGCTTTTATAGCAAAAAAGAAAAATTTTGCAGTAAAGGACGGGAAGGGCTATACTGGCTTCCAATTCTCATTTCTTAAGCATTCTAAAGTTTATAGTATTGTTGCAATAGCCATTATAATAATAGGCTTAGGAAGTGGAATGGTAAGAGGATATAATTATGGTATAGATTTTACAGGTGGTACCATGTTTCAGATTGACATGGGTAGAGAAGTTGCCGTAGCAGATTTACGAGATGTCTTGGAAGATAATAATGTTGATGCTGACGTGGTTCATGCAGGAGATAATAATGAACAAGTTATCATAAAGACTACACAGGCGCTGGATTCAGATGCCAGAGTGAAGTTACAAAACAATATTTTTGAGGAATTTGACATAGAACAATCCTCCTTGCTTTCCGTGGAGCAATTTGGGCCATCTATAGGAGATATGCTGAAAAAGAACGCTGTAATATCAGTTCTATTAGCAGGCCTAGGGATATTAATTTACATTATCATCCGATTCGAATGGAAATTTGGAGTCGCCGCAATAGTGGCTCTTATTCATGATGTCTTGATAATGATAGCCTTTTATGGGCTATTTCATGTTACCGTTAATAATCCCTTTATCGCGGTAGTTTTGACCATCGTTGGTTATTCCATTAATGATACTATTGTTGTTTTTGATCGGGTTAGAGAAAACTTAGGGATTATGAAGAAAAATAAATTGGAGGAATTGATTAATACTAGCATTAATCAGACTTTAAGTAGGTCCTTGACGACCTCTATTACTACCGTAGCAGCTATAATTCCTCTATTTATTTTGGGAGGAGATACTATCAGACAGTTTACTTTACCGTTAATTATAGGTATTATAGCAGGTACAGCTTCATCGATTTTTATTTCTAATCCAATTTATTATCAACTATGCCAGATCACTAGGGGATCTAAATATAAAGGTAAGAAAAAGTAAGGAACAGACTGATGAAAGAAATGGAGAACTTCCTAGAGGATATTAAAAATATAAATCCCAATCTTAATATGGAAATCATTGCTAAGGCTTATAAAACTGCTGAAAACTATCATAAAGGCCAGCTTCGAAAATCCGGTGAACCCTACCTGGTTCATCCTGTTGAAGTTGCTAAAATTTTAGCTGATTTAGGCCTAGATGAGGATGCTATCGTGGCCGGCCTGCTTCATGATACCGTAGAGGATACAGAGTATACCAATGAAGAGCTGACGGCTGATTTTGGTGAGGAGGTTGCGCTACTTGTAGATGGTGTGACTAAACTTGGATCCCTTGTTTACGAAAGCAAGGAGGAGCGGCAGGCCGAAAACCTTAGGAAGATGTTCCTTGCTATGTCTAAAGATATTCGGGTTCTCATCATCAAGCTTGCAGACCGGCTTCACAATCTGCGAACCATTAACTATATGAGTGAGCAGCAGATTATTGATAAATGTAATGAAACTTTAGAGATTTACGCTCCCTTAGCTAGTCGCCTAGGGATATTTACTATGAAGTTTGAGCTAGAGGACATCGCTTTAAAGCAACTAGATCCCGAAGCCTATTATGACTTAGTAAACCAAGTCAATATGAAAAAGGTAAGTCGAGAGGAATATATCAATAAAGTAATCGGTGAGATTAAAAAGACACTGGATGATTTAAATATTCAATATGAGATTACTGGACGATCGAAACATTTCTATAGTATTTATAGAAAGATGAAATATCAAAACAAGCAGTTAGATGAGATTTTCGACCTGACTGCCGTGCGTATTATAGTCAACACGGTAAAGGATTGCTACGCCGTTTTAGGCGTAGTTCATACTATGTGGAAGCCTATTCCGGGCAGATTTAAAGATTATATAGCTATGCCAAAGCCCAACCGATACCAATCTTTACATACCACAGTAATCGGAGAAAAGGGGGATCCATTTGAAATTCAAATTAGGACCCACGAAATGCACCGGGTTGCTGAGTATGGTATTGCTGCACACTGGAAATATAAAGAAGGCAAAGAAAGTGCCAGCAATGAAAAAGAAGAAAACAAGTTATCGTGGTTAAGGCAAACCTTAGAATGGCAAAGGGATTTAAATGATCCCAAGGAATTCATGGAAACCTTAAAGGTTGATTTGTTTTCCAATCAGGTATTTGTATTTACACCAAAAGGGGATGTTATTGAGCTTCCTGCAGGATCTACCCCGTTGGATTTTGCCTTTAAAATTCACTCTGCAATTGGCGCGAAATGTGTAGGTGCAAAGGTTAACGGTAAAATGGTGCCTCTTGACCATACCCTACAAAATGGAAATATAGTTGAAATCATTACATCTGCTAACTCCAAGGGACCAAGTATTGATTGGCTTAAGATTGCAAAAAGTAGCAACGCCAGAAACAAGATCAAGCAATGGCTTAAAAAAGAAAATCGGTCTGAAAATACGGAGAAAGGCAGAGACATGCTAGAAAAGTATGTCCGAAGAAAAGGCCATGACACGCAAAAGCTATTGAAGATGCAGTATATAAATAAAACGGCTAAGAATTTTAAACTTTCTTCCGCAGAAGATCTGTATGCTGCAATTGGATATGGCGGAGTCTTGCTAAGTAAAGCATTTAACATGCTTCTAGGATTCTACGCAGAAGACCAGAGAGCTGAACAGAAGAGTAAAGAAAAAGCAGAAGCCGTAATAGAGAATAAAACAAAACAAAAAAGGGAGCACACTGGCGTTACTGTCGAGGGTGTGGATAATTTACTGATACGTTTTTCAAAATGCTGCAGTCCGGTTCCAGGTGACGAAATTGTCGGATTTATAACGAAGGGAAGAGGAATTTCCGTTCATAGGAAAGATTGTGTCAATATACTTTCCTTGCCGGATGAGGAAAAACAACGCCTTATTGATGTGGAGTGGGACAAGCAGAAAGGAAACATGGCCTATGATACAGACATCAATATTGTTGCAGAAGACCGAAAAGGCTTGTTCTCAGATCTTTCAAGAGTCTGTGAAGATATGGATGTCCATATCACAGGAGTTAATGCAAAGAGCGCTAAGGACGGCATTGTCAATATCACTATGACCCTATCCATCAATAACACCAGCCAGATTGAGAAACTCTTACGAAATCTGGGGAGTGTAGCAGGTGTGGTGGATGTGTTCCGAGCAACGTAATCTGTTTGTTTTTTTCATGAGATGAGGATTGTCAATAAACAATAGTGTGAAAAAATTCCGTTCTATGCCTAAGGCAGAATATAAGTATTAAGGAGATAAAATGCGAGCAGTAGTACAACGAGTTAATCACGCGAACGTAACAGTGGATAATAAGGTGACCGGTACCATTGAAAAAGGCCTAATGGTCCTTCTTGGTGTAGAAGATGATGAC
Organism: Anaerovoracaceae bacterium; assembly: GCA_050953505.1. Classification (GTDB taxonomy): domain Bacteria; phylum Bacillota; class Clostridia; order Peptostreptococcales; family Anaerovoracaceae; genus JBMNMU01. The sequence continues at coordinate 1,108,976 of JBMNMU010000001.1, read as the reverse complement.
CAAGTGGAGGACGCGATCTATATGGCCGACAAAATTTCTGGTCTTCGTATCTTTGAAGACAGCGAAGGAAAAATGAATTTATCTGTTCAAGATGTTGGTGGAGATATTCTGGCTGTATCACAGTTTACCCTGTTTGGAGATTGCCGTAAGGGAAAGCGTCCAAGCTTTATTAAAGCAGCCAGGCCAGAAAAAGCTATTGAACTATACAATCATTTTGTTTCGTTATGTAAAGACAAAGGGCTTAAAGTAGAAGAAGGCGTTTTTCAAGCAGAAATGCTGGTTAAAATATATAATGACGGACCGGTTACTATTCTCATAGACAGTAAAAAGACATTTTAGTGTCCCAATTCATATATTAGTGTTTAGATTAAGATGTAGAAAGGATAAGAGCAAGTATGATAATCAAGAATTTTACCAGTGGGCCTTTGGGGACCAACAGTTACCTGGTAACTGACAAAAATACAAAAAAATCATTTATAGTAGATGCAGGTGGACATAATGTTGATATGGTAAACCATATTAAGGAAAACCAACTTCAAGTAGAATATATTATATTAACCCATGGCCATGGAGACCACATTGGTGGCGTTGAAGCATATAAGAAAGAATTTCCAGGGGTAAAGCTTGTTGCAGGCGCTGAAGAAAAGCAGCTTCTTAGCGATGCTAAACTTAATTTTTCTAGAGAAACAACTGGTTTCTCAATAGGGCTTGTTGCGGACCATTATGTTATCGACGGAGAAACTATAAAAGTAGGAGATATGGAATTAAAATTCATCCATACACCAGGTCATACCAAGGGTGGCATCTGCATTTTAGTTAAAGATGCATTATTCAGTGGTGATACATTATTCGCACAATCCATCGGGCGTACAGATTTCCCTGGTGGCTCTTATCCGGAGATTGTAGCATCTATTCGTAACAAGCTTTTTGTGTTACCAGATGACACTAGGGTGTACCCTGGACATATGAATGAAACCACTATAGGCCGTGAGAAGGAGACCAATCCATTTGTATAGGATATTTCTAAAGCAGGATCGATATAAGCATGAGCTTGAAGAGTTGACAAAGATATTCATAAAACCCAATGAGTATATTTTTTATGGATCGGCAGATAAAGAATCTCCCTCAGACTTTATAGGGCTTGAAGGTGAGGAGATGATTACTATTCCTGATTTTCCGGAAAGCCATGACAATAATAAGGAAAAGGAGAAAAGTGCCAAGAATCAGATGAAGCGCTACTTATTTGATGAGCTTCACAAGCTTACTGGACTTTCGCCAGACTGGGGGATCATTACAGGAATTAGACCTGTAAAGATGACCCAAGAAATCATGAGCCGAGGAGTATCTGTTGAGAAAGCCAAGAAAATACTTCTGGAAGACTATTATATTACTGAGGATAAGGCCGACCTTTTGATTAATCTTTGTAATAAACAGGCTCAGATAGTAAAAAAATCTCAAGACCATGCAGTTGGCCTTTACCTTGGTATTCCCTTTTGTCCTACAAGATGTTTATATTGTTCTTTCACTTCCAATCAGGCGGATGATAAAATTCTCAATGACTATTTGGAGGCTCTCTATGCTGAAATCAGCTATGTTTCAGAACAAATGCGTCTAAAAGGCTGGTATCCTGAAACTATTTATATCGGAGGCGGAACACCTACCACCTTGAATCATCAGCAGCTAAGAGATTTACTTGTATGCATTAATAATTCCTTTGATTTAACTCATTTAAGGGAGTTGACGCTAGAAGCAGGAAGGCCGGATACCTTGACCGCACCAAAGCTTAAGGAAATTAAGAATAATGGTGTTCATCGAATCAGTATTAATCCGCAGTCCATGAAGCAGGAAACCTTAAAGCTTATAGGGCGTACCCATTCTCCAGAGGATATTATTAAAGCCTTTGAGCTGGCAAAAGAGGCCGATATACCTATAATAAATGCGGATATCATCGCAGGGCTACCGGAGGAAAACGAAAAAGATTTTACTTGTACTTTGGAAAAAGTAATAGATTTGCAGCCAGAAAATATTACAGTGCATACCCTGGCATTAAAAAGAACATCAAGACTGAAACAGATTGATGAAGGCTACCATTACAAACAAGGGATAAAAGTAAGAGAAATGTTAGAAACATCTGGTAAGCTATTGTCAGAGGCTGGTTATGAGCCATATTATCTCTATAGGCAGAAGCAAATGATAGGAAACTTCGAAAATGTGGGATATGCAAAGCCCGGCACAGAAGGGATTTATAATATCAGAATCATGGAGGAAAAGCAGACCATTATTGCTCTTGGGGCCGGAGGAATTTCAAAGGTATATTTTCATGCAGAAAATCGCTTAGAGAGAGTTGCGAATGTTTCAAATCACCAACAATATATTCAACGTATTCATGAGATGTTGAAAAGAAAAGAAGAAAAACTATTTAACATAGGAGGCTAAGAGATGTTAACTAAAGCACCAAAAGGAACCAAGGATATTCTCCCTAAGGATGTATATAAATGGCAGTATGTTGAAAATGCTTTTCGTGATTTATGCAATAGATATGCCTTTAAGGAAATCAGAACCCCCATATTCGAACACACTGAGCTTTTTACAAGAGGCGTAGGGGGTACTACTGATATTGTAGAAAAACAAATGTATACCTTTGAGGATTTTGCAAAACGAAGCATAACCTTAAAGCCGGAGGGTACTTCACCGGTGGTCCGTGCATTTATTGAGCACAAGCTTTACGCCGATACACAGCCCACCAAGCTTTATTACAGTATTCCATGTTTTCGATATGAAAATCCTCAGGCTGGCCGTCAAAGACAATTTCACCAGTTCGGAATTGAATTATTTGGAACGGATAATATGATGGCTGATGCAGAAGTAATAAGCTTTGCAGCTGATTTTTTGGAATCATTGGGAATCACAGAGCTAGAACTTCGCATTAACAGCATTGGTTGCCCAAAATGTAGAGAAAGCTATCGTGGTATCCTAAGAGACTTTTTAAAGGATAAATATGAAGATCTTTGTCAAACATGTAAAGGCAGATACGATAGAAACCCAATGCGAATATTAGATTGTAAATCACCTGTATGTCAGGAGCTTGTTCAGGGAGCTCCAGTCATGCTTGATTATATTTGTGAGGATTGCAGGACTGCCTTTGAAGAGCTACAAGAAAATCTAAGGGCTATGGAGGTTGATTTCACCATAGATCCTGGAATTGTCAGGGGACTGGATTATTATACAAAGACAGCCTTTGAATTTGTAACAAATCAAATAGGGGCTCAAGGAACTGTATGCGGAGGAGGCAGGTATGATAACCTCATCGAAGAAATAGGTGGCCCCTCTGTGCCTGGCGTAGGGTTTGGAATGGGCGTAGAAAGACTTCTTCTCCTTATGGAAAAATCAGGGGTAGAGATACCTGAGCCACCAAATACCCATGTATTTATAGCAATGATGGGGGAAAAGGCCAAAGCCTTCGGTCTTAAGCTAATTAAGGATCTGAGAAAGCAAGGATTTAAAGCAGAGATGGATACCATGGGCAGGAATATTAAGGGGCAGTTTAAATATGCGAACAGGCTCCATGCTAAATATGTCATTGTCATTGGAGAAAATGAGCTTGAGGAGCATATGGTATCAATAAAAAATATGGAGACATCAGAGCAAAAGCAGGTCTCATTGGATGATATTGTAAAGGAAATATTAAAATAGGAGAGTGGCGGAATGAGTAGTATCATGAAAAGGACTCACATGTGCGGTCAGCTTAGAATGGAAGACGTAGACAAGCATGTTGTATTAAATGGCTGGATTCAAAAAAGACGAAATCTAGGCGGTTTGATTTTTTGTGATTTAAGAGATAAATCAGGTATTGTTCAGATTGTTTTTGATGATAATATCCCAAAGGATTTATTTGAAAAGGCGGACAAGCTTCGCAGTGAATATGTAGTGGGTGTAAGGGGAACGGTAAAGGAAAGAGTATCTAAGAACAATGAGCTTTCCACGGGAGATATTGAAGTCTTTGTGGATGAACTGATCATCTATTCTGAAGCAGAAACACCTCCTATCTATATTAAAGATGATGATGAGGTTAGTGATAACCTTCGTTTAAAGTATCGATACTTAGATTTAAGAAAGAATAAGATGCAAAAGAACCTGGCTTTTAGACATAAAATTGCTAAGGTAACTAGGGATTTTTTTGATAGCGAAGGCTTTACAGAGGTGGAAACGCCTATGCTTATTAAGCCTACCCCGGAAGGAGCCAGAGACTATCTTGTACCTAGCAGGGTAAATCTTGGAAGCTTTTATGCACTTCCTCAATCTCCCCAGATGTTCAAACAGCTTCTGATGGTAGGAGGGACCGATAGGTATTATCAAATCGTAAAATGCTTTAGAGATGAGGATTTAAGAGCGGACAGGCAACCAGAATTCACCCAAATAGACCTTGAAATATCCTTTGTAGACGTGGATGATGTGATAGAAATTCAAGAAAAATTCCTTCAAAAGCTATTTAAGGATGTACTTGATATAGAAATATCCATTCCTTTACCAAGATACTCCTATGATGAAGCCATGGAACGTTTCGGAAGTGACAAGCCAGATACCCGATTTGGCTTTGAACTTAAGCTTTTAAATGATGTAGTGAAGGATTGTGAATTTAAGGTATTTTCTAATGCGTTGGAAAACGGAGGAGATGTTCGAGGTATCAATATCCAAGGCGGTGCAGATCGCTTCAGCAGAAAAGAAATTGACAAGCTGCAGGAAGAGATAAAAGCTTACGGGGCGAAAGGTTTAGCTTGGATAAAAATCGGGGATAATGATATTAATTCACCTATTAGTAAATTTTTCACACCAGAAAAAATGAAAGAAATTACCGATGCGCTCCAGGGCCAGGCGGGAGATTTGATATTAATCGTTGCTGACAAAGCTAAAGTAGTTTTTGACAGCCTAGGATTTTTAAGAAGACATATTGCAGGAAAGCTAGGCTTATTAGACGATAGTAAGTACAACCTATTATGGGTCGTTGATTTCCCATTATATGAGTACGATGAAGAGACGGGCACTTATTCGGCGATGCATCATCCCTTTACTTCACCACGAATGGAAGATATCCCACTGATGGATACGGATCCTGGCAAAGTAAAGGCAAAGGCTTACGATATCGTTCTTAATGGCGTAGAACTGGGTGGAGGCAGTATTAGAATTCATGATAAGAACCTTCAAAACAAGATGTTTGAAGTTCTTGGGTTATCAAAGGAAGATATAGAGAACAAATTTGGATTTTTAATTGAAGCCTTCCGTTATGGTACACCACCACATGGGGGAATTGCTTATGGACTAGACAGGATTGTTATGCTTCTTGCAGGTCAGCATAGCATAAGAGAAGTCATCGCATTTCCAAAAAATCAGGCCGCTATGTGTATGGTTAGCGAAGCTCCGGCAGAAGCATCTGAAGAACAATTAGAGGAATTGAGAATCAAAGTTATCGAATAAAGAAAGAATAATAGGGACGATTATGAAAAAAATTGGAATTTTAGGTGGAACCTTTGATCCAATTCATTACGGACATTTAATTTTAGGGGAACAGGCAAGGGAAGATGCTCAATTAGATGAAATAATTTTTATGCCTGCTATGGTGCAGCCGTTCAAGCTACATACAAAGGCGGCTGACCCTTTCCATCGATTAGAAATGCTAAAGCTAGCTACTGCAGAGAATCCGTATTTTTCCGTATCAGAAATGGAATTAAACAACCCAGGGGTATCTTATACTATAGATACCCTTAGGGGTTGTGAGAAAAAATATGGAGAGTATAACGAGCTTCACTTTATCATTGGTACCGATGCCTTCTTGAACATGGAAAAGTGGTATAAGGCAGAAGATTTGCTAACAGAATTTGCCTTTGTTGTAGGTACCAGACCTAGTTATAAAGAGAAAGAATTAAAAGCACGAATTAAAGAATTTAGAGAAAAGTTTGGAACTCATATTATAGAAATAAACAACTCTGAAGTCGAGATTTCTTCAACAGACATAAAAAAACGTTTATATGAGGGAAAAAGTATTAAATATCTTCTGCCAGAAGCAGTAGAGCAATATATATATAACAACAAGCTATATAACCTGCCAGAGACCGAGAGATGATTGGCTGTGGCCGGCACGGCCATAAGACCGAGAGATGATTGGCTGTGGCCACACATGAATTGAATATTGAAACTTCCGGATATAAATGGTATTATTGTATTAAATATGAATAGTGCGGAAAAACAAAAAATAATTGAATACATTGAAAAGAATCTTACTGAAAAGAGGCGGAACCATACTTACGCTGTGGTAGAAGAATCGAAAAAGTTAGCCCTTCGATACGGAGAAGATATTGAGAAGGCTGAAATCGCCGCCTTATTTCATGATGCTTTTAGAGGAATCCCCAATAGCGACTTAAACAATTATATAAGAAAAATGGGGCTTGATGACTCGTATTTAAATAACTGCAATTTAGCACATGGCAAAATTGCTGCTTTTGTTATGGAACGGGAATTCAATATTGTGGATCAGGATGTGATTAATGCCGTTTGCTATCATACCACTGGAAGGGCAAATATGAGCAAGCTGGAAAAAATCATTTATATAGCTGATGCCATTGAACCGGGTAGAGTTTACTCCGGAGTTGATGAACTGAGGGATTTAGCCTATGAGAATTTAGATAAAGCCTGCCTCATGTCCCTCAACCATACCATTGCTCATATTAATAACAAGGGGATGTATCTAAATGAAGATACATTAAAGGCACGGGATGACTTAGCCCGTAGCCAGGCTTTTTAATTTGATGATGGGGAAATTATAAATGATAAAAGTATTTAATAACTCAGTAAATATTAGTAAGAGGAGAATGTGAATGAATAATAAAGAATTAGCCTTAAAAGCTGCCTCAATATTAACGAACAAAAAGGCAACCGACGTTGTTGTAATTGACATCACGGAAAAATCATCTTTTGCCGATTACCTTGTCATAGCATCTGGGAACTCAGAGAGACAAATAAGCGCTCTATCAGAAGAAGTTATAGAGCAGCTGGCGAAAGAAAATATTTTGCCAAAGAATGTGGAGGGCAAAAGTAATTCGGGCTGGATCCTCATGGATTATGCTGATGTTATTATTAATGTTTTTTCGATAGAACAACGAAACCATTATAATATTGAAAAGATTTGGAGTGACTGTAATTTTTTAGACCTTGAAGATGAAGATGTGGAAGGCTAAAAATCACAACAAGCATGGAGGAAAAATTGTATGAATGAACGTTATAATTTTGATGAAATAGAAGAAAAATGGCAAAAATATTGGGAAGACCATAAGCTATTTAAGACTACGGAAAAAGAGGATATAAAAAAATACTATCTCCTTGAGATGTTCCCATACCCTTCCGGGAAGCTTCATATGGGCCATGTTAGAAATTATTCTATAGGAGATGTGGCTGCTCGTTATTTAAAAATGAATGGTTATAATGTATTACATCCAATGGGGTGGGATTCCTTTGGACTTCCTGCGGAAAACGCAGCCATAAAGCATGGAATACATCCAAATATTTGGACCTGGAATAACATTACAGAAATGCGAAAACAGCTTCAAGAGCTAGGCTTTTCCTATGATTGGGATAGAGAAGTGGCAACCTGCCATCCCGATTATTATAAATGGATGCAGTGGATCTTTATTCAATTCTTTGATAAAGGTCTAGCATATAAAAAGAAGAATCCGGTTAATTGGTGTCCTTCTTGTAATACAGTGCTTGCCAATGAGCAGGTTGTGGACGGAGCCTGTGAAAGATGTTCAACCGCGGTGGGAAAAAAGGAATTGGAGCAGTGGTATCTAAAAATTACAGACTATGCAGACCGATTGCTTAATGATCTTGACAAGTTAGATGGTTGGCCAAACAAAGTTAAAATTATGCAAAAGAACTGGATAGGCAAGAGTGTCGGTGCTGAAGTAGATTTTAGTATTGAAGGTTTTGAAAAGGAACTGACCATATTTACTACCAGGCCGGATACCCTTTTTGGTGTTAGCTGTATGGTGCTTGCACCGGAGCATCCTTATGTAATGGAATTGGTAGCAGGCAGCGACTATGAAAAAGCTGTCAATGAATTTAAGGAAAAATTACAGAGCATTAGTGACATCGAGCGTTCTTCTAATACATTAGAAAAAGAAGGTATCTTTATCGGTCGTTATGCCATCAATCCGCTTAATGGTAAAAAGGTCCCTATTTATATTGCTAATTATGTATTGATGGACTATGGAACCGGTGCCATTATGGTCGTGCCAGCTCATGATCAAAGGGACTTTGAGTTCGCCCAAAAATATAATCTAGATATCATTCCTGTAGTAGATCCTCAAGATCCTAAGATTGACATCAACAACCTAGAGGAAGCTTTTGTGGCTGAGGGTAAGCTGATTAATTCTGGCCAATTTAACGGCATGGATAATGTTGAATCACAGGAAAGCATTAATAAGTATTTAGAGGAAAAAAAGATTGGAAGGGAATCTGTTAACTTTAGACTGAGAGACTGGCTCATTTCTAGGCAGAGATACTGGGGCACCCCTATTCCGATGATCTATTGTGAGGATTGCGGATGGGTAGCGGAAAAACTGGAAAATCTCCCCGTTTTATTACCTACAGAGGTAGATTTTTCAGCCAAAGGAGAATCTCCACTGCTTACGAACCAAGACTTTATTCATACTGACTGTCCTAAATGCGGTAAAGCTGCAAAAAGAGAAACAGATACAATGGATACTTTCTTAGATTCTTCATGGTATTTTTTCAGATATACAGATGCAAAGAATGATAAAGAAGTATTCGATAAAGAGAAAGCCAAGTATTGGATGGGTGTTGACCAATATATTGGTGGTGTTGAGCATGCCATTTTGCATCTGCTCTATGCTAGATTCTTTACCAAATTTTTATTTGATATTGGATACTCATCGGTAGAAGAACCTTTTTCCAACCTTCTTACTCAAGGGATGGTGTTGAAGGACGGCGCAAAAATGTCTAAATCCAAAGGAAATGTGGTGAGTCCTGAAGAAATCATCAATAAATACGGAGCTGACACAGCAAGACTATTTATTTTATTTGCTTCTCCTCCGGAAAAAGAGCTAGAGTGGTCAGATGCAGGAGTGGAAGGGAGCTACCGTTTCTTAAATAGAGTATATCGTCTTGTTTATGAGTTAAAGGACAAGCTTGATGGAGCGCCCTCTACTTTTACTGTTGAAGGGCCAGCAGATAAAAACATGAATTACACCCTTCATGCAACAATTAAAAAGGTTACAGAGGATGTCGGAGGACGATTTAACTTTAATACGGCCATTAGCTCCATTATGGAATTAGTCAATGAAATCTATAAGTATAAAGAAATGGAAAATCCTAATACAGGCTTATTGAAAGCTTCAATTGAGAACATGATTCTTATGCTATCACCATTCACTCCTCATATTTGCGAGGAAATGTGGAATCATACTGGTCATGAAGGAAGCGCATACTTGGAAAAATGGCCAAAATTTGACGAAAGTGCACTCATAAAGGATTCGGTAGAAATTGTTGTCCAGCTAAATGGAAAAGTAAAAGAAAAAATTGAAATTGCAACAGGACTGAGTAAAGAAGCATTTACTGACGCTGTTATGGAAAATGAAAAGGTACAAGCATTATTGAAGGAAAAGGAAATCATCAAAGTGATAGCTGTACCGGGTAAATTATTAAATATTGTGGCAAAATAATGCTATAAAGATTTATCATTCAGCAATGGACTTACTGGACGTTAAAATATTTAGTGACAGTCATTAAATAATAGACTGCGCATAGTCCATTGCTGATGAGAAAAAATTAAATTTTTTGATGAACGAACGAAATAAAAGAAAGGATATTTAAAAAAATTGAAAATACTTGATAACACTAAGGGAAGCAGTGCGGTAAAGCTTATCCCCCTAGGTGGTCTAAATGAAATCGGGAAGAACCTGACTATTTTAGAGTGCAAGAATACTATTATTCTTATCGACTGCGGCATGAGTTTCCCAAATGATGAAATGTACGGAATTGATATTGTCATCCCCGACTTTAGCTATTTAATAAAAAACAAATCAAAGGTGAGGGGCATATTTATTACTCATGGTCATGAGGACCATATTGGGGCCATACCATACCTTTTAAAGGAGCTTAATATACCTATTTATGCCCCAAGGCTTACCCTAGGGCTAGTGGAAAACAAACTAAAGGAGCATGGTATAAAGGGAAAGCTCCACACTATTAAGCCAGGGCAAATTACAAGAATCGGAGACTTCAAAGTGGAAGCCATAAGGACAACTCACTCTATTGCTGACTCCTTATGCTACTCTATTGAAACACCTGCTGGGAATATTTTTCATTCCGGCGACTTTAAGATAGACTATACCCCTTTAGATGGGGAGCCCATTGACTTTCAAAAACTTGCTGAAATAGGGAAAAAAGGTGTCCTTCTAATGATGGCTGATAGTACCAATGCAGCAAGAAAAGGTTATACTGCTTCTGAAAAAACAGTGGGCATCACTCTCGAGAATATATTCAGAGCTTCGGACAAGAGAATCCTTATAGCAACCTTCTCATCTAATATTCACCGCGTACAAAAAATCATAGATACTGCGGTGATGTTTAACAGAAAGGTGGCTATTTCCGGTCGTAGCATGGTTAATGTGGTAAAGCTGGCTATGGAGCTGGGCTATTTAAAGGTGCCCGCTAATGTCATCATAGATATAAACAAAACAAAAAACATTCCGGATAAAGAACTTGTTATTATTACTACAGGAAGTCAGGGAGAACCTATGTCTGCGCTGTCAAGAATGGCATCCAATGATCACAAGGCCATTCAAATTAAAAAAGGCGATATAGTTATACTTTCCTCAAGCCCTGTTCCAGGAAATGAAAAAACCGTTTCAAATGTAGTGAATAAACTTTTCGAAAAGGGTGCTGAAGTCATTTATTCTGATATTGCTGACATTCATGTGTCAGGACATGCTTGTGAAGAAGAGCTGAAGCTTATGCATTCACTAATTAAGCCACAGTATTTTGTGCCTGTCCATGGAGAATACAGGCATTTACGAAGCCACGCTATGATAGCCGAAAACTTAGGGAAGCCAAAAGATAATATTTTTATTATGAAGAACGGACAAGTACTAAGTTTAAAAAACGGCACAGCTCAGCTTACCAAAGAAGAAGTACCTGCTTCGGCGGTACTAGTTGATGGTCTTGGGGTGGGGGATGTAGGTAATATCGTGCTTCGTGATCGTAAGCTACTATCAGAATCAGGATTGATAATTGTAGTAGCAGTTATAGACAAGAAGTCAGGTATGATTGTTTCCGGCCCGGATATTATTTCAAGAGGCTTTGTATATGTCAGAGAGAATGAAGACCTAATGAATTCAGCAAAATTAGCAGTAAGTAATAGACTAAACAAATGTTGTCAAGAAGGGCAGCGTGATTGGGCTGGATTAAAAAATGCTGTAAGAGATGAGTTAAAAAGCTTCATTTATAGCAAAACCAAAAGAAGTCCAGTGATTCTCCCTATATTCTTAGAAATATAATAATAAACAAGTAAGAAAGGAAAAAGTCATGAATGTACACGACCATGCACACAACCTGGCAAGAGCCCTAAAAGAGTCCCCTGAATACAAGAATTATATGGAGATGAAGGCCAAAGCCTCTGAAAACAGCGAACTTGCTAGCATGCTCAATGATTTTCAGGCAAAACAATTTGAAATCCAAAAGTCACAAATGTTTGGGGAAGAACTCGGTCCTGAAATGATGGAGCAGGTTCAATCATTGTATCAGATTTTGATGAAGGATCCTGTTGCAGCACAGTATCTTCAAGCCGAAATAAGTTTTTCACTGTTAGTAAATGACATTTATTCGATTCTTGGTGAAGCAATTAAGACAGATAATGAATAAAGTTTCTTATATCTAACTAAAAATTTAACAGGAATACTTGTCCTCATGTCAATATTTGATATAATATACAAGCTTATATATGACAAATTAAGGATAGAATTAAAAGCAAAAGATACGGAGGTATGATGATATGATTTATGCAAGTGATTTTAGAAAAGGCGTTACCTTTGAGATAAATAGCGAACCTCATGTTGTCCTAGATTTTCAACATGTAAAACCAGGTAAGGGAGCTGCCTTTGTAAGAACAAAATACAGGAATATCTTAACAGGAGCAACACGAGAAGAAGCCTTCAACCCCAATGATAAATTTCCTAAAGCCCATATAGATACGAAAACTATGCAATACCTGTATAGCGATGGTGAACTTTACTACTTTATGGACCAAGAGACCTTTGAGCAGGTTCCATTAAATCAAGAACAAGTAGAGGATGCGATGCATTATATCAGAGAAAATGATATGGCTACGATTAAGTTCTACAAAGGAAATGCTTTTATCGTAGAACCACCGAATTTCGTTAATTTAAAGGTTATTGAAACAGAACCTGGTGTTAAAGGAGACACGGCGACTAATGTAACAAAAGCTGCCACAGTAGAAACGGGAGCAGTTGTACAGGTGCCAATTTTCATTGAAGAAGGAGAAGTCATTCAAATCGACACACGAACAGGAGAATACTTATCTAGAGCAAAATAAGTAACAAAGCCTCCTGCATGAGGTAGATATGGCTAAAAGAAAATCTAAAAGGAATAAGATACTGACCGTTATCATTGTTATAGCGGTCCTTATCATTGTCGTAGCACTGCTCTTCACTTATTATTTAAGTAAAGGGAGTAAACCATTAGATCCTAATAATACCCAAGTTATTTCTGTGACTATCCCTCAGGGAGCTGGGACGTCAAGTATAGGAAATATCTTAGAGGAAAAAGGGATTATTGATAGTGCCGGTAATTTTAAGATGCAGTCTAGGATAAAAGGCTATGATGGAAAATATAAAGCCGGAGAATTCGCCCTATCTCCAAGTATGCCAATGGATGAAATAATGAATATTATTATTTCAGGCAATGCTGCAACTCAAAGATTTACCATACCGGAGGGGTATGACATCAGAAGGGTCGTAGACAAGCTTTCTTCCGAAGGCCTCATCAATGAGGAAATATTTTTAAAGGAGCTGGAGCTTGGGGTTTTCCAATACAAATTTTTACAAGGTGCGCCAGCAGGGCCCAATCGGCTGGAGGGTTTTTTATACCCTGAAACATACGATGTTTTTACAACAGCCAATGAGCATGACATTATCGATCGGATGCTAAAACAATTTGATTTAGTTTTTGTCGATGAATATTATGATAGAGCTAAAGAAATGGGTCTTAGCATAAATCAAGTGATTACCATCGCTTCTTTAATTGAAAGAGAAACTCGGGTGGACGCAGAGAGAGAATTGGTGTCTAGTGTGATTCAAAACAGGCTCTCTATAAATATGCCTCTTCAGATTGATGCTACCGTTCAATATGCCCTTGACGAGCATAAGGACAGACTGAACTATAATGATCTAAAGGTTGATTCTCCTTACAACACTTATCAAATTAATGGTCTTCCACCAGGCCCTATATGTTCGCCGGGAGCGGAATCTATTAAGGCGGCTTTATATCCTGCTGAGACAGATTATTTGTATTACGTACTTAAGCCAGAATTAGATGGCTCTCATAATTTTGCAAAAACCTACAATGAATTTTTAAAATATAAAAATCAATATATTAATGCATTGTAGTAGTGCAGCTTTGAGCCTGGTGCTTGGGTATGCAACGGAAATCCTTCTCGCTTTGGTATTGATAAATCCTCATCAAAAGCGCTCAAAGCTTTCCTTATGCATACTTAAGCACCAGGTTGTAACATACTAAAAAAGATCGTTAATCCGACTAATATTATTAAAGGTAAACTATGAACGTAACGAACAACAAGGTAACAGACTATATCAATGGAATGTATCAACCACAAAATGAATTTCTTTCTGAATTAAGAAAAAATGCAGAAGAAAATCATGTTCCTATTATTTTGAAAGATACGGAGGCATTAATAATAAGCCTTATTATGATAAAAAAACCCCTGAGAATTCTAGAAATCGGAACAGCAGTGGGTTATTCTGCTATTTGCTTTGCACAGGCCTCAAAGGAAGCTAAAATAACTACCATAGAAGCAAAGGAAAAAATGTATCAGCAAGCAATTGAAAATATAAAGCAAGCTGGTTATTCTGACAGGATTCATGTTATTTTAGGTGATGGGCTGGAAAGCTTGGAAAAACTCTCGTCTTCTATGGAAAATAAAAAAGAAAATGGTTTTGACATGGTCTTTATCGATGCGGCCAAGGGCCATTATAAGGAATTTTGGGATGGAGCTATTGGCCTTTGTAAGGATGAGGCCGTTATTATTTCAGATAATATTCTCCTACAGGGAAAAACAGTTTCTGATGAATATATAACGGCTAGAAGACAAAAAACAAGTGTTAGGCGCATGAGAGACTATTTAAAATATATTACTAATATAGACTATGCAGAGACAGCAATCTTACCTGTAGGGGATGGAGTAGCTGTCAGTGTGCTGCGAGGATAAATAAGAGGATTAGAATGAAGAAAATAGAACTTCTGGCTCCGGCTGGAGATTTAGAAAAACTAAAAATAGCTATCGATTATGGTGCAGATGCGGTTTATTTCGGCGGAGAAATGTTTGGTCTCAGAGCAGGAGCAAAAAACTTCTCTATAAAGGATATTTATGAGGGGGTAAGCTATGCCCATGATCGAAACAAAAAGATTTATATGACCCTGAATATATTTGCTCATAATGAAGATATGTCACTACTTGATAAATATCTTGAAGAAATCAAAGACATTGCCATAGATGGATTTATCGTCTCAGATCCCGGCGTAATGATGATGATTCATGAGCATATTCCCGATGCTGAGATCCATTTAAGTACACAGTCAAACACCACCAATTATAAGAGTGCAGAATTTTGGCATAAGCTTGGGGTTAAAAGGATTGTCTTGGCAAGAGAGCTTACCTTTGAAGAAATCAAAGAGCTTAGGAAAAGGCTCCCTGAGACCATAGAGTTGGAAACCTTTGTACAAGGTGCTATGTGCATTTCTTATTCTGGCCGGTGTTTGCTAAGCAATTTCATGGCGGAACGGGATGCAAATAGAGGTCAATGTGCACATCCATGCAGGTGGAAGTATAATCTAGTAGAAGAGCAAAGACCAGGAGAATATTATCCTGTGGTTGAAGATGAGAGGGGAACTTACATCCTCAACTCCAGAGATTTATGCATGATTCAGCATATCCCTGAAATCATCCAGGCGGGCATTAGTTCTGCCAAGATTGAAGGCAGAATGAAAAGTATTTTTTATGTTGCTACCGTAGTGAGTGCTTACAGAAAAGCTATAGATGCCTATTACGCGGATCCTGAAAATTACGTTTTTAATCCAGATTGGCTTGTTGAATTGAAAAAGGTTAGTCATCGAGAGTTTACCACCGGCTTTTTCTTTGATAAGCCTACCAATAAGGATCAGAATTATCAAACCAGTGCTTACACAAGAGATTATACCTTTATTGGACTTGTAAAAGATTACGACGAAAAGACCAAGCTAGCAACAATTGAACAACGAAATAAAATGGAGCTCGGGGATGAAATTGAGGTTTTTGGACCTTATACAGAACACTTCAAACAGAAAATAGATGTGCTCCTAGATGATGAAGATCAGCCTATACAAGCTGCCCCCCATCCTCAACAAATCGTAAAGATTCGGATGGAATTTCCAGTATCACGAAATTATATGTTACGTAAGCTTAAATAAGTGGTATAATGTTAATCATAGTTTTGCTATAAAATCCCATTATATAAGATACAGCTAAAAGGAGGAAATATTCGATGGACCCTGACCCGAGTATACCATTATCTATAAAAATTACTTTTCTAGTAGTGCTTATTTTAATTAACGCTTTCTTTGCTTCTGCGGAAATGGCTATCGTTTCTGTGAATAAGAATAGAATAAAAATCTTAGCCCAGGAAGGCAATCAAAAAGCAAAAATTATTTCTAATCTTCATAGCGAACCAAATAGGTTCCTTTCCACAATTCAGGTTGCTATTACCTTGGCAGGGTTTCTAGCTAGTGCAGCTGCTGCTACAGGTATGTCTGGTGGAATCGGTGAGTTTCTTACAAGAGCAGGAGTTCCAGCAGGACCCCAGGTTGCTGTTGTTATCGTAACAGTTGTCCTATCCTATGTAACCTTAGTTTTTGGTGAACTTTATCCTAAAAGAATGGCTCTGCAATATTCGGAAAAAATTGCTTTATTCACTGCAAAGCCTGTAAATTTTGTTGCAAGAATATCAAAGCCTTTCGTATGGCTTTTATCTAAGTCTGTAGCTATCCTTCTTCGAATAACTGGCGTTAAGGATGAAGATATTGAAGAACACTATTCGGAAGAGGAAATCAAATCACTGCTGGAGGTTGGTCAAGAGACAGGTTTGATAAAAGAAATAGGTAAGGATATGATCAACAGTATATTCGAGTTTGATGATAAACTAGCTTATGAAATTATGACGCCTAGACCTGATGTATATATGTTAGACATCAATGACAACCTTGCGGATTATGTAGATGACCTTTTGCAATCAAGGCATGCCCGAATTCCATATTATGATAAGGATATAGACAATATTATTGGTATTCTTTATGTAAAGGACTACATCATTGAAGCCAGAAAACATGGATTTGAAAATGTTGACATCAGAAGCTTGCTAAAAAAACCCTATTTGGTACCAGAAAGTAAGAATATCGATAACTTATTTAGAGAGCTACAGGAGTCCAATGTGCATATTGCTTTACTTATTGATGAATATGGTGGATTTTCTGGAATTGTAACCATTGAGGACTTAATAGAAGAAGTTATGGGTGACATCGAGGACGAATATACTGAAAGCGAAGCGAAGCTGGAAAAAATAGATGAAAACACTTATATGGTAGACGGTCAATACTATTTAGATGACCTAAATGACGAGTTAATAATCAACCTTGAATCTGAAGAGCATGAGACCATAGGTGGTCTGGTTATTGAGAAGCTAGGAGAAATACCTGATGAAGACGAAACCCAGGAACGCATCATAGAAATAGGTAATTATACCATTAAGGTTGAATCTGTAAAGGATAGAAGAATAGACAAGGTGAAGCTTTACATTGCCCCACCTCTGAATAATGAGAATGATGATGAAAATGAGTCATCATAATAATACGATTTAACAAATTCTACCGCTCATGGAAAGCCATGGGCGGTATTTACTTTCGCAGAATTCTCATTAATGAGGAATAAATCCTTGTCCAATTCATATGATGTTATATATAAATTCACATCAGAAGATTGGAATAAGGGGGTCATTTACATATGAATGGCATAGAAGCCATCCTGGCGAAAATGCCGGCTGAAACAGCACAGCAAATTAGAAGGCTGCCGGCAAAGTTATTAAATCACATAGAGGAAATACGCCTACGCTTAGGGCATCATATGATTATTTATGCTAATGGTAGGGAGTACGAGCTTGAAGGGCCCAACGGTAAAAGGATCGATAGAGAAATGATGGCTAGTATGCTGAATGCATTACTGAATCATTCTGCCTATGCATATCAAGATGAGCTATCCAATGGATATATAACCATTGAAGGTGGCCATCGAGTTGGAGTATGCGGTCGAACAGTTTTAGAAAATGGAAAAATAAAAACCATAAAAGATTTTTCTTCTATAAACATCAGAAGAAGCCGGGAAATCATCGGCGTCTCTGATCCGTGTATGAGATTTCTCATGAAGGGAAAGGGAGGAATTTACAACACTGTAATCATATCACCACCAAAATGCGGTAAGACTACATTACTGCGAGATATGATACGAAATCTAAGCAATACCGGGTTTAAAGTGGGGGTTTGCGATGAACGATCAGAAATTTCAGGATCCTATCATGGTATCTCGTCTTATGATCTAGGAATAAGAACGGATGTGTTAGATGGCTGCCCTAAGGCTCAAGGAATTATCATGTTGATTCGCTCCATGTCACCAGACATCATTGCTACTGACGAGATAGGTAAGAGTGAGGATTGTCGCTCCATTGAAGCGGCTGTCTGCGCTGGTATTAGCCTTGTTACAACCATTCATGGGAATTCCTATGATGATTTATTAAATTCAGGCATTGGTGATTTGGTGCGAGCAGGCGTCTTTCAGCGATTAATATTTCTTTCTAATGTTCCAGTGGTAGGATCGATTGCAGCTATTCGAGACGAAAGAAACATGAATGTGAGATAACAAAGGGGGAGTTGTTATCCATGATAAAATTCCTATTGTATATACTGATTATTGCGGGTGCCAGCATTTCAGGAATGTTAAAGGCCAAGTCTTTTGACAACAGAGTCTTTCATTTGCAGGACTTTATCAGTACTTTAAAAATTTTGGAGTCTGAAATGAAATATTTGATGGATCCTCTACCAGAGATTTTCAAACGAATCCAGCATATTAAGAGGGGGATGACAAGTATGCTCTTCCAAACCACATGGGAAATGCTACAGGAGGATCAAACACATAATTTTTCTCAATGCTGGGAAAAGGCCGTATATACTGTTTACAATGAATCATCGTTGACTAGAGAAGATAAAGAGATCATTGTAGATTTTGGTATGAATATTGGTAAGACAGATATAGAGAACCAATTGAATATATTCTCAAGAACCTCTTCATTATTGGAAGGTCAAGTGAAGGAGGCTATTGAGCACCGTACCACCAAGGGAAAGATGTATAAAAGCCTAGGAGTAGCCATTGGCATTCTAGTAGTAATCATATTAATATAGAAAAAGGTATATATCTATGCTAAAATAGCAGTATCGAAACGGATACTGCTTTTTATTCTGTCTTATTAACCAAGACCTTATAGGCAGAAGATTATTTGATGGAGTGGAATATGACAAAAATCATTTATGCAGATAATGCTGCCACTACAAGGCTATCGAAGAAGGCTTATGAGGCTATGAAGCCTTACCTGGAAGAGTTTCATGGGAATCCATCTGGAATTTATGGAATAGGCCGGGATGCAAAAAGAACTATCAATAAAGCCCGCGAAATAATAGGAAAAGCCATCGAAGCAGAGGGAAGGGAAATTTACTTTACTGGTAGCGGCACAGAATCAGATAATTGGGCTATAAAAGGCGTTGCTCAGGCAAATATGCACAGAGGCAAACATTTGATTACCACATCCATTGAGCATCATGCAGTACTTAATACCATGAAATACCTTGAAAAACAAGGTTTTGAAATAACCTATCTACCTGTAGAATCCACCGGTAAATTGTCATTAGAACAGCTCAAATCCTCTATTCGTGAGGATACCATACTAATCTCAGTTATGGCAGCAAATAATGAAATAGGAACCATTTTGCCTATAAGAGATATTGGCAAGCTTGCTGAGGAAAAAAATATTATTTTTCATGTAGATGGAGTTCAGGCTGTCGGCCATATACCTATTTCTGTTTCTGAGTCCAAAATTGATCTTTTGTCCTTTTCGGCACACAAATTCCATGGACCTAAAGGCGTAGGAGCATTGTATATTAAAAATGGGATCAAATTGGAACCTCTTATTCATGGCGGTGGTCAAGAGCAAGGGCTACGGGGAGGCACAGAAAATGTAGCTGGTGTGGTTGGCATGTCCGTTGCCTTAGAAGAAGCCGTTGCAAACCTACCTACAAAGGAATTTAAGCTTAGACCAGTCACTGAGATGCTTATAAAAGGGATTGAAGCATTGCCCGGAGCCAGGTTGACAGGTGACCCATTGAACAGGCTCCCAGGAATAGCCTCTTTTGTATTTCCCGGCTTTGAAGGAAATAGCCTTGTGCATGCTTTAGA
Organism: Anaerovoracaceae bacterium; assembly: GCA_050953505.1. Classification (GTDB taxonomy): domain Bacteria; phylum Bacillota; class Clostridia; order Peptostreptococcales; family Anaerovoracaceae; genus JBMNMU01. The sequence continues at coordinate 1,089,124 of JBMNMU010000001.1, read as the reverse complement.
TACCGTAGGTATTATCTGTTCTGCAGGATCGGCTTGCGATTCTGGATCTCCAGAACCATCCCATGTCTTAAGAGCACTAGGAATGAATTATGTTGAAGCGCAAGGAGCCCTGCGATTATCCTTAAGTGATGAAAACACGGAGGAAGAAGTAAAAATAATAATAAATGAACTAAGTAAGATTATTGAAGCAGGAGGCGAATAGGATGAATTTGTACAAAGAAATTGAAAACAGGTTAGGTAAAGAACAAAGATTGATACAGGCTACCCACCTTAGAGCCCCCCAAGGAAGTATAGAAAGCATGGAAAGACAGCTTTGGTCCCTTAATGATGCTCCAGAGGAACTAAAGGAAACAGCCAAAGAAGTTCTTCTTGAAGGCATGCCAAAGGTCATAAAAAATGAAGACAACGATATATTCTTGGAACCCTTTTATAAGGAAGAAAGGCTTGTGGTATTTGGCGGAGGACATATTGCATTGCCTGTTGTAGAATTTGGTGCAAAGATAGGATTCTCCGTTACAGTAGTAGATGATCGCTTGGCTTTTGCTAATGAAAAACGCTTTCCTCATGCTACCCATGTTATATGTGACTCCTTTGAAAATGCCATAGAGCAATTGAATATCACAGAGACAGACTACCTAGTCATTATTACAAGGGGCCATACTCATGATGCAACCTGTCTTCGAAAGCTACTTACATATGATGAAACCATTTATTTAGGAATGATCGGTTCCATGCGAAGAGTAACGGCATTAAAAAAATTACTCGTTGAAGAAGGTTATGATGCCCAGCGTCTAGAACGAGTCTGCACTCCCATTGGCTTAAGGATTGGCGCCATTACTCCTGAAGAGATAGCAATCTCCATACTGGCACAAATAATTGAGCGAAAACGGCTAGGAGGGCATCAAGGGGCAGCAGGGGGAGAAAAATATATTAACAGATCGGATTTAGATTACAGAGTCATTAATTATTTGTCTAGTCATCCAAAGGAAATGCGATCCATTGTGACAGTGATTTCTGCCTTAGGCTCCGTACCAAGAGGACCTGGCGCTAAAATGGTGGTATTCTCTAACGGGAGAATCATCGGAAGTATAGGCGGAGGCTGTAGTGAGGGGGCCGTTATCCAAAACGCCATGGATATTATCGGTACAGGTAAATATGAGGTACAAACCATAGACATGACAGGGGATGTAGCAGAGGATGAAGGCATGGTGTGCGGAGGAGTCATGAAGGTATTGATAGAGGATGATCTGTTTTAAAGGACAAGAACTAAATAAATAAAATTTAAATAAGCTGATGTCTACCTTAAAGGAAGATATCAGCTTATTAGTTTTTGCTACAGTTTGTATTGTAGTAATTGGACGGATGCACTGGCTGCGGTTGAACCGGCTGTCGGAGGGATTTTGTCATACTCTCCGCTGAAATTGAGCGACATGTTCAGCTCCTGTCAAACACGGTAAAAGTTGGTTTGTTTGACAGTCTGAACATGGCGAAATTCAAGCGTTTAGAGTATCAAAATCCTGACCAGCCTGTGAAATCGCAGCCAATGCATCCGCCCAGACCAGGATGAAATCTAAAACTTTTATAAGCATAAAATCTTGTCCATAGAATATCATGTAATGAGGAACTCAAGGATTAAAATTTGAAGGAACCGGAGAGGAGCATGTTTATGGACTTAAACGTTGATATTATCTTTAAAATTGCTGCTATCGGCATCATCGTTGCAGTGTTGAACCAGGTACTTATAAGAGCCGGCAGGGAGGATCAGGCCATGATGACTACACTTGCAGGCATTATAGTAGTACTTTTTTTAATTGTAAATATGATCAATGATTTTTTTAATACTGTTAAAACTCTATTTCAAATATAGACAATCACTAGGGGTGTAAAGATGGATATGGATATTTTCAAAATTGCGGCGATAGGGATTTGCGGAGTAATAACAGCATCTATGGTAAAAAACAGTAGACCAGAGTTTGCAACCTATGTGGTTGTGGCTACGGTGATGATTATTTTTGCCATGATTATATACAAGCTATCAGCTGTTTTTGAGTTCCTAAGATCCATTTATGATGAAATCAGCTATGGTCGGAATTTTTTTCCTATTATCATAAAAGTCCTAGCAGTTGCCTACGTGGCAGATTTTGCAGCACAAATTTGTAGGGATTCAGGAGAATCTGCCATAGCAACCAAGGTAGAACTTGCAGGAAAAATCATAATTTTCTATCTTGCTGTTCCTGTGATAGTAGCAGTGATTGAGCTAATAAATCTAATGCTTCCCAGCTAAGGGTTATTACATGCAATGCATTTTATCATAATACTTAGGAGGTGGTGATGTAAATCATGGTTGTAGAGGAAATTGTGAAGGAGCAACTAGCTTCAATGGATATGGAAGAAATCCAGGAGCTTTTCCATATTGCTTCAAAGAATGGAAATATATTTACAAGTACATCACCAGAGGAAATCATTAAGAGTCTTCTTGCCGGGAAACCCATATTTGACCTGAATGATGTCCTGGTTGCCATAGGAGATCTGTTTCTTCATGAAATTAGAGGAAGTATTATTCTTGGAGTCCAGCTGGTGATTATCTGTATTATTATAGGTCTATTAACAAACTTATCTACTTCCTTTGGAAATGATACAGTATCCAACCTAGGAATTATCATCTGTAGCTGTAGCGTAATCGCCCTTTGTCTAAAGATTTTTATGGATATTTACGCCATCTGCAGTGAGGCAATAGATACCATGTCTATCGTCATGCAAGTTCTCTTGCCAGTTTTGATTCCGCTATTGATTGCCATGGGAGGCCTTACCTCCGGGGGGATTTTAAATCCCTTTATAGTAGCTGCTACAACAATTTTTAGTACTGCATTACAAAAAATCATCATGCCAGCAGTTTACTTATCTTGTATTTTTTTATTGGTAAACAGCTTATCCGAAAGGGATTATGTGAAAAAACTAGGCATATTTATGAGAAATTTTGCAATATTTGCTATGGGTCTTATGGTAACTTTGTTTTCCGGTTTAACGGCAATCCAAGGGGTGGTAACAAAGTCAGCAGATGGCATGCTGGCAAAGACTGCAAAATATTCTGTTGATAATTTTGTCCCAATTGTAGGTGGCTTTGCTGCGGATTCCATAGATCTAATTCTTAGCTGCTCTGCTCTAATAAAAAATGGAGTGGGTATATTTGGACTTCTGATCATTATTACACTTCTCATCGTGCCTATGTTGAAAATATTAGCAATCGCTTTGGTCTTTAAAGTTACAGCAATCATCATTGAACCTATCGGAACTAAAACTATTTCAGATTGTTTAAGTGAAGTAGGCAGCACAGTAATAACATTGGCGGTTATTCTCCTTTTGGGAGCAATAATGTTTCTCATCTTCCTAACCATTATTATAGGTATTGGAGGTGGAAGCCTTTGGAAATAGTAAAAGAATGGGTTAAGAATATATTTATAATCATAGTTGCCGTTTCATTTATTGAGATTTTAATGCCCGAAGGGAATATGAAAAAATATTTAAAATTCATTTTTTCTCTGATAATTATGGTAATAATATTGTCACCCTTAGCAATTTTCCTGGAATAAAGCCAAATATACAAATATATATTTATAAGGAGGATAAATAATGTGGGAAAAACTTAAGAACGACAAATTCCTTAAAGATTTGCTGATAAAGCTTGTCACAGTGGTGTTTATAGCAGTAGCTGCATTGTTACTATTTGACGTATTGACACAAAGTAAAGATGGAAGGCAGCAAATTGTGGACTTAGATGGAGGAACTGAATACCTGGAAACAAGTGGCGGGATACTGGCAACGGACGAAGAAATTCGACTTGAACAAATTTTAAGTGAAATTAAGGGTGTCGGCGCTGTGCGGGTTATGATTTCATATGAACAGAACGAAGATGCAAAAGACGTGTTTAGCAGCGAAAATGCAAAGAATTCCCGAAGGGTGGAAGGAGTGATTGTGACTGCAGAAGGAGCTGGAAATCCAATCGTACAGAGCAGCATAATAAATGCAGTCGCATCTGTATTTGATATACCTGCTGCTAATGTGATGGTATTTGAGAAAAAGTAGCAATGTGTAGATTTTATGGTCTATAATTATTAATTTAAATGGGGGTAATTATATGGAGTTCACAAGACGTAAAAAAATAGTATTGTTAGGTCTACTGGCACTAATCGCTGTCGTGGGGGTTGCAAATAATAAATTATCTAATGATCAAAACCTGGCTGCCTCTGCGGAATACACAGAATATGAAATGCAACAAATTAATAAGCATGATGGTGATGTTTTAGTGGATAGCCTCAGCTTATCACAGGTGCCCGGATCAAGCACAGATGCTGCATTAGAAAAAAATGAATCAACAGACGAAGGGGCAGCAGAAAGTGATGCAATGGCAGATGGCGCCTTGGATAGCAGCGTAATTGTTACCTCTGATAATTATGCTGATCTTGCCAATGCAGATACATATTTTGAGGAAAAGAGGGCAACCATCAATATGGATAGGAATCAGGTTATATCCATGCTGACAGATGTTATCGCTGAAACAAAGGATGGGCCTGAAAAGAACAATGCAACACAACAAAAGCTAAAAATAATTGAGTACATGGAAAAAGAAAGAACCATAGAAAATCTGATTGAAAATAAAGGTTTTCCTGAAACCTTGGTACTGATGACTGATAACTCTATTACTGTTACTGTAAATAAACAGGAAATAACCCAATCAGACGTTGCGAAAATATGTGATATCGTTATGAGAGAAACGGGAAGAAGTGCAGGCCAGATTGTAATTCAAAGTAAATTTTAGATCAAGAGAGAGGCTGTACAAAATTTAGACTTCGTAAAGCTAAATTATTGTTTGTTACAGCCTTTTCTGCTATAATTATTCCGAGGTGAGATGGATGAGCGTCACAACTGAAGAAAAACTTGGAACCGTAAAAATATCTGACGATATCATTGCCATCTGTGCTATGAATGCCACTATAAAGACCCCTGGTGTAGCAGAACTTAGTAGCGGATTTTCAGAAAATATTTCTAAAAATATTTTTGGAAAAGAACCTCTCTATAGAGGAATAAAAGTCAGTCAGAATGAAAATGGTATTCTTATAGATATAAATGTGATTGTAAACTATGGTGTAAAGATACCAGAGGTTGCATGGGATATACAAAAAAGTGTAAAGGCAGAAGTAGAACACATGACAGATACAGCGGTAAGAGCGGTGAATATTCATGTTCAGGGAGTACACTTTGTAGATGAAAAAGGCGAGGAGGATTAGCCTATGCGCAGAACTGAAGCAAGAGAGCTTTATATGCAGCTTTTGTTTCAAATGGATATGCAAAAAGAATATTCTAAGGAACTTAAGGATAAATTTGTAAAAGAATATATGAAGGATTCAGATCAGCTATCATATTTTAACAAACTGTTTGATTTAACTGTACAAAACTTAGAGGAGGTTGACAGGCTAATTGAATCTAGCAGTGATAATTGGAAAATAAATCGTATTGCAAAGGTAGACTTGGCCGTACTAAGACTTTCTACCATAGAGATTCTTTATTTAAAAGACATCCCTGTTTCAGCATCAATTAACGAAGCAGTGGATTTGGCAAAGAAATTTAGTGGGGAAGAATCGGGGAAATTCATTAATGGTATCTTAGGTCGAGTCGCAAAAAATACAAATGTCTGCTAAGAATTATATTTTAGGTATCGACACCAGTAATTACACAACCTCCGTGGCAATTACAAATAAAGACGGAATGGTGGTAGCAGATGTTCGTAAACCTTTGAAAGTTAAGCAGGGCGAGAGGGGGCTTCGGCAATCCTACGCCCTTTTTCAACATTTTGAAAATTTCCCTCAGATGATTTCCCAGCTGTTTCAGCAAATTGAAAAAGAACAGATCGGCGTCATTGCTGTTTCCAGTCGGCCTAGGCCAGTGGAAGGCTCTTACATGCCTGTTTTTAAAGCGGGGGTGAATTATGGCAAGGTTTTAGCAGCCAGTCTAGAGGTTCCATTATTGGAATTTTCTCATCAAGAAGGACATATTGAGGCAATAAAGCACCGAGGAGCTCTCCATAATGAATCTCATTTCTTAGCATTTCATCTCTCCGGAGGAACTACTGAATTATTGTATATCAAAAACAATGAATATGAGCTTATTGGGGGCTCGAAGGATATTTCCTTCGGACAGGTTCTAGACCGGGTGGGCGTAGCTATGAATTTGAAATTTCCAGCGGGGAAAGAAATGGATCTAATAGCTCAAGAAGAGAAAAACAAGCATTCAATCATAGAGGTTGAAAAACTTAAGAAAATTCCTAGGGATGGTTTATTTATAAATCTTTCAGGCATCGAAACTCAGTGCCAGCGCAGATTAGCAGAAAATGAAAACAACCAGTTATTAGTGATGGAGTTGTTTGATAAGATTAGCCTCTGCTTGTGCCAGCTTACTGAAGAAGCAGTAAAAGAAACAGGCTGTACTTTTGTTCTTTTCACTGGAGGCGTAGCTGCAAGCAGTTATATTAGAAAACATATTACCGACTATTTTCAAGGAAAGGATCTTTTAATCCAGTTTGGAGATCCCCTATTGTCATCCGATAATGCAGTTGGGATATCAATGCTTGGAGGGAATAAGTTATGGCCATAAAACCTGTAAAGGTATCACAATTAAATAGCTACATAAAAAGAATTCTTCAGGCAGATCCCCTTTTAGGTAATGTTTCAGTAATCGGTGAAATTTCAAACCTGAAGTATCACGGGAGTGGACACATTTATTTTAGTTTAAAGGATGAAACCAGCAAGATAAACTGTTTCTTGGCTGCTGAAAACCTAGTAAACATTCGCTATGAGCTTGAAGATGGTATGGAAGTCACGCTAAGTGGGTATATCTATCTTTATGAGAGAGGTGGAAGTTATTCACTTAATGTACGTGATATTGTTGTAGAAGGAGTAGGAAATCTAAGCGCTGCTTTTGAAAAGTTAAAGTTAAAATTATCTAAGGAAGGACTCTTTGATGAAAAACATAAAAAAGACATCCCTTTCTTTCCTTTGAAAATTGCAGTGATTACCTCTGAAACCGGAGCAGCAGTGCGGGATATTGTAAAAGTGATTAAGAATAAAAATAATATAGTGGATATACTTATTTATCCTTGCTTGGTTCAAGGGCCTAATGCAGCAGCTGAGATCGCACATGCCATCGATGAGGTAAATCGATTGTTTCCTGATATAGATACAATTATTGTGGGCCGTGGAGGCGGCTCCATGGAAGAATTATGGGCCTTCAACGAGGAAATTGTTGCTAGAAGTATTTTCGCTTCAGTTATTCCTGTTATTTCAGCAGTAGGCCATGAAACGGATTTCACTATAGCAGATTTTGTAGCAGACAAAAGAGCTGAAACCCCCACGGCAGCTGCCCAAATGGCGGTGCCGGATGTGCAAGCCCTTAGAGAAGAGTTAAGTGAGAGAAAAAAATATCTGAACCATATGATGAGCAGCTTCCTAAATCATGCTCAGCTTAAAATTAAAAGTAATGATATTACGAATTTACAGCAGGCTTTAAGGAATCGCATTCAGATGTTACATATGAAAGTAGAAGCCTTGCGTTCAGGGATAGAACATTCCATGAATCAACAACTGACAAGTCATACCAATCAATTAGAACGATTGATGGCGGACATTAGTGCGCTGAACCCCAAAAACATAATGGAGAGAGGATACGCAGCAATACTTGATGGTGATGGATTGCTTACGGGAACGGCGAAAAAATTTGAAGCAGGTGATAGCTTAACTGTTATTTTTAAGGACGGACAGGCTCACTGTGAAGTTCAAGAAGTAAGGGGTGAAACAAATGTCTAATAAAATTGATAACTTAAGCTTTGAAGAAGCTTTAATTGGTTTAGAAAAAGCAGCAGAGGACCTAAAAAAAGAAGGGACTACATTAGAGGAGTCTTTAAAAAGTTATGAGCAGGGCTTAAAGCTTTATCAGCATTGCAGTAAAATCTTAGATGAAGCGAAACAAAAAATTGAAGTGTATAATAAATAGGAGGGAAGTTGAAGTATGACCAATAAAGATTATTTAAGGTTTAAAGATATGGTTGAAGAGCATCTTCTGTATTTCCTACCTGAAATTGATGATAAGAGTATAACTTTATATGACTCTATGCGCTATAGCTTGACAGCTGGAGGAAAACTTTTACGCCCAACTTTATTGTTGGCTGCTTGTGATTTTTGTGGTGGACAAGTGGAGCAAGCTCTTCCTTATGCTTGTGCCATAGAATATATTCATACCTACTCTCTAATTCATGATGATTTGCCTGCCATGGATAACGATGATTTACGTAGAGGCAAGCCTACGAACCACAAGGTATTTGGAGAAGGGGTTGCCATCCTTGCAGGAGATGGACTTCTCACATCTGCCTTTGAAGCCATGAATAAGGATATGCTTCTCTATTTCGATCAATTCGAGGAATTAAAAAGAAGAGTCAGGGCTACTAACGAAATTTCAAAGGGTGCTGGGTGCAGGGGAATGATAGCAGGGCAGATTGCAGATCTTGAAGCAGCAACAAAAAAATGCACCAGCGAAATGCTTTATTATATACATTTAAATAAAACTGCAGCATTAATTACTTCTTCAATAAGGGCCGGGGCGTTTATCGCTGGCGCTGACGAAGAGGTTTTGTGCCACCTTACGGATTACGGTGAAAATATAGGATTAGCCTTCCAGATTGTTGATGATATTCTAGACATCGAAGGGGACGAAAATGAGATAGGCAAAAGGACAGGCGCAGATGCAAGCAGTAATAAATCTACATTTCCATGTTTATTTGGGACGGAAGAATCTAAAGAAAAGGTAATAGAGCTAACAAATAATGCTATTAAGGTCATGGAGCCCTATTATGATAATGCTGAAATTTTCGTCGAGCTGGCTCAAAACTTAGCTGTAAGAGTCAAGTGAGAGGATGGGGAAAGATCTTTAGCATAGTATTAAAGGAGCACTATCTTATATGAAAAGTAAACTTATTGATTATAATTTCCCTGAAGACTTGAAAAATATGACAGAGAGAGAGATGGACCTTCTCTCCTATGAAATTAGGGATTTTCTTATTGAAAAAGTATCTAAAACCGGTGGCCATTTAGCCTCCAATCTTGGGGTAGTGGAATTATCCATTGCTTTGCATAAGGTTTTTAATAGTCCTTATGATAAGATCATCTGGGATGTGGGCCATCAGTCTTATATACATAAAATTTTGACTGGGAGGGCTCATTGTTTTGATAACCTTCGCTGCTTGGGGGGGTTGAGCGGCTTTCCTAAAAGAGAGGAAAGCCCTCATGATATGTTTGACACAGGTCACAGTAGCAACTCAATCTCTGCAGCCATGGGGTATGCAGCTTCCAGGGATTTAAGCGGTGAGGACTATTCTGTGATTGCCGTTATTGGTGACGGAGCCCTTACGGGGGGCATGGCTTATGAGGCCTTAAATAATGCTGGTGCTTCTAAATCTAAGATGATTGTCATTCTCAACGACAATGAAATGTCTATATCTAAAAATTCTGGAGGTATGTCACAACATCTCAGTAGATTGCGAACTTCCCAAGCCTATTTAGAGATAAAGAAACAAATAAAGAAAAATCTAAAAAGAATCCCCGGTGTAGGAGAAAATATTGTTTCAGGCATAGAGCACATTAGAGATTCTGTTAAATATGCCATAGTACCCGGTGCTATCTTTGAAGAGTTAGGATTTAAATATTTTGGTCCTATTGATGGCCATGATATTGGTGATTTAATTGAGGCCTTGAATCTTGCTAAAATGATGGAAGAACCTGTCCTTATTCATGCAATCACTAAAAAGGGAAAGGGCTATCGGAATGCAGAGAACAATCCGGCTAAATTTCACGGTGTGGGTCCATTTGAGCCTAACACTGGCAATATATTGAATCAATCAGAAACCTTAAGCTATTCTCAGGTTTTTGGAAATAAGATGGTTCAGCTAGGGCATAAAAACCCAAAGGTAGTAGCTATTACGGCTGCCATGCTAGAAGCAACCGGCTTGAAAAAGTTTGCTACAAAATTTCCCAATAGAGTTTTTGATGCATGTATCGCGGAAGCACATGCTGTGACTTTTGCTGCTGGTTTGGCCGCTAGCGGTTATAAGCCGGTAGTAGCCATTTACTCCACCTTTCTTCAAAGAGCCTTCGATCAAATATTGATTGATGTATGCATGCAAAAGCTTCCGGTGGTTTTCGCAATCGATCGTGCGGGAAACGTGGGAGCCGATGGTGAAACTCATCATGGGGTTTTTGATTTGTCCTATCTAAACCTAATGCCCAATATAACTGTTATGGCGCCTAAGGACGGAAAAGAATTGGCCGCCATGACGGAATACGCCCTGACTCTTGAAGGTCCATGTGCTATCAGGTATCCACGGGGAGATGCTTATGATTTTGGTATGGAACAGGATATTACCCTAGACGGACGCAGTGAGGTCCTTAAAGAGGGCAGTGACCTTGTTATTTTGGCAGTTGGGAAAATGGTAGAAACCGGTCTGGAGGTTTGCAAGAAGCTTCAGTTAAAAGGAATATCAGCCGGCTTAATTAATGTAAGATTTGTTAAACCACTAGATCAAGAAACGATCCTAAGGGCAACAAAAAGGTATAAGTGTGTCCTTACCATGGAAGATAATGTTCTTGAGGGTGGATTTGGTATGAAGGTTGCCGCTTTGCTAGGGGAAGAAAAGATTACAGATGTAAAGCTGGAGATGATTGGCTGGCCTGATCAGTTTATCCAACAGGGTAGTACAGAGGAATTATTCAAATTGTATGGTTTAGATTCAGATAGTATCGCAGAAAGGGTGTGTGACCTTCTTGAAAGAAAGGCTTGATATTGTATTAGTGAACCGAGGCTACTTTCAATCCAGAGAACGGGCGAAAGGTGCAATAATGGCGGGCATTGTTTATGTAGATGGAGAAAGAGTAGATAAGGCCGGAACGGCCATAAGTGAAGAAGCAGACATCTTTATAAAAGAGGACACTTGCCCTTATGTAAGCAGGGGTGGCTTAAAACTTGCCAAGGCCATAGAGACATTTAATCTGAATCTTAACCAGGCTATTGCTGTGGACATTGGCGCTTCAACTGGCGGATTCACAGATTGCATGCTAAAGAATGGTGCGAAAAAGGTTTACTCTATTGATGTAGGTTACGGACAGCTGGACTGGAAGTTAAGAAATGATTCTAGAGTAGTAAATATGGAAAAGATCAATATTCGCTACCTAGATACTGAAACGATTAAAGAAAAAGCAGATTTTATAAGCATCGATGTTTCCTTCATATCCCTTAAACTTGTATTTCCTGTGGCCGAGAAGCTACTATCGGAGAATGGTAGCATGGTCTGCTTAGTAAAACCTCAGTTTGAAGCAGGAAGAGAACAAGTGGGTAAAAAAGGGATTGTCAGGGATTCAAAGGTGCATATTCAAGTAATAGAAAATGTTAAGGCCTATGCTGAAGAATGTGGTCTTTACCTAAGTGGATTGACCTACTCACCTATGACAGGGGCTAAAGGAAACATAGAATATTTATTTTACCTTACACGGGAACAAAATGAAGATGAGATAATAAGTATAACGGAAGTAGTGATGGAATCCCATCAACAATTAACTCAATGATAGGATAATTATAGAATAGAGAGCAGAGGGCACTTATGAAACTAACACCGATGATGCAGCAATATATGGATATCAAGGAAAAATACAAGGATTGTATTTTATTCTTTCGATTAGGTGATTTTTATGAGATGTTTTTTGATGATGCAATTATCGCTTCAAAAGAACTAGAAATCACCCTAACGGGAAGGAATTATGGCAAGGAAGAAAAAGCGCCTATGTGTGGTGTTCCGTATCATGCTGCAGATTCCTATATTGCAAAATTAATTGAAAAGGGTTATAAAGTAGCCATCTGTGAGCAAATAGAGGATCCTTCTACAGCCAAAGGAATCGTAAAACGTGACGTGGTAAAAATCATAACACCAGGAACAGTCTTAAGCCACACCATGCTTAACGAAAAAGAAAATAATTATCTGGCATCTGTATACATAGACGAATCAGGTGCAGGAATAGCCTTCTGTGATATTTCCACAGGGGAGATTAGTACTACAGAGCTTACCGGACCAAGATACACTGATGGATTGATCAATGAGCTGGTTAAGATTCGAGCACGGGAGGTCATTGCCAACGACCATCTTCAACTTGAAGGTCTCCAGGAAGATATTCGCATATTAGGTGCTTATTTAAGCCTACTAAACGAAAACTACTTTAGTATTCACCATTCGGAAAAATTCATCCTGCGACAATTTAACCTACAATCCTTAAAAGGATTGGGCCTTGAAGAACTCCCTAATGCTACAAGGGCATTAGGTGCATTGCTTTCATATCTTTCAGAAACACAAAAACAGGACCTTGCCCATCTTTCACTATTAAAGGTGTATGATACTGCTGGACATATGTCTCTTGATAAGGCCACCATTAAAAATCTTGAGTTGACAGAGACACTTTTCGAAAAGAAAGTGCAAGGATCCTTACTGGGAATATTAGATAAAACAAATACGGCCATGGGCTCCAGAAAGCTGAAACAGTGGCTTCGGGAACCATTAAATCAACTTCAGGAAATTCAAAGGCGTTTAGATGCTGTAGAGCTTTTAACAGATGAGATACTTCTAAGAAATAACTTAAGAGAAAATTTGAAAAATATTTATGATTTAGAGCGTCTCACTGGTAGGATAGCATGTGGAAATGCCAACGCAAGAGATTTGATTGCCTTGAGGAATTCTATTCAAGCCATGCCAGAAATTAAGAATGATCTTAGGGGTTGCGGAGTCTCTTTATTGGAGGAATTAGAGGGACAGATAGATTCTCTAGAAGAAATATATACATTAATCGACCAGGCTATTGCGGAAGACCCGCCTTTTACCATTAAAGAGGGAGGCATAATAAAAGAAGGCTATTCAAATGAATTAGATAAATTAAAGAGCTCTATCAAAGAAGGGCAGGATTGGATTGCTGGGTTAGAAGGTAGTGAAAAGGAACGAACGGGTATTAAATCCTTAAAGGTTGGATTTAATAAAGTCTTCGGATATTACATAGAAGTGACCAAATCCTATTATCATCTAGTACCCGAAAACTACACTAGAAAACAGACCCTAGCAAACTGTGAGCGCTATATTACTTCGGAGCTGAAAGAGGTAGAATCCACCGTTCTCAATGCTGAAGCTAAGATCAATCAAATGGAATACGAGCTATTCGTTGAGATGAGAAATTCTATTAAGGATTTTATGGCTATAATTCAGAGAACATCAGCAGCTATTGCCATACTCGATGTCTTAGCTTCTTATGCAGAGGTGGGCAGTAAGCTTGGCTATGTGAAGCCTATCGTCAATGACGGCGATGTTATAAGAATTGAAAAAGGCCGTCATCCTGTTATAGAACAAACCATTCAGGATGGCATTTTCGTTTCTAATGATACCTACATAGATAAAAGGGATTCTAGTTTACTTTTGATAACCGGACCGAATATGGCGGGAAAATCAACATACATGAGACAAAATGCTCTTATTGTATTAATGGCTCAGGCGGGCTGTTTTGTGCCTGCAGAAGCCGCCGTTATCGGAATTGTGGATAGAATTTATACGCGAATAGGAGCGTCTGACAATCTTGCACAGGGCCAAAGTACTTTTTTCGTTGAAATGAGTGAATTAGCCTATATATTAAACACAGCCACAGATAAAAGCTTGATTATATTAGATGAGATAGGTAGAGGAACCAGTACTTATGATGGTCTCTCCATTGCGTGGGCCGTTGTAGAATATTTATGTAATAATAATAGGATCAGAACCATGTTTGCTACCCATTATCATGAGCTAACATCCCTAGAAGGGTTTATGAAGGGATTAGTAAATCTAAATGTTGATGTACAGGAGAAGGATGGAAATATCATTTTTCTTCATAAAATTGTCCAAGGCAGTGCAAGTCGTAGCTACGGTATTCATGTAGCGAAGCTGGCTGGTGTCCCAAGCTCCTTGCTGGAAAGAGCTGAGGAAAAGCTATCAGAACTGGAGGATAGTGGAGCTTCCTTTGATTTAGAAAAGTATGGGGATTATGAGGATGCACAGGTTACTGATTTGAAAGAGGAAGCACAGCAGATTTCATTTTTTGATTTTGCACCTAATCCTGTGGTAGAACGTCTAAAAGGTCTAGATCTAATGAATATTACCCCATCTCAGGCCTTTGGAATACTGGAAGAATTAAAAGAAGCTGCTGAAAAATAGAGGTTTATATGGAACACTTACATAGAAATAAAATAATAGAGCTGGAAAAAGAAGTAGCAGACAAAATTGCTGCAGGCGAAGTGGTGGACAGGCCTTTATCTATTGTAAAGGAGCTTGTGGAAAATTCTATAGATGCAGGGTCCACCTCAATAATAGTTGAAATAAAAAGCGGCGGGAAAACCTATATCAGGGTTACAGATAATGGATTTGGCATTGTAAAAGAGGATGTAGAACTAGCCTTCAAACGTCATGCAACAAGTAAGATTCACCAGGCCAAGGATTTAGACAGTATTACCAGCCTAGGCTTTCGCGGTGAAGCCTTAGCCAGCATTGCTGCAGTATCCCGAACTGAACTGATTACGAAAACCAAGGATGATAGCAGTGGAATAAAAGTCAGGGTAGAAGGTGGTGCTATTGTTGAAAAAACTCCTATTGGCTGCCCTGATGGAACGACAATCATTGTAGAGGATTTGTTTTATAATACACCGGCAAGGCTGAAATTTATGAAAGCGGATTCAACAGAAAGTACCCTAATCATTGATTTTATTTCAAAGATGGCATTGGCATATCCTTTTATTCGCATAAGATTAATCAATAATGGAAATATATTATTTTCAACACCGGGGAAGGGTGATATCTATTCCAATATCCTGACTATCCATAGCAAAGAAATGGGGGAACAGCTGATCCATTTCAAGGCAGAAGGAGATGGTCTTACCTTAGAGGCGTATATATCAAATCCCGGATATACGAAAAGTAATAGAAAAAATCAAATTTTCTTTGTTAATGGCAGAAATATCAGCAGCAAGCTATTAGAAAAAGCTGTAAGAGAAGCGTATCGTGAAAAGGTTTTTGAGGGAAGATATCCTATAGTGTTTATATTTCTTCAAGTACCCCCAGATAAATTAGATGTTAATATACACCCCCACAAAAAAGAAGTACGCTTTGAAGATGAGAATAAAGTGCAGGATTTTATTGTCTCAGCCATAAGTAAGCATTTAAATACCTTGGATGGGATTATAGAAATTAACCAGGATAAACTATTCAAAAATGAGAAACCAATAGAAAACCCTAGCAAGGAAGAGCAAGTTGACATAAAACACATATTGTCAACCATGCGTTCCGAGGAATCAGGCTTTCAGGCACAGGAAAAAGATGATACGAAGGGTAGTATAGCGCTACCTTATTTACGGCAAGGGAAGGTTCTAATTAATGAGAATAGAAACAGTTATGAATCAAATAGCAGTGAATCAAAGATTGAGAATCCTCCTGTGGAGCCGGAGCCGACAAATAATAGTACCCAAGACATAGATTTGATTTTCGAATCTCTTACCATTATGGGATCTGTTTTTGGCACCTATATTATCGCACAGGATGGCGATTTTCTTTACATGCTGGATCAGCATGCTGCCCACGAAAGAATTTTATATGAAAAACTTTTAGAGCAATATCAAAAGGAAGATAAAATGCAGCAGCCCATTCTTACTCCTTTTATATTTCATGTGCCGTATGCTGTCACCAATGAAGAATCCAATTGGTTAGCATTTCTTCATAAATTAGGCTATGATGTCGAGCCGTTTGGGGTAAATGCTTATATCGTAAAAGCTATTCCTTTTTTCATGGAATTAAAAGAAGCTAGAGATTTTATTGATTATTTGGTAGATAATATTGATGAAGTGGAAATAAATAATCAGACAAGATTGGAAAAAATCATTTCTAAAGCCTGTCAAGAAGCTATTAAAGCTAACGATATTTTAGATATGAAGGAAATGGATACACTGATAAGAGATCTAAGGCAGACAAAAAACCCCACATCTTGTCCTCATGGCAGACCTACTTTGATTAAGTTGAGTAAAAATGAGCTTGATAAAATGTTTAAGAGAGTATAGGGCATGTTTTGGATAAAATGGTATAAAGGAAGTTATATTATATGGATTCAGTAATTTTTATTGCGGGGCCTACTGCTGTAGGTAAAACAAAATTTGCTATCGCAGTAGCAAAGCATTTTAATGGAGAAATTGTCTCTGCAGATTCCATGCAGATTTATAAAATGATGGATATTGGAAGCGCCAAACCAACTAAAGAGGAGCTTGCTATGGCGAAGCACCATTTGGTAGATGTCATCGGCCCAAGGGACTCCTTTTCTGTTGCTGAATATCAAAAGCTTGCAAAACAACATATTCGAGAAATTCAACAAGATAGCAAAATACCTATTATTTCTGGAGGAACAGGGCTTTATATCAATTCCTTGGTTTATGATATGGATTTTTCCGTTATACCAAGGAAGAAGGGATTTCGAGAAAAATTGGAGAAGGAAGCCATTGAATTTGGCAATGAGTATGTTCATGATAAGCTTCGCCGCCTAGATCCTAAAAGTGCAGCTAGAATCCACCCTAATAATATTAAGAAGGTGATTCGTGCCATAGAAGTTGTGAAAACGACGGGAGAAGGAATGAAAGAGTTCCAGGAATCCTTTGTTAAAACCTCTGATTACCGTTGTATTTTGACTTGTTTAACACGAAATCGTGCAGAACTTTATGATAGAATAAATAAAAGGGTAGATCAGTTAGTTGAAGCTGGGCTCCTTAATGAGATAAAAATGCTTTTAGATCATGGACTTACAGAAGCTCATATTTCTATGAAAGGCATCGGATATAAGGAAATGATTGGACATATCCATGGGGAATACAGTTTAGACGAAGCGATTGAGAAGATAAAGAAAAACACCCGACATTATGCAAAGAGACAGTTGACGTGGTTTAGACGTTACGATGACATAAAGTGGATAAATATTTCTGATTTTGAATCAGATGAAGGCGCAATTGATTCCTTATGTGAGTACATTGAAGAAAAATTGATTTAATAAAAAAAGAAAGGGCAAATATGAATAATAAGAAGGAAATAAAAGTTCATAATAAAAGTGATAAGCCTAGCAATATATTGTTGAAAGAGCATGAGACAATTGAAAAATGCCTGGCTATTCAAAAAGAACTTCCAAGCTTCTTAAACGGCTTTTTTACTTACTTAAAGGGAAGTGTTCTGCCCATGACCCGCCTTGCTTATCTACAGGATATAAAGTTCTTTTTGGAATATCTCATCCAGGAAACAGACCTAACGGAAGCCTCTATTCCCAGGGAAATAACCTTAGATGAATTTCAACAAATAAAGGCTGTAGATGTAAATATATTTCTTGATTATTGCAGAAGATATAAAAAAGAAACAGAAGATTCAATTGTTGTTTATGAAAACGCAAATAAGTCCCTTGCTAGAAAGAAAGCTTCCCTTTCTGTAATGTTTAAGAATCTATATAGGGATGAATTGTTAAAGATGAATATTACTGATGCATTTGACCCTATCAAGCTTCCAAAGGCTGGTGAAAGGGAAATAAAAGCGCTCCAGGATGACGAAGTGATGCGTATGTTAGATGCTGTGACTAACGGTACACATCTAACCAATAAGCAACGGGAATATTGGGAAAAAACAAAAAAAAGAGATAAAGCAATTCTTATCTTGTTTTTAACTTACGGGCTAAGATTATCAGAGCTTCAGCAATTAAACATTTCTTCTATAAATTTTAATCGAGGAGAAATTATAATTTATAGAAAAAGAGGGAAGGAATCTGTCATGCCTCTTAACCATACAACTGAAAAAGCCTTAACTGCTTATATTAATGAGGAACGTTATAATGACGAATCTATACCTGAAGAGCATCGGGATGCTTTGTTCCTCTCTCTTCAGCGAAAACGTATGACGGAGAGGCAGATTAGAGAAATGGTTAAAAAATATACAGCCATAGGCCTTTCAACTTCACAAGAGAGTGGATATAGCCCTCATAAGCTGAGAGCTACTGCTGCAACATCATTGATTGGAAGGGGGAATTCCATTTATGACGTACAAGCCTTGCTGGATCATGAGAATGTGACCACTACACAGCTCTACGCAGCTCACAGGAAAAATGTAAAACGAGATTTAGTAAAAAGTTTTGAATGGGACGATGATTTTTCAGATCCAAAGAAAAATAAGTAATAAGAAAAAAGTAAGCATACTTATAGGGCAAAAAATCCCGATTAGGTAAACAATAATAATATTATGTAAAATTAGGAGTAAGACATGCAGATAAATACATATACTTTATTAAACCAACAATTTGGAATTCACAAAGAAGTACTGGATATAGTAAGTGAAGCAGAAGCTCAAGTTTCTGATATTTTTCAAGAACTAGAAGATATTATGGCATTTAATCAATATAAGGTATTAGATGTTTTTCAGCAATGTAGAATATCAGATACACATTTTGGATGGAATACTGGCTACGGCTACAATGACGCTGGTCGGGAAGCATTAGAAAATGTATATGCTAAGGTTTTCAAGACTGAAGCTGCCTTAGTAAGGCCAATTATTGTAAGTGGAACCCATGCGCTGACATTAACCCTTTCGGGAATTCTAAGACCTGGGGATGAACTCATTTACTCTACAGGAAGACCTTATGATACCCTTGAAGAAGTTATTGGTATTAGAGGTTCTGGTGCTGGATCCTTAAAGGATTTTGGAATCACCTATAATCAAGTGGAACTTAAAGAAGATGGATCAATTGACTATGAAAGCCTAAGAAAAGCCATTTCTTCAAAAACTCGAATGGTTTGCTTGCAAAGAGCTACAGGATACGGCTGGAGGAAGGCTATTACTATACCTGAAATTGAAGAATGGGCTAAATTTGTTAAATCTATTAATCCTGATATTATCTGTATGGTGGATAATTGCTACGGCGAATTTCTTGATACGAAAGAACCGACAGAGGTCGGTGCAGATGTAGCTGCGGGCTCATTAATTAAAAACCCAGGTGGTGGCATTGCCTTAACTGGAGGTTATATTGTTGGACGAGAGGATTTAATTGAAAGTATTTCCTATCGTATGACTGCTCCAGGTCTTGGTGGCGAATGTGGGCTAACCTTTGGCCAAACAAGAACTATGCTGCAGGGATTGTTTTTAGCACCAAAGACAGTAAATGCAGCAATGAGAGGAGCAATTCTTTGTGCTAAGGTCTTTGAGAATTTAGGTTATGATGTTTGTCCAAAGCCTGAGGAAAAGCGAAGTGATATTATAGAAGCTGTAAAGCTAGGCTCACCAGAAGCTGTCATTGCCTTCTGCGAAGGTATTCAGGCAGCAGCTCCAGTTGACTCACATGTTACACCTATCCCTTGGGATATGCCAGGCTATGAGGATCCAGTCATTATGGCTGCTGGTGCGTTTATACAAGGCTCCTCCATTGAGCTTAGTGCCGATGCACCTATTAGACCGCCTTATATAGTTTATTTCCAAGGTGGCTTGACCTATGAACATTCAAAGTTTGGGGTCATAAAAGCTTTACAGGCCTTGTATGACAAAAATCTATTAAAGAATCGCTAAATTAATTGGTATAAAAACTAAGACATCAAAAATTCTCTACGGAATCTTTTCATGATTCTGTAGAGAATTGTCATTAGGATTGGGTATGAAAATTAATAAACATGGCTCTGCCGCAACAATTTATAAAAGGGTAATTCCTATAATAAAACTAGTAATCTTACTTGGGCTGGTTATAGGGGTTCCTGCGTTCATTTACCTATATTATCCCGAGGTTGTTCAACATTTTCGAAGTCTAGATGATATCAACCATTTTTTGGATCGATATCAGACGGCTAGCATTTTTATCTATATGGGTCTTCAGGTTATACAGATTGTTCTTTCTTTTATACCTGGGCAGCCTCTCCAGTTTGCAGCAGGCTACGCCTTTAATTTTTGGTTTGGGTATTTATACACCATGATTGGCGTGGGTATAGGTAGCATCATCACTTTCTCTTTAGCAAGAATATTAGGAAAAGATGCTATGAGTATCATTTTTGGGGAAGAAAGGTTTTCAAGGTTTGTTCGCCTATTAAACAGTAAAAAAGCATTTACCTTGCTATTTATCATTTTTTTAATACCTGGCTTACCCAAGGATCTTTTGGCCTATGCTGCCGGAGTATCGGATATTCGGATTAAATCCTTTCTAGCCATTTCACTGGTTGGTAGGACGCCAGCATTAATGGGCAGCATCATGATGGGGAGAATGTTCTATACTGGGAGCTATGCAGGCCTAGTAATTTTAGGCGCTTTAGCAATTATTATATTTGCGGTTATGGTTTTGAATAGAGAAAGGATTATGGATTGGTCGGATAGGGCTTATGATCGGCTTACAAAGCGATGACGAACAGCTTATTGGCAGAATGTGAAAATAATATTTAAAAATCCCAATAAATTAGCTAGCTATTTAATAAAAATACACCTTGTCGTCATTTATATGACAAGGTGTATCAATCTAATTCTTTAAGCTTAGGCAATCTTTGAGTCGGGTTGTAGTGCTGAAGAAATTCTATCTTCATCCTTGATCATTGCAACCATTCTACCTTTTATTCCACCACTTTTTAGTTTATCAAGACCTTCAGCGATTTCTTCAAAACCGATTTCAATGATTTCAGGTTTAAGGTCTCCTGAAGCAATAAGTTTATAAACTTCAGCGATATCTTCTTTTGAACCGCCATTGCTTCCAACGATTTCTGCCTGTTTTGTAATAAGGGTCATAATATCGATAGTGGTTTCTAAGCTGGCCATTCCAACTACTACTACACGGCCTCGTTTTTTGACAGCTTTCAGGGCCTGAGATGTTGTTTCCCCTGAACCTGCAAAATCTATAATAACATCTAGATCAAATTGAGCTAATTGATCTACAGTTTCAACTGCTTCCTTGCATCCTAAGGCTAGTGCCTTTTCACGAGCCACGGGATTTCTTGATGAAACATAAACGTCACAGCCCTTAAGAACAGCTATACGGGCGCCAACTTGCCCTAGTCCGCCTATACCAATCATACCGACCTTCATACCAGCTTCAACCTTACCCATATTAACTACAGCGTGGTAAGAGGTCATTCCAGCATCTGTTGCCGCTGCTGCTTCTGCAAAGCTTACTCCCTCTGGTACAGGAACTAGCATTTCAGCAGGAACTGCAGATTTTGTAGCATAGCCACCGTCTCTACCATAACTTGGGCCAGTTCCGTCTGACGCAAACATAGGACAAACACCAACTTTATCTCCAACTTTAAACCTTTCAACTCCAGGGCCAATTTCACTTATAACACCTGCAAACTCATGCCCAAGGATACAGGGTCGCTTATTTATAAGACTGAGCCATCCTTCATCTTCTAATGCACCTACATCTGAGTGACATAAGCCTGTTGCCATTACATCCAATACAACATATCCTTCTTTTGCTACAGGACATTCCTTTTCAACCAATGTTAGTGGTTCGTGTGTAGTAGTAAATTGCCAACCTCTCATATTAATCCTCCTATAACAAGCTTCTAATACCTTATAGAATTATCGATTTTCGCCTGGCTACTATTGTTAATTATATATTTAACAATAGATACCGGCAATGGACAAATATGATATGGGGTGGGAGGGGGAACACATTTTTGGCACTAGTGTAATCCCTTTTGATTCAGAAACTGATTATTCAATTGATACTATGATCTTTTCTAATCGAGAAATCCCTACCTAAGAGTAAAAATCCTCTTCCAAACAAAAGAACAAATGTTCAAATAATGCTTTACAAAGAACAAACATTCTGATATATTGCTAATAAGAACAAGTGTTCACGGAACATAAGAGAGTAGGGAGGGTCCATGTGGTGAAAAGGAAATATAAGATTAAGTCAAAATTTAGATTCACTTTATTTGTAGCTTTAGCAATCGTACTTGTTATGAGCCTTACTAGCACAATAATAGGAAATAACACTGCAGATAGTCTTACTAAAATGACATATTCTGAGATTCAGATTCAATCTGGTGATACATTGTGGAATTTGGCTAAGGAATTCGGCCCCAAGGATCAAGATACCAGAAAAGTTGTTCATGAAATCTGCAAACTAAATAACATTTCGGCTGATACTATTTATCCAGGCCAAATTATTTCTATTCCTGCTTATATTTAAATAGAATTTTATGAGCTAATCATTGTCCTTAAAATGGTCTAGCTTAAAAAAAGAATTAATACGCTTTTTGGTTAAATTCAATTTTATAGGACTCGCAAAAGAAAGTTTCTTCAATTTGTTTAACGTTTATTATAGATAATGTTATCTGCTAAATAAAAAAGGTGTTTGTTATCATTACAAGAAATTATTAAGCATACCTAAATATCCAAATTACAAAAAAAGTCGCTTAAAACGCAAATTAGAGCCTCCCAGCTTCAAAGCCTTGTAATTAAAGGGTTTGAAGCATCAGATCGATATTTTACAGGAATATTGTTGTAGTAATCATCTAAAAGGGATTTAAGACTAGTAAATGAGGACGGAGACTAATATAAGAAGAAGTACAAAAATTTACTCGAAAATAAGAGGCTATAAAAAAATAAGTTCAAGGGCTAAATAAATTATGAAATGAAAGTATTTTTTGAATAAGATAATTAATGATATCAAAATGATAAGAAGTGATAAGTTGAAAAGGATTATCTAAAAACACATTATATGTAATCTGGGCTCGTTCAAATTCTAGGAAAGATGCATAATTATATAATTTAATAATAAATAATAATATTAAAAATTAGAAAGGACTTGCATAGTAAAAACCCGTATTTTTAGAAGATTTGGGGGCAATGCAAGCCCTTTAATAAATTTCCCTACCAACTATTCCCTAAATATACATTTTAGGAATAGTTAACGCTTTCCGACAAGCCCCCTCCCTATACATACTACACCTCTGCCAGTAATCTGCTGTTATATATTTTATTCAATTATTACTACAGGTTTGATTGCATCTATTGGTTTATGTATCATAATTTCCAACGCACGAGGAATTTCATTAAAACCATAGAGTACAGGCGTTGCTAATGGAGTTACATCAACACGTCCAGAGGATATTAAAGCCAGCATACGTTCCATATACCTACCCCCGCCAGGAACCATTGTTCCACGAATAGTTTTATCTGCCGTTCCAAGAAACCACGCTTTATTCGACAATATCGTCTCTGTATCTGACACAAAGCCTGCTACGTTAGATACTGTTCCACCAAACTTTACAATTTCTAATGCTTGGGAAATGACAGATGAATTACCCCCTGCTGTTACCACTATATCAACTGGTCGATTGTTGTTCAGCTGCAGAATTTTTTCAATCAGCTTATCTTGGCGGTAATCAATCACTTCATTTGCTCCATATTGAATTGCCAGTTCCGTACAAATTGCTCTGGTTCCGAGAGCAATAATCTTTCCTGCTCCTTTTAATTTTGCTGCTACAATAGATAGCAATCCTACAGGTCCGATTCCAAATATTACGACTGTATCTCCAAACTGTATCCCCGCTTCTTCTATCCCCGCACATGCTGTTGCCAGCATATCTACTGCCATGATTCCTTCAATTGGCGTCATGTTTTTTGGCAATAATGCAAGATTTTGATCAGCATCGTTAACATGAAAATATTCTGCAAATACACCATCCTTTTTTTGTGTAAATAAATATCCGCTTCCGTTAGAAAATTTTGATAATCCATCCTGTATCTCCCAAGCATCCCACTCTGGAGTAATTGAAGGAACCACTACAACATCTCCTATTTGAAATTTTTTTACTGAAGGACCAACTTCTGTAATTCTCCCGACTGCTTCATGTCCAAGAAAGATTCCCTCCATATGAGGAAAAGGATAGTGTTCCACACAATGAGCATCTGTCGTGCACGGCGAAACTGCCACCGGCTGACAAATTACATTATTCTCCTGCTTTTGGCTTTTCTTTCTCTCTCCATTCAACTTGATTCTTACCTGCTAATGCTAATCCTCTCATTTTTAGCGCTCCTCTTTTTAAATAGTGTGTATTTAGATATCCTAAAATTCTAGGGATAACTTCTATATAGTCAGTAGCTTAATTATATAAAAACACGACTGCTATATTCAAATGGCAGCCGTATTTTTATTGTACCTTTCCTATTTTATAATTTTAATTGCAGCTACTGCGCAATCTGCAGCGGACTCTTTAGCTCTTTCTTCTAACTCAGAAGGAATTTCATCAAATAAGATATCGAAGCAATGGTCCTCATAATTTCTCTTGAAAAGATCCGGATACACATCCTCACAAATTCCACATCTAATGCAATAATCATTATTAATTTCTATTCTCATGATTAAATTTCTCCTTTCACATATTTCGCTGCCGAATCGCCGGCTAACATGCCTGTGGGCATAGAACCATATACTGTTCCTCCTGCATTTGATGGAGGATTTCCATAAATACTGCCAGTTACCATATCGCCGCCTGCATAAAGGCCCTCAATCGGATAATTATATTCATCCAGTACATTTGCATTTTTATCAATGGCAAGGCCACCTAAGGTGTTATATCCGCCTGCGAGAATTCGATAGCAGTAAATATGTCCCGATTCCTCTCGTACAGGTCTTATGTATTTTGGATTTTTCTTAAATTCTTCATCTATGCCTGTTTCGGCAGCCTTATTATATTTTTCAAGTGTCTTTTTCAGATTATCTTCATCGATACCCATATATTCACATACTTCATGTATGGTATCAAAATGACACATATGTTTATTGCCTTTTGCAATGGCTGCATCCATCTGGCCACGAATATTCTCGACTTTAGCTCCTCTAAAGATGAAATAGACGTAGTCATCGGCTACACCTTCAGCCATAGATTTCGCAGTATCCTCATCGAAAATCATATAACAGGCCATATTTGGATTGTTTTCAATGATGGCAGTAGTTATTGCAGTGTGGTTATTTGCTATTTCTTCATTAACGAAACGATTACCCATTTCATTTACACGTAAATGAGGCTGATCTGCAATTAACATTGTCTGATTAGCTGCAAGCCACGGGGTATTTGGGCCAACACGAACGCCCGGATTTGGAACTTGGGCATGGGCGCTGATGACGATGCCTGTTTTTTTGCCACCAATTTTCCAAACAGCATTTTGTCCGTCACCGTCCTGGCAGCTATGTGGGAATGTAACCATAACCAATCCGCCATCCTTGTAGTCTTCCTCAAACTTGGTCTTTAAAACGCCAAGTTCTTTCATCATGTCAATATTTCCACTGATACCACCGGAAGCTACGATTAGTGCTTTGCACTGTATATTGACTTGGGTACCATCTTTTTCGTAAGCAATAGCTCCGGTAACTTTGCCATTCTCTTCATTACGAATAATTTCTTTAATAGGCGTCTGGAAATAGAAATCTACGCCCTGCCCTTCTAACTTCTTACGCAATCTTAGAAGCGCAAGTGCCATAGCATGGCCTTTACCACGCCCTTTAAGGAAATAGATATCTCCTACATCCAAGCCATTTGCATGTCCGTTGGTGTATCCACGTTGTTTACCGTAATCCTCTGGCTTACGCTCCACAACCATATTGGTTTCGATACCTAATTCATCGAGAAAAATTTTCGGAAACTCTGAAGAATATTTTACAAGATTACTGATGAGCCCCATGTTTCCTGCATAGTTAGAAAATTTACTTAACACATCATAGGCACTTTTCTGTGCTTCCGGCGTATCCGGAGTGGAACAAAAGCACATAGGCGCGTTTGAAACGGCTCCTCCCTGTGCCGGATACTTTTCAAATATAGCGATTTTTAGTCCACCGGCATTGGCAAGCTTGTATGCAGCGCCCATGCCTGCAAGGCCGCTACCCATAATAGCTACGTCAACTTTTACTTCCTTACTCATTCAACTTCTCCTCTCAGGTTTTAATTTAGGATTAATCTTAAATTATTATGATAAGTAATTGGCTATTAATATATTAGAATGTTACTGTCTTAACCAATATCCGGTCCAAATTCAGCATAGACATCAGGCAGTATTTTACCTAAATTTGTAAACTCTTTGATGTTATGGCCAATCAGCATTTGAGCGATTTTTTCAAACTCCCCAGGTAAAACATCAAATGTAGGCATTAATGTTTCTACCTTTCCGTCAGTAATTTTATATCCCACCCAGAAGCGAGCCATAAAGGTCATTACTCCATCGATTTCTTTAGCCACTTCCGTCATCACTACCGGGAATTTCCCGCCCATTACCGCATTTGCAGCTACGATGAACTCACAATCCTTTGTTCCGATTTTGCCGGCATCGTAACCTAAATCCGCAGGGTTCTGAAACATGATGACAATCTCACCGGCCGGCCCACCAATAGACTCTAGCACGGTGTGTGTAGCTCCCCAAGTTTTTTCTTCCATGGGTACGGAAGGATCCAGGGCTCTCCTTCTCCCCTCTTCGTTTAGCTTTACATCAAAATGATCTTCGTTATCCCAAATGGTGTATCGGAACGGATCAAGACTATGCCATGGCCACCACCAATAGAGCATTTCAGCAGTCACATTGGGCATAGGTATATTTCCGGCTACTAAAAGACCTCCCTCATTTAATGGGTAATATCCAGTTTTTGCCGGATACATGCCCGGTTCTAATAATAAATTTCTGTCGAATATGGAAAGAGCCTCCTCTGCTGTTCCTTTGGAGGATTTTATCATTTCCCATTGCTCCTCAGTGGGATCTGCTATTTCCTTCTCGTAGAATTTATAATAAGGTTTTTCTCTATCTCCCGGCTTTAAAGGTACTTTATTTTCCATTATAGACTCCTTTCTTTTAATCCTTTTTAATTTAATGGCTTTTCTCTTATAATGAGACCGACTTGACAGTTGTTTAACATAATTATATGATTTAAAAGAAACTCATACAATGTGCCACAAATTCAGATTAAATTAATTTTCGGAAGATTTGCACATAAGGATGAGGTTTGGTACAATAACAAGGAAAGATGAAAACTTATTGGAATTAGTGCTATAACGATAAATAGAGGTGGAAAAGATGAGGGAAAAGGTTGAAGTACTCCAAGCCATATCAACCTTGACAGATGCCTTATGTGATGGAAATGACTTAAAACAAATACTGGATATGGGGTACGAGATATTGGGCAATCCTATTGCAATCGCAAATAATAGGTATGAATTGGTGGAACTATCAAAGCATAAGTCCTTTAATGAACCCATATGGGAAGAGATTGAAAAGTCACGGTATGTTCCCATAAAGTTAAGAAACACCCTTAAGATTATAAAAAATGCACATACTATGACTCCCAGCGAAACAGTTATCACTAAAAATGAATTGATGAATCACCGTGCGACAGCCATGAAACTGGCAGGCTTAGATGGAAAGTTCTTACTGTTTGTGTT
Organism: Anaerovoracaceae bacterium; assembly: GCA_050953505.1. Lineage (GTDB taxonomy): Bacteria > Bacillota > Clostridia > Peptostreptococcales > Anaerovoracaceae > JBMNMU01. Next base: position 1,061,563 of record JBMNMU010000001.1, on the reverse strand, counting down.
GGAATCCGAAAAAACCTTTGCCCCTATTGATCAAGAAATTTTACCTGCCTTAGGTGCAGTAGTGTCTAATTGCCTTGAAAACTCAAATACTGAGAATGAAGCCGACGTAGTTTTCCTTTGGGATTTATATAAAGGCAATATTTTTACTCAAGAGGCGTTAAGGGAGCGTACCTCTGCGTTAGGTTTCCGGCCCAATAGACCATTTAGGCTGATAAATATGCACGGTAATTTTGGAATAGGAGGCTTTTCAGGACCATTAAACTTAAAAGAAAATATTCAAGCCATGTTCCCTATTTCCTCTGCTCTAAAATTTGATGACAGGCTGTTATTGCTAACCGACGCAAAATACGTGGATAATGAAGATTATAAAATACTAGAACAACTTGAAAAATACCTTTCAACCTATCAAATGCTTGCTTGTATCAGCAGACCTTTTCTATCTTTAGATGAATTCTTGCCTCAAGTAGAGGAAACCACAAAGATTCTAGACGCTTATGTACGAACGGGCGCTAATGAGCCCATATGTATGGCCTCTGACCACTATATCCTTGGGCTTCTTTCTCCCCTGCCTCGGGAAAAGCTTATGGCTTTATGTTGGCCGCCCATCTTAGAAATATTGGAGCATGACAGGACCATAGAAACCAGTTATCTTGACAGCATCTATGCCTACATACTCTGCTTTGGCAGTATATCCAATGGGGCCACGCTAAAGGGCATCCACTACGACACCATGAAGAAAGAATTAGAATGGGTTTCTGCTATGGTAGGACAAGAATGGAAACAGCTCTCCATGCAAATATACTTATCCATCAAATGTCTCATGCTGCTTACTCCCGAATTGATGAAAAACTGTGTTAGAATGGAAAAATTAATATCCGGAGAATTAAATTAAGATGATTAAAGATTTGGATTTTTTATTAAAAAAAGAAAAGCTGTTTAAAGCTTATATGGAAGATTTGAACAAATTAATTGACTGCGCTGCTGAGGTACTTGGTAATCCTATTGCTGTGGGTGTTGCTAATAATACGGTGTGGCATGTTAGTGAAGGTATGCCTAAAGATGCCATTATTCACGCTGTAGGTGAAGTGGAAAATAGAAATGATCCTCTTTATAGGCGTTTAAATGATGAAATATACAACAATAAAGAACCGGTATTTTTCCAAAAACCAGGTGGCTGTTATGGAGACTATGATTACTTAGCTTCCGCTATACGCTCACAAGGAAAAATCGTAGCCTTTACAAATGTAACACTCTGTAACTCTAAGCTGACAGAATCATCGAGAGCACTCTTTGATATTTATTGTTGCTTGCTTTCAAGGAGGCTGGAGCGCCCCGGCACTTTGTCTATGCTTACCGGTGAGGATGAAAGGGCATGGGTATTAAAAGATCTCATAAGTGGAAATTATCATGAAATGGATTCTTATCCGGAACTTTCTCATTTGAAAAATAAGAAATTGACTATTCTTGTGTTGAATTATAAAGACTCTATTGCCAATGCTCCCCCTAAAGGTGCTTATAATAAGTTATATAACGCCCTTAAAGATTGTATATGTTTTTATTACGAAAACACTTTGGTGGCCTTAAGCGTACAGAACACTATAGACTATGATAAACTCCAAAAGCTATTGGCTGAGGAGGAGCTATGTGTCGGATTTAGCTACCCCTTCTATCAATTATCAGAAGTCAAGATGCGATGGGAACAAGCCCACAAGGCTCTTCATTATGGCAAAGCCCATTCAGATAGTATTGCTGATTTTTCTGAAGCTGTGGTGCCATGGCTTTATGAATTAAGTAATGGTTCGGCCCATCCCTATTCTCTTGAAATTATGGAATATGATGCAAAGAATGGCACCTCTTTAGCCCTTACACTGTTTACCTATTTAAAATATAATAAAAGCATAAAAAAGAGCTCCGAGACCCTTGGAATCCACAGAAACACCATGTTGCAAAGGTTAGGTCGTATCTCGGAAATCTTGTGTGTTCCGACCAACAGCATCGGGTGGGATGTAGGTATTTCTTTATCAGAGCTGCTCTCCCCAATTATTTAACCTGGATAAAAATATAATTTTTCTAACTTCCTTCCTTGGTCTTGAATATAAATGAATTTGGCTTATTAAGTAACATTAATTAATATTTGAAATATTATATTAAGAGCAGAAATGTTAAAGGAAGGAATGAGAAAATGGCAATTAGAATTTTTATAGAGCAAGGACATAACCCGCCGGGATATCATAATGGCGGAGCTGTTGGAAATGGTCTGTTTGAGGCCGATATAAATTATATAGTAGGAATCTATTTATTTAATCTGTTAAACAACGACTCACGGTTCGAGGCTCGTGTATCAAGACCGACAGAAACTACCGTTCTGGGTACAGATACATCATCAAGCTTGGCGGCAAGAGTTAATATGGCAAACAGTTGGCCTGCAAATTATTTCATCAGCATACACTGTAATTCCAATATAGACCCTGCAATCAACGGTACGGAAGCATATATATACTTGCTTAATTCTGAAGCGAATGTGCTATCAGAATACATTATAGACGGCATCACTCAAGTAACCGGTACAAGAGACAATGGTATTTATCAAAATCAATCCTTATATGTTTTGCGTAACACTGCAATGCCTTCTACATTAATCGAATTAGGCTATTTAAGTAATTTTAACGATGCACAAAGACTGAGGGATTTCCCTTATGGGTTTGCATATGGGATTTACCTGGGCCTTCTTAATTATTTTGGACTTGTATAACACGAATAGTTGAAATAGGGGGTAGTCCCTACTCCCTTTCCTGCTCTTCAGCTTGTCTTTTTTGATAGGCTAGTTTATCTAAATAGCCTTGTAGGATAACAACGGCAGCCTGTTTATCAATAACATCTTTACGCTTTTTTCTGCTTACATCAGCTTGGATTAAAACTCTTTCTGCAATGACTGTGGTAAACCGTTCATCTTCAAATACAAGCTTCACATTCTTCATGCCCTGGCTTCGTATTTTATTGGACAACATGTTGGCAAATTCGTATACCTTTTCTGTCTGGATGCTGTTAGAACCATCTAAATTTTTCGGCAATCCTACAACGATGATGCTGCATTGGTATTCTTTGACTAGATCCAGAACCTTGTCTGCATCCTTCCTTATGCCTATCCTTTGGATGGTCATTAAGCCCTGACCCGTTAGTAGCAGATCATCGCTGAGAGCTACTCCTATTGTTTTATCACCTACATCTAAAGCAATTATTTTCATTGGCTTATTTTTGTTTCCTTTCCACTTGATAATCTTTATTTATAAGATTCTTCTCTGGCACTAAGAATAACCAGTTATATAAAAAGCGAACCATTTCTGAAATTTCAATGGTTCGCTGATTCGCTGAATCTTTACTTATCGAGAAATACCCGTAGCAATTCTTCTACAAGGTCATCTCTCTCTATATGCCTAATAATATTTCTAGCGTTGTTATGACCGGTAATATAAGAAGGGTCACCAGAGAGGATATATCCTACTAATTGATCAATGGCGTTGTACCCCTTTTCCTCCAAGGCGTCATATACTGTTCGCAAGATTTCCTCAGTTGTCTTTTGCTGCCCTTTTTCAAGACTGCTAAACATGATTGTGTTTCTGTTGTCCATCCTTGATTCACCTTCTTTCATTTAGAACCATTATATCAAAAGCTACTGGTTTTTAATAGTAAAATTATGCAAAAACAATTAAATTAATGATGCAGCCACCTCAAAGGACACGGAAATTTTAGATGGGTCCTTAGCTCCGGCTTGTGCCATATCGGCTTTTCCACCTCCGCCTCCACCAGCGGCGGCAGCAATTTTCTTAATCATATTTCCTGCATGATATCCCTTTTCTAACAAATCATCGGAGACTGACACCATAAAGGTAACTTTTCCATCATTGACTGATGCAAAAACAAGGATCATGCTTTTGTTTTCTTGCTTGATTTCATCAGATAAACTACGTAAATCACTAATGCTATAATTATTAAATTCTTTTGTTAAGAGCTTTACTCCATTTATTTCCTGCGCTTCAGATATTAAGTTACCTATAGCGGAAGTCATGGAACTCTTTTTAAAGTCCTCAAGCTCTTTTTTGCTTTGCTTTAATTCTTCAGTTAAAGAGCTTATTTTATTAATCAACCCAGAAGCATTGGTTTTTAAGGCTTCAGATGCTGTGTTTATAAGAGTTTCATATTCATTAAGCTTGTTGTATATAGCAATTCCTGTGACTGCTTCAATTCTTCTTACTCCTGCAGCCACACCACTTTCACTAAGGATCTTAAAAGCCCCGATTTGTCCGGAATTGGCTACATGGGTACCTCCGCACAGCTCTAAGCTATAATCTCCAACAGACACGACTCGTACTTCGTCTCCATACTTTTCTCCAAACAAAGCTGCTGCTCCACTCTTAATAGCGTCATCCACAGACATGAATTGTGTATTTACAGGGAGAAATTGGCTAATCATTTCATTGACTCTGTTTTCTATTATGCGATAGTTTTCTTTATTCATACCTTCGAAATGCGTAAAATCAAACCTCAATAGTTCTGCATTTACACTAGAACCAGCCTGTTCAACATGACTTCCTAATACCTCTTTTAAGGCCTTATGAAGCAGATGAGTTGCTGTATGATTTCTTGCCGTGTTATTTCTTGTGTAAGCGTTCACGGTAGCTTCGATTTTATCTCCTACATGTAAAACCCCTTCTTTAACTAGAACATGGTGAAGGATCACGCCTTTTATCGAGCTTACAGATAATACATCAAGGCTGCAGCTTGAGTGAGAGAGAACACCTTTGTCGCTAGCTTGTCCGCCACCTTCAGCATAAAAGGGTGTTTGATCCAGGATGACTGTAGCCTGATCTCCTTCTTTAATAGAAGAAGCTTTATTTTTATTTAAAAATATGGATTGAACACGACCTTCATGGATGAGCTCTTCATAGCCTGTGAAAAGGGTTGGCTCTTCATCTATGAATAAAATGGATTCATCGGACCATCCAGCATCTGTATCTGATTTACGCGCCGCTCTGGCTTGCTCCCTTTGTTGCTTCATATGAGCATGGAACCCTTCTTCGTCAACAGAACATCCTTTTTCTGCTAAAATCTCTTGAGTTAGCTCCATAGGGAAACCAAAAGTATCGTAGAGCTTAAAGACTTTATCTCCAGATAATATGTTTTGGCCATTGGCTTTCAATTCTTCCATATATTCATTAAGAATATTTGTGCCTTGATCGATAGTGGCACTGAATTTTTCTTCTTCTATAGTAATGATTTTATGGATATATGAGCTCTTTTCATTTAATTCCGGGTAGGCATCACCGGAAACCTCAATAACTTTTTTTGATAAATCAGCTAAGAAAGGATGGTTAATTCCTAGAAGCTTGCCATGTCTTGCAGCTCTACGTAAAAGCCTTCTTTCCACATATCCCCTACCCTCATTGCTAGGTAGGATACCATCTGCAATCATAAAAGTAACTGATCTTATATGGTCAGTAATAATTCGAATAGAAATATCCCTTTTTGTGTCTCCGGCTCCATATGCAATGCCGCTTAGATCAACAACAGTATCCCTAATGAATTTTATCGTGTCAATATCGAAAATAGAGTCTACATCCTGCATAATGCAAGCTAGCCTTTCAAGACCCATTCCGGTATCAATATTGGGATGTGCAAGAGGAGTATAGTTACCAGCCTCATCTTTATTAAACTGAGTAAAAACATGATTCCAAAATTCTACGAATCTATCACAGTCACAGCCAGGTTTACAATCTGGTTTGCCACAGCCGTACTTCTCGCCTTTATCAAAATATATTTCCGAGCATGGGCCACATGGACCGATACCGATTTCCCAGAAGTTATCTTCTTTTCCTAGGGGGACGATGCGCTCTTCTGGGAGCTTGATGATATCCTTCCAAATATTATAAGCTTCCGTATCTTCTTCGTAGACACTAGCCCAAATCTTGTCCACTGGCATATCAAGAACATCAGTAATAAACTCCCAGCCCCATTTTAATGATTCTTCTTTAAAATAGTCGCCGAAGGAGAAGCTCCCTAACATTTCAAAGAATGTGCCATGTCTTGTTGTATGGCCCACATTTTCAATATCACCTGTTCGTATACACTTCTGGCAGGTTGTCATTCTATTTTTTGGTGGTGTTTCTACCCCGGCAAAATAGGGTTTTAAAGGTGCCATTCCAGAGTTAATAAGAAGAAGACTTTTGTCATTCTCCGGTACTAAGGAAAAACTTTTTCTGGCATAATGATCCTTACCTTCATAAAACTCTTGAAACATGCTTCTAAGCTGATTTAAACCTAACTTCTTCATTTATGTTAATTCCTCCTAAGACATGGAAAATTTAAATTCTTTATCACAACATTTTATCATAATAATACATAAGATTCCATAAAAAGATAAAGATGTTATCATCCTAACATCTTTATCTTTATCAGTAAAATACTAAAATTGTTAATCAGACAATAGGCGCACTATCGTGTTTAGATTAGGTATGGATCAGCCCCATTGAGTATTTGGCTTTCGTGGTGCTAATAATAACTATTTGAAAGATTGTAATCCATCGCTTATATCGTCAATAATATTTGTTAGATCGTCAACAGCTTTGCTCAAATTCTGTTGCATATTCCGCTGATTTTTTGGAGACATTAGCATATAGCTTCCCAGAAGTCCACTAGCTAGTCCTAATCCAAAGGTTATTCCCATAAAACGGTTGTTCATATATCCACACTCTCCTTTTCATTGAACATTATTATTTAATTTTATTTTGCCCTTATACTACTGTTTTATGATAAAATTAAAATTATTAAAAAATAAATTAGGTAGTGAGTTTGAAAATGAAAAAAAACAAATTGGGAAATACTGGATTAGAGGTCTCACCCATTGGATTTGGAGTACTGACCGTTGGAAACACCCAGCTTAACCTTTCAATTGAAGAAGGTGCTGAAGTGCTTCGTTATGCTTTGGAGAGGGGAATTAATTTTCTTGACACGGCTCAATATTACGAAACCTACCCATATATTAGACATGCCCTTAAAGGAACAAATTTTGAGCCTATAATAGCTTCAAAATGTCTTAGCCCTACTTATAGTGACATGAAGGAAGCAGTTGAGGAAGCACGAATAGAATTAGATCGAGATGTAATTGATATTTTTATGCTGCACGAAGTAAGAAATGAACCAGATTTATCCATCAGAGCAGGTGCTTGGGAGTGCCTTCAGGAGTGCAAAGCAAAAGGCATTGTAAAAGCTATAGGCATATCTACTCATCATGTAGAAGTGGCGGCAGAGGCTGCAAAAATGGACGAGTTAGATGTTTTATTCCCCCTTATCAATTTTAAGGGTCTAGGTATCCGTAAGGGCCTGGGGCCGGGAAGTAAAGAAGAAATGGAAATTGCTATTAAAGAAGCTAGCAAGGCGGGAAAAGGTGTTTTTGCCATGAAGGTCTTTGGTGGAGGAAATTTAACAGGACATTATGTGGAAGCATTAGATTATGTTAAAAATTTAGAAGGCATATCCTCTATGATGGTGGGATTTGGCTTCAAGCACGAAGTGGATCGAATAATTGAGTATATCGAAGGAACCTTGCCCAAAGACTACGTTCCAGATATTACTAAAAAAAGAATGCATGTAGATCAAGGGGATTGTGAGGGGTGCGGCGCTTGTATAGAAAGGTGCCCTAACCATGCTATTTTCTTTAACACAGATGGACTCGCCCAAGTGGATGATAGTATTTGTATCACCTGTGGCTATTGTGCCCCTGAGTGCCCAGTTCGAGCACTCATTATGTACTAAATAGTTTTAAAAATACTTGACTAAAAAATGACTTGTCTGTTAAAGACAAGTCATTACATTTTACATTTTTAATCTTCAAAATCTGCTTTGCTCCATACTAGCTTTCCTGTATATTCTTTTAGTTTCTCTTGACCTTCTAGTACCCGAATCGCACCGGACGCCATTGCCTCCATCTCGAATTCTCCTGGATAAGCCGTTATAGGAGCAATAAACTCACAAGCTTCCTTAATTTTCGTTACTAGATCTTGATTATAGACCATTCCGCCACCTAAAAGAATACCATCAACTTTCCCTTTTAGCGCTGCAGCCATGGCACCTATTTCCTTTGTGATCTGATAGATCATAGTATTCCAAACAAGACTAGGAACCTTTTCTCCCCTATTTGCACGTTCTGAAACTTCCTTGGCATCAGAAGTGCCTAATAAGCTCACAAAGCCCCCTGTTTTCATACAAAGATCCTTTGCTTCCTTTTCACTTACACCGGAAAAGCAGTATTTTATCAACTCAACAGCTGGAACAGCTCCGCACCTGGTGGGAGCCATAGGGCCTTCTCCACCAACAATGTCGTTACCATCAATCATCCGTCCTTTTTCATGGGCCGAAACGGAAATTCCGCCTCCGATATGGCATACAACAAAATTACATTCCTCATAGTTTTTACCCATGATTTTTGCATGGCGAATGGCAGTTTCTTTTAAATTCAAAGCATGAAGGTGTACATTTCGGTACACACCTTTTATTCCAGTCATGCGAGCGTACGGAATTCGTTCATCTGTATCAGGTGGGTTTACGACGTAAGCAGGACAACCAGCTAAATTTGAAAATTCCTTAGCAAGCTGTGGACCCAATTGGGCTGGATGCTTTACACCGTTTTCACTATTGATTGCATGTTCAAGTAAAATATCATTAATTTCATACACTCCGCCCTCAACTGCAATTAATCCTCCGCCTCTGCCCACCACTGCAGAAAGTTCGTCTAATGAGATATTGTGGTCTTTTAAGACATCTTCAATCATTTTCTTTCTATAAGGCATTTGATCGTTGATTTCTTTATATTTGGCCATTTCTTCTGCAGCATGAGTGATATTAATGTTGAATATTTCTTCATCATTTTGAAATAAAGCAATTTTTGTTGAAGTGGAGCCGGGATTAATCGTTAATATTCGGTAATTGCTCATCATTGCCTCCTTTTAGTTACTTTTTACTTCCTGCTGCCCGAACTGCAGAAATAACTATATTTCCTTTGATTTCAGAAATTGGGGCTCCTCTTGAGCAATCACAAACCACTTTATTGAATCCCTGAAGCATAGGGCCGTATGCATCTGCATTTCCAAAGTATTGTATTAATTTTACGCCAACATTACCTACATTTAAATCAGGCCATATGATGACATTCGCTTTTCCGGCCACTTTACTTTCTCTTTTCACCTTTTTCTCTGCTACAGCAGGAATAATGGCAGCATCTACTTGGAATTCCCCATCGATAGCCAAATCCGGCCTTCTTTCATTAGCAATTTTCAATGCTTCAGTTACCTTATCCACAAGCTCACCTTGTCCGCTACCTAAGGTAGAATAGGATATCATGGCACACCTTGGTTCCCAGCCAAGCAACTCATGTACTGTATCACATGCCGAGATTGCAATGGTGGCAAGCTGCTCTGCATTTGGATTTGTCATAACGGCGCTATCACCAATAGCTAATAGAGTGCCTTCACTTCCATTAAAGTTAGGTATATCACAAAGTCCGATACTAGATATGATATCAATATCAGGTTTCAATCCGATGATCATTTGGCCTGCTAGCAGAACGTCGCCAGTAGAATAGTTAATTCCTGCAAAGGTAACATCTGCTTCGTCAACAGCCTGCATAACCATTGCATAGTATAAGGGGTCTTCCATTCTTCGCCGCAGGGCTTTCTCTTTTAGCATTCTCCCTGGCTGTGCAACGTATTTTTCAATATATTTCGTTGTAGCATCCTCATCATTGATATCTGCAAATTGAAAAACCTGGGTATCGTAGCCTCTTTGAGAAGCTAGGTCTTTTAATTTAGAAGAATCACCTACTAGGATAGGAATGATATAACCATCTTTACCAGTTTCATAGGCGGCTTGCATCATCTTTTCATCTTCACCCTCGGGGAAAGCAACCTTTTGAGGATTCGTTTTTGCTTTTTCATATATCTGATCTAAAACATTCATAATATATGTACTCCTTTAAATATTTTGATTAGAGTCACTGTTCGTACCGCGAGTCTAGGCGGAGGCATAGGATGCGACGCGAGAACGTGACCTAGCCTCACCCCTTATGTAACTGATTATAATTACAGCATTTCCTCAACCTTATCTACTAGGTCGCCTATAGTTTTTGCTTGGCTTACTTCTGGAAGTGGAATCATAACATCTAGTTCGTTTTCGATCTGTGATGCTAAGCCTACTAGTAATATGGAAGCCCCTTTCAAATCCTCTTTGAAAGTAGTTTCTAAAGTCAATTTAGAAACATCGGTGTTATATGATGTGCTAACAAGTTCTAAAATTTTTGTTTCTAATGCTTTTCTATCCATTTTTTTACTCCTTTTTATTTTTCTTTTAATTTAAAGGTTACTGTTTTAAATCCGTCTCTTTGTGTGATTTCCGCTTCTACATCTACAGGGAGATTCGCTTCTAATTCTGGTTTATTCTTTCTATTTACCCCGCGGACGATTGCATTTACTTCAGCGCCTTCTTCGATTTCTACAGCACTAAAGCAATAAGGTAATAAGTCACTATTCTCAGCCCTTGCTGTAACTGGATTTGGCAAGATAATGGATGTCATCTTTGCGTTACCACTTATCTCTATCCACTCCATCTCAGTACTTCCGCAGGTATTACAAGCTAATACCGGAGGAAATTCTGTAGCACCACAATCCTTGCACTTACGTGCAGTTATTTTTCCTTCTTCAAGATTGTCATAAAATGTTTTTACAATTCTTTCTAACTTTACACCCATGCTTTTCCTCCTATTATTCTACAGTTCTTATTAATGTAGCTGCCACATTTTGACTGCCACCATAACCTCGTAGCATTGTTGTTTTCGGTAGCTTTTTTATTTGTCTTTCACCACATTCGCCACGCATTTGCAGTACTGCTTCATATAAGTCAGCTAGACCAGAAGCAGCATGGGCATGGCCAAAGGCTGTTCTTCCGCCGTTAGTATTAATTGGTTTATCACCGTCATAAGCAGTACGCCCTTCGCAGATATATTTCCACCCTTCTCCTTCAGGTAGATATCCAGCAATTTCAGCAGAAATAAGGTGTGAAGTAATAACAAAGTCATTGGCAAAGAATAAATCCAATTCATCAGGTTTTACCCCTGTTAATTCATATACTTGACGTACAGCTTCTTCTGTAGCACGCCATTCAAAATGAGGGTTACTGGCTTCTAGGGAAGCACTGCCAATGCCAAGTACCTCGATAGGCTTTTTAGAAGTAAACTGAGAAGCCATTTCTGTTGGACACACAATCACAGCAGCTGCTCCGTCACATTTCAGCTCCATTCCACTTACTCGAAGGTAATCTCCAACCTTAGGATTATATGGTGATCTTAAATAATCTAAAGCCGTTTCAAATCCTGCTTCTTTAGCAACTTCCTCATATTCTCTTCTTTCTATAGCAAGTGGATTCTTTGCAGCATTCCTTCTGTTATTGATGGACATATGATTCAAAGTATCATCGAGCTGCTCGTCAGTTAATTGATATTTGTATTTATATAAAGCAGCAGCGCCATCATGAACCAAAGTCACACCAGCCATCATGGCACGTGTGTAAGCTCTATCATAGATCCATTCAGTGGTTTTTAGAAATTCTTCCATTAAAAATTTTTCACGGATATGAGCTGGCTTACCTGGAACAGCTAGGCTGTCACCGAATTCCACACAGCCAGATAAAACCACATTGTATTTGCCTGAAGCAACTGCATTAACAGCTTGTTCCAAAGCCAGGTAACCGGTACAGCAAGCTTCAGAATGGTGGATGGAGCCTTTCCCCTTCATACCAAACCAATTGGCAACCTGCATATTCGGAGTTATGTAGTTTGAACCATTTAATGGGCTGGCTTGGCCATGAAAATAAAAATCTACATCTTTTGGAGTAACCCCTGCATCTTCCATTGCTTTTAATGAAGCATAGCCAAATAATTCCCCTTCAGTCAAACCATCGGTTTCTTCATTATCTAGAGTGTTCATAAACGGTGTACATCCTACGCCAATAATGGATACGCTCCTCATGTATTTATTGAGCTTTGTTTGATTCATATACAATTCCTCCTTATGTTTTAACATATGTTTAGAACAATAAATGTGTTTGGCAATATCAAAATGCAACTTTTGGCAATCAAAAATGCAATTACCAGTACCAACCTGGACTACCTCATTAATGAATTTGTCATACGGTAGCTTTTCCCTGTAAATATCAACATGTGTGAATGATGTACGAGTCTATCGACTATTGCAGCTGTGAGCTTTTCATCAAACAGGAAGCCTTTCCACCTGCCAAACTCAATATTAGTAGTGATAATAACACTTTTAGTCTCATAACATGATGAGATGATGTCAAACAAAAGTCTGGCGCCTTCTTGATGAAGGGGAAGGTAACCCCATTCATCAAGTATCAACAGGTCAGCTTGATGTATTTTCTTGTGTGTCCTAGCAACTTTCTTCATATCGTCTGATTCAAGCTCATTAATCAAGTCGTGAACACGGTAAAACACAGCTTTCTTGCCTTGATTGATTGCTTTAACTCCAAGAGCCACAGACAGATGGGTCTTGCCGGTTCCAACTGATCCGTAAAGTATCAGATTCTCTTTCTTTTCAAGAAAGGATAAGGATTCAACATTGTGAAGTTGTAGGCCTTCCGGAAATCTGATTTGTGAAAAATCATACCCGTTAAGGGATTTTAATACTTGGAATCCTGCATTGTTTAGGTTTCTGATTCGCCTTTTCTCCTCACGGTCTTCATAGAGTTCTTTTAGAAGCTTGAGAAGGAACTCTTCTTGACTCTGAGCTTTGATTGCCGGATAGATTTCCATAAGGCTGTTTGATAGCCTTAGTTTCCTTTGATATTGGCTAATCTCTTCCCTCATTGATAACCACCTCTCATAAGTATGTCGTATTGTGATGTATCAACCTCGTAAAGAGGTAAATCTGAAGGAAGTTGGATTGGGCTATCATAGATTATGCTGTTTTCCTTGAGTCTCTTGTATGTTACCCCTATGGCTTCAGGTGATTTGGAATCATGCTTTGCTGTTTCTCTTAGAACCCTATCTGCATAATCCATATCGTCTTCAAGGAGTATCATTTTTAAGATTTCAAAGGCCTGTTTAAAGGAATCCTTATCTAGGGATTGAAGGTAATCCTGCCATGAATCTGGCAACAGAGAGTAGATTCCTGAGTATTTCAATGCATTTGGCCTTACCTTTATGATGTCGATAAAGTCTATGTAATTAATTGACTCACCATCTTTTTCAAACAATCTTTGATGCGCAGTAATTCTTTCTGAGAGGTCTTTTGAAAATATCTCTATCTCATTGGCCATTACCTTAAGCATCACGAATTGTCCAACATACTTGGGGCTTACTGAGTAACTGCATGATGAATATTCAATAAGTCCATACTTGTTTACCTTTCTTGTCTCATACCTTGCTGTATCAAAAGGAACCTTGTTAACTGGTATCATCAATGATTTTTCATCTTCAAAGAGCTTTTCTATGGGCTCTTTGTAGCGGTAATGAAGCTCTTTGTTTCTCTTAAGACACTTCTTAAGAAGGTGGCAGTTAAATAAGTCAAGGTCAGTGACTGTAGGCTCTGGAACAAACAAATTACGCCTAATTGCACCCACTTTGTTCTCTACATTGCCTTTTTCATTGCCACTGTTTGAATTGCAAAACTTAACATTAAATCCATAATGGGTAGAGAATCGCATTACGAAGTCATTTACTTTGACAAGACCTTTTTCATCTCGGGTTCTAAGGGCTGCTGATGACATTTGGTCAAACCATATCGCACTTGGAACATAGCCTATGAAATTAAATATTGTAACAAGGCCTTCAAGGAGGGCTTCTCTTGTTTCACTCCTGGTTGCCACTGCAAAGCCTGCATTGGATTTTGGGAACGACAAGATGAGCTCATGAAACTTTTTAATAGAGCCGTTTTCAAATGCTTCAAAGCTTCCAAAGTCAACTTGGGCTTCACCTCCTGGATGCTCAAGGAGAAGGTAGGCATCATCTGATCCGAAAACCTTTTCTCTTTCTTCTTTGACGATATTTCTTACGGTTCTCTCTGAGACTGTTAAAATCTCAGGGTGCTCTTCTTTTAGTCGATCATAGACCCTCTTTGCAGTGTGTCTTTGTTTGTAATGTCTTGATTTATCTTCAGTTAGCCATTTGTTGATGATAGGTCTTAATACATCAGTCCTGTTCGGCCTTTTGGCCTTATGGTGTTTCTGGTTGAAATTATCCATTTCAACATATTTCCTAATGGTGCGATAGTTCTTTCCGGTCATTTTGTTAATTTCAGAGTAGGTTTTCCCTTCCAAAAAGAACAGTTCTCGGATATAATTTACTTGTGTAATTGTCAGCACTTCCTTTCCTCCCTATAAGCTTTAGTCACTTAATAGGGTATATTGTTAGGTTTGTACTGGCAATTACTTTTTGTATTTATGGCTGCCGTTTATTGTACTTTTAGATTACCATAAACAAATAAACCACCTTAGATACAGGTAACAAAGTCTAGCCAGCTGCCTCTTGCAAAGGAAAAGGATTTTGTCAGAAAGTTATGTCATTATGCCTGATAATATTATATCAATATGGATTATTAAAATGAAATACATCAAAAGCATTACTCTTATTCAATTCGGTTATTATTACTTAATAGGATAAAGATTTGAGATGCTTAAATATCATTAAAAAAAGCTAAAGCTCGCCATTTTATTAGCGAACTTTAGCTTTCTATATTGTGTATGTTATTTTAAGGCTTTAGAAAGTATATGAATTATTCGTGGTCTTCTTCTACTTCTTTCTCAGGATCAAAACCTTTAAGGCCCTCGTATTCTTTCCCATGCTCTTTGGCATAATTGTATATTGCACGCTTTACAGCCTGTTCTGACATGACAGAGCAGTGAACCTTAGGAGCAGGAAGGCCACCTAATTCATCAACAAAATTCTTATTTGTCAGTTGCAAGGCTTCTTCCACAGTCTTTCCTTTAATCATTTCAGTGGCAACACTTGAAGATGCAATGGCAGATCCACAACCGAATGTTCTGAAGCTAGCGTCAACAATAACATCATCCTCAATTTTTAGATAAATTTCCATCATATCGCCGCAAACAGGGCTACCGTATGCTCCTACTGCGTCGGGATTTTCCATCTCTCCCACATTTTTAGGGTTCATAAAATAATCCATTACTTTTTTATTATACATTGACGACATATCTACACCATTTTCCTTTCCTTGTTAAATGGCGAAAAACTTCTCAGCTTTTCTACAATCTTTGTTATTTCTTCTACTGCGTAATCTATATCCTCTTTTGTAGTAAAGTCACCTATGGTAAATCGCACTGAGCTGTAAGTTTTATCTGCAGACAAACCTAGCGCCCTAAGTACATGAGAGGGTGTAAAGCTAGATGACGAACATGCAGATCCTGTGGAGGCAAAAATTCCTTTGGCATCCATGTAGAGCAGTATGGCCTCTCCTTCTGCATAGTTAAAGACGAAATTTATATTACCCGGGTGTCTGTGTTCCATATCACCGTTAATATCAACATCAGGAATTCTTGATAATATCTCTTTAGTAAAATAATCCCTTAGTGAAGACACGTGTTTAATGTGCTCTTCTAGATTATTATGTGCTAGCTCTGCCGCTTTACCAAAACCTATGATTCCAGGAGTATTTTCAGTACCGGATCGTTTATTATTTTCCTGAGCTCCTCCCGTTATATAGCTTGGTATTACGACACCTCTTCTTATATATAAGGCTCCAACACCCTTCGGTCCATAAATTTTATGCGCTGAGATAGCTAACAAATCTATGCCAAGATCCTTTACATCTATGGGAACATTTCCTAATGCTTGTACAGCATCTACGTGAAAAAGTACCTGATATTTTTTTGCAATTTCACCAATTTCTTTAATTGGTTGGATTGTACCAATTTCATTGTTTATAAACATGATAGAAATCAGTATAGTCTTATCTGTAATAGCTTTTTCAACATCGGCAGGGTTTACCCTTCCTTTATTGTCCACATCAAGATAAGTTACTTCAAATCCTTCTTTTTCTAAGGCCTTACAAGTGTTAAGCACTGCATGGTGTTCTATTCCTGTTGTAATAATATGATTTCCCTTAGATTTATTCCCTCGAGCGACCCCATTGAGCGCCCAATTATCAGCTTCTGTTCCGGAGGATGTAAAATATATTTCACGTTCGGAGGCACCGATAGCTGCTGCAACTTGACTTCTTGCCTTATTAATATCGGCTTTTGCTTGAAGTCCTATTGCATACAGGCTGGAAGGGTTACCGAATTTTTCAGAAAAATAAGGCAGCATCTCATCCAGTACTTCTTTTTTTACCGGTGTTGTTGCTGAATAGTCTAGGTATACTTGTCGCATGTTCATGCACTCCTTTCAGCTAAATGCTTGATTACCACTCTATTATACCAAGTATTTTTGAAAGATAAACATATTTTTAAACAAATATCAAAAACATAGTAAAATGATAGGAATAAAAAGCTGCCTTTTAAGGAGTTACAGTTCATAAATTCCATAAGCCTGGTGTGTATGCTCTCTTAAAAACCACTCACTTTTCAACTCTTCGGATTCTAAATAATGAAATTTTCGAGTTCGGACGGTTCACATTTAAATTTCAATTAATCTATGTATATAAAATCTATAAACCTTCTGCCACAGGTAGGAAAAAGTTTTGATAAATATAAGAGAGTGGTAAAGTGTTGCGTGAAAACACTTTACCACTCTTTTAATCTTAGGTTAGCTAGTTTTATTCTACCGCGCATTGAACTCTGACAATTTCAACCCACTATTCGTCTCTTTTAGGACAACAACATAATCATTCTCACAAATATAATCCCCATCTAAGCCACTCATATACCATCTTATTTGCACATAGAATGAAATGTAGTCGAACATTTTACTCATATTGCCTATTTCAACGAACTCCATAGACCTAATAATGTCCAGACAAGCGGGATCTGCTGACCTTAAGCCTTGAATATCCTCAGAAAGAAGAGGATATGTTTCAATTTTGCTTAAGTAAGCCTCTGCTTTTTCTAATTCCATATGACCATAATAGGCCTTTTGAAGGATATTCGTACGCTCTTTTAATAGGTCGATGGCAATTTTGTCATAGGATTGTCTCCCATAACCGGAAAAAAAACCTGCAATTATAATTATTATTGCAGGAACGAGAAATATCTTGTAGTTTTTTTTCAAGATGTCCACCTCTTCCATTTGTATAGATAGTTCTTACATCTTAAAATAAAATCAGCGAGAAAATTGTTTAATCTCGCTGATTATTCATAAAAAATTAATTCTTTACTTTGTCTTTTTCGACACAATCGTCGTCGTCTACAATTTTAATAGAATCTAGCTGGCTTTTAAAACTTTCTCTAAATTTTGATAGGTATTCTTCTCTTAACTTGGCTTGTTCTGCCTTTTCCTCTTCTGTTAAGCCTTCTGCCTTACATTTTCTTGCTAGTTCATTAATTCTTTCAATTTTTTCCTTTGGTAACATAATTCTTCTTTCTCTTCCTAATCTAGCTTACCTTTCGCTCCAGTCTTAATTTATCTGCAATAATAGCAATAAATTCGCTATTTGTAGGTTTGCCTTTGTCATTATGTACTGTGTAGCCAAATAAGCTGTTTAATGTTTCGATTTTGCCTCTATTCCAGGCAACTTCAATGGCGTGCCTAATGGCTCTTTCCACCCTACTTGGGGTAGTATTGTTCATTTTTGCAATTGCTGGATAGAGTTCTTTAGTAATAGCACTTAGAAGGTCCATGTCTTCGACAACTAAAGTAATAGCATGTCTTAAATATTGATACCCTTTTATGTGAGCTGGTACACCTATTTCATGAATAATATTTGTAATATCGATTTCCAAATCATTATTCTTTGTTTTTTCTGCAGTGATAATATTGTTGGAATGGGGGGTTTTTATTGATTCTTCCTTATCCACGCTTTGTCCGCATAACTGGTAGATTCTTTTTAAAAGTATATTAAGATCAAAAGGTTTAACAACATAATACTCAGCACCTAGGTTAATGGCCTTTTGTGTGATAGATTCTTGGCCAACGGCAGATAACATGATTATTTTAGGCATATTTTCTCGGTCCATACTTTGGAGCCTTTCAAGCACACCTAAACCATCAAGGTATGGCATAATCATGTCGAGGATAAGCACATCAGGCTTTTCTTTAAGCACTGCTTCTACGGCTTGTATTCCATCATGAGAAGTAGAAACGATTTCAATGTTTTGCTGTGTTTCAAAGAAATCTGTAAGAATATCACAGAAATCCTTGTTGTCATCTGCAAGAGCAACTTTTACTTTTCGATCCATGAGTTTTCCTCCCTTAGTCGGCAAAAACCTTCTTGATTTAACATACTGTTCCAAAACATCTTGTTTTGGCAGGACAGAATCTATCCTTGGATTTCACAAAATCTAGGGTTATGTGAAATTAATCCATCCATAGGGTCATAATTATGCCCTTATTGAATAATAATAAAGAATTTTTTTCTTGCTTTCAATAGTATAATGTCAGAAAAATACGATAATTAACAGCCAAAAACGACTTTATTCTACATTTGATTGCTGTAACATCCACTCGATAAAAATGCCATATCCCTTTTGAGGGTCATTAACAAAAACATGAGTAACAGCACCAATGAGCTTGTCATCTTGTATAATAGGGCTTCCACTCATTCCTTGAATGATTCCCCCACTCTTGTCTAACAGTCGTTTATCTGTGACCTTAATGACCATGCTCTTGGTATCAGCTTTTGACTGTTTATTGATCTTCTCAATATATATTTCATATTTTTCAATTCGGTCGCCTTCTAAGGTGGACAGAATATAAGCGGGCCCCTTTTTAATTTGGTTTTGATATCCAATTTTAACGGGCTCTGGATACAAAGGGTTTTTAATACTTGTATAGGTTTTTCCAAATATACCGAATTGAGTATTTGAAGTCAATTGGCCTAAGGGCTCGTCAGCTTCATAGAAGATTCCTCTGATTTCTCCAGGTGAGCCAGCTTTCCCCTGCTTTACTTCTTCAACCTTTGAGTCAAGAAGCTCTCCTTGTGCTACTGCTAGCACAGTTCCTGTCTCAGGATCTGTAATACCATGGCCTAAAGCACCAAAGCTATTATCAGTTGGATCGTAAAAGGTTAATGTTCCTATTCCTGCTGTTTTGTCCTTAACCCAAACACCAATCTTATAAAGATTGTCATTTGCAGATAATACTGGTGTTAGCTTTATGTTAAGAATATCATCTTTTCTTAATACTTTAAGGGTAATATCTCTTTTTAGTTTATTTACGATGTGTTTGGCAATACCAAAATGCAACTTTTGGCAATCAAAAATGCAATTACCAGTACCAACCTGGACTACCTCATTAATGAATTTGTCATACGGTAGCTTTTCCCTGTAAATATCAACATGTGTGAATGATGTACGAGTCTATCGACTATTGCAGCTGTGAGCTTTTCATCAAACAGGAAGCCTTTCCACCTGCCAAACTCAATATTAGTAGTGATAATAACACTTTTAGTCTCATAACATGATGAGATGATGTCAAACAAAAGTCTGGCGCCTTCTTGATGAAGGGGAAGGTAACCCCATTCATCAAGTATCAACAGGTCAGCTTGATGTATTTTCTTGTGTGTCCTAGCAACTTTCTTCATATCGTCTGATTCAAGCTCATTAATCAAGTCGTGAACACGGTAAAACACAGCTTTCTTGCCTTGATTGATTGCTTTAACTCCAAGAGCCACAGACAGATGGGTCTTGCCGGTTCCAACTGATCCGTAAAGTATCAGATTCTCTTTCTTTTCAAGAAAGGATAAGGATTCAACATTGTGGAGTTGTAGGCCTTCCGGAAATCTGATTTGTGAAAAATCATACCCGTTAAGGGATTTTAATACTTGGAATCCTGCATTGTTTAGGTTTCTGATTCGCCTTTTCTCCTCACGGTCTTCATAGAGTTCTTTTAGAAGCTTGAGAAGAAACTCTTCTTGGCTCTGGGCTTTGATTGCCGGATAGATTTCCATAAGGTTGCTTGATAGCCTTAGTTTCCTTTGGTATTGGCTAATCTCTTCCCTCATTGATAACCACCTCCCATTAGTATGTCGTATTGTGATGTATCAACCTCGTAAAGAGGTAAATCTGAAGGAAATTGGATTGGGCTATCATAGATTATGCTGTTTTCCTTGAGTCTCTTGTATGTTACCCCTATGGCTTCAGGTGATTTGGAATCATGCTTTGCTGTTTCTCTTAGAACCCTATCTGCATAATCCATATCGTCTTCAAGGAGTATCATTTTTAAGATTTCAAAGGCCTGTTTAAAGGAATCCTTATCTAGGGATTGAAGGTAATCCTGCCATGAATCTGGCAACAGAGAGTAGATTCCTGAGTATTTCAATGCATTTGGCCTTACCTTTATGATGTCGATAAAGTCTATGTAATTAATTGACTCACCATCTTTTTCAAACAATCTTTGATGCGCAGTAATTCTTTCTGAGAGGTCTTTTGAAAATATCTCTATCTCATTGGCCATTACCTTAAGCATCACGAATTGTCCAACATACTTGGGGCTTACTGAGTAACGGCATGATGAATATTCAATAAGTCCATACTTGTTTACCTTTCTTGTCTCATACCTTGCTGTATCAAAAGGAACCTTGTTAACTGGTATCATCAATGATTTTTCATCTTCAAAGAGCTTTTCTATGGGCTCTTTGTAGCGGTAATGAAGCTCTTTGTTTCTCTTAAGACACTTCTTAAGAAGGTGGCAGTTAAATAAGTCAAGGTCAGTGACTGTAGGCTCTGGAACAAACAAATTACGCCTAATTGCACCCACTTTGTTCTCTACATTGCCTTTTTCATTGCCACTGTTTGAATTGCAAAACTTAACATTAAATCCATAATGGGTAGAGAATCGCATTACGAAGTCATTTACTTTGACAAGACCTTTTTCATCTCGGGTTCTAAGGGCTGCTGATGACATTTGGTCAAACCATATCGCACTTGGAACATAGCCTATGAAATTAAATATTGTAACAAGGCCTTCAAGGAGGGCTTCTCTTGTTTCACTCCTGGTTGCCACTGCAAAGCCTGCATTGGATTTTGGGAACGACAAGATGAGCTCATGAAACTTTTTAATAGAGCCGTTTTCAAATGCTTCAAAGCTTCCAAAGTCAACTTGGGCTTCACCTCCTGGATGCTCAAGGAGAAGGTAGGCATCATCTGATCCGAATACCTTTTCTCTTTCTTCTTTGAAGACATTTCTTACGGTTCTCTCTGAGACTGTTAAAATCTCAGGGTGCTCTTCTTTTAGTCGGTCATAGACCCTCTTTGCAGTATGCCTTTGTTTGTAATGTCTTGATTTATCCTCAGTTAGCCATTTGTTGATGATAGGTCTTAATACATCAGTCCTGTTCGGCCTTTTGGCCTTATGGTGTTTCTGGTTGAAATTATCCATTTCAACATATTTCCTAATGGTGCGATAGTTCTTTCCGGTCATTTTGTTAATTTCAGAGTAGGTTTTCCCTTCCAAAAAGAACAGTTCTCGGATATAATTTACTTGTGTAATTGTCAGCACTTCCTTTCCTCCCTATAAGCTTTAGTCACTTAATAGGGTATATTGTTAGGTTTGTACTGGCAATTACTTTTTGTATTTATGGCTGCCGTTTATTGTACTTTTAGATTACCATAAACATTTACGACCTCCTTTACCTCTTTAGCATTGTATACTTTGACACCATTTATTTCAAGTATACTGTCACCAATTTGCAAACCGGCCTCTAATCCAGGATTGATTCTTTCTCCAGAGGGTGTTTCGATTTCTTCCAAGCCAACCACAAGCACTCCCTTTACATCCATACGGACACCTATAGAGTGGCCTCCTGGAATAACGACCCGTTCAGGTAAAACACTTATGGTGACATCCTTTAGCGGTAGGTTAATTATTTTGGTTTCATCTGAAAAAATATTTATATTACTAGGTATCGCAGAAAGCAGTCCGCCTCCTACAAGTAATGCTGAGATAATAAAAGTAAGAGCCAGGGCGGCACCTTTTTTAATAGCTATTTTATTCATTTGCATCCTCTCTCCTATACTTACTAGCTTTCAAAATCCTGTAAGAGCTCAAAAAGCTCATCGGTGGAGTTCTTTATAATGCCTTTTTGAAACATGGCTTGGTCTGTTAGGCTTAATAACGAGAATGCAATGTCTGTATTTCTAATAAAGGTTTCCTTTCCTTCCTCATCATAATGAAAAATCTTAATAGTTCCGTCTACTTCTTTCAAAAGATAATAGCTTGAAGCTATTTCTTCCTGCTGGACGGGATTTTCAACAGGTAATTCATCTTCTACTCCAGTAGTTGTTGTGTCGTTTTTACCCTTGATTATATTTTCCATAATATCATAGTTTTCTTGGGAGGGGTTATCTACACCATCAACAGACTGCTGTGCATCAGCGCTGATACCATCTTGCAAATCTAAATCGTCTGGTACTTGATTGACCCATAATCCGAAGATAAACAATCCGATGAGAACGAGATAAAATATTTTACCTTTAATGAAACTCTTTTTTTGACTAAACATTGCCATCACCTCAGAAATAGTGTGGACACGTTTCGCCTACTTTATACTTTTTTATTAAAGAGTAATATAGGTTTTCAGCTTTTCAAAGGTTTTTTCACCGATACCACTGACATTTTTCAATTCTTCTAAAGTCTTAAATTTACCTATTTCATTTCGATAAGCGATAATTTTCTCTGCAGTAGAGGGTCCAACCCCTGAAAGATTTTGTAATGTTGAGGAATCAGCTGTATTTATATTGATGAGATTTGTTGAATTGCTTTGGCTTTGAAATGGACTATTGTATCCATGTGAAGGTAAATGATCATTATCTTCAACTTCTTGTTTAGTAGGTATATAAATCTTTTCACCATCCATAAGTATTTGTGCTTGATTAATACCTCGTATATCCGCATTTGCAGTAAGGCCTCCTGCTTTCTCAATGGCTTCATATATCCTACTACCTTCACCTATACTTACAACCGTAGGATTCATTACTGCTCCACCTATATCAACGACAATAGTAATAGTTTCAGGATTCTCTTGCTGGGACTCGATTGCTTCCATTGAAGAAAATGTAGTACTAAAATCAGATTCTCCATTTGTAATGATAATATCGCTTTGCGGATTTTTATCTTTTTCTAAATAAAAGAAAAAAGCTACCATCAATATAAGAATGCCGGCCAGCACTTTGATAAGTAGCTTTTTGTTTCTAAGGTTTTGGATTTTATCAAACATAAGTACCTCCATATACTGCAATTATGTAATTATATTACAATATATGGATATAAATGTCAACCATTAAAATGTATTTCTAAACGGGTAATATTTATATCTGCCCGATCATAAGGAATGCCAGCATATTGGCAGAATGATGATAGAAGCATTTCAGGAGAAAGGTTGGACATACTACCTGCGCTCAGCCTAGCAGTTAAAATAATTTCATTATCGTGAGCTTCCCCTTTCATTTCCTTTATCATTGATTTAATTTCTACTTCTTTTATTTTTCCTGTTTTACGATTAAGTTTATCGACGTAAATATGGTCCTGGGTCATGTACTCTTCTATAATCTTTGAAATATCAATAGGATTCTTCCATGGAATCTGGATTTCATAATCAGCAGATTTGATCAATGCAGCTAAGCTTTTTTTACCAGAATCCATAATCTTGCATTCTAGCACCCCTAATCCCGGTGGTAATATGGCATTTAGTTTTTCCTTGATCTCCTGCCCGTCATAAGTCTCTATTGTTTCGAACTCTAGATACTCGCTTTTACTGGAATACCCCAGGGATAAAGGCTGTGCAAAACTCATTTTTGGATGTGGGTTATATCCCTTTGAATGCTCCAGCTTAATGCCTGTTCGTTTAAAGGATCTTTTAAATAGCCTGAGCAAGTCAAGGTGTGAAATATATCTAATGGTCCCTTCCTTATAAAATTTCAATACATATCTCATAAAGTTCCCTCCTGGCTGCAAATTACTCTTTTATTAATGCCACAGTTTACACATCCCTCTCTGCAATCCCGGGTTTGTGCAGCAGCCATAGCATGCTCATTTTCTGATATAAGGAATTTTTTTGTTACGCCTGAATCGATAATGTCCCATGGCAAAACTTCATCATAAGAACCTTCACGATAAGAGTAAAAATCTGGATCAGTTCCTGATTCTTCAAATGCTTGAAGCCATAATTCATAATTAAAATGCTCTCTCCACCCGTCTAATTTACATCCTAGCTTTACGGCATTGATAAGTGCTTTGCCTAGCCGTCTGTCGCCTTTTGCAAATACTGCTTCTATATGGCTGGGGCCTGTGCCATGATAGCTAAAATTAACGCCCTTTATACCTTTCAGCCGTTCCTTTAGATAGTTATGTTTTTCACTAAAGCTCTCCTTCGTATTTTGAGGGAACCATTGGAAAGGTGTATGTGGCTTGGGAACGAAATTGGAAACACTGATAGTGACTTTAAAGCGACCACCCCTTTTTCCTGTCACCTTATAGTTTATATCTGTGATATCCTTTGCAATTTTAACAATACCGTCTAGATCTTCAAATGTTTCCGTAGGAAGACCAATCATAAAGTATAGCTTGATATTATCCCAGCCTAATTCTATGGCTTTTTCAACTGATCCATATATGTCTTCTTCTGTAATATTTTTATTGATAACATTTCTGAGTCTTTGGGTTCCTGCCTCAGGGGCAAAGGTTAAACCGGACTTTTTATACTTTTGTATTTCCTGAAGAACATTAAAAGAAAAAGAATCCATACGCAGGGATGGCAAGGAAAGGGAAACATTACTTGCCTTACATATCTCCATTAACTCTTCAACAAGAGGCTCAAACTGAGAATAATCACTGGTAGATAGTGATAATATGGATAGCTCCTCATATCCTGTGTTCTTTAATTGGGCAGCTGCAGTTTTTATGATTTTATCCTTACTGATTTCCCTAACAGGGCGGTATATCATTCCAGCCTGGCAAAATCTGCAGCCACGGGTACAGCCTCTAAAAATCTCAACTACAGACCGGTCATGCACAACTTCAATTAAAGGTACAATATCTTTTTCAGGGAAATCAACAGTATTTAAATCTGGCAGAATTCGTTTCTGAATTTTATCCGGTGCTTTTTCATATAATTTCCTAATACTCTTAAGGCTTCCATCTTCATTATATTCAGGAGAATAGAACCGAGGCACATAGACCCCCTGAATTTGACAAAGGGACTTTAGAAAAGCTTCTCTATTTTCTCCGGATTCCTTCCAACGTTGATGAGCTTCACAAACCTCTACAAGCAGCTCTTCCCCATCGCCTATCATAAAAAAGTCAATAATATCAGCAAGAGGTTCTGGATTAAAGGCGCAAGGCCCACCTGCTGCAATAAATGGAACATCCTCCCCTCTCTCATCGCTTTGAATAGGTATTCCTGACAAATCAAGCATATTTACAATATTACTATAGGAAAGCTCGTACTGAAGGGTAAACCCCAGTATATCCATATCCATTGCCGGTGATTTAGTTTCTAATGTAAACAAAGGCAGGTTTTCTTTTCTCATCAGCTCTTCCATGTCTGGAGCTGGTGCAAATAGCCTTTCACAGAAGACTTGTTCTTGTTTATTCAGAATATGATAGATAATTTGTAGTCCTAAATAAGACATACCTATTTCATAAGTATCGGGAAAAGCAAAGCCGAATCTGGTCTTGACCTTGGCAAGATCTTTCGTCACGGAATGAAGCTCCCCTCCGATATATCTTCCCGGCTTTTCAACCTTCATCAATAGCTTGTCCAATTTTTTAATCATTGTCATTTATTATTTCTCCGTTTCTATTGCTTATTTCTTTTGTATTGTATAAGTCTGCTAAAATCTGCGTAAATGCCACAGCTATATATGCCATCGATAACCTCGTCCATGGTAAGCTGTCCAAGATAGCTACCCTTTTCAGAGACAATGGTAAAAAGTGCATTTTCTAAAGGCTTACATTTTTCTAAGGCCTTTATGGCCTTTGTATGCTGCCTGCATACTAAAATTTTTTCCTTATTCTCTTTAGGCCTTTCATTTATATTCTTAGTGACCTTGTAAAAAATAAAGTCGTTATTTTGTTTTCCTGCTATATAAAGATTAATAGCTAGGATTGATATTAAAGAGTTTACTAGACTATATTGTAACAAGTATACACCTAAAATAAAAAGCAAAAATGAAAAAATGCGAGATAATATCCGGCAGACCTTCTGCGATCGACCATATCCAAAAAAAAATGCAAAGTATAAGCTAATAATTTTACCGCCGTCTAGGGGGTAAAAAGGCATTAAATTAAACAAAGACAACACTATGTTTGCCAATATTAGTGATTCAAACCATTTTATATTAAAGTAAAGAGCCCCTGTATATAAAAAAGTGGCGCATAACAAATTAAAAAAAGGCCCAGATAAATGGATCAATAGCTCGTCTTTTGGGTTAATAAAACTTTCCCTTACGTGTAATACTCCGCCAAATAGTCCATAAGAAATCTTTTGGGGTGTATACCCCAGGTATCTGGCAGTTATGGTATGGGCAATTTCGTGAAGCAGTGAAAATAAAACTGCAGAGAATGCAAAAATACTATCTTCTATGAAGATAATAAGGGCAAGTAGAATAACAAAGGAAGCGTGAATTTCAACCTTAGTTTCCAGTATATTAAAACTCAGCATAATAAAGGGTTAAAAATCTATATAGCTGGCTGGATTGACTACTTCACCATCTACCCAAAGTTCAAAGCTTAAATAGTTACCATTTTCAGGGCTAACTGAGGCAATTTGCTGACCTTTCTTTACTTTTTGAAGAGGCTCCACATATATATTGGTGCATCCGCCATAGATGGAGGTTGCATCCTCTCCGTGAATGATTTTAATATATTGGCCATATTGGGGGCTTTCACCAACATCAGCCACAACTCCTCCTCCTACTGAAAAAACCTGTAGCTCTTGGTCAGATGAAAATTTCATTCCTCTCTCAAAGCCCGATTCTTCTTTCTCAAAATAACTAGTTTTTTCTCCAAAAGTAGAGATGACTGCTGCTTCGTCAGTGGGTGGTGAAAATGCAAGCTTTTGCCCGCTGCTATTAAAAGCAGCTACAATGGAATCGGGTATATTTCCAACCTTGCCTAAGGCCCCTTTTGCAGAGTCTACAATTTGGGTCACTGTATAATCTTTGTCTAATTTCTCTTTGAAAGTCTCTATACTATTATTAACGATTGCGATATCCATTTTTTTAATGAGGATAATTAATAAAACAATGATAATACAGGCTATAATTTGCCTCAATACAACTATTCCCCAATTTTTACTACGCCGTTTAGCAAACCCTCTTCTCCTATACATCCATAAACCCTCCTTGCAATCTGCTTCATTTAAACATATTACAAAAGAGGGTGAATTATTACAGGAAGGATTAAAAAAGTGGCATGACCTATCGCACTAAATCATCAATGGTGGTGCCTATACGCTCTTCTATAAGGCTCAATAGAATTCTATTATCTTCTAATTTCGCTTTTATCTTCTCAATGGCTTCAGGGTTGCCCTTGAATTTATCTAGTACATATTGCATACGACATTCAAGGCCGACATATTCATCTTCTTTTACCATTCGGTCTGCTAAGCAGACAATATCAATTTCTTTCAACGAATTTAATTCAAGGATGGGACTGTGGGTCATATGCTCTTTGATAATACTCGCTTCCTGATAGAAGCCCAAATCTTCTGCAATTTTTGCACCTACATCCCAGTGCCGGTCCTCTGTTCTGGCTACATCGTGAATCAAGCTGGAGGCTTGTATCAATTGGATATTTAAATTTAAACCACATTTATTAAGAGCTTTACCAACCTTTACAGCAATCTCACATACCTTATTACAATGCTTTACCACATGCTGAGGAGTCCCATTCCTATTTAAAATCTCCATACATTCTTCCCTGGTGGGATGATGCTTGTTACACATTCTATTTCACCATGTTTTTTATTTATTCATCGAAGTATTCAAAATCATAATCGATAACTCTTATAGTGTCTCCTTCTTGGAGTCCCATTTCTTTCAGCTTCTCGATAGCTCCATTTTTTTCAATATATTTATACAAATATCGCAACGAACCAATATCGTTAAAGTTTGTAGAGTTAAAGATTTTTTCTAGTTGCTTACCTGTTAACAGATACACATCTCCTTCTCTAGAAGCATAGATTTCTCGATAGTCCTCATCTTCGTCCTGGGCATCAAAATCAAAGTATTCATACTGATCTTCTTCTTCTGGTTCCAGAGCGATCTTTTGAAGTTCTTCTGCTGTAGCAGCTAATAGGTCTTTGACCCCTTGGTTTATTGGAGCCGATAATGGGAAGACACGGTAACCCTTGCTTTCTACATAGGACTTAAATTTCTCATATTCCTCTTCGTCATAAACCATATCCATTTTATTTGCTGCAACCAGCTGAGGTTTCTTCAATAAGTTTTCTCCATAAGATACCAGCTCAGCATTTATTTTATCAAAGTCTTCAATAGGGTTTCTTCCTTCCGAACCAGAGACATCAACGACATGTATCAA
Organism: Anaerovoracaceae bacterium; assembly: GCA_050953505.1. GTDB lineage: Bacteria > Bacillota > Clostridia > Peptostreptococcales > Anaerovoracaceae > JBMNMU01. The sequence continues at coordinate 1,032,855 of JBMNMU010000001.1, read as the reverse complement.
TAGCTTTGTACGTTCAATATGCTTTAAAAACTGCAATCCTAAGCCTACTCCCGTATGAGCACCCTCTACTAAACCTGGAATATCAGCCATTACAAAGCTGGTATCAAATATTTGTACTACTCCTAAATTCGGAGTCAATGTTGTAAAATGGTAATTAGCTATCTTAGGATCTGCATTGGTAGAAACAGATAGCAGCGTGGATTTTCCAACATTAGGAAAGCCTATTATCCCTACATCAGCAATAAGTTTTAACTCAAGGATAATATTTCTTGATTGCGCAAAACCGCCAGCTTCTGCAAAATTTGGTGCTTGACGAACTGAGTTCTTGAAATGAACATTTCCTTTTCCGCCTTTACCGCCTTTGGCAGCTACAAAGTGGTCGCCATCCTTAACAAGATCCTTCATGACAAGTCCTGTTTCCTCATCAATAATCACGGTCCCTGGTGGCACTTTGATAATCAGGTTCTCCCCTTGCTTACCGAATTTCTTTCTACCCATACCATCTTGACCATTAGCAGCTTCATATTTTTTCTTATATTTAAAATCTAAAAGTGTTCTTAAATTCCTATCTACCTGAAAAATGACGTCGCCGCCTCTGCCCCCGTCTCCTCCGTCAGGGCCGCCTTCTGGGACATGGGTCTCCCGTCTAAAGGAGACGCAGCCATTACCGCCTTTTCCTGATTTAATGGATATTTTGGCTCTATCTACAAACATACAGCCACCTCCTTTAATAATATGCCCTATCCGGCATTTGAATCTATCATATATTTACCCAAAACTAGTTTAACCAATTTGTTAAAATTAAGTTGATCCTTCTAACTCGATAAAATAAGCCCCTATAAAATATATAGGGGCTTAATAATACCTTAATTTATGCTTCTTTTGGATACACGCTTACTTTTTTTCTAGTCTTGTCATATCTTTCGAACTTTACAGCTCCGTCAATTTTTGAAAACAAAGTATCGTCTCCGCCAATGCCTACATTATTTCCGGGATGAAATTTAGTCCCTCTTTGTCTAACTAAGATACTTCCGGCGCTAACAAATTGTCCATCGCCTCTTTTAACTCCTAATCGTTTCGACGCACTATCTCGTCCGTTCCTGGAGCTACCTACTCCCTTTTTACTTGCCATAGACTACACCTCCTTTTTCTGTGCTGCCTTTGCTTTATGTTGAATGCTACAGCTCCTTGCTGTAGATATTCGGATTTGCTAAATTATGCTTATTTTCCGTTTGCTGACAATGATTCAATTTTTACCATTGTATAAGGTTGTCTGTGTCCTTGTTTCTTTCTGTAGTCTTTTTTGGCTTTGTATTTAAAGATGATAACTTTCTTGCCTTTGCCATTTTCAACTACACTGCCAGATACTTTAGCAGCTTCAAGAATAGGTGTACCAACCTGCAATGTATTTCCGTCGTTAAAAGCCAACACTTTGTCGAAAGTAACTTCATCTCCTGCTTCTGCATCCAATTTTTCAATTGTGATGATGTCGCCTTCTTGTACCTTGTATTGCTTTCCGCCGGTTTCAATTACCGCGTACATACTGTCTTTACCTCCTCTTACCAGTCTCGCCATTAGGGTAGCTATTCGCTTTCCAAACCCATTCTGAGCGGCTTACAGATACTTATGATATCATACAAGCATCTCCATGTCAAACAAAAATTTGGCACTAATCCTCTAAAATTACGCCGTCTTCATCAACTACTAGATCTGCATCTTTAGGTAGTATTTCTGCCATAACCCTTTCTTCTATTTCCTTCATCATTTCTTTATTTTCTTTCAGGAAATTCTTAACGTTTTCCCGTCCTTGTCCGATACGCTCTCCATTATAGCTATACCAAGATCCGGCTTTATCAATGATTTTTGTTTCAACTGCACAATCAAGAAGATCTCCTTCTTTTGATATACCTTGCCCGTACATAATGTCAAATTCAGCCTGTTTAAAAGGAGGAGCCAGCTTGTTTTTCACTATTTTGACTCTTGTTCGGTTACCTAATATGGTATCACCAGATTTTATGCTTTCTATTCGTCTTACATCCATTCTCATGGAGGCGTAGAATTTTAAAGCTCTACCTCCTGTAGTTACTTCAGGGTTGCCAAACATAACTCCGATTTTTTCACGTAGCTGGTTTATAAATATTGCTGCAGTGTTAGATTTATTAATACCGCCAGATAGCTTTCGTAGGGCTTGGGACATAAGTCTTGCCTGCAGCCCCATATGGCTGTCTCCCATTTCTCCTTGAATCTCCGCCTTAGGAACCAAGGCCGCTACAGAGTCAACAACCACTATATCTAAAGCTCCGCTACGCACCAACATTTCACATATTTCCAGTGCTTGCTCTCCAGTGTCAGGCTGAGCTACTAGTAGCTCATCAATATCTACACCTAGATTTTTTGCATATTCAGGATCCAGAGCATGCTCCGCGTCAATAAAAGCAGCTTTTCCACCCTGCTTCTGTGCTTCTGCAATCATATGTAAGGTCAAGGTAGTTTTGCCGGAAGATTCAGGCCCATAAATTTCAATGACTCTTCCTCGAGGTATCCCCCCGATACCTGTAGCTATATCTAAGCTGACAGAGCCTGTAGGAATGACGTCAATGGCCAAGTGCGATGGACTATCTCCCAGTTTCATGATAGCACCCTTACCAAACTGCTTTTGTATCTGAAGCATGGCCGACTCTAAGGCTTTATCTTTTTCTTCTTTATTAATACTCATGGCTAATTTCCTCCGTATCCTTTACTATCAAATTAACATCCTGTGTGATGCTTGTTCGCTCAAGAACATTTGTTCTTATTCCATATTAATATAACAAGCTGGTTTGGTCAAGGGAAATCTAAAGTCAAAATAAACACTCACCCATATGGTAAATAATAGCATAAATGAGCAATAATGTAAACTAAAAAATACAATCATTTCTTGAGATTTTACTTAATCATAAAAATCCTAGATTTTTAATGGTCTGTTTCACTTAATAATTTTATTTATCATATTAAGCATACACATCAAGGTGTAGTTTCTGTTCCATTTTCTGCTGACGTTTCTTAGGTTGAATTCTTTACACTCGGTCTTATCATCAAAAATCACGCAAATATATACTAGGCCGACTCTTTTATCTTCGGTTCCGCCATCAGGCCCTGCGATTCCCGTCACAGAAATACATAATCTACTATTTGTAACCTTTTTTAATCCTTCAGCCATTTCTATAGCAGTTTCACGGCTAACAGCTCCATATTTTTCTAAGGTCTCGTAATTTACACCTAACTCTTCCATCTTCGCTTTGTTACTATAAGTGACAAGACCCCTATCAAATACAGCAGAAATTCCAGGAACTTCTGTCAGAGTCTGAGCAAATAAGCCACCTGTACAAGATTCAGCGCTAGATATGGTAATATTCTTTTCCATTAGCTTTTTAGCCACAACCTCATGGAGATCTTCGTCATGATAGCTGAAAATATATTTGCCCACTACCTGTTTTACTTCTTCAATCATGCTTTCCACTGCATCCTTTGCTTCGTCCAGGGTTTCACGCTTAGAGGCGATTCGCAGGCTACATTCGCCTTCTTTTGCATAGGGAGCCAAGGTAGGGTCAGATTGAGAATTAATAAGGCTCTCAAGGGCAGTTTCTAGATCTGATTCACCAATACCAAAGGTACGTAGCACTTGATAATAAATAGTGGTATTAGACTTTTCTTCTAAAAATGGACGTACCTTTCTTTGAAACATCCTCTCCATTTCTCTAGGAGGCCCAGGAAGGCAGATAATAGTTTTACCATCCTTCTCTAAAGAAAAGCCCGGCGCAGTACCGGAATCATTGTCAAGAATCTGGGCTCTAGAAGGAAAATAAGCCTGTTTTTTATTGTTCTCAGACATATTTCTTTTAAGTTTCTTAAAATAAGCTTCTATACCATCTAGAACATCCTGATTCAGAACGAGTTTGTCATCAAGGGCTTCTGCTACAATCTCTTTAGTTAAATCATCTTGAGTCGGGCCAAGTCCCCCAGTTGTTATAATTAGGTCACAGTCCTTAAAGGCCATTTGGATCATTTCACCAAGGCGTTTTGGATTATCCCCAACTGTATAGTGGTACATCACATCGATTCCAAGCATGTTAAGCTGTTGAGAAAGGTATACAGAGTTGGTGTTTGTAATTTGTCCGAATAGTAGCTCGGTTCCTACACTTAAAATGGCTGATTTCATAGTTATATTTCTCCTACATTGAAAATACATTTTTGTTTTTAATAATATATTCCGTTCCAGAAATGATGGTCATAATCACCGCACCCCAAAGCATTATGCTAGCAAAGGGGAAATGAATCATAGAGAAAGGCCAGTTATTTAAAAGTAAAAATATCACAGCAACCATCTGTAGCACTGTTTTAACCTTGCCAGACCAGCCTGCAGCAATAACGATTCCTTGAGCTGCTGCTACTGTACGTAATCCTGTTACGGTAAACTCTCTTGCAAGAATCACAATAACCATCCAACCGGCCACCTGACCTAGTTCTACTAGACAGATTAAGGCAGAAACCACAAGGAGCTTGTCTGCTAAAGGATCCATTATTTTTCCAAAATTGGTTATCAAATTATATTTCCTCGCTATATGGCCATCCAGTGCATCGGTGGCAGATGCCACAATGAAGATGATGGCAGCAATATAGTCGAATCCCATCATAAGAAATATTATAAACACCGGGATTAATATTATTCGAAGTATGGTTAGTTTATTTGGCAAATTCATTCATCAGCCCTCCAATTCTCCAACTAAATCGTAATCAAAAGCATCTGTTATTTTTACGGAAACTATATCTCCTGGGTTTAGTTTCTTATGAGATGTAAAGAGAACAGCATTGTCAATTTCGGGAGCATCATATCTGCTACGGCCGACATAGCTTCCATCCTCTTCCTGCTCTTCAACTAGGACCTCTAAGGTTTTTCCTATTTTTGATTCATTGGATTCTAAAGAAATCTCTATCTGCTTGGTCATTAGCAATTCTCTTCGCTTTTCTTTTGTATCCTCTCTCACCTGGCCCTTCATTGTAGCTGCGGGGGTGTTTTCTTCTTTCGAATAAGCGAAGACCCCAAGACGCTCAAATTTCATAGTTTCAACAAATTCAAGCAACTCCAAGAACTCCTTTTTTCCCTCTCCGGGGAAGCCTGTAATAAGGGTAGTTCTAATATGAATATCAGGAATAGCGGTTCTCAATCTAGAGAGGGTATCTGTAATAGATGCTTTCGTGGATCTTCTATTCATGGCTGATAAAATTTTATCGCTGGCATGCTGTATAGGAATATCAATATAATGGCAAATTTTCTCTTCAGTTGCCATTACTTTAATTAACTCATCTGTTATTCGATCTTCATAGCAGTACATGAGTCGAATCCATTTGATGGGTTCGATTCGGCAAAGTTTTCTCAGTAAGTCAGCTAACTTAAGTTCCCCATAAAGATCAATACCATAGGCGGTAACATCCTGGGCAATTAAAATTAATTCTTTACATCCTGACTCCGCAAGGGCTTCAGCTTCTTTAATTAGGTCTTCCATTTTTCTGCTTCTAAAAGGTCCTCGAATAGAAGGAATGACACAATATGCACAGACATTGTCACAGCCTTCAGAAATTTTAAGGGTAGCACTATAGGATGATGAACTTAAGTTTTTTCTAAATCCTGTTTCAAGATATCCCTTTTCATATTGGCTTAGATATTTTTCTCTTTTTCCTTCTTCGTACTGATCTAAGATATCAGGTAAAGATCCATAATCATTAACGCCTAAAAAGATGTCTACCTCTGGCATCTCTTTATAAAGCTCCTCTCCATAACGTTGGGAAAGACATCCTGTAACCATGAGAAAGCCGCCTTCCTTTTTATATGGAGCCAAATCAAAAATCCTGCTAATGGACTCTATTTTTGCATCATTAATAAACCCGCAGGTATTAACCATGATTCCATCTGCATCCTCAGGATTGTTAACAATCATATGTCCTGCATTTTCGAGAATGCCGGCGGCAACTTCTGAGTCGCTGTTATTCTTTGGACAGCCTAATGTTTCAATATATATCTTCATTTAAACCTCTTATTTCTTTTTATTATCATTATTATTATTTTCAGTATTATTATTCTCAGTTTCTTCTTCTGATGAAAGGCCGAGAAGTTCCGATTCTGTCATAAATACTTTCCTTGGTCTACTGCCATCGGCAGGACCTATAATACCCCTTGCCTCCATGCTATCTATTAATCTTGCCGCTCGATTGTATCCTATTCTAAATCGTCTTTGTAGCATGGATACGGAAGCCTGTTCCGCTCTGACTACAGTCTCGATAGCGTCAGACAGTAACTCATCCTCATCCTCATTACCGGGGCCGGTTTGGACCTTTTCTATGGATTGGATGATATCGGTGGCATATTCAGTTGCTGGCATTTGATCCTTAACAAATTCTATGACCTTATGAACCTCGCTATCTGAAATAAAGGTACCCTGCACCCTTGTAGGCTTAGATGTACCTATTGGATTGAACAGCATGTCCCCTTTGCCCACAAGCCTTTCAGCACCTGCCATATCTAGAATAGTTCGTGAGTCAAACTGGGAAGAAACAGCAAATGCAATTCTGGAAGGAATATTGGCCTTTATCACACCGGTAATAATATCAACGGAGGGTCTTTGTGTTGCTACAATCAAATGCATTCCTGCGGCCCTTGCCATTTGTGCTAATCTACAGATGGATTCCTCCACCTGGGAGGGTGCTGCCATCATTAAATCGGCAAGCTCGTCAATTATTATAACAATTTGAGGAAGTACTAAGTCTTTTTCACCCTTCTCCTTCATTGAATTATTATAGGATTCTAAGTCTCGCACTCCATTTTCAGCAAATTTCTTATATCGATCCGTCATCTCAACAACTGCCCAATTTAATGCTGCTGCAGCCTTACTTGGCTCGGTAACCACGGGGATAAGCAAGTGTGGAATGCCGTTATAATTGTTTAGCTCAACCACCTTTGGGTCAATGAGAACAAGCTTGACCTCATCGGGCTTTGCTTTATAAATCAAGCTTATAATAATGCTATTAATGCATACACTCTTTCCAGATCCTGTGGAACCTGCGATTAGCATATGCGGCATACTTTTTAGGTCGGCCACAATAGCCTTTCCTGCAATATCTTTTCCAACAGCGAAGCTAATTTTCGATTTAGAATTTTTAAACTCACTTGATTCTATGATTTCCCTTATGGAAACTAGGTTGACATGATCATTTTCTACCTCGATGCCTACTGCAGCCTTGCCAGGTATAGGAGCTTCTATTCGAATACTTTTTGCTTCTAGGTTCAATGCAATATCATCAGCAAGACGCACGATGCTACTGACCTTCACGCCTACATTTGGCTGAATTTCGTATCGGGTCACTGCTGGTCCCTTGGTAACTTGAATGACCTTTGCATCTACATTGAAATTCTGTAGGGTTTGCTCCAGTTTAGTTGCTTTGGCCTTTAAGCTCTCTGTTTCCCCTATATTACTCTTGGATGAGTTTTTGCTTAGCAAGCTGATAGGCGGCATTTTATATTGTTTTGGTACGGAATCTGGCCCTAGGTTAAGCTCTTCGGGTTTCAGTGTTGCATCTCCTGCTGAAGAACTATTATTGCCCTCGTCCAACTTCTGGGTTTCCGCAAGGTCTTGTTTAGGAGGATCGCTTAAGCCTGCTTTTTCCTCCTTTTCTTTATCAAATAATTCCTCGTCCTTCATATAGTCAATAATCTTCATTTGTCTGGACGAAATTTTATCCGGTTTTTCAAAAGAAGCATCAACGCTAACAAATTCTTTATCGGATATAGTGTTCTCCTGCCATGACTCAGCTTCCACATGTCGAGATTCCCTACCTCCAGTGGCGGACTTGTGATTTGGCGCTACCATAGCAACAGCGTCTCCTACCTCTACCTCTTCGCCGACATATGCTTCTTGTGATTTTTGCTCCCGTTTCATTTTTAGCTTATCGACAAATTGAGATACAGGAGTATTCATTACTAGCATTATTGATATGATGATAACAACAATTGAAAATATGCATAAACCAGGCATTCCTATGACCTTAACGAGAAAATATCCCATGGTCATACCAAAGGCTCCGGCGGATTTTGATTGAACACCCAAGGCAAACATCTCGGCGATATATTTTAAGGAAAAGCCAGTAATGGAGTCATCAAAATATCTAGCTGAATTCAAAATGGCCATCATTAAAAAAATTAAAATTAACAATAAGGTAGAACGTTTATTAATATGGGTAGTACGTTTTAAAAAAAGCAGTAGGCCATAAACAATTAAATAATATGGTAAAATATGAGCAATAGCTCCAAATAAGCCTTTTAGTAAATTGTATATAGCAATGCCAAGCTGCCCAGCAGCACTGGTCTGAAGGGCAATAACCAAAAAAGCACCGATAGCTATAATTATAATGGCCCAAATTTCGTCTCGTAATCGACTCCCATCAATGTTGTTACTGGATGCTTTAGTATTTTTCTTTTTATTTTTAGACCCGGGTGGTCTTCCAGGCTTTCTCTTTTGTTGCGACATTATGATCCCCTTAGTATTGAAAATTGTGATGATTATTAAATCTGCGCATTCATTATACCATAAAACAAATACTATATTTAATATTAATAATGACAAAAAAGATTAAACATTTGAAGCGAAATGTTATATAATACAATAGTATATATTTTTTTGTATTCATACTAATGAAAACTTCCGGCTTAACCCGGATGATGAACATATTACACATAGGAGGAATTCAATATGAATAAAACACCAAACTTAGCTATAGTAGGCGCAACAGGACTTGTGGGGAGCACCATTTTGAAGGTTCTAGAGGAAAGGAATTTTCCTTTTAATAATTTATACTTTATGGCATCTGCAAGATCTGCAGGAAGTACTGTAACCTTCAAGGGAAAAGATTATGTGGTAGAAGAACTTACAGAAAAATCTTTTGATAAACCTATTGATATCGCACTTTTTTCCGCAGGTGGTACAATTAGTGAAAAGTTTGCCCCAATAGCGGCTTCAAAGGGCGTAGTTGTTATAGACAACAGCAGTGCATGGAGAATGAACAAAGACGTACCACTTGTGGTACCTGAGGTAAATCCAGAGAAAGTGAAGGAAAACAAAGGAATCATTGCAAACCCAAATTGTTCCACCATCCAAGCAGTTGTTCCTCTAAAACCCCTTCATGATAAATATGGTATAAAGAGAGTTATTTATTCTACATACCAGGCTGTTTCCGGCTCAGGTCTTAAAGGGATTAAAGACCTAGAAGAGGGATTAAAGGGAAATGATATCAAACAGGCATATGCACATCCAATCGCGGGCAACTGCCTTCCTCAAATTGACGTTTTCTTAGAAAACGGATACACAAAGGAAGAAATGAAAATGATTGAGGAAACAAAGAAAATACTTGGCGATGATAGCTTAAAAATTACAGCTACCACCGTTAGAGTTCCAGTTTTTGATTCACATAGTGAGTCCATTAATATCGAATTTGAAAAACCATTTGAAGTAGAGGAAATTAAACAACTATTGGCAAAGTCCCCCGGCATTGTGGTTCAAGATGATCCAGAAAATGCTGTGTACCCTCTAGCCAAAGAAGCAGCCGGCAAAGATGAAGTATTCGTGGGCAGAATCAGAAGAGACTTCAGCGTTGAAAATGGAATCAACTTATGGGTTGTAGCAGACAATATCAGAAAAGGAGCGGCAACAAATACTGTCCAGATTGCTGAGGAATTGTTAAAACAAGCTTAAGTAAGAAGGAGATGATTCTAGATGGCATTGTTTACAGGTGCAGGAGTCGCTATTGTTACTCCCTTTAAAGATGGGAGAGTGGATTTTTCTAGCCTAGGCCGTCTAATAGACTGGCAAATTTCCCAGGATATCGATGCAATTGTTGTTTGCGGTACAACGGGAGAGGCTTCTACACTAAACGATGAAGAACATATCCAGACAGTTCAATTTGCTATAGATCAGGTGAATGGGCGAGTTCCTGTTATTGCAGGTGCAGGAAGTAATGATACAGCACATGCAATTTACATGTCCAAGGAGCTTGAGCAGCTTGGTGTTGACGGACTACTCATGGTTACCCCTTATTACAATAAATGTACACAAAAAGGGCTCATTGAGCATTATACTACCATTGCTGACGCCATAGATACACCTATGTTATTGTACTCTGTTGCGGGAAGGACTGGCGTTAATATAAGCCCTTCCACAGTTTACGAGCTCTCTACTCACCCCAATATTGTGGGGATTAAGGAAGCCAGTGGAAATATCTCTCAAGTAGTAGAAATAGCTAGATATGTTTCCGAGGACTTCACCCTTTATTCCGGTAATGATGATATGGTTGTTCCTCTTCTTTCAGTGGGTGGCAAAGGCGCTATATCAACAGTAGCTAATGTGGCACCAAGAGATGCCCATCTTATGGTGAAGAGCTATCTAGATAAGGATATAGAAAAGGCTAAGGAAATCCAGTTAAAGCTGAAGCCTTTAATTGACGCCATGTTTATAGAGGTCAACCCTATCCCTGTGAAGGCTGCATTGCATCTGATGGGTAAGATTGAGGGAGAATATCGACTTCCCCTTTGCCCTCCGGAGGAAAAGTCCCTAGACATAATTAGAAAAGAACTGACAAATTACGGATTGATATAGGAGGAAATTGTATGCTAAACATTATCTTACATGGATGTAACGGTAAAATGGGAAAGGTTCTACAGGAGATTATTGCAGGTGAACCAGAAATGAATGTGGTAGCAGGTATTGACCACCAAATGGCAGATGAACCATTACCTTTTAAACTCTATATGTCTGCTTTGGATTGTGAAGTCAAGGCGGATGTGGTAATAGATTTTTCTTACCATGAGGCTGTACCGGAATTAATAGAATTCTGCGTGAAGTCTAAGACGCCGGTAGTGGTTGCTACTACAGCTTTGAGTGATGCGGAAGAAGAAATAGTACGGAAAGCATCAGAAGTGATACCTGTTTTCCGTTCTGCTAACATGTCACTGGGCATCAATGTATTATCGAAAATGATCAAAGCAGCAACACCCGTACTAGAGGATACTTTTAATGTAGAAATCATTGAAAAGCATCATAATAAGAAGCTAGATTCCCCAAGCGGTACTGCCCTTCTTCTTGCTGATTCCATTAACGAAGTCATCTCTCAGAAAAAAGATTATATCTATGGAAGGCATGGAAAAAAGGATGAGTGTAAGATAACAGATTTAGGCATACATGCAGTAAGAGGAGGTACCATACCAGGAGAACATACAGTAATTTTTGCAGGTCCTGATGAAGTGATCGAGGTAAAGCATACTGCATATTCAAAAGAAGTGTTTGCAAGAGGTGCAATAAAGGCAGCGCAGTATATCGCATCAAAAACCAAAGGCCTTTACTCCATGGAAGATATCATCTAACCTTTAATAGGTTTAATTGAGTAGCTTTAATAAGCTGATTATAATCATAAAAATAACGCCGATATTTTCATATCGGCGTTTATTTTTATGTTATTATGCTTCGTTAGCAACAATTTCCTTACCATTGTAGTAATTGCAATTCGGGCATACCCTATGTGGAAGCTTAGGCTCATGACACTGTGGGCATATGGATCTTGCGGGTGCATCCATCTTCATATTTTGAGACCTTCTTTTGTCCCTTCTGGCTTTTGATGTTTTCCTCTTTGGAACTGCCATTATTCTACACCTCCTTTTGCTCTTAAAATTTGTCTATTCCTATTAATACGTAACGCATTTTTAATAGTTTTCATTATAAACTAACTTCTAAATTATAACCATGTAAAAAGCTATTGTCAATAACTTTTACTTTTATGGCGTTAGAATTCAGCTTATTACATACCTTTTGTGATGTTGTAAGTATCTCTAGCAATCATTAGCTCTTCATTTGTAGGAACAAGCAGGATTTTAACCCTTGAATCATCCCTGCTGATGATACATTCTTTGCCACGAACCTTATTTTTTACAAGGTCAAGCTTGATGCCTAGGTTGCCTAGCTCACTACAGATAATGTCTCTCATGCCAATATCGTTTTCACCTACACCTGCTGTAAATACGATAGCATCAACACCATTCATTTCTGCGATATAAGCACCGATGTAGAATCTTATCTTGTGTGCAAATACTTTTAAAGCAAGAGCTGCTCTTTTGTTTCCTTCTCCTACTGCAGCTTCTAGGTCTCTAAAGTCACTGCTTACGCCGGAAATTCCAAGTACGCCGGATTTCTTATTTAAAATGTTGTTTATTTCCCCATCAGGAAGATTTTCTTTTTCCTTAATATAGGAAACAATAGCAGGGTCGATGTCTCCGCATCTTGTACCCATTACTAGGCCCTCTAACGGTGTGAAGCCCATGCTGGTATCTATACAAACCCCTCTTTTTATAGCTGATACACTAGCTCCATTGCCTAAATGGCAAGTTATGATCTTAAGGTCCTGAATATTAACTCCTAGAATATCCGCCGCTCTTTCAGATACATATTTATGGCTAGTTCCATGGAAACCATATCTTCTGATACGATATTTTTCATAATATTCATAAGGAATAGCATAAATATAAGATTCTGGTGGCATGGTTTGATGGAAAGCGGTATCAAAGACTGCAACCATAGGAGTATTTGGCATAAGTTCTTGACAAGCCTGGATACCTAATAGGTTTGGAGGATTGTGAAGAGGCGCTAATTCCACACATTCTTCTAAAGTCTTTAATACATCATCTGTGATTAAAACAGAGCTGGAATATTTTTCTCCTGCATGAACAACTCGGTGTCCCACTGCTCCTATTTCGTCCATAGATTTAACTACACCGTATTCCTCATTTACTAAAGCATCTAGAACATGGCCAATGGCATCCTTATGGTTTTCCATAGGTGTCTGTAAGGTCTGCTTGTCCATTCCTATATTTTCATGTGTAAGGACAGATCCCTCAATTCCTATTCTTTCAACTAGTCCTTTTGCCAGCAAAGCCTCAGTGGTCATATCAAGAACCTGATATTTCAGTGATGAGCTTCCACAATTAATAACTAATACTTTCATAATAACCTCCATAATTTTATATATAGAAAATAGTGCTTTAATAATAATTGCAATATTTCCGTATATTTCATACCCTCCCCATAATAAAAAAATATGGGCAAGAGTTTATAACTCTTATTATTATAGACTAAATGAAGCTATTTTCAAGTTCTTTCATTAAAATCTTTCATTCTAACGAAAAAATGTTTTTCTTAATGGTTGTGATAATATGGAGCTTTAATATAATCTGAGCGAGAATAAATTTCTCCGGATAAAACAAGATTGTAAATATTTGATGCAAGAATATCATATTCTAAAAGCTTCCATAGATTTGAGTCGCTTGGGAGCTCTTTATTTATGTTGGTTAATAATGGAATCTGGTTATACTCCCTTTTCTTCATTATTTTTATAAGCTGTGCCCCTTTTTTATTAAAAGCTAGAATTCTTGCATAGTTTAAATTCTTTTCTACCATTTCATTCATATCAGCCTTGGTGAGATTTACCAAAATATGACATAAGAGCCTTTGAATCCGAGTGATGGTATAACGCTTAGACTTGATTCCTTTTATTAGGGTATCAAGATCCGTAGATCTTTCAGCTGCAGCCAGCACCCTATTTTCCAACCCTTCTGTAGCCGTTAATATCTTATTAAGATTAAATTTATTTTCAGATAAGATGCGGTACATTATTAAGGTATAAAAGTCTTCCAAGGATATCAAGGAGTTGATATTTATTGACTGAAGAATTTTTAAGGTTTCTGGCGGAATATGGTCAAAGCTTGCATTAAGCGTTTTACCGTTTTTAAGATTCTCCCGTATTGCACTTGCGCTGGCTATATTTTCAAAGGTGGATTTATCGTGGTAGCCTGGTCCAAAGCGCCGGATGGTTAATGGTGAAATATCACTGCTTGTCCGTTTTAGTTGTTTTAAATATTCTACAGCTAATATGTTGTTTGCATCTTTTATGACCTGGGCACATTGTTCTCCACAATATTTTTTTACAGCTTCAAATCTAGCCTTAGGAAAAGAATAGCCCAAGCTGGTGAATTCCTTGATATAGTTTTGTAAAACAGGGCCTTCCTCTGCCAAATGCAAGGCAGCCTCTGATAGAAGCTCCAAATCTCCTGATTCGCTACCAAAAGACAAATGGGTCACACATCCCAGCCGGTTCAATAAATCGATAGCTCCCTTTGCAAAGTACTCCGCATTATTACAAGCGAAAGCAAAAGGTAGCTCAAGCACTAGGTCCAGTCCGTTAGCAACGGCAATCTGAGATCTCACCCATTTGTCAGCCATGGCTGGCTCCCCTCTTTGTGTAAAATTTCCACTCATGACACAAATGGTGTAATCCGCATGGGTTTTCTTGATGGATTCCCTCAGATGATAAAGATGTCCATTATGAAAGGGATTATATTCAGCTATGATACCTAATACCTTCATGCTTTCTCCTAAAATACTGTTCAGAGTTTGTAGTAAACTATTATTTAGATAGTGTAACGAAAATCCTTTATATTTTTGATTGATTCCCATCTTATGATCCTAAGAATATTTAAATGAAATTAGACCTAGTTGGATGGGGTATCAGATGCTTTAAATCGCCTTTTTAACAGTGTTACCAGTTTGTCAATAAAAATGGTAAATACAAAGAGAATCACCACAATTATAACCGCTTTCGTGGAGAATAACAAACTAGAAAACCAGCCCAATGTTTTTGTCATATTAAACTGATCAAAGGTACCTGTCATGATCACATCAAGGCTTAAAATATAAGGACCGATAAGAAAGGCTATTCCTGCTGCTAGGATACCATGGCAGAGTTTTACTATGAGATAGTACCATATACTTATTCTTAGATTTGATAGCATGCTCATGGATTGAGCCATTACAGATATACCACCAAAAGATATAAGAAATGAACAAAGAATACTTTTTAGGAGAATCTGATGATCATTTACCCGGCCTATGCTATTACATCCTACTGTCATTTCAAATAATCCCTTAATAAAGCCTTTTGTGTAGCCAGATTGGAAGAGGTTTAGTATACCTGAAAACTGTATAAAATCCGTAATCAACGTAAACAACACAATATAACCACAAATAATACCCATGGCTTTTAAAGAGGAAACAATAGAATCTGTAAATATATCCAGGAGATTTTTCTGGGGTATATTCCCTGGGCGAGCTTGGTTATTTGTTTTACGTTTTGTATGTTTTATGCCTTGGAATTCTTCTCTTCTGGAATGCCCTGTAAAGATCCTAAACAAGATACCGTTAAATATGGATCCCAGATAGTGAGAAAGGGCAATGACCACCCCAGCACCAGAAGAATACAATATACCTACACCTACTGCCCCTAACATAAACAAAGGACCAGAAGTACTACAAAAGGTCAGCATTCTTTTGGCTTCTTTAGGCGTTATCTCCCCTCGTCTACCCATATCTCCAATCAGTTTTGGACCTGTGGGATAGCCTGAAAAGACACTGATAGTAAACACAAAGGCAGAAGCCCCTGGTGCGCCAAAAATTCTACGAAAGGGTTCTTCAAATAGCCTGCCTACCAGCTCAGGTACGCCCAATGCTATCATAAAATTTGAGCAGATAAAAAAAGGTAATAATGCAGGCAATACAGAACTGGCCCATAATAGAACCCCATTTTGTGCAGATTCAAGGGCAATAGATGGGAAAATAGCCATAATTATGCAACCGGTACCTGCAAGGGCACCGGCTAAAATATATAAGGTTTTACGCTCACTCAAACTTTTCATATAATATCATATTAAGTTTGATAGAGCTTTATGACTATTCTTCGTCGCTTTCAATCCCAGTGCGATACATCATTTCTTTGATTTCTTCTCTGTTTTCAGCAAGAGTAGTGTTTACTTTGTTAAATGTATCTTCTAGATTACGAAACATTTCACTAAAATAGATAGAATTCAACTGATCCATCTTGTCCTGAAAATTGTATAGTATGCTGTCTATGTAATCAAAAGTAGCTATTCTAAGCTCTTTTGCCTTATTCTCCGCATGTGTTATAATTTCATCAGCCTTTGTTTTGGCTTTGATAATAATGTCATCATTTTCAATCAAGGATTCTGCTTGAAGCTTAGCATCTTTTAATAAGTTTTCATGTTCCTTTTTTGCTTCTTCTAGAATTCGCTGTCTTTCTTCCTTAATCCATTGAGCCTGTTGTATCTCATCAGGGAGTTCAATTCTAATTTCCTTTACAATCTCAAGTATTTCATCTGCATCAACCAAGATTTTTCCAGTGAGGGGAAAACCGGAACTTGTATCTACGATTTCTTCAATCTCATTTAATAGTTCTAAAACCTTCATTTCATTTTTCCTCCCGTTCATTTAACTCCCTAGATAATTGGGAAATATGGTAAAATTCTCATTTGTTATTTTGTTTATATTTCATGAATTCTAATACTTCATCAGGAACAAGCCCATTTATATCTCCTCCATAGGAAAAAACTTCTTTTACTATACTGGAGCTTACAAAAGAATAAACTGGATTTGTCATCAAAAAAATAGTTTCTACCTTTTCATCAAATAAACGTGCGTTCATTTGAGCCATTTGGATTTCATATTCAAAATCCATGGCTGCTCTTAAACCTCTTAGGACTAAATTAATATCATTTGCTTTAACATAATCTGCCAGCAATCCACTAAAGCAGTCTATAGTAATATTATCTAAGTGGCTTGTACAACTTCTAATCATCTCCATTCTTTCTTCAATTGTAAAAAAAGGATTTTTAGATTTATTTTGTAATACGCCAATTGTTAAGTGGTCACAAAGCTTTGAGCCTCGATTAATTAAGTCCAAATGTCCATTGGTAATAGGGTCAAAAGAGCCTGCATAAAGAATTTTATTGTACATGTAAACTATTCCTCCGTAATTAAAGCAAAAATTGTAACATGCTTTCTACCATATTTTTTTTCTTTAATTTTTTTAAATGTATATAGGGTATCCGGTAACACCTCACCTGCATCGTACTCGGCAACAATTATGCCAGACTCTGATAAAATGTTTTGCTTACTAATTGCATCGAGACATTTAGTTATCATGCCATGCTCATATGGCGGATCTAAAAATATCATGTCAGCCTTTTCCTTAATCCTGCCTAACATCTGCTCATAATTTCCATGCAAAACAATGGATTGGTCCTCTACCTTGCAGTGATGTATATTTTTTTTGGTTAACTCGATGCTTTCTCTTGAATTGTCCACAAAATAACAGCGACTTGCGCCTCTACTAATGGCCTCAAGTCCTAAATTTCCTGTACCTGAAAAAAGATCTATAACTACAGAATCTTCAACATACATTGCTATAATATTAAATATAGATTCTTTAACTTGATCTGAAGTGGGTCTGACTCTATCATCAAAAGGAGTATAAAGCTTTCTACCCTTGAAGTCACCGGCGATTATTCTCATCCTTAACCTCCTGTATTTTTGCTAAGTATCTTAAACAATTGTACCATAAGAAAGTGAGTTTGCAAATAAATATCCACCGGCTATGCCAGTGGATATTTATATTGTTTCTTTAATAGTTATCTTCCTGCTAGCTGTTGCTGAGCCATTTCTACAAGTCTCTTAGTCATGTATCCGCCTACATAACCGTTTTGTCTAGCAGTAAGGTTTCCTTTGTCCATGGTTTCATAGTTTGTTAAACCAAGTTCATTCGCAATTTCTGTTTTCATGTTGTTTAACGCTGGCTTTGCATTTGCATTTAATATTTTGTTCTGTAATGACATTTAATTCACCTCCTGTTTTCATTATTAATTTCTCCAGGTGGCGAAAAACTATGTCTTGTAATTATTGCATTGTGTACCTATAAATGGCACTTGGATTATTATTATTTATAGGCTTATATTTTCAACGTTTTTAAACATTTTTTCAATAGTATTTTTTAAGCTCTGATTTTTAGGCTGCGTTAAGGATTCGTCTTCCTCTAAAATACCTCTTGCTTCTTCATGAACTCTTGCTAATATTTTTGAATGCTTTACCAAGTCTGCAAGCTTTAGTTCAGGTACGCCGTGCTGCTTGGTTCCGAAAAGTTCACCGGGTCCTCTTAGCTCTAAATCTTTTTCTGCAATTAAAAACCCGTCCGTCGTAGCTATCATAATATCAGCTCGCTCTTCTGCTACCTTTGTTTTGCTATCAGTTACCAAAATGCAATAGGATTGTTCTTTCCCTCGACCTACACGTCCTCTTAGCTGATGTAGTTGAGCTAATCCAAATCGTTCTGCATTCTCAATAAGCATAATGGTTGCATTAGGAACGTTTATACCAACCTCAATGACAACAGTGGAGACAAGAATATTGATAGATCCTTGATAAAACTCCTTCATTATCATATCCTTCTCCCTTTGCTTTATACCACTATGAAGCAAAGATATTTTTAGGCCATGGAAGGTTTCCTTGAGCTCCTCATAAAGCCCGGTAGCTGATTTTGCATCAAGCTTCTCTGAGTCCTCAATAAGAGGGGCTACGATATAGGCCTGCCTGCCCTTTTGAACTTCTCTTCTTATAAATTCGTAGGCTGCCCTTCGACCTTCTGGTTTTATACCTCTGGTAATAACCTGTTGGCGACCAGGTGGCATTTCATCAATAATTGAAATATCTAAATCTCCATAAAGAATGACTGCTAAGGTCCTTGGGATAGGCGTAGCTGTCATGACAAGAACGTCTGGATTTTTCCCTTTTTGTGACAATAATTGTCGTTGGTTAACCCCAAAGCGATGTTGTTCATCAGTAATGACAAGGCCTAAGTTTTTATACTTTACACGAGGTTGTATAACAGCGTGGGTACCAATTATAATATCTATGTCCCCTTTTTCTATTTGTTCTAATAAAATCTTTCTTTCCTTAATAGAGATGCTTCCAGTTAAAAGGCCCATTTTAATATCCAAGGTTTCAAAGCTATTTTTTAAGCTTTCATAATGCTGGAGAGCTAATAGCTCTGTTGGGGCCATCATGATTCCTTGATAGCCACTTTTAACGGCCTTATATAAAGCAGCTGCAGCTACTACTGTCTTACCTGAACCCACATCCCCTTGTACTAGCCGATTCATTATTCGTGGGGACTCCATATCCTCATTGATTTGAAAAATAACCCTTCTTTGCGCACCTGTTAGCTGGTAGGGCAATGTGTTGATATAAGCTTCTATTTTCGCTGTGTTAGAAAATTGAATTCCTTTTTCTTTAGTAGAAATTCTATTTTTTATGGCCAATAAACCAGTCTGAAGAAGCAATAGTTCGTCAAAAACCAAGCGGTATCTTGCTTCCTTCAAACGCTGTCCATCTGTTGGAAAGTGAATATTAGTTAGCGCATATGTTAAGTCGCAGAGCCGATTTCTTTCAATGACATCCGTAGGAAGGTAATCCGTTAGGGGAAAAACTGATTCTTTTATTTCCAGCTGCCATTTACGAAGTTCATTTTGAGATAAACCCTTTGTAAGAGGATAAACCGGCAAAATACAATTCTCTTTCTCCTTATCATATTCTGAAACTTCAGGATGGAGCATTTGGACTCTTCCTTGGTTAATTGATACTTTGCCATAAAAATTATATAGCTTATCTTTTTTTAATATTTTCTCTAAATAGGAAGCATTAAAAAAAACAATTTCTATAGAATCAGTTTCATCTTTTACAAGTAGTTTTAATGTCTGCTTTCTATGGAAATTGTACTTACCTTTAACAATAAGAAGAATCTCCCCTCTTATAAGAGTGGTCTCTTCATGGGTCAAGGAAGAAATGTTTTTTACATTACGTCTATCCTCATAATCCCTGGGAAAATAATAAAGTAAATCTTCAACTGTAGTAATATTAATGTTTTTTAATATAGAAGCTTTTTTTGCTCCGATACCCTTTATCGTATTAACATGATCCTCTAACAACATGGTTTACTTTCTTCCTCTCAGCCATTTATGATAATGTTTCGCCTTACTATTTGCTTTGATGATATTCCTGTTACTACTATTGTAATATTGGTGGTTTCTATGCCCAGCATTTCGTTGATGTCTTTTTTTATAGATTGAATTAGTTGATTAGATACCTTTTTTATACTAGTACCAAATTTAATAATTATAAAAAATCGGATGTTTAGCACTTTTCCATCTAGATCAATTTCAAAGCTACTGCTATCCTCAGAGGCACCATATCTAGAAACCTTACCCTTATGATTTGAAATTATTACTTTTCCTTTAAAGTCATCAATGGCTTCTAAAATGATTTTTCCAATGACAGCTTTATCTAAGTTAATTGTACCATATTCTGTTTTAAGGGTTTGCAGCAATTCTTTCGCCTCCTTATTATTTTGTTCATTTTATCATAGATGATGTCTAAGTTGAACAATTATTTGCACATTGATGAGCCAAGCTGCATATGATGTAACAAGGTGGTCTGCATTGAAAAATCAAAGAGTATTTAAAAAGCTATTTGGCATCATATTGGCTATTTCCGGTGCGGTCATCATCATACATACCGTTCCGGTTTTTATATGGTATTTGGTTTTAATAACTTTAATACTAATTTTGTGCGCCATAATATTTTATTCTAGATAAGATGGGATTTTTTATGTTAAATTATGAGTTTTTCGTCGTTGGCAATAGTTCTTAAGCGGTTGTTATAGGATGTGGAAATATGAAAAAGAAAAAACGTTGCTGCAGAAAGCCAGGTGAAATAGAGCTTTTTGGTTTAATTTTATTAATTATTGGAGCTGTTACCATATGTGCATTTCTTTTACCATTAAAACTATGGTTACTTATGATGGGTGGCCTTATGGTATTTTGCGGATATAAATTGTTCATATGCTGACTACATGTTATGAAACAATAAACAACTAAAAGAACCTGCAGGTTTCTGCAGGTTTTTTACGTCTAATATTATTAAGATTTTAGATAGCGCGGGTAATTCTATTGCTTTTAATACATCTGGTACATACTTTTTTTCTTGAAACAGTCCCGTTATCATTCACTCTTACAGTCTGAATGTTAGCGTTCCACTTTCTTCTTGTATGTCTATTAGAGTGAGAAACATTGTTTCCAGAAGCCTGACCCTTACCACATACCTCACATTTTCTTGACATCTGCCGCACCTCCTTTTATATTGCAATGCTATAAAGCAATTTATTTTTATCTTCAAACAAGGTATATTGTACCATAACGCATTAAAATTGTACAACTGTTTTTTTATAAATTATATTTTGTAAACTTTATACCCATGAGGAGTGAGTTTACACTACTTAAATATGACGGTAGCATTATCTCTTATCCATTTGGATATATCTCTGATTTCTACTTCCCCTAAATTGTAGAGTCAAATCTCTTTCTTCAAGAATAAAAGGCCCATCAATCAAAACATCCAATTTGCTTAGAAGCTGAGAAATATGTTGGTCTACAGCAGCCATATCTTGAAGCTGCTCTAAAGTATATCCTGTATAAGCCACAAGGTCCAGCCTACGATTTTTAATTTCCTTTGCAAGAGGAAGAAATCTCTCCGCTTGACAGAAGGGCTCGCCTCCGGAGAAAGTGACACCAGCGAGCAAAGGATTCTTGTCTATTTCTAACAGTATGGTTTCAATGCTACAGTCATATCCACCTTGGAAGTCATGTGTCTGGGGGTTATGACAACCAGGGCATTTATGTGGACAGCCTTGAGCAAACACCACAAAACGGATCCCTGGCCCGTCAACGATAGACTCCCGAACAATGCCCGCTATTCTTATAGTCCTTTCCTTATCACTCATATTAATTCCAGTTTTTCTCCCAGCCCATGTTTCACACGATCCTGTACTTCTTCTCGTTTTGCATTGTTGAATCTATCCAAGGTTCCTACAAGATAGCCGGTAATTCTTCGGATACGTTCAAAGCCCATATCTCCTTCATCTTCTTTACGATGACACTTTGGACATTCATTATCAATGATGCCCGTATATCCACAGGCAGGATCTCTATCGATGGGATGATTGATGGATCCAAACCCTACACCACTTTCCTTCATGCATCTAACGATGCTTTCAAAAGCATCTAGGTTTTTTAGCGGATCCCCATCTAACTCTACATAGGTTATATGACCAGCATTGGTTAAAGCATGATATGGTGCTTCTATTTTAATTTTTTCATAAGCAGAGATCGGATAATGCACAGGAACATGGAAAGAGTTTGTATAATACGCCCTATCAGTTACCCCTTCGATAATCCCATATTTCTTTTTATCAAGGTTGACGAATCTGCCTGAAAGTCCTTCTGCAGGAGTTGCTATCAATGTATAGTTCATTCCCGTTTTTGCAGAAACTTCGTCTAATCGTTTTCGCATATAGCCCACAATATTTAATCCCAGATTCCTTGCTTCTGCAGTTTCCCCATGATGACTTCCTATTAAAGCCTTAAGGCATTCTGCAAGTCCAATGAAACCCATGGTAAGAGTCCCATGCTTTAGCACCTCCTCCAAGGAATCGTTTGGCCCAAGCTTATCTGAATCCATCCAGATTCCTTGGCCCATTAAAAACGGATAGTTCTTCACTTTTTTCGCTGCTTGAATTTTAAAACGTTCGGTGAGCTGATCTATTATTAAGTTAATCTTTCGATCTAGATCATCAAAAAATATGTCTAAATTTCCATTGGCTTTTATAGCCAGCCTTGGTAGATTCACCGATGTGAAGCTAAGGTTACCCCTTCCTCCTACTGTTTGCCTAGTCTTATCATATTGGTTACCGATTACCCTTGTACGACATCCCATATAAGCCACTTCTGTGTCGGGATTGTTTTCGTCATAGTATTGGATATTAAAAGGCGCATCAATAAATGAAAAGTTTGGAAATAGCCTTTTAGCAGAAACCTTACAGGCAAGCTTGAATAAATCATAATTGGGATCTTCCGGATTATAGTTTATCCCTTCCTTTACCTTGAAAATATGTATCGGGAAGATGGCTGTTTCTCCATTACCAAGACCTGCATCAGTAGCCATTAAAACACTTTCTGTAATTAGCCTTCCTTCAGGGCTTGTATCGGTGCCATAGTTAATGGAGCTAAATGGTATTTGAGCCCCAGCTCTTGAGTGCATCGTATTCAAGTTATGCACAAAGGCTTCCATTGCCTGATAGGTAGCGCGCTTAATTTCTTTTTGCGCATAGTTTTTAGCTAATGACTGCGCTTTATCTATAAATTCTTCGCTGACGATTTCTGATAATTGCTCTATCTCTTTTTCTTTATAAGCATGATCATCTGCCATTTGAGGATAGAGTCCATATTGTTCGTCAATAGATTTCCCGATTTCCTTTACCTTCTGCTCTCCGTCCTTTATTTCATACAAAATTTCAAGAGTTTTTCCAAGATTGCTCCAATAAAGCTTCTTATAGGTCTTCTTTACTCCATTTGCCATACTATAATCGAAATTGGGGATACTCTGCCCGCCGTGTTGATCATTTTGGTTTGATTGAATGGCAATACATGCCAATGCAGCATAACTCTGAATATCATTGGGCTCCCTTAAAAATCCATGACCGGTAGAAAAACCACCTTTAAATAGCTTTTCTAAATCAATTTGACAACAGGTGGTAGTCAGTGTGAGAAAATCTAAATCATGAATGTGTATATCCCCCTCCATATGAGCTTTGGAGTGGTCTGGATGAAGCACGAACATTTCATAAAATTGTTTGGCACCCTCAGATCCATACTTGAGCATAGTGCCCATAGCTGTGTCTCCATCAATATTGGCGTTTTCACGTTTTATATCATTATCCTGGGCTTCTTGGAAAGTAAGGTTTTCATAAACCTTCATCAGCCTAGTGTTCATATTACGAATTCTGGTTCGTTCTGCCCGATATAAGATATATTCTTTCGCTGTACGGGCATGTCCATTCTCAATGAGAATCTTTTCTACTATGTCCTGTATTTCTTCTACTGTAGGATCTAAATTTCCTGAATCTATAATGTATTGCTCTACTTTATGGGCTAGCTCAAGTGCCATGGTGTAGTCTTTTCCACCTAATATCTCTGCAGCTTTATAGATGGCGTTTGCAATTTTTGCTATGTCGAATTCTACGCGGCGTCCGTCTCTTTTTACTATACTATTTATCTTACTCAATTCATTACCCCCAATTATTAACACCTTTCTATTCAAAGCAGTTTTAACTACATTTATGGCTATAATTAAAAATGCATACCACATGTGGTATGTAATATGATAAAGTATTCAAATTTTAAAGTCAATAGAATGAAAAAATTATCTTGTTTTTCTTTATGTACATAACACTAATTTAACCTATGGCCAGGGTTGTAGATGCTTATGAAGCATGGCAACCCCTTAGGCCACAGGCATATTAAACATGCTCCTTCGTACAGATATAAGCAACGAACCCGGAGCAGGAATCCATTAGAAATTGTCCTGGCTGTTGAAAACTTACAGAACCACTAATTAGAATATCCTTGATTACTTCTTTTTTATTTAACTGTAAATTAAGGTAGTAATCTCCTTGGTTGGACCCATTGATAGCAACAAGGAGCCTTTCTTTTTCTCCAACACGCTGATAATTATAAATACTTCCAGTGCTAGGGGCTCCGGGAGAAAATACCATGTCCTGGATATTACTGATTTTCCTTCTAAAAGCAAACACCTTTTTATAGTAATTGAAAATATCATCCCTTTTCAATTCTGGATTAAAGCAGCATCGATTAAAGGGATCCTTTCCTCCTGTCATTCCCAGCTTATCCCCATAATAAATACAAGGAGTCCCGGGCATAAAGGCATAGAGTATCAATGCTAGAAAAAGACGTTGTCTGCCAGCCTCGTACCCCTCTCCTTTTTTAGTTAAAATACTTAGAATCCTGGGCGTATCATGAGTTCCCAAGATGTTCATTAATGAATAGTGGGCTGGGTCCGGATAATTTTCCCACAAACTATTCATTGTATTCTCTAAGACAATGGCATCCTGATCATTTAAAAGAAACTTTATTATAGCATTTCTTAAAGGATAATTCATTACACTATCCAGCTGATCTCCATGCAAATATCTTCGCCTCTGCCCATAAGCTATCTTGTTTGAGGCGTCTTCCCACACCTCGCCTATAATGGCGGCATCCGGCTTGACTTCCTTCACCGTCGCTCTGAATTGATCTAAAAACTCGTCGGGAAGCTCATCGGCAACATCAAGGCGGAAACCTGAGGCACCGCATCGAAGCCAATGCTTAACAACGGAATCCTCCCCTGTCAGGATGTATTCCATATAACCCTTATCTGTCTCGTCAACACTAGGTAAGGTGTCAATTCCCCACCAAGACTCATACTTATCTGGATATTCGATAAATTTGTACCAGGAATAGTATTTGGAATCCTGGCTTTGATAAGCTCCTAATTCTGAGTATCGTCCCTCTTTATTAAAGTAAAGGCTGTCACTACCTGTATGGTTAAATACTCCGTCTAGAATGATTCGGATTCCTTTTTCTTTAGCTTTACTACACAACTCTATGAAATCATCCTCTGTGCCCAGCATGGGGTCAATTTTCTTAAAATCTCCCGTGTCATATCTATGGTTAGAATAAGATTCAAAAATTGGATTTAGATAAATAATCGTGACACCTAATTCACTTAGGTAATCAAGTTTTTCTATGATACCATGGAGATTCCCACCGAAGAAATCATTATTCTTTATAATACCATTTTCGTCAGGCAAATAGTTTGGTAAGCCATCCCAATCCTTGCGAAGCACATAATCCTTATTCTGCTTTGGAGTAGGATAAAGCATGCTCCTAGAAAAGCGGTCAGGGAAGATTTGATACATGATACCATCCCTTAGCCATTTGGGTGTATCAAATTTTTCTGAATAGACCGTAAGCTGGTAAATATCCGATTGGTCTATCACCTCGCCTTCTTGTAGAAGTTCAAAGTGATAAAAATAGAGTCCCGTTTCCATAGCCGTCCAATCAAAATGAAAAACCTGCAACTCTTTAGAGCTGTTTTCTAAAGCTCCAATAATGGCAATTCTTGATAGTCCATCCTTTGACATAATCAGTACCGCTTCCTCAACGGGTATCAGATTTTGAATTTTCACCCTCAACGATAAATCGGTATATCTGGTAATAGCGCCAAAAGGATTTTTAAAATATAAATCTCTTGGATTAAATTCAATCATTTGATCGGTTTTATCCCCCATATATTATTTGCGTATTCCATAATACTTCTATCTGAAGTGAATATGCCAGACTTAGCGATGTTTGCAAGTGACATCTTGTTCCAACAAATTTTGTCCATATAGGCTTTTTCCGCTCTTACATGAGCATTCTTATAGCTTTTATAATCTGCAAGCACATAATACTGATCTGCATTGCTGTTATAGCCTGTTATCAGTGAATTGATAATATCCTTAAAGGTAATGCCATTAATACCATCTGACATAAGCTTGATGATTTGAAAAAGATTTGGGTTTTCTTGATAATAACTCCAGGGGCTATATTTTCCTTGGGCAGCTAGCTCATCAACTTCATCTGCAGACATTCCAAAAATAAAAATGTTTTCATCGCCTACTGCTTGATGAATCTCCACATTTGCCCCATCTAATGTGCCGATTGTAATAGCACCATTCACCATAAATTTCATATTTCCGGTGCCTGAGGCTTCCTTACCTGCCAAGGATATTTGTTCCGAAATCTCTGTGGCAGGCATAATTAATTCCGATAAAGAAACGGAATAATTCTCTAGGAACACAATCTTAATACGGTCTCTCACAATAGGATCCTTTTCTATATGCTTCGATAGGTTGCAAGCCAGACTGATAATTTGTTTGGCCATGTAATAGCCTGCAGCTGATTTCCCTCCAAAGATAAAGGTCCTAGGGTGCAGCTCCCTATTAGAATTTTCTTTAATTTGGTTATACAGGTCCATAATATGGAAAAGGTTTAGGAGTTGTCTTTTATATTCATGAAATCTTTTGACTTGCACATCGAATATTGAGTCAGGGTTTACTGTAATATTATTATGTTCCTTGATATAGTTTGCTAGCCTTATTTTATTATTCCTTTTAATTTTAGTAAGATTGTCTAGTACCTGATGATCCATCTGGTAGTTCATAAGCTTTTCCAGTTCAGTGGCATTTTTCTTAAATCCAGGACCAATTAACTCTTCAATTAAATTAGATAGATTAGGATTGGCTTGGCATAGCCACCTTCTGTAGGCTATGCCATTTGTCACATTAGTAAATCTATCAGGATATATATGATAAAATCCATTAAAAAGCTTCTTCTTGATAATGTCACTATGAATGGCTGAAACTCCGTTGACAGAGTGAGACGCGGCTACACATAAATTTGCCATACGAATTTGGCCGTCATGTATGATAGCCATTTCATTCCTTAAGGCCTCCGTCTCCGGATATGTGGTGAGAAGATCAACACTTATCCGCCTATTAATCTCTTTTACAATGGAATGTATTCTAGGCAATAATCTTGAGAAAAGGTGTTCCGGCCATATTTCCAATGCTTCTGGCATAACGGTATGATTGGTATACGAAATAGTCTTTGTAACGATACGCCACGCATCATCCCATTCGTAATCATATTCATCCATAAATATACGCATCAGCTCTGGGATAGCCATAGCCGGATGAGTGTCATTAATATGAATTGCGTATTTTTCATGGAAATCATCTAAGGTTTTGTTGGTTTTAAGATGTCTTTTTACTAGGGTCTGCATAGAGGCTGAAATAAAGAAATATTGCTGTTGCATTCGTAGCAGCTTTCCTTCGTCATGGGCATCCTCGGGATATAGTATTTTCGATATAATCTCTGCCCGATGCTTTTCCTCCATAGCCTCTAAATATTTACCCTTAGCAAAAAGATCCATATCGATGCTTATAGGGGATTCTGATTTCCAGAGTCTTAGCGTATTGACAACATCACTGCTATGTCCGGGAATCAGCAGGTCGTGGGGTACCGCTAGAACCGTAGTATAGCCCTCATGAAAAATTTTTAATTTACCTTTTTCATCCCAGGTTTCATTTAATTGGCCGCCAAAGTGAACTTCCTCTATTTCATCTTCCTTTTTTATGAACCACACATTCCCTAGATTCAGCCAATCATCTGGCACCTCCACCTGTCTTTCATTAAGAATTTTTTGCTTGAATATTCCATATTCATAACAAATGGACATGCCGTGACCTATCATGCTTTTTGTGGCGATGGCGTCTAAAAAACAAGAAGCTAACCTACCAAGGCCACCGTTTCCAAGACCTGCATCTGGCTCCATTTCATATAGTTCTTCAAGGCTATAACCATAAATGTCTAAAGCCTGATTCAAAGCGTCCTCTATACCTAAATTAAAAATATTATTTCTAAGCAATGCACCTGGCAGAAATTCCATGGAGAGATAAATCACACTTTTTTCACTATTATCTGAATTGGGACCATGGTTTTTTAGCCAGGATTCTGATAGGATGTTTCGCACTACCAAGCAGGTAGCGCGATAAATTTGATGCTTTGTTGCATTCCCCTTAATTGTACCGTAATTAGTAAGTAACTCTTCTTCAATTAACCATACAAAGTCAGTCGATGTGTAAATGCGTTTCATAAGTATACACCCTTCTATCTCATTGGTCATAACTAACTGCTTATTATGACAAATAATCCGTATTGAAATATAAAGAAATAACTTATGCTTTTATTTCTTTATAAATTTTGACATACTCCCTTGCAGGTTTTTCCCATGAAAAATCTGAGCCCATTCCATTTTTAACAAGTATTGGCCATTGTTTTTTATTCTCATAAAGCTTTAAACCTCTTTTTATAGCAAAAAGCATGTCATGGGCGTTAATTGTAGCAAAGGTAATACCATTTCCCTTTCCTGTGTCAGGGATAAAGGCCTCAATACTATCCTTTAAGCCTCCTGTTTCTCTTACAATAGGAATAGATCCATAGCGAAGTGCAATCATCTGAGAAAGGCCACAGGGCTCACTTACTGATGGCATTAAGAACAAATCAGATCCCGCATAAATCCTACTAGCCAGCGTCGGTAAAAAATCTGTAGTGAAAGACACCCTACCCTTATATTGAATGGCTTTATTTCTAAAAAAGTTCTCGTATTTTACTTCGCCAGTTCCAAGGATAGCAAATTGAACCTTCTCTTCCATTATTTCATCAAAAACCCCTAATACAAGATCGAATCCCTTATGCTCTACCAACCTACTCACCATTGCTATTAGGGGAGTATCTGGTTCTGTGTTGAGGTTTAATTCTTTTTGCAGTTTTTCTTTGTTTATGGATTTCTTTTCATAATCGTTAATGGAATAGTTAGCTGCAAGATTCACATCTCCTGTGGGATCATATCTTTTGGTATCAATACCATTTAATATGCCAGAAAGCTTGTATTGGTTCTCCCCTATGATATCTTCTAACCCTCTACCATAAAATGGATAAGTTATTTCTTCTGCATAGCTTGGGCTAACTGTGGTAAGCTTATCGCAAGCGACAATAGCTCCTTTCATGTAATTGACTAAACCATGGTATTCAACAAGACCTTGATCTGCTGGGCTAATCCCTAACAAATCTTGAAAAATGTTGACCTCAAACTTTCCCTGATATTCAATATTATGTATAGTAAATATCGTCCGAAGCTTATCATAGATAGCATTTCCCTTAAAATGAGTCTTTAAATAGACAGGCACTAAGGCAGTCTGCCACTCATTGCAATGAAGGATGTCAGGATTAAAATCAATTTTCGAAATGGATTCCAAAGCAGCTTTTGCGTAATATGCACATCTTTCCCCATCATCATAATATCCATAGTAGTTTTCTCTGCCAAAGTATTGCTTATTGTCAATAAAATAGAAAATAACACCTTCATACTCAAGCTTAAATAGACCACAGTGTTGTGTACGCCAAGATAGTTCGACCTTAAAATCGAATAAGAATTCCAACTGGCTACTAAATTTTTCTTCAACAGACTGATACAAGGGGAGCATAACCCTTGCATCTAAGCCCATGTTATTTAGCTCTCGAGGTAAGGATCCTATGACATCTCCAAGCCCCCCTGATTTTGCAAAGGGCTCAGCTTCCGTACTAATAAATAAAATCTTCATCTTTTATCTCCCAAATTCCTAATTATTTTTATAATATTTATTTGTCATAAGATGCTAAGCTTTTCTATAACCACAGGATAAGCCTCGTGTCCCGATAAATGCCTATTATCCCGAACGATAATATCCTTATCCAAAATCACATTATCTAAAAATGTATCTCTCATAATTTCTGTATCTTGCATTACAATACAGTTTTTAACCATAGAGCCCTTCCCAACCTTAACACCCCTTGATAAGACGGAATTAATTACTGTACCTTCTATGATACAGCCATCAGAGATAATAGAATTAGAAACAGTGCATCCGGGGCAATATAGTGCGGGCACGCTGTCTTTGATTTTAGTATATATTGGCTCACTAAAAACCTTATTTCTAAATTCGCCAGAAAGTAAGCTCATGTTGGCTTTCATATAATTTTCTACACTACTAATATCAAGAATATGGCCTTTGTATTCATATCCCATAATTTTCAAGTTATTGCTCAACCTTTGAATAATATCAATGTAAAAATTGTATCTTTCAAAGCTACAGGCATCAGCAACAAGGGATTCTAGTAAGGATTTTTTCATTACAAAAATACCTAAGCTCCAGTTTGCATCTCTTGGATTAATGTCATCTTGATTGATAGTAAGGCCTGTCAACCTTTCACTATTATCTAAATCGAGCACCGCTACCCCTGAAGGAATAATTTGACTACCATTTAAGGTTTTTGTATAAACTGCGGTAATATCCGACTGGCTCTCTATATGCTTTTTTAATAATTCTTGAAAATCTATGGTACAAATAATATTACTCCCTGATAAAATGACATAATCACCCATAGATCGTTTAATTGAATTCATATTTTGGTCAAGAGCATCAATGATTCCCCTATACATAGCTACATCATGAGCGCCAGGGTTTGCATGAGGAGATAGTAGATTATGTCCGTATAATGGTGTAAATTGATAAAAGCAAAAAAAGGAGAACATGCTTCTTCGTTCGGTTATAATGTAGTTACCACAAAAACATAAACCGGAGGTAAAGAAACATGTCTCAAGTTAATATTACCGTAAATTACGAAGAAGTGATAGCCCTTTTATCAAAAGATAGGAATGAGGCTTTTGGATATCTGATGGAGAGGATACTTAATGAATTTCTTCTTGCAGAATCCGAAGAACAAATTGGTGCAGCCAAGCATGAACGCACGGCAGAGAGGAGCGATTATCGCAATGGTACGAGAGAAAGACCTCTTGTAACCAGAATTGGAACCATCACGCTGAGAGTACCACGTCATAGAGATGTTCCCTTTGTAACCATGGTGTTTGACAACTACCAAAGAAGTGAGGCAGCCTTATTGACCACTATGATGGAAATGGTGATTCAAGGCGTCTCTACAAGAAAAGTAACAAAGGTCGTAGAGGAATTATGTGGCACCAGCTTCTCCAAATCCACTGTATCTGAGTTGTGCAAACGCATGGACGAAGGCATAAAGGAATTTAAAAACCGGAAACTAACAATCCCCTATCCCTTTGTAATAACCGATGCCAAGTATTTTAAGGTGAGAGAGAACCACAGAATCGTATCGAAGGCCTTGATGGTTGCTATGGGCATTACAGAAGATGGGAGGAGAGAAATCATCGGATTTGATGCCTACGAGATAGAATCTGCGCAAACTTGGAAAGAGTTTCTAACCAGCCTAAAAGAGCGAGGGCTTACAAAGATGAACATGGTTACATCAGATGCGCACAGCGGCCTCATTGCAGCCCTGAAAGAAGTCTTTCCGCAGGTACCTTGGCAAAGATGCCAATATCATTTTTTGAAGAACATACTGGACCAGACACCCAAGAAGGCGCAAGCAGGTTTACAGAGCGAGCTCCGTGAGATGTTCACTGCAGAGACGATAGAGGACGCTAGAAGGCGTAGAGACGAGATCATAAAGGATTACGAGGATGTGGCAGAAAAAGCTATGGAAACCCTGGATGAAGGATTTGAAGACGCAATGACGGTAATGCTGTTGCCGGAAAAAATGCGAATTCCCCTTCGAACTTCTAACTATGTGGAACGTGAAAACGGGGAACTGGGGCGTCGTTACAATGCAATTCGGATATTCCCTAACACGGCATCTTTAATTCGCTTAATGGGAGCCGTTTTGGTAGAAAGACACGACATACTCAGCAGTCGAAGGCCTTTATTCTCCAAACAGAAGTATGATAATGCAATAAAGGATATTACACCTCAGCTCATTGAAATTGCTAATGAACAAGTTAAGCTACTTAAAGCAGCTTAACCTATTAAAAAATTGCCGAACGAATTTACACACAAAAAAGGACTTGACCAGATAGTATGCGGAGTCCACCTCTCTTCCGTGTTAGATCCCATTCCTTACCAGAATGCAAATGGTCCATTAAAGATCTGAAATTTTTCCTAGTTATAACAGAAACATCGCTGATTCCACAATTCACATAATTAGATAAAATGAAATCAATGACCCTGTATTTCCCTGCAAAAGGCAAGGAGGCAAGGGTCCTGAATTTTGTTAGTTCTCTTAAGTTTTCTCTTTCGGAGTAAGAAAAAATTATGCCTAATATTTTCACTACGAAATCTCCTTTCCCGGTATGTCTTCTTCCACAATAGCCCCTTCGGGTATGACGGAGCCTTCTACCACATTTAGTCCTGCGCCGATAACAGCAATCTGAGGATAGGTACGAGTAGAATCTTTACTTTTTGAGGAACCAACTTGCACATGAGAACCTATGTTTGCACCAGATGCTACTATTGTATAGTCAATATGAGCACCGTGGCCGACTTCAGCTCCAGGCATGATAATAGAATTTTTTATGACTGCCCCTTCGCTAATAGTGACACCGGGAAAAATTATACTGTTTTCAATATCTCCATTGATGAAGCAGCCTTCAGAAATGCTGACATTACTTAGTTTTGCATGTTCTCCTATATATTGAGGCGGTAAAATGCGGTTTCTTGAACAGATTTTCCAAGGAGGATCATCTAGTTGGATGGGCGTATCAGGTTTAAGAAGATCCATATTGCATTCCCAAAGAGAGTCAATAGTACCTACATCCTTCCAGTAGCCTTTGAATTCATAAGCATACATCTTCTCATTAGCTCGTAACATGCTTGGTATGATGTTTTTACCAAAATCATTGGATGAGCTCTTGTCTTTTTCGTCTTTTATTAGATAGTGCTTCAACTTTTTCCAATTAAATATGTAAATGCCCATGGAAGCTAAACTGCTTTTAGGTTTAGGCGGTTTTTCTTCAAACTCATAGATTTTTAAATTATCATCTGTGTTCATCACGCCGAATCTAATAGCCTCTTCTAAAGGAACATTGATGACTGCTATAGTACAATCTGCACCCTTCTCTTTGTGATAATCAAGCATCATGGCATAATTCATTTTGTAAACATGGTCTCCTGATAGAATTAAAATATATTCAGGACTGTACATCTCAATAAATTCCATGTTTTGATAGATGGAATTGGCAGTACCTTTGTACCACTCCCCTGCTTTGCCGCTTACATAGGGGGGCAAAATACTGACTCCTCCAAAATGCCGATCTAAATCCCAGGGCTGGCCATCTCCAATATATGAATTTAACTCTAGGGGTCTATACTGGGTTAGAACACCCACAGTATCGATTCCAGAGTTTACACAGTTAGATAAAGGGAAATCAATAATTCGATATTTACCGCCATAGGGCACTGCAGGCTTAGCCAAATTTTTAGTCAATACTCCTAATCGGCTACCTTGACCGCCAGCAAGCAGCATTGCAATCATTTCTTTCTTTTTTATGTGCGACATAGGATCACCTCCAATATACAGTTGAAAGACCTGGTAAATCTATCTCAATAGAATACTTAAAGTTATTCATCTCCTTTGGAACTGCTTGTACGGATTCTGTTTCTATAATTTCTTCATCGCCTCCTGAGTATTTAGTATGACTTGAACTGAAAACCAAGCGATAAGTGCCTGGATTCTCTACCCCCACCAAATATTTCTTCCGAGGAATAGGAGAAAAATTACAAACAACAATGATTGCACGGCCCCTCCTGTTTTTTCTGATAAATGAAATGATGTTTTTCTCAGAATCGTCAGGGTCAATCCAATGAAAGCCGGTCCAATCTTTATCCAACTCCCAGAAAGAAGAATTGTTTAAATAGAAATGATTCAAGTCTTTTATGAAGGTGTGAAATCTTTGATGCTTTTCGTCGCTTAACAGGTTCCAGTCTAGCTCCTTTCTGTAATCCCATTCTGAAAACTGTGCAAGCTCGGTGCCCATAAAAGTAAGTTTTTTTCCTGGATGTGCCATCATAAAAGCTATGTAGGCACGAAGATTTGAAAATTTTTCCTCATTGCTACCTGGCATTTTATTAATCAAAGATCCTTTCATGTGAACCACTTCATCATGAGAGAGAGGGAGAATATAGTTTTCCGTTGTAAAATATGATAAGGAAAAAGTTAAGTTATTATGGGCTCCTTTTCTAAAGAAAGGATCTTGAGTCATGTAATTTAGTGTGTCATTCATCCAGCCCATGTTCCACTTATAATTAAAACCCAATCCACCAACATGTGCCGGCATTGTCACCATTGGCCAGGCTGTTGATTCTTCCGCAATCATAAGAGTATTTGGGAAGTTTTGAAATACCGTCTTGTTTAAATCCTTTAGAAAGGAAACGGCTTCCAGGTTTTCTCTTCCCCCATAAATATTTGGTCTCCACTCGCTTCTCCCATAATCCAGATATAACATAGAAGCCACGGCATCCACACGTAGACCGTCTATATGATAATGGTCTAGCCAAAAGATTGCATTTGATATTAGAAAGCTCCTGACCTCATTTCGACCCCAATCAAAAACCATGGTTCCCCATTCCTTATGTTGGCTTTTGAGATCGTCTTGGTACTCGTAACAGGGTTTTCCATCAAAATGGTACAATCCTGCTTCATCCTTTGGAAAATGTCCTGGAACCCAGTCTAAAATAACGCCAATATCATTTTGGTGACAAGCATCCACAAAGGCCATAAACTCTTCTGGCTTACCATATCTGGAAGTAGGTGCAAAATAACCTATAATCTGATATCCCCATGAACCATCAAAAGGATATTCAGATAGGGGCATTAATTCAATATGTGTGTAACCTAAGTTCTTTACATATGGTATTAATTCTTCCGCAAGTTTATGATAATTAAAATAATTTCCATCTGAGTATTTTTTCCAAGAACCTAAATGAACTTCATAAATGTTCATCGGTTGGTGATAAGGTGGGTGGTTATGCTTTTTTGACTGCCAAGCACTATCACCCCAAGAATAGTTGTTTAAAGAATATGTTTTAGAAGCTGTGTGCGGCCTGGTTTCCATATGGAACCCATAGGGATCTGCTTTGATAGTATAGTTTCCTTGATCATCATAAAGTACATATTTATAGCTGGTGTACTCTTCTATACCGGGAAGGAAGATTTCCCAGAGTCCTTGCTCGTTTAATTTTTTCAGCCGTAGCTCGTCTTTCTTCCAGCTATTAAAGTCCCCAGTAATAAAAACGGTTTGGGCATTTGGTGCCCAAACTCGAAAAACATAACCATCAACATTATCTTTATTGCAAGGATGTGCTCCCATGAGTTGGTAGGCCTTTGCTGCTGTTCCTTGGTGAAATAAGAAAATATGGTAATCGATACTTTTGTTATCCATTCAGCACCCTCCGCCTCATTGTATTATTTATATTTCTTATATTGAAATTATATGGTATTATATTATCTGAATCAAGACTAGGGGGAAGAGAGATTGAGAGGAAAACTGACAAGTTTCGCGTTCTTATGTTTATTATTAATCTTATTGACAGGATGTCATGAAACTGAAGAACCAGCCATAGATAACGAGGCATTAAAAGCACAAATCCTAAATTATTTCACAGATATTACGGAGGTGCCCCGGGAATCAGGGCAATCAAAAGCGATAAGTACATATTTAAGATCTTGGGCCGATTCAAGGGGATATCAGGTTATACGAGATCGATCCTACAATATTATTATTGAAAAGCCTGCAACGGAAGGATACGAGGATGCGCCCTTGACTATATTACATAGCAATATGGATACTATCAGCATGGCATCGGAAGGAGTTCTATATGATCCTTTGAACGATTCCATTGTGATGATTAATGATGGAGAAAGCTTGTTTGCTAGCGGTACTAGCTTAGGCGCTGATAGTGGGATTGGCATTGCTACGGCCATGTATATCCTGGAAAATGCCCCACATCACGGACCATTGCGAGTCATTTTTACTGCAAATGGAGAGACATCCAAATCCGGTGCAAAAGGGTTAAATGATAAGCACTTAAAGGGAGCTTCTTTAATTAATTTAAACGGTGAGAAAGATAAAACGATACAAATTGGAAGCCCCGATACTCATATATATAAAATGTCTCGTCACCTTACATGGACTGAGCCGAAAAATGCGTTACCCTATATTATTTCCATTAAAGGACTATCAGGAGGTAGTTTTTTACTAGATGAAAATAAAGATAAGGCCAATGCTGTAAAGATTCTAGGGGAAACCTTGGCAAATATACAAGGTGAAGGAATCCTTTTTGAGCTTGCTGCTATTAACGGTGGAACAGAGCCAGATCAAGTACCTACAGAAGCTTCTGCGATGATTCTTATCAATGAAAATGATGTTAAGAAGTTTAATAGGACCATGGATCGTGCTGTTTCAAATTTTGCTTCAAAATACAATGGGATGGAAAGCAACCACACTTTTACTTATGAAGAAGCCGCCGCGCCTGACAAGGTAGTTACCTTGGAGGATACAGGAGCTATTATCAGTTTTATTTACGGCATCTTAAATGGAGTGCAAACCCAATCTTCTTATGATGAACAAGGAGTAGAATGTGCTAGTAATTTAGGAATGGTATCTACCTCTTCTGGAGATTTTCTAGCTGAAGCTTATGTCTTTTGCTCCACTAATGAAAGTGAAACCAATATTGCAGAAGCTCATATGTCCATTAGCTCCATGTGCGATATGGAATACAGTTATGAAAATACCATGCCAGGTTGGATCATAAATCCTGAGGATCCGCTGGTAACAATCATAAAGGATATTGCCCTTGAACAGGCCGGTGTAGAGTACAAAGTGGGAACAGGTTCTATTCCCCATGAGTGTGGCTGGTTTTATCAGAAAAATCCTGATTTAAAGATTATTTCTATAGGCCCAAGAATTCACAATGCAAATACTCCATCAGAGTCGCTTGTTCTAGATACAGTTGCTTTGCCAGCTAGAATCATCCTATCCTATTTGGAACAAACAAAATAAATTGATACTTTTAACCGGCAAGCTAGAATTTTGAATTTCTTAGCCCAGGCTTATCCTATCAAAGAAGTCAAAAATGGAACCGTTCCCGATTCCATTTTGACTTCTTTTATATTTCTATACTTCTTGTTCCAGATCTTCAGAAAGCACTGCCTTAATTCCGATGGCACATTCTATTCTCTTTTTTTCTAGCTCGCAACCAAGCTCATAGGGTACCCTAATATCCTGATTCATTTGGTAAGCATTGGCATGACAACCACCACTGCAATAAAATTTAGCCCAGCAATCCCTGCATTTTTCCTTATTGTAAATGTGGGCTTGATTGAATGAGTCATAGAGGTGGTTTTCAAAGGAATCCTCTAAGGTGTTTCCTATCTTAAAATCATGGTTCCCTACAAATTGATGACATGGATAGATATCTCCCTCTGGAGATACTGCCACATATTCTGTACCTGCGCCACAACCGGAAACCCTTTTAATTACACATGGGCCTTGGTTTAAATCTATGTTGAAGTGAAAAAACTCAAATTGTTTTCCCGACTTTGCATAATCTAAGAAATAATCAGCAAGCTTTTCATACTCTTCAAATATTTTGTCAACATCTTCGTCCTTTAGCGCATAGCTTAGGCTAGGGTCTGTCACCACAGGTTCCACGGAAATGTTTTTAAATCCCTTATCAGCCAAGTGCTTCACATCTTCCGCAAAATCAAGGTTTTCCCTTGTGAAGGTACCTCTGACATAGTAGGTCCCCTTCCGCCTTTCCACAAACCTGAGATAATTATTTGTAATAATATCATAAGTGCCTTGGTTA
This sequence comes from Anaerovoracaceae bacterium, assembly GCA_050953505.1. Lineage (GTDB taxonomy): Bacteria > Bacillota > Clostridia > Peptostreptococcales > Anaerovoracaceae > JBMNMU01. The sequence goes on along the minus strand of JBMNMU010000001.1, from coordinate 994,620 downwards.
TTTATCGTTTTACGCATATTGTCATTGACCCAAGGCCTTCCATCTATACTAAGAATCACGTTATCCATTACTTTGTTGATGTAATCAGCCTTTTCGTCATCTAGTAGAAGGCCGTTTGTGGTGATGGTAAAGCGGATGTTTTTCCCATAAGGCTTCTCGGCTTCTCTCCCGTATGCCACCAGATCCTTAACCACCTGGAAGTTCATTAAAGGTTCTCCGCCGAAAAAATCTATTTCTAGATTTCTTCTAGAACCTGAATGGGCTAAAAGAAAATCTATGGCTTTTTTCCCGGTTTCCAAGGATAATAATGAGCGTTCTCCCTCAAATGCCCCTTTGTCTCCAAAGCAATACTTACAACGCATATTACAATCGTGGGCAACATGGAGGCACATGGCTTTTATGACAGCTCCCCTGCCTTCAAGCATATCCATTGTCACCTGGGAATCACTTGAAAACAACATGTCTTCGTCCTTGAGATATTGAAGCTCTTCCATGGCTTCAAGAATATCTGCCTCTTTATAATCATTATTAAGTAAAGAAAGAATCTCGTCCCTAGATTTTAATGGGTAATGATCTAACAGATCATATACTAATTTGTTAACAATATGAACAGCACCGCTATTCACATCCATAACGATATATTGGTCTTTAAACTGATACTTATGAATCATCTGAACTCCTAATCTTATTCAAAAATTTAATCATTAAAAAAACAGCAACGATGCTGTTTCTTTAACTGTTATCTTGAAATGTTATCTTCGCTTTGTATTTTCACATTCTTGATTTGCTACAGTACAAGAAGTTTTACATGCGGATTGGCATGAAGTCTGGCATTCGCCACAGCCTTTGCCTGCTACAGTTTTTAATGTTGGTTTTGCAATGGTTTTAATGTTTTTCATATGATTAATCCTCCTATAATAGCCGAAAACACTGTGTATTTATGGCATAATATTATCTATAGAACCTATTATTCTAACATATACTTTACTAAAATCAGCTCCTAATGTCAATCCATTTCAATAGGGATAAATAGTTTGTTATTATCAGCTCTTTCATCATTTAACATTGCCGAGATATAATCTGTCACAGGCAGAGGGGAAATCCTTTGCAATATTTCATATCCTTCACTTTGCAGTAAATGGCCGAGTTCTTCATTCCTATATCCCGCAAAATACATTAGATTCATTTGCTGTACCAGCTGGTTTACCTTTCTAAACTCTTCTCTTGTTAGTCCCTGTGCATTTTCCAACCCGACTCTATGTTTTCTGCAGCATTGCTCAATAAAGATTCTTTGGGAATAGTCTTGAAAATGGAGAAGGTTCTCGTCTGTCATCAGATTTGAATGGGCATACTCCTCTATTTCTAAAACCTTCGTTGAATAGTCTAACCCCTTCCCGGGTGTATATTTGACTATCCCGTATTGATTAGGATACACTGCCAGAGAACTGGTTGCAATATCATAAATGGTCTTCTGATCCTTCGTTAGGGATTTAATGTCTTGGATATGTATATGGCCAGTAAAAGCTATATCAATACCATTCTCAAAAAAAAACTCTTGTACCTCTTGATGGTTTGCGATGGTATATCCCTCATTAATAATATCGCTGTGATTTATTAGGCTATGATGCATGACAGCAATAAGCTTTGCATTATTTTCTTGAGCTAAAAGTGCGCAATTTTTGATCCATTCTATGGTTTTTAGGGAAAGTTCTCCATTTTGATTTGGGTAATTGTCTTTAATATTATCTTGATATATTGCTGTATCAAGCATGAGAAACCAAAGGTCTTCAGAAGGCTTGGCTAAATAGCTTAATGAGTTAGGATCTCTACTTACAGCTTCATCATAACCAAAGTCAGAATATATTTTTGCAAAAGTATCCCTGGTAATATAGTCTGCTTCCCAGATGGTGTTTTCAAAAAAATGTCTTGCCATGGGATTTAATATATCATGATTGCCTGGAACTACATAAGCTTGAGTACCCATATCCTCCACTCTGGATAGTAATTCAGCCAGCTCCTCATGACTTTCCATCTCACCATTGCAGGTTAAATCACCTGCAAGAACGATAAAATCAGGCCTGTTTTTCCTTATATCCTCAAGCAATACCTCTAACATTACCCCTGTGTATTGAACAGCACGATCACCATAGCTCATAAATCGTTGAAAAGCTTCCTTATCATCATGTAATGTATCGGAAAGATAATGGGGGTCCGATACAACATAAAAGCTAAAACCTTCATCAGGCCCAATACTGCTCACCGTTTCTAAAGAATACTCAAAACTATTGGACCCACAGGTGGCTAGGATAATCATGGCTATTATGGCTAAGGCTGCCAGAAAAAGCGGTTTTCTTTTCATTAGTAACTCACTTCCAATTGTCGTTAACATTATAACCTTTATCTTTTAGTTTAGCTCTGATCTATTGTTGTTAATAATATATCATTTTAGAACACTTATGTATAGTTAATATTGGTAAAAAGAAGAACAAAGGCAGCCTTCTTTCTATTAGTGAAACAGAGAAAACTGCCTTTAAACTTCAGTAATATTATGCTATTGTAGCCCCATCTGGGATCTTTTCTTTAGAATATGAGCTTTAATATCCTTTGCCGCCTGTACCGGATCGTCACCAATAGCTACCTTTCCACCTGTTAATTTCTCAACATCTTCAGTGAGTAGCTTAACAAGATTTGGTGCACCAGTTACAAATGGCGTAGGCGAAAGATGAGTATATGCACCGTAAGCTACAGCAAAGAGTCCATCAATAGTTGCTTTTTGCTCCATCCATTCAGGAGCAGTAATCGCAATGGGCAAGTCTGGAATATCTACATTTAGATGGTCTGCCAAGGCAGTGACCAACATAGATACCCTTCCTGTATCTGTACATGTTCCAAAGCTTAACACTGGAGGAATCTTTAGTTCTTTGCAGACAGCCTGAAGCCCTTCTCCCGCCATCTCTATGGCATCTAAGTTGCATAAACCGGCCACCTCTAATCCATGGTTTCCACAGCCACCGCTAACAACTAAAATATCTCCTTTTATTAATTCCTTTGCAATATTAACAGTATTCCAGTCTTGCGGCCCATTTCTCAAAGTAGAACAATTAACCAGAGCCACAACACCTTTTATCTGCCCTTTAGCAATCACATTAACTAAAGCAGACAAATCGTTGCCAATGGCATTCATTACGGCCTCTGTAGAAAACCCGGCGATAGCTTTCATCTTTTTCTTTGGAACTAATGGCTTAATTTTTCCATGTCTTTTCTTAAAGTTATCTATGGCCATTTGAATACATTTATCAGCCATTTCGTCAACTTGAGCAGGATAATATGGTAAATTAAGATTTGTTTTAGGCACACCAATAATAATACTGACACTTATTAGAGAAACTTGATATTTTTCTGCATAATGGGCAATATCAGGTGGAGAACAGTTTTCTTCCATGACTAAAGCATCCACTGTACCTGTAGCCAAGAAAGGCTCTATAGATAACCAGTTTCCCATTAGTCCGACGAAAACATCGTCTGTCTCAAATCGTTGCAGAAGCTCTTGGCCAGTTTCAATAGACCCAACAATTCTCAAACCTTTAGCCCCTGCCTGCTTTGCCATTTCTTGATACTTTTCTTCCTTTGCCTTTTGAAGTGTAGCCACTCCTACCCATGGCTGATGGCCATTGAATGCTATATTTACGTAGTCTGGATCCATAATTCCAAGGTCTACATCAACTTCATGAGGCATAGGGGTTCCAAATAGAATGTCTTGAACCATTTCCAAACCAATCTGAGCTGTATAGATAGTTGACAAGCCCAGCCTGAGAGCTTTTTTCGCCAAGGAAACATAATCTCCATCTACATTTGTAAGACAGCTTGCGATACAATTTTCAACTTCGTGTTGAACGCCACAAGGGTAAATATTTAGATCCTTCCAAATTTGTCGCCTCTTTATAGGAGAAAATACCTCAACCATTTTATTTTCTCGATCTGGGCTTGTCTTCATTTCTAGGTCAAGAAATTCAGCAAGCTCTATAGCCATTTGATTGTCATCTTGCTGACTGTTAATGCCCACTTTTTCGCAAAGCCATTTCAATTTATCCCTATCAGTAATTTTAAAAGGTGTTTTCCCTTCACCAGTAGCTTTTAATGTCCTGAAGGCTTCAAAGGCATGGTGTGCGTAAGTAGCAGCGCCCATTATGTTTCTCATGAGAAGGTTCCTCATAGCCATTGCATCAGGGCCTATCCCACAAGTGCCCTTCAAAATCCCAGCTTTATCGCTTATTCTACAAGGGCCTTGGGTGCAAAGCTGACAGCTAAGACCCTGCAGACAGAAGTTGCATCGAATTTTTTCCTGTGACTCCCATCTTGAAAACACACTGGATAAACCATCCTCTTTTATTCTAATCAACATCTCTTCGACAGAGTCATGATAGCTTACCCGATCCCCTATAGGTTTTGTCTTCTTTTCCGACATATTATTTCCCTCCTAATCTAGATTATTTTTGTTAGTATGTGCCAATAAAGCTAAATATAATCAGGAGTTATACAAAGAACACGTGATGCCGGAAATGTTTTAATATCATAAAAGGGGTGAAGGTTTCAGATATAATCAGAAACACATCACCCCTTGTTTTATAAATTAATCCTCTACATCTATTAGAAATATTTTATCATTAAAAGATCCTCTTGCTTCCCTTTTTATAAGTCTGAGATAATCAATATGCATGGGCTCAAATTCATTTAACCTTACAAGGCAATCTAAAGCTTCATAGATATCAGCGATTTCTTCTTCTTTATTACTTTCCCTGAATTCTGTAATTTCTTCTATAATCTTATCGATCAGGGCTTCATGATACTCATGATCGTTTAAAACCTTATAGGTTGACTTTCTTCCGCTTTCTTCGATCAGCTTAGGAATATTATCCCTTACCAGCTTGTTATATTGTCTTTTCATTGCCTTACCTCCTTGAAGTTATCAACACAAGGAAAAAAGGTAGACTTACAATTCACTTAAGAACCAGTCTACCTTTTTTTGAGGTTGTACCGCAATAAAGTACATCCTCCTTTCATTTACTCCCCCTATCCTAATGACGATACTTTCATCCTCCGGACTTATTCGTATCTTCTTCGGATTCATCAACCTCCCCCTTATCTATTAAATAATCCATCGATTCCTTTACAGATTTCAGGTTCTTCACTTTAGCTAATGAACGTCTGCCTTTGGGGCAGGTAATCAATCGCTTCAGTTGGCTGATTTTTCGGAGTGACTCACTTACTCGGGTTCTTCCCCTTTCTTTGAGTATCTTAATAGTACCACTGGATTGAGTTTTTGTCAAGTGAATTTTCAGAATATTTTAAATTAATTTTTAATTTATTTTATTGACTTATTTTATTGCCTCTAGTGCCAGCTGAATATCCTCCAATATATCCTCTACATTTTCTAAGCCTACGGAAAGTCTGATAAGGCCAGGCGTGATTCCGGCAGCAACCAGTTGACTATCTGTAAGCTGCCTGTGGGTAGAACTGGCCGGGTGAAGTACACAAGTCCTAATATCTGCAACATGTACTTCAATAGATGCAAGCTTTAAGCTGTCCATAAACTTTATGGCAGTCTCCCTATCGCCTTTAAGGGAAAATGAAATAACACCGGATGTGCCTGAAGGCAAATATTTCTCAGCTAACTGATAGTACTTATCACTTTTCAATCCTGGGTAGCTTACAAATTCAACCATCTCAGACTGGCTAAGAAACTCTGCTACCTTCTTGGCATTTTCGCTGTGCCTTTCCATACGAATATGAAGGGTCTCCAAGCCAAGGTTCAGTAGAAAGGCTGCATTGGCAGATGGATAAGCGCCAATGTCTCTCATCATCTGAACCCTAGCCTTGGTAATAAATGCCGCGTTTTTAAAGCTTTCTGTATAGATAATTCCATGGTAAGATTCATCCGGCGTAGTAAATTCAGGGAAGTTTCCATTTGCCCAATTAAAATTACCACTATCTACAATAACACCCCCAAGCTGTACCGCATGGCCATCCATATATTTTGAAGTGGAGTGAATAATAATATCCGCACCATACTCAAATGGCCTGCAAAGAATTGGTGTTGCAAATGTGTTATCAATTATTAAAGGGACGTTGTTTTTGTGTGCTAGTTTTGCAAATTTTTCAATGTCTAGAACCGACAATGCTGGATTCGCTAATGTTTCTCCAAAAACAGCCTTGGTATTTGGTTTAAAATATTTTTGAAGCTCATCCTCGTCCAGATCTTGATCCACAAAAGTACACTCAATACCCAGTCGTTTTAACGTAACACTAAATAGATTGACAGTTCCGCCATAAATTGAGGCTGCACTAATAAAGTGATCCCCTGCTTTTAGTAGATTTAGCAGGCAGAGGGTTGTTGCAGCTTGTCCAGATGTTGTGCAAAGAGCCCCCACACCTCCTTCAAGAGCAGCAATTTTTTCTTCAACTGCCGCAACAGTAGGATTTGACAATCTTGAATAGAAATAACCATCGGCGGCTAAATCAAATAGCTTACCGATATGCTCTGTTGAGTCATATTTAAATGTTGTACTTTGGTAAATCGGAAGGGCTCTAGCTTCACCATTCTTTGGATGGTATCCTTCATGTATACACTTTGTTTCTATTTTCATTTCTCTCTCCTAGGCTTACCTATTATCGGATATAAGTGACATAATCTTCTTTTCTTGGTTTTGCTTCAGGATAATCCCCATCTACATATCCCAATACACAATGGCCGATGCCTTCATATTTTCTATCAATGCCCCATTTTTCTAGGAGCTTCTTACCTTCTTCACTACTAAATACCTGTCTTGCTCTATGCACCCAGCAAGAACCTACACCCACTGAATGAGCAGCATTCATAAGGTTAGCAATTACAACGCTACCATCCTCAATATAGGTGCCTCGCTCCGGATCAGCCAAGACTACGATTACTGTAGGGGCTCCGTGAAATGGATCTATATCCTTTCCCATTACCGTAGCATTCATTTTAGATAACTGGGCAATGGTCTCCTTGTCTTGCACCACCACCATTTTTGCTGCTTGAGCGCCCATACCACTTGGCGCATATTGTCCTGCTCTTAATATCATATCTAGCTGTTCATCAGATATTTGTTCCTTTTTATATTGGCGTATGGTTCTTCTTTCTGTTAAGCATTTAATTGTTTCGTTCATCTTAAACCTCCTATTGTAAAATGTCTATTATCTGATATTTAATATTCTGCCTTTTATTAAACCTGTCAAGAATAAGCAGCTTATCAAATATTTTGTCTATAATTTTTATGCTGTAAAATATCATACCACAAAGCTGGTAAATTTAAACACCCCTTTACCCTTAGTTCCCATATATTTGCCTCCTTTTGTCACACAATTACTTTTATCCAAATGATAAAAATGCTATAATCCCTTTAAGGCATTTACAAATAGAATGGTCAGCATCTGGGACTCTTATCATATTGTACCACACAGACCAATTAATTTACAGAATAAGGTTATTAGACCATTACGTGTAACGTAATGAGCATATTTATCTCTAGGAGCAACAATGTATATAATTGACAGCTTAAAAGATTATTTGGAACTATTTTCCACATGGTCAGAAGGGGTTTCACCACTTATTGGAAATGTTTTGACCGACTTAGACAGTATTATAATATTTTATACTATGGTTGTGCGCTGGATTTTCCCAGTATTAGCTATCCTTATTTTATTTCGTTGCATAACACCATTGCTTCATCAACCTCCAAGTCAAAATGAGTGGGGGTATCTTGAAGTGCCTGGAAGTCTTTCTTTACCCTTGAAGAATTGGGAAAATTCTATTGGACGAAGCAAGCTTTCTGATGTCATCATTAATCTTCCTTTTATTTCACGAAGTCACGCCGTCCTTTCTTATCGTAATAATGGTTGGACTATATATGATCTTGGATCGGCAGGAGGTGTATCTGTAAACAGCAGGAGGATTCATGGTTCTTCCCCAGTAAATGATGACGATTGTATCGCCTTTGCTAACGCAGAATTTATTTTTCGTAACTATAGGCAAGAAGATTTTGAAATGGAAGAGGTCTTACACTCAAAGAATAATTTAAAAAAAATATTTAATATTACTTACTTTAAAGTAAGAGGTACAAGAGAAAAGAATCCCAATAAGACTATACTGTTAATTATTCTGTTTCAATTACTGGGCGCATTGCAAATTTCTTTCTCTATGGGAGAAAAATTCAGTCTAAATGTTCCCATAACCTTTCTTATACTAGCTATTATAGAATTATTTTATTTCAAAATAATGGGCTGGATAGGGAAAAATGGTGTAGAGTTTGAATTGCTTTTCTTTTTTCTATGCGGTTTAAATCTACTAGTGGTAGCTTCATCAGCTCCCTACGCATTGACAAAACAACTTTTTGCTATCATTCTTGGTTTGATATCCTATACCTTCTTAAACTTTATACTTCTGGATCTGGATCGATCAAGAAAGCTTAAATATATTTTAGTACTCCTTGCCTTCTTATTGATATTGCTGAACCTGGCCATAGGTGAGACAAGATTTGGTGCTAAAAACTGGATTAACCTCGGCTTTATTACTTTTCAGCCTATGGAGTTTGTGAAAATTTCCTTTGTATTAGCCGGTACAGCAACCCTAGACAGACTATTGACTACTAAAAATCTAACTGCGTTTCTTCTTTTTTCAGGAACCTGCATGGGCGCTCTCATTTTAATTCGTGACTTGGGTATGGCAGTGATACTTTTTGGGGCCTTTGTAGTCATCGCTTTTATGCGTTCGGGAGATCTTCGTACAATTTCATTGATTTGTGCCGCCACGGCTATAGGTGCTGCAGTAGTAGTCAGGTTTATGCCTTATATTGCTTCTCGTTTTGCAGCTTGGGGAAATGTTTGGGAACTCTATGATACCATGGGTTATCAGCAAACTCGAACCATGATTGCAGTAGCCAGCGGTGGCCTGCTTGGCGTTGGAGGAGGCAATGGAAATTTGGTCAGAGTAGCCGCAGCAGATACAGATTTAGTATTTGGTATGCTTTGTGAAGAGTGGGGCCTTATCGTTGCACTAGTTGCTGTCCTCATCATTATTTTTCTCGGTATTTATGCTATGATTATCAGTAGTAGCTCTAGGTCTGCTTTTTATGCTATCGCCTCTTGCGGAGCAGCTTCTATTTTCCTGATTCAGACAGCATTAAATGTTTTTGGTTCTCTGGATCTTCTTCCGCTAACCGGTGTTACACTGCCATTTATATCAAACGGCGGCTCTTCAATGGTGGTCTCCTGGTCCTTACTGGCTTTTATTAAATCTGCCGACGAACGTTATCAACCTGAAACATGGGAATATTTTACCACTGAGGAGGAAGAAGGATGAAACTCATATCAAGGCGAGCCATTGTGGTTTTAATACTTTCATTACTCTTACTTCTGGGTTTCTTAATATTTATTGGTCGTTTTATGAATCAAGGGTCTACATGGGTCATCCACCCTACCAACGCGCATATTTATGAGCAGGGTAGATTGATTGCCTCAGGAACCATTTACGACAGGAATAATAATATTTTAAGCTATATGGATAAGGGGATTCGTCAGTACAATGAGAATCAAGAGATCCGAAAAGCCTTGATGCATACAGTAGGAGACACCTATGGCAATGTAGCCACTGGTATACAGGTTACTCATGGTGGAAGGCTTGGAGATTGGGATATTGTAAATGGTGTGTTCAAAACAAACCAACGAAATAAAGGAAAGAACTTGAATTTAACAGTGGATGCAGATTTATGCAAAACAGCTTATAAGGCACTTAATGGACGAAAAGGAACCATTGGTGTTTATAACTATGTAACTGGAGAAATCCTTTGTATGGTGAGCACCCCTACCTTTGATCCAAACAATCCACCTGATATAAAAGCCAATCCCAATAAATATGAAGGGGTCTATATAAATCGCCTGCTTTCAGCAAGCTATGTACCAGGGTCCGTTTTCAAGCTGGTTACAGCTGCTGCAGCTATTGATCATATAGAGGACTATAGCACAAGGACTTTTCACTGTACCGGAGAAATGATTATAGATGGTGTAGCGGTTACATGCCCTACTGCACATGGTGATGTTACTCTGGCGCAAGCCCTAGCCGTATCTTGCAATGGAGCCTTCGCTGAAATGTCTCTTGATCTAGGCGGCCAACTCTTACAACGCTATGGAGAAAAAGTAGGCTTTAATTCTAGCCTGGAGGTGGATGGCATTCCCACTGGGGTAGGTAAAATCCATATCCGTGATGCCACAGGTGCTGATTTGGCCTGGGCTGGAATTGGTCAATATAGTAATACGGCCAACCCACTTAATTTTATGGCTTTCATGGGATCTATTGGTAACGATGGTGTACGAGTAACCCCAGAGCTCATTAAAGAGAATTCCTTGTTATCCTTTTTAAATCCATTCCGTCATGAAAAAAAGAGAATTTTGCCTTTAGAAACGGCAGGAATTTTAAAGGATATGATGCGAAATAATGTCCTTAGTAATTATGGTGAAAATAATTACAATGGTCTAAACCTTTGTGCAAAGTCGGGGACAGCGGAAGTTGGGGGTGATGAGAAGCCTCATGCTTGGTTCGCAGGTTTTTTGGATAGAACTGATTATCCCCTTGCATTCGTGGTAGTTATTGAAAACGGCGGTGGCGGTAGTAGTGTAGCTGGCCCAGTAGCAGCAAAGGTTCTCCAGGAAGCGGTGAAATAAAAAAATCCTATATACCTTGATATAGCAGTATATAGGATTTTTTAGATTTGGCTATTTAAATAAGTCTTTCAGTTTATCTCCAAATAAATCACCGATGGTGGTTCCTTGTTCTTCTTCTTCAACTATGTCCATGGCCTCTGTACCACGGCCCTCGGCATTCTTTATACTTAAGCTGATCCTTTTTTCCTTTTCATTTATACTTAATATAGTGGCTTGTACTTTTTGCCCTACTTTTAAGACATCAGAAGGTTTTCGAATATTTTCACTAGATATTTCTGATAGATGTACCAAGCCCTCTATACCAGGCTCGATCTCTACAAATGCACCAAAATCCATTAGTCTTACAACCTTACCTTCGATGGTGTCGTCTACTCGATAGTAATCTGCAGCACCGATCCAAGGATCCTCTTCAACATTTTTTAGGGATAAGCCAATTTTTTCATTCTTTCTATCAATGTTGGTAATATAAACGGTAACGTGATCTCCTTCAGAAACCACCTCTGACGGATGATTGACACGGTGCCAAGCCAAATCATTAATGTATATTAGCCCTTCCGCCCCTCCAAGATCAACAAAAGCGCCAAATTTCATTAGCTTGGTAACGACTCCTTCTCGGGTTTCACCTACGTGAAGCTGCTCCATTAATTCTTCTTTCTTTGATTCCCTCTCCACAACTTCAACAGCCCTTCTTGAAAGGACTGCCCTTTGTTTTTCTCTATCAAAATCCTCTACTATTACTTCTAAATTTTTCCCCACATAAGTATTCATATCTTTAACATAGCGATAGGATAAAAGTGAACCAGGAATAAAGCATCGTACACCCCGGTAGAGTGCTGATACACCGCCTTTTACTACATCCGTTACACGCACATTAACTTTTTTTCCCTCCTGAAAAGCTTCTTCGAGGTCATTCCAGCCTGCAATAACTTCAGCCTTTTTATGAGAAAGCAGGACATTGCCTTCCCCATCATGAGGATTAAGTACGAGAACTGTAATGCTTTCTCCCACTTCATAATCATACCCTTCGGTCATTTCCTCCAATGGGATAATACCATCTGAAGTGTGGTTTATATTAACCAAGACTTCTTCATCATTGACAGTCAGGATCGTTCCATCTAGGATGTCATCTTTGTACACTTTTTTCATAGATTTTTCTATTTCATCCATGAAATCTTCCATTGTATGTTGGTCTTGCATTTTCTTAATGTTCCTTTCTTTTTCCTTGTATTTCTAGTATATCATATCAAACCCTTTAAGTAAGGCTTTCTCGTTGTATTCTAGTCTAAAGAGAAAAACCCTCGATGTGCTCTTCAATGCATTTCGAGGGCTAGGAAAATATGGACAAAATCATTTCGACTTTTAAAGGGCCAATACCGTGTCCAAAAGGAGCTGGGCTCCTAACACCAAGTCCTTTTTATGGGTATCTTCAAAGGGCACATGGCTTCTACCACCTATACTTGGCACAAACAACATCCCTGCAGGAACATGTGATGCCAAAATACAAGTGTCATGCACAGCACCACTGTCCATAATTTCATAAGGTAGACCAGTTTTTATAGCTAATTCCTTCATAATGCTAATAATTTTTTTGTCCATCTGGGTTGGCCGCGATTCTGCAATTTCTTGTATGAGAAGTCTTGTTCCTCTTTCCTCTGAGATTCTTTTAAAAGCTTCTTCAATTTGAAGCATAACAGTAGCTATTCTGCTTTCCTTCTTATCCCTTACCTCTACCGTAAAAGTAACTTTATCTGCAATAACATTGGAGCAATTGGGGTATATAGCTATTTTCCCAACCGTAGCCACAGTTACTCCCTCAGGATCCGCTTTAGCAATTTTTTCAACCATCTCGATACAGAGAGCTACTGTAACCAGTGGATCTTTTCGATACCTCATTGGTGTTGCGCCAGCATGATTCCCGATTCCTTCTATGGTTACCTCTATAGTCTTCATTCCAAACACTGTGTCTACAATGCCAATGGTCTTTCCCAAGCCTTCTAAAACGGGACCTTGTTCGATATGTAGTTCCAGCATGGCTTTTATATTGGAGAAATCCCAAAGGACATCAGACTCTTTATAGGGAGGAAAATCACATTGAGCTAGCATATTATCTAAAGTTATGCCATTATCATTCTTTAAATTATTAAGATGCTTTTCTCCATAAATTCCACTGACAAACTTACTCCCCGTCATAGTAGAACCAAAATTGGAGCCTTCCTCTTCTGCAAAAACAACTAATTCTACACCTTCTAGCTGCTTGTGCTTATTTTCAGCTAACCTACGCAATATTTCCAAGCCACTTAGAACACCATAGATTCCATCTAACCATCCGCCGTTTCGAACTGTATCAATATGAGAGCCTATGCATATTTTCTTGTCTTTACAATTATTGTTAGCAATACCAATGTACATATTCCCAATAGGGTCAGTTCTTACATTAAATCCGTAAGCTCTCGCTTCATTAGTGATAAACTCTCTAGTCTTTCTGTCATTCTCACTATAAGAAAATCTTGTAACGCCCTTTCCAGGTGTATCGGTAAAACTTTTTACCTGATTTAAATCTGAAAGGAGTCTTTCTCCATTTACATTCATTTACTACTCCTTATAGGCATAGCCATAAGGTTCCCCTGGAATTAATTTACCCTGGCCCTTTTGGCCTATATATTTTCCATTTTCTACGATTTTCATACCACGCAGAAAAACAGTTTCAGCTCTTCCCTTTTGCTCAAAACCCTCAAATGGACAATAGTCAACTCCTTCAAGGTTATTTTCTACGCTGATAATCCCTATATAATCGGGATCAAAAATCACAATGTCCCCATGGAATCCCACCTCAATCTGGCCTTTTTTTGTAAGTCCATTGATTTTTGCCGGCATAGTAGCAAAAAGGTCCACCATTCGGCTTCTGGAGATCTTTCCTTGGCAGACGCCGTAAGTCCAGAGTATATTTAAGCGATTCTGTAAACTAGGTGCGCCGTTAGGAATATCTGCAAAGGAATTACCCTTACCATAACCCATATGCTTTTGATGCTTGTAGTCGAAACCACAATGGTCAGAGCTGATTGCATTGAGCCATTTACGATTAACTGCCTCCCATAAGGCATCTCTATGCTCCTTAGTTCGTAAGGCTGGAGAGCAAACATATTTTGCCCCTTCAAAGCCTGGTCTAGCTAAGTCATCTGTATCCAGAACCAGATAATGGGAGCAGGTTTCTCCATATACCGCCTGGCCTCTGTTATATGCTTGTTTAATTTCCTCTAGTGCTTCTTTGGCAGAGACATGAACCACATAGAGAGGTGCTTCTGCTAACTCTGCCAAATAGATTGCCCTCCTAGTAGCTTCTGCTTCTACAACGGGGGGCCTTGACACTGCATGATAATAGGGATCCGTCTTCCCTTCACTAATAAGTTTTTGCGTTAGAACATCAATCATTTCTGCATTTTCAGCGTGAACCATTATGGTTATACCTGCTTCTTTTCCTTTAAAAAGAGCTTTGAGAATAGCATCATCATCTGCATGAAAGCTCATTCCCTTATAGGCCATAAAAAGCTTCATTGTAGGATAGCCTGCCTCTGCCAACTTAGGTATTTCTTCTATAACTTCCGGTCTGGGATCTGTCATGACACTATGGAAAGCATAGTCTACCATAGCAATTCCGTCTGCGTCTTCTTTTCTATAGTCATCTATAGATTCCACCAAGCCTTTTCCTTGAACCTGATTGACGAATTCAATTAAGGTAGTTGTTCCTCCTACTGCCGCGGCATTAGATGTTTCAAAGCCCCTTACCTTACTACCTTTGTAGGTAAAAGAGAAGTGAACGTGCTGGTCTACCCCGCCTGGAAGCACGTATTTACCTTTTGCGTCTATAATTTCGTCAGCTTCAAATTCAAGGCCATTTCCTATTGCACAAATGGATTCACCCTCCACATAGATATCTGCTATAAATTCACTTTCTGAAGTAACAATAGTCCCATTTTTGATTAAGACAGACATGATTTCACCTCCACCATGTGATTTCTGCGATATTTGATTTTGGAGTAATAACGATATTGTTATTTATATATTACTATATTTTAGTAATATCTCAATTAAAAAAGGCTGTATAATAAATGTTGGGGTGTCTGAGAAAAAATCAGATGCTCCAACATTTCATTTTTTTGAAAAAAGTAGAGCATGGATAAAATCTCTTGTAAAATGGAGTTGCTAAGACAACATTTAAGGAGGTTTTATCATGCTCTATACAGATTATACAGAAAACTTACTTGGATTAAAAGATGTAGTTGTAACAAAGGTAGAAAATATTAATGAAGAAGTACATATTTTCCTTGATATGAAACTTGAAACTCAAGCCTGCCCTCACTGTAGGCACGAAACAAAGCGTATCCATGATTATAGAACTCAAATAGTAAAGGATCTATCTAACTTTGGCGCATCAGTATTGCTACATTTAAGGAAAAGACGTTACTACTGTCCATTCTGCAATAAAAGTTTCAATCAGAAAATCAGTTTTCTTCCAAGATATCAGAGAATGACGAGTAGAATGCAGGCATATATCATGGATGAGTTCAGAAAAGTCTGCTCGATCAAAAGCGTGGCTGAACGGCATAATGTATCTCAAGCTGTTGCAACAAGGCTTTTGGACCGCATTTCATACCCCAAACCATCCCTTCCCGAAGTTGTTGCAATCGACGAGTTTAAAGGCAATGCAGGTGGCCATAAGTTTCAATGCATCCTTACTAATCCTAAGAAAAAGCAGGTACTTGATATTTTAGAAAGTCGTAAATCAGAGGATCTATATAGCTACTTCATGAAAATCGATAAGCATAAACGAAACAATGTGAAATATGTGGTAATGGATATGAGCAATCTCTTTCGCCAGACTGCCCATGCACTCTTTCCAAATGCACAGGTAGTAGCTGATAAGTTCCATGTGTGCAGGCAGGTTACTTGGGCTCTGGAGAGAGTAAGGAAGGAGGAACAGAAAAAGTTTGGTAAGGATAGACGAATATATTTTAAGAAGAGCAGATGGATACTCCTAAAGCGTTATCAGTTCCTAACGGATGATGAGCGGCTTCAGCTTGAGGGTATGCTCCAGATATCACCTCAAATCAGGGATGCATACATGTTAAAAGAAAAGTTCTACTATTTTATGGACAGTGAAAATGTTCGTGAGGCAAAGATGCGCCTTAAGGAATGGTTCATGCAAGTCGGATGCGTTGATATACCTGAATTCAAGGCCTGCGTAGACACTTTCAGCAGATGGGACAAGGAAATACTGGCTGCTTTTGACTGTGGATTCAGCAATGGCTTTACCGAGGGGACTAACAACAAAATAAAGGTCATTAAAAGGGTCTCTTATGGGGTTAGAAATTTTGACCGGTTTCGAAATCGGATTCTTCATGCTACTGCTTTCTAAGGCAGAAGGTGCTTAAATACGGCTTCTAAAAGGACAGCTAAATGCTGCCCTATAGTATAGCTATGCAAATTAGATGGGAGTTTTGTAATTCTAGCCTGCAAAACTCTTCCGATAAAAAACTAGAAGCAGATTTCACACTGCTTCTAGAAAAAAATATATTTTATTCTGTTTTACAAGGCTCAACCCCAACATTTGACATAGAGCCTTAAAAAATTCCCCTACTCCATTTTCAGGAATAAGGGAATCCCTATTATTCTTCATTATTTAAATTATACTTTAATGAATACTCGTTAAACATTCTCATGAACTCACCATCTGGCTCTCGTTTAATTTTAGATAGATATCTATGCATATTTAAGCTATCGTGTGACATTTCTATAATGCCTCCGGCTATATTAGAACAATGGTCAGATATACGCTCTAGACCGGTTATCATGTCATTAAATATAAAGCCCAGCTCTATGGTACATGTATTACATTGCAATCTATCGATATGGTTCTTTTTCATGGTGTCTTTTAGTACATCAATGACTTCCTCTAATGGGTCTACCTTTGTAGCTAGTGAAAGATCATTGTCAATAAAGGCTTTGACTGCAATCTCTACAATTTCCTCAACAGCAGACATCATAACGCGCATTTCTTTTTGTGCTGCTTCAGAAAACTTTATTTTTTTCTCATGCATTTCCTGGGCAGACATCGTAATTTCCATGGCATAGTCAGTGATTCGCTCAAATTCCCCTATTAAGAAAAGAAGTTTAGCGGCTTCTGTACTATACTGTGCAGATAAGTTTTGACTAGATAACCTTACTAGATAAGTTCCCAGGGCATCCTCATAGTTATCTGTCTGTTGTTCAGCTTCTTTTACTTTCTTAGCTCCCTTTTCATCATACTTGTTTGCCAAAGCAAAAGCCTGTTTAATTGCATTTATGGTAATAGTAGACATTTCCTCTGCCACTGTTCTACTACGGCTTATTGCTAAAGCCGGCGTAGAGAATAATCGAGCATCCAGTAAAGAAATTTTATCTTGCTTTTCATCCTCCGGTATTGATTTATATGCTAATTTCACAAGTAATCCGCTTGCAGGTAGTAATATCGCCGTGCAGAAAACATTGAATACGGTGTGGCAAATCGCTATTGATACATGGTTAGCTGCTTGATTAACAAAAGATAAATCAAGCATATTTTTTAATAAAACAAACAATATTAGGAATAAAAATGTTCCTATAATATTAAAGTAGAAATGCACCAGTGCTGCACGTCGTGCATTCTTATTTGTACCTATTGATGAAATTAATGCAGTAACGCAGGTACCAATATTCATACCCAATATTAGAGGAATCGCTGCACCCATGGTAATCTGCCCAGTAACAGATAGGGCTAATAGAATACCTACGGCACCTGATGAACTCTGGATGATACCAGTTACCACAGCTCCAACTATTACGCCGAGCAAGGGATTTGAAAATAGAAGAAAGAGGCTTTGGAATCCTTCCATTTCACCAAGGGGCTTTACCGAAGCAGACATAGCTTCCATCCCGTAGATTAAAGTAGCAAATCCTAGAAGAACCAAACCAATATCTTTCTTTTTCTCATTTTTCAAGAAAACATAAAAAATGATACCAATAAGAGCTAATATAGGTGTAAAAGAAGAAGGCTTAAGTAATTGCACAAACAAATTGTCGCCTTCTATCCCCGTTAAGCTCAAGATCCATGCGGTAATTGTGGTCCCTACATTCGCTCCCATAATAACGTGTATGGCCTGCTGCAAGGTCATAATGCCTGAGTTTACAAACCCCACTACCATAACCGTAGTTGCTGAAGAGCTTTGAATAATAGCAGTAACACCAAGGCCCACCAAGACACCATTTAACTTTTTGGATGTCAAGCTTTCTAAAAACCCTTGAAGGTTGTTACCTGCACTTCTTTCAAGGCCTGTACCCATTAGGCTCATGCCAAAGAGGAATAAGGATAATCCACCTATTAAAGATAATACATCAAATAAATCCATTTGTTTTGTCACCTGTTCCTTTTTTTCGTCAAAATACATCAAATTATATCATGCCTTTGACTATAAGTAAAATGTTTATTCATTTAATCACTTTGTACTGTTATCAACGACGTTTTCAGCTTCTAGCCTGATTTTGCTTTTCCCACATTTCAATAATAACAATATCTACAACCACATCAAAAGTCAATATAAATGAGGTATTTTATTGTCAGAAAACGTACCTTAATTTATTGCAAAACATATATTATAATTATGCTTTCTATCAATGGAATATTTATAAGGGTAGAACAGCCAATGCCCCATTAACTGTAATTTATTGAATACCCTTTGCTTATTTTTTTACACTAATTCTCGATAGAATAATTCCTATAATAAAGCCAATGAATGCTGGTATAATCCAGCCGAATCCATATGCAAATCCAGGTAAATAAGCCTTTGCAAAATTTATTATACTGCTTATTATAGGAGTTTCCTTTATTGGTTGCGGCAATGCATTACAGAAATCAAAGAAAGCTGCAATTGCTGTAAGAGTAGTTGTCCACAAGTATACATATCTTTGTTTATTAAGTATTGGCGACAGTAATGATAATATGATCAATGTAATTGCTAGCGGATACAAAAACATCAGTACTGGTATAGAAAGCTGAATAATTTTATTTAGCCCAAAATTCGCAATGGCAAAAGATAAAATGGTAAATATAATTGCGTATTTGTTATATGATACTGATTTTGGAAACATTTCACTAAACATCTGGGAGCATGAAGTAATTAATCCAATAGCAGTCTTTAAGCAGGCAACGGTTACAATAGCAGCTAATAAAATTTTGCCTATATTCCCAAAGTAATGCTCACTGACGAGAGACATAATGATTCCCCCATTTGAGGCACGGCTAACACTCCCTAAACTTGTTGCACCCATATACGCTAGTGATGCATAAATAAGGCTCATACCAATAACACAGACTACACCTGATTTACATGTTTCTATAGCCTTTCTTTTAGGATCATTAATACCTAATTTTTCAATGTTTGATATAATGACAATTGCAAAAGCAAGGGACGCTAAAGCATCCATAGTGTTATACCCGTCTAATAACCCAGTAAAAAATGGTTTTTGGATATAATCCCCTTGGGCAGCATATTCACTGACTTGCCCCATTGGTTTTAAAAAGGTTACAATTAGTAATATGGACAAAAGAACTACGAAAATAGGGGTGAGGTATTTACCTACCCAGTCAAGAATTCTACCTGGTCTTAGTGAAAAATAAAGTGTCACTGAAAAGAAAATCAACGAAAATACAAATAATCCAATTTGTAGATTCTCTTTTGCAATAAAAGGATTTAGGCCTACCTCAAATGCCACACTAGCAGTACGCGGAATAGCAAATAAAGGTCCTATAGTCAGATATAACATGCATGTAAATAATATAGAATATATCCTATTAACAGGCTTAGCCATATCAAATAAGCTTTCACTTTGTGAGAGAGCAGAGGCTATGACACCTAATAGTGGAAGCCCTACTCCGGTAATTAAGAATCCAATTGTTGCTTGCAATGTATTTTGTCCAGCTAATTGCCCCATTTGGACAGGAAATATTAAATTCCCTGCGCCAAAAAATAGTCCAAATAATAGTGAACCGATTAATAAATTAGATTTAAATTTAAGCCTTTCTTTCACTGTAAAACTCCTTGTATGTGTAAATATAATAATTATTGCTTCTTAGTACTAATAAAACTAAAAGATGTATTCTGTATAAAATAACTTTTTTAGCTAAGAACATAGCATTTTATTTTAGCTTTATTCGATAAAATTAGCAAGAAGTAATTTGATACAAAAATTCCCTTGAAAACCAACTCCAAGGGAATATAAAACATAGCATTATAAAATTGTAAACTCTGATTAAAATTCAGTCAAGCTATCTATAATAAACAATTTCAATAATAGATTTATCCATATTATTGCTATTTGTAAATCCTAGTGCCCGTCTCCTCTGCAATGGCTTTTTTTGCATTTTCTAGAGAAGAAATAATAGCAGTTCTCCCTGGCCCCGATTGAACAAAGTCTAGAGCAGCCAATACCTTTGGCAGCATACTTCCTGGAGCAAAATGTCCCTCTTCAATATATTGATATGCTTCCGCTGATGACATTCGATCTAAATTCTTCTGATTGGGTTTTCCAAAATGAATCGCTATTTTTTCTACCGCCGTTAATATAAATAGTGTATCACAAGCTAATAACTCTGCTAGCTTTTCGCTGGCTAGATCCTTGTCAATCACTGCAGGAATCCCTACTAATGCATTGCCCTTTCGAATCGTAGGTATGCCGCCTCCTCCTGTGGCAATTACAATATGGCCCTTCTCTACCATATCATAGATGGCCTCTTTCTCAACAATATCCACAGGTTTAGGGGAAGGAACTACTCTCCTGTAGCCTCTTCCGGAATCTTCAATCATTTGATAGCCTTTTTCAATGGCTAACACATCAGCTTCTTCCTTACTATAGAATCCACCAATGGGTTTAGATGGATTTTGAAATGCTTCATCCTTCTCATCTACAACAACTTGGGTCACCAAAGATATTACAGATTTATTAATCCCTCGGCTTTTTAGTTCAAAAGCAATTGCATTTTGAAGATGATACCCTATATATCCCTGGCTCATCGCTCCACATTCTGGGAAAGGCATTTCTGGAATTTTATTGTCAGATCTTGATGCAACTTCAAATGCAGCATTAATCATACCTACCTGGGGACCATTTCCATGGGCTAATATAACTGTGTGCCCTTCCTCTATTAAATCCACAATAGGTTTTGCTGTCTCTTTTACTAATACCAACTGTTCACTTGGACTATTCCCCAAAGCATTTCCCCCTAGGGCAATCATTACTTTACTCATTTGTACTGCTCCTATCTATTATTTTATAGGCAAAAATCATTCCTAATATGATATCCACTCCTGATGTTTCCCCAAAATTAAGTACATTGTTTATAGTCTCCTCATTCAGTACGCCTCTATTCAGCGAATCCACTAGAAAAATAATATTCATACTAAACTTTTCTTCTGTAGCCAAAATTAAAAATTGTTGGCTAATGTCGTTTGTATATTTTCCTTCATTTTGTGTTAGGAAATTTTTGACTACTAACGCACTATCTCTGAAGATACCTCGGGAAGAGAAAACACTTAACATGCCAACAAGAAAGTCATCCCCTGAAGGAGTAAGACCCTTTCCTCTTCCAATAAAATATTTTAAAATTTCACTGTCTTCTCCATGGATAAAGAATTTAGCTAGTAAATCTAATTTTTCAATGAACTCCGAGCCCCATACCTCACCGAGATTTTTAATTATACAATTACCTGTTTTCATCTGAATATTTAAGATTGATTGGTTATCAATGCCAAATCCATTTTTC
This sequence comes from Anaerovoracaceae bacterium, assembly GCA_050953505.1. GTDB lineage: Bacteria > Bacillota > Clostridia > Peptostreptococcales > Anaerovoracaceae > JBMNMU01. The sequence continues at coordinate 973,052 of JBMNMU010000001.1, read as the reverse complement.
TTCCCAGTATCCTTTACCCGATCCATCAAGCTTTTTATAGTATGCCGTGAAACTTCACGATTAACTTGATTACTCTTACAGATCTTAGAATAGTATTTTATCCTTGCGCCCCCTAGGTCTAGTTTTAAATCATCAATAGATATCTGGATATTACTGATAGTGTAATGTATATCCTTTTTGTCTAATTTACCCTTTAAAATAATAAAGTCACTATTTGCAAGTATAATTCCATAGGGAGGCAAAATGCGTCCGTCGTTACTAATGTTAAGAATCCTACCATTGAATCTCAGGTTTATACTATTGCTAAACATACTATGTAAAGAAATCTCCGAACCCAGAGAAATGAGCTCGAAAATTTCTTCACTTAAATACAATGGTTTAATCATAATTAATTTTGACTTGTATACTTTTCAACCAATGCTTCTAATGCTTTAGTAAAACATTCAAGAGGAGCTCTAACTGTACCTGCACCTACTTGTCCAACACCAGCTTTTTTATGAGCAATTCCTGTATTTATGAGAGGTGTAATTCCAGTTTCTACAACCTTTCGTATATCAATACCAAGACAACTTCCTTTAAAGTCCCAGGTTGGAATTGTAAAATTAGGATTGTGGTCTATACAAATTTCCTTCATTTCATTACTGATATTTTGTGCTGCGTCAAAGCCACCCGCACCTACGAATCTTGTTACCCCAGGTGCTGCTATCATTGCCATACCCCCTACACCGAAGGCCTCTGTAATAGCACTATCTCCAATATCTGAGTTAGCATCTTCTTGTGAGTAGCCTGTAAAGAAAAGTCCCTCTGGAGTGTTGACAGGAGCAGTAAACCATTGGTCTCCCATTCCAGATACTCTTATTGCATATTCATAACCATTTCTAGTCATGGCGGTTACAATAGTTCCTTCTTCAATAGTTCTTGCAGAGTCCATTACTGCTTTGCTGAAAGCCATAGCAATATTCAAGAAGAATTGATCTGTATCTGCTAAAAACTTAGTTACATCTGCTAAATCTTTTTCGTTTATATCTGTTTTTAATATAAATGGCATAATATCTTTCATAAATAAAGCAGAAGCTGCAATATTTCGTTGGTGGAACTCATCTCCCATTGTTATTGCTTTAGCTACTAAAACATTTAGATTCATACCACCATCTGTAAATTTAAGAGCTTTTGATAAAGTTGGCCCTAAAACATCCTTCATCCAATGGAGTCTATTAACAACCTCCTCACTGTAAGCACCAAATCTTAGTACTTTACCGATACCTTCGTTCATCGTACAGTACGCCCTATTTCCACCATCTTTATTTTCTACAACTAATACAGCCATATTAGCAGATGTTATGCCACCCATTGGTCCTACTGCATCTACATGGTGGCATGGAATAAATTCTATTTCACCAGTTGAAAGCATCTTATCTGCTTCTTCTTCGTTAGCTGCCCAGCCTTCAAATATAGCTGCTCCATAGCAAGAACCTTTCATAGGCTCAGTCATTTGCTCCCATTTAATTGGAGGTCCTGCATGAAGTAATACTTTACCATTTAACTCCTTTATGACACTTTTTGCCGGCACGACGTCAATTAAAAACGGCTGTGCAGAAACAATTTTTTCGATAACTGCTTTATTAGCTTCATCAATACTGTTATATTTCATGTATTTCTCCTCCTATAAAGAATTTAATTTATCTAGTAAACTTTGTATCTTCTTATCTCCACCTGCTATTGGGGCCCAGTTATATTGAACCACTTTCCCCTCATGTTTTAAAATTGTATCTGCAAAGCTTTCAAGTCCTATATTTATTACTTTAAGTTCGCTATTTAATAATGTTTCTTTTTCTATATTTGATAAATCTGTTTTAGTGTTTGACTCAATATATTTAAGAGCTTCAATAGCTGTAAATACTGCTTCAGCATTTGTTTTTAAAACTAACACACCTGCATCTTCTAGCTTTTTAACTTGGGAACTATATGTTTGTATATCTGACTCAGTTCCACATACAGAAGCAATAAATACTATTTCTTTATTTTGAGCTTTTTTATGTTTTATAACCTTTTTAATTGAAGGTGCTAATGATTCAGCCATATCTGTATTTGATCCATAGCCTAATACATTATCAAACAATACAACAGCTACATCATCTCTATCCATTAGCTTACTAATAGCATCAATTCTTGTTCCTGGATCAATCATAGGATGCGGTCTTCCCTTAGTATACTTATCATCACCAAAGTCGATAATTTCGTGTCCTTCAAAATTGAACATATATCCTTCTTTTGTACCACTATCTTTAATATTAAAATGGTCTCTCAATAATATTGCCGCTTCTCCCGCTAAGGTACCTCCACCATAGTATCCATGAAGTTTTCGTTCTTTAGAATTATTTTTTATTACATCTAGTTTTTCAATAATTTTTTCTATATTCTTTTTATAGTTAACAGCTGTTTTAGAAATCATTAAAGCATGATAGGCTGCTTCTTCTAATGTCCAAACATACTTTACATTCTCTTCTTGAGTCTCAGGTTTATCACCTAAGAATATTGCTACTACCTTTTTATTCATTGCTCTAAACTTTTCAACCACCTTATTTTTTACTGTAGCTGCCGGTGGTTTAGAAATAAACACGATTACATCTGTGTCTTCATCTTTATTTAAAAGTTCAAGTGCGTCTATGGCCGAGATTCCACCTATCTCTTCAGATAAATCCCTACCACCAATTCCAATAGCGTGGGATATTCCTCCACCATTTCGACCTATTATAGATGTAACCTCTTGGATACCTGTACCGGATGCCCCTACGATTCCGATATTCCCTTTAGGAATAACATTAGCAAATGCTAAAGGTATATTAGATATAATTCCAGTACCACAATCTGGTCCCATTACTAATAGTCCTTTGCTATGGGCTTTTTCTTTAAGCTTTCTTTCATCCTCTACAGACACGTTATCACTAAATATGAATGTATTTATATTTTTATCTAATAAACGATTAACTTCGTTATAAACATATTCTCCAGGAAGAGATATTAAAGCCAAGTTAGCATCTGGTAAGTTATTAAATGCACCGTCTAATGTTCTAGTTGTAATCAGATTTATTCCTCCAGATTTAACTGATAACTCTTTAATAAATGTATTTAATTCTTCTGCAACATGATCAACTAACTCTTCTTTGTCAGTGTCTACTGCTATACAAATATCATTTGGACTAGCATCTTCAAATTCTTTAGAATACATTCCTGTGTTTTCAAATATCTTCTTATTTGCAGGTGTTCCCATCATAATAGATACTCTGTTAACCCCTTCTAAGTCTGAAAGCTTACTACTTAGAAGCATCAAGTTTACGGAATCCTGATAGGTATTTTTCTTTATTAGCCCATAAATCATACGATCACTCTCCTAAAATTAATTGTTTAAAGATCCAATTTAAGGTCTCCAAGCTTAATCCAACCGAGCTTTCTAAATATTTCAGAAATAATCCAAGTTAATATTGCTGGAGCTATGAAGCAAAATATAATAATTTTTATCCAAATTTCTCCTGAAGGATATCCAGCCTCTGACATAGCTGCCAATGCCCCTAATGGAGCAACAAGTCCCGATGTACCAGTACCAGCCGCCGCCGATATACTTTCCATTCTAAAGACTGTAGTTACAAGAGGCCCTAGAATCATAGCAGTAATTGTTGGTGGTAGCATTAATATAGGTTTCTTTACTATGTTTCCTATTTGGATCATAGGAGAGCCTAATGCTTGTGTCACAAATCCTCCCCAGCCATTTTCTCTTAAGCTTTGTATACCAAACCCTACAGTATGAGCACATCCCCCTACAACGGCAGCTCCTGAAGCAGGCCCAGCAATAGCTATCATTATAGCAATGGCTGTACTACTAATAGGCAGCGTTAAGGTAATGCCCATAATAGCAGCTACTACAATCCCCATTGGTATTGGTTGTAGCTCAGTAGCACTATTAATAACTTGACCTAAAGCAATCATAAATTGATTTATCCCTGGACCTACTAAATATCCTACTACAGATCCAAAAATAGCCGTTACAGCAGGAGTTACAACAATATCAATTGGTGTTTCCTTCGAAACTAATTTACCAAATTCAGCACCTACTACTGCTGCTAGAAAAGCACCTACAGGTCCACCCAGTTCATATCCAATAACTCCGTTTATAACAGAAGCAAATAAAACAAGTGGTGGAGATTTCAATCCTAAAGCCACGGCAACTGCTATACCTGGACCCGCAACACCTTTCGCACTAGGAGCAAGCACGTCTACCAAATATGGAATATTTAATCTCCCACCAACAGTCTCAAAGATGACACCTGTGATAAGAGTAGCAAATAATCCCAGAGCCATATAAGACAGTGCATCTATTAAATACCTTTGAAAACTTATTTCGATATTCTTTTTATCAAGGAATGCTTTAAATTTACTTTGGCTTTTTTTGTTTTCCATGTTTTGATTCTCCCATAATTAAATATTTTTCAAATTGTATCTTTATTTAAGTTATTATCTACTTTTAGTAATTAAAATATACGAGTGTTTTTCTAACACTCTGCTTAATTATTATGGTGAATTTCCATGCATTTCCTGTGATTTCTCTGATTCACTATGATTATTTACAATAGATATGGAATTTGTGTTTAATTTATCCACATATAATTTGTTATAAATTAATTCAAATTTTAGAATAATAGAAGCATGAGTAATATTTTTATTTTGTTTTTTTAATATGGGTTTTTATGAAAGGCGGCATTAAATGAATTTACCTATAAATTTTTTATATTGGCTATTAGCCATTTTTCCTATTTTACTTCTACTTGTACTAATGGTTAAGCTTCAATGGGGGGCTTCAAAGGCAGCACCTTTGACTTTAGGTGTAACAACTCTTATCAGCTTCATATTTTTCAAAGCAAATTTTACAGTTATCATAATTGAAATCTTAAAAGCCTTGTGGAGCTCTCTCAGCATTATACTTATAATTTTAACAGCTATCCTATTATACGAGGTTAGCAATGAATCAAAATCTTTTAATGTGTTAAATAAAACCTTTGAGAAGCTTGCTCCTAATGAATTATTAAGAATTATGGGAATAGGCATCGTATTCGCTAGTTTTTTGCAGGGTGTAACTGGATTTGGAGTGCCTGTTTTAGTAACTGCCCCCCTCCTTATAGGAATAGGTGTCTCTCCTATATGGGCTGTAATAATACCGCTAATTGGGCATAGTTGGGCAGGGACCTTTGGAACTTTAGCTATAGCCTGGCACTCTATGATTATGCAAACAGGCATTACAGATGTGGGAACTATTAATTCTATCGCAATCTATGCCAGTGTATTATTATTTATTTTAAACATTATTTCTAGTGGAGCTATTGCTTTTTTTTATGGTAAAGCTAAGGGATTAAAAAAAGGTTTAATTGCAATTATTTTTATATCTATTACTCAAGGTGCTGGCCAGATTATTTTTTCACAAATCAATGCCGACCTTGCGGTTTTTTTACCTAGCTCTCTTTCTTTATTTGTTTTAATATTATTATCTAAAAGTCCACTTTATAGAGAAAATTGGCAAATTAATGAAAGTAAAATAATGGTAAGAAAAGAAAAAGCAAGTGAAACAGATGCCAATGATTCTATGACTATACATGATGCATTTATGCCTTACTATTTAATGACTTTTATTACCCTAATTGTACTTCTTATTCCCCCAATTAATGAACTATTTAGCAAATTGAGCTATGGTCCAAGCTTTATAGAAACTAAAACAGGCTTTGGTATTATAAATCCAATGACTACTCAATTTGCACCTATTAAACCATTTACTCATGCTAGTATGTTTCTCTTTGCTTCAGCTATGTTAGGATATTTCTACTATATAAATAAAAATTTTATCAAAAAAGGATCATTACAAAATGTATTAATAAGAACAATAAAAAAAGCCCTTCCATCAAGCTTTGCTGTTGTTTCATTAATATGTATGTCTAGAATTATGTCAGGCACAGGACAAACAGAGGTTTTAGCTCAAGGGGTGGCAAGTGTATTAGGTCGCTATTACGTAGTAATTTCTCCATTTATCGGCCTCTTAGGATCATTTATGACTGGAAGTAATATGTCATCAAATATTTTATTTGGAAGCTTTCAGATGAAAACAGCCGATATAATAGGATTAAATTCATCAGCAATCTTAGGGGCTCAAACTGCTGGTGGTGGGATAGGAACAGCCGTTGCGCCAGGAAATATTGTTCTAGGAACAACTACAGCAGGAATTTTAGGCTCTGAAGGAAAAGTTTTAAGAAGAATTATTCCTTTTGCATTATCAATTGCAGCTTTATTTGGATTGCTCTTGTTTATTTTTCACATTGTGGTTTGATACTAGTATATAAGCAAGGACACGAAATTTTATATACTGACTAAATGCTGCTAAATAAGAGGGAGAAAAAATAGCTGCGAATTGTAATTTAACAAAGAAAACACAAAAAAAGAGCCCCGAAATCTCGGAGCCCTATAAGAGTATAAAGGAATATATACATTCTCTTTGTTCATGTATGAAGGCTTAAACTTTAAGCTCTTCTCCGCTAAGCATTTAATGCCTCGATCAAGCAAACACACTCAATATGGAACGAGAGCATCAGGTTGATGTCTGGTATGTATTTTTCGTTTTGTCCGTTCTCGGGAACAGGTCAATAGTGGTTTTTATGGGGGTGTTCTGTTCGAGGGAACAGGTCAATGGTTTTTATCCGTTCGGGGGAACAAGTCGATACATGGGGTTTAATTCCTGTCATCTCCGGTGGCAAAGGCACTAACTATTGATAAAATGCACCGCTCAAATCAAATCGTTAAAATTTGCACCGCTTTTGCACACCCCTAATAGTTGCCCCATTGGACTATCGGTTGTTATACCACACAAACCAGTCAAATTTTCTGTGGCGACCTTTGTTGTGTATATTGTTTCGCTCAAGGATTGAATCTATCAGCGCTAAATATCCCTCATAGTCATAAGTTTGGCGCATTTTTCAATACAGTTTTTGATTTGTGATGCTTTGTATATTTTGCCTTTATACTCGTAATGAGAAAGAAACTGACCTACATTGTTTTGCATGACACCATCGAATATTACATAGTCGTCATTTTGGTAAACATAATAATTATGGTACAGGCAATACTTGCTGAAGAATGAAAAAAGGTTAATTTCATTCTTCGCCAATTCGCCAACTAAAGAAATATCGCCCTTAGCCACCCGTTCGTCAAAATTGCAGCTTTTTATTTTTCAATCAATCTTGTCAAATAAATCTTGCTCAAGTGTTTATTTAGGTTAGTGGAGTTCGTCATATCAATCAAGGCAATTTTCATTGCAATAATGTCACTGTCCACATTTTGAGGAAACTTATTAAGACAGCTATTTATAATTGCACCTTCTTCACCATACCGCGGATTGTAAGTAAAAGCGTTACCGTGATTCCTGCAAGGAAGCATGCACGAAAAGGTGCAGACGAAGAAAAGCCCAAACTCCGGGTTGCGGCATACTGCCGTGTTTCCACAGACAGCGATGAGCAGGCTACCAGTTATGACACGCAGATTGAACATTATACCACCTACATACAAGGTCATCCCGACTGGGTACTGGCGGGGATTTTTGCGGACGACGGCATTTCCGGTACCAATACTAAGAAACGCGAAGAATTCAACCGCATGATTGACGAGTGTATGGCCGGTAATATCGACATGATCATTACAAAATCCATCAGCCGTTTTGCCCGAAATACACTGGACTGTTTGAAATATATCCGTCAGCTCAAGGAGAAAAACATTCCCGTTTATTTCGAGAAGGAAAATATAAACACCATGGATTCCAAGGGCGAAGTCCTGCTCACAATTATGGCATCCCTCGCCCAGCAGGAAAGCCAGTCATTGAGCCAAAACGTAAAGCTGGGTCTGCAGTATCGTTATCAGCAAGGTGAAATCCAAGTCAACTGTGCTCGGTTTCTCGGTTATACAAAGGATGAAGACAAGCGCCTGGTGGTTGTACCCGAGGAAGCTGAAATCATCAAGCGCATTTACCGAGAATACCTTGAGGGTGCCAGTATGCTGAAAATCGCTCGCGGTTTGGAAGCAGACGGTATCCTTAACGGTGCGGGCAGGGAACGTTGGCATACCAGCAATATAAATCAGATCCTGCGAAATGAGAAGTACATCGGCGACGCCCTTTTACAGAAAACATATACCGTAGACTTTCTCACAAAAAAGCGGGTTAAGAACAACGGTATCGTTCCACAATATTATGTAGAAAACAGCCACGAAGCTATTATTCCGCATGAAGTATTCATGCAGGTGCAGGAGGAACTTGTCCGACGCCGCATTGTCCATACCAGCCCGAACGGAAAAACCAGAACCTTCAGCAGCAACCACTGTTTTGCACAGATAGTCATCTGCGGCAACTGCAGTGAAGTGTTCCGCAGGGTTCATTGGAACAACCGTGGCAAGAAATCCATCGTCTGGCGCTGTGTCAGTCGATTAGAAAATACAGGCTTGTTCTGCGATGCCCGCACAGTGCTTGAAAGCACCATCGAGCAAGTGCTGGTCACCGCTATCAACCAAACACTTTGTGACAAAGACTCTTTCCTCACTACTCTACGAGACAACATCTCCACCGTCATAAATCGTGAAAGCGACAAGGCCTTAGCGGATATCGATAAGCGGCTTGAGGAACTGCAAATGGAACTACTGAAGCTTGCCACCTCCAATGCCGAATATGATAAAGTCGGTGATGAGATACACCGACTGCGTGACCAGAAACAAAAGATGCAGCTTGAAAGTGCTAACCGTGATGAACTCAAAAAGCGCATGGCTGATATGAGCACATTCCTAAAGAAGCAATCCACCGCCCTCACCGAATACGACGAGCAGCTTGTCCGGCGTCTGATTGAGAAGATCAGAATCTATGAGTATAAATTCACCGTGGAATTTAAGTCCGGCTTAACGGTGGATGTGAATGAATAGAGTAAAAACGAGCAAGGCACTCTACGAAACATAGAGTGTCTTGCTCTTATTAACATTGGATATCAATAAGTTATTTATTCTTTAACTCAGATTTAATACTTAATAAATTTATCCCCTGGAACGCCACAAATACTGCATTTTTCAGGCTGCAATTTCTCGATATTTCCGCAGATCGGGCAGAGATAGTAGAAAACTTCTTCCGTCTGGTCAAGATTCTCTAATGCTTCCTTATAAAGCCCGGCATGAACCTCTTCCGCTTTCATAGCAAAATTGAAGGAAATAAGAGCGGCTTTGTTTCCTTCCGCCTCAGCTTCTTTTACAAAATCAGGATACATTTCTTTATATTCGTAAGTTTCTCCTTTAACCCCGTCCTTCAAGTTATCTGCCGTTGAACCAATTTTTCCGGCCACTTCAAAATGCTTTAGTGCGTGAATGGTTTCGGCGTCAGCTGCAGCTCTAAACAATTTCGCTGCATTGAGATTTCCGTCTTTTTCAGCTTTCTTTGCATAGGCTGTATATTTTCTGTTTGCTTCGGCTTCTCCCGTAAACGCAGCCATTAAGTTTTCCTGTGTCTTACTCACTCTTACTACCTCCGTATTATTTGTTTTTCCTGAAGCATGATTAGCCGATAGATAACCGTATGTCATAGCCGGGCCGATAGTTCCGCCGCCGCCCCAGTAAGCGCTTGCACTTGGAGCTGCGATACAGTTGCCTGCACCGTAGAGCCCTTGAATCGGAGTGTTATTCCAATCAAGCACCTGGCCGTTTTCATTTACAACGGGTCCTCCGCAAGTATCAAGTGTGCTTGAGCCCAAAATTGAGGCAAAATAAGGTCCTTTTTCGGATAGGGGATACATGGTATAGTTTTTGTTCATATCTTCCGGCCAATTTATGCCAGGTTTTGTAGGCTTGATAGACCCCCATTCACGGTCATATTCGAAATCTCCCCGGTGGAAATCAAGGTCCTTGCCCGTTCTTGCAAATTCGTTAAAGCGCTCAAATGTTTGCTTCAACCCTTCAGCAAAGCTTTCATCGAGCCTGAAGCTTCCGATATGTGGGGCGAGGTTTTCTACGCGCTCTTTAATCTTCTCTGCCAGTTCGTCTAAAGTATCTGCCTTTAAAAGATACTTTAAGTCAATTCCCGAAGTTGTATAGGGCGGGAAGCCCTCCCAAAGCTCCACAGTTCTTTGGTCAGCAACGAGGAAGAGAAGCTGATTGGACCATTCGGCTTTATTCTGATCCCAGGTGAAATGTGCCACTCCGCGGTCGTTATAGTTTCGCTTTTCATTTACAACGCGCTTGCCGTATTTGTTCACTATAAAAACACTGTCGCCTGCGATGAAGAAACAGTTATTGGCTGCATAGGGGTTGTCCAGCTTGTTTTCCAAGAGGCACTGAGCGCGGAATGCGTTCTGCATATTACCGATTTTAGCACCTACTTCAGAAGCCATGCGAACAAAATCGCCTGTACATTCCGGTGCGGCACATCCACCGTAAATTGGACCCCGCTGGAAATTGCGCATCATATCCTCGTTATGGGTATAGCCACCGCTACCGAAGATAACAGCTTTTGCAGCGCGGAATGTTTTTGTTTCTTTTCCTGCCTTCACTTCAAGACCGTAAACAACGCCGTCGGCATTTCTGAGTATTTTCGTCACTTCATGGTTTGTATTAAGCGAAATCCCATGTTCTTTAGCATATTTTTTAAATCTCTCCAAAAGCACGACGCCAAAGCCCATTCCACCCTGGTCGTTTTTAGGATATAGAATTCTGCCGCGAATTCCTTTGTTTTCCGGAAGGTTGCTTTGATAGTCTACCGGATTTTTACCCAACCAGTTTATTTCTTCTGTAGATTCAAAAACACCTTTTCCTTCTAAGAATTCAACAGCGACATGAGCATTTTCACAAAAAGCTTCAATAAGGCTGTATTCGTGATCAGGCAGTCCATGGCGCTCGGCATCGGCATTATATAGCTCAGGATAAGATTGGCGACACATATATCTGATTGCATCTTCTTTATTATCTTTAATTCCCTTAGCTTTTTGATGGCGATTCATTGGTGTCCAGAAACCGCCTCCGGAGCGCCTTGTTGTTCCTCCGATAAGTCCGCTCTTTTCGAGCATAATGACAGAGTTTCCGTTGTTTGCAGCTGTGATTGCAGAGCTGAATGCAGCAGCACCGGAACCGACAATAAGGATATCTGCTTCTGTGGCATTTGTAGTATCAGGTTTATTGGGATCGGGCATAGGAGCGGGATCTGACATATCTATGAATTTGTCCTGCGGTGCCCAGCAGCGTGGGCAAAGAAATGGCGGCTCATCACCTTCATAAATGTAGAGACAGACCGTACACTGCCAGAGATTCTTTCCGTTCGGGCCGTAAGCATCGAGCTTGCGGTATTCCTCTTTGGTTTCGGGCTCTACCACTTCAAACTTTTCTGAAGGAGCACCGCAGACGGGGCATACATCGGGAGCCTCAGGGCCCTCGTGAATGTATCCGCATACTAAACAACGCCACCTTTTTGATGTTTTGTTTTCGCTCTCAGCAGTTTTGTCTTCAGCAATTAATTCAAATTTATCAGCTGACGCACCGCAAACCGGACAAGATCCCGGTGGTTCTTCTCCCGCATGCATATACCCACACACCATGCATTTCCATTTTTTCATTGTTAAGCTCCTCTCACTTAATTTCATTTATATTAGAAAGGCATCTTGGACAGAGCCCTTTAAAATATACATTTTTATCATTGATCTTAAATTTGCTCAAATCTCCGGGGAACAAAGAATCTATATCAATGGAAAAATCAAATATAGTCCCACATGATTCACATTTAAAATGTCCATGATTTTCAGTAACAATATCGTATCTGGTTTCATTATCTTCAATTGTAATTACCCTTACCAAACCTGATTCTACCAAAATTCGCAAAGTGTTATATACAGTTGTTTTTGATAGCGTAGGTATATCCTTTTGAAGGCCGGTATATATATTCTCTACAGTTGGATGACAATGATTTTGGGTAAGATATTCTAAAACCTTCAGCCTTTGATGTGATAGATTGATATTTTTCATCTTTAATTCCTTCTTTATATCTTCAAATGAAGGTTTCATTAACTCACCACCTATACTATATAATATAGTTATTACAAAGTTGTAATCATTACACATTATATAGTATAACATTTAAAATTTAAAATTCAATAGTATTTCGGGGCTTTTGTCCAACTTTATATACTTGAACATTGCTGTAAAACAAATATTCTTTATACTAACATCCAACCTGACCACACAACCTTGGAAAATTCAAAAAACATCTAAATCGACCACTCGCGAACCCCTGACATCTAAACTGACCACTCGCCAAACACTGACATCTAAATCGACCACACGCGTTCAATATTTGCCTTTTGGACTTGTTCCCACGAAGCGATATTTTCACGATTTTCACACATCAGATTTTTACTCTAAAATCTCGAAAAGCCTTTATTTCAAGGCTTTTCTACACACTCACTACTTAACCCTTGATAGAGTAGAGCAGTGGGGCTGCCACCGCCCCCTCATCAAACCGTACGTGCGGTTTTCCCGCATACGGCTTTCCGATATTCTTCTTTCTTCAGCATTCAGCCGCAAATACTTGCCAGCCCTGCCTGCAAGGTTAATTCTCTAACCTTTGCCGCATTTCCAAGCCTGTAGTTACGTTGTTTCTTCCGATTATACCACCGGGTAAATTTGTAATTGATGTACTTCTCTATCTTCCATAACCATGGTCTTGTAAACCGTCTTGCATAATAATTTCTCATCCCAATAATTTTAGGATTGAGCAGTATCACCATTTCTTCCATGCTTCACAGTAGTTTGCTCGGACTTGTAAACACCTCTTTGATGTTGGCTCTCATTTTCTTCATAGCCTTTTGGGATGGAACTTGCTGTAATGTCCAATACCACTTCCAACTTTTATTTCTGAACCGCTGAAATCTGTTGTTGAAGCCAAGAAAATCAAAACTGTCTTTTCCAAAATACATATCTACCAGCCTTGTTTTCTCGGAATGCAGTGTCAATTCCAGTTTCTTCATAATCCATTTCACTGCTCTCAGAGCTTCTTCTGCCTGCGCTTTTCGCTTACACAATATCACAAAATCATCTGCGTATCGTACCAGCTCGCCTAGGTGCCCAAAGTGCTTGTTCCAGTATATATCAAAATAATTTAGATATATGTTGGATAATAATGGCGATATTACACCACCCTGAGGTGCTCCAACTGTGCTTTTACTGTATTGACCTGATTCTAGCACACCCGCCTTCAACCAGCCGTTTATCAGCTTTAACACTTTGCGGTCAGTTATTCTTTGGTCCAACAACAAAAGCAGTTTTTCATGGTTTATGTTGCCGAAATAGTCTTTTATATCAGCATCTATTACCCACAGTGCACCACCATTGTCCGCAACCTCGAATATTCTGTCCATTGCCTGCTTCGCACTTCGCTTTGGTCGGAATCCATACGAACAAGACTGAAAATCCGCCTCAAATATCGGCTCGATTGCTAATTTTGCCGCCATCTGAACGATTCTGTCCTTGATTGTAGGGATTCCTAATGGTCTTTTTCTGCCGTCTGCTTTTGGAATATAGGTTCGTCTGACTGGCTTGCACCGATATTTTTCCGTCCGCAATTCTTCCGCTATTTCACACAGCAACTTATTCTCGCCGTATGCTTTCACATCTTCTATGCTGACTTTATCAATGCCGCCTGCCCCACCATTCGCCTTTACTCGTTTCCATGCTTCATTCAAAATATCCTTCCGGTATATCTTGTCATACATCGCATAGAACTTTCTCTTTCGGTCAGCTTTGGCTGCAAGGTATAGTCTGTTTTGGAAGTCTCGTACTTTTTCATGGGTGTTAATAGCATCATCTGCAATCACCAGCACCTACCTCCTTTGCAGACATGAATAAAGTTGTGCCCCTTTCCTATGTACAGTTTTGCTGTCTGCACAATCATTGGTACTATGGGCACTTCTGACTGCCTCTTTGCAGGACTGCAATTTCACTTTCGCTTATATGCGTCCTCTTTACAGTTTCCTGTGCAAAGTAGGCTCTCTCCAGTTCCGACAAATACTTTCCTAACGTGTCGTTACCTCTACACCGCAGGGTTCTTAGGTATTGCATTTAGGGTTCTTCATACCGTCTGCTGTCTTCGCCGTTGATGTCTCAGCTCGACTCCCTGTTGTTCCCTTTCGGGAATGTCAATAACGGTGCGGCAGTATTCACTTTATGTTACAACCCGTCAGTTTGCCTGTTCCTTTCAAAACATTCCGTAACGCTTCAACGTATAGATTACTCCATACGCTGGTTACTGACTAAGTGGCTGCCCTACCTTTACCACTACAGGACTTTCACCTGTTAGCATTTGCCAGCTTTGCTGGACGCACACATCAATACGACCGTCTCAACGTGTGATAGTTAGGCTATTGAGGAAACATGTCCATCACTTGTAAAAAAACATTGATTTTGCAAGCTTTTTTATGTGTAGTGAATTGTCTCGGCATCCATCTTATTGCTTCAAATAAGTAGGCTATTTCAATTTCGCATACAAAAACAAACTGAAATTCATTTGTCTGCACATTACCAATGCGCAAACATTATTATGGAGTATTCACAGTTCCCATAAACAGCGGAATCTGGCTCTTTGTGATGGCAAACACAAACGGCCTGTCAAGGACAAAATCTATGACCTCATCCGGCGGCATGGCAGCTCCTGAGCCGAAATTCAGTTCAATATAACTTGCCGCTACGACACCTTTTTCGTCGATCTTCACACGGGTATCCTGATTAATGCTGTCAAGATAGACGGGATCATCGTTTTCATTTGCTTTAATAATGGATGGGGAAAAGTCATTTCCGTACAGTTCGAAAAGATTTGTAAGTCCTGCCGCTTGAAGCGCTTCTTTTAAGTCGGTGCTTGCCGAAACATCAAACTGAGGAACAGAGAGATTTACCTTCATCCATTTGCGATTGGATTCTTCTTCAGAGTTATTTGAAAGCTGCGTGATCATATCCATGTACTCATCGCTTGCCAGTACATCATCGACTGTCTTTCCTTTGTCCGGAAGGATAAACCACATATAAGAACCGTTTTCAAGGAACATTTGAACAGCACCGAAATCTTCGCCCCAATAGTAGTTCATATGGTATTCCTTCTTGTTCATGAAGGTAGCTTCTTCATCGCCGGTGACAGCATGGAACATCCCATGCGTGTTATCGGAAGCATTGAATTTATCTGCCCATTGGGATTGGAAGTATATTGTGGAGGCAATAGCGAGTACCTGGTCTTTCGGTTCCAGCTGACATTTCAGTGTGCGGTCTTTGAGAAGTCCGCCGGTCTGATTCCGCATCCAGTTTGTCATCGCTTTGTTGGTCTTTTCGCTTCCGAGATCTCCCTGATACACCGACGCATAATAGTCATATGCGATGGAATCCATCTTTTCCTGTACATATTCAACATCCTTATCAAGCCAAAGGGAGTTAGCCAAAACGCTGATTTCCTTTCCGTTGTCCTCATAGATTTCTTCCCATACAGCACTGACGCGGTTCCGCAGTTCTGCTGTATCGGATACTCCGAGGACGTCCAGAATCTGCGCCTGCGTTTCACCGTCTGTCAGTTCTGCGGTCATAGCGAGCGCGATATAAGCATTGATGGGGGACCAAACCCGGTTAGTCCCGTCTACGCCGGAAAGGACATCGTCCGAAACAAGCCCTGCGAACCCGGCAATCGGTGTCTGCGCTGTTTCCACCAGTTCCTTGTGAGCGTCAAGCTGTGTCCTCCATTCATCAAACATTTCGGAATCGCTTCCGTTTTTCGGTCGTTCCATCTTACGGGATTCCGATGCCTCGCTGATCGCATGGGCGGAGACGGTCAGCGGAATCCCCGGCATGTTGGTCACAAGCAGTGCGATTGCCAGCACTGCCGCAATGCTGCCCATCCACTTTGACCATCGGGGGATTCGCCGCTTTTTCTTATATTCTTTTGCGTCTTTCACATAATGATCGGGAGCTTCCCCAATAATATCAATGATTTGTTCTTTCTTCATAGATAATCCTCACTTTCCAATTTCTCACGCAGTTTGGAACGAATACGGTGCAGCATGGAAGCGGTTTTGCTCTCGGTAAAATCGAAATCCAATGCAATATCGGCAATGGAATCCATATACCAATACCGTCTGAGAAACACCCGACGTTCCGTTACAGGGAGCGCATCGAGAAATTCCCCGATTATCCGAACCATTTCCTGCTGCTCGATGACCGTTTCCACATCCGACGGAGCAGATATACAGTCTTCCAGCTCGTCCATGACCAAGCTCATCTCTCCGCCGCCGCGCTTTTCGGCGCTGTGTCTTCTCCATAAGTCAATAGAGATACGGCGTGTGATCTTTCCTAAAAAGGTTGATAGGATGGAAGGACGGTGGGGAGGTATCGTATTCCATGCACCGGTATATGTATCGTTGACGCATTCCTCGGTGTCCTGTGTATTGGAGAGGATTTGATATGCGATACTGTGCAGATACTTACCGTATTTTGACGCAGTTTCCGCGATTGCGTCCTCATTGCGCTGCCAATACAGGTCAACAATACGATTATCCTCCATCCAATCACCTCCTGTCGGTCAGATTTGATTTAAAAAGCCCTTCATTCATCTACTCGTAGAAAATCGGGTTTCATTGCATGAGATTTGAAAAAATATCTTTTTTGAAAAACGGCAGTCCGGTTGAGGACAGCCCTAAAGTATACTACAGTTGAGCGAACAAATTAAAATTTGTTATTGCTTCTTCGAACTATATTTTTTATTGCTGCGATGCGTACCACTGTCATCTGTAACAACATTGCTTCGCCTTTTCTTTTCTTCCTGAACAGCCCTGAACTCGCTCTCCGTTATAATCGGCGGATGATTATCTTTTATCTGATACTCATATTCCTGCGTAGATGAATCTAATAGTGTAACAGTACCTGTGTATTTTTCATTTTCAAGCATTTTCTCTATGGAGCGCTTGCTCCACTTCTCCTTGCCTGTAGGAGAAGGGATGCCTGCTTCAGATAGCTTTTTAATGATACCCAGTACGCTGTCACCACCGAGATACCACCGGAAAATATCACGAACCACCTGAGCCTGTCCATTATCGATAACCAGTTCGCCAGTCTCAGTCTTGTTATATCCATATAGCCTTCGCTTATATAAACCAGAAGTTCCATTAGCTGCTCGGAAGGAAAGACCCATACGAATATTTTCGCTTCTGCTTTCATTCTCGGATTGTGCAACAGATTCCATTACCGAAATCAAAAGATTACTGTCAACATCATCAGTATCAATGCTCTCCTCTTCAAAAATCACTCGCACACCAGAAGCTTTCATTCTATTTAAAGCAGTTAATGTATCAACCGTATCCCGCCCAAACCTACTGATGCTTTTTGTCAGAACGACAGAGATGTTGTGAGCTTCACATTCTTTAATCAACCGTTCGAATTCTCTACGTGGGACGTCGCCTTTTGCAGACGCAATATCAATAAAGACATCTGCCAGCCTCCATTGGCTAACATTCGCGACCGCTCTCGTCAAAGCAGAAATCTGTGCTGCGAGGCTATAAAGCTGTTCTTTTTCATTTGTACTGACCCTGCAATAGATTCCAACCTTCTTTTCCAAACGGTCATTCTTTGCCGCGATATACCATATCTTTGAATCCATAAGCTTACCTCCTCGTCCTTAATTAGCCTATTCTTATTACAATTTTGCCTTAATGATAAATAGGCTATATTTATGTTTCAAACGCACCAAAACACAATATATTGTATTAGTGTTGCTACGCTTCGCTATATATTGCGTGTTATCAATACTACCGTCTCAACATGTGATAGTTAGGTTATTTAGGAAATAGGTCCATCATTTAGAAAAACCATTGATATTGCAAGCTTTTTTATGTATGGTGAATAGTCTCGGCATCCATCTTATTGCTTCAAATAAGTAGGCTATTTCAATTTCGCATACAAAAACAAACTGCAATTTGTTATCACTTTTCCGAACTAGTATCCTTTATATTCTTCAACTCTTCTTTGAGGGATTTTATTTCTCCCAAAGTGACCACTGTACAACCCACAATAAGTCCAGCGAGAAGAATAATACCACCATATATTGGATAAATATAAGTTTCAGCCACGCCACCTCCTAAAATCTTTGAAAAAATACTCCATATACCTGCACCTGGCCAGCCAATAAGTAGGAACATTACCACCATTGCTGCGATTACTTTTTTCATAAGTGCTACCTCCTTAAATTAAGACTTATCGGTCCTTTTTATCTTGATCTTTCAATGCGTACAAAATAAATCCACCCATAATTGCAATGGGAATGGAAACAGAAAAAGAAACAGGTTCCAAGAATGCTCCGATTACTCCACCAACCAAAGTACAAATAATAGCCAATACAATCATGTCTTATCCTCCACAAAACTAATTTGTTATTTCTTCTTCGAACTATATTTATTACTGCTACGATGCGTACCGTCATGATCTATAACTATATTGCTTCGCTTCATTTTTTCTTCCTGTACTGACCTGAATTCATTCTCTGTTATAATTGGCGGATGATTATCCTTTATCTGATATTCATATTCCTGCGTAGATGAATCCAAAAGCGTAACAGTACCTGTGTACTTCTCATTTTCAAGCATTTTCTCAATGGAGCGCTTACTCCACTTCTCTTTGCCTGTAGGAGAAGGGATGCTTGCATCAGATAGCTTTTTAATGATACCCAATACGCTGTCACCACCAAGATACCACCGAAAAATATCACGAACCACCTGAGCCTGTCCATTATCGATAACCAGTTCGCCAGTCTCAGTCTTGGCATATCCATATAGCTTCCGCTTATATAAACCAGAAGTTCCATTAGCAGCTCGGAAGGAAAGACCCATACGAATATTTTCGCTCCTGCTTTCATTCTCGGATTGTGCAACAGATTCCATTACCGAAATCAGAAGATTACTGTCAACATCATCCGTATCGATGTTTTCCTCTTCAAAAATAACTCGCACACCTGCAACCTTCATTCTATTTAAAGCAGTTAATGTATCAACCGTATCCCGCCCAAATCTGCTGATGCTCTTTGTCAGGATAACAGAAATGCGGTGGGCCTCACATTCCTGAATCATACGTTCAAATTCTCGGCGCGGTGAATCTCCTTTAGCTGATGCAATATCAATGAATGTATCGCTAAGTTTCCATTGACTCACGTGTGAAATTGCTCTCGTCAATGCAGATATCTGTGCAGATAAACTATTTAATTGATCTCTTTCACTTGTGCTTACTCTGCAATAGATTCCGACGTTCTTTTCCAATCGGTCATTCTTTGCAGGGATATACCAAATCTTTGAATCCATCTTTTCACTCCTTGTTCAAATATAGCCTAATTATATCAGGTTATAGTGTGAATGTTAAGTAGGCTAATATTCGCTTTTAGAGTTGCAAAATCACCATATATAGTGTGGATGCTTTTACTTACCCCCAGATATGCGTGATAGAGTAGAGCAGTGGGGTTGCCACCGCCCCCTCATCAAACCGTACGTGCGGTTTTCCCGCATACGGCTTTCCGATATTCTTCTTTCTTCAGCATTCAGCCGCAAATACTTGCCAGCCCTGCCTGCAAGGTTAATTCTCTAACCTTTGCCGCATTTCCAAGCCTGTAGTTACGTTGTTTCTTCCGATTATACCACCGGGTAAATTTGTAATTGATGTACTTCTCTATCTTCCATAACCATGGTCTTGTAAACCGTCTTGCATAATAATTTCTCATCCCAATAATTTTAGGATTGAGCAGTATCACCATTTCTTCCATGCTCCACAGTAGTTTGCTCGGACTTGTAAACACCTCTTTGATGTTGGCTCTCATTTTCTTCATAGCCTTTTGGGATGGAACTTGCTGTAATGTCCAATACCACTTCCAACTTTTATTTCTGAACCGCTGAAATCTGTTGTTGAAGCCAAGAAAATCAAAACTGTCTTTTCCAAAATACATATCTACCAGCCTTGTTTTCTCGGAATGCAGTGTCAATTCCAGTTTCTTCATAATCCATTTCACTGCTCTCAGAGCTTCTTCTGCCTGCGCTTTTCGCTTACACAATATCACAAAATCATCTGCGTATCGTACCAGCTCGCCTAGGTGCCCAAAGTGCTTGTTCCAGTATATATCAAAATAATTTAGATATATGTTGGATAATAATGGCGATATTACACCACCCTGAGGTGCTCCAACTGTGCTTTTACTGTATTGACCTGATTCTAGCACACCCGCCTTCAACCAGCCGTTTATCAGCTTTAACACTTTGCGGTCAGTTATTCTTTGGTCCAACAACAAAAGCAGTTTTTCATGGTTTATGTTGCCGAAATAGTCTTTTATATCAGCATCTATTACCCACAGTGCACCACCATTGTCCGCAACCTCGAATATTCTGTCCATTGCCTGCTTCGCACTTCGCTTTGGTCGGAATCCATACGAACAAGACTGAAAATCCGCCTCAAATATCGGCTCGATTGCTAATTTTGCCGCCATCTGAACGATTCTGTCCTTGATTGTAGGGATTCCTAATGGTCTTTTTCTGCCGTCTGCTTTTGGAATATAGGTTCGTCTGACTGGCTTGCACCGATATTTTTCCGTCCGCAATTCTTCCGCTATTTCACACAGCAACTTATTCTCGCCGTATGCTTTCACATCTTCTATGCTGACTTTATCAATGCCGCCTGCCCCACCATTCGCCTTTACTCGTTTCCATGCTTCATTCAAAATATCCTTCCGGTATATCTTGTCATACATCGCATAGAACTTTCTCTTTCGGTCAGCTTTGGCTGCAAGGTATAGTCTGTTTTGGAAGTCTCGTACTTTTTCATGGGTGTTAATAGCATCATCTGCAATCACCAGCACCTACCTCCTTTGCAGACATGAATAAAGTTGTGCCCCTTTCCTATGTACAGTTTTGCTGTCTGCACAATCATTGGTACTATGGGCACTTCTGACTGCCTCTTTGCAGGACTGCAATTTCACTTTCGCTTATATGCGTCCTCTTTACAGTTTCCTGTGCAAAGTAGGCTCTCTCCAGTTCCGACAAATACTTTCCTAACGTGTCGTTACCTCTACACCGCAGGGTTCTTAGGTATTGCATTTAGGGTTCTTCATACCGTCTGCTGTCTTCGCCGTTGATGTCTCAGCTCGACTCCCTGTTGTTCCCTTTCGGGAATGTCAATAACGGTGCGGCAGTATTCACTTTATGTTACAACCCGTCAGTTTGCCTGTTCCTTTCAAAACATTCCGTAACGCTTCAACGTATAGATTACTCCATACGCTGGTTACTGACTAAGTGGCTGCCCTACCTTTACCACTACAGGACTTTCACCTGTTAGCATTTGCCAGCTTTGCTGGACGCACACATCAATACTACTGTCTCAACGTGCTTTGTATGAGGAAAGTTATCAAACGTCTTAACGCTTTTTACCTGATACCCATATTCCTGCATCGTACTTAGATTATCTGCCATGCTCTTTGGGTTGCAGGAAATATAAACGATTTGTTCAACACCATAGCCAATGATCTTTTTTAAAGCTTTAGGATGTATCCCCGCTCTTGGCGGATCAAGAACTATGATATCTGGTTTGGTTTCCAGCCGATCTAAAACTTCAAATACATCACCAGCAATAAATTCGCAGTTCTCTAGGCGATTTAATTTTGCATTATCTTTCGCAGATTCAACTGCTTCTTCAACTAGTTCAACTCCGATGGCCTTTTTTGCTCTTAGGGCCAGCGTCTGAGTAATGGTCCCAGTACCTGAATATAAGTCGAATACCGTCTTCCCATCTAAATCCTTTATTAAAGAAAGGGCTTCAGTATAAAGCTTCTCAATAGCTGGCACATTGGTTTGGAAAAAGGAAAAAGCGCTGACTTTAAACTTTAGCCCCATGATTTCTTCCATATAATAATCCTGTCCCCATAGTATCTTAAGCTCTTCACAATAGACAAAGTCAGCAATATTGTCATTTAAGGTGCGAAGCACCCCTACGAGTTTATTACCTAGCTGTAAATCCTTGATACACTTTACAAATTCTTTTTCGTCAAATTCTCCTTGGGTAGTGGTAACAATATTTACTAAAATTTCATTAGTATGAAAACCTTTTCTGATGATCAAATTTCGCAAAAGTCCTGTGTGAGATCTTTTATGGTAAAAGGGATATCCTTTTTCGTTACAAAAATCTAAAACGGCTTTAAGAATGATATTAAAGTCTTCATCTACCAGCTGACACCCATCCACTGTAACGATAGACATAAATCGTCCTTTTTTATGCATGCCAAGGGTGAGCTCTCCACCCTTCACTTCGTCACCAAAGGTGTATTCCATTTTATTACGATATCTATACTGCTGTGGACTTCCCTCTATGCCCATATATTTTTCATAGGCTATTTCCTTTTCCTCTAATAGTCTTAAAACATCCTTCCCCTTTAGTGTCAGCTGTTCCTGATAAGGAACGCCTTGATATACGCAACCTCCACAATAATCACTATGTTTACAAATCTCCAATGGCCGTACCCCCTTTTTATTTTTATTGCGCTAAATCATCTAGCTTTTGTAAATCATATGGTGTTTCTTGATAAATATAATTCAACCAGTTTGCAAAAAACAAGTTGCCGTGCCCGCTCCATTTAACGATAATGTTTTTTGAAGGGTCGTCATCTTTAAAGTAATCTTTAGGAACAGCAATATCTAATCCCCTATTGATATCTCTCTCATATTCAAGCTTTAGCGTATCACGTTCATATTCCATGTGGCCTTGAATAAAAATCATTCTTTTATTTTTTGTGGCAACAATATGTGGTCCAGCTTCATCAGATTCTGCTAATATTTTCAAGTCGGGGATCTTTCTAATATCTTCTTTTCTAATCTCTGTATGCCTTGAGTGTGGTGCATAAAACTCCTCATCAAATCCACGAGTAAGCTCTGATTTTTTGCTATTTAGCTTATGGTTATAAACACCAAACAATTTTTTCGGAAGTACATATTTTTGAATACCATAGTGGTAATAAAGGCCAGCTTGAGCGCCCCAGCAAATATGTAAGGTGCTAAAAACGCCTTTTTTTGTATATTCCATGATTTCAGTGAGCTCTTTCCAGTAATCAACCTCCTCAAAAGGAAGGAATTCCACTGGAGCACCTGTAATAATCATCCCATCATATCTCTGATTCTTAATCTCCTCGAAGGTTTTATAGAAATTATCAAGGTGAAGCTTATCTGTATTCTTCGAGTTGTGACTACCCATGGTCAATAGCTGCAAATCCACCTGTAGCGGTGTATTGGCCAGCATTCTAATAAGCTGTGTCTCCGTTACCTCTTTTATAGGCATAAGATTGACAATAGCAATACGCAAAGGTCTGATATCCTGTCGCAAAGCCCTTGCCTCAGTCATTACGAAGACATTTTCTTCTTTTAATATTTTATATGCCGGTAGGCCCCTAGGTACTAATATTGGCATATCTTTACCCCCTTAAAAGTTTCCGTATTTTTCAAAGAATTCTTTCTTTAGTTCTATAAACCGATCTTCCTCAATAGCCTCTCTAATTCTTTCCATCATTTTAACTAGAAAGTAAAGGTTGTGATTAGTCAGGAGCATTGAAGAAAGTATTTCGTTTGCTTTAAACAAGTGACGTAAATAAGCCCTAGAATAGTTTTTGCAGGTATAGCAATCGCACTCTGCATCCAACGGCGAGAAATCCCTTTCATAGGCTGCATTTTTTATGACTACCTTTCCACTGGAAGTCATTGCCGTTCCATTTCTGGCAATCCTGGTAGGCAGTACACAGTCAAACATATCAACACCACGTTCAACACCTTCAAAAATACAGTCGGGACTTCCCACTCCCATCAAATAGCGAGGCTTGCTTTCTGGAAGATAATCCACGCAATAATCAAGGACCTCATACATGATTTCCTTTGGTTCTCCTACACTAAGCCCTCCAATAGCATAGCCTGGTAAATCCATATCGACAATTTCCATTGCACTTTGGTATCTTAGATCTTGATACATGCCGCCTTGCATAATGCCAAATAAGGATTGGTGCTCTGTATTTTTATGGGCCTCCTTGCATCTAGCTAGCCATCTTGTGGTCCTTTCCAGAGAATTTTTTACATAATTTCTATCTGCAGGATAAGGAGGGCATTCATCAAAGGCCATTATGATATCCGCCCCTAATGCATTTTGCACCTCTATAGATTTTTCTGGTGAAAAGAAATGCTTAGACCCATCTATATGTGAACGAAATTCCACTCCCTCTTCTGTTATCTTACGCAAATCTCCAAGGCTAAATACCTGAAAACCGCCACTATCCGTTAATATGGCTTTGCCCCAATTCATAAACTTATGCAGACCCCCTGCTTCTTTTATGATTTCATGGCCCGGTCTAAGGTATAAATGGTAAGTGTTGGAAAGGATAATCTCAGCACCCATTTCTTTCACCTCTTCAGGCCTCATAGCCTTTACGGTTGCTGCAGTCCCTACCGGCATAAAAACCGGCGTCTCAATATCTCCATGAGGAGTATGGACTCTACCCCTCCTTGCTTTTGACTTGTTGTCTTTCTTTATCAATTCATATGTTACTGCTGTCATTTATCATTCTCCACAATTATTTACGACGTCTCCAATAAATTTCTAAATTTATCTATATTTCTTAATAGCTATAATATCAGCATGGCATCTCCATAGCTAAAAAATCTATATTTCTTATCAACGGCTTCTTTATAAGCTTCCAAAATATGCTCTCTATTATATAACGCGGAAACCAACATTAGCAAGGTGGATTTTGGCAGGTGAAAATTGGTTATTAAGCCATCAATAGCTTTAAATCTATAGCCGGGATAAATAAAGATATCGGTGCTCCCAGTACCCGGTGTTATCGTCCCATCTTCCGTCGCCGCACTTTCTAAGGTCCTTGTAGAGGTGGTCCCAACTGAAATAATTTTTCCCCCTGCTTTCCTCGCCTTATTAATAATTTCAGCGTTTATAGGATCAATTTCATATTCTTCAAAATGCATTTCATGATCTTCAATCCTTTCACATTTAACAGGTCGAAAGGTTCCGATACCCACATGCAATGTGACTTCAGCTAAATGAATTCCTTTTTCAGTTGCCTGCTTTAAAAGTTTTTCTGTAAAATGAAGGCCTGCAGTGGGTGCCGCTACTGACCCTTCTTTTTTACAATATACTGTTTGATACCGATCCTTATCTGACTCTATGCTTTCCCGGTCAATGTATGGAGGCAGTGGAAGCTTTCCCAATTCATCCAATCTTTCAAGAAAAACACCCTGATAGTCAAAACGAACAATCCTCGTCCCTGCATCCCCATAACCTATAATTTCAGCTGTTAGCTTTCTATCCTCAGAAAAGGAAACCACATCACCTGGATGCAGTTTCTTCCCCGGTTTCACCATGGTTTCCCATAGATCCCCCTCTTTACGCTTTATCAATAAAAATTCTACCTTGGCGCCAGTTTTATCCTTTTTCCCAAAAAGTCTTGCCGGAATTACCTTAGAGCTGTTCATTACTAGGCAATCCCCCGGATTGATATAATCTAAAATATTATAAAAGTGCTTATGCTCAATTATATCAGATGATCTATGGATAACCATGAGCTTAGATTCATCCCTTTTGTCCGCCGGGAATTGTGCGATTAACTCCTCTGGTAGATCGTAATCAAAATCGTTTATGTGCATGAATACTCCTTGTTTTATATATATTTTGTACTTATTTTCTTCCTACATCTTTATTATTTCAATATCAGTATAATATTTTTTTAGAATATCCAGATATGAAAAGCCTAACTTTGCCATCTCTATAGCGCTATCTTGTGGCATGCCTACACCATGACCATAACCATAGCCTTTAAAGGTCACGCCATTACTAGAGCTTACATTTTGTCCATCATCTTCAATAAGTTTAACCAGACCAGAGCCATTGGATGCATACAAATCAGTGGTTAGGCGTTTTGTCACATTTCCGCTGCTGCATATGATATAGGTCTCATTATTTAGTATCGATGAGCGTGGCCCATTTGATACAACTATTTTCTGTCTCTCTTGGCCTTGAACTCCACCCTGGCCACCTTCTAAGGTGAAATTAAGTGACTTTACTACAGTCGCCCCTAGCACGTTTCGAATTTTTTCTTTCGTTAGATTAACAACGGACTGAGTTCCGCTAATTTCCAGATTTGATACATGTCCATTTTTATTTCGCTCTTTAATAGTAACAGATTCTACATTTCCTGGGTAATACCCCCCCGATTCCAGTCTAGATTTTATGGTTTCGTAGGTAAGACTAACATTCCAGGGATAAACAGGTGAGTGTTCGTCCTCTATACCAATTAAGTAAGGCTCATTATAGGACCAAACATCTCCAACATCTTGAGTATGGCCTCCACTATTTTTAAAGTAATAGGCTGCTACCGGTCTTCCGTTATACGCAATTACTTCACCAAAGGTATCATCCACAGCCTTATTGGTTTTCTCATATTCTCCGGTGTATCCTCTGTAGACTTGACAGTGAGTAGTACAGCATACATCAAAACCCTCAGCTCTATGCTTTCCCATATTTAATTTAGCAAAGCTTCTGGCCGCAACAGCTTGGGCCTTTAAGGCTTCCTCTGGGTGGGTATGGTGAATCTCTGCATTAAGTACCCCATATAAATAGTGCTCCATGGTAATATAATTTAAGGCTGAAAGGCTTCCGTTTTGGTTTGGTATGATGATGATACCCCCTCGATAAGGAGTGTTTTCAAATGTAATCAAGCCCTCATTATGATAATCTAAAGGCATGATAACTGTTGACTCCAGTAAATCTTCCATCACAAAATTGCCTTCGTTGTCCATTAAAACAATCTGGTCATCCATTTTTACTACTTCAAGTGCAGTATAATCGGGCAAAACCATATCTTCCATAAGAAAACCGTCTTGAATAGAACATAAAACAAATCCTTCATTTGATATTAGTGAGTAGGAATCATCCTCTGTGCTTCCAGATTTCAAGCATACCTTTATGTATTCTTCATGACCATCAGCTGCCCATGAAGGATTAGTATTAGAGGCAAAGATAAGGGTTAACATAATAAGTATTATTGTGAAGTTTTTTCGTTTCATATCATACCATCCTTATTTCGAAATTTTGATGTTATATTCAAGTTCCCCGGTATAAGCAATCTAAGGTTTTGAAGTTTCTAACCTAGATTGTTAGCTGATCATCTTGGAGATAGGGAATTCCAAGATGGGTATAGGCTTCTTTTGATACGACTCTTCCCTTTTGTGTCCTATGAAGAAATCCTGCCTGTATAAGATAGGGTTCAACGACATCCTCTATAGTGACTTTTTCTTCACCCACGGAGGCTGCAATGGTATCAATACCCACCGGTCCACCATTAAAACGCTCTATAATAATCCTGAGGATTTCCCGATCAAGATCTTCTAATCCTTCCTTATCTATCCCTAATGATTCTAAGGTGGTGTTGGTGATAGCCAGGTCAATGCTACCGGAACCCTTTACCTGACAAAAATCACGGACACGTTTTAGAAGCCTGTTGGCAACCCTTGGTGTACCCCTTGATCTTCTAGCCATTTCATCTAGAGAGGCTTCATCAACGTGAACTCCCAGTATATCAGCAGATCGCTTTATAATAGTCTTAAGCTCATCCAAATTGTAAAGCTCGAATTTACTTATCACGCCAAATCGATCTCTTAAGGGTGCAGAAAGGCTACCAGCTCTAGTGGTGGCTCCAATTAAAGTGAACTTTGCCAAATCTAATCTAATGGACCTAGCGGACGGCCCCTTTCCGATAATGATGTCAATGGCGTAATCCTCCATTGCAGAGTATAAAACTTCCTCCACAGAGCGATTCAAACGATGGATCTCATCGATAAATAGGACATCATGATGATTAAGGTTCGTCAATATTGCAGCTAAATCTCCAGCCCTTTCTATAGCTGGCCCCGAAGTAATTCTAAGATCCACACCCAATTCGTTTGCAATAATCCCTGCAAGGGTTGTCTTCCCTAAACCTGGTGGACCATAAAAAAGCACGTGATCTAAAGGCTCTTTTCTTAGTTGGGCCGCTTCTATAAAGACCTTAAGGTTATCCGTTACTTGTTTTTGTCCAATGTATTCATTTAGTTTTTTAGGGCGAAGATTCAATTCTATATCTTCATCCTCGTTACAATAATTTGATGCTGTAATTCGGTCATCAAAGTCCATTCTCTCTCTCCTATTTTGTCATCATAGTTTTAATCAGCGTTTTAGTGCTTGCTTTATATATTCTTCCGTGGTTAGATTTTCATCCTTAACTCCTGCTAAGGCATCCAAAGCCTCACTCTTGCTGAAACCTAAGCTCATCAGTCCATTTAACGCTTCAATGCGCTCACTTCCGGCATCAGCTACCATCACAGGGCTTTCTTCCAAAACATCAAAATCGGAAAGCTTGTCCTTAAGCTCTAGAATTAAACGTTGTGCAGTTTTCTTTCCCACACCGTTTGCCTTAGTCAAGGAAGTAACATCTTCATATAAAATCGCTTTTATAACTTCATTTGCTGGCATAGACGAGAGGATAGCCATAGCTGCTTTTGCCCCTATACCAGTTACTGTCATTAGCTTTCTAAATAACCCTAAGGTTTCTTTTTCAGGAAAACCATAAATGCTTATGTCATCCTCCCGGACGATCATCGCCGTATAAAGTAACACCGTCTCATCCGTATTTGTTAAATAGACAGAAGAGTTATCCGGTACTAAAATTTCATAGCCAATACCGTTTACATCAAGGACTATCCCGCCTTCTAATTTCATGGCCATTCGGCCTCTTATATAATGAAACATATCATATATACTCCTTATCCTGCTAATTCTGTAACTGGTTTTTATCTCACTATATGTATCCCCTTGGACAGATGTAATTTTACCTGCCTTTCATAAGCTTCTGCAGTTTATTATTGGTGCCTGCGCTATGACCATGGCAAATGGCAGCTGCAAGAGCATCCGCTGTATCATCTGGCTTTGGGATTTGTTTTAAGTTCAATATCGCTTTTACCATGGCTTGAACTTGACTTTTTTCGGCTCTGCCATATCCAACCAGTGCTTGCTTGATCTGAAGAGGTGTATATTCATTAATTTTCAAACCTGAATTAATACAAGCTAATAGGACAACACCTCTGGCTTGTCCAACTAAAAGAGCTGTTTTCGCATTGTTGTTAAAAAAAAGTTCCTCAATGGAGGCTTCATCCGGTTGATATTCTTGTATAATTTCCATCAATTGAGTATAAAGATGCTTTAGTCGATCAGGCATGTCCATAGTCGCATCTGTTGTAACTGCTCCGTGTCCGCAGACAGTGAAACGGTTCCCTTTCATATCTATAATACCGTAGCCTAAAATGGCGTACCCGGGGTCAATCCCTAATATTCTCATTTCCTACTCCATAACATAATGTGCGTGCTTCTGACGTCTCACTAATATATAATATCATAAATTTAATCGAAGTCTATGTTGTAATATTAACTTCATATTCATTTATTTATGAACATTCTAACATGGCAAACATATGTTTGTCTATTGGAGATGTAAATTAACATCTAACAAAAGTTTTGCCTAATCCTTATACATATTACTTGATTATTGTTAATAAATAAATAAGTTTTATGTCAAAAAATGTATATTTTATTGTTTTCCTTTAGTTGCCTGTGGTATAATAAATCCAATCATACAAGATACTGTTTCAAGTAAACTATTGAAATACGAGGCAACTTTTGCTGTCTTTATGTTTTAACATTGAGTTGTATGGTGCCATTCAATACACATCAACATAAACTTTATTTTTGAAAAGATTTAACATCAATGGAAGTAATGTATAAAAAGGTTACTTTTGGAGCGGTCAAATAGGGATTTATAATTTCTAAAAAATTCGGCATAGTCGTTGATTTGCGGCTATGCCGTTTTTGGTTTAGTTTGGTAAGTCGATAACACCAATGCAGTTATAGAAAATCTGAATCCGCTGGGTTCTGCGGCCATCTACTTTTTCAGCCTTGAATACTATAATTTTGTCAATGAACTCTCGAATAATCTCTGCATCCAATTCTGTAATTTCTGTGTACTTTTTAACCAGTGCCAAAAAGCGGTCGGTATTGAGGGACTGTTCATTTACTGTATCAATGGTATGCTTTAATTTGGTTATCCTTTCTTCCAGTGCCTTCTGCTCGGTTTCATATTCAGCCGACATCTTGTAAAAACGCTCTTCGGGAATTTTGCCCATCACATTGTCTTCATATAGCTTTCGAATGATTTTGTCTATGTCAGCAATGCGAGTCTGTGCTTGTTCATACTCCTTTTGACTTTGGCGGAGTTCTTTGGCAAGTTCCTTTTCTGAATTATTCATAACTATACGGATGAATTCCTGTTCATGGTCTTTGGCAAAGGAGGTTACACGTCTTAAGTCTTCTAGCAAAATCTGTTCCACTACAACATTGCGTATCTGATGTGAACTGCACATACCCTTTTTCTTGCGGTAAGTAGCACAAACGAAGTATTCCTTATCGTGTGTCCATCCCTTGCCTCTAACCTGATACAGCTTTGCACCACAGTCGGCACAGAACATCATGCCAGAGAGCATTCCCATTTCACCTAATCGTGATGGTCTTCGCTTGCCATCTCTGATTTTCTGCACTGTTTCCCAAGTCCCCTCATCAATAATTGCTTCATGGGTATTTTTGAAAACCAGCCAATCTTCTGGATTGTTCAATATCTTGACTTTGCTCTTATATGACTTTTTAGAAGTCTTGAAATTCACTGTGTGGCCTAGATATTCCATTTTAGCCAGAATATCTGCTACGGTACGAGCCGACCAAGCATATGGGTTTTCTGGTGGTCTTGCTGGAGTGTTAATACCCATTTTGCGAAGATGAACCGTAGGTGTATCAATGCATCGCTTTTCAAGTTGCTTTGCTATCTGCGTAGGTCCAAAGCCAGCCATACACAGTCGGAAAATATCTCTGACCACCTCGGCGGCTTTCTCATCTATTATCCAGTGCAACTTATCTTCAGGGTCTTTAATATAACCGTAAGGCGGATTAGTGCAGAGCGGCTTACCGGACTGTCCCTTGGATTTGAACACAGCACGGATTTTCTTGCTAGTATCCTTAGCGTACCATTCATTAATAATGTTAAGAAATGGTGTAAAGTCACTGTCTGCTTGGTTTGCACTATCAATACCGTTGTTAATAGCAATGAATCGTACATCTGCTTCAGGAAACATAATCTCGGTATAATATCCTACTTTAAGGTAATCCCTGCCGAATCGGGACATATCCTTGATGATAATCGTTCCGATTCTACCGTTCTCCACATCTGCAATCATGCGGTTAAAGTCTGGTCTATCAAAAGTTGTACCGCTGACCCCATCATCCACATAAAATTCGATGTTGCGAAAACCGTTGTCCTCAGCATATTTCTTTAGAATTGCCTTCTGGTTCACTATGCTGTTGCTGTCTCCTGCAAGCTCATCATCACGTGAAAGCCTGCAGTAAAGAGCAGTAAGTTTTGCTTCTTCAAATGCTAATGTTGATTTACGTATAGTGCTAAATGTTGACTGTCTATTCATTTTTATCCTCCATTTCCGACAGTCTTCAAGCGGTTTAGCACTATGTATATTACCGTACTACCTTGAAGAAGTCGAGTTGATTTCCGTGGGTTTATATGAACTATCAGATAACTTTGAAAGGTTTTTTGCGTTGACTGTAATCAGTCGTTTCAGCTTGGAATATGCACTTTCCTTTGCTGAATCACTTACTCGTGATTCCACCACATAGACCGTACCTCCGATATCGGATTTGGTTGTGCGGCTGTTACTTTGATTTTCCATATCGTGACCTCCTGTCCGATGTTTTGATGGAACTGGCACTGAGCCGAATTGATGACTCAGTGCCTAATCCATTATTTAAGCTTTTATTTGTAATATTTTCAGAGCATCCGGTTGAATTAGCTTGCCATCCAATCTTTCGTAAGCAGAAAAGCCAATTTGCCCCTGCAATGCATATAACTCACTTAATTTCTTTATCGTTATTGGTTGACGCTCAATCAGCCAGTAATAAGATAAATCTCCGAATACTATGCTTTTTGCTCCTGCTGATACTGTAGGCATATATGGAGAGGTAAGTACAGGCTTTCCGAAGATGGTGTTATCTGAAGAATTCCACAGATAACTGCCGCTTGTATCCTTAAGGGTTCTAAGAAGCATAGCTGTATTATCGTGCATGATAAACACAGCGTTATTTCGGTATTCATCTTTTAATGAAAAATACAGAGAGATAATCTCGTCAAAAGAGATGGTAGCACTATCTGCTGTAGTTACATCTGCGTCTGCCGTAAGTATACCTGTTGGCTGAGTTGTGCCATTTCCATTAAGCAATGCATTTTCCTCAGCCTTGCCAAAACGCTTCGCAAAATCACCCATCAGATATTTTTCAAGATTAAAGTTCATATCGGTGACGAATGAGCGGTTTAGCTTGACAAGAGATGCCAGCTTGTATGATTTCACCAGAAACTGTGTAAATGTATCGGCACTTTCGGGAATTGGATCTCCGTCTTCAACCCAATCTGCTGTACCCGTTGAGGATACCGCTTGAATTTTACCTTCTGCAGAAGATAGATTGATAACAGTAGCAAATCTGCGGAATATATTCTCCTTTGCCAAAGCAGTGTTAAAGCCTTCTCGGAACTCGTCTGGTGCGACATAGGCTCCTGCATTATCAAAGCCCTCGCTTAGATTTTGATTATTTTCTTCTTTTCCTTTCATAACATTCCAAAACGCTCTATTATAAGTTGTTGATGTTGCCATAATCGTTTACCTCCTAAATTAAAATGGATTGTGGGGTATATACCCCGTTTGAAACCGCGTTTTTTTACGCGTTGCCCCACGCCCGTTGTCCAGATGAAAAGGTGTGGAGATTTGACCTCCCCTAGGGGCTGGTATTAACACATGGAGTCATATCCAGTGGTTTTAAGCTTTGTAGCAAGATGTAGCAGGTAAAAACTAAACTCTCTATACGAGAGTGATTTTTTATATAACCTGTTTTTCTTGCTACAAGCTGCTACACTGTGTTTAAATAAGAAAAAACTCTTCTTCTGTCAGCTTATATCCGATAAGCATTGTGGTCATTCCACCACCAGAACGTGGTCGTTTCCGTTCTACACGGGCAATAGCTGTTAAGGCTTGTTTGAAGTTTCTTGCATTCTCCGAATAACATCCATTGGCACTGCACCAACGCTGATACCGGGCATACACTTCGGATGTCCGCACCTCACTGTTAGGGCTTTCCTCCAAGGCATCCTCGAAAAATAATGCTATTTTGTCGCTGTCACGCTTATAAGCCTCCGTTGCTGTCTTAACGGAATCAGGTAAAGTCAATCCCTCCTTCTTTAACAGCTGATAGCCTTCAATTAGCCAGTTGAGGATAGCACTCTGATTCTTCGGTTTGGCGAATTCACGTTTTAAGCTTTTATCCTGCTCGTTTTCATCGAAGTGTCGTTCAAAAGGGATAATTACCACTCTACCACTGGAAAACAACGTCATATCCGTAATGACTGGCAGATAATTGGTGTTGATATAAAGCTTAAACTTAGGTGAAAAATCAAAAGAGTTTTCGTGTAGAAACCTTGCGTTGATGGTGTCACCACCCGTCATGCTTTTTACCTGTGCAGCATTTAGGACAAGTCCTCTGCTAGGTTCGGAGATATTCACAAAGCGTACTCCTGCAAGCCGGGCAATATCTTCACTTGGACTTGAACTGTTATTGTTCTTTTTCAGACTGATAGTCTCCGGCCTTGCGGTACAGCCATAACTGCCTAATACCTTAAGAATGCTCTCACATAGCGTACCTTTACCATTTCGAGTTGTAGCACCATAGAGAACAAACAGGCATTCATAACGAGTGTCTCCGCTGATACTGTACCCAAAGGCTTTTTGGAGGAATTTTGCCTTTTCCTCATCTCCGCTCATAATCTCATGAATAAATCTATCCCATCGCTCACTTTTTGCTTCCGGGTCATATTTAACGCCAGATATCTTTGTAAGTCTGTCCTCGCTGTTGTGGGGATGAAAATCCATGGATGTTAAAAACAATGTTCCATTGGAACAGTTGAGCATCTGCGGGTCTTGGTCAAATTCAGCCATTGATATGGGATATACGCTCTGTGCATCCTTAAGTACCGTTTCTCGGTATCTTCTTGACTGCCACTTTCGGCAATAGTCAATGTATGCCTTTCTTTGATGTTCATCCTGAATAGTCAAAGCATAGGTTAGCAGTTGATTAGCCAATGATTTACACATTTCCATCACTTTGAGATTACCGACATCAGGAATCCAAATACCATTTTCATAGCAAAACCACATCTTCCTTTCGGGAACAAAGCGGGCAAAAGATTTATAATAATCAGCAAACAGCCTGCTTGCCCCAATATCCGTCCAAGGGTAGCGATCGTTACTCTCAGGCTTAAAGCCAGTAAGAGAACATTCACCAAAATCCTCTGTAGCTGATGAACGTATACCACCTGGTTTATATATTTCAGTAGCATTTGCAATTGCTTTTTCTATGGTTATTATTCCATAAGTACTGCTGGACTGTGGTCTATTCCATTTATCCCGCATTAGTCCACTTTTCCGAAAAAGTCTGTCCATCTGTCCAATATCCCTGCCACACCAAAATGCCAGCATACCACAAAGTGCCAAATCAGCTTCACTGGCAGAAGCATAGCCTGATGTATCACCCTGCCATAATGCTTTGAACCTTTCTCTGTTTGCCGATTTTAGAGCCTTCTCAATAACAGACTTGTCAGACAGATAGGATCGGCTTTCTGTATCCAGTAGTTGCTTCACAGGGGTAGGACGCAACATATACTTGTCCAGTATCATCTGTAGTTCATTCGATTTCTCCGGTATATCACCATCTACAAATACATTGCCTGTTACGGTAACAAAACGATTTGTTGCTCCAGCCACATAAACCTCAACTCCCAGCTTTCTGTTGTTGATATAATATTTTGTTTTGTCAAAGTTAAAGCCTGTGGCCTTAAAGAAAATATGCAACCCTTTCCCAGATGGACTGTGTTCCATATAGCAACCACTAAAAGCGTCTACAACACTTTGGGCAACAGGCTTAAGCTTACCGCTGCTATCAAAGCAATCATCTAAGTCGATAACACATATGTCATTACCCACCAAAAATCCGATACCGTCATAATCACTTATAGCAGCTACCGCCGAACTAAAATCTTTAAATGTACCACGTTGATTTGGTTTTGCCCTTTTTCCTGTTATCGGGTTATAGGGAACTTTGATTTTTCTACCACTTCGCTCTTCATATTTCCAACAGCAAAACTGTGGCTTATCTTTAAGCACCTGTGGCAAGTTCTCATATTGTGTATTCAGTTATTTCACCTCCTTGCCTGTTAAAAATGAGCCGAAACACTACTGTTCCAGAGGGTTTGCCTTGTTTGACACAACCTCGTTATCTTTCAAGGAATACGCTCGGAATTATCGTCATGGCATATTCTGCTTGAAGTATCTCTTGCATTTCGGGATATTCAGTTGTCAAGGAGCAGTGAGAGAAAAACTATGCTTTTATTGGGGGATTATTTTTCTTCTCACCTTATAACCTTGGTAGAACACATTAGTTGAGGATTTTAGAAAAATATTTTCCATCCTCATTCATAAGCGAAGAATTCTATTGAATCGAACCACTAAAATAAAAAAAACAGCCTGTCTGTTTTCCAGAAAAGACGGCTGTAATGCTTATGCTTTTGCTCAAATTTGAGCGGAAGTGATATTTAGTTTAAGAAGGCTGAATGTTATAACTTTGCCTTTGGTTTTACATATAGACTTACAGACTTTTTTGTCTAAAAGTATTTATTTAAATAAAAATCAAAAATAAAGGCATACACAACTATCATTATCTTTGTTAACATTGTAAAATTACTTCACAAACACAGAATTATCATGTTGTTTTTGAAGAAAATGTGCTATAATGGAAAAAACATATATAAAGAGGTGACCAAGATGACCGTTAGCTATAAAAAGCTTTGGAAATTGTTGATTGACCGCGATATGAAGAAGAAAGATTTACAAGCTGCTGCGGGAATAAGTCCATCTTCAATTTCAAAGCTTTCTAAAAACGAATATGTCAGTATGGACGTTCTTGTAAAGGTTTGTACGGCACTTGGCGTTGATTTTAAAGATATCATGGAATTAGTGCCTAATATGGTTGAAGAAAGGGAGTAGAGTTATGGAAAATAACAGAAAAGAACAGGAACGGGCGGAATTACACCGCACGATATGGAATATGGCAAATGATTTAAGAGGCAGTGTAGATGGCTGGGATTTTAAGCAATATGTTCTAGGTATGCTGTTTTACCGCTACATATCTGAAAATATTACTGCCTATATTAACGCCGGAGAATGGGAAGCTGGCAATACGGAATTTGATTATGCTAAGCTATCCGACGAAGAAGCAGAACAGGCACGAGAGGATTTAGTTAAGACAAAAGGCTTCTTTATTTTACCCAGCGAGCTTTTTGAAAATGTCCGGACTCGTGCAAAGGACGATGAAAACTTAAATGAAACACTGGAACAGATTTTCAGTAATATAGAAGCATCTGCCCAAGGAACAGAGAGTGAAGATAATTTCAAAGGTCTGTTTGACGATATTGATGTTAACAGCAATAAGCTAGGTAACACTGTAGTAAAGCGTAATGAAAAGCTGGTTAAGCTAATGAATTCTGTTGGAGAAATGAAGCTGGGGGATTACAAAGACAATACCATAGATGCATTCGGTGATGCCTATGAATTTTTAATGGGTATGTATGCATCCAATGCCGGAAAAAGTGGTGGTGAATACTATACGCCGCAGGAGGTTTCTGAACTCCTTACCCATCTAACTTTAGTAGGAAAAACTGAAGTCAACAAGGTATATGACCCCGCTTGTGGTTCTGGTTCTCTACTGCTAAAGTTTGCAAAAATCTTAGGAAAAGAAAATGTACGTCAAGGTTTTTTCGGTCAAGAAATCAATATTACAACCTACAACCTGTGTAGAATTAATATGTTCCTGCACGATATTGATTATGACAAATTTGATATTGCCCTTGGGGACACGCTAACAGATCCGCAACATTGGGATGATGAGCCTTTTGAAGCCATTGTATCAAATCCACCTTACTCCATTAAATGGAAGGGCGATAATGATCCTATTTTGATTAACGATCCCCGTTTTTCTCCAGCGGGAGTATTGGCTCCTAAATCCAAGGCAGATCTTGCTTTTATTATGCATAGCCTTTCTTGGCTTGCAACAAACGGAACTGCGGCTATCGTTTGTTTCCCCGGTGTAATGTATCGCGGTGGTGCTGAAAAGAAAATCAGGCAGTACCTGATTGACAATAACTATATCGACTGTATCATTCAGTTACCAGATAACTTATTTTATGGTACTAGCATTGCTACCTGCATTATGGTGCTGAAAAAATCCAAATCAGAAAATAGCACCTTGTTTATCGATGCATCAAAGGAATTTGTCAAGGTTACGAATAACAACAAGCTGACACAGGAAAATATTGAGACCATTCTTAACGCATTCAAAGATAGAAAAGATATTGAGCATTTTGCTAGGCTTGTGCCAAACAGCGAAATTGCTGAAGAGGATTACAACCTGTCTGTTTCTACCTATGTTGAACAAGAGGATACGAGAGAAAAAATTGATATTGTTGCCCTCAATGCTGAGATAGAAAAGATTGTGGCGAGAGAGCAGGTTTTGAGGGAAGAAATAGATAAGATTATTGCGGAAATTGAGGTGGGCAAATGAGTAAGTTAGATGAATTGATTGCTGAACTTTGTCCAGATGGAGTGGAATATAAAACACTAGGAACAATATGTGAAATTCGTAGTGGTTGGGGGTTTCCAAATATAGAACAGGGTAAAACTAGTGGGGATTATCCTTTTTATAAAGTTGGAGATATGAACTCTTTTGGTAATGAATTTGTTATGACTGTTGCAAACAATTATGTGGATTTAGAGACAGCTACTCGACTGAGGTGCAAACCGGCTCCTAAAGGAACAGTGATCTTTCCAAAGATTGGTGCAGCAATAGGGACAAATAAAAAGAGAATTTTAGCACAGGAAGCCTGTTATGATAACAATATAATTGGATTAATACCATCTGATGCTGTCATATCACGTTATTTGTTTTATCAAATGGAAGCAGTTAATCTTATGCGTTTTGCAGACTATTCAGGTGCTATGCCGTCTATAAGAAAAACTACTTTAGAGAAATTTAGAATCCCCGTTCCTCCGCTGCCTGTGCAACAGGAAATTGTCCGTATTCTGGACAATTTCACAGAGCTTACAGCAGAGCTTACAGCAGAGCTTACAGCAAGAAGAAAACAGTATGAGTATTATAGGGATTTTCTGCTTACGTTTGGTGATGAGGTAGAGTGGACGACATTGGGAGAGGTTGCAATCAACCTTGATTCTAAGCGTAAACCTGTCGCTAAAGGGAAACGTAAAGCGGGTGAATATCCGTACTATGGAGCCTCTGGAATTGTTGACTATGTAGACGACTATATTTTCGACGGTGACTACTTGTTAGTTTCAGAAGATGGTGCAAATCTTGTGGCAAGAGTAACCCCTATTGCTTTTTCTGCGTCTGGAAAGATATGGGTAAACAACCATGCTCATGTATTGGAATTCGAAACATATGAAGATAGAAAGTTTATTGAATACTACCTGAACATGATTGACTTAAGTCGTTTTTTATCAACTGCGGCACAACCAAAATTGACACAAGAGAATCTTAACAAGATACCAGTTCCTGCTCCGTCCTTTGAAGAAAAAGAGCGCATCGTCGCTATCCTCGATCGCTTTGACGCTCTCTGCAACGACTTAACCAGCGGCATTCCGGCCGAAATCGAAGCACGGCAAAAGCAATATGAATATTACAGAGATAAACTGTTATCTTTCAAGGAGGTGACGGCATGAGCATTTACAACATCGTTGCCAGTACTGATGAAGCAACAGTTGTTGCTGAATATGCAGCTGAATATAATGTCCGACCTGAAAAGTATCAGAGCGAGGCAGAACTTGAGCGGGAGTTTATTAAGCAACTGACTTCCCAAGGATATGAATATATTTCAGTGCACAATGAAGCTGCATTGATAGAAAATCTCCGAAAACAACTTGAAGTGCTTAATGATTTTACATTTACTGATAGCGAATGGGATAGATTTTTCACAGAATGTATTGCCAATACAAATGAGGGTATTGTTGAAAAAACCAGAAAAATTCAGGATGACCATATCCAGATTCTAAAACGTGAAGATGGAACAACAAAGAACATATACCTTTTGGATAAAAAGAATATCCATAACAATCGCTTGCAGGTAATTAATCAATATGAAGAAACAGGCGGCAAGCATGAAACCCGATATGATGTAACAATCCTTGTAAATGGACTTCCACTAGTTCATGTAGAGTTAAAGCGTCGTGGTGTTGCTATCCGTGAAGCCTTCAACCAGATAAAAAGATACCAGCGTGACAGCTTTTGGGCCTCTTCTGGTTTATTTGAGTATGTGCAGGTATTTGTAATCTCCAATGGCACCCACACAAAGTATTACAGTAACACCACAAGAAACGCTCATATCGAAGAACAAAGAAACAGTGAGCGTCGAAGAAGTAAAAAAACTAGTAACAGTTTTGAGTTTACAAGCTACTGGGCAGATGCAAATAACAAAATTATTCCTGACCTTGTGGATTTTACTAAAACTTTTTTTGCCAAACATACCCTCTTAAATATACTAACAAAATATTGTATTTTTACATCTGAAGATCTGCTCCTTGTAATGCGTCCTTATCAAATAGCTGCTGCAGAACGAATATTATCACGTATTGTAGTATCAACCAACTACAAGAAGATGGGCACAACTGCAGCTGGAGGATATATTTGGCATACAACAGGCTCTGGTAAGACATTGACCAGTTTTAAGACAGCCCAATTAGCTTCTGCCTTGCCTTACATAGACAAGGTACTGTTTGTCGTTGACCGTAAAGACCTAGACTATCAGACTATGAAGGAATATGACCGTTTTGAAAAGGGAGCTGCTAATGGTAATACGTCCACAAGAGTTCTTCAAAGACAATTGGAAGACAGGGACGAAAAAGGAAATCCTCATGAATACAAAATCATTGTAACCACTATTCAGAAGTTGGATATATTCATCCGTAAAAATAAACAGCATGATATTTATAAGAAACACGTGGTGCTGATTTTTGATGAGTGCCACCGTTCCCAATTTGGTGAAATGCATCAAGCTATCACGAAGAGTTTTAAGAACTACCATATCTTCGGCTTTACGGGAACCCCGATTTTTGCTGCCAATGCCAGTTCAGGAGGTAACCCACTGCTTCGTACAACCGAGCAGGCCTTTGGAGAAAAGCTACATACCTATACCATTGTGGATGCCATCAATGATGGGAATGTTCTGCCTTTTAGAATAGATTTTATCAATACCATTAAAATGCCTGATTACGTTAATGATAAAAAAGTCTATAGCATAGATAGAGAAAAAGCCTTAGCAGATCCACAGCGAATCAGTGAAATTGTTTCATACGTTCTTGAACACTTTGATCAGAAGACGAAGCGCAATAGTTATTACACATTCTCTGCGAAATGGGAAGAAGCAGATAAGCACAATCCTAAAAAGATGATAGAAAAGCGTGAAACAAGGCGAGTTGCCGGTTTCAACTCCATATTTGCTGCTGCATCCATCCCAATGGCAATCAGATACTATAATGAGTTTAAGAAGCAGATAGCACAAAAGAACCGTAACCTTACCATTGCAACTATTTTCAGTTTTAGTGCAAATGAAGAAGAGCCAGATGGACTGCTTCCTGAAGAGGATTTTAATATGGA
Source organism: Anaerovoracaceae bacterium (assembly GCA_050953505.1). Lineage (GTDB taxonomy): Bacteria > Bacillota > Clostridia > Peptostreptococcales > Anaerovoracaceae > JBMNMU01. The sequence continues at coordinate 932,012 of JBMNMU010000001.1, read as the reverse complement.
AAACCTTGACCAGAGCTCTAGAGATTTTCTTGAGGCGGCTATCCGAGATTACAATTCCACATTTAGTACAAATTACGATACTTCCTCGGACAAGTTCCAGAATTACTATAAAGACCTCTCTCTTCGTGTAAAGAATCGGGAGATTGATATATTGATTGTTGTTAATATGTTCCTTACTGGCTTTGATGCAACAACCCTGAATACGCTATGGGTAGATAAAAACCTGAGACAGCATGGACTGATTCAGGCGTTTTCAAGGACTAACCGCATCTTAAACAGCGTTAAGACCTATGGGAATATCGTTTGTTTCAGGGATTTGAAAGAAGAAACGGATAAGGCTATTGCACTATTCGGAAATAAAGATGCAGGCGGTATTGTACTGTTAAAAACATACGAAGAATACTATAACGGCTATGATGATAAAGGTGAGTATAAGCCGGGATATGCTGAACTAATTGCAAGTCTTACAACACAGTATCCCCTTGGACAACCTATTCTAGGAGAAGAAGCTGAAAAAGACTTTATTCGGCTATATGGAGCAATACTCAGGCTCAGAAATATTCTTACTTCTTTCGATGACTTTGAAGGAAATGAGATTTTATCTGAAAGGGATTTTCAGGACTATCAGAGTATTTATATTGACCTATATCAGGAATATAGAAAAGGTGCTGATGGTGATAAGGAAACTATTAATGATGACATAGTTTTCGAGATCGAACTGGTTAAACAGATAGAGGTAAACATTGACTACATCCTTATGCTTGTAGCCAAATATCAACAATCCAACTGCAAGGATAAAACCATTCTTACGACCATTGATAAGGCTATCAATTCGAGTATTGAACTTCGAAGTAAGAAAGAACTTATCGAGCGTTTTATTGAGCAAGTCAATGTATCGACCAAAGTGGATGAGGATTGGCGTAAATTCCTCCATGAGCGTAAGGAAGCGGATATTACAGCAATTATAGAAGAAGAAAGATTAAAGCCTGAAGAAACCCGCCGTTTCATCGACAATGCTTTCCGAGACGGAATGCTTAAAACGACCGGTACAGATATTGATAAAATCATGCCACCTGTATCTCGCTTTGGCGGAGGCAGAGCTGCGAAAAAGCAAGGAATTATTGAAAAGCTGATGTTATTCTTTGAGAAGTATTTAGGATTGGTGTAGAATTCACTCTTCCCTTGCTTATACAGCCATAAGAAATGTTGAGGAATGTCGATCAGCTAATCAATAGTCCGATGGCTTAGATTATTAGAGAAGTATTAGTGTGAATTTTTAGCTGAAAGGAGGTAAATCGATGAAAGCTATGATTTTCTTAAATACAGCTTGGATGGAAAGATATGAAGGTTTATTGGGAAATGATAAAGAAATACATGGTGGTGGTTCCTATGTTGAAGAATATGGTTATGGTCACGAAATATTCAATTTTAAAAGCATTGGCGGTAAGGTATATGGTTATGCCCAGCCAAGTGGGTATAACAACCTTCAAAGATTAGGAGCGAGTGAAGATGATGAATTCATAGATGATGTTTTAGTCATTTTCACTGCAACCCACAAGAATGGCGGAACGTATATAGTTGGGTGGTATAAGAATGCCAGGTTTTTTAAAGATTACCAGAACACTAATCTTGCAGAAAGAAAATTTAGAAATGAATATATCGGATATTATGCTGTTGCTAATGCTGACAATGCTACTTTACTGAGTATAGATGAAAGGTTCTCATTCCCGATAATACCAAGAAGAGTAAAAGGCGGAATGGGTCAATCAAATGTTTGGTATGCTGATAGCCCTGAAATGGTGGATTTTAAGAAAGAAGTTCTAAGACATATAGAAAGATATGAAAAAAAGAAAAGTATTAGGCGTCGCCTTCCTATCTTCCGCCAAACCGATGCAGAACTAAGAAAGAAAATAGAGAATATCGCTATTAGAGAAGTTACCAGAGAATACTCAGAAAGGGGTTTTACCGTGACTTCTGTAGAAAGCGAAAACTTAGGATGGGATTTGGAAGCAGTTTATAAGAAAATTAAATTAAAAATTGAAGTAAAGGGACTAGCAGGTCAAGAGGTTTCTGTTGAGTTAACTCCAAATGAATTTTCAAAAATGAACAACAATAAGGACTCTTACAGATTATGTGTTGTTACAAAGTGCCTAGAAAATCCTGTACTTTATGTTTTTTCATATTCCTCTGAAAGGAATGAATGGATAAGCGAAGATGGCCATATACTTTCAATTGACCAGATTATATCCGCAAGGTGTTATACTTAATTCCATAAAATGGCCATATTTTGTATTTCCAATAAATACAAAAAGACCAGCCACTTCAAGCATTCATGCCTGATTGTGACTGGTCTCTTTTTGCCCCGCTTGAAGCTGTTCATTTAAGTTTTTCTTCAATCCCTAAGTGAACGCTTCTTTCGGGCGACTTTTACTTATGATATAATAAATATAATATTTAACAAGTATTTATACAATGTTCTATGAGGAGCGTGCCATGAGATATTCGAGACAAAACAAAATCCTTGAAATTATTAATAATGAAGAAGTGGAAACACAAGAAAAATTAGTTTCACTCTTAAAAGAAAGTGGATTTAAGGTTACTCAAGCCACAATATCACGAGATATTAAGGAATTACAACTCATCAAAACCTTATCTCCTTCCGGAAGATATAAATATGCTGTGGGAGCAGGCATTGATCAGCCAATATCCGATCGTTTTTCCAAAATATTTAGGGAAACAATTCAAACAGTAGAATCTTCAGGGAATATAATTGTCGTAAAGACTTTAAGCGGCTGTGCTTCAGCTGCTGGAGAAGCCATTGATACACTAAACTTAAAAGACGTTATCGGTTCCATAGCTGGAGATAATACTCTTTTGCTAGTTGTTAACGATCCAGAAAACGCTCCTGGAATCGTATCCAAACTAAGTGAAATGATTGATTAGAGGATTATATCATGATTTCTCAAATACGTATTAAAGATTTTGCTATTATTGACGAAGTAAATCTAGCTTTCCAGGACGGGCTAAATATTATTACCGGTGAAACAGGTGTTGGTAAGTCCATTATTATCGAAGCCATAAGCCTTGCTTTAGGAAGCAGGGCCGATACTACTTTTGTGCGCACAGGGAAAGAAAAGGCAATCATCCAGCTGGTGGCTGATGTTGATGATGAAGAAGTTGTTATTACAAGAGAAATCTCAATTAACGGGAAAAGCTTATGCAAAATTAACGGCGAAATCGTGACTCTAGCAACTTTGAATAAATTCTGCAAAAATATTGCAGATATTCATGGTCAATATGACCATCAATCTTTACTGAACCCTGACACCCACATTAAATTCATCGACTTATATGATGAGCCTGCTATTAGCCTTGCAAAGGATCATGTTTCTCAACTATATGATCTTTATTCCAGTACGAAATCACAATTATCAAATCTTTTAGCCGGACAAGCTGAAGCTGAAAGAAAGCGTGATTTTATGACTTTCGAGCTTCAAGAAATAAGTGCAGCCAAGCCATATATAGGCGAAGACGAAGAACTATCTCAAAGCTTGGCCATGCAACAAAATAGCGAGAAAATATTTAATAACCTTTCCGAGTCCTATGAAATCTTGTATGAGCAATCTCCTTCTATTATTGAAGGCCTAGGGAAAAGCATGAGCCTGCTCCAAGAGGTCACGGAATATTCCCCCCACCTACAAGAGCTTGGAGAATCTCTTTCAGATATCTATTTTCGTTTGGAGGATCTATCTAACGAAGTGAGAAGTTTTCGAGATAAGATTACTTTTTCCCCCCAATTACTAGAGGAAACTATAGATCGACTAAATATCTTAGATGGGTTAAAGCGCAAATATGGAGGCTCCCTTGAAAAGGTTCTGGAATATCAGGAGAAGCTAGGAAAAGAGTTAAGTACAATAGAAAATATAGAAGAGATAAAAAATGAATTGACATCAAAACTGGCTTTGTATGAAAAGCAACTACTAGAGGCTAGCCAAAATCTTACTGGCTTACGAAAAAAATCTGCAGAAATTATTGAAAAAAAGATCAATAAAGAATTGTCAGAGCTTAACTTTAAGAACACACATTTATCTGTTCATTTTGATGATACAAGGGAAGGCAGCAAACCAACTTTTACTCCAGATGGTATAGATAAAGTTGAGTTCCTGATTACAACAAATAAAGGAGAATCACCAAAGCCTCTTGCTAAAATTGCATCTGGTGGAGAAATCTCCAGGATTATGCTAGCATTTAAACAAATTGTAGGCAACTTTGATCACATCCCTACAATGATATTTGATGAGATCGATACTGGTATTAGCGGTATTACGGCCAGTATTGTCGGAAAAAAATTATTGGACATTTCCAAGAAACATCAAATCATCTGTATCACCCATTTACCTCAAATTGCCGCTTACGGAGACTATCATTACAGAATCCAAAAGGAAGATAAGGAAGAATCCACCAATACTATAGTCGTCTCCCTTTCAGATGATGAAAAGGTCTATGAAATCGCAAGGCTGCTTGGTGGAATCAACATTACAGATACAACATTAAAAAGCGCCGAGGAATTGTTAACTCTATCAAAGCAACAATAGGGTGCAATGCTAGGAGAAGTGCTTTCACGCAGTCCTCCAATTTTATAATGGAATGCACCTCTAAGTGCTACGCATCAAATTTGGTAACAAAAAAACCGCCATTGGCGGTTTTTTAGGTTCTTATGTTTATTATTCTGCAGCTTCTGCTAGTTCTGATTCTTCAGCAGCTTCAACGGCTTCTTCAACTACTTCTTCAGTTTCAACTGTTTCAGCAGCTTCTACCTCCGGTGCTTCATCGTCAGCAGATTCTTCTTCAGCCTCGTTAGGATCAAGGGTAGCCTTAATGCTTAGGCTGATTCTTTTTCTTTCTTTGTCAATATCTAAGATTTTTACTGATACTTCCTGACCTACAGATATTTCATCAGCTATGTTTGTCACACGCTTGTACGCAATCTCTGAGATATGAACCAACCCATCAAGGCCAGGCTCTAACTCAACAAATGCGCCGTAATCTTTGATTTGTACAACCTTACCGTTAATCACCTGACCCTCTTGGTAATTTTCATCAATTACGGACCATGGCTCAGGCGTATTCTGCTTTAATCCTAGAGAAATTTTTCCCTTTTCGGCATTCATTGAAAGGATTTTCACATTAATCTTTTCCCCGATTTTTAAAGCTTCCTGTGGGTGTTTAAGTTTACCCCAAGAAATTTCGGAGATATGCAGTAATCCGTCAATTCCGCCTATATCTACAAATGCACCATAATCTGTGAACCTCATTACTGTACCTTCAACACTATCCCCTACTTTTATAGATTCCCAAATTTCTTGTATTTTCTTTTGTTTTTCTTCGTTTAGGATAGCTTTGTGGGAAAATACAGCTTTATTTCTCTTTTGATCTACTCTTGTTACTTTTACAGGAAGTGTTTTCCCTACGAATTCATCTGCTTTTTCAACAAATTTATCAGACAGTTGTGAAAGTGGAATAAAGCCAGAAACTTCTTTGAAAACAGCGATTACTCCGCCTTTTACTTCTTTTACAACTTTAGCATTAACAGACGATTTATTTTCATAAGCATCAGTGATTTCTTCCCAATGCTCATTAACCTCAAGCCTTTTCTTTGATAGTAAGATGTTTCCATCACCATCATCTGTCTTTAAAACCTTTGCCTGAATCTCATCGCCTTCCTTGAAAAGCTCTGTTAATTCTTGGTCTCCTTCTAATGTAAATTCATCTCTTGGGATAATCCCATCCTTTTTGTAACCAAGATTTACTACGATTTCTCTATCAGAAACCTGTATAATTTCTCCTGTTACAATTTCGCCATTTCTAGGTAATCGTAATGATTTTTCGATTTCCTCCATCAAGCCATGCATTAAATTTTCTTCTCTTGTTTCAGTGAACTGTTCACTCATGGTAGCAATAACCTCCTTAATTATACGTTCAGAGGTCAAAGCCCCTGCCGCAACACCTATTCTATTACATATTTCGATTTCTTTCAATGGTAAATGTTTTTTATTTTCGATTTAATTAGGATTATCATAGATTTTTTGGATTTTTTCAATGATTTCCGTTTTTAAAAGCTCTTTTAGTATAGTTCTCGCTCAATATCTATGATGTCACCCTCCGTGTTGCTTTGTATAAAATTAAGAACATTTTCCCCTATGCGATGAGCTTGAGCACCATCATTAGTAACATATGAAATTCCTAATACAATAATTTGATGAAGGTCATGTTCTTCAACCTCTGCAATGGAGACATTAAATTTATTTTTTACCCTGCCACAGATACTCTTTACCACACTTCTTTTTTCTTTTAAAGAATGTGACCAAGGGATGTGGATTCTTATTTTAAGTATTCCAATAATCATCTTCACTTCTAAACCCCGAATTTAATCGCTTTCACCATTTTGTAGGCTCAATTCTTGGATGGTGTCCATTACCTCCTGGATAACATGCTTAGGAGTGGAAGCACCGGCTGAAATGCCGATTTTATTATATTTCTTAATTTCATCCAAGGGCAGGTGGTCTTTGTCCTCAACAAAATAAGTATTGTCACAATATTTATTAGCGATTTCAAAAAGCTTAACAGTATTTGAGCTATTTCTATCCCCAATAATAATCATTATTTCGGATTCCTTAGCGGTCTCCATACAGCTTTGCTGCCTTTCTGACGTGGCATTGCAAATCGTATTATGCACTTCCACTTTAGATTTACTATCATTTAATATTTTTACGATTTCATCAAATAAATCCCTACGGATGGTAGTTTGTGCAACGACAAACAAATTATCTCCCACCACCTGCTTTGCCTCTTCCACTGAATTTACAATTTGTGCTTCATCATTACACCAGCCATTGATCCCTATGATTTCAGGATGATTCTTGTCTCCGACGATAACCACATTAAGACCCTCTTCCTTTGCCTCCTTCACAAGGTTTTGTATTCGTCTTACAAAAGGGCATGTGGCATCAACAATTTCTAATCCTTTTTTCTCCGCCTCCAAATAAAATCGCCAGGGTTCCCCATGGGATCGAACGACTACTACAGAGCCATCCTCCGCTTCCCTGACATTGTTTATGGTTGAAACGCCTTTTCTTTTTAACCCATCCGTTACAATCTTATTGTGTATTAATGAACCGCATGTATATATTCTCTTTTTATTTCCATGATTTTCTGCAATGATATTTTCTGCTTTCTTAATAGCTTCTTTTACACCAAAGCAGAAGCCTGAATTCTTTGCTAATTTAATTTCCATACGCTATCTCTTTAAGCTTTCTAAAAACCTTTTAAAAGCTCCTTCCTTTCCATTTTCTGTGGGCTTATAGTATTTTGCTCCTTCCTTATAAAGATTATCCGGAAGGTACTGCTGATTAATATAACCGCCATAATCATGAGGGTATTTATAACCGACCCCTAAGCCCCTCTTTGAGGCTCCTGAATAATGTGTGTCTTTCAAGTGATCAGGCACATCATCAATATTTTTTTTCCTCAGATCCTCCATAGCATAGTTTAAAGCCATATAAGAAGCATTTGACTTTGGGCAAGAAGCTAAAAGAATAGTGGCTTGGGCTAGGTTTATTCTTGCTTCAGGAAAACCTACCATCAATGCAGCTTGGACACAGCTTGTCACAATACTGATTGCATTGGGGTAAGCCATACCCACATCCTCACTAGCTATAACCATTAGTCTTCTACCAATCATTTGAATGTCAGCACCACCTTCTATAAGCCTAGATAAATAGTGGATAGAGGCATCCGGGTCACTGCCTCGTATTGATTTTTGCAGTGCGGAAAGTAAATTATACTTATCCTCACCACGATCATAAAAGGTGGTCTGCCTTTGCATCGCTTCGCCAACGATATCCGTATTGATAATACTTCCTTTTTTAAGGTTTTCAGCTATAAAGCCTAAGGTATCAAGAGCAACCCGTGCATCCCCACTGCTCATGTCTGCAAGAATCCTTAATGCTTTATCATCCCATTGCAACTCAAGTTTTCCTAGACCCCGCTCCTTATTATGCAAAGCGTTTAACAACAATTGATAAATATCCTCCGTGCTAAGCCTCTTAAATTCATAGATAGATCTGACTCTACTTAACACTGCATTATTCACAGCAAAATAAGGGTTTTCCGTGGTGCTTCCTATAAACCGGATAACACCCTCTTCTAACGCCTTAAGGAGGGAATCCTGCTGTAATTTATTCCATCTATGAAACTCGTCCACATATAAGTAGGTTGTTTCCTTCTGTAGTCCAAAAAACCTTAATTTGGCATTGTCAATAACTTCCTTTAATTCCTTTATCCCTGTTGTCGTAGCATTTAACTCATGGAAATTTGCATCCATTTCTTTTGCTATCATCCTGGCTAATGTGGTCTTCCCTGTCCCAGAAGGGCCGAAAAAAATAGCGGATTCAAAGGATTTATTTTTAATTGCATTATATAATAAAGATTCCTTGTACATAAAATGAGTTTGTCCTAAAAACTCATCTAGGCTGTCAGGCCTCATTCTGGTGGATAAAGGTATCATATTTCATCCTTCCTGCTTGAAAATAAAATGTAAACAAATGGGTATAGGCTCATAAAGAGGACATATCAACTACAAAAGCATCTTCTACAATGGAAGATATGACAGACACGGCTTCTTGGGCCTTTGCCTTTTCTCCGTATGGAAGGCCAAGAACTTTAAAAGTACTATCATCTTCATAGATGTAGGTATAAATACCTTGTTGAGTCAATTCCTTGGCATAAGAATCTGCCGCTTCACGTGTAGTAAAATTTCCAAATTGTACTGTATAAGGCCCCTTTCCACTAGGTACAGCTTGATTTTCTTGTTCACTATCATTTTTCACCTGAGCCTCTTGGCTTTGCTCTGTTACTTCTTGATTTTCGTCAGGATTCGTCTGAGAATCAATTGTTACACTAGGTGGACTTGTAGTCACATCAATATCCGATTGAGCCTGTGATCCGTTTTGGTTTTCGCTATTAATACTGCCATCTACTCCACTGTCTTGTAAAAAAATTGGATAAATAATATATTTTGTCCCTGCATAACCGGCAGCAACTGCTAGTAGCACGATAACGACAAATATCGTAAATACAGATCCAGATCTTTTCCTTGGCCTATAACCTCTATTGTATCTTACCATGATTATCCCTCTCTTCTTAACTACTTACTCATAATATGTACAGTCTGTCATGTTAAGTCTATTCTCGAGGGGGACAAATTATTACTAGGACTTCGGCCTACTAGATAAATAAAAACCAATTACTAGAGTAAATAGATAATCATAAAACAGGAAAAACACCTGAGCGCCTACAAGTAAGACAGGTAAGGCTAAGTTTGGTAGGTCGATATTTCCTAAAAAAAGTTCTTTAAAAAACAAAAGTCCTATAGCATAAGAAATATTAAAGAATACTAATTTAAGGATAAGCTCTATGGGTATTTTTTTGATTTTCTCAATTAACAATTTTACTATGCCGTATAATCCAAAAAACATAGCATAAGGCAACAAAGCTCCCTTATTGGGAATAAGGATGGCTCCCAGCAACAGAGAAGCCACATAAAAAAGAATTCCGCCCTTTAGGTCCGATTCTATAATAATAAAGGCAACATAAAAAGAGCTGAATGTAAATAAAGTCAGTTCAACACCCGGTATGAATGTTGCGGAAAATAATGTGGCAATAGAAAGAGCAAGCAATACCCCTCCTGTGGCCACCCTTAAAGTTGATTTTTTATGTTTCCTTTCCACAGGCAATCTCCTTAAATGCAGTCACATAGCGCATCTGCACAGCAATAACATTGTAGCATTCTGCATAAATCATCATTGGTAGCATATCCCCTACCATAAGCAGAAGTCCGGTAACCACTTCCTGATGCAATTATACTATTTAAGGCATTTTTATATTCCATATTACCTGGATCCATTGCTACTGCATTTTGGACATTTGTCAAGGCTTCATCATACCATCCTTTTCTGAGGTAGATCATTCCTCTTAAAAAATGCCATTCCGCATCTCGGTTTGACATTCTATTTAACATCATTTCAGCTTTTGCAAGATTACCGTGGTCAATGTCTCTCCTGATTTCCATAAATTCTGAAGATGGTCGGTTGTATCCAGAATTTGTATTGGAGCTTCCATAGCTGCCCTGTCCATTATTCTTTGTCAGATACTCGTAGGCTTCATTAATTTCTCGTAGTTTCTCCTCAGCTAATTCATATAAAGGGTTGTTTTGATGCTTGTCAGGATGATATTTTTTTACTTGCTTTAAATAAGCTTCTTTTATTTCTTTCTGACTAGCTCCTTCTTTGATGCCTAATATTTTATAAGGATTTTTCATTATCGTTATTTCCCTTCTTTGTAATCTGTTCTGTTTTTCTTAAAAGGCCTAAATAGATGATGTTATCAATAAGGCCTTGATTTTTTTCAAAGTGTAAATCTTCTGTAGATTTTGCGATTTCGGCCAAATAACACATGAGATTAAACTCCACCCGTTCCCTGATCCTTATTGTTATTTCTTCCATCTTTTCCGGGCCAATTAAGTCGTCGTGAAGGTTGAATTGATAAATTAGAGGATTGTAGGATCTACTTTTCATGTCATCCTCCAAGTCATCATAAGCGTCAATTAAATAAATCCACTTCCCGAGATGATAACCTATTCTTCTAAAAGATGAGATGGTCTTTTCTGAATAGTTTTCATGATCCAGGCAAGAATTAAGGGGATCGAAAACCTCCTCCATGAGCTTTGCAAAAGGTTCTGCAGCTGCATCTAAGGATGGACAGCTCTTCTGTTCTAGTATTGATAATTCTTCAAGCTTCACATTAACGATATTGGTTTTCTCATATATCCTTTCTGTGAGCCTTTTAAATACGTTCTTGAAGAGTCGGATACCAAGGGCTGATTTAACATCTCTGTCGTCCTGATAATCGTCTTTTAGATTAAAATAAGCCAATAATAGCAGGATGTCCGCAGCATAATCAATTTCCTTACTATTATGGATAATGGTTCTTTTTTTTAAGGGATGTACAATACATCTCTCAATCTTAATCTCATCGGGAGCAGGATTTACTCCAGCAAGAACCAAGGCTAATAGCACCAGATCATAGTTGAGCACCAGCCTTGGCAGTTGTCCGTATCTTTTACCTATTGATTTACATATCCCGCAATAATAACCACTGTATATTTCATACTCTTTGATTTTTAATTCCGGCTTTTCCGGGGTGACATATCCAAGCATTGTTACCTTCTTAAAACGCTTTCATCATAAATACTTTTAGATCTGGTTTCATCTACTCTAGCTGAACACATAAGTAACCAGAATTATATGATGTTACTTATATTGCTTCTTAAAGTGATTCAAGATGATATAGCTTAGACTCATATCAAGGCTGTAACATCCTATAGCAAGTCCATTAAAAAGCCATTGCTTTTTCGTCATCTGCTTGCAAATATTAACGGGACATAGAGATTTTTCATCCTCGGGTACCTTTTTGCCTAATACAGCATTCCCAATGATTGAAACACCTAAGTAGATTCCCGTAACAGCAGTAGCATGCTTTTTATAATTCCAGTTTTGTAGAAAATTTCTCATCAAACTACTCACCTCTTAAAAACACTATTCAACGACCAATTATTTCAATTATACTGTATATTCTGCTGAAATTAAAGAATTAAATGATAAATAGTACAAGATAAGCCATTTTAATCAATAAATTGTGTTGAGAGCTAAGATAAAAAGCATAATGCTAAACACCCCTTAAATAGTATGCTAAAAATATTGTCGAAAAATTTTTAAAAATCCTTTGACTTTTATGAAAATTCTTCTAGACATATGATTGCAACTCTTATATAATGAACTATGAGATATTTAAAATACCCATGGTCGATCATCTTTTTGGAAAAAATCGGTCTCCATAATCTATTTTAAATATTAAATTTTATTTTTTTATAATTTGGAGGAAAATCAATGGAAGAAAGAACACTCGTCTGTCAAGACTGCGGAAATGAATTCCCATTTACAGTTGGAGAACAGGAATTTTACAAGGAAAAAGGTTTTGACAACGACCCAAAAAGATGTAAAGAATGTAGAGATAAGAGAAAGAACGAAAGAAGACAGTTCAGAAACGACAGGTAATCTACTGAATATCTCACTATAACATCGAAAACGACGGCCGAGCATATCGCTCGGCTTTTTATTTTACTTCATCCTTAGCCTTTTCATTGAATAGGTTCATAACCTTGCCCAAACTATAGAAATCTGCCCTATTGTCGTAAGGAAAACCTTTTAGTATTCTTGGATCAAGAAATTCCCTAACAGCATGTACCCTCCTCCTAAATAACTGGTTATGACTCTTTATTGATGAAAAATCAATAAGCTTAGCTTGGTTGACATAATCTATAATTATGTTGTCCGGATGAATGTCACCGTGAAGTAGAGGCTGAGGCTGCATAGTATGCAAACACAGTAGGCCTTTTGTAATTTGAAACTCCCATTCCCGCCATTGCTCCTGGTTTATTTCTGCTTTCTCTCTTAATATCGTCCCTAAAGTTTTTCCTTTTACATATTCTTCAACAATATATACCTTATCCTTTTCTAGGCACACATCATATATTTTCGCTATATAAGGAGAACTATGTCCAATTAAGCTTTTTAGAAGTTGTGGTGAATCATCTAGTTCCTTTTCCGGAATCACAGCAAGTATGCAGTAGCTTGAGATATCATCATTATATATGAGGTCTACCCTGCTCCCATTTGCTTTTTTACTAATGCTCTTAATGATTTTGTATTTTTTCATTTTTAATTGTCCTAGTTAACCATATATCTATCCCTACAACGATAATAAAAAAACCTACAAAATCCAGCTGCTCAAGGAGCCTTGAAATATACACGAAGGTTAGTATCAGGATGGCCACTAGCTGTAGGATTAGAATTTTTTTATCTTTGCTATTTATACCCTTCAGGTTAGGAAAATGAGTGAGGGATTTTTGCTTTTCCTCTTCTTCATTTGCGGTTTTATCGTCTTGAAAACCTTGACAATCCCTAACAAATTCCTTCCTTGACCAAAGGCTGTAGTTTATTTCCCTTTCCATAAGCCCCAATGCACTTATAATGCCATCTAATCCAAGATTATTATTTAAAATATCTTCTTCCAATCTTTTTAATTGGGTGGACACATCTTGATTATTGTAAAGGGCAGACAACTCCGCCAGGAGAGAGATAATTTTGTTTTGTAATGAAAGATTTCCTGCTACAGCTGGAATATAAGCAAAGGCGACTTTATTTTTTTGCTCATTAATAAATATCGTATCAGCAGATAGAGGAATTCTGTCGTAAGCCAGTAAATATTCCTCACATCCTTTCACTTGACTTAATAGGTCGCCTAATAACTCAATAGCACTGATTATAGGGCTTTTTTCAGTAATTTGCTGATTTTTATAAGTAATGGCTTTTTCTTCTATTCTTCTCTCCGATGCTGTAAGATATTGAGTTAGAGGAATAAATCCTGTAAAGTCAAAGAACACTTCTTCCTGATCTTTTTTATGTAAAAAATTCATAGAAAGAATAAATGGACAATCAGTGGCTTCTATCATTTTTTTCTCATAAGGGAGGATTCCAATCTTATTAGATTCAATTGAAAACCTTCTACCACCGCCAATTTCCTCAATTCTGCCACATAGTGTATGCAGTTTTATGAAGCTTTCTTTTTCTTCATTAAGTTGGAATAAAAGTTCAACATTTGCTATGAAGAGTTTATCATTATTTTTTATGGGATAAGAAACATCTTTCAATAAGACTTGGTTATTTAATATCGTCCCATTTTTTGATCCCTTATCCTCAATATAAAGACCCTCGCTTCTATAAGAAATAACTGCATGGGTTCTACTTACAGCTCCATGGTCTATAAAAATGTGAAAAGGATTGTTGCTATCATCTCGGCCGATTGTGTATTCCTGAAAATATTCTAACTCGAATTTTTCCCCCGTTTCGATATGAATCAAATACCCTACAAGATAAGCTTCTTTTGCTTTTTCCATCCCTACCCCTTCCTTTTAGCCTCCACACTTTAAGCACGTGGTATAGCCTTTATTGATGGCGTCTTCTTTTTCTATTGAGATAACATATCTGTCTACTACATAACAGCTGCCCCTGTGAAAAACTTCTCCAGCCCTATTAAAACAATAAATTAAATTCCCGTTTGACAAATCTCCAGGTTTACAAAGGCTACATGGATCATACCTTCGCCTAACCGAACCGGAAAGAATCATTTCTAATGGTTCTGCGTAAAGAAAAGTACAGCTTTCATTATGATAGCGCCCCCCCGCCCGTGGAAACACGTAAACTAAATGTGAGGCTTCATTACTTTCCATTTCTTCAAAGGTCATCGGATCCAGTTCTTCATCTGCCCCTACGAAACCTCTAAATACAAGGGTTTCTGTAATTGGAAAATCTTTGTAAAATTGAATAGGGAGCTTCAGCTTTACTTTATAGCTTAAATCCATGGATATTAACCCGGAATCCCTGTCATCTTTATATAAATAATTAAAATTCTCAAGACATATATCCTCAATATCTGAAAGGTTTTCATTATAGAGACGGTTTTGCAGCTTAGGTTCAAACAAAATGATAGGGGTCACTTTATCAATATAGGCCTCTGCTGCCAATAATCGAGCCTCATCAGTATAGGAATGAAAAACTCCTCCTTGTACCACCATTAGCTTAATAAGATAGGCAATGGTCAAAATACCAATAATGAAAATAGGTAAAAAAATGCCTGCCTCAACAGTGATAAAGCCTTTCCTAGTATTGGTGACTAAATAAGTATTTTTGATCATTAACCGTGACCTCAAAATTAAACCCTTCATAATAATCCTGGAGAGCAAAGTCCCTATGATAATTTGCCTTCATATTCAGCTGAATTAAATCCATTGCTCTGAGGAGCTTAGACTCCCTATTCTGAAAAAATAACAATACTCTTAAATAGTCTTCATAATCAATTCCATTGCTGCTTGGTGGCTCTATAAATCCTTTAACTTCCTTCTCTTTAACTACGCCTTCTATGCTATAATCTATAACTCCCTCCAAGTCCAACGCCCAATTGCTTCTAGCTTTTAATAAGGCAACCTTCTTATCCGCTTCTAGCAATCTCATGTCATTCTCTGCTTCTAGGCCTGCCCAAGCCGTTGCTATAACAAGC
Source organism: Anaerovoracaceae bacterium (assembly GCA_050953505.1). Lineage (GTDB taxonomy): Bacteria > Bacillota > Clostridia > Peptostreptococcales > Anaerovoracaceae > JBMNMU01. The sequence goes on along the minus strand of JBMNMU010000001.1, from coordinate 916,778 downwards.
TGAGTCGCTACTGCTCCTGGCCCTGGAGTGATGACCGCTGCCATAGCAATCACCTCTTCCCGCTTAATCGAATCGCTATATATATGACCTAGATTTAATCCAGACCTTAAAATGAAGAGGAGCCTTCTTACTCCCTTATAATTTTCCTCATCCTTGAACTCTCCACATAGAATATATTCAATTTCATTGGTAAAAAAGGTTTTCCTGATTTCTTCAGTATTTCTATGATTTTGAAATATTTGAATCAAATATTCATCAACAAAAAATCGATCCTTACTCTCGTTATATATTTCTTGGATAGATGGGATTCCATGTTCAAGAATCTTATCAATCTGTATATTACTTCCCTTATATCCCTTAGAGGGTAAAGAATTAATTACTTTTTCATTCTTCAATTCTACTTTGCTTATTTCATTAGGGGCCGTTTTCTTTTTACGATATAAGAGTGCTTTAGCCATCTCATACTTTGCATATTCTAAAATTTGTTCTTCAAATACATCTACATTGCTTATGGCATATTCTTTTAAATCTACGTCAACCCTTTCTAATTTTAGATTTAATGGATCTAGATTTTCCTTTTTGAATATAGATGTAATGCCTGAATTCCTTTTATTGAAGCTACTTCCTAGATAACAGGCTACCTTTTGCTCTGTATCAATGGGCTCGGCTTTCATAGCAAATATACCGTATTCCTCCATCAACATAATATTGTATTCAGAAAGTATCGATCGCCCTGCAAGATCACAAACTGAGTTTATATAATTTTTACTGGCCAGCTTATGTGCACTTACTGTAAATAAAGAAACAACCACTAACATACTTGCAAATATCAAGGTTAAAAATATGGCTACAGATCCCCTTTTGTTATTTAATATTTTCCCCAGTCACAGCACCTCCTTCACAAGATAACACTTTCTTACAAATTCAGCTTCATCAATAACATAAGATCTGCCTTTTTCTGTGCGCTGTATTCTCTGAGTAAATATTTTACTGGTTTTATGCTCTTGAGTTTCTTCAATAGCTAGAATGGGTCTTAGCTGATAAAAATCCTGTGATACTTCATAAGGCTTAAAGCTTTCTTCTCTATAAATGGTATCAGATAGCTGTCCGCACTGATCCCGAAGAGATAGGTGAAGAGCAGTCTGAAGTGCCATGGAATTATACAAACCCATAATGATATATATTACCGCGATGACACCAGCTATTACCAGAGGAAAAATCATAGATGCTTCAACCATAGTGGACCCTTTTTTATTATGTAGAAATTCTCGCCAAAATGCCCAGGATAGCACAAAAGGTCTTTTATTTACTGCCATGTTAAAATCCGCTGTTCATTAGATTATCAAAAGTACCTGTGACAAATTCACCAATACGCTCCTTGAATATAAGCCCTAATCCAATGGCAATGGCTACTAAAATGGCTACTTGTACCATTTCCATGCCTTTTTTATTGTTTTTTATCTTTAATCTCATGTTCTTTCTCCTTTTCTTCAATTCAATTAACCATAAGGCTGTCCAAATTAGGAAAAACCATTCTTGCTTACATATCAAACAATGCAGGGGCAATGGTTATCATAATGAGTACTATCAGTAAAATAACTAACGGAAAAGTTAACTTTGTTTCTGCCAGCCTACCCTGCTCTTCTGCCTTTTTCTTTCTGCTAAGCCAGAGAAACTCGCTCTCTCCTTGTAGCTTTTCTGCTAAAGAGCTCCCTTTATTGATATTATCTCCTATGATGTTTGACACTCTTATAAGTTCACTGATTCCAGTTCTTTTTGAAAAGTCCTTCAGTTCATATATCAAGGGGGCTTTTGTTTGCTGCACTCTTTTTTGTATTTCCACTAGCTCCTCATATAAAACCCTACTGTCTTTCTGCTTTACTGCCCTAGCATTATTTTTGGATATGGTTGCTTCATAATCATTTGCTATTTTAGAGATAGCTGTACTTACAACAAGACCTGCGTTTAATAAGAGTACCAGCTTATTAATGAAATCTGGGAGCTGTGAAATAATTTCTTGATTTCTTTCTTTTATTTCCTTATCGATTTGCTGATATCGGCTTAAATAAATGGTGAAAATAATGTAACAAAAGATAACGATGATTGGTAAAAGATTAAAGTCATTTGGTTCATACCATTCTAGATTGATGTGATTTCCTAAGCTTTCTGGAAGAATTAATGCCTTGGAACCAGTACTCTTGTTTATTGTTGTGATACTTTCATCCAATCTCCTTTCCAGTGTCTTTTTATAATCATCTAGTCCTATCTTTTCAGCAACAGATACATGAGCTTGCCAATAATCTACATATCCATCTAAGGTAATCAAAGCCTCTATTAAGATGGTTTGTCCCGGCTCTGATAGAATGAAGTCAATTTCTCCCGTTTCTTTGATAACCTCCGGATAATCACTCTTCCACGATATAGTAGCTCCACTTTCCCGGTGAAATACTATTAGATTTAGGGGTTTAAAAAGCTGCTGAAGGCTTGTATTCTCACCAAGTATAATTGTTTCCAATTGAGATTTTAATTGATTTACCTTAGTTTTCTTTTCCTCTTCAGAAAGGGCTCTTGCCTTTAACTTTAAATAAACGGACCTTTCCAGCTTCCCATCTTTATAGTTTACCCTTACCTTTAGCGGCAGGGATTTTTGAACTTGCCCATATTCCGGTCTTTCTATTGACGTAAGCCTTGCGTTATTATCGATCTGAGAATGAGAAAATAAAATTAATAAAGATATAATAATGAATAGAATAATCACGGCTAAATATGTAGCTAAAGTCTTTCTTTTTCTCTCATAAATACGATCCTTAATATTAATATTTCCATACCTGATTACATATTTTTGCATCAGCTTGGAAGTATCACCAGTAATCCAATCCGGTATTATTCTAAGAATCTTATCTAACAATTTCCATATGTATTCTTTCATTTGGTTTTTTCTCATGATTGTCCTCAGCGCCCTCTCTTGGCAACGTTTTACACTTGAATACGAGTTAATTTCATACTCCATAAATAGGCTGAAATAATCGATAATAAGGCAATAGTCATTAATACTCTCCCTTGAAAGGTAACATACATAATCTGCATATATTCAGGAGATGCCATTTGTAAAAATAACAATACCAGAATAGGCATTGCTGTTAAGAGCTTTGCTTCAAATCGTTTTTGAGCTGTGAGAGTGGCAATTTCCTTCTTAATCGTCATTTTATCCATCATCATTTCCGATGACTTAGATACAACCTTCACCAGATCGCCTCCTGTAGATCTACAGATGAAATAGATGTCTATAAAGGTTTCAATGTCCTCAACACAGCTTCTCCTTGCAAAATCCTTTAGGACCTCTTCCTCCGATTCTCTACTTTCAAATATGCGATAAATCATTTGTGAGAGTTCCTTCAAAAGGATTCCATCTTCTTTATAAATCAGCTTCAAATTTTCATGTGCTTCCTTTAACGCCTGTGATAAGCTCCTACCCGTGGAAATAGAAGAGGATAATGAATATAAGGCGTCACGAAACTGTTCCGAAAGCTCTCTTTTTCTTTTATCTATTAGATAATTTTTATAAATCCTAATACAAGGATAGGTTACTGTTGTAAATAACAGTGATAATATAAAGCTTTGATAGAATATATAGGCAATGATAAAAAAAGCAGTACCGGAAACAGCATAATATCTAATTTCCTCATAATTAGAAAGCTGATAATCATCATATGAGTAAGGTATTTCTTTGGTCATAATAGAACCCCATTCATATCTAGTTTAAGAGTGTTCTTTAGCTTATTTCCCGTAGAAGTGAGTACACTGTGTTTGGCAATATCAAAATGCAACTTTTGGCAATCAAAAATGCAATTACCAGTACCAACCTGGACTACCTCATTAATGAATTTGTCATACGGTAGCTTTTCCCTGTAAATATCAACATGTGTGAATGATGTACGAGTCTATCGACTATTGCAGCTGTGAGCTTTTCATCAAACAGGAAGCCTTTCCACCTGCCAAACTCAATATTAGTAGTGATAATAACACTTTTAGTCTCATAACATGATGAGATGATGTCAAACAAAAGTCTGGCGCCTTCTTGATGAAGGGGAAGGTAACCCCATTCATCAAGTATCAACAGGTCAGCTTGATGTATTTTCTTGTGTGTCCTAGCAACTTTCTTCATATCGTCTGATTCAAGCTCATTAATCAAGTCGTGAACACGGTAAAACACAGCTTTCTTGCCTTGATTGATTGCTTTAACTCCAAGAGCCACAGACAGATGGGTCTTGCCGGTTCCAACTGATCCGTAAAGTATCAGATTCTCTTTCTTTTCAAGAAAGGATAAGGATTCAACATTGTGAAGTTGTAGGCCTTCCGGAAATCTGATTTGTGAAAAATCATACCCGTTAAGGGATTTTAATACTTGGAATCCTGCATTGTTTAGGTTTCTGATTCGCCTTTTCTCCTCACGGTCTTCATAGAGTTCTTTTAGAAGCTTGAGAAGGAACTCTTCTTGACTCTGAGCTTTGATTGCCGGATAGATTTCCATAAGGCTGTTTGATAGCCTTAGTTTCCTTTGATATTGGCTAATCTCTTCCCTCATTGATAACCACCTCTCATAAGTATGTCGTATTGTGATGTATCAACCTCGTAAAGAGGTAAATCTGAAGGAAGTTGGATTGGGCTATCATAGATTATGCTGTTTTCCTTGAGTCTCTTGTATGTTACCCCTATGGCTTCAGGTGATTTGGAATCATGCTTTGCTGTTTCTCTTAGAACCCTATCTGCATAATCCATATCGTCTTCAAGGAGTATCATTTTTAAGATTTCAAAGGCCTGTTTAAAGGAATCCTTATCTAGGGATTGAAGGTAATCCTGCCATGAATCTGGCAACAGAGAGTAGATTCCTGAGTATTTCAATGCATTTGGCCTTACCTTTATGATGTCGATAAAGTCTATGTAATTAATTGACTCACCATCTTTTTCAAACAATCTTTGATGCGCAGTAATTCTTTCTGAGAGGTCTTTTGAAAATATCTCTATCTCATTGGCCATTACCTTAAGCATCACGAATTGTCCAACATACTTGGGGCTTACTGAGTAACTGCATGATGAATATTCAATAAGTCCATACTTGTTTACCTTTCTTGTCTCATACCTTGCTGTATCAAAAGGAACCTTGTTAACTGGTATCATCAATGATTTTTCATCTTCAAAGAGCTTTTCTATGGGCTCTTTGTAGCGGTAATGAAGCTCTTTGTTTCTCTTAAGACACTTCTTAAGAAGGTGGCAGTTAAATAAGTCAAGGTCAGTGACTGTAGGCTCTGGAACAAACAAATTACGCCTAATTGCACCCACTTTGTTCTCTACATTGCCTTTTTCATTGCCACTGTTTGAATTGCAAAACTTAACATTAAATCCATAATGGGTAGAGAATCGCATTACGAAGTCATTTACTTTGACAAGACCTTTTTCATCTCGGGTTCTAAGGGCTGCTGATGACATTTGGTCAAACCATATCGCACTTGGAACATAGCCTATGAAATTAAATATTGTAACAAGGCCTTCAAGGAGGGCTTCTCTTGTTTCACTCCTGGTTGCCACTGCAAAGCCTGCATTGGATTTTGGGAACGACAAGATGAGCTCATGAAACTTTTTAATAGAGCCGTTTTCAAATGCTTCAAAGCTTCCAAAGTCAACTTGGGCTTCACCTCCTGGATGCTCAAGGAGAAGGTAGGCATCATCTGATCCGAAAACCTTTTCTCTTTCTTCTTTGACGATATTTCTTACGGTTCTCTCTGAGACTGTTAAAATCTCAGGGTGCTCTTCTTTTAGTCGATCATAGACCCTCTTTGCAGTGTGTCTTTGTTTGTAATGTCTTGATTTATCTTCAGTTAGCCATTTGTTGATGATAGGTCTTAATACATCAGTCCTGTTCGGCCTTTTGGCCTTATGGTGTTTCTGGTTGAAATTATCCATTTCAACATATTTCCTAATGGTGCGATAGTTCTTTCCGGTCATTTTGTTAATTTCAGAGTAGGTTTTCCCTTCCAAAAAGAACAGTTCTCGGATATAATTTACTTGTGTAATTGTCAGCACTTCCTTTCCTCCCTATAAGCTTTAGTCACTTAATAGGGTATATTGTTAGGTTTGTACTGGCAATTACTTTTTGTATTTATGGCTGCCGTTTATTGTACTTTTAGATTACCATAAACAGTACACCCCTTCCTTCCTTGAATTTGCTCTGTGCATTTTGATTTATCTGATATTTATACAATGGATTAAAGAGTATTTTACCCTTTTCATATCCTTGGATTTCAGATATTTCCAGCACCTTACGACTTTTATCCGGTAGTCTTGCAAGATGTACAATAATATCAACGGCTTCTGCAATTTGACTTCTAATAGCTTCTATAGGAAAGTCCGCCGCCTGCAAAAACATGGCCTCCATTCTAGAAATCATGCCTTCTGGCGAATTACCATGCCCCGTTGATAAAGATCCATCATGCCCTGTATTCATTGCTTGTATCATATCTAGTACTTCCGCGCCCCTTACCTCACCCACAATAATCCGATCTGGTCTCATTCTTAAAGAGGCTTTAATTAATTGTCTAATGTTGATTTCCCCTTTTCCTTGGATATTCGCATTCTTGCACTCCATGCGAACGATGTTTTCTAATCCCCTAATTTGGAGCTCTGCCGAATCTTCAATTACGATGACTCTTTCATCACTTGGTATATACTCTGAAAGTATATTAAGAAAGGTCGTTTTGCCAGAGCTGGTACCACCTGAAATAAAAATGTTATAGCCTGCTATAACAAGTTTCCTTAAAAACTCCGCAGCTTCCTTGGTGATAGCATCTTTTTTCAGTAATTCTGCCATGGTAATTATTTTTTCAGGAAATCTTCTTATCGTGAGAATAGGCCCGTTTATCGCGATATTTTTATAAACTGCATTGACACGAGAGCCGTCTTCTAGGCGAGCATCAACAATAGGAGTAGATTCATTGATTTCTCTATGTACTTTAGCCGCAATTCTTCTTATGATTTCTTCCAGTTGCTCAACAGATTCAAATTGTAGATTAAGCCTTTGAATGTTTCCCCCTTTTTCTATAAAGATGTTATCCGGGCCATTTACCATGATTTCACTGACTTCCTTATCATCCGCATAGGGCTGCAATAAATCCAAATCTTTTCTTGTTGAATTAAAAACTGTGTTGATTACTTCTCCCTTAAACTTGTAAGAATAAGGAGCTGTTCTCTGGTCATGTAATACAAAATCTTCTATTAGCTCTAGCACTTGTTCATCTGAAAGCTGTTCATTTTTGCTATTGATGACGCTTCTAACACCATCAGTAATTTCTTTAATGGTACTTAGCTCTCCAATCATATTCTCCTCCTCTTAGTAGATAAGAATCTTGTCAGCAAGACTCTTTATGCTTAGCCCAAAAACATTATTAATATTGATATTTACAATTCCATCTATTATCTCAAAGCTATCTGCATCCTCCTCAATTAAAATATCTGCTTCTTTTTCCATTGCATAAGGCGATTCTTCTATTATAGGGTCTGCATATGAATTTACCCTATTTCTAATTAAGGTCATCTCTCGTAGGAATCCGTCTTGATTAATGAGTGTTGCATATTTGAGAAATATATTATTTTTATATTGATTTACAATACATGGAGTTTCAATGATAAGAACAGCTTTAGAGAGATTCAGCAGGTAAAATGTCTCTTCGCGTAACCTAGAGTTTAAATCTAAAAATATGTAGTCAAATTTTTTCGTAGACAATAGTATCTTGAAAAACTCTGCTAATTCATCCTTTGGCAAAGTACTTAATTCATTAATTCCATCTCCCAATGAAAAATAATAGACCCCATACTCATCTTGAAGATTAAATCCCTCTAACGAAAGGGATATGTTATCCTGCTTTTTCTCGAAGAGATAGTATAAAAAATCACTAAGACAACGGTCTTTATTGTGTTCTTTTATATAAATATTTGAGGATGGAATTTCTTCAAAGCTAAGGTAAAGTACGATTTTATCACGATATCGAGCCAACTCTCTTGCGGTGCTTAAAGATATAGAGGATGTACCTACACCATCCTGAGTGCTGTAAAAGCTAAATATTTTTGTATCACCGGAAGCTTTAATCAGACTCTTCTTACCAGTTAAACGATTAAATAGATAGCTTAAGTCAGAAATGAGTTGACTGACTTTAGAATATTTATAGACCTTTAAATAGGGATTTGAATTATTCTCATATTGATTTAATTGATGATCTAGCCCCATTACAGGATCTTCAGATAAGATAATCATATTTTTAAGAGAAGAGAGCATTTGGTCATCAAAAGAATAGCCACCAACAAGGGTCAAATCATACCCTTTGTCCTTTCCCAATTGAATATGTGATTCTAATGTTGAAACAGAAACATCAAAATTATTATGTAGATTGGAGATGGTTTTGCCAAGCATATACCCATACTCCAGGTCTTTTTCTAATAGTAATAATCTAATCATCTCATAACCCTTTACAATATTATTCTTCTTGAGTTAAATAATACTATAATTGGTTATTATTTACAATATCATAAATTCGACAAATAACGACACTGCTTAAATCATACTTTTTAATTTCATCAATGCCTGGTCCAGGCCCCCGACTTCATCAATAATTCCGATATCTACAGCATCCTGGCCATAAAGGATAGTACCTACATCTGTAGCAATATTATCCGTAGCATTCATAAGCTCTAAAATCTTTTCTTCCTTTGCATTAGATGTTCGCACAATAAAATCCACTACTCTTTCTTGCATTTTGCGAAAATATGCAAAGGTGGGTTCTGCCCCTACTACCAATCCTGTCAATCGTATAGGATGAAGGGTCATAGTAGCACTTTTTGCAATAAAAGAGTATTTACTTGCAGTAGCCAAAGGTATTCCTATGCTATGGCCTCCTCCAAGTACCAAAGAGACCGTTGGTTTAGACAAAGTTGCGATAAGCTCTGCAATAGCCAGCCCTGCTTCTACATCACCGCCTACTGTATTTAAAATAGTCAGCAGGCCTTTGATATTATCATTCTCTTCAACAGCCACCAATTGAGGAATGATATTCTCATACTTTGTAGTCTTATTTTGGGGCGGCATAACCATATGTCCTTCAATATTTCCTATAACCGTTAAATATTGAATAGGACTTTGAAAATTAAAGGAATCGCTTATTACACCAAAATTATCAATATTTTCCTTTGGTGTTGGAGGATCTTGTGGGTTATCTGTATTTTCTTCCCTCATTTCGATATTTTCATCATCTTTCATAACACTATTTTTCCTTTCCTGTAATAAAAGTAGTTTTTCCAAAATATATTTTTTTATGAGGAGGACTAAAAAAGACAGAATTTTGTCGCTGACAATGGAGGTGATTCGTTGAGACTCAGTGATTTAGGTGATAAAGAAATTGTAAATCTCGCTAATGGCAGCCGATATGGGCAACTTGCAGATGCAGATCTTATTTTTGATGAACGAGTAGGCAAAATAAAAGCAATTCTAGTTCAAGATTACAAGGGAAGAGTTGGTTTTATGGGCACCAAGGATTTTTTACAAATACCGTGGAATTGTATCGTAAAAATAGGAGAAGATATCATTATCTTCGAAATTGAAGATAGGTAAATTATTAAATGAGCATGTCAGAGGAATTTTTCTGATGAATGAGTAGAAAGTCCCTCTGACATAAATTTTTTATAGATGCTTCAATGAAGCCATTAGTATTCCTATGAAATATTCAAATTCTCTACATATATAATTGAAGTGACGACTTTGACAAAGTTATTACTAACTATATCAGTGTTATAACAAAATAAAAACCGCTCCAATATGAAGCGGTTTCTTTCGGTGTTTTGAAGTTAATTAAAGTGATTTTACGTTACAAGCTCTTAGTTTTCCATTTTTAGAATCAATTTCGGTGTCATAGCTCACTTTTTGTCCTTCGGCTAGTGTTTTATATCCTTCAGCAGCAATGGCAGAGAAATGAACAAAAACGTCATCCCCTCCATTATCATCTGCGATAAATCCAAAGCCTTTACTTTCATTAAACCATTTTACTGTTCCAGTGTTCATAATTTCCTCCAGTTTTTGTACAAATAAAATTTCATATGTCACTAGTATATCACGAATTCAAAAATAAAACATTTTATTTTTTGAAATTATTTCAAATTTTTTTAATTTCTGTACTGTTTTCATAAACGTGTTAACTAGTTAAGGGTATTATATCTTGAAATTCTAGATATAATACCCTTTTTACTGTTATTGTACTATGGATTTAAATTTTTCTTTCACTATATTATTTTATACTATTTTCATTGCTGCTGTGTATCCTTCAGCTACAGCTTCTCCTACTTTGGCTACATGATGACAATCGCCGATTTCAAATACAGGAACATTGCCAGCCGCAGCTTTTAATCCTTCCACTTCATCCCTTCTGGCTTTCATTCCAAGCCCGTATACCACAGTATCAGCCTCTAGGAATATCTCTCCACCTTTTTGGTCTTCTGCAAGCACACCGTTTTCCTTGATTTCCTTGCATTTTGTATTTACCATGGATTTTATACCTAGCCTATCCATTTCATCTAGCATGGCGGTTCTATGTATACCTATGTCTTCGGAAGCTAATCTTTCCTTCATTTCAATAATTGTAACATCGCTACCCTTATGAGCAAGCTCCAATGCAACCTCACAGCCTACCATACCGCCACCTACCATAACTACCTTTTTACCTATGCTTCCTTCCGTAGCAAAATATGTATCATATGCGCTCATTGCTCTTTCAATACCAGAAATAGGAGGAACAATAGAGTCTGAGCCGATTGCTAGAATTAGAGCTTCTGGCTTAATCTCCTCAATCATTTCTGGAGTAACCTTTGTATTTAATCGAACTTCGATATCTCTTTTTTCTACTTCACGAATTAATAGTTCTTTAAATTTATAGAGATCCTTTTTGTAATAATCAAAATCAGTCAGTTTTAGAATGCCACCCAGCCTATCTGAATCATCTGCAAGAATGACTTTATGCCCACGATCCGTTGCATCTATAGCTGCCTGCATTCCTCCTGGACCTCCTCCAACAATGAGAACCTTTCTAGAAGCTTGTGGCTTTGGCATATCTTCTGGGTACACCTTATGATGGGAAAAGGAGTTTACATTATATGGGTTAATTGTGCAAGAACCTAAGGATGGGTAACCTTGTCCAGGATCCGTATCGTGTTCCCCGTAAGGTCCTGGATAGCAGACGCAGCAACGAAGGCATTGTCGTATTACGTCCCCATTACCATTACAAGCTTTATTAGCAAAATTAGGATCAGCTATCATTTGTCGCCCCATAGATACTATATCAGCCTTACCCTCTGCAATAATCTGCTCTGCAAGCTCCGGATTAGTAATTCCACCGATTACAGCAACAGGTATAGTAACAGCTTTTTTTACAGCCGCCGCAGCATCAGCATTCAAGCCGTTGGGCCTAAATATGGTTGAAAACTCATTTGATCTAGCTGGTGAAAAGTAATGACCAGCAGATATATGAATTAAGTCTACTAACCCTTTTCCTTCTAGGAGCTTACAAAACTCTACGGTTTCATCAATAGTAATTCCTCCCGGTAGATTCTCTTCACCACTGAGACGAATTTCAATTAAGAAATCTTTCCCACATTTTTCTCGTACTGCTTGAAGGATCTCCAAAGGAAACCTAGCTCTATTTTCCATACTTCCGCCATATTCATCTGTTCTAGTATTGCTTCGCTTGGAAAGGAATTGCCCGGGCATCCAGCCATGACCATAATGCAAAAATATTCCTTGAAAGCCAGCAGTTTTAAAGTAGTTGGCAGCTATTGCATAATCATTTTTGACTTTATCCATGGTTTGCCGATCAAAGGCTCTTACCTGTGTTCCGTCTTCTTTCACGTAGGCTACGGGCCCTAAAGGCAGTATTCCATCCTCTAACACTGGCTTTTCAATGCCAAAGTGAGACAGTTCAGCATAGGCAATAGATCCATGTTTTTTTATTGTTTCGGCAACTTTTTTAAAAATTTGAAAGTTATTATCTTCAAAATTGTTATAGTCCACCTTCATGACAACTTTACGATCTGCAAGGGGCCGTGCTGAGTCATCAAAATTCACAGGTATTTCTCCGCTTACTACTGCAGCACATCCACCTTTTGCTCGATCCTCAAGCATACGTAAGATTCTGTCAGATAGGTGAGGTATTAAAGACAGGGATGCAAAAATCGTTGGGGCGGCTTCAACTCGATTTCTATAAGTATATTGGCCAATTTTTATTGGACTACAAAGGTTTGGATATAGTTTCATAATAATAACCTCCTAAATAGTTAAAATATTATCAACTTTCTTTAAATCTATTATATTAAACCCTAATATAATTAGCCAGAATCAAAAAACTATTACAGTTATAGGTTGAACCTATAACTGTAGTCCTTTATAATGTGTTTATCCTATCAATATTATCTGTATAACATATTTCTGAATTGTACAAAGGTTTGTTAGATGTATAGATTTAATTATTTTACTAGGAGATGATAGAAAATGCTTGATTTACGACAACTTAGCTATTTTGTTTCCGTGGCTGAAAAAAAGAGTTTTACAAAAGCAGCCGCCGACCATTATATTGCACAAGCCTCTATTAGTCAGCAGATTAGGAGCCTTGAAAACCAACTAGGAGTTAAGCTCCTTGATCGCAATAACCGTTCAGTAGAGCTCACACCCGCAGGGCAGGTATTATTAGTGAAGGCGAAGCGTCTGCTGTCAGAAACTAAAGAAATTGCTGAATCGGCACAGCGCGCTGCTAAAGGATTTGAAGGCACCTTGCGAATCGGATTTGAAGGTCCACACGAAAAAAGATTTTTACCCAAATTAATTGAGATTTTCTGTACCACATATCCCCATGTGAGATTTATCATGAATGATAGCAACATCTCAAACCTAAAAGACTCTTTGGAGAATGGCGATTTAGATATTATTTTTAATATTTCTAGTTATTTAAAAGGTTATTCTGATTTAAAAATAGAAAGAATCCATAGAGATTCCCTATATATTTTTATGCCTCATGATCATCCCCTGGCTACAAATAATCTGCTCCATGTTTCTATGTTAGCCGATGAAAAGTTTTTAGGACTGGACTCATGGTTTACGCAAAATGATCCAGTAAATTTACTGGCACAAGATGGCATAGTGCCTAAGATTAGCTATTATACCAGCAGCATTGTTGGACTTTTTGTGCTGGTGGAAGCAAAGTTTGGAATAACGCCTCCCCTTCCTAAGGGTTTGGAGATCTATGCAAGTAATAATATAAAGGCCGTACCCATCGATGTAGAAACGGAAGATTTAGATCTGGTCGTTGCATGGCGGAGGGACAATATAAACCCAGTCATCCCTTTGTTTATAAAAACCATGAGAGAAAATGCTGAAAGCCTTGGTTTGAACCTGTTAACTAATGAATAATCATTGTGCAGTGTAACACAATCGCAAATATTAGCGCGGCGACGCGCTAACGTTATGTCAATTGTTATTATGACACAATTCTCTCATTTGAGAGCTTATTTCTTCATAAGTAGACTCAGATGATACAACAATAAGATAATCTCCTGCATGAATTTCTGTATTTCCTGTAGTGACTATATCTGTATCACCTCGGTGTATACCTACTATTAAGACCCCTTTCGGCCATGCCACTTCTTTTATACGTTTACCTGAAACGCAGCTTCCCAGTTCAACGGAAATCTCGAAAAAGCCACCCATCTTATCATTTTTCACAGTTTCTCCATTTTTCTCAATGGTACGATCAAGTAAAACGTCATAAAGTGGTGCTACCTTTAGAATATCAGATATAAATAATGCTATAAATGAACAGGCCGCTACAGGTAGTAAGTGAACAAGAGAGCCTGTCATTTCAGCAGTCAAGAGAATACTTGTGACAGCAGCTTTTACAGAGCCTGATAAAGCTCCCGCCATGCCACAAACAGCAAAATTAGCAACATAAATGACTGGTAGTCCAAACTGTATTGCGACTAAACCGACTAAACACCCTGATAGAGCACCGACAGCAAGAATCGGCAAAAATACTCCGCCTGGAGTGCCACTGCCAAAGCTTATACATGTGAACAGTATTTTTACAATTAAGATCATAAGCAAAACTTCAAATCCCTGAAATGATGTTTCAGCCAGCTTGATTAAATTAGCCCCACCACCAAGAACCTGTGGCATGAAAAGACCGCAAGGCAATGCGATTAATAAGGCAATACAAGGACGAAGGAAGGCCGGAAGTTTATTGTAAACTGTCTGGAACCCTAGCAATGCTTTATTCATTAATACACCAATAAGGCCACAAAAAATCCCTAATGGTAGAATCCATATGTAATATTTAATCGGAAGCTGAGGAATGGATGTAAAACTTAAAACTGGATTAAGACCAAAAAATAATTTTGATACTACATCTGCTGTTAGTGCTGCTGTTGTAGCAGCGATTAATACCAGCCCAGAAAAGCTTCGGTGTACTTCCTCAAGAGCAAAGATGATTCCTGAAAGAGGAGCGTTAAATGCAGCAGCGATACCAGCAGCAGCTCCCCCTGTCATAAGATAATTTTCCTCAATTTTATTCTTACTAATCTTTTTTGCTAGAGCCTGGCTCCCAGATGCCCCCACTTGAATTGAGGGACCCTCCCGTCCAAGAGAAAGGCCAAATAAGGAAGATAATATGCCTGCTAAAAATCGGACAATAAGAACTGAATGCCATTTTATCCTTAAGCCATAGATTAATTGGCCTTTAACCTGAGGTATGCCACTTCCAGATGCCATTGGTTCATAATCTATGAGCCATGCAATAAATAATCCAGCAGCAATAACTAATAATATCCACGGCAAAATCAATAATGGATGATGTCTTAGGAAGGCATAAATATTAACGGCAGTTTCAGTACCATATTCAATTACCATCCGGTATAAGACCACCAATAACCCTCCAACCATACCTGATAATATCCCACCTGCTGCCACACGAAATTTAATTGTGTTTAGGCTTGATAATGTCTTATATAGTTTTGAGTTTTTCATTCTGTTCAAACTTTCACCTACTCATCTGATATTAATGGTTTATTTACATGCCCTACCTAAATGTGAAATTATTATTTCATTTCTTCTTCCAAGATTTCGATTCTTTCCTCAAAGCTTAGATTTTTGTGAATTTTATTCAACATCCACATATAACCAAAGGGATCTACAAAGATAGAATTACTAACAGCACCGTCCATCATTTTCGTAATTCCCTGAATTTCTATACATCCATTTTGTAAAGCAGCTTGATGTGTTTTTTCGATATCTTCTACAGCTATATTAAACCAAATTGTATTTGGATGTTCTTTATCCGGCGCTTTTAATCCATATTCCGGATTCTCATCCAACATATGAAATCTTGTGCCATATAAAGTAAAGACTGCTTCATTAGTACCTTCTGGGTAATCAGTTACCTCTACTACCTCAATATCAAAAATTTCCTTATATAACTCCAAGGCTTTTAAACTATTTTTTACAACAAAATCAATTTCAGTACCTCTAATCACTAGATTTTTCCTCCTTTATTGATTTCAATTATACTTTTATCTTTATGATTTTATCTATTTAACGTCATCTATTCTAACATAAAGTGCTCCATAATAGCTATTTTACGATGTAAAGCATCCATACAATTTTAAAGTATTTGTTTTCATATCTTAAACTTCGAAATCCAAGGTAAATTAAAATAACACCAATCGTTAGCAAAATATATTGTAAATTCAATAAAAAATATGTTAATCGGCAGGCGATAGTGTCAATATGGCATGCTTCAGTTCAGTTGCACGTTCTCGGCGTAGTACGTCTTCCTCTAAAGAAGCCGTATCAGCAATTTCCCTATCTAGCTCCTCATGTTCCCTATGTTTTTGTTTCAAATAATTAAGAGGGAAATAAGCTGGAAAAGAGCTTGAGAACGGCGTTCTGATGCGGGCTGGGAATCGCTTTGGTCACTTGGCAAAAAAGCGCGACACTGCCCCATAATGCTATGCGTAATGCTATTATTTTACCTTGATCCATTCGCTTGTTAAGTATTACCTGTACCTAATGAAGTTTAAACAGATTAATTATCATTTCACCCTATAAACATAGTCTACTATATATCTTAACGATGTTCCATATTTCCTAAAAATCTCGATTCTCGTGTGGTATCAGCTTTTAAGGTTGGAAGCAAATCTCGGAGTAATGTATTCATAGGTTCGAACTCCTTTGTACGGATATGGATTCGTTTTTCAAGTCGTGCTGCGAGAATGAAAGCGAAGTCCTTGAAAGACTCCTTATCGTACAGTTGAATGGTGCTCAAATGCATTACCTCAATGCTTTGTCTCTTTAGGGCTACTGATCTTACTGCATCCTTACCCTGCTTTAATGGACTGTTGTGAAAGGCAAAGCTGTCATATTCAACAGCTACCTTGGAAGACTTATAATATAAGTCTACAAAACAACGCTTCTGCCCAAGACGTAAAGCTACTTCATCACTTAATTTTACTTCATAATTGAAAGTAGCACCCCCAAGCCCATAACCTCCCAGGATATATGGTAGATTTAAAAGCATATAGGTCATGGATTCCATAACAGATGCAGAACCATCCTCAATGTATTTAAGCGCCCGTATAGCTTTGCGGTGCCCGCGATGTCCTGATGTTTTTTCAAGAAATATTTTGAGTTTCCGCTTTGATGTAATGGCTTTGGAGGCTTCACCTGGCGGATGCGAACATAGTTGCAATCCAAGTAGTATTAGCCGGTGAATATCTAATCTGCTCGCAAGCTGAAGAAATAGAAGCTCCGGTGAAGCAACCATCGTTCCGTTTCTTGATACAACTGCACCGGAAGGCAAAGGAAGTTCACACAAATAGATAGTTCGATTCTTTTTTACATATTTAGCACTGCGCTTAGAAACTGTAAACTCAATCGTACTGGTTCCATGTGCTTCAGAACCAAGCACGGCTTCAATATATGGAATATTCCAATAGGCTGCCGCCGTATAATAGCTCAAATATGGTTTCATATAAGAATTATACCGAATGTATTGCAATATTTCAACACAATTGTAAATATATTACATTATTTCTTGCCTAGGCCTGGCCACTTACTGTCTGGTCCTGTCCTGTCTATCTCCTGCGAATCTACCGGTCTGGTCCTGTCCTGACTATCTCCTGAGAATCTACTGGTCTGGTCTTGTCCTGACTATCTCCTGAGAATCTACTGGTCTGGTCTTGTCCTGACTATCTCCTGCGAATCTACCGGTCTGGTCTTGTCCTGGCTATCTCCTGAGAATCTACCGGTCTGGTCTTGTCCTGACTATCTCCTGAGAATCCACCGGTCTGGTCTTGTCCTGGCTATCTCCTGAGAATCCACCGGTCTGGTCTTGTCCTGACTATCTCCTGAGAATCTACTGGTCTGGTCCTGTCCTGGCTATCTCCTGGTCATCTACTGGTCTGGTCTTGTCCTGACTATCTCCTGAGAATCTACCGGTCTGGTCTTGTCCTGGCTATATCTACTGGCCATCTACCGGTCTGGTCTTGTCCTGGCTATCTCCTGAGAATCTACCGGTCTGGTCTTGTCCTGGCTATATCTACTGGCCATCTACCGGTCTGGTCTTGTCCTGGCTATCTCCTGAGAATCTACCGGTCTGGTCTTGTCCTGGCTATATCTACTGGCCATCTACCGGTCTGGTCTTGTCCTGGCTATCTCCTGAGAATCTACCGGTCTGGTCTTGTCCTGGCTATCTCCTGAGAATCTACCGGTCTGGTCTTGTCCTGGCTATCTCCTGAGAATCTACCGGTCGCCAGGCCATGGGATGTGCAAAATTTCAATTAGTATGTGGGTAATTGTAAGTTAGTACAAAAATCTGTGCAGAATTTCAATTAGTATGTGGATAATTGAAATAAATTCACATATTAACTGAAATTTTGCACACTCAGGTGAGCAGGTAAAAAGTTGGACACTTCTAGGTACCCGAAAGGCCCTTCTAAGATACCCGGTAAGAGATCTTCGTAAATGGACCTGGAGAAGAGCTTGAGAACGGAGTTCTGAAGCGGGCTGGGAAATAGGCCGTAAAATAGCTTGAGAACTGAGCTCTGAAGCGGGCTGGGAAATAAGCCGGAAAAGAGCCTGAGAGCAGCGTTCTGAAGCGGGCTGGGAAATAAGCCGGAAAAGAGCTTGAGAACGGCGTTCTGAAGCGGGCTGGAAAATGGACCTGGAAAAGAGCCTGAGAGCGGCGTTCTGAAGCGGGCTGGGAAATAAGCCGGAAACGAGCTTGAGAACGGAGTTCTGAGGAACGGGTCTCGGTGGCGGGCTGGGAATCGCTTTGGTCACTTGGCAAAAAAGGGCTGTATAATAAATGTTGGGGTGTCTGAGAAAAAATCAGATGCTCCAACATTTCATTTTTTTGAAAAAAGTAGAGCATGGATAAAATCTCTTGTAAAATGGAGTTGCTAAGACAACATTTAAGGAGGTTTTATCATGCTCTATACAGATTATACAGAAAACTTACTTGGATTAAAAGATGTAGTTGTAACAAAGGTAGAAAATATTAATGAAGAAGTACATATTTTCCTTGATATGAAACTTGAAACTCAAGTCTGCCCTCACGGTAGGCACGAAACAAAGCGTATCCATGATTATAGAACTCAAATAGTAAAGGATCTATCTAACTTTGGCGCATCAGTATTGCTACATTTAAGGAAAAGACGTTACTACTGTCCATTCTGCAATAAAAGTTTCAATCAGAAAATCAGTTTTCTTCCAAGATATCAGAAAATGACGAGTAGAATGCAGGCATATATCATGGATGAGTTCAGAAAAGTCTGCTCGATCAAAAGCGTGGCTGAACGGCATAATGTATCTCAAGCTGTTGCAACAAGGCTTTTGGACCGCATTTCATACCCCAAACCATCCCTTCCCGAAGTTGTTGCAATCGACGAGTTTAAAGGCAATGCAGGTGGCCATAAGTTTCAATGCATCCTTACTAATCCTAAGAAAAAGCAGGTACTTGATATTTTAGAAAGTCGTAAATCAGAGGATCTATATAGCTACTTCATGAAAATCGATAAGCATAAACGAAACAATGTGAAATATGTGGTAATGGATATGAGCAATCTCTTTCGCCAGACTGCCCATGCACTCTTTCCAAATGCACAGGTAGTAGCTGATAAGTTCCATGTGTGCAGGCAGGTTACTTGGGCTCTGGAGAGAGTAAGGAAGGAGGAACAGAAAAAGTTTGGTAAGGATAGACGAATATATTTTAAGAAGAGCAGATGGATACTCCTAAAGCGTTATCAGTTCCTAACGGATGATGAGCGGCTTCAGCTTGAGGGTATGCTCCAGATATCACCTCAAATCAGGGATGCATACATGTTAAAAGAAAAGTTCTACTATTTTATGGACAGTGAAAATGTTCGTGAGGCAAAGATGCGCCTTAAGGAATGGTTCATGCAAGTCGGATGCGTTGATATACCTGAATTCAAGGCCTGCGTAGACACTTTCAGCAGATGGGACAAGGAAATACTGGCTGCTTTTGACTGTGGATTCAGCAATGGCTTTACCGAGGGGACTAACAACAAAATAAAGGTCATTAAAAGGGTCTCTTATGGGGTTAGAAATTTTGACCGGTTTCGAAATCGGATTCTTCATGCTACTGCTTTCTAAGGCAGAAGGTGCTTAAATACGGCTTCTAAAAGGACAGCTAAATGCTGCCCTATAGTATAGCTATGCAAATTAGATGGGAGTTTTGTAATTCTAGCCAGCAAAACTCTTCCGATAAAAAACTAGAAGCAGATTTCACACTGCTTCTAGAAAAAAATATATTTTATTCTGTTTTACAAGGCTCAACCCCAACATTTGACATAGAGCCCAAAAAAGCGCGACAGGAGAATAGCTCCTGTCGCGCAATCCTATCAGGCAATGATACTTTTACTTTAGATAGTTTATTTTGCGTTTTTTGCCTTAATCGCTGCCTGGGCGGCTGCTAGCCTTGCAATAGGTACCCTGAATGGAGAACAGGATACATAGTCTAAGCCAACCTGGTAGCAGAATTCTACTGAGGCCGGGTCTCCGCCGTGCTCGCCGCAAATTCCTAGCTTCAGCTCTGGTTTCGCCTTTCTTCCCAGCTCTGCAGCCATTTGAACAAGCTTTCCTACGCCATTAAAGTCCATTCTTGCAAATGGATCATTCTCATATATTTTCTTATCATAATAGGCATCAAGGAAGGATCCTGCATCATCCCTGCTGAAACCAAAGGTCATTTGTGTCAAATCGTTTGTCCCAAATGAGAAGAAGTCAGCCTCATTTGCGATTTCGTCAGCAGTTAGACAAGCCCTTGGAATTTCTATCATGGTGCCTACCATATATTTTAAATCAATACCGGATTTTTCTATTATGGCATCCGCCGTTTTCACAACCACATTTTTAACATACTGAAGCTCCTTCACTTCCCCCACAAGTGGAATCATAATTTCAGGAACCAGGTTCCATTCTGGGTGAGCCTTCTGTACGTTGATAGCTGCTTCAATTACAGCGGTGGTCTGCATCTCCGCAATTTCAGGATAAGAAACCGTTAAACGGCAGCCTCTGTGTCCCATCATTGGATTGAACTCATGTAATGAAGAAATGACATTCTTAATGTCGGAAACACTCACCTTCATATCATTGGCAAGTTCAACGATGTCATCCTCTTCTGTAGGCAAGAATTCATGTAAAGGTGGATCCAAGAACCGAATGGTCACAGGATACCCTTGCATAGCTTCATAAATACCTTCAAAGTCGCCCCTCTGCATAGGTAATAGCTTGGCCAATGCAGCCTTTCTTTGCTCAACGGTCTTCGAAAGAATCATTTCTCTAACAGCCATAATTCTGGATGAATCAAAGAACATATGCTCTGTTCTACAAAGTCCTATTCCTTCTGCTCCAAAAGCAATAGCTTGGGCAGCATCCTTAGGAGTGTCTGCATTGGTTCTCACCTTCATAGTCCTATATTTGTCGGCAGCCTCCATGAGACGATTAAAGTCCCCGGTAATTTCAACAGGAACTGTAGGCAACGCTTCTCCATAAATATTACCTGTAGATCCATCTAAAGAAACAAAGTCGCCCTCAGCAATGACTTTTCCACCTAATGTAAATGTCTTTGCTGATTCGTCGATGACAATTTCACCACATCCAGAGACACAGCATGTACCCATCCCACGAGCAACTACTGCAGCGTGAGATGTCATACCTCCGCGAACGGTAAGAATACCTTTCGCGTAATTCATTCCCTCAATATCCTCAGGAGAAGTTTCTAAACGAACTAAAATTACATCAGCACCCTTTTCTACAGCCCACTTTGTGGCGTCTTCAGCAGTGAATACAACTTGCCCGCAAGCCGCTCCTGGGGAAGCTGGAAGTCCTGAACCAATAGGCTTTGCTGATTTTAGCGCTGCTTCGTCAAATCTCGGGTGAAGCAAAGCATCGATCTGCTTAGGATCTATTCTAAGCACGGCCTCTTCTTCAGTAATCATACCTTCGTCCAGAAGGTCGCTAGCAATTTTTAAGGCTGCTGATGCAGTTCTTTTACCATTTCTAGTCTGGAGCATATAAAGCTTCCCTTCTTCTATGGTAAATTCCATATCCTGCATATCCCTATAATGCTTTTCAAGAGTATCCACTATCTTACAGAATTCTTCGTAAACAGCTGGATTTGCTTCCCTTAGCTGATCTATAGTCTGAGGTGTTCTAATACCTGCAACCACATCCTCGCCCTGGGCATTCATCAGGAATTCACCGTATAGTTTTTGCTCCCCAGTAGATGGGTTCCTAGAGAAGGCTACGCCAGTACCGGAGGTGTTCCCCATATTTCCGAATACCATAGATTGCACATTAACTGCGGTACCCCAATCAGATGGAATATCATTCATTCGTCTGTAATAAATAGCCCTAGGGTTATCCCATGAACGAAAAACAGCTTGAATAGCACCCATGAGTTGTTCAACAGGGTCACTTGGAAATTCGCTACCTACTTTATTTTTATATTCAGCCTTGAACATCCTCGCAAGTTCTTTAAGGTCATGGGCATCCAGCTCTGTATCATGCACAACACCCTTCTTTTCTTTCCTCTCATCAATGAGTTTCTCAAAGTAAGACTTGCCTACTTCCATTACAACATCAGAATACATCTGAATAAATCTACGATAAGAATCGTAAGCAAAGCGAGGATTATTGGTTTTCTTTGCAAAGCTTTCTACTACATCATCATTAAGGCCTAAGTTCAAAATTGTATCCATCATTCCAGGCATAGAAGCCCTTGCTCCGGAACGTACTGAAACCAAAAGAGGATTATGTAGGTCACCAAATTTTTTGCCCGACATACTTTCTAGTTTGGAAACGTAGGTCATGATTTCTTCTTTTATCTCGTTATTGATTGTCTCACCGTCTGCATAATACTGGGTACATGCTTCCGTAGTAATGGTAAATCCCGGTGGTACGGGCATTCCTAAATTTGTCATTTCTGCTAAGTTGGCTCCTTTGCCTCCAAGTAATTCCCTCATAGAGCCATTTCCCTCACTAAAGAGGTAAACAAATTTTTTAGACATTTCTTTTTTTACTCCTTTGATTTAAAATATACAAAGTATGGACAAGAGCCCGAGGTTTTCAGTCTCTTGTCCAGAACTTTTTAATATTAGGATAGCCTTGCAAATCCAAAATATGTGACTATGAAATTTGAGTCCATATGTTAAAATTTGATTCTTTCTTCAATATAAGCTTTAACTTCTGAAATTGGTATTCTAATTTGTTCCATAGTGTCCCTATCACGTATTGTTACTGATTGATCTGTCTCTGTATCAAAATCTACAGTAATACAAAATGGTGTTCCAATTTCATCTTCTCTTCGATATCGCTTCCCAATACTTCCTGATACGTCGTAATCTACCATAAAATACTTGGAAAGCTCTTCATAAAGTGCTTCTGCCTGCTCTGACTGTTTCTTTGTCAAGGGTAAAATTGCTGCCTTGAAAGGAGCCAGTGCTGGATGGAATCGAAGAACTGTTCTCTTGTCTTCTTTGCCATTTGAGTCTGTCAGAATTTCTTCATCGTAGGCATCCACAAGGAAAGCCAGAGTTACTCTATCGGTTCCTAAAGAAGGCTCGACACAGTATGGAACATATTTCTCGTTAGTTTCAGGATCCATGTAGGTCATATCCTGCCCGGAATGCTCCATATGCTGTTTTAAGTCAAAATCAGTCCTATCGGCAATACCCCATAGCTCTCCCCAACCAAATGGGAACAGATACTCTATATCTGTAGTAGCATTGCTGTAATGAGATAGTTCTTCTTTTTCATGGTCTCTAAATTTTAGATGGGCCTCATCTATACCTAATGACTTCAGCCAATTCATACAAAACTCTTTCCAATAAGCAAACCATTCTAAATCTGTGCCTGGTTTACAGAAGAATTCTAGCTCTAGTTGCTCAAATTCCCTAGTCCTGAAGGTAAAGTTACCTGGAGTTATTTCATTTCTGAAGGATTTTCCAGACTGTGCAATACCGAAAGGAATCTTTTTTCTCGATGTTCTTTGAACATTTTTGAAATTTACAAAAATCCCTTGGGCAGTTTCCGGACGTAGATACAGTTCGGATTGAGAATCTTCGGTAACCCCTTGGAAAGTCTTAAACATCAAGTTGAATTTCCTGATAGGGGTATATTCTGATTTACCACATTCAGGACATGGAATTCCTTTTTCTTGAATATAGCTTTCCAGTTTTTCATTGGACCAACCGTCTACAGTCACTTCCATGGAATCATTTTCTTTAATATAATCCTCTACCATTTTATCGGCTCTAAATCTAGCCTTACAGCCTTTACAGTCTATAAGGGGGTCAGAAAAACCGCCTACATGGCCAGAGGCCACCCAAGTTTTAGGATTCATCAATATTGCAGCATCAAGTCCAACATTTAATTTAGACTCTTGGACAAATTTTTGCCACCAAGCTTTTTTTACATTATTTTTTAGTTCAACACCCACAGGACCGTAATCCCATGTATTTGCCAGCCCTCCGTAAATTTCAGAACCCGGAAATATAAATCCTCGGGATTTAGCCAGCGCAGTAATTTTGTCCATAGAAAATTCCTTGCTCATAAATACCTACCATTTCTAAGATTTTATCTATTATTATTCATTATCACTTGCTTCGTCGCTGTATTCCTCATTCACACTGTCAACATTAGTATCTGAACAGTTACAGTTACAATTACAGTCAGTATTGCATGCGTTCTCTTCGGTGCTTTCATCATCGCAATCAGATGAGTCTTGATCTTCTGATTCTTTCTTTGCTTTGTTGATAGCCTCATTTGTTTTTGCTTTTACATTATTAAATACGTCTGCACTTCTAAGCTTTACATCGCCTGCAATCTCAGAACTCTTTTCTACAACATCCTCGAAGGTGTCTGTAGCAATTTCACTGATATCGATAATTTCTCCATCGTCCTTTACCAGCTCAATAACACATTTTGTGCCAAATGCTGCAACAACTCCTGCCACAGCTGCCCATGGTGCCAATACCGTACCTACGATGCCTATATTAACAGGAAGATTCAACACGATTTCATCATTCTTTTTAACGACGATTTTAGAAACATTGCCCTTCTTGATATATTCTTTAATCTTGTCTATAATATGGGCACCTTGTTCACCTATCTTGTTTTTACTCTTGATATCGATGGTTTCTTCGATGTCGATAATTGCGTCTACTACACTGCCTTCAGCTGCCTCTAAAGCTTCCTTGGCTTCTTTATAGCTTACCCCTGTTCTATCTTTTACCAATTCGATTTTCTCTAAAGTAATCTCCATATTTCCTACCTCCTTTATACATTATCTATTAAAAAGCTCTCACTTTTTAAATTATTAATATCTAGGTAAACTGAGATGTAGCTTTTAATAATCACCTTAAGTTGATTTAGCAGCCTCTCTTCTATAGCCAAGCTTTCTAGGTTTTTTATAGGATGTTGCAAAATGTATTTTAATATGTCAACTATATCAGAATTAAGGCTATAAATCAATGTTTCATTCGGGTTCTCTTTTACTTTTATATAGCAATTTTCACACAATAATCCTCCGTCTTTTACACTGAATCCGGCTACGCTTTCTTTTGAGCCACATCTTGTGCAACATGTTATTTCTGGCATACATCCTAGATATTGTAGTGATTTTAACTGGTATGCCAAAATAAGGGAAGAATATTTCTTTGAGCGCCTTTCCATTATAGCAAAGAAATCAATGATTAAATCAAAAATTTCAACAGCAGGAGCTTCTTCATGGAGAATTTTGTCAGTGTACTCTAATACATAGGAGCAGTACATATATTTTTCTACGTCTTCCCCAATTTTGTAATAGCTTTTAATTACATGAGCGCCGTTAATATGGTAGCTATCCCTGCTTTTGTACAGTTCATATTTACCATATGTAAATGGCCTCATGGCCAAGGCAGATTTTCCTCTGCCCTTCTCACTGATACTGGTACCGGCACTAATTTTCCCGAATTTTCTCGAAAATAATGAAATCATTCTTCGATTGTTTAGTATTTTAATCTGTTTAAGAATGATTCCTTCTGTATCAGTGTACATGATATCTATTTCACCTCAATGAGCTATTCCTTATTGCTGTAACCTAAGTTGTTAAGAAGGAAATCGCTGTCTCGCCAGTTTTCCTTTACCTTTACCCACAGCTCTAAAAATACTTTTGTTCCAAGGAGTGCTTCAATTTCTAGCCTTGCACTTTTTCCAATTCCTTTGAGTTTTCTGCCTTCCTTACCGATGATAATGCCTTTATGGGATTTTCTTTCACAATAAATCACCGCACCAATTTTAGTGATTCCAGGCTCCTCACTATAGCTTTCAAGTTCTACAGCAACGCCATGGGGCACCTCTTCCGCAAGATAGAGTAAGATTTTTTCTCTTATAATCTCACTGACAATAAAACGTTCCGGGTGATCGGTAATCATATCGGCAGGAAAATACATAGGTCCATCTTCCAATAAACCTTCAATCTTCTTTAATAAGACATCTGTATTTTTTCCCTGTAAAGCAGAGCATCCGATGATGTCGTGAAAAATCTTCATCCCTTGGTACTCCTCGAAGATCCTTTTGAATTTGTCAGGATCTAGTGTATCTATTTTATTAATCAGTAATATTTTTGGTGTATCAACCTCTTTAAGCAGATCAACGATATACTGATCTCCAGGGCCTGAGCTAATTTCATCATCAACAATAAAGATAATGACATCCACTTCCTTTAAGGTCCGTATCGCAGTATCCGTCATGAATCCGCCCAGCTTGTTTCTGGGCTTGTGTATACCAGGGGTATCGATGAATATCATCTGACAATCATCGTCCTCGTTGTTTACCCTAGTATAAATACCTCGTATTTTATTTCTTGTGGTTTGAGGTTTGTCCGTTGTAATGGCAATCTTCTCTCCTAGAATGGAATTGAGAAGAGTTGATTTTCCCACATTTGGTCTACCGATTATACCTATAAAACCTGATTTCATTCATACTCCTCTAGCCTAAAGCCTTTCGGCAACAGCTCTTTC
Organism: Anaerovoracaceae bacterium; assembly: GCA_050953505.1. GTDB lineage: Bacteria > Bacillota > Clostridia > Peptostreptococcales > Anaerovoracaceae > JBMNMU01. The sequence goes on along the minus strand of JBMNMU010000001.1, from coordinate 890,123 downwards.
ATCTCTGATATGTGAAGATGATCTTCATCCTCACCGGTAATTATCTTTAAATTGTCTCCAAATTCATACATAAATTGTCTACATATTCCGCAAGGGTATGCCTCTCCGCCGGAGGATGCTATGGCAATGGCTTCAAACTCCCGATACCCTTGAGAGACAGCCGCTACAAAGGCTGTACGTTCTGCACAAATAGTTGCACCATAAGAGGAATTTTCCACATTCACTCCTGTAAAGACTTCTCCGGTCTTAGTGAGTAGCGCCGCTCCAACCTTAAACTTAGAATAAGGGGCATAGGCGTTATTCAGCGCTTCCCTCGCCCTGCGATATAAATCTTCATATTTCTTCATAACAATCCTCTAAAGGGTTGAAAATTATCTTTCTAGGCCCACCTGGCCCATAATAGATTCTTCTCGACCCCTCATTTTCTTTTTATCCTCTTCATTGATATGATCATATCCCAATAAATGATACATACTATGAACAAAAAGGTAAATAAGCTCTCTTTCAGGGCTATGGCCAAATTCATCTGCTTGGAGCAATGCCTGTTCCGTGCAGATGACCACATCACCCAGACAGATAGGGCCCTCTTTATTGATATCCTTTAGATCCTTAAATTGTGGAAAGGATAAAACATCAGTCACTGAATCTTTTCCCCTGTAAATTTGATTAAGCTGTTGTATTTCTCCGTTTTCCACAAAGGTAACGCTGACCTCCACCCTCTCAGGATCAATATTTTCTTCCTTCACACAGAGCTCACCGGCTTTGGTCATTCCGTCAATGACACTTTGTCCGGGCATGATTTCTTCGCTGAAAATAATTTTCATTCCTCTTCCTCCTGTTCCGGATTTTCCCTTGAATATCTATCATAAGCGTTTATGATACGCCTTACAAGAGCATGTCTGACAACGTCTGAATCCTTCAAGAAAGAAAATGCGATCCCCTCGACGTTTTCTAATACCTTTATAGCATCCACCAATCCGGATTTCTTTCCTCTTGGTAAGTCGATTTGAGTAATGTCACCGGTAACCACCGCTTTGGAACCAAAGCCCAGTCTGGTCAGGAACATTTTCATTTGTTCTTTAGTAGTATTCTGTGCTTCATCTAAAATTATAAAAGAGTTGTCCAACGTACGACCCCGCATGTATGCTAAGGGCACAACCTCTATTACTTCTTTTTCTTTTAGTCTTAGAGCACTGTCCCTGCCAAGTATGTCATATAATGCATCATACAACGGTCGTAAATAAGGGTCAACCTTTTCCTGTAAGTCTCCAGGAAGAAAGCCTAGCTTCTCACCTGCCTCAACGGCGGGCCTTGCTAAAATAATTTTCTGAACTTCTTTATTTTTAAAGGAGTTAATGGCCATGGCTACAGCAATATAAGTTTTTCCTGTACCTGCAGGGCCAATTCCAAATACAATATCCTGCTTTTTCATGCTCTGAGCATAGGTCCTCTGTCCAATGGTCTTTGGTTTAATGGGCTTTCCTCTATGCGTGAAGCAAATAACATCTTTATTAATCTTACTTTCTTTATAGGATAAACCTTTATTATTAAGGCTGATGACATAGTTCACCTTCTGAGCGTCAAGACTTTCGCCAGATTCTAAAATTTCTAGAAGTTCAAGGAGAACTTCATGAGCCTTCGCTGCTTCTTTACCTCGCAATGTGATTTCATCCTGACGTTGAATGATATCCACGTCATAATTATCTTGAATAATTTTTAGATTCACATCAAGATTTCCAAACAGCATATCTGTGTCCTGTTCTTGGTCAATTTTAATTCTTAATTCTTCAATCAGCAGGTTCTCCAATAAAAATCTCCTTTACTTTTCCAATTTCCTCTAAAGTTTCTAAGCTAATATCAACTTCTATTATATTTTCTCTTGGTGTAAACTTCAAATCTTTATTTAATATTTGCACATTTTCTGGTAGCTCATGGTTTATAGCCATTCTGGCCTGGGAATTTCCTTTCTTATTTAAGTCATCTTGTTCCCTTTCCTGTTTCTCAACCTCTACCTCTTGGATTCGGCAAAAACTAACAGCTATAGGTAATGGCCTCACTGTATCTATCAGGTGTTTTTCTTGATATAATGCCTTATCAAAAAAATTCATAAACTTTGCACTGTTAAATGAGAAGTTTCCAAATTTTAAATAAATTCCAAATAGCTGCCTGCCAGTAGGTTTTTTTACCAACTTATATCTATCTTGGTAGTATTTTAATCTATAAGGAACTTTAGCATAAGCCTCTCCTTCTGCATGAACATATCTTGCCGTTAAAGCGCTTTCCGTTGTGCCGTAAGCAGTGCTGGTAATAGGAACCTGGCCAGAAATTAGAACATCCCCTACATTGACATAAGCTCCTTTTTCTTGTACAATGACTCCTTCTTTTGCAATGATCTTTTCAACATAACCACTTTTTGAAGCAACAACATTACAAGGCTTTGTAATATCAACTGGTTCTGAGGTTATTGTTCCCTCTGCAATGGTGACTTCTGCCATATTTCCAATATATTTTATCCCAATCCATGCAATATTATCAAGATCTTGATAAATATGAAGCTTAACTTCATTAAGATCTATCTTTTTGCTGCAACCCTCATAAAAGCCAGCCCCTTTTAAGCTCTCTCTAATGGCTGATTCTGTAAAGCTTTTATAGCCATAGATTCTGATTTCTGACACAAAGGAGCTTTGATAATACATAAGCAAAGTAAATAATATGAGTCCAATAATGGTGCTTTTTTTGCTAAAAAGCCTTCTTAATATAGGTTTATACCCACTTTCATACAATATAGTAACCTTGTACTTATTTTTTACCAATCGCATTAAGCGGTTATAATCCCAATCCATTACAATTAATATGATTTCCGTATCGTTTATTATACGAATGTTCTTCAATACAATACCAGACTTTATACATTCCGTCAAAAGCTTCTGTATCTCAAAGCCTTCGATTCTAATCTTTTTGTAATGCTCAAGAAAACTGCCTCTATTTCTCATGGGATTGATCCTTACTTTCGTAGTAGAATTCAATGGATTGTATCTTTCCTGTCACAGTAAGCCGTTCCTCTCCCAGTTCCTTTACCACTAAATCCATGCCTATTATGGAACTATATTGGCTTCCATGATCTACTATAATATTTTTATCTGATATTAAAACGATTTTTTTAATATTATCAATAATCCCTGTATTTCCGCTGACAAGGAGTCTTGGCATATTAATGCTAAAATCAAATATTAGTTCTTCTTTGATGCCCATAGCCACCTCCATAAGCACAGTGTTATTTTTATCATTTTATGTGGGGCGTAGGTGAAAAATTCCAAATAACATGACTGAGCAAAATTGCACCTAATTTAATGATGTTGCAATAGGCAAACTAATTATATGACTTTTGCTATATTGTAGTATTAGTTGATCTTTTCTCAAAATGAGGGAATCATAAAAAAATAACCTGGTTGTTATACCAGGTTATTTGCTAATTTTACATTAAAGACGTTTAAAGTATACTTTCGACTATCCTTTTGACAGCCCCGCCGTCTGCAACACCTTTGACTTTAGGCATCACAGCTCCCATAAGCTTGCCCATATTCTGCTTGCCACCCTCTATTCCAAGCTGCTGGGCAGTGGCTTTAACGATGGCAGTAATTTCTTCATCAGTGAGTTGTTTCGGCAGATACGCCATTAATATTTCTATTTCACGGTTATAGGTTTCTATCAGGTCCGTTCTTCCTGCTTGTTCAAAATCAGAGAGGGCATCTTTCCTCATTTTCAACTGTTTGCTCAAGATATCAATAATACCTTCATCATCCAGTTCTACTTTGTGATCTACTTCATACTGCTTAATCGCTGCACGAGCTAAGTTTACAGTATTTTTTCTGATTTCATCTTTTGCTTTCAGAGCTTCCTTGAAATCGTTTTGTAATTTGTCTTTTAAAGACATAGGTTAAACACCTCTTTTAGTATTTCTTTGCCTTTTTTCTAGCCGCTTCAGATTTTTTCTTTCTCTTTACGCTAGGCTTTTCATAATGTTCTCTTTTTCGTAGCTCTGACATTACTCCATCTCTTGCGCAAGAACGCTTAAATCTTTTTAGCGCACTTTCCAAACTTTCATTTTCTCTTACAACTACTTGTGCCATGTATTCATTCCCCTCCCTCCATGTCCTGTTTTCATCACTTTGTGCCTGTCAAACGGATCGTCACCTATACCAATACATAGTATACTTTCTTTTGTCCTATTAATCAAGAGATTTTTTTACATATTTGTGTAATCTGATTCTAAATACCTATGGAATATCAACAGGTCAATCAACCGGGAGGCCAGGTCATCTTTCTCTTTCCTAGGAGATGTAAATGTAAATGACCTACTGTCTGTAACCCATCCTCGCCACAGTTCACTACTATCCTATATCCATTGCTTAGCCCAAGATCTGCAGCAATATCCTTTATCTTAGCCATCATATATCCCATGACTTCAGCGTCATCAGTAGCCACATGGTCCATGGAAGCTATATGCTTTTTAGGAATTACTAGCACATGGACAGGAGCTTGAGGCTGTAGGTCATGGAATGCCATTATTTGATCATCTTCATAGACTGTTTTAGAAGGAATCTCCTTATTAATAATTTTACAAAAAATACAATCTGACATATTCCACACTCCTTATTTTAATCTATTAGCATATTTAACTTGCACTATCATTATAGCCCATCTTTATAAAAGAGTAATACTTATTCTATCTGTATACTATTTTCATTTATCTGCTCATAGTAATTAATGACCTTGAATCCTATTACGATAAGACTTATTGATGATGGCTTTTTCCGGACATGCTTTTTTACAATTTCCGCAACGGATACAATCTAAACTGTTTGGGGTGTCCTTTACTGGAATATCCAGTTTACAGGACTTTTGACACCGGCCACAATCTGTACATTTATTTTCTTCAATTTGATAACCATAAATAGCTACCGGATTAAAAAGACCGTAAATAGCTCCTAAGGGGCAACCATATCTGCAAAAAGGCCTATATATGATTACTGAAAGAATAATGACAGCTATCAATATAAAGCTCTTCCAAGCAAATAGCCATCCTATAGCCCCCCTGATACCTTCATTTAAAATTGCAAGAGGCCATCCAGCCATTAAAGTCCCTGAGGGACAAATCCACTTGCAAAACCATGGGGTGCCTTGACCTAAAAGATCAAGAACAAGCATAGGCAAAAGGATGACAAACACGATAAGAATGAAATACTTTAAATACTTTAGATACTTATCCCCTTTTACCTTCGTTATCTTGCCCTTAAAGGGAATTTTATGTAATACATCTTGAAAGAGCCCAAAAGGACAAAGCCATCCACATACAAATCTGCCAAAAACGGCTCCTACCACAAGGAGAAATCCCGTTACATAAAAGGGGAACCTTAGATCCTTTTCTGCGAGCACCCCTTGCATTGCCCCCATAGGGCAAGAACCTAAAGCCCCTGGACAAGAATAACAATTCAAGCCGGGGAGGCATAGGGCCTTTACTTGGCCTCTAAAGATAGTTCCTTTTGCAAAACCTTTAAAATAGCTATTTGTGGTAATAAAAAATGCCAGCTGTGCCAATAGTCTTCGGCTGTATCTAGGAGGTCCTATTTTTTTATCCAATGCCAATACACTCCAAACATATGTGAATTGCTTTCCTTAAGACAATACCAACCTCCCCCTGATAAATTCCTAAGGCTACAAACAGCAGTCCGGCGAATATCAGGGTTCCCGGTAAAAGAATCCTATGATGTTGGGTATTAAAGGTTTTCTTCAATGATATCAATCCAATCCTGCTTATTTCTTGCACCTACATAGGTCTTTCCTACGAAATTTCCTTTGTTATCAACGAAAAATGTGGTGGGGATAGAAGCGATTTCTCCAATTCTAGCACGGATGAGCTCCTCTGACAACAAAAGATGGAGATAATCTGCTTCTGTCAGCTCTGCTATTTTTTTAGCTTTTTCCAGCTGTTCCTCTACAACACTTAAATCCTGTCCTTGAACATCCACAACAATTCCAACAATATTGACGCCTTTATCCTGATATTCTCGCTGAATTTCACCTAAGTCGGGCATTTCATCAATACATGGGCCACAAAAGGTCCCCCATACATTGACCATGGTAAGCTGATAATCCTGAAAGATTTCTTGATTTACTTCCTGACCGTAAATATCCATAGTATCAAAGTTGGTAAAGTCAATGGCATCACGGTCTGCATCTCTTTGACTGCTTTCCACCTTTTGGTTATTTCCCTCTTCTTGAGCGGGAGAATTTTGCGAGCCACAGCTAGTTACCACAAATATCATCGTTATCAATAACAACACTAAGAGTATTTTCTTTTTCATAATTCAATGTCCCCCATAAAACTTCTTTCGCCTATGGAAAAGTCAAAATTATCGTAAAAGCTGAGAAACCTTCAGAGTCCCATTAGGCAGAATACACCAAAATCATATATTTTCTGCAAGTACCCCATCTTTATAGGGCTCAACTAACCTTAGCTTTAAAAAATTATTACATAAATCCTTAGGCCCTTCGTAATATACCTTTATATAGTTTTCTGTTAGACCCACAAGAAGTCCTTTTTCTTCATCGTATTCCTCAAATAATACCCTACGCAAGCTGCCTAAATCATCGCGTATAAACTGTCTGCCCACTTCAGTAGCAACTTCCATCAGCTTTGCACTTCGTCTGGCCTTAACCTCTGGTGCAATATGCCCTTTCATTTCCGCTGCTTTTGTTCCTTCTCTCTTAGAGTATTTGAATACATGGACCTTACTTAATTTAGCCTGCCTAACTAGATTTATGCTGTCATTAAAATCTTCTTCTGTCTCTCCAGGAAAGCCAACTATAATATCTGTTGTAAGCCCGTAGCCCTTATCGTGGCTTTTCAATACATGGACCAGCTCTAAATAATCTGCTGCAGTATAATTTCGATTCATTTGTTTTAATATCCTATCGCTTCCGCTTTGTAAGGATAGATGCATATGAGGGCATAATTTTTCGTATTTTAATAACCTTTTTGCATAATCTGCATTAATAACATTGGGTTCTAAGGATCCAAGACGAATTCTAAAGTCTCCAGGCAATCGGTTTAGTGCGTTTACTATAACCTCTATACCGTAAACCTGTTCTTCGGACTCTTCTTTTTTATACTGACCAAAACCCGGCTCTGTTCCATACAAAGCTGTATTGATTCCAGTAAGCACAAGCTCCTTATAACCCATATCAATGAGGCTCTGCGCCTCTTTTATCACATCTTCTACAGCACGACTCCTGACCTTTCCTCTCGCGTAAGGGATAATACAGTAGGAGCAAAATTTATTACATCCTTCTTGTACCTTTATATAGGCCCGGGTTCTTGAGTCCATGGCCGTAATCACCCCAGTGTCCTCATAGTCCTTCAGCTCCTCGTAAGGCTTTATGTGAAGGGCCTGGTTTTTGTTCTTTAAATATTCGTCGATATAGTCAGGTAAGTTATTCTTTTCATTGGTACCGGCAACAATGTTTACACCCTCAATATTCTTGGCTTCATCAGGGCTTACTTGTGCATAGCATCCAATAACAGCTGTAATACTATCCGGATTAATCTTTTTTACCCTTCGAATATATTGCCTAGACTTTCTATCCGACAAGCCCGTTACTGTGCAGGTATTGATTACATAAATATCGGCGAATTCCCCTTCACCGACGATTTCATATCCTCTATTAATAAACTTCTCCTTGAGTGCCTGGGTTTCATATTGGTTCACCTTGCATCCAAGAGTATGAAATGAAATTTTCACGTATGTTTGATTCCTTTCTTCTTTTTTTTCTTCAATCATTCATATTGGTTTATCTTATCACATTTAATCAGAATGTAAATAAAAATGACAGGATAAAAATTATCCTCCTTGGCATTCCCTTGGGATTAAAAATCAGCGTTCTGAACAGTTTGTACTATTACATATACTTGTAAAGTATACATAGTTTTATGACAAAATCTAATAAATTATTTATTGCCAAATCTAAATTATTGAAACTTGAATTATAGAACTTATGATTTAGGAGGTTTATTTCTTGAGCAGGTTATTTAGAAAATCATACTATAGGAAGCCTGGATTTTTTAAGCTTATAAAGCTTCTTCTTATAGGTTTTTTTATATATGTCATCATCCTTGTGCTTCTCCAAGTAAATTCGCTCCCTGTAAGTCAGTATTTTTCTTCCTTACAGTCAAATGATAGCCAAGTTATAAAATGGGTAGATTTTAATGTGCCTTACAAAGCACTAGAAAAGGCCATGTATGCAGATATCGAAAGCTATCAAGATGAGATACACCTAAATTGGATTGACATTTTGGCCTATTTGGGGGTCAAATATGGCGGGAATTTCAAACACTATAAGGCAAAGGATATGGATAACCTTATCGAAAAGTTAAAGCAGGGAGAAAGTATAGAAGATCTTACAAAGGATATGAAAAGCTTTGATTACTATCAGAAGGCATATTCCGCCGTATTAGCCGGCTTTTTAGGAGAATTTAAGATTCAGGTTCCAGTTGAGAAGGATCCCGACATAGAAGATCCTGACAGCGTAGTCATTTGGCAGACAAAATATGGTTTAAAGGCCTTTTCCCCTATAGCTGCCGGTTATTGGTATAACCATTACGATGATTTTGGTGCCGGAAGAAGCTATGGATATAGGAGGAAGCACTTTGGTCATGATTTGATGGTTTCCACAGGGGCTCCTATCATTGCCGTGGAAAGCGGTATTGTAGAGGCCATGGGTTGGAACCAGTATGGTGGCTGGCGCATTGGTATCAGAAGCTATGATAAGCTACGCTATTACTACTATGCTCATCTCAGAAAGGATCATCCCTATGCCGCCAACTTATATATTGGAAAAGCAGTAAAAGCCGGAGATGTCATTGGGTATTCTGGAAGAACCGGATATAGCGTAAAAGAAAATGTAAATAATATTGACACTCCTCACCTACATTACGGCATGCAGCTAATCTTTGATGAAAGCCTAAAGGATAGCCCTAACCAGATTTGGATCGATCTTTATGACATTACAAAACTACTTAGTAAAAATAAATCCGTAGTATATAAAGATGAGGAGAGTAAAGAATATTTTAGGAAGTATGAGTTCTCAGAACCTAGCTACTTCCAAAAGGAGGATGATGGTAAAGCTGAAGCATTAGATCTACACATCATCGATAGTAGAGGAAAATGAGCCGTACAAAGATTTAAAGCTCTAGCTCGTACATAATCATAGCTATAGCAGCCAATCCAGCAGTTTCTGTACGCAATATGGTCTTTCCTAGGGTAACAGATTTCGCACCCGCCCCTACTAGTAAGTCCGCTTCCTCATCTGAAAATCCTCCTTCAGGACCGATAATTACTGCCACATTATCCACCTTCATAGTCAGGTTTCTTAAGCAATCCTTTATCGTCTCTTTTTCTTCATTTTCATATGGGAAAAGTACGAGCTGGAAACCCGCCAGCTCCTCTACCATTTCTTTAAAAGTCATGCTAGGCTCCACTGCGGGAACGATGCCACGCTTACACTGCTTTACAGCCTCATCTGAAATTCTCTGCCATCGCTGAATTTTTTTGCTAAAATTCCCTTTATCCTGAACAACGGTTCTTGCTGTAAAGACAGGAACAACAGCATGTACTCCCAGCTCCACTGTTTTTTGAATAATGAGCTCCATTTTGCCTTGTTTAGGAACCCCTTGAAAAAGTGTGACCTTCAGCTCTGGCTCCCGAGCAAATTTCTGCTTATCTAATATTTTTACTTCAATTTCATCGCTATGAATAGATATAATTTCCGTTTTGTATTCAAATTCCATAGAATCTGAAACATTGAGCTGATCCCCTATATCTAACCTGAGCACCTTGTTAATATGCTTAATATCATTTTTGTCAGTTATAAATATGCTGCTTCCTGCAATATTTTCTGGATTCACAAAAAACCTGCTCATATTTACTCCTTTACAACCTGTCATAGGTAGCCGCAATGGCACACCACTCATCTTCTTCTGCTATCTCAATAATTTCAAAACCCAAATCCCTCAAAGACTGGGCAACCCATTCTTTTTTTTCAATAAGTATTCCCGAGGAAATATAAAACCCTTTTTGTTTTAGGTGCTTGGCTACATCCTTTGATAACATCACTACCAAATCTGCCATTAGATTAGCTACGATGACATCTGCCTTGAAATTTAGTCCTTTTACTAGATCCCCTTCTTGAATTTCTATTTTATCGTCTAGTCCATTCAAGGTAACATTATCTTTGGATACAGCTACCGCAATAGGGTCTATTTCAATCCCAAGGACCTTCCCTGCCCCCAAAAGAGCAGCTGCAATGGATAAAATTCCTGAACCGCAGCCTACATCAAGAATCATATCTTCTTGTGTCATATATTTTTCCATTAGCCTGATGCACAAGGAAGTCGTTGGGTGAGTTCCCGTTCCAAAGGCCATGCCTGGGTCTATTTCTATAACAAGCTCATCATCTTCCTGTTTCTGATAACTTTCCCAGGAAGGTTTTATTACGATTTTGTCGCTAACCTTGGCCGGCTTAAAATATTCCTTCCATTTATCCTTCCACTCATCATCTGCAATGAGCTGAGTTTCTAATACTAAGCTTCCAAAATCTACTTTTCCAAATGGACTAAATGAGCTACTAGGCACGGTTCTTTCTTTTAGCTTTTCTATTTGGCGCTTTACCTCTTGAAGCTTACTATTACCTTCTTCGTTTACATCTAGATAAAAAGTAATATTTGTTTCTATATGAGCTAGATCCATCAAGCTTTCGTCCACATAATCCCAATCATAGGAGTTTTTCTTCTCCAATAGTTCGGAAAAATCCTGTGGATCTTCTATCACAAAACCCGCTATCCCTATATCCGTTAGGATACAGGTTAGCGGGTCTATTCCCTCTTTTGTTGTATAAATTTTAACCTCAAAATATTTCATTTACTAAAATGCTCCTTTAGAGATTCCGCAAAGCTCTTCCTTTTGGAATAACCATCTGTTGTAAGGGATTCTCCCAGCTTTCCAATAAGCTTTTTCTGTTCTGAAGTAAGCTTTGTGGGCACCTCAAGGTTTACCTTCACATATAAATCCCCTACCCTTGAGGATCTTAGTGATTTAATCCCTTTGCCTTTTAATCTAAACACAGTATCCGGCTGTGTTCCGGCCGGTATCTTATAGCTGACCTTCTCTTTTAGAGTTGGAACAGTAATATTATCACCCAAGGCCGCTTGACTAAAGGTAATAGGCATTTCTAGCCATAAGTCTATGCCTTTTCTCTTAAACAATTTATGTGGAGACACAGAAATCACTACATATAGGTCTCCGTGTGGACCACCGTTTATTCCCGGTTCTCCTTGTCCTTTTATGGAAATAACAGAGTCGTTGTCTACTCCAGCTGGAATATCAACAGCGATTGTTACTGTTTTTCTAACTGTACCGGAACCTTTACAGGTGCTGCATGGGTTTTCGATAACTTCACCACTACCGCCACAGTTATCGCATGGCTGTACATTGGTAAACTGACCAAAAGGTGTTCTTTGAGTGGTTCGTAATTCTCCCGTTCCATGACATTTTTGACAGGTTACCTTATCCGAACCCTTCTCAGCACCGCTGCCATCGCAGGTTTCACAGACCACATGCTTGTTGATCTGTACTTTCTTTTTAGCTCCAAAGGCAGCTTCTTCAAAAGTAATATTGATTTGTTTTTGCAAATCATTGCCTTTTCTTGGTCCGGTTCTGCGCCTTGTACCTGCTTGGTTGTATGCCCCACCAAACATGCCTCCGAAAAGATCGCCAAAGATATCTTCGAAGCCACCGCCAAAACCGCCACCGAAACCACCCCCGCCAAAGCCTGCGTTAGGATCTACACCTGCATGACCAAATCTATCGTACTTATCCTTCTTTTGAGGGTCGGAAAGAATGCTATATGCTTCATTTACTTCCTTAAATTTTTCTTCAGCCACCTTGTCTCCGGGGTTCCGGTCGGGATGAAATTCCATCGCTTTCTTTCGGTAAGCTTTTTTGATTTCCTCCTCTGTGGCGCCCTTTTTTAATCCAAGGACTTCATAAAAGTCTCGTTTGTCTGCCATTAATCTACCCTCTCTAACTGCGTGTAAGAATAATTTCTCTTACACTTTTTAACGGTACACTCCATATGGAGTGTACCGCAAAATTATATATCTTTTATTATTCTTCGTCAACCACTTCATAGTCTGCATCTACGACATTGTCTGGTGCAGGGTTCTCGTCAGAAGCACCTGCTTCGTCACTTCCACCATCTGCTCCGCCTTGAGCCTGCTGAGCTTGTGCCTGTTCATACATTTTGGCAGAAATGGTATGGAATTCGTTTGTTAAGGTTTCCATCTTCGCATTAATGTCTTCTATATCTGTACCTTCAAGTGCTTTAGCTAAATCATCTTTAGCTGAAATGACTTTGTTCTTTTCATCCTCACTTAAGCTGCCTTCGATTTCCTTAAGAGATTTTTCTGTTTCATAAATCAAGGTTTCAGCTTTATTTCTAGTTTCTATTTCTTCTTTTTTCTTTTTATCTTCTTCTGCAAACTGTTCAGCTTCTTTTATTTTCTGATTGATTTCATCGTCGGAAAGTTTATTAGAAGAAGTTATAGTAATTCTTTGTTCTTTACCAGTTCCCATGTCTTTAGCGCTTACATTTACAATACCGTTAGCGTCAATGTCAAAGGTAACTTCGATTTGTGGAACACCACGTGGAGCCGGTGGAATACCGGAAAGCTGGAATCTTCCCAAAGTGATATTTCCTGCAGCCATCTCTCTTTCACCCTGCAACACGTGAATGTCAACTGCTGTTTGATTATCTGCAGCCGTTGAGAAGATCTGGCTCTTCTTTGTAGGTATAGTAGTATTTCTTTCGATTAGTCTAGTTGCAACGCCACCTAATGTTTCAATTGAAAGAGATAGAGGTGTTACATCCAGAAGTAGTACGTCCTTAACCTCTCCAGTCAAAACGCCAGCCTGTACTGCTGCACCTATTGCAACGCATTCATCTGGATTGATTCCTTTAAATGGATCTTTACCGGTGATTTTCTTCACAGCCTCTTGTACTGCTGGAATTCTTGTGGAACCACCAACTAGGATCACCTTTTCAAGATCATTTGTTGTGACATCAGCATCAGCCATAGCCTTTCTCAAAGGCTCGATGGTCTTTTCTATTAATGGTGCTGCAAGCTGTTCAAATTTGGCTCTTGTAATATCCATGTTCAAGTGTAAAGGTCCATCTGGATTTACAGTGATGAATGGTAAGTTAATATTAGTTGTTTGTGAGCTAGAAAGCTCTTTCTTTGCTTTTTCTGCGGCTTCCTTCAATCTTTGATGAGCCATCTTATCATTTCTAAGGTCAATTCCATTTTCCTTTGCAAAGCTATCAGCTATAAAGTTCAATAGAACTTCGTCAAAGTCGTCTCCGCCCAGCTTGTTGTTTCCGCTTGTTGCTAAAACTTCGAATACACCATCACCTAGCTCTAGTATGGACACGTCGAATGTTCCACCGCCTAGGTCGTAAACTAGAATCTTGTGATGGGCCTCTTCTTTATCTAACCCATAAGCTAGTGATGCGGCTGTAGGCTCGTTGATAATTCTCTTTACGTCAAGGCCTGCAATTCTACCTGCATCCTTAGTCGCTTGCTTCTGGCTGTCTGTAAAGTAGGCTGGTACAGTAATGACGGCTTCTGTTACTGTTTCTCCTAAATAGCTTTCTGCATCTGTTTTTAGCTTTGTCAATATCATCGCAGAAATATCTTGTGGCGTGTATGTTTTTCCATCAATTTCAATCTTATAATCTGTACCCATATGTCTTTTTATAGATGAAATGGTTCTGTCAGGATTTGTGATAGCCTGTCTTTTTGCAGTTTCACCAACTAACCTTTCACCGTTTTTAGCAAAAGCTACCACGGAAGGAGTTGTTCTATTACCTTCTGCATTTGCAATAACAACAGGCTCTCCGCCTTCTAAAACAGACACACATGAGTTTGTAGTTCCTAAGTCAATTCCTATTACTTTTCCCATTTGTTAATCCTCCTAATTTAAAAATCTGTTCGTTATTCTGCCACTTCTACCATAGATGGCCTGATAACTTTTTTATTTAACATATACCCCTTTTGAAATACTTTCGTGACCTTTCCACTTTCATTTTCGCCAGAGCCTTCTGTTAGCACGGCGTGATGAAAGTTCGGGTCAAATTGTTCACCTTCGGCCGGAATTACTTCCACACCGCATTTCCCGAGAACATCTTTAAATTGTTTAAAAATTAAGGACATGCCCTCTGCAAAGCTTTCCATATCAGAATCTGTATGTTCTAAGGCACGTTCAAAATTATCTATTACATCAAGCAATTGCGTAACAATCTTTTCGTTAGCATTTGCATAAATGTCGCTCTTTTCCTTTTCTACCCTTCTTTTATAATTTTGGAAATCTGCTGCCAGTCGTAAATATTTCGTATTTAACTCCTCTTCTTCCTTGCTAGGAGTATCGGATTCTTTTTGATTTTCACATTGCTCCTGGTCAGTGGATTGGTTTTGTTCATCCTCCACCTCAACCTCATCCTTGGCTGGTTGCTCCATGTTTTCTGCATTTAGTTCTTTTTCTGTCTTATTATTTTTGCTCATCATCTTCTCCTTCCCCTACCATTAATTTAAATGTTTTATTCAGATTGCTCGTAATGTATTCGATAATAGAAGTCACTTCTCCATATTTCATCCTGGTAGGTCCTATCACACCAAGCTTGCCGACTAATTTACCGTCGATGTGATATGTTGCAGTAATCAGACTGTTTTCTCTCATAAAATCGTCTTCGTGTTCTTCACCTATGGTAATAATTATACCATCTTCCCTATTTATCAAAACATCTGTAAAATGTTTCTTTTGGTTTAACATTTCAATAAATATCTTGGCTTTCTCAATATCGTTATATTCCGGAATGGAGAAAATATTTGTCAGTCCATCCAGATATAATTCAATGTCTAGCATGTTTTCCAAAGTGCTAATAAATGTAGGCCTTATATTGTGAACCAAACGGCTTAAAGCTTCAATATCTGATTCAAAATGCCTAATGATATCCGTCGTCAAAATACTACTCAAAGTTTTGCCTTTATAATGATAGGTTAAGACCTTCGATAAAAGCTCAAGGTCTGCATCAGTATAAGGAACTCGAAGCTTAACTGTTGTATTTGACGCCTTACCGCTTTCCGCAACGATCATCAACACCACCGTGTTTGAATCAACAGGTAGGATATTGATATACCTCAACTTGTTCTCCTGTTGGTTGGGTGTAATGGCAAAAGACGTCAGGTTTGTGAGTTCTGACAGTAGAGTTGCCGCATATTTAAGTGTTTTTTCAAGCTCCAGCACATTTTTATTTAACTGCTGTTCAATAATCTTTTTTTCTTCTTCCGGCAGTTCATATTTTTGCATCAGGCTATTGACATATAGCCTATATGCTTTATCAGATGGAACTCTGCCTGCTGAGGTATGTGGGTGAGTTAAGAATCCCATTTCCTCCAAATCAGACATTTCGTTTCTAATCGTGGCAGGACTAATACCCATATCATATTTTTTCGATAAGGTTCTAGATCCAACCGGCTCAGCAGAATAAATAAAGTCCCCGATAATGGCCTGTAATATACGTAATTTTCTTTCGCTTAAATCCATTTTTCATCACCATTTTCCATAGGATTTCAACTTCGCCTTTTGATTGTTAGCACTCTCTCTCGGTGAGTGCTAACCTCATGTTTTTAATTTACCACTGTTGAAGGGCAATGTCAACAGGGTTTTTGAAAAAATATGGATTTTTTTCCTAAATATTTTTGTATCCAGTCTGTCCCTCGCAAGGAAGCATATACAGCTAAACATTTTATCATTTAGTTACTCCTTCCTATGGTATAATGGGTACATATCAAATGGTACTATAAGGAGTAGAAAATGGAGCGAAGGGAGAAAAATATGGATCAAAAAATAATTGTTACAATAGCAAGGCAATATGGCAGTGGCGGACGTGCCATTGGTAAACAGCTTGCCCAGGATTTAAATATTCCTTTTTATGATAAGGATTTGATTCAGCTTGCCGCTAAAGAGAGTGGTATTGAAGAAAATTTATTTGCACGAGCAGACGAATCTCCTTCCAATAGCTTTTGGGATACCTTTGCAAGCAATGCAAATTTATTTGGCAACAAGCCTCTTACAATAAACGACATGCCTATGAATGACAAGCTTTTCGTCATTCAAGCAAACATTATTAAAGATATTGCGGAAAAAGGCTCTTGTGTCATTGTTGGACGCTGTGCGGATTATATTTTGCGAGATGTAAAAGGAACCACCCATTTGTTTATCCATTCTGATGAAAAAGATAAACTAAATAGAATTATTAATAGCTACGGCGTTTCCGAAAAAGATGCCAGGGACGTCATGTTAAAAACAGACAGGCAAAGGTCCGCCTATTATAACTATTACGCAGACAATAAGTGGGGCCGTGCAGAAAACTATGACTTATCGATTAAGACAAGTGCTCTTGGCATCACCGGAACAGTGAGGCTTATCAAGGATTATTTGGCAATCCGATATGGTGTGTGATTAATTCTTAGCCCAGCCCAAGGAGGATTTTATTGCCTTTTCCCATCCTTTAATTAGGTGATTTCGGTATCCTTCTGTCATGTTCGGTTCAAATATACGGGAAACCTGCCAGTTCTCAATAATATCGTCTTTATCTTTCCAAAAGCCTGTAGCAAGCCCTGCAAGATAAGCAGCACCAAGGGCTGTGGTTTCAATGAATACAGGCCTCTTAACCGGAACTTCAATAATATCTGACTGGAATTGCATAAGAAAATCATTGGCGCTAGCACCTCCATCTACCTTCAAGGCGGACAGTTTTACCCCGGAATCCCCTTCCATAGACTTTAGCACATCATGGGTCTGATAAGCGATGGATTCCAATGCAGCCCGAATAATGTGAAACCGATTTGCTCCTCTTGTAAGTCCAACAATGGTCCCCCTGGCGTAAGGATCCCAATGAGGAGCTCCAAGTCCCACAAAAGCCGGAACTACGTATACACCGTTGGTATCGTCCACTTCTTGCGCCATCCATTCCGAGTCTGATGACTTTTCCAAAAGCTTCATTTCATCTCTTAACCACTGGATTACAGCACCTGCCACAAAAATGGAGCCTTCCAGGGCATAAGTCACTTTTCCGTCAATTCCCCAAGCGATAGTAGTAAGGAGTCCATTCTTTGACTGAACAGGCTTTTCCCCCGTGTTCATAAGAAGAAAGCATCCGGTGCCATAGGTATTCTTAGCCTCCCCTTCTGTAAAGCAGGTTTGGCCAAATAGCGCCGCCTGTTGGTCACCTGCAGCTCCACTAATAGGGATTTCTCCTCCGAAGATAGAAGAATCCGTTACACCATAGAGGTAGCTGGAAGGCTTTACTTCAGGCAAAATTTCCTTGGGTATAGAAAGTTCCTCTAAAAGATCTTCATCCCATGCCAACATATTAATATTAAACAACATAGTTCTTGATGCATTGGAATAATCCGTAACGTGGACTTTTCCTTTGGTCAAATTCCAGATGAGCCAAGTTTCGATGGTACCAAAAATCAATTTTCCCTCTTGAGCCTTTTCCCTAGCCCCTTCCACGTGGTCTAAAATCCACTTAATTTTTGTACCAGAAAAGTAGGCATCGATATGAAGTCCAGTTTTATTTTTAATAATCTCAGCCAGTCCTTTTTCCTTAAGAAAATCACAATATTCCGCTGTTCGTCTACATTGCCATACGATAGCATTATAAATGGGTTTCCCTGTATCTTTATCCCAGATGACTGTAGTTTCTCTTTGATTGGTAATGCCGATGGCTTCTATATTCTTATAGCTTGCATTAATTTTATACATGGCTTCCTGAGCCACACCAATTTGAGTAGACCAGATTTCCATAGGGTCGTGCTCTACCCACCCTGCTTTTGGATAAATTTGTCCAAATTCCTTTTGAGCTTGACTAATGACTTCACCTTTTTTGTTATAAATAATGCACCTTGAGCTAGTGGTTCCCTGATCTAAAGCCATGATATATTTTTTCATCACAATCTCCATCTTCATTTGAATCACATTTCTTACACAAAATCAGCAAGAATACTATTAGATATAAAAATACCCTTCAAAGTAAACCGTAGCTGGCCATCAACAACCTCTAGGAATTCTTGATCCAGATAATCTTTCACTTCCTTACTATAAAGATTAAGAATACTTTGTCCGAATCGTTCTTCAAAGTCCTGCAGCTTAATTCCATTGATCTTTCGAAGCCCCGTAATGATATATTCGGAAATGTTATCTTGTTTGGTATTTGTGTGATGCCATATGACTGCTGGTCCAGCTAGCTCTGGGTTTAATCCCAAGGCTGACTCTATCTCTGATTCCGCCCTAACTCCTAATGCTGATATATATATTTCTAGCTCTTCTATATTGCTGAACCTTTGACCATCTAAATAAGAATGAGCGCCCAGACCAAAGCCTAAATAATTATCAAGAGACCAGTATTTTAAATTGTGCTTACAGAAATAACCTGGCTGGGCAGCATTAGAAATTTCGTAGTGGCTGTATCCTTTGCTCTTCAGCATTGCCAGTGCTGTTTTATACATTTCTATATATAGCCCGTCTGAAGTCTCCTCTAAAATTCCTTTCTTCAGCCCTTCAAAGAAAGGGGTCCCTTCTTCGTACTGTAGACTGTAAAAAGAGATATGGGAGGGAGATAAATTCAAGGCATTCTCCAGAGTATTATGCCAGATCTCCTGAGTTTGTCCTGGGAGAGCAAACATCAGGTCAAGATTAATATTGTCAAAGCCACAATCTCTTGCCATTAAGTAGTTTTCAATTGCTTCCTCTGCTGTGTGAATCCTACCCAAGGTTTTAAGAAGTGTGTTATCCAGACTTTGAACACCCATACTAAGTCGGTTGATACCGGCCCTTAAATATGTATTAAGCTTATTTTTAGTAAGGGTACCTGGATTCGCTTCTATTGAAATTTCAGCATCCTTAGCAATGTGAAAGGCTGCAGATACTGCAGCCATAATCTCTTTAACAAAAGCTTCAGGAATTAAAGACGGGGTACCGCCTCCTATAAAAACAGTATCGACATAATATTCATTATTGTAAACTTTGCCGTAATAATGTATTTCTTTTATTAAGGTACTGACATATTCTCGATAACTGCTCCCCTCCGTCGTCGCAAAGGAGAGGAAATCACAGTAATTGCATTTCTTATCACAAAAAGGAATATGGATATATAGTCCTACTGCTTTACTTGTTTTGTTCCTATTATATTTACTTGTTTTCATCATACTTCAAAACTGCGGTAAATGCCTCCTGTGGAACTTCTACGCTCCCAAATTGACGCATTCGCTTCTTACCTTCCTTCTGCTTTTCCAGAAGCTTTCTTTTTCGTGAAATATCTCCGCCGTAGCATTTTGCAAGGACATCCTTCCTATAGGCCTTCACAGTTTCCCGGGCAATAACCTTCTGACCTATTGAAGCCTGAATAGGTATTTCAAATTGGTGAGGTGGTATAATTTCTTTCAGTTTTTCACAAACAAAGCGCCCTCTAGTATAAGCCTTTGATTCATGAACAATCATGGAGAAGGCATCCACCAGTTCTTTGTTCAGTAAAAGGTCTAGCTTCACTAAATTTGATTTTTCATATCTAATAAATTCATAATCCAATGAACCATAACCTCTGGTCTTTGATTTTAATGCATCGAAAAAGTCATAAATAACTTCATTCAGAGGCATTTCATAGTGAAGTACTACCCTTGTTTCTGTTATATACTCCATATGGATCAATTTGCCTCGTCTTTCCTGGCAAATTTCCATAATACTTCCTACATAATCTTTCGGAATCATGATATCAGCTTTTACAATAGGCTCCTCAATATGGTCTATTGATGTTAAAGGTGGTAGATTAGATGGATTTTGAACCATTTCAACACTACCATCGTTCATCACGACCTTATATATAACACTTGGTGAAGTGGTGATAATACCAAGGTCGAATTCCCTTTCCAGACGTTCTACGATAATCTCCATATGCAAAAGTCCAAGAAAGCCGCAACGGAATCCAAATCCCAGGGCTGTAGAAGTTTCTGATTCAAAGTGGAAGGCTGCATCGTTTACTTGAAGCTTCTCTAAAGCATCTCGCACATTCTCATACTTTTCGCCCTCTGCAGGATAGATACCACAATAAACCATAGGTTGTACTTTTTTATAGCCTGGTAAAGGCTCTTCCGTAGGATCATTGTCTAATGTAATGGTATCCCCTACCCTTGCATCAGCTACCTGCTTGATGCTGGCACAAATATATCCTACTTCTCCTGCAGACAGCTGATCTACTGGGAGAGGTCCGGGGGAATAAACACCCACTTCAGTTACTTCATACTTTTTCTTTGTACTCATGAGGCGGATAACATCACCCTTTTTTATCACCCCATCCATAACCCGTGTATAAATAACTACACCTCTATAGTTATCATAATAAGAATCAAATATTAAAGCCTTCAGTTTACCATCAATATCTCCTGTTGGAGGAGGTATTTGGGTTACAATTGCTTCTAATAGATCCTCAATGCCAGTGCCTTCTTTTGCAGAAATTAAAGGTGCACCTTCAGCATCAATACCGATAACGTCTTCAATCTCTAGCTTAACTTCCTCAGGTCTAGCACTGGGTAAGTCAATTTTATTTATCGTTGGGACAATTTCAAGATTTTGGTCCACAGCCAGATAAACATTGGCAAGGGTCTGGGCCTCTACTCCCTGAGTCGCATCCACAATAAGTATAGCCCCTTCACAAGCTGCAAGGCTCCTGGACACCTCATAGGTAAAGTCTACGTGACCTGGTGTATCTATTAAGTTGAAAATATATTCCTGTCCATCCCTAGCTTTATACATCAATCTGGTAGTTTGAAGTTTAATGGTAATGCCTCTTTCTCTTTCCAGATCCATGTTATCTAAATACTGTTCTTTCATTTCTCGATGAGAAACTAATCCCGTATTTTCAATAATTCTGTCTGCTAGAGTAGATTTTCCGTGATCTATATGAGCTATAATAGAAAAGTTTCTGATGTATTTCTGGTATGAATTCATTTTTCCTCCTGAAATTTTAATATTAACAGAAGTAATTATACCATATATTTAGCTCTGTTGTTAAGAATATCTTATGAATCTCTTGTGGATCATTGTAATTTACAGCATTTGTAGCTGAAAAACGCTGTAATCTCTTTCTTCTTCAATTCCAGCAAGCCTGCGAATACCCGTTGTTGCTGAATTAAGGCCAGCTACCACAGTTTCACTGAATTCATTCCAGCTTCTTGCAACCTCAGTGGTATTAATCTCTGCAACTTTTCCAAAAATACTCATAGACAGGTAATCCTCATCGATTCGCTTTACTTCAAGGCCGATTTTACCCTCTAAGTCAAGCATGTCCGAATAGGCGGCATCAACAGTAACAAAACCAATTACTGCAAAAATGACCATGAAAAACACTATAAGTTTTTTTAATATCATCTTTTGTTCACTTCCTTTTTATCTTTATTGTATTTCTTTAATGGCCTCAGCAAGTACGTTTGCAAAGCACTTCCCTAGCCGCTTCGCCTGGTCAATAGTATTCTCGTTATTACCAGCTTCTAGGAGCAAATGATAATCAGATACGTGCTGGTTAAATTTATATTCTTTTTCAATAATCCTACCGGCTAATCCTGGATACATTTCTTCTGCCTTTGAATTAATATAGCCTGCAAAAGTACGTAAGGCTTCCACATTTGGGTTTCCTGTTCCAACTACTAAGCTGTACTGAGCCACATCCTCATTATTGATTTTCACAACTTTAGGGTTATTACCGGTATAAGCGGCTGCGTCTCTATGTAAGTCAATGATGATCTTCGTAGATTCATTATTCCCCATTAGAGTTTTAACAGTTTCTAACGAACGACTGTAGGATTTACTGTAGGATGGATAGTCATGAATGGTTTTATCATGAATGACTTGTATTCCCTTTGCCTCCAGCTCTGCTGCCATCACGTTGCCCACCTCTCGCACAGTGCCATATTCCTCTAAGGTGTGGAAATTTCCTTCTGATACTGGCTGATAGGACTCCGTTGCGTGGGTGTGATAGATAATAACAACGGGCTTTGTAAAGTCAATATTTGCAGATGGTGGACGAGGGGTTGTCTGTACAATTGAGTTTTCAGGCAATATTCCTTCTTTACCATCTTTATTAATGGTGTCCTGTTCTGCAAAATTGATTCCTGGATCCTCCTCTGCCAAATCATCATCTAAAACCTGAGCTACTGGAAACATATTGCCCAGCATAGATTTGAATATATTACTACTGTCTTTTTTATTCTCTAAATCTGTGCCATTCAGGTTGACATCATCTGTACCAATGCCACTTTCCCCCGTACGAAGCGCCATTGACCCAGCTGCCCTTGACTCATATTTAGCACCTCTGCTAATAGTAGGAAAAATGTTTCCTATGTACATCTTGCCGATTCCTTCACTGCCTTCTGCCACATCTTTTGTATTTGAGCTGATAAATGCAACCATGACTAGCCCTGAAACTACCCAAAATGTTAAAGCAAGTAATGCTATTTTACCTGGGGTTAGTCCCCTGCTACTCCGTGATCCCCATCGTTTTCGGTACATAAAATCAAACCCTCCACTGCTGTTTACGTAGAATTGCAAATCGCTTACAGTTAAGCGATTTGCAAAGTAAACCATAGATTCTTAAATAAGGCTTTTGTAATCTTAGCTCGCATTTTGTCCTGCTCAGGACAGAATGTTAGCTGTAGTAATTCTGCAATACTAAGAGTATATGCCTGGATGTAGCGTTATATTAATTCCGTTTGCAATTATTCCTGAAAAATCGTGTATGACCTGGTCAATATCTGAAGAAGTAACAATCATGTCATGCCCCTTTTGCTCTAAATAATTTTCTGCTGCCATAGGGTCAGTTATATACTTGGATAAAGTATCCAAAATTAAGGTTCTTGAATCAATCACCGTGGGCACACCTAATGCAATAACCTTCACTCCAAGGGTTTTTTCATTAAGCTCCTTCCTCATGTTTCCTGTACCTGAACCTGGGGCGATTCCCGTATCGCTGATCTGGATAGTAGTGTTTATTCTTTCAATATGTCGTGAGGCTAATGCATCTACCGCTATAATAACGTCGGGCTTTGCAATTTCAGCAGCACTCCTTATTAGCTCTGCAGTTTCCATACCCGTTGATCCCATGACCCCAGGAATAAATCCACTGACACAAGACATTTCATCATCACCATCTGCATCAAACATCAAGAAATATTGTCTTGTAACCTTTACTTTTGATACAGTTTGGGGACCCAAAGCATCGGGTGTGACCTTATCATTCCCCAATCCTATAATCAACACCTTCAGACTATAATGAAAATGTATGAGCTGTTGTAGCTCCCTTGCAAGTGCCTTTGCAACTTTTTCTTTTAATTCATCAGGACCATCAATAACACCATCAACTTCAAGAGTGATATAATTTCCAATGGGCTTTGACATAATATTGCTTCCATAATCGTCGGTTATTTTTATCCTTGTAACACGAACCTCTTCCTCGTAAGTATCCGTTTCCACCTCTACCCCTGGGATTTCAATATTTCTACCTTTATTTTCGGAATCATACATTTCTTTATTTTCTATAGCTAAGTCTGTCCTAAATTTCATCGGTTTTTTGCCTCCCTTTTCTCTTGTAGTAGAATTCATTTGGTTTATCATTGAAAATACATTATTTATATGGTTCTTTTTTCTATTTTCCCCTTGCTATTCTTATTCTATTCATGTATACTTCATATTGCGATATTTTGCGAAAGTGGGGTGAAAAAAATGGCAAATATTAAATCAGCAGAGAAAAGAATCCGTGTTATAGCTAAAAAGACAGCTTCTAACAGAAGAGTTAAATCTCATCTGAAAGGAATTATCAAAAATTTTGACAGCGCAATAGCTGCAGGAGATTTTGATACTGCAAAAGAAAAGCTGGCATTAGCTGAAAAGAAACTGATGCAAGCAGCAGCAAAAGGAACTATCCATAAAAATGCAGCTTCTAGAAAGGTTTCTAGACTAACAAAAAGATTCAATAATGCAAAAGCTGAGTAAATCTCACCCGTCCCCACAGTGCATAAGTTAAATGCACACAAATAGGAAAACGAATTAATCATGCCTTTGGCCGGCACGTGTCTCCCGGTTACAGGCATGATTTGATTTTTGATCGCCCTTTATACCATCTGCTTTTTCTTTGTAAGTATATATACCTTAATAAAGTTGCTACTCTAGCAGCTGCAATGCCGATAAACTGCATGCAAGAATTCCCGTTTTAATACAAGACTCATCCACTTCAAAATTTCCGGAATGGATACCGGGATTGTCTTTATTTTTATATCCACTTCCCAAGAAAAAGAATGCCCCTGGAACCTTCTCTAAGAAAAATGCAAAATCTTCAACCCCCATAGAAGGATTTTGTAGCTCTATTACTTTATCTACGGTACTACCATATACCACAGCTTCTTTTATTAAATCTACTACTAAATTGTCATTAATTAATGCATGATAGCCATCGGTAAATTCAATTTTTGCAGATGCATTAAGGCTTTTTGCTGTATGGTTGGTGATTTGCCAAAGGCGTTCTCTCAGATATTCTCTTGCAGACATATCTAAAGCTCTGATTGTTCCCTCAATAGTAACTTTGTCTGCAATAATATTCATTGCAGCTCCTCCATGAATCTTGCCAAAAGTAATCACCGCAGAATTTAAAGGACTTATATTTCTTGATATAATACTTTGCCCATTGTTTATCACTTGTGCGGCAGCTAAAATAGCATCAACCCCTCTGTCTGGATAAGCTCCATGGCTTTGGCTACCTGTTATAGTTATTTTAAATGTATCAGAAGCAGCATGAACCTTACCATATTTTATACCAATGGTTCCAGCAGGTAAATCTGGCTTCACATGGATGCCTAGTATGCAATCTACCTTGGGATTATCAAGACACCCCTTTTCGATCATCCTCTCTGCCCCACCGCTGGTCTCTTCTGCAGGTTGAAATATAAATTTTATCGTACCATGGATATTTTCTTTAATTTCTGCCAGTAACCTTGCAGTTCCAAGCAAAACAGCCATATGAACATCATGACCACAGGCATGCATAAGCCCCCTTCTCTCAGATGTAAAGGGCAAGTCCGTCGTCTCTTCGATAGGAAGCCCATCCATATCTGCACGAAGAGCAATTACTTTTCCGGGCTTTTCCCCCTTTAAGATTCCTACCACACCTGTTTCTAAGACACGAGATGTCTCAATTCCAATGGATTCTAATTCCTCTATCACTTTCCTAGAGGTAACATATTCATCATTCCCAAGCTCTGGCCAACGATGAAAGTGTCTGCGTAATACCACTGCCCATTCTTCAATATCATCAGCTAAGGTATTAATTATTTCATAATCTATCAAACTTCTGCCCCCCTTTTGATTTATAGCTTAAACTTTCGCGTTCCAGCCCTAGTCCCCTAATAATTTGTAATATCATATTACTTAGAGGCAATAAATATGAACAAAGGTATTAGAATGGTTTTATTTTGTTGTAGCTGTAATATAATAATATTGGAAATTATTATCACGCCTGAATAAGGTTGTTTAATAAAATAAGGAGGTTATTACAAAGGCTTCTGCTTTTGTTAAAAATTATGATTAAACCAAAATGTTTGAAAAAAGGAGACAAAGTCGCTTTACTAGCACCCTCCTCCCCTGTTGATGAGGAAAAACTTGAGCTGTCCATTGAATCTGTCAGATTTATTGGCCTTGAACCAGTTCTTTATCCAAGCTGTACCATGAAGCACGGCTATTTAGCGGGTCAAGATTTTGCAAGAGCCATGGACCTGAATGCTGCGTTTGCAGATGATAAGATTAAGGGAATATTTTGCCTGAGAGGCGGATATGGTTTGATGCGAATCCTTAGTATGCTAGATTACAAAGTCATAAAGAAAAATCCAAAGTTATTACTAGGTTATAGTGATATCACAGCCTTACATACAGTGCTGAACAAGCTCTGTAAATTGGTAACCTTACATTCACCTATGCCTACCAGAGGCTGGAATACCTTAGATCCATTATCACTAAAATGCCTAACAGATAATATTTTTGCCTCAGAAGCCATGGGAGCGGCACCAAGTGTTCCCGATGAGCCTATAGAAACCATTTATCCCGGGCAGGCGGAAGGTTTGATTACCGGTGGCAATCTGTCTTTACTTGCAGGTACATTAGGCTCCTCTTATGAAATTAATACAAAAGGAAAAATACTTTTTATAGAAGATGTAGATGAAAAGAATTATAGAATTGATAAAGGATTGACTGCTCTAGCCCTAGCAGGTAAATTTGAGGATTGTGCCGGAATAATACTTGGCACATGGGCAAATTGTGGTGATCCAGATGTGCCACCAGAGGATAATTTAACACTAACTGAAATATTTAATGAGGTTGTTCGTCCTTTTAAAAAGCCTACCATTAATAACTTTAGAGCAGGACATATCTATCCTCAAATTTCTTTTCCTATGGGAGTGCGTACCAGGCTAGATGCCACAAATAAGACAGTGACATTTTTAGAAGCCGGAACCACGCACAAATAAAGGTTAACATCAGAAAGAGGGACAAAATATTTTCGCGCAACCCGCCAATTTTATGATACTATGCGCCCTAAAGGCGCTACGCATCGAAATTGGTAAGAGGTTTCACGTTATGCTTCGAAAACATTTTGTCCCTCTTTTCAATCTTAAATCTTTGGTATGGGAACTGTGGACATAAAATCTTTTTATCTGCGCTAAATTTGCTACTTATCAACATTCTTATGCCTTTGAATCTTCTTAGTCGTGGTCTTAATGAACTCATCCTTACGAACTGAAAAATTTCTGATTCGCTTATAAATAGGTAGCTTATCATTAATCTCAGATATCACTCTCTTAATAAGGGACTGTACCTCTTCCTCACCGAATTCCTCGCCAAACTCTTCATATATCACATCATAATCCGGCCTCACCTGAGCACTGACCAAGGTGTCGCTAGTGCGCTCTTCTACGATACCGTGGACTATGCTTTCTTGGATATATTTACTTTTATTGATAAAATACTCCACCTCTTCAGGGTAAATATTCTTTCCTGTTTTCGTTACAATAACGTTTTTCTTTCTACCAGTGAGATACAGCCATCCATCCTTGTCCACAAAACCAAGGTCCCCTGTATGGAACCAGCCATCCTTAATGACCTTATTGGTTTCTTCCGGCATATTATAATACCCCAGCATCACATTAGGCCCTTTGAAAACAACTTCACCGATGCCGTCTTCATCCTTATCAATAATCTTTAACTCACCGCTATTGACAACTATGCCAACAGAACCGGCCTTTTTATAGGTATTTTTATATTCTGCAGTGCCTGTTACAAGGGGCGAGCATTCCGTTAATCCATACCCCTGAAGCATACGAATTCCAATATCATCAAAGCCCCTTACCACATTAGGATCTATAGCTGCTGCTCCGGAAATAACAAGTCTTAGTCGCCCGCCAAATTTTTCATGGATACTACGAAATAACACCCTACTCTTATCTATCCCCAAGGCTTTTAGCTTTTTATTTAATTTGATTGCTTTTCTCAAAGCTCCTGCTTTTCTGGTCTTTTCAGCCTGTTTCCATATCTTTGCATAGATGCTTTCAAAAATGAGTGGTACCCCAATCAATACCGTTGCCTGAGCTTCGGCGAGATTACTATTTATATATTTCAATCCTTCAAAAAAGGCTGTAGATGCCCCACGATAAATAACGAACAGCATACCCATGGTACACTCAAAGGTATGGTGGATGGGCAGAATAGATAAGGTTCTGTCCTCAGGAGTAATGTAGGCCATACTGCCAGTATCCATAATATTAGAAGCTATATTTTTATGGGATAGCATAACACCTTTTGCCTCTCCAGTAGTACCAGAAGTGAACAATATAGCTGCCATGACATCAGGATCTATCGTTGCTAAAATATAAGTTTTATTCCCTTGTGCCAAGAGTTTCTCCCCTGCATCTACCAGCTCTTCCCATAATACTGACCCATCTTGAGGAGGTGATGTTAATACGCTTTCCCTTATATCTGTTCGATCTCCATAGACCTTCATTTTAAATTTATACTCTATATCAAAGTCGTTAAAGCACTCCTCATAGGCCTCTGTAAAGAATACCGCTCTACAGCCTGCGGTCTTAAGAAAATATTGCATCTCCGCCTTAGATAATTCTTTATCTAATGGCACCACCACACCTACTCCATTAATTACGGAGAAATAGGTGGCTATCCACTCATAACAGTTTTCACCAACGATTGCAATCTTTGCATCTTTAAGTCCCATATCAAGAAGCTTGGTGCCTAAAGCGTCTACATCATTTTTTAGAAGAGAGTATTTTATGTGAAAGTAATCTCCTCCCTTCTCCTTCTTTACCAAAAAAGCAGTGTTGCCTTTGTAAAGCTCTACACTTGAATTTAGCATGTCCTTCAAAGAAGAGATATGTCTATTACTAAAAAATTTCTTTACAGTATCCTGATTCATATGTTCCACTCCTTCGCCAGAGATCTTTGCAACTGAAATCTAAGGTATTTCAAGAGATAATTAATTCATACAACAATGTTATACAATAATACATGAATCCAATTGCTAAGTAAACAATATTTAGTATTCCATCATTTCCAGAAGTCAATCACTAATATATTATTAACAAATAACAATTCTCTATGACTGGTATTCCATCTTTTGGGAAGGCTATGTTATACTACCGTTAGACCATTAAAGTAAAAAATACTATAGGAGGAATTCAAATTATGAGTGCACATATTTATGCTGCTCAAAAAGGAGAAATCGCAGAATCTATCTTATTGCCGGGAGATCCTTTGAGAGCAAAATTTATTGCTGAAAATTTTTTAGATAGTCCCAATTGTTATAACGAAATTAGAGGGATGCTAGGTTATACAGGAACCTACAAGGGGGTACCCGTTTCTGTTCAGGGTACAGGTATGGGTATGCCATCTATGGGTATTTACAGCTGGGAGCTCATTAAGGATTATGGTGTCCAAAACCTTATCAGGATTGGCTCTGCAGGATCCATCCAAGAAAAAGTTAAGGTTAGAGATATTGTGTTTGGTGTAGGTGCTTCCACAGACTCTAATTATGTTCATACCTTTGAATTAAACGGAACCTACGCTCCCTGTGCAGACTTTGATTTGTTATTAAAAGCAAAGGCTTCTGCGGACAAGCTTGGCATCCCAATACATGCCGGTAATATCCATACAGGAGATGTATTTTACGAGCTGCCTGAAAACTGGTGGAAAAGCTGGGCAAAGATGGGCTGTCTTGCCGTAGAAATGGAAGCGGCGGCTCTTTATATGAATGCAGCCTACTTGGGTGCGAAAGCGCTCTGCATTCTGACCATCAGTAATCACTTAATTACTGGGGAAGAAACCACCGCTGAGGAAAGAGAAAAAACTTTTACTGATATGATGAAAATTGCATTAGACACCATCGTCTAGCTTTATAATCATATCTACTTTTGTACCATGGGATTCCTAGAACCTAACTCTACGGAACAGTTCATTAAGTAGGAGAATATCAATGATATCTCTAAGGACTCCCCTGCGTCTAAAGCGTCCTCTACCCCTTCCAAATTGTGATGCTTCAATAGTAGGGTCTACACTATAGGGGTTTACTGTCATGTCCGATGCATGTGCATATTCGGCTAAATCAGGGTACATGGCACAAACATCATGGTAAATGTCATCTGTCATTCGCTCTAACACGTCCCGGGTTGGCATCATGTAACCTGCCATCTGGTCACAGGTGGAAAGCACAAAGGGTTGTATCATGTAGTAAATTTCAGGGTATTCCATTCTGTAACAAGCCTCGGCTTCCATCTCTGGTGATATTTGTGGCATCCAATAATTATCCTGCATAATTTCCCTCCATATATAATAATTGGCTAATATATTAATTCATAATATGAAGGTGAATGTAAAATGTGATGAAGTAAAAAAGAGCCTGCCGATGCATAGAAAGAATTTCTATGCGCCGACAGGCTTTTTATCTTGACTTTGGGTTATAAATACGATCTTAACTTAGTCTAGTAAATCTTTTGCTTTTGTGTAATTAAATACTGGGCCTTCTAAGCACACATAGGTTTCATCAATTTTGCAGTGTCCGCACTTACCTACAGCGCAAGACATTTTCCTTTCAAAGGATAGCCAAATCTTTGATTCCTCTACGCCATTTTTTAATAATTCTTTTGCAGCAAAATGCATCATGATGGGAGGTCCCACCACAACCACATTATAATCCTCGAAGTCCTTAAAAGGAATCTTGCTGATATGGGCAGTCACCAACCCAGTCTCAAAGCCTTCTACTTGAGAATCGTCTAGTGTGCAAATGGTATTGCAGATTGATGATTTGTATTTTTCTAGATCATCGCAAAACAGAACGCAGTTTTCATCCTTAAACCCGGCAATTAGATATAGGGAGTTTACTTCCTCCGGATGCTCTGTGAAATGATTTAACATTGTTCGCACCGGTGACATTCCTGTTCCGCCAGTTATAAATACCAAGTCTTTACCCTTAAATTTTTCTATTGGGAATGAGTTTCCATAAGGCCCTCTCATGAATAACATATCTCCAGGCTGCAAACCAAAAATTCCTTCAGTAAGTCTTCCAACCTTTCTGATAGTAAATTCTACCCAGCCTTCGCCTTTACCGCTGACGGAAATAGGCGCCTCTCCTACTTTTGGTATAGAAAGTTGGAAAAACTGTCCATGATCCGTTTCCCCGTCATAGGCAACCCTAAAGGTATATTCTGCATTGGTTTCCTTAATTACTTTCAGTATTTTATGGGGTGTTGGTAGTGTTATATTATTCATTATCAGCCACCTCCTTGGTTCCTTCTGCTGCCATCAGACCTTCCAACTCATCGGTCATCTTGTTAATTGTGTCGGAGAAGGATAAATCCTTAGGACAACGATTATCGCAACGGCCACAGCCAACGCACATATGTCCGTCATTAAATCTGTTCTTATAATCGTAAACCTTATGTAAGGTTCTGAATCTCATCCTCTCTGCCTGAGTCTTTCGAACATTATGTCCCCCTGCCATGGTGCTGAATTGCTCCAGCATACAGGAAGCCCAAACCCTTCTTCTTTCTCCGTCCATACTTGTTTCGTCGTAGATAATATCAGTGGTGTCAAAGCAGCTACAAGTGATACAAACCGTATTACAACCGCCACAACCGATGCAGTCTGTATTGTATTTCTGCCAAACATCCAGACCATATACCTTTCTCATTACGTCCTTATCGGGTATGTTAGGAAGCTTGACTGTAATCTGATTTTTCTCAGGAAATTCTGGTGTAAAATCTGCTTGCTTTAATTCTGAAAAATAACCATCAAATTTACTGTCTTTTAGCTCAATTAGAAGCCCCTCTTCATCAAATCTGACAGCCAGGCTATAATCATCAGTTTTGTTGGAATCCATAGACACGCAGAAGCAGTTGTCAAAGCCTTCTTTGCACTCCATCATGATAAATTTTACTTTTTCACGTAATCTTTTGTAGTAATTATCTTCTTGGTCTCCATTTTTCAAGAAGATGGTGTCCAATCTCTTGATGCCATTGATATCGCAAGGATGTGCAAAAATAAGAATATCCTTGTCATCCTTAACATCGCTTTCAATACACTTATTGTCTTTAAAGTAAAGTGTCGTCTGCATCACAGGATAAAAAATTTCCTTTGGAGAGAAATGGGATTTTTCGTCCGTTACGATTTCTGATACAGAACTGATTTCGCCATAGCGGATCATGTCCGTGCCCGCATCCCAGCCACGATTCTTTAGGCGTTTGGGAGCGTATATTTTGTATTCATTTTTCAGCTCATTGATAATTTGATCCATTCTTTCCTGGCTAACATAATAACCCATAGCTTCACCCCTCCTATTCCTTTATTAAACTTTCCAATAAAGATCTATCCCTTTCCAAATAACCCCGGGTGATCTTTCCAATTCCTTTGTAAAATAATGTTTCAGCATATTTTCCAATGTCTTTGCAAAATACTGGAATCCAATTCAGTAGGTTTTCATCAAGAAAACTCAGCTGCTCCTTAAATTGTGATTGTAGAGCCTCTGTATCAACTTGCTCTTGCTTTAAAGTGTTAATGGCTTCATTGCATAAAAAAGCCATATACTCTAATAACAAAGCGATATGATCTTCCGGGAAGTCAATGGATTCATTATCCACAGCCAATCCCTTTGACGCATAGATGGCTACGGCTCGATCTCGCGCTTCCTGCATCACAATCTTCTTTTTACTAGTATAAACAGATGCAAAGGGAAACGCTGCGGTGACTTCATAGACTCCCGCTCCCAGGAACACTTTGGCATAATCAACAGCTAAATCTTCCAATGCTTCCTCTCCACAATTTTGAAGATAATCCGAAAGCATCTGATAGCCTTGGTTCAATTCTTCATCCTTACTTTGGGAGGGGAAAGTCATTTTCTTCATATTGTCTAAAAGGGCCTGATCCACTTCCACTTTATAAATACGTGACAAGAATCTATAAAATTGTTCCCTGTTGTTCATCAGTGACAATAATTGTGAATTCGTCGCCATTATATCCGTGCCCTCCTTTTTTCATTACATTCTTGAGGGAGTACATCTTGCCATTTGGCATACCTCAAAATATACCGAACTGCAGGCTTATTGCCGGAATCTCTAAGGGTATATACATTTTCACTTCCCGCTTCTTTAAGCACCTTGGATACATCACTTTCCGGATCATTGATATCACCGTAAAACATGGCTCTACCAGAACAGTTTCTTACACATGCAGGTTTTTCATCTGTTCCTAGTAAATGAACACACTGATCGCATTTATCCATTACTCTCATTTCTTCGTTGAAATTATTAGCATCATAAGGGCAAGCGACATTACAGGATTTACATCCAATACAAATGTCACTGTCAATATAAATCACGCCATCTTCATTGCTTTTGTATGTAGCACCGGTAGGACAAACCTCAGCACAAGGTGGTTTTTCACATTGTTGGCACATGGAAGGCAAAAAATACATTTCCAAATCAGGGTAAGTACCTGTAGGGCCTACGGTAGCTACTTTAATTCTACTGTTTCCAAGTGCAACTCCGTTTTCTAATTTACATGCCACTTGGCATCCCATGCATCCGATGCATCTATCTAAATCTACTACTAGAATATTTTGTTTCATATTACTTTACCTCCTTTTCGCTCTCAGAGCTAGATGATAGGTAAAAGAATTCATCTGTAGGAGCAGACGGCTCAGGCAACCATACCTTGAAATCTTTTGCCTTAGTCCAAACACCTTCTGGTGGACCATCTGCCTTGTAAACTTTTACTTGGAAAGCTCGTAGAGTGTACGTTCCTACAACATCATTAAAAGGTCCATCTGCCTTTGTAAGGACGTTAACATTCATTTCTTTCCAGCCGTGGGTCTCTGTATTCAGGGTTTCTGGATTCCAGAAGCGTTCCATAAATACAGTTCCAGGTTTTATACCCTCTGTAACATAAGCTACAGCTCTTATCTTTCCACGTTTAGATTCAATCCAAACCCAGTCTTGATCTGATACGCCATAAGCTTCTGCATCCTTTGGATGAATCCAAAGCTCAGGTGCAGGTGACATTTCTCTTAGCCATGGTATGTTTCGTAGGGTGCTGTGATGGTTTAAAGGTAATCTGCCCCCTGTCATAGTTAGCGGGAATTGGCTTGCCATTTCTTCATCTAAAGGACTTTCAGAAGGCTCCAAGTAATATGGTAGCGGATCGTAATCCTTTGAGGCTGGTGGTAGCTCGCAATTACTAAAAGGCTGACCTGTTCTTCCTAGGGTGATCATACTCTCTAAGTAAACCTCACATTTTTTGGAAGGTGTATTAAAGCCTGCTGGCTTTCCTGTTTTGTCGTCCAGCTCTTTATAGACGTAGTAGGATCTCCACTCTTCCTTTGGCATATATTCGTAAGGAGAAATTTCCTTTAGTTTATCCCATGTTAAATCAATTCTGCTTAAGAAGGTATCAAAAAGTTCTCCCACAGAATCCCAGTACGGAAGGTTCTTACCCATATACTCTGGGTCGAAGGCTTTTTTACATTGTTCGTGACCTAATTCTCCGCATTTGCGCGCAAGCCTTGACCAGATTACTGTTTCATCCATGGTTTCCCATAAATGAGTAGTAGCCTGTCTAGCAACTAATGTATTACAGGTTTCCACCATCATATCTGTTTCTAGCCATTCCTTTGTTGGAAGGAGAATATCCGCATAAGCAGACATAGAGGTTGGATACATAAACATATGCACGATAAAGTCTAGCTCTTCCACTGCTCTAGCAAGCTTATGGCTATCTGCAACCACACCAAACTTGTTACCAGAACGATCCAGCCATACTCTTGGCTTGTAAGGCTCGCCTGTTAGGATAGCATCAATGATACTTGTAGGATGACCTGCATACCAAATGTGAAGGCCTTTGTGCTCGATTCCGCCAAGACGCTTCTTTAGCTGCTCTGGAGGAAGCATATCCGCTGCAATAGGTACAGGATAGTTTGGCATATCAAAGGTTCCACTTGTTCTGAAGCGTTGTAGCAAGGTTCCTGGCTTTTCAACATTACCCATGAGCAAATCAAGGGTAGCAGAAGCCATAGCTGCCTGTACAGAGTTAGGAGTTTGGTCTGTAGCAACACCTATCGCCAATCCAGACGGAGTATTTTCTGCATATATTTTTATAGCTTCTTCGATTTTGTCTGCATCAAGCCAGCAAATCTCTGCTGTCTTTTCAAGTGTGAATTCTTCTACACGCTCTTTTAGCAGCTGATAACCAGTTTTACATTCAACACCATCAACCATAAAGCTTCCTTCAAGAGCTGGAAGCAATTCATCATTCCATGGATATTCAAGTGGTTGTGCAGAGTTGGTTTTTGTATCCCAAACCATGAAGGTATCTGGAATATCAGGATTGTTGCTTTCTTCTGCTCTAAGCAACATATTTGTCTTAACATCTACTAAGTAAGGTAAGTTTGTCCACTTCATAACGAAATCTTCATCATAAAGCTTGTTTTCAAGGATATATCGAATCCATCCAAACATAAGAGCTACGTCAGTGCCCGGTCTGATAGGAAGCCAAACATCTGCCTTGGCCGCATCTGGTGTCAACCTTGGATCTATGACTACGGTCTTTACTCCTTTGGCTCGAAGATCCACTACAGCTCCCCCGCCACTTGCTGGGCATGAAAAAGAAGGTGCTGTACCCCATAATACTAAGCTCTTTATTGGAGTATCATCTGGGAAGTATAATTCTAATGCGTTGGAGTCCGCAATGCTTGGGTCAACGCCACCATACATCATGGTATACGCAAGTACACGGGGTAGGTAGCATTGAGCACATCCTGGTTCAAACCAGTTAGGCGTACCGAAGATATTGCAAAAACGTGCAATACTCCAGATTTCAGGGTTCCCCCCGCCTCCGGTAGATGCAAACACTGCTTCGGCACCATATTTTTCTTTGGTTTCCATAAGCTTTTCTGCAATGGTTTCTAAAGCCTCATCCCATGAAATACGTTTCCATTTGTTTTCGCCCCTCTTGCCTACTCGTTTTAAAGGATATTTATTACGGCTTGGATGATAAAGGGCTTGGACACCGGAAAGTCCTTTTGCACACATGGAACCCTTACTCATAGGATCCTCTGGGTTTCCCTTCACCTTGATAACTCTTCCATTTTTAACTGTGGCAATGACACCGCAATTTGCAATACAAGCTCTGCAGGCGGTTTTTATGATCTTTTCCTCTGATGGTTCCTCTTTTTGGCTGGTTTCGCTTTTTATAAGCCCACCAGATTCTTCCGCCATTGATGATAACCCTGATATATCTGTATCATTGAGGAAGTCATCTAGAGTCTTCTTATCATAATGCATTGATATTTACCTCCTTAATTAGTAAATTTGAACTAAGTTTACCTTTAGATTATTTCACAATGTTACTAACGAAATGTCTTAATCTTCCTAATTTATTCCATTGCATTTGATTCCTAAAAGTATTAGTATTGTAATTAATTATTACATTTTAGTCAATTTAATGTCAATAGGGACTGTTACAGATAAAAAAGAAGCGCATTGTGAAATTTCACAATGCCTAACTTCGATGCCTGTCACCTTTTCCAAATTTTTTGGTATCAGGCACCATGAGTTATATGACACCATGGGGTAAATTGCCATAAAAGTGTCAGACACCCTGCATATTGAAAGGATAGGATATTACTATGTTAATTTCTGTTGCTATATTGGAAGATTATCTAAAAAAATCTGGGCTAGAGGTTATTAATCTCGGCTCAGAATCCGGACCTGGTTCTGAAGCAGTGTATGGCTCTGTGTTAGACCAAGCCCGATTTGATAGTGTCCGTTTTCTTCAGGAAGATAATAAAAATACTTCTAATTGTATTTTTATTAAAGAAATGAGCACAGATATTTACAAAGAGAATACCTGCTATATTGAAAAGGAAAAGGATCTTCTGACTATTTCTTATACAAACAAAATGAAAATATTCGATCTTGTCCAGGACTGCATCAGCTACTATACCACCTGGGATGACAATCTACGAAATGCTATGCTATCTAACTGCACCCTCCAGGAGCTCCTTGACATGAGCCGCGATATCTTTGGCAACCCTTTAATGGTAGATGACACCAGCTTCCGTATCCTTTCCATGTCTATCGGTGTGGACCTTTCACGCTTTGAAGATTCTGAAACCAGCCATATTTATGAGCATGGCTTCCATTCACCTGAATATATTTCTAAAATGCTGGAAAGCCCTATTTTTAGAAGCATCACCTCAAACCCTCATCAGGCGAAAATATATCTTTATGATTTTCTTGCCCACCCAAATATTACTTCAACCATCAGTTACGAGGATCAGATACTTGGCTATTTGGAGGTAATCGGCTTGGAAACGCCTTTGACAAAGGGGCTTGTGGATCTTAGTAATCATTTTTCCAGACTACTGTCCTTATTCCTTGTAAGAGAGCCTCGTATCAATACTTTAATAAACAAGAGTCTTGATAACGATTTGGTTTTAGAGGTTCTTAACGGAAATGTATCTGACACCGATTTAATTATTTCAACTTTGAAAAGAGCAGGTTTTCATGAAAATTCTACTTATACGATTGCTATTTTTACCCTAGATGAGGCTAAAGAAAGCGACTATTTCATCCTGCAAAGGATGTCAGAGCATTTTGCTGCAATTTTTCAAGATTCCATTAGCCTACTAAATGTCAATAAAATTATTTTAATCGTTAAAGAAAATGAAGACTTAACAGCTACGGAAAAGGTTGTTACCGCTAGCCGTGAATTTCTTTTCTTTTCCCAGGTAAAAGTAGGAATCTCCCTGCCCTTTTATGATATTCTAAAGATCTCCCATTATTATAGTCAGGCCTTGGCCGCCCTTCGATTTGGCAGACTGGTAGATCCAAATAAGCGACATTGTCGATATGACGAGATCATCGGTTATGATTTAATAAATCATTTTAGTGATGCTGAGTATCTGACGACCATATGTCATCCTGCTATCGATATGTTAGCTGAATATGATAAAGAAAAAGGCAGTGCTTTGCTTCCTACACTCAGAGTATTTTTGCTGCATCACGGGGATACAGCAACTGCTGCAGAAGCCATGTATATACATAGGAACTCCCTATATTATCGTATGAACCAAATTGCTTCCATCACAGGGCTTGATTTGAACCAGGATGTTGTAAAAGAACATCTTCTAATTTCCTTTCTCATATATGATTTGAAGACAAAGGATTGATAGGGATTTCAGCATTCACAGGGCGTTTTCTCTATATTATGAGCTGAACAAGGCGTGCAAGTTGGGTAAATACTATGCAAAAGACAATTCCCACCGCTGTAGGAATGAGGGCAGCAAGCCCAGTCCATTTCCAGCTACCCGTTTCTTTTCTAATGGTGAGAAGGGTGGTAGAACAAGGCCAATGGAACAAAGAAAACAGCATCGTACTCATTGCAGTAACCCAAGTCCATCTATTTTCTACAAAAAGAGCTCTCATCTGAGATAAGCTGTCTAGTTCAAGTAAACTTCCTTGAGCCATATAAGCCATAATGATAATGGGAATGACAATTTCATTGGCTGGAAACCCCAAGATAAAGGCTATTAGAATGACTCCATCTAGCCCCATAAGCTGGGCAAAAGGATCCAAAAATGATGAGCAATGACTTAGAACACTTGCCTCTCCCACCATTACATTGGCCATTGTCCAAATCACTAGACCTGCAGGAGCTGCTACCACTACGGCTCTCCCCAACACAAATAAGGTCCTATCAAAAATTGATCGGAGGAGGACCTGACCAATCTGCGGTCTGCGATAAGGTGGAAGCTCAAGGGTAAATGATGATGGGACACCCTTTAATATGGTTTTAGACAAAAATTTAGTAACAGCGAAGGTAACGGCTACACCAAGTAAAATAACCGATGTAAGAAGTATGGCCGATAGAATGGAAGAGACTGCACCGCCTGTCGCTCCTATGAAAAACATGGAAATGATGGCTATTAACGTTGGAAAACGCCCGTTACAGGGAACGAAGTTGTTAGTGAGTATAGCAAGCAACCTTTCCCGAGGCGAATCAATAATCCTGCAACCAATGATGCCGGCCGCATTACACCCAAATCCCATGCACATGGTAAGCGCCTGTTTGCCACATGCGCAGCATTTCTTAAAGGACTTATCTAGGTTATAAGCTATTCTGGGCAAATATCCCGCATCCTCTAGTAATGTAAATAGAGGGAAAAAGATGGCCATGGGTGGCAGCATAACTGAAACAACCCAAGCTAAAACTTTATAGACCCCTAGGACAAGAATCCCATGCAGCCATTCTGGTGCATGAAGAATCATAAACAAATCTGTCAATCTACCCTGTACCCAAAAAAGAATAGTAGCCAGCATTTGGGATGGGTAATTTGCTCCAGTAATTGTAATCCAAAATACAAGAGCAAGGAGTCCTATCATCACAGGATATCCCGTCAGCCTGCTGGTTAGTATTTGGTCAAGCTTGCGATCTACGGCTGCATATTCTTTATTTTCATATTGAATTGCCCCATGGCAAATCTCTTCAGCCTTCTTTACTGAAGAGGATACAATCATATCCTTTATTTTTTCTCCTTCAATACCCTTTTCCTTAAGCTGATCTTGTACTCTTTCAATGACTGATGAAGTTTCTTCATCTGCAAGAAAGTCGTCCCCCAGATAGGCTTCTATTTCTCTAATTAAGGATTCATCTTGATCTAGTAGCTTTATGCTCAACCATCTGGTATTGATTTTACCATTTACCTTTTTATCAATAATGGTTTGGATTTCAGTAATAGCAGCTTCTATATCTTCTGGGTATCTCACCTGTATCGGGTCACAGTAAATTGGAGGATGAGAAGCTACAACGGATTGTGATGAAACAGCATCCCCCTCATCCAGCAATTCATCTAATATGTTCATTAGTCTATCTAGCTTTCTTTTTTTTCTTGCAATCACACCGATAACCGGCACCCCTAATCGTTGAGAGATTAGGGGTAAATCAATGTGAATGCCTTTCCTCTTAGCTTCATCCATCATATTCACACATACGATAATATTTTTTGTGATTTCTAAGGTCTGTAGGACCAGGTTAAGATTTCGTTCTAAACAGGTGGCATCGCAAATAACTACCACAGCGTCTGGGTTACCGAAGCAAATAAAGTTTCGCGCTACTTCTTCCTCAGCAGAGTGAGCCATCAAGGAATAGGTGCCTGGAATGTCCACCATTACATAACCGTTTCTTTTCGTTCTGCAGTATCCTTGTGCGTTGGTCACAGTTTTACCGGGCCAATTTCCAGTATGTTGATTAAGCCCAGTCAGGTTATTAAATACAGTACTCTTCCCCACATTTGGATTTCCTGCTAAGGCGACCACTTTATCAGAATGAGATTGCTTTTGGATGACCAGTCCAGAGTCTACCGCATTTATTCCTACAGAGCTTTTTGTTAGGCCCATTTAGCAATCCCTCCTAGTATCAACAAATATCTTGGCACAATCCTCAGAACGAATTGCAATAACCGCACCCCTGATTAGGAAAGCGGATGGATCCCCACCGGGACTTCTACCTAGACATTCAATTTCTGTATCTTCCACAAGTCCAATATCTAAAAGCCTACGACGCATACTTCCTTCATTCTCTAAGGTCCTGACAATTGCTCGTTGGCCAGGGTTTATTCTGTTTAAATTGGTACGTCGATTCATAATATTACACTCCTCGAATAAGTTTAGGATAAGGAAACTTTCCTAAGTTATCATATTACGTTATTAAAAAATGGTTACGATTTTTGAGAGAGAGGATAATATATGGACGACAACTCTAATAACTCATTAGATAAAATCAATAACTTTTACACGATGAAAGGCTATGCGCTTCAAACAGAGGCTGTATTAACAAGCAGCATGGAGGATTACCTGGAAATGATTGCTCGTTTATGTTTAGATGGCAAATGCATAAGAATAAAGGATTTATCTAGGATGCTTCATGTGAGGGCCTCCTCTGCCAGTAAAATGATTCAGCAATTGCATTACCTAGGCTTTGTACAATCTGAAAAATATGGTGACATATCTCTTACAAAAAAAGGAAAACAGGTGGGCGATTACCTTCTTTATCGACATGAGGTAATACACAATTTTCTTTGTGCATTAAATAACTCTAAAAATGAACTAGAACAAACTGAGAAAATTGAACATTTTCTCAATCCAAAGACAGTAGAAAATTTAGAAAAACTAACTGAGAGTATTATCAAAGATTCTTTTTAATAAAAATAGTTAATGAGCTTATTGTTTATAACTACCGGCTTCACCGGTAGTTTTTGATGTTTAAGATAACCCAGTCATATAAATGCATATTTCGTATGTGACCGATCTGTGACCGAATAATTGCATTATGTTTTCATAAGGATACGGATAGAGTTTTGGTAAGTAAAATTAGTGAATTTAAAGCTAAGC
This sequence comes from Anaerovoracaceae bacterium, assembly GCA_050953505.1. Classification (GTDB taxonomy): domain Bacteria; phylum Bacillota; class Clostridia; order Peptostreptococcales; family Anaerovoracaceae; genus JBMNMU01. Next base: position 848,914 of record JBMNMU010000001.1, on the reverse strand, counting down.
CCTCAGGATATCTTATTAAAAATGAAGAAAGGAGATTTAAGAATGATAAAGTTATCCCATTCAAGAAAAGGAACGAGAATCATATTTGTTGCATTACTGGTAATGGCATTAGCCATCTCTTATGCCCTGCCCATGGCAGTTTACGCAGATGACAATAGCGGCCTGCCACTAGATAACGGAACCGATATCCTGATCCAAGACGACCTAGACAATGAAAACAGCATTGATGAAAATTCTGGAGAGATTGATCTGAAAGACGGCGAAGAAGATCCCCCTCTTCCAGAAAATGAAGACGATTCAGCAATAGATCCTGTTGATAAGCCTACCTTAGTCGATCCTGTTGATGAGCCTACCTTCCTTGACACCAGCCTGAACATATTGGAGGAGGAAGCTGAAGCCGAGACAGGTCCCATTAAGCTTGAAATGAACGGCAACATCACGTATTACCATGATTTAGATTCAGCAGTTGCAGCATTCAAAACGGAGGGAGCTGCTGAAGGTGTTATTACTTTCGTAGAGTATACTGAGCCAGAGCCCGTGTTCACACTTTTATCCTCTAACTTCCCAAGTTCTTCGATATTAATAGACGGGCAGGATTTAACTATTGATGGCGGTGGATTGAATCCTACCATCAGTATGACAGATGCTCAAATTAAGATCGTGGATGGAACTCTGAGGTTTAAAAATGTTGAGGTTGATATGTCACATTCGATAGATTTGGGCTTCAGCGTTATTGTAGGTCTTAATAGCAAGCTATCTAACTCCGTTCTAATATTCGATAATTCAACACTAGGTATGGACGGTTCCGATATTGTTTCCCGCGGTATTGGCCACCAAGGGGCCGTTGGCTCAAATACCACAACTAGCTTCGTGAACGGATCTAATGTCACAGTAACCGGATATAGCCTTAATGGCTTCTTTACTGAATCAGAAGCATTTAACATCCTCAATGTAAAGAATTCATCTGCAAGCTTCAATGAAAACGGCTCTGGACTAGTAACAGGCACAACCTATGTGACTGTGAATATTGAAAATAGCTTTTTGGAAGCATCAAATAACAGAGGAAATGGTTCAAATGGCGGCGTATGGAACATTTTAGAATCCCAAGCTGAATTTAAGAATAATGTAGACCATGGTCTTAGTGTTCGAACCTTAAATGTAAGTGATTCCACCCTTTCCAGCAATGAAAACGGTGCTAATGGTATCCATGTAGCTGTAAAAATGGATGTAGAAAATTCAACTATAAATGTTATTGGGAATACAGTTGGTTTGTCCTCTCAGTGGACAAATCCCGGTGCATTATTCTTGAATTCCGGTAGTAATACAATAACTAATTCAACTGTGACTCTAACGGAAAACAATGGGCCGGCACTGCATTTGTTTGCAGGATCTTTGGTCATAGATGAAGCTACCGATTTAACCATTATGAATAATCGTGCCTATACCTCTATTTTTAAATATGGGTCCTATGAAACTGAAAATTACCTTAGAGGCGCCGGGGTATATGTCACCGCCGGCGAAGTAACACTCCCTCAAGGCGCAATGATTTACAACAACCGTGCTGCACTTGAAGCTGATGATATCTTTGTTAACGATGGTGCATCCATTACTTTCGGGCCAGCATATCCTGGCATTCTAAATGAAGATCCGTATCCGGAGAACCACATTATTGATGGCTGGTATGATGACTCGTCCATTGCTCGCTGGCAGGCCCATGCTGCTTCCTTAGAAGATAACCATTTAGATGAGTTTATTGACTATGAAACAGATGCGTATCCTGGTCCTTTGGTACTAAAAGCAGCCCATGGCATTTTTGGTGAATTAACTGTCCTTAAGGTTGCTTCTAATGGAAGTGCGATTACAGGAGAAGGCAGAGTTGCAGAATTCACCCTTTACAGAAACGATGAAAGCGTCTACGGAGTTTATCACACAGACCCTGCAGATGGTAAGGTTACAATTGCAGGACTCAGGGACGGCGTCTATAAACTTAAAGAAACATCTGCTCCTTCCGGTTACATCAAGTCTGATGGTGAATGGACTATTACAGTAATTCAGGACCAACTGGAAAGCGAAGGTGATAACAAAGCTATCATTTATAGAGTTGACAGTATCACCGTTGTTAGGGCCACCCTTAATTGGAATGAAAATACCAATACTCTGACTGTAACCAACACTCAACCTTCCAGTGGTGGAGGTGGAAGCAGCGGTGGCGGCGGTAGCTCTACTCCTGATAATCCCGTAATCATACCTGACGAAGAAATACCAGCGTCACCAATGCCAGACCCTGAGGTAATAGAAGTTGTTGATGAACCAATACCCGCAGGTCCTCTTCCACAGACCGGCGGATTCCCAGCTTTAGCTCTTATTGGTATAGGTGGATTGCTGGCAGCAACAGGAACTGGATTGAAGCTTAGAAAAAAGACTTGATGTTATAAATAATCGTGCAAAATATCAAATAAATAGGCGGTCTCACGAATCAGTGCCACCATCCTTCTGAATCTTTCTTGAAATCGAAATGAGATATTCCAAAAATCATGGGATATCTCATTTTATTTTGGCGGTGAAGGTAGAATTTGAACCCACATGGAATCCCTTCCGAACGATTGGGGCTTAAGTGTTAGTTTTGATTACATAAGGAGTAGTATGCTTAAAGCCATGACTGCCATTCCCCCAACCAATCCGTAAATAGCCAGATGATGCTCCCCATATTCTTCCGCTGCTGGCAGAAGCTCATCTAGGCTGATGTAAACCATTATGCCTGCTACGAAAGCGAATACAAGGCCAAAAATGGCATCATTGAGGAAGCGGAATAAAATCAAAAATCCTACCAAAGCGCCGGCTGGCTCCGCTAGCCCTGATAAAAAGGAAACCTGAAATGCTTTCTTTCGACTTCCAGTAGCATAAAATACGGGGACAGCCACGGCTATGCCCTCCGGGATATTATGAATTGAAATGGCAACCGCGATAGAAATACCTAACATTGGGTCGCTCAGGGCCGCCATAAAGGTTGCTAGGCCTTCCGGGAAATTATGAATTGCTAAGGCCAATGCTGTAAACAATCCCATACGCATAAGCTTTGCTTTATGCTCTTCGCTTTTACCGTCCATTTCTTCCACTGTGTGAACTTCATGTGGGTTTTCCGTTTCCGGTATCATTTTATCGATTATAGCAATAAATAGAATGCCTACAAAAAAGCCTCCTGCTGTTGCCCATGCACCGGACTTATGGCCAAAAGCTAATGTTAAGGCGTTATTAGCCTTGACGAGGATATCTGTAAAAGAAACATAAATCATCACTCCAGCTGAGAAGCCTAAAGATATGGAAAGAAACCTTGTATTAGTTTTTTGGGTTAATAAAGCAATTGCACTTCCAATTCCCGTGGACAAGCCTGCAAATAAGGTCAAAGCGAATGCAAATAATATATTATTTAATTCGATGTTCATAATTAATACCTCAAACTACTTCATATATATGGTTTATTGATATTTTACACGATATTTACCTTTATTTCCATAATACACTGATAATATTCTGCTCAGTCCTTTAGTACTGCTGATAGAATGAATGCTAAGATCTCCTTAAATCTCTTAGTGTAAAATTAGAATGGGAAAAATAAAGGGAACAAAAAAATAAGAGTGACCTCATATGTTATGATGTTAATTGGAAGAAAAACAAAAATAACGGAGGCACTCTTATGAATAATAGTATAACTGAAATTGCAAAATTAATCACTAAAAGCTTTGAAGAAAATTTTGAGAAATTATTGACAGAAAAAAAGGATATCTCAGAATTTGTTATTGAAATAAAAAAAGCGCTAGACAAATCAGGAACCATATTAATTGCAGAAGCATTGGAAATGCTAGACCCTCTGGTAAAAAATGATTCAAGAAGAAAGCAGGGCTGGCATGTCCAGGAGAAATCTGCTCCCAATACCCTTGCCACGATATTCGGAGAGGTACATTATCGCAGAACATATTACAAGCATAAAACCAAAAAGGAGTACCGATATCTGTCCGATGAACTAGTGGGGATCGAAGCTTATGACAAGATGGATGTATCACTTAAAGCCAGGTTGATTGAAGAAGCAATTGAAACGCCGTATTCAAGAAGCGGAAAAAAAGCAGCCGAGTCACTGGAATTGACCAGGCAAAGCGTGATGAATTCCATTAGAGAACTTGGCCCCGTTGATAACAGTGCTGTGGTCATAAAGAAAGCAAAGGCAACGCCAAAGATCCTGTACATAGAAGCAGATGAAGACCATGTAGCTCAGCAATCAGGAGGATGCGCGGAGCCTAAGCTTGTGTATGTCCATGAAGGCAGAAAACAAGTTAGCAAAGACAGGTGGGAGCTTCAAAATATAAGGTATTTTGGGGGAATGTACAAAGAGACAGAAGAACTCTGGAACGAGGTAGCAGACTACATATATCAGACCTATGATTACGAAAAGATAGAGAAAATATATTTATCTGGGGATGGAGCAGGATGGATAAACAAGGGTTCGTTGCAGATAAATAAAAGCATATATGTACTAGATAAATATCACCTTAGCAAGGCAATAAAGAAAGCAGGCGCACACATTGAAAATGCTGAAAGGGAGATATGGTGCGCCATCAAAGATGAAGATAAGGAACACCTTAAAATAGTATTTGACACAATCATAGATGCTACAGAGTCAGAAGCCAAGATAGAAGCCGTAAAGGACTCAAGAAGATATATATTAAACCATTGGGAAAGCTTGAAATACCATTACTATGATGATTATGTAGGTTGCAGCGCAGAAGGACATATTAGCCATATTTATTCAGATCGACTAAGTTCTAGGCCTTTGGGATGGAGCTGGGAGGGGGTCGACCAAATGGCAAGGCTGAGAGTGTACAAGGCAAATGGGGGTAGCATCTTTGATATTACGCTGAAAAAGAAGCAGGAAAGAAGGAGAAACCAAAGGGTTAAAGACCTTGACCTGCAGGTCAGAAAAAGGCTTAAAAAGGCTAGCGGGGAAACATTTGATAACCTTCCAGCCCTTAATGCTGGAAAGCGTTCTCAACTTGCGTTAGCATTACGAGGACTCAGGGGAATTTAATATTTGTTTACTAACAATGGGGAAACTCTTATTTTATTTTTCCCATTCTAACTTGACGCTATCCTTAAATCTTGAATTGGTGAAATCTGCCGTATTCTCATGTATAATTAATATATTATCTATAATACTTGAAAAAGGACTAAAAGAAATCATGGAGGAAATTTATGTTTAAAATTGGTTGTCATTTATCCTCATCCAAAGGCTACTTGGCTATGGGAAAGGAAGCCATCTCTATTGAGGCGAATACCTTCCAGTTCTTTACCCGTAACCCTCGGGGCGGTAAAGCCAAGGCTCTTAACAAGGAAGACATTACTGCATATATAAACTTTGCCGAAGAAAATAAGATTCAATCCATCATGGCTCATGCCCCATATACCCTTAATCCTTGCTCCCCCAAAAGCAATCTGCGAGAATTTGCAAGAGAAATGATGGAGGATGATTTATCTCGGCTGGAATATATTCCTGGAACCTACTACAACCTTCATCCTGGTAGCCATGTAAATCAAGGCTTGGAAATCGGCATAAAATATATTGCCGATATGCTCAATGCCGTATTGAAACCAGGACAAGCCACTACAGTGCTGTTAGAAACCATGGCTGGCAAAGGAAGCGAGATTGGACGCAATTTCCAGGAGCTTCGTGCCATCATAGACCAAATAGAGCTGGATGAATATCTAGGAGTATGCCTAGATACCTGTCATGTCTTTGATGCAGGCTATGATATCGTCAATGATCTAGATGGTGTTCTCCTTGAATTTGATAAAATAATTGGGCTACACCGATTAAAAGCCATTCATCTTAACGACAGCTTAAACTCCGTTGGCAGTCATAAGGATCGCCATGCAAAAATCGGAGAAGGCAATATTGGAATTGATGCTTTCAAAAGAATTATTAACCATCCAGAGCTACGCCACCTTCCCTTTTATTTGGAAACCCCCAACGACGTAAAGGGGTATGGGGAAGAAATTGCCTTGCTACGAACATTGTATAATGAGTAAAACAAACAATTGCGAAGGAGATAGGATGCAGGAAAAACAATATTTTAAATATGGAGAAAAGGAAATTGAGCATCTCAAATCTAAAGACCCTGTCTTAGGGAAAGTAATAGATGAAATTGGACATATCTATCGTCCTGTTATTCCAGATATGTTCATGGCCCTTGTTAATTCCATTGTGGGACAGCAGATATCTACAAAAGCCGAAGCAACTATTTGGGCCCGGATGCTTGATACATTTAATCCTCTAACACCAGAAATTCTAGCTAAAGCATCGGCGGAAGAAATACAAGCCTGTGGAATAAGTATGCGAAAAGCTAATTATATCAAAGAAATTGCAGACTCGGTGATGGATGGTACCTTAAACCTTAAGGTGCTTCATGAAATGTCCGACGAAGAGGTTTGTAAACGCCTCTGCCAAATAAAAGGTGTGGGTGTTTGGACTGCTGAAATGCTCATGACTTTCTCCATGGAGCGTATGGACATTCTAAGCTGGGGTGATTTGGCCATTCATCGTGGGTTAAGGATGCTTTACCGCCATCGAGAAATTACACCAAAATTATTTGCAAAATATAAGCGTCGCTACTCCCCTTATGGGACGGTGGCAAGCCTTTACCTTTGGGCCATAGCCGGCGGCGCTTGCGAGGGACTGACAGACCCCGCACCGAAAAAGAAAAAGTGAGGAACGTGGTCTCGAACTAAAAAGAGATATTCTAAGGTCTTGCTTAGAATATCTCTTTTATTTGGCGGAGAAGGTGGGATTCGAACCCACGTGGGATTGCTCCCCAACTGATTTCGAGTCAGCCCCGTTATGACCACTTCGATACTTCTCCGTGCCACAAAGCTCATTATAGCATAGCCTAAGCCCTATTCGCAATAGAAAATTCCACCTGCCGAAATTGAGAGGTGGTTGGCGGCAGCCACGGCCAATCATCTCTCGGTCTAATGGCTGTCTTTGCCAGCCACAGCCAATCATCTCTCGGTCTGTGGCTGTGGCAGTGAGAATTTTATGGCATTTGGGACAATGTCAAACCTTAAGGCTCCATGCTGAACAATTTCTCCATCAATTGAAATTTGCATAGTTTTTGGTGGGGTAACTGTTATGCTTTTGCACTTCTTATATGTTATAAAATTCTTGCTCTCTGGAATTTCCAGATGAGTACCCTTCTTATATCTACCCAGAAGCCTTACAAAGGTACGCCTCGTAACATCCTCCACTATACTCACATCCATATAGCCATCATCTAAACTGGCATAAGGTACCCCTTTGTACCCTCCTCCACAATAGCACCCGTTGGCTATTGCAATAAGCATCACCTTTCCTATGTACTGTGTGCCATCATCAAATTCAATATCTAAATCAACACATTTCTTGCGCCCTAAGACCATGGCAATTCCCACTCCATAAGCCGCGGCACCAAAAACCAATGGATGCTTTTTCAACTCCGATGCTTTCACTACAACATCTGCATCTAGACCAATATTAAACATATTAATGCCATATCGCCCTATGTCTACATGATTGCCATCATCATAGAACAATTCATCCATTTTATTGCTAAAGGACTGTTCCCCAGTTTCAATGTATTCACGTATCCCTCTGGGCAGCTGCCTGTAACGAATCAAATCTACAGGCCTTGCATTCCCATTTATTTGAGCCTCGATATCTAAAAAGCTTTCGGGGCAATCAAAGTTCCTTACAAAATCGTTACCTGTCCCTGCAGGTATCATTGCTAATTCAACATGTTCAAATCCGTATGCCCCATTGACAGCTTCATTAAGAGTGCCATCCCCACCACAGATATAAAATCTGGTAGCTTCTCCCAGAGCCTTGCATCTTCTTCTTATAAAATTTTCTGCATCCCCCCTACCCATGGTTCTATGAATTTCATAATCGATGCCTAGTTTCTTTGAGGCATCAATAATTTTAGGCAGGTATTTCTGTTCTGCTTTGCCTTTTCCCGCCGCCGGATTTAAAATAAAAATATGCTTCATGGGTTCCTTATCCCTTCTTTTTTCCATCTATATATCAAATTTCAGTAAATCCACTTTCAATTTTATATGATTTCTATTTTATCATAGCAGATACCATATGCAATGAGCATTTTCAAATTGTTGGTACTCATCCCTTTTATAATTCCTTATTTTGGGGTATAATAGAGTACGATATTTCAACCGTCTTAAGTCATAAAATCCTATAGGTAAATATTAGAAAGCTCTATGTTAGAATTTTTAAGTTTCCTATGATTAGCGAAAAATTCGCAGGTACACAACATAAAACGGGACAACAAAATACAAATATAAAGATAAAAGGAGATTACACACATGGATCCAAGAATTAAAAAGCTAGCAGATGTATTAGTCAACTATTCCTGTAAAGTCCAGAAAGGCGAAAAAGTACTGGTTTCTTACGAGGGAGAAAGTACAAAACCACTGGCCAGACAAATTATCAAAGAAATTTATGCCAAAGGTGGCTACCCATACACTGAAATCAGAGACTCATCCATTACAAGGGAAATTCTTCTCGGTGCCGAGGAAAAACAAATTGAGTTTATGTGCGAATACCAATTAAAACAAATGCAGGGTATGGATGCTTACATTGCCATCCGAGCCAGCGATAATGTTTCAGAGCTGAGCGACGTTCCTACGGGCCAAATGAGCATGTACAGTAAAATTTTACGTCCTGTTCAAGATTATAGAGTAAATCAAACAAAATGGGTTGTTTTACGATTCCCTAACAATGCCATGGCACAGCTTGCAAATACCAGTTTAGAGGCATTTGAAGATTTCTATTATGATGTTTGCACTCTAGATTACGAAAAGATGTCTGACGCTATGACACCTCTTGTTGAGCTGATGAACAAAACTGATAAAGTACGTATTGTAGGACCTGGCACAGACCTAACCTTCTCCATCAAAGGAATTCCTGCCATTAAGTGTGATGGTGAGCGCAATATCCCTGACGGTGAGGTGTACACCGCTCCTGTTAAAGACTCTGTTAACGGGAAAATCTCATTTAACACGCCTTCTGAAGAAAGAGGCTTTACCTATGATAATATCGTATTTGAAGTAAAGGATGGAAAGATCATCAAAGCTTCCTCCAATGATGACAAGAGAATCAACGAGCTTCTTGATACAGATGAAGGCTCTCGCTACTTCGGCGAATTTGCGATTGGCGTAAATCCTTTCATTCTTCACCCAATGAAGGATACCCTTTTCGACGAGAAAATAGCTGGAAGCTTCCACTTGACACCTGGTGCGGCCTACGAAGAAGCCTTTAACGGCAATAAATCTGCACTACACTGGGATTTAGTCATGATACAAAGAGCAGAATATGGCGGTGGAGAGATTTGGTTTGATGATGTGCTCATCAGGAAAGACGGTATCTTTACACTTCCAGAACTGGAAGGCTTAAATCCTAATAACTTAAAGTAATATAAAGCAATATTTGGAGTCAGGAGACGGTTCCTTTTTAGCCAAATTAATAAGCCTAGGCAACCTTCTTCCCTGACTCATTCCATTACATAACAGATGAATAAGGAATGCAATTATGGATACTCGAACCGTAGATATGGAAGAAGTTCATCGCCAATACCTTGCAAACCCCAACGACGAAACCCTGAATGAATTAATAGAAGCATGTCAGGGTCTTATTATCTATTTTGCAAGGCTCTATGGTGGTAATTATTGCCTTGAAGATATCTGCCAATGCGGTTATGAAGGATTATTGAAGGGTATAAAGAATTTTGATCCAAACAGATCCGTCAAATTTGTAACCTATGCTTCCCATGCAATAATTGGGGATATTCGCCACTATGTCCGCAAGGAAAGAAGATATTACTATCCACCATATTTGGAAAACTATCAGAAAAAAGCGGATCAGATTATTACCACCCATTTAGAAAAAGAAAAGGAAGTTATTTCAGAAAAGGAATTGGCGGATTTATTAAATCTACATCCTGAATCCGTGCTTCCTGTTATGAGTGCCGGCTTGGTACACCTTGGCCATCTTGATATCGCCAGCATTAAAGCAAAAGAACAAGAAAGCTTTACTCTTCCTATTGAGGATAAGCTTTTTTTAAGCCAGCTTAAATACCATCTTACGGATATACAAAAGGATGTCATAGAAATGCTGTATAATGATGGAATGACACAAGAAGAAGTTGCCAAGGAGCTGGGTCTTACCCAAAAGCAGGTTTCTAGAATCAAACTTAAAAGCCTGGAAAAAATGAAGGGTAAGATAAAGGGTAAAAAAGATTAATAAAGATTTAAAAGGGGTAAAGTGTTATGCTTAAAACACTTTACCCCTTCGTACTTTTACCCTCTAAGCGGACGTAAAACCTCTACAACTTTTTGTGCCGCAAGGCACAGGAAAAGTTGCGGTAGCGTGAGGACACTTATTCTTACAGCATGGTCATATACCGCTTAAAGATCTCTGGATCCACACATCTTACATAGGCCTCCTCAGCCGTAATAATCTTTCCTTTTACAAGCTGTGCAAGGGAATAATCCATGGGCATCATGCCTTGTTTAATATTCGTCTGTAGAACGGTATCAATCTGGTGATTCTTGCCTTCACGAATGAGATTCCTAATAGCATCATTTACAATAAGAACCTCCATGGCTGGGACCACCATCTTACCATCTGCGGATTTAATCAGCTGCTGGCAAACGATACCCTGAAGGATGGACGCAAGCTGTGTTCGTACCTGTTGCTGCTGATGAGGCGGGAAGGTGTCAATAATACGGTCTACTGTCATAGAGGCGGTAGTGGTATGAAGAGTAGACAATACAAAATGCCCCGTTTCTGCGGCAGATATGGCAGTGGATATGGTTTCAAAGTCACGCATTTCTCCCACCATAATAACATCTGGGTCTTCACGGAGGGCGGCTCTTAAAGCATTGGCAAAGGTCTTTGTATCACTGCCTACCTCCCTTTGATTTACCATGCACTTATTATGACTGTGCATATATTCAATGGGATCCTCTATGGTCAGTACATGGCATTGGCGGTTTTTATTGATATGGCCTACCATAGCTGCCAAGGTTGTAGACTTTCCCGAACCTGTAGGCCCCGTAACTAGAAACATCCCTCTAGGTTTTAGTGCAAGGGCATTTAGTATGGGTGGCAGCTTTAATTCTTCTACAGTGGGAATCTTAGTATTAATCATTCTTAAAGCAGCCGCATGGCTCCCTCTTTGTTTGAATACATTAACCCGGTAGCGTCCAGTGCTTGGCACAGACCAAGAAAAGTCCACCTCTCCTTTTTCTTCATAAATTTTGGTCTTTTCCTCACTCATCAAATAGTAACAAATTTCTTTCGAATCTTCTGGGGTCAGCAATTCACTACCTAAAGGAACCAAATCCCCTCTGACGCGCAATATAGGCGGCATTGCTACTGTAATATGAATATCAGATGCATTTAGCTCAATGGCCTTCTTCAAAATATCCAATAAATCGTATTTCACAAAATCATTTCCCTTTCTATCAGTCTACACTATACGTTACCCTTAATAGTTCTTCTACAGTGGTAACTCCGCTGAATACCAACTCGCTGCAGCTCTGACTCAAGGATATGGTTCCTTGACTAACAGCCATCTGGGCAATGTCATCCATAGAAGCCCTTTCATTCACTAGTTCTCGTATTTCTTTTGTAACAACAAGCACTTCATGGGTACTCGTCCTTCCCTTATATCCTGTAAAGTTGCAATAAGGACAACCTTCTCCCTTGTATAGAACTTCTGGCTCGTCGGTCTTTAGTACCAGTATTTCCTCAGGAGTCGGCTTGTATGAAATCTTACACCGGGTGCAAATATTTCTTACTAGACGCTGAGCCACCACCCCCACTAAGGAAGAGGCTACTAGATAAGGCTCTATTCCCATATCCACAAGGCGAACGATAGAGGAAGCAGCGTCATTGGTATGAATGGTGCTCAAAACCAAATGGCCTGTGATGGAAGCCCTGATAGCAATATCGGCGGTTTCCACGTCACGAATCTCACCAATCATAATAATGTCCGGGTCTTGACGCAAAATGGAACGAAGACCGTTGGCAAAGGTCAATCCAGCCTTTGCATTAACTTGGACCTGATTGATTCCTTCCAGTTTGTATTCAACCGGGTCCTCAACTGTAATAATATTGACTTCAGGTTTGTTCAGCTCTTTTAACAGAGCATACAAGGTTGTCGTCTTTCCAGAGCCTGTGGGCCCCGACACCAAAACAATGCCATAGGGGCTTTTCGTGATTTTATTGAACAATTGCATATTGTGCGCCGAGATACCTAATTGATTTTTATCCAAACCCACGGTTTTTCCCCCTAGGATACGAACAACCGCCTTTTCTCCATGAACGGTGGGAAGCAAGGATACACGAAGATCCACAGCCTTACCGTCAGCAATGGTTTCTACACGTCCATCTTGAGGGACTCTCTTTGTTGCAATATCCAAATTGCTCATAATCTTAATTCGCGTCATAATAGCTGGATGAGAAGCCATAGACGAGGTCATGACTTCATGAAGCTGACCGTCAATTCTAAATCGTATTCTCAAATCCTTAGCCGTTGGTTCGATATGGATATCACTGGCTGCAGATTTAATAGCATGCTGCAATAGAGAATTAATTAGCCGCACTACAGGGGCATTGGCCACTTCGCTCTCCGTCATTTCACTAAGGCTTGCCATATTAATCCTGTCATATTCTTTCTGTAAGTCTTCAAAAGCCTTTTCCGCAACTTCGCTTCCATAATACCTGTCAATGGCGTTATGAATATCTTTTAAAGGAGACAGGGCCATGCTTACATCCAAACCGGTAGCCTTTTTAACATCATCTAAAGCATAGAAGTTAAGGGGTTCAGCTGTGACTACCGTCAGCACCCTTCCCTCTTTTTTTATGGGAATCAGGCTATGCTTTCTTGCCAATTCCTCTGATATGGTGGAGCTGGTAGCTCTATCGATAACAACCTTTGACAAGTCTATATAGGGTACTCGGAAATATTGTTCCAACCCCTTGTAAAGGGTTTTTTCATCCAGATATCCCAGATTTACAAGGGCATCCCCCAGCACGCTATTGGTACCTTTAGCTACTCTCAGCGCCTCATCCCGCTGTTCGGGAGTGATCGCCCCTAATTCTACAAGGACTTCACCTAACCGCTTATGTTTTAATTCCATCCTCTTGTCTCCACTTGAAATTCATTAATTTTGTGATAACATGTTGAATATTGAAAAATATTTTATAAGTTGAGGTAACCATTATGTATGATATGGCAATTTCTATAGTCATCTTTGTATACGGCCTTCTCATCGGCAGCTTTCTCAATGTCTGTATCTACCGAATCCCTTTGGGAAAAAGCGTTACCAGGGGCCGGTCCTATTGCACTTCTTGCAATGCTTTGATTCCTTTGTATTGCAATATTCCATTGTTTAGTTACATATTTTTAAAGGGGCGTTGCAAGGATTGTGGGGAAAAATTTTCTGTCATTTATCCTATTGTGGAACTATTAAATGCTCTTTTGTATCTTGAGATTTGGCTCCTCTACGGACCGTCTCCCCAGTCCCTTTTTATTGCCCTGCTTTTCTCTGTTTTAATTATTATTACATTTATTGATTTAAAGCATCAGGTTATTCCTAATGGCCTGGTCTTAATTATATTGATCCTTGCCGTCCTATACAGTCTTTACATGATACTGATGCAGGATGAGCCTTGGTATAGCTATGTAATCGGTTTCTTTGCTGCTTCCCTGCCCTTGTTTATATTGGCATTAATCTATCCTGGTGGTATGGGTGGCGGGGACATTAAGTTGATGGCAGCTGCCGGCCTTTATATGGGCTGGAAACTAATCCTACTTTCCCTTTTTATGGGGGCTATCTACGGCGGTATTGTCTCCATCTTCATCATCGCCACTAAAAAAGGATCCATGAAAACGGCTATCCCCTTTGGTCCCTTGCTATCTTTGGGTATTATTACCAGCCTTCTTTTCGGCGAACAAATTCTCACCTGGTACTTTGCCCTATGGGTTTAATCCTTACCTCAATACAGGTTTATGTATCAGTATTTTTTTGCTTTCCAATATTGATATTGTACCACAAATGTTAGAAGGGCCCTAGTATTTTTACCAGTAAAATGGGAATCCCATTCGTGCTTAATCAACTAATTAAAAACAAATAAATAGTCTTTGATTAATGTCTAAAAACTTAAAATAGTGGTATAACTTTATTAAGGAGTAATATTCGTAGTAATATTGGAAATTTAATTTTGAAAGGAAAATACATATGAACACAATAATTAAAAGAAGCAAGAGGAATCTAAAAAACAAAAAGGGCTTTACACTAATAGAGCTCATCGTCGTTATCGTTATCATTGGAATTTTAGCTGCTATCGTTATACCAAGGTTAACTGGATTTTCAGAGTCAGCCAAAGAAAAGGCCAAACTAGCTAACGCAAGAACCATATATTCCGCAGTTGGTGTTGCCATTGCGAATAATGAAGATGTTGGTGGCACCACAAGTTCAACTAAGTTAACATCTTCTTCTGCTATAGCAACTTATCTAGAAGAAATGCCTGAGGGAAATTGGTGGTACACAACCAGCCCAATCGCCATTTATTATGAAACGGACGAGAATCAAATTTATCCTGAAAATAAGAAATAGAGTTGTACTCCTTACAGATTAATAAGGAAGTCTACCTCTTCTGTAGACTTCCTTATTAATAGTACCTCTGTTCCAACGATTACTTATAATATAGTATTTGAGCTTGCAAGGAGACAATTCGTGAACCAAATCCTTCAAAGAAGTAAGAAAATTTTAGACAATCACAGAGGCTTTACCTTGATTGAACTCATCGTCGTTATCGTCATCGTGGGTATTTTAGCTGCCATTATCATTCCAAGGTTAGGCGGATTCCAAGATACTGCTCAGGAAAAAGCTGATTTAGCCACGGCTAAGACCATTTATTCAGCTGCTATGACTTATGTAGCTGTAGATGGTGGAGAAATTGAAAATCTCGATCATATAGACGATGTTGAGAAACTTGTATCGGCTGGTTATCTTGAGACAAACCCCAATAAGGCTGACGGCTCAAAGTTTAAAATAAGGCATGAAATAGCAACAGAACCCCAATCACCTATTCTCATCATCTGGTCAGGTAAAAGTTCAGGTGAGTATCCTATACCTGAAAAATGAAGCAAAAACTAGGATAATTGTTAAGCATCAAGCCTTGAAGAATTACGGAAAGCCTACAAACCCTGTAGGCTTTTTTTGATACCTATCTATTTTATTCCTCTCTAATATTTGATTTAATATAAACTATTACCTCCGTGGACCCGGCACTACCTCCGTCGTCATTGCCACTGCTACCGCCACCGGGACCGGCTGTAACAGGGATATTGTCTCCAAAGATATCCCTAAGCCTTTTTAAGTAAAAGTTATTTCCTCCCGCGTACAATTTGATTTCTTCTTTTGAAATGATTACACCATGAAAGTCTCCATCCCCACCATACTCAACCCGCCCATTTGGTGCAACTAAAGCGCCGGTAAATCCCTTGCCGCCTCGTAATACGATATCACCCTTACTGATAATGATCGTTGCTCCGGAAATGGGTTGCCAATTGGTGTGATGATAATTATCCACCAGCCATTTCGCCCCAGCCGGGATTTCTCCCTTTTCATTGCCTCGGATCTCGTATCCATTATTAATATACCATTGGTCTTCCCTTAAGCGAAAATTAAAGCCAGGTATGGTAAAACTGTCCACACGATCTACTTTTATACACTTATCTATTATTGATTGATAATAATTGTCTGGTGTGCGTATCTCTCCTGTATAATAAACATTCTTATGGATGACAGGTTCCCAGTCTAATATTAAATCACCGTTCACATAAACATTTCCATGCATGATGGCATCTTTTAGCCTAAAGTTTCCATCCACCCAAACGTCCCCATAGACATTTCTCTCGCCTCGCCACAACTCCAAATCACCTTTTACATAAATGGTGCCTGGGTACTCTTTATTCCCAAATGAAGCAGAGCCGTCATTCATGGTTACCGGTCCGTTAAAATAGATGTTAGATATATTCAAATGGTTTCCGCCATTCAAATGATGGGTGTCTACTCCATCAATGACAATGGCGCCACGGTCTGCGTTTGCAGAGGTTCCACTAAAAGAGAATTGCGTTGAATAAAACAGCAAATCATCTAGGATCTCAATCTTTTCATCCTCTTTTTCAATCCAGCCTATGGATAGGATTAAGTTCACCGTCCTTTTGCTGCTTCCTATTGTGCCAACAGATATGATTTTATAGTCTCTGGAATCTACTGTAGAACCTTCTTTTGTCACAGTGACACTAGCTTCTGGTTCCTCTGTACCGTGAACCTGAAAATCAGATAAGGTGAATGTTCTTTCTAGAAAAGCATCCTCTATGTACTGGAAGAACTCCCCTTTTGTCATTGGTTTGTTGCCATCGGGATCTTCTTCCAAGAATTCTTGTAATTCCTGCTCTTCCTGCCATTCCTTAAGATCCCTCACCTTTTCATTAACTCTATCCATCATGTAGTTGGCGCCTGCCTCTGCGATATAATAGGTGCTTTGACTTTTACCGTCTTCTCTCGTCATCTTATAGTGAGCTGAAGTAACGCCGATGATATTAAATCCAAGTATAGCCATTACAGCCAAAGCAATGATTGTAACGATTAAAGCAAAGCCGTTTTGGTTATCTACATTTTTTCTCATTATAACTTTCCTTTTTATCGAATAATTATGGTGGAAGAGAGGCCATAAGCCTTTCCTTTGCTATCTTTTGCCCCAATGGTGATGATAATTTCATTGCCTTCTTTATTGATTGTCAATTGATCTATTCCTTCAGCCACGATCTCACCACGATCATCATCCTTATGATTATATTTTACAAGGCTTCCCTCTTCTTGGCCGTACACTCCGGAGTCCGTTCTAATCTTATTTCCTGTCACTTCAACCTGGCTGGATTGTCTAATCTGTCTGGTTAGATAATCCATTGCATATCTTGTATCTGACATGATATATGCTTTTTCGTGTAGACTACCATGGTTTAAAAAGGAAAAGTTGATTGGCATGAAAATTACTGATACGACAATTCCAACCAGTATCATAGAAACAATTACTTCTATTAAAGTAAATCCTTTATTATTAGTCTTCACTTTAATAACCCCTTCCCGTCCAAGAGTATAAGGATTCATATTGTGCCTTCACTGTATTCATAGATGAATCATCATAAACTTTAACCTCTACCCGAATCAAGTTCCCCTCCGGCTTTAATTCAATATTCATGGATTTGTCATCTCTATACTCATATTCGATTTTTTTTATACTGGCATGGCCACTATAATTTACTAATGTTGCATGGGGCATTTTTTCTTCAGAAAATTGCTCTAAGATTGCCTCTGTCAGATCTTCATAGGGAAATTCTCTGCTTAAATGATAGATAAACTCCATTCCATCTTTACCCATATAAGTAGAATCAAGGGTGGTTTCAGATCTTTGGTTGGTATTTGCTGACATAACAAATAACGGGAGAAAACCTGCTAATATAATCCCAATCAAAGCTATTGAAACCATAAGTTCTACAATGGTCAATCCAGCGTTATTTTTCGTAACCTGCTTCATAATCATTCTACTCCGCTACAATCTATCCTTTACTTGTTATTGAGTAAAAGGATCCACCTTTTCTGTAGGGGTAATAGGCGTAAATTGTAAATAGGATTCTTCTTTTCCCCCCACTTTTTCCATAGCATACAAGCCTAGGGTGATTTCTCCGCTCAGCCCTGCACCTTCTTCTGATTTATAAATATTAATGCTCTTCGGTATAATGGTTTTATTCATGCTTTCAACTGTTTTCAAGAAAGCTATAATATTGGAATACCCGGTATTGTTAAATTGAAATCCGATCTCTCCATTTAATACAGCATCCGATGTCCCCTGATCAGTGGAGCCTATGAACGCATCGCCTTTACTTGCGGTGTCCCCATCTGCCACGGCCTGGTTGGCTTTGCTCGCCAACTCATACAAAGGGTATGTAAGCGGCTCATGGGTTGCGTTTTCAACGCCAATGGGAGAAACAGTCACATCACCGGGTGAATAGAAGCTGGCCTGCAATCCCGTTGATGCCATAATGGAGTCAAACCAATGTAGCATTCTTTCGCTTTTTAGGTCGTCGAAAAAAATTTCATATTTTTCCACCAAAGATTTTCGCAACTCTTTCTCTTCTCCTTTTATCATAGGAAGATTGGTTGCGATATTTTGTGCATGTTCAAGCTGCCTCTCCAAAAGTTTAGCCTCTTCTCCTAAAATAGCCCCCTTATTCAGAAAAGGACCCATTATAAAGGTATAAAAGGCAAAAACAATCACGATAAACAACAATAAAATCAATAGTTTCTTATCCCTTGTATTGGTAATGGTTCTAAAAGGAAGTTTCTTCCACACATTCATTCTAATCCACCTGCCTCTTCAATACCCTTCAATATGCATGAAATGCTGGATGTATAGCCTTCCCCTGATTGACTGGACGATACAGAACTCAGTTGTACATCATGGAACAATTCAGTCTTTTTCATATTCAATACCAATTCGGCCGCCACTTTTCTATCAGGAACTCGGAAAGACATTTCAATGCCGGAATTATTCATATTAAAGGAATTCAAAACAACAAGGTTTGGCATGGCTTTCACAATCTTTCCAATAAAATCTGTGGTGAGAACATGATTTTTGTTAAATTTATTCAAGGCAACCTCAGCGCCTTTATCGTACTCTTTCATAGCATCAAGGCTGGTCATTAATCGGTTGGCTTCTAGATACTCTTTGCTAATCTGAATCTGAGCCAATTCATCAGCCATATTATCAATTTGAGCTTGTAACATGGTATTTCTCAGATACAGACCTAGAGATAAGAGGATACATAACACCACAAGAATGATGCCAATCATGATGGGCGACCTCCCATTAATGGCAGGTTGCCTCTTTCTTTCATAGACGTCAAAAAAATTATAATCTCTCATCTATTTTCAGCACCTACTTTCGCCCTTCGTAACGTATGAGCCCACCTATTGCATTTACATAGGGAGCAATAGATGTCGCTGGAGATTTTATCTTAACATTTGAGAGGCTGACAATTTGCTCTGTGGGAACACCAAAATTATTCTCGCAGTATTGCGAAAATCCAACCAGGTTGCTGCCTCCTCCAAAAAGATATATCTGCTGGACAGCACCCCTATACCGGCTTACATAAAACCCGATCACTTTTCTGATCTCGTCCATCAGGTTATATAGAAAAGGACTAAACAAGTCATAATATTTGGCTGCGTCTTCGTCTACACGAAAAAAATTAAAGCCTTCTTCTTTCATCTTTCTTATGTCTTCTGCTGTTTGAAAGGTATTTGCGCTGATCAGGCTTTCAATCTCCCCGCAACCGGTTTCCAGTTGTCTAAAGAAAAAGGGTTGGCCTTTTGATATAATATAAACCGTGGTAATGGTATGCCCAAAGTCAATGAGCATGGTTCCCGCATCCTTTAGTGGTTTTTTATTAATTATTACGTCCCCGTCAAAAAGCTTATCCACTGCATTGATATTGATATCCATGGCTCTAGGTTTCAACTTGGTATCTGATAATACATTATAGTATGAGTGTACCCATTCCTGATTGAGTGCCGCTACCCGGTAACGATCTAACACAGCATCTTCTTCTGTAACTTTGCCGATTTTTTTATACTGGATAACGTCCCCCGAGTCTATATGAAAGGCCTGAATCATTTCATTCTTTATTATCTCAGCGATTTCTCTTGGCTTGCCAGAGGGTAAATCAACATCCCGAACAATTGTACCAAAAGCATCAATGGTAATCACCGCTGATTTTGATGAAAAAGAGCGGGCAGCCTTTGAAATGGTTTCGGTAAGAAGTTTTGGACTAAAGATGGCTTCTCCCTGGAAAACACCTTTAGGAATCTGAAAGCTTGCCATCCTTCCAACCATTACGTTATTCTTTTTAAACTTGCCTTCCACTATATGTAAATTTTTCTTCCCTATATCTATGGATAGTAATGATCCCAAAATAGTTTACCTCCGTAAGCATATTTTTATTGTATGTTGGTATGTTCATCCCTTTGCCGGTAAATGTAATCCTGCTCATATTCTTTAACCTACGGTTTGATAAATATCAAAAATTGGTAGCATGGTGGCGATAATAATACCTCCTACAACAATAGCCATAAATACAATAAGAGCAGGCTCCAACAGGGTCACCAGCTTAGCAATAGAGTTTTCCACTTCATCATCGAAATACTCCGCAGTCTTTTCTAGCATATCTTCTATGGTACCCGCTTCTTCTCCTATACTAATCATAAAATATACCATAGGGGGTAAAATATTTGCCTTGCGCAGTGATTGAGACAGGGGCATCCCAGTTCTTATATCTTCCTTGATTACTTCAAGTCCATCCATAACTACTCTGTTTCCTACTACTTTAATTACGTTTTCCAGGGACTGGATTAAAGTCATACCACTGGCTAAAAGTGTCCCGAGGGTTCTTGTAAATCGTACAGCAGAGATTTTGGAAACCGTGCTGCCTATGACAGGGAGACTCAGCAGCAAAGAATGCCACTTTCTTATTCCTTGTTCTGTATTTATATAGACTCTTACTACAAAGACAATACCCACAATGAGCAATAGGATAACATGCCAATAGCCTATCAAAAGATTAGAAAAAGCAAGAAGAATCCTTGTGGGCAACGGCAAGACCATATCTTCCGTAAACATGGACAGGAACACAGGAAGAACCTTAATCACCAGAACCAATACTACTCCGATGCAAAGTGCTGCTAGCACAATGGGATACATCATGGAGGATTTTATTTTATTCCTCAGCTTTACTTCTTTTTCAAAGGTATCTGCTAACTTTTCCATAATACTATCCAACCGGCCGCTGACTTCTCCGGCCTCTATCATGCTAATCATTATTTCCGGGTAGACACCTTCTTGTTTTTTCAAGGCTTCGGATAGCTGGTCCCCCTTTTGGACGCTCTCATATAATCTTTTGATGCTCTCTTTTACATTCTTTTTTTCCATTTGTAGGTATAGAATATTTAGTGCTGTCATTAGGGTTACACCGGCAGCAAGCATGGAGGAAAGCTGTCTAGAAAAAATGGCAATATCTTTTAAGGACAGCTTTATCTTATTGCCTCCCACCACATCTTTTTTCTGTTCAACCTTCTGATATTTAATAAGATATAACCTGTCAGCTTTTAATTGCCTTATTAAAGCTTCCTCGTCCGCTGCCTTGATTTTGTAGTTTTTCGTAGTTTTTCCGTCCAGTCCCTTTACCACGCATTTGTATTCTTGCATACGCACACCCCAACATTCTTATACTAAACCTCATTATACCATAATTGGATGGTGTCAGACACCTTTTGCTATTTTACGACCAAAAATTTGTTGTTGCAATGTGTTGGAGGTTTTAAATTGGAAAAGGTGCCAGACATATTTTCCAATCTGGCACCTTTCCTATAATATCATGCTATTTGTCTATAAGTCAGTGATCCATCCCTATTTTCCAGAACGTATACACCTCTTGGTGTAATCTGATTGGCTGCCAGAACTTTCAAGGCAGGTGCAATAGATTCTGTCCTGAGATAAACGGCATAACCACAGGATTTTAATACATTTGGGGGTATTTTCCTTAGGTCTGCCCGAATACGGTTTTCCTGTAGCTTTTCCTGAGCATACATAGCTCTATAAAATGAAGAAAAAGCTATAACATATTCATTCATTACTTATCCTGCTCCTCCATTTCGGTCTAGAATCATTAAGGCGGCAGAGTCATTCACTTTAATTTAAAGTTCTCATCATTCGTATGTATAGCTCCAAAAGACTGGCCTTATCTGATGCTTCTTCTGCAACCAAAGGATACCTGGATAATTCCTGATCATGCTTATACACTACCAACTCGCCGATTTCCTCAGACTTTGAAAGGGGTGCACGAATGGATTTATTTAATTCAAACTCGGCCCTTATGCTATCTTGCTCTCCTTTTTTTATCAGTACGCTGATTTCTTCTGGTGCTACTGCATTAATCATATTGGGGGATCCCTTTTCTATGATAGCTGTTCCTAGTGGCTCTCCCTTTTCTGCAAGAATTACCGAGTCATAGCTTGCAAAGCCGTAATCTAAGAGTTTAGCGGCTTCAGCAAATCTCACCTTTGAGCTAGGGCTTCCCATAATAACAGCAATAAGGGTTAAATCTCCTCTTGTGGCTGAAGCAGACAAGCAATACATTGCTTCTTGAGTGAAGCCTGTTTTGATACCATTGGCTCCAGAATAGGTTTTGATTAACCTATTGGTATTGGTCAAACCAAGCTCTGTCTGTTTTTTCCCTGGAAGGCCTACGGTTATATTGGTCATCCAGGTGTTGAACCATTCCTGTGTTTTTTTGTGCTTCAGTAGTTCCTTTGACATTAATGCTATATCATATGCTGTTGTATAGTGATTGGCTACAGGAAGTCCGTTTGTATTTACAAAGTTGGTATTTTCCATCCCAAGTTCTTTTGCCCTTTTATTCATGTTCTCTACAAAGATTTCCACTGTTCCAGAATGGTGCTCTGCTGCAGCTACACATCCATCGTTAGCACTTACAATAGCAATCCCTTGCATCAAGGTCTCTAAGGTATGCTGTTCTCCTGGCTCCATATACATCTGACTACCACCCATACTGGCGGCACGCTCACTGATGGTAACCATATCATCTAGGCTAATCTGCCCTTTTTCCACAGCTTCCATGATGAGGAGCATCGTCATGATTTTGGTTACACTGGCAGGGGGGAGCTGTTCATGGGCATTCTTTTCAAATAAAACGGTACCTGTGCCTGCGTCTATTAAAATGGCAGATTTGGCGTCAACCTCCATGGCTGGGTTATCTGCTGCCGTATTATCTGTTGTCTTGTTATTTGTTGCTTGGTTTTCTGTTGTTGTATTATCAGTTGCCTCGTTATCTGGCGTGGTTTGCCCTTGCACTGCTTGTTCTGATGCAGTTTTTTCAGGTGGTGTTTGTGTTTGATCTGGTGCTAAATTTTGTGTTTCTTCAGCTTTCTGGTCTGAAACCACCAGATATTTAGCCACATCTGCAGCCTGGCTTGCCGTCTGGCTTGGAGTCTCAAGAGAAGGCGACTCATCCTGAGCTACCTCTCCAATCTGATCAGAAAGAACCATAATTGGTAACTCATCCGCATTGGAGGCCCATGGAATCAATGCCATAATCAATAGCACCACCAAAACCAATGCTATTCTTCTATAATTAAACAAAACAAAAACCCCCTTCTTTCAATCTAATATAGGATATTGATTTTCTGAGGGTTTTATGCCATAAACATTTTATAGCATTGACATAGGATATTTGAAATGCTAGTATAAATGTAAGAGGTGCTACCGGTAAACGGTTAGCCCAGGAAAATCTTAGTTATAAATAACCGCTCATCTTCTCAGGACAGGGCGGTTATTTATTTTTTGTGATTATACATTTAATAACATTTAGTCCAGTATCTTCTTGACTAGCTGCTGTAGGACTGGTTTTTCTGCTCCGATGGCGAAGGCTTTTTCTGCTTCTTCAGCTGCCTGCCTTATCTTTCCACTGTCATTGCCATAGATGGTTGCTAAAATATCGCCCTTTGCCACCTCATCTCCCACCTTGTAACCTAGTACAATGCCGGCAGCTAAATCTATGCTGTCTTCCTTTCGCGCTCTACCTGCTCCCGAATGCTGAGAGGCTAGACCGATTGCCCTTGCATCTATGGATTGTATGATACCATCTTTATTAGCTATCACTTTTTCCTGATAAGCAGCTTGTGGGAATAAGGAATAATCGCCCACAACTCCAACATCTCCCCCTTGACTTTTTATTAGTGCCTCTAGCTTCTTTAAGGCCGCCCCTGTTTCCAGTGCATTTTTCGCTAGTTCATAGCCCTCTTCAGGAGAGGCAGCTTTACCTCCAGCAAATATCATATAGGCGGCTAGTTTAAGGGAAAGCTCCATAATGTCTTCTGGCCCTCTACCCTTCAAGGTTTCTATAGCCTCTATGACCTCTAGACTATTTCCTACTGCTTTGCCTAGGGGTTGGTTCATATCTGTAATCACCGCCAAGGTTTTCTTTCCGATTTCTTGACCAATATCCACCATGAGCCTTCCTAGCTCCTCAGCTTCCTCTAAACTTTCCATAAAGGCCCCCGTTCCCCATTTCACATCAAGGACAATAGCATCGCTGCCTGAAGCCAACTTTTTGCTCATGATACTTGAAGTAATCAGGCTAAGGTTCTCTACAGTTGCTGTTACATCCCTTAAGGCATACAGGCTTTTATCAGCCGGTGCAATATGGGCTGTCTGGCCGATAATAGCAAGGCCAATACCATTCACCTGATCTATAAATGCATTTTCTTCTACAGTGGTTTGAAAGCTTGGGATGGCTTCTAATTTGTCTATGGTGCCTCCAGTAAAGCCCAGCCCCCTACCTGACATTTTGGCAACAGGTACCTGGCAGGCTGCTGCTAGGGGCCCTACAATGAGGGTGGTTTTATCGCCCACTCCACCAGTGCTATGTTTATCCACCTTAATTCCCTTGATTTGCGATAGATCTACAACATCACCTGAATGCATCATTACCTTTGTCAAGTGGTAGGTTTCTTCCTTATTCATCCCTTGAAAATATATTGCCATCAAAAGCGCCGAGGCCTGATAATCTGGTATGCGTCCATCAGTATATCCTGTGACAAAATATTGAATCTCCTCTTCTGTAAGGGGCTGACCTTCTCTTTTTTTATAGATAATATCTACCATGTTCACTGGAAACACCTCCTATTGAGTTTGAGATATGGACTTCATTAAATTCTACATACAAATAAGTGAGGCAAAGGGATGGTACCTCTGACTCACTTCATAATTTTATCTAAAAAGCTTTCTCCGATCTCTGTGTTTTTCGCCTTCAAAAGATCAGTTATAGTAGCTCCTATATCAGCAAAGGATTGCCTTGTACCTAAATTTACACCAGGCTTTACCCCTTTTCCATAAATCATAACAGGCACATATTCTCTAGTGTGATCCCATCCAGTATGGGCTGGGTCATTTCCATGGTCCGCACATAATATGAGAACATCCTGATCCTTCATAGCGGAAAAAATTTCAGGAAGCCTGCTATCAAATTCCTCTAAGGCTTTTCCGTAGCCGGTGGCATCCCTGCGATGTCCATATTTTGAATCAAAGTCCACTAAATTTGAAAAAATCAAGCCTGAGAATTCCTGATGAATCGCCTCCAAGGTCTTATCCACCCCATCCATATTGTTGTCTGTATGAACGGAGATACTTACACCCTGTCCGTTGAAGATGTCGCTTATTTTCCCTACTGCGTATACAGTTTTTCCTTCATCCTTAACATGATCTAGCATAGTCTTTCCACTTGGAGAAACAGCATAGTCTTTTCTATCTGAGGTTCTTACTCTTTGCCCATTTTCAATAGTATAGGGCCTGGCGATGACTCGTCCTACTTGTACCTCCCCTACAAGCATCTCCCTAGCGATCTCGCAGATACGATAAAGCTCTTCTAGGGGAATCACTCCCGTATTGGCAGCGATTTGGAATACACTATCAGCAGAAGTATAGATAATAGGGCTCCCGGTTTTTTCGTGCTCCGGACCTAATTCTTCGATAATTTCTGTTCCGGATGCGGCATAATTTCCTAGAGTCTTTCTGCCGATGGCCTCTTCAAATGCATTCATAAAATCTTGAGGGAAACCATCAGGAAAGGTTTTGAAGGGAACCTCGGTATAAAGGCCTGCTATCTCCCAATGACCTGTGATAGTGTCCTTCCCATTGGATTTTTCAGCCATCCTTCCATAGGCGCCTATTGGTTCCTTTACCTTTTGAATGTTTTCCACCCCATCAATGGAGCCAAGGCCAAGATTGATCAGGTTTGGAATTTTAAAATCCTCCATGGCTTCGGCAATATGACCTAAGGTGTTTGCTCCTTTGTCCCCATAGTCTTCTGCATTAGGCATGGCACCAATGCCTAGGCTGTCTATAACAATTAAAATGACTCTATTCATGTTTACCAAACTCACCTTCTTATATAATTTTAAGCGGCTTACACTTTAAATAATCCACTGAAGTCAAATAATATTCTACCTGATTTCTCATTCCCATGAGTCCATTTTTATAAGCATCCTTCCCATGTAGGTGGCCGTAAACCACCTTCTGCACACGGTATGCCTCAAATAAATCTGTAAATCCAGAGCTCATTAGTCTGTCATTAGTAGGTGGATAATGCAAAGCACATATGATCCGACTCCTACCATCCTCCCCTGGCTCAGCAAATCCAGCCGCTGCTGCTGCCTCTAAAGAAAGCTTCAGTCTGCCCAGCTCCCTTTTATAAATCTTTTCATCGTGGGGCGTAAAATCATCATCCCCTGGGCAAATCCAGCCTCTTGTCCCGCAGATGGCCATGTTTTCTGCCTCGTAAAAAGTATTTTGCAAAAAATACATAGAATCATGTAGCTTATTTAATTTGCTAATGGAGTTCCACCATAAATCGTGATTTCCTTTAACCATGACTTTTTTACCCGGAAGATTGCTCAACCATTCTAGGTCTTCCTTAGCTTCCTCCAGCTTCAAAGCCCAAGAATTGTCCCCAGGCAGAATTATCGTGTCCTCTTTAGTAACAGTCTCCATCCAAAGGTTTTTAATTTTTTCAGTATGATTGACCCATTCTCCTCCGTATATATCCATGGGTTTTTCTCCGGAGAGGGATAAATGAAGGTCTGCAATGGCAAATATGCTCATATATTATTCATCCTCTTATTATTTACTATACTCAGTGTCTATACACTCTTCCTCTTCCCAATCATCCAGCTCCAGAATCTGTTTGCTTTGTAATTCTGAAAGGCTGGTTACATTTCTTAGCTTGCTTTGTATTTTTCTTGTTCTTGTTCCAATAAGCTTATCCAGCTCTACATTAGCTTGGTTAATCCTAAACTGTGTTGCGGTAAGGACGTCCCCAAATTTATCAAACTCGGTTTTTACCGCACCCAAGATGTTCCATACATCACTGGAATGCTTTTGTATGGCCAGGGTCTTAAAGCCCATCTGAAGGCTGTTCAGGAGGGCAGCCATAGTGGTAGGACCAGCAATATTGATTTTATAATCTCTTTGCAATGTTTCTAGGAGGCCTCTTCTTACCACTTCTGCATACAGACCCTCAAAAGGCAAAAACATAATGCCAAAATCCGTTGTGTCAGGTGGAGAAATGTATTTATCTCGAATGCTTTTGGCAAAAGTCTTTATTGCCCTATCCAGCTGCTTCCCCGCTTGATCAATTTTTTCTGGGTTTCCTTCTTCATAAGCTTCTATCAGCCTAGTATAAGTCTCCCCAGGAAACTTTGCATCTATAGGTAAATAAACCACGCCGTCATCATTTCCTGGAAGCTTAATGGCAAATTCCACTCTCTCCCTACTTCCCTTCTTGGTAGCAATATTTTCTTCATACTGTTCTCTGGAAAGCATTTGTTCAAGAATTGTTCCTAGCTGAATTTCTCCTAGAATACCTCTTGTCTTCACATTAGAAAGAACCTTTTTTAAATCACCAACTCCAGCGGCCAGGTTCTGCATTTCTCCAAGACCCTTATATACCTGTTCCAAACGCTCACTGACAAGCTGAAAGGATTGGCTGATACGATCTTCCAAGGTTTTCTGAAGCTTTTCATCTACAACAGCTCTCATTTCGTCTAGTTTTTTGTTGTTCTCTTCCTGCATGGATGAGATCCTACTCTCCATGGTTTTACGAATATATTCTAGCTTTTGCTCATTCTCCATGGCGTTAGCATTGATTCGGCCTTCCATCCTTGACAGCATGTCATAGACAGTCTTCTGGAGGGTATCGTTTCGCTGAGTTAACTGCAGGTTTAGCTCCTGAAGTCTTCTATCCTGAACATCTGTATTACTTTTCTGAGAAGTGGAAAGAAGCTCACCTAAAGAGCTGAAGCTGGACTGTATGTAATTTAGGGTTTCCTGTCTTGAGTTTTTTACTTCATTTAAAAGCTCTTGACGTAGTCTGTTTTTTCCGCTCAAATTAATCAATGTCAGAATAATAATGATAATTGCTAAAAAAATGATGATTATAGTGGGGATCCATGTTGTCATTGCTTCTACCTCTTTTTCTGCTGGTTATTCAGTCACTGGTCATTCAGCCAAAGCTTTACAAAAATCTATCTTCAATATTATCTCCATTAAACGCATATAGTTTAACATAGTTTCCAACTATCAGCTTATAAAATCTTAAATTAGAAAACAAGAAGCAACGGGAAAGGAGCACCCTTTATATGTACTTTGGTAATCTATATATTTCCTTTATTACCGGGCTAATCCGCCCTTTTTATAGCGAGGATACCCTAATTGGGAACATCCTTATCGGAGAGTACGGTGTTTTAACCATGACGGTCACCTTTCTCATTGGGGCCCTTCTTCCCTTGGTAGCAGGCTTTTATTTTCTTACTCATGTCTTAGAGGACTCCAATCTTCTTCCTAGAATCGCTCATCTCCTAGACAGGCCTGCGAGGCGTCTTGGCCTTTCAGGTGGGGCCATCATACCGTTTCTTTTAGGCTTTGGTTGCGTCACAGTCGCTCTAGTCTCTGTTGATTTGTTGCAAACAAGACGAGAGCGGCTCATCGCCTCCGTTCTTCTTTCCCTAGTAATACCCTGCTCTGCACAGGTTGCCATTATTTTTGCTTTTATGCTTCTATTAGATGTCAAGTATATAGTGATATATTTTGCAGTCATTATTCTAGTTTTTATATTAGTAGGAATGGTACTCAATGGATTGCTACCAGGAAAGGTCAGACCTCTTTCTATTGACCTAAATCCAGTTAAGCTACCAAATTTTAAAGAAATAATAATAAGAACTGCCTTAGAGGCTAGAAATTTTCTTAGGGAAAGCGGCCTACCCTTTTTTGTGGGCAGCATTGTAATTTCTTTATTGGATTATTACAATGTTTTTATGAAGCTGGCACAATGGTTTTCTCCTATCACCTCAGGATTTTTGAAGCTCCCGGATACCGCCACAAACCTTTTTGTCATGAGTATTATAAAAAGAGATCTGGGTGCTGCGGCTTTCTACTCCTTGGTCAATAACGGCAGCTTTACACAGCCCCAGATTGTAGTTACTCTAACGGTTTTAACACTTTTTGTCCCTTGCTTTGCTTCCCAGATGATTCTGTTTAAGCAAGGAAGGCCTTTGACTGCCATTCTCATATGGATTTCCAGCTTTCTCATGGCATTTTCCGTGGGGGGACTAGTCAGCTTTATGATTATTTAGATCGTCCGATAATTCCCCTATTTATTTCTTCAATATAGTTAATGCTACCTGCTTCCTTCAGTATGTCCTTGTAGATTCCTTCTGCTGAATCACTAGTCATGGTCACAGCAGGCACCTTATTCCTATTGATGTATTCAAGGAGCTGGTCCGGTGAGACTCTGCAACCTTCTATAGATAAAATAGAGGTATATAATCCTGTATATTCCTGCACTCCTGGAACTTCAACGATGAGTCTTTCAAACTCTTCGCTGGCATAGTCCTCCATGCATCTCATGAAATAGTCGGCGCTTCTTTGGACCTTGGCAATGATAGTCACATCCTCATGCTCCTTCATCCAAGCCATCAAGTCTATGTAATCCATAGAATGAAGCCCTTCTCTCATCTCTAGCTCTTTGAATTCTTCGTAGCTGATTTCTTCGTTTTTATTTGTATCAAAATATTTATTTAACTCATTCCAGGAGCTTAGTAAAACTGCAGTGGAATCACTGGTCCAGGATACATCCACCCTTATGCTTCGATGGCCCGCTTCATAGGACGCATCCAGAGCTTCAAGAGAATTAGTGCCAATCAAGTCCTCATGGGGCGCACCTGCTACTACTATGGTATCAGGATATTCCCCCGTAGTAGTATTATTAAATGCGTTAACCACATCTTGGCCTTCTAGGTAAACCTGCCTTAATACATCATTTTTTAAGATATATTCTGATGCATTGATGATGTTCATGGATTTAATAAAATCACCATAGCAATCATCTACATTTACAGGCTTCCCTGTTTTGATATTCCATGCTCGCCCATTTTGAAATACACCATCACGGGACATCTCATAAGCAATCTCATTGGTAAAAAAGGATCCCTTGGTCATATAGGTCTGTTCCGCCACAAGACCAGAGTCTATCGTTAACAGATTATGGCCTAAATGCAATGTATCCAAGGTTTCAAAGCCCATCAGGTAGGCCATGGTAGGCAAAAAGTCTAGCTGTCCTCCCGCTGTGCTAACCGTCTGCTTAATATCCATTTCTGCACCTGGCACTGAGATAACAAGAGGAACATTCATCATGGTATCAAAATCATAGGGCTTGCCAATAAAATTTCCTACCGCTTTAGCAATATCCTCGTCAGATTTAACAAGGCCAAGGTGATCACCGTATATAGCAATAACTGATTCTTCATAAAGCCCTTCATTTTTTAGATATTGGATAAATTCACCTAAGGCTTTGTCTGTGTAATAAGCGCTATTTAGGTATTTTCCAAAAAAAGTGCCCTCATCCTCGGGTAATAGTTCTATAAGCCCCTGGTATTGCTCTGGCATTTCAAAGGGGTGATGGTGTGATAAACTAATAATGAAGCTGTAAAAAGGCTGTTTCATCTTCTTTATGATATCTATTGTCTGTTTGTAAAACTCACCATCACTAAGACCCCAGCCAATCCATTCTGCCAATTGAAACTGATTTTCTTTCGTTTCGTCAATTCCTCCATAGAACACATCAAAGCCTTGGTTTTTGTATGCATTTTCCCTATTCCAAAACTCCCTATTTTCATAAGCATGAAAAGCGGCAGTTTCATATCCTTTTTCCTTAAGCAATATAGGTAAGCCTCTAAAGTAATTATCTTCATAAAGCTTGTAGGTATAGCTGGCCAAGGATCCATAGATAGAATTGTTGGTAGCAAATTCAGCATCTGATGTGTTCCCGCTTCCTGTCTGCTGATAATAGTTGTCAAAATAAATGGTATTTTCTTTTAGAAGTTTATTTAAATTCGGTGTAATTTCCTGTCCGTTATACTCTGCATTAATAACAAAGTTTTGGAAGGATTCCAGCTGTATGACAATTAAATTTCTATCCTTTGCCACACCAAATAAAGGACCTTGTTTTTCTAGGTCATAGTTTCCCTCAGCCATATGCATGATATCAGAACCTGCACTGACGCTGCTTCCAAGAAGAGCCGTGGTCACGTCTTTTATATGGTAGCTATAAAATTCTTGATTTGATACAGATGCTAGGAGCATGCTGCCCGTTGCATTGATCATAAGGATTAAAATAATGAGGACGGCAAGTATAGGTCTAAAGCGCCTCTTGAGCCCGCTTCTGAAAGAGGATACTGTATCTTTAATCCCTTTGGTAGGAATAGGATAGACTGGTTGGCTATTCTTAGCTACAGCCACCATTCCTCTTCCCTTCACCCTTTCATAAGTAAGAGCAGCGAAGGCTAACAGACCATCCAAAAGCAAAGCAAAGAAGCCTGGCTTCAAAACCTCCTTGATGCTATCCGTTATGTCTCCTACAAATCCTGCAGCCCCCAGCATACCGATGGAAAGGTAACGATTAAAAAAGCTATTATATGTAACATCGGCAAACATGAGAATAGTCAGCAACATATAAATGGTGGCGGGAACCCATTTGTTCTTAAATGATGCAAAGAGCAAATAGGTAAGAACGCAGGAAATAAGCCACACCAAAACAATATTAGCTGTAATCCCCATTAAGTAATAAAACAAAAACAGCTTTACGGGAATGGCAACAGACGTCACTATTCCCAAAATTCCATATCGGCCCCAAAATCTATAAAAGTATTCATTCACTTTGTTTTTTACATCAAACATATATTCAATCTCTCATTAATCTTCTAATTATTTTCATACTAACTCTAATCAAGCGATTATCAAGCTCTATAAAGCCTTATAAAACTCTTTTCAAGTCCTATAGCTCATATGAAGCTCTTATCAAGCTTTTCATTAATATTAACCCCCATTGATCCTTTGTATCCTGCTTAAGCCTTAGTTCATTTAATTAGATCGTTGAAAAATACAAATATATCTTCTGGTGTTTTCAGCTTTGTCCCTGTAAAGCCTTCCTTGTTCACTAGATGCCTGGTAGAATCCCCTTTTCTCAAATCTGCCAGATCATTAGCTAAAATATAGTCCATGCTATTCTTTTTGCTAAGCTCCTTGGCCACATCATAAAGCTCTTCCTTTGGCACATTTTCCAGCAGCTTGCAACCAACCAATACTGCTTCGGGATACCATTCCTTTAGTCTAGCAATAATTTTAGGCGTAAGTCCCAGCTTGACTGTGAGATTTCCCTGATAGCTACTAATTTTAGAGTCATCCTTCAGCTTGCATTTTGGGTCTACCATTATTTTCAGAATCTCCTCTGCTGATTGGAAGCCTCCTTTTCTTTGGCATTCTGCAAAAATTTCTTCAGCCATATCTTCCATTAGAAAGGAAAAAGCGCCTGTATAATCCCCCACTGCAGCAGCATGAATAACAATGTCATAGGCTTCTCCCTGCTCCCCTTCTTTTTGTAGAGCTTTCAGCATTTCCTCCGTTGTTTCCACTCGGATAATTCTAAGGTTTTCTTTACCGTAGTCAGCATGAAGAAGCTTATCAGCATTGACAATATTGTTTAAAACCAAACATACGTCATACCCATTTTTACGGAAGTAATCACCTAGGGTAACAGAAAGGCTTCCTGTGGACATATTAGTGATTTTCATGACTTCATCAATGTATTCATTGGTAGGCCCGCCGGTAATTAATACTCTCTTCATCTTTTTTCCCTCTTTATCAACATTACAATTACAAAATAAAAGCACTCTTTCTTTCTTATGGATTAACTTTATCCTATGTTTCTCTTTCTTTCAAGAAATTCTTCATAGGTGCAAGCATTGTCAATGACACTTCCATCTTCTTGAATTTCAATAATTCGATTTGCAATGGTCTGGATAAACTCATGGTCGTGGGAAGAAAACAAAATATTTCCCTTAAAGTCTATTAAACCGTTGTTTAATGCTGTAATGGATTCTAGGTCCAAGTGATTCGTAGGTTGATCCAGTATCAGAACATTTGCTCCATATAGCATCATTCGTGATAACATACACCGTACCTTTTCTCCTCCTGACAATACCTTAACCGGCTTAAATACATCATCCCCAGAGAAAAGCATCCTTCCTAAAAATCCTCGCATGTAGGTCTCTGTCGTCTCTTCAGTAAATTGTGCCAGCCACTTTACCAGATTCAAATCACAGTCATTGAAGAAAGCAGAGTTATCTAAAGGAAAGTAGGATTGTGAGGTGCTCACGCCCCACTTAAAGGTGCCCTCATCAGGCTCTAGCTCACCCATAAGTATCCTGAAAAAAGTTGTATTGGCGATTTCATTTTCCCCGACAAAGGCAATTTTATCTCCTTTGTTCATCCTAAAGGAAACATTATCCATCACCTTTACTCCATTTATAGTCTTACTGATCCCTTCCACAGTCAACAACTCTTTTCCGGCCTCGCGATCTATGGTAAATCCTACATAAGGATATCTTCTTGAGGATGTAGGTAGCTCCTCTACTGTCAGTTTTTCTATGAGCTTTTTCCTTGAGGTGGCTTGCTTTGACTTAGATTTATTGGCTGAGAATCGTTGTATAAAACTTTGTAGCTCCTTGATTTTATCCTCGTTTTTCTTGTTTTGATCTTTAAGTACTTTCTGGATAAGCTGGCTGGATTCGTACCAGAATTCATAGTTACCCACAAAGATCTTGATTTTGCCGTAATCCACATCAACGATGTTGGTACAAACTGTATTTAGGAAGTGCCTGTCATGGGAAACCACAATAACAAGACCTTCATATTCCAAAAGGAAATCTTCTAGCCAGCTGATGGCCACAATATCTAAATGGTTGGTAGGCTCATCCAGCAAAATAATGTCGGGCTTTCCAAAAAGTGCCTGGGCTAAAAGTACCTTTACCTTTTCATTTCCTTTCAATGAGCTCATCTTTTGGTAAAGAGAATCTACTCCAAGACCTAGACCCTGAACCAGCCTACTGGCATCTGATTCAGCTTCCCAGCCGTCCAATTCAGCAAATTCCCCTTCTAAAATAGAGGCTTGAATGCCGTCTTCATCAGAAAAGTCTTCCTTTGCATAAA
Organism: Anaerovoracaceae bacterium; assembly: GCA_050953505.1. GTDB lineage: Bacteria > Bacillota > Clostridia > Peptostreptococcales > Anaerovoracaceae > JBMNMU01. The sequence continues at coordinate 814,566 of JBMNMU010000001.1, read as the reverse complement.
GGGCATCCTTCTCTTTCATCACTTCATAGAGTCTTTCGTTTCCTTTTATTATGGTATCTAAAACGGTAAAATCATCATATGCAAAATGATCCTGTTTCAATACAGACATTCTCAAGTGTTCCGGAATACTGACATCTCCAGTAGTAGGTTCTAGATCTCCTGAGAGAATCCTTAGAAATGTAGATTTCCCTGCGCCGTTTGCTCCGATGATGCCATAGCAATTCCCCGGGGTGAATTTCAAGTTTACATCCTTAAATAGTGTTGTTCCGCTAAAGTTTAGACTTACGTTTGTTACAGTGATCATTTTTTCTCCTTAGTATAATTTTTTCGTAATCTTCATTTTACCTTAACCAGGCCCTTTCGTCAATTCTGAAGGCCTTGTAATTATTGGCTATAAAATATCAGTCCATAAGGCATTTAGCAATAATATTGCAAATCAAATTATGTTTTTTGCCCTCAAAGTAACACAAACATTTCACAGTGAATATACTAACCTTGAAAAGAATTAATTATAAACCGGTTAAAGGAGGGAAATATATGAGTTGTTTCGGTGGCAACATATCGCCGGACCTCTTTCAAAAGTGCTGTAACGCGAATGAGCTCTGCGAATTCAGCGGCAACTTGCGGGATGTCGTATCCGAACCTATTTTTGTTCAAAAGGTATATGATGCCGTCCTGTTCAATCTGCAGGGGCTGAAAACGGTAACGAATCAGTGCTTTTCGCCTGCAATACCCAAAGGGCACAGGCTTAAAAGAGTTATAGACATTCGTTGTAAGAGGTTTTTTAACCCCCTAAACGTAGAAGACCCGTCAAATCTTACATTGGACGTTGATACAACAATCTCAGGTGCAACATTTATTCAGGGTGCAAACTGTGAACCAATAAGAGTTGTAGGACCAGATGGGGCATTTTCAGAAAAGGTGCTATACGCCGATACAGAAGAGTGCGATGACAAATGCCAAGGCACTCCAATATTCGGCACTCAAAACATTTCCATTACAGGGGATGTTCAAGTAAGCATTGATTTACTTCTTTGTGACAGAAGCGACAGAGATGTGGTATTCACCGTCTGTGCTAACGTCAATATAGCAGATTGTCATTCTCCATTAATGCTCACAAATTTCTTTGAACTCTGTATGCCATCTACAGTAGATAGTGCATTCTTACCAAGATTTGCAGAGTTCTGCAACCCAGCTTGTGAAACAAGACTGGCAACAAACAACATAGGTAGAGATATTACCTTGTGTCCTGACGGAACCATAAAGGCCAATTTAATCATCGCCCTATGTGTTACTTGTGAAACACAAAATTAGAATAGTTTTTAATTGTATTTATAGTTTTCATGGTCTAACGTCTAAAGTATTACAGATATAGTACAAATAATATTTTGTACTTTTATAATGGGATTATGCGCTTCCGGGCTTTAAATTATTTGCGCACCTCGTATGGACTATCTGCTCCTAAAGTTCCTCTTTTGAGTCTTGTGCTGGATCCCTAGCAATCATTACTGATGTTTTCACATGAAGTGATATTTTATGAGCAGTGCTTCCTATGAGAAATCCTTTCATTCTACCTTTCCCGTGAGGCCCCATAACGATCAGATCAAAGTCATTTTCATTGGCATAGTCAATAATGGCATTGGCAATGTGCCCTTCCAGATATACCGTTTCCACTCTATCTGCCATTTCTCCAAATTTTCCTTTACCTTCTTCCAGTAAATCTCTTGACAATTCTTCAAACTTAGCCTTAAAGCTTTCCTCCAGCTCTCTATTATAGCTGAATGGCTGAAGTGCAAAATCATTCACATGGACCAATGTAATTTGGCTACCAAATGCTTCCGCTATTTTTTTAGCCTTTTCCATGGCTATGTCAGAGTATCTGGAGCCGTCAACGGGTACAAGGATCTTTTTCATTACAGTCACTTCCTTTCAAAACAATAGGATAATCCGTTCATGAGATCATTTTATCAAAACAAACACTAGATTTGGCGGCACACATTTTTAGGCTCATTACCTATTACTATTTTATTAAAATACCGCACTAGGAGTGTCTGTAAACATTTGATGATTCGTGGGTTACACCAGTCGATCATTTCTCAATTTACAGGATTTCTTATGATGCTATTCCAGGGTTATGAAGCTGTTTATTATAATTAATTATAGAGCAATGCGTCAGCTTATCAGAGCTGATTTTTGGCCTTGGGGCAGTTCATTATAATTGATTCTATAACGATGCGTCAGCTTGTTGGGCTGATTTTGGGCCTTGAGGCAGTCTATTCTACCCTAATCTAGGACCATAAGATAGCACATTATAACTGATTCTTGAACCTTAAACCAATTATGATAACTGATCTATAATAAAGCATTGGCTCAATAAGCTGATTTTTCGCCCTTGAGACAGTCCCCTATGGCTGATTTTAGACCACAGGGCAGCTCATTCTGACTGATTAATCTCTAAATATAGATCCGCTGATTACCATTTTCATAACTTCTGAAGTACCTTCATAAATTTCAGTAATTTTAGCATCGCGCATCATTCTTTCAACAGGGTAGTCCTGGGTATACCCGTTGCCTCCGTGAAATTGAACGGCCTTAGTTGTAACATACATGGCTGTTTCAGAAGCAAAGAGCTTAGCCTGTGCCACTTCTACAGTAGCGGGAAGCTTATTTTCATGGCGATAAGCCGCATTATAAACAAGGAATCTAGCTGCATCAATTCTAGTTTTCATACTTGCCATTTCAAAGCTTAATGCCTGAAATGCTAATAAAGGTCTTCCAAACTGCTTTCGTTCCTTCATGTATTTTACAGTAGCATCATAAGCGCCTTGGGCAATTCCTAAAGCTTGAGAAGCAATCCCTAGCCTTCCAATATCCAATGTGGTCATTGCGACTTTAAAGCCTTTCCCTATTTCTCCCAATAAATTTTCCTTTGGAACTATGCAATTTTCAAAAATAAGTTCTCCAGTAACAGAACCTCTAATTCCCATCTTTTTTATTATTTTTCCTGCACGGAAGCCTGGAAAATCCTTTTCTATGATAAAGGCGCTGATCCCTCGTGTTCCTTTGCTCTTATCTGTCATAGCCATAACTACGTAGGTACCAGCAATACCTGCACCAGAAATAAACTTTTTCTTCCCATTAAGAAGCCAGTGATCACCTTTATCTTCAGCAATGGTCTCAATACCTGCTGCATCCGTACCCGCATTTTCCTCTGTCAGCCCAAAGGCACCAATTTTCTTCCCGCTTAATAGATCAGGTAAATATTTCTTCTTTTGCTCCTCGGTGCCATAGGTGAAAATGGGCCAGGTACAAAGTGCCTGGTGAGTCTGGGTAATAACTCCCGTAGCTCCACAAACTTTAGATATTTCTTCTATCATAATGGCGTATGAAATGTAGTCCCCGCCATATCCTCCGTACTCCTTGGGAAAAGGGAATCCCATATACCCTAGTTTTCCTAGCTTTTCCATTGTTTCGTGAGGGAATCTTCCCGTTTCATCTATTTCAGCTGCTATAGGAGCAATTTCCTCCGCTGCAAATTTCCTAGCAAGCTCTCGCATGCTTTTTTGTTGTTCATTTAATTCAAATATCATGGCACTACTCCTTTCTATACCGTAAAACCAATTCGTCTAACTATCTTATTTAATTCTATCCCTAATGGGCAAAAGTATCAAGGGTAGGAAGTAGGAACTCTTGGGCGGAAGTTCCTACACTTTTCACATCTTAGCCTTGTTTTGTAGGTAGGAACTTAGCCGTTTTTTCCTACTTTTTCCTCTGTAATCTCTAAAATGTGTAGGAACCTTTCCTTACCAATTCCTACACTTTTCACATCTTAGCCTTGCTTTTGTAGGAATTTAGCCGTTTTTTCCTACTTTTTCCCCTGTAATCTCAAAAAAGTGTAGGAACCTTGCCTTACCAATTCCTACACTTTTCACATCTTAGCCTTGCTTTTGTAGGAACTTAGCCGTTTTTTCCTACTTTTTCCCCTGTGATTTCAAAAATGTGTAGGAACCTTTCCTTACCAATTCCTACACTTTTCATATCTTAGCCTTGCTTTTGTAGGAACTTAGCCGTTTTTTCCTACTTTTTCCCCTGTAATTTCAATAATGTGTAGGAACTCATAAACTCAACTCAACTCAATTGCCTCAACTAAATGCATTATTTCCAGTATCGTAGAATAATAATATCTTGACGATAATTTTCATAACACAATTTAGTGCAATGGCATGGTATGGCTAAAAAATGATTTTTAATTACTTCATTATCTATAACTTACATTTAAAAAATGGAATCTGGCAATACCTTCTAGCACGAAATGCAATTTGCCTTATATCATATGCCCTGGCTAGTCATCGCCTAACGTAAATCATCTTCAATATCTCACTCGTCAAATGTTCATATCACAAGCCTTATCTAGTGATGAAGCATACAGCAGATTTAATATTGCCAGACACACATAAAAACAAGTAAGTTCTCAAGGATTAAACAAATATGTAACCACAAACCATAAGTAATAAGCAAATATTTGAAACCATAAACTATAATTTTCTAAAAGCTCCATAAGCCATAAGCCATAAGCCACAAACCATAAGCCATAAACCATAAGCCATTTGCCATAAGATATAAACCATAAGCCATAAACCATAAACCATAAGCCATATGCCATAAACTATTAGCCATTTGCCATAAGATATAAACCATAAGCCATATGCCATAAAAGTTTATCAAAAATTATTGAAAAGAGGGATTAATTTTGAAGGAACAGGTAGTTGCAATATACTGCCGCCTAAGTAAGGAGGATATAGATAAAGATACTCAAAAAACCTATAGCGAAAGTATTAAAAATCAGAAATCCATGTTGGAAAGCCACGCCCTAGAGCAAGGCTGGAGGATATTTGATTTTTATATAGACGAAGATTATAGTGGCTCTGACCGTGAAAGGCCTGAGTTTAACCGGCTCATTACAGACTCATTTATGGGACATTTCAATATCGTGCTCTGCAAGAACCAGGCTCGGTTTGCCAGAGACATTGAATATGTGGAGAAATACATCCATGGACTTTTTACAGAAAGGCAAATACGCTTTGTGGCTTTGTTAGACCATATTGATACTGGTTCTGGTAGCCGCTATACGCGAAGGACTTCTCAGCTTAATTCCCTCATGGACGAGTGGTACCTGGCAGATCTTTCCGATAATATTCAATCCGCACTGAATGAAAAAAGAAGAAAGGCCGAGTTTATAGGCTCTTGGGCACCCTATGGATACCAAAAGGATCCGGAGAATAAGAATGCACTAATTATTGATCCAGAAGCGGCAGCTGTTGTAAAAAAAATATACTCCCTTTATCAGAAAGGACTGGGGATTTCACGAATCGCTCAGAAATTAAATGAAGAATGTATTTTAAATCCTTTGACATACAAGCGCGCTAAGGGGGAGAAAATCAACCCTAATCCTAAGGCACGCACAAACAAAAGCCGGCTTTGGTCCCCTTCTACGATTTCAAGTATTCTACATAATCAAACTTATACGGGCTGTCTGGTCCAGGGTAAATACAAAAAAGCAAGCTATAAAAGCAAGAAGCTATTGCGCCTTCCTCCGTCAGATTGGATTATCATTCCAAACTGCCACGAAGCCATCATTCCGACTAGTCAATGGGAAGAGGTGCAAAGGCATTTAAAATCTAAATCCAGGGCAACAAAAGGAAAACGAAAGCCCCACGCCCTTTCGGGATTAGTTTTCTGTGGAGAATGCGGCTCGAAACTTGTGTCATCTGGGGGTGTATCAGGTAAAAAGAAGACCACCTACCTGTGCTGCTCTAAGAATAAGCTATCAAAGGATGCTTGTAAAGGGGCCAGGATTCAATATGAAAAGTTGGAATCCTATGTTCTAAAGGAGATTAGCTCCATTCCAGAAACCAACTCATTTAAAGAGTCCAACTCTAACATAGACTCAAGAGTCTGTCCGAACATCAGCTCAAATTCATATATTAATGAAAATATGACTACTAGACCAAGGAATGCAGAAACAAATGAAAATTCACCATCCCTAACTGGAGAGATGGTGAATCAGCTGATTTCTTCTATTTATATCTTCAAGCGCGTAAAAGGAACGCCCCAGAAAATCCAGATCAACCTGAAGTCTTCTTCAAATTCATCATGCCCATAGCAATCTTTTCGCTTGTTATAGGCAGTGTTCTGATATGAACTCCCGTGGCATTATACACCGCATGAGCTATTGCGGGACAAGGTGTATTGATAACTACTTCTCCAATGGATTTTGCACCATAAGGTCCTGATTCCTCATAGCTGCTTTCAAATTCCACTCGAATGTTCCCCATGTCTAAGCGAGTAGGAATTTTATACTGCATCAGAGAATCATTAAGCATCCTGCCTCTTTGGTTATAGGTGATGTCCTCATAAAGAGCCATACCGATCCCTTGTACAATGCCCCCTTCTGCTTGTATTCTAGCCAATTTCGGGTTAATGGTGGTTCCGCAGTCAACAACCCCCACAAAGTCGATGAGATCAAGCTTACCGGTGAGCAAATCTAACTCTATTTCAACAGCTCCGGCCATATATGGAGGCGGAGATATGTCAGACGAATGAGATTCGCTAGCTGAAAGTATCTTGTTTTGACCTAGTAAGGAGAAATTAGCCAAGTCCTTCAAGGTTATTTCCGTAGCTAACCGACCTGCCTGATTAGCCGCATCTTGGATATAAACCCTCTTTCCATCAAATTCTACTTCCTCAATGGAGCAATCCAATAGTCTGGCTCCTTCTGCCTTTATCTTCTCTCGCAAGCTTTCGCATGTTTTCACCGTTGCCATACCTGTGACATAAGTCGTGCTGGAAGCATACGACCCAGTATCATAAGGGGATTGGTCTGTATCCACTCCCTGAACAACAATGTCCTCTACATCACATTCCAAGGTTTCTGCTGCAATTTGGGCAAGAATGGTATCACAGCCTGTCCCCATATCAGCAGCACCATGCATCAGAGTATAAAAACCGTCATCGTTCAATTTAATTTCAACTGTGGCTACATCCACTTGGCTTATTCCTGAGCCCTGCATGGATAAAGCAAGCCCCACAGATCTAACTTTATTATTTCCTAGATCTACATAAGGATATTTTTTATCCCACTCTATCATTTCCTTTGCCTTTTCAAGACAACGATCCAAGGTGCAGCTAGTAGCCGTTTCATTGTAATAAGCCGGCATGATTTGTCCTTCTTTTAGAAGATTTTTTGCTCTTAATTCCGTTGGATCCATATTTAGCTTAACTGCCAGCTGGTTAATAGCAGATTCCATAGCGAAGCAGCCCTGGGTCGCCCCATATCCTCGGTACGCCCCTCCCGGCATAGTGTTGGTATACACTACATCATACTCAAATTTATAGGCTTTCGCCGTATTATATATAGGCAAAGGCTTATGCCCTGAAAGTTCAACTGTGGTAGGCCCATGGACCCCGTAAGCTCCTGCGTTGGAAAGGGTGTACATGGAAATAGCTTTAATAATACCCTCTTTATCACATCCAACCTTTACTTTGACTTCCATTTCATGTCTTGGACTTCCTGCAACCAAGCTTTCTTGGCGGCTGTAAATCATTTTAGCAGCTTTACCCGTCTTCCATGTAACAAAAGCCGGATAGAGCTCACTAACTACAGATTGCTTGGCACCAAAGCCTCCACCAATTCTAGGCTTGATGACACGAACCTTAGATTTTGGTATGTCTAATGCATTGGCAAGGATACGCCTTGCATGAAAAGGCACTTGGGTAGAGCTAATAACATTTAGTCTTCCATAAGTGTCAATTTCCGTATAAGTTCTAAAGGTTTCCATGGCCACTTGATGATTAGCCTTAGTATGGTAAGTTTCCTCTACAACAAAATCACATTGTTCAAACTCTTTCTCCACATCACCGTGGGTAAAGCCCCCAGAAGCACAAATATTCCTTTTGTTATCTGCACCTACATCCATCAGCGTTTTAAAATCCTCTTCCGGATGAACCAATATGGGGTTGTCCTTTGCTTCTCTAAGATCCAAAATGAAATCCAACACTTCATACTCTACTTTAATAGCCTTAAGTGCTTTATCCACACTTGATTCGTCATAGCCTGCTACAATGGCAACCGCATCTCCTACATATCTAAGTCTTTGATCTAAAATAAGCCTATCATATGGGCTGGGCTCAGGAAAAGATTGGCCCGCCGTAGTAAACCTAGACTTTGGCACATCCTTGTAGGTAAATACCCCTTCGATACCAGGCAGGTTTATAGCTGCAGAAACATCTATATCTTTAATTAGCGCATGAGCGTGGGGACTTCTCAATACCTTCACAATCAAGCAATTATCAGGTGTTATATCATCAGTATAAACCGGCTTTCCGGTGACCAGCGCCATGGAGTCCTTTTTATTGATCCCCTTATTTACCCAATTCATCGCTACACCTCCTCCGATATTCCTAGATATTTTTTAATAGCCCTTAATTGACCCATGTACCCTGTACACCTACACAAATTCCCTGCCAGGTATTTTTTTATTTCTTCGTCCGTAGGGTTTGTCAGTTCTTTTTTCATAGCAAGTACATTCATAATAAAGCCTGGGCTGCAGAAGCCACACTGATCAGCCCCTTCGTTGGCAAGGATGCCCCCAAATTCAGCTGCTTCTTGTTCTAAACCCTCCATAGTAGTCACATGACGACCGTTTGCCCTAACCGCAAGGGTAGAACAGGACAGAATAGGCTTACCATCTAAATGTACTGTACAAAGGCCACAGTTTGAGGTTTCACAGCCCCTTTTCACACTGTAAAAGCCTTGATCTCTAAGAAAATCAAGGAGTACTGTATGGGGCTCAACTTCTGCTGTAAATTCTCTATTATTAATCCAAAGTTTAATTTGCATAATGCCCTCCTCCTTGAAGAATCTCAATACCTCGCAGCATCATTACACCGGCTAGCATTTGCCGATATTCACTACTGCCCCGATTATTTGTACCAAATTCCACACGCTGGATGGTTTCATTCATCATATCTTTAAAATCCGATTCCTCAGGCTTAGCAGGTAACTTGAATTCCATTAGCTTCGCTCTGTCAGGCCTCGCTCCCAGCACGATGTTCCATTGCTCTTGGTCCTTTGAAACGGCACAGGAAAGTATGGGAAAATCAGTTGCACTCATTCTAATAGAAGAGTAACAAGCATTGCGGAATTTCTTGTTAATAATGATTCGGACAAGAATATCGCGATCCTTTGGCATTTCCATAAACTGAGCAAGAGGAACGATTCCCCCCTGATATAGTTCTACACTAGTGTCTAAGGCAAGTAAGGCTGTTAGGACATCAGAAAAAGCAAAGCGAGAATAAACGCTTCCTCCGATAGTAGCACCATTTCTAAACTGCACCCCGACTATGTTCTCCACTGCTGTTGCAAGAAAACCGTTAAAATATGTGTTTACTCCTTTATGAGTCTCAACATCTCTTAATGTACACATACATCCAATTTTAAAGCAATCTTCCTTTTCTTCTATGGTGTCCAGCTGCAAGCCTGATAAATCAATGGCTGTGTCCACATGCCTACTGCTCAATTTCAACCATAAGGTACCGCCAAGAATAATGTTATTTTTATCCTGATTCAGCTGATATGCTTCTTCCAGGCTTTCTGCAAGCACGTATTTATTTGCTGTAAACATGGCTTAACTCCTTTCTCATGTTTTTTATTTATGCTATTACCACTTATTGTCCATATATTGTTTTCTTTAATATTATTATAGCTTTTTTCTTTGGAAAATTTGTCTAACTTAGCTTGTATTACAATAAATTTTGTTTGTGGCAACGGTGCATCTTAATTAATGGGTTTATTATAACAAAATCAAAGAGTATTGTAACACATAAAGTAAATTAATCCTACTGTCCTGAAAACTAAGAAATTTCAGGGTAAAATGGCGACAATCACACAAGCTGGCTATTTGCATATATATCTTTTGAGACATAACAGAAGCATTCAAGTGAAAACTATTCTAATTTTGCTTTTCATGCGAAAAGAAGATTGTAGTTCCTGTTCAGCTTTGTGTTCTTTCTACAGGATTCTTGCAGCTTGCTCCACAAGTTTCAGCTATTTGTAATAGCTTTCCATCACTGTTCCCAAGACAAATTCAGGAAAGCGATACAAGAGAAAATTGTCCGGATGATGACGACGATGACATTTGCGATCGTGTCTGTGATGTATGTGACGATGATGATGACGACAGGCATCACCATCACAGGCCTCCTAGAAGAAGATAAAGGAATAGTGTCGCGCGCGACACTATTTCTCTTTACTGCTAGTTTTTGTAAAGATAGAGTAGTCCTTCTTCTTCCAGTATGTTTCGCAAAAATATGGTGTAGGAATTCAGATTTAATTCTGCGATTCCTACACCTTAAATTTATTTTTATTCTGTCTAGTCCTTCTAGATAAGACTACTCAAAAATCCGAAGATATTCCCCGTAGCCTTCCTCTTCCATTTTATCCTTTGGTATGAATCTTAGTGATGCGCTGTTGATACAATAACGAAGTCCGCCTGTTTCCCTTGGCCCGTCCGTAAAAACATGGCCTAAGTGTGCATCTCCTACCCTACTCCGCACCTCAGTACGAATCATGCCGTGGGAAAAGTCCTTTTTATTTTCAATCACCTCTGGGTCAATTGGCTTAGAAAAGCTTGGCCATCCGCAGAAAGAATGAAATTTATCCCTTGAGGTAAACAATGGTTCTCCCGAAGTAATGTCTACATAAATCCCCTCTTCAAATTGATCCCAGTATTCATTGTTATGGGGAGGTTCTGTGCCATCCTCCATGGTCACTCTGTACTGCATAGGAGTTAAGTTTTTCTTTAATTCCTCCTTAGATGGAGCCTCATAGCGATAAGGATCCACCAGGGCTTCTTTAGCCATATTGAAATGCTCAGGTCCAATATGACAGTATCCGCCTGGATTCTTATCAAGATATTTCTGGTGATAATCCTCAGCGGTATAATAATTAATAAGGGGTTTAACCTCTATTGTGATGGGTTTCTTGTATCTATTCTGTAGGTTAGCAATGGAATTTAGGATAAGAGTCTCATCCTCTTTATCCACATAATAAATACCGGTCCGATACTGGCTACCCACATCATTTCCTTGCCGATTTAAAGTTGTTGGATCAATGACTTTATAGTAGAGCTCTAGAAGCCTTGGTAAGGTTATTACAGTAGGATCGTATTCAACCCATACGGTTTCCGCATATCCCGTATTCCTATTGCAAACTTCCTCATAGGTCGGATTTTCCGTTCTACCATTTGCATAGCCAACCTCTGTCTTAATAACCCCTGCCAATTCATCTAGATACTTCTGCAAACCCCAGAAGCATCCACCAGCTAGATATATGTTTTTAGTGTTACTTTCCTTCATCCTTCACACCCCAGCTTTCTCTAATGCTTAAACAAATCCAATTAGCAAGTCTTGTGTTTTTGAGATTGCCTCTTGCGACACAGCTCTAGCACAAATATTACTAGCGATGTCTGTATTGTACCCCTATATGGAACAATTAACCACTCATCACCCTTCCGCTAAAATCACCTTTATTATTTGTACGGCATTAATGACAAAAGCTTCTAGCGGCTGATGGTCCCTGGTGCTACCTGTCCAAAATGCTTTAGTGTATTCTGTCAGGATTTCTTTTTCCGACAGGCCTTTCTTAGCCAGACTCAAAATAAAGTCTCGATTTTCCTCCGCTGCTGCTACTGCTACATCCCAGTATTGTTCTGCTGCCTCATCAGGTACTTGCCCATAATGAGGGGATATAATATACTTCGCCCCCACCTTCCTGCATTTTTCAATGGATGCTATAGTGTCCTTATAGCTTTTTAAAATGGCTGAGATAAATTTGGGCCCCGTATAAACACCTATACTCTCTCCTGGGAAAATTACAGAGTCTGGTTCTAGTACAAAAGATAAAGAGCAATTCGTATGGCCTGGCGTTTCTATCACTCTCAAGCTTCTATCTCCCAGAGATATCACATCATCCTCCTTGATAACTTGATCTATTGATAGTCCCTCCATTAGCACCTTCGGTCGCTTGTTATCAGGCCTATAGGTTTTCCAGGCTGTTTTAGAAAGATTTTTGATCACCTTTAAAGCATTAGGCCTTTCAAATACATACTTGCCATAGGCAGCCCCAAGGCTTACCAACTCTGGCCATTCCTTTCGTAAATAAGGCAATCCTCCTACATGGTCATAATGGGTATGGGTTAGGATTACATAATCTAGTTTTCTGTCACCCAACTCCTTTTTTAGATTTTCTATCAACTTTTCCGCGCCAAAAGCCATCCCAGAGTCAATGACGGCGGTTTTCTCACTACCACTAATTAAAAAAACCTCTCCGCCAGGTCCCCCTGTCACTCTTTTTATATCTCCTGCCATATCAAAACGTTTTTCTCGGGCTCCCATGGGTGCCATATTTTCATGCTCAGCCCTTATAAATTCTTTGCCCTTTATTTGTTTCATTTCTTCATGCTTCACTTCTTTGCCCTCCTTCACTGCTACTTTTTTACTACCCGCTGCCCCTTCCTCATACTTTAACATTCCTTCCTTATCAGCCTTTAATCTTGCTTCTAAATATTGAGCTGCTTCTTCTTCTATGTACCCCTTCATTTCTCCTAGTGTGAAGACAGCCAGTCCAATCCAAATAACCAAGAAGGAAATAAACTGAACAACATCAAAAGGTTCTTTATAAACAAATACACCCAATATCAGGCCTAAGGAAGGCGAAATATACTCGGTAACGCCAAGGGTGATAAGACTTATTCGGTTAGCAGCAATAGAAAATAGTAGTAAAGGCACTCCCGTCAGGATGCCTGCCAATGCCAATAGCACCCATTGGTAAGGTTCTCCGTTAGCAATAGCACCAAGTCCAGCTCTCTCCATATAAATGACGAAAATCAAGGCAAAGGGAGCTATAAACACGGTTTCATACAGGATGGTCAAAATAGCTGTCAGCCTGTATTTCCTTTTAATAGCTGCATAAGTGGCAAAGGTAGTAGCAAGCCCAAGAGCTATGGCTGGAAAGGTCTTGTAATAAACCAACATCAGACCCACTCCCAGAACAGCTAGTGCAATTGCAATTAGTTTGTACTTGTTCAGTTTTTCATGGAAAAATACAACACCAAACAAACATACGATTAAGGGTTCTATATAATACCCGATGCTAGTCTGGATAATAAAATCGTTATTGACAGCCCATATATAAATACCCCAGTTGCTTGAAATGAGAAGTCCAGCTAACATAAAGGTCAGCACCATTTTCTTGTTTTTCAATGGTTCAATGATTTTTCTCCAGCCATAAAAAATCAAGGATCCTACCAATGCGAAAACGGCTACCAAAACAATTCTATATGTCATAATGACAATGGATGGTATGGGCTCAAGGGATTTCCAATATATCGGCAAAATTCCCCATAACACAGCACAAAGGATTGCACTTGCAATCCCTTGTTGATATTTCTCTTTATGATTGATTATTTGACTCACATCTGCACCAATCCTATTTTATACTAGTTAAAAATGCGCTGTCTCACCAATGGGTGTTTTCTTACACCACTGGTTCTACCAATAGCTGCTGATCAATAGCGCCTCCTGGAGGCACCATAGGTGCTACATCCTCATCCACGAATATTTCACATGCGATGACTGCACCCTTTCCCCTTGCCTTTACTTCTTCTAAGGCCGCCTTCAGGCTCTTGATATCATGCACTAAATATCCCTTTAAACCAAAGGCATCTGCCAGTTTTTCATAACAAATAACGTCAGATAGATCCGTACATGAAAAGCGTTTATTAAAAAATAGCTTTTGCCATTGTCTTACCATTCCCAATGTATTGTTTTTTATAACCACCGTTACAATTGGAAGGTCCCGTGCAGAAACGGTAGCCAGCTCGTTGAGATTCATTCGGAAGCTTCCATCTCCGCTGATGTGAAGTACCTGCTTATCCGGGTTCCCAATTTGTGCACCGATTGCTGCGCCTAAGCCAAAGCCCATAGTACCAAGACCGCCAGATGTGATAAAGGTTCTCGGGTTTCTAAATGGCCATCTTTGTGCTGTCCACATCTGGTGCTGGCCTACATCAGTAGATATGATTACATCATCACCGTAAGCTTCGTTTAGCACATTAAAGATATTATTAGGATTAAGCTCACCATTTGTTATGGTTTTTTGTCTTCTCCAGGTATCAATCTTTTTGTTCCATTCCGTTCTGTCCTGAGGCTCTAACATGGGAATAATGGCTTCCAATGCTAGTCTTACATCGCAGGTTGCACTATAATCATATCTCATATTTTTCCCAATCTCAGATGGGTCAATATCAATATGTATGATTTTAGCCTTTGTTGCAAAGCTTGAAGTATCTCCAGTAACCCTATCACTAAATCTTGCACCAATTGCAATGACTAAGTCGCTTTGTTGAGCAGCCATATTCGCTTGCATTTCTCCATGCATGCCCAGCATACCAAGGGATAAAGGACTCCTTCGGTCGAAAGAGCCCATACTCATTAAGGTTGTTATTACTGGGATATTTGATTTTTCTGCCAACATGGTCAACTCACGAGAAGCCTCCGAGATAATGACTCCTCCTCCTGCATAGATAACCGGTCTTTCTGATTTGTTGATTTCTTTTGCAATGGTTTCCATAAGGTCCATATCTACTGGCGGACATGGAAGATCTTCTGGTTGCCACGGCTGATAATCACCAAGCTCTACCATGAGGTTTTTAGGTACATCCACCAATACAGGGCCGGGTCTTCCGCTTTTGGCAATTTTGAAAGCTTTTCTTATACTGGGTGCCAATTCTTCTACTGTCCTGCAGAAGAAGTTATGTTTTGTAACTGGTAAAGTAACCCCTACAATATCTACTTCCTGAAAGGAGTCTTTTCCCAAGAGATTAATAGGGACCTGACCTGTTATAACTACCATAGGGCTTGAATCCATATATGCAGTAGCTATCCCGGTGACTGTATTTGTCGCACCGGGACCACTGGTTGCAAAGCAAACACCAACCTTACCTGTGGAGCGGGCATATCCGTCCGCCGCATGAGTGGCACCCTGTTCATGGCTGGTCAAAACGTGATTAATCCTATCCTGATAGTCATATAGAGCATCGTAAAGAGGCATAATCTGTCCGCCTGGATAGCCAAAAATCGTATCAACGCCCTGCTCCAACAAACACTCTAATATTATTTCTGATCCTTTTAATTGCATATCTACACCTAATTGTTTTTCTTATTCTTCATTACTCCAAGAGTACATTTTTCTCAGTTCTTTTCCAACCTTCTCTAGCCCATGCTCTGCTTTATTTCTTCTAGTAGCTAAGAATTGAGGCATTCCCACTTTGTTTTCCATGATCCAGTTTCTAGCAAAGGTACCATCCTGAATCTCAGCTAACACTTTTTTCATCTCTTTCTTAGTTTCTTCTGTTATGATTCTGCTTCCTACTTGGTAGTCACCATATTCTGCTGTATTGGAAACAGAATATCTCATTCTGGAGAAACCACCTTCGTAAATAAGGTCTACGATTAGCTTCATTTCATGAATACACTCAAAGTAAGCGTTTTCTGGGTCATATCCAGCTTCAACTAGAGTTTCGTAGCCAGCCTGCATCAAAGCAGTTACACCACCGCATAAAACAGCTTGCTCACCAAACAGGTCTGTTTCTGTTTCTTGTTTAAAGGTAGTTTCCAGTACGCCCGCTCTGGATCCCCCGATACCTGCTGCATAGGCAAGTCCCATATCTAAAGCCTTACCAGACGCATCTTGATGAACTGCGATTAAAGAAGGAACACCTTTACCTGCTACATATTCACTTCTTACAGTGTGTCCAGGGCCTTTTGGTGCTATCATAACAACGTCTACATCCGCAGGAGGAATGATTTGTAAGTAATGGATATTGAATCCATGAGCAAATGCCAAGATCTTTCCTTCAGTCAAATGTGGTTTGATTTCATTGTTGTATACATCTGCTTGCTTTTCGTCTGGTAATAAAATCATAATGAAGTCAGCCGCTTTTGCTGCTTCTGCAACAGTTTTTACTGTCAGACCTGCTGCTTCTGCTTGAGGCCAAGATTTACTTCCTTCGTAAAGGCCTACAACCACATTAACGCCACTTTCTTTAAGATTCAGTGCGTGAGCATGTCCTTGGCTTCCATAACCAATTACTGCTACTGTTTTCCCATCCAGTAATGATAAATTACAATCACTCTGATAATAAATTTTTGCCATTTTATTTTTCTCCTTTGTGTTATTTAATAACTTTTAATAATATAATTTGTTGTCTGAGACAAAAACAATTATTCTTAAATATCAATATATTCTACTACTATGGCTTTTACAAGTCAAGGGCTTGGACAATATTTCATTAACTGCCCTCATGATCAATTACACCACCATTGTTGTATGGCAAGAAAACAGGAAATACCTAAGGCATTTCCCATTCACTGCGATCGGTATGTTTAATTTTTACTTGAATAAGCCGTCAAGGAAGCCGCCTTTTCCATCTTGGCCGCCACTAAATAAAAGAAATATCACAACGATAATAAGTATCCATCCGCCAAATCCACCGCCACCGTCATCAAAGCAATCATCTTTATAGCCTCCCTTTCCACCGCCAAAAAAGTCGGTACCGCCTATAAGTATGAAAATTATGACGATCAACGGAAGCCATTCCATAAGGTTAAAGCCGGAATCATCATCATCATAAGGGTTAAAACATCCACAGCTATCACGATCTAAGCAGCTTTTGTCAAAACAGCCCTTGTCATGTCGACCCTTGTCAAAACAACCTTTGTCAAATGGATCTTTATCAAAGCAATCCTTATCAAATCGGTCCTTGTCAAAGCAATCTTTATCATAGCGATTTTTATCATGATAACCTTTGTCAGAATAATTTCTATGAGAACCCTTATCGTAAAACCCTTTGTCAAAGCTCTGTTTCATCTCTTCCCCCAATTTATACACCTCCAAGTTTCCACAACCATCTCAAACGCATAAATTCTGCCTTGCAAAACACCTACAGTATTTTGGTCAGAATGTTATTTTTACAGTATATGATAAATTGGGGGGATTGGTTCCCTTTACCGGATTCTTTCGATTAATTTTTGCATATCCTGGGGGAAAGGTGCAGATACTTCTACGTCCTCTCCTGTTATGGGATGTTTAAAGGATAAATAACTAGCATGGAGAGCCTGCCTCTCAATAAGCCAAACTGAATACTCTCCATACAGCTCATCCCCCACAACAGGATGCCCTATATCCGATAGATGCACCCGAATTTGATGAGTCCTGCCGGTTTCTAGTAATAGCTCTACTAAAGTGTAGCCTTTAGGAAACCGCTCCAAAACCTTATAATGGGTAACGGACGGAAAGCCTCCCTGGACGACGCCTCTTATAATATGGTCCTCCTGTAGCCTTGCGATGGGCTTATCTATGGTACCACTATCTTCCTTCATGATACCCTTAACTACTGCCAGATACTTTTTTTGGACGCTCTTTTGGTCCATCTGCTTTGACATGTTGTCCTGACAGTGAGAGTTTTTTGCAACAATCAGCAGCCCAGAGGTATTCATATCCAATCGATTAATAAATCGAATTTTGAAGCTTTTCCCTTCTTTCAGCATGTAGTTCATGATGCCATTCGCCATGGTATAAGACGGGTGCCCCTTTGTAGGATGTACCACAACCCCTGGTTGCTTGTTGATGATTAAAAGGTCTTCATCCTCAAAAACAACGTCAATTGGGATTTCTTGAGGCTCAAACTCGCTTTTTTCAGGTGGCAATTTTACTGTGATTCGATCCCCTTCCTTTGCCTGCATATACATTTTAACAGGACTCCCATTTAACTCTACGCAGTTATTTGTCTTTAGTTTCCTCATTAATCTTGAAGAAAACTTAAAATTACGCTTTAAGAGCTCCTTTATGGGGAGCTCTTGATCCTTTTCTTTTACAATATATTCAAATTTATTGTCACTCATTTTTTCCTTACTATCCTATACATATTATGTTGATTCTACTAGAGAAAACAACATTACAAAAACTTACTCTTAACCTTTGTCCAAAAATCATAATTTTCAAATCGAAGAAGCTTTACGATGGAATCTGAAAACTCTATGGTTATTTCATCCACATTAAGTTGGCTAGACTCCAGCCCATCTGTAACCACTAAGATTTTTTCATTATCAGGATTTTCCGGATGAATCTTTATGGATAAATCTGAAGGAAGGATAATGCTGGAGGTGAAGGACCGATATGCTGTGGTGTTCATAGGGGCTATAGGAGTCACTTGCAACAAGTTTAGCCGAGGATCAACAATACTTCCTCCTAAAGAATAGTTATAGGCTGTACTGCCCGCTGGCGTTGCAACTAAGATGCCATCACCACTAAACCGTTCAATAAAGCTGTCACCAATAGAAATATTTAAATGAATGGTCCTGGAGTTTCCACTTTTTAGGACCATTTCATTCAATCCTTTATATATGGTCCTTTTATTTCCCTTGGTAGCAACGGCTCTGACGGTAGATAGCTCCTGGGTCATGTATTTATCATGCTTATACTTAAAAATAAATTCATCCAACTGGTCGGGATGGAGCTCCTGAAAAAAGCCAAGGTGCCCCGTATTGATGCCGATAAAAGGAATCTCGGGAAAATCATAGTGGTGGAGGGTATTCAAAAATGAGCCATCCCCCCCAATGCAGATAATAAGCTCTGCCTTCTCATCAAATTCTCCAGGCACAACAAAATCACTTTTCTCTAGCTTTCTCTTCAAAAGCGCCTTTACTTCTAAAGACCGATCATCATTATTTGAAAATACATTAATAGTTCTCATATTTCACTGATTGCTCTCTTCCTTCGTACTGTCGTTCCCTGCGCCGTGAGGGAATTGCTATAATTTTATACCAGTTTCTCTATTTCTACTACAAGGTTTTCAAAGGTTTTCATGGCTTTTTTAATGGGTTCTGGCGAACTCATATCCACGCCGGCAATTTTCAGTAGTTCAATAGGATCATTACTATCTCCAGATTTGAGGAATTCTATATAAGCATTCCTAGCCGACTCCCCTTCTGTTAGTATTTTTTCTGATATTGCCGAAGCTGCAGAATATCCTGTGGCATATTTATAAACATAGAAGGCCCTATAGAAATGAGGTATTCTTGCCCATTCCATATGAATTTCAGGGTCATTAACCACCTTTTCTCCATAATACTTTCTGTTCAGCTTACCATATTCTTCACTTAACCACTCTGCTGTCAGCACTTCGCCCTTTTCCACCGCATCATGAGTGAGCTTTTCAAATTCAGCGAACATAGTCTGCCTAAACAAGGTGGTCCTGAAGTCATCTATATATAAATTCAAAAGATATTTTTTCTCATTAGAATCTGTGCTTGTGGATAATAAATGCTGCATCAGCAAGGATTCATTTACTGTTGAAGCCACCTCCGCAGTAAAGATGGAGTGCCCTCCATAAACATAAGGCTGTGTCTTTCTTGAGTAATAGGAGTGCATAGAGTGCCCCATCTCATGAGCAATGGTGAAAACATCCTTAAACTTTCCGTTATAATTTAGTAGGATATATGGCATACTGTCATAACAACCAAAGGAATATGCACCACTGGTCTTTCCTTCATTTTCGTAGACATCCATCCACCCTTCTTCTATACCTTTATTCATTATTCTAAGATAATCCTGACCCAGGGGTGCCAACCCCTCTCTCATAAGCTGTAAAGCATCTTCATAGGAGGTTTTCTTATTTGGAGCTTCTATCAGAGGAACATAAATATCATACATATGAACCTCATCCAGTTTTAACAGCTTACGCCTTACTTCCATATACCTGTGAAGTAAATGCAAATTCTCGTTTACCGTATCAATAAGATTGTCGTATACAGAAATAGGGATGTTATCAGTGGATAGGGCGGCATGCCTAGCTGAACTATATTTTCTAATCCTAGCTGTAATAACATCTGTTTTGGTATTGTAATTATAAGTAGTGGCCAAGGTGTTCTTTAGCTTGCCATAAGCATCATAAACCCGCTGGAAGGCTTCTTTCCTAACTCTTCTGTCAGGAGATTCCATAAAACCGATATATCTTCCATGGGTAACCTCCACCTGGTCCCCATCCTCATCAGTAATGGTTCCAAATTTTATATCTGCATTGTTAATCATACTAAAAATTTGGTTGGTAGAAGAAGTAATTTCACTAAATTGCGCCATAAGGTTCTCTTCACTCTTTGATAGTACATGGGCTTTTTCTCTGAGTACAACCTCAATGGCATATTGATACTGTTTTAAATCATCTAAAGATGCGAGAAAGCCTCTCACTTTTTCCTCAGGAATTTCTAAAAGCTCTGGGGTGAAGAAGGATAGATAGGAGGCCACCTTGGCAATGAGGGATCCCGCCTTGTCGTTCATAGCCTGATACCGGGTAACTCGGTTGTCTTCATCTTTTTTCATTCTTGCGTATACATATACTTTCTCAAGAAGGCGCCAGATACTGTCCTTTTTTTGTAAAGCCTCTAATAGGACTTCCGCACTTTCCCCCAGCCTGCCTGAGTAGTTTAGATAATCCTTGGCCTTTTCCTCTACCAGTTGATAATCTCTTTGCCAGTCTGCTTCGTCTCCATACATCGCTTCAATATTCCATTTATATTTTTTTTCAATTTGATCTCTTGATTTTGTTTCTTTACTCATAATTTAGATACTCCTTTTACTTTTATTATTTGCCTTATTATTATTTAATTTGTCTTTTGGCTCTAATGGTAAATCAAGTTAAAGTCTTCTTCTATAAATAACAATCTTTTTTTTACTATTTACATTTTATCCTATTACAATTAATATTATCATATATAAGCAGTCTAATTCTTATAAGTAGACTAATTTTAACATATTATTGAAAGGACATCAAAATTTATGGACAATCGCCCTATTGGTTTTTTTGACTCAGGGTTAGGCGGGCTCACAAGTATCCCTTACTTGATGAAGGCTTTACCCAATGAGAGAATTATATATTTTGGAGATACAGCAAGGACACCTTATGGTTCTAAAGCCACATCCACCATCAGACTTTTTTCCATGCAGATTGCCGATTTTCTTGTTAAAGAAAATGTGAAGATGATCGTCATTGCCTGCAATACTGTAAGTTCTACCTGCTTAGAGGAGCTTCAAGAAAAATATCCTGATATTCCAATTGTGGGAATCATAAAGCCTGCAGCTGAAGCCGTTGCAGAGTCCTGTACTAATGAAAACAACATTGGAATCATTGGAACAAAAGTTACCATAAAAAGTGAGGCGTATGACAAGCTAATTTATTCCCTGAACCCGAATCTCAAGCTTTATTCTACCCCTTGCCCCGCCTTTGTTCCTCTAATCGAGGAAGGCATTATTCAAAATGAAATCATGGATTTAACCATTAAATACTACCTGGATAACTTTATTTCCTATAATAAAATAGATCATCTAGTATTAGGTTGTACCCATTATCCTTTGATTCTAAAAAATATTAAAAAAATTTATCCAAATTTAAGAATTATTAATCCATCTGAGGAAATACTTCAAAGTATTACAACGAAACTAAAAGAAAATGATCTGCTTTCTGATAAACCTGTTTTTGAAAATACTTTTTACGCCAGTGATCTATCCGAGAATTTTGTAAACATGATTAACAGAATCTTTGAGAATTCAGAATTTAAGGTGGCGTTTAAAAGCTTCGATCTAGATACCAGTAATACTTTATCCAAAGCATGATAGCACACTAGGACATTGGATTGAATATAGAATATGAGGGATATCAGAAACAGCAGTAGGGATGGAAATAGCAGTAAAAACTGAATTAAGTACAACAGTAGAAATCAAATGCAGATAGTTATATGACACAATTAACTGAGTAAATAGGCGAGGTGAATATTATGGATTATGAAGATTTATTAGAAATAATGGAGATAGACTCCTTCGATGAACTGGCCCACTTTGAAGAATTTGCAGCATTAATGGAGTACGATGACGACATCCCTTTTGAGCTGTTTAGTCATGCACTTTCTCAAGTAAGCGGAGATACTTTGGCAGAGCTAACAGACACTTATTTTGAAGATATATTAAAAGGCGTACCCGATGATAGCATTGATTTCTATACACTGTTAAGTACTATTAATCAAGCACTGGCTGGTTTAGCGAGATCTTCTAATACAACAGAAGACTTGGAGCTTTACGCAGAAGAGCTGTTCAGATTCAGGAACTGGTATATTTATGATAGCCTTGTCCATTGCCGCAACTTAAACAATAATAAAAAAGCCGATATGACCGTCAGCCAAGCCCTTGCCTTAAATAGGTCAACAAGCTTCAGCGAAGACGAATATCGACTTGATTTCTCAGATTCCATGGATTATGAAATCGACGAATATATGATTTCCTTCGATGCTAGTATAGATGAAGACTATGAGGATATCGATGGAGAGGATGAAGACCCGAATTACATCTACGAAGAGGGCCTAATCGATGAAGAATATCCCGTTATCGACGGTGAAGATTATGATATGGATGAAGAGGATTACTAGAATCTCTATTCTTCACAGCTAAAACTACTAGCCGAATTTTATCCTTCATCTGTTCCAAGATATTTTTTAACATAATCAACATCAGAAGGGGTGTCCACATATTGGGTACCTCTTTTTTGTCTCGTCTCTCTTCCCTTTCCTGTTACTAAGATAACTGAATTGTCCTTAGCATGGGTAATTGCAGTTCGTATCGCTTCTTCCCTATCAGGTATAATAGCGTAATTTGGGTTCCGTGTCCTTACATGCTCTGCAATTTCTTCACAGATTTTGATGACTGCTTCTTCTCCTGCATCTTCTTCTGTAATATAAACCTTATCAGAATACTTGCCTGCAATTTCTCCAAGCTCTCGCCTTCTCCCTAAGGCTTTTTTCCCAGGGCAGCCAAATACAATGGAAATTTCTTTGTCAGGATATTCTTTTTTTGTGGATTCAAACAAGGTCTCGAAGCTCAACTGATTGTGTGCATAGTCTACTATTACATCAATATTCCGAGCTGGGTTAGTATAAATTTCCATACGCCCGCTAACTCTTGCTTTTTCTAATCCTGCATGAATATATTCTAAAGGGATGTCCAAACAGCAAGACATAGCTATGGCCGCTAAGGCATTTTGTACATTAAAAAGTCCTGCCATATTTAATTTAAATTCTTCAGTAAAATTTTGAGTCCTCACCTTAAATTGTATGGAGTTTCCAGATTTGATAATATCATATCCATAAACATCGGCTTTTTCATCAAGTCCAAAGGTAATAACTTCTGGACATGCTTTTGAAGCCTCCAGCACTCTATCTACATAGTCCGTATCTATGTTTACGCAAGCCTTTTTACATTGGGCAAACAACAAGAGCTTAGATTCAAGGTAATCATCAAAGCTATTGTGCTCTATATCACTGATATGGTCTATGCCAATATTGAGAAAACAGCCTACTTCAAATGTAACGCCTAAGGTCCTATGATATTTTAAGCCTTGGCTGGACACCTCCATAGATAAGTATTCTATGCCACTATTCACTGCATTATAGAAATGCCGATGAAGGTCCATGGCCTCTGGTGTGGTCAGATGGGATTCTCCACTAATGATACCGTCGTAATTATCAATCCCGGATATGACAGCACTGGCTGATTTTTTTTGTGCCTTTAGATACTCGTCCAAAATAAACTTCATA
The DNA here is from genome assembly GCA_050953505.1 of Anaerovoracaceae bacterium. Lineage (GTDB taxonomy): Bacteria > Bacillota > Clostridia > Peptostreptococcales > Anaerovoracaceae > JBMNMU01. The sequence goes on along the minus strand of JBMNMU010000001.1, from coordinate 790,809 downwards.
TAATAAGTTGTTGTGGACTTCCCTTTGGTCCCAGTGATCCCAATTATTTTTAATTTTTCCCAAATACGATTATAGTAATAATCAGCTAGCAATGGCATGGCTTTGCGAATATCAGTCACTAAAATATATGGCACATCGCTGCCGTCGGGAAGCTGCACATCATATTTTTTTTCACTGATATAGCAAATAGCGCCATCATTAAGAGCTTCCTTGAGATAATTTATAGAAAAATGTGCTCCTTTGCACACAAATAGCGTCCCAGGACGAACATCCTTAGAGTTTGATGAAATATATTTAATGATATCCCTTTTATTCTGGGAGCTAAGCTCATATTTACTGACAAGATGATTGTTTTCAAACATCCTTAAATAATCAATCAAAGGATGAAATGTGGTATTCATATTTCTCTTTATCCCTCACATTTTTATCACAAGCAATAATAGACTCTTTTACAAGCACTTCCATTGTGTCTATGTAATAATCAGGAAGGTCGTAAACCTCTTTTAGGCAGGACAACTCTGTACAGGCTAAAATGACTCCTTGACAATCTGCCTCTACCAGCTCCTCTTGTATTTTTTGAAAATCGGCAAAATCAATCTCGCCACAATTTTTTATTCCGTCATAGATAATCTTCATTACTAGTGCTTGCATTTTTTCAGAAGGAACAACTGGGGTGATACCTGCTTTCTTAAGCTCATCTTGATAAATACCCGTTTGGATCGTGCCATCTGTAGCCCATATCGCGATTTTTAAATCTGTGGTGTCAAATTTTTCTGTAATGGTTCGAACAGTTTCCTTTACCATATTGATAATAGGTATATTTACTTGTTCTTGTAGCTGGTTGATTAAAACATGGGAAGTATTGCATGGTATAGCAATCACTGAAGCACCATTGGCCTCTAGCATTTTTGCATCCTTTGCAAGTATGTTTAGCAATTCCTCCGTTTTCCCTTCAACGATCATTTTGGTTCTATCAGGTACGGATGCATGATTTAATAAAATCATATCAATATGCTCTTGATCTGAATGAGCATCGGTATACTCTATTAATAACCGATAATAAAGATGTGTTGCTAAAGGCCCCATCCCTCCGATAACACCTAATATTTTACCGTTGTTTTGAAGTGCACGCACCATTGTTTTCTCCTCCTAATTTTAGCCTAAGTACTTCTTATATTTATAGTAATGACCCAGTTGAGATTTTATCAACTTAAGCCGGCGTATAAAAGCATTATCTTCTTTATAAAATAAAGGATTAACGTATTTCCCCTGGCTTATGAGCTTTTTCATCTCATTTCTGTACCTCTGAGGCTTTATATATTTAAAGGCTACTCTCTTTGGAATCACTAGCCAAAGAGAATTATCAGAAATAACCTTTAAATCTTGTTTTTTATCTTGGATATAATCTTCTACTACATACTTAGCCAAATTAGCTCCTGCCCCAGTAACGTAATAGTTACTACGACCTTGTCTGGTATTTATCTCAAACACTTTATACTTGCCATCTCTTTGATCATACTTAATGTCAAAATTAGAAAAGCCTACATACTGCATTTTTTCCAATAAGTTCTTAAAGGTGTCTGTTAACTCTTTATTGTGCTCCGTTATGATAACAGCATGGTTTCCAATACCATGTGGTGTATGCTCTTCAAGAAGAACGTGACCTAAGGCCATAAGCTTAACTTCTCCATGCTTGTTAGAATAGCTTGTCAGCACCCTCATGTAGGTGTCATCTCCGGGAATAAAATCCTGAATAATAATAGAATCTTCATATCCAGAGGTATAAATATCTTTTAATATTCCCAGTAGCTCGAACTTATCCTTAGCTTTATATACTTTTTTCTGCGTGGGAAACGGATGCTTCCAGTATTCAATTCCATTGGAGGGTTTAACGATAAAAGGAGCCTCGAATGGTAACTGAAAATCCTCCCCCAGCTCTTTCCGATGAACAAATGTGTTTGGATAATCCACACCATTTTCCTGACACATTTTATAGAACTTTTCTTTGTGAATTAAATTGTTCATCATATCTGCATGAATATACGGTGCCACAACGTTTTCAGGAAACAAATCCATATTTTCGCTAATAAGCTGTACGTAACTATCCCCACAGCCTAATACTAAAATGGTTTTATCTTTGTGCTCCTTGGAAAATTTCTCTACATTTTCCAAAAATACTGGCTGCTGGTCTATCTGTGGATTAGCAGTATAATGCATAATCTTGCTATCGTAGCAAGGCCCTGTATTATATTTTCCGAACACATATGGCTTTATTCTGTATTCCTCATAAAATGCCCTTGCCATGCTATATACATTTATGTCGCCGGCAAATAAAAGAGGTATAAAATCTTCTTTCATAAAAACTTGCTTCTCCCAGTAATCTTAAATTTTATGAAATTTATCGGATCATATTCTGACTAAAACACTAGTGTATAAAAGACAGAATATAGGAATTTCTCAAAGCTTCTCTTAACTTTTCATATTAGTATAATACTTTTTTTAAGCATTATCAACGGATAATAAATACTCGATACAATTTGAAATATTTAGATTAATTTGACAAATCCATTCCATCAGCTCCTAGCTCCTGGTTCGTATTAGTCTGCCCTTTCTTGAACTTTTCATTATTTAATCTTGATAGGATTTATGATAGATGGATTAGCACCAAATTGAAGGCACCGTCATATCTTAAGTATATGGATTTGAAGGCGATAAAACAGAAGGGAGACGGACATGACTGGAATAGAAAGACATTTATACCCTGGGAATAATACTCCTAAGGGATTTTTTTCCTACTACCATTACATACTAGATCAGCGGGAAGCGGATAAAATCATATGCCTAAAAGGCGGCCCAGGTGCGGGCAAGTCAACATTTATGAGGGCCATCGGGGAAAAGCTACTGGCGGAGGGTCATAATATAGATTTTATGCATTGTTCATCAGACAATGATTCATTGGATGCCATTGTGGTAAGGGATAAAAAAATTGCTATACTGGATGGCACTTCACCTCATATTGTGGATCCCATAAATCCAGGTGCCGTAGATTCAATTATCAACTTAGGGGATTATTGGGACGAAGAAGGGATTCGAAAAAATAAAGAAGCGTTGATTAGTAGCAATGAGAAAAAAAAGAGTATCTTTGCTAGGGTTTATAACTATCTAGCTGCAGCAGAGAAAATGTATGATAATTTAAGGAATATTTATGAGTCTGCATTAAGAAATGAAGAGCTTTATAAAATAACTGCAAGAATTATGAGAACAGAGTTAGTTCATAAGGAAATTGGACCGCCACAAGGAAATGTGAAAAAATATTTTGCCAGTGCCATTACTCCTCAAGGCTTTAAGAATTACTTAGAAACACTAGTAAACGGATATGAAAGAATTTATCTTATCAAAACGCCTATCGGTCTTGGCGGCGAGAAGATACTACATCTTTTTATGGAGGGCGCTCTCTATAGAGGCCTTGATGTAGAAGCTTATTACTGCCCCATGAAGCCCGATACCAAGCCAGAGCATTTATTGATACCTGATCTTTCAACCGCATTTATAACCTCAAATAGATATCATTTTATCTGCGAAGAGGACTATACAGGTCACATGGTAACCATTAACCTTTTTGATGCAATAGAAGAAAAAAAGATCAAACATTTAGAAGATATTCTGGATGATAGCATGAGAAAGATGGAGGAGCTTCTTGAAAAAGGAATTCAATGCCTAGGGTTAGCAAAAAATGAACATGATGTGCTTGAGGGGTATTACACCCCAAATATGGATTATTCAAAGATTGTAGCCATCAGAGAAAAGCTGACTGAAGAAATAATCAACCGCTAATAAAAAGAAGCTGGCGCCACTTCCGTTAGGTTGTGCCTCCAGCTTTCTGACTTCACAGCTACCTCTCTAATATTCTGGTCCAATTTGCCTATTTTGCTCCTGAAATAAGCTTCCTCTTGAAATTTCGTAAAATACTGCCAAGGAGGCCCGTGTATAAGGATAGAGCCATAAAAATCCGATACCAAAGGAAATTACTGATAGTATCGCCCATCCAATAAAGGAAAGAGTTAAACAAAACAACTTCCATTTGTTTCCGTACATTAATCTTTTGCTTTCATTTAAAGCCTCCATAATACCCATGTTGGGATTGTCCGCCAATATAAAAAAGCAAAGGCTATATCTTAGTGCAGCAATAATTCCTGGAATCACAAATAATAAGGTCCAAAGTAGGACGAATATGGTTCTTACAATATAAAGACCGAGGGCTTTTCCGAAATTTTCAAATCCATAAAAGATTTCAGCTACGCTACTTTTTCTTTCCCTGACTATAGAAAGAATAAACATGCTATAACCTAAGGCCATAGCTCCACCAATTAAAAGGTTATACAAAGTGGAAACTGTAGAGGTTTCTCCCGCTTCTGCGGCAAACATACTATCTAATATATAAGTAGGAACTGCTATGACCGCCCCATATAGAAGGGTCACTAATGCACAGTACACCCATTTTTCTCTTAAGGATTCCCTCGCTAGAGCCCTGATCATACTACTGCTTTCATTAATAATGATATTATCTCCCATATTTCCCCCTTATTATTGCCATACTGCAGCCATTATAATAATAAACCTTAGAAAATATGCTTATTATTTTATAATAATGGCTTAATCAAACTCATATTACCCGTTCATTATAGTATATTTCATAATACTAAACAAGTTGGGTTTTACATATTCTCCTTGACTTGGTATGGCAATATCCCCTGTATGGCTTTCCATTGCAAAAAGGGACAACTTAGTGTATAATAATATTCAGAACTGCCAGAAATCATATGAATCTGTTGGTTAGATACGGAGGTAAATCTATGCTAAAATTAGGCATTTTATGCGAAAAACTGTCTCACAGCAAAATTCCGGAAATCCAAGCCAAAATTATTGAAGAGAAATGCTTATGTAAGAGTAGCTATGAAATTCTTGAGTTTCCCCAAGAAACCTTTGCTGAAGATTTTGATGCATTAAAGGATGCTGACTTGAACGGCGTACTTATTTCAGCGCCTTATCGTAAAGCGGTTATTCCCCTGCTGGATGATATCTCCCCACTGGCTAAGTACATAGATGTGGTAGACACGGTATCATTCTCTAACGGTCAAGCAAAGGGTTATAATTCATGCTACCATGGTTTTATATATCTATTAGAGAAAAATAATATAGAGCTTAAAGGAAAGGAAGCGGTTCTCCTGGGCTCCGGTTCTTCAACAAAAACAATAGCAAAGGCGCTTTTGGATCAAGGGATTGTTGATATTACCATCGTAAGCAGGACCAAGCAGAACTTCCATGGAAGCTACACCATATCATATGATTACTTTAAAGAAAACAATTATAAAAATGACATTCTTATTAACTGCACTCCTTTAGGTATGTACCCCTATGAAGGTAGTTCTCCAATCTCACCGGAATTCATGAACACAGATGTTGCTATTGATTTGATTTTTGATCCACCCCAAACTGTATTCTTGCAAAATGCAGAAAGACTAGGTATCAAACATATAAATGGTTATCACATGCTAGAAGGATTATTAGAAAAAGCCCTGGAGTTTTGGCAAGAGGCTTAACATAGCAGTAATGCCCACGAAAATGGATGGGCAAAAATAACTAAACCTTATGATATTGTTGATTGAAAAGAGCTCTGAAATGCGAAAGCATTCAGAGCTCTTGTTGATTTTATATTATTTTATATATACTACAATCCTAGAATAGGTTTGCAAAGATTTCTCTGATTTCTTCATCAGATAGTGGAACGTAGTTATTTCCTAATAATCTCTGCTGGTTATCAACTGTCATCTTTGTAAATTCATCGATCTGAGCTTCAACCATTCCGTATTCTTTTAGAGGCTTCTTAACAATTAGCTTGCCAAGGAATTCATCTAATGCGTCATATACTTTATCATCTGCTGGAACGCCAAGGTATTCAGCAAATAGCTTTGATACATTTTGAATCTTGCCTTCTGGTGCTTTTCTTGTGTACATTTTAAATACTTCAGTAAAGAACTGATAGTTTGCTTCACCATGAGGTACATGGAATGCGCCTCCGATTGCGTAGGAAAGTGCATGAACAGCAGCACATCCTGCATTACCAAATGCAATACCTGCATAGTTGGAAGCTAGAACGAACTCTTTCAGATAGTTAAATCTTGCATCTTCACCATTGTCAACGATATCTTTGTATCCCTTCATAATCATGTCAATAGCAGCCAATGAATACATTTCTGTGAAAGGAGATGCTTTTGGTGACAGATAAGATTCAACAGCATGAATCAAAGCGTCAACAGAGCTTGTTACGAAGAACTTGTATGGTAGTCCTTTAATAGTTTCAGGAATAAGAACAGCTGTATCTGCATAAGTTTCTTCAACAGCGATACCCTTCTTTGTTCCCAAAGATTTTAGCTCAGCAATAGCAACATTAGTTACTTCGCTTCCTGTACCACAAGTTGTTGGAACGCAAATTAATTCCTTTTTCTTTACTGGTGGAACAGCTCCAGTGAAAAGATCAACGGATTTTTCAGGTACATCTAAAGCTAGAACTTTACAGATGTCAACGATGGTTCCGCCACCAAATGCAATAATTCTGTCATAAGTATATTTCTTCATTTCAGCAGCGATAGCATCGATCATTTCGTCGGAAGGCTCGCCTGCCCCAAATTTTTCCTGGTAGATAACATTTGTTTCGATACCTAATGGCTGAATGTAAGGGGTATAAAGCCATTCATTCGTTAAAACCAGGTCATTTTTTCCTACGTTAAAAGTTTCATGAAATTCTTTAAATGTGTCAAAATAGTGAATTGTTGGAACTAATCTTAATGCTTGCATGATAATCCTCCTAAATAACTTCTACTACCTTGTCGTTGTTTCTCTAACATACAACAGGTGTCAAATTAAAATTTTGCGCAAAATCTCTTTTCAAACTCTTCCTTCAGCTCGTCTCTAAAGTCTGGGTGAGCGATATTAATTAGATTTCTTGCTCTATCTTTCAAGGTTTTACCCTTCAAAGGTGCAATACCATATTCAGTAACAACATAGTCAACGTCATTTCTTGAAGTTGTTACAGCTGCGCCATGATCAATGTATGGAGTAATCTTAGAAATCATGGATCCATCCTTTTTAACGGTCACGGAAGGCATTGCAATAACAGCTATACCCTTCTTGTCCAAACTCATGGCTGCGCCTCTTACAAAGTCTACCTGTCCGCCAACGCCGCTGAATTGTCTTGTACCAATAGAGTCTGAAACAACCTGGCCCATGAAATCAATAGCGATACAAGAGTTAATACATACAAGCTTTGAGTTTTGTGCCACAACGGCAGGATGGTTAACATAGTCAACAGTACGCATCTCTACTGCGGGGTTGTTATGAGCAAAATCATAAAGTCTCTTTGTTCCCATTAGGAAAGTAACTATCATTTTACCCTTGTGAATGCTTTTTTCAGCGTTATTGATTACACCTGCTTCGAAGAGATCTACAACCCCATCAGAAATCATCTCTGAGTGAATTCCTAAATCTTTTTTGTCTGTCAGCTGTTGAAGAACTGCGTCAGGAATAGCTCCAATACCCAACTGTAGGGTTGAACCGTCTTCAATTAGCTCAGCACAATATTTACCAATAGCCTGCTCTGTCTCGCCAATCTTTGGAAGTGGTATTTCTGGAAGTGGACGAGAGTTCTCTACAATTTTGTCTAGCTTGCTGACATGTACAAAAGTATCTCCAAAAACAACAGGCATTTGATCATTTACTTCAGCCAAAACAACTCTCGCAGAGTTAATAGCTTCCATGGTATAGTCTGAGGATACACCTACACAACAATAACCGTGTTCATTTGGAGGAGATACTGTAACCATGGCAACATCTGTTGCAAAAAGTCCTCTTCTGATATATTCAGGAACTTCATGGAAAAATACAGGTGTAAAATCACCATGACCTTCTGCAATACATTTCCTGACAGGAGGGCCAGCAAACCAGTTGTTTACATGGAAGTTATCTTTGTATTCAGCCTTTGAATACTCACCCTTACCAAGGCTAACCATGTGACAAATTTCAACATCTTTGTATGCAGCTGCATTAGCTACCATGGCGTCTACCAGTATAAAAGGCTCCGCTACTGCGTGGGCAAAGACAACCCTGTCTCCGGATTTGATGCTCTTGACCGCTTCTTCAGCAGAACATTTTCTGCTTTCATAAAGTTTCTTCCAATCCAAGATTAATTACCTCCTAACAATTCTTCAATTTTACTAATAGTTCGGTCTATGTGGTTTTCGTCCCACAACAATATGTAGTCATTTTTTGAATAATATTGAGAATACGAGGCACAGCAATTTGTGCAGCCCCCTATTACAATAACGAAATCATATTCTTTGTCTTCTTGGACATGTTCAAAGGTTACCCTGCCCTTGAATTGTTCAATAATTTGATCTAAGGTCTTTCGTCTTTCGAATCTGGGATTGCAGCCCCCACAATATTTAATTCCTGCTAGCATAGGCTACACTCCTTATAATTTTATATGTTAATTTTATTGTTTTCACCCATTTAATTTTTGCCAATGTTATTATACAACATTTAGCAGTAAAATACTTCTTTTATTATATGTAGGACCGCCGAATAACCTCGGCGGTCCCAAGTTTTTATGGCTAGTAACGATTCTGACTTATTCCTTGATACCTGCGATGGTCTTAGCCAATTCTTTCTTCTGAGCGATGTTGCCTTGACGAGCAATCATGATTCTCTGTGCCTGTGGTGAACCAGCTCCATGCATGGACTCAGTTCTGTAACCAACTGCAGCAGTTCCCAGAGCAAGGTTTTCAATTAATCTTAGAACCCTCATTCTGTTTTCTGTTGAAACGCTAGCTACACCTTGTAGATACTTGTTGCATACTTCACCTAGAGTCATGCCGTCTTTTCCAACCTTAAGATCGGATTTGAAATCTTTTTCAGATGGCATGGTTACCATTAGTCCACCTGCGATATCTTCAGCAAGTCTTACGATTTCGTAAGGGAATCTTGTTACGTTTTGCTTACATACGTTTGCTAGAAGAAGGTCAATCTGATAAACTCCGGATTCTGTTGGATATCCTTCTGCTGAACAAGCAATACCACAGCAGTATAATGTTTCGTTCAGATGAGTCATTTCAATTAACTTATCTTTGATGTGTGATGCTTTTTGAGCGCCATTGTAGTCAGCGGCAAGTGCAGCTGCACCAATAAGAACGTCGCCTACTCCAACCTTACATCCGCCGTATGATTGTCTATGATATCCTGCGAATCTTTCTACGATCATTCCGGAGAATTCGTACTCTTCACACATGAAGACTCTTTCATTTGGAATGAATACGTCGTCAAATACTACTAAAGCTTCTTGTCCACCATATACTTTGTTTCCAAGATCCACATCTGCATCTTCTTCAAGTTTTCTGGTATCACAGGATTGTCTACCGTAAACCATGAATAATCCTTCTGCGTCGGATGGTACTGCAAACATTACTGCATATGCTTTGTCTGCTTCCTTCATAGCAGATGTTGGCATGATGATATGTTCGTGGGAGTTGATGGAACCTGTCTGGTGAGCCTTTGCTCCTCTTACAACGATACCATCTTCTCTTTTTTCTACAATACGTAGGTAAAGATCAGGGTCTGCCTGCTGGCTTGGAGCTAAACCTCTGTCGCCTTTAGGGTCAGTCATTGCACCGTCAACAGTCAGGTCGTTTTCTTGAACAAACTTCAAGTAATTTTCAAAACGCTTGTTATAGTCTGTGCCATTTGCTTTATCCATTTCATATGTTGTTGTGTATATAGAGTTAAAGGCGTCCATACCAACACATCTTTGGAAGCATGTTGCAGTTTTTTGTCCTAAAAGTCTCTGCATCTTAACCTTTTTTCTTAGGTCATCTGTGCTCTGATGAAGATGTGTAAATCTATTTACTGTTTCGCCGGTAAGATTGGACTTAGCAGTCATTAAATCAACATACTCAGGATCATGAGCTAAATCATATGTCGCAGCTACTGCATTGATAGAAGGTCTGATAATTGGATGATCCACCCAATTTTCTACTTGCTCACCAAACATGTAAACTCTTGTGTTAAGTTTTCTTAAGCTCTCAATGTACTGAGCTCCTGTCATTAATGCCATTTTATAACCACTCCTTTATTTTTTTAAGGTTTGATAATAGACCCGCCCCATTGCTTCGTCTTATTATCAATCCGTTTTTTAACCAATTGTAATATATTTTGTGTTTTGACTATTTGTCTTAGTTTTTCTGTTTATCCTTATTCAAAATCTTTTTAGCCATATCTATAAGGTCAGAACTGATAGAAGTATCTAAGACTACGTCTTTTACTTCTTTTAATTCTTCCATTACTATTGATTTAACTACGTCTTCTATGGTATATTGTGCAGATGGGCATGCGCTACATGCACCTGTAAGTCTCACCAAGACCACACCGTCTTCATAACTTACCAGATTTGCACCACCATGATGGGATGCAAGAATTGGATTAACTTTTTCCTCTAAGACTCTCTTTATTTGGTCTTCCATTTAGATATCACCCCCTGTGTTATCATACATTGAATAGATACCCTAACAATAGTATAATCAAACAATCTGGCATTTACAAGGACAAAATCGCATTTTGAAATACGCGGAATTTTTAGAATTTTAAGTATACCGAACATAATTTTTTTGAACTAATTTGTGACATTCTGATTATCAAAATGAATGTATTTTTTTCACTAAAATTACGTTGCAATTACAATCTTTTCGGCTTATTCTATTAATTGCTGCCTTGTCCAAAAATATTTATTGTTAAAATGCTCTTTAAAAACATCATTAAATTAAACTAAAAAATTTAAGCGAGGTGATTTAACTTTGAAGCGATGTATAATTATTACATCTAATCAATCCTCAAAAATAAGAGATCAAATCTCAATAAAAGAGGATGATTTTGTAATCTGTGCTGATGGAGGGTACCGTTTTGCTACAGAAGAGGGTATTCGTCCTGATGTCATTATAGGTGATTTTGATTCTTTCCACGGGGAAATCGATGAAGGTGTAAAAACCATTAAAGCCAATGTTGACAAGGATGATACTGACACAATGCTTTGTCTGAAGCACGGCATTGAAAAAGGCTGTGATAGCTTCATTATTGTGGGAGGCCTAGGGGGTCGTCTTGATCACACATTAGCAAATTTACAATGTATGGCTTATGCTATTGATCAGGAGAAATCTATATGGATTGTAGACGGAAAAAATAGGGCCACTATGCTAGGTTACGGTACAATAAAACTAGTAAAAAGGCCTGGTACAATGCTATCAATTTTTTCCTATACCGATCAATGTAGAGGGGTTAACGTTAGGGGTGTCAAATGGCCTCTTATCGATGCGACTTTAGATAACAGCTCCCCCCTTGGAGTAAGTAATGAATTTCAAGAAGATTTTGCACTGATTGAAAATCAAGACGGTAAACTATTGATTATCCTTTCGGAAGATTAGACTTTAGAACTACCGTTGATTATTTATTTCTAAAATGTTAACATTATCTTCGTAAATATAGGATTGAATAGTCAAATTGAGAAGAAAGGAAGTATCCCAGATGTATGAGAATTTAATTTATGAAGTAAAAGATGGAATTGCATTTATAACAGTGAATAGGCCGAACGCCATGAATGCCTTAAACAGCAAAGTATTAGACGAGCTATATGAAGTTTTCACTACTGTAAATGAGGACCCGGAAGTTAATATTGCCATCATTACTGGTGAAGGCAGAGCCTTTGTTGCAGGTGCTGATATCTCTGAAATGGTTAATTTAGGCGCCCAAGATGGCAGAGCGATGATGCTAAAAGGCCAAAAAGTAATGAACTTTATTGAAGATATCGACAAGCCAGTTATCGCCGCTATAAATGGTTTTGCTTTGGGCGGCGGATGTGAACTTGCCATGGCCTGCGACATCAGAATCGGATCAGAAAAGGCAAAGTTTGGACAACCAGAAGTTGGGCTTGGAATAACTCCAGGCTTTGGAGGAACTCAAAGACTTCCAAGGCTTGTTGGAAAAGGCATGGCCAAATATCTTATCTTGACTGCTGAAATGATTGATGCTCAGGAAGCCTATCGAATTGGTCTAATTGATAAAATTGTCGTAGCAGAAGAGCTTATGGGAACTGCTGAAAAAGTAGCTAGAACCATTGCCTCTAAAGCACCTATAGCTGTAAGAGCTTCCAAGCTAGCCATAAATAAAGGAATTAATCTTGATGTACACTCAGGAGTAGCTTTTGAGGGAGAAGCCGTTGTATCTTGCTTTGCTTCAGAGGATCAAACTGAAGGAATGAGGGCTTTCTTAGAAAAAAGACCTGCAAAGTTCCAAAACAAATAAAAGAACATTGGATGCGCGCTCACCAGATGGTCGGAGTTTTGATACTCACATCGCTTCATGTCGCCATGTTCAGACTGTCAAACAAACCAGCTATTAACCGTGTTTGACAGAGGCTGATCATGTTGCTCCATTTCAGCGGAGAGTATTTTCGAAACCCCTCCAACACCTGGTTCAAACGCATCTAATGTTCTACCGAGTTATTCCATTAAAATAGGGACGCTTTCGCGTCCCTTTAAAATTGCAAGAAATCCCGCCACAACAAATGCTGTAGACGAGATTTCTTTTTTTATATTCTATTTTCTATTCTCTGATACTCAAACTATCTCAACTATTATTCTGCAAGACTAGCATAGCTAAAGAAGAAATAGCCAAGTGGTGTGTAGTACATACCCTTCACCTTGTCAGAAAGCATATATGGTTGAGTATAGAAGTATATTGGCGCTGAGAACTTGTCTTGGCCAAGAAGTATATCCTCTGCCTCGTGCATATACTGGAATCTCTCTTCCTGAGTGGTAGCTTTCTTTACTTTAGCAATAAGAGCATCATACTCTGGGTTAGAATACTGAGCATCGTTGTTACCGCCGCCTGTAACCCACATATCTAAGAAGGAAATAGGATCATTGTAGTCAGCAATCCAGCCATTTCTAGCAATTGAATAATCTCCATCTTTTCTTGTCTGAAGGAATACTCCCCAGTCCTGATTTGTAAGTGTTACAGTTACGCCAAGTTCATTTTGCCACATGTTTTGTAGCGCTTCACCGATAGCTCTATGGTTATCAGCGGTATTGTAGAGGTAATCTACTATTGGGAAGCCTTCGCCGTTTGGATATCCTGCTTCCGCAAGAAGCTCACGTGCTCTTTCGCAGTTTGCCTCGTACTCTGCAGGGTCAACACTGTAATAATCTCCACCTACAGTTCTAAAGTCGTCGCTTCCAGGACCTTCCGCATCATATACGCCTGCAGGTACATAACCAGTTGCAGGAACTTCTCCTGTACCACTGATTTGCTCTGTTATATAGTTTCTGTCAATAACAAGGGAGAAAGCTTCTCTAACCCTTGCGTCGTCAAATGGTGCCAGCTGATTATTAAAGCATACATAGTATGTTCCAATATAGTCAGCAACTTTCAATTCTCCTGATGCTAATAATGCAGGAATTTCATCGATTGGCGGATTTTCGATAAATAGAAGTTCTCCACCCTTATATGCTGCTAACTTTGCATTGTCGTCATCCATAAGCATGAATTTAATGGATGAAGGCCCTAAATTTTCGTAGTCATAATAGTTTTCATTTGGAATCATTCTGATGAAGGAGTTATGCTCCCACTGTTCCATTTTATATGGACCGTTTCCGATATAGGTTTCTTCGCTAAAGGTCCACTGGTCTCCTCCTGCCTCGATCATGTCCTGACGAACAGGGAAAGTAGCAGGAAAAGCACATACTTCCAAGAAATATGGAGTAGGTGTATGAAGAGTAATTTCTAAAGTTGACTTATCAATTGCAACAATACCAAGCTCTGAAGGATCAACTTCTCCTGCCATGATTTCATTTGCATTTACTACCATATCAATCATGTAGTTGTAATCCGCTGCTGTTTCTGGAGTAACTAGTCTCTGCCAAGCATATACGAAATCCTGAGCTGTTACAGGTTCTCCGTCAGACCATTTAGCATCATCTCTTAGCGTAAATGTGTATACTGTACCATCTTCGCTAACTTCATAGCTTTCAGCCTGACCCTCTGTAATTACTGCATTTCCTTCGCCGTCATCTTCCCAAGTCATTAACCCTTCAAACATATGCTGTATCATGATGGCACCGTCAACTGCACTGTTTAATGCGGGGTCAATTGTCTGTGGCTCTGAAGCGATACTAAGAGTCATCTCAAAGTCGCCGTTTCCTTCAACTTTTCCTTCTCCTCCGCCTCCACAAGCTGCTAATGTGAACACTAGGCTGAATGCGAGAAGCAATACGATAAGCCTTTTAGTTTTCATCAAATAATTCTCCTCCTTTTGCTTGCCTTAGGGCATGCTTATATTAGTATTATTTTTTGTTTATAATTTACTGCATGAAGTGATACTACATACAGAGAATTATCGATTAGTATAAATGGCAGGCTGCAAAGTGCCCAGGAGCAAGCTCTCTGAACTTAGGTACCTCTACCTTGCATCGTTCCATGGCATAGGGACAACGAGTATGGAACCTGCAGCCAGAAGGTGGATTTATAGGGTTTGGGATATCCCCTTCTAAAATGATTCTCTGCCGTTCTTTGCTCTTTATTGGATCAGGAACAGGAACTGAAGATAAAAGAGTTTTCGTATAGGGGTGCAGAGGGTTCTTATTTAGTTCATTACTTTCTGCGAGTTCAACAAGGCACCCAAGATACATCACCCCAATACGCTTGGAAATATGCCTAACAACAGATAAGTCATGTGCAATAAATAAATAAGTAAGGTTTAACTCTTTCTGCATATCTTCTAGCATATTTACAATCTGTGATTGAATTGAAACATCAAGGGCTGAAATAGGTTCATCGCACACGATAAATTCAGGCTCTACTGCTAAAGCCCTAGCGATTCCTATACGTTGCTGTTGACCCCCTGAAAATTCATGGGGATAGCGATTAGAGTGCTCACTATTCAGTCCTACTTGGGTTAAGAGGCTCTGTATCCGCTCAGTTCTTTCCTTTTTCCCAGAAGCAAGCTGGTGAATATCAATGGCCTCTCCCACAATTTCTCCAACAGTTTTTCGCGGGTCCAAAGATGCTGAGGGATCTTGAAAGATAATCTGCATCTTCCTTCGATAAGGAAGCATCTTTGTATTAGTGATATCTTTCCCTCTATAAATAATCTTTCCGCTAGTAGGTTCATGAAGCCTTAATATGGTCCTGCCTAATGTAGTCTTTCCACATCCGGATTCCCCCACAAGGCCTAGTGTTTCGCCTTCATTAATAATGAAGCTAACATCTTCCACCGCATGAACATATCTTGTTTTCATTAAACTTTCCTTAATGGGAAAGTATTTTTTTAAGTTCTCTATTCTGATGAGTGCATTATCCTTCATCTATAGCACCCTCCTCTTCCTTTGCAAGCAACCAGCACGCTGACACATGTCCATCACCGCATTCAAATAGCGGAGGTGTTTTTCTTAAGCAAATCTTCATTGTATGCTCACACCGTGGTGAAAAAGGACATCCTGCAGGTGGGTTCAGCATATCTACAGGGGTACCAGCTATAGGTATAAGCCTCTCATATTCATCTGCATCCACCCTAGGCATAGATCGAAGCAATCCTACGGTATAAGGATGCTTTGGATTATAGAAAATATCATTTACCAATCCCTGTTCAACTATATGGCCCGCATACATAACAGAGACTTTATCACAAATTTCTGCCACAACACCTAAGTTGTGTGTGATGAAAATGATCGCCATTTTGGTTTTTTTCTGAATATCCTTCATTAGCTCTAATATTTGAGCTTGGATCGTAACATCCAGTGCTGTTGTCGGCTCATCGGCAATAAGTAGCTTAGGGTTACATATAAGCCCCATGGCAATCATGACCCTTTGTCGCATCCCACCGGAAAATTCATGTGGATACTGATTAAATCTTCTTTCCGGATTGTTGATACCTACAAGCTCTAACATTTCTAATGCTCTTTTTTTAGCATCTTCTTTGGAAATCTTATGGTGGACTAGGAGTGCCTCCATAAGCTGATCTCCAATTTTATACACAGGGTTCAAACAAGTCATGGGATTTTGAAATATCATGCTGACTTTATTGCCCCTAAAATCTTGCATTTGTTTTTTATCATAAGCCAATACATCTTCGCCTTCGAAGATAATAGAACCTCCAATGACCTTTCCGGGACTTTGCAAAAGACCCATAATGGAGTAAGCTTCAACGCTCTTTCCGCTTCCCGATTCTCCAACGATACCCATGATCTCACCATAATTTAAGTCATAAGATATCCCGCCTACGGCTTTAACTTCGCCG
Source organism: Anaerovoracaceae bacterium (assembly GCA_050953505.1). Classification (GTDB taxonomy): domain Bacteria; phylum Bacillota; class Clostridia; order Peptostreptococcales; family Anaerovoracaceae; genus JBMNMU01. The sequence continues at coordinate 774,419 of JBMNMU010000001.1, read as the reverse complement.
GCCGGCGTGAAAAAGGAAACTCTTAAATCCCGAACTTCAAGAAGTTTGTTGGCCTTATTATTATTTTCCACGTCATCTCCTCCTCTACTTCTTCAGCCGTGGATCTAGAGCATCACGCAAACCATCACCGAATAAATTTAGTGAAAGAATCATGACGCTTAATATCACTGAAGGGATAATTAACCTGTATGTGTACGAATACATGCCACCCAGCGCATCAGATGCCAAAGATCCTAGACTGGTCATTGGAGCTGACACTCCTAAACCAAGGAAGGATAGGAAGGATTCCAAAAATATGGCTGATGGTATCTGAAGGCATGTTGTTACTATAATTTGTCCAATACAATTTGGAAGCAGGTGTTGCTTAATAACTCTGCCCCCTGAGGCCCCAAGGGCTTTTGCCGCTGTCACATATTCCTGTTCCTTAAGCATCAGTACCTGACCTCGAATAATACGAGCCATAGAAACCCAATAAAGGAGTCCAAAGGCGATAAAAATGGCAACTAAGCTAGGGCCAAGCAGGGCTAGTCCCCTAACAATTGCCAGATTGCTATTGTTGAAAATGTCTTGTAGTGGTCCTTTCAAAACTGTGGTGAGAAGTAAGACTACTAGTACATCAGGAATAGAATAAATCAATTCTGCAAAACGCATCATAATATTATCTATCCTACCACCTAGATAGCCAGAAATAGCTCCATAGGTAGCACCAATTGCCAATACAATTAAGCTAGCCACAACACCAATAATCATCGAGATTCTGGCTCCATACATGGTCCTGACAAGTATATCCCTGCCATGGTTGTCTGTACCAAAGGGATGCTCCCAGCTTGGATCCAAGTTTGCAGAGCCTCTGATTTGTTCAGTATAATCATATTCAGAAAACATTGGCCCTATGAAAGCGAAGATGATCAGTGCAATGATAACATATAAGGATGCCATAGCAACCTTGTTCGCTTTCAGTCGTCTCCAGGCATCTTGCCAGTAGGAGGTGCTTTTTTTAATATCGATAAAATTTTCTTTTTCTGACTTAGAAGCTATTTCAAAATCATCAGGTAAAAACTCATACTCCATCGCTTCTAACATGGGATCCACATTAACCTGACAGCTTAATATTTTTTCTTTTTTTTCTTGCGTAGACATATTATTAAGACCTCCTTGCCAGATTAATTCTAGGATCTATGAATTTGTACAGGATATCTACTACCAAGTTCATGAAAACAATTAAGGATGCAAGGAAGATGGTAGTACCCATAATAATAGGATAATCCCTATTTGAAATACTCTGAATAAAATATCTTCCTAATCCTGGAATATTAAATACACTTTCTACAACAAACCCACCTGTAAGAATAAAGGCTGTTAAAGGTCCTAGGTATGTAAGAACCGGAATCAAAGAATTTCTCAATGCATGCTTGAAAATAATTCTAAAGGTAGGAACACCTTTTGCTCTGGCAGTTCTAATATACTCTTGATTGATCACATCCAGCATGCTAGACCTAGTAAGCCTACCCACATAACACATTGGGTAAAATCCCAACGCGAAGCAAGGCAAAATATAGCTCTGCCAGCTAGTTAATCCTACAATAGGCAGTAGCTTCCATGTTACACCGAATAGAACCATTAATACCGTAGCTACCACAAAGGACGGAACGGAAATTCCTAGTGTTGTCACCACACGTAGTATGCTGTCTAGCGGTTTTCCACGATGATATGCCGCAAGGCAGCCTATAGGTATACCAACAACAATGGCCCAAATAAGGGCGATTATCCCGATTTTCGCTGATACGGGAAACATGTCCGTGATAATATCCAAAACGGGACGGTTTTTTTGCATTTTAAAAGAAACCCCTAGGTCCCCTTTGATAAAATCTGCTAGATAGTTCTTAAGCTGAACAATAAGTGGCTTGTCCAGACCGTATTTCGCCTCTAATGCTGCCAACACTTCCGGCGAGGGTGATTTTTCACTGAGGAAAGGTCCACCTGGTACCATATTCATTAAAAAAAATGTTATGCATGCTATTAAAAACACAACTATGACCGCCTGTATAATACGGCCTCCAATATATCTTGCCATTCTATCTTCTCCAAATCTCGCTATTTTCAACTAATATTTAGCTGAAGATGTAAACATACAAAAAATATTTTATCCTAATCCAGGCTATTAGTCAATTGTAAAATACAGTGTAAATATTCACCAATAGTTCTGTAAGCTACAAAGGGTAAAGGCTGGGATAATATTATAGCATAATATCCCAGCCTCAAACACCTTTATCTTTATCCTTCCCCCCTTACTGGCGGAAAGAACTGGTGCCGTACATGACACAAAATTTATTAATACTTTGGTTTTGGTAAACGACTGTCAATTGTATTCATCAAGTTGTCAGTATTCGTTAAAGGATTTACAAATTCAGCCTCTCCTACTGCGTGAAGAACTGGATTTTCAGGTACCAGTACACCATCTAGGATCTCTCCTAATTCTGCATACTTGTATTTATAAATCTGATCATCCATTTCTAAAGAAATGTCAGCAGTATCTAAATATGGCATATCAATTTCGTATACATGAGCAAGCTCTGCAGCGATTTCCCAATTGCTTAATGCAATATCTTCTTCAATAGCCTGTTGTACAGGTTGTAGCCTTCTCTCTGTATTAGTGAATGTACCGTCTATTGACGTAAAGCTTGTTCCTGGGAATATCACATCAGCCTTTTCTGCAGTTTTTGTCATATGAGTATCGGAAACCATCAGGAATTCTAGTCCGCTCAAGTCAACGTCTGGATCCTCCCCAAATATCAGCAATCCTTTAACGCCTTCCATGGCCTCTGCACCGGCTCTAATACCTAGGTCAATAAGGCCCTGGCTGTTATTTTTTGCTTTTACCTGAAGGATACCATCCCTTGGTTTTCCAATATGTCCGGACACCACAGCAATATTTCCAAGAAGTGTAGCCGCCTCTGTAGTAACCATGTTCTGCTGGAACACAATCATAGATTTTTTTGCATCTCCATAAAGGGCAGCAATTTCCTTAGCGTCATCCCTTGGTGTAATATTGGAAAGGCTGGATGCAAATTCTTCAAAGCCTTCTGCGTTTGAAGTTTTACCCATATCTAACAAGCTCTTTGCAATTTCTTTTAAGAATGTCAAGTCGTTATCTACGTATACAATCTTTGTAGCAAATTCAAAGTGCTGCTCATATCCTACAGGATTAACTAGGATAACCTTTGCACCAGCTTCTGCAGCCTGCTTAATTTTCAGCTGAATAACTGGGTTTGCCACTACATGGTAGCCTGCAACTAATATGACTTCTGTTGAAAGAAGCTCATCTATTGTGTTAGGCGTTGCATCAAAGCCCATTACCTTGCTAAGTCCGCTTTGTCTGTTATTGAAGCATAGTGTCTTAGCTCCGATAGCATTAGCAAATTTTTTAATCACATAAGCTTCTTCGTTTGTATAACGATCAGAAATAGCTACTGCAATGGCATCCTTGCCATACTTTGCACCAATAGCCTGCGCTTTTTTTGCGGTCAATACTAATGCTTCGTGATAATCAGAATCTACGAATTCACCATTCTTTTTAATCATTGGCTCTAGAAGTCGGCCTTCCAGTTCAGCGCAATCAAATCCAAACTTACCCTTGCCACAGAGAAGTCCTCTATTTACCACGCCTTCTTTATCCGGAACTGATTTTATTAGCAAATCTCCATGGGTTTCTAAATGAATGCTACAACCCACTGAGCAGTAAGGACAAGTGGTGTCTGTTACATCTGTATCTAAAGGCACAGATTTAGCTATGCTTAGCCTTTCCTGAAGAGCGCCGGTAGGGCAAACACTTACACATTGACCACAGCTAATACAATTTGTCTCGGCCAAAGGCTTTTCTAGTGATGGTTTAACAACAGTGTCAAAGCCTCTATCCACTAAGCCAAGGGCACAGACTCCCATAACTTCATCACATACACGCACACAGAGTCCACAAAGCACACACTTTTGAGGATCTCTTACGATAAATGGATGGTCATCTTCAAAATCTATTTTATTAATGTCACCGCTAAATCTTTCATGCTCAACATTATATTGTCTTGAGTAATCAATGAGCTTACACTCAAAGTAATCATGGCATCCACATTCCAAGCATCGATCAGCTTCAGCCATAGCCTGTTCTGCATCAAAACCAGTAGCGATTTCTGTGAAGTTATCTTTTCGATCCTTTGCTTCTAAGACGCTGAGTTCTTGTCTGCACAGTCTTTCTCTATCTTCAAAGTCTTTTTCAGTCAGATCGTGTCTTTCTACAACAAAAGGTTTCTTATATCTTACCTTTTCACCTTCTAGATATGCGTCAATGACACCAGCTACCTTTCTGGCATCAGCAATGGCCTCAATGGCGATGGAAATTTTGTCGTTACCGCAATCTCCCCCTGCAAAAACACCTTCCATGCTGGTCATAAAGGTCTCTTCATCGTAGGCAATGCCACCCTTTCTTGTTAGATCCAATCCGCCGAAGCCCTTTGGATCCACAGCCTGACCAATGGCTAATATAACAGTGTCAACATCCAGTATTTCTGTTTTACCTTCCACAGGCTTTGGTGATCTTCTTCCGCTGGCATCAGGTTCACCAAGCTCCATTACTTGAAGATGTACTTGTTTTAGACACCCATCCTCATATTTTAGATATTCAAGAGGATTGGTTAGATTCTTGAAGATAACTCCTTCTTCCTCTGCTTCAATGATTTCAATCGCATCAGCAGGCATCTCATCCTTTGTTCGTCTATATATATTATAAACTTCTTTTGCGCCAAGCCTTACTGCAGTTCTGCAAGCATCCATGGCTGTATTACCGCCACCAACAACAGCAACTCTTTCTCCTAAGTTGATTTCTTCATTTCTAACAACCTTACGCAAGAAGTCGATACCGCCAATAACACCCTTTGCATCTTCGCCGACACATCCTACTCCAGTTGATACCCAAGCACCGATACCAATAAGTACAGCATCATACTCATCTCTAATGGTTTGGAAAGGAATGTCAACGCCAATTTTGGTGTTAGGAATCATTTCAACGCCCATTCTCTCAATCAGGCTAATTTCATGATCTAAAACTTCCTTTGGTAGTCTATATTCTGGAATTCCATACCTAAGCATTCCACCTAATTTAGGCATTGCTTCATAAATCGTTACATCGTGACCCTTCAATCTCAAGAAATATGCGGCAGATAATCCAAGAGGACCGCCCCCGATAACTGCAACAGATTTTCCAGTATCTGGTTGCCTATCAGGGATAAACTCTTCGCCAGAAAGATCCACGTCTGCAGCAAATCTCTTTAAGGTAACGATATTAATAGGTTCATCTACTAGCTTTCTTCTACACTTGCTTTCACAAGGATGAGGACATACTCTACCTATAGAAGCTGGAAGTGGGTTCGTATCTTTGATAAGCTCAAGAGCTTTTTCAAATTCGCCATTGGCAATAAGCCCTATATAGCCTTGACAATCCTGATTTGCTGGACATTCCAAAGCACATGGAGGTCTACAGTCCCCTACATGGTCTGTTAGCAATAGCTCAAGATTAGTTTTTCTGGATTGATAAACCCTCTCAGTATTGGTTTTTATAACCATATTAGGTGCAATTTCTGTAGCACAAGCCTTGACCATCTTTGGATTGCCTTCTACCTCAACTACACAGATTCCACAGGATCCATATATTTCTGTTCTCTCGTCAAAGCAGAGGGTGGGTATGTATATATCGTTTTCTCTTGCAACTTCAAGAATGGTCTGTCCGGGCAACCCGAAGACCTCTTTTCCGTCTAGATTTAGTCTATACTTTTTCATTTTTCTTTCACCTCTCTCCTTTAGTCTCTGTCAACAGCACCGAATCGGCATACTTCTTCGCATTTTCCACATTTGATGCATAGGTCTTGATTTATCGTATGCTGCTTCTTCAACTCACCGCTAATAGCATTTGTCGGACATTTCCTAGCACAAAGAGTACATCCTGTGCATTTGTCGTTGATGGTAAAGGTTAACAACTCCTTACAAGAATGAGCTGTACATTTTTTATTATAAATATGATCTTCATATTCATTTCTGAAATATCTAATCGTGGTCAATACTGGATTTGGCGCAGTCTGCCCAAGCCCGCACATAGAGCCATCTTTAATTTTTTGAGCTAGCTCCTCCAGTTTTTCAATATCTCCATCTTCACCTTTTCCTTCGGTAATTCTTTCCAAGATTTCCAACATTCTTTTTGTACCAATACGGCAATAAGTACATTTACCACAGGATTCTTTTCTTGTGAAGTCTAGGAAATATCTTGCCATATCCACCATACAGGTGGTATCGTCCATGACAATCATACCGCCGGAGCCAACGATAGCCCCAGTCTTTGTTATGTTTTCATAATCAACTGGCGTGTCTATTAAGGACGCAGGCATACATCCGCCAGATGGTCCGCCCATTTGCACTGCTTTGAATTCTCTGTCATCCTTGATTCCGCCACCAATTCCATATATAACGTCTTTAAGGGGTAATCCCATTGGTACTTCAACAAGACCACCGTTCTTGATTTTTCCGGCTAAAGCAAATACCTTTGTTCCCTTACTCTTTGGAGTTCCCAATTTTCCAAAGGTTTCACCGCCATTAGCAATAATAAAAGGTATATTTGCAAATGTCTCTACATTATTGATATTTGTTGGCTTCTGCCAATATCCTTTTTGTGCAGGGAATGGAGGTTTAAGCCTTGGCATTCCTCTTTCACCCTCTAGGGAAGCAATTAAAGCCGTTTCTTCGCCACACACAAAAGCTCCAGCCCCAGCTTTGATTCTGATGTCAAAGCTATAATCGCTACCAAATATATTTTTACCTAGGAAGCCTTTTTCCCTGGCTTGATCCATGGCAATTTCCAGTCTTTTAATAGCAAGTGGATACTCTGCACGAACATAAATAATTCCTTCCACCGCGCCCATGGCATAGCCGCCGATAATCATCCCTTCAATAAGAGCATGGGGGTCTCCCTCCAATATGCTTCGGTCCATAAATGCGCCTGGGTCTCCTTCGTCTGCATTGCAAACCATATATTTTTCTGTACCGGGAGCTGACTTAGCGGCATTCCACTTAAACCAAGTTGGAAAACCCGCTCCACCTCTTCCCCGCAACCCGGAGATTTTTATTTCTTCTATAACCTCATCAGGAGTCATACATGTTACCGCTTTTTTTGTTGCCTCATATCCGCCAGCCTTTATGTACTCTTCAATGTTTTCTGGGTTTATCACACCACAATTTCTAAGAACAATTCTTTTCTGGTGATCAATAAAGCCTTTATCCGCTTCGCAGATTTCTAAATCTGCTGCTACTTCGCCGCCTACAAGGTGTTTTTCCACAATTTCAGATACTTTGTCTGGTTGAACCTTTACATATCTTGTTAGATTATTATTATCGTCGTAAATATCTACAATTGGTTCCAAATAGCAGGTTCCAACACAACCTGTGAGATCTACGGATATGTCCAATCCTTTTTCTCTTATCTGTTTTTCAAATTCTGCAGCTGTTTTCTTTGCCCCAGTGGCTACGCCACAGCTACCCTGTCCAACAACAACCTTCATTTTATCACCCCTTAACTTCTTTATTTCTGATGCTTTGAATTGCCTTCCTCACACTCTCTTTTGTAAGGTTCCCATATGTTTCTTCACCGTCCAAACTTTGTACCATCATAACGGGAGCAAGGCTACAACATCCTAAGCATGCCACATTATTTAAAGTAAATAGACCGTCTTCTGTAGTCTCTCCATCACCTATATTTAATTCTTCTGTTATGGCTTCTTCAATAGCATCTGCGCCATTAACATGACAGGCTGTCCCTTTGCACAGCATAATAATATTCTTTCCTACCGGATTCATTCGAAATTGGGTATAGAAAGTAGCAACACCATAAATCTTTGCAGGTTTTATGCCGGTATGTTCTGCGATATAATTAATTGCATCCATAGATAAGTATCCATAGATCCCTTGTGCCTTTTGCAGTATCGTAATGAGACTGCCTGGTACTTTTCCATACTTCTCTAGAACCGGTGCCAGATCTGTAAAGTCTGGCGCATTAGACTCGCATTGGCAAGCACTATTCTTACAAGCCATAATTTTCCCCTCCATCTTTTTATCTTTTTTATCATTTTGATATGACAAAACTTTAACGTTTCAATGTTTATCGACATTTGTATTTTATCAAACACAGCTGTTAATGACAAGGATTCCATGTGGAAAATATAAAGTTTGAATTTTCAGTCATCGCAACATTGCAAGGGCAGACTCTTCTGAATATTTAATAGAGTTAGTAAACTTTTTATTATAAATTTCTGTGAATAAACAAGATACTTATTTTATAAAAATCGAAATAAAAACTTGTAAACTTATATAGATTACGATTTATTCTTTTTTAAATAATGTTAAATTTTTAACCATATTAATCGCCTTTACAGGGATTTTTTCTACCTCTAATTCCATGATAAAGAGGCTGGCAACAAGAAGCCCTGCTCCAAGATAACCCCTCGGCGCTAAAACTTCTCCTGCAAGAATAAAAGCAACTAGCCCCGCAAATACCGGTTCCAAGGAAAATATGATTCCCACATGCGATGCACTAGTATATTGTTGAGCAACAGTCTGTATAATGAAGGCTAGTCCAGTACAAAATATTGATAAAAATAAAACAGCGCCCCATACATCCAGGGTACTTGGTAATTTAGGTTCTTCAACAATCAGTGCCAAGATCAGATTAAAGAGACCAGTAAAACCTAGCTGGAAAACTCCTAGATGAAAGGCATTAACCCCTTCTTTTTTTACTGCACTTTCTGTTATCAGCAGATGAATGGCATAAGCTACTGCTGCCATAATAGCTAATAAATCTCCCAAGGCAGGCTTTAATTCTTCGTTTAATGTAAGTAACCCAATACCAATAAGGCACATGAGAACCACAATAGCCAGCTTCTTTTGAAGTTTTTGTTTTAAAAAAACAAAGCCTAATATAGGAGTGATGACTACTGTCAGAGCACATAAAAATCCTGCATTTGAAAGACTTGTATATCTTACTGCGAAGGTAGCTCCAATATATACGAAAATCAGTGCAACCCCTAGAATCGCACTGTATTTTATGGTTATCCTACTTACATTTTTTAGGTTGGGATAAGTCATAACTACTGCTAAAAAGAAAGCTATAAGGAATCGATACGTATTCAGTGTAAATGGGTCCATCACCGTAAGGCTGATGTCGATTAGCCAATAGGAAACCCCCCAAAAAAGGGTTACCAAAACCAGCATGATGTCTGCTCTTAATTGTTGTGTCATTTTAAATCTCCGCTATAAACATTTCTAAAGCCAAGGACGCTTCCAATAATCCACTCTTTATATTCCGATCTACCTCATATGCCTTTTGAAGCACTTTTCGTAGGTGATTAACGGAATAACTCCTACCGAACTCCCTCGCCTTTTTAATTCTAAATTCATGAATTCCTAATATGTTTTTTATTTCCCTTTCGTTTTGCCCCTCTTCTTGAAGTTCTTTCACAGAGAGAATAGCCTCAAACTGAGAACAAATCAGCGCAAGGATTTTATATTCATTTTCCCCATATAGAAGAAGATTGTGAAGGAGTTGAAAGGCTTCCTCCTTCTTTCCTTTGCTTACCGCATCAATCATATCAAAGATAAACGTATTGATATTGCCTGAAAGATTATTGTTAATATTGTTCCATAGAATTTCAGGCCCATCGCTGTAAGCAATAATCTTTTTTAAATCATTATCCATATGGTAAAGAGTATAATCAGATTCTTTATCATAATAGCCTGAGAAAGCAACCAACTCTCCAATAACCTCAGAGGATGCCTTCTTACCAGCTTCTTTAAACTTCTTTGAAATCCAAGCTCTTAACTGTTTAGGCTCCAATCTGCAAAAATCGTAAGCTGTACCTTCCTGGGATATTGTTTTAAATATTTTCTTTCGTTTATCTACCCTGGGAGAAGTTAGAATTAATAAACAACTGTCAGGTAGGCTTGACAGATATTTTATCAGCTCTTTTTCTTCATTTTCCCCTATATTTTTAGTCTTTGTCCCCTCAAGAATCTTAAAATTCTCTATAAGCACCACCCTTTTAGGCGATAGCATAGGAAGGGTCTCGCAATTATTTTTTATCTCATCTAAGGTGACAGTCTCGCCATTTAATTTTGAGAAATCAAGCTCTGTACAGGCTGGGGTTACGTATTTTTGAATAATCGTATCAATGCCCCAATCAATCAAATAGGCCTCATCTCCGTAAAATAGAAGCAGGCCTTTTAGTGCTTTTTTTTTCAAATCTGTATCCAATTGTTTGTATGCGTGTTCTACTGCAACATTGTTCTTATTTGCCATTTTTTATCCTCATTATGGAAAACGATAGCTCCATCTAAGTCATTTCTAAAAATCATTATACCTCTTTTTTGACATTTTTCAACAACATCAGGATGGGGGTGTCCATAATTATTTTTTCCAACCTGAAATATCGCCACAGTTGGTTGTACCCTTTGTAGGAATTGTTCAGAGGTAGAATATTTGCTGCCATGATGCCCAACCTTTAAAATATCTGCCTTTAAAGCCCCTTCATCCTTCTCATATTGCTTCATAATTGCATCCTCACCATCAAAACCTACATCCCCTGTCATCAGGATACTTAGACCTTTGTAATTTATTTTCACAAAAAGACTGGTTTCATTTTCGTCTTTCTCATCTTCTATCATCCTTATGTATTCCTCACGGGAAGCTGAATTAGGGTATAAAATATCAATCCAGACATCTTCGTCTAAGTTAATTCTTTGTCCAGCACGAGTATATACCAGATTTTCTTTTTTTAGCCCTGTTTCTGCTAGCAGCTTTTCTTCCCGAAACTGATTGGCCTCATAGGTGACAAACTTATCGATGTTCATATTTTTGGACAGTTGAGCCAATCCAAGGTAGTGATCGTCGTGAAGGTGAGTGACTACAGCAAGGTCTAATTTTTTTACCTTATTCTTTAATAGGTAAGGTAATAAAAGCTTTTTGCCTGTTTCGTAATGGGGACTACCTCCCCCGTCTATTAATATATTTTTCCCCGTTGAAGTTCTAATATGTAAGCAATCTCCCTGTCCTACGTCTACAAAAATAAGATTTGATCTATGATAATTCTCTTCCATTGTCACTGCTACTACCAAGGAGGAAATAACTATTACTGTCATGATCGCTGCAATGATATTACTTTTTCTTCTTTGATATAAAACACGAAATAATTCAGAGGTTAGGAAAAAAATAAAGGCGTAATAGAGCAGTATCGATCCGAGGGACGGACTAACTGCATTGATAAACCCTACCCCAGGCATAAAGAAAAAATCATTGAGACCCGTCATGATTTTAATAAGTATTTCTGCGGCAACTGCCGCCACACCAAAGAGCATTCCGCCTAAGAATGAAAGTGGAATAAGAAAAATTCCAAGGGGTATGATCATTCCAGATAACCCGATAATTGGAATATTTATAAAAAAGGAAACTATAGAAAAATAGTTAAAATGAAATGCTATCAAAGGAGCCATTCCTAATTGAATAGCAATCAATGGCACTGCTGACTTCAACCCTTTTTCTACAAATAATATTTTCTTTTCTCCCGTGACTGTGCCCTCTAGATTTTCTATAAGAATATCAATTCGCCTATTAGCCCAGGGAATAAGAAATGATAGACAAAAGACGGCCAAATAGGACAGCTGAAAACCAACATTGAATAAATAATAAGGGTTTACTATTAACATTATCAAAGCGCTAATAGACGCACAGCATAAGAAATCGTACCTGTGCCATGTTAGCTTCGATACAATATGAATGATAATCATCATCACTGCTCGTACCACAGAAGGAGAGTATTCTGATAATGCCGCATAAAGAACAAGCATGAGAATGACTGTAAGGTTTAGAATTTTATTTCTCCCTGCCCCTAGAATTTTATTAATATACAAGTAAACAATACCAACATGGATACCCGATACGCTTAAAATATGGGCAGTGCCATTTTTTTGAAAGGCCTCGTAGGTTTCGTCTGATATGTTGGATACATCTCCAAAGAGCATGCCAACAAAAAGACCACTTGCCTCCGGCTCCATTATTTTCTCAAGCTTATCAATAAAACTATATTTAAATTTTGCTATAGCATGGGAAAGTAGATTAATACTATATTCGTCAACAACCATTTTGTGGGTGTCTGATGCGAGAATGATGCGTATACCTTTGGTCTTTAAGTAAAGCCTATAATCAAACATGCCAGGATTCCGACTTGGAGAAGGTAACTCAACCTTCCCAGTAAGCTGCACATTTCTTCCAATCAGGTCCTTGGGATTGTCCATTTCCCCGCGGATATTTACAAGGCATTTCCTGTTCCAATTACTTTCTATAATGCCCTCACCTGTGCCAGAAAAGTCCTTTCCTATATTCATTCTATAGGCTGATCCTTTTATTTGAAGGCTATAATAATTCTCTCCTTTTTCCTGTACCGAAAGAACCCTTCCATAGATATCTACTGTATGCCCGGAATAGGATTCTAAGGGATCAACATTATTTTGTGCAATATTAAAACGGGCACTCCCTAAAGCAAGAATAATCAGGAGAAAGCATAAATCTTTTTGTAGCCTATATTTATTGTCATTGATAAATACTTTGTTTCCACAATAAATGAGTGACAAAACCAAAATTAATCCAGCAGCGGCCAAGACAAAGAAGCTGAAGCCTGTATAGTTTTGCAGAATACATCCAGTTACAAAGAATAGTAATATAAATACAATGGGCCTTCTCAAGGTTTTTTCTGCCTTTCTTTTTCTTATATTTCAGTTTTAGGAGGGATCAGTTTTATAACATTACCATGTATTTACATGTTTGTCAATTTATTGGTGTGTATTACTTTTCATTTTTATTACAAACCTATTACTATTCTATTATCTTTCCATATTTTTAGATTACACCCTATAGCTCTTGTGGTATAATGTACACGTTTAATATATGCGATCAGTATGTACCGCTACAATAGATCAATATGAGAGTTGCAAAAATACGGCGTAGGTAATTGATTGCCAGCCCTTATAATTGGCAATAATAGTAATATAAACTTCGCCCTAGTAAAATAAGTAGGTGAGATGTTTGAGCGATAATCTAGATAAAGATATTGATAAGAAAAAGGAAATAGACTCTTTCTTTGATCAGTTTGATCAAATCGAGGATGTCAATACAGGCTTTGATAAACTCTCGGAAGAATTTGACAAGAGTCTAAATAAAAAAGAAATAGATGATGATTTGGAAATGGACAGTGAAGTTGAACCTAGTTTAGAACCACAAAGAATAAGTTCACGAATGAGCCGACTTTCCAAGACAAAAAATACACCCTTAGAAGAGGAACTTATGACAAAGGATAATTCGAAGAAAAAAGGAAAAAAGAAAAAAATAAAAATTAATAAAAAGCGATTTCTCAAATTTGTAGGAGTCCTAGTCGCTGTAGCCATAATCATTTTGGGAGGTATAACTGCCTCTGTTGTTATAGCGGCACCGCCTATTGAGCCAGATAAGATTTATACACTCTTATCTGAAAACTCCGTATTATATGATGATGAAGGAAATGTTCTCGATAGCCTGCTGACTAGCGATAAAAGCTTAAGGACTAATGTATCCTATCAAGACCTGCCCCAGGATTTAATAAATGCTTTTGTCGCTATCGAGGATAAAACCTTCTGGAAGCATAATGGTTTTAACTTCATACGTATTCTAGGCGCCATCAAGGAAAGTATAGTGGAAGGAAGCAACATTAGCGGTACAAGTACCATTACTCAGCAATTAGCCCGAAATCTTTGGCTTGCTGAAACAAAATCCGACCGTACAATGACCAGGAAGCTAACAGAAGCCTATTATGCGCTACAGCTAGAACGACACCTGTCCAAAGAGCAAATAATAGAGGCTTATTTAAATACTATCTATCTAGGCTTTGGATCTCACGGGGTACAGGCAGCATCCCAATCCTATTTTTCAAAGGATGTAACGGAGTTAACCCTGGTAGAATGTGCTGCTTTAGCAAGCCTTCCCAAAGCACCAGATAGCTATGCCCTCATAAAACGTTATGATACGAATCAAGTAAACGAAGATGACCCTAACATTCTTAGAAAGGGTGATACTTTTACTTTGGTTTTCAATGATAAGGGTGCAGAGAGAAAAAACCTCGTTCTTTCTTTTATGAAGGAACAGAATATGATAAATGATGAGCTTTATCAAGAAGCAGTAGCTTTTGATTTGAAAGAAGCCATGAATCCAAGTGAAGATATGATGAAGGAGGCTCCCTCCTATTTTGCCGATTATGCCATTGATGATGTGGTGAAGGGCCTCATGGCAGAATATAAAATAGACGAATCAGAAGCTAGACAAATGATCAATAATAATGGGCTTCGTATTTACACCACCATGAACGCCAAGATGCAAAATATTGTGGAGAAGGAATTCAAAAACAATGGTAATTTTCCTAAGGTAGCTGGACTTAAAAAAGACCGAGCTGGTAATATCGTGGGTTCAAATGGAAAAATCATTCTGTATGATTATAATAGTCTGTTTAATTCAGATGGAATTTTTACATTATCCCCAGAAGAATACTCCGTGAGAGATGACGGCAGCATTTCCCTTTTAGCAGGAAAACGACTGAACTTCTATAGAACAGAAGTACATGGGAATATTGATTATAGCGTTGAATTCAAAGATATGTATATCGTTCAGGATGGCGTCTTCCATGTAATAAAAGGTGGCGTCATTCATATCCCTCGAGAATATAAAGACAGGGATGATGATGGTAATTTAATAATATCCGCTGAATTCTTTGATGGTTCACCTGATTTCTTCCAATTTACTGATAATGGTCTTTCCTTAAGTAAAGAGAATTACACATTAAAACAGAAAGTTGTTCAGCCACAATCTGCTATGGTCATATTTGATTATAAGACTGGTGCTATCAAAGCCATGGTAGGTGGTCGAAATGTTGAAGGAAGACTCATATTTAACCGTGCAACAGGAACTCGACAGCCCGGCTCTGCTATTAAACCTATGGCGGTTTATGGCCCAGCCCTTCAAAGTGGCGTAGAAGCTGCAAACTCAGGTGTTAAAAATACAGATTCAGAGGGTAATGGATATGGTAAGCTGTGGACTGCTGTCAGTGTTATAGACGATGCCCCAATGACAGTTCAAGGTAAATTATGGCCTAGAAACTGGTATAACGGGTATCGCGGTTTGCATACGATGAGGCAATCTGTTGAGCAGTCTATTAACGTTAATGCAGTAAAGGTATTCAATGAAATTGGTGCACCTTATTCCGTGAATTTCTTAAAAAATCTTGGCGTTACTTCGATTGTGGAGTCAGGTAATGTTAATGACATGAATTCAGCAGCATTGGCACTAGGTGGTATGACCCACGGAATTTCTCCTCTTGAAATGGCTGTTGCATATGGTGTGTTTGCCAACCAAGGCTTATATACAGAACCTATTTCCTATACAAAGGTAACCAACAAGCGGGGTGAAGTCATACTGGAAAATGCACCAAAAGTGAACCAAGTCATGGATAAAGGTGCCGCTTTTATCATGACTGATATTCTAAGAAGTACTGTTTCTAATGGTATTGCTAAAGCCGCTGCAATTGGAACCCAACCTGTTGCAGGCAAAACGGGAACCACCAGCGACAATTATGACGCATGGTTTGTAGGCTTTACACCGCAGTATTCAGCTTCTGTATGGATAGGAAATGATGTAAATATTGAACTCAGCCAAGGAAGCGTCGCTGCATCTAGAGTCTGGAGCAAAATTATGAAGCAAGTGCATGCAGGCATCCCAACAGGAAGCTTTCCTGTTGCTGACAACGTCGTTAGCATAGCTGTGGATACAAAATCAGGCAGGCTGCCTTCAGAACTCAGCGCCCTAGATCCCAGAGGCACTGTGCGAAATGAGTACTTTGTAAGGGGAACAGAGCCCGTTACCTATGACAATGTGCATTCAACTGTTGTAGCCTGTGCTGATAGTGGGTATTTGGCGACCCCTTATTGCCCGAATCCTATGGATAAAGTAGTGGTTAACCGACCAGGTGGTTATGTTTCCAACGTTAGTGATGCGGGATACAGCGCTCCTGGGTATTACTGCCATGTTCATAACTTAGATCCTGCAACCTATCCTATTAATCCGAATGAGACATTGAACACGGAGTTTGATGGAAGGCCAGAGCGTGGAAGACCTGGCGAAAACAACGGTAACAACGGTAACAATGGTAACAATGGTAACAATGGTAACAATGGTAACAATGGTAATAATGGAAACAACGGAAACAACGGAAACAATGGCAACAATGGAAACCGCCGTGATGATGATGACGATGATAACTCTACCAGACCTGAATGGCTAAACTTTTTAGATTAATTCATGTTAACGCTTTGATTTAGGCGAAAATATAATTGCAACTAAATAACCGAAAACTATTGCTGCAGTCACCCCTGCAGCAGTACTTTTCATTGCACCAACTACTGCTCCTAGCAAGCCTTGTACCGCCCCGTCCATGGCCCCTTTTGCCAAGCTATAGCCAAAACCAGGTAAAGGAACTGTTGCACCATTACCTGCCAATTCAACAAGTGGCTGGTATAGGCCTAGCCCTGTTAAAATTGCTCCTAACACAACAAAAATAACTAATATTCTGGGAGGTGTAAGTTTTGTGGTATCCATAAGAATCTGTCCGATAATACAAATAATCCCCCCAATAAGGAATGCATAAAAATAATCCATATTAGCCCTCCACTGTTACTGCCACTGCATGGGCGATTCCTGGTATAGATTCTCCTTGCTGTGGGCTTATTGTTGAAAGCAACGCCCCGGTAGATATAAGAAGTGCGTTTTTAATCTTACCTTTTTTCATTTCTTTATAAACATAGCTAGCAAAAATAGAGGCTGAACACCCACATCCACTTCCCCCGCTATGTGTATCTTGTTCTTCATTATATAGCATAGCACCACAATCATCATAGTTTTGTGAAAGATCAAGATTAGATCCTTTTAATAAGTCCAACGCAATTTCTTTTCCCACGAGACCTAAATCTCCAGTTAAGATAATATCGTAAAATTCTGGTTTTCTTTCTGTGTCCGAGAAATGCCTTCTGATAGTATCTACAGCTGATGGTGCCATAGCTGCGCCCATCTGGTTGGCATCCTTAATGCCTGGGTCTACAATCTTTCCTAAGGTAGCATGGGTGATATACAGTTCTTTTAAATCCTGCCCTTGAGACATGACCTGGTCCCCTTTGCTTTCAGATGATAGAATCATTCCACCAGATGCTGTGGCAGTCCATTGAGCAGAAGGAGGACGCTGGTTACCATGTTCTAACGGCATACGATATTGCCTTTCCGCAGTTGCAAAATGGCTGGAAGCTGCTGATGCTATTGTAGATGCGTACCCCCCATCTACTAGAACTGATCCAAGGATTAAGGATTCTGTCATAGTAGAACAAGCCCCATATAATCCTAAAAAGGGAATAGATAAATCCCTAGCCATGAAGGATGAGGACATGAGTTGATTCAGCAGGTCTCCACTAAGAATAATTTCAAGTTCCTCTTTTGATTTTCCTGAATTTTGCAAGGCCAATAAAATACATTGCTTTAACATTTTAGACTCAGCTTTTTCCCATGTTTTTTCTTCATACATATCATCCTCTAAAATGATATCAAACCATTTAGCCATAGGCCCTTTCCCTTCTTTTTCTCCTACTACGGAGCTAGCGCCTATGATTCGGGGTTTGTTATGGAAAATCAAAGTTTGCTTTCCTACTTTCTTTTGCATATTGACCTCCTATTATAAAAAGTAATGTATGATGCCCATTGCAGTACCCGCTAAAAGTCCAAACACTAAGACAGGCCCGGCAACAGTGAAAAGTTTTCCTCCTACTCCTAGAACCAAGCCCTCCTTTTTAAATTCAATAGCTGGGGCTACCATAGAGTTTGCAAACCCTGTAATGGGAACGATAACTCCCGCACCTGCGAATTTCGCAATGGTGTCAAATATACCAAATCCAGTGAGAAGCTGTGCGCTACAAATCAAAATTATTGTAACAATGGCACCTGCATCTGTTTCGCTCATACCCCTATCTAACAAAGTATTTTGTATATACATTGCTGCAATGCAAATTAGTCCTCCTACAATAAAGGCTTTGAGGCAGTTTGAAAAATAACTTGGTTTCGGAGTAAACTGCTTAACATACTTTTCATACTCCTTGGAATTTTCCTTTTTTAATTTATTTAGCGCCTTTTCTTGCTCTTTATTATTTGCCATTGGATCTCACCTTTCTAAAATTTATTTTCAAAAATCACTCAAATATTTGTCAGTATCGGTAACATTATTCCTATTTTTCTATACATTGCTAATCCCTAAGAACCTTGGGGGAACTTTATTACAAGCATATTTTTTCAATCTTGATTTTATTGTAACCATAATTATTGTTATCATTCGCCGTAACATTGGTGGAAAAATTTAAAAATTTAACAAGATTGGTAGTGAGGTTTTTTGATTTTAGGCAAAAAAAAGCTACTCTTGGTGGTTTTCCAAGAATAGCCTTTTATTTTTAGTTCAGTATTAGTTATCCTCTTACAGATGCATCGTATAAGCTTTCTGCGTTATCCCATTCTTCGATTATTTGTGGAATTACTTTATATAGGTCTCCTACGATACCATAGTCTGCTACTTCAAATATAGGAGCATCTGGGTCTTTATTAATTGCTACGATAATGTCTGAGGTTTGCATCCCTGCTAGGTGCTGGATTGCTCCAGAAATACCGCATGCGAAATAGATCTTTGGCTTTACAGTTGTCCCTGTTTGCCCAACCTGATGAGAGTGATCGATCCAACCTGCATCCACAGCTGCTCTAGATGATCCAACTACGCCACCCACCTTATCTGCAAACTTTTTAATCAATTCAAATCCAGAAGGATCGCCAAGTCCACGTCCACCAGAGCAAATGATTTCTGCATCTGTTAAAGAAACAATTTCTTTAGCAGATTTAACAATATCCAATACCTCTATTCTGATATCTGATGCCTTGATGTCAGGTTTAATTTTGATAATATCGCCTTTTGCCCCTTCAACCTTCTCTCTCTTCTGCATAACGCCAGGTCTTACAGTAGCCATCTGTGGTCTTGTTCTAGGACAAATGATGGTAGCCATCAAGTTTCCACCAAAAGCAGGACGAGTCTGTTTTAGGCCTTTATCCTCTGAGTTGCGATCCATTGAGGAAACATCTAAGGTAGTATACTTTTCAGCATAATCTATGTAGCTTGATTCTTTTACATCTAGTCTTGTACAGTCAGCTGTTAAACCAGTGTTCAGTCTTGCAGCTACCCTAGGAGCAAGGTCTCTTCCAATATGGGTAGCACCATAAAGAACGATTTCTGGCTTATATTCACTCATGGCATCTACCATAACTTTGGTAAATCCATCTGTAGTGTACTTCTCTAGAAGTGGATCTTCAATGATATAGACCTTGTCTGCGCCATAAGCATAGCACTCTTCAGCAAGGTGTTCTACATTATTTCCAACTAGTAATGCACATACGTTTGCATCGTCTAGCTCTCTTGATAGTCTGTGTCCTTCGCCTATTAGCTCTAGAGCAACGTTCATCAACTTGCCGTTTCTTTGCTCTGCAAATACCCAAACATCCTTATAAGCAGAAAGATCTACAGGACCCGCATCATCTTCGGTTTTAATTATCGCATCAAAAGGGCAAGCTGTGATACAGGCTCCACAGGCTGTACATTTTTCATTAATTACTGCTAACTTGCCATCCATCTCAATAGCGTCAAACGGACAAGCCTTTATGCATAGCTTACATCCCTTACATTTTTCACTTACTACCACTATTGCCATTACTTCTCTCCTCCTTCTTAGATTACATGCTTAGCTTTAAGGTTGATCAATAAAGCCTTTGCCAGGTCTTTTTCACTGTCACCTTCAATCATTATTCCTTTGCCTTTCGGTACCGGAGTAAATGAACGATATACGTTTGTAGGGGAAGCTTCAAGGCCAACGGTATCAAGGTCTACCTCAATATCCTTAGCATTCCAAACTTTGACTTCTTTGTTCTTTAGGTTATATATTCCGTTAATAGACATATATCTAGGCTTGTTTAATTCCTTGATTGCAGTTAGCATGCAAGGAGTCTGAATCTTTATTAGTTCATAGCCATCTTCTAATGCTCTTTTAACTGTAATATTCTTCATGTTTTTTTCAATTTTGAAATCCGTAACATATGTAACTTGAGGGATACCAAGTTTTTCAGCACATTGTGGCCCTACCTGTGCGGTATCTCCATCAATAGCCTGACGGCCGGCAAATAGTAGGTCAAAATCTCCTATTTTCTGAATCGCTGCAGCTAATACGTTTGAAGTAGCCCAAGTGTCAGATCCGCCAACAGCTCTGTCACTAACTAAAATAGCTTCATCTGCACCCATGGCCAAACATTCATTTAGCATATCTTGAGCTTGTGGAGGTCCCATAGATAATACTGTAATATGAGTGTCTGGATACTCATCTTTTATTCTTAGTGCTTCTTCTAAAGCATTGGCATCATCATGATTCAAAATGCTTGGAACACCTTCTCTAATGATAGTCTTTTTAACAGGGTCGATCTTTACTTCAGTAGTATCTGGAACCTGTTTTGCGCAAACGATAATTTTAAATGCCATTTCTATTTCCTCCCTCTTTTTTATTTACCAAATACTGACGCTGCAATAACCATCTTTTGAACTTCAGAGGTACCTTCATAGATTTCTGTAATCTTTGCGTCTCTCATCATTCTTTCTACTGGATAATCCATGGTATATCCATACCCACCATGTAGCTGAACAGCTTTTGTGGTAACATACATAGCGGTTTCAGCAGCAAAAAGCTTAGCCATTGCAGCCTCTGGACCGTATTTTTTATTTCTATCTTTTAAGTCAGCAGCTCTGTAAATCAAAAGTCTAGCAGCTTCTATTCTTGTCTTCATATCTGCAATTTCAAATTGAAGTGCCTGCATTTGAGAGAGTTTTTTACCAAACTGTTTTCTTGATTTCATATATTCTACAGTTACATCAAATGCGCCTTGAGCGATTCCAAGTGCTTGGGAAGCAATTCCTATACGACCTCCGTCTAGAGTGGACATTGCAACCTTAAAACCCTCGCCAATTCCGCCTAACAGATTTTCTTTTGGAACCTTGCAGTTCTGGAAAATTAATTCTGTTGTAGATGATGCACAAATACCCATTTTTTCTTCAGTTTTACCAATTGAAAAACCTTCAAAGTCCTTTTCGACAATGAATGCACTGATGCCACGGTTTCCCTTACTTTTGTCAGTCATTGCCATAACTACATATGTATCAGCATAACCACCATTTGTTATGAAAACCTTCGTCCCATTTAAGAGCCAATGGTCTCCCATATCGACAGCTCTTGTCTGCTGTCCGGCGGAATCCGTACCTGCATTAGGCTCGGTCAATCCAAAAGCCCCAAGCTTTTCACCTTTTGCTACAGGGATCAAATATTTCTTTTGCTGCTCTTCATTTCCCCATGCCCAAATAGGCCATCCACAAAGAGATGTATGCGCTGAGCAAATAACACCTGTTGAGGCGCATACTCTTGAGAGCTCTTCTACGGTAATAGCATAAGAAACGTGGTCGCCACCAGCTCCACCTAGTTCAGTAGGAAATGGGACGCCCAGTAAACCATAGTCAGCCATCTTTTTTACTGTTTCTACTGGAAATCTATGCTCCTTATCTATTTCAGCAGCAATAGGCTCCACTTCGTTAACAGCAAACTCTCTTACCATTTTCCTTACTAATTCTTGTTCTTTGGTCAATTGAAAGTTCATGTAAATGCCTCCTTAAAATATTTTGATCCTTTTTCGCATGTTATAAAGCACTTGAATAAATTATAACAATTTGAGTTTGTTACAAAAATAACATCTAATTATAGTAAACTACATTTGGGACATTTTTGCAATAGTTTTTAATGTTTTTTCGATAAATATTTAACTTTATTTTCTTTGAAATAGACTGAAAATTCAGATGTTTGGGCCATTTTGCAGTTTTACCGTATATGTTCTTGTTCGACATCCTAAAATCTATTTATTTCGATGATATTTATCATTTATTACAAGTATTTTCGTGTATAATAATGTATTTTTCTGAAAATTAATAATTATTAAACAATAAAATAAGAGAGATAAAGTAATATCTTAACGATAAATAATAAACCTTATCTCTCTTAAGGGTGCATCAAGTATCAATGTGAGAGTAGCCTTCCACTTTGTAGTTAGCCCTCTAGCTCTTTCCTTAGGCGCATAAGTACTCGTTTTTCTATTCGAGAAACCTGGACTTGAGAAATTCCTATTCTTTCAGCTATTTGCTGTTGCGTCATATCCTTAAAATATCTCAATACGATAATCTGTCTTTCCTTTTCTGTCAGTTTTCCGATGATACTCTTTAGGTCTATCATATTGATATTTTTTTCTTCTATATCCGTGAAGGGCTCTTTCCCTTGCCGAAGCTTTCTTTCAGGATCATCCAAGCTCTCTAGATTACTCATTGCGTCGCTTGCTTCCATTAGATTTAATAAGTCTTCCATTTCTATTTCCATTAGCTCTGATAGCTCGCTTAGCTTGGGAAATTTACCATGAACATGATAGAATTCCTCTTGAATCCTTTTCATATTTTTTATATCTTGTTTAACCTGTCTGCTGACTTTAATTCTTCCATCATCTCTAAGATATCTTCTGATTTCGCCTAAAATCATTGGTACCGCATAGGTAGAAAACATTACACCGTAGCTTGTGTCGAAACGATCTACAGCCTTGAGGAGCCCGATATACCCTAGCTGCAAAAGGTCATCCAGCTCGTAGCCTGTCCCCAGAAATTTCAAAGCAATATTTTTTACCAGGCCTGTGTTCTGGCTAACCAGCAACTCCTTTGCCTTTTCATCTCCACGCTTCGCCCGGTAAATTAAATCATAAGTATCTTCCTTGCTTTTTGCTATGTAATTAGAGCTCATAAGCCTTATCCAAATTCTTTATCATTGTGACCTTGGTGCCTTTGCCAGGCTCGGATTCTACAAAGAGTTTATCCATGAAGCTTTCCATCACTGTAAAGCCCATCCCTGACCGCTCCTCATCGGGATTTGATGTATAAAGGGGCTCTCTTGCTAATTCAATGTTTTCAATCCCAATACCGTAATCGATGACAGAAATAATGACTCGTCTATTTTCATCTACAGTGCAATCTATTGTGATAATGCCTTCTCCCCTGCTCCTATAAGCATGAATGACACTATTACTAACAGCCTCTGAAATCGCAGTCTTTATCTCAGTCAATTCTTCTACCGTAGGATCGAGAGGAGCAATAAATGCGGATACTGCGACTCTGGCAAAGCTTTCATTTTCCGAAAGGTTAGTAAACTCCAACTTCATTTTATTTTGGATTTTTTCATTACTTTTATTATTAACCGTCACTACCTGACACCTCCTCGGCTAATTCGGTTTTAATCCAGTTGATTGCTTCAGCAACATTTGCAGTTTCTTTTGCAATGGTAAAAATTCCGGCCATATCTAAAATTCTATGGATGTAGTCATCACAGCCTGTAATCATCAAAGTACCACCTGATTTGAAAATTTTATTATACCGACCCATGATAACTCCAATGCCGGAGCTATCCATAAAAGAGATTTTTGAAAAATCAAGTACCAAGTGCTGAGAACGAAAAACTTCAATGGTTTTGTCAATCTCTTCTCGTACGGCAGTGGAAGTGTGATGATCCAGCTCACCTTCTAGACTTACAATTAATATTTCATCAGTCATTTCAAAATTTATATGCATAAAAAACCCCCCTCTGCTCCATTATACAAGCCTTTCAGTGACCTGTCTTTAAGAGAATAGGGGGGAAAAATTCTATTTTTGTCGAAAAGACCTTTTCCTGCTTCGTTATATATCACTTCACAATTTTCCTGTATGCTGCAATGTTGGATTGTTACTTGCCTGGGCGGATTGTAATGGTCTCTCTGGAGCTTACTCCTTCAGCTACCAGCTGCTCTACATCTAGTTTGCCTTCAGAAGCTAAAATATTAGTTAACTTAGGCTTTGTAACTGGATGCTTTGGTAAAAATACCGTGCAACAATCTTCAAAAGGTAAAATCGAAGTATCATAGGTACCAATTTCCTTGGCTAAATCAATGATATCTATCTTATCCAAAGCGATCAGAGGCCTCATAACAGGCATTTGCACTGACTGATCTGTAACAACAAGGGATTCTGCAGTCTGACTTGCCACTTGCCCTAGGTTTTCACCTGTAATAAGCATGCAGCTACCTGTTTCCTCCGCGACCTTCTCCGCAATCTTCATCATAAATCTCCGGATCAATATAGTGGTCTCTTCTTCGGGACAATTTTGTACGATTAATTCTTGGATTGGAAGTAGATTAACGATATGCATCTTAAATTGGCCCACATAATCTGCCAATATATTTGCTAAATCCATTACCTTTTCTTGTGCTCTTTCACTTGTATACGGATATGAATGAAAATGAATGGCTTCCAACAGCATTCCTCTTTTCGCCATCATCCAAGCGGCAACCGGACTGTCAATACCTCCGGATAGCAAAACCAACCCTTTTCCGTTGGTTCCAAGAGGCAAGCCACCATATCCGGCTACCTTTTCCTCATAAATATAAGATTTATCCTTCCTCACATCGACAAATAACATGCAGTCTGGCTGATGGACATCAACCTTTAGTACCTTGCATCCTTTTAGAATGGTACCACCAATAATTCGCGCAATGTCAGGGGATTGAACTGGAAAACTTTTATCCGCCCGTTTTGCCTGCACTTTAAAAGTTTTGATGTCTTTTTTTTCTATTAAATCAAGCATAAACTCTATTGCTACTTTTCCGATTTCTTCTAAATCTGATTCTGTTTCTATTGCAGGGCTAATGGATGCAACACCAAAAACCTTGGAGATTTGTGCAAGAATTAGCTGGGAATCAAATTCTTTGGGGCAGCGCACAAAAATGAGTCCTTCACTTCGCTTTACTTCTGCGCCAGTTATGTTAATTCTTTTTAATATTCTCTTGATACGATCAACTAACATTTTTTCGAAATATGGCTTGTTCATGCCCTTGAGAGCAACCTCGCCACATCGAACGATAAAAATATTTTTTTCATCCATTATCTAAAACTTCCTAACCTTCTTATTTTATTTACAGCAGCTTTTAAGCAGTCTAGTACATAATCCATTTCCTCTATGGTATTAAATTCGCTAAAGCTAAACCTGATGGCACCTTCTATTTCTTTGTCAGAAAGATTTTGAGCCTTTAGCACATGACTGCTCTTCTTTTTATTTTTAGAGGAGCACGCGGATCCAGTGGATACATAGATATTGTCCTGCTCCAAGGTATGAAGGAGTACTTCGCCCCGAATTCCAATAAAGCTGACATTTAAGATAGATGGCGAACCATCTTCAGGGCTATTAATCTTAATATCGGGAATATTTCTTAGGATTCCATCCCTTAAGTAATTCTTCGCCTGATGCATTACTTGCTGTCTTTTTTTCATGTGTTGATGATTGATTTCTGCAGCAATGCCTAGACCAACTATTCCCGTTACATTCTCTGTCCCAGATCTCATGGATCTTTCCTGCCCTCCTCCATAGATCATAGGTGGGATATGAACGCCTTTTCTGATATAGAGGGCGCCCACACCCTTGGGCCCATGAATCTTATGACCGCTAATAACAGCAAAATCCACATCCAAATCCTTAACATTCACAGGAATCTTTCCATAAGATTGTACCGCATCTGTATGAAGAAGGATCTCTTTACCCAATTTCTTTTCGGCATCTCTTCTAATTTTATTGATTTCATCAAGAGGCTGAATAGAACCCGTTTCATTATTTACATGCATGACAGATATTAATATGGTGTCCTTGCCTATGGCGGACTCCAGCTCAGACAGTTTTATTATCCCCGTTTTGTCTACATTTATGGAGACAACCTCATATCCCATATCCACCAGCTGTCTGCAGCTTTCTAGGACAGCGGGATGCTCAATTTTTGTTGTAATAATTTTATTGCCTAATCTTTTCCTTCCCAGGGCAGCACCAAATAGTGCCAGATTATCTCCTTCTGTCCCTCCAGAAGTAAAAACTATTTCGTCTTCTTTAGCACCAAGAGAGTCTGCTACAATCCTTCTGGCATTCTTCAATCCTTTTTCGGAGGCAATCCCCATTCTATGAAGAGAAGATGGGTTTCCAAAGTCCTCCTCCATGTACTTTACGGTTTCCTTTATCACCTCTTTATAAGGCTTTGTAGTTGCACTATTGTCTAAATAAACAAACATGTTACCTCCCTAATATGGGCTTTTTATATTAGTATTTGCTTTGTATGCCACTTATAAAAGTTTCATAGATAGACGGCATGTCCATCATATTTAAAAGAAGAGGCATATGCCTCTTCTTTTACTTTGCATATTCAATTGCTCTTGTTTCTCTTATTACATTTACTTTTATCTGGCCTGGATACTCTAGCTCACTCTCAATCTTTTTGCTTATTTCTCTTGCCAGCAAAATGATCTCTTCGTCACTCATTTCTTCTGGTCTAGCAATAACTCTAATTTCTCGGCCAGCTTGAATTGCATAAGATCTTTCTACCCCTGGAGTCGTGTTAGCGATTTCCTCCAGTTTAGTTAGTCTCTTAATGTAAGTCTCTAGTGTTTCTCTTCTGGCTCCAGGTCTTGCGGCTGATAAAGCATCCGCTGCAGCAATGAGTATTGCTTCCAAGCTCTTGGGCTCATAATCTCCATGATGAGCCGCCATACCATTTATAATTATCTCAGATTCCTTATACTTTCTAAGCAAATCTATACCGATATCTACATGGGTGCCTTCCACCTCGTGGTCCATGGACTTTCCAATATCATGGAGCAATCCTGCCCTTTTAGCATTTTTTACATCTAGTCCCAATTCTCCAGCCATGAGTCCTGCTAAATGCGCAACTTCAACTGAGTGCTTCAATACATTTTGTCCATAGCTCGTTCTATACTTTAATCTTCCCAATAGCTTTATTAATTCTGGGTGAAGATTATGTATGCCAACATCAAAGGTAGCCTGCTCCCCCTCTTCTTTAATAATGCTATTAATTTCTTTTTCAGCCTTTTCCACCATTTCTTCGATTCTAGTAGGGTGAATCCTGCCGTCTGCAATAAGCTTTTCTAATGCTAGTCTTGCTATTGCCCGTTTGACAGGATCAAACCCAGATAGGATAACAGCTTCTGGCGTATCATCGATAATTAAATCCACACCTGTTAGGGTTTCGATGGCTCTTATGTTTCTGCCCTCTCTCCCTATGATCCTACCCTTCATTTCATCGTTAGGCAAAGATACAACTGATACTGTGCTCTCAGCTACATGATCCGCTGCGCATCGTTGTATGGCTCCAGTA
The DNA here is from genome assembly GCA_050953505.1 of Anaerovoracaceae bacterium. Lineage (GTDB taxonomy): Bacteria > Bacillota > Clostridia > Peptostreptococcales > Anaerovoracaceae > JBMNMU01. The sequence goes on along the minus strand of JBMNMU010000001.1, from coordinate 746,887 downwards.
ATAATTTCCTTAGCCCGTTTGTCAGCTTCCTCTTTCGCCTTTGATTCAACATCTTTAATCATGATGGATGCTTCGTAACGAATTTCTTTTTCTAAATTAGATAGAAGGACATTTTTAGCTTCTTCAGCTGTATATCCAGAAATTCTTTCTAACTCTTCAATTTGTTTGTTTATGAACCCATCTAATTCATGCTGTTTTTCAATTAATAATTGTTCTTTCTTTCCAATGTTTTCTTCTTTCTTTTCTAAATTATCTGTTTTTCGATCCAGGGCTTCTTCTTTTTGGATGAGCCTTTTTTCAGAACGTTGGATTTCTGCTCTTCGCTCTCTAATCTCACGTTCTACTTCGCTGCGCATCCTGTGAGCCTCTTCTTTTGCTTCTAAAGTTATTTCTTTTTTAATTGTTTCTGATCTATTTTCAGCGTCGAGGATCAAGTTCCTAGCTTTTTGCTCTGCACTTCCAATTTCTCTTTCCCCAACTGTTTTTCTGAATATATATCCAACCAATAGCCCGAAAGCTAAGGCAACAATTGCAATAATAACTCCTGTTCCTATTCCTATGTTAACGCACCTCCCTTTCTAGTTAGATTTTTTCCATTAGTTTTTCAAAATTCAAATTCTCAATAGTGTTATATTCTACCCAAACAACTAAATATCTGTATAGTTCAATTAAATATTGATATAACAACACAATATATATTATAATGTTTTGGAGAATATATTGTCAAGTAATGAGGTTACTAATTTTTATGAGTTACTATTTTAATCTTCTGAAGAATATAGACAGGGTTTTATTGATTTTACCTATTTGCTTTGCTGTAATCAGTACAGTCATGATTGGAAGTACCGCCTACCAGGGCGAATTTATATTTAATAAAGATATAAAGGTTCAAATTGCAGCTTACTGCCTGGGCGCCATCGCTTTATGTGTGGTTTTAGCCTTCAACTATAAAACCTTTGAGAATATGGAAAAAATCCTTTATGTGATCTCCATCGCATTTTTGCTCACCGTGTACATTCCCGGTTTAGGGGTAGAACACTTTGGTGCAAGATCTTGGATTGATCTTGGTCCTGTTGATATGCAGCCATCTGAGCTAGTTAAAATTTCTTTTGTATTAGTCTATGCTAGCTATTTGGCGAGAAATCGAGACAACCTTGTAACAACCAAGGGAATATTTTTTGCCATTTTATATGCATCTCCACTTATTGTGATTGTCTTAAAGGAGGATTTGGGTACCGCCATCGTTATGGGAGTAATGATGGTTGCAATGATTTTTACAGCAGGCATCGATTATAAGATTTTCGCCAAGCTTGCTGGACTCTTTGCTATATCCATACCAATCCTTTATCGATTCATGGCCCCTCACCAAAAGTTGAGGATTGATGCTTTTTTACATCCTGAGAATCTTTCTTTACCTGGAAATTATCAGGTCTGGAATTCAAAGGTGGCTATAGGTTCGGGAGGTTTGTTTGGGAAAGGGCTTTTTCAAGGTACGCAAAAGGAATTGAAGTTCCTGCCAGTACAAAAGTCAGACTTTATCTTTTCAGTTATTGTTGAAGAGCTAGGCATGGTTGGCGGTGCAGTGGTTATTGCGCTGTACACTGCCTTTCTTTATCGCATTTTGAAGATTGCTAGCAATGCAAAGGATTTGTATGGATTTTTAGTTGTCATAGGTCTAATGGCCATGTTTGGATTTCAAATATTTGAAAATATTGCTATGACCATGGGGCTAATGCCTGTAACAGGTGTCACCCTTCCCTTTATCAGCTACGGAGGTTCTTCTGTTGTCGCTAATATGATTGCCCTAGGGCTTATTTTAAATGTAGGTATTCGAAGTAAGGTTATTAACTTTTAGTTAGAGATTATGGGCGCGATGAGAAGTGTTAGATATAGTAAGCGGCACAAAGTGCAGGAACTTTGATTTGGAATTTCCTGCACTTCTCATTTATTTAACATAGTTCTGTAGGAAACTTGACCCTTTTTCCTACTTGTGGCTCTGAAAATCGCAAAAGTGCAGGAACTCATTATTTAGCGTTTCGTACACTTTTCACATCTTAACCTAATTTTGTCTTCTCCGACTCAAATTATCCTATTGACGATATTATTAAAATTCTTTTCTATGTAATTACCCTTTTTATATGTGATTGGCAGGCCATTATTTGCTGCTACATGAATGTTTCTATCATATTGAATAATACCTGCTATCCTTGGCCTCATAATATCTGCAATTTCTGCTAAGCTAGGCACTAAACCTGTATTAATCAGATCAGCTTGTACCTTATTTACTACATATGTTCGATCCTTGATTCCAATTTTTAATAGCTTTCTATCTAAAGCATCTGCATCTCTTACAGCTGCGTGTTCAGGCACTGTTATAATAACTGCGCTGTCTGCACCTGCCGCAGCAATAAAAAGATCATCATCTATGCCGGCTGGCGCATCTACAATTATATAATCAAAGTTCTTTCTTAATTTATCACACAGAACCTTCATATGAAGAGGTGTAATGTCCGATTTTTCTCTATTTTGAGGCGCCGCCATCAAATAGAGCTCTGGAAATCTTCTGTCCCTTATAAGAGCCTGTTTTATTCGGCATATCCCTGTCATTACATCAGCAACATCATAAACAACTTTATTTTCTAAGCCTAAGTAAAGATCAAGATTTCTCAATCCCATATTCATATCAATAAGAACTACTTTTTTTCCCATATCAGCAAGGGCTGCTCCAGCGTTCGCTGTAAATACCGTCTTTCCTACTCCGCCTTTACCTGAAGCTATTAATATTACCTTCCCCATTTTATTCTCCTTACTGTATTATTATCCAACCTGTATTACGCTCCTTTATTCTAAAACTAGTATCATCATGTGTTAGGTTAGAAGTGTACTGCGACCATTATTTTGTCTTGTAATTCACCTGGATTATTGAGTTATTTTTGTATCTATACTGAAATCCTGGTACTCTTTATCCAGCTGCATATATTTTGCAATAATCTCTTTTGCTACAGGACCAGCATAGCCTGCTGTACCTCCTTGAAATAAGAGGACTGCAACGGCAATTTCAGGGTCTTCAGCCGGTGCCATGGCTACTACCCAAGCAAAGTTATCATAGTCTGGCTTAAACGCATCGATTCTGGCAGTAGTAACCCTACCGTTACTTAAATTGATAACGGCTTGTCTTACTGCAGTATTTGTTGATGAATATACATCAGGATATTCATCTAAGAGTCTGTACATTTCGGCTTCCACCAAGTTCCAACTTAGGCTGCTATTTATTCTAGGTAAGTATTGTTTAATATACTCTATTTCATCAGGAGGATGAATTTTTCCATCCTTTTGAGCCGTTCCTGTTTTAGCTAACACTTCCACTGGAAAACCTGAGAAGATGCCTCTAAGGCTTCCTTTAGACCCGCTTGTTACCCTTCTCATTCCTTCAATAACATAATCTAGATATTTATCATCACTAATAGAAATTTTTTCACCAGCAGGGCGATGTACCTCTCCCTGTCCTTCAATGGCCTTCATCAAGCTTACCTTATTTCGAATGCCACCGTTCCCAAGAGTAGCCATATAATTGGCCATTTGTAAAGGAGTATAGGCATGTTCACCCTGACCTATGGAAAGATTCAGCTCATCCCCTGTGGTCCATGCTGCTTGATTAAAATAGGAAAACTTACATAAATCCACTACTGTGGTAACCATGTCTTCTTTAACACCAAGCTTTCCCACTCTTTCTATCAGGTCTTTTCTTCCCGGATTTTCTTCTGTCCAGCTGACAATGGTTCGAATTTCTTCATTCAGCCTTTCCTTGTCAGCAACTACTTCTTCTTTAAAATATGTTTCAGCTCGTCCGATTAGAACATTTCTTAGAGAAGCTTTAACTTGAGCTAGCTTTCGTTCCTCACTAGGTACGGGAACTACTGTTTCTGGAATCTCAATACCTGTAGAAATCCCTAAGCCAAACTGTTCTGCAAAAGCTGTTATTTTCTCAATGTTCATAGGCGCATCAAGCCCTAAAGACGTACTTCTATAAAAATCTCTCCCTGTAGCTATATCAAAAAAGTAGTAGTTACAGGAAACCTCCAAGGCTTCATAGAGATTAATATATCCGTGGTTACTTCTATTTAAGTTCCATACTACACATCCGTAGGTTCTTTCTCCAATTCTAACTGCTCCCCCATCACGGAGCTTTCTGTTGGGATCTAGGCCACTTTCCAATGCTGCAATAGCTGTAACCATCTTAAAGGTAGATCCTGGCTGTACCGCTGTTCTAGCTGCCACATTAAATAATGGCAGAGGAGATAGAAGATCTCTTACATTTTTGCTTTGTAAAGAGTTCCAGTCTTCTTTGCTGATACCTGTGGCAAATAAGTTGGGATCGTAATCTGGATAACTAGCCATAGCAAGCACATCACCCGTCTTCACATCCAGCGCAACGGCCGCTCCTACGTTGGCATTTTTATAAGCTCTCCCATATTTATAATTGCCCCATTGGCTCTCAAATAGCCCACCTTGCTGAATCTGAGTCAATGCTTGCTCCAGTGCATCCTCAGCAGTTTTTTGAAGCTCTAAATCTAAGGTTAAGTAAATAGAATTCCCTTTTGTAGGTTCAGTTTCATTGATGGTTCGTACAAGCTCTCCATAAGCATTTACTTCAACATTTTTTTCTCCATCCTGACCCTTTAATGTTGACTCAAAGGCCCTTTCAATTCCTTCCTTTCCAATCATATCATTAGGCTTATAGCCTTTTTCATTTACATAATATGCCTTTTCACTCTCGGAAATCTGACCTAGGTACCCAAGTATATGAGAGGCAGTATTTCCATTTGGATAGTATCGGATAGGTTCTGCTACAACCTCTACACCTGGTAGCTGCAATTTTTTTTCTTCAATAACTACGATAGTGCTATCTGAAACACCACTAGCCACTTTAGCCGGAATATACTTTCTATAGCCTTGAGAGGTTAGCTCGTTCCTCACAACCATAATTTTCCTGGCCTCTTCATGGGTCATACTTTCAGAGATATCGAACTTTTTCCTTAAGGCCAAAAAAGCTTCACTTGCACTCATCTCTAGATCCAAATTATATCTTCCCAAAAAGCTTTCCTGGTCTAGCGTCTTTAAAAATTTCATGTTCCGCACAGAAATTGGCGGATATATATTATAAACCGACTGTAGCTGTGTCTGGGCTTCAAACCGATCTAGACCTGGATCAATTTCTAGCCGATTTCTTAACTCATTGAAAGCTTGCTCTGCAGTATAATCTGTAGGCATATTTTGGGAAACTAACCATTCTTCAATATCCTTTTGAAACGAATAGTAAAAATTCCCGTTCTCTATAATGATAGGAAAGTTATCGTAATATTCATCCCCATTAACTTCAAAAATCCGAATCAAATTTCTTGCTACCATATTAAGTTCTTCATTGGTAAGATCTCCAGCGCTGATTTGAACGGTAAAGCTTGGTATGTTTCCTGCTAATACCCTACCATAGCGATCTAGAATTTCTCCTCTAGGTGCTGCTGTGTGTATGCTCCTGATACTAATGTTTTCAGCTGCTTCGGCCCACTTAGTATTCTCAATAATTGTGAGCTTAAAAAGCCTTATCCCAAGAATAGCCATTAATACAATGACCAATATTAATATTTGATTTCCCCTTGATTTCATCCAATTGCCGATCATGATTTATATAAACTCCTTGCCTCCTGAAGGCTATTTCTATACATGTATCTATTTCGCCGCTGCCTGCGAATATTTCTGCTGATAATCATATATAGGATGATAGCCACAATCCCATTGTATCCAATAGCAATGCCTTGAATATATAATAGGTATAGAATGTTAAAATGCTTTCCTAACATACTTAGCAATCCCCAATATATCAAAGCATGGCATAGGGTGGACAAAACAGAAACAATGATAATGGAAAGTACATTGTCCTTATAAAGATATCTTCTCATTTCTAAGCAGAATAATGCTGCAATAACATTACAAATTGCTGTAATTCCTATAACGGGTGAAAAGCTAACATCAATAGCTAAACCAAATAATATACCAAAAATAATGCCATCATATCCACCAAATAAAAACGACAGAATCACGATAAAGCATAATATAAGATTTGGCGTCACACCGTATATGCTAAAATGATTTATTACTGTGGACTGCAAAATAAATGCTACCAACAGCAATAAAAATGAGTGTCTATATTTCAATTGACTCCTCCACGATTATTTGTCAATAATTACTGTGACCTTTTGCAGGTTCTTGAAGTAAACACCGGGTTCTATAGCTACTGTTTTCAGTAATGTATCATTGTTCCATGTTACTTCGCTGACTTTTCCTATGACAATTCCTTCCGGGTACATTCCCATCCCCGATGTAACGAGAATATCTCCTGCGATAACTGAGCCATCTGGATCAAGCATATATCCAGCTAAGCCACCTTGGCCATCTCCCGATAAAATTCCAAGAAGCTGCATATCCCTTAAAACCTTAAAGCTGACTGAGTTGGACTCATCGATAACAGAAATAACTTTAGCCCAATCCCTGCCTACTTCCAAAACCCTTCCAATGAGTCCATCACCATTAATAACAGCGGCATCCTCTTTTACGCCCTTCTCCGATCCCACATTGATGGTAAATATATTAAACCAATTAGAACCATCCATAGCAATAACGTCAGCTGTAAGTAGTGAATAGTTATTTAATACAGTCTCATAGTTTAATATAGATGAAAGCTCTCTTAATTCATTTAGTTCAGCTTGTGTCAATTGTAATCCAATTATTTCACGTTTTAAGCTTGATACCTCTTCCTTTAGCTTTTCATTCTCTTTCACAACAGTCCTAAACTGGAAGATCCCCTTTGCAGCGGATTTCAAACCGTTTCCAGCGCTTGATATGGGCTCTTGTACTACTGATATAGCATTTCCTAAATAGCGGCCTAAAAATGAGCTGTTTCCTATTTTTCCATAAGAAACAACAACAATAATCACTAAAATTAACAGTACCGCTAATAGTGTTGCTGCCTTTGTATGTTCTCTTAACCAGTTCATATTATTTTGTACTTCCTTTACCTGTTTGCTTAGACATTTTGTTGATATGGGATAGGCTTTCACCTGTACCTTCTGCCACAGCTTCTAGGGCATTTTCTGCAACAATCACTTTAATTCCAGTAGACATCTCTATCAGTTTATCAAAGCCTTTTAGTAAACTGCTCCCACCAGATAATATGATTCCATTTTCAACAATATCTGCTGAGATTTCTGGGGGTGCATTTTCTAGAGTAACTTTAATAGCTTCAATAACCATATTAACAGGCTCTTCTAATGCCTCTAGTGCTTCTACGGAATTAATGGTTACTGTTTTAGGCAGCCCTGAAAGAATATCTCTTCCTCTAGCCTCCATTTCAATGGGATTATTGGCCTCCTCCTCTGTAAGGTATGCACAACCAATATTTATTTTAATATTTTCCGCTGTTTTATCACCTACAATAAGGTTATGTTTTTTTCTCATATAAGAGATAATGGCTTCGTTTTGTTTGTCTCCCCCTTGACGTATAGAGGTACTAGTTACAATACCGCCTAAAGCGATAATAGCAATATCTGAGGTACCCCCACCTAAATCGGCGATCATGCTTCCCATGGCACTGCCCACAGGTAATCCAGTTCCTACGGCTGCTGCCATAGGCTCCTCCATGATGTAAACCTCTTTAGCACCCATTTGCCTAATTACTTCTTCTACAGCTCGTTTTTCAACCTCTGTAACACCGGTAGGCACTCCTACCACTATTCTTACTTTTGTGAAAAAATTCCTTTCATGGGCAACTTTTTGAAGAAAGGCCTTCAGCATAGCCACAGTCATATCAAAATCAGATATCACGCCATCCTGCAAAGGTCTAGTTACATCTATGGATTGTGGCGCTCTTCCTATCATTTCCTTGGCATCTTTGCCTACAGCCAATATATTTTTTGATTGACTGTCTACCGCAATGACTGAGGGTTCATTCAATACGATACCTTTATTTTTAATATATATTAATGTATTTGCAGTTCCTAGGTCTACTCCTATATCCTTCTTAAAAAAACTAAAGAACATTATAATTGTGCTCCTTCCCCACTTACATTAGCATTTTTTCTTTCAAGCTTATATAAGTTCCGTCTCCAATAATTAAATGGTCTATAACTGGAATTCCCATGATTTCACCAGCCTCAACCAATCTCTTAGTGACATCAATATCTGTTTGACTAGGCATGGGATTACCACTTGGGTGATTATGTATTATGATTATTGAACATGCACTTTTTTTCACTGCAGTGCAAAACACTTCTCTAGGATGTACCACAGAACTATTTAGGTTTCCTATGGAAGTATCTTCAATCATAATAATTTCATTTTTCGTATTTAAAAGTAATACCTTGAAAAACTCTTTATTAAGGTATCTCATTTCCTCAATAAATAAATCTGCCACTTCCTTGGGAGATTTAATATTGACTCTATAATCTTTTGGTTTTGTGGCAATACGTTTTCCTAGCTCTATAGCAGCAATAATCTGACAGGATTTAGCTACCCCTATGCCCTGAATCCCATAAAGATCCTCCGGTATACATCGAGCAAGATAGGAGATGCCTGATTTTTCAAGAGATAGAATGCGGTTTGCCAGCATCAATGCAGAAGCTTCTTTAGTACCTGTTCTTATGAGAATAGATAGCAGCTCAGCATTTGATAAGCTCTCAACGCCCTGCCTTAATAGTTTTTCTCTCGGTCGTTCATCTTCTGGCAGTTCTTTTATTAATGTTATTTCTTTTTTTGAATTGTTCATATTACTCCTTTGGCATCATGCCTTATGAACAATCCCCCTTCGTTTTGTGGCCAATCGGCCTTTTTCATTTTGCAATTTGCTCTATTGTGCTTTCTGCGATTTTGCACTCAATTTAACGTGTTTTTATATTGTAACACCCTAAAAGCATTTATACAATTGCATATCTTAAAAAACACAATTATTTCAATTTTTTGGAAGAAACAAGGCTTTTTATCCTGTCAGATTTTTAAAAAATGTTTTAATAAAAATTACCTTAATAATATTGTCTCATTTAGACATAATAATATTGAATAAATATAAGGAGGGTAATTATGGATAAAACAAATGCTAACCACAGCATCAAATGTTCAGTTACACAATGCAAGAACCACGTTATCGGAGCAGAATACTGTGCATTGAGCTCAATTAAAGTAGGAACACATGAAAAAAATCCTACCCAAGTAGAATGTACAGATTGCGAATCCTTTGAATTATCAAGATAATTTAAGCTCATGAAAATGTGCATCAGAAAGAGGTTTATCAAAGATAAAAAATTATTTTTGAATAACAATCTATCTGGTGCATTTTTCGTTTATAATATAATCTAAAAAGGTTCAAATCTAAAAACAAAAATGAGCTATTGCAACAGGTTAAAAGTTTTAAGTTGGAAAAGGTGTCAGACACCATTATTATAAGACACCATTATTAGAAAAGGTGTCTCACCACGATAGGAGATGTTTATGCAAATTATATTGGCGTCCTCCTCACCCAGGCGGATTGAGATATTAAAAAATAACCATGTGGATCCGTTGATTATCCCCCCTGATGTAGAGGAGAATCTTTCAGAAAAACTAACCATGGAGCAGGCTGTTATGTTTCTCGCTCTAAAGAAAGCTTTATGGGTTGAGCAGAAGCTGCTAAGCTCGGAAAAAGTACAAAAAAATTCAGTCATTTTGGCTGCTGATACTGTGGTTTATAAAAATAAGATTATTGGAAAACCTACTGATTTCCAGGATGCAGTGAGGATCCTTAAGAGCCTCCGTAATACAAGCCACAAGGTATCCACAGGAGTTGCTTTAATCCAACCAGGAACATATAATAGACGGGTTTTTTGTGAAATAACTGATGTCTTTTTTAAGAACTACACTGACGATGATATCATTGAATATGTAAACTCCGGAGAAGCCTTCGGCAAAGCAGGTGCCTATGCAATACAAGGAAGCTTCGGAAAGCATGTAAGCCACATTCAAGGAGATTATGACAATGTAGTAGGATTACCATGGGCTCGAGTAAAAGAAGAATTGACCAAGGTGTCGCTGTCCCCTTTTTAGATTGACAGGCACTATTACCCCTTTCTAGACATATAATGCTAACAACTTATTCCAATGAAAGGGGTTTGACTAGATGAGTATAACGCTTTTATTGGCTTCTTTGTTGTTATCTAATCCACTTGTATTGTTACCTGGCTACGTATCTATGGGCAATTCCTTTCCTCAGCCTCTTTCAGATGCAGAAGAAACACATTACCTGAAATTACATGAAAAGGGCGATAAGGATGCTAAGAACATATTGGTGGAGCATAACTTAAGATTAGTTGCACATATTGCTAAAAAATACGCAAGTACAGGAAAGGATCCCGATGACTTAATTTCTATCGGGACTATTGGATTAATAAAAGCAATCAATACATATAATCGCCATAAAAATGTACGTTTAGCTACTTATGCAGCCAAATGTATAGAGAATGAAATCCTGATGAACATTAGGACAACAAAAAAGATAAAGGTGGAAATTTCTCTTAATGACCCCATAGGGACTGACAAGGATGGAAACGAAATAAGCTTCAACGATATATTAGGAACAGATACAGATCATATCATTGATGATCTAGACCATAAGATGCAGGTTACTAAACTCTATAATGCCATCAACTGCGTATTAAAAGACCGAGAGCAGCTTGTCCTAGTTAAACGCTTTGGGCTGTGTCAAGAAGAACCAAAAACCCAAAGGGAGGTGGCAAAAGAATTAGGAATTTCCCGATCCTATGTGTCTAGAATTGAAAAGAAGGCCATTCTCAAGCTTAGAGATGCCTTTGCAGAATGCTTTAGCGATTAGTTCTTCAAATAATCTACCATTTCTTGAAATAAGGGTACCGCAGATAATCTTCCGGAACCACCGGATTCAACAAATACAGTAATTACATATTTTGGAGCATTAGCGGGGATAAACCCTGTGAACCAACCATGTACAACTTCTTTGCCATAATATGCGGCTTCAGCAGACCCAGTTTTGCCTGCAATGGAAAAACCCTCATACTTAGGCAAATTATTTGCAGTTCCATTATCTACAGTATTTACCATAAGGCGATTAATAATTTCAGCAGTGTTATCACTAATAACCCTTTCCCTTTTTAACTGGGAAAGGGGTTTTACCTTTCCATTATCTCTGATTTCTTTAATTAAGCAGAAGTCTTGCTGCATCCCGCCCGAAGCAATGATTTCAGTGAGTCTATTCACTTGCATTGGAGTAACCAGAAGCCTGCCCTGTCCAATAGCGAGATTCCCAATACCTGCGCCTTGAATATCGGCCTCGTCAGGTAAAATTCCTGTCTTTTCCATGGGAAAATCTAACGAGGTTTTCTCTCCAATACCAAACTTCTCTGCCATACCTAGTATATTTTCCCCACCAACAAGGGATGCCGCCTGAATAAAGGCTGAATTGCAGGATTTTGCGAAGGCATCTCTAAAGCTAATCAAGCCATGGCCTTCCTCGCCCCCTGTAGAGCACTTGATTTTAATGTCATTAATTTCTTCATATCCTTTACATTCAAAAATCGTATCTGTATTCACTAAGCCAAGTTCCAAGGCAGCAGCTGCAACAATAATCTTAAAAATAGATCCTGGTGGATATTGGCTTTGAATTGCCTGATTCATAAATTCTTTATTACTACTATCTAAATAATCCATTATGTTGTTTGGATTAAAGGTGGGCTTACTTGCACTAGCTAATATTTCTCCTGTAACCGCATCGGAAACAATTATGGAGCCGTCATAGTTGGAATGACTTAATACCTTTTCTGCATATCTTTGTATGTTTGCATCCAATGTGGTAATAACACCGCAATCCACATTATCCTCCGTACTCCAAATGCCATAGCCGGGAATAATCATTCTCTTACCATCAGCAGTGGCATACACTGTTTTGTTTCTCTTTGACAAGATATCATTAAAATCTTTTTCTAACCCGCTAGCCCCGTTGCCATCCATTGCATTAATGTAGCCAATCAAATGAACAGCAATTTGTTCTTCCCCATACCGTCTTCCCGATTGAATGATAAATGCTTGGTGCTGGTTTTTTAATTCATTGGCTTTGTCTGGATAATAATCCTTGCTCCGGTATACATAATAGTTTTCACTATCATTCTTGACACGATATGCTCCTATAGAATGGAATATCTTTTTTGCATCTTCATTTAATTGATCCTTCTTTATAATATAGACATATTCATCGTAAATTCCAGTTAGAGGTTCTCTATTCCTATCATAAATAGTTCCTCGCTTATCTCCGCCATCTAGCCTGATTCTTTGTTGTCTTGCAGTTGCTGCAGCATATTCCTCGTTGTTGAAAACTTGAATATAAGCTAATCTTCCAGTTAAACCGGAAAGAAGCATAACAAAAAATATAAATAGTGCAATCATTCTTTTTTTCATATAAAAAACCCCCCTGATTTTATTTTCGCACTATCAGAGGGATTTTATACAATTGAGGGGAAAGTGTTTTAAGCAATGAAAGTATTGCAAACTATAGCCTGTGCATAAACAGGCCACTTCCCAGCTTTGGTTCAAACCATGTGGATTTTGGTGGCATGACCAGTCCTTGATCTGATACATCAAGAAGGTCTCCAATCAGGACAGGATAAAGAGCAAAAGCCACCTTCATATCAAGGCTGACTCGCCTTTCTAGCTCTTCAAGTCCTCGGATTCCTCCTACAAAGTCGATTCTATTATCTGCCCTAGGGTCTGTAATTCCTAAGATTGGCGCCAGCACATTATCCTGAAGGATGGATACATCCAAGGATTGGATAAGATCTTTATTTGAAATGATTTGAGGCTTTGCTATGAGTTTATACCATTTCCCAGAAAGAAACATGCCAAAATGATGCTTTTGCTCAGGGACATAAGGACCCTGTACAGCTTCTAGGGTGAAGTTTTCTTTAAGCTTGTCCATAAACTCCTGATCTGTAAGGCCATTTAAATCTTGCACCACCCTATTGTAATCGAATATTTTCAAATCTTCATCAGGAAACAAGACAGCCATAAAGAAGTTAAATTCCTCATCCCCTGTGAACGTTGGGTTTTCCTCTCTACGCTTAAGGCCAACCTTCACAGCTGACGCAGAGCGATGATGCCCATCAGCTATGTAAAGAGAATCCATTTCTTTAAAAAGATTCGTTATAGTTGACAGGACAGAGACATCTGATACTGCCCAAAGAGCATGTCCTATACCATCCTCTGTCACAAAATCATATTCCGCTTTGTTATTTTTAATCCAATCTTCTATTATTGTACGTAATCTTTTATCTTCCCTATGGGTAAGGAAAACCGGCTCTGTATTAGTATTACAGACATCAAAGTGATTGATCCTATCTAATTCCTTTTCTACTCTTGTAAATTCATGCTTCTTTATAACATTGTTTAGGTATTCATCGATAGAAACACAACCCACGATTCCTGTTTGAACGCGGCCATCCATGGTCTGTCTATAGATATAGAGCATTGGTTGCTCTTCCTGGATTAAAACACCTTCTTCTATGAATTGAAAAATATTACTTTTAGCCTTTTCATAAACTTCAGGTGAGTAGGGATCTTTTTCATCGGGCAAATCAATTTCTGATCTGCAAATATGCAAAAAACTGTAGGGATTTCCTGCTGCCATTTTTTTGGCTTCTTCCCTGCTCATAACATCATAGGGAAGGGATATAACCTTTTCTGCATATTGGGGTGACGGTCTCACAGCTGCAAAAGGTCTTACTACTGCCACTTTAGTACCTCCAAAATCTTTTCTACAACATCTTCTACGGACATACCGGTGGTATCAAGCTCGAGGGCATCTTCTGCCTTACGAAGTGGATTTAACGCCCTAGTTGTATCGTTATGATCTCTTTTGATAATGTCCTCTTCTACCTCTTCAAGGGTGATATTTTCATTCTTCTCTCTAAGCTCGAGCCATCTTCTATAAGCTCTTTCTTTCGGCGAAGCAGTTAAAAAAAACTTGAACTCAGCATCGATTAATACATTTGTACCAATATCTCTGCCATCCATAACCACACTTTTTTCCTGCCCCATTGCCTTTTGTAGAGCCACCAATTTTTCTCTAACAGGCTGTAGTGCAGATGCATGGGAGGCGATTTTTGATATTTCCGGCGTTCTAATTTTATCATTGACAACGATACCGTCCAGAATCACATCTCCCTTATCAAAATCAATCTGAGTATTTTCTAGTAGATGATGCACTCCAACAGAATCATCTAGTTGAACATTATTTTTCAGGAGCTTATATCCTATAGCCCTATACATTGCGCCGGTATCTATATAGTCAATATCTAAAATTTTTGCAATCTTTTTTGCAATGGTACTTTTCCCTGCACCAGAAGGTCCATCGATGGCAATTCTAATTTTTTGGTTCATTATTTATGTCCTTCCCCAAAAGCTTTTCGATTTCCGCAATAAAGGTATTGACGTCGGTAAACTGTCGGTACACGGAAGCAAATCTCACGTAGGCCACTTCATCTAATTCCTTAAGGTGTTCCATAATAACCTCTCCAATTAGCTTGCTTTGCACTTCCTTTTCCATCATATTGTTCAAGCCTCGCTCAATATTATCTACGATCTTTTCAATAGCTGAAATAGGAACCGGACGTTTCTCACATGCTTTAATGATACCGTTCATGACTTTATTCCGATCAAAGGCTTGTCTGCTACCATCCTTTTTGATAACCATGAAGGTTATTTCTTCTACCTTTTCATAGGTTGTGAAACGTTTACTACAGCTATCACATTCTCTTCTGCGTCTAATAGCATGTCCTTCCTCAGTGGGCCTAGAGTCTATTACCCTCGTGTCAGCGTTCTCACAAAATGGGCATCTCATGTTTTTCCCTCCACACCTTTATTTGGATCAATTAATCTTGAATTCATACTAGAAAAAAATAGTATGTCCTAAGTTTAATTTTACCTATATATTGTGGTTTATGCAAGACCTTTTGAGTTCTCTCTGATTTCTAGGCCATTCCACTGATCATTTTATTATTCTTTATTCTTCCTCTTCTTTATTTTCATCGTAATCATAGTTACTTGCTATATTTGTTATAATTCCTCGATCATACCCATAATCACCATCTAAAATTCCAGCTACATCCACTAATATTACATCATCGCCAATCCTTTTTATATCCTTCCACTTAATAACATAGTCGCTATCCCCTCTTCCAAAAAAACTAAAAAAGCTTCTGTGAGCCGGGACTATAATTCCTTCTATAAGACCTTTTTCAAGATTAACTTCAATATCATACACATACCCCAGACTTTTTCCATCGTAAATATTGATTACTTCTTTATTTCTTAGATCCTGTGTACTTATCATTTTCTCTTCCCCCTTGGTTTTTGTGATAATATTCTTCCCTTATTAGGATTTTGTTCGAAAACTACAAACCCTAAACATACTTACTCCGATATCCTAATATATGCTCAAAGAAAAAGAAGTATGTCCCCTCAGACATACTTCCTCATATATTTTAACGCATTCTTTTCAAGCCTACTGACCTGGGCTTGGCTGATGCCGATTTCTTCGGCCACCTCCATTTGGGTTTTCCCTTCAAAGAACCGCATGGTCAAAATATGTTTTTCCCTTAAAGTCAGCTTCTTCATCGCTTCTTTCAACGCAATATTTTCCATCCATTTTTCATCTGTATTTTTTGTGTCCTTTACTTGGTCCATGACATAAATCGCATCACCTTCGTCATGAAAAACCGGTTCAAATAGTGATATGGGATCTTGTATCGAATCTAGAGCTAGAACGATATCTTCTCTAGGAAGTTCTAATTCTTTTGCAATCTCCGTAATGGTCGCCTCTCGTTGATATTGCCTGGATAGTTTTTCTTTTGCTTGCAATGCCTTATATGCTGTGTCTCTCAAAGAGCGACTGACCCTTATGGAATTATTATCTCGCAGATACCTACGTATCTCTCCAATAATCATCGGTACAGCGTAGGTTGAAAACCTTACATTATGGGATGTATCGAAGTTATCCAAAGCCTTTATTAAACCTATACACCCCACCTGAAACAAATCGTCAGGGTTTTCACCTCTATTATTAAAGCGCTGTATCACACTTAATACTAATCGCAGATTTCCTCTTATAAATTCGTCCCTTACCTTGCTGTCTCCCCCCTTTATTTGTTCAATCATTTGCTTCATTTCAACGTCTTTGTACACTGGTAACTTTGATGTATTCACCCCACAGATTTCTACCTTGCTTACCATCAAAAAGGACCTCCGCTTTCCGTTTTGCCCCCTTAAAGCATAACTGCTTAGCGTCTAACTTTATTCTTAACGGAAGGCAGGTATTTTATTCTATGGATAGACAATATTAACCAAGCTTTTTGATTTCTTTTCTAAGTCGGACGATAATCTTTTTTTCTAATCTTGAAATATAGGATTGTGAAATCCCCATTTTATCCGCTACTTCCTTTTGAGTCATTTCTGTACCGTTGATTAGCCCAAACCGCATTTCCATAATTTGTTTCTCCCTAGGGGAAAGTTTTTTCATGGCATATACTAAGAGCTTCCTATTAACCTCTTCTTCTATATGATTGTATACAATATCATTTTCTGTACCTAAAATATCGGATAAAAGCAACTCATTGCCGTCCCAATCTACGTTTAAAGGCTCATCAAAGGATACCTCACTCCGAATTTTATTACTCCTCCGCAAGAACATAAGGATTTCATTTTCTATACACCGGGATGCGTAGGTTGCCAGCTTAATATTTCGTTCTATATTAAATGTATTTACCGCCTTTATTAATCCAATTGTACCGATGGAAATCAAATCTTCCACATTAATACCTACATTTTCAAACTTCTTAGCAATGTAGACAACCAGCCTTAAGTTTCGTTCGATCAATATAGTTTTTGCAGATTCACTATTTTGTAACGCCATTTCTTCAAGAAGTTTTTTCTCTTCTTCTGAATCAAGAGGTGGGGGTAAAACATCACTCCCACCTATGTAATAGACTTCATCCGATCTTTTGTCTTTAATTATAATAACTAGCTTATTTCTTAGTATGGAAAAAAATATTCTTATTTGCTTACCTTTGATTTTTGATTTCTTATAAATTAATTTAAACATTGAAAGCGATGCCTCCCTCCATTGCACTAGGATGTAACAGTATTGAATAACCTTCTTCACTATCTTCCGTTGAAAATTTTCCTCGATTAATTGCTACGATTATCCCTTCAGGCATCACTATTGATTCAACAGCACCCTGTTCTTCGTGGATTTCTAATGAAATTTTATCCGGCCGTATACCGAGCAAAATACCTGTTTGTTCTCCTATAGCTTTAAAAGGTATTAAGCGAATCCGGTCAGCTAAGCTACTTTTAATAAGAGTTTCATAAATGCTTTTCTCATTCATTCCACAGCTAATCAGATTCATGCATTCGGCTGGTAAAACTTTTTTTGCGGCTGATAGGGACATGATGAATACTGGTTTTCCAGTAATAGGGTCCGTCAGGGCATTTCCAGTATCCACCAACCCTTTCAGCCTAGTTGTTTTATTTTCAAATTTAATCAAAACATCAGCGGTTGTTTTTTGTCTAAAAAATCTTGTCTTAATGAAGCGTGCCAAGCTATTGAAAAATAAATAAGTCAATAAGCATCCCAGCACAATACTGATATAGCTAAATTTTTCAAGGTAAATGGCACTATTTTGTGTTACTGCAGGAGCCTTCGTAAAGTAGGCTGCGCCTATTGTAATCCCGCCCAAAGCCAGGCTGATGATATAAAATATCAAGATGGTTCTTGCAAGGCGTTTGATCTTCTTTGTGGGAAATACAAGTAGGACAACTAATACCGAAAAAGCCACCTTTGAAAAAATGGCAATTTGGGGGAGTAAATGATCCCAAAACAAGATAAAAGAATAAATGCCGCACAGGATACTGCCTAAAACAAGAGGGATTCTTTTTACTCTTATGCCAGATATTCTCCCCGTGAGGGTTAATATGAGCCCTCCGGTAATCAGATTTTCGATAAAAAGATATTCTGCATAAATTACCACATGAAAAAACCCCCTCTCGTACCATAGTCTACTTAAAGATTATAGTCTTCGAAGGGGGCTAATAATGTCAAAATCCAATGTCGAACTTTTTTTATTTTACTGCGTTTTTGGCTGTTTCTGCTAACTGAGCAAAGCCTGCAGGATCATTGATAGCCATTTCTGAAAGCATCTTTCTATTTATTTCAATGCCAGAAAGCTTCAATCCGTTCATCATCTTGCTGTAGGAAATACCATTCATTCTTGCACCAGCATTGATTCTAGCAATCCATAGCCTTCTATATTCTCTCTTTTTATTTTTTCTACCAATATACGCAGAGCGAAGTGATCTCATTACTGCAGGATTTGCAGCTCTGAACACCTTGCTTTTCATGCCGTAGAAGCCTTTAGCCTGTTTTAATATTTTCTTATGCTTTTTCTTGGCATTTACACCATTTTTAACTCTTGCCATTTTCTTATCCTCCCGATATGCTTATACATTGAGTACTGATTTAATTCTTTTTTCGTCTGCGGATGTAAGAGTAGTAGACTTTCTAAGCCCTCTTTTTCTCTTCGCGCTTTTCTTTGTAAGTATATGGCTTTTATATGCCTTGTTTCTTTTTACTTTGCCGGTCCCAGTCAATTTGAACCTTTTGCTCGCTCCTCTATGAGACTTCATCTTTGTTTTTGCCATCTTCTAATAATCCTCCTACTAAAATTCAGCTTGTCTTTGAATTTTATTTATCCTTATCCACTTTCGGTGCAACAATCATAATCAAACTTCGTCCTTCAAATTCAGGTTTTTTCTCTATCGCACCAAATTCAGCAACTGTGTCTGCGAATTTCTTCATTACTCTGCTCCCAATACCTGAAGAGTCATTTTGTCTTCCCCTGAATCTGAGGCTGACCTTTACTTTATCTCCATCTTTAAGAAACTTTATAGCATGGTTGGCCTTCACTATAAGATCGTGTTCTTCGATGTTGGGACTCAGTCTTATTTCCTTTACCTGAATAATGTTTTGCTTTTTTTTGGCTTCCTTTTCCCTCTTTTGAATTTCGTATCTATACTTCCCGTAATCAAGTATTTTGCAAACAGGTGGTTTCGCATTTGGAGATACATTTACTAAATCCAGCTTTCTTTCAGCTGCCAAATCTAATGCCTCGTCTCTGCTCATAATGCCAAGTTGCGTACCGTCGCTATCGATTACTCTCAGTTCTTTATCACGAATTTCTTCGTTGATTTGATTTTCCTTGCTAATATTTCGCACCTCCTAAGTGTACTTAACAAAATCAAAAATAATCTTAAATAGATTCTTTTTGATTTACTGGTCATCGCTTTTGGTAAGCGATATTTCTCATATAATTAAAAAAAGCGGATACTAGTATCCGCTCCAAAAACAAACTGAATGTTCGAATGTTATTAACCCTAGCAGCCATTGCCATTAAGGTGAGAAGCGGAATACTTCTTCTTGATACCTAACCATACTAGCATTAAAGTGGACAAATGTCAAACCTTTTTTCTCATAGAATTATTTTTTTAGTTTGAGCTTATTCAGCTAGTTTGGTGTAGGACAATATCATTGTATCACTTCAGCCACACAAATGTCCCTAATAATATAGAAATAAATCAAAAAACACTTACTTTCTATTTAACTCCCATAATGTAGAAATCATCATTAGAAATTTTATCGTTTGAAATATTCTGAAAATATAGTAAAATAGATATGTAAAACCTTATTTAGCGGGTACTAATTATTATAGTTATCGGGCATATGGGGAAGACATGGACGGGCAAAGTACAATCCGGGTATAGCAAGAAATTATAGTTTTATATATAGTTTGAAAATTATAACTAATTAGTATATTATAGATGATAGACACTAGATAGTGCATTATTTACTTGTAATACCGGCTTGTAGGAGGGGCATGAAAGGCTATGAAGAAGTTCTTGTCTTCATTATCTATAGAGGATCTTATCCCGATTTTGGACAGCATCTCTGATGCTGTGTTTATCGACGACGCCGAAGGATTTACCTTATGGATTAATAAGGCCAGCGAATTGCTCTACAAAATTAATCGCCAGGAAATCATAGGAAAGCATGTGTCTTATCTTGAACAAAAAGGAATTTTCACCCCTTCCGTAGCCCTCATGGTTATAGAAGAAAAAAAGGAAGTCAATATCCTTCACCAGAATATCGACGGGAAAAGAATTCTTACAACAGGCATCCCTATTTTTGATGCCAAAGGCCATATTAGCAAAATCATTACCACATCTCGAGACATAACTGAGCTTGTTCACTTGCGTAATGAACTAGAAAGCATGCAATATAAGCTCCATGGGCTTCAGGCACAAGAAAAATTCGTCCCAGGAAACATTGTGGCTAATAGCCATGCTATGTACAATATCGTACAGCTTGCAATGAGGCTGGCAGAAATTGACTCAACTGTATTAATAACCGGTGAATCCGGTGTTGGGAAAGGGGTGATAGCCAAGCTCATTCATGACGCAGGGGATCGTAAGGATAGGCCTTTTATCCATGTAAATTGCGGAGCCATCCCTGACAATCTAATAGAATCAGAGCTTTTTGGATATGAAAGCGGTGCTTTTACGGGATCTCGAGTAGGAGGAAAAAAAGGCCTATTTGAGGTGGCGCATAAAGGTACTATTTTTCTTGATGAGATTGCTGAGCTTCCCCTAAATCTACAAGTAAAACTCCTTCAGGTCATTCAAGAAAAGGAAATCAAAAAGGTTGGTGGAACTACCAGTATACCCATAGATGTGAGAATCATCTCTGCAACCAATAAGGATCTTCTCTCATATGTACAACAAGGTAAATTCCGCGAGGATCTATACTATAGATTGAATGTAGTCCCTCTAGTCATCCCACCTTTAAGAGAAAGACCGGAAGATATCGTTCCTCTTATTCTCATTTTCTTAAATGAAAATAATAAAAGGATGAATGAGCATAAAGAGATAGACGGAAATGCCATGGAAATCCTTACAAAATACACATGGCCAGGAAATGTTCGTGAACTCCAAAATATCATAGAAAGATTGGTTATTACTACAAAAGGAAACATTATACTGCCTGAAAATATTCCAGTCTTTATTCACCAATCTGCAAGTACAGCAGAGGTATTAGATGATCCGGATGTAACCTCTTTTAGAGAGGTTCTGGAAAATACAGAAAGAGATATTTTATTTAGGGCGTCCAAAATGTATAAAACAACAAGGGCTATTGCCAAGGCCCTAGATATGAGCCAATCCACAGTAGTTCGCAAGTTAAAAAAATATAATATTACACAAACCGACTCATGATTGATTCATAACTGCATCTTTGATTCATTGTTGAATCATTCGTTATGGCAGAATTAGAACAATTAAGAATGATAGATTCAATATTGAATCGAATGCTGAACGAGAAGTAGAAAAGCAATGCGAACATATCATTACAATTACTTTTCAGTTTGTTAGAAAAGCCTGAATTTTCAATCCCCTGACAGTTATTCCGTAAATGTTTATATTTTCTAGTTATTATTTATTTTGGCATAATATTTGCTACTTAATAAATGTAAAGTTGTTTTTAATTACATTAAATATAAAAAGGAGGAAAAAATATGTCACTTGATTACGCAAAATACGTAGCTGGTTTAATTGAGAAAGCTCGTGCAGCTCAGGCCATCGCAGAAAATTTTACCCAGGAGAGGGTTGATCAGTTGACAGGCGCTGTTGCCTATGCCCTGACCCAGCCCGATGTAGCTCTCAGATTTGGAGAACAGCTTGTAGCTGAATCCGGAATGGGAGTAGCTAAAGACAAGCAGGCAAAAATGTTTGCTAAGGTAAAAGGAACATATTTCCAAATGAAAGGTAAAAAATCAGTTGGGCTTGTGGAAGTTGACGAAGAGATGGGCATGGAGAAATATGCTAGATCTATGGGTGTCATCGGTGCCATTATGCCTGTAACCAATGGCGAAGCAACTCCTGTCGTTAAATCACTTATGGCTATAAAAACAAGGAATGCAGTTATTCTAGCGCCACATCCAAAAGCAAGACAAACTAACTTTGATGTTACTGCAAAGATCAGAGAGGTCTTAAAGAAATTTGATGCGCCAGAGGATCTAGTACAGGCTATCGATCCTGAAATGGTCAGCGTAGAAACATCCTGGGAATTGATGCAGCAGTGTGACTTTATTCTGGCCACTGGTGGTACACCAATGGTTAAACAAGCATATTCCTCCGGCACACCTGCTATCGGCGTAGGAACAGGAAACGTGGTCAGTATGGTAGACGGTACTGTGGATATGGATGAGGTTGCCGATAAAATCATCAGATCTAAAACATTTGATAATGCTACCTCCTGTTCAACAGAAAACAACATCATTGTATTTGAAAGCTGCTATGATGAGTTTGTCGCTGCCATGGCAAAAAGAGGCGCTATCCTTATTAAAGAAGATACAGAAGATAAGGCTAAAATCTTAAAAACCATATGGCCTGAAAGCCCAGAAAATCATGTTTTAAACAGACATATCGTTGCACAGCCTGCTAAGAAGATCGCTGAGCTTGCAGGAGTAGAAGTTCCAGAAGATACAGTGCTTCTTATGGTTGAAGAAAATGGCGGATATGGAAACGAATACCCATTTACTGGTGAAAAGCTATCCCCTGTTTCTGGCATAAGAAAGTGTAAGGATTTCGAAGATGGTGTTGACAAGATGATGAAAATCCTTGAATACCAAGGAAAAGGCCATAGCTGCGGTATCCATACATCTATTAAAGAAAGAGTCACAAAGATAGCTGAAGTCGTTCCTGTATGTAAGGTTGCTGTAAATCAAGCACAATCATTAGTAAATAGCGGTGCTTGGACTTCTGGCTTCCCAATGTCAATGACTTTAGGTTGCGGAACTTGGGGAAACAATAGTATCTCCCACAACGCTACATGGAAAGATTTATTGAATTTCTGCTATGTATCAAGGCCAATTCCTTCTTTCCAACCTACTGATGAAGAGTTATTCGATGAAGAAATCGTAAACGCTTTTAAATAAAGGAGGATAAAAATGTCTACTATCAAAGAACAAGGTATGAAATATAATCTGTACTCATGGAGTGCACAAAATAAGATCAACCCTATGGTTGTGTCTAAAGCAGAAGGTATCTACTTCTGGGACGAAGACGGTAACAAATATTACGATATGTCTGCACAGCTGGTAAACTCAAACCTAGGACATGGACACAAAAAAATTATTCAAGCTATTAAGGATCAAGCTGACAAAATGCCTTTTATGGGACCAGGATATTCCATTGATGTCCGTTCAGAAGCAGCTAGAAAATTAGTTGAAGCTTCTGGTTTTGAAGGTGGTAAAGTATTCTTTACCAATGCTGGGGCTGAAGCAAATGAAAATGCTATAAAAATGTGTAAAGCTTATACTGGAAAATGGAAAATATTTTCCTCATACCGAAGCTATCACGGTGCCTCTGCTGGAGCAGGAAACTTAACCGGTGAACCAAGAAGATTTATCAACGAGCCAGGCCTTCCCGGCTTTATAAAGTTTGACGGCCCTTATGCTTATAGAGCGCCAAGAGCATGCAAATTTGAATCTGAAGAAGATGTAACCGCTTTTTATCTTGAACTATTAGAAAATCAAATTCTGTATGAAGGCCCAGATTTAATTGCTGGTTTGTTCTTAGAAACCGTTGTAGGCTCCAATGGTATTCTTATACCTCCAAAAGGCTACCTTGAAGGCGTAAGAGCTCTTTGTACTAAATATAATATCGTTATGGTATGCGATGAGGTCATGGCAGGCTTCTATAGAACTGGTACTGTATTTGCATTCCAACAGTTTAATATAGTTCCTGACCTTGTAACCTTTGCAAAAGGTTCAACTTGCGGATATGTTCCATTAGGCGGAGTCATCGTTTCTGAAAAGATTGCAAAACACTTTGATGATAATAAAATGTTCTGCGGACTTACTTATAGCGCTCATCCAATGGGATGTGCAGCTGCCATCGCTACAATGGATGCCTATATCGAAGATAAAGCACCAGAAAATGTAGCAAAGCTTGCCCCTGTCCTTGCTGAAATCTTGGACGGCTTTGTAGAAAAACATCCTTGCGTAGGCGAAGTTAGACATATTGGATTATTTAGCTGTGTTGAGCTGGTTAAAGACAAGGCTACCAGAGAACCTATTGTTCCATTCAACAATGATGTAGAAGGACTTATGGGTAAAATCGTTGGCATGCTTAAAGCAGAAGGCTTCTCAACCTATTCTCACGAGAATATGATACTAGTATGTCCACCATTGATCATAACTGAAAAAGAGTTAAGAGATGCTTTGGCTATCATGGATAAGGTATTAGATTCCGTAGACAATATGATTAAATAAAAAAACAAACCCTTTCAAGAAAATCCCGCTGGCACTAGCTGCTAACGGGATTTTCTAATAAATTAACTAACACTATTTTAAGGCCAACCTGGACATTTGGCATAGGGCTAAAAAAATCCCATCAGCAGTTTTTGCTGCTTTATGGGATTTGCTCACACTCTGAAAGGACAGGTATTACTGTCCTTTTTTCATGCTATCATAGGTCTTTGTGGTTTTAAAATTCCGGCACATGTATTAAAAGTAACGGAAAACGCCTTTAACTAAACCTAAAATTTTTACATCATTGACAATGATCGGACTCATATATGGGTTTTCTGGTTGGAGCCTAATATGATTTTCCTCTTTATAGAAGGTTTTTACTGTAGCCTCACTTTCAAATCCATCTACCATTGCCACCACAATATCGCCATTGTTGGCGGTGTTTTGTTGCTGTACTAAAATATAGTCTCCATCAAATATTCCCGCCTCTATCATGCTCTCCCCTTTTACGGTAAGCATAAAGTTCTTTCCCTTGGAAACAAAGCGTGCTGGTACAGGAAAGGAATCTTCGATATTTTCCTCAGCTAAAATGGGAGTACCGGCTGCAATACTGCCAACAACTGGTACCTCAACCACATCGGCCCTTTCCGTGTTACTTATTGGTTCAGGTGCGGATTCTTTGGCTTCTATCTTTTCTTCTGAATCTGGCTCAATAATCATTAGAGCCCTGGGCTTTGAAGGATCTTTTTTAATATAACCCTTTTTTTCAAGATTCCCTATATCTTTGTGAGCCGTAGAAGTAGATTTTATATTTAAGGCTGTACAAATTTCACGGACTGTAGGGGGGTAACCTTTCTTCTTGATTACATTTTTCATATAGCTGAGTATTTGTCCTTCTCTTTCTTTCAACGGTTCCATTCCATACCTCCTCATCCATGTACCCTTAATACTATTAAGAACATACTATCACATTTTGTATAGGTTGTAAACATATGTTCCTATTTTGCAGTTTAAGCATAAAGATTCACGGAGCCACCCTTTTGAATCATCTGCTTACCAGCAGTCTTTTTATTCCTGCCTCCAGGCCATCAATAGTAAGCTCGAACATTGGAAAAAGCTCTTTTATGAGCATAATGGTCTTACTTCCATATATATATTCCCAATCCCTTTCGTGAATAGGATTTAGCCATATATGTTTTGGATATTTCTTTTGGAATCGCTTCAGCCATTCGATACCTGGGATATCGTTATATAATCCGATGTAACAATTGCCACCCTTATTAAGAAGCTCTGAGGGCGCCATGGTGCCGTCTCCAACAAAAATAACCTTGTATTCGCTACTTAGATTTGACAGTACCCATTCGGTATCGATCCACTCTCCTCTAGTACAATATGGAGTAGTGTAAAGATGTTCATAAATGCAATTATGGAAATAGTATATCTTTACGTCCTTAAAATGGTTTGATTTGCTAACTGCTTGAAACAGCTGATTACAAAGCCTGCTATAAGGCATCATAGAGCCGTCGGAATCAAAAAGTAATAGGAGCTTTACAGTATTTTTCCTCGGCCTTTCCCATACTAGCTTTAGATTCCCTGCATTATTACAGGTTTCATCAATGGTTCCATCTATGTCCAATTCTGTCTTTGCGCCATCAATTCTTGATGAGAATTGTCTCAGCTTTCTAAAAGCCATTTGAAATTGCCTGATATCCAGTATACTATCCTGTCGAAAGTCTCTGAATTTCCTATCGCCAGCAACCTGGACAGCGCTTTTGTGACGGCCCTCACCGCCGACTCTAATGCCCCTTGCATGATAACCACTATGTCCCATCGTGGAGGTTCCTCCTGTTCCAATCCAGTAGTTCCCTCCTGCATGCCTTTCCTTTTGTTCTGCCATACGCTCCTTCAGCCTTTGCTGAAGCTCTTCCAGTTCCAAGAGAAAATCATCCAGCATGGTTTTGTCATTAATATCTCTGACAAGAACATCTTCATTAAGCCATTTCCACAGCTCCTCAGGAATCTCCTCTTCTGTAGAAATCACTTTGAAATATTCAGCGAATATTAAGTCAAACTTATCATAGTCCGACTCACTTTTTACCAGGATACTTCTACAAAGCTGATAAAAACCCATCAAGCTTGATTTTGCCAGACCTTTATCCAGGGCTTCCATTAAGGCCATCCATTCGTTTAGCGATACATCTAAACCTCGTAAGCGAAGTAAATTAAAAAAATCTATAAACATATTAAAACCATCTCTTTAAAGTGTAGCCTTTGTCTCTAATTTCAGACATTACATCAATATCCTGGTTCTTTTTAAGCAAAACACCTACAAAAGGAATCTCTTCCTTGATCCTATCAACAGATATTCCACTAATCATAAGGGCTTGGAGCCAGTCTAGAAGCTCTGAAGTACTAGGCTTTTTCTGCAGTTCCTTCATCTCTCTAATTGTATAAAATGATTCTAGAGCTTGATTTAAAAGTTTTTTCTCTATATCACCGTAATGTACTTTGATAATTTCCTCCATCTTTTCTCGATCAGGAAACTCTATATAGTGAAAAATACATCTTCTAAGGAAGGCATCTGGCAATTCCTTTTCTGCATTAGAGGTTATGATAACGATAGGCCTTTGTTTTGCCTTAATTGTTTCTTTTGTTTCAGGAATATAAAACTCCATTTTGTCAAGCTCCCACAGAAGGTCATTGGGGAATTCTAGATCTGCCTTATCTATTTCGTCAATTAACAGAACCACCTGGTCAGTTGAAGAAAATGCTTCTCCCAATTTGCCTAGCTTAATATATTTCTTAATATCAGACACATTCCCCTCACCAAACTGGCTATCATAGAGGCGCTGTACTGTGTCATATACATACAAGCCATCTTGAGCCTTTGTTGTGGATTTAATATTCCATATAACCAAGTCTTTTCCTAGTGCATTGGCTATTGATTCAGCCAACATGGTTTTTCCCGTTCCTGGTTCGCCTTTAATCAGCAGCGGCTTTTCCAAAGCAATTGAAACATTTACTGAATGCATCAGCTCATCAGATGCTACATAATTACTGCTCCCTGTGAATTTTGTATTAGTTGTCATTTTCATCTCCCATTTTATTTTATATTTTTAAATGTCCATTTGCGATGAACATCATGTGCTTTAACTATAGGTGCAAGCAAAAAGAGTTGCTAGCTAAAGTGATCAATCGATGGATTTTGTTCCCTCTGACTATTCACCTGTATGAAGCTATACAACTCTTACATCATTGTACATCGTTCATTGTGCTTCAATGAACATTATACCATCAGTTTTCTATACTTTCATTAAGAAGTTGGATGATTCCCTTTGCTGCACCGAAGGCATATCTTTCTCTGAATTCATCCGTAAGCATGTATTCTAAATCATTAGGATTGGATATGAAGGCTCCTTCTACAATAATGGCAGGCATCTTTGTTCTGTTGATTACGGCATATGCCAGCTCCTTCTTTACTCCTCTATCATTAATTCCCAGTGCCTTTACAATTTCATTATGAACCAATGTAGCAAAACGCTTTGTATCAATTCCATAATCCGCTTCATTGCTCTTGCTGTAAAAGTAAGTTTCTGTACCATTTGCCGAAGAGCTTGTGGCAGAGTTATTATGTATGCTTATGTATAAGTCACCATTTGCCTCATTGGCCATAGCAGGTCGGTCATAGAGACTTATTGTAGTGTCATCTTCTCTGAGTATATAGGTGTTGGCACCTGCAGCCATTAATTTTTCATTGAGGCGTAAGGCTATATCCAAATTAATATCCTTTTCATTTATGACCACCTTTCCATTTTGCCTTCCTTGGGCACCTGGGTCCTTTCCGCCATGCCCCGGATCTATTATAATCAATTTACCCGTTGCACGCCAATCTAATACTGCCAAACCATCAACGGTGGTGTCCCCTAATTTTTCATGATCTATGGCCTGTGTTTTACCGAAATCTATGTATATGCTTGTCCTATCTTTAGACATGCTAATCTTCCCGGCCACTTTTTCCTCTAAATCCACCACTACTCTGACTGTTTCCGCATCAAACTGTGAAAATCTGATATCCTTAAAGATTTCATTTTGTATATCTAGGTTCCCCTCTTCCATCCCTAACTGGACATCTTTTATATTTATTCCGAACCGATCGGGATTATCGTAAGCAAAGGTGTTATATGCTTCTAGTTGATCATCCCCCTCCATCACTACTCTATATTTATCCTCTAGGTCTTCTACTCTTATGTCGCTAATGAGGAGAGGTTCTTCAATAACAGGTGATGAAATAAGAACCGTTCTTGAAGGATCATCCCAACCCACTTGGCAGTCGAGAGATTCGGCGACAAATCTTACTGGGATCATGGTTCTATCTCCAATAATCATGGCCGGCACATCTAGGGTTTT
This sequence comes from Anaerovoracaceae bacterium, assembly GCA_050953505.1. Taxonomy (GTDB): domain Bacteria; phylum Bacillota; class Clostridia; order Peptostreptococcales; family Anaerovoracaceae; genus JBMNMU01. Next base: position 718,016 of record JBMNMU010000001.1, on the reverse strand, counting down.
CTCCTCCCCATTGAGATAAGCTGTTTTTGAATCCACCAACAAGTTAACCTTTGATTCCCCTAAGGAGACATGGACCTCTCGGTCTTCATCATTCCAGTCAACGGCCCCTCCCATGCTTTCAAATACTGCTCTTGCCGGTATGAGGGTTCTTGCTTTAATAATCACCGGATTTACATCTGTTTCAATATGCTTCCCGTCTACATTTAATGTAACCGGATATTCATTGCAAAATTCTAATCCTGCTATGATGTCTAATTCTGTAATACTGTCCTCTGATGCATAAGCAACGCTACACATTAATAAAATCATCAACGCTGCTAAAATGAATACCTTTAAACCCCTTTTCATAACATACACCTCAAAATCTATATTCTAATGCAAAAAATAACATATTTCGACGCCTTTATTATAATATATTTATTGTCGAATTGGCAGATTTTAAGGATTTGTAACAGAAATGTAAACTGAGGGCAGCAAACGAGTGCCCTTATATTGTAGTCCTGTCTTTTGAATCTGTTTTTAGGGGAAAGATTCATCTGGAAAAAATAATGATTTGACTTTTCCTCCATATAGAAGTAAAATAAGTATTGGCTCAAAAATTATGGGGCACTAGCTCAATGGATAGAGTCGCAGACTTCGAATCTGTCGGTTGGGGGTTCGAGTCCCTCGTGCCTCACCAAGAAAAACACATCTTTAATGAGATGTGTTTTTTTATTTACTTATCCCGGGACAAATCTCCAAACCCCATGCCTTTACCCCATACAGTATCAACATGAATGACCGTTACGAAGGCTTCTTTATCTATTTGCGTAGCAAACTGTTTGATCAACATACTTTCACGGGGCGTGCATATGGTCACGATCTTTTCCCTAGCAGTTTTGGTATATTCTCCGGTAATGGTTACATTAGAAAGACCCCTTCCAAGATCATTAAGGATATATTGAGCTATTTCATCACGATTCTTGGAAATGATCTCCACCTGGACAGCCTTTGTAGCAAAACCATACATAACTGCATCTACAGTTTTTGAGAATATTACTTGGGTCACCAGTGCATATAATGCCACATTTCTTCCGAACAATATTCCAGAACCCACAATAATTAATGTATCAATGACCAGCAGGATTTTACTGATGCCAATATGAGGCAACAATTTCTTCTGAATAATTGTAGCGATTGTATCCGTTCCGCTGAAGGAGTAGCCCCTAGTAAAAATCAGACCTGAACATATCCCCGTAAAAATACCGCAATAAATAGCTGCTAATAGCATATCTTCTTTTTCTAACAGGTTAAAATTTATATTTTCAAAAATAAACATAAATGCTGGATAAAGTATGGTTAGCAGTAATATTTTCCTTGCTTCCTTAAGCCCAAGAAAAATAGCACACACAATGAGAATAATTAGTGCTCCACCGTAGTATAAAATAGAAAAATTAATATCAAGGAACCCTTGCACGATACGGACCATGCCCGTTAATCCACCGCTTGTTAATCCATTGGGTATTAAAATCCCTATAGTGGAAAATGCTCCTATGGTACAACCTGCTATAATAAATAACATGTCTATACCAAACTTTTTAAAATTTATCCTCTTCAGAACTTTCATGAATACATTCCTTCTTTTATTTTACACCTTTTGAAACAGGCCCTTTCTTCGCCCAAGGAGACAGTAGCTCCACAGCTTTAAGTTGGAAAATACGTCTGGCACCTTTTCCAACTTAAAATCCTGTACAGCTTGCAATTACTCACTTTTCTTCACAAAATCTCAAAAGGTGTCTGACACCCCAAAAAAACTGCTGTTGCCGAAAATGTCTACTACTCGTACTGCGATTTGACCTGATTGGTTCATAGGCACCTGACAGCTTTGCTGGATACCCCCGTTATCTCTAGAGAATAAAAACTGTGGCTTAAATTCATCCCCTTGATAGTTGGTATCCACACTCCAATAGTCTATAAATTGTAACGAGTCTTCCTCCATAATTTCCTGGATCAATGAAAGTTGTTTTTCTACAACAGGAACTTTGGAAAAGTCTTCAATCTTGTAGCTATTAAGCTTTATGTAAACCTTTGACTTGTCAGGTGTTTCTTCGAGTTTTAGGTCAATTTTAGGACTAGATTCATTTACAGGCGCAAATGTTTCTACTTCCTCATATAGCCTGTAGCCTTTTGTATTGTTTCCTATAAGCCTTTTATGAGTGTTTAAAATCGCCAAGTTTCCCATGTCGCAGGAAATCCATTTCCTGTTCATTTTTTCTGCTGTAGCAGCCAACGTGCCGGATCCGCCAAAAAAGTCGGCGCAAATATCATTTTCTCTTGTACAGCTCTTTAAAATCCTCTCTAATAGCTCCTCAGGTTTTTGGGTAGCATATCCCGTTCTTTCTGCTGAAGTTCTGCCTACCATGTTAATCTGCCATACATCCTTCATGTTAACCATGGTATACCAGCCTTGTTCGTCTTGATATTCAGCTACCCCTTTAAAGCGGTAAGGCTTAAATCCCCTGTTATATGACTTCTCTTGCTGCGGCATAAAATAGTAGTCTGAAGACTTCCCATAAAAAAGCAGTGTGTCGTGCTTGCGTGCAAAGCGCCTTTTGCTTACACCACCAGACTTATATTGCCAAATAACCTCATTAATAAAATTTTCAGCGCCAAAAATCTCATCCAAAATAATTTTAATGTAGTGAACACTATGCCAATCTAGATGTACCCAGACGCAGCCATCCACCGCGATTAAGTCCTTGATAAAATAAAGTCTTGGAATGAGCATTTTTAGGTATTCCTCAATGCCATTTTTCCATAGATCGTCGTAGGCTCTTTGTTTTATAACGGGCCCGCTCTTGACCTTCTTACTCTTCAGCTTTATTTCCGTACCATAATTTGCTCTAGAAAAATAAGGCGGGTCTATATAAACCAGATTTATTTTTCCTTTTATCTCATGCTCATCCATTAAATATTTCATAAAAGATAGGTTATCGCCCCTAGCTAATATGTTTTCTCCCTGCCCAATCTTTTCAATAAGGGAATAGTCAAAGGATTGATTAAGGACTTCTTCGTATTTTTTTCTTCCTTCTTCCATTATATGTGGTAGTCTTGCTATTAAACTCATTTTTCCGCTCCTTTGATAGCCTCCCCCCTCTGCTGGAGTGGTTAAGCAGGACATTGATCAGATCCTCTCTCCCTATCTTTTGTAAAGCTTTTATCACCAGCCCCCTGTTCTCTGGCTTATGAAAATGCATGAGGGCTCTTTGCATACTTTTTTCTTCTAAACTTTTTGCCACATAAATCTTTTCACCTGTAAAAGGATCCAGTTCAGTATAATACATACAGGTAGCCAAGGTTCCAGGTGTGGGGTAAAAATCTTGAACCTGATCCGGTACAAAGCCTCTTTCCTTTAGGAATAAGGCAAGCTCCACAGCATCGTGTAAGGTTGCTCCGGGATGAGATGAAATAAAATAGGGAATTAAATATTGTTTTAAACCAAGTTTACGATTCATGCTCTCATATTTATTGCTAAATTCCAGGAAAACCTCCTTGGAAGGTTTTCTCATATAAGAAAGGACTCTGTCAGAAATATGCTCTGGGGCTACCTTTAAGGTTCCACTGACATGATGCTTACACAATTCCTCCAAAAATTCCTGATCCTTATCAGCCATTAAATAGTCATAACGAATTCCAGAACGAATAAATACCTTTTTCACTTTATCCAGGTTCCTGAGAGATCTTAGGATGTCTAGGTATTCCCGATGATTGATATCCATCAGCTTACAGGGCTCAGGGTATAAGCAATCCTTATGCTTACACACCCCGGCTGTCAGCTGTTTTTGGCAGGCAGGCTGTCTAAAGTTTGCCGTAGGTCCTCCCACATCGTGAATATAACCCTTAAAATCCTTTAAGTCCGTAAGCTTCTTCGCCTCATTTATGATAGACTCCTTGCTCCGACTTCGGACTTCTCTACCCTGGTGATAGGTAATAGCGCAAAAACTGCAGCCTCCAAAGCAGCCTCTGTTTGAAACAAGGCTGAATTTAATCTCTGTGATTGCAGGTACACCACCTTCTTTCTCATACATGGGATGGTAGGTGTAATTATAAGGAAGCTCATAGACACGATCAAGCTCTTCTGTTGAAAGTGGTTCCTGGGGCGGATTCTGAATCACATAAACCGTTTCGTCATACCTTTCTATTAATCGCTGACCAGTTATATAGTCATTGTTTTGATATTGAAGCAGAAAGCTTTCTGCATACTTTCTTTTGCTTATATGATCTCTTTTATCTTCCGTAGGTTCTCCACTAATTTCTTCAAAAGTGGGCAAAAGAATAGCATCATCTGAGACTAACTCTTTTTCAAAATCTTCTAAGGATAGCTCTAGGCTATGCTTTGAGTAAATTTTCTTGAATAAGGTCCCTCTTATCCAGGTAATATGCTCCACATCAATCCCTGCCTCTAAGGCCTCTGCAATTTCTACTATGGTTTTTTCACCCATACCATAAATCAGTAAATCAGCCTTTGAATCAAGTAAAATAGAACGTCTCACTTTATCATCCCAATAGTCATAATGACCAAGCCTGCGAAGGCTCGCTTCTATTCCTCCGATAATAACGGGTACGTCCTTATAAGCCTCTCTGGCTCGGTTGCTATAGACAATGATTGCTCGATCCGGCCTATTTCCGGCTCTTCCCCCTGGAGAATAGCTGTCAGTCCGTCTACGGTGTTTAAATACGGAAAAGTGGTTCACCATGGAATCCACATTGCCTGAATTAATTAAAAACCCAAGCCTGGGTTTTCCAAAACGCCTAAAATCCTCCACACTCTTATAATCAGGCTGGGACAAAATTGCCACCTTATATCCGTGGCTTTCAAGCACCCTGCTAATAATGGCATGACCAAAAGAGGGATGGTCCACATAGGCATCCCCTGTTATCAAAAGAAAATCAGGCTGTTCCCATCCTAATTCTATCATTTCTTCTTTTGTTACCGGTAAAAAACTCAATCTTCAATCCCTTCAAATTTTTCAAACGTTGCCAAATCGTAAGGCACGTTGATATTATTGCGCCTAACCTTTTCCTTGAAATCTTCTAAGGTTTCTAAAACCTCAGCACTTAGGTTTTCATTGCTATCCAAAAGCTGTATCCCTTCATCAGCAATACCATAGACCCTTCTTCCGGCTTCTAATGAGCCTTCTGATAGCTCCTTAACCGTCAGATAGATTGCCTTGTCAATTTCCTTGGTTAAGGTTACTAAAACTGCGCTTGACTTAAGGACAGGAGACTCCTTTCCAACCCCAAGAGCCCAAAATCCTTGTTCCTCCGCAGCCTCTATTATCCCAGTGCCAAATAAATCTGTAGAGTGATAGATTACATCTGCCCCATTTTCGTGTTGTTTTAAAGCTGCAATTTTAGATAAGCTTTCGTCACTATAGGAACCAATATAATCAGTCAGTACCTCTATTTCCGGGTTGATGGTCATGACCCCAGCTTTGAATCCATATTCATATCTTTCATCTATCGGAAATTGCATACCGCCAATAAAACCGACAATCTCTGTTTTCGTTGTCATAGCAGCTATGATTCCCATCAAAAAGGAACCTTCTTGCTCATTGAAAAAAGCAGATATGATATTGTCTCCTGTAATCTCAGGGAAATCAAAGATTGCAAATTTCACTTCAGGGTTGGCTTCAGCAACAAGTTTTGTGGCATCGGCCATGTGCAACCCCCTGGTAAGTACTAAGTCTGCACCGTTTTTCACAGCCATTTGAATTGTTTCTTCATATTCTTCCACCGTAACAGGTTCATAGATAACGATATCAATTCCAAAATCTAATTTAGCTTTTTCCAATCCCGCTAAAGCAGCGTCATTAAACGGGTTGTATCCAAACCCATTTACATCAGCAACCATTGCTACAACTGGTTTTTCTTTATTATTTAATATTGTGATTTCTGTTTCCTCTGGCTTACAAGAACTCAAGGTAATCATCATTATAACTATTAATAAAATAGCGAATAATTTTATTTTCATCATCTTCTCCTCAGGTCAACATCTCACTTTTGCCGGTTCTATTGATTGCTTTATCTACTAATTAGTAATGCTCAGGCCTACGGTGCTGCAACAAAGGCAACTGGTTTCGTATAGACTCTAGGTACTCTATATCAATCTTGGCGTACACAATGCTCTCATTTTCATCTGTCTTTGCACAAAAGGCTCCCCATGGGTTTACCACACAAGAGCTCCCATAGGCTTGGTAAGGTCCATCCAGGTCCCTGGCCGGCGACACTGCAGCAAAGTATACTTGATTGTCAAGTGCTCTTGCTCGCATGGTCAAATCCCAATGAGCAGGTCCCGTGGTCATGTTAAATGCAGCGGGCAAAACGATAAGCTTTGCTCCGGCAAGTGCCATATTTCTAAATAATTCAGGGAATCTTACATCGTAGCAAATGGCCACACCTATTTTTCCAAATTCGGTGTCCAGTATAGTCATCTGATCCCCTGATGACAAAATATCTGATTCTTTAAATGATATCCCACCTTTAATATTAATGTCAAATAAATGAATCTTTCTGTGTTTACCTATTAATTCTCCCCTCTTACCAAAGCAATAGGATGTATTATATACCTTGTCCTCTTCGATCTCAGGAATAGAACCGCCGATAATATAAACACCCAGCTCTTTTGCTAGATTGGAAAACATAATGGAGGTCTCTCCATGTCCCTCTTCAGCATACATGCGGAAAAACTTATTGGAATAGGGGCAATTGAACATTTCCGGTAAGGCTATAACCTGAGCACCATTACTAACCGCTTCTCGAATCATATTTTCAGCCTTGGTAAGGTTTGTCTTTTTGTCCACGCTCACCTTCATTTGACATAAGGCCACCATAAAGTTCATAAATGTTAACCTCCTCAGTTTAAAGTAAAAAGCATGCTTGTAACTTTTTAATTATTATATATTAAATGCCTATACTATGCTAGTCGTAGGGACTAACAATATATAGAAAATTATGGGTGTTTTCTTAATATCTCATCATTTCTCAAAAAATATTAAAAATCTCGGACTATTCATCCGAGATTTTTAATAAGTAAATATTGTATTAGTTATTCAGTGACTATGGTCTGATAAACATTTGCACCCAGTAGGTTGTACCGTTGCTATCTGTTACATAACCCACTCCGATTTCTGTAAAGTTTGAATTTAAGATGTTTTCCTTATGCCCCTGAGAATTCATCCATCCATTCATTACTGCAGCTGGAGTCTTTTGTCCCCTTGCAATATTTTCTCCTGCTGTGGTGTAGGTCACACCAAATTGTCTCATCATATCAAAAGGTGATCCATAGGTTGGTGAGTTGTGAGCAAAATAGTTGTTGTCCCTTAAGTCTTCTGCCTTTTTCTCAGCAACTCCTGCCAGCTTGGTGTTCATCTTTAATGCTGGAAGACCAACTTTTGCTCTTTCGCTATTTACAAGATCAACTACCTGTTGTTCATAGCTACCGATGTTAGCTGCAGATTTTGCTGGAGCCGGTGCTTTAGGCTCTGCAGGTTTTGCTGGAGCCGGTGCTTTAGGCTCTGCAGGTGCCTTTGGCACTGATGGCACAGGCTTTGCTGGTGCCTCAGGCTTTTCTGGAGCTGGTGCTGCCGGTTTTTCAATAGGTGCCGGTGCTACAGGTTTTTTTGCTTCTACAGGTGCCTTTGGCATTCTTGGTGCTGATGATCTGTTTATTTTATTTGAAATTTTAATGTTGCAATCTTGAAAAATCTTTTGAAGATCAGCTTTGTTTATTTTCTGGCTGATTTCATTCACCATATTAAGACACTCATCATTTAGCTTCACATTAACCTTCGTAGATCCACTATAGGTTCCCGCAGCAAAAGCTTGCGTAGAGAAAGCCATGATAAATATTGCGCTTAGTAGTAACGTAGTTTTGACAAATTTCTTGTTCATATTTGTCCTCCTTTATTTTTTTCTCTAATTCTGTCCCCTTCACTATGAAATTATAGAACTATTGTAGGAATAAAAAAACCCCTCAAAATATGCCAACAGAGGGGATTTTTTTCCAATATTTATTAAATTTATTTTTTCAACCTTTGTTTTTATGCTGTAAAATCCTTATCAAATTACAGGTAATCCGGCCAGTCAGCCCCCAGATCACACGATCATCATACTGATAGATAGGAATGACGGATTTACCTTTTCTCCAGTTATATCCAACCTTAGAATTTATTTTTTCATAAGGAAAATCTTCCCCCACATCGGGAATAACATCAAAGCTATAGATTTCTGGTTCGCTCACCATAAGATATTCTACAGGGACCATGAAAATTTCCTTGACCTCATCAGGGTTAACTGTTGTCTTTTTAAGGACTTCATAATCGATGGTTCCTAGAAAGGCATACATAGTAAAGTTACTATAAGTATGCATATAATCCATCTGAGCGATAACCTTGATATCATTTTCAGAAATATTCAGCTCCTCTGAGGTTTCGCGAATGGCACATTGCTCAGGGGTCTCACCCTTTTCCATCCGCCCACCAGGAAAGCAAACTTCCCCTGGCTGCTTTGTAAGATTATCAGATCGAACTTCATACAAAATATGGAGCTCATCATCTTTTTCCACCAAGGGAACCAAGACTGAATAATAGTTATAAGATCCGATAAGGCCAGGCTCCCGATCCTTAAAAGCTAAAATAAAATCTTCCATTCTAATTTTGCTCATTTAAACTTTCCTTTTTCACCTTTTGCTCTCTTAAGTTAATATAGGAACCTGCAAGTATAAGCACAATCCCAAGGATTCCGTTTATACCAATTACTTCCCGCAGTAAAATTACAGCAAAAATAGGGGCAATAGCAGGTTTTATAAAAAATACGATAGAGGCAGTTGCCGCATCTGATTCTTTCATTATCATAAAATATGACAAATAAGCTATACCCGTAACCATAACACCAATATAAAGAATAACTAAAATATTATCTACCGCAATACCGCTTAGAATAGGCTTCTCTAAAATTAAAAGTATCGGCAGCATCACAATAGAGCCTATAATAAAGCTAATACTAGTTTGTGTCAGCCCCCCTAATTTATGAATGCTTATTTTGCCCATAGCGCTATAAAGGCCGAAGGTAAGGGCCGCTAACAATGTATAGGTTATGCCTAGCGGAGTATTTCCTGGAGCCATATTAAATGGGTTCATCATAAAAAGGATTCCTATAAGGCCAATGGCAAGGGCAATACTCTTTTGTTTGTTCATTTTTTCTTCTGTCATAAAATGTGCAAATAACATTGTAAACATGGGGTTGGTACAAAAAATCACTGCCGCCGTTGATGCATTGGAATTTTCTACACCTAACTGGAAAAACACCATGCTGATACAAATACAAACAATGCCCATGAGAAGCATGTGAAGAAAATCTTTTCTTGTTATCTTAAGATTTGTCTTTTTAATATCTCCAATAGCAAAGGGCAAAAGAAAAAGACCACCTATTAAAAACCTGATAAAGGTTATTTGAAAGGCGTCTAGCTGATTGCCGGCTAGTTTTAATACTACCTCCATGGTGCTGAATAATATAGCTGATATCAATATGTAAATGATTGATTTTTTCATATTTGTCTACTCTTTCTATTTCTGAATAAATTCTAATTCTTGCCAGTCAGACAAATCCTTATAAAGATAATCCGGCTCGGCCTGCTCTAAGAGTTCATGCTCCACAAATCCTGTTGAAACTGCAATGCTTTTTAGTCCTAGTTTTTTTGCACACTGAATATCATAAGTGCTATCACCGATAATATATATATTATTTTTAGAAAAGCTTACTTGATAATAATCCTCTGCTTCTTTAATGCCTTCTAAGGCAGCATCCCACTTTTCTCCAATATGATCTCCAAAGCCTCCTACATGGAAATAGTGATCAAGACCTACAGATTTTAGTTTTGTCTCTGCTCCAATACGAAGATTGCTAGTTAATAGCGCATTAAAGTGATGAGGGCTTTTATGAATATGCTCTAATAGCGATGGAATTCCAGGAAGAACTCTTTTCGTTTCATTGGCCTCGAGAATTTCACCTAGATTCTTTACATATAGTTCCTTTACCTTGCCAAGGTGTTTAGGATCTAAATCAAAGCTATTCATTATTCTATCTAAAATAACGGAATCCATCGCGCTGCCAATACCTACTTTGGTAAAAGCATTCTCAATACCATAAAGCTGAAAAAAAGTCAGGTTCAAGGCTTTGGTTCCGTCTGAACCACAGTGCATGATTGTACCATCTATATCCCAAAATATTAGATGTTTATTTAAATGTATATCTATGTTAACCATTTTATCTTTCCTTTGTTTTTCTGATTTGAAAATGTATGTAGATAAGAATTTTCCTGATAGTATTTATATGAATGGGGGGTAGTATAAATTGGGCAAGGCAAACTGAAAGGCGGTGATGGTTGTCACCGCCGCTGATTTTTATGGATTTACTTAACTGTCATTTTAGCGTCAGGGAAGAGTCTAATTTATTTCAAATTTAATATTTCAAACTCCTTTACGCTGTCTCCTATTTCTTCAGGATCGGCACTTATACTAACAATAAATTCTATTTCAAACAAATTACCTATATTTTTGAGCCTTGTCAAAAATGCTGGCAAATCTTCAATATTAATATCTGCATGCTTCAATATGCTATCTATAAAAATAACCTCAATATCATGATCTGAGCTGATGATTCCATAAATGAATCCAATGTATTCATCGCTGTTGGTAATGTGTTCAAACTCTTCCATACAGACTACTCTGATCTTGTGTTTAAGGTCATACATTAATCTATGATTCTTGTTGATAAAAACAATACTGCCGTCAGCCTTTTCTATCCATTCATTAGCAAGGTTGATCATTTGTTTTGTTTTTCCGGAGCCTTTGTGTCCAACTAATAATTTCACCATTTGAATCTCCCCCTTATTTTTCAACTCATGATTAACTTGTTATTCCATTATACACCATACTATATGTTGGAGCAATGATAATCCCTATTACTCCTTGAGATTTTTTAACCTTAATTGGCCACAGGCTGCGTCGATATCACTACCCAGTTCTCTTCTAATGGTTGTTTGTATCCCACGATTCTCTAATATCTCACGAAATCTATTGGAAGATGCTTTTTCGGTACCCTTCAAGCCTGTTTCTTGAACACTGTTTAAGGGAATGAGATTTACATGACAATTGAGCCCGCGAAGTTTTTCAGCCAATTCCAAAGCATTCTTTTGGCTATCATTTACCCCTTCTACTAAAGCATATTCGAAGGTAATTCTTCTTCCTGTTTTGTCAATATACTTCTTACAAGCCTTGAGAAGATCTTCCATGCCATAACGCTTGTTAATAGGCATCATCTTACTTCTGATTTCATCATTAGGTGCATGTAGAGAAATCGCTAGGTTTACTTGAGGGAACTCTTTTGCCATTTCATCTATTTCAGGAATAAGGCCACATGTAGAAACAGTGATACTCCGCATCCCTATATTTAGCCCCTCCTTTGCGTTTATAATCTTTATAAACTTAGATAGATTCTTGTAATTGTCAAAGGGCTCTCCTGTACCCATCACAACAACGTTACCAATTTTCTCCGATGTATCCCTCTCTACGGCAATGACCTGATCCACCATCTCTCCAGCTTTTAAATTTCTGCTTAATCCCTTCATTGTAGACGCGCAAAAGCCACAACCCATCCTACATCCAGCTTGGGAGGAAATACAAATGGTATTTCCATATTTATATTTCATAAATACGCTTTCAATTGCATTCCCATCAGAAAGGATGAAAAGATATTTTTTCGTCCCATCCTGCTTTGATTCTTGAACGGAGGCTGCTTCTAATTTCTCTATCATTGCAGTCTCTTCCAGCTTATGCCTTAGATTTTTTGATAAATCAGTCATTTCTTCAAAGCTGTAAATGCCACGATGCAACCAGGCGAAAACCTGATTTGCTCTGAATTTCTTTTCACCTATGCTGTCAAAGAACTGTTCCATCTCTTCAATTGTCATATTTTTTAAATCTGCTTTCATTACGCCTCCACGTTCTTTAACATTCTCTCTTAAAATATACTTCAACCACCTAAGGTAACATCCTGTGACTGATACCAGTCCATCGCCTGATAAAAGTGTTCCGGCTTAAAATCAGGCCAGAGCTCATCTAAAACATACATGTCCGCATACACAGACTGAATAGGTAGGAAGCCACTTAACCGTCTACGTCCGCCCCATCTAATAATCAAATCAATTCGTGATATATCCCTAGATGCTAACCCCTCCGTATTAAGGTCCCAATCCCAGCCATAATTTACTAAAAAATTCACCTTCATGCTACCGTTTCCGAAGGTTGTCCTTTTAGTGAAAGGTAAAAGCTTCTCGGGAAAGCAAGGTGATTTAGTATTTCCCAATACCAACAACTGAGCATCCTTTTCTGTCAATTCCATAACTGCATTGATGCAGGCTTCTTGAAATGCCTTTTTTTGTGCAGCAGGTCTTTTTGTATTATCAACAGTAAAGCCATATAAGGTGAGCTCCCTAACGCCTATTTCCTTACAAAGCTCATATAAGTGGAATCCGGGGCTAATACCATAATGATAACCATCCTTCTTGTCCATACCCTTTCCTACTGCCCACCTTCTATTCCCATCGGGTATGACTCCAATATGTGCTGGTACCCGGCTATATTTCTTCATAAATATATGCACCCCTCCTTTTATATGTCAATAGGCGGTTAAGTTGACCCATTTTACATCGTCCCTTCAATGGGCCAAAACCTCGCCACCCACTTAGATATATTTACTTAACTATTGTGCATATATTCAACTGGAAATATACCTATTTTTTCCTCCATTTTCCTCTTTCGTACTGCTTTGGCCACTCTATATCAACATTCATTTTATGTGCAGTCTCTAAAACCCAATAAGGATTTCTGAGAAGCTCTCTTCCAAGATATACTAATTCTGCTTTTCCTTCTGAGATAATGGACTCTACTTCCTCACCGTTGGTAATGAGGCCCCCGGCGGTAACCGGTAATCCAGTTTCTTTTTTAATCAATTCAGCATGGGGTACCTGATATCCAGGAAACACCTTTGGTACCACAGGAACAAGGCCACCAGTACTGACATTTACAGCATCAAGGCCTTTATCTTTCACTAAGTTGATCATTTTAGCCAAATCCTCAGGAAGGTTTCCCCCCTCTTGGTAATCTTCAGCTGTCACACGAACTTCTAGTGGTTTTTCCCATGGCCAAACAGTTCTCACTGCATCGATAATTTCACCTAAAAATCGTACTCTGTTTTCGTGACTCCCGCCATACTCATCCGTTCTGCGATTAGTTAGGGGAGATAAAAATTCATTAATTAGGTAGCCGTGAGCGCCGTGAATTTGAAGCATATCAAAGCCCGCTTGATGAGCCCTAGCAGCAGCAGCTTTAAATTCTTCCACAGTTTGAGCTATATCCTCTTTAGACATTTCCCGGGGAATAGGGCTTCCTTCTTCGTAGGCCAATGCGGAAGGTGCCTCTACATCCATACCCTTTGCTTCACATTTTCTCCCTGCGTGGTTGAGCTGAATACTGATCTTTGCACCACATTCATGCACCATATCTACAATCTCTGCAAGTCCCTCAATGTGAGCATCATCCCATAAACCTAAATCATTGGATGAAATCCTTCCTTCCGGAGAAACGGCAGTTGTTTCTACTATAATCAGGCCCGTTCCGCCTATTGCTCTAGTAGCATAATGTATGGTGTGCCACTTGGTAGAAATTCCGCTTTCAGGGGCGCAATACATGTCCATGGGCGGCATGACAATCCGATTTTTTAGAGTTAGATTTTTTATCTTATACTCATTGAACATCTGGTGCATTTCCTGTACCTCCTATTTCTCATTACAAATTAAGCTAGCTATCTGCCTGCAACACATTTATTAGATGCTAATGGCAGCCATCTTTTGTATATTGTTACCATTATAGCAGTGACTTATGATGTAGTAAAGGAAAAGGCTTATTACAAAGCTCCAGCAACAAAGGTTCTATTTTGTCGCTGGAGCACTGTCATTTAACTAATTATTTAATTTTTCTATTTCAATACCTGTTTTATGACCATTGAGATCAAATTCTTCAAAACCTGCCTTAACTACAAGTTCTTCTGCTAAGGTCTCCTTTTTAATGTAGTCCTCGTGCTCTGCAACAGCCGCATCTATTTCCTCATCTCCATGATAATAAATCTTGATACGGTCCATCATATCTAAATCTTTTTGTTTTCTCATCTGTTGCACCTTAGAAACCATTTCTCTGGCTAAACCTTCATAAACTAGTTCTTTGGTAATGGTTGTATCTAGTATGGTAAACAAATTGTTTTCTACAGCCACTGCAAAGCCTTCCTTTGCTGTGATTTGAATTTCTATAAAATCCTGAGGGATGACTACCTCTTCACCATCCAGCACTAGCACAACCTCTTGCTTGTCCCCAAGCTCTGCTCTCACGCTAACGGGGTCTGCCTTTGCAAGTGCCGCACCAAAGACCTTGATTTTAGGGCCTAAAACTGGGCCAGCTGCTTTAAAGTCCGGCTTTAATTTGTAATTCAAAAAATTGTCTAAGTTCTTTTCAAAGGCAACATCCTTCACATTTAACTCTTCCTTGATAAGATCTACCATATCTCCAATGAGATTTTCATATTTCCCATCAACCATAATAGTTTGCAAAGGTTGTCTTACTTTGATTCTCTCTTTTTCTCTTGCTCCTCTGCCAAGGCCCACAAGATTTCTTACTAGGTCCATCCTAGCTTCTACTGTTTCATCAATGCACTCTTCCTTTACTACAGGATAATATGAAAGATGAACCGATTCTTCGCCGGTGAGCTTTATATAGATTTCATCCGTAATAAACGGTGCAAAAGGAGCAGACAGCTGAACGATGCCCACAAGAATCTCATAGGTTGTTGCATAGACAGATTTCTTATCCTCTGTCATTTCTTCAGCCCAAAAACGCCTTCTAGCCCTTCTGATATACCAGTTGGAAAGATCCTCTACAACAAAGTTTTGAATCTTTCTTACTGACTTCATGTGGTCATACTGATCCATATTGTTGGTTACATCCTGTATGACTTGGTTGTATTTTGATAGAATCCATCTGTCAAGCTCTGGTCGTTTTTCATAGTCAACAAAAATCTCTTTAGGATTTATATCATCCTGATTAGAGTAAAGTACAAAGAAATTATATACATTCTTTAAGGTTCCAAAGAACTTGCTAACAATTTCTATCAAACCATCCTCATCGAACTTAGTTGGAGACCAAGCCGGTGAAGTGTGTAACAAATACCATCTCGTAGCATCAGCGCCATACTTGTCAAAAAGGTCAAAGGGATCAACAGTATTTCCTCTGGACTTGGACATTTTTTTGCCTTCTTTGTCGAGGATTAGGTCATTTACCAATACATTTTTATAGGGGGCCCTTCCCTTAATAAATGTAGATATGGCAATGAGAGAATAGAACCATCCTCTTGTCTGGTCGATACCTTCATTGATAAAGTCAGCAGGAAATAGCTCGTCATCAAAGATCTCTTTGTTTTCAAAGGGATAATGGTGCTGTGCAAAGGGCATAGAGCCACTGTCAAACCAACAGTCCATAACTTCTTCGATCCTGCTCATGATTCCGCCACACTTTTCGCATTTCAAATGCACTTCATCTACATAAGGCCTATGAAGCTCTATGCTTTCGTCAATTTCTTCAATGCTTTTTTCCACCAGCTCTTTTCGAGAGCCAATGGACTCAAGGTGTCCACATTCACATTTCCATATATTAATTGGGGTTCCCCAGTATCTGCTCCTTGAAATTGCCCAATCATTGACATTTTCCAACCAGTTACCGAAGCGTTTTTCTCCGATATAGTCAGGGAACCAGTTTACTTCTTTATTATTCGCTACCAGCTGATCCTTCAGCTTGGTCATTTCAATATACCAGCTAGGATTTGCATAGTAGATTAAAGGCGTGCTGCATCTCCAGCAATGAGGATAATTATGCTCCACCTTCTCTTTTGTATATATTTTATCCTCAGCAGCCAGCCACTTAATGATGTCAACATCCAAGCCTTCTTCCATAACGAATCTGCCAGCCCAAGGAGTTCCTGTATATTTACCTTCTTCGTCGACAGGCTGCAGGATAGGTAGATTATATCTTCTTCCTGTTTGATAGTCATCTTCACCAAAAGCAGGTGCTGTATGAACGATACCTGTACCATCTTCTGTGGAAACATAATCTGCACAGGTTACATAAAACCCTTTCTTGTCTACTTCTAAGAAAGGCATAAGCTGTTCGTATTCGATATATTCCAGGTCTTTTCCTTTTAATTCCTCTAGTACAGTGTATTCTCCAGCACCGAGAACCTTATCGGCTAGTGCTTTGGCAACATAATAAACAGTACCCTCCTGTTCCACTTTATAATAGTCAATATCTGCACCAACAGTCAGGGACACATTAGATGCCAGGGTCCATGGTGTTGTGGTCCAAGCAAGGAAGTACTCATCCTTATCTTTTCTCTTGAATTTTGCTGTTATCGTATTGCTTTTAACTTCTTTATATCCTTGGGCAACCTCGTGGGAGGCTAGTCCAGTTCCACATCTTGGGCAATAAGGTAGGATCTTATGACCTTGATAAATCAATCCACCCTTGAAAAACTCCTTTAAAATCCACCAGACGCTTTCGATATAGTTATTATCCAAAGTGATGTAAGGGTTATCCATATCAATGAGGTAGCCCATTCTTTTGGACATTTCCCTCCATTGCTTTTCGTAAGTAAAAACGGATTCCTTACACTTTTCATTGAATTCCTTGATGCCATATTTTTCGATATCTTGTTTCCCATTAATCTTTAACTGTCTTTCCACTTCTATTTCTACAGGAAGCCCATGGGTATCCCAGCCGGCTTTTCTTTTAACTTGGAAGCCTTGCATGGTTTTGTATCGACAAACAGAGTCCTTCAGAGTCCTGGAGATGACATGGTGAATACCAGGTCTTCCATTGGCTGTAGGAGGGCCCTCATAAAATATGAAGGATGGCTTTCCTTCTCTTGTAGTCACACATTTCTCTAATAAATTTTCATCATACCATTTGTCTGCTTGCTCATTCTGCAATTCA
The DNA here is from genome assembly GCA_050953505.1 of Anaerovoracaceae bacterium. Classification (GTDB taxonomy): domain Bacteria; phylum Bacillota; class Clostridia; order Peptostreptococcales; family Anaerovoracaceae; genus JBMNMU01. The sequence continues at coordinate 700,884 of JBMNMU010000001.1, read as the reverse complement.
GCTATAGGTTTTTCAGATAAATTTTCAAACATATTTATTTCCTTTCTATCGGCCTATGGCCTATATTTTCAATCATTAACCATCATTAGAGGGAGACTTTGATGGCCCATGTAATGATCCAACTCATCAGGGTAGGAATGCTGTATGATGAAATAAAAAATCCCTGAAAACGATATAATCGAATCCAGGGACGATCAAAAACAAAACCGCGGTACCACCCTAATAACATAATCATTCACTAAATTCCTGCCATGTATAGCACACAATTCAGTGGTTTCTCATGTCTCTCAATACTGTGTAACGTACAGTTTCCGGACCTGCTTACTAGATTTCAGCAGACCAGCTCTGGAGTGATTTTCAAAATGCGCCTCACCGGAAGCCTTTCACCAGCAGCTCCCTCTCTTTAAGGATATTACGCGCTTTCTACTGTCTCCTTCATCGCTATTATAAATATTTTATTCAATATCATATATGCAATATATTAATTATACCTCTAACTCCACTAGTTTAAACCATGCTACCAACCTATGTCAATAATATAATAATAAAAAATGTTTTCCTATTCTTCCCCTTTACCCTTTAATCTCTTTAGATATAAGCCGGTACCTAGACCGATTGCCACTCCATGATATAAGGCAGTCAAGGCCACCACAGTAACGATATATCCCACATCTCCCGTCACCTCGGTGATAAAGCCGTGAAATCCACCTTCCCATGTAAAAACATAGCTTGTTATGAGGTCACCCAGTGCAAATACAACTGCTGCTATGATAGCGAATTGTATGGACTTTGATCTAGCTCCCATGACTAGCCCAAAGATACCACCTACAAGAAAACCAGACACTAAGCTTGATACAAAATAACCGTCAAATATTAAAAGACCAATAAAGGCTCCTACAAAAAGGCCTATAACAATAGCTGCAAGTGATGCAAGAACAGTCCTCACCACATTAAAATGCTTGACAAGAAAAAATCCAAAAATCAGGCCTCCAATGATTCCTTCTGCGGGAAAACTCAGCATAGCCTCATATCGTAGCAGCACAATGCCTTCAACCAGACCTGCTATAAAATAAGACAGAGCGCCTAGTACTGTGTATTTAATAATCTCAACCCCATTAGTGTTATTAAGTTCCATCTCTCCCTTTACCCCTTTCAATGTGTATTTATAAAAAAATATCTCCCTTTCATACATTGCCCAAATATACATATTTTAAATGCTTCCTAGCGATATCAGCAAGCTGGGACAAGGATTCATAACTAGTTGGTTCTTTATCCCTCATTTGATATCTTGGAAAATATCTTGAAAGATGAAGGGGAATTAGTGGATTTATTGAGGCTAGCCATTCACACATTTTATCCATTTCATTTGGAGAATCATTTAAATCAGGTATTACAAGGGTTGTCACTTCAACGTGACAAGTACTTGCTGCCTGCTCAATTGATTTTTTTACTATCTCAAGGTTTCCATTTCCTATATTTTTATAAAATTCCTGATTAAAGGCCTTCAAGTCTATATTCATGGCATCTATATAGGGCAGTAGCTCTTTAAGTGGATCCGAATTCAAATAACCGTTGGTGACCATTATATTTAGAAGCCCCTTCTCTTTAGCTAGCTTTGCGGTGTCTAAAACAAACTCATACCACACTGAAGGTTCATTGTAAGTATACGCAATCCCAACATTCCCACGGGGTTTAAGACTCCAGGCTTTTTCTACCATCTCTTCACTTGAAATAGAAATAACTTCTGGTTCCGAATTAAACACATCTACTTTGGCAATACAATGGTTCTGACAAAAGGGGCAGCTTAAATTACACCCTAGTGACCCTATTGAGAATATATTACTGCCAGAATGAAAGTTTCTCAAAGGCTTTTTTTCTATAGGGTCTAAGGCCATGGAGGATACCTTTCCATAAATGAGAGAATATAGCTTTCCCTTCAGATTCTTCCTTACGCCACAGAGCCCTACTTTATCGTCATAGATGACACAATGATGTGGACATAAGAAGCATTGAACACCGCCATCCCTTCTGCTTTTATAAAACATAGCTTCCTTATGCTGTGACATAAAACCCCTCCCTTGCAGGTTCTAATAATATCGGATTACTTCAAATCGCTTCATTTCATACTTTTCTGAAGGTCCAATTCCTGCTTTTTGTAAGGCGATATGAACCTGCTCTTCCGGTGTGTCCACCCCCTCAAGGTCCGGAAGAAGTAAACCTCTTTTCCACCCCGAGGTCACGATGACGCCATAACGCTTAACATCAAGCTGATCCATAGATTGGATTTCCTCAGGCATGCCCAAAACATCCACGGAATATTCAAGCTGAGATAGTTCCTCCTCTAATACATCATCAAAACGTGGATCCTTGGTGCCAGCGCTGATGGCATTATAAATAATTTCCTCGGCAATATTTACCCTGACAGAACCGATGGTTCCAATACAGCCCCTCAAATCACCGTTTATCTTTAAAGTTACGAACACCCCTGCTCTATTTTTCCTAAATTCCTCTGGTACCCAGCTGGGAACTGGCAATACCCGGCCTTCTTTCACATATACCTCCAATGCCTCCTTGGCTAGCCGTACATGAGGGCTTCCCTGGACTTTATTCTGGGTTTCCCTTTGGCTATCACTATCCTGTCTTTCCCCATTAACATGAACCTTGCCCACCAAATATCCAACCCCATAAGGACCTTCATAAGAATACATTTCTGTTTCTGTATCTAGCCCATCTAGGACGCCCAGCATCATCACAAAGGATCTTGTTCCACATTCCCCTGCTGCTTCGATAAAATCCTCATGCGTATCTAGGAGGCCCTCTACATCTCTTTCTTCTAGCTTTCTAATGAGATAATGATCATATTCCTGCCCGATGGAGGAATAGCTCATAGGTCCATCCTCTGCCAACCGATGGGATAAGTCTCCACTTGCTATATACACTACCTCTTCCTCTGAGGCAGTAATTGCCTCAGCAATGGCTTTTCCTAATTGGAAATTCTGAGATAAAGGCATATATGGTGTAGAAATAAGCACCAGCTTAAAATCAGTATATTCTTTTGCAATATAGTAAAGAGGAACCAAGGATCCGTGATCTAGCCCTTCCGTGGATCTTCTCAGCCTTTTCTTTTCTTCGAAGCTTAACCCTCCCCCTTGGATTCCTGCTTTCATGGCTTTTTCAACAATGAGCCTTGCCAAGTCAAGATTATTGTTAAACTCCATGACATCACCTAAATACCCAAAGCTGCTAAAGTCACCAGACATGATCTCAGCATCCTCTACATAAAGGTAATCTTGTAGATAAGGTGCATGTGGAGAGGACAGGATAATTGTAGAGGGCTTGTCCTTGGCAACGTCAGAAGCTACCTTTTTCATGGCCTCAATGGTGTCTATTGCATCAACTTCTCTGCCTTTACCTACTTCCGGCACAATTATTGGCGGGTGAGGTACGATATAGGCATTTATAATTTTACCCATTATTTTCATCCCCTTTCTGGCACTGTTACATCTTATAGTATGGTGTTTACCCAGCTATTCATCCTTTACTCCGGAAAATCATATCAAAACAACTTCGAATTATTCCACCACTACAGCAGTTCCTGAAGCTGTTACCATTAGCATATTTCCGCTTTGACCAAGCACCTCATAGTCAACATCCACTCCTACTATAGCATTAGCACCCATTAAACCGGCGCGCTTTTCCATTTCCTTTAAAGCTCCTTCCCTGGCTTTAATCAGCTCCCCTTCATAGGATCCAGAACGTCCGCCGAAGAAGTTGGTCAATCCTGCGGCAAAGTCTTTGATAAAGTCAACGCCAGCAACGACCTCTCCGAATACGATTCCTTTATAACTTGTTATCTTCTTGCCTTCAACTGTTGGTGTGGTTGTAATAATCATCTTTACCCCTCCATAATTATTCATAGATTTTTAGATTTTAGACTATTAATATAATTTAAATTTGACTTTTCTTTTCTTGGTTCTTTAATTTCCTCATGAGTTTTGTAAGAAAAGGCATTGGAAATTGATTTTCTTGATAGAGGATATATATTCCTGCTGTAGCTTGAATCATGCCAAAAATGAAAAATATCACATGTAGAGAGACTACTGTACGAAGCATCATACATTGCACAATAATCCATACCATTAAGCCAAATCCAAAGACACTACTCCCGTAACCGCGAATCATAGGGAGAAATCGAGGCAATATTGCAAAGATCACATTACCCAGTCCAAGAAAAACAAATAAAATAATGCCAGGGATTAGAAAATCGCTAAAAGGTGAATTTTTTAAGGCCTCTTCAGCTGGTATCCCAAGAGGTGCTTTAGGATCAGAAAGAGCCGCATAGCCTCCAAATAGTCCACCAATCCCAATAATAAGATGTATCATTAATAAAACTTTATTGGTTATTGACCGTATTTTTCTTATCATTCTCGCATTCCCCTTTATTATTTAAAGAAAAACAATGATCTGATTAGTCCTTACAGATTTCAGTCCAGTATTATGCATAAATTCTGAGATAATAAGCTGAACAGGCTATAGAAGAATCTGATTCATTATATCACTTTATCTTACTACTGTTTAGAGCTTAATATTCTTTAGCCGAATCAAATTATCCCCCTAATATTTGAATTTGTGCTAGAATACTATTTATGTGATAAATCTGCTTGCTTACAGCTCAAGCAAGTTTTATTGACAAATTATAAGAATAAAAGGCATAGACCGGATTAGAGGGTAAAATGAGTAAATATCTAAATCTTTCATATAGCGCAATACAAGGAAGCTACTGGATGTACTATGGCGTCATCATGAGCTTTGCTTCCGTATTTCTACTGGCCAAGGGGTATTCTAATTCAGAAATTGGTGTAATATTGGCCTCTTCTAGCATTTTTGCAGTTATCCTGCAGCCTTTACTTGCAGATATTGCAGACAAATCTAAAAGAATTTCCTTGATTGGTATCACAGGAATTTTTAGTGCAATCCTTCTAATAGTGACATTTACCCTGTACATATTTTCATCTAAATCCCCAGTACTTGCGTTAATATTTATTTTCCTCGGAGGCTTACATATGGCTCTACAGCCCCTCATAAACTCCATGGCCTTTTATTTGACTACAAAGGAGCGCAAAATCAATTTTGGTGTTGCTAGAAGTGCTGGTTCCATGGCCTATGCCATTTTGACTTCTATACTAGGGGCTCTTGTTGTTTCTTATGGAGTCAATGCCATTCCAACAATGGGTATCCTAATCGTCATCCTTCTCCTTGTTTCACTTTGGTTAACAAGAAAACTTTATAAAGGAGCCTTGGAAAAGAATAAAGCTATTACTAAAAAAGTAGAAAATGAATATAAAAATCCAAATAAAGAAGATGGTGGATATAGGGTAAAAACGGAAGAGCATGATGTCATTAATCTAAAGGATTTTATTCTGGGTAATAAAGTATTTATCCTTTTTACCTTTTGTATCGTACTTATATTCTTCCAAAATTCAGTGTTTAATAATTATTTGATGCAAATCCTATCTGCCGTTGGTGGAGATAGCAAAGAGATGGGTAGACTTTTTTCCTTTATGGCTGTTTTAGAGTTGCCGGGACTTATATTTTTTAACCGCTTAAGGGAAAGGTTTAGTTGTCAATTTATGCTAAAAGTATCTTCTATTGCCTTTACTTTAAAAGTTATTTTTTGTTTTATGGCTAATACAGTGACACTTATTTACATAGGCTTTTTATTTCAGCTTATATCTTTCCCCATTTTTCTTTCTGCTTCTGTCCATCTCGTGGATGAAGTGATGAAAAAGGGCGAAGCTGTTAAAGGCCAGTCCGCCATCACCGCCATGATGACATTAAGTGCTGTCTTTGCAAGCTTAGCTGGTGGAGCCATTTTGGATTTCAGCGGCCCCTCCTTGCTTCTCTTGATAAGCGCTATTTTAGCGGGATTAGGAACTTTAATAATTGTTTTAACAGTAGATAAGATTAAGTCACACCGTTCATAGATGCTAAATTAAATCTTACATTACAAACCATAGATAATCATCATTTGCTTCTAAATAAAGATTATCCCCTTCACCTATGGGCTGAAAGCAAACAATATCATAAGCTACTTTAGCCTCTACCCCGACCGGGGTGGAGCCTGTATAAATAAATTGGTTAATCATGTCTCTTGTGTTTTCGGAAATCAAGGATTTATGAATAAGAAATTTTATATTTATTTCTTCAAAATATAATTCCTCATGAATAATACCGCCTAAAAATCTGTGAAATTTCATATAGTTACTGCTCCTTTTTCTTATTCTCAGTACTACTATCCCACAGAAACACATTTCATATAACAGATAAAAATTGGGTTAATTTTTAAAAAAATAACCCAAGTCATAAGATCGGTGCCATTAGGCACTATAAATATTTTTTAAATTATTTTTATAAAATGTTTTATTAGTTTGCACATATTTTCAATAATTTACTTTGGTAAGCATCTAGTTTTATTTGACAAGAATCTAGAAATCTATATCAATAGAATCTTATTAGGTCCAGAAAGACAGCATATTCCGCATCCACTGCTGCACGTCCATGGAATACGTTTTTTTCAGATTTTCGTTTGTGAAAACTTGATCCATGGGACCGTAAGCTACTACCTTTCCCTTCTCCATTAACACAGCATGGGTTCCATAGGCTTTGGCCAAGCTTAAATCATGGACAACAGATACCACGCTTCTACCGGTTTTTTTGATCCATTCTTTGACCAGTTCAAAAATCAATTTCTGATATACCAAATCCAGGTGATTGGTGGGTTCGTCTAAAATGAGCATTTGTGGGTCCTGAGCCAAAAGCTGAGCCAAAAATGTTCTCTGCATTTCACCGCCGGAAAGGGTTAAAACCGATTGATCTTTTATAGGTAAGACCCCTGTAATTTCCATGGCCTTCTTTACCTTTTCAGCATTTTCATCTGTGGTCGTAGAAAAAACCTTTGGGGAATAAGCATATCTCCCCAACTTTACTACCTCCTCAACGGTAAAGGAATAGCCTACATAATGATATTGCATGAGTACGCCAATTTTTTTAGCCCGTTCTATGGGTTTAAGATTCGCAATATTTTCCCCTTCAAAATAGGCGGCACCAGTATATGGGATTCCTTGTGAAACTGCATTGATAACGGTACTCTTTCCTGCGCCGTTGGGCCCTACAATCATTAGCCATTGCTTTTCCTTTACCTGAAAGCTGACATCGTCTACAATTTTGTGATCTCCAATTGTTACTGATAGGTTTCTAACATCAAGCATGGCTCTACCTGACCTTTCTGGAAATATAGAAAATATATACGAAAATAATGGATCCGATAAAGGATGTAACAACTCCTAGAGGCAGCTCCAAAGGGCTTAAAATAACACGGCTCAATAAGTCTGCAAGCATGAGGAATATGGCTCCGGAAAACAATACTGCATGAAGAAGCCGCTTGTGGTTGGGGCCTACCAACATACGAGTAATATGAGGTATTACAAGACCTACAAAGCCAATGGTCCCTCCGATAGAAACACTGACACCGATGAGAGCTGATATGGATATCATCACAACAAGCTTGACCCTTTTAACATTAACACCTACATGTCTGGCATTATCCTCACCTATGGCAAAGGCATTCATTTCTTCAGCATTTGCCAATATAGCTGTTCCGAATATTACAAGGGATACAAGAAGGATAATTACGTCTGAATATCCAGTTCCCGCCAAGGATCCCATGGTCCAGAAAACAATAGTTTTTACTTTATCTCCAGCAAAGGTAACAATAAAGCTGATGATACTGCTTGCAAACATAGAGTAAATAACACCTATCAAAATAATGGTGTAGGTGGACAAAGTAAAATCAAGTTTATAAGCAAGAGATAAAATCAACATGAGGGAGATAAATGCAAAAATCATGGCCATGACCATGGTTCCTGCTCCGGGGATTCCCGGTATAGTAATTCCTAGGCCAATAGCAAGAACCGCCCCCAAAGAAGCTCCTGATGAAACCCCAATAGTTGATCCGTCAGCTAAGGGGTTTCTCAACAACCCCTGCATAGCGGCACCACAAAGGGAAAGAGCCACCCCTACTAGGGCAACACATATAACCCTGGGGAGCCTGACAAAAAGAATAATAGAGCCTGAAATTCCTTCTGGAAGCGGCTTGTTAAGAACGGTATTCGCTATAACGGTAAAGGTGTCCACAGGACTAATATTCACGCTGCCCACAGTGACACAAAAAATGAAAACCACAAGGGTCATCAAGCTAAAAAAGATATACTCTTTAATGCTAAATACTGTTTTTTTATGTAAGATCATAATTTTATCCTTGCTATAGTAAATTTAAGAGAGTCTACAGGAACTTGTCCTCCCTCCCTCATGATCGCTGATGATTAGGACATAGTGTAATCAAAAGCTGTCCTATTCACACTGCCCTAGTCATGGTAGAAAAAGTCGTATAGATTGCTTAAGGCTTCAATCAGTCTAGGTCCGGGTCTTGAAATAGCATCGGAATCTGCCAGCAGCACATCTTTGTTTTTCACTGCTGTAATCTCCTGCCAGCCCGCCCTCGCTAATATTTCATCTTCAGGCCTTTGGTCTTCTCCAAAATACATGACCACACTTACGATATAATCTGGATTACGCTGGATGATTTGTTCCTGTGAAATTTCAGCCCATCCATTCACATCAGTAAAAATGTTGTGAACACCAAGTATATTAGATAGTTCATCAATAAAAGTTCCGTTTCCTGCTGTCCATAACCCATATTCCAAAGGAGATACTTCAAAGTAAACAGTTTTATCTTTCTCCAAGCCTTCTACTTTCTCACTTATCTCAGCAATCTCATTTTTCATTTCAGCAATAAGCTGCTCCGCCTGCTCATCCTTTCCAACTACCTTGCCGATGAGCTCTATGGCCGTGTATACTCCTTCAATGTCCTGAGCATCACTAATTACCACCTTAATGCCTGCGTTTTTTAAAGCTTCTATCTGTTCATTTGTTTGAGCCATCATACTCATAATAACAACCTGCGGCTCAAGGGCTATGATTTCTTCAATATTAGTATTGCTTCCAGACTGGACAACAGCTACATCTAAAACCTCTTCAGGGTAATCGCAGTATTCTCCTCTTCCAACAAGGCTATCACCAGCACCAAGCGCATAGATAATTTCGCAATCTGCAGCTGTCAAAGCGACGATCCTCTCCGCTGGACCTTCTAGTGAAATTTCTGCGCCAGACATGTCTTTAATTACAAGGCTTACGGAATCTTGCTGGTTGTCTTCTTCCTGGGCACATCCACTCATAACCAAGAGAGTGATTAATAATAATGCTAATAGTATTCTTCTTTTTGCTGATTTCATTTTTTCTCCTTATGACTATTGATTTTTTCTAGGGGGGGCATTCACTGGATCTATATCCAATTATCTCCTAAATATAAAGTAAATCCCCAGTAATATAAATATTGCTGCAATAATTAATTCGTTGGGAATCCAAGGAACTAAGCCTTTGAAAAACACGATTGCACCAAATATAATAAGAATAATACCAAAGGTGATATGGCTTCCTTTCTCGCTCCTCGTGCTTTTTATGTCATTCTCTTCAGAATAACTTTCTTGATAGCTTTCCCCATTTTCATCTGTATATGTCTGATAGGTTTTCTCGGCTCTATCCATAATCTCCCTTGATGGAATGATGATGGCTGCAATAATATAGGCAATCAATCCCGATCCGCCCATCAACGTAAATAGTACCACTAAAAGGCGAACAATAACAGGATCAATTCCGAAGTATTCCCCGATACCACCACAAACTCCTGCCAGCACCTTATTCTCTGTAGATCTATAAAGCTTTTTTTCGATATCAATGCACCTCCCATCAAATAACATCTAATCAATTATAATTGCTATGATAATAAAAATCAAAACAAAGATTAAGGCAAAATACTCATAATCATCTAAATGCCTCTAGTATGAATTATTTGATTTCTACTTCTGTTATTGCACTCCCCATATATCCTATCTGGTTACCCTTATGAAACATTTCATCCTTGTACTCAAATTTCCCCATTCCTGCTATTTCTCCCCCGCAGGCATGAGACCATCCTTCCTGCTCAGTAAGTAAAGCAACCTCCCGGCCCAAGCTCCTTAAAGTAGCGATAATCCCATCTGTTATCCCACGGGAAATCTGCCATGTATTAGCACATAGCTTCTCCCACTCTTCCTTGGCTATTTTACCATCATGATATTTTTTTACAATATCATTTGAAATAGGCGTGAAATGACAGATAACGGTTTTTCCCGGCCGATACAGCCTTTTGGGGTGCTTGCATATATGATTTTGATAAAGCTCCATAAATCTCTCATGGTCTGCAGAAGCATATCCTATCTGAATGTTATCCCAGCTAGGGCTTACATTTAGCCATTTAATATATTCAGCAATCTTCTGATCCGCACTTTCTTTAATCCAGTTCTTGTAGTTAATCCCAAACATCTAAGAGCCTCTCTTTCCTTGAGTACATAGGCGAAGCCCCATGTCTCAGTAAATACAAAAAATAACATTGTTAATAAATAAAAAATTTATTAAAGAAATTATACCCCTTTATATTCTTATTAACTCAACGCACTGGGCATACCCCGTTTTCACAACCATCGTCTCCCACATCGTACTGAACTTCTTCTTTTTCATATTTGGAAATCAATGATGGAACAAAAGGATTCATGGCAGCTACTCTACTTTCATATTCCTCCTTAGTGATGGCTTCAAAAGGTAGTAGCTCGTAAAAATTATCTTCAAAGGACAAGAAGGATAGAGCAACAGTGTCGTCCCAATTTTCCCATACCCATTGTTCCACTTCATCCCATTCATCATCTCTCACATGAACTGTTATAGAACAATTGTGTTCCACATAGTGAGTCATGAACATCTTATAAGTTTCCAATTGCTCAATGGCGCTTACATCAGCCTTAAACCTGCCCTCTGGAGCCTTAACTGGAAATTCTACCACCTTGGTTACGCAGGTTTCTATATCCTGCCCCACCTCAGGAAATACAGGGTATCCCAGCTCCTCACATACCTTTATCAAGGGATCATCACTACTTATTCTGATTCTTCTTACATAGTATGGAGAATGGGAATAATGAACTCCGCTAGATACCACAGGCAGCAGACTCAATGTTCCTTCTGGTTTTATGGTAGTTACCAGCAGCGGTTCCTTTTGGCCTAATTCCCTGGCATATTCACTTGCTGCACTTTTTGCTGCTCGTTTTAAATCTGCTAAAAGCTTTTCCTGGCCTTCTTTATTCAGCTTCAGCTCATTAACCATATCCTGCCACCCGGTTAAGGAGCATCCCAATAGTTTGTCTCTTTGCTGAACAGCATTCCATTCTGGAATTTCCAATTCTGTACAAGTCATACGATACCCTGCTCTTGCAGATAGTCTTTGTGCTTCCATTAGGCCATCGTAATCTAGGACGCCATCCTTTACAAAGCCCATCACATTTACGGTAGTTAAATTACAAAGCCCTTTGGAATCCAATAAGATTTCTGCACAAGGATTGACTCCTTGAAAGTTGGGCCTTCTCTTGGCACCAGCTTCTTGATTGACCCAGCCAGGCTCTCCCGAATATCTCATTTGATTCAAATGCCAATGTAGCTCCGATCTGGTAGGCTTTCTTGTGTAAAATATGGAATTATTACTCATTTGTCTATGGGCAATTTCACTGTCAATCACCCACTGCTCATCAACCTTTTTATATAGGTTGCTTTTAGCTTGAATACATTCCTTGTCATCTTGATCTATGAGGATAATTTCCGCAGTCCGTCGGACGCCTCCCACTACAACATTTTCTCCAATAATATTAGCAATGTCCAAACAATCAATCGGCTTTAATTGGACTTTATTTGTAGTAGATCGAGTTCCCGCTTTTTCAATCACTTTACCGATCTTTATGAACATATTCTTCATGCTAGAATGGCCACTGGCTGTTCCTCCAAAGGTCTTTAGTTTTTCACCTTTACCTCTCACATGGTCATAATTTAAAATAATTGTTTTTATTTTTCGATATTCTGTGCTGTATAGGGCCTTTATAAAATAATCCAAGGCCTGAACCCATCCCTCTTTACTATCTCCTATGATAATTTTCACCGTATCATTATGGCTAAATTCCAAGGAGGTGCTGTCTTGTCTTAGGGATTTTAGGAGAGGTGTATATGATTCATGAATGATTTCCACATCTGTTCTAATTTTAGGCATCTTTTCAACATCCGACTTGAGAACCCGAATACCTACGCCAGATCCTACCATGAGCAGGTAAAAAATGTCCCTAAATGCAGAAAAACTGTCGATTACTTGGAAGGAACAATTGTAATTGGCCATGGGATAATATTTTGAAACATCGGTACTTCCTACCCAAAAAGTCCGACCAGACAAAAATTGCTTAAGCTCAAACACATTCTTGTAAAGTTTTTCTGCTTCTTCCTTGGAGGTAGGAACTAGGCTACAGTTGTACTCAACCGCCCGCCTAACGGTTTCCCACCAATATTCTCGCCTCATTTCTTCAGGAATCCATCTTGAATAAGTCCTATAGTATACAAAGCTTCCTAGCTGGTTCATCGGTGAGGGAGCATGCTTAAATTTGCTGACAAATTCATCTGAAATGATTCTACCATCTCGCCTTTTTCTGGCATCTCTTGTTTTATCCCGTTCGTATCTATAGATGATGAATTTTTTTGCTACATCCTTCCTGTCGCTACCCATAAGGTAATCTTCCACTAAATCCTGCAAATCTTCAACATGCACTGTCCTTGTGGATTTTTCCACCTGCCTTTCTATAGCAAGGGCTATATCCTTGGCTAATTTTTCGTCTACACCGAGCTTTGTCTCCAACATGGCCTTTTTTATGGCCGTTTCAATTTTTACATAGTTAAAATTAACTTGGGTTCCATCTCTTTTTATAACCGTTTTCATAAGAACCTCCGAATCCATTGTATTGTGTCAGAATCACCTACATATAGTTGTTCCGTTTATATTAGACAACATTATATAGTACTTTTGCTGGGATTACAATAATAGATATTAACATGACTAACAATTATTGGTTAGTTTTTACTAAATATTTTCTTGTAATACGGAAGTTTAATTTTTCCTTGCTATAAGGCTATTAAGAATGTATAATTGTATACAGAAATACAATTAGTGTCTCTCATGCATCCTAGGTAAGTAAGGAGATATGAATCAATGGTGTAAATCACCTGTTTTCCATGAATTTACTTGCTTTTGGACTAAGTTGAAACTATAATTGTATGCTGAAATACAAAACCAGTATATAATATGCCTACATGCAGGTTAAGGATATGAAGCAAATTTATGATTTCCATTTATCAATTTGCCATGAAATTTATCCTGCAATTGGCCAAGCTATTATCAGTTTATCAAAAAATATTACTTTAGGCAGGCTGTAATACTAAATGCTAGGCAAAATATTATATCTTACAGCTATAGGAGGAGGAGAAAATATGGGTAAAACTTTAGCCTATAAAATCCTGGAAAATCATCTTGTGGAAGGCACACTAGTTCCAGGTAATGAAGTTACAATTAAAATTGACCAGACTTTGACGCAGGACTCCACGGGGACCATGGTATACCTGCAGCTTGAAGCCATGGATGTAGATAAAATCCAAACAGAGCTATCCGTCGCTTACATCGACCACAACACATTACAATCAGGGTTTGAAAACGCTGACGACCATGAATTTATTAAAAGCGTTGCAAAACGCCATGGAGTTGTTTATTCCAAGCCTGGAAACGGAATCTGCCATCAGCTTCATCTAGAGAACTACGGCATCCCAGGAAAGACTCTTCTGGGTTCAGACAGCCACACACCAACAGGTGGTGGACTGGGCATGATTGCTATTGGTGCAGGCGGACTAGACGTTGCCGTTGCAATGGCTAAAGGTACTTATAGCTTGATGGTGCCAAAGGTAATTAATGTAGAGCTTACTGGCGAACTAAAGCCTTGGGTTTCTGCAAAGGATGTCATTCTTCATGTCCTTCAAAAGCTTACTGTAAAGGGTGGCGTAGGAAAAATTGTTGAATATACAGGAGAAGGAGTCAAAACTCTTTCCGTGACAGATAGAGCCACTATTACCAATATGGGCGCTGAGCTAGGTGCTACTACCTCTGTTTTCCCAAGTGATGAGAACACCAGAGCTTATCTAGCTTCTCAGGGCAGAGAAAAGGATTATGTTCCACTTTCTGCAGACCCAGATGCAGTATATGACGAAACACTAAAGGTAGACTTATCCAGTCTTACACCCCTGGCAGCCATGCCTCATAGCCCTGATAATGTTGATACCATTCAAAATATCGGGCCTATCAAGGTGGATCAAGTGGCTATCGGTAGCTGTACCAATTCATCCTATACCGATTTAATGAAGGTAGCTGCTGTACTAAAAGGTAGAAAGGTTCATCCTGACGTAAGCCTTGTTATCTCACCAGGATCTGCTAAAATTCTTAGCAAAATGGCGGAAAATGGAGCGCTAGCTGATATGATCAATGCAGGAGCAAGAATCATTGAAAATGCCTGCGGTCCTTGTATTGGTATGGGTCAATCACCAAAATCCGGTGCCGTTTCCCTCCGAACCTTTAATAGAAACTTCAAGGGTAGAAGCGGAACATTAGATGCTGATATTTATCTGGTAAGTCCTGAAACAGCAGCTGTTTCAGCAATAACTGGTGTTCTTACAGACGGTTCCACTACGGATTTTGAGCTTCCAGAAATTAAGTCCGAGGACTTTAACTTTAACGATAACTTTATCGTATATCCAAAGGAGACAAATAAGGAAAATACTCCTGTTGAAATGGGACCAAATATTAAACCCTTCCCTAAGAATACAGCCTTACCGGAGCAGGTTACGGCAACAGTGGTCCTTCATGCCGGTGACAATATAACAACCGACGATATTATGCCTTCTGATTCTAGATTGCTACCTTATCGTTCTAACATTCCTCACCTTGCAAATTACTGCTTTGAGAAAATTGACGAGGATTTCCCTGCACGTTGCAAGGAGGCCAAAGAAGGCGTCATCGTAGGAGGCGACAACTACGGACAAGGCTCAAGCCGTGAGCATGCTGCTCTAGCACCTCTTTATTTGGGCATTAAATTTGTACTGGCTAAATCCTTTGCAAGAATACATCGCTCTAACTTGATCAACAGCGGTATCATGCCATTGGTATTTGAAAACCCTGCTGATTACGATGATTTCAAGCTAGGACAAAAACTAGTAATAGAAAATGCTAGAGAGCAGGTAAAAAACCCTGTCATCATAGTGAAAAATCTGGACAATGGTAAGGAATACCGTGCTGCTACTAATTTCTCTGAGCTTGAGATTGAAATGATTTTAGATGGCGGCAAGATTAACCAAATGAAGAAATAGCAAAAGGAAAGAGGTAAATATATGGATTATGTAAAGGCGTTTGAAGATATAGTAGCTCATCAGCTGGCTAGAGTAGAAAAAATGAAAGCGGAAGAAGATTTCATTGACTACCAAGCCTTAGATAAAATTATTATTGGAATTATTGGCGGTGACGGAATCGGCCCTGCTATCACAGGCCAGGCTCACAGAGCATTAGAGCAGCTCCTATCCGATGAGGTTGCAAAAGGAAAAGTGGAGTTTAAGGTCATTGAAGGCTGTACCATTGAAAACAGAGCCGCTGCTGGCAAGGCTATTCCAGATGATGTTTTATCTGAGATCAAAAAATGTCATGTTCTACTTAAAGGACCTACCACTACACCAAGAAAAGGCGACAAGTGGGCTAATGTAGAAAGCGCTAATGTGGCTATGAGAAAAGAACTAGACCTCTTTGCCAATGTAAGGCCAGTTAAGGTTCCTGAGTTAGGAATCGATTGGACCTTCTTCAGAGAGAACACAGAATGTCTTTATGCCATGGGTAGTCAGGGTGTCAACATTACTGATGATCTAGCCATCGACTTTAGGGTTATCACAACACCAGGTACAAGGCGAATAGCTAAACTCGCCTTTGAATACGCTAGGGCAAACAATAAAAAGAAAGTAACCATCGTTACAAAAGCCAATGTAGTTAAAGCTACAGACGGGAAATTTTTAGATGTCTGCTTACAGGTTGCCAAGGATTATCCTGAAATAGAAGTGGATGACTGGTACATCGACATCATGACAGCCAAGCTTATCGATGAGAAAAGAAGAGGCGAATTTGAGGTTCTTGTTCTTCCTAACTTATACGGTGACATCCTTACAGACGAAGCTGCGGAATTTCAAGGCGGCGTAGGTACCGCTGGAAGTGCCAATCTTGGTAAGCGATTTTCCATGTTTGAGGCGATTCACGGTTCAGCCCCTCGTATGGTGGAAGAAGGTCGCGATATTTACGCAGATCCAAGTAGTGTTATCCGTGCAGGAGCTATGCTACTTTCCCATATTGGATACCAAAAGCAATCAGAGCAGCTCTTTGCGGCATTAGAAGAATGTGCAAAGGAGAAAAAGCTTGTAATTACCGGCAGATCAGACGGGGCTACCGGAGCAGAGTATACGGATTATATCCTATCTAAGATATGAGGTTATTATGGCTATTTCATATAAAGAATCGTCAGATGTAAAACCAACAGGTCTCCCCCTTTCCACTGATCTGTTTTCCAGCCTCCAAAAAGACATCCTTCAGGGGAAGCTGAAAAGAGGCCAAAAGCTGACGGAGCAGCAAATATGTGAAGAATATATGGTAAGCCGTACTCCAGTAAGAGAGGCTTTTAAACAGTTAGAGCTTGTAGGTCTCATCGAAAATATCCCAAACCGTGGTGCTTTTGTGGTGGGTCTAAGTCCACAAGATTTAGATGATTTATACGAAATGCGTAAGTCCTATGAGATGCTGGCTGTAAGATGGGCCATCGAAAGGATTACCAAGAGCGAATTTGAAAAGCTGGAAGAAGCCTTTGAATTCATGGAATTCTATACACAAAAAAAGGACATTGAAAAAATGTTAAACATTAACCAGTCCTTTCATGAATTGATTTATAATGCATCAAAGAATAAAATGCTAGCGAAAATCCTTTCCATGTTTCAGATGTATATTAAACAAAGCAGAAGCAAGAGAAGCTATGCCGAAGATTATCTGGATGTGGTTCTAGCAGAGCATAGGGAAATCTTCCAGGCATTTATCGACAAAGATGTGGAGGCAGGTGTCGCTGCTACAGCAGCCCACCTTGAGAATGCAAGACTTAGGGCATATAATAAATAGAGTTTAAAGAGGGACAAGGAGGTCGAACCGACATCCTTGTCCCTTTTACAATGTAAGAAATTTTTGGCTGGTCTGAGATTCTCTAGCTAATCCTATAAGACTCCCCAAGATGGAATAGGTAAAGGTAAGCCTCTTCTACCTTAATGCCTCTGATAGCTTCGAGAGCCTCCTTGTACATGAGAATCTGGGGCTTGTAATATTCAGCCAGCTCCTCTATCTTTGATTCATTCCCTCGATCTGAAATATAATTCGATTTATAATCCAGCAAAATATATTTTCCGCCCTCTTCAAAGTAGCAGTCAATGGTTCCTTGCACGATAATTTTTTCTCCTGAAATCTCCCTTATGCTGTTAAAGGACACTTCCTTGTAGAGTCTATCTGCCCTACTGGCTCTTCTGCCAATCTCTGTTTGGAAGAACCCTATAATCTTAGAAACATCCACGGTCTCCGCTTCCTCTTCAGTAAGTATTACCTTTTGAACCAGCTGGTTGATAAAATCCTTTACATATTGGATGGCTTCCTGATTTTTGCTGACTTTTTCTCTATCATCCCCATCACTCTCAAAGTATGTGCCCATATGGTTAAAATCCATATGCTCCATAACCTTGTGAATAATAGTCCCTTTTTCTGCTGCTGTAAAACCTTTGCGAACATCAAGGAATTTTGGTACAGCCAAAGACACAGTAGACGCTCTACTTTTTTCCAAAGCCTCTTGGCTAAGAATCTTATTTAGCTCAGAAACTGTAAACTTAGACTTTACTGTTAGTGCAGCCTTATGAGGGTATTCAAAATTGAGGCGTCTATGTATTTCTGCTCTTAATTCCCCGAGTTCTGAGTCAGCTTTCTCCTGGGCCTTATCCTCTTGCCCATCTTGGCTTATCAGCTTCCAAACTTCCTCCTTATAGCTATCTGTCTCTTCCTTGCTTATGCTCATCTCTCCTCGATCATGACGGAAAAGGCCTATATCAGTGCCAATCAAGACTGGGATTAAAAAGTCTAGATAGCAATTGCCTCTATATAAATCCTCACTGTCTATTAATTGATATTTTTTCAGTGTTTCATCTATATTTGTCACCGTACCCAGAAGCATCAGCTTGTCTTTAGCTCTTGTAAAGGCAACATATAATATTCGAAGCTCCTCGGCAAGACCTTCCCGGTCTTTTCGACCCTCTATAACCATTTGAGTGATTGTCTTTTTATAGCTGAAATGCTCCCTATCTACATATCGCATTCCAAGCCCGATGTCCTTATGTAAACTCACCCGATAGGTAGCACGATCCTTGTTAAACCGCTTTCCAAGTCCACCAACGAGAACCATAGGAAATTCCAGGCCTTTGCTTTTATGGATAGTCATAATTCTCACCACATCATCATTCTCTCCCAGTAGCTTCACCTGGCCCATAGGAACCTTTCTTTTCTTAATAGCCTCTATATAGTTAATAAATTGGAATAGTCCTTTCATTTGGCTTTTTTGAAACTGAACGGCCTTGTCCACCAGGGCCCTGAGATTTGCTTGTCTTTGCACACCGCCGGGGATGGCGCCGATATATTCATAATAGCCCGTGTCATAAATCAGCTTCCATAGGAAATCCTCCAAGGGAATAAAGGTAGACTCCCTCTTCCAGGTAGCCAGCTGTTCTAGTGCACACCTACACTTATTCCTAAGGCTTCTATTTTCATTATAAAGACCGCCCTTGCAATCACTGGAACCTTCTTCACTTTCACCAGCTTCTGCGTAAGCTTCAAAGGCTTTATGAAAAGCGCCCTTCCTATTTTCTAAACGAATCTCAATGAGCTCCTCCACCTTAAAACCAAAGATTGCTGATCTAAGGATACTCAATAAAGGTATATCCTGCTTTTTATTATCGATGACCCGGAGCAAATTAAGGAAAACCTCTATTTCAAGGGTATCAAAATACCCATCGCTATTATCTACAAAGGCCGGTATTCCTTCCCTCATCAAGGCTTCATAGTAAATATCTGCCGTTCCCTTAGCCCCCCTGAGAAGAATCACCACATCCTTGTTGGTTAAGCTTCTGGATATTTGCTTTTTAGAATCATATATTAGACTCCCCTTGGCTTCTTTGATGAGCTGGGCTGCAGCGTAAGCCTCTACCTCCGCCTTTTTCATCTCCATAATTTCTTCGTCAATGTCTTCGTCTTCCAGCTGCATATCATCCACCAAGTGAAGCTCCACTGGGTAGTCTAGGTCACCTTCATAAGAATCTCCTTTATAAAGGGCTGCAGCATCATCATATTCAAGGCCTGAAATATCCTTTTTCATAATTTGGCTGAAAATATCATTGATAGCTGTAATGATTTGCCCCTTACTTCTGAAGTTCCTGTTAAGGTCAATTTTCTGATCACAGCTACTCTTATTTTCTTTAAAGGCTTCATACTTGCTAATAAAGATTTCCGGCTCTGCTAGTCTGAATTTATAGATGCTTTGCTTCACATCCCCTACCATAAAGACATTGTTGTCTCGCTTGATTTTATTAATAAGGGTTTCCTGCACAATATTACTGTCTTGATATTCATCAATAAAAATGGCATCAAATTTTTCCCGGTACTCTTTGGCGGCTTCCTCGTGGGCAAGAATATCTAGGGCGTAATGCTCAATATCATTAAAGTCAATTAATCCCTTTTTCTGCTTCTTCTCCTTATATATTTTGTCAAATTCCCTTACTAGTTTTTCCAGCCCCCGCGCGTCCTCATAGGTGTCCTGCAGCTCTTGAACAAATTCATCCATGGGCTTTACAAGATATGTATTTTTTAGCTTATTTAAAATGTCCTTTCCTCTATCCCGATAAGCTTTTACAGCTTCCTTAATCTCCTCATAGTCTTCCTTTTCTTCTTTAGGCACCCTAAAGGTCTCGGCTCTAAAACCGGATATTAAGCAAGATAATGCTTCAAAGGATTCAGATTGCCCTTCTGAAGACCTGGTATTTTCTTCACTCTCTAATGCCAATTCCATAGCCTTGAAAGCATTCATCATCTCCTCTATGGCATCAAGGTCCTTTTCACACTTCAACACAAGGCTTGAAATCCCTTGAAGCTCCAGCATTTCCTTGACCTTAGAAAAAATGTTATAGACTAAACACAGACTTCTTTTAATTTCTTCTTTTATTTCCTGAAACACAGGGCCCTTATAGAACTCTTCTATGCTATCCCCTTGAGCTTTTACCTGAGCCTGAAGCCAACCAAAGGAATCGGGAATACTTTGGATAAAGTTATGGGTTTCAAGGATCATGCCCTTCACAGCATCGTCACTTTTCGTCGTAGCATATTTATTTAATATATTTAAGAAAATCTCATCCCTGGCTTCAAATAGGGTTTCAAAAAGCTCCTCCATGGCTTCCGCCTGCAAAATGGCCTTTTGAGCCTCATCACAGATTTTAAAATTAGGTTCTATGTCAATAAGATAAAAATACCTTCGAATGACCTCCATAGAGAAGGCATGAAAGGTACTAATATTGGCTTTATGAATCTGATTTAACTGGTCCTTTAAAAAAGAGACCTTGCCAGGCAGCCTTGTGCTGGAATTCTCATTTTCCTGTGTTTCTATTTCCTTCGTGATTGCTGTCACGATTTTCTCTTTCATTTCTGAAGCAGCAGCATTGCTGAAGGTTACAATGAGCATACGGTTCAAGGGTATTTCATCCTTTATGATAAGCTGTTTGATCCTTTCAACCAGGACCGCTGTTTTTCCCGATCCTGCAGCAGCTGATACAAGGATATTTTTTTCCCTTAGCTCAATGGCTTCTTGTTGTTCTTTAGTCCATTTCATTTTGTCCTCCTTTTAAATCAGCCTTAACTTATTCAATAATCTTTCCAGCTTCTCACCTTTTGGCAACAGCCTAATTTCGCCAGCTGTAATAGCTTTTGTTTTGAGTAACGTAATACCATAGGCTGCAGCTCCTATTGCTATTGCAATAATTGTAGCCAGACTGCCACCAACTGCCGGCCTTACAATATAAAAAGCTGCAACAACAAAAATGCTCATTGTGATGCCGGATATTAGTGGTTTTACAACAGCTAATCTGTAATCAAATTTGATACCTGTTAAATTTTTTACTGCTATAAAATTGACTAGACCTATCACTAAATAACCCAGTGTACTTCCCCAAGCTGCTCCCTGGATATTTAAACTGGGGATCCCCGCTAGAATGTAAGTGGCAATGGCTTTCACCACAACACCCACGGCTAAGGCAATAACCGCTGTATATGGTTTCCCTAAGCCCTGTAATATCCCAGCCATTGTTTGCCCCACAGTAAGAAAAAGAATTCCTATAGATAATATGAATAAACTGGAGGCTGCACTAGATGCGCTTTCCGCTTGAAGAGGATATAGTAGTAGCATAATAGGTTCGGCTAAAGTCATTAGACCAAAAGCGCAAGGCACCCCAATCATCATAGCAGTACGAAGTCCTAGCTTGATATTCATATTTAAAAATTCCGTATCTTTTACACTATTTGCGGCTGCAATTGCAGGAACCATACTCAAGGCTATACTTAACGCTAGAGCCATAGGTATGTTAATAACGGGTCCCGCCATCCCTGTTAGCTGTCCGTAGAGCGCGTTGGCTGATTGAAGGCTAAATCCTACATCCTGTAGCCGTCTCATTACGATGATTACATCCACGATATTCATAATAGGAAGGATGGATACCCCTATGGTAATGGGAATGGCTATGGCGGCTAGTGTCCCTAAGATTTTTCCCGCCTTTTCTTTCTCCTGATGTGGATCCTCTTCAATTTCCTTTATTAACTTAGTTCTTTTTCTATAATAAAGTATAATCAGCATGATAACCCCCGCTATGGGCCCAATACTTGTACCAAAGGTCGCGCCAGACGCGGCTAGCTCAAGGCCTCTAGGCAATAGGAAGATCGCTAAGCCCAAGCCTACAATTACACGGATTGCTTGCTCTACTAGCTGTGAAATAGCTGTTGGCTCCATTTCCTGCATCCCCTGGAAATAGCCTCTATAAACAGCCATAATGGGGACAAAGAGTAGTGCCGGTGCAATGGCAATCATTGCATAGTAGGCTCCAGGGTTTTTAAGAAGATTCACAATAATTTCTGCACCAAAGAAAAAGATAGCAAAGGCTATAATCCCAATGATAAACATAAGAATAAAAGAAAGCTTAAATACCCTATGAGCCTCAGAATGTTTGCCCTGAGCAATCCTTTCCGAGGTCATTTTCGAGATGGCTGCTGGGGCGCCATTGGTGGAAAATACAAGTAGAAAAACATAAATAGGGTAAGCCGTCTGATAATAGCCCATACCCTCGTCTCCAATAATATTACCAAGAGGGATCCTAAAGAAAGCCCCCATAACCTGTACCAATAATCCTGCTATACCTAATATGGCCGCTCCTCTTAAAAATGTTTTTTTACTCATAGTCCCATATTCCTCCCCTGTAATTATGGCCCTTGTAGTGGTTCAAAGTGTCTATTGTGTCAAATGAGTTAAATGTCTTAATTATCCCAAAATCCCAAATCGAA
Source organism: Anaerovoracaceae bacterium (assembly GCA_050953505.1). Taxonomy (GTDB): domain Bacteria; phylum Bacillota; class Clostridia; order Peptostreptococcales; family Anaerovoracaceae; genus JBMNMU01. The sequence goes on along the minus strand of JBMNMU010000001.1, from coordinate 678,125 downwards.
TTACTATCATCTCTAAGGATTCATTATACCAAATTATTTGCTTTGGCTATAGGCTAAATTTCATGATTTTATATGATAAGTGCAATGGCAAAATTTCAATAGTCGATATTTTTCTGGGAATAGGTTATAATTGGTTAGTAAAAATCTGCAAATATCTAATCTTACCAATAGAATTTGCAGTTGGCTATATATATAATCAAAACACCTGTTAATTTTGACAGGATGTTATAGGACAGATTTGAAAATTAATTATTGAAAATTACATAATTCTTCCTTGTAAAACACCTATTGTGTTTTGACAGAATGTCATATGACATGTTTTATAAATCATCATTAAAGGAGCAGAGAATGAGAAAAAAGAACAAACCACTATTATTACTAATGATACTTGATGGATATGGCATGGGTTCTAATGATAGTCTTGACGGAAATGCCATTTTAAAAGCGGATAAACAGTATATAGATAAGCTTTTTCAACAATATCCCCACACCACCCTGGGGGCTAGTGGAGAGGATGTAGGGCTTCCTGAAGGCCAAATGGGGAATTCAGAGGTTGGGCATTTAAATATTGGGGCAGGTAGAATCGTATACCAGGAGCTAACTAGAATTTCCAAGAGTATTGAGGATGATAATTTTTTCGAAAACACTGCTCTCAATAATGCTATGGATCATTGTTTACAAAACGATTCTTCTTTACACCTAATGGGCTTATTGTCAGATGGTGGTGTGCATAGCCATATGAACCACCTTTTTGCTCTTATTGATTTGGCAAAAGAAAGAGGTGTGACAAAGCTCTATATTCATTGTTTCCTAGACGGTAGAGATGTACCGCCTCAAAGCGCAGTGGACTACTTGGAACAGCTGGAAGCTTATTTAGCTAAAGCTGGAATAGGTGAGATTGCGCTAATTTCGGGTAGATATTACGCCATGGATAGAGACAGGCGCTGGGAAAGAGTACAGCAATGCTATGATGCCATGACTTTAGGAGAAGGAGTTATTCGTGACAGTGCACGAGAAGCCATATTAAAGTCATATATAAACGGGGTTAATGACGAATTTGTTCTGCCAACACTAATCAAGGGCAGGGATGGTGAAATTACAACGATTCATAACAATGATTCAATTATCCTATTTAATTTTAGACCTGACAGGGCCAGAGAAATTACCAGAGCCTTTGTAGATAACAGTTTTGATGGTTTTGAGAGAAAAAAGGAGATTTCCAACCTACATTATGTATGCATGACTCAATATGATGCAGAAATGCCTAATGTAGAAATCGCATTCCCTCCTCAATCCTTAAAGAATACCTTGGGAGAATATCTCTCTTCCCATCAGCTGCAGCAGCTGCGAATTGCTGAAACAGAAAAGTATGCCCACGTGACCTTTTTCTTCAACGGTGGTATTGAAGCTCCAAACAACGGAGAAGACCGCATTTTAGTTCCTTCTCCAAAGGTGGCAACCTATGATTTGCAGCCTGAAATGAGCGCGTATACGGTAACGAAAAGAGTCATAGAGCAAATTTTATCAAATAAATATGATGTGATTATATTGAATTATGCCAATCCGGACATGGTTGGTCATACAGGTAATATGGAAGCAACGATAAAGGCTATTGAAGCCTTAGACAAATGTATTCCTCAAGTTGTATCTGCGGTGCAATCTATAGGCGGGCAGCTTTTCATAACTGCTGACCACGGCAACGCAGACTGCATGCTGGATGAGAATGGCAATCAATGGACTGCACATTCTCTGAACCCGGTACCATTTTTGGCCATTTGCAACCAGCCCGTGACACTAAGAGAAGGAGGCACACTGGCAGATGTAGCCCCTACCATGCTGGATATTATGGGATTAAAAAAGCCGTCAGAAATGACCGGCGAAAGTCTTATCATAAAAAAATAAATCAAAGGAAATGGGATGGCTCAAAGTATAACTTTGCGCCATCCCATTAATCTGATCATTTTACCATTCTTTATCAAGTACTATTCCTACCAACCTCAGCCATACACATCTACATACCAAGGTTTTTTGTTGAGATACTCTCTAAAAATCTCTAGGATTTCTGGAAACTCATCAATAAAATAAGGTCTCGCGATATTTCCTGCTGCATCTCGGTCGCTTCCGTCCCACCAAATGGCTATTTTTATGTTCTCATATTTTCCTATATGAGAAAACATATTTCGTATCCACTGGGCCTTGTCCCCTCCTACGCTGCTCGATGCAAACTCTGTAATCATCATAGGCTTATCGTATAGCCTATTATATTCCTCATAGAGAGAATCGTATAAATCGTGAAATTCTGTCCAGGTTTCTCCGGGATAATAGGTGCCTGTATTATAAGCAGTCAGTCCAATTACGTCTACATATTCATCCCCGGGATAGTACATGTTGGCATCATTCCATTTAAAGTTAGGGAAAGACGTTCCATTTGGGTTCCACACCCAAATCACATTATTAGCACCGGCCTTTTCAAAAATGTCGTAAACATACCAATAAAATTCCTTAAAGATCATGGTATCCTTAGAGGTATTGTAGCTGGAATAAGGACACCAGTCCCCATTCATCTCATTACCTAGTCTAAAAAGTACTGGATGACCAAACTCAGCAACGGTTGTGGCATAATTTTTCAAAAAGGTATCATATTTTCCATTGAGTACCTGGTAAACCATATTACCGCTACCGTCGGAGGTCCAAGGAGTTTGCAGGGTCAATTCTAATACACGATTTTGATTATAGGCATTCTCAAGTCTTTGCTTTAATGCGGGATGATGATCTCTATCAGTAAAATGAGTGTAGCTTAACAAAAATGGAAAGGTAAAGTCCACCGCTTCCTCTATAACAGCAAGCTGGTGGAAGCTATCCGGCGCTGCAGGTTCAAAAATTCCCCACTGCAAAGAGCTATCTCCGCTGAAGTATTCCAAATATAATTGACGGGTCTCTGCGTTCCATCCTCTTGTATCTACATCTAAAGGCTTTGCTTTTCGCATATAGGCCCTTTCCGTGGGTGTAAAGGTCTCAAAGCTATTGATTAGATACTGATAACCTCCCGTATGGTTTAACGGCTGGCTTGATTTTACAAATATGGAATACACGTAGCCACCTACTGGAATCTCAATGCTTGCATAGTGGTTTTTGTCATTTTCCACTCTAGCCAGCTTGTCCCTGCTCCACTCTGTAATGGTCACATTGATTCCCCTGATGGTTTTGGTTGATTTGTTTATATTTTTATGATCTATCCGGTTATCAAGAAACCCATTGGAATAATTTATGTAGCTTTGTCTGCTAACATTTCCAGTTATAGGCTGCTTATAAATTTCAATTCTTTTATCCTGAGTTTCAAGAACTGTGCACACCTCGGACATGGACATATCAACCACTGCTCCCTTGTCCACAGAAATAGAATATCCATCTACTAAGTTGGTAAACTTCTGGTATGCACCTCCATCTGCTATAATAAACTGATTGGTTTCCCTCACTTGATTTCCGTTATTTCCATTTCCACTATAATCTGTAATGTCTGTGCTATAAGAGTAAGACAAAATACTTACGATAAGTATTAATCCAAATAAGCTAGCTACTATTTTGCTCTTCAATTTATTCCTCCCACTAATTCTCAATACCTACTCTGGATTCTACTCCTTCATTATAATAGTGTTTGATCTCTTTCATTTCCGTAACTAAATTAGCCCTGTTAATGATTTCCTCAGGGGCATAACGTCCTGTTAAGATAACCTCCGTATTTTCCGGCTTTAAATCCAATACAGCTAAAACTTCTTCCACAGGAAGTAATTTAAAAAACATGGCTGTATTTATTTCATCAAAAACAACCATATCATATTCCCCAGATAATAATACTTCTTTCATTCTTTCCAGCCCTTTTGCCGCGTCTTCATAATCTTTTTCTGTAGGCTTTCCGTCTACAAAGTGAACTCCGCCAAATTGTTCCATAGTAAGTCCGGGTAAGAAATTCGGCGCCTTCAATTCACAATATTTCTGCCCCTTCAAAAATTGCCCAAAAAACACCTTGTTTCCTCCACAGACCGCCCTGAGAGAAATTCCTAAAGCAGCAGTTGTTTTTCCTTTTCCATTTCCAGTATATACTTGAATAAATCCCTTTTCGTACATAATAAATATCTCCTTTTTTAATCTATTGCAATGTTTCTGCATATAATTCTTGTCACTGTACCATAACTTTTTTTAATATGATCTAATGGAATATGCCTCTGCAGCACATTTCCCCGCCGTATAGCCTGAGGTCCACGCCCACTGCAGATTGTAGCCGCCACATTTTCCGTCTATATCTATGATTTCTCCGGCTAAATAAAGTCCATGTGTAATCTTTGATTCCATGGTGCCTCGATGAATTTCAGCGGTATTAACACCACCACTGGTGACCTGAGCCTCTCGCCAACCTTTCGTTCCTGATATAGGTATAATCCAAGATTTCAATAAAGCTGCTAGCCTCTTGTTTTCAGCCTCTGACATGTTTGCTATATGTTGTGTAGGATTCACCCTTGCAATTTGTAGAATGACTGGAGCCAATTTTTTATTTACAATTCCATATAAGAACTCTTCTTTTTTTCGATGTTGAAGAGCCTCCCTTCGCTTAAATAGTTTGGCAACTAAAGCTTCCTCCTCCAAATCCGGTATCAGATCTAGCTTCGCCGAATATCCAAGCTCACTAACGGGCTTATTTTCATAAGTTCTTAAAAATCTGCTCAGATTAAAAATGCATATGCCGGAAAGCCCACCTTCGGTAAACTGTATTTCCCCTTGGTCCTGCGCAATTTCTTTTCCCTTTTGATCCAGTAAAGTCGCCTTACCTTTTGCACGGACTCCCTTTAGCTGTTGAAATACTTTACCCTGTACTGTGAGCTGAACTAATGCAGGGATTGGCTTGATAACACTATGTCCTAAGCTCTGCGCGATTTTATAGCCATCTCCTGTTGAGCCGTATTGACTACCGGCCCTTCCGCCTGTTGCAAGAATCAGCTTTGATGCAAATATTTTTCTTCCATCCTCTAATATTATTTCAAATCCATCTATTCTTTGAATTTCCTCATTTACTATTGCTTTTGGTTTCAATTCTTCAGTATAGGTCAAGGGACTCACATGAGTCACCGATGCCTCATTGTAAATTTCCACTCCTAAGGCATGAACCTCTGCAAGCAAAGCCTCCTGCAGGGCGCTAGCCTGCTCGGAATAAGGGTAAATTCTCCCCTCACTTTCTTCTCTCCAAAAGATTCCTATGCTTTCGAAAAAATCTAATGTTTCTTCTACTCCAAACCCTTCTAATACGGACATGGCCAAATCAATCTCGGAAAGAGATGAGAGTAGATCTGCTGGGGTGCAAAGTCTATTGGTAAAGTTACACCGCCCATTTCCAGTAGCAAGGATCTTACGACCTAGCTTATCATTTTTTTCAACAATCCTAACAGCGCTACCTCCAGCCACCCTGGCAGCTGAAATAGCCGCCATCATTCCTGATGCGCCACCGCCGAGAATAGTAATTTTATCCTGTTTTTTGTTCGTTTTCTTGGGCACAATAAGCATCTCCATCTATATCAATACATAATATCTACCATAAGTCGATTATCACTAAATCCTAATTATACCATATGAAAAATCCTTTTGCTATTTAAAGGCCTACTTGGTATACTTTTTATAAAACATTAAAATAAAATTTAGAGGTATTTATGTTCAAATTTATTATAAATCTTTTCCGTTTTATTATCTTTCTTGTTATTGTCTCTGGACTGGTCTTTATTTATGCCAGATATATTGAACCCCAAATGCTTAAGGTAAGTGAAATTACAATACACTCCGGGTACCTTTATGAGGAATCTCAAGGCTTAACCATTGCAGTTTTTGCAGATACCCATTTTGGGGATTTTTATACCATAGAGGATTTCACTAAGGTACAGAATAAGCTAGAAGAGATAAATCCTGATATTGTGATTTTTGCAGGAGATCTAATTGACCATTATGATGAATATCAAGAGGATGTGGCCAAAATATCCGAAGAGCTTTCTAAAATAAAGGCTCCCCTCGGGAAATTTGCAATTTTCGGAAACCATGACTATGGGGGAGGAGCAGAGCATGAATATGAAAATATCATGGAGGCTGGTGGCTTTACCATTTTACAAAATGAATATTTCCCTTTAGATGAGCTAGGCATGTCTATCATAGGGATAGATGACGTCATCATCGGATACGGGAATCCGAAGATTGCCAGCTGGGCCAGGCCAGATTATTTCAATATCATTCTTACCCACGCCCCAGATGTAGCAGATCAAATTCTGGAATATAATGGGGACCTAATTATATCTGCACATACCCATGGTCGGCAGGTAGGTTTGAATTTTTTTGACGATAAAATCCTCCCTCCCTATGGAAAAAAATATATAAAAGGCCTTTACGAATTGGATAACCATCGAAAGGCCACGCTTTATGTGAATCGAGGTGTAGGTATGACGCAACTCCCATTGCGTTTTCTGTCCCCACCAGAGCTAACTGTAATCACAGTCATGTAATTATCTTGAAAAATACATGGCTTTTGAATACACACTTTCAAATCTAGGGTGGTCAGCTAGCTCCACGTGCTGGGTTTCCTGAGACTGAAGCTCCGCCTCTAGCAATTCTTTTTTTGATAGTAGCGCCATACAAGCGCCTGCTCCGGCTGCATTGCCGATATTGTTAATCTTATCTTCACTTACTTGGGGGAGAAGCCCGATTTGTACAGCACTTCCCTTATTTATATAATTTCCAAAGGCTCCTGCCAGAATGATTTCATCCAGCATTGTGTTATCAACACCCATATTTTCCATGAGAATCTCAATCCCTGCGAGGATAGCTCCCTTAGCAAGTTGTACCTCTCGTATGTCTTTTTGGGTAAGTACGATGTCTTCACCCTCCCCGTCCTTCCAAGCCAAAACAAACTCATTTGTCTTGCCATTTTTACGAATTCTATCGGTGATTTTTTTGGAGAAGCCTGCAGCAATGCCATCCTCACGACTGATAATATTCCCTCTGAAATTGATGATTTTATACTTTGACATAACAGCAACTGCATCTATCAGGCCTGATCCGCAAATTCCAATAGGCTCAGCATTATCTATGACTTTGATTTCAATATCATCAGGACCCATTTTTACTCCTTCTATAGATCCCGTTGAAGCCCGCATGCCATGGTGTATGCTAGCCCCTTCAAAAGCAGGTCCTGCCGCTGTAGAACAAGCAAGCATCTTCCCATTGTTTGAAAGGACCATTTCTCCATTGGTACCTATATCTACGGCTAGACGGAGGCCTGGTAGTCTCTTAAGACGAGAAGCGAGAAGTACCCCTACCATGTCAGAGCCAACATGACCGGCTATATTAGGTAATAAATAAACTTCAGCCTGAGGATTCATATGAAATCCCATATCCTCAGCAGTTCTTTGCACCATACCTTCATAGGCTGGGTGAAATGGTGCTCTTGCCAAAGAAGATGGGTCTATCCCTAAAAATAAATGGCCCATAGTTGTGTTACCAACCACAGCAGCTCTTATAATAATGTTTGGGTCAAACTGATACTTATCAGTAAATTCCTTAATCATCTCGTTAATAGTGTCTCGGATTAGCTCCTTCATTTTGCGCAGGTTGTCCGAACTTTTACTGCTAAAAGTAATACGTGATATTACATCAGCGCCATGGATACTCTGGGGATTTGTTTTTGCAATAACATCAATCATTTCATTGGTATTTAAGTCCCATAGCATCCCAACAACGGTGGTAGTTCCTATATCAATGGCCAACCCGCAACGAGGAGGACCTTCCTTTAGCTCAAGATCCGGTAAAAAATCCTCCGGCAGATAGGTCAACTTTGCCTTTCTAGTAGTCATCTGACCTCTGTTACATCTACCACATGCACTGCAATTTCCCCCACCAACACATTTCCATTCTCTATTTGTCATTTATCTCATCCTATCTTTTCTATATTCTAGTTATTTTCTTTGACTAGTAATAATAACTCCTGTAACTAATATATTAATGCCCTGCAGAACAAACAAAATTCCTATGACAATAATCAACATAAGCCCGGTACCTACAGAATTTAAAAAGCTATAGATCCCAGCCAATACACTAATAATACCTAAACCTAGGTATAGCCTGTACAATTTAGCCCCTTCCCCCATCATTCGAAAAGCCACTGGGAGCCGAAGGAGTCCGGAAAATAGAATCCATAGCCCAAAAGAAGAAGCTACCATAGCATCTACCGTGAGTTGATTTGCTAATACCAAGGCACTTAGAATAATATGCATCCCACCTTCAGCAAAAATCAGGCTAGCAGAAGGGTGCTTTCCTTTAACCTTTAGATATGCAAGGATTTCACTGGCCCCTCCTATCAACATGGCTAATCCAAAAGCGAAGGCTAGTGAAGTAAAGGTTATTCCAGGTAATGCAAAGCATACCAATCCCACAATAATAAATAAAATTCCCGCAATAATTAATGATATTCTCAAAACAAACCTCCGTTTAAAAATTAATCTATTAATTAACTGTTCTCCATCTGAATCTTGTGCCAATAGCTAAGTTTGCTCACCAGCAGCAGCACTCATACACATTTAACATGTGTTTCACCCTATGGTAAACCTAGCTAGATATTTACTCCTTATGGTCAACGAGAAAGCTAATTTGCGTTTTGCCCTATGTCCAAAGTTATATTTTACACTAGCAAAGTGAGGTTTGCTAGTATATAATAAAAGTAACAACCTATTACCTATTTTTATACAAGGGGTTTGTGATGAAAAATGTTATGGTCTGCGTAACTCAACAAAAAACATGTGACCGATTGATAAAGTATGGCCACGATTTATTGGGACAGGATAAAGGAGAACTCTTTATCATACATGTCTCACACCCAAATATAAAATTCCTCGGACATCCCAAGGATGGAGATGCTTTGGAATATCTATATGAAAAGGCTGTTGAATATGGAGCTAACCTCACAGTTGTAAGGTCCAGCGATGTTTTAGGGACCTTAGTGAGCTTAGTAGATAAAAACCAAATTACTCATGTTATTCTAGGGGAGTCCGGTGAAGCATCAGGTGACAGCAATTTGATACTAAGCCTTCAGAAAAAGATCTCTGGCCATGCCTCACTACTAGTTATCCCTGCTAATAGCTAAACTTTATCATTTGACAACAAAATCTAAACAGGCACTCTTTTGAGTGCTTTTTGCTTGGCTTTAACCCTTGACTAGGGTAGTCTTAAATCTCATTTCCTACCACATGAATTCTCAGCATATTGGTGGTTCCACCTACTCCAACAGGTGCCCCGGCAGTGATCACTATCAAATCTCCCTTTGAAATATATCCTAATTCTTCAGAGGCACTGATTGCCTCGCTAAATATCTCATGTGCTGTTGTGTTATGTTTATTAACAATAGGTGTTACGCCAAAGACCAAGGAAAGATGCCTTGCCACTTGATCTGAGTAGGTAAAGGCCAGTATAGGAGACTTAGGCCTAAACTTAGACACCACCTGAGCTGTATAACCTGTAGATGTTGGTGTTAAGATAGCCTTTGCTTTCAAATCCTGGGCACTAATACAGGTAGAATGACCAATAGAATTTGTTATACTGGAATTCTTCATGCTACCCCTATCATTAAGATTTTTTTCGTAATCAATAGCACTTTCTGTGGTTTGAGCTATTTTTACCATTTGCTGCACTGTTTCTACAGGATATTTCCCTGAGGCGGTTTCCCCTGAAAGCATGATTACATCTGTCCCATCAAATATAGCATTGGCAACATCCGTAACCTCTGCTCTGGTAGGCCTGGGGTTTCTAATCATAGAGTCTAACATTTGAGTTGCTGTAATTACAGGCTTTCCTGCCAAATTACATAACCTAATGATTTTCTTCTGAATCAAAGGCAGCTTCTCGGGGGATATTTCCACGCCCAAATCTCCTCTAGCTACCATAATTAAATCCGCTGCCTCGATAATTTCCTCTATGTTATCTACGCCCTCTTTATTTTCAATTTTAGCAATAATTTTTACATGCTTTGCTCCTCTGTCGTCCAGCAACCAACGCATTTCTCTTACATCAGATGCTTTTCTTACAAAGGACGCTGCCACAAAGTCGATGCCTTGCTCTATACCAAACTCTATATCCGCTTTATCTCTTTCTGTAATAGCAGGAAGATTCACTCTAACGCCTGGCACATTAATACTCTTATGGTCCTTAACAGGTCCTCCGTTATCGACTCTACAATAAATCTCACTTCCCTTTACAGCCTTCACGGAAAGCCCTATCAGACCATCATCAATAAGAATTCTGGCTCCCTCATGAACATCCGCTGCAAGGCCTTTATATGTCACACTGCAAATTTCATCTGTACCTAAAACATCATCCACTGTAAGGATAAAGTCTTGGTCCTCTTTGAGCTGGATTTCCCCCTTTTCAAATTGTCCCGTTCTGATCTCAGGGCCCTTCGTATCTAAAATCAAAGACACATGAAGGTCCAGTTCATCACGTAATTCTTTGATCAAATCCATTTTCTTTTTATGCTCCTCATAGGTGCCATGGGAAAAATTTAGCCTCGCTCCATTCATTCCTGCAAGCATCATGCTTTTTAAGGTTTCACGGTCCTCACTAGCTGGACCTACTGTGCAAATAATCTTTGTTTTTTTCATTTTAAATCTCCTCTAGATAGATAGGATGTTCGCTAATTCAATTAAAGATTCATTCGCCTGATGCGGCATTTGAATTACATCCCCTAAATCATCATGGATAATTTTATTTCCTCTAATTCCTACAGCCCTGCTTGAAATGCCAGCAATTAATAACTCTACTGCTTCCTTACCCATTCTACTAGCCAGCATTCTATCCCTAGCAGATGGTGTTCCCCCTCGCTGGACATACCCTAAAACTACAACCTTAGTCTCCATTCCAGCTCTTTCCGTAATAATCCTGGCTAGCTCATCTGACGGTAAATCTACTCCCTCTGCCTTGATGATAAGGCTATGGGGCTTTCCACGATTTTTACCTATAATTAGCCTTTCACAAATAGCATTGATATCAAAGGGTTCTTCGGGAATTAAAATGGCTTCTGCCCCTCCTGTAATCCCTGCATATAATGCGATTTCCCCACAGTTTCTTCCCATTACCTCTAGTACTGTGCTTCTTTCATGGGATGAGGTGGTGTCTCTAATATTTCCTATAGCAGAAAGAACAGTATTTACTGCCGTATCAAACCCAATGGTAAAATCTGTGTAGGCCAAATCATTATCGATGGTTCCGGGAAGGCCAATAACAGAAATACCAGCTTTAGATAGTTCTAAACCTCCTTTAAAGGAGCCGTCCCCGCCAATAATAACTAACCCTTGTATTTCAAGGTCTTTTAGCATATCAATCGCCCGGTTAAAGCCCTCAGGGGTCATGAAGCTACTACTCCTGGCTGTTTTCAGTATCGTTCCGCCTCGCTGCATGATATCAGACACAGAGGTCACATGAAGCTCTCGAATTTCGCCGTTGATTAGCCCCTCATATCCTCTTTCAATGCCATATACCTTTACATTATGATAAATACATGTTCTAACAACAGCCCTAATAGCAGCATTCATACCCGGTGAATCTCCGCCACTTGTTAGTACTCCTATACACTTCATATATTGCCTCCTGTCTTACTTGCTTTATAAATCAATCATTTTTCTGTATAGTTGATATTATTTTCAATTCTTTTTAAGGTCAAACTTACTTCACCTGTATGGACATTTATTTTAGATTCTTCTATTTTAACCAATGTTTCCTTCACCTATTAATTCAGTAATTTCATTAATAAAGTCATCATTGGGATCCACCCAAAGCTCAGAATTCGTCTTAAATTTTCTGTTAGATGCCTCAGATGTTATGACCACAGGAACCTCTCCTTTGTATAAAGATAATATCTTCCTGATTTCAATCAATGTCTTCGTCTCGTCCATATCTCGAGGGATCCTTAATTTTACAATATTCAGGCGCATATTGCCTGGGAGAGTTTTTATGTCATAAATTTTGTTAGCTAAAATTTTCGGATTTTCTTCTTCCTTACAATTAATTGTTCCCTTTACTACAATGATTGAATCATCCTGAAGAATATCAAAGATTCTTTCATAAACATTGGGAAATACGATGACTTCTGTAGTACCAATAAAATCCTCCAGCTGCAGAAAAGCCATCATCTTATTATTTTTCGTTACTAATGTTCTTTTGGAGCTAATCATGCCAGCCATAGTTACTGTTGCTCCATCCTTTAAAGGACCGCCCTCTTGTATATTGGATAGATCTTCCGATGTGGCCGTTACGATTCTAGCCATCATATCTTCGTATTCTGACAATGGATGGTCTGTGATATACACACCCAGCATATCTTTTTCCATACTCATAAGGATATCCTTAGAAAAGTTTTCTATGTCAGGGAGTGAACCTCCGACACCTGCATCCTGCATAACTTCTGTGTTAGTTTGAAATAAAGAAAGCTGACCTGCAATATTTTTTCTACTACTATTTTGAGCGGATTCTATTAAAGTTTCGTATACAGCCAGGTGCTTTGCCCTATTGCTGTCCAGGCAATCTAGGGCACCTGCCTTTATTAAACTTTCTAAAGCTTTTTTATTAATCTCACTAATATCAATATTATTGACAAATTCAAAGATATCCTTAGGCTTCCCCTTCTCTTGCCTACTCTTTATGATGGCATCAATAGTACCTTCGCCCACATTTTTAACACCCAATAGCCCAAATCGTATTTTTCCATCCTGAACGGTGAATTTTTTACCGCTCTCATTGATATCTGGAGGCAGTACTTGGATTTTCATTTCCCCGCAGTTCCTGATGTACTTAGCAATTTGAGAGGATTCTCCCATAACACTGGTCATGATAGCAGCCATAAATTCTACAGGATAATGGGTTTTTAAATAAGCGGTATGATAAGCCAAAACAGCGTAAGCTGCACCATGGGATTTGTTAAATGCATACTCAGCAAAGCTGACCATTTGATTGTATATTTCCTGGGCAGCTTCCTCGGGAATACCATTACGTACGCAACCCATTATTTCGATATTTCCCTCTTCATCGTCCTTCCCATGAATAAAGTATTCCTGTTCTTCAAGCATGACATCCATCTTTTTCTTACCCATGGCCCGCCGCACAAGGTCACTTCTTCCATAAGTATAGCCTCCAAGCTCCCTTACAATCTGCATAACCTGCTCCTGATAGACTAGACATCCATAGGTTACAGACAAAATGGGTTCCAGACTAGGATGTATATACTTAATATTCTGGGGATTTTTCTTGTTTTCAATATAGGTAGGTATGGAAGCCATAGGTCCTGGCCTAAAAAGGGATATACCCGCCACGATATCCTCAAAACTATCTGGCTTAAGATTTTTCATAAACTGAGTCATTCCGCCGCTTTCTAGCTGGAATACTCCTTGAGTGTTACCACTGCTGATTAAATCATAGGTTTCAGCATCATCATATTCCATTTTTGACAGATTGAGTCTAACCCCATGGTTTTCTTCAATAAGCTCTAAAGCATCTCTGATGACTGTTAAGGTTCTGAGGCCTAAAAAGTCCATTTTGAGAAGGCCCAGTTCTTCTATGGTGCCCATTGTAAACTGAGTACTGATTCCTTTATCCGATAGGTATAAAGGTACATATTCATTTATACTATCCTTGGAAATAACAATCCCTGCTGCGTGAGTAGAAGCATGTCTGACCATACCTTCTATGGCTTTGGCAAGGTCCAAAAGCTCTTCTATTCGTCTATCCTCTTCATAAGCTTTTCTCAGCTCCGGATTCATATTAAGGGCTTTATCAATAGTCATCTTCAATTCAAAGGGAATTGCTTTGGCGATTTTATCTACATCACCATAAGGCATATTCAGCACCCGGCCAACATCCCGCACCGCAGCCTTAGCCTTCATAGTACCAAAGGTAATAATCTGGGCAACCTTGTCCTCTCCATATTTTTCGATGACATAATTAATGACCTCCTGCCTTCTTTCATAGCAGAAGTCTATATCTATATCCGGCATACTGATTCTTTCAGGATTAAGAAATCTCTCAAAAATCAAGCCATATTTAATAGGATCGATATCTGTTATTTTCAAAACATAGGCTACAAGGCTTCCAGCAGCAGAGCCTCTCCCTGGCCCCACCATAATATTGTGCTTTCTAGCATAATTGATAAAATCCCAAACAATAAGGAAATACTCCGTATACCCCATTCTTTCAATGGTATTTAGTTCATATTCCAGCCTTTCTATCAATTCTGGTAAGATTTCATCATACCGTTCAGCCAAGCCTTGTTCGCAGAGTTCCCTCAAATACTGGCTATTATTTTTTCCATTGGGCGCTTGGTAGTCAGGCAAATGCATCTGACTAAAATCCAGCTCCACATTGCATCTCTTTGCAATTTTTTCTGTATTTTCTATAGCTTCCGGCAAATCAGCAAAAAGCTGTCTCATTTCATGCTCTGATTTTAAATAAAATTGGTCGTTGGGGAAGCTCATTCGATCTTGGTCATCAACAGTTTTGCCCGTTTGTATGCACAAAAGTATATCATGGGCTTTGGCATCCTGCTGTTTTATATAGTGCACGTCATTGGTAGCCACAAAAGGTATACCTGTCTCGCGGTGAAGCCTTTTCATATCTGGGAGGATTTGCAATTCTTCCTCTAGCCCTTGATCCTGAAGCTCCAGGAAAAAGTTTCCTTCTCCAAAAATATCAAGAAGCTCTAGGGCTTCTGTTTTCGCCCCGTGGTAGTCTCCATTCAACAGCTTTCGCTGGATATTACCAGCAAGACAACCACTAAGGGCTATCAATCCATCAGAATATTTCCGAAGAACATCATGGTCAATCCTCGGTTTATAGTAAAAACCTTCCGTATATCCTACTGAAACGATTTTCATAAGGTTTTGATAGCCTTTTTCGTTCTTTGCCAGCAATATTAAATGGCCCTGATACTTGTCCTTTTCAACATCCCTATCCTTTCGGCTTCTGGCTGCAGTGTAAACCTCACACCCAAGAATCGGCTTAATTCCTTGTTTTTTGGCTTCTTTATAAAAATCAATGACCCCGAACATGGCCCCATGGTCTGTAATAGCAATGGCGTCCATCCCAAGGGCTTTCACTTGAGCAATAAGGTCTTTAATTCTGGCTGCTCCATCCAGTAGACTATATTCTGTATGTACATGAAGATGTGTAAATGACATGGTGCTGGCTCCTTTCATATAGCTACTATTTTACCACAATATCGAAAATCTAGATATACTCCCTTGGAAAAAGGCCAAAGACCGAGAGATGATTGGCTGTGGCCACAGCCAATCATCTCTCGGTCTTTGGCCTTTTTTACAATTGTGTTACAGAAAAATTTATTTTGTGATTATATCATAGTTTTGGGGTATACATTAGATAATCTTAGCTAAGCTTACAACCGAAGACTACATTTTGCAATGATGAGAGGTTTATTATGGATAATAAATTATTAGAAAAAATATATGAAATTCAAGCGGGAATTGACCTATTAAGATCCACTATTAATAAATTGTGTAATGAAGATGGGAATAACCAAAAGAATACGGACCTACTGGCGTTAAGCCATCAATTGGACAAGCTAATAGTGGAGTACATGAATTTAAGCCGAATATTTATTCAAGAACCCAATTTTTAATTTCGTACATAATTAATCAAATATGGTCCTTCTAACTTTTTGGAAGCTTTGGCACACCCTAGAGGCCTTAGTTTCTAATGTTCAGCAAAAACCCCATCTTAACGGCTTCTACCGCCTATAGATGGGGTTTTTTTCACGATCTTAATACCAATAATCGCTCTAAAATAAACAACCTTGCCTATGGCCTACAATTCTTACAGGCTTCATATCCTCCACCTACAGCCTCGTCCCTTGTTTTAAGATGAACAATATTATGTTCCGCCATCTGCTTAACAGACCTACAGCCTGACTTATGGAATTTCTTTGTATTTGCATTGCCTATATAGGCGACTTCCTGCTGTATCACCTGAGACTGATTATTAATCTGGCTGTTACCTGATGTACTTCCAGCTGATGCCTCTGGTTTATTTTCTTCAAAAGCATCATAGGACCATACTCCTTTTCCCTTTGCTCTGGCTTGTTCCTGCAGAGCAGTAAAATCATCTACATATTTTACATTTGGCGGATAGGTGGCTACCTTTGCATGCCCCTCTTCCAAAAGCGTCTTGTTAAACATCTTTCCATCTAGGTAGACATAAGCTAAAATACGGCCGTACCGGTCTCGGTCTTGCACATCATACTCTAAGGTTATTTCCTTGCCCTCCAGCTTTTCTTTTGTGAAGCCAGAGGCGACCTTACCGTATTCCACATTTTTGTTTGCATCTGGATGAACGGATTCGGGGGTATCTATGCCAATCAGGCGAACCCTTTCTTCAACTCCACCTATATCGACAATGATAGTGTCTCCATCGACTACCCTTGTGACTAAGTATGTATCTTCTTTATTTACCTCTTCCGTTTTCTCTAGTGTTTCTGCTTTTTCTGATTTTTGTGCTTCATCTGCTTCTACTGCTAAATTCTCATCTAGACTCACCACCTCAGCCGGTTCCTGGGTAAGGCTGGTGGTTTCCGCCGCTTCTTCACAGCCAACGAAGATGAGCATGAAGAAAAGTAATATTGCAGAAGTTATCTTTCTTTTCATTTCATCCCTCCTCTATTTCTAGTATATCTAGTAAATCCGAGAAAAAAAAGAGGTCCTCACTTACCTCTTTTTTCATAATTTAGCATTATCCCCCAGAACCGGTCTTCTTAAAGACTGTCAAATTAGTTAAATGTTATTTAAATAATCTTTATTTTATCCATGGATGGTATTCAAAGTTGCCCATGAGTTATAATAATTAATAGAAAGACACTCTGGCGTCACTCGCCCAGATCAGGCAGAATATATTCAAGTTTTATTTTTTATAACGAAGGAGGACTAAAATGGCAGAAATATCAGGAAAATTAATATGGACCTTTGTATCAGAATGCCCAATCCCTAATGATGTGACAAACTTACTTGTGCAAGGAGAAGAAGCAATAGCAGCCTACAAAACTATAAGAGATAGTGCTATATTTACAAACAAGAGACTGATAGTCAGAGATGCACAGGGAATCACTGGAAAAAAGGTAGAAATCTACTCATTACCATATTCATCAATCAATATGTGGTCTACAGAAAATGCAGGGACCATAGATTTTAATGCTGAAGTAGAGCTATGGACAAGAGCAGGTCATATTAAAATCAATTTGAAAAAAGGCATCGATGTGAGAAGGTTTGACAGGTTAATTGCCGAGGCATTACTTTAATTCTTCTAACTTGGGTACATCCCATAGTTATTAGCTTATAAGGTGAACAATATCCCCACCTAAACGGCTCCCCTTGCCGCTATAGATGGGGTTTTTTATTTGTTTTTGATGGTGCATACTTTTTAGTTAGGAAAGTTGAGTTCTTAGTGTAAAATTAGAATGGGTAAAATATGATAGTTTTCTTGTCTTAATTAATTGTTTTGACTCCAAAAGTCATTAAAAGATGCGTCTTTCCTATTCCAACTGCTTCATAAAGTATCAGGCTCTCCTTCTTCCCTAGAAAGGATAAGGATTCTTAACATTGCGGAGCCGTGTACATTATTAATTACCTGTTGTCCTCAATAATCACCTGTTATCACATAGGACTTTTTTATTTTAATATATCCCCTATAATTATGTTAATAATAGAGCTATATTGAGGCGAGTAGAATGCAGGCATATATAATGGATGAGTTCAGAAAGTCTGCTCGATTAAAAGCGCGGCTGAACGGCGAAATATTACCGTTTATATTAATTCAGTCTAAACTAGGATTGATCATACTAATATTGCAGCTAGAAGGTATTTAATATGGCAAGAACGGGCCACTACCTTATGTAATTATATTTTTATTTAAGGTATAGAAATAAACGAGGATAATGATTTATTGAAAACATTGTCGAAATTATAGTATATCAGTTAACGGCATGAATCAAGGCAAGTGTCGATATTTTAAAGGTCTAAGCTCATACTATTAATTCTTGTTCCTTTAGATGATCTTTTACCTTTGCGGGCACCTGCATAATTGATCCTAAAGAAGATACAACAAAACAGCGACTGGAAAGATGCGGCTGTTATCCCCTCTAAAAAGAGCAGGAAGGATACCGATTAGCAGGCTGATTGTAATGTAATAAAAGCCGATTCTAAGAGAGTACGAAGAAAAAAGGCTGGAGAGCTGCCAAGTAAAATCCATAAAAATACTGCCGGCCAAGCCGCTTCCTGTGAAAAAGCGGCTGCCCCCCCATGTAACGGCCAGGACAACCCCACCATAGGGGATAAACCATCTCTCTTTAGGCGCTAAGTCATGAGCCTGGGAAGCAACGATGGATATGGCAATAATTTCTATTGCAAAATAAATAATTTGAGCAAAAAATGACATGAATCCAAAATTCCCAAACTGATCCATGTGGGCGTTGAGCATATATTCCAATTTAAATATGCCAAAGAGGAGGCGATATATCAAGATAGAAAGACCAATCATGGCTCCTGCTATAAGAAAACTCTTTGTTTGAAATTTGGATGTCTTTTTTGAATAGCTTAAGAGCTCAGGATTTAAATCGTATTTTTTCGCAGAATATTTAGTATCTCTCCACCAAATATAAACCATAAATGCCCACAAAAGTGTATAAATGCAAAAAAGGTTCTCTTCGGGGTTTGCCTTAGCCATAAACAGTATAAAGAAACGACCTATAAAATTATTTACCAGCAATATGCGGATTAATTTCCGCTTCATATGTTTGGTATCCATAAAAAGATATAATCAGGGCTTTCCTATTTCGAAGGCTGCAAGATTATATTTCCTCCTGTCTAAAAACTATAGATATTTTATTTGGGATAACCAATCCGAACTAATTATAATACGGATTGGCTATCTCTTTTTTATTTATATTTCATTAGGGTTTTGACACCGCTTATATAGCTATACAAACCTAGAGTAAAAGTCTTTCGTAAATAGATATGTACCATCATAATCATCATAGTAGAATACAATATGTCGATATTTTACTTCAGGGTCTCCAGGAATACATCTCACTGTTTCATAACATTTGCCGTCTTTGAATATGGACTCGACATGGCTTTCGCACTGGATGCCATCTGATCAATGCCAGCAGTAGCTGCCGAACCCACTAAGGGATACCCGCCTAAAGCCCTCGCGATTGCCTCCACTATAACTCCAATGGCCAGGCTTTGAATATAGGACCCGTACTTTACAGTTTTGTATCCTTCCCTTACATCAAGGTGATAATCTGATGCTATTGTACCTCCCCACGGGGTTGCCCTATATGCCCATACTGGCACAGCCTGTGGGGTGTTTGCCGAATCATCTTCTGCATTTTGCATTTCTGCGGAAATATCAATTGTATTGCCATCTATTGTCATTGTACCATTTTCTTTATCATAAATTACTTGATTAATGATATCACCCTCAGCATGACGAATAAACAGCTTTGTTCATTTCCCATATGTGCACCGCCACTATACTGCCTTAATAAGCCAAAGACCAGCATGGATGTTGTGACTTCTAGTAAAGTTCCCGTTACAGCTCCGACAATTAATACGGCGGCGATTTTGGTAACACTTGCGCAAATGTAGTCAAGGCTGTATTTAATGCGGTCTGAATCAGTTACCAAACCGTTTTTATCTAGGTAGTTATAAAGACTGTTGCTTATAGCTTTTGTTACAGACATAGCACACCTCCTATATATTTTAATATCACTTTTGAGGTGTAAAAGAAACCGTTCGAGGACAACCGGTCCTTTTTTAAGGACAACAGGTAATGGGCGCACAACAAAGACCCCACCTAAACAGCTACCACCGCTGCTATAAGATGGGGTTTTTTAAGTGGTTTTAAAAAAGAACAGTCTCTAATGATCATCAGTTATCACATTACCTAAGATATGCATATACTAAAATAAACTTAAAATCTGAGGTGATTTTATGCCTTTTAGTCAATTTGACACCAGAGAACTCTTCGCACGGCTCATACAATGTGAGGCTGGCGGGGAGGGTGAGGATGGAATGAGAGCCGTTGCAACGGTAATTATGAATCGGGCTACTGTACCCTATGGCGAGTTTGCAAGAGTCAGCGAGGGAGGAAACGTCAGAAATATTTTGGAGCAAGAACGCCAATTTGTTTGCATGCAAACAACTGTTGGCGGAGTATATAACCCGCAAAATGTTTTTAATATGAATCCTACTGACATTCATTATGAAATCGTGGACTGGGCCATGGCAGGTGGCAGATTACAAGGAATAGATAACGCCTTGTTCTTTTACAATCCCTACAGTCCCCAATGTGCTCCATACTTCCCGACAAACGTGGGCGTTATTCATAATCGTATTGGGGAGCACTGTTTTTATATTCCAACCCAATATTACCCAAGTACTTAACTAGCAATAAGATTTAGAATTTCAAGCAAAAATCCGCCTCTGATAGTTATTGATCGACAATAACCGTCTCCTATGATCGTCCCCTATCATGCCCTTATGATCATGCTTGACAAATCCAGGTCAGAAAGGAAAGAACGCTTATGTTTGACTGTAATCTAATTAAATCAAGAGAACAACGAATGCAGGAAAACCAACTGCAAAACCTACAACCACAAACCGCACAAATACCCACAATCCCTATACCAGGTGCACCTGAAAACCCTACTCCTCCTCCAACAAATCCATCAATGCCGAATAATCCCCAACCAAATAATCCGGCATCAGGCAATCCTAACTTTCAGTACTTAAATGAATACTTAAGATCACAAATCGGGGAATATGTAGAAGTTGAATTTTTAATTGGAACGACTAACAGGGTCATCGTTTATGGCATACTTCAAGGTGTGGGTTTTAATTACATTTTACTGGAAGATCCTATTGCCAATACTATTTTAGCTTGCGACTTCTATACAATCAAATTTGTCAAAATACTCCCTTCAATAAATCCTGATTGAATATGGCAAATATGATACCCGCCTCCTTTACAAGGTGAGGCGGGTATCTAACATTGACATTAAATCTCCCTCTTTATTCTCTTTTTTCAGATTTCGGCTTTCTTGTCCTAAACAGTAATTGTTTTAAAGGAGCCCAGCGGAAAGGAATCAAGGGATAAAGGTAGGAAGTGCCTGCCAAACTCTTTGTGGTGGCCAAGACCAAAACATTAATCCCCATTGCGATGATGGCTCCTGGAATACCCAGAATAATAATTCCAATAAGAAGAAGTATACGCATAAATTTTATTGCAAAGCCCAGCTCTATACTAGGTTGGGTGAAGGCCGCCAAGGCCAATGCTGCCATACACAAAATGGTCTGGGGTATAAACCACCCGGATTCTACCGCAAATTCTCCTAAAATTAAAGCTCCTATTACTGACAGGGACATACCCAAGGAGCTGGGAGTACTTAAAGAGGCTAGCTTTAGCCCGTCTACAGCAATCTCAAGTAATATAAATTGCCAGAAGAGAGGTATAGCATAAACCTCATCGGGAAGGAAGAATTCCAAAACAGGGACAGGGATATGACCCTCGGCGATGAGTAAATAAACTGGTGTTAAAAGCAGAACTGCAAACATATTAATAACTCTTAAAGCCCTGAGATAATTTCCTGTAATAATAGGAAAATAATAATCATCTGTATCCTGAATAAAATCAAAAATAGATGTGGGTATCATGATGGCCGTAGGACTGTTGTCAATGATTACTACGATTTTTCCCTCTGTAAGGTGTGCCGCAACAACATCTGGCCTTTGTGTATATCTTACCTTTGGGAGAGGGTTTAACCACTGTGATTTTCCAATGGATTCAACTAAGCTTTGATCTCCCACTGTTAACGTGTCTGTTTGGATATCGTCTATTTTTCCTTTTATTTTCGCCAGTAACTTTTCATCAGCCACACCCTTCATGTAAACCACACATACATCTGTCTTAGAGGTGGTACCTACACTTTTCAGCTCAAATACCAGCCTGGGATCTCTGATTCTACGCCTTATTAGGTTTGTATTAAATAATAATGTTTCAACTAACCCATCCTTTGGGCCCCGTAAAGACTTTTCCTTTTCTGGCTCATCTACACCTCGCACAGGGTAAGTACGTAAATCCATTACTAATGCTTCCTGGAAGCCTTCAATGAAAACTACTGTCATACCTGATAAGACTGACTTGGTCATATTATCCTTGTCGTTTTCCGCCTTTACTTGGGCATAAGGCATTTCGCTGCTTATGAAATCCTGTGCATCCTTGCAGCTTTCCATTTCCTTCTTAGTAACCTTAAGAAGGGTAGCCATCACCCGCTCCATGATTTCACTTTTCATAAAGCCTTCTATAAAATAGAAATGAGCCTTTTTTTCACCAATAACAAGCTTTCTCTCGGCAATATCAAAGCTTTCCCCAAGTGGAAAGGTTTCATGAAAATGTTGTACATATTCATCAAATCGGTTGTTCTCCATAAGTACTCTCCTGGTAAAATATTTCTTTTATTTATCTTATCCAGATAGAGGTTTCTTATCCTATTTAATGCAGTATGTGTCCAAATATTTCTCCATTTTAGCTTTCACATCACTATTTATAATGGAATGGCCTTCTTGTTCTTTTTCCGTAATATAGTCTAAAATATCCCTTACCGTAATGATTGGAAAGGTTTTAATACCAAATTCCTCATAGATTTCCTGTATTGCAGTCTTCTCCCCTGACCCTTTTTCCATTCGATCTACCGAAATAATCAATCCCTGGATATTAACATCTGCAGCTGCCTTTAAAACAGGAAAACATTCTCTAATAGCAGTTCCTGCTGTTATTACATCTTCTACAATAAGAATGGAGTCCCCGTCTGCTGGCATATATCCTACCATGGTGCCGCCTTCTCCATGATCCTTCGCTTCTTTTCTGTTAAAACAATAGTGAATATTTTCCCCAAATTCCTCAGAAAGTGCTATGGTAGTGGATACCGCTATAGGAATGCCTTTGTAAGCAGGACCGAAAAGAGCAGCGATATCCTGAGTAATGGCTCCACTTTTCATATTTTCAACAATACAATCAGCATAAAATCTACCTAAGGTTGCAATCTGCTTACCCGTCTTATAATTTCCAGTGTTCACAAAATAAGGCGTGTTTCTTCCACTTTTTGTAACAAAATCTCCAAAGGTCAACACTCCTGCATCCATCATAAATTCTATAAATTCTTTTTTCTTATTCATATATTCCATCCCTTTTTCTTTGTTCCTATCTAATATCTCACCAAGGCTGAAAAGCGTCTCTAATTTCGTTAATATTTTTGTATCCGTATTTCTGCATAAATTCCTTAAGCTCTTGTATCACATCTACAGGGGTTGTGGGTTTAATCAAGGCACCTGTCCCTACAGAAACGGCGGATGCGCCTGCCATGATAAACTCTACTGCATCCTCCCCTGTCAAAATACCTCCAAGACCGATAATGGGAAGCTTCACACTTCTAGCAACCTGATAAACCATTCGCAGGGCCACTGGTTTAATTGCAGGTCCTGATAATCCTCCCATATTATTTTTTAATACAGGCCTTCCCCTATGGATATCGATTCTCATCCCTAATAAGGTGTTGATAAGGGAAATGGCATCAGCTCCCTCAGACTCCACAGCCTTAGCAATCTCTGTAATATCTGTAACATTAGGTGTCAACTTTATAATGAGAGGCTTCTTACTGATCCTTTTTAGCGCTCGTGTAATTTCAGCAGCCATTATCGGATCTGTTCCAAAGCCAATACCACCTTTTTTAATATTAGGACAGGATATGTTTACTTCCATCATATCTATTTCTGTATCACTAAGCTTTTCTACGACCTCACAGTATTCCTCTTTGGTTCTCCCAACAACATTTACAATAATCCTAGTATTGAAGGTCTTTAAATAAGGCAGTTCCTCTTCAATAAAAGCGTCTACACCGGGATTTTGCAAGCCTACTGCATTTAGCATACCACCATAAGTCTCTGCAATTCTTGGTGTAGGGTTTCCATCCCAGGGTTTACTGGCTACACCCTTTGTAATCATGGCCCCCAGCTGATCCAACTGGTAAAATTCACTACATTCTTTAGCAGAAAAGGTTCCTGAAGCAGTTGTCACAGGGTTTTTCATAGACATACCAGCCAAATTCACCCTTAAGTCAATATTATTACTCATCCCATACCACCTCATTTCCCATAAATACAGGCCCATCAGTACATACCTTTTTATTGATTATACTAACCTGTTCACCTTCCTCGCCAGCATTTGCCTTTGTTTTACAGGTGCAGCCTACACACGCGCCATATCCACATCCCATACGTTCTTCCATGGAAACCTGAAGGGGAACGGCTGCCTTGTCACAATAAGACCATAACGCCTTAAGCATAGGTTTAGGCCCGCAAGCCAAACAATAATCAAGCTTCAGCTTTTTCTCTTTCATCAAATCCAGTACAGTGCCGTGGAATCCCGAAGTTCCTTTGTCTGTGGCAACATAAACCTCATCACATAATGCCTGAAATTCTGACACTAAAAAAGGGTCCTCCTGAAATCCCAGTATGGCAATGACTTTTGCATCTACTGACTCTCCTTGCTTTTTCCCCAAAGCTGTTGCCAGGCTTATTAAAGGAGGTACTCCTACACCGCCCCCCACAAGAGCAATGGCTTTGGGCTCAGGTTTTTCCGCTAATGTAGAGAATAAATGATCCAGCTGAAAACCATTTCCTTGGCTGGTGCTCACTCGGAGTAACTGGCCCGGCTGATATTCTGCAAGCTCCTGGGTGCCCCTTCCTACAATTTTATAAACAAGGGTCATTTCCCTGTCTTTATAGCTGCAAATACTGATAGGTCTTGGCAGTAGCATGCTCTTATTATCTAAATAAACATTGACAAATTGACCTGGTTTTATATGATCTGTGCCTTCTACTTGTAGCACTAATCTATATATTTCCTTTACAAGCTCTGTATTTTCAAGGATTTTACTCTGTATTATTTTCTTTGACACAGTGCACCCTCCAAATCCTTTTTCATATGAAGTGCAGCCTCCCTAGCCGCTTCAGCAAAATGTTGCTCTCCGTATTTTTGATCCTTCTTATAGGCCGCAATAATTCCTCTCGAGGAATTTATAATGCAGCCTTGTCCGTCTTTATCAAAATATCCTGTCAAATCCGATCCTGTAGCTCCCTGGGCTCCATAACCAGGTACTAAAAAGAAAGTATGGGGCATCATCCTTCTCAGTTCAGCGCCCTGCTCTTTATAGGTGGCTCCTACTACAGCGCCTATCTTGCTATATTTGCCAGCCCCCATAGCTAATTCTCCCCACTTGCTTACTAACCCTGCGGTATGAGCATAAATGGGCTTCCCTTCTACTTGAAGGTCCTGAATTTCTTTCCCTGATGGATTGCTGGTTTTTACCAAAATGAATAACCCTTTATCATAATCATTGCAGGGAGCTATAAAGGGTTCTATACCGTCAAAACCCATATAAGGATTTAAAGTAACCGCATCCTCATTCCAAAGATCAAATCTTGTTCCCTCAATGGTTACTCCTTCAATATGAGCAGCATAGGCTGAGGCTGTGGAAGCAATATCACCTCTTTTTATATCACCGATTATGATTAAGCCTTTTTCTTTTGCATAGGCAATTGTGTCCATATATGACTTTAAACCCTCTAGGCCATATTTTTCATACATGGCGATTTGAGGCTTGACTGCAGGAACCAAGTCGCTGATTTGATCAATGATTTCTGTATTAAATCTGAAAAACATATTAGCTACGGCTTTTGGTGTTTTCCCGTAGGTTTCCAGCATCTCCTCTTTTATTGCCTTGGGCATCATTTCATAGGTAGGATCAAGGCCCACAACAGTTGGATTATTGCAATTTTCTATTTTTTCTATTAGTCTATCGATCATTTACTTTTACTTTTCCTTTCCCATACAATCTCTCCATCTTTAATGGTGTATACTACACTACCAAAAACCTTTTGATCTAAGAAAGGAGAGTTTTTTGCCTTTGACTGAAAATCTTCTGCTTTAATTAAGTATTCGTGATTCACATCCAATATGGTTATGTCTGCTGCCTTTCCCGGGGCTAAATTCCCTCTTTCCAATCCAATAATTTCAGCAGGCTTTGTGCTCATTTTATAGATTAGCTCCATGGGAGAGAGTGTTCCTGTTTTTACCAGGCTCGTATAGCTAATGGCAAAGCTGGTTTCCAATCCAGTCACACCAAAGGGGGCCTGGGAAAATTCTAATTCTTTTTCATCCTCATGATGTGGGGCGTGATCTGTGGCAATAACGTCCAGAGTACCGTCCTTTAACCCTGCAAAAACAGCTTCTACATCTTCTTGCTGTTGTATTGGTGGGTTCATTTTCTTATTAGGGTCACCTTTTACCATACTTTCATCTAGAGTAAAGTAATGAGGCGCTGTTTCAGCAGTAACCTTAATCCCCTTTGCTTTTCCTTCCCGAATCAGCTGAATGCTTTCCTTTTCACTAATATGGCAAAAGTGCAGGCTACAACCGATTTCCTTTGCAAGATTCAGGTCCCTTTCCACGATTTCTACCTCTGGCTCTGCGTGAGAAAACACGGTTAAATCTAAATCCTTGGCTATTTTCATAGCCTCTCTCATGAGGTCAGTACTTTCCACGGTTTTACCGTCTTCGCTGATACCTACAATGCCTTTTCCCGTCAACTTATATGCTCTATTTCTCACACTTAGCATTTCCTTATAGTCGGCTAGTTTGCTTCCTTCTTGATTGATAGTTATGGCGCCTACGGAAAACACATCGATAGCATTTGCTTCCTTTGCTTTTTCATCTATATAGGAGACAATTTCTTTTCTATCAATAGCGGGCTTCGTGTTAGGCATACAGCAAACTGTTGTAAATCCCCCAGCTGCAGCTGCCTTACATCCGCTTTGAATATCCTCTTTATATTCAAAGCCTGGCTCTCTAAAATGAACATGTAGATCAATGAATCCAGGAACAACCCATTTGCCCTCTGCGTCTATCACTGTAAAATCGCCCTGTTCTTCCTTTTTAGGCTCGTCTATAACAATCCCATCTCGAACCCATAGATTACCCTTTGATTCTGTCTTATTTGCTGGGTCTACGATGTAGCCATTCTTTATACATAATTTTGTTTTCATTTTCTCCTCCCATGCTGATAATTTCGTCACAATACTCACAACGATATTCTCTGTTTTTTTCATCAATCAAATGAAAGATATGTGGCGCATTTATTTCAATGGAGGTGATGCAGCGTGGGTTCTTGCATTTTATAATATTCGTCACTTTTTCAGGCAGTGTAACATTGATCTTTTTTATGATCATGTGATCTTCAATATAGCTTACGGTAGCCTTAGGGTCTATCAATCCAAGAGCTGCCAGATTCACGTCCACAACATTTTCTATCTTAATAATGTCCTTCCTGCCATGTTTGCCACTAGGCGCATTCATGATAAATGCCACGGTGTCCTTTGCTGGATCAACATTTAAAAATTCCAGAACTTTAACACCAAGCCCTGCGGTAATATGGTCAATAACAATTCCTTTTTTAATACTGTTAATTACTACCATTCAATAACCTCCTAACATTCCCTTCAAAGTAAGAATAGCAATTTTTCTGCTTAACCTTCGATACCTAGAAGGCTCATAATTAATGCCATTCTTACATACATACCATATTGGGCTTGTTTAAAATACAGTGCACGAGGATCCTGGTCCACTTCAACTGCGATCTCGTTTACCCTAGGAAGAGGGTGGAGCACCATCATATCATCTTTTGCTAGTTCCATCTTTCCCGCATTCAAAATATAGGTGTCCTTTAACCTAATATAATCTTCTTCGTTAAAAAATCGTTCCTTTTGCACTCTAGTCATGTAAAGAATATCAAGCTCTGGCAAAACATCTACAAGATTTTCTACTTCTTTGAAGGGCACCTGATTTTTTAATAATACTTCTTTTCTCACATACTCAGGGATAACTAGCTCTTGTGGTGAAATTAATACAAACTTTGTATTTGCGTATCTAGAGAGTGCCTTAATTAAGGAATGCACCGTTCGTCCAAATTTCAGGTCACCACAGATCCCGATAGTCAAATCCTCAAAGCTCCCTCTTTCTCCTCGAATGGTCATCAAATCTGTTAATGTCTGTGTTGGGTGCTGGTGGCCTCCATCTCCTGCATTGATAATAGGCATATCTGTGCTAAGGGCTGCTACTCTTGGTGCTCCTTCTTTGGCATGTCTTATTACAGCTAAATCTGCATAGCAGGCTACTGCTCTTATGGTATCTGCAACACTTTCTCCCTTTGTTACCGAACTAGAGGCTGAATCGGAAAAACCGATTATTTGACCTCCTAGACGTAACATAGCTGCCTCGAAGCTAAACCGTGTTCTTGTACTGGGTTCATAAAATAAGGTGGCTAGGATCTTCCCTTCGCAGGCTTTCCTATATTTTTCTGGGTTTTCTATAATATTATCAGCTAGTGAAAAAATCTGTTCAAATTCTTCTACAGTAAAATCCATAGGTTCTAAAAGGCTTCTTCCTTTTAACATAGCTCTCCTCCTTTATCTCAAATGCTCATAAAAAAAGTGGCTAAGCCACTTTCCCCATAAAAAAATCTTCCCCGCCAATGGGAAGATTTCTATCAATTAAAGAACGATAAAAGAATGTTACCGCTGGGGCGGTAGAAAAATCTGACACCCTGTTTGTATTTATGTATCTAGCTCTGATATTCTGTCCCATACTTAGTAACATCCTTTCCTTCAATATTACACTGAAAATTTTCAGCTTATTTCTGCTCAAATCTTCAGTATAATACCATAGTCGTCAATGAGTGTCAAGATGTTTGAAAATTTTTTTAACTCTTTATTTATCTTTGAATTCGGTCAAAACGTGCATACCATCGCAAAATGGCTTAATTTTTGATTTGCCACAACGACACAAAGCTACTCGATTTCTTATCTCATAAACATGGCCGTCGGAGGATTCTATAGGAATATACCCCTTTACATTTATACATGCGCTTACTTTTCTGGCGGGGTCTTGGACAATTTCGATACCAGGTTCTAATTCAGGCTCTATCAAATTACCTTCTTTATCCACCGCTGTCAGTCTTCCAGCACTACAATCGCTAGCAGCAATGATTGCTTCTTGTCTACATTCCTCATTATCTGATTGCTCTACAAGCTCCCAGGCATCTCCATCCTTTCGATGGCAAAATCGAACAAAAGCGCACCTGCCATCATCCAAAAGGTCCAGCTTAGGTCCTTTTATTAGCTTGGCCCTTTCCTTATATGGTTCTCTTGAGGCTGTTTCTTCACTTTTGAAGCGTACATTTACATGATTTCCGTCACAGAAAGGGTGGTTTTTTGATTTTCCACATCGGCATAGTGTATATGTTTCGGACTGAGGAAGCTCACGGCCTTCTTTCCATTCATATTTTTCTCCATCATAGGCAATGATCTTTTCCGTCAGAGGAACTCCACCTGTTACTAGGTAGGGTCCCTTTTCTAATATCTTTATCTTATATTTGTTCTTACGCTCTTCCATTAGGTACCTCCCCACTTTCGTTGACCTTTTAGACTTTTATCATATTCAAAAGTCGCCTCATGGTTCAATGAATCCTACATTACGGCAATGTCGCACTTAATTATCCAGTGATTCATTATACCACAAGTAACAGCAACCTTAAAGCCACCACATGATACAGGGAATCTGGTCAATGGATACAACTAGCGATCACTTTTTCGACGTCTTTCTAATTCTTTTAGATATTTTTTTCTTAGCCGAATATCGTCGGGCACAACCTCTACAAGCTCGTCATCGTTAATAAATTCTAGGGCTTCTTCTAGGGTAAAGATTTTTGCAGGCGACAGCTTAACTGCCTCATCACTTCCCGCCGCTCGTATATTGGTGGTTTTTTTCGCTTTGCAAATATTTACCACCATATCTTCATTCCGGCTGTTCATTCCTACAATCATACCTTCATATACTTTCGTACCCGGTTCTACGAACATGGTAGCCCTCTCACTGATATTAAAAATCGCATAGGGAGTGGCAACTCCTTCCTCTAGTGCAATAACTGCGCCGTTGGTTCTTTGTGGAATGTCGCCTTTATAGGGCTCGAAGCGTTCAAATCTTCGAATTAAGGTTCCTTCTCCCCTTGTGTCGTTGATAAACTCTGTACCGTACCCTAGCAAACCCCTTGTGGGCGCTAAGTATTCCAGCTTTGTGTATCCCTCTTTTCCGGACATCCCTACCATAATTCCTTTTCGAATATTCAGCTTAGAAATGACGGTCCCGGAATACTCCTCTGGCACTGTGATGATAACCTGTTCTATAGGTTCCAAAAGCTTCCCACCTTCATCCCGTTGCATGATTACTTCAGGTCTTGAAACTGCAATCTCATAGCCCTCTCGGCGCATATTTTCAAGCAAAATAGATAGATGCAGCTCTCCTCTTCCAGAAACCTTAAAACCATCCGTTGTATCAAGGGGTTCTACCAGCAAGCCCACATTGACCTCTAGCTCCTTTTCCAACCGTTCCTTAAGATGTCTTGATGTTACATACTTACCTGATTTGCCAGCAAAGGGTGATTTGTTGACCATAAAATTCATGGATAAGGTAGGTTCCTCGATATGAATCATCTCCATTGGCATAGGATTCTTATCCTCACAAATGGTTTCCCCAATAGAAATATCAGAAATGCCAGCAACTACAATAATATCACCAGATTCTGCCTCCTCTACGGGTACCCTTTTCAGTCCTCTGTATACAAATATCTGGCTGATTTTACGCTGTGCAGTGCTTCCGTCTCGTTTGCAAACCGTTACGGTCTGGCCTGTCTTAATGCGGCCTTTATAGATTCTTCCTATACCCAATCTACCGATATAATCGTCGTAAGCTAAGGTAGATACCTGCAATTGAAGGAGTTCATCATTATAATCTGGGTAAGGATTTACATGATTGATAATAGCATCAAAGAGAGGTGATAGATTTTTGCCTTCCTCGTTCAGTTCATTTTGTGCGATGCCATTCTTGGCGATACCATAAAGGATTGGGAAGTCCAATTGTTCATCGCTTGCATCTAGCTCCATAAACAATTCATAAACCATATCTACCACTTCTGTTGCCCTCTGATCTTTTTTATCAATTTTATTAATAAATAGAATTGGTTTCAGGCCTAGCTCTAGGGATTTTTGAAGTACAAACCTAGTTTGTGGCATGGGTCCTTCACTAGAGTCTACAAGAAGAATAACCGTATCTACAGTCTTTATTATCCTCTCTACTTCTGAAGAAAAGTCAGCGTGTCCTGGGGTGTCAACAATATTTATCTTAACGTCATTATGCATTACAGAACAGTTCTTGGAATAAATGGTAATGCCTCTCTCCCTTTCGATGTCGTCACTGTCCATGACACAATCAACCACCTCTTCATTTTCTCTGAATACCCCGCTTTGAGATAAAAAAGCATCTACTAAGGTTGATTTTCCCGCATCTACATGGGCAATTACCGCGATATTAATAATCTTTTGTTTTTCTTTCATAAATATCCTACTTTCTGTCTTTATAACCTTAATATTGTATCAGATGTATGCAAATATGTCACTTAAAAACTGCCAAAGACCGAGAGATGATTGGTTGTGGCTGACGGCCACAGCCAATCATCTCTCGGTCTTTGGCAGTATCACCAAGGAGCGTCCTCCTGCATAATATATTTAAGCATGAACAAAAGAGAGTAAGTCTAATTTCAAGGAATTTGAGGAGGTTATTTATATGCCATCAGTTTATCTCAGTCCCTCTTTACAGGAATTTAACCCATATATTATTGGCGGGAATGAAGAAATGTATATGAATCTTATTGCAGATGCAATGGTACCTTACTTAAGAGCTAACGGAATCGAGTTCACAAGAAACGATCCGGGGATGACCTTATCCCAAGTTATTGCTCAATCCAATGCAGGGCAATATGATGTTCATCTGGCACTTCACTCCAACGCCGCACCAGAACATTTGGCAGGCACTTTACAAGGTCCAGATGTTTATTATTATACTTACAGTGGACCCGGCCAGACCTTAGCGAATATCATCGCAGATAATTTAAGAGAAATCTATCCTAACCCAAATCTTGTTGCCGTTATTCCAAACTCCACCTTAGCAGAGCTTAGAAGAACCAGAGCTGTTACCGCTCTTGTGGAGGTCGCCTATCATGATAATTTTGATGACGCCACTTGGATAGCAGAAAACATTTGGCCCATAGCAAGATCTTTGGTGCTTTCCCTAACAGAGTACTTTGGCATGCCTTTCGTTGATTTGACAGAACAGAATATTCCTCAATAACTGTTTTTTTATTTTCATTAGCCTCTTTTATGGTAAAATGACTTATTGAAGCCTAGATGGTTAAGACTAGATGTAAAGGGGGCGGACAGAAGGTTGGACGCTCCCAAGCAGGGCTCCTATAGGAGCTTGAAAAAATGTTACAATAGAAAATGTCATAGGGAGATAAACAATGGAAAAAATAGATGCTCTATTGCAAAAGTTAATTGAAAACAACACCTTGATAAGAATTATTTTTAGCGGTGTTAGAAAAAAGACAAGCCAGATTAATAAAGTGGTTGTTCGTCCTGTACTGCTTCAGGGCGATATATTCTATCAGGCAGAATACCATCAGCAGAAAAAGGTCACCCATGAAAACCTTACTTCTGATGAATTTCTTGAAACAAGCAAGAATTTAATTGAGAAAAGCTTTAAACAAGTAAATATTTTCTCTGTTGATGGAGATTATCATATTCTTGCCTCTAAACCGGACAAGCCAAGAATATTAAAGAAACCACCTACCATGGTACTAGAAAGCCTTGAACATAACCAATCTAAAAATTACATCATCCCCGAAGGAAAACCATGCGATTTTCTAATTAGGTTAGGGGTCATGAATAAGGACGGGCAAGTATTAAGTAAGCATTATGCAAAATTCCGCCAGATCAACCGATTCTTAGAAATTGTTTCCGATGTCCTTCCTTACCTAAATAATAAAAAGGTTGGAATAAACGGAGCTCCTCTTCGTATTATTGATTTTGGCTGTGGTAAAGCATACCTTACCTTTGCCCTTTACTATTACCTTAAGCTTAAGCTTGGAAAAAATGTGGAAATCATCGGCCTGGATTTAAAAGAAGATGTAATTGAATTCTGTAATCAAGTGGCAAAGGATCTTCAGTATAATGAGCTAAAATTCCTCCTAGGGGACATCGCTGATTATACCGGTAGCGATAGAGCCGATATGGTGGTTACCCTTCACGCCTGCGATACGGCAACAGACTTTGCACTGATGAAGGCTGTACATTGGGGGGCATCCGTTATATTATCTGTCCCTTGCTGTCAGCATGAGCTTTTTAGCCAGATTCATAATCCCCTACATCAGCCCATTCTGAAGCACGGGCTACTGAAGGAGCGCTTTTCAGCTCTATTAACAGATGGACTTCGTGGCCTCAAGCTAGAAGAGGCTGGTTATGAGGTTTCTATGATAGAATTTACGAATCTTGAGCACACAGCAAAAAATATTATGATTCGTGGCGTAAAAACAGGAAAGAAAAATATAGCTGCCGGTGAAGAATACCGACAGCTGTTGGAATATTGGAATGTAAATCCCCTGACCGAGGGTTAGCCAGCCAAAAGACCGAGAGATGATTGGCTGTGAACGCCAGCCACAGCCAATCATCTCTCGGTCTTTTGGCTGGGGAGGCAGGTTACCAGCTTCCGCCGCCTCCGCCTCCCATGCCACCACCTGAGAAACCGCCACCTCCAGAAAAGCCGCCGCCTCCACCACCGGAGAAGCCACCGCCACCCTTAGCTGCAGGCGGAATAGTAATATTTCTCTGCATGGCCGTTGTATAGTTATTAAAAGCCCTCATAAAGATTAAGGTGCTAAACATATTACCTGTATAGTAAGTGTCATACCACTGAGGAGGTTCCACGATAATGCCCTCAAATTTCTTTGCCCATCGATCCGTTAAGCCAAAAACATAGGCATAAGGCAAAACATCATAGAAGTATTGAGGGTTTTCTTCCACCAGGCGGTTGATCCTATCCACCTCTGCAGTTCTGATAAACTCCCTAAATCCTAAAATCTTACCTAGCAATGCACTGCCCTTTGGGGTACGACTTTTCATGGCAACGGTAAAAGTTAATGTGACTAAAAATCCTAAAATAGCCACAACACCGTACAAAATACTATCCAATACCCGATAACTGAAGAAAAGTAAGCCCGCTCCTACCAGAGCACAAAACACGTAGCCGAACAACCTTAAGGTTCCTGCCTTAGATTTAGAAAGGCTGTCTCTTTTGTCATAAGCTGTTATGATAATGGAAAAACCTATTATAGATAGTATTAATATAGGAATCGTCATAGCCACCCAGATTTCATCCGCCATCCTCCCTAGGGTACCTAGTATAATGAGGGCAGCAGGAGGAATTAACATAATCAAGGTGCCAAAGCCCCTTGCGGCTATGGAAGTATGGCTAAAAATCCTGTTCTTTTTATTCAGGGTATAATAAGCCTTCAGCTGACCTTTGGTGGCTTCAAAGCTTCCATAGAAATCTTCCTTCAGATCTTCTACTGACACTTGGTCCCTATTATGGAATAACCCATAGAACATGGTATGCTCATAGGTTTTAGCTGTTCCCGGAAGTTCCTTCAGCTTTATCAATATAAAGTCTTCATTCTTTTCTTCTTTTATGGATAAATAACCTTGGTTAGCCCAATATATGACCAGAGAAACAACATCCTTACTATCCACATACCCATCTATTATATATCCGGCTTCTGCCGAGCTGATCCCTTCGGGAGGATAAAATTCCACGGTCTTAATGACCTTAGGATCTCGGCCAAACATAAACCATAATAATATACTAATAAGGGGCGCCGCTATCATTAACAGAAGCATCAACCAGAGCATCCATGCTGTAGATTTTTCTCCAACAAAATAGCCTTCGGGAAGAAGAATATTTAATGTGGCACCCTCTCCTGTATCTAAAGTTCTTGTAGCTTCGGCCCTAATGGTATTTCCGTCAACGGTCCAACTAAAAGCATCCATGTCCACTGCGCCATAGTTGCCAGCTATCAATTCAACCCTGCTTTCATCAAAATTCTTGGGCATATGGATCACTATAGATGAACCCTCAATAGGCGTGCTCCATCCGTGGGGAAGTATGTTCCAATAAAAACGATCCCTTTCTATGTCTCCGTCATCATATGCAGTAACCTTATAGGAAACCTGATAATTATGGCGACCTTCCACCCTGTAGCCAGCATCTCCAATTTGTATTACCGCATTGCCGCTTTCCTTATAGGCTTCAAAAGGATAGCCTTCTACATAAATATCTGAAATAAGAAGCCGATAAGGCTCCTCAACCACCTTTCCGTCCACTTCACTTATTACGGTTCCTCGATAGGGTAGATACCGGAAGATGCCATGCCTTGGCTCTGAAAAGTCAACCTGAATATTTTCTGTAACGACAAATGAGTTATTCTCAAAAAGATTTATTTCAACATCATATCGCCGGGTTTCAAAGGCTTCTGCATGGGCATAAGACACGCCAAGACCCAAGCACAGTATGGTGATTAAAAGAATGGATATCATCCTCTTTAATGCTCTCATGGACCATCAATCCCTTCAAAAGCTTCCGGTAAAATAACTTACAAACAATTAATCTTTTTTTCATTAAAACGATACTCTAACAGCTTCTCTTTCTGCTTCTTCGCTGACTTCAAATAATGTTTTCCGTGTGAAATTGAATATTCCCGCTATAATATTGCTTGGGAAGGTCTCTGTTTTCGTGTTGAATTCTTTCACTACCGCATTATAGTATTTCCTGGAATTGGCAATCTCATCCTCTGTTCTTTGTAGCTGAGATTGTAAGTCAATAAAATTGGTGTTTGCCTTTAAATCAGGGTATGCTTCGGCTATTGCAAACAGGCTTTTCAATGTACCCTGTAGCATGTTTTCTCCCCGAACCTTCTCTTCCATTGTAGTTGCTCCCGCGGCGAAGTTTCTGGCCTGCACCACCTTTTCCAGAGTTCCAGCTTCATGGGCAGCATAGCCCTTCACTGTTCCTACTAAATTGGGAATAAGATCATACCTTTTCTTCAAGTAAACATCCATCGTGGAAAAAGCCTCTTCCACCATGTTTCGCAGTCTCACAAATCCGTTATATGCCCCAATGGCCCAAATAATTAGAATAACTATGATAACAATAATAATTAGTCCAATAATCATGCCTGTTCCCATATTAATACCCTCCATTAGTTCACCGATTGTGTAAGGCCAATACCAGGCCAATGACAATCACTACAACGACAACTAACGCAATGCCTAAAAAACCCACACTCATCATTGCCATAATGACATACTCCTTTCCTTGTACTCATAATACTCATGTCTCACTCATCATTTTATTTCCCACTGAATCTTTTCTCCAAACTGAGCAAGAAAATCATTGGTTTTTGAAAAGTGTTTGCAGCCGTAAAATCCGTTATATGCAGATAAAGGGCTTGGATGAGCAGCAGTTAATATCAGGTGATGTTTATTGGTAATCAGCGCGGCTTTAGACTTGGCATGGGCCCCCCATAGAAGAAATACTATCGGTTTTTCCCTCTTATTCAGCAAGCTGATTACTTGATCTGTGAAAATCTCCCACCCTTTGCCTTTATGTGAGTTGGCCTCACCCTTTCTCACCGTAAGGACAGTGTTCAATAGTAATACGCCTTGACTGGCCCAGTCTTCAAGACAACCATGGTCCGGAGGCGCTATCCCTAAGTCACTCTGCAGCTCTTTAAAAATATTCACCAAGGAAGGTGGCTTAGGCACTCCCTTCTGCACTGAAAAACAAAGACCATGAGCCTGATTCGGCTGATGGTAAGGGTCTTGACCTAATATAACTACCTTTACGCCATTATATGGCGTATATTTAAGCCCATTAAAAATATCATACATATCCGGATAAATGATTTTTGTTCGGTACTCATGAATGAGGAATTTTCTGAGCTTTAAATAATATTCTTTTTCAAATTCACCTTTTAGGATTTCATCCCAATCATTATTTATAATAACCATATGAAAATTCTATATTAATATTTATCATAAAACAAGGAGGTATAACGAATAAATATATGTCTAATACTCTATAATAGAGCCGATATCTTCTAGCGGGAATTCTTTGAAGTACTTAATCGTAAGACTTCGACCTTCTATAAACTCCTTGATTACTCCATAATCAGGATGCATAGCCAGGTTTCCATGAAAAATGATTTCCCTTCCTACCCGGCCTGAGGCGCCTCCTAAGAATCCGTAATCAAAACCGGTAAGCTTAACATGGCCTTGGGAAACAGTTAAGACCTTTATCCCATAAGGTTCTAATGCCTTTTTTAACCCTAGGTCAGAAGTGATAACAGATTGCTCATCTACAACCACCAGGTTGCATTTGGTATACCCTTGCTTCACAGGAATCAACCGCAAGCCTTTTTCTTCTGCAAGACTCAGTAGAAAGGGATCCGTCAGTTTAAAGTTATGAATAAAAAAATGGCCTAGTCTAACTGCATTGTATTTCACATTATGAGGGTATTTATACCCTAGTGGAGTAGCCCCCGGATAATAGTTGAAATCCGGGCCAAGCTGCTCCTCTATAAAAGGCAGTTGTTCCTTAGCCATTACAAGTTCATTGCCTAAATTACACAGGTAGATATCTGGGTGAGAAGCGACGCTAGGATAAACTGCAGAAGTCCTTCTAATCTCACAGACCATATATCCCTTTTCGTATAAATAGGCCTTTACCATATCATTAGATTGCTCAGATATAAAAACCCTTCTCATTTCGCCAGCTTTAACCACTACCAGATGGTCCCTTCCATATCGCTGTACTTGGTATTTATCATCAACCGTTTCTCCAATACTTTAATGGTTAGTGGCAAATCACAGCCCTTTTCTCCATCTACATCCGATCCTATTGCCTGATCTGCCTCTATATGGACTTTTTTCGTTCTAAAAAATATAACGTTTTTATTCTCTTGATGGTGCCCAGCTACAATATTAAACAATAAGGGTGCAATGTCCCGAATAGGCATCTCTTTAAACAGCATTATATCTAAAAGTCCATCATTTATCACTGCTTTTGGTGATAATCTTCTAAAACCACCTGCAGAACGTCCATTCATGGCCAACATAAAATATATCTTTTCTTCAGCAGTGTACTCATCGCTGGTAATTCTAACATTGAATGGTTTCAAATTGGGAATTTCTCTCATTCCCCTTAAATAATAGGACATAATACCCAGCGTATTTTTAATAGCTGGATCTGTTTTCTGGCTGACATCAACTAAAAATCCTAAAGCAGCTACATTTATAAAATATTTACAGTTTTCTTGCCCTACATCGCAACAGGTGTAATTTTCGTTCAGGGCAATCTCTATCATTTCGTCAATGGTAGTAGGAATATCAAAATAATAAGCCAAATCATTAGCGGTTCCCGCTGGAAATAGGGCAATTGGTAAATGAATATCGTTGTTTATCATAGCATTAACCAATATATTGATTGTTCCATCCCCTCCAGCTACGATAATCTTCCTATACTCCTTGGGATTTATTCTTTTAAGAACGCTTTCAATAGTCCCATTTTGGTCTGCCCTGACGGGTATAATCATCATTCCGTTTTTCTGGAATCTTGCTATAATTGTGTCTAAGCTGTTTGCAAACATTCCGTTGCCTGCAAAGGCATTATAGAATAGTAATACTTTATACTTCTTCATTGTTCAAAATCCCTCTAACCCTTCCAATAAGATATAATGATCCTGCAAAGATGATTACATCGAAGCGAGATAAATTATCCAAAGCATATTGACAGGCCTCTTCTATGTTAGGAATGGAGATACAATGATTCCCAGCAGCCTCCACCTGTCTGCAAAGATTTTGTGCGGGAAATTTCCTTGGATTATCCGGTTCTGTGGCTACAAAATCATTTGTTATCTCACTGAACCTAGTCAGTATTTTATCGATTTTTTTGTCTCCCAACATACCAGTAATTAACAGAATCCTCTTGTCAGAGAAATGCTCATTTATCGCATTAGAAAGAGCCCTGGCTCCAGCCTCGTTGTGTGCCCCATCGATAATGATATAGGGATTGGTTTTTAGTATTTCTAGCCTTCCCTTATGCTTTGCTTTAGAAATCCCTATGATAACCCTTTCCTTATCAATATTTATTATATTCCTACTTCTTAGAATTTCAATCACAGTCAGGGCGCATAGGGCATTTGAAACTTGATGCATTCCTATCATAGAAATAGAGAGTTGAGTGTAATCCTCATCTCCTATCTTTGTATCAAAGCTATAGCCATTAATAGTCTTTCTTATGTTGGTAACAGGATGAGCAAATATATTTCTAGCCTGGCTCCCTTTTTCTTTTGCAATCTTTTCAATGGCTTCCGCCGCTTTTTGATCCTCTACATGAAATACAACGGGGGCACCTGATTTTATAATTCCCCCCTTCTCAATGGCTATCTTTTCCAAGGTATCGCCAAGATAATCCATGTGGTCATAGGATATAGAGGTTATAACTGTAGCAATTGGGTTTTCAACCACGTTTGTAGAATCCCCGCTGCCACCCAGGCCTACCTCAAGAAGTAAAAAATCTATATCCTGTTCTGCAAAATAAGCAAAGCCTATGGCTGTGATGAGCTCGAATTCTGTGGGAGAATCATAGCCCTCCCCTATCATCTGGTCTACTTTACTTAGAACCAGCTTTGTGTATTTCGTCAGATCCTCAGGGGAAATTTCTGAGCCGTTAAATTCTATTCGCTCCGTAAATTTTTCAAGATATGGAGACGTATACAGGCCTGTCCGATAGCCGTTTTCTTGTAGGATAGAATAAAGAAATCTGCAAACAGAGCCCTTGCCATTGCTGCCTCCAACATGAATAATTTTCATTTTATTTTGGGGATTGCCCAGCAGCTCCATTAACTTTGTCATGCGCTCCAGCCCTAGTTTGCTACCAAATTTATTAAAACTGTGTATCTTTTCGATAGTTTCTTCGTATGTCATTCTATCCCTTCCCCCATATATACGACAGATTTCAACAAATCAAAGATTTGGAAATCTCAGCATAAATTCTGCCTAGCGAAGTACGCTGTACTTCGGGCAGAATGTTAAGGCGGAAAAGGTACCCAGTACCTTTTCCATATTGCCCTTTTTACAACTTTTTCTCTACTAAGCTTAACCTAGCTACTACTTTTTCTAGCATGTCTTCATACTTTGCAAGCTTTTCCCTTTCTTCTGCCACAACCTTTTCTGGGGCCTTATTGATAAAGCCTTCATTGGACAGCTTGCCCTTCAATCTGGATACCTCACCAAGGAGTTTTTTCTGCTCCTTCTGAAGTCTTTCCTGCTCTGCTTTATAATCTAGCAAATCATCAAGAGGTATGAAGATTTCAGCACCATCTATGACAGCCGACATAACGTCCTCCGGCACTGCAGCTTTATCAGTGATGAAACTAATTTCTGTAATATTTGCAAGATTTTTAATATGTCTTTCCCCTGCTTTTATAACATCTAACCTACCCTCTGCAGGTAAAATGGTGGCTCTCAGCTTTCTGGAAGGTGCTGCATCGGCCTCCGCTCTGATATTTCTAATGCTTCGAATAGCATCCATTGTCATTTCAATAATTTTTACAGATTCTTCAAATCCATATTTTTCTTCCACAGGCCAGCTCGCCTTTATCAAAAATCCTTCCGTATTCTCGTTTTCCACTTCTGTTTTTGGCAAATAGCTCCAGATTTCTTCTGTAATAAATGGCATAAATGGATGAAGAAGCTTCAGTATATCTTTTAAAACCCTTACAAGAACATATCTTGCCACCTTTTTATCTTCTTCATCATCTCCGTAAAGCCTACTCTTAACAAGCTCGATGTACCAGTCACAGTATTCATTCCAAATAAGCTCATAGATCTTTTGAGCCGCTAGAGAAAGTTCAAACTTATCCATATTTGCCGTTATCTCATGGACAGCGGTATTGACTGTTTCCAAAATCCATCGGTCTTCATCTTTCAGCGAAAGAGCCTTAAGTCCGTCCTTATCAGAGGCCATAGGTTTGAAGCTTCCATCTTCCTCCAATAGGTTCATAATGACAAATCTTGATGCATTCCAAAGCTTATTGGCAAAGTTTCTGCTGGATTCAAGCTTTTCAATCTGGAATCTCATATCGTTACCTGGTGTAATACCCGTCATGAGCATGAATCTTAAGGCATCTGCCCCATACTGATCAATGACCTCCAGGGGATCCACGCCATTTCCCAATGATTTGCTCATTTTTCGACCTTCTGCATCTCGCACCAAGCCGTGTACATATACATGTTTAAACGGAATCTCTCCCATAAGCTCTAAGCTAGAAAATACCATTCTCACTACCCAGAAAAAGATAATATCATAGCCAGTCACCAACACATCCGTCGGGAAAAAATATTTCAGATCCTCTGTTTCCTCTGGCCATCCCAAGGTGGAAAAAGGCCATAAAGCAGAGCTGAACCAAGTATCCAGTACATCTTCATCCTGAGTTATATTGGCACTTCCGCATTTTGTACATTTTTCTGGTGCAGTTTCGGAAACCATCAGTTCATCACAGTCATCGCAGTAATAAGCCGGTATTCTGTGGCCCCACCAAAGCTGTCTTGAAATGCACCAGTCTCTAATGTTTTCCAGCCAGTTTAGATAGATCTTCTCAAATCTTTCTGGAACTAAAACCAATTCCTTAGATTTTGCCACAGCGATGGCTGGCTGTGCTAAATCATGCATTTTTACAAACCATTGATCTGACAGCATCGGCTCGATGACGGTATCGCACCTGTAGCATCCACCTAGTGGAATTACTTTTTCCTCTACCTTTACAAGATAACCGCCTTCTTCTAATTCCTTAACCCAGGCTTTCCTACATTGGTATCTATCCATTCCTTCATATTTTCCTGCCAAACTATTCATGGTGGCATCAGGATTAATGCAAGAAGGACTGTCTAGATGATGTCTTTCCCCTACTTCAAAGTCATTTGGGTCGTGAGCAGGGGTGATTTTAACAGCACCTG
Source organism: Anaerovoracaceae bacterium (assembly GCA_050953505.1). Taxonomy (GTDB): domain Bacteria; phylum Bacillota; class Clostridia; order Peptostreptococcales; family Anaerovoracaceae; genus JBMNMU01. The sequence continues at coordinate 635,925 of JBMNMU010000001.1, read as the reverse complement.
TTCCTTTTTCCGGATCTGGATAAGGGTCTGCTATCACAGGGATTCTTTTTCCAACGATAGGTAGAATGACATCTTTTCCGACTAAATCTTTATATCGCTCATCCTCAGGATGAACAGCAACAGCCACGTCTCCAAACATGGTTTCAGGTCTTGATGTTGCAACTACGATGCCTTCTCCCCCGTCTGCACCTGGATATCTGAAGTGGTAGTACTTTCCATCCTTATCTTCGTGTTCTACTTCGGCATCAGAAAGAGAAGTCTTACAACTTGGGCACCAGTTGATTAATCTATTTCCTCTATATATTAAACCTTTTTCATAAAGCTTTACAAAGGTATGAATAACTGCCTTGTTGCAGCCTTCATCCATAGTAAAACGTTCTCTCTCCCAATCACAGGAATTACCAAGCTTTCTCATCTGCTCAGTGATTTTGCCCCCGTAAAGCGCCTTCCACTGCCAAGCACGCTTTAAAAATTCCTCACGGCCAAGTTCTTCCTTTGTCTTTCCTTCTTCTTCTCTAATCTTATCAACCACCTTTACTTCTGTGGCGATACTAGCGTGGTCACTACCGGGTAGCCAAAGCGCACTAAAGCCCTGCATTCTTTTCCATCTAATTAATACATCTTGAAGGGTTTGATCCAGCGCATGTCCCATATGCAGCTGTCCGGTAATATTAGGAGGCGGTATTACAATAGTAAAGGACTTCTTGTTTTCATCACGCTCTGCCCTAAAAGCATGATTTTCCTCCCACATATCGTAAATTCTATTCTCAAAATCCTTGGGATTATATGTTTTGGCTAAATTTTTTTCCATATCTTATTAACTCCTCTTTACTATTTTATAAACCTCATCTAACGAGATATTATATTCCTCTGCAATTCTTACACAATCCTCATATTCCGGATACACTTTCTCTAGCCCGTCCACCACAACAGATTTGACCCTTACATCTCCCCATTTTGTGGTTATGGTTTTACTTTTCCTTTGCAGGATTTTCCGTTTTTCTCGAGAAATCCGAATCCCTAAGGTAGAGGTTTCTTTAAATATAATGTCTGTAAGCTTTTCCACCTGATCCTGCTTACAAATAACTGATAGCATCCATGCCGGGCGATTCTTCTTCATATAAATTGGGGTGTAAAAAACATCTAACGCTCCGGCTTTCAACAGTTGCTGCATGGTATACCCGAGAATTTCTCCTGTTGTATCATCTATGTTGGTTTCCATCAAGGTAACCAAATCAATCTCTGTTGATCCCCCTGAGTCTATGCTCTCATTGTCCTTTTTAGACTGGGGTCTTGTCCCTATAAAAACCCTTAGGGCATTCAATGCTCCTGTATCCTTTTTCCCAAATCCATACCCAACCTGGTGGACATGCATCTCTGGCATCTTTATACAACCTTCAGATAGGGTCTTTAAAATGCCAAATCCCGTGGGAGTCACAAGCTCCCCTTGAATATCTTCTACTATAATGGATATTTGGCTACCCTTGAGCATCTCAGCCACTGCAGGTACAGGAATAGGCAACCTACCATGGCTGCATTGGACAAAGCCCTGCCCTTCGTGAACAGGAGAACAATAAATCTTGTCCACTTTCAGCATGTCGATACAAATAGCTGCGCCTACGATATCAACAATGGAATCAATAGCCCCCACCTCGTGAAAATGAACTTCATTAATGCTTTTATTATGAACCTTTGCTTCAGCTTTAGCGATTTCTGTAAATATTTTAATCGCTATTTCCTTTGCTTTTTGGCTTATGGAGCTTGAATGGATGATGTTAGTAATGTCAGTAAGGTTTCTTTCGTGGGTGTGGGTGTGGCTGTGGCCATTGTGATGTGAATGGTCATGAGTATGCCCATGGTTGTGATGTGAATGCTCATGACTGTGGTTATGAGTATGCCCATGGTTGTGATGTGAATGCTCATGACTGTGATCATTATGCGTTAATATAACATTCACATCTGTGCCTGAAATTCCATACCGACTAGTTTTATTAATTTTTATTTCATATCCAGGGATTCCTAGCTTCTTGATTTCTCCTAAAAACAAATCAGGATCAAGGCCCAAATCAATGAAAGCCCCTAGAGTCATATCACCGCTTATTCCTGAAAAGCAGTCAAAATATAGAATCCTCTCCACTTTTTTCTCCTATAATTATAAAAGGTTATAAAAACGATTTATTACTTCCTTATAGTTATTATGAAGGTCTTTAAGTTTATTCTTCATAGCTTTTTAGAAAACTTCGTCTATGTATACAACAAAGCCCGTTATCATTTAGGCTTTGAAAATGAACCTTGGTGGCATATCCCTTATTCCTATCAAAGGCATATTGGGGGAACCTATCATGGAAGGCTACCATCATCCTATCTCTCGTAACTTTGGCAAGAATAGAGGCTGCGGCGATGGAAATACTTTTTTTATCCCCCTTCACAATTCCTGTTTGGGGTATATCCACATCCTTTAGAGTTAGGGGGCCATCAATCAGTATGTGATCCGGGTTTTGTTCTAAATCTTCAATAGCTCGCTTCATGGCCAGCTTGGTAGACTCCAATATATTAATCTCATCAATAATATTATTATCTACAATTCCAATTCCATAAGCAATAGCCCTTTCTGTGATTATATCATAAAGAGCTTCCCGTTTTTTTTCTGAGAGTCTTTTGGAGTCATTGATTCCAATAATCTCACAATCTTGTGGTAAAATTACTGCAGCTGCCACCACAGGACCAGCTAAAGGTCCTCTTCCTGCCTCATCTACCCCAGCCAATATTTTTGTTCCTTCTTGGTAAAAGCTACTTTCAAATTCTACCATTTCAATGAACCTTTGCTTTTCTAACTGTTTCCTCTCTTCCTTTGTCATACGATTTCATCCTCTGTTATTTTTTCTAGTGTGATTCTTCCTATTATTCCTGCTCGAAATTCGTCTAATAAGGTGGTTGCCGTTCGGTCATAATCTATTCTTTTTCCTGATTGTATGAAGCCTCTTTTTTGTGCAATCAGCTCCATGGTTTCCAAAGGAGTTTCTCCCAGGTCTTCCAATTTATATCGCTCCTTTAAAGCTTCCGGGTAATCCTTTTGCAAAACCTTAATCAGTTCTAAGGCCAAGGTTGCAATATCTAAAATCTCATCTTTAATGGAGCCACAAAAGGCCAGATTTAGCCCAGCTTTAGGGTCTTCAAATTTCGGCCACAAAATCCCCGGTGTATCTAATAATTGCATATCTCTTTCTAGGTTGAGCCATTGTTTGCCTCGAGTTACTCCGGGTTTGTTTCCTGTCTTGGTGCTTTTTTTACCTGTCAATCTATTTATTAATGAGGATTTTCCTACATTAGGAACACCCACAATCATCATTCTTAATGGTTTTTTTCTAATCCTATCCTTATTGATCTTCTCATGTATAGAAGAAAGCAAAGCTAGTAGCTGCTGAACCCCATGACCTGTCATACAGTTCATTTGAAGAGCATCGTGTCCCTTTTTCTTAAAATATTTTATCCAGTGGTGGTTAATGTTTTCATCTGCAAGATCGCTTTTATTTAAAACAATAATTCTGCGCTTGCTTTTAACCAAACTGTCAATGATGGGGTTTCTACTGGAAATAGGAATACGAGCATCGATCACCTCGATAACCACATCCACCATTTTCAGGTTTTCTTGTATAAGCTCACGGGTCTTTTTCATATGACCGGGATACCAATTAATGTGCTCCATTTCCAGCTCCTTTCTATGCTACTGTGAAGAGGGTTGGAGTATTTTCACGCAATCCGCCAATTTTATGATTCTATGCACCCTTAGGTGCAGCGGGTCAAATTGCTGATTCCACTCTTCGGCTTTATAGGTAAAAAGGGGAACCCTTCGGCTCCCCTTTAAATTATCTATTTTCTTTAACCTTGATTTTAGCTGCTTTACCTGTTCTGCTTCTCATGTAATTCAGCTTCGCTCTTCTTACACGTCCTCTTCTGACGACTTCAATACTGTCGATTCTAGGTGAATGAATCGGGAAAGTCTTCTCAACGCCTACTCCGGAAGCGATTCTTCTTACTGTAAATGTCTCGTTAAGACCACCGTTTTGTCTCTTTAGAACAAAACCTTCAAAGACCTGGATTCTTTCTCTTGTGCCTTCTTTAATCTTAATGTTTACTTTTACTGTATCGCCTACTGAAAACTCCGGAATATCATTCCTTAGATAATCTTGAGCAATTGACTGCATTATGTCCATTATAATTCCTCCTTCCCTCATAGACGTTCTTGGTATCCAAACGTGCAAATTTGCACTATATCCAGCGGACCGCCCGTAATACAAAGTTTATAGTAGCATAAATTTCTATGTAAATCAATAGAAAGATTATAAAATTGGAGGATTTTTGTACTAAAAAGGTAACTGTTCTAACCTAAGAGCGGATTCAGTGGCTACGTTTTCACCGGCAGGTCGGGGTTTTGATACCCTTAGGCTTCAGCTCACCATGTTCAGACTGTCAAACAAACCAACTTTAAACGTGTTTGACAGAAGCTGAACATGTTGCTCGATTTCAGCGAAGAGTATCATCTAGTATATGCAAAACCCCTCCAACAGCCGGTTTCAACCGTATCCACTGAATCCATCAAATACTTACAGCATGAACAGTTACCTAAAAATACATCAAAATCAATTTGCTCAACCCTGTCCGCTTAAGTGGCTACGCCCTTGGGTGAGCTTTGTCATAGACCTCTTTAATATGATTCTTAGATACTGATAAATAGACCTGGGTCGTTGTAATGTCTTCATGCCCCAAAAGCTCCTGGAGAGATTTTAGGTCGGCACCATTTTGAATCATGTGAGCTGCAAAGGAGTTTCTGAGAATCTGAGGATTCAGCTTATTCTCAATCTCTGCTAATTTAGCATATTCTTTTAATACTTTCCAAAGCCCCTGCCTTGTCAATCGTTCTCCCGCGTAGTTTAAAAACAAGGCCTTCTCATGGTTTTCATCCTTGTCTTTGAGGATTTTTGGCCTTCCTTCATAAATATAAACCTCTAAAGCTTCCCTAGCCGGCCTTCCTAGCGGGATAATTCTTGGCTTACTATGCTCTCCAGTACAGGCTACAAATCCCATTCTAAGATTTACATCCTCCACGTCCATTTCTATCATTTCCGTAACCCTGATCCCGGTTGCGTATAGCACTTCAAGCATTGCTTTATCTCTTTTGCCCTTTACAGTGTCCTCTGGCAAGCTTAGAAGCCTGTCCACTTCGTCTAAAGTAAGATATTCAACCTGCTTTTTATCAATCTTAGGGGACTTAATATTTAAGGTAGGGTTTTTTTCCGAATAACCCTTCTCCGTCATATAATTATAGAACGCTCTTATTGATGACAATTTTCTATTAACCGTAGCAGACGATTTCCCCTCATTTTTAAGCTTCAATAAAAATGCCACAACCTCTGTATTATTTATCTGTGATAGGTCTTCAATCTCTTTTTCTTGAACCATTGCTGCAAATTCTGATATATCTCTCTTATATGCTTGCTGTGAATTTTTTGCCATTCTTTTTTCATTTGAAAGGTAGTCCATAAAACCATTAATATAATTATCCATTTTGCTCCCCAGTATGTATTTTTATTATTATACGTTCATATAACATAAGTTAAGCTCTTTATGTTTCAATAAACGTTACATCGCAGCGTTGCTGCATCCCAATCATTACGTTCATCATTATAACGTAAACCGCGATTAACACTTCGGCGTTGATATGGTCTTGCTATAAAGAAATTTATGTTAAAATGAACGGTATCATATAACTGCTTGTTAATCCTTTGTTAATCATAGATTCATTATAGCTTAATATTCAGAAGTTTACAATAATTTCCCTGCGCAGAATTCTCCTTTTTTCCTCTTTTTTCCTCCCTAGAATTCTCCGGCAGAGTCCCTATTGGCAATTAACATTTTGCGCCCACCTCATGCACACATTTCACCTTAACAAAATACATGTACTAAAAATCTATAGTTGTACATACCTTTTAAAAGATGATGTTTTACAAAAAACTTTACTCAAAAATTGCACTTAGCTTAGTCTGCAATTTCTGTATAAGTCCTGTCCTTGAAAACTCTCTGTGTTTTGGACAGAATACTATACTCGGGAGGAGAACAGGGTATGAAAAGGAATCTTTCGAAAGGTGTATATAACTTAATGATGGCAAGTGGAACAAGCTTTGCCACTACTTTATTTTTTTTCTTCTTTGGTATTTCCGCCGGTGTCTTCACTGAATTAATGATGGATAGTGGTGAAAAAGAAAATATTAGATCCTACTTAGATAAATATTTTCTTTTATCGGATTTAGATAATGTTACCTTTCAGGATATTTTCTTTACCTCAGCAGGAAATAATCTTGGTTTTCTTATTATCATTATTCTTTCAGGCCTTACGGCTATTGGTTTTCCAGTAGTATTGGCAACCCTAATTTATAAAGGAATGGCACTGGGCTTTTCCGCTGCCCTTCTTATTGATTCCATGTCTCACAAAGGTGTTGCTTTGGTTCTCACATCCATGCTACCACAAAACCTAATCTTTATTCCAGTTCTTATTCTGGGAGGAGTAGTGGCTTTGAATCTAGCTTTCTACACATTTTCCAATCGGCGATCTGGCATAAAAAAAAGTCTGAGGGAAAGCTCAGGCCCTTATTTTACCATTAACCTAATACTAGCTATAGCTATAATAGTAGGATGTTTTGTGGAGTCTGCTATTTCCCCACTTTTGACGCAGCTAATAGTATAGCTATCATTGTTTTCGCATCTTCAATCTCTCCATTGAAAACCATAGCCTTTAATTCTTCAATATCATACTCCAAGATATCTATGGCTTCATTATCATCAAAATCAGTTTCCCCCGGTGTTAAATCTGTTGCAAGATATAGATAAACGACTTCTGTAGAATAGCCTATTGAAGTATAAAAGGATGTCAGAAACTCGATATTCTTAGCAGTGTATCCTGTTTCCTCCTTTAACTCTCTTTCAGCTGTGAGCCTACGATCCTCATTCTTTTCAATTTTGCCGGCAGGAACCTCCAAAACGGCCTTTTCTGCAGCCTTTCTATATTGCTTAACCATAACAAGCTTCCCATCATTTGTTATGGCTACCAAAGCCACGCCGCCATTGTGTTCCACGATTTCTCGATAAGATGTCTTGTTATCCTTTACATGGACGAGATCCTTCCGAAGGTTTAAGATAGCACCCTCATAAATCATTTCACTAGAAATTGTTTTCTCTTCAACTATCATTTTTTCACCCTTCTTAACATTCTGCCCAAAACGTAACGCGTTTTGCTAGGCAGAATTTATACAGAAATTGTCCAGCTTCAGCTGGCTTACAATTTTTCAGTTAACATTCTTTTGTAGATTCTAATTTTATCGGGTAATAAATTTAGATTTCTCCACTGCCGCATTTAATGCTTCTATGACATTTTCATGGAATCCGTTGTTTTGCAATGTCTTCACTGCTTCAATGGTGGTTCCTCCAGGAGAGCAAACATTCTCCCGTAAGGTTACCGGGTCTATTCCTGTTTTAAGGACCATTTCTGCAGCCCCTAGTACGGATTGTGCCGCAAAGATCAAGGCTTGCTCCTTATTCATGCCATTTGCCTCAGCTCCTGCAGCCAGGGCTTCAATGAACATATAGGTATATGCCGGACTACTTCCGCTTACTCCTGTCACTGCATCCATTAAAGCTTCCTCAATAATTTCCGCTTTTCCTATAGAACGGAAAACCCCTACCACTGGTTCAAATTCTGTAGAAGTAAGGTTCTTGTTTTTTGCAATACCTGTCATACCTTTATTCACCATAGCCGGGGTATTGGGCATTACTCTTACAATCTTGGGATTCTCAGCCTCTATAAAGCTCTCGATATAACTCATGCTGATTCCTGCAGCTATAGATACTAGTATTTTTTCTGAACGATAGCTACTATTTATTTCAGGTAATACTGTTTCGAAGTTATTTGGCTTTACACTAATAATGATAATGTTGCAGCTTTCTACTAGCTCTCCAATACTTTGACATGGCTTAACGCCTAGCTCCTTTGAAAGGGCTTCCAACTTTTTTTCATCCTTGTCATAAACAAACCAGTCCCAAGCCTCACCTTGATGAGTTGCGAAATAACCTTTAATGATGGCAGAGCCCATATTGCCAGTTCCAATTAAACCGATTCTCATATTTCTCCCCCTATATTGGAATAAAATACGGTACCTCTTTCCTTGCCCGCCAGGGCATTGGTTAATATATCTTTTCTTTTGCCATTAACCAGTATCATGGGCGTTCCGTATTTATTGACCATTCTCGCCGCACTGAGTTTTGTTTCAATACCACCAGTTCCAAAACTGCTTTTGCCGTTAATATCAATTTCCATTAAAAGATTATCAATGTCATAAACCTCTTCAATTAATTCTGCATCAGGATAATCCTTTGGATTTTTATTGAAAACTCCGTCAATATCACTCATAACGATGAGGAGATCCGCATTCCATAGGTTGGCGGTAAGGGCCCCTAGGGTATCATTGTCGCCAATTTTTATTTCGTCAACGCTGACGCTGTCATTCTCGTTAATAATAGGTACGACATTTTCATCCACCAAAGTGAAAAGAGTGTTTCGAATGTGGATGTTTCTGTTATGATCCGCAAAATCTTCTCTTGTAAGAAGCATTTGTCCCACATGAATCCCATAGTCCCAAAAATACTCCTTATAGGCAATCATTAGTTCTACTTGACCGATGGCACATAGCGCTTGCTTATAATTAATGTCCCCTCTCCTGCTCCATTTGTTAATAGCTCCCACACCGCAGATGCCTGCACCGGAGGATACAATAATGGCTTGCTTCCCTGCCTTCATGAATCCAGCAACCTGTTCTACGATATTATGCAAGGTTGTTTGATTTACGCATCCATTTTCATCAGAAAGAACATTACTACCAATTTTAATTACTATCTTTTTGCTATCCTGAATTAATTGTCCTAATGTGTCCATTACACCTTCAACTCTACCTCTCCGCCGATTTTAGCTGTTAGATGTTTATTCGTGAATATTCTGCTTCCAAATATGCTACCCGTACAAAATACATATTGTAAAGCGGAAAATTATGTAATCGGCATAATATATTTCTACGGATTACTCCGTTTATAGCTCCTTTGGAATATCTAAACTTATAAGATTATACTCCTAGTTCTTGATTTAATCAAGAAAAAGAGACCGGTCAGAGTGTTTCTGCATCGATCTCTTTGTTCATTTCGCTTCTTTTAAATAACCTATCTGGGTTCTACTATTAGTTTTATTGCTGTTCTTTCTTCCCCGTCAATTTCCACATCTGTGAAAGCCGGTATACAAACTAAATCGATGCCACTAGGTGCCACAAAACCTCTTGCAATTGCTATTGCTTTTATAGATTGATTTAGTGCCCCTGCTCCGATGGCCTGGATTTCAACTCCCCCTTTTTCTCTGAGTACCCCAGCCAAAGCGCCTGCTACAGAATTAGGACTAGATTTTGCTGATACTTTTAATACTTCCATTGTTGTAACCTCCATCGACATTTGTTTTATGTTCCCTTTTGAATTGGTTTTGTCTTATACATATTCTGTGTTGCGGAATGAATTCCTCTTTTTTGCCGGCAAAAACCCTTCGACAATTTTTTTATTTTTGCATTTTTAGTGTCGAAGGCTTGCATTTTTTATGCTCTTTGGTATAATGATGTCGTGGTTATCCCCCTGATAACCTCATTAATCTCTAATCCCAAATACCCCTTTTGAACAAAACAAACTGCTCCCCTGCAGTTTGTTTTGTTTTTTGGGGAAAGCCATAGACCGAGAGATGGTTGGCTGTGGCCACAACCAATCATCTCTCGGTATCTCACGGTCTATGGCAAGTCTTTTATATTATGTGATTTTATGTTAAAATGTATTCATAAAAAATCCATTTAGATAGAATAAATTCTGCCTTGCAAAACGCTATGCGTTTTGGGCAGAATGTTAACTGAAAAATTGTATGCCAGCTGAAGCTGGACAATTTCTGTATAAATTCTGCCTAGCAAAACGCTATGCGTTTTGGGCAGAATGTTAACTGAAAAATTGTATGCCAGCTGAAGCTGGACAATTTCTGTATAAATTCTGCCTAGCAAAACGCTATGCGTTTTGGGCAGAATGTTAACTGAAAAATTGTATGCCAGCTGAAGCTGGACAATTTCTGTATAAATTCTGCCTTGCAAAACGCTATGCGTTTTGGGCAGAATGTTAAGGTGAGAAAATTTGTACACGGTAAATAAAAGCTATAATGAAACTCTTTATCAATCAAAAATATTCGATTTTTATTTTGGCTCTTCAAGCATGGGCGTTTTCGATATTGAAACTACCGGTTTAAGCCCCAAATATAGCCAGTTTATTCTTGGTGGCCTACTTACCACTCATCCTGAAGGTGTTCAGGTTCAGCAATATTTTGCAGAATCTATAGTAGAGGAAGCAGACACCTTAGCCACCTATCTAAAGGATATGAATGATCTAGATGTTCTTTTTAGCTATAATGGCGATAACTTTGACCTCCCTTTCCTAAAGGCTAGAACAAAGCACCATGGTTTAAATCAGAACAAGGAAGGCAACCATCGATTTCCACTACAGCTAAGCTTTGATTTATATAAAGTGACTAATCATTTTTCCGACTTTAGAAAATTTCTACCTAACCTAAAACAAAAAACCCTAGAAGCCTTTATGGGCTTTTGGTCTCAAAGGGCAGATGTGATTTCCGGAGCCGAAAGTGTATATTTGTATTATGATTATTTAAATTCTAAAGACCCCTCCACCAGAGAGTCTATACTCTTACATAACCTTGACGACATCCTGCAGTTATCGAGATTATTGAAGATCTTTGATAAATTGGACTTACATAAAATCATGTTTTACATGGGCTTTTTCGTTCATGGGTATAAGAAAAAAGCTTTGGTACGCAAAATTCAAATAAAAAAAGATGCTGTTATTATTTCCGGACATCATCAAGGCAATTCTATGGATTATAGGAATTTTGGACCGGATTGGGAAGCAATATTCCAAGTACACACAGGTGATTTTCAGATTCGTATCCCCTGCAAAACAATCAAAGATTATCGAGTAATAGATATAGAATCTTTCTCTGTTGATTGCTCACCACTAGAAAAATATGCTGGTTATGAAAGCGGATATTTAATCATAAAAGATGGCCCACAAGTGAATTATGGAGAAATAAACCACTTGTCAAAGTTAATTATTGGAAGTATTTTAAATCACTATTGATTCATTTGTCCAATAACGGTGTATAGTAAATATGGACATGTTCCAACATATTAGAAATGTGGCATAAAAATGCCTTGCAAAACCCTTTGTTCCTGTCTGAATGTTATACGACTTGTTTCACAAAATCATAGATTTTGGAAATGTTATATATTAATATTGGAGATAGGATATTAGGAAAGGATGGGATTAGAATGCAAACTCGCAAAAGACTTGATGAGGTTTTTGATAAAGCGTTTCCTGTTCCTTTTGATGATTCTTCTAAGTTTGTTTTCTTTGGAGATGTTCATAGAGGCGATGACAGCCTTTCCGATGAGTTTGGAAGGAACAGGCATATATATTATCACGCATTAAACTATTACTATAATAATGACTTTACCTATGTTGAGGTTGGCGATGGAGATGAGCTTTGGGAGCACCCTAATTTTGAACATATACGCTCTGCTCATATTTCTGTCTTTGAAATACTGAAAAAATTCCATAAATCTAATCGCATGCACATCCTTTTTGGGAACCATAACATGCACTTAAGATATCCTAGTTATGTCAAAAGACACTACTATTATACTTACGATGAATACCTTGATAAACAGCAAGATTTATTCCCCGATTTAAATGTGCATGAAGCACTTATATTGACCCATCGTGAAACTTGCCAGGAGATTTTTGTCGTACATGGGCATCAAGGCGATTTACTAAATGATCACCTTTGGAGACTTTCATATTTTCTCATTCGTTATGTATGGAAGGTTCTCCATGTCATCGGTGTAAAGTATGCTGCAAGCCCGGCAAAAAACCGTTTTAAACGACACCGAATTGAAAAAAATTATAATAAATGGAATGAACAGCACGACATTATGATTATCTGTGGTCATACCCATAGGCCTAAATTCCCAGCAGAAGGAGAGCCTGCATATTTTAATACAGGATGCTGCATCCATCCCCGAGGCATTACCTGCCTTGAGATGATGTATGGTAAGATTATGCTGGTCACCTGGAATATGCACAGCAAAAGAGATGGCACTGTATATATCAAACGTACATTGACTCACGGTCCTACTCCAATTAAAGAATTTCAGAAAGCCCCTGCATCTTGTGACATAAAGGAAAGAAGCAATCGGAGTCTCTTCAAACATTTTAAGAAATTCAAGGCAGAAAAACCTAAAAGTAAAGATTTCAACTTGGATCAGGATCAAGAGCAAGATGATATTGCCAGTAGCGATAAAGATGAGTAAAATCATGATAAACTAAAAAGGAGATGCGTTATGTCAAAGATAAAGGAAATCACCGGTAAAATTAAAAATGATAGCTTTAAGATGGCTTATTTAAGCGGAGAAGCTAGGAATAATAGCCTAAAAGAAATTTACATGGCACTTGAGCAAAACACTGACAAGATTTTAGAGGCAAACCAAAAGGACTTACAAGCCGCAGAGGCGGCAGGCATTTCTGCTCCCATCCTAAAGAGGCTAAAATTTGATGAACAAAAGCTGCAAGATGTCATTAACGGTATCAAAAGCCTAATTACATTAAAGGACCCTCTTTGGAATAAGCTTTTAGAACGAGAATTGGATAATGATTTGACCCTTTATAAGGTCACCTGCCCTATCGGTGTTATCGGCGTCATCTTTGAGTCTCGGCCAGATGCCTTGGTTCAAATCGCCACTCTATGCCTGAAAAGTGGTAACTGTGCCATACTAAAGGGTGGAAGCGAAGCAGCCCATACCAATCGTGTCCTTTTTGATATCATATATCACGCTGGCGTAAAATCAGGCGTTCCTGAAAATTTCCTTACATTATTGGAAAGCAGGGCTGACATCAATGAAATGTTTAAATGTCATGAGAATATTGATCTATTGATCCCTAGAGGTTCCAATGAGTTTGTTCAGTATATCATGGAAAATTCCAAAATACCCGTTATGGGCCATGCCGACGGTGTATGTCATATTTATGTGGATGACGAGGCTGATATTTCCAAAGCCATCCCTATCATTGGTGACGCGAAAACTCAATATGTTGCTGCCTGCAACACGGTGGAAACTCTTTTGGTTCATGAAAATATAGCCGAAAAGCTGCTTCCTGCTTTAAGTGAAGCCCTTCAGGCTAAAGGTGTTTCCCTCAGAGGGTGCGAAAGAACACAGAAATTCATCCAAATCCCTGCGGCCAATGAAGATGATTTCGTAACGGAATATCTTGACTATATACTCTCCATCAAAATCGTAGATACTATGGATGAGGCCATTTATCATATTAATACATATGGATCCCATCACACAGATAGTATCATTACAGAGAATGATGAAAAGGCTGAAAAGTTTATGCTCCTTGTGGATTCTGCAGGGGTATATCAGAACTGTTCCACACGATTTGCAGACGGGTTTAGATATGGGTTCGGTGCAGAGGTTGGAATCAGCACAGGAAAGCTTCATGCTAGGGGGCCAGTAGGTCTTGATGGATTGGTTACCTATAAGTATAAGCTTTATGGTAAAGGCCAAATTGTAGCAGACTATGCGGAAGGTAGAAGTACTTTTAAGTTTAAGGATAGAATTTAAGAGCGTGGATTAAATTTTCGACTTGTGATCGGAGGCGCCTCATGAAGGATATAGGATTATTAGATATCAGTATTTACGATGTTAAATTGTTTTTACTCCTTGCTGAACACCTCAATTTTACCAAGGTAGCTACATTAGCAAGCGTGGCTCAGCCTACTTTAAGTAAACGAATTTCTCAATTAGAGCATAACTTGGGCGTTCAGTTATTTAATAGAGACAAAAGGCCTATTGAAATGACAGAAGAAGCAAAAGTTTTGTCTGTGGCTTGGGCTGAGCTCTATGATAAGTTCGAAAAAGCCGTAAATGATGTAAGGATGATAAACAAGGAGGAAAGCACAGTTATTAACATTGCCGCTGTTGAATCAGGAAATGAATTATTGTCACTCGTAGGTGCTTCTGTATTAGTTCAAAAGCAGTACCCACAGATGGAAATTAATCAACAATATCTATCCTTTCGTGAATGGCGTAGTGCACTTCTTTCAGGAGATATCGATGTTATGTTTACGACGCTACTAGAATCGCAAAATCTAGACAGTACGCTGACTTGGAAGCTTATTGTCCCATTTACTAAGGAAGTTTGCATGCTTGTAACCAATCCCTTGACAATAAAAAAATCCATCTGCTTTGAGGATTTGCAGAATCAAAGTTTTGTATCCCTATCGCCTATAGAATCTATAGAGTATTATCAGTATCTTCGGGATCTTTGCCATAAGCATGGATTTGAACCCAATATTGTGCGCTACGCATCAAGTGCAAGTAATTTCTTAAGTAGCATTTATCGAAATGATGAGGTTGTCATATGTGATGTCTTGATTCGCGATATTCGGTCTGAAAATATTCATCGCTTCCCGCTACAAGGAGTAGAGAGTGGCCTAATTGCTGTTTGGAAAAAGGACCACCATAAAGAGCATTTACTAGATATTATTGAAATAATAAGTAAACATTTTAAAAAACAAATTGAAGAGAATCTTCACTATAATTAATATACATCCTCCTTATCACAATTTATTCCACTGTCTTTTAATGGGCATTAGAGTTCCTAAATAGGCTGTAAGTTCTATTTAGGAGCTTTTTTTATAAATAAATGCACCACAAATGATTAAAGAGGGTTTTAACATGGTGTGTTTATGCCCTTTCCTCATTGTCGTGAACTTACCATGTAAGTACTATTCTAAAACGGAATACTGTCTTGAAATACTTCTATTGTACATTTAGATTGTTAAATAATATACTAAAAGCAACTGGAATATTACCATTTTTAAGCAAAAAAATAAGGAGGAATGGAATTAATGACTACTAAAACGCAACTGAAAAAGAACGAATTAACAAATAGTAAATTCGGAAAATGGGGCTGGAGTATTATTCTTTATAGTTTCCTACTTTATTACTTCTGGGCAGGGCTTGCTGTAGATGGGCTCAATATCTACCCTACAGCATTTGCAGCAACTTACGGGCTGGATCCCCACACATTGTTGGGTTACGCCACCCCAGCTGGTATACTAGGCGTTATTGGCGGGATTATCGCAGGTAGGCTCATTCTAAAGACGGGTCCTAGAAAAATGTCTGGTGTAGCTGTTATTATTACAGGTCTCTTATATATGATGTTTGGATATCTGGGCAATACATATGGCATGTACCTATTATTTCTTACTTTATTTACAGTTGTGTCGACGGCTTTTGGTCTTATAGCAAATTCAGCATTGATGTCTAACTGGTTCCCACGCAAAAAAGGAATTGCTCTTGGGTGGTCCACTATGGGAGCACCATTCACCACAGCAACTTTTGTGGCTATTTTAGCCATACTTGTCGGTAAGTTTGGAATCGAAAAAGCTTGCTTGTTTATTGGTATTGCGGTGGTAATATTTGGTATTATGACGTTCTTCTGGGTTAGAGATTATCCTGAAGAAGTGGGCGCTTATCCTGATAATCTTCCGGTAGATCGCAGCGTACTTGAAGAACAACTAAAGGAAATTAAAGAATATAAGAGTCCATATACCGTTAAAAAACTTTTAATGGATAAAGATATGTGGCTGATTTCATTAGGTTTTGGCGCACTTTGGATGGTAACTGTTGGAATTGTAAGCCAATATGTTCCACGAATGATGTCTATAGGACATGATAACGCCACAGCACTTAAGATGCTGACTGTCGCAGCTTTAATCGGAATCGCGGGAAGCTATTTCTGGGGATGGTTAGATCAGAAAACGAATACAAAATTAGCGTCCATCATATACTCCGCTTCCTATATTGTTGCATTATTATTGATGATCTTTGCAGACAGTACAATAGCTACTGCTCTTTCCCTTGTTTTTGTGGGTTTAGGTATCGGCGGACTTCTAAATCTTATGCCATCCATGGTTATCACTGTGTACGGAAGGTATGACTTTGCAGCAGCAAACAGCTTAATATCCCCTATAGCTTCTCTTGTTCAAAAATTTGCATTTGTACTCTTAGCAATTACCCTAACCGTATCTGGCGGAGATTTTACACTACCTTATAGTATTTTTATTGCTATTGACATAATTGGCGCAATCCTACTAATGCTAGTCACAAAAAACTGTAAAGGTAGGCAGGATCATATAGAAGAAATTGTTGAAGCCTAAATATATAAAACATATATTTGAAAGGAGAAATCATGGCTAAAAAGGTTCCAGCGAGTAACGCTGATAGAAAAAAAAGTTACTTTAAATACTATGAACAAGATATTTATATTGGACCACAAGAAAAATATGACATGATTACATCTGAACCCTATGATAATTCGACAGCATTAAGAATACAGGACAGAAATGATTTATTTAAGCCTGGCAATCTACCAAGTGAATTTGGATGGTGGATTCTTGAAGATGGAACAGCAGTTATTGCAAATCAGACCTTTTTCCCAAATGTAACAGGAGAGATGTTTGATTGGTGGTTTGCATGGCATCCTATCGATCGCCTTCGATATGCCTGCTGGGACAATGAAGATCACTACGATGTCTATGTAGATGACCCTGCACGGATGAAGGATATGAGCCTCACCATGCAGGAGAGGCATTGGAATAGTATACATAATATTTGGGAGGATATTGGAACCGGTAATGTAGATTTATTGAGAATTCATTTCAAGAAGCCTTCTGACTTAGGCTATGATATGAGTAAAATCGGTACAGAAGCTTGCAATGCTCTTTGCTGTGCAAATGTTACGGTATTAGGCAGTGGCGATATGCCCGATGTGCCGGTAGTGATGACCCATTTTCTGAGACCTGTGGAAGGAGGCTCTGAGCTACGATCCCGATTTTGGTTTGGTTGGCAAATCATTGACGGAGAACCTGTCAAGTGCATCCCCGACGAAGTCACAATACCTGCAATGGGGCCTGTGTCTTTGCTAAACCACAACGTTAAAGAGTTTTCCAATCTTGCTCGCATTCTACCTGATATTTATGCTGAAGAAAAGGATAATTGGTTTTGATTAGAATTTCTATTATAGAATAATATGGAGGAGTCCTTTAGAGAATTATTGATTCTCTAAAGGACTCCTCCTCTTTTATGCAACATTCTATGTATAGTAGTTTTTATAAATACAGAATAAGCTGCACAGGTGCAAGGTTTATTTTGAAATATTATTTTCTTGTTATATAATTGCTTGTAAAATAAGGAATACAAATACCTTTAGTTATTCAGAAATGAATGTGTTATTATACTTAATAAATATTCTATTTAACCCTTAGGAGGAAGATATTGACAATGAAAATAGTAGTTTTAGACGGTTATACCACAAATCCCGGTGATTTAAGCTGGTCCAAATTTGAAGAACTAGCGGATATTACTGTATACGAGAGAACACCCTTAGAAATGGTCGCTGCCCGTATCGGTGATGCAGACGGTGTCATCACCAATGACTGTCATATTTCTAATGAGGTTATGGATCAATGCCAAAACCTTAAATGGATTGGTGTTATATCCACTGGAGTCAATATACTTGACTTAGATCATGCAACGGACCGTGGAATCCTAGTAGCAAATGTACCTGCATATTCAACTGATTCAGTGGCACAGCTGACCATATCCCTTCTTTTAGAAATTTGCAACCATGTCAAAACCCATAGCGATGCGGTCAGTGCAGGAAAGTGGAGCCGTTCCCAGGACTTCAGTTTCACTTTAACACCTCAGATAGAACTAGCGGGAAAAACTTTTGGAATTGTGGGCTTTGGTAATATCTCTAGGCGTGTTGCAAAAATTGTAGAAGCTTTAGGGATGAATGTAGTGATATCTACCAATCACCCGGATAACACATTTTCCAATGAGCAAATCCGCTTTGGCTCTTTAGATGAAGTGCTTAGCCATTCCAATGTGATTTCCCTTCATTGCCCACTAAATGATAGCAATAGAGAAATGATAAATCAGGAAACTATATCAAAAATGAAGGATAACGTTATATTACTGAATACCGCAAGAGGCGGTTTGATAAATGAACAGGACTTAGCACAGGCCCTCCGGTCTAAGAAAATATTTGCTGCGGGACTGGACGTTTTATCTACAGAACCTCCACCAGAAAACCATCCATTGATAGGGTTAGAGAATTGTTTTATCACGCCTCATATGGGATGGATTACCAAAGAAGCAAGGATACGCCTTTTAGATACTGCTCTTGAAAATCTAAAATCTTATTTAAGCGGCGGCTTTCTTAATTGTCTTAACCCAAAGGCTGTGATGGGTAAAAAATAATAAAAAAACAAAATATACAGGGGTGCGCCTCATAGAATTGCAGATACTATGAGGTGCACCCCTATTCTATATGCAGGATTCTATTTCTATGTGCATTTTACCATATAGTTTTATCTGCACAGAACAACTCACTCTGCACGAATTGGTTTGCAACTTTTATGTAAGGGTATAACCCTGGCATATAACGCTTGCTTAAGTAATTGAAAACGACTGGTTGAAAATAACTTTAATATATTTTCTTAGTTGATGCAATAAAAAGACATTCTCGTGCATTAATATAGTGAAAGGAGCAGCACATGATTTTTATTTGTTTGACGTCGACAAATGAATATACCCAAACACCCGAAAATGATAAGCTGGATTTTTATATAAATAGAATCGGTAACAATGACAAAAATGCACTTGCAGAGCTCTATCATATGACAAGTGCAGCAGTCTACGGATTTGCTCTTTCTATCTTAAAAAACACACAAGATGCAGAGGATGTCTTACACGATACATATTTGCGTATATACGCAACTGCAGCTGGATATAAGAGTATGAAAAAACCTCTTGCTTGGATCTTGACTATAACGAGAAATTTATCTCTAATGAAGATACGAGATGGAAAAAAAACCGCTGATCTTCCCCAGGAGGATTGGAGTAGCCACTTCGAAAAGCTTCCTGCTGCAACTACTGAGGACAAATTGGTTCTCACTGCTTGCATGGAAAGGCTTTCAGATGAAGAGCGACAGATTGTTATGCTTCATGCGGTAGCTGGTTTCAAACACAGAGAAATAGCCGATATGCTATCACATCCACTATCAACTGTTCTTTCAAAATACAATCGGGCACTTAAAAAGCTAAAATTATATTTAACGGAGGGAGAGGCACAATGAAAAAAACAGAAGATATAAATGAGCTGATAAGAACTGCTGTGAGCCATAGTGTTCCAGACATTCTTGATTCTATTCTCTCCGACTGTGAAAAAGAGCAGAAAGGAAATGTAGTAAATATGAATGAAAAATCTAAACAAAAGCGCAGGAGGATTAGATCAATCGGAACACTGGTAGCAGCATTAGCTATTGTCCTAGTCAGCATTTCAGGTTATAACCTTTATGGAGCTAAGTCGGTTGATTCCGTCATTTCCTTCGATATAAATCCTAGCCTTGAAATAAAGGTAAATAAAAATGAAAAAGTTCTAGAAGTGAATCCATTAAATGAAGATGGGAAAATCGTTATAGGAAATATGGATTTTAAGGGTACGGACCTGGAAATGACTGTAAACGCACTGATAGGCTCTATGCTGAAAAATGGATATATCGATGAGATCACAAATTCTATACTCGTCAGCGTAGAAAATGACAACGAAGCAAAGAGTGCAGAATTACAAGCAAAGCTAAGTCAAGAAATTTCAAAGCTTCTACAGGCCTATTCCATTGATGGTGCCATCGTAAGCCAATCCGTGTCTGATGACGATGATAATCTGGAAAATCTAGCAAAAGAAAACAACATCACTAGAGGAAAGGCTAAAATTATTAATCAGCTTATAAAAGCAAATCCTCGCTATAAATTTAAAGATCTTGCGAAGCTATCTATTAATGATCTCAACCTCTTAATAGGATCTAAGAATGTGGACCTTGAAAACACTTCTAAGGTTGGTAAAGCCAGTGATAAAGGCTATATTGGTGCTGATAATGCAGTTAATATTGCCTTAGGCCATGCAGGTGTAAACGTATCATCTATTAAGGATTTAGATGTAGATATGGAATATGATGACGGTAAACTCTATTACGAAGTAGCATTCGAAACTGCCAATATGGAGTATGAATACGATATTGATGCTATTACAGGAACGATTCTATCCTTTGAGAGGGATAGAGATGATGATTACGATGATGACGATGATGACGATGATTTTGATGACGATGACGATTTCGTTGGCCAAAGACAACCATCATCCCCAACAGTGACAAATACGAAGAATAATAAAAATCACGGTAATCAAAATAAAAGCAGCACCAAAACCAATGTCAACAATAAAAACAACAGTACCAAAACCTATATCGGCAATAAAAATGCAGTTAATAAGGCTTTAGCACACGCTGGGTTAAGTGTTTCATCAATTAAAGACTTGGATGTAGAACTGGAGCATGATGATGGAAAAGTATATTATGAAATAGATTTTGAAACAAACAATATGGAATATGAGTATGAGATTGATGCTTATACCGGAGCAGTCCTTTCTTTCGAAAAAGAACGGGATGATGATTAAAGGGATCCGCCCAGGTCACAAGGCCTGGGCTCTATACGAATATTAGTCGTTTTTTAATCCTTTAGGAAAATATTACCTTGGTTAGCTTAACCACATCTACCCAATACCCTCTTGATAAAAACATCAACTATTTTAGGATCAAATTGCTTTTCTTTGTTTCTTACCAGTTCTAGGATAGCCATGTCTACATCAAGTTTGTCTTTGTACGGCCTAGGATTTGTCATGGCATCATAAGAATCTGCTACGGATATGATTCTTGATAAAAGTGGAATTTCTTTCCCCTTAAGTCCTAACGGATATCCTAATCCATCATACCTTTCGTGATGATGCAAAACGTACTCCCCTATATCCCACATTTCAAATAAAGCACCAATAATCCAATAACTATATTCCGGATGCTTCTTAACCTCAAACCATTCTTTTTCAGTTAGGCGTCCGGGTTTATTGAGTATTGACCTTGGAACTATACTTTTACCAATATCATGGAGCATTCCACTTACTTCTAGTTTATATATCTCTTCATAAGGTAATTCCATTTCTAGGCCTAATAGCTTGCAAAGCTGACTTACTCTGCTTGAGTGAAAAGCCGCTTCAGGATAATCATCTAATAGGGTATATAGAATGGTATCAAATCTCTCCTTGGTGTTATTTGTATTCTCTTTGGCCTTGAAATTTTGCATATTGCTGTGTCCTTGCCTCCCTATGCTTAGCTTTGCTATTTTTAAATGCTCCAAGAATAAGCATTTGCGAAATCATCAAAAGTGCCATAATTATACTAGCGGAAACTTGCCTGAGGCCAAGAAGCCATAACAGAATTGAAGTGAAGTAAAGAAATGATGCAATGATTAATGCTTTTCTCCTGTAAACCGCCACTTCAATTTTATCTAATGGCTTGTTTAAATCTTCAACAGGTACAAGCCTATATAACACAACGCTGACAAACAGTAAAATCATTATACAAATAAAGATATTCCAAGGTATTAACTTTATTGCAATCAATGAAATCAGCATAAAGGGAATGGACAATAAATAGCATGTCAACTGTGTACCAGCGTGGTATCCCCCTGCATATGTCCTGATTGGGATATATGCGACCATAAATACTATACACAAAACTAGCATTCCAAGTATAATTCCAATCAGAATCACTGTGGCAAGGTTTATTATCATAATAATCCCTTGCCTAATCCCATACTCATACAATTCCTTTTCCTCAGATGGCACAATACCAGCATTAACTAACGAATCAGTTATTTTTCTGGATATATTTTGCTTCATTAGAATTTGCGTAGCTTTTCTGCACCTTTTGGAAGCTCAGGCTGATGCATTATAAACATGCAGACTCTGTTTGCACTTACAGCAGTAACCATAATAGCAAGGGCAGCTACCAGTCCTCCGAACTTAGCAATAAAATTATTCATAATAATGTCCTCCTTTGTTTTATTACAATATAACATAAGAAACGATTGCTGCAGAATCTTGTAATAATCCATTACCTTTTTTGTAATATTTTAAGATTAGTTGGAGGAATAATAAGATTAATATCATGACTCCAAAAACATTATTATAGATACTGAAAAAATCTTTCCGCTATAATCTACACTCATCGTCCCCTTGTATTTTTCTATTACTTTCTGAACACTGAGTAAGCCAATTCCATGATTATCCTTATTTTCTTTCGTTGTCAATATCCTTCCATTTTCCTCTATTACTTGTGTACAATAAGGATTGTCAATTAGGATAATTAACCTATTTCTATCATACTTAATTTTAATATTTACAAATCCCCCTTCTTTTACCTTAAGAACTGATTCAATGGCATTGTCCAATAGATTTCCCAGGATTATGGTTAAATCAAAAGAGGGGATCTCCAACTCTTCAGGTATGCTAAGGTCCATCCCAATTTTTATTCCGTTTTGCTTGGCCTCATGATATTTAAAGTTAAGTATGCTATCGATGATGGTGTTTCCAGAATTAACATAATCTTGATTTGCCCCCATATTCTCCATTATGGAAGAAATATAATTTAGAGCTTCTTCTTTACCATCTTTTTCAATTAGTGAACGGATTGAGAACATATGATTTCTTAAATCATGTCTAAGAATTCTAGTAGCCTTCAGAGAAGAATTCATGATTTTTAACTGCTTATCATAATATTGGTTCTGCTCGATAGCTAGAAGGCTTTGCATTTTTTCTGATAATGCTGCCGTGATAGCATCGTAAAGATAAAAGCTAGCAAAGTTGATTAAGAACGCAAGTATAATTCCTATTAATACCTGACTTAAAGAAAGGCCTTTTGCCTGAAACAATAACAGGATGAAGTATAGTGAGGAAAAAGGTATCAACACAATGCATAACCAGTTAGATCCTAGTACTGATTCTCCTTTTTTGATATTTTTAAAATTTTGTAAAATAAGAACTACAACATAGGAGAGAATCCTAACAGCAATCATTCCGTAAGCGGAACAATAGTTATTGGTAGCATAAACGGGGAAATCAAAATATCCTGATATCAATCCCACAATCAATTCTACCGCCATTAAAGCTAAATATATCTGCAAAGCTGAAAGCACCCGTTTTCTAATAGTAGACTCATAATTATAGGTTAATGCTATGAAAGCAGCTAGATTACTAATCATAAGAACAATGGGTATATTTACAATGAGATAAATGCAAATGCTAAAAATATAATATATTATGTATGTTACAAACTCAAAAGACTTACTCTTTATTCTGATATCAAAGAAAACCTTCATAAACTTGTAGATTGTATATGCTCCAAAGATGCTTGAAATAATATATACCCACTCATATAATGTAAACTGCAATTACAAGACACCTTCCTTCTCGAACTTAATTTGAGTTTGCCTTATGGATTTTCTTCTGGACTGACTAATTGGCAACACTTCAGAATTGGACATGGTAACATCTTCATATTTGAACTGAGTTACAAATATGGGATTAATGATATAGGATTTGTGAATAAACATAAAATGGTGCTTTGCGACTTCCTTATAAACATCGTCAAGTTTCCCATAAAAAGTATCGTCGCCCATAGTCGTTACTACTCTAATTTTTCGACGAATGCTTTCAAAATAAAGAATACTATTAATATCCCGGTAATGTAATTCTTGTCCTTTTTTATATTTGAAAACACCACCAAACCTATCACACAGTTTCATGGCAAGTCGTATATCCTTGATAATTTTTTCTTCTTCGAGTGGTTTATTTAAAAAATTCATGGGTCTCACATCAAACAAGGCTCTGTAATAATTGTCCTTTCCTGAAATGTACACGATTTGCACAGTTTGGTTATCCAGTTCTTCACGGATCATCCTTCCCACTTGGATACCATCTAGCATCTTCATTTCAATGTCCAGAAAAATCAGATCAAATCTGTCCCCTGATAGAAGAAACTTATAGAGCTCTTCTCCGGAATAGAAAACTTGTGTATCTATTTCTAAACACATTTCTTTAGAATACTTTAAAATGACATCTTCGATCTTTGAACAGATAATTTGTTCATCATCACAAATTGCAATTCGAAACATGGGGTCAACACCTCTCATTTACTATTGATAAGGTAATTCTTTACAGCATTAAAGCGCTGCTTATATATTTTACACTTTTTAATAGTAATTACCAAGGAGAATCGTTGCAAATTGTCGAATATTGCAAAGTAAATTTTTTTCTAGAATCTGTTTTCTTTACGGCGAGCGCCCTTTCGGGTTCAAATCCCTATGGGCTATTAAATATGATAATTGCTAAAAAAACTACCACAGGAGTGGTAGTTTTTTTGACTATTGGCACGCCCATAGGGATTTACGCAGCCATTTCATGTCTGCCGTCCCTCGCCCAAGCATAGGGCTTGGACCGCCTGCCTAAAAACAGTCCACGACTGTTTTCTTTACGGCAAACGCCCTTTCGGGTTCGAATCCCTATGGGTTATTAAATATAATAATTGCTAAAAAACTACCACAGGAGTGGTAGTTTTTTTGACTATTGGCACGCCCATAGGGATTCGAACCCCAGACCTTCGCATTCGTAGTGCGCTACTCTATCCAG
The DNA here is from genome assembly GCA_050953505.1 of Anaerovoracaceae bacterium. Lineage (GTDB taxonomy): Bacteria > Bacillota > Clostridia > Peptostreptococcales > Anaerovoracaceae > JBMNMU01. The sequence continues at coordinate 611,085 of JBMNMU010000001.1, read as the reverse complement.
CTGAGCTATGGGCGCTTATTAAGCTATACTGATTTGCAGTACGCATTATATTATATAACATAAATCACTTCTTTGTCAAAGGAAAAAATCCAAATTTTACAGTAAAATTTCTTATTTATAGGAAAAAATTATACCAATTTGCAAAATAAAGTAGGTTTGTTAATATTTTATTGATTTTTTTGAAGATTGCACCTATTGTGAATATAGTAGAGAGAGCGTTCTACAATTAAAAAGTAAGCTGGTTGTAGGACGCTCTTATTTTATAAGAAGTAGTACTATAGGAGGACACAGAATGAAATTGAAAAAATTATTCGTATTCGTGTTAGTGCTCATCATGTGTAGTGCCTTGATAACAGGGTGCGGTAGCAGTGAAGTTAGCGGAGATGCTGACGGAGGTGCTTCTATTGACAGGGACTACATACTTATCGGGATACCAAATCCCACTACAGGCCCCATTGCAGCCTTTGGTGAAGGAACTCCATGGGCTGAAGAACTGGCAATTAAAACAATCAACGACGATGGAGGAATTTACATTGAAGAATTAGACAGAAAGCTCCCTATACGCCTGAAATTCGTTGATACAGAAAGTAATTCCACCAAAGCTTCCGAAGTAACCCAGAAATTAATTATTGATGACAAGGTAGATTTGCTTATCGCCAGACATACCCCAGACACTGCTCTTCCCGTCTCAGCTATGGGTGAAAGATATGGGGTGCCTACCATTTCTACTGAATGCCCTGTAGATCCATGGCTAAGTGGTGGACCTTATGAATGGGTATATCATGCTTTTTGGACCATTGATACAGCTTACGAACTATATTCTGGACAAATGAAAAAAGTTGGCCTAGAAGGCGCAACTGTAGGGATCTTATTCCCCAACGATCCTGATGGCCTAGCATGGGGACCAGTCTTTTAAAAAAGGCTAGTAGAAGATGGCTTTAAAGTATCCAATCCAGGTAGATTTCCTATCGGAAACAGTGACTGGAGTTCAGTCATCAATCAATTTAAATCCGATGGGGTTACCGTTATTACAGGCAACATGACTCCTCCAGATTTTGCTAACTTTATGAAACAAACTGCTCAGCTTAATTTTAAACCTGTATATAGTTGTCAAGGCAGAGTAATTCTATTTAGCTCCGCTGCTAATGCCTTAGGTGTAGATCTAGCGGAAGGCCAAACTTGTGAAGTATGGTGGAGCCCTTATCACACATTCCCATCATCTATTACCGGTCAAACTCCTAAGGAAATTTTAGACTTATATCATGAAGAAACAGGTAGAGACTGGACTGCAGCCATTGGATATAAGTATGCTGCTGTTGAGATTGCCGTTGATGTCCTAAAAAGATGTAAGAACCTTGAACCTGAAACAATTAGGGATGCTATTGCTGCGACAGACATGATGACTGTTGTTGGACCTATTAAATATGATCAGGAAACACATGTAGCTCCTACCCCTATTGTAATGGGACAGTGGCAGGTCAATGAAGCAGGGGATAAGGTTGAGATACAAATCATAGATAACGTAGGCTATGATGACATTCCTATAACCGCAGAAAATATAATGATGAATCAATAATTTAATATTAACAATCAAGGAAATTATTAATCACAGGGGGTTGAAAAATCCCCTGCGATTGTTTTATATACTTATTCTTTTTTAACAGCATTTTCATTTGCCTGAGGCTGAGTAGTAGCTAATGGCAATATAATAGTCGTCCTTGTGCCGATGCCTTTCCTGCTAATAACCTCAATCTTCCCGCTATGACGGTCAATGATCCATTTCATAATGGAAAGGCCCAGACCGGATCCCCCTGTCTTTCTGGCTCTAGATTCCTCCGAACGATAGAACCTATCGAAAATATAAGGAAGATTTTCAGGATCAATGCCTATTCCGTTATCCTGAACGGTAATATGCACAAATTCCTCTAGCACAGATACAGTCACCTTAATTTCTCCCTTTTCCGGGGTATATTTAATGCTATTGTCCAATAAAATCCGTAAAGCCTGTTTTATTAGCTGCTTATCAGCATATATGGGTGCTGATTGCTTAATATCAGAACGAAATACGTGTAGGGAATCAATCATTTCCGCTTCTCGAAGGGTTTCCTCCACTATATCAGTGGCAGGAAAGGCTTCTGGATATAGCTGCATGGTTTCATTATCTCCCCTGGCAAGAAACAAAAGCTGTTCTATCAAGTCCTTCATACTTTCTGATTCACTTTTTATCGCATCTATGGCCTCCTGCATTGTCTCCGGATCATTCTTTCCCCATCGATCAAGGAGATTTGCATAGCCCTGAACCACCGCAATGGGTGTGCGTAATTCATGGGAAGCATCTGATACAAAACGTATTTGAGAGCGGTAAGCCTCATCAATACGGTCTAGCATACTATTAATTGCCGTTGCTAAATCCTTTAACTCATTCTGTGGCCCATCCTCAGGCAACCTTCGATCCAACTTGGTTGCATCTATACTGCTGATTGTACCGGCAATATTGCGCAAGTGCCACATTTCCTCTTCGGAAATAGTACCACCTGAAAAAGCTGAAAAGCTTTGTGCTTGTTGAGCCATGTCTGCCAAGGGTTTTAGAGTCCTTCCAATGCTCCGGGCACTTACAAAAACACCCCGCAGTAAAATCAGCCCCTGGAAAATCAATAAAACATAAAGCCAGGTTCTATGATCTGAAAGAACCTTTCCTATACTATAAGTGACCTTTAATTCTTCATTGGGAAAAGTCATATGATATTGAAGACTAGAAAGCTTTAAGACATGTTTTCCCCCAACCTTAAGAATGCCAATGCTTCTCTTTACATCATAGCCTTGTAAAGGGGAGCTGCTATGTAAAATGCCTCGAATGCCTGATGCTTCTTCAGTGCTTTCCCTAATTAGGTAATCTGGGTGCTGGCTTTCAAGGAGTACTCTGTTTTCCTCCCCTACCTTGGGATAAGCTTCTAAAAATAAAGATGTGGTTTTTTCTGATTGCCAAATCAGCAAGGAAAAAACCATTAAACACAAGAATATATTAATGAGTATGAGCAGCAACACATTCCGCAATAAAAAGTGTAGGTTTAACTTCATTGACAAAGTTAACCTCTTGGAATTTAAATTATTCATCTCGAATCACATACCCCACTCCACGAACTGTTTGAATAAACTTTTTATCAAAAGGCTCCTCGATTTTCACCCTTAAATAGCGAATATAAACATCGATGGTATTGGTTTCCCCTACATAATCGTAGCCCCATACTTTATCCAATAGCGCATCTCTACTAAGCACAATCCCCTTATTTTCAAGAAGGTATTCTAATAAGTCAAATTCTTTTTTCGTTAAATCAACGGGCTGGTCATCCACCAGAACTTCCCTACTATCTGGCCTTAGCGTAAGAGATCCAGCAGTAAGCTGCCTGCTCAATCCCTTTTTGTTTTCTCGAGCATTATCTTGTTTTGTATTCCTCAGCACTGCGCGAATTCGCGCCAATAATTCTTCAATGGCGAAGGGCTTTGTAATATAGTCGTTTGCGCCTCCATCTAAGCCAGCTACCTTATCCATAGTAGAATCTCGTGCAGTAATTAGAATTACAGGAATGTTGGAGGTTTGTCTAATACGCCTTAAAACTTCCAGGCCATTAAGGCCTGGAAGCATGATATCCAAGGCAATTAAATTAAAAGGCTTTGCGGCAGCTAAAGCAAGGCCGGATCGTCCATCCTCTGCTTTTTCTACCTCATATCCTTCAAAGGTGAGCTCCAGTTCCATGAACCTGGCTAGCTTCTCCTCATCTTCGATAATCAGAATCCTTTCCTTCATTAAACATTCCCCCTTAAGGCGGCCACGTACTTATTTTCTTATATCTTTCTTTATTTCTTCTGCTGCATTGGCCACACTATCCATTGCATCATTTACTTTATCATTTCCAAGATCTGGCCCTGCAAAATAATAGCGGAAGTTAAAAAACAGTCCAATAATTAACAGCGGAACCACCACCCAAAATGAAACCAGCAAAAGTATAATCACTATAGTGATTGGGAGGTTCATAACTACTTCACCGTTTTTCTCCACAACCATGGAATTTGTATTACCCTTTCTAATAATTTTAGCTACCCAGTTCATGAATCTACGTAATGTCTGGTTGAATGTAGGATTGTCTTGCCCATTTCCACTTGCTTTTCGGGTTTTCTCCTTATTGCCGGCTTCTTTTGTTTCTTGCTGCTGTGATATAAATTTGCCACCACCCTCTGGCTCTTTTACCTTTCCCTGACGTTCTAGGTCAATAATAGCTTGTAGCAAGTCTCCATCAGCCTTCTCCAAAGCCTCTCTCGCCTCATCATAGGTTACATCAGCGTATTCACGAAGTTTTTCTACATTTTCTAGGTTTACCATAATCAATATTCCTCCTTTTGAATTTGTAAGCGTCTCTTGATATGGTTTATTATATGAGCAAAAACTTCTATTCAAATAAAGAGAAGATTAAAATCAGATTAAAATGCAATTCAGGTTACATTATCCTTTTATCAAGATGATAATTGTACTGTCTTACTCCACGGCCTTTTTCCCCTGTTAACCCGTCAATTATTCGAAGGTGATGACTGTACCCGTCTTGCCCTCCAAAGCGTCCAAAGCCTTATCTAGAGAAGAAATAATTGCCTTTTTGCTCGGGTAATTTTTTACAAACTTCATGCAGGCTTGCACCTTAGGCAGCATGCTTCCGGAAGCAAAATGGCCTTCTTCAACATATTGAGCTGCTTCAGCAAAGGTGAGCTTATCCAGATTCTCTTGATTTGGTTTCCCCCAATTGATGGCTACCTTCTCAACCTCAGTGAGAATCAGCAGCATATCGGCTTCTATCTGCTCCGCAAGTAGTTCTGCAGCAAAGTCCTTATCAATAACAGCGTCTACACCTGTAAGGCTGCCATCACTATTTTCTATCACAGGAATGCCGCCACCGCCACAGGTGATAACAATACAGGAATCCCAAAGGCTTTTAACTTCATTAAGCTCGATAATCTTCTGAGGTAATGGAGATGCCACTACACGTCGATAGCCCCGGCCCGCATCTTCCTTCATAACATAGCCCTTAGTATCAATTAACTCCTCAGCCTCTTCCTTTGTATAAAAAGCGCCAATTGGCTTTGTGGGGTTTTGAAAGGCTGGATCATCAGCTTTTACTGCCATTTGGGTTAGTAATGTTACTACAGGTATATCTTTGTGTCTACGTGCTAAAGCATAGCGTAAGGATTGTTGGATATGGTAGCCAATATAGCCTTGGCTCATGGCGCTGCAGACATCAAAGGGCATGGCGGGAACCACGTCCTTAGCTGTTTCACTGGCCAATAGGATTCGGCCAACCTGTGGCCCATTGCCGTGTACAATGGCCATTTCATAACCGCTTACACTAATTTCGGCTAGTTGCTCGCATGTCTGCTTGACCACTTCTAATTGTGATTCTGCGTCAGGAGTGCTATTTTTTGTTTGGAGGGCATTCCCTCCCAGTGCTATTACAATTTTAGGTGTTTTTCTCTCTTTAGAGTTGCACATTTTAGTAATCTCCTTTATACCTAGATTCACTGAATTCAATTTATGCAAAAACCACCTGAATCAGAACCATGTAAAGGACCGTACCTCCCAAGATACTGATCATGCTGTTTTTTTTCCAAATATGTAGCAATCCTACCACAAGTATTGCAATGGCTTCCGGTAGCCCAAAAGGAAAGTCTGTTACTGAAACATTTCTTATGCTATATATGATGAGCATGCCCATTACAGCCGGCGGCAATGCATTTCCCAGGTAGGTGATGCTTCTTGGAGTTGTTCCCCCATTTTTGTTAAAAAGTATAAAGGGGGCTGCTCGCAAAGCAAATGTAATGATTGCAATAATAATTATTATTAATAAAGAATAACTTGGACTTAAAATCATGGCAGTACGTCACCTCTTTCTGAATCCTCATCGGATACTTTGGGCTCTATCCTTCTCCTGCCAACCATCAGCGCTAGTACAATAAGAATCATTGCCGGTATTGCAACATTATCTGGTCCAAGAATTATTAGGGCAGCAACGGTACAAATCAAGCCAATGAGAGCAGGGATATGTGTTTTGTAGGACTGCCATTGTTCAATAAATATAACTACAAAAAGAGCTGTCATAGCAAAGTCCATCCCTGTAGTATCAATTGTAATCATGGAGCCAGCAATGGACCCAATAACGGAACCAATGACCCAATAAGACTGGTCCAGCATGGCTATAGCCAGATAAAATTTCTTTTCGTTCACGCCCTCTGGTGGTGTTACATTGCATAATAGGGAATAGGTTTCATCGGTAAGAGCAAAGGCCATGTACCACTTTGTCTTCCCCATCTTTGAAAATCTATCTAAAAATGAAATCCCATAAAAGAGGTGTCTGAAATTTACCACAAGGGTCATTAATGCAATTTGTATAAGGCCTATGCCCCCATAAAAAAAGCTTACTGCAATAAACTGCATCGCCCCCGCATATACGATAAGGCTTGTAAGTAAAGCCCAAATAAAATTATATCCTGCCTTCTCAAATAAAAGACCGAATGCTATGCCAATGGATAGGTAGCCCAACATAACCGGTATTGTTAAAGGGAAAGCTGCTTTAAATGCTTGTTTCATTGTTCTCTCTCGTCTCTAAATATTCTTGATTCATATGCTCTCATTTATGAAGGGGCTTTCAGACAAACCATACGTCAGCCGGTTCAACCGTATCCACTGTCTCTCATCATTAGGGTGTGGAGAGTATCTAGATTAGCTACTGTTCACTCCCGGCTGGCTCGATGTGCAGAATTTCAAATTTTGAGCAAAATGTTGAGTTGTGTGTGGATTTCTGACCCCATTTTGCACAAATTATCTAATTTATGCAAGAATTCCACGATTATACATACTTATGCGCATGAAATTCACACACTACTTGAAAATTTGCACTTGTTTTATCCCTAGGGTTAGCCATCAGTGAGCTGTAAATTTAGTGCAAAGTTCTTAGTATGTGGGTTAATAAAAATAGTAAATGGAAATAATATATAGTATAATTAAATTAAAACAATATATAGTATACTGAAAAAACCTCAAATTTACAATGATATAGTATAAATTTATACGAGGGGGATGTCCTATGAACAATATCAAAAAGGCTGGGATTATTGGTGGCGCCATTGTTGGGGGAATCATTGGCGGCACTATTTCCGTAGTAGGTAAAGTAGCGAAAAACAAATTTATTGACAACCTGGGAGAGAGTATCGTGGATTCAACTATCCTAACGGGTACCATCGCCGGTGACATTGCAAGTGGAGCGACCCACCTGGTCTCAGGAAAAATTAAAAAAGACCCTTCTTGCGTTGCAGAAGGTAGTAAGGATTTAAAGGCTGCAGGGGGAAAGGTTGTGGGTAATTTTGTAGAAAACACAAAGACTGTGATTAACCAGAGTGGTGAAATATTAGACGGCGTTAAATGTCACGATAAAAAGAAAGTAGTGCGAGCTTCCAAAACCCTTGCTAAGATGGTTTTTGTAGGGGCTGTCACAGTAGGTGCCATCAAGGTAAAGGAAGATGAGGATTTAGATCTTGACGAAAACCAGGATCAGAATCGGGAGCAGAATCAGGACCAGACCCAAGGTCAAAATTAAGATCAAAATTATGATGATGGGAATATTAATAGGGATGAAGTTGGATAAATAGTGAAAAAAATCTCGCTTATCAATTTCTGATTGCGAGATTTTGTTGTTTCTATATGAATTATTATAAATATATTTAGAGGTCACTTTTGTCTACACTCCCAGGCAACTTCTCCTTCATCTTGGGGACATTGGTCCCAATGACCCCAATAATAATGGTGGTTGCGCTTATGAATAGGTATTTCACTCTACCTTTGCAACGGTAAAGAGCTCATTCAAGACTTCCTGTGCAGAAGGGAATGGATACATAATAGTCCAAAAGCTTATTCCTGCTAGGTCGAATTCATTGACAAGCTCCAGCTTCGCTCTGATGCTTCTTCCATCTTCAAACCAGACAATATGCTGTCTTCCTTGAGCATCTGTGTATTCATAAAAGGGGGATTGAGCTACCTCATCAAATTGTATTTCTGCCCCTACTTGAGCCGCTCTTGCCCGGGCTTCTACACTAGAAAGGCTTTCAGCCATTGATTCTCCTTGTACAAAAGGTAACGTCCAGTCATATCCGTAGTTTGGAATGCCCATTAAAATCTTCTCCCTAGGGATTTCAGTGACAGCATAGTCTAGAACCTGCCGAACATTATTTAACGGAGCAACAGCCATGGGAGGTCCAAAGGTATAGCCCCATTCATAAGTCATTAATAATACCAGGTTGGCGGCAACCCCTAACCCGGCGTAATCATGGCCTTCATAGAGTAGGCCCGGTTGATCTGCAGATGTTTTGGGAGCTAATGCAACGGAGGTAATAAGCCCAGCTGGATTCAGCCTAGCTGTTGCCATGGACACTAAGGTAACATAATCCTCCCTATTTTCTACAGGAATATATTCAAAGTCAAAATCTACTCCTGAAAAACCTCTATTGATTGCTTCGTTATAGATATTTTCTATCAGTCGATCCCTTGCAGCAGGATCATTCAATATAGAAGTTACTAAGAAATTATTAAAACGGCCCTCTTCATCGATTGGTGCAATAACCATCATTGTAGCAACATTATGGGCTTCAGCTGTCTGCCTTAACCTTAGGTCATCAATGGGAATCAACAGGCCTGAAGCAGTAAAACCATAGCTAAATGAAGATAAATATGTAAGATCTGGCATCCATTGCTCTAAAGTACTCTGTTCAATAAATGGATAGGCATACCCGTTTACCAGAATAGTGCCATATTGGGATGCCTTTATATCATACCAAGGCATAAGTTCACCCCCCTGCTAATTAAGATATGTGAGGGGTTTAAGGTTTATTCCATATGTACAACCTGACCAATGATTCCTTCTTCTTTTGGTTGACCCGCAGTAGCGAAAGCTGATGCTGACATAAGTGCAATGATCAGTAATACTCCCATTATAATTTTAATTGGATTTCTCCTATTCATACTAACACTAACCTCCTACTAATAACCCTTTACCAATATAGACGTGTTTTTTGTTGAAAGGTTCCGTTTTTTATCATAGAATTATTTTCCATAAAAAAACAGTCACTGATTTTTGTTTAGTGACTGTTCATCATATTATCCGTTGGCACGCTTGTGACCATATTTAGCTTTTCCTTCTATCTCTGGAACGATAGGTTCATCTTTTTTTGGTTTTCCTCTGGTTCCGGTTTCTTCATTCCTTTTTTAGCCATCCTTCAACCTCCTATACATCATTAGGCTCATTAGATTGTTTTTTCGCGTTCCTGTTTTGATTCTGATTCTCGCGAGTTATGGGCGTCTGCCCATTGGCCTTTTGCTTTCTTGCCTTCTTATTATCTGGCTGGCTGTCTTTTGTCATTTCCCTCCACCTCCTATCTTATTATCCCTTGGATAATCAAAATTATTCGACTGAAATATAATCCGAAATAGTAAATATCTTTTTGATCCTACAAGCTTCATTTTTTTATTATTAATATCCTTTTATTTTTCCTAACAAAAATACCTCAAAGTAGATAATCTAATTTTAATTAATCAGACTGCCTACTTTTGAGGTATCATATCATAGCGACGGACCTATAATGAAAGAGCTTAATGCAAAATTAATGTATGAATTTTTGTCAATTTATCATAGTCATATGAAACGATTTGGCCATCCTGGAGATAATATAGCTCATCACCAATAAGAACCAAACGCCTGCCATTGGGTATTTCCGGTCCATAAACAGAGGTTTTCGACCCATCTAAAATTCCTTTTAATTTAAGGTTCCTTTCTCCGTAATTCATAAGGATGGCTCCCTGTCTATGTTCCATCCCCTTTTGATCCTCATTAATCCAGGCATCAATGGCAACAACATCTTCATTACCATCAAACATGATTGCTTTATGATTGTAAAATGCTTCTGTATAGCTGCCGCTTCCGCCTATGACAGATTTGGCGACTTCTCTTGGTTTACCCATATCAGATACATCAAACAAGGAAAATTTTATTCCTCCCTGCCGATTTCCAATAACAATCTCATTTCCTTTGTCATCCTTTTGGTAGATTTCATAGGTTTCAGCACCAATTCCCAAAAGCAAATCCTCTCCTACAGGATGGAGATAATTGCTAAAGCCTGGGATTTTTAACTCCCCTGTCACTTTTGGTGCCGATGGGTCTGATAAATCGAATACGAAAAGTGGATCAATATTTCTAAAGGTTACTATATAACCTTTATCTCCCATGAACCTGACGGAATAAATCCGTTCATCCTTAGCCAGGCCTTCTACTGAACCATATATATTAAGGGAATCATCCAGCACATAGATTCCATTGCCTTTATCCCATGTGGTAGTTGCTACTCGCAGATAACCCTCCCATTCGTCCATGGAGAACTGGTTAAGCACCTGCCCCTCTACCTTACCAGACCCGGCATAACCAATATTCGTGTCTTTAATCTGGAATTTTATAATGGAAGTACTATCATTGTATTCATAAGCTGCAAGATATAAGGTAGAATCGTTCATATATGTTGTATAGCCTGATTGGGCAATAGCTTCCACCTGAGTCTTTTCATCATTTCTAATATCTAGCGCAGAAACAATGACATAGCCCTGAGCTCGAAAATCGGGTAAAATCATGATGTCGTCTATGCTTATGCTTTGCATTTCACTCCCTATTACAGTATCTCTCATGAGAGGCAAATAAATGTTACCCTGCATGTAGGTATTGGTTATCAGGTATACGATTTCCCCATTTTTTCGGCTGGATTGGTAAGAGCCTTCCATCTCATGGCCTTTCACAAATGTTGGCCTTTCTGGATTTGAAATGTCATAAACATCTACAAAAGCAAAGCTTTTCACCGGGTAGTAGGGTGGCATGATTCTGTCAATAGCAGCTATATCCATATCTACAGCTGGCTCGGGCCCACCTGTCATGGGTCTAACTTCTCCTCCTGGATAATTGACTTCCTCATTGCGATTTCCTAGCATTACCAACCGGTCTCCATCCACATAGATTTCTTGTACGTATTTGTTTTTTGGTAATTTGATAGTAGCTGTGTCATCCATCATTCCATTATCTGTATGGATAATCCGAAGAGCGTTGTTCCCTGCCCAATAAATATATTTACCGTCTGTTTTTACTATATCTGCTTCATCGATGCCTTCCACTTGAGTGTTCGTAGTAGAATAGTCCTGTTCTCCCCCACTGCCCTTACTAGTGGCTGATTCCTGTGCTACCACACCATCAGAAGGAGCCGCACCCCCACTTGTAGGACCCGCTGCATTATCCGTTGCTACTTCATTTTGATTGACAGTGCCTTCCACTCTCCCCCCAACGGGATAGAGCCCACCTTCTTTATTAGTAAATATCTTTTCTAGTTCATTAATGGAGCCTGCTTTTACAGCAACACCAATTTTTTCTTTTACTGCTTTTACAAGCTGTGGGCTGCGGCCTAAGTTCACCTCATCTTTTGAAATTGCAATAACACGGTCCTTGTAATCCACTGTTAGCCCAAGTATTTCTTCACTGATTACCCTCATTGGCACCATGGTTCGATTATTCATTATCATGGAAGAAGTGTCCATGGCTACTTCACGCTGGCTATCACCCTTTACTATAATGTATTTCTTCTCATTAATAGGGAAAAGGTATTTTGCATCTCCATGAAGAATAATCGCTGTTTTTCCCTGTGCATCATAGGAAACTTCTGCGCCAAAATATTCCCCAATAGCCCTTAAAGGAAGCAGTGTGCGGCTATTGATAACTGTTGCTGCCACATCTAGGTTTTCTGGGTCCAATGGAGCAATTTTATCCTCTGATAAAATCAATGGACTTCCCGTATGAAGAAAAATCTGATCTGGTAAAGGTTTCTCCTGTCCCTCCGCAGGAATCGCTGTACTAGTTAAAATTATAATTGCTACTAGGGAAATAATAAAAATTATTTTTTTCATAACTCAACATCTCCTCTTCCAACAAATACCTTTATATCATAGACGAAAAATAAAAAAATTTGTTCCATAAAGAACAAAATGATTTCCTAATTTCAAACTTTTACCAATAGGGAGGGTATGTTTGGCCACTCACAAGGGTGGTATACTATTTATATTGTAATTTGTACCCTAATAGTAAGCTCAATATTGATAATCTGCACCCCAAAGGAGGGATACCCATGAATAGACTAATGAAAACTTTACTGCAGCTTCTTAAAGGCCTGTCTGTAGCAGTCACCAGGTTCCCGTTTACAGTACTCTGCCTAGTAGCTACAACAGCTATCATATGTTATACCATTTATCTACCCGTTGAAGCTCCCCTTTTAATAATGAAATGGGTTTTCACACTAGCAGTAGGGGCACTTCTTGGAATGGTTGCACAGTTTGCCATGGAACGGTTTAATTCCTTGGCTAGTAGGCGAGTCCTCGTTTATGGTGTGGTAATTCTCCTAACAGCAGCTTATTTTGCTATACTTTGGCCAGCCCCGGAAATCAGTGCTGAAGTAGGTGTACGAACCTTTATTGCTGTATTCGCAATGCTTTGTATTGTTTTATGGCTCCCTTCGTTCAAAGGTAAAGGGGATCTGGAAAACGCTGATTTTAACAATACATCTCTCGTTCATTTTAAATCTTTTTTTACATCCTTACTTTTTTCAGCAGTGATGTCAGCAGGCATATCCGCAATAATTTTTGCAATTGACACTCTATTAACGCCAGTTTATTATAATAGCTACGCCTATGTGATGGCTATCGTTTGGATTCTGTTTGCTCCTGTATTTTATCTTTCTCTTCTCCCAACATTTAACCCAAGAAGCCAGGAAGAAAAAATGCAAATGCTGGAGAAAAGTCATTATCCTAGATTCTTTGAAATATTGATTTGTTACATTGCTATCCCGTTATTCACAGCATATACTTTGGTCTTGTTAGCATACTTTATCAAAATATTAATTACATCTGTGTGGCCTTCCGGCCAAATCGGTCCCATGGTTCTGATTTATTCAGCCGTCGGCTTAATTTTGTTTGTTTTGGCTAGCCTGCCCGAAAACCGATTTGCAGCATTGTTTCGAATGATTTTCCCTAAGGTTTGGATACCTGTTGTAGCCATGCAGCTCGTTTCTGTTTGGATTCGTCTGGATGCTTACGGGGTCACCGAGTCCCGGTATTATGTAGCCTTGTTTGGTATTTTTTCAATCCTGTCTGGGGTGATTCTGAGCATTTGGCCGGTTAAAAAAAATGCTGTTATTGCTTTGCTTGCTGCGATATTTGCTATTGCCTCCATTATTCCGCCAGTTGACGCTTTTAGCATTTCCCGAAACAGTCAGATTCAGCGTATTGAGGACTATTTGATGGTGGAAGGAATTCTTTCTGAGGATGGAACCCTTACTCCTAACCCCAATGCTAGTGAAAATTCAAAGAAAGAAATCACCAGTATTATAGCCTACTTAGATCATAGCAGCTCCATGGAATATATACCTTGGCTTCCTGATGATTTCTTGTTTTATAGGGATATGAAAAAGGTTTTTGGTTTTGATCCAAGCTATATGGAATATCCGAGAAAAGGTACAGAAAATTATCTTTATGCTTCCCTAAACTCGGAAATTCCACTTGATATTTCTGGCTACGATATTTGGTCAGTTGTTCACCGATATCGTTACAGCAGCGACAACGATGAACTGGAGCAACCAATTGTACTTAATGGTGTCCAGTATAACCTTGTATCTACCAGCTTGCCTGGGGCTGATATGCGTGTGGGACTAGAGACTCTTGATGGCACAGAACTTATTGGCGTTAACCTATTAGCGCCCGCCATGGATATTGCCGCAGGCCCTGCTACAGAGTTTAAGGAAATGTCTAGTCCTGAAGAGATGACCTATGTTGTGGAGAGCAATGGTTATAAGATTAAAGTTGTTTTTATGAATATTAGTATAGACTTGTTAAGTGAAGGTGAATCTGGTATAGATTATTCAGCCTACGTCATGGTTAGTGTCCAGAGATAAACCTGAATTAGTCCAAATTTTCTTCATCTGGTAGCTGGCGCGGTCTCTGGCAGTTTCTGGCCAGCCACGGCCAATCATCTCTCGGTCTAATGGCTGGGGCATTCGGGGTAATCCTTTAATGGAAATTCCAGCCCCAAGGCTTCATATTTGGGTATGCAAAGCTTTTTAAACGGTAGTAGCTCCAGCTTTTCCAGGTTAGAAAAGCCCTTCGCTATCTGTGTGATTTGGGCAATACTTGCCTCATGGTCCGTCAACCCTGGTACCACAACATGCCTGACCCAAAGGGGAACCTTCATATCTTCTGTCAACTTAAGGAAAAACAATACCTTGCTGATATCTCCGCCGCATTTCTCCTTGTAATCTATTTCATTGGCAAACTTTAAGTCACAAAGTACCAAATCCGTATAATCCAGCACTTTTGCCGCTCCCTCTAGGGAGCCAATACCAGAAGTATCCAATGCGGTATGGATGCCCTCTAGGCGAAGCCTTCTAAAAAGCTCCGCCACAAATTCCCATTGCAAGAGAGGCTCACCCCCCGAGACTGTTACGCCACCGCTCTTTTCAATATATGGTTTAAATCTCAAAACTCTTTTGACAACATCCTCTATACCATATTCCTCACCTTTCATGCTCCATGTATCAGGATTATGGCAATATACACAGCGCAAAAAACACCCTTGCATAAAAATCACATAACGAAGGCCTGGCCCATCCACTGCCCCCATGCTTTGGAAAGAGTTTATAATTCCCTTCATTACATTGCCTCATGAAAGGTCCTAGCGATAACCTCAAGCTGCTGATTCTTGGAGAGCTTGTTGAAGTTCACTGCATATCCGGACACTCGAATAGTTAGGTTTGGATACTTTTTAGGATTTTCATAGGCATCCATTAAAGCTTCCCTGTTAAGTACATTCACATTGATATGATGTGCCTTTTGCTTGAAATACCCATCTAGGATCATAATTAGGTTACTGTAGCGTTCTTCCTCTGTATTCCCCAGGGCCTTTGGGACAATGGAAAATGTATTAGAAATTCCATCCTTACAAATATCATAGGACAGCTTCGCTACTGAATTCAGTGATGCCAAAGCCCCATTCTTTTCTCTGTTATGCATTGGATTGGCACCTGAAGCAAAGGGTTCTCCTGCTTTTCTTCCATCTGGCGTGGAGCCTGTTTTTTTGCCATAAACCACATTAGAGGTAATGGTCAGGATGGACAAGGTGTGCTCCGCATTGCGATATGTAGGATTTTCCTTTAATGCTTCAAAGAATAACTGAACCTGCTCTTGAGCAATAGAATCCACTCTATCATCATCGTTCCCAAAGGAAGGGTAATCGCCGGTCATTTCAAAATCTACTATAAGCCCCTCCTCATTTCGTATGGGCTTTACCTTAGCATTTTTAATAGCAGAAAGAGAATCCGCCAGAACAGACATGCCAGCTATCCCAAAGGCCATAAACCGGTGTACATTGGTATCGTGAAGGGCCATCTGAGTCTTTTCGTAAGCATATTTATCGTGCATATAGTGAATGATATTCATGGCACTGACATAAGTCTTAGCTAACCATTTACGATAAAAATTCATACATTCAAGAACCTTATCATAATCCAAATATTCCCCTTCATAAGGAGGCCTTGCAGGCGCTACCTGTTCCCCGCTCATCTCATCTTTTCCTCCATTTAGAGACATGAGAAGAAGTTTAGGCAGATTAGCTCTTGCGCCAAAAAACTGCATATCCTTTCCCACTCTCATGGCAGAAACACAGCATGCAATGGCATAATCATCTCCAAATTTAGGCCTCATTAAATCATCATTTTCATATTGAATAGCAGCTGTATCACAGGACACTTTTGCTACAAAACGCTTAAAAGCATCTGGAAGATTTTCAGACCAAAGGACTGTAAGATTCGGCTCAGCCGAAGGTCCAAGATTGTATAAGGTCTGTAAAATTCTAAAGGAGCTCTTGGTGACCAAGGTTCTACCATCCTCACCTATACCACCAATAGCTTCCGTAATCCACATGGGGTCTCCAGCAAAAAGCTCGTTGTATTCTGGAGTTCTCAAGTGCCTTGCCATGCGCAGCTTCATGACAAAGTCATCTAAAATTTCCTGGGCGCCCTCTTCTGTTAAAATGCCTCTTTTAGTATCCCGCTCAAAATAAATATCTAAGAATGTACTGACTCTACCTAAGCTCATAGCAGCACCATTCTGTTCCTTAATAGAGCCAAGATATGCAAAATATAGCCATTGTACAGCTTCCCTAGCATTAGTTGCTGGCTTTGATATATCAAAGCCATACATAGCAGCCATTTCCTTCAGCTTCCCAAGAAAGGCAATTTGTTGATAAAGCTCTTCTAATTGGCGAATAGTTTCCGCATCCATTATTCCCATGCTTATTTTTTCTTTATCTGCTTTTTTATGTTCTATGAGCAGGTCCACTCCATATAATGCCACTCTTCGATAATCTCCAATAATTCTACCTCTCCCATAAGCATCGGGGAGCCCTGTAATAACTCCACTATGTCTCGCCCTTTTAATCTCGTCGCTATAGACTCGGAAAACGCCGTCATTATGGGTGGTCCTGTATTGGAATTCCGTTTCAACCTTGTTAGAAAGCTGGTAATTATAGGCTTTACAGGCAGTCCGCAGCATTTTGACCCCGCCAAAGGGATTGACTCCCCGCTTTAGCGGTCGATCAGTCTGAAGCCCTAGGATAATTTCATTATCCTTGTCTAAATAACCAGGCTTATAGCTTGTAAGTGAGCTGACAGTCTCTGTATCAATATCCAAGACGCCCCCAGATTCCTTTTCTAACTCAAAGAGATAATTCAACCTTTTCATTAGTTTTTTTGTTCGCGGTGTAGTGCCAGCTAAAAACTTTTCATCCCCTTCATAAGGCGTATAATTTTCCTGTATAAAGCACCTGACGTCGATTTGCTCTTTCCAGTTTTCTCCTTTAAAATTTTCCCAAGCTGGATAATTCATCATTTCTCCTCCCTAATAGTCACAGGAGTTGGTCCTCGGGCTTAGTCTTATGAGCCAAGAGTGACACTCCATGGACTTATTCTTCAAACAAAATATCTGGTTTTACTCTGCTCTTTTATTTGTTAGTAGGAGCCAGTCTTAGTCAAAAAGGATTATAGGTCGTTATTCTAAAGAACCTGTCAATAGAATCTTATCGATGTTCTTCCATCATGGCCCGACAAAAAACAAAAAGAGCAATAACTGGTAAAAACCAGATATTGCCCAGACGGTCGGCTAAACAAAGAGCTTCATTCCCCTGTGGTTACCCACATTAATCCGTCAGTAATGAAGTCCGTATTAATATATGAAAAATTATATTATGGTCACACGCCCTTGTCAACATTTTTCCATAATCATTTTTAAATGCAAGGGCATTGGAGGCGGTTGAACCGGCTGTCGTAGGGGTCTTGCACTACTCTCCGCTGAAATCCAGCAACATGTTCAGCTTCTGTCAAACACGTTTAAAGTTGGTTTGTTTGACGGTCAGAACATGGCGACATGAAGTGCTGAAAGTACCAAAACCCCGACCAGCCGGCAAGACCGCCTCTAATGCCCTATTCACTTCTGAGGGCATCAATAGGCTTTAATCCACTTGCCTTCTTGGCTGGAGCCCATCCGAAAACAATTCCTACAGCAAAGGAAAATCCAGCACCTAGGATAATGGCACCCCAGGATATGACAAAGGCTGTGTCCAATGCTAAGGCAGCTGCATAGGAAAGCGCGAGACCAAACATGATGCCAAGGATGCCCCCTGTCAGAGAAAGCACTATGGCTTCGATAATAAATTGAACCTGGATCTGTCTCGGCTCTGCGCCTAAGGCCTTACGAAGTCCAATCTCCTTTGTCCGTTCTGTGACAGAAACAAGCATCATATTCATAATGCCAATTCCCCCAACTACTAAGGCAATGGAGGCGATTCCCGCAAGCAATGTAGTAAACATGTTATTCATAGTTTCCATCATTTCTACAAGACTTTCTAGGTTTAGAACCATATAGCTGTTATCTTTATAGTTAAATGCAGAATCTAAAGCTAGTTCAATATTATCTGTGGTCTCGTTGGCCAAGGCAGAATCCTCTAAATAGACTTCTAGATTGGTAACATTGGCAGCTCCAGATAATCTTAATGCATTTTTATAGGGTATAATAGCCACACCCTCATCTGAGCTAACCACACCGCCAAGCATAACCGTCATATCGTCAATATCGCTATCACTTACTCCTACCACTTCATAACTACGCCCATTAAGTAGTATTTTTTGACCAATAGGATCTTCATTTAAGAACATATTTTTTGCTAAGACATCATCAATGACAGTAACATAGCTATATCCGCTCATATCTACATGGGTCAAAGCCCTTCCCTTAAGAATAGGGTCTTCTAAAGAATCAAAGTAAAGCTCGCTTTTTCCTTGGATGGCAATGTCTTCAATCAATGTCCCCTGTTTTGCTGCTGTTCCATTTAATGAAACGGTAGGAGCTACCCCAGCAACATTATCCAGGTTCTCAAGTTCATTGATGTCCCTTGCGTTTAGCCCCTGCTTTAGAGGCGTGCCATAGGCTGTAATGGATAGCTTGCCAGTTCCTAAGCTTTCAAACTGAGACATGACTTCGTCTGTTACACTCTCCATAATGGTAATTAAAGCAATGATAGCTGTAACTCCTATAACAATTCCCAAAGCGGTGAGAAAAGACCGCATTTTATTATTTATGATATTCTCCCATGACATTAAAAAATTTTCTTTAAGCATTATCAAGCCTGCTTTCTGTTAAATTTCCGTCCAATATGCGGACAACGCGTTTTGCTTCTTTAGCAATTGAGCTATCATGGGTAATCATAATAATGGTTCTTCCCTCGTCGTTTAGCTGATGAAAAAGCTCCATTACTTGTTTACCTGTTTTCTGGTCCAAAGCGCCAGTAGGCTCATCAGCTAAAAGAATGGTTGGATTATTTGCCACTGCTCTTGCAATAGCAACCCGCTGCTGCTGCCCACCAGAAAGCTGATTGGGGCGATGGTTAATCTTATCTTCTAAGCCCACCTTAGCTAACAGCTCTATGGCACGCTCCCTACGTTCTTTCTTATTTTTGCCTGAATAAATCATAGGTAGCTCAACATTTTTCAATGCGCTTTGCCTGCTCAGGAGATGAAAGGATTGAAAGATGAAACCAATTTCCTTACTTCTAATATGGGCAAGGGTCTTCTCATCTTGATCAGCTATTTTCCTACCGGATAAAATATATTCTCCCGATGTGGGAATATCAAGGCAACCGATAATGTTCATTAAGGTTGATTTTCCTGATCCAGAGGGTCCAAGTATTGCAATAAACTCTCCTTCATTCACTTTCAGGTTTACATTCTTTAGAACAGCAGTTACCTCTTCCCCCATCTGATATTCTTTTACTATATTTTTCATGGAAAGTATTTCTTTCGTCATTTTAACCTCCTTACTACTCTTCAGAAGGTCCCATCATCATTCTTTCCATATCAGACAATCCAGTCATAACTGCCAGAACCTTTTCGCCTTCAACAACACCTTCTTTAATTTCTATCATTTTACCATCGTTAATTCCAATGGTTACAGGCTTCATTTCCATCTTGCCCTGGTCATTATAATATTGGACGAAGGCATCCTGCCCGCTAAAGGATACACAACTTACTGGTACAGCTATGACATTTTCAGCCCTCTGGGTTTCTACCATAATTTCTGCGGACAATCCAATTCTTAAATCACTATCTTCTGGTAATACCACTGTAGTCATAAAGTAAGATACGCCCATCTCAACGCTAGCTTCACGAGCAATTTCTGATATGGTTCCTTTTAATACTTTGTTAAGGGCTTCTATTGCAACGTCTACTTCCTGCCCTACCTTAATAGAACCCAGATCAAATTCATCTACCTTTACATTGACCTCAAGATTATCAAAATCTACGATGTCCATGATACTGGTTCCCATAATGATAGATTCATTTTCTTTAACATATATTTTCGAAACTTCACCATCAATTTCTGCGTATACTTTTGTATCCTTTACCCTATCCATTGCCTGCTCAAGGCTAGCCTGGGCCTGAAGAACCTGGTTTCGAGAAAAGCTTACAGCATCTCTAGCTCTTTCAAGCTCCATTTGGGAAATCCCCCCAGCCTCAAACAACTTTTCCATTCTCTCTAAATTCAATTCATTGGATGCTAAGTCTGTCTGGGCATTGGCTAGAGAAGAGCTTGCCTGGGTAACACTGGATTGGTTAAAAGCGCTATCAACCTCATAGAGAAGATCACCCTTTTTGACTTTATCTCCTTCCTTCACATATAGCCTGCTAATGGATTCTGAGGATTTTGCCTTAACATACTGAGTGTCGTGAGACTCTATATTCCCACTAAAGTTGAAGTATGTGACGATATCCTGCCTTGTTGTTTCAACCTCCCTCAGCTTAGGATTGACTTTTCCACCAGCGCCTTGGGATGCCACAGCAACCGCTATTATGGCGATAATAATAATAACTCCTATTATGATTACTTTTTTACTAATTTTCTTTTTTTTATGATCTGCCATTCCAAATCCCCTATTCGTTTTCTTAGTTTGATGTTGAGCCGACTGTTGCAGACTGCTCATATTTTAGAACTGATAGATTATATGTGAGAATAGAATCGGCATATGCCTTTTCAGCCTCATAGCTGCTGATTCGTGCCTGCTGAACCTCCGTTAAGGTGACCATTCCTAATTCATATCTCATTAAGTATAAGTTGTAGGATTCCATCGCTTGGTCTCTACTTAGCTTGGAAATTTCGCACATTTTTTTATTGTTCAGCATACTGGCATAGTTCATCCTTACCTCAAGCCGTATAGCTGATTCTATATCTTCGTAGCCCTTTAATGCAGCATTATAGCTATTATATGCTGTTAGATATCTAGCTGAATTTTTAGGATACATACTGTAGCTATTAAATTCTTTTTCTGCCTCATAAACATTATAGGTGGCGCTGTATAGTTCGTTTCTATTAGCTATGGCCTCTTCTATAGCTTTGTCTAGTGCCAACTTAGACTGGGGCATAGCTTGAAGCTTTGTAGTAAGCTCCACATCCTGCATGTCGTCAAACCCTAGCTCCATATTTAAAGAGCTTTTCTTGCCAGCCAATTGTACTTCGGCTCCGTTTAAAGCCCCCTCTGCACTATTGACGCCAAGCTCAGCCTGAAGCACCTCTTGCTTGGAAGCAACACCAATTGAAAACCTAAATTTCACCAAATCTAGAAGCTTATTTTGTAGCTGGAGGTTTTCCTTGGCAATTCTTACGCTTTCCTCTGCATGAAGAAGTGAATAATAAGCATTATTCATATCGTAAATAATATTATTCGTGGCAGCTTCATAATTTCTTTCTGCCATAGAGCTAAAATAATCTCTGCCCTTTCTTGCTCTTTCCAAATCAGATTTAGAAAAAGATACCCAGCTCTCGGGATTTCTATTGGCTTCCCTCATATCAGATATCAGCTCTGATTGACCTCTTGAATTCGCCAGGTCAGCCTGCTTTTTTATTTCTGCTGCTTTAATAGCACTGCCACTGGTCAATGCATTTTCTAATGCCTCTTCCAGGGATAGCTTTAACATTGGTCCTGTAAAATCAAGTCCCGCAATGGTTCTAGTTATTGGTAGGTTAGCCTTCTGCTCTGTTGCTGGTTCTACTTCCTGGTCTTCCTCATCTTGAGCTGAGTCAATGATTTCTATATCAGAATTGGCTTCTTCTATTAAATCTAAAGCCTCATAAAGGACAAGCGCTGCCATCCATCTTGTTGCCTTCTCTGGTAGCGGTTCCGATATCCCTGTTAAAATTTCTAGTTCTGCTGCCTTATTTATATAGTTGGCCGGCCATGTACCTGTCACTTGACCTTCTCTAAAACCTGCCGCCCTAACCACCATGGTTAATAGCTCTGCCATGGTCACGTCGTTACCTGGTTTGAAGGTTCCATCTAGATAACCAGAGATGACCCCTTCTTTTACTGCATAGCTGATATATCCTTCTGCCCATCCGTACCCGGCCATGTCTTTGAATTGATTATGGGCAGTACTTTGTGTCCCTGCAGCCTGAATCGCAGGTGCATTCATGGCCTTTACAATCATAATGCAAGCCTGAGCCCTGGTAAGAGTATCATATGGATGGAACAAGCCATCTGTTTCCCCCACAACAATACCCTTTTCAATTAAAGCTGTCACTGCCTCCTCGTAGCTAAAACCCTTTACATCCTCAGGAATTGCCACTGGCGAAGATGCCTGGGCAAAAACCGTTGCTCCCGATGTAAGCACCAAAGCTAGGGCCAAAATTAATGCAATTATCTTTTTCATCCTTTTCTCCCCTTAGTCTTTACTAAAATTCCTTCTATCCTAATGATTGGTAACTGTTCACACCCACTATGTGCAAAGCACTCTAAAATCTGGTTTTAATGTAGTACCTATCACTGCAAAGATGCACCAGTATGAACAGGAACAGTTAACGCCATGTGATCCCGTTAACCATCAATATATTCACAAAGTCCCATAATATAATAACATATTTTTTAAAGGAATTTTGTGAAGATTAGATGAAAAAGCTTAATATTCTATTAATTGTGAAGCCATTTTTCTGAAATCTATGCAGCTGGTTTTTTCAACTCTGGAAATCCATTCCTTGGGTAATTTTGTAATACCGGAATATGCGCCGCAAATTGCTCCGCAGATAGAAGCGTTTGTATCTGCATCATCTCCCCCATTTACAGCAGCTATGATTCCTTGTTTAGCATCCCCTTCCACAGCATAGAAAACGCCCAATGCAATGGGGATTGATTCATATGATTTCATGCTAGCACCAAAAATGCCTACCAGCTCATCCAAAATAGCATTCATTCCCTCTGCTTTTTTTTCATCAACAATACGCTTTGCCATACCAATTCTTTTAGAAATGCTAGGAGCAGGAATATCAAAGCCTATGCTTTCTCCATATTCAGCGGCTTTTATTGCCTCCATCATCACTTCATCTGGCTTAAACCCACCGCGGATTCCGGCAGCACAAGCGACTGCAACAGCGCAAGCTGCCGCCACAGCCGGTGCACTTCCATGGCTTGGTATAGAAGACTCTGCAGCTACCTTGGCACATAAATCGAAGTCGTGATAGTAGTGAATTCCTACAGGAGCAACCCTCATAGCGCTGCCATTGGTATCGCTGATTTTTGCCCCCTCACTAGGGTCTTTTCCTTCTATTAAAGCGGTCAAAAACCTTCTAGTTGACGGACCAATGACTGTACTTTCCAGCATCTTGTTTTCTATGGCCCAAAGCCTCATCTTCTCAGCAAAAGCCTCCTTATTAAAAGCCCCTTGCTCTATTAAGACTTCTGCAATAATAATGCTTTCCTGTGTATCATCTGTTATCTGCCCTGCTTGCAAATTTCCATGATGGGTTTGCACCTGGGCAATAGGTTCTAGAAAATCTTCAATATATCCATAGGTTTCTTTAATTTTATTTCTGGTAAGAAAAGATGCCGGCATTCCCATAGCATCTCCAATAGCTCCTCCGGCCAAACATCCCCAGGCTCTATCATGCATTGTTGAACCTCCTTGTGAACTTTTCATCAATGATTTGCGTTTATTAGCTACCCGCTGACTTTAATATATCCTGTACAACCATGGGCAATTCTCCTATATCAAAGTCACCATGTGGGCCTTTGATGGTGGTGACCATAGACGCACAGGCCGCTGCTATTGTAACTGCTCTGTCAAGCCCAATCCCCTTGCTCATACAATAGGCGATTGCCCCTGTAAAGCTGTCTCCTGCACCTGTCGTATCTACTGCATGAACAGGAAAAGGCGCATAAGGAATCTTCTTGCCACTGAGGAATAATTCGCCACCGGAAGATCCTCTTTTAATGATAATGTCCTTACCCAGAGCATTATTTTCTAAGGCCCAATCCTCCACATTCTGCGTGCTAGCTAAAAATTCTGCTTCCTGAATATTAGGTGTTAAAAGATCACTTAGCTCCACCACAGCTTCAAGAATCTTTCCGTCAATATTTTCCACAAGAGGGCTTGGATCTAAAATAATCTTATAGCCCATCTCCTTTAGCTTCCGTAAATAATAGACCAACTCTTCAGAAGTTTCATCCAACAAATAATAGCCTGTAATAGCTGCTACATTACAATTCTTTTCTACTTCTTCAGGGACTAACTTTACTGAAAAATACCCTTCTATTCCTTTAGCAGTTAAAAAGGTACGTTCACCGTCAGATTCAAGAAAAACCAAGCAATAACCCGTCTCCTCCTCAGTCTCCTTAACGCAGTGTAGTGGGAGCTTTTGTTCCTCCATGTATTTGCATATTTCTTGGCCCCATGCATCTTTACCGATATAAGAAGTCACATAGCCCTTTCCTCCAAGATTTTGAACAGTCTTAGCCATATTGATGGCGCAACCGCCAGCCATATGAAAACTGTCCAATATAAACCCATCCTTGGAAGGCTCGGGTAGCTTGTCTACTAAGAAGTAGCGATCAAGGAGTAGACCGCCAAAGATCAAAATATCACTCATTTTACGTCATCCTCCATCAAGAGGCAGAATTGAGGCTCCCAATATGGAAATACACGATCCCCTTCATTAAACCGAGATTCCCCCTCTGCATTCTGGGTTTCTACAATAAGCTGCAAACCATTACAATCAATTGCATAGGAGGATATATTTCCGGCGTAGGTAACAAATTGCACAATTCCAGAAAGGCTTTTTACCCCTTGCTTTTTTTCGGTAGCCAATTTTATTTTTTCCGGCCGAATGGCATAAACTGCAGTTTGTCCTATTTCCTTAGGCCAATTTGTTGCTATTTCCATATCGCCAAATTCAGTTTCCAGTATAATGCCGTTATCCTTTTTCTCCTTTACAGTCCCTTCAAAGAAGTTGGATTTCCCAAGAAAACTTGCAACAAAGCGATTTATAGGTGTTTCATATACCTCATACGGTTTGCCCACCTGTACGATAGTTCCTTGATCCATTACCACAATATAATCAGACAATGTAAGGGCTTCCTCCTGGTCATGGGTAACAAAAAGGGCTGTGATACCGCTTGCATCTAAGATTCGTCGTAGCTCTACCTGCATTTCAACCCTTAGTTTTTTATCTAAAGCGCTTAGGCTTTCGTCAAGAAGTAGGATTTTAGGCTGTATAACAAGAGCCCTCGCCAGTGCCACACGCTGCTGCTGCCCTCCTGAAAGCTGTTTAGGTTTTCTGGATTCATATCCCTCCAGTTGGACAAGCTTCAATACTTCCTTTATCCTATTTTCCATTTCTTTTTTAGATAGCTTTCTCTGTTCAAGGCCATAGGCAACATTTTGCCATACGGTCATATGGGGAAATAAAGCATAGCTTTGAAAAACCATACCGATATTTCTTTGATTGACCTTAATATCGTTTACCCTCTGATTGTCAATATAGATATCTCCCCCGTCTGCTTCTTCAAAGCCTGCAATTAGCCTAAGTGTGGTGGTTTTCCCACATCCGGAAGGGCCAAGAAGAGATACTAGTGTGCCTTCTGGAATCTCTAGATTGATTCCATTAAGGACTGTATTATTTCCATATTTCTTTGTTAAATTCTTTACCTTTACCGTGGCCATACTATGCCTCCTTTTTGCCAAATATGCTCTTGATGCTTGAGCCCATAATCAGCCCGACAATTGCTAAACATATGAGAGATACTCCTATTATTATGGTTGATACCGCATTGATTTCTGGTGTAAATCCAAATTTTATTGATGATTGTATTTCTATTGGTAAGGTTGAAAAGCCCGACGGCAATAAAAAATAACTGATTACAAAGTTATCAAAGCTGATCATGAAGGATAAAAAGCCTCCAGCCACCATAGCAGGTGCCAGAACGGGAAGAGTAATCCTTCTAAAAGTAGTTATTGCATTAGCTCCTAAGGATGCTGAGGCCTCTTCCAGGGCCGGGTCCATGGATTGTGTTCTAGCTTGAAGAACCAAAACGGAATAAGGTAGTGCAATAACTGTATGTCCTGCAAGCACAAAGAATAGGTTTTTATCAAAATCTAATGCCCTAATCATCAGGAGTATAGATAAACCCATAATAAGCCAAGGTATGGTTAAAGGCATCAGCATGAAGGTCTGAACAGAATTTTTTAGCCGTCCAGATAGCGCCTGGGACCCAAGCACCAGCAAAGTGGCTAAAATCACACAAATGACCCCTGTAACTGCTGCTATCCAAAGAGAGTTAATTGCCGCTTGTATAAGTACACTATTTTGAAAGAGATCCTGATACCATTGCGAACTAAATTCAAAGGGCAGTTGATTATATCTTGAGGAATTGAAACTCATAACCATTAACACCAAGATGGGTGTATATAAGAATACAAGGGCTAAAACAACGAATGCTTTTGATGTAATTCCAGACTTTTTCATTGTTATTTCTCCCTCCCCAGATAGTTCAGCACATTCATGCTAATAAGTACCATTGCTAGTAAAATAAACGCAATGGCTGCCCCAAAATTCCAACCGTAAATTTCGAAAAACTGATCCTCGATGACCGTACCTATGACGGTCCCATTTACACCGCCTAGTATTCTCGGCTCTACAAATGTGCCCAAACAAGGTACAAAAACTAAAAGAATACCTGAAAGAATGCCAGGCCGAGAAAGAGGTAGAGTTATTCGCCGGAAGGTTTCTAGCTTTGTAGCTCCTAAGCTGGCGCTGGCTTCAAGTAGTGCATTGTCCACCTTTTCCAATGCCAAATATATGGTGATGACCATATATGGAAAAAATGCATGGACAAGGCCGATAATAACGGCTTTCCTTGTATAGAGCAGGCCTAGACCTCCTTCAATAATACCCATGGAATTTAAAAAGGCATCAAAGATTCCACCATCCTGCAGGAATATGAGCCAAGAATAAACTCGAACCAATTGATTTGTAAAAAAAGGAATGATAATAAGTATTAATATAATATTTTTCATCCCTTTTAATTTTTTCGCCATAATATATGCCAATGGGTAGGCTATAACCAAACTAATGAGCGTCACATAAATACTGTTTACTATAGTGCTCCAGGTAAGAGATAGGTAAAATGATTTTTGGAAAAAATTTTTATAATTGCCTAAAGTAAAGCCTGTTCCCATGTCGCTCACAAAGCTATAGTAAAGCATAATAAAAAGTGGCGCTATGACAAATACCATCAGGGCAAGGAGTCCTGGGGCTGTAAGCCATTGTTTTTTGCTTTTCATGATCGCATTCCCCCTTTTCAATTATTGAATGCCAGGCCTATAACGGAAAGAGGCTCAGAACCATGAAGAGGTTCTACATTCTCGTAATAAAGGGGGTAAGATATTTACCCCCTTTATTTCCTGTTTAAGACATCCGTCCCTTGTCTTTTTTACACAAATGCAGTGGCTGATCATGCATTTTTGTTTATACGAATTATATTTATTAATTGGTCGCTTTAACTTCCGTCCACATTTCATTCCATGCACGTTTTACTTCATCGCTTCGATACTCCATGAAATATAAACGGTTCAACGACTCTTCATCCATGCCTGCAGAAATGGCATATTCAGGGTCTATTTCTTCTGCAGCCTCTTGGTTTACAGGAGCCGGACCGCCACTTGTGGCCCAATTATATTGAAATTCTTTACTTATCATCCAATCTATAAAGGCGTGAGCCAATTCTGCGTTTTCACTACCGCTGGCGATGCCCCAGTTGTCTACCCATCCGATTGCACCATCTTCAGGAACAACAAAGGCTATAGGCTGACCTTCCTGCTGCATAGTAGCAGCCTGTCCAGACCACATCATGCCAAGAGCTATCTGATTTCCTGCAAATAGCTTGGAAAATTCATCCCCTGTCTTCCAGTAGGTACGATTAAGCTTTTTCTGCTCTAGCAACTTATCCTTGATCGCATCTAAATCAGTAGGATTGTTAGGATCTTGACCTGTAACGATAGCGGCTGCCATCACCGCATCATTATAGTCATCGCGGAAGGCAATTTGACCTTCATACTGAGGGTCGAAAAGAGCATTCATAGAGGTAGGAGGTTCTGTTATCATATCTGTGTTGTAAGCGATAGCAGTTGAACCCCATACAAATGGCAGAGCAAATAGCTTTCCATCCTTCATAGTATCTTCTTGTGTTTGAAAACGCTGGAAAAGCGCATCATAATTTGTTAACTTGTCAGTATCAATTTCCATTAAAAGGCCTTCGTTTATTGCAGAAGTAAGTATGGTGCTATTTGGAAGGCATACATCGATTTCTCCCGCCTTTGAGGTCCGAAGCTTTGTCAATAAATCCTCTTCGCTTGACATATACTGGTTGACAATTTTGCAATTATATTCTTCTTCAAAAGCTGCGATAAATTCTGGATCATCTGAACCATAGTCCTTCCAGTTTACTACCGTAAGGGTTGCCTTCTCCTCTCCACCCGGCGTATCTCCTTCACCATTGCCACCGCAGGCAGCAAGCGAAAATACTAAAGCCAAGATAAGAAGTATGGCTAGAATAGATTTTTTCCTCATTTAAACTTCTCCTCTCAAATTTGCAAATTCAGCCAAAGCTTGTTTTGCCTATATTTTCCTTAATATACCCAGTATACAATGATAAGATTCTGTTTTCAATAAGGGATTATCGTAAGAAATTACCATAAACAAGGCATTTTCATGAGATTCCCCATTCATTTTATTGTATCCCTTATTGTATTCATGGCAAATCACATTTTATAAAGCTCCCACCTGCAGTCATCTATTAGGTATTTCAATTCATAAGCCTTCATGATTCCATCGATTTCACTTTGGCATCGGTAAATATAGGCTCTTATTCCAGCCCTTTTGGTTTCATCTATACTAATTATCTTTCCCACATTCACTTTGTGCACCAAACCTTCCCTATCACTATACCTAAATTTAATAGGATAAGGCTTTTCCTTAAGCTTAAACCACACTGCAGTTTCAATAGGCGCTGCTAATATTTTCATTGCTTATACCCTCCCATCATAATAAAATCGCTGTCGTTGGTTCCTCCCTGGATTGGATTGATATTTCCGTTTACAAATCTCCCCCTGATGATAGATCTAGTCCCGTATTTTCCACGTATCCGATCAACTACCTTATCCAAAGTCTGCAGCTTCTCTACATCTTTTTTGTCAAACATAGAGCACTGCCGGATGTCAGCAGTTTGAAAGTCGGAAACATGTACCCCCAGGTGCCTTATGGGCTCTCCTTTCCAGCATTGATCAAAAAGAATACAGGCATAATCATAAATCTCCGTCGTGGTATTGATGGAGCTTCTGAGTTTCATTTGATGGCTATACCTGATGAATCCATCGGTTTTTACGGATACGGCCACCAATGAGGCTAAGTAACCCAATCTCCTAAGGCGCATGGCGACTCGTTCTGTCAATGCCAGAAGAATGGCACGAGCTTCCCCGGAATCTATCACGTCATAGGCAATGGTAGTACTATTGCCTACCCCCTTCTGGATGATATCACTGTTAAGAGTAACCTCTGAATCATCTAAACCATTAGCTAAATGCCAAATGAGAGTACCATGGGATTTCAATAGCACTTTCATGTGATGGGGGTCGGATTTAGCCAGGTCGCCGATGGTATTAATATTAATCCTTTGAAGCTTTCGACGTGTAGCCCCTCCCACCATAAAAAGCTCCCCTACTGGCAAAGGCCACATTTTCTTTTCTATTTCCTCAGGCCAGAGGGTGTGTACCATATCCGGCTTTTTCAGCTCTCCTGCCATTTTTGCTAGAAGCTTGTTGGAGGACACGCCTATATTCACTGTAAACCCAAGCTCCTTTTTCATTCTTTCCTTTATTTCATATGCAATTTCTATTGGTGAACCGAATTTACTTTCAGAAAGGGTGTAATCCATAAAGCATTCATCAATGCTATATCTCTCAACAATAGGGGAGTATTCCAGTAATATTTGATACATGGCATTGCTACAGAGCATATACAGATCATAGTCTGGAGGATATACAGCAAGCTTTGGGCACTTCTGTCTAGCTTCAAATAAACTTTGTCCAGTAGTAATTCCGTATTTTTTAGCTGGTATTGATCTTGCCAATATAATCCCGTGCCGGTTTAATGGATTTCCTGAAATCGCGGCAGGTATTTCCCTTATATCAACGGGGTATCCCTTTTCCAGTAAGGCTACGGCAGTCCAGCTTAGGTACGCACTATTTGCGTCTATATGAAATATTTTTCTCATGTTATCACCTTCTTTATCTGTTGAAGCTGAGAGCAGTTCTGCCACTTTTTTGAGAAAAGAAGGATCCTACTGTTCTTTTGTCACTGTCCACAATTAAAAATATAAAGCTAAGAAGCCTAAAGGCAAGAAAACTGTTCCCAAGTCTCAAAATAGGAATCAAGGCAACCTATCTTCAATTCCTGTAGGAACATCTTAACAGAACATATGTTCTTTTGCAATACTAAAAGATTACCAAAATAAAAATTTCAACTTTAAAGCTTGAAAAATTTATCTAACTATTTAAAAAAGTCTTTTCCTCTTCTAACTTATGCAACCGGGCTTATGGGGCTTCCTTGACAAAGTTCTGTATCAGTCATATAATCAGTCTAATTTAAAAAATCTACCATACTATTAGGATCGAAAGGTGAGGTATTATGAGCATCACAAGAGAAGAAGCCTGGGCACTGCTGAATGAATATAACAAAGAGCCTTTCCACATCAATCATGCTTTGACTGTGGAGGGAGTGATGAAATATTTTGCACCCCTTTTAGGCTATGAAGAAGAAAAAGAGTTTTGGGGAATAGTGGGCCTGCTTCATGACCTTGATTTTGGAATGTACCCGGATGAACACTGCATCAAGCAGGAGGAAATCATGCGTCAAAGAGGCATTGATGAAAGAATTATTCATGCCACAGTAAGTCACGGCTATGGTATAGTCTCTGACGTAAAACCGGAGCATGAAATGGAAAAGGTATTGTATGCAGTGGATGAGCTCACTGGCCTTATCTGGGCCACTGCCTTGATGAGACCTTCTAAAAGCGTGCAGGACTTGGGGCTAAAATCTGTAAAAAAGAAATATAAAACACCTAGCTTTGCAGCAGGGTGCTCCAGAGAGGTTATTGAAAAAGGTGCAGAAATGCTAGGGTGGGAGCTGGATTACCTGATAGAGCAGACCATACTGGCTATGCGTAGCTGCGAGGAGCAATAGATAACCCTATGCTATCGTTTTCTTGCCACAAGCATTTGCATGAGGCGGCTCTTCTGCTTTTTAGAGAGGCAGGTAAAAAGAGCCGTCCTTTTCCTTTTTATTATCTGGCATAAGATTTGACATATTAAATGAAAAAACAATTAATAAGAAAGTAAGGTAAAGACATTCAATGATCACACATAAATTAGATGATAAATTATCCATAGAGAAAAATATTGCATATACTTTTCAACACATGATCCTTATAACCATAGCGGCTCTTGTTATGCCCTTAGTTGTAGGGGCACTTTTGGGCCTTTCCCAAAAGGAAATCGCCGAAATGCTTCAAAGAACTTTTGTCTTAACGGGAATCATATCTCTTCTGCAAATTAAATTTGGACATAGTTTTCCTATTATAGAAGGTCCTGCTGGTCTTTGGACCGGCATACTGACACTAATGGCCAGCTTGGCTCCATCCATTGGAAAAGAAATGTCCGTTTTACGAACAGATTTGGAAGCCGGACTAATAATAGCTGGACTCGTTGTCATGCTCCTTACCATATTGGGCTTGATTCCTTATTTAGCAAAGCTATTTACACCTATCATAAATAGTATCATTATCATCCTGATGGTGCTCCAGGTCAGCCCTAGCATTGTGAATGGGATGTTTGGAATTACTAGGGACAACCCTACCGTTGACCTAAGGTCCACCCTGGTATTTTTCGTGGTTGTTATTTTATCTCTAGCCATCAACCTTTTCGCAAAAGGCTTTCTGCAAAGCATTTCCACTTTAGTTGGTGTAATAGCCGGGTGGATTTTAGCCGGACTACTAGGTATTGCATCTCCAGCCCACCTGACCAGTCAAGGATTCATTACTTTTCCCCGTGCATTTGCCTGGGGGACGCCGACTTTTGATGCAGGGATCATTATTACATGTGTATTTTCTGCGCTGGCTCTCCTCCCCATGACATTTACCAGTATAAGGGGAATGGAGGCTTTATTAGAAGTAAAAATACCGAAAAAGAAAATGAACAACACCTTTTTAATCCATGGATTGTCCGCCTCTCTTGGGGGAATATTTCCTACGGTAGCATTCATGCCCTACCTATCATCCATCGGAATCATTGCAATGACCGGGGTCGCTTCCAGAACACCCTTTGTTTGGGCTAGCATTCTAATGATTCTGTTTGGCATCTTTTCACCTATGGGCATGTTACTTGCGTCTATACCTGTATCCGTAGGCTGCGGGGCGCTTGTCATTATCTTTGCTTTGATATTGGGACAAGGACTGAAAGAACTTCAGAAAATAGAAATTACAAATAGAGAAAGCTTTATCATTGGTATTTCAATTTTGATTGGCGTGGGAGCCATGTTTTTACCAGACACAACCTTTAGCAACTTGCCAAGCATTCTGGCTTACATTTTGCCAAATGGGCTCATTGACGGAATAGTCGTTGCCCTTGTCCTGGAGAAGCTCCTACCCAAGAAAAACCCAAAACTGCCTAGTTAGATATGCCATAAGCAAAGCTCCCGCCAATTTAGCGGGAGCTGCTTGAAAGTATTAAATTGACAAGAAGCTTACAAAATTATTTGCAATTGGTCCAATGAGTCTGCTTTTTGTGGCCATTTCTTCTATGTTTGCTGTCTGCTAATAGACACAACATTTCAAATGCCAGCCCAGCAGCTAGACATGCAGATTTACCTGTAACATCATAATCAGGGCTTAATTCCATTAAGTCAGCTCCGACAATGTTCATGCCATACATACCTCTAATCAAATCTCTTACCTCTCTACCGTAAAGGCCAAAAGGTTCAGGCAGCGTGGTGCCAGGCATTTCTCCACAATCTATAACGTCTGTATCGATGCTTAAGTAGCAAGGGTGATCCCCTATTATTTTTTTAATTTCCGATACTACATAAGGAATTCCTTTTTCCTGTGCTTCATCAACAAATATTCTTCGCATACCGCTGTTGGTTGAGAAATCGCATCTAATAATACCTCTTCCTCTTTGACCTACTTGAACTGTTTTTTCTGGGTCCATGTATCCACCTACAGTTGCATTTTGAAATAATGAGGCATCACTGATATTACTATTGCCAAAACCAACACTGGTGTCACCATGTGCATCTAAATGTACAATTGCAAGAGGCTCTTTTTCACCTAACCCCTTTAAAATACCATAGGTGCAAGTATGCTCCCCGCCTATTGTTAAAGGTGCAATGCCTTTTTCACGGAATATGCTATACTGCCTTGCAATTTCTTCGATATTAGATTTCAGGTTGTACATGTCATCTTGAAATTCCATATCACCATAATCTATAATATTGCAAATATCAAAAGGGCAGAGATTATTGTAATAATTCACCATATTCCGATCTAGTCCCCAGAACCTTACTGCACTTGGAGCATTTCTAGTTCCCGGTCTTGGATTGGGTACTCCTATGTCCATGGGAATGCCAAGCATTGCAATATCAACGTCATCTAGATTCTTACTGTATGGTGCTCTGAACAAACCAAGCCAGGGCACAGTGTTACTTACTAATTCGACACCTTCCTCTTGGCCCTCTGATAAAAGGCGCGGACATCATCGTTATCCACCTCCCATAAGCCTTTATCAGCCATCTTCTTATACTTTTCCAATTTTTCTTGCCTGTTCATAATTGACCTCCTATTGTTGTAATTAGTTGATAAATATATTAGCAAAATCCGTCCTGATGATACTCATCATGCAGGTTCTGTTTGAAGATTGTCTTTGTCAAGTGCTTCTTCTTTAGTTATAGGCTTACTTTCTTCTAGTTTAGCAACCTCTTCATTCAACCATTTGAAAGATTTGATTATGTATACGACTATCACTCCAGCAAAAGGTATGGCAGTTACAATAGAAACAGTTTGAAGAGCTGAAAGAGGGGCTCCTGCAAACATTAACCCTAAAG
The DNA here is from genome assembly GCA_050953505.1 of Anaerovoracaceae bacterium. Classification (GTDB taxonomy): domain Bacteria; phylum Bacillota; class Clostridia; order Peptostreptococcales; family Anaerovoracaceae; genus JBMNMU01. Next base: position 576,902 of record JBMNMU010000001.1, on the reverse strand, counting down.
GTATTAAAGCTAACAAGATACACCAGAATAAACGTAACAAAGGAGATGGGCTTTCTTCTTTGCTCATGGTTTTTGTTGCTGTGGAAGCTAGTGAAAATGAAGCCGAATCTAAGGATGTTGATAGGAATAGCAGTAACATGATAAAAAAGACGGTTGTCATAAGCTTTACAGGGAGCGGTACCATGGATAATATAGCAATTATTGTTTCTCCAGCACCAGAGCTGTTGAAAATACCTACAATATCTTTAGCTCCTGTTAATTGTGCATGCATTCCAAATCCACCATTTATTCCGAATAACAGTATGCATCCAAAAGTTCCACCTACTACAGTACTAAGGATCATTTCCTTTATTGTTCTTCCCTTTGAAATTTTAGTAATGAACAAAGACATCAAAGGGGCGTATGCTACAGCAAAGCAGATGTAGAAGATCACCCATGCTTCTGAAAATCCAGCATTATTAACTGGGTCAGTCCATAGTAAAATCCTTAGGTAATTCTGCACGGCTAGACCAAATCCATTAGTCAAATATTTTACTATAAATAATGTAGGTCCTGTAACCAGGAGGATAATAACGAATATTATGGCTAAATAAATGTTGGTATCACTGATCTTTCGCATACCTTTTTCTAGCCCCACATAGGAGCTTAAGGTAAATATTACTGATATGACAATAACGATAACAACCTGTGATGCAAAGTTATCTGGGGTTCCTGCAATGTAGGACACCATAGTGGAGATGAGGGGTACACCTAGACCTAATGTTACACTTAAACCACCTAGTGTAGTTACGATAAATAAGATATCAATGATCTTACCAATTAAGGACTTTTCTTTCAGGTTAAACAAATCTTCGCAAACGATACTGAATCTTAACGCGGTATTATTTCTTTTGTAATAAGATAATGCTATGGGAATTGCTGCTAATGCAAAAGGTGGCCAGCTTATCAATCCCCAATAGGTAAAGCTATAAGCAGGAGCCCATTCAGAAGCCTCCACCGACATAGGCTCTATACCAATTGCCGGACCTGTATAAAAAAAGATCCATTCAACAAAGGAAAAGTAGACGCTGGCAGATGCAAGTCCTGCACAAATCATCATACCGATATAGCTAAACAGTGAAAAGTCAGCGCTACCCTCTCCTAATCTTATTTTGCCGTACTTTGACAAAGCAAGATAGAAGCACATTAATGTAGCAAATAAAGAGAACCAAAGCAAAGGCGTTCCGAAAACTGTAGAAACAAAATTAAAGGCAACATTAATCGCACTTAAGCTTTGTTCAGGTATTACTAATAGTGAAACCGCAATCAACAAAACAATGACGATACTGATTAATGTTACTTCTATATTAATATTTTTTGACTTCACATTATTACCCTCCCTGTTTAATAGTTTGGTAAGTGATAATTACTATTTCTTTGCCCTATAGGGAGCAGACATTTGAGCTGCTCCCCTAGTTCCTTATATTTAGCCCTGAATTCTTTATTTGTTTATCTTATCGTCGCCTTCAGCAGGGATTACCCACTGATTTTCTCCTCTTGCAGTAGTGATATATTCAGGCCATCTGAAATGGATAGGTGGTTCGTAGTCGCATAAACAAGGAATCCAATTTTCTCCGCCTACACCGCCTCCGGTTCTTTCTATAAATTCATCTTTCGCTGCCTGAAGTACATCTGGTTTTGTCAGCAGATCAATAATGGTCATTCCTATTGTTTTTGATGTTGTCATAAAGGTAGGGTCAATACACTCTCTGATTCCACCCATGGCATTCATGACCCATGCAGGATATGCTTTTCCTGGAGCAGGTGGCTTCAGTGCAGGCCTGGAAACATAAAGTCTTACAGTTGGGGCGTGCCAGCAAAATTCAGTGTAATCATCTGAAGTAAAGTTTTTCTGCCATTCTGGCAAGACCTTCCTAAGCTTTTCTTCACATTCTTGAGGAGTTATTAATCTCTGTATCTCATCAAGGTAAGGATCTTCCATTGGTTCATAACCTAGATTTTTCTGTATTTCCTGGGCCACCTTTATTGCAGCCTCATCATAGACTGGAGGTCCCACAATTTCTAGATTTTTGTAAGTGATATCTGCCATTACATGGTTAGGCAAGCCAGGTCTAGATTTTGCAATCCAATCCTTCTTCCATGTGCAATGAGCAGCCAGTGCTGCAGCTTCAGCGTTTTGGTCCAGAATTCTAACGATGGTTTCTGCCATCTCAACTTCTGGAACTCTAATAAAGTAATAGAGTTGACCAATCTGAGCTGGTATGTTATCTGCAGTAGCCTGCCCTAATGTAAGTATTGTCTCATTCATGGACCAGCCTATGTTATTGGATAACATATGTTCCTTGTACATTTTTGACGTGGTGTACATTTGAATGACTGCATCTGTTGCGCCTGGACATCTGGTTGCAGAATGGGAAGCAGGAATTGGAGAATCATCTGGAGATGTAATCCAGGTTTCAGGCTCATCGCAATTGAAAGTATACATGACACCATAACCAACGCCGCAATGGGTATTCCATCTTGTAGTGTTGCAAAGCGGAAGCATATAAAACGGATGGAAGCTTATAGCTGCATCTAAATCATCATAGTATCCCTTTGCTGCATGAATTGGCTTAGATGCTCTCAATTTTTCTGCTGGTTCACCAAATAATTTTATTCTTCCTTTGATGTTGTTTTTTTCCATTACATCTTTAGCAGCCAAAAATCCACCCAAGCTGCTAATTCCTAGAACGGAATGAGGGTCTGTATGGCCACCTGCATATGGGCTTAAACCATCTCTTGGCCTTTGCACTGTATCTGCCGCTTGACAGTTTCCAGGAATGCCGTCATATTCAACATATCCGCCAATAGTTGGTCCTTCTCCGTTTGACCATGTGGCGCAAAAAGCTGTTGGCATGCCGCCACTACCTTCTTCTACTTCAAAGCCCTCTTTTCTCAGTAATTCTACATACCATTTAGCAGATCTGTACTCTCTCCATGCAGTTTCTCCATAGTTCCAGATTACCTGATGCCAATCTGAAAGGTTTTGTTTGTTCTCATCAACCCAATCAATAATCATTTGCTTATTTTTTTCCAATGACATGACACAATCCTCCCTTATAAAAATATCAATAATGTTTACACTTATTTAAATAGCAATATCCGTACCACATCGTCAGATCATTGAAATCATCGGGTTTGATGGATTCTGTACGAATAATCTGTCAATTTTAAGCAAAAATAAGCTCATTTATGAGCTTATTTTGTATGGCATTATTCAATTTTCAGAATTTTAAAACCGCATGATTGCAGATGTTTCACAAAGATAGGGTCAAATGTGAGCTATAGCTCATATTTGACCCTATCTTTGTGTCTAATTTTATATTTTTTTAGCTTTCGCTTAACAGTGCTTTCCGATACATCCAATAAAACTGCTAATTCTTTAATTGTTTTTCCTTCATCCAGCGCTTTAAGAATATAGCTTTTATCAAAGGATTCCTTTGCCTCTTTATAACTTGTAAAATCTTTTATATTGTTTACAGCAATCTTGTTGCCTGGTATCACAGACAGAACATCTTCCTCTTCAATACTTCCTTTGTTGGTGAGTACAACCAGCCGTTCCATCATGTTTGACAACTCTCTTAAATTCCCCGGCCACTTGTATTCACATAGTAAATTAATGGCCTTATTATCAATCTCTTTTTTAAATCCATATTTCTTATTATATGTATCAAGAAAAAATTGAATAAAGTAAAATATATCTTCTTTTCGCTGGCGTAAAGGTGGAACTTTTATAGGTATTACATTCAATCTATAATAAAGATCCTGACGGAATAATTTTTTCTCCACCATAGCTTCCAAATCTCTATTGGTTGCCGCTATAACTCTAATATTCACCTTTTTTTCTTGCAAGGAACCTACGGACATAAAGGTATGGTCCTGCAATAGTCTAAGCAATTTGGCCTGTAGCCCCAATGGGAGCTCTCCAATTTCATCAAGAAATAAAGTTCCCCCATCAGCAGTTTCTACCAAACCCTTTTTACCTTCTCTGTTTGCTCCGGTAAATGCTCCTCTTTCATAGCCGAAAAGCTCAGACTCCAGTAGGTTCTCTGGTAATGAGCTACAATCTATTTTGACAAAGTCTTTATGGCTCCGATTACTATTTTGATGAATCTAATTTGCTAAAACATCTTTTCCTACTCCCGATTCTCCTTCCAGCAGAATAGTCATGTCCGTTGGAACAATTCTATCAAGGAGTGCTTTTATCATTTGCATTGATTTGGAATATGCAACAAATATGGATTTATCAGTTTTTAGTTTTTCAAGTTCTTTTTTATATTTTTCTGCCAGCTTTTCAACGATCTCATGATTTCTTTTCACCTTGTTGAGCTCGGTTACATCTCGTTCATTGATAAATATCCACTTAACCTTGTTATTTTCAAATATGGGTATGCCTGTTATTACTAATTGCTTATCTCCCTTATACTGCATTGCGGTAACAGGTTTTTTAGTCTCTAAAACTCGTACCGTTACAAATACCTCGTAGATCCCTTCTTCTTCTAGATCTTTTGCATGTTTACCGATTATATATTCCTTACTTACCTCTTCAAGTCTTTCACTAGCAGGATTCATATAAACAATGTGGCCCTCACCGTCCGCAATAATAATACCGTCATAGGATACCTCAAGGAATTTTACCCAATCAGAGTTAAAGAATTCAGTATTAGCCATAAAACCCACCCACCTTAATTAAACAACCTTTTATCTCATGTAAATGATCAAGAAAGAGTACTAAAATTTATTCTTTGACCTATTGTTGCATCTAGATATGACAACTTTGGATTATACATCATCCTTACCATATCACATTTTAGAGCCAAGCACTTAGATAATAATATTGTCAATCAGTCTGGTTTTTCCGATATATATTGCCACCGCAATCAACGCAGGAGACTTTACTGTAGAAATGGGCTTTAGTGTATGCAAATCAACTACTTCCGCATAATCCATTTCAACCATTTTTTCTGTGCCAAGCTTTTCTTCTATTGCGGCTATGATTTCCTTAGATTTTCTGGAGCCGTTTTGAAATTTATGTTCGGCAGCTTCAAGGGCCCCATAGAGCACCGTGGCGACCTTTCTCTCAACATTGTTTAAATAAGCATTTCGTGAGCTTTTAGCAAGACCATCCGCCTCCCTGACCGTTGGACACGTAATGACCTCAATATCCATATTTAAATCTTGTGCCATTTTTCTAACGATAGCCGCCTGCTGAGCGTCCTTCTGGCCAAAATATGCACGATCCGGTGTTACGATATTAAATAGCTTTGTCACCACGGTACAAACACCTCTAAAGTGGCCAGGCCTGCTTTTTCCGCAAAGGGTTTCAGTCAGACCAGTCATGTCCACAAGGGTAACAAAGTTTTCACCATACATTTCATTGACATCAGGGTTAAAGATAAGGTCTGCACCTGCAGAGTCACAGATAATGCTGTCCTGCTCTATGTCTTTGGGGTATCGATCAAAATCTTCATTTTTACCAAACTGTAAAGGGTTAATAAAAATGCTAACTACGACACGGTCATTTTCCTTGGATGCTCTATCGATTAAGCTTTTATGACCATCATGTAAGGAACCCATGGTGGCTACAAATCCTACTGTAAGCCCTTCTTTTCTCCAGGCCTTTATATTTTCGCGAACTTCTGAAATGGCATTTACTATTTTCATATCTCTTCCTCCGTACAATTATTATGTCCTAAAAAGGTAATCAAAAACCGACGGATGAAGAAAGCCGCCTTCCTCAAGATTTGCTTTGGCAAAAAGGCGATTATTATTGATATCAGCTTTATACGTCCTGGTAAAATTCCAGGACAAATGTAAGACTGTTACAAATTAAATTGTCATATTCTGGTATTTAAAATTTCTATCAATCACCTTCGCAAGCAAAGCTTGCTACCCTGTCCGTTTTGCCAGCCAAGCTAGCTTGGAGCAAAAAGGCAAAGATTGATGAAACTTCTGTATAAATTCTGTCTAGCAAAACACTGCGTGTTTTGGACAGAATGTTATCAGATATATGCAACTCAAAAAATAAAAAACTATCATCCGGTACAGTTTCTTTAGAATACCGTCCGGTAGATAGTTTAGCATTGTAATGGCAAATTTTCAATGTGATTCTTTTTCGGATCTACGTTCCTAAATCCATCAAGCCACTAATCCACTACCCTTAACCTAGACTCACGGATGATCCTCTCTGGTATTTTGTGATCCATCTTCCATACGATCTGTATAGGTTTGTTGCCCTTATGGGATACATATCTGGCATTGCCTAAAAAAACATAAGGTGCAGCAGCTCCATACTCGTTTTTCATTTCTCTGACAAATAGTAAAACTTTATGCTTTTCACTTCTATCATGGATATATCGCTGTCCTGTGGGAGATTTAACACTTGTTGTACTTTGAGATTCCCAGTTAAAAAACTCGTTGTTAATAGCGTAGTCATTATACATAGTAGTAGGTAAATAGTCTTCTTCATTTTTGTTTATAGTGATAAAAAACAAATCTGTAGTTTTCTCCTCTATATATAGCACGCCTTGCCGCATTGGGAACTTGTGGCTTTCAGTATTTTTTCCAAAGGCCACTAAAATTTGATCTGCGGTATAAGAAGCATAGATATCTAATGGTATTTCTTCATCCTCATAGGCTATTTCTATGTTTTTTATCTTGCCTTTATTGTACTCTATAAGGTCTAATAGTTCATTCACAATATCTTCATTATGCTTCTTTAAGTCCCTTAAAGATTCTTCGTAACTAATCTCTGGTTTTTCTCCCCATAGCGTATAATGGATCATCCCTAGCATGAGCTGTTCCTTCTGAGAGAGCAGGGAACAGTCTATATCTTCCGCCAATATTGTTTTAGCAAAGGAAAGAAGTCTTTTTGAATCTATTCTGGCAAATCTCCTTAATGCTTGGCTTAGCTCTTTTTTATGCTTCACTTTGTAGTCATTCTTATTTCCTGTTTGTACTAATAGTTCATAGAAGGAATACCGAGAATAAAAACGATCTTTTTCAATACCGTAATTATCTAGAAAGTTTTTAAGGTTCAACTCGCAAGAGAAATTATGCTGGAAATTCCTCATCATCCTTCTTAAATCATTGATATTAAATATCGACGATTGGATATTTTTTAAGATATAATCACGAGCTATTTTTTCAAGTTTAATATGACAACCGGCAGGCATATTAGGGAATTCATCTAGTATTTCCTCTTTGATACTTCTATTGGTTTTTCCCGTTAAGGCTCTTAGCTTGAAACTAAAATCGTAATTAGCGTGGGCTTGTCCTACAAAGTCCAAAACCGTTAGAACTTCCTTTTTTTCGGATAATCTGAGACCCCTTCCCAGCTGCTGAAGAAATATAGTCAAAGATTCCGTAGGTCTTAAAAATAAAACCGTATCTACTTCTGGTATATCAACACCTTCATTAAATAAGTCCACCGTAAAAATACAATTTATTATTCCTTTTTGGAGCTCAGATTTTGCCAGCTCTCTAGCATCTTCACTTGTCTTTGAGTGTAAAGACCTTGATGGAATACCTGCTTTCTCAAATGAATCGGCCATAAAATCAGCGTGCTTAATACTTACGCAAAATCCAAGTGCCTTAAAAGTTTTCATATCTTTCAAATATTTATTCATAGTGTCAAGAATCACCTGAACTCGCTGCTTGTCCTTTGTATATACATTTTCTAGCTGGCTAATTTCGTATCCACCCCTGGCCCAAGTTAGATGGCTTAAATCAACGGGATCTGTTGCAGCAAAATAATGAAAAGGGCTTAGCAGTTTTCTATTGATGGCATCTGGTAGCCTGATTTCAGAGGCAATTCTATTGTTGAAATGCTCTAAAATGTTTTGACCGTCCATTCTTTCAGGGGTCGCAGTTAAACCTATTAGGATTTCTGGTTTGAAATAGTCTAATATTCTAAAATAACTGGTTGCCGAAGCATGATGTGTTTCATCAATGACGATATAGTCAAAGTGATCTTCTGAAAAACGTTTGTACTTTTCATTAGAGTTTAACGTCTGTATCGATGCAAACACATGGTTATAGTCGTTGGGAACGCTTCCATCTACCCAAAGCTCTCCAAAATTTTGATCCCTCAGTACATTTCTAAAGGTGTATAAGCTTTGGTCTAAGATTTCTTTTCGATGAGCTAAAAACAATAGCTTTTTCTTCCCATTATTGCTCTGCTCTTTATAATCAAATGCCGCTACCATGGTCTTTCCCGTTCCAGTAGCTGCCACCACAAGGTTTCTATAAGATCCAAATTCTTCTCTTTCTACTTTTAAATCCTCTAATATTTCTTTTTGATGAGAATATGGCTTTAGCTGGAAGAATATTGGCATGGATTCTTTTCTTTCCGGCATTGTCAGAGATGCTTTTAATAACGACTGATCATCCTGATCTATTGGGGAAAATGTTCTGAATTCCTCATCATTCCAATAAGTTTCAAAGGTTTTTATAAAGCTGTCAATCACATCCTTAGAAGTATATTCTGATACTTTAAGATTCCATTCTAATCCGCTGGATAATGCGGGATTGGATAAGTTGGAAGAACCAATATAGGCCGTACTAAATCCGGTGTTACGATGAAAATAATAGGCTTTTGCATGTAGCCTGGTTCGTTTTGTATCATAAGAGATCTTGACCTCAGTATTTGGTAGTTTAGAAAGTTCAAGGATGGCCTTGTAATCCGACGCACCCATATAAGAAGTGGTGATTACTCTCAAAGTTCCCTTTTTCGTGAATTCCACCAGGTCTTCAAAAATAAGCCTTAGGCCGCTAAACTTTATAAAGGATACTAGGAAATCTACCCTATCAGCAGTTCGGATTTCTCTACTTAATTCACTTTCTAGAGTTGTGGCTGAATTACCTGTAAATAAGGTGCTATTGGCGATAGATGTTTTGGGTCTAAAACTTTTTAATGTATTAAAACTATTTTCATCATGATGAACGGTGAGTAACTCCTTGTATCCCTTATCAGAGTAGTCAAAGCCATCAATTCCGATGGTTTCATTTAGTTTACGAATGAGTTCCATCTTGTCTTTAGGATCACTTATTTGAGATAGTGTTTCGCGAATGATTTTTTGATAAGTAATAGATATAACATTGGATAATTCACTTTTATCGACGTTTCGTATGTCTATACAGGCTTTACTTTTTAATTTTTCTTTTGATTTGCTATCTAAGATTTTTTCATATAAGCCGTCTTTCATGGATAAACCCCTTTCATTCGCAATTCCCTCTTATAACCGATCACAGGGCCCAATACTATGTTGCCTTAACGTCCATAATCACCTTTTTCAACTGCTCCTCAAACTTTGCATCCTGGGAAGGTCGCCTTTTAGAATTCCCTTTTAATCGAATGCCTGCCTGGCGTGCTTTTTTTGACATATGCCTATTCATCAACAGGTCGTCAATGTTTTCGTTAGTATAAATCATGCCGTCCTGACTTATTGGTATCGCTCCCTTTGCTAAGCACATTGCAGCCAGACCATAATCCTGTGTAACTACGATATCGTCTGGATCTACCATGTTTACCAGGGCAAAATCCACACTGTCTGCACCTCTTGAGACAGTAATGGTTTTTGCTCCTTCTTTTTGAAAATAATGGGCTGTATCACACAGGATAATGCATTCTATTTTATTTTCTCTTGCAATTCTGGCTGTAGCATCTACTACGGGACAGCCATCCCCATCAATTAAAATTTTCAATATTACTCCTTAAGTCTTAGGACAATTCCTCCAGCCTCTTCTTTCTCTTTCCACGTTTTTTGTAATCTTCATCGATACTGGCTTTCCAATCTGGCGAAATTGTCTTATCGGCTCTGAAGTGGCAAACAGCTTCACTAATCACGTCATAATTTAGCTGGGTACCCTCGCTGTCAGCGTGATAGTTTGCGGCCCTGTCGGCGCTAATGCCAAAACTTGCAGCTGTTTCCACAGCATCGATATTTGCCCCTAAAAAGATAAATTCCCATCCATATTCTGTCTTCTGGCGTTCTACCATTTCCTTGATTTTGTCATAAGAATACTCCCTGCTGGCATTTTCCAAACCGTCTGTTGTGATGACAAACAAGACTTTTTCCGCCCTCTCCTCTTCCAAGGTATGCTTTTGGGCATTGCTTATTTTATTAATGGTTTTTCCCACTGCATCCAGAAGCGCTGTGCAACCCCTTACATAATAATCCTGGTCGGTGATAGGGCTGATGCCATTAAGATTGATACGATCATGAAGCAGCTCGTACTTGTCATCAAAAAGTACTGTGGTAACAATGGCTTCCCCATCTTCTTTTTTCTGTTTCTCAAGAAGTGCGTTATATCCTCCAATAGTGTCGCTTTCTAAGCCTGACATGGATCCACTGCGGTCTAAAATAAATACTAATTCTGTAAGTCCTTTTTTCATTTTTGTTATCCTCCTTCAATCCTTCATCTGAATTTTTAGAGCTCTTGAACAAGTCTCTTTTTAGAAATTCTATTATTCAAGCCCTTATGTTGACTTGAGGATAACATTTTGAGCAATCACAAAGGTCGCATGGGAAGCGACATTTTTTAGCCTGATTTATGAAACGCCAAGTAGCTGCTGGTCAAAAGCAAAGAGGGCTTCATTAATCTCGAATATATTATAGTTATTATTTTTAATAAAATACTCAATAATCAGGTCAAGCTTGCTGCTAGGTGAAAGTGCATATCCCGCCCTGGCAAGAAGATCCTTTGTTTCGTCTAAACTAAGTTCTAATGCGATCGCCAGCGCAAGAGCTGTATTCTTACTTGGTTGATAGTTTGGATTGCTTCGTATTTTGGAGAATAGCTTTCGATCAATATTTGCACGTTTATAGACATGGGAGTCCTTCTGTCCTTTTTCATCAATCAGCCTTAGGAGCATCTGGGAAAAAGATTCTTCCAGCTCATTCACCACGTCCTTTAAGCTTCGAATTGACTTTGTTTCTGTAGGTAAGTAGTCTGGACTTTCTGCGTTAAATAGGATATCAAGCTCGCCTTCCTCTTGAATTTGACGATTAACCTCATATAGCCAATCAGTAGGCTCCTTTATATGAGTATCTACATAGTTGTCATCTATATATTTAGCGATAGGGCTAAACAGTTTCTCACTGAGCTCATAAGATTTTTTATCAAAAATGACAAGATAAACCATCATATCATGCTTTAGCAAAAATGTGCCAATGGCATGAATGGCCACCTGTAAGGCTTGATCTTTTGGATAGCCAAAAATTCCTGAGGAAATAAGAGGGAAGGCAATTGAAGTAAGGTTATTCTCATGAGCAAGTTTTAAAGCCTTTGTATAGCATGAAGTCAGAAGTTCTTCTTCATTATGCTGACCTCCGCTCCAGATCGGGCCTACTGCATGAATAATTTTTTTCGTCGGCAGATCATAACCTTCTGTCATTACCACATTGCCTGTGGCACAATATCCGATTTTCCTGCATTCCTCCCGAAGCTTATCAGCTCCTGCAGCAGCAAAAATTGCTCCACAAACGCCACCACCCTGCTCTAGCCTGCTATTGGCAGCATTTACAATCACATCCACTTTCATTTTCGTTATATCGTTTCTTATAATTTCTAGCGGCATTGTATCAACTACCCTTCCTTTGCATTTACATATTCAATAGCTTCCTTGCCAGTAATGTGTTCTACGTCAATGGCTATAATATGAGATTGGGTACACTCAATTATCTCCTTATGTTTAGCCTCTTTAGGCATATCCCCTGAATACTTTTCAACCAAGGCTCTAAAAGCTTCATACCATTCTCCGCCTTCGACGATTCTGACTTTACCAAAAATTATAACACTACGAAAATAACTGGTATATTCTTCGCTTACGATAGTATCTTCATCTGTTACCGAAAAGGATACCTTTGGATTCTTCATAATGGCATCAATTTTATGTCCTGACTTTGCTGAGTGAAAGTAGACCTTATCCTTAAAATATACATAATTAAGTGGAACGGAGTATGGGTAACCTTCATCGCCGATGCAGGCCAGCGCCCCATTTGTGCATCTGTTCATTACAGCCACAGTATCTTCCATAGATAGCAATTGCTTTCCTCTTCTCATTTCTCTGAACATGGACATCTCCTCACTTTTCCTTAACATTTTACCTAGATGAAACTAGGATTAAAAAAATACTGTTAATGCCTTCATTATAATGCTAAAAACAGTAAAATTCTACCTCTAATCCGCCTTTCATAGGTTTAACGTGACTTGACTAATGTATTTATAGCACAAAGATGGCCTTATTATTTAAAGCCCATAATGACAAAAACAGCTGGCTTTCGCGCAGCTGTTCGTGGATATCAAATTACCTTAATAAAACTTACTTTATAACGTATTCTATATTTGGATTTCCGTTCTTACCATCACTTATGAGTAGGTACTCCTTCTCGATGTTGTCTGGAGTATTGATTACCATTTTATAGTTTGGAATACCTTCGGAGCGTAGGGTTTGTATCTCTAGTGAAAATTCCTTGTCACAATCAGAATTATAATAAATTTCAGTTTCATTAAAGCGTTCAACATCCCCGTCAAAGTCCAGTGAATAGACCTTTACCTCCGAATGCTCATATCTTGGGATAAAAATAATTTTTTCATCGGTTTCCTGTAAATTTAATACTTGTGAAACTTTTAGTGTAGACATTTGCTCTTGTGTTGGTAAATTAATAATCAGTGCAACAGCATCCCCAGGTGCCCCTGTAAATTTATTGAAATTTATATTAGTTTCACTCTGCTCTTGTTGATTTTCATCTTCAATGGAAGAATTGTCGATTGCTCCAACTGATTGGTTCTCAGTATCCTTTGGGTCCTTTGTCTCTCCACTACAGCCAGAAATTAATAATGTCATAATAATTAAAGTCAATAAAGTCTTTTTCATATTAGCCTTCTACTCCTATAACAACTTTTCCACGCCTTTAGGTCTTAATGATACATTTATACTTTTCTAGTAAAGGTAGCTAGCAATCGGTTAAAACCATGATAATTCTTTATCTAAGAATATAGTCGGACATTTTAGTCTCTTCCCATTCAACTCCTACTGGAGAGATATTAGAATATAGCGTCATAGAATCATTCTCGTCAATAACAACCTTTAAATGAAAATTCATTTCTTGTGGCTGTAGGTATTCATCATACATTTGCTGATAATTTGGATTGCCCTTTTCTTTTGCTTCCTTGATATACGCTACTGTGTCCGGGTCTCTATCATAGTTTTTGTGGATAATCTTATAGTTAAAGGTGCCCTCCACATTCCCATTTACAACCTCTTCCTTATAATTTGAGATTTCAAAATCTAATAGTTCATAATAAGGTGAAAAAGTTTTTTCTGATTCTTCTTTCATAAATGCACTGATTCTCTCAAGGTATTCAGAGTAACCAGGTTCTTCTTCATATTCAGAATTAACTCCTGTGTTAGTTCCATTGTCAAAATCATCTGCATCATCCGGCGCTGCTGTGAAAGTACAGCCAACTGAAAAGAGAGCAATCAGCAATACGGCAATCAAGGTTGTAGCCTTCATTTTCTTATTCCTTGCAATGAAGGTGATTCTTTCCTTTATTCCATCTGCACTGCCGTACATGGTGGTGGCCATTTGCAGGACGTCGCTCTTATGATTGCTCCGGCTTATTAAATCAACTAAAGTACGGCCATATGCCAGTCTGTCTTCCTTGCCAATCTCCTTTAGTACACTGTAGTCACAAGCCAGCTCGCAGTCCCTTTTGGACATTATTGCAGCCACCCACACCAAAGGATTGAACCAGAAAAATACTAGTAGTGCGCCTCGGACAATAGCCCAAATTAAGTCATGGTGCTTGTAATGGCATAGTTCGTGAGCAATGGCAAAACGAAGCCGTTCTTGATCTGCCGCAACCCCTGGGGGCACGTATATGGCCGCTCCCTTGGTTCCCATAAGGCAGGGAGAATCAAGATTTTCAACTACATAAACTGGTAGCAATTTTGCTTTATTAATATTGGCATCTTTATAAATAAGAGCCTTCCCGTCATGAGCAAGATTACCATTTCCGTCTGCCCTCACAGACATGAGAAACATTCTGTTTTTCAGAAGCTTTCTACCAAACTTGCGGTTCACATGGATGAGCCAAAGCCCTAAAACAATCACTCCTACTATCCAGATATTCATCATTATAAGCTGCCAGTCTATTGCTGCTGCCGGTGTAATCCCCTCACCGCTGGTTATGATGCCGGTTTGCACATTATCCATGATTAGCACTGCATTATCAATTGCTTCTGCCTCTCCATGACCTGCGAGGACTCCCTCCACATTGGATGCGCCTCGAAGGGTTGCTTCAGCACGACTTACTACATTCATTACACTGAATGTGCTTTTTACTGGGTGGAGGCCAAAGAAGTTAAAGGCTGCTAGCCTAAGTGCCACAAGACTCCAGAGTCCATATTGCACTATAGGGTTGATTTTCCCCTTAAATACAACCCTTATGGCTAGGATAATCATAATCAGAACAGATGAAGATATAATTGTATTGATCATTTTTCTTCCTCCTCAGCCTTTTTTAAAATGGCATAGAGTTCGTCGATTTCTTCTTTTGATAAACTTTTTTTCTCAACCATTGTGTTCACCATCAGTCCTAAGCTTCCCGCGTATACCTTGTCAAGAAAGTTTTCCGTCTCTTCTAATGCTATTTCGTCGCGTTCCACTGTAGGATAATATTGCTTTGCCCTGGTCCTCTTCTCATACCTTACCGCACCCTTCGCTTCCATGCGGTTTAGCATTGTAATTATTGTATGCTTGCTCCAGCCAGTAGTTTCCTTTAGAGCGGCTGTAAGCTGGGTAATGGTCATGGGGGCAGATTCCCAGAGGATATTCATAATATTCCACTCCCCGTCAGATAAATTGATTTGTTTCATATTAACAACCCCTTTTGAAAATCAAGTGTACATCTGTCTACCTAAATAATACTCCCATGGTATACATATGTCAACCTATATTTTAATGTTTTTTCTTAATAAATAATTCAGCACTGCAATTCTAAAAGAGTTTGCTATGCTATTGTTAGGGGTTATTTCTTTCGACTTCTTGTTTTATTCTTTTCCGCCGCCTTAAAATTGTAAATTGGCTTAATAATCTTTATAACATCTGCCGTAGGCCCGATTTTGTCAATAATATCATTCATATCCTTATATGCCATGGGGCATTCATCAAGGGTTTCGCTGTTTACTGATGTTGTATAAACATCCTTCATCTGCTTTTTGAATTCAGATAGTGTAAAAGTATTAAATGCCTGTGATCTGCTCATCAGCCTACCAGCTCCATGAGGCGCTGAGTAGTTCCAGTCTTCATTGCCTTTTCCGATACAAATCAGGCTCCCATCTCTCATATTGATGGGAATCAGTAGTTTTTCCCCGGACTTTGCAGAAACTGCACCTTTCCGCAAAATCATGGCGTCAGTATCCATGTAATTATGTATCGTTGTAAATTGGTCGGTGACTTTGAGCCTCATTCCTCTTATGATTTCATCCATCATCGCCTTACGATTTATCTTTGCAAAACGCTGCACAATGGTCATATCATGAATGTAATCTTTAAAAAGTTCTCCATGCACATAAGCAAGGGGTTCAGGAACATATGATCTTGCCTGTTTTTCTGACTCATTGCCAGATTTTTTCAAGTTATTATACCCCAACTTCTGATAAAGTCTGGCTACTTCGTTACCCAAGTGACGGCTTCCCGAATGAACGACAATGTATAAGTTTCCTTCCTCATCCTTGGCAGCTTCAATAAAATGGTTGCCCCCGCCTAAGGTTCCAATACTTTTTACTGCTCTGTCTAAATTTACCCTATCCTTGCATTTAAGCTGTGTTAGATCAATTTCTTCATTATATTTATGGGGAGTGTTACGGATATTCATTCCAGCAGGTATTTTTTCATAAATAAGCTTATCCAATTTTTCTAATTCGATATGTTTTTCTGAAATCTGGACCGTTTCCATTCCACAACCAATATCTACCCCTACAAGATTAGGGACGATTTTGTCGCTAATGGTCATGGTGGTTCCAATAGTACACCCTGCTCCTGCGTGGACATCTGGCATAATCCGAATCTTGCTATCTTTAGTATATTCCATGTCACACAGCTGCCTAATTTGTGCAGCAGCGCCCTCTTCAATATTATCAGTAAACACTTTTGCAGTGGAGAATTCTCCTTTAATTTCTATCATTCTTATCCCCCTTACAGCCAGGAGACCGAGAGATGAATGGCCGTGGCTGGCGGCCACGGCCATTCATCTCTCGGTTCTCTGGCTGTTCTATTCTATGTAGTCAATTATTTGTTTAAGATATTTCTTATCTGTCCAATCATGGCTTGAGCCAATAGCTTCCATGAGAGCAGCTTCCCATGGTTCATAGGTGGCTTTGTCTTTTTTAGCAACGGCTTTTTTCAACATATTACATAGTGTACGATCCTTCCAGGTCATATTTTCTTCATCCCATGCACCTCTACAATAAAAAAACGGAATACCCTCAAGCTCGCCTTTAAGGTTATGCCCTCTAACTGCATTTATTGCTTTATCATCGTAGGGAGAGGCCCCTACAGCAAACACTAATACTTTCTTGTCTTTAAGCCTGCTATATTGTTTTTTTAGAAAAGAAAGCCCTGCAATGCCTGATGCATATATTCCGCCCCCTAAAATGACGGTATCATACTTTTCTATCATCCCTATAGTGGCCTTTTTTGTTTCTACTAGGTCGGCTTTTAAGTCCTCAGCAAGCCATTGAGCATATTTTTTTGTGGATCCATATTTTGATTGATACAAAACAACCTTGTTTAGAATTTCCAAATTAATACTCCCCCTATCCTTTTCTTTCCTCTGAGTAAAATCCCTAATGCTTATTTTAGCATAAAATACTGCCACAGCCAAAGACCGAGAGATGATTGGCCGTGGCCACCAGCCACGGCCAATCATCTCTCGGTCTTTGGCTGTTTTACTTGCAATGGCTAACGCAAAAATGATAAATTCATGGTGTCAGGTTATCAATTAGAGGGCCGAATTAAAGATGTTGAAAGTTTATAGTGCAGTGTGCTACATTTAATGGTAGGAGGAAATATGAAGGAAAAATATGCGGTGGTGATGGTCACTTGTGGGAATCAAGATGAGGCACATGCCATAATTGATACTTTGTTAAAGAATAAGCTGGCAGCATGCATACAGACAATGCCCATTAACTCCCATTATGTATGGAAAAATGAAGTCTGTAGAGATTCTGAAATCCTATTATTTATTAAAACAAAGAAGGAATTATTTGAAAAGATTCAAGATACAATTATAGCAGAGCACTCTTATGAGGTGCCCGAAATCATATTATTACCTATATGGGAAGGATATCCTCCATATTTGAATTGGATTGATGAAATGTGCCAATAAGCAATGATTTGTATCGCTTAATATAGCCATGTCACCATTTAATACTTAGTATTCATATTATAATATTACATCAAACAAGGAAGGAAGACGGAAGACTTATGTATGAAAATATACTGGAAACCATTGGCCGAACACCTATGGTCAAAATAAATCACTTGAACCCTAAACCTCATATCCCAATATATACTAAGGTTGAAGGTTTTAACCCAACAGGCAGCATCAAAGACCGTATCGCCTTAAAAATGATAGAGCAGGCAGAAGAGTGCGGGGCTCTTACAAAGGGAAAAACCATTATTGAGCCTACTTCTGGAAATACAGGAATCGGATTGGCAATGATTGGTGCGGTAAAAGGATATTCTGTTATCATTGTCATGAGCGAAGCTGTTTCTGTAGAGCGACGTAAAATGATTGAAGCCTTTGGCGCTAAAATTGTACTAACCGATGCCGATCAAGGCACTGATGGGGCTATCCGCAAAGCGCATCAGATGGTTCAAGAACAGCCGGACCTTTATTTTATGCCAAACCAGTTTTCCAATGAATACAATAAACTAGCCCATTACACTACTACTGCAAATGAAATCTGGGAAGATACCCAGGGCAAAGTGACTCACTTTGTGTCTGCATTAGGAACTTCAGGCACCATCATGGGTGTAGGTATGGGATTAAAGGCTAAAAATCCAGATATTAAAATCATTGAAGCCCACCCAGTTAAAGGCCATTATATTCAAGGTCTTAAAAACATGGAAGAAGCTATTGTACCAGCTATTTATAATCCAAAAGAGATTGACAAGACCGTCATGATCGAATCAGAAGAAGCCTTTGCTATGGCCCGCTCTATTATCTTGCATGAAGGCATATTTGTAGGAATGAGTAGCGGTGCCGCTATGGTTGCAGCCTTAGAATGCATTAAGGACATAGATGAAGGCTTCATCGTGGTTGCTTTCCCTGATCGGGGAGAAAAATATTTAAGTACAGCTTTATTTGAGTAAAACAGCCACCAGACCGAGAGATGAATGGCCGTGGCTGGCGGCCACGGCCATTCATCTCTCGGTCGGTGGCCTGAACAGCTCGTACTGTTATTTCCGATGGGGCGCTTGCTGATAAGTCCGGTTTTTCATCTTTGATGGGTTCTCCATTTACATATCCTCGCCTATTAATTTTCACTTAGTTCACCTCCAAAAAACATAAGAAAATCATAGTTATATTATAGAGCTGTTACAAGCTTAATATTAGGTAGAGAGGAATGTTTTAAAATAAAGAAAAGGCTGCATATGGCAGCCTTTCTTGCAAATGGGCAGTTTGCGATTCATCATAATTATTGCACTAATGATATTATCATTTTATTAAGAAGTTAAAGTGTTTACAACTAAAAGTGCAATTATTGATGATAACCATAAAATCTGTACCACAAATAGTATATTGATTTGTTTTTTTAAAATATACAACTAATAATTAAAAAATCCCAAAAGCAATGAATGCTCTTGGGACCGAATGGGTACTGTTATTTTTTATCAAAGTGAATAAAAAGAGTGTTTGGGGCTGCGGATGATATTGAGTAGGTATAACCAGCAACACTTCCTGTTTCAGGAGTGAAAATGCTTTTTTTGGTGTTTTCAATATAATCCCCCAAACTATACCACACCTTTGCAGCATCATCATAATCAAACAGATAATCTAGCATTACCCAGGTAGCGTCGAAGGATAGTTTGGTTCTGTCTGTTTGAACAATCGTAATGTCGTGTTTATTGTGAGTATCGTTTGTAAAAATCCTTGAACGGCCTCCTTCTTTGCCCACATACGCTGCCATAACAACTTTGTCATTATCTAAATTTGCAGAAACATTATCAAGATTGGAAATAAAATCCCTTGTGTCTTCCGCATCTGCATTGTAAAGATTCCCCACACTAGAGTTCACTTTGGCCATTTCTTGGATTCTCTTGTCAAGATCATCGCTTGATGGCGGCAGCACCACAATGTTGCCTGGGTCCTTATTTGTAGTAATAACGACGGTAAGTGTAGACTGTACCCATTCTACCCCGACACCAAGGTTCTCAGAAACAAATCTAAGTGGAACCATGGTACGGTTGTTTGTGATTGCCGGGGCCACATCCATTTCTTGGAGGACTCCGTTTTTCGTCATAGTTTTACCACCAATTTTTAGCCGAAGCACATCTTCGCCTGAAGTGATAGTAACTATTCTGTTAGCATTATCCCAGTCAACAGTAGCACCAAGATGCTCTGCAACAAATCTGACAGGGACTAGTGTTCGGTTATTCTGAATGTATGGCTTAGCATCAGGGAAATTCACCTGCTTGCCATCCACAAGCACTCGAATACCTGCTGCATGGCTAACTGGGGCGTTAATAACTACTATGCCTAACAATAAGCATAAACCTACGATAATTGCTGTAAATCTTTGTTTCATTCATATCCTCCTTACATTGTTGTTAGCCCGATGTAATTCTTTAATGATTCTACTCCATTATCGATATTAAATTCTTATGCTGATTTTATCACACCCCGATCAAACGCTTTTATTGGCCAGATAGCAAAGAGTAACTTTTTCCTCTATTCGCATTAAAAAAGGCTAAGGCTATTTATTATTTAGAGATATATCAAACTATATTGGGCCGATGTGGCTTTTTTTCTAGCACAATTCTTCCTTTTGGTTTTTTTAATAATTATGCAATATTATATATATACTGTCAATAATATGTAATTATCAAAATCAATTTATAGCTAATGCCAATATAGAATAAACAACCTTACTTTAAATTTCACCAAATAGAAATCAAATGGCCAACGCAACAGCCACCAGACCGAGAGATGAATGGCCGTGGCTGGCGGCCACGGCCATTCATCTCTCGGTCGGTGGCATGAAAAAAGGAGTCTGGCACCAGACTCCCTCAAACTTGATCTAAACCTTCCCCAATAAATCTACTAATATTGGTAAAATCAATGAACCGACTTTCTCTTAAAATCTCTTTTCCGTTCTTAATCAAAAGTATTGTTGGAACAGTGAACACAAGGTATTGACCGGAGATTTCACGAAGCCTGTTTATATCTATTGTTGCTATCTCAACATTGTATTCTTCTAACAAATTTATCAGCCTGGGTAAAACAGCATGACATACTCCGCATTCCGTAGAGCTGAAATATAGAACGAATAGTTGATTCTCCTCCAATAGCTGATTTAACGTTTCCTTTGATTGAATTTCTATGGGCTTTTTTGTTTTCATTGGTAGTCCCTCATCAATTTTTGCTATCTCTAGACTGTTGGATAAGAATTCTATTATTTTACTAACTGCTTAGTGTAATGAAGAAGTTCTTCTATCTTTTCTACGATGCGCTTTTGTTCTTCTAATGGGGGGAGGGGAACCACCGTCAGTCCAAATTGGCTGCCAGATATCTCCTTGAAATGTTGTGCCAGAGGCTCTAGTGATAATCTCCCTAGTTCTAGATATCAAGCAAGGCTTAAATCGCTTATTCATCTTTATATGGCCAATAGTTCTCACAATTGAGTTTGGCTAATTATAGAAATCGCATATTTCAAAGGATTCATAATATATAGATATAAATATTATAGCATATTACTATAACTAAAAAAGGAAAACCTCTATATTGCAAGGTTATTAGGGAAAAATAGAGAATATTTACCATTATCCTTGACTCCTTTCAAGTTGAGCGTTATACTATATTTAGTTAGAACATTTGTTCGAATCTCTGCAAAGAATAAAAAATTAAACCGAGAAAAATTTTAAAAAAATGAATATTTTTAGTTGACCTGTGGTATTAATAATCATATAATTAGTTAAGAAAACTTTGCCCTATAGGGGCCTAATTAAAAGACTTAGCCGTTAAGCGACAACTCATTACCAACAGCTCCGCAGAAATGTGGAGCTGTTTTCGTATTTCAAGTATAAAACGCTCCTATTTTCTCAGGAGCGAATGTTATGAACCGGCTGTAATAATACAACCCTACTCGCAATAAACAAGAAATTTAACAGAGATTAGAAAGCTGTGCGCAAAGAAAAAGGAATCAGCTTCAAATCGAATCTGATTCCCCGAATTTTTGGAGGCGACACCCAGATTTGAACTGGGGAATAAAGGTTTTGCAGACCTCTGCCTTACCACTTGGCTATGTCGCCCTATGCTTGCTATTTTTGTATAATACTGAGTTGCTGATTCGTTCGTAATTGCTTACGTACATCTAAGTACGTGCGCTTCTCACTCTCTCATCGCGCCTAGTTTTATACAAAACTATCTGCGCATTTTACTCTATTTTTGCATTTTACTGCTATTTTGTATCATGCTTGCATTTGCATAATGCTGTTATTAGTTTGCGCGTGCGCGTAGCACACGCGCATTTTTTATTGGCTAGGGTAGAAGGATTCGAACCTTCGAATGATGGAGTCAGAGTCCATTGCCTTACCGCTTGGCGATACCCCAATGTTTTATATGGGGTGGGTGATGGGATTCGAACCCACGAGTGCAGGAGCCACAATCCTGTGTCTTAACCACTTGACTACACCCACCATGCTTGCATTGCCTTATACAAAACTATCTGCGCATTATATTGCTATTCTTTGTATAATACTGTGCTGCTGACTTGTTGTTATTACTTCGTACATCTGACTACGTGCACGTCAGCTATTTAATTAAAATGGCGATCCGGATCGGGCTCGAACCGACGACCTCCAGCGTGACAGGCTGGCATTCTAACCAACTGAACTACCGGACCGCATAATTGGATTTTGATAATGGTGGGCGCAATAGGGATCGAACCTATGACCCCCTGCTTGTAAGGCAGGTGCTCTCCCAGCTGAGCTATGCGCCCAGTTTTATTTCCAATTGATTAAAATTGTTTAAAAATAAAAATGGTAGCGGCGAGTGGAGTCGAACCACCGACCTTCCGGGTATGAACCGGACGCTCTAACCAACTAAGCTACACCGCCATATTTAGCGACCTCAACATGTCGCAAGTAAAATAATAACATTTAACAAGCATTAAGTCAAGAAGTTTTCGCAGGAAATTCGCAAATTTTTACTTTGTTTTTTCACATTTTTATTTCACCTAGATTTTTCTGGAGCTTTTCTTGATTTCAATTGCATCACCCCTACTTTCTTGACCCTTTTAGTGTTTTTCGACAAATTATTACACTTACTTTTTTACAGATTTTTTCCCTGAAATGATCACGGAGTCAAATAAAATTGTTAATTGTCAAATTGGATATAGTTATTTAGTTCATATTATATAATACCATATTAAAAAAATAACCGCTAAGTTAAAAATTAAAGCAATGGGTAATAAAATTCGAAACTTCCATGTCTTTGTTTTATGACGCCAAAGGGTAGAGCCTACTATGCTTCCAAAGGCCCCCATGGCAAAGGCTACTGTGAGAAGTGTCTTCTCAGAGATTCTCCACATTCCCCGTATGGATTTATATTTATCTATACCCATCATTAGAAAGGTAATGAGATTCCATACAATCATAATGATTATCAAACGTTGCTCCATGATGAATTCCTTTCTACAAATTAAATGAGGGTGATCCTCAGGACTATAATTTATTTTACCCCTGGATAACTACACCACAAAATGAAACAGGCAAGAATGACCTTGCCTGTTTAGAAAAATATCCTTTATTATTCTTACTCTACTACGTCAGGTAGTTTTTTGCCCGTGAAGGTTCTGTCTGAATGTCTACGAGCTGAGAGTATTTCAAAGTTAAATTTGCTCTGTAGTGTACCCATGATTCCTTTAGGAGCAAATAGGATTACTACAACAGCAACAACTCCCAGGATGGCCATACTGATTCCACCCAGCTGAGATAGGAATTGATTCAACAGTACATAGACTACAGCACCAACAATTGGTCCGGAAACTGTACTAATACCACCTATAATAACTATAAACACAGCTGCTATCGTCCAGTTCATTGAAAACGCCGCGTAAGGCTGTACCCAAACGTTACTCATATAGAACAGTCCTCCAATGATGCTTGTTAAAAAGCTGGAAACCATCATGCAAATAAGTTTGGTCTTAAATATATTAATACCTGAAGTTTCTGCTGCATCCTGGTTATCTCTGATAGCCATCAATCCTAGTCCAGTCTTTGACCTAAGCAATGCTACTACAATGACAACTGTGATGATTGCTACGATCAGGCTGAAGTAGTAAATTGTTGATGTGGGCATACCTCTTACAGCCTTGATGAAGACTCCGTTACCACCGCCTACATAATTCCATGCTGCGAAAATCAGGATAAAGGCTTCTGCTGTTATCCAAGTGGCAATAGCAAAATACATACCTTTCATTCGCAGTAGCAGGAATGACAGCAAAGCTGCAACAATTGACGATATAATCCCGCCAACGATCAAGCCTACGAACAATGGAAGTCCAAAATTATTTGATATAACCGCAAGAGCATATCCACCAATACCTATATATAATTGTTGCCCAAGAGAAATCAGCCCGGCATAGCCTGATAATAGATTCCACATCTGTCCAAGACCGATATACATGCACATTAACATTAGTAACATTACGATGTACTCGCTTCCAAACATAGGCAAGGTAAACAATAATATCAAAACTATTATAGCTATAATAATTTTGATTGCGCTTTTGGCGCTGCTATTATTATTTAAATTATTCTTTTTCATAATAGTAAACTCCTCCTTCCCTATCTTGAAAACAGTCCCTGAGGTCTAACGATTAACATAATAAGTAGTACTACATAGCCGGTCAACAGCTGAGCACTTGCTCCGAAGAAGTATGCTCCTAGAACTTGCGCTATACCGAAAATCAGTCCAGCAAAAAGAGTACCCCATGTACTTCCTATTCCTCCTATAACTACAACGGCAAAGGCTATAACTAAGTATGAGGATCCGGAAGTAGGATAAAAGTTGTAAATCATACCGATTAAAACGCCAGCTACACCTGCTGTTGCAAGGGAAATACCCATTGCGATACCATAAATGTTCTTAATATTAACACCCATCAGCTGCGCTGCTTCTTTATCATCGGATGCAGCCATAATTGCTTTACCTTGATAAGTGTTTTTGAAATAGTATGCAAGTACGATAATCAGCAATGCACCTACAACACAACCAATTAGATATGTATAGGAAATTCTGATTGTATCGGTAATTACAAGGCTCCCCGTTGTAAGTGAGCTATGTAAGAATCTTGCATCGGCAGTGAAGAAATAAAGCAATAAATTTTGTATTACTACTGATAGACCAAAAGTTATCAGTAGCGGAGGGTTTGGCCCCTGTCCCAATACTTTGTTTAGCATTGTATTCTGAATAACGAAACCAATGATAAACATAACAGGTACGACTATTATTAATGAAACTAAAGGTTCTACTCCTAAACCGGTAATTACAGCGAAGCTAATATAGCTTGCAAGAATCAGGAAGTCACCGTGAGCTAGGTTTGTAAGATTTACAATACCGAAGATCAGGTTCATTCCGATACCGATTGCTGCGTATAAACCGCCTAGAAGAAGCCCTTGGATTATTGATTGAATAAGTTCCAAATCCTTTTTCCACCTTTCTGACTTTTTTTATATACCGAAATAAGCCTTTGAGACATCTTCTTCTGATAACTCACTGGATTTCCCGCTTAAGACATTTTTGCCTTTAAGCATAATATACGATCTATCGCTTGTTTTTAAGCTACGTTTAACGTCTTGTTCAACCAGGATGATCGTTGTACCTTGCTTGTTAATCTGCTTTATTGTCGCATAAATATCTTTAATTACTGTAGGTGCAAGTCCAATTGAGATCTCATCAAAGCAAATCAATTCAGGCTCTGACATCATAGCTCTTCCAATTGCAACCATCTGTCTTTGGCCACCACTTAGGCTTCCGGCAGGCAGCTTACGTTTTTGTTCTAATACAGGAAAAAGCTCATAGACACTTTTTAATACTTTATCTTTATTTTGTCTCGCTTTTTTTGTATATGATCCCATAGCAAGGTTGTCTTCTACAGACATTCTTGAAAAAACTTTACCGCCTTCAGGTACTACTGCAATTCCCATATCTACTAGTTTATGAGTTTGGTATCCCGTGACATCCTGTCCCTTATAAAATACCTTTCCGCTCTGAGGAACTAAAATTCCTACTATAGTTTTTATCAGCGTAGATTTACCTGCGCCATTGGTTCCTATAATAGAAACGATCTCTCCTTCTTTTACATCAAAGGATGCACCTTGTACAGCGTGGAAGTCTCCATAGTAGGTATTAATATCTTCTACTCTTAATAACATTTCACTCAATCTTCTTCAACCCCCAAATATACATCTTGCACTTCCTGACAGTTCATGGTTTCAAGTGGGTCTCCATATTTTAAAAGACATCCTTCAGCCATGCATAATAACTTATCTGTGGACTCTACCATTGTCTTGATTACATGTTCAATCCATATAATCGTAATACCCAAGGCCTTCAGATCTGCTACTAGATCCATTACGTCATGAACCTCAGAGTCAGTCAATCCGGCAGCAACTTCATCCAGCAAGAGGATTTTGGGGTTTGTTCCTAGCGCTCTTGCAATTTCTAATCTTTTTCTGTCCAGCAACGCAAGTTGACCAGCAACTATATCCTTTTTATTATATAGATTGGTTGTATGTAGGGCCTCAATGCAACGCTTTCTAGCCGCGCTTTCAGTCTTTGAGTCTCCATATGCAGAACCAACAAGTACATTTTCATATACAGTCATGTTTTCAAATGGTCTAGGTATTTGGTATGTTCTTCCGAACCCTATTCGGCATCTTTCATCTGGTGCCAGCTTTGTGATATCCCTTCCCTCAAAGATTATTTTTCCTTCTGTAGGAGTAATGAGCCCTATAAGAGCATTCATCAATGTAGTTTTTCCTGCTCCATTGGGTCCGATTACACCTAACACTTGCCCTTCTTCTACTTCAAAAGAAAGACCGGGAATAATCTTGATTGGACCATATCCAGCATGAATATTCTCCACTTTAAGTATTGTGTTCATTTTATTTCCTTCCCAAAAAATATATAAAATGATGTTATTTAATTATTAATAATAAGAAAAAAATATTGCTGATTTTCACAGTCTTCAGATAACTAGCAATTTTTAAGTTTTGATTTCCTCTCTCCTTATACACATAAAAATACCAAATCTTTTGTTTATTCTTCTAATGTGACAATATGCTAGCATTTTCAATGTCTCACAAGGGATATTCCCTTGTGAGACAACAAGACATGTTTTAATTATTGATTCATCATAATTCCTTCAGCTGTTTCAGGGATGTCTTCCATACCCATATTGTTGATGATCTGAAGATCAACCTTATCTCCAGATTCAGTTAACTGCCACTGTCCCATTACGATTGGAGTAGGCGCAACATGAGTTTCAGGATCATATTTGATAGGTCCTACAACTGTAACCATATCTGTTGCAGCAATAGCATCTCTGATTGTTTCAGGCTCAAGATTCTTACATCTCTTCAATACATCTACAGCAATTTCAATTGGAGCATATTTGTATCCGATTGCAGCAGTCCAATCTCTACCTGTTTCTTCTTTGTATAGATCAAGAATTTCCTTAGGTGTCTGACCTGTAATTGATGATGGGAAATTGTGGTAAGGGCTCCACCATACTTCGATAGTCTGACCTGCAGCAAGCTCTGGTCCCATAGCGTTTGCAGCAGCACTGAATAGGATAGAACGTCCTTGACAGCTATATTCAGGCTTGAAGTTAAGCTGAGCTGCCTGTTTCATGAAGTTAGCCATATCCGGCGGAATCATGCAACCGATAAGAACATTAACTCCATCTGTTTTAAACTGGTTGATAACAGTACTCCAGTCAGAGTTACCTGCAGGGAATCTACCAGGGTTGGACACTGTGTATCCATCTTCAACCAATCTTTTTTCGAAAACTGGTGCCCAAGCCAAACCGTCTGGTTCGTTAGGGAACAGAATACCGACAGTTGAACCTTCTAAACCAACTTCTTTAAGCTGTGTAGTATAAAGGTCGTATACAGAATCAATTGTCCAGAAAGCGTGGTATACCCATTCATAAGGGCCACCACTCAGCCAAGGATCTACAGGGCATTCAGTTGATATACATGGAACGCCATATCTCTCAGCCATAGCGGATACTGGAAGCGCTGTGTCTGGAGTATGTCTAGCAATCAGCAAGTCAACGTTGTCATCTACGATTAGCTTTTGAGTCACTTCAGAAGCTTTTGTAGAGTTACTTTCGGTATCTACAATTTTTAATTTTATAGGAAGTTTCTTATCAAGTTCCTCTATGTAGATTCCACCGTCTTCGTTGATTGTCTTGATGGCAAGTTCTTCGGCCCAAGGGGTTCCTTCACCGAATGCAGCAATTGGGCCAGTTGTTGGGTTAGGAATACCAATTAATATGTGATCCCTGTCCGCGCCAGCACCGCCGGTGTCGCCACCGTTACCATTGCCACCACATCCAGCAACTAGTGAACCGATCATAACGATTACTAGCGCCAATGCTAAAAACTTTTTCGCTTTCATTTTTGTGTCCTCCTCTAATACTTTCCTTTGAGATTAGAGTTGCAGATAGATTTCTCTATCAGCCCCTCCACTTCAAATCCATAATAACACTTTGATTAATTGTTAAACATCTATTTAACATTCAAGTGTTATCTGGTTCCCATGTTATATAATGCAATTTTTGTACCACTTTTATCGAGTTTTGTGTGTTTGGCAATACCAAAATGCAACTTTTGGCAATCAAAAATGCAATTACCAGTACCAACCTGGACTACCTCATTAATGAATTTGTCATACGGTAGCTTTTCCCTGTAAATATCAACATGTGTGAATGATGTACGAGTCTATCGACTATTGCAGCTGTGAGCTTTTCATCAAACAGGAAGCCTTTCCACCTGCCAAACTCAATATTAGTAGTGATAATAACACTTTTAGTCTCATAACATGATGAGATGATGTCAAACAAAAGTCTGGCGCCTTCTTGATGAAGGGGAAGGTAACCCCATTCATCAAGTATCAACAGGTCAGCTTGATGTATTTTCTTGTGTGTCCTAGCAACTTTCTTCATATCGTCTGATTCAAGCTCATTAATCAAGTCGTGAACACGGTAAAACACAGCTTTCTTGCCTTGATTGATTGCTTTAACTCCAAGAGCCACAGACAGATGGGTCTTGCCGGTTCCAACTGATCCGTAAAGTATCAGATTCTCTTTCTTTTCAAGAAAGGATAAGGATTCAACATTGTGGAGTTGTAGGCCTTCCGGAAATCTGATTTGTGAAAAATCATACCCGTTAAGGGATTTTAATACTTGGAATCCTGCATTGTTTAGGTTTCTGATTCGCCTTTTCTCCTCACGGTCTTCATAGAGTTCTTTTAGAAGCTTGAGAAGAAACTCTTCTTGGCTCTGGGCTTTGATTGCCGGATAGATTTCCATAAGGTTGCTTGATAGCCTTAGTTTCCTTTGGTATTGGCTAATCTCTTCCCTCATTGATAACCACCTCCCATTAGTATGTCGTATTGTGATGTATCAACCTCGTAAAGAGGTAAATCTGAAGGAAATTGGATTGGGCTATCATAGATTATGCTGTTTTCCTTGAGTCTCTTGTATGTTACCCCTATGGCTTCAGGTGATTTGGAATCATGCTTTGCTGTTTCTCTTAGAACCCTATCTGCATAATCCATATCGTCTTCAAGGAGTATCATTTTTAAGATTTCAAAGGCCTGTTTAAAGGAATCCTTATCTAGGGATTGAAGGTAATCCTGCCATGAATCTGGCAACAGAGAGTAGATTCCTGAGTATTTCAATGCATTTGGCCTTACCTTTATGATGTCGATAAAGTCTATGTAATTAATTGACTCACCATCTTTTTCAAACAATCTTTGATGCGCAGTAATTCTTTCTGAGAGGTCTTTTGAAAATATCTCTATCTCATTGGCCATTACCTTAAGCATCACGAATTGTCCAACATACTTGGGGCTTACTGAGTAACGGCATGATGAATATTCAATAAGTCCATACTTGTTTACCTTTCTTGTCTCATACCTTGCTGTATCAAAAGGAACCTTGTTAACTGGTATCATCAATGATTTTTCATCTTCAAAGAGCTTTTCTATGGGCTCTTTGTAGCGGTAATGAAGCTCTTTGTTTCTCTTAAGACACTTCTTAAGAAGGTGGCAGTTAAATAAGTCAAGGTCAGTGACTGTAGGCTCTGGAACAAACAAATTACGCCTAATTGCACCCACTTTGTTCTCTACATTGCCTTTTTCATTGCCACTGTTTGAATTGCAAAACTTAACATTAAATCCATAATGGGTAGAGAATCGCATTACGAAGTCATTTACTTTGACAAGACCTTTTTCATCTCGGGTTCTAAGGGCTGCTGATGACATTTGGTCAAACCATATCGCACTTGGAACATAGCCTATGAAATTAAATATTGTAACAAGGCCTTCAAGGAGGGCTTCTCTTGTTTCACTCCTGGTTGCCACTGCAAAGCCTGCATTGGATTTTGGGAACGACAAGATGAGCTCATGAAACTTTTTAATAGAGCCGTTTTCAAATGCTTCAAAGCTTCCAAAGTCAACTTGGGCTTCACCTCCTGGATGCTCAAGGAGAAGGTAGGCATCATCTGATCCGAATACCTTTTCTCTTTCTTCTTTGAAGACATTTCTTACGGTTCTCTCTGAGACTGTTAAAATCTCAGGGTGCTCTTCTTTTAGTCGGTCATAGACCCTCTTTGCAGTATGCCTTTGTTTGTAATGTCTTGATTTATCCTCAGTTAGCCATTTGTTGATGATAGGTCTTAATACATCAGTCCTGTTCGGCCTTTTGGCCTTATGGTGTTTCTGGTTGAAATTATCCATTTCAACATATTTCCTAATGGTGCGATAGTTCTTTCCGGTCATTTTGTTAATTTCAGAGTAGGTTTTCCCTTCCAAAAAGAACAGTTCTCGGATATAATTTACTTGTGTAATTGTCAGCACTTCCTTTCCTCCCTATAAGCTTTAGTCACTTAATAGGGTATATTGTTAGGTTTGTACTGGCAATTACTTTTTGTATTTATGGCTGCCGTTTATTGTACTTTTAGATTACCATAAACATCGAGTTTTGTTTTGAGGTTTTGCCTTATTCCACCAATAAAGCATTGAAATCGACACATTTTTATCAATTTGATTGTTCAAAAAATTATAAAAAAATAATTTTTTTAGACAATAACGAATGGACTTATTGATCTGATATTAAAAGCTCCAACACATGATAATATCCCGTAGCCAAGGATTTTTAGAAAGGTTTTTACAGTTGAATTAAAAATTTGCTATTTTCTTTGGTTGTTTCTGTGTGACACACATTTGCCACAATTTTGCCACACCCGTGCCAAATTCGTGCCAATTATGTGCCAATTTTGCTGTAAATTAAGGAGGGTTGTGTCAAATCGTCTCGATTTACCTGTCACTTTGTCACTTTTTGTCCTTTTTCATATGATAATTCCCCTGATATATATATATTATTTTGTAAATAAACTTATGACCCTTATATATCCTATTAAATTAATAGGCGATACATTAACGTATTCATTATTATTAGTAAAGCTTTGTCTTGTGATTCTGTGTGGATTAGAAAAGGATACATTAATGTATCACTCTAATACATTAATGTATCCTTGGTTTCAATCTATGATATATATTAAAAATAGTAAATTCTGAATGATTAAATAAGGCTTTTAATCCATACTAGCTGCTCCTTATATTTTTCTATGAAATCCCCGGCCACTTCCTCGGACCAGGACCAAATCATTCCATGCTTATTGTATTCCAAAACACGTCGTGTTATTTGAGCAATAAACATTTCGGAAATGGTTTTCATATCTTCACTCTCTGGATTCAGGTTGATGGCCTTTAAATAAGCTCTAAAATGATTTAGTAACACAGGGGAGATAAACCAGGCATCCTCCCTTATCTTATGATTATTATTAGTTTCTCCAATGAAAATTCGCAGAATGTCCAGGTTTTCAAAGAGAGTTCTGAAATACCCTTTTGCTAATATCTCCAAGTCTGTATCTATATTCTTATAGGACAAATCTTTAAATAATTCTTCATTAATACTTATGTCCTTATATTCTTTGACAACAGACAGAAATAGGTTTTCTTTATCTTGAAAATGCCGAAATACAGTCAATGCGGTAACCTTTGCATCTTGAGCAATCTGTCTAATAGTAGCATCATTAAAGCCTTTGCGAGAAACCTGCTTCAAGGCACTCTGCAATATAAGCTTTCTAGTTTCTGCTATATCTCTTTTCGGTTTTACACTCAATTTTTATCTCCTTAAGATGATTGATTTTCTGGATTATTTTATAATAGAAAGAATGACAACACAAAATCTTGTATATTTTCGAACCATAACATGTATATAATAACTTAAATTGAATACTCAAGCAAACCATTTATTAAAGGCAGCCCACAGCCAATCATCTCTCGGACTACTGGCTGTCTTTGCCAGCCACGGCCAATCATCTCTCGGACTAATGGCTGTCCCCTTGTTTTACTTTAAGAATCAAAGTAAAATGCATATATGGTATTAATTAAAATTCGAGGATTATAAGAGGATATAATATGAAAGATAAGACTAGAAGAAAAATACTTGACGCAGCTGTGGAGCTTTTTGGAGAAAGAGGATACAAAGGAACAACTACTTTAGAAATTGCTCTTAAATCAGGAGTCAATGAAACAACCATTTTTAGGCATTTCAAAAATAAGAAGAATCTATTCCATAATGCTTATATGGAAATGACTCCGGATAAGTCTCTCATCCCCACCAAAGGGTTGAGCAATGGCCAAGATTTAAAAAACGATCTAAGACTTTATATAAGGAATTATACCCTCCTTCACATCGAGCATATGGCTGTTTATCGAATTTCTATGTTGCTTGACGAAGTATATGATAAAGAGCTGTATTATGATTCTTTTAGCCGCATTGAGGGCATGATTGAGTTGTTTGAGATGTATTTACACAAGCTATATGAGGACGGTAAAATAAAAAAGTCAAATTATAATGCTATTACAGAGCATCTATTTTCTCTATTTCTTGTTAACGCAACTAGTTTTATCATTACGGCTCCCAAGGGATCAGCTTATAATAAAAAAGCAGTGAATGAATTCGTTGAACGCTATGTAGACTTTTTCTATTCCTTACTAAAAATAGACTAATCCCTCTCCTCCAAAATCCTGAGTCCTTTTTGCCGCCTTCAATTAAGGAAAGTAAAACAACCTCTTTTTATGTTATAAATATCGCCCAGTTTGATTAACCTCCTCACCCAATTGGCCATAATAAATAATTTGTATTGAAAATGTGTATTTTTCTGAATTGTTGGTAAAAATAACTATGATGGTGGAATCTTTAACCATTTACATATGCCAAAGGAGGTAAGGCAAAATGGTATCTTTTAATTTTGATTTTTACAAACCTAAAACCATCGAAGAAGCAGTTCAAACTTATTATAACCTATCAGATAAGGGCAAACGAGTTGTATACTATGCCGGAGGCACAGAAATCAACAATCGTGCTGAAATTAATCAACTTTTCTTTGATGCAGCCATTGACATTAAGGAAATACCAGAATGCAATGTAATGGAATTCCGAAATAACAATCTTGTCATAGGTGCGGCTGTTACTTTGGATAAAATCTGTAACTCCCCTTTATTCCCTTTTTTAAGTGAGGTCTGTCAAAGGTCAGCAACACAGTCTGCAAGAAAAAAAATAACTATTGGCGGTAATATTTGTGGCAACCGGCCCTATAGAGAAGCAGCCCTTCCACTTCTATTATGCCATGGCAGCGCTGTCATTGCCTATAAAGGCGGTATTAAAACCGTTCCTTTTATTGAAGCCTATAATAGTGAAATGAATTTGGAACCAGGGGAGCTATTGGTTCAGGTCTTGGTAGACAAGAAAAACATTCAACCAAAATATGAAGCCGCAGAAAAGCGGCTTGGTTAGATGTCTGTTATAGCCTAAAATACCTGTCTCCTTTACTGATTTTGATCAGATTATCTTTTACGATATCACGAACCTTTTCTCTAGGGATATTAGCGATTTGCCGAGAAATCAGCTCATCTCCCAGTTTTTGCGTTTCCGTAGCTGCATAATCCTCTAAATATTCCTTCAAAGTCATCAAAGCATTGGGATGGCAACAGTTCTGAATTTCTCCACTTTTGCTCAAGGCCATAAAACGGTCACCTGTACGTCCTTCTTTATAACAGGCTGTGCAAAAGCTTGGTATGTATCCTAGCTTCATAAGCCAATTGACGACTTCATCAAGAGTCCGACGATCATCTATATCGAACTGTGCGGACTTTTCATCTTCGGGTTCCGGATTTGCGTAACCTCCTACGCTAGTCTTTGACCCGCCGCTGATCTGAGATACACCCAGTTGTAATACCCTTTCTCTGCTTTCCTTACTTTCTCTTGTGGAAACAATCATACCAGTATAGGGAACCGCAATTCTGATGCAGGCAACAATCTTTGCAAAGGTTTCATCATCGATGCTATTATCAAAGGCTTCTGAATCGATGTCATTAGCAGGACGGATCCTAGGTACACTGATAGTATGTGGCCCTACTCCTTTGGTAGCTTCAAGATGCTCAGAGTGCATCAGCAAACCAACAAAATCATAGCGGTAAAGCTCCAGCCCAAACAATACCCCAAGTCCAACATCATCAATACCAGCCTCCATGGCACGGTCCATTGCCTCCGTATGCCAAGCATAATTATGCTTCGGCCCTACAGGATGCAATTTTTCGTAGCTTTCTTTGTTGTATGTCTCCTGGAAAAGAATATAGGTACCAATTTCCGCATCTTTTAATTTCTTGTATTCTTCAACTGTTGTAGCAGCAATATTTACATTAACCCTTCGGATTGCGCCATTCTTATGTTGAACACTGTATATAGTCTTGATGCTTTCTAGAATATAGTCAATAGGATTATTTACTGGGTCTTCACCTGCTTCGATTGCAAGACGCTTGTGACCCATATCCTGCAGGGCTACTACCTCTTGGGCGATTTCCTCCTGAGTTAATTTTATTCGTGGAATATTACTGTTCTCTCTGTGATAAGGGCAATATACGCAACCATTAACGCAGTAGTTTGAAAGATAAAGTGGCGCAAAGATTACCACACGATTTCCATAAATATCTTTTTTAATCTGTTCCGCAAGGGCATAGATTTCATTATTCAAGTCTTCAATTTTACAGTCAAGGAGCACTGCTGCCTCTCGATGAGACAAACCCTTTTTTTCCCTTGCTTTTTGAAGAATTTCCTCAATCAATTCCCTATTATATTTATTAGCATCTGCATAAGCTAGGGTTTCCAATATTTCTGCATCATTAATAAACTCTTCTGCCCTGGGTGATTTTATGTTATACATCACTATTCTCCTTTACATTATATCAAGAGTGCAACGCCTCTTCTGAGTATTATTATTTATTGATTTCCTTGAAGTCTCCTCGATCCACCACCCCTTGGTAGCCGACCTGTCGGATTCTCTGTTGAACGGCATTCCAACATTCAGATTCTTGATCACTAATGCAAACCTTGTTGTCGTACAGCAAATATTTTTTTCTAACCTCTCTGGGAGATAGATTTTGCATAATTACATTGGCTCCAGCTAGAATTCCTTTTTCATATCCTAAAGGATCAATGGTTTCAAGAGCTGTAGTGGCAGGGATCAGGGCTGCTGGGAGCATTAGGCGAATGAGACCTATTATAAACAAAGTTAGCTCTGCGGTACCACTTGGTTGAGACGCAAAGGGCGTATCTTGGCATGAGATAAAAGGGCCTACTCCAACCATTTGAGGTTGAAGCTCATTGAGATAAAGTAAATCCTCTGCCAACTCCGCAGATGTCTGACCTGGGGATCCTACCATAAAGCCACTTCCCACTTGGTAGCCAATGGCTTTCAGGTCAGTAAGGCACTTTTTACGCTTCGCCAAATTTAGAGGCGCAGGGTGAAGCCTACTGTAATGAAGGGAATTTGCAGTTTCATGCCGCAGCAGAAACCGATCTGTACCTGCATCAAAGAAGGACTTATAGCTCTCATAGGAACGTTCCCCCACAGAAAGTGTCAACGCACAGTTCGGATAACATTTTTTTATCTCCCTAATGATATCAAGAAACACTTCATCATTATAATATCCGTCCTCTCCCCCCTGGAGTACAAAGGTGCGAAAGCCAAGATCATATCCTTTTTTACAGCAAAATAGAATTTCTTCAAGGCATAGGCGGTAACGAGATACCTTTTTATTGCTCTTCCTGATTCCACAATAATAGCAATCGTTACGACAATAGTTGGTGATCTCAATTAATCCTCGTAAGTAGACATTCTTTCCATAATTCTCATGGCGTATTCTGCGGGCCACTTCAAACAGATATTCACTAAGCTTTGATGTTCGCCCATCAATAAGGGAAACGAACTCCTCCTTTGACAGCGTACGCTGCCTCTCCAATTTGTCGATGAAAGCTTTCATATTATTCATTGTTGTTACAGGCTAAACCGCCCCCTCCGATTTCTACAAGCAGGTCTGGAAAAATTTCAAGACTGCGCTTTAAAATGCCTTTCATATAGGCGATGGCAACCCCATAATTTGTAAATGGCACCTTCTGATCCTCCGCACATTTCATACGGTAACGTACTTCCCGTTCTGTTAACATGCACCCCCCACAATGTATAATGAGAGAATAAGCCGAAAGGTCTTCAGGGAAATCCCTGCCTGAGACTGTCTTTACATTAAAGGTCTTACCCGTATACCCTCTTAACCATGCCGGTATTTTCACACTACCTATGTCATCGCATTGTCTATGGTGGGTGCAGCCTTCGGTTATCAAAATCGTATCACCATCCTTTAACCTTTCTACCTCAGCGATACCCCGCACAGCCGTATGAAGAAAACCTTTGTATCTTGCCATTAATATAGAGAATGATGTTAGGGGTATTTCCAGCGGAGTTTCAGCTGAAACCTGGGCAAACACTTGACTATCCGTAATAACCATTGCAGGCTTCCGTCCTAGCTTTTGTAGGGTTTCCTTCAGCTGGCTTTCCTTTGTCACCATACAGATAGCATTCTCCTCCAAGATATCCCTTATAGTCTGCTGTTGAGGAAGAATAAGGCGTCCCTTAGGTGCCGCTTCGTCAATAGGAGTAACCAACACTACTATGTCCCCAGGATGGATAAGATCCCCAACAATACGTGATTTGTTGTCCTCAGCAGCAACCAGGCTGGCAACCTTCTCCTTAAGTTCATTAATGCCCGTATGGTCAATGGCACATGTATAAATTCCATTCAACGGGGCCTCGGGAGGAGCTTCTGCCAGATCGGATTTGTTGTAGGCAATAAGATAGGGAATATCCTTTTGCTTAAACAGATCAATAAGCTCCCTTTCGCATTCTCCTATTCCTTCTGTAACATCCGTTACTAAAATAGCAACATCTGTTCGGTTGAGAACCTGCTTCGTCCTCTGTACACGTAACATCCCAAGCTTCCCCTCATCATCAAATCCTGGCGTATCGATGATTACAACCGGTCCCATAGGGAGCAGCTCCATAGCTTTATATACCGGGTCCGTAGTGGTGCCTTTCATATCGGATATCAGCGCCAGATCCTGACCTGTAAACGCATTGACAATACTAGATTTTCCCGCATTTCTCCGGCCAAAAAATCCGATATGTACACGATCTGCAGAAGGGGTATTGTTCATCCCCATTTTTATAACCTCCTTTGGGCTTAAATTAAAAAATAGCCACACCCGACGGATATGGCTATCATACATTTGAATTACGAAATATTTACCAAATCGATATGGTAAATAATAACACTAATTCTGCTTATCAAACACTTGGCAATTTGATAAGAATATAAAGCGATATCTATCTTTCGTCTCAAAATACTTTTCGACGTCAGGTGATATGTTGTTTTATTAAGTTGTTTCTGATAAGGTGCTATCTTGTTATTTTTACCTTTCCGTTTACGAATACAAGGTCTTAGCAGTTACTCCTTTGATTCTTCCTATTTTTCCGGCTAGAGAATTGATTTCATCTTGTGGAGCATCAATAGCAACGCTAATAATATGTAACCCTTTCTCTCGGTAAGGTATGCCCATACGCCCTAATATATACGAACCATAATCGTGAAGTAAGGCATTAATCTGCTCAGCACATTGGTTATTTTCAGCAATAATTGCAATAATGGCTACTCTTTTTTCCATAGTCCCCTCCTTCACCAAATTATTTAAAATCTATTCTTACATACCCTTAGTACAAAGTCATAATCATCACTTAAATATATTCATGAGATTTTTTCTTTTCCATGCTCTTTGTTATAGCTAGACATAGCACTACACCAATTATAGCAAGAACTATCAATGCATACAACGTTGTATGGTAAGAGCCAGATCCACCCTGCAGAAAGCTTGCCAGGTTGGGCCCTATGATGGCTGCCGGTAACAAATTGGTTACCAGTATGCTGAAATTACTGGAAAAGTTTTTAGAACCATATAATCTGTTTGCCAATGCAGAGGTTGATGTAGGGCTTCCTCCATATGAAATCCCTAGAGCAGCACTTCCAACTAGCAATAATGGCAGGCTACCC
Source organism: Anaerovoracaceae bacterium (assembly GCA_050953505.1). Taxonomy (GTDB): domain Bacteria; phylum Bacillota; class Clostridia; order Peptostreptococcales; family Anaerovoracaceae; genus JBMNMU01. Next base: position 538,826 of record JBMNMU010000001.1, on the reverse strand, counting down.
ATATTCACAGCAACGGTAAGAAGTATCGACGCAATGACTAAACAGGCACTGATAGTCCATAGTGTCTTTGGTGCACCCATCTTATCATAGCTAATTCCGCAAAGAACTCTTCCTAATCCGTTGAAAATTGAAACCATGCCAACAGCCCAAACGATGACCGTTGCACTTGCTCCAAGCTCCCCTGCTAAAGGCCCAATATGGCCAATAATTAGAAGACCTGCTGAGCTTAAGACCACAAGCCAGAGGTACAAGATTTTGAAGGTGCCGTCCTTAACCATTTCCTTGGTCGTCATGTCATTACTATTTTTCTCTGGATTAGCTTGCTTTTCTTTAGTTTGGATTGTTGCACTCTCATTAGACTCTTGAGCCAATGTGATTTTCAATATAACAGAACTTACTATAACAATTAGCCCTATGGCTATTCCTATGACTTTGAACATTTCTCTCCAGCCTACTGTTGTAATAAGCATGGAGCAAATTGAGCCTAGTACTAACCCGCCAAATCCAAAGCTCATCATCAAAATACCGGATATAAATCCTTGTTTGTCAGGGAACAGCTTGCTTACAGCACTAATTAGAATATTATAGGTGAATCCAACACCAGCCCCACATAATACACCATATGCCAAATAAAAATGAATTAGTTCTGTAGAATAGCTGGCTAGTACAAAGCCTATTAGTAAAATGATGCCGGCGGATACCATTTGCAAAAAGGGCTTTACTTTTTTTCTGCTTAAAACTCCTGCGATGAGTCCTGCAATGCAAAACATTGCCATGGAAATCGTAAATGTCAAGGATGTCTGTGCCCTAGACCAACCAAATTCAGCTTCTAGTGGTGCAACAAATATGGACCAGCCATAAATCAATCCAAGGCAAAGAAGCATTATCATTGCTACAATCACAGTTATAATTTTTTTTATATTCATGTTATATTTCCTTTGCTCTATATATTATTTTATTTTCTTCTTTTTCCCGTTAAATTAGTAATGCTTATTTTTATAATTAATGTTTTGTTTCCCATTGCCTCTATATATTTTTCTCCTGCTTCCGGATAATCAGCTGAATATTTCTGAATGAACTCCCTGTAAGCCATTAGTTTTTCTTCCTCATCCTCTACAGCGGCGGCTTCTCCGAAAGCAATAGCGCTTTCATAATTTGTGGTGAATGTGTCATGTAAAACTTGAGTTTTGCCAACAACAGTAAAGCTGACCTTATTGTTTTCAAGAATATTATCATATTTGCTGCTGCCTTCATTGGTCCCATGGACATAAATAGCGTTATCTTTAACAATATAGCTTAGAGGAACGCCATAAGGCTGACCCTGAAGGTTTGCTGTAGCAAGAATACCATATTCGCCATCTTTCAAAACACGTAATGCGTCTTCTTGGCCTAGCTTTCTGTCTGATCTTCGCATTTCTCTCATACCAATTCTCCTTTAATTTGATTGTCGATACAAAATTCCAATTTCAATATATTATATCAACTGGGAAATTTTAAGCAATCAAAATTTGCTTAAATTTTCTGTATATACTAACTAAAATCATATTATGCTTTGTTCAGTATGTACAACTAGGATATTTTCCTATCCTATTTTGTGCTTGATTTGCTGTCTTAGGTTAGTAATTTCTTGGAAACAGAAATCCCTAATGTTATTATATTGGTATAAATGTCAAAATTGAAATATATGGCAGGCATTACACTTATTCTATTGGGCTATAATTGTCAGTTTTATATTAATGTCTTTTACATGGTCTTGAAATATCTTGAGCATAAAGGTAAGATAATACAATACGGCAGGTATTAAAACCTGGAGCTATAAGCAAACTCTCAGGAGGGAAACATGTTTTTCAGTAAAGAGCATATATATAATATATTAATAAACAATGGAGTTGAAAATGAATTGGCAAATCATTTAACCACCGCAATAATTGCTTTGGCCATTATCATCCTTTGTTTTATCGTATATTATCTTGTCAAGTCTATCTTAAATAAGGTTGTATCTAAATATATCTATAAATCGCGTTTTAAATGGGATGATATTGCTCTCAAGCGGCAGGTCTTCACAAAGATCACAAAATTAATCCCTGGTATTATCGTGTTTTTTTCAGCCCCTGTTTTTGAACATGAATTACTCATTCAAAAATTTGCATCCATCTATATTCTAATCATGAGCGCTTTTGTCATTAAATCGGTGTTAGATACCATAGATGATATTTACAGAACCTATCCTGTATCCAAAACAAGGCCTATAAAAGGCTTGTTACAGGTGGTCATGATCATCGTATATATCATCACCCTTATCATAATAATCGCAATTATTATCGAAAAGAGCCCTCTCATATTGCTAAGCGGTATTGGAGCACTTACTGCTGTATTTTCTTTAGTTTTCAAGGACACCATTCTCGGACTTGTGGCGGGCATTCAATTAACCTCTAATGACATGCTCCGAATTGGCGATTGGATTGAAATGGGGAAATATAATGCAGATGGCACTGTCTTAGATGTTGCCTTAACTAGCGTAAAGGTGCAAAATTTTGATAATACCTTTACTACAATTCCAACCTATGCATTGGTATCTGATTCCTTTATAAACTGGCGGGGCATGCAGGAATCAGGCGGTCGCCGTATCAAACGCTCTATTTTCATTGATATGAACAGTATTAAGTTTTGCACAAAAGATATGATTGAACGGTTTAAAAATATTGAATATCTTAGTGACTATATCTCAAGCAAGGAAAAAGAAATAGAAGAATACAATAAAATCCATAATGTTGACAGCGAACTAAGCATCAATGGAAGAAAACTCACAAACATTGGAGTTTTTCGCATCTATATACAAAATTATTTAATGAACAATCCTAATATGCGCCGAGATATGACTCTTATGGTTAGACAACTTCAACCTACAGAGCTTGGGCTACCCCTAGAGATTTATGGATTCTATAATGGAACTGTATGGAAGGATTATGAAAATACGCAATCCGATATATTTGATCACATACTAGCAAGTACTGACGAATTCCAACTCAGAGTATTCCAGGCCCCTTCAGGCTTTGATATTAAGCAAATGAAATAAGGGATAAAGGTAAAAGAAGGTCTAAATCAGCAGGGATTTTTTCGTCCCTGTTGATTTTTGTTTGCACTTGTATATTGCATACAGAACAAAAAAGCATTATGATATAAGTAGCAGTATTTAACACCTTGGTAAGGAGGGAAATAAATAAACTAAACCATTTCTCAAATAAGCTATCTAATCGTAAAGGAAGTACATGTGTTTGGCAATATCAAAATGCAACTTTTGGCAATCAAAAATGCAATTACCAGTACCAACCTGGACTACCTCATTAATGAATTTGTCATACGGTAGCTTTTCCCTGTAAATATCAACATGTGTGAATGATGTACGAGTCTATCGACTATTGCAGCTGTGAGCTTTTCATCAAACAGGAAGCCTTTCCACCTGCCAAACTCAATATTAGTAGTGATAATAACACTTTTAGTCTCATAACATGATGAGATGATGTCAAACAAAAGTCTGGCGCCTTCTTGATGAAGGGGAAGGTAACCCCATTCATCAAGTATCAACAGGTCAGCTTGATGTATTTTCTTGTGTGTCCTAGCAACTTTCTTCATATCGTCTGATTCAAGCTCATTAATCAAGTCGTGAACACGGTAAAACACAGCTTTCTTGCCTTGATTGATTGCTTTAACTCCAAGAGCCACAGACAGATGGGTCTTGCCGGTTCCAACTGATCCGTAAAGTATCAGATTCTCTTTCTTTTCAAGAAAGGATAAGGATTCAACATTGTGAAGTTGTAGGCCTTCCGGAAATCTGATTTGTGAAAAATCATACCCGTTAAGGGATTTTAATACTTGGAATCCTGCATTGTTTAGGTTTCTGATTCGCCTTTTCTCCTCACGGTCTTCATAGAGTTCTTTTAGAAGCTTGAGAAGGAACTCTTCTTGACTCTGAGCTTTGATTGCCGGATAGATTTCCATAAGGCTGTTTGATAGCCTTAGTTTCCTTTGATATTGGCTAATCTCTTCCCTCATTGATAACCACCTCTCATAAGTATGTCGTATTGTGATGTATCAACCTCGTAAAGAGGTAAATCTGAAGGAAGTTGGATTGGGCTATCATAGATTATGCTGTTTTCCTTGAGTCTCTTGTATGTTACCCCTATGGCTTCAGGTGATTTGGAATCATGCTTTGCTGTTTCTCTTAGAACCCTATCTGCATAATCCATATCGTCTTCAAGGAGTATCATTTTTAAGATTTCAAAGGCCTGTTTAAAGGAATCCTTATCTAGGGATTGAAGGTAATCCTGCCATGAATCTGGCAACAGAGAGTAGATTCCTGAGTATTTCAATGCATTTGGCCTTACCTTTATGATGTCGATAAAGTCTATGTAATTAATTGACTCACCATCTTTTTCAAACAATCTTTGATGCGCAGTAATTCTTTCTGAGAGGTCTTTTGAAAATATCTCTATCTCATTGGCCATTACCTTAAGCATCACGAATTGTCCAACATACTTGGGGCTTACTGAGTAACTGCATGATGAATATTCAATAAGTCCATACTTGTTTACCTTTCTTGTCTCATACCTTGCTGTATCAAAAGGAACCTTGTTAACTGGTATCATCAATGATTTTTCATCTTCAAAGAGCTTTTCTATGGGCTCTTTGTAGCGGTAATGAAGCTCTTTGTTTCTCTTAAGACACTTCTTAAGAAGGTGGCAGTTAAATAAGTCAAGGTCAGTGACTGTAGGCTCTGGAACAAACAAATTACGCCTAATTGCACCCACTTTGTTCTCTACATTGCCTTTTTCATTGCCACTGTTTGAATTGCAAAACTTAACATTAAATCCATAATGGGTAGAGAATCGCATTACGAAGTCATTTACTTTGACAAGACCTTTTTCATCTCGGGTTCTAAGGGCTGCTGATGACATTTGGTCAAACCATATCGCACTTGGAACATAGCCTATGAAATTAAATATTGTAACAAGGCCTTCAAGGAGGGCTTCTCTTGTTTCACTCCTGGTTGCCACTGCAAAGCCTGCATTGGATTTTGGGAACGACAAGATGAGCTCATGAAACTTTTTAATAGAGCCGTTTTCAAATGCTTCAAAGCTTCCAAAGTCAACTTGGGCTTCACCTCCTGGATGCTCAAGGAGAAGGTAGGCATCATCTGATCCGAAAACCTTTTCTCTTTCTTCTTTGACGATATTTCTTACGGTTCTCTCTGAGACTGTTAAAATCTCAGGGTGCTCTTCTTTTAGTCGATCATAGACCCTCTTTGCAGTGTGTCTTTGTTTGTAATGTCTTGATTTATCTTCAGTTAGCCATTTGTTGATGATAGGTCTTAATACATCAGTCCTGTTCGGCCTTTTGGCCTTATGGTGTTTCTGGTTGAAATTATCCATTTCAACATATTTCCTAATGGTGCGATAGTTCTTTCCGGTCATTTTGTTAATTTCAGAGTAGGTTTTCCCTTCCAAAAAGAACAGTTCTCGGATATAATTTACTTGTGTAATTGTCAGCACTTCCTTTCCTCCCTATAAGCTTTAGTCACTTAATAGGGTATATTGTTAGGTTTGTACTGGCAATTACTTTTTGTATTTATGGCTGCCGTTTATTGTACTTTTAGATTACCATAAACAGTACAGGAGGGCATTATGAAGAAGGGTTATTTTATTACATTTGAAGGTCCAGATGGTGCAGGGAAAACAACTCAAATCGAGCTGTTAGTCGACTATTTAAAATCCCAATGCTATGATGTAGTCTTAACAAGAGAGCCTGGCGGAACAGAGCTTGGGGAAAAGATTAGACAAATTATTTTAGAGTCGGGTAAACCAGAGATGAGCCCTGAGGCAGAAGTGCTTTTATATGCAGCAAGTAGAGCTCAACTCATCGATCAAGTTATTAAACCAAATTTATCAGCCGGAAATGTTGTCATATCAGATAGATTTATTGATTCCGGTATTGCTTATCAAGGCTTTGGGAGAGGAAACTTAGATTATGTCGAGCTTGTAAATGACTATCTGACCAAAGACTGTATGCCAGATTTGACTATTTTGTTCAAATTAGATCCACAGGTTGCTGCGGAAAGAGTTGCCCACAAAAAGATTAAGATTAGAAAAGAATCAAAAGAATTTTATAGAAAGGCCATGGAGGGGTATGAGTATTTGCAAGGAAAATATCCAGACAGAATATTTACTGTTGACGCTTCATTGGCTATAGACGAAATCTCTTATCAAATTATAAAGATGGTCAGCCAGAAGATGCTGAGCCAAGAGTAAGCCCTGTTGTAATCTAATGATATTTAAATATCCAGCCACAGACCGAGAGATGATTGGCCGTAGCCACAGCCACAGCCAATCATCTCTCGGTCCGTGGCTGGTCCGCTTATATATGCATCTTTTTTTTAAGTTCAGATTTAATACTGTCCCCTTGGAAAATGACTAGAGCGGATAAAAAGATAATACTTACCGATACGCATATAATGGATGGATAAAGTACATTTACCCACTCAAATATTATAAATATTACCGGTATAATACCAAATAATCCACCTAACAGGAAGTAAACTGTGTAATCTCTATCGCTAAGCTTCATAACCTTTGCCGTTATGTACATAGCAACAATAACAGCAACACAAACCGTGGGGATAACATATTCTAAAGACCAGCCCTTCCACCCTATTCTCCAATCCCACAGAACAGAGAGAGCAGATGCCAGAAGGACAAGCCACATCATATTCTTTGTAAGATTATGTCTTTTTCTTAATACAAAAGCAATGCTCAGCCACATACTAAGCAAGCCTAATAACACAAAAATAGGCCAGTTTATATTTGAAGGAATCAATCTATAAACAGCAAAGCTCACAACAATAGTGACAATAGTAATAAAAATCAATATTCGAATCACAAGATACCGCTCATATTCTAACGGAATTTTAGGGTAAATTTCCGCACTATTCTTAACACCTGGGGCTATCACATTTTTACATAAAGGACACCTGTCCTTATTTCCTCGGATACTGACTCGACAGTGATTGCAATATTGCATCCTTTCCTCCCTTCCACAGCCACCAGACCGAGAGATGATTGGCCGTGGCTGTATTTCATTTACAAAAATCCCCCAAGAGCAGGCTCCAAACGCCACCAGCTCCCCTGCTCTAACTTTGATACGAACGGTAATTCATTCTAAGCTATTGGAAGAAATCTCAATTTCAATCCCCTTATTAGAAAGAAACTGAAAAAGGTATCTTTGTATTTCTGTTTCCCGAAATGGCGACGTAAAGCTGATAACAAGCCTATCATTGTAGGTGCTCATTGTAATTTGAGGCCTCCTTGCACTGGTACATATACTGAATTGCCTGATATATGATTCGAATTCAGTAGGCATTTGTATCCTACCTACGTTGGATAATGTCCCAGTTATTTCCCTATCATTTATTTTGTTGGCAATGCGTAGGGAAAAATCCTTTAAAGGCAATGGGATTAATTTTGTTAACAGATTTTTTTCTAGGGCCATAAATCGATTTAACTGATTGGATATTTTTTCTTCTTCCATGCCTTCGCGAAAGCTATCTTTTACACTTTGTATGATATCTTCTATTTCAATATTTTTCTTTGTAAAATGGCATCCTACATTCATTGTTGTAAAAAAGTTTCTAGCACTATCAGATTCATAAAATTGACGTAAATTTATTGGCACTGATAATATAACAGGATGTTTTTTCTCTCGCGCCGTCATATCCTTATAAATAGAATAAATAAATACAGAAGCGACAAAAATGGTCAGAGTGGTTTGATACTGACGTGCTTCTTTTAAAACTGCTTCAGCAGACACACTTCCTTCAATAAGCAACGTGCGCTTTTCTTCAAATCTTGTTCCGCGAGTATGATAGGCCTTAACACTTTTTCGCTTCATACGAGGGTATTGGAATGTACTCTTACCAATAAAATGCCGATGAAAGCTGTCTTTCATTTTCCCATCTAGGGAATTACTATGGGGCCATTCCAGGCTCTTATTCTCAAAAACCTCCTTGTGCTTCATGATAAGATAATGATGCACCATATTCTGAAGGAACCAGATCGCTCCTGTTCCGTCAGAAAGCGCATGAAATATTTCCAGGTTAATTCTGTTATTATAATAAAATACCCGAAACAATAAATTTCTTTTATCTTTTATATAAATAGGAGCACAGACCGGCATAGACTCCATTTCCACAATTGGATTAATATCAGCGGATTCTAGGTAGTACCAGAAGACTCCCCGTCTTAATACCGACTTGTAAAATGTAAAATTTTTTATCGTAACGTCCAGGGCCTGCTGCAATACTTCCGGGTCTACGGATTCCTTGAGCTCGCATACTACTCGAAATACCTTTGTATCCTTGTCATTGCAAGTTGCCGGGAAAATTTTAGAGGCATTGTCTAGTCTTGTCCATTCTACTTTTCTTGTTTTCACTTCAGATCCTCTCCTCAACAATCTCCTCATTTAAGAATTCATTGATTATCTCATAGCATTTAACTACATATTCAGAGTTCCACGGTAATGTTAAGAAACCATGAAGCGCATCCTCCATACGGTGAATCTTTACACTATTATTATGCTCTTTTAATCTATTTCCATAAGCTTCCCCTTCGTCTCTAAGGGGATCATACTCCGCTGTAATGATAAGTGTTTTGGGCTGGTTATATAAATCATCAGCAAGCAATGGCGCCGCATAAGGGCTATATTTGTCTTCTTCCTTGGAAATGTATAAATCCCAATAGTCCTGAATGCGTTTTGAAGTCATAACATAATCCGTTCCATTCTCCCTTATTGAATCAAAGGGAGAAGTATCACTATGATCATAATAAGTAGCCGGATAAATTAAAATTTGCCGCAAGGGTAAAAACTCTCCCCGGTCCCTTGCCATAAGAGATACCGCTGCCGCCAAATTTGCCCCCGCGCTATCACCGATTAATGTAATACCCGATTGTTTACAGCTTAATATATCCAGGTTTAGAAAAATTTCTCTCGTTACATGATAACAATCCTCAAGGCCTGCAGGAAAAGGGTGTTCCGGGGCCAAGCGATAGTCTACTGAAATGACTCTGCATCCTGTTTGTTTTGCCATATTATGGCATACATTGGTATAAGAATCGATGTTACCTGTAACCCATCCGCCACCATGAAAAAATATAAGCACACTATTGAGCTTCTGTTCTGCTGGCATAAATACCCGCACCGGTATTTCACGATCTTCCACCATAATTTTATGATCCATCAAGTTGTATAACGGGCGAAAATATAAATTTACAGCTCGAAGAAATTTACGATAGCCTCTGTAATACTTCTTTAAATTAATATAAGGGATGGAAAGAGCCTTTAAAAGGGCTTTTCTTACCGGATTCATAATTAATCTCACTTTCTCACAGCCATAGACCGAGAGATGATTGGCCGTGGCCGTGGCCACAGCCAATCATCTCTCGGTCGCTGGCTGTGGTCCCCTTCTCTTATATTATAGCATATGGCATTCTGCGAGAAATGAAAGGATTCAAATTTACTATATATATTCTTTTTTCTCCCTCCTTCACATATGGATAATTATGTATGAACCTTTCATGCATTAAGGAGGTACTGTTCAATGCTAAGTACACAAGGCCTAACAGGACATGTGGTTCTGCCAAGCTCACCTGAATATGATAAAGCAAGACAAAATTATAACGGCAGATTTAATAAATTTCCAAGCATAATTGTTTATTGTGAAGTCACAGAGGACGTTGTCAATGCCATCCGATGGGTGCGTCAGAACCGATTTCCTTTTCGTGTGCGTAGCGGAAGGCATAGCTATGAAGCCTATTCTCTTATGAACGATGGGTTGATCATCGATGTCAGCAGACTTCAAAAGCTTCAAATCGATAAAGTAAGCAATACTGTACAGATTGGGGCTGGATTACAATTATCCCTTTTATATGAGGCCCTATGGAGCCAAGGTGTTACTATCCCAGCTGGGACTTGTCCCACAGTAGCTGCGTCGGGATTGACACTAGGAGGAGGCTATGGGTTTTTATCAAGACTTTTGGGTATGACTTGCGATAATCTATTGGAACTAGAAATGGTTACAGCACAAGGGGAAGTAATTCATGTAAACAATAATCAGCACAGCGACTTGTTTTGGGCCTGTCAAGGCGGAGGAGATGGAAGCTTTGGGGTGGTTACTTCCTTCACCTTCCGTGTACATCAAATTGAAAATGTATCACGGTATAGAATGACTTGGAGCTTTGACCAACTAAAAAATGTAGTTCGCCATTTTCAGATGTGGGCTCCATATATTGATGCCCGCCTGACCTCTTCCCTTGTATTGCCTGCAGAAAACCAAGGTGATCTTCGATCAGATGGAGTATTTGTAGGCACAGAGAATGAGCTTAGGCAAATTGTGGCTCCTCTTTCAGAGGCTACACAACCTAAGAGTGTCGAGTTCTACAACAATACATGGATTGAAACAGTCCATCACTTCGCAGGCACTCCTGTAGATCAGGAAAAATTTAAGAATTCTTCAGCCTTTATCTATGAAACTTTATCAGAATCAGCACTAAATGTTTTAGTTGAAAATTTACGGCTTGCACCGGGTTACGCTAATTTAATTTCCTTAAGTGCCCTTGGTGGTCGTGTCAGTGAAATACCTTCAGATGGAACGGCATTTGTTCATCGCCAGGCACTTATTTTAGTTCAATATCTCTCATACTGGAGTCAAAATATTGAAGAGGACGAAAATATACAATGGATCGAAAGATTTCGCAATTCAATGTTACCCTATACCCACGGTGCTTATAGAAATTACTGTGACTCTTTAATTACTGATTGGCCTTTGGCATACTTCGGAGAAAATATATCCAGATTAATGAAGGTGAAAAAAATTTATGACCCGGAAAACTTATTTTATTTCCCTCAGAGTATTCCAATCTACCATCCGATTTACTGATTCAAAACGTGTTCATTATATTAAGGAGGCGTAAAGTTTGAGCTTTTACCAATGGGGAGTCGATTCTGCTGAGAATGTAACAGAAGATTTGTATCAATGTGTAATGCATTATTTTGGCCATCCTAAATTTTGGGGAAGGTATCTGGTACGGGTCCAGGATGTGTCAGAAGGATTAACAAGGGAAGAAATTTCATTTATTCACAGTAAAGGTATAAGGCTATTGCCTATTTATAACGATTTTAGGGCTGCCGAGGGGTTTAACCAAGGACGCAATGCTGCAAATAATGCTGTGTTTTATGCTCAAAATCTTGAAATACCTTTAGGCATACCAATATTTGCAAATATTGAGCGTTATTTTCAAATAGATAAGGAATGGATACAAGGTTGGACGGGAACAATTCTACAAGCTGGCTACCGAAGTGGTTTTTACAATGACCCTGTTACCGGGAATTTTAATCACGCATTTTGTCAGGCAGCTAAAGAAAATAAAATAGTGCTAACAGAAAATATATTATGGAGTGCCGAGCCAGTATTAGAATTAGATGATCTCATCTACCCTCTAAATTATGAGCCGAAGGCCCCTACTTGCGGGGGAAATGTATGGATCTGGCAGTACAGCCGACAGATGCCCCAATGCCCTATTGATATGAATATAGCCAATATTAGCTTAACAGAACTGCTCTGGTGATTCCGAGCTTTTCTTATGAAGCAGGTAATTCTAATGATGCAGAACTTTCGATAATTGAAAGCCTCTCCTGTAAACCGAGCTCCTCTGGTGATGATGTAGATAAAAAGAATTGAAGCAAGTAGCTTTTTCGTTTATCATGTAAAGAAAGCAATTATTTGTCCTCCAACGTTGTTTGATGAGGTGAAATGAAATATGAAAAGGCGCTTGGTAAATTACCGTAAAAAAGTCGATGATCTTCTTTTAAATGAAAATTGCGACTGGGAGGTGCTAATAAAGGAACATCTGGTTCAAATTTCCTTTTTCCAGCATGAGCGATTTATTCATCTTATAGTCACATCACTTTTTGCAATTCTTGAAGCTATGTCAATAATCATGATCCTGATAAGCCCAGTTGAAATTACATTAATCTTTAGCGTAGCCATTGCTATATTACTTATTCCTTACATACTACACTACTATACCCTTGAAAACGAAGTACATAAGCTTTATGAACAGTACGACAAGATGTGGAAGGCATTTGTTGATAATGAGTGAAAATACTTCATTAATTCGTCATTCGTTGTAAGCATAAAAAAAGATAGGCATTAAGCCTATCGTTATTTTCTTGGTTGCGGGGAGAGGATTCGAACCTCTGACCTCTGGGTTATGAGCCCAACGAGCTACCAACTGCTCCACCCCGCGATATCTTGTAGCAACACTATTAGTATAACACAATTTTATCTAATTAGCTACCCTTTTTTAGTAAATTTTTTAAATGGTGCCGGGAACCGGGATCGAACCGGTACGATCGGTAAGGATCGCAGGATTTTAAGTCCTGTGCGTCTGCCAATTCCGCCACCCCGGCGTAATGGCTCCAAGGGTGGGGCTCGAACCCACAACCTATCGGTTAACAGCCGAGTGCTCCACCATTGAGCTACCTTGGAATACCATGTCGTCAATTCCGACGACAAAATAAATTATACACCATAGAGTAGGGTGATGTCAATATAAATATTCCCCCATTTTAACTTTTCTTATACCTAAATTTAAAGTTATATTGGTAAATCTAATTATTTTTGAAAGGGGAATATCAAATTCGTTTCTGCCATAAACCGAAATTCCCTCGGTCTATGGCAGTCAAGTCAGCAATTCGCCCAAGCCAACCAATCATCTCTCGGCCTGATGGCTGGCAGCCACGGCCAATCATCTCTCGGTCTGGTGGCTGGCAGCCACGGCCAATCATCTCTCGGTCTGGTGGCTGTGGCCGGCGTGGAAGGCTTTAATGTTTATTTCCTCAAAGCCCTTCTTTACATTATTTTTTATAACCGTTTCCCAATCAATATCTTCTATGTTCATGGCCTTTACCATGGCTCCGAAGAGGACAATGTTCATGGTCCTTTTGTTGCCAATTTCTGCAGCAATATCTCCTGCCTTAAATACAAAGGTCTTTGCTTTAGAAGATAGATCCTCAAGGATACCCTCTGGATATTGTACTTTTCCCTGCTGTATAGGCACAGAAGGAATCTCAAAATCATTGATGATCAAGGTTCCGTCTTCCTTTAGGTATTCAATCCATCTTAAGGCTTCCATCTTTTCAAAAGCTACAATGACATCGGCTTCACCCTTCCCTATAATTGGTGAAAACACCTTTTCCCCAAAACGAATCTGGGTGCTTACATTTCCCCCTCTTTGGGACATCCCGTGAATCTCAGACATCTTTACATCATATCCGGCCTCTACCAAGCCCTCAGATAAGATTTTACTTGCTAATATAGTACCTTGCCCGCCTACGCCGACAAGAAGAATATTCTTTACTTGACTCATTTTGATACCTCCTTGATGGCGTCAAACCTACAAACTTGCTTACATACAGTACAGCCCGTGCATGATTCATGATCAATTACGATTTGTTCCCCAGAGAAAATAGCAGGGCAGCCGGTTCTTACACAGGCTTTGCATTTCGTGCATTTTTCTTGGTCAATGACACAAGCCTTCGGGCTTAGATCAAATTCGCTCTTATCTTCAGGAGTAAACTTTTTTAAGATACATGGGTATCTGGTGATGATTACTGTAGGCTCATTTTTTGAAAGAGCTTCTTCTACAATCTGTTTTGAATCATCTAGCATTAAAGGATTAATCACATAAAGGTTTTCGTCCTTAATACCTATGGCCTTGCACATTAACGGAATATCCGCCTCCTGAGCAGGCTCACCCATGAGAGTGTAACCAGTACCTGGGTTTTCTTGGTGCCCGGTCATGGCTGTAATCCTATTATCCATAATAATTGTCAATTGATTGCCTTTGTTATAGACCACATCCATTAAGCTGGTAATGCCGGAATGGAAGAAGGTAGAGTCCCCTATAACAGAAACAACCTTCAGGTCAGATCCCGCTTTCCTTAATACCGTTGAGGCACCGTGGCCAGCGCTGATACTACCACCCATACAGAAGCAAGTATGCATAGCAGATAGAGGCGGCGCTGAACCTAATGTGTAGCAGCCAATGTCTCCTGTTACCAACAGGTTTTTAGTCTTGCTCAAGGTGTAGTAAATTCCTCTGTGAGGACAACCAGCACATAGTGTAGGCGGTCTGACAACGGCTTCCTTTTCACTTGATAGAGCTTGTGCTTCTACCCCATAAACAGCTTTTCTCACAATATCTGTATTTAGCTCATCCATCTCTGGAATGATTTCTTTTCCTATACAAGGGATTCCTGCCATCTTTAAATGGTTTTCTATGTAAGGCTCCAGTTCTTCAACAACATAAATCTTATCCACCTTTGAGGCAAACTCTTTAATGGTGTCCATAGGCATAGGATATGTCATGCCCAGCTTCAAGTAAGAGGCCTCCTCGCCAAAGACTTCCCTTGCATACTGGTAAGCAACGCCACTACTGATTACGCCAATTTTTGTCTCGTTGTATTCAGGCTGGTTAATCTCCGCGCTATTGGAGTAGGCTTCCATGTTCTTTAGTCGCTCTACTAGTTGTTTCCTTAAAACCTTAGCATTAGCTGGAGTTGCTACGTACTTAGAGATGTTGTGCTTATATGGAATAAGCTCTTTCTCTACCCTTTCGTCAAGGCTCACTAAACTTTTGCTGTGACACACACGAGTGGTCAATCTAAGAAGTACAGGAGTATCAAAACGTTCGCTAAGCTCTAAGCCCAGCTTCATAAAATCCTTTGCTTCCTGGCTATTTGAAGGCTCTAGCATTAGTACCTTAGCAGCCATTGCATAATTTCTGTTGTCTTGTTCATTTTGGGAGCTATGCATTCCTGGGTCGTCGGCGGAGACAATGACACATCCCCCTGTAACACCAGTGTATGCAAAAGTAAACAAGGGGTCTGCAGCTACATTTAAACCTACATGTTTCATCGTAGCCATGGAACGAGCTCCTGCTACAGATGCACCAATAGCTGCTTCCAGTGCTACCTTTTCATTAGGAGCCCATTCGCAGTAAACATCGTCCTTGTAATTGACCATATTTTCCAAAATCTCAGTACTTGGCGTGCCTGGATATGCAGAAGCAAACTTAAGTCCTGCTTCATAGGCTCCCCTGGCAATGGCCTCGTTCCCTGTCATTAGTTTTTTCAAAATTATATCCTCCTAATTCTCTTTATGTCCTCCGGATCGAATAAGCTCTGCTTTCTTCCGGTATTTTTCTTCATTTTGTTTATCCTGCCTTTCCCCATAAATATCTGCTAGCTCATCCATAGATTCTACATGAGACGGGGCAAGGGATAATACTTTTTTAAAGCTGCGAATTGCATCATTTTTTCGCCCAAGATTGCTATAAGCTACGCCTAAATAATAGGACATAGGCCACCAATCCTTAAATCTTGTATTCATATAAGGCTCCAAAATAGCTAATCCATTGGCCCATCTTGTAGCCATGACTTCATTGCAGCCTTTTTCTATCTCCACAGGATCTTCTATTTGTTCCAACCGCTGTTTTATTTCTTTGCGGTCCTTACGATTCATAGATTTTGCTAAGAAATCCTTCCAGGTAAGCTGGGCCTTTACATATAGTCCCAAATTGAGATAAGCATACCCAAGGTAGTAATAAGCCTGGGCAAATTTCGGGTGGGCTTCCACCAACATTTCAAAATATTCCAGTGCTTCTGCCTTGAAATTGCCTATGACTTCTGGATCATCGCTATTTAAGTAAACTTCTCTACAGGCTCTGGCATAACTGTACATGGAGTCCATATTGATAGGATCTACGCACAGGGCTGCACGAAAATATATGATTGCCTCATCATAAATTTCATTTTCCGCCTGATCCCTTCCCGCTTTTAGAAAGCCTTCTACAATTTTCTTATTAAAATGCGCTTTTATAAAGGATATATAATCTGGAGTATGTTTAAATTTGGGATCAATGCCCATAATCCATGCCATATTGCTTACTAGATGTTGCACCTTAATGCCGGATCCTCCCTTAAACTCTTGTATATCTTCTTCCCTGAGTGGTATGGGAACACCTTTCATAAACATTATGTCATTCTTTTCCATAAAGGCCATGCTCAATTCATCAAATATAAATTTTTTTAAGTGAGGTTTTAAATATTCCCCTATACGGTCAGGACGTTCCTTCAGGTCGAATTTATCGGGATATTGCATATTACTCTTTGCTAGTCCTCTTTTTGCCATATTCCTGTATCCTTTCCTTCTGCATTTTCTATTTCCTACCGGTTCCTCAATTCTAATCTGACTGTTCTTGTAAGTAGTGCATGGCGCTATGCCAGCAGTATCATACACAGTTGTTTGTCTGACACTATTTTTCCAGCTGTAATGCCTGACACCGACGCCAATTGTGATTGTGGCGCCTGGGATCAACGCCATTTTTTAGGCCATCTCCCACCCTTTATTTAAAAATTTCTTGACTGCATCGTGATTTAGGGTGTTCTCCATATCTTCCATAAGAAGCTCTTGAAGCTTGTCTTTTGTGTCTGGTACAAAGCGTTCTTTCCAACCCCCATACATTAAGAAAATTCGGTATAAATCTTCTTTTTTATGGGATCGATGCTGGAATCCTTTTAGATAATAATAAGCTGCAAATTCCTCATAAAAGTCAAAGGGCGTATCTGCATAATTTTTTATTGCAAACTCAAGGGCTTTTTCAAACCCTCCTCTATTATAATATAAATTAAGTATATTCTCCATCTTTTTTAGCCTTACCAGGGATGTGGCTGAGATGTATTTGTTTCCAATCACTTCATAAGGCGGATTCTTCCTATAAATATATTCATGTTCCTGCTCTTTTTCACGAATAGGGGAGCCCTTTAGTAGCTTTAAAAAACCAAGCTGTAAATGATGGGGAGCTAAATCATAAACATCATTAAAGGATTTTTCGAATGAATAATAATCCTCATGGGGTAAGCCGGCAATGAGGTCCAAGTGAAGATGAATATTTCCCATTTCCTTAATCGCCTTAACGCTAGCGGAAAGTCTTTCAAAGTCACAGCTTCTGTTACATGCAGCTAAGGTTTCTTTATTAGTAGACTGTACACCTATCTCAAATTGAAGCAAACCAGGCCTAGCTTCTTTAAGGATATCTAGTAGCTCCTGATCAATTAAATCCCCACAAAGCTCAAAATGAAAGTTTGTTACACCATTATCCTGCTGAATCAGGTAGCTTATAATATCGCAGCATCTCTGAATGTCCCAGTTGAAGGTCCTGTCTATAAATTTAACTTGCTTTACCTTGTTTCTAAGAAAATAATCTAAATCTGATTTGACTCTCTCAAAAGGCAGTGCTCTTATTTTTTTATCTATAGAAGAAAGGCAGTAGCTACATCGATATGGACATCCCCTAGCGGATTCATAATAAAGAATCTTATCCGGCTCTCCAGCTTGGTTCAAATAGGGAAAGGGCACCTTTTCAAAGTCTACCACCTTCGCCTCAGGGTTCATAACAATTTCCCCATCTTCCCTATATGTCAATCCTCTGATATGTTCAAGAGAAGGTTCACCATTAAGCAATGCATTTATCAAATCTGGAAAAACCTCTTCTCCTTCTCCTGATATCACCATGTCTATGTAAGGATATTCTGTCAGGAACTTATCCGGGTCAAAGCTGACCTCCGGGCCACCAAGAACGATGATCTGCTCAGGACGGGCTTTTTTTATGTTCTCTGACAAATTAAGGATTCTTTCTATATTCCATATATAACATGAAAAGCAAATGACCTCATGGCCTCCATCTATCAGCTCTGTAAAAATATAATCATCGTCATTATTTATGGTGAATTCCATAAGGTCTATAGAATGCTTGCTTTCTCCTGCAGCTGCATAAAGATACTTTAGTGCTAGATTCGAATGGACATATTTGGAGTTTAAAGTTGTTAGCAGTATTTTCATGTTCGCCTCCGTTTATGCCGTTTACAGCCTTCTAAGGCTGTCATCCTTCAGCATTCCAGCATTCTTCATGGCTCTATCTAGCTGTGCCAACATTCTTTCTTTATCTTGTGGCAAATCTCCCCTCAGGGAAACATAGTTGGAAGCATGGTTGCTTCTAAAGACACAAGGTTTTTTCACATTAATATTCTCCAATAAAAGTCTTGTTTCCTCTACTACCTCCAAAGGTGAAAGCAACTGGAAGCGCCCTTCTTGAATATCTTTGTGAAGGGGTGCACTAGGCTCTGTCAGCAATGTTAACAGCCCCACATAGGAAGGCTCCATTTCGCTGATCATGGTTCCTGTTTGAATAGCATGGTCTTCCCAACCATCCTTACCTCCAAGACCTGAAATAAAGGTAACAGATGCCTTGATTCCACTGGCTTCTATTTTCTTTACGGATTCGATGATTTCCGCTCTTGTGGCGCCTTTCTTAATATCGGCAAGTACCTTGTCACTGCCAGATTCTGCACCAATGTAAATAATACCAATTCCGTTGTTATACAGCTCTACCAGCTCTTCGTGGGATTTGCGAAGTACGTCTTGAGGGGAGCCATAAACACC
This sequence comes from Anaerovoracaceae bacterium, assembly GCA_050953505.1. Lineage (GTDB taxonomy): Bacteria > Bacillota > Clostridia > Peptostreptococcales > Anaerovoracaceae > JBMNMU01. Next base: position 520,216 of record JBMNMU010000001.1, on the reverse strand, counting down.
AACCCTCTCACATTCTGGGAATAGCTTTTTAATATGGTCTAAAATGATGTTTAAATCTTTATTCTGTAAGACCAATGCATCCCCGTCTGCTAAAAATATCCTGTTCACATTTCGGTAGCGACTCCGTGCTGTGTCTAGGTCCTCCAGCACCTCACTGATTTTACGAACCCTAAATTGCTTATCCTTAAACATGCTGCAAAATGTGCAGTCGTTGTGTGCACAACCGATGGTTACCTGCACGATTAGGCTATATGCCTCACTAGGCGGTCTATATATATTTCCTTCATATCTCATACTACATTCTCCTTCCATTTACAGGTCTTTGCTATCGTGTCTTCTGAGCGCAAGTACTGTCTGCTGAGCGCAAGTACCCTCCAACATTTCACCTGAATGTGCAAAATTTCAATTAATATGTTAATATTTTGTAAATTTATTACATTTGTTCGCGAATTCGTTGAATTTATGCACAGATTTAGCATTTTTGGGTATTATATTCCATAATTCCACACATAACTTGAAATTTTGCTCAATTTGCACTTCAAATCATTAGATAGCTTGAAATTTGGCCCACACTCTTTGAACATGCGTATTCCTACATTTTATCTGGTGCCTTTATACCAAGAAGTCCAAGACCATTCTTAATGGTCTGCTTTGCTGCGTAAACCAACAGTAATTTGGCCATTTTTTCATCTTGATTATCTACTAAGATATGCTCATCATGGTAAAACTTATTAAAGGCCTGAGCAATATCTACAATATGTCTGGTGACAATAGAAGGTTCGTATTTTTCAGAAGCCTCTATCACTACCTGAGGAAATCTATAGATCAACTTGCCCAATTCATAGGCGCTATCCCCTGAGATGTATTCCACATTGATATTTTCCATATTTTCCACGGCCTTAACAAAATCTTCTTCCCCATTCCTCAGCACGCTGGCTGCTCTTGCATGGGTGTACTGTACATAAGGTCCGGTTTCTCCATCGAAATTCAAAACCTTATCCCATGAGAATACATAGTCTTTAATCCTGTTATTTGAAAGCTCTTGGAATATGACGGCTCCGATTCCTACTTCCTTTGCAGTTTCTTCAATGTTATCTGTACTTACATTCTTCTCAACAATAATATCCTTGGTTTGTTCAACGGCACGATTTAATACATCCTCAAGATAAACCACTCTTCCATGCCTGGTGGACATGGTGCCTTCTTCAAGGCTCACAAGCCCAAAGGGGATGTGTACGCAATCCTTACTCCATTCAAAGCCCATAAGCTCCACAATCTTAATCCACTGCTGGAAATGAAGATTTTGCTGAGTTGCGACTATATAAAGGTTTTTATAAAAGTCATATTGCTCTTTTCTGTATACAGCTGCCGCAATATCCCTTGTAATATATAATGTAGATCCATCTTTTTTCTTTATTAAAGCTGGGGACATGTTGTATTCTTCCAGGTCTACAATCTGAGCCCCTTCTGATTCCACAAGCAACTCCTTCTCATTTAAGATATCAAGGATTCGGTCCATTTTATCTGAGTAAAAGCTTTCCCCCGCATAAGAATCAAATTCAATATCCAGCATATCGTATACTCTAGAAAACTCCTTTAGGCTTTCTTCTCTGAACCACTGCCATAGCCTTGTTTCTTCTTCTTCCCCATTCTCTAGCTTAGTAAAGACTGCCCTTGCTTCGTCTTCCAGGGTAGGGTCCTTTTCTGCTTCTTCATGGAATTTCACATAATAGCTTAGTAATGTCTTTATAGGCTCCTTAATAACATCTTCTTCATTTCCCCATTTTCTATAAGCTACAATCATCTTACCAAACTGAGTGCCATAGTCCCCTAAATGATTAATTCGAACCGTATCATAACCTAGAAAGTCATAAATCTTATTAATGGAATTCCCTATAACAGTACTTCTGATATGGCCAATATGGAAAGGCTTTGCAATATTAGGAGAAGAGAATTCCACAATGACCTTTCGGTTCTGTCCCACATCGCTACTTCCAAACCTGTCCTTCTCTTTTGCAACAACTGTAGTAAGCTCTTTCATAAAAGCTTCCCTTGAAAGAAACATATTTACATAAGCGTTGACATTTTCAACCTTTGCAAATAAGGAGTCTTCTTGGAGCTTTCCTGCTAGTTCTTCTGCAATAGCAGGAGGAGCCTTTCTAAGTGTCTTAGCCAGCCTAAAGCATGGGAAGGCGTAATCCCCCATCTTACTATCTGTGGGAATTTCTATCATGTCCTTTATTTGCTCCAACTCAAGACCTTCAATATACTTTGAGAGAAGCTGTGCAATTCCTTCTTTAAAATCTATCATCTATCTATCCTCCAAATATTAAAATACGTTCCCTTTTCTTTCGAGACGGGCAACATGAGTATGGGTTACCCACATAAATTCTTGTATCTTTATTTTAATTCTACGATGGTAACTCCGTCACCGCCTTCATTATATGCACCCTTGCGGAATTTTTTTACATGCTTATGGCTTTTAAACATCCTATGAAGGCCTTCTCGCAAAATCCCTTCCCCTCTTCCATGTATAATAGTCACCTCTTTTACCCCAGCGATATAGGCATCATCTAGGTATTTGTCCACATCCATAATGGCATCATCTAGCGGTTTACCTATTACATTGATGCTAAGGGCAATGTTTTGCACCTTACTCTTATACAGGGATCCATGCCGGGAAGCTTTCTGGCTTTTTTTCTTCGTCCCATCCTGAATTTTTGTTAGATTGTCCAGCTTTACATTTATTTTTAACAGCCCAACCTGCACTTGAACCTCGTTTCTGTCGTCAGGAAGAGAAATGACATTGCCTTTTTGGTCTAGGCTAATGACCTTGACCCTATCCCCGATTTTCAATTCATTGGGATTTACAGGGTTGGGGTTTTTTTCTATTTCAATTTTATCTCGATATTTATCGGAGAGTTTCCTTATACCTGTTCTGATTTCTTCTTGCCTTCGGTTTCGTTCTCCTATATCCTGATACTTTTCTAGCTCTCGCAGCTCCTTTTGCACCTGATCTGAAAATTCCTTAGCTTCTCTTATCATCTCCCTGGCCTCTTCTTTGGCCCTAGATATGATTTTTTTCTTTTGCTCTTCGAATTTGGCCTTTTCAGCCTCTAGCTCCTCCTGCTGTTTCTTAATGGCGATATTCAGCATAATAGCCTCATCTCGCTCTTCTTCAGCATCCCTTTTGTTCTTTTCGATAGCACTGATGACATCTTCAAATTCAATGTCACCTTCCTCAAGCAACTCTCTGGCATGATTGATGATTTCCTTGTTAAGGCCAAGCTTGTTGGAAATCTCAAAAGCATTAGAACGACCAGGTGTGCCAATGGACAGCTTATAGGTTGGGCTTAAGGTTTCTACATCGAACTCCATGGAGGCGTTTTCTACACCCTCTGTAGCCAAGGCATATTTTTTTAGCTCGGTATAATGAGTGGTTGCAATAGTTTTGGCGCCTTTGTTATAGAGGTGTTCTAATATGGAAATAGCCAGGGCAGCACCCTCTGTCGGGTCAGTCCCAGCGCCTAGCTCATCAAGGAGTACTAAGGTGCGATTATCGGAATGGTTTACGATATCTACGATATTTGTCATGTGGGATGAGAAGGTACTCAGGCTTTGCTCTATACTTTGTTCGTCACCAATGTCTGCAAATACCTTTTCTACAATAGGCATCTCCGTCCCCTCACTAGCTGGAAGGTGAAGACCTGATTGAGCCATCATAATGAACAGACCTACCGTCTTTAGGGTAACCGTCTTTCCACCAGTGTTAGGCCCCGTAATCACTAGGGTATCATAATCCTTTCCCAAGGCTATACTAATGGGAACCACCTTATCCTTAGGAATAAGAGGGTGTCTTCCTTCTTTGATTCGCAGATATCCATGAGTATTGATTTTTGGTTGGGAAGCCTTCATTTTTACGGCTAGCTTTCCCTTGGCAAATATAAAATCAAGCTTTTCTAGAAGGTCCTGATTATTTAAAAGCTGTAAATGAGCTTCGGCAACTTGAGCAGACAACTCCGATAGAATACGCTGAATTTCTTTTTTCTCTGCCAGCTCCATTTCTCTCAATTCATTGTTGAGATTCACAATGGCCTGGGGTTCAATAAATAAAGTTGCACCAGTAGAGGATTGGTCGTGCACGATACCCGGGAATCTACCTTTATGCTCCTGTTTCACTGGGATGACATATCTTCCCTGCCTCAAAGTGACAATAGAATCTTGTAACAGATTCTTATTGTCAGAGGAGCTCAAAATTTGATTCATCTTTGCTCGAACCGCCTCATTTTGTCTTGCAATGCTTCTTCTGATGTTTTTTAGCTCCGGACTAGCGTTGTCTGCCATTTCATCTTCAGATAAAATACATCGATCAATGTCCTCCTCCAACCTTTTCTCCACACTTAGAACCTCTGCAAGGCCCTTAATAATAGGAAGATCAGGCAGATCGCTACTCAAAAAAGCCTTGGCGTTTCTAGTTACCTGGAGGTTATACAGTACTTCAAGGAGCTGCTTCATGGTGAGAACGCCGCCCTTGTTTGCCAAATGTATGTTGTTTTTTATATCATAAAAATTGCCTAAGGGAAGAGATCCCTTATGCATAATAACGGAAACCGCCTCTGTGGTTTCCGTTAGCATCTCTTCAATTAGATATACATCGGCTACAGGCTTCAGCTTTTCTATGACTTTTTTTGTCATAGAGGAAGCCGCCTCTCTACTCAATAAATCTAATATTTTATTGTATTCTAGTACTTTGTATGATTTTTGATTCATTATAATCCTCAGTCGACATTCTTTTTATACCGCTCAAGGTCACCCTTCAGTTTGATATTTTCCATCTGGAGATCAAAAAAGCTATTCTCCATTTCTTTACACTTGGATTCCAATTCCTTTAATGCAGTGTTGTCGGATTTATTGCTTTCCTGCTGGGAACGAATCTGATTTTCCAATCCTTGATTTTTCTCTTGTAAACGATTATATTTCTCTTCTAGCTCCTTATATTGGGCCATCAAGCTATCAAATTCCTCCGCCTTTTCACTTAACAGTTTTAGGAGTTCTTCCTTCTGCTCATTATTAGTCTGTGCATCTTCTTTGTATTGTATAAAGCTTTTCTTAGCTTCCTCCCAAAGCTGTTCATAGTGCTCTGAATCCGTGACTAACTGTTCGTTTTGAGACTGAAGGGTACTAATTCTATCCATTGCAGAAAAATATTCATCGGCAGAATTGATGGCAGTAAGGACTGCCAGGGACGATGCTGAACCAGTAGGCAAGGCTTTTGCGATTTGATTCATTTTATTATCAACATAATCTGCTACTTTAATAATGTGTTCCCTGGGCTTATCCCCTGCAATGGTATATTCTTGACCATAGATTTTCACATTTACCTTGTTCTTTTCCCCCATGCCCTTTCCCTCCATCTTTATTTCTTTTCTTATATCGTATCTGCTTCATATCTTGTTTTGCCATCAAGTCTATGCATCCTATGCGTCACGCAATACTGCACCCAATTCATCCTTCAGCGCTTTTAGAATCTTGTCGTGTACCTTAATCACTTCTTCATCTTTAAGGGTCCGATCCTTTGCCCTATAGGTCAGAGTAAAGGCTACGCTCTTACTGCCTTCCGCAACTTGCTTCCCTCTATATACGTCAAATAAACGAAAGCTTTCAAGGAGAATTCCCCCATGAGCTTTAATAACCTGTTCCATTTCGGCTACAGTCACCTCTTCCTTAGTGATGAGGGCAATATCCCTCACAATAGATGGATATTTAGGAAGAGGGGTAAAATACCTCTCTGTATCTGCCATAGCCATAACCTTATCAAAGGCTAATTCGCAATAATAGCATCTTGTGTCAATGCCATATCTTTCACTCACATCAGGATGCACCTCACCCATGATCCCTAAATCAGTATTTTTATAAATAATTCTTGCACATCTCCCCGGATGATAGGTTAAAACGTTGCTTTCTGGTACAAAGGAGGCTCCATAAATCCCTAGATTAATAAATAATTCTTCTACCAACCCTTTTAAGGTATAAAAGTTTTCTTCTTCTCCATAGCAACCGATGGACATGGAATCTCTTTCAGTTGGCAGCATAGCTTCTTCACCGGGTGTATTCACGAAGGTATTGCCAATTTCAAAAGCCCTTACCTTACTAATGTTTCTTGAGTAATTGCGACCCAACACTTCTAGCATATTAGGTGCTAGTAATGTACGCATGACACTATTCTCTTCGCCGAGAGGATTGATAAGTCTAACAAAGTTTCTTTCCTGAGCATCCTCTTGAATATTTGCATAATCAACACCTTTCGGGCTAACAAAGGAGTAAGTCTGTATTTCATTGACCCCCATAGCGGTCATTGTGTCTGCCGCCAAATCTTTTAATGTTCGTTCTCTTGACTTTCCTGCCTCTACATTTCCTTTAGGAAGTGTAACAGGCATTTTATCGTAGCCATAGATTCTTGCGATTTCTTCTATGAAATCTACTTCTTCAAGTAAATCCTGCCTTACGGTAGGGGGAGTAACAACGAGGTTATTCCCTTGGCTAGTTACAGTCATTTCAAGGCTTTCAAAGATATTAGCCATATCCTGTGCAGACAAGTTGATACCAAGTACTGCATTAACTCTGTCTACCCTGACAGTAACACTTGCAGATTCGTATTTTGATGGATATCTATCCACCGAGCCTTTTGTGATCTTTCCCGCTCCAAGCATTTCAATCAGCTTGCATACCCTATCTGCAGCAACATGGCAAATATTAGGATCAATGCCTTTTTCAAATCTAGAAGACGCCTCTGTTCTCAAGCCAAGCTTCTTTGATGTGGCTCTTACGCTATCTCCATTAAAGTTTGCAGATTCAATAAGAATGGTGGTGGTATCTTCTTTGATTTCAGAATTCATTCCACCCATAACCCCTGCAATAGCAACATTCCGTTGACCGTCTTTTATCATCAGCATATCACTGGATAGCTTTCGTTCATTTCCATCCAGGGTAGTAAACACTTCCCCTTCCTTAGCAGTATCAACAATAATCTTGTTGTCTGCAAGGTCTCTAATATCAAAAGCATGAATAGGCTGTCCATACTCTAACATAACAAAATTTGTAATATCAACGATGTTATTAATAGGCCTCATCCCAGCGTGAATCAGCTTCTTTTGAAGCCACCAAGGAGATTGTTCAATTTTTACATCGGTAACTACTCTGCCTACATATCTTCTGCATAGGTCTGCGTTATTGATCTGAATATCAATAAAATCCTTTGCTTCTCCTTCTTCCTTTGTGCATGTGGTTTCAGGATATTTTAATTGGCTCCCTAAAGTTGCTGCTGCTTCCCTAGCCATGCCTATAATGGATAAACAATCTGGTCTATTAGGTGTTATTTCAAATTCCACCACGGTTTCCTTAAGATCCAGTGCCTCTAAAAAATTCTGGCCTAGAGGATACTCCTTGTCCAATATCCAGATACCATCCTTCAAGGCAACTGGAATAACCTTGTCTTCGAAGCCTAATTCTTCTGGTGAGCAAAGCATGCCATTGGACTCTACTCCTCGTAGTCTGCCTTTTTTAATGGTGGTACCATCCCCCAGCTTTCCCCCATGAAGGACAACAGGAACATAAGCGCCTTCAAAGATATTGTTTGCACCTGTAACGATTTGCAGCAGTTCTTCTTCCCCTATATCAACTTGGGTCACAAGGAGCTTGTCTGCATCTGGATGCTTTTCAATATCCACAATTTTACCTACCACAATATCTTTAACCTTCTCACCAAAGGATTCTATCTTTTCAATATTAGAACCGGACATAATCATCCGTTCCGCAAATTCATCTATATTTACATTTATATCTACATATTCTTTTAACCATTTAATCGGTGTCAGCATCTCTTCTCCCCCTTATTTAAACTGCTGAATGAAACGCATATCGTTTTCATAAAACAGTCTGATATCATCCACGCCATACTTTAACATTGCAATTCTTTCCACGCCCATACCAAAAGCAAATCCTGTGTACTTTTCCGTATCCAGATTTCCTACTTTAAGAACGTTAGGGTGTACCATGCCACAGCCTAGGATTTCAATCCAGCCACTGCCTTTACATACCCTACACCCGGATCCTCCACATTTAAAGCAGGACACGTCCATTTCCGCACTTGGTTCTGTAAATGGGAAGTGGTGGGGTCTAAATTTTGTTTTTACCTCAGATCCAAAAATTTGCTTCGCAAAGGAATCTAAGGTTCCTTTTAAATCCGCCATGGTAATGCCTTCATCAACATTAAGCCCTTCCACTTGATGAAACATAGGGGAATGTGTTGCATCTGCCGTATCACATCTAAAGCATCTACCCGGGGAAATAATTTTAATAGGAGGTTCTTGGGATGCTAAGGTTCTAGCTTGAACTGGTGATGTCTGGGTTCTCAGCAAGGTGTCCTCCGTTATATAAAAGGTATCTGTAAAATCTCTAGAAGGGTGGTTAGGCCCAGCATTTAACGCATCGAAATTATTAAACACCGTCTCAACCTCAGGACCTTCTGCAATGCTAAAGCCCATATTCATAAATATCCTTGAAATCTCATTTATGGTAATGGTAATAGGATGCTTGACTCCTAATTCCACTCTGACTCCAGGCTCTGTCACATCGATCTTTTCCTTCATAAAGGTCTGGGCCTTTTGTATCTCTTTCGCTTTTGCGAACCGCTCTTCTAAAAGCTCTTCAATCTGACTCCTGACATTGTTAGCCTCTTTTCCTAATGCCTTTCTCTCCTCATGACTCAAAGAGCCCATAGATCTTAAAATCTCAGTTAATTTTCCTTTTTTCCCTAGAAATCTGATTCTAATTTCTTCTGTTTCTGCCACAGTTAGAGGCTTATTAAGCTGATCCTTGGCTTCTTGTAAAATTGTTTCCAATTGTTTTTGCATGAACCTGTCTCCATTTCTATTTATTCGCCGGCCCTATTGATGCCTGCATAATTATTGATTTTGTCTTTGCCTAAAGGATTCGTACATGAGAATCCCTGCTGCAACAGCTGCGTTGAGAGACTCTACAGAACCCCCCATAGGGATTTTAACCCGAATATCAGAGTTTATGATAAACTCCTTGGATGCACCGTTGCCTTCATTACCGATAATCAAGGCTGTGTCTTCCTTTAAATCTACTTCATAATATTTTTGAGAGTCTGATAATACGGTACAAACCGTTTTCTTATGGTAGCGTTTTAAAAGGTCAATAGCTTCTTCCGCCGTCTCAACAAAAAAGGTGGGAAGTCGAAAAAGAGTTCCCGTAGCTGCTCGCACAATCTTTGGCGCGTAAATATCTGCCGTACCTTTGATAATCATGGCACCTTTATAACCTGCTGCTTCTGCTGTCCGTAAAATAGTACCAATGTTCCCTGGATCCTGAAGCCTGTCCAAGACAACGATGTTTGACTTTTGGACCTTATCTTGAGAGAAGAATTCTTCTTCTGAATAAATCTTTTTCCGAGCAACTGCCATGACGCCTTGAGGGCTTTCTGTATCGGAAAGCTTCAGAAATAGCTTTTCGTCCAAATAGATGATTGGCACAGCCTCTTCCTGGAAGGAGTAATGGGAGCTACAAAGGATAAAATCCAACTGTTCTCCACTTTCAATGGCTTCTGTGATAAGGTTTGGTCCTTCTATGAGGTATTTTCTCTCACGATCCCGATGTTTCTTTTGTTTTAACCGGAACAAGCTTTTATATAATTGATTGTCAACAGAGGTTATTGTTTTCATTTGCTTCCATATACCTTTTCAATGCTCTATTTAATTTAAATGAGCCGGTAATAAACCGGCTCATTTTATGTATCTTTGCTTAAAAGCTACTTCTTTTGTCCCTAAGGAAAGACGGTATATCAAATGTGTCGGAATGGCTGTTTGAAGCATCTTCCTGAACTTCTTCTGCATTTTTTGCATCTAGCTCGTCTTCACCTTGGTTGTCTTCGCCTTCGGCGCCGGCCTCCTGATCCTCTTGTTCTTGAGTGCTAGGCCTGTCCTCAAAGCCTGTCGCTATTACTGTGATAATGATTTCATCTTGCATGTCTTCTTTTACAGATGCACCAAATATCACAATGGCGTCTTTATCTGCAGCTTTTTCAATTTGATCTGCTGCTTCATTAACTTCCAGCATTCCTAAATCGTAGCCGCCCATAATATTTAAGAGTATCGCTTTTGCACCGTTGATAGAGGTCTCAAGTAGCGGGCTCTCAATAGCTGCTTTTACGGCATCTGCAACCCTAGTCTCTCCGGTTCCTCTTCCCACACCCATGTGAGCGATTCCCCTGTCACTCATAACAGTCTTTACATCTGCAAAGTCTAGGTTAATTAGGCCAGCATCTTGGATCAGGTCGGAAATTCCTTGAACGCCTTGCTTTAATACTTCATCAGCCATACTGAATGCTTCCAGCATGGATGTATTTTTATCTGCAATCTGCAGTAGCTTATCATTTGGCACTACTACCAGAGAATCTACATATTTTTTTAAAAATGTAACTCCTAAATCCGCATGGTCCCTTCTTTTTTTACCTTCGAAGGTAAAAGGCTTTGTCACAACCCCAACTGTAAGAATGCCCATGTCCTTAGCTGCTTTTGCAATAATAGGAGCGGCACCTGTTCCGGTTCCTCCTCCCATTCCTGCTGTAATGAAAACCATGTCAGATCCTGCTATAAACTTGTTCACATCATCAATATTTTCTTCTGCTGCTTTTTGTCCTACTTCCGGATTAGCCCCTGCTCCAAGCCCCTTTGTTAGCTTTTCACCAATCTGTAATTTTGTCTCTGCTCTTGAGCTGGCTAACGCCTGCTTGTCCGTATTTACAGCTATAAAATTTACGCCTTTTAGACCCGAATCTATCATCCTGTTGACTGCATTGCTTCCTCCGCCGCCAACTCCAATTACTTTTATCTGTGCTGTGTTTTGCTCGCTAATCTCAAACTGTAACATTATCCCGCAACCTCCCGTTACCGTACTGATGCAAATATTTTTTCACCCTGCACCTAAGTGTATTATAAATCATCTTGCGACACAATAAATCAATGGATTCATTATACCACAGATTATAACACAGCTGTGGAGGTATTGCATCTATTTATTCAGCTTATTCTCATCTTTTTTTGCCATTATTTTATCAATTATGATTCGTCGGATCACTGCTAAATTTTGGAATAGCCTGCCGCCAAATACCAATATAGCCGCGTAGTATAGGGGAACACCCAGTCTATCTCCAAGATATGCCAAGGCTCCCGCTAAAATTGCATTGGTAACAAATCCGCTGATAAAAATTATATTGTTATATCTGTTTTCAAGATAGGACCTAGCAGCCCCTAAAATAGAGTCTAGCGCTGCAAGAAGTCCCATGGTTATATAAAAAGAATATTCAGTAGGAAAGGAGATATCAAGGGCAAAGCCCAGTAATAAACCGCCCACCATTCCTATTACGATAGCTAGAATCATTGTTTATCACCTTCTCTTTCCTTCACTAAGTTGGACATATATTGATAATTGCGAGTTTCTGAATATCGAGGAATGGTTATATCGTCTGATATGGTAAGACGGAATAAAATACCATATTCCTGAAGCAAGGTCCCATAGCCGCTAGGCCCTACCAAGGCAGCTGCCATCCTCTTGGAATCACCTATAGCCCTGATTTCGAAAGGTCGGGCAAAAAATTGGTTGTTGATCCTTACAGTATAACCCGAACAAGAAATCGATGATAGATCTATCAGCCTTTGACCATTAACAGATACAGCCTCAGCACCGGAGCGACTCAATTCATTAAGGACCATCAATATATCCATATCATGAACTAACACATTATTAGGATCCTCTCCTTCATAAAGCTCTCTGGTCCCATCGTCAATCAAAATGATGACTCCTTCTCCTTCAACCTTTGTGTCTCCACTAATCAACCTATAGTAATCCCGTTCTTCTATAAGCCTGTCCTTTAAGCCTGATTCAGAATCCTCCCGAACCAAAACCTGAACTTCCCTTAGGGCATCTTTTTTATCTTCAATCAACGTATGGATTCGCTCAATTTCTTTTTTTTCACTTTCGATGGTAGTCTCATAGTCTGAAATAGCCTGTGCAGAGACATAAATCTGCATCCCATTTGTAGCCCTAGCTTGTACTGCAATAGATAGGCCCACAATAAAACATAGTACAAAAAATCCTATTGTCCTAATTTTCATATTTATCACCGGCCTATTCTTCTATTAATGGTTTTGCGTATCTAAATCTTATTATGTCACTATATCTGGGAATTTCTACCTCTTCCTTTTTCTCAATGTTAATCCTTAACCCTTCCCTTTTCATTTGTTCAATAATACCAAATCGGATTGTCAAAGTAGCCTCAATGGTGTCAGGGTTTCCGATAGCCTTAATGATATATGGCGGTGCCGTAGGAACTGCATTGATATTAACATTGTTTCCAGCTAAACTAATTTCCGTCGTAGCTATAATTCTTTGGCCATTGATGGATATGGCCTCAGATCCCGCATCCTTCAGTTTGTTAACTAAGCTTAATAAAAATTCATAATTATACATAATGACGCTATCCATTGAGAATTCTGCAAATCCATCCTGAGGTAAAGGATCCTCTATGGTTACAATGACGCCAGGACCGACTACATCAATGGTGCCCGAGGCCATCTTATATTTTTCTAGATCAGATACTACACCCCTTAAAAAAAAGTCCTCATCGGCCTTATCCTTCTCAATCTTATTAAGCCTGCTTTCCAGCTCGGCTAATTCAGCTAAGGCAACATCTTTTTCCGCTCTGACCTTTTTTAACTCAGTCTCATAAGATTGTGCCTTGGAAAAAGGAACCAGCCCCCCTTGAGCCGATCCTTCTGTGGTGGTAATCTGAATTGAAATGACCAAACCGACAAATAAGGCTAAAAGTCCGATCGCGGTTCTTCCAATGTATTTTCTCATCTCTTTTCCCCCATGGTTTCTTAGTCTATCGATGGATTGAAAGCAGATAGTCCTTCGCTACCCATCTTGATGGTTCCTCTCTCTATCCCTTTTGTATATAAATCATACAATACAATCTGAAGAGCGTCCAGATTATTTGTAATATTGTCAGGCGTTCCCTCACATATTAGCTGATCATAAATATATCCCTTTATAACGATATTTGCAATATCTATCCGTTTAAAAAACAGCTCGTGCTTTTCGACCTCTTTTAGTAAATTAAGGGTATCTGTTAGCATAGCATTTTCTTCCACAACAAGAGGTGTGCCATCATCCATATTCTTCACAGTAAGACCGGTAAGCATGGTTAATGCTGGTTCAACCTCAGCCTTTCTGAGGACAATGCCATCATTGTCTATGATAATGTATTCCTCCCCGTAGGGAATGGAAGCCGATTCTTTTCTTTCCTCCACCTCTATATGCAGTGTGCTTGGAAGCCTACGCTTTACCTCAGCATTTTTAATGTAAGGGTTTTCCAGTAAGCGTTCCTTCATTTCTGAAGTGGAGGCTTCGAAGATATTTCCGCCGGTTTTCCCTTCTGCAATACTGATAATCTGCTCTTGCGTATAATAACTGTTGTTTTCAACAGTTATCAATCCAATGTCAAATAGGCTGGACGTCAGAAAATAATAAAGCCCGACAGCCAGCACTATAAGAATAAAAAATTTTAAAAGATAGCGCTTTTTCCTTCTTTTCTTTTTCTTTCTGACTCTTTGATAATTCTTTGTCATTTGTTTACCTTTATGATTATACCCTAATTATGTTTGCTCCAATCTTACTTAAATCTTTCTCTATTTTATCATATCCTCTGTCTATATGTTCGATGTTTTCCACAATAGTATCGCCCTCAGCACAAAGTCCGGCGATGACAAGGGAGGCCCCCCCTCTCAAGTCTCTGGCCTTTACCCTAGCTCCCATAAGACTCTTTACACCTACCACTACGGCTGTTCTGCCATCCACCTTTACCTTGGCACCCATTTTGCGCAATTCCTCCACAATTTTAAACCTATTTTCAAAGATTGTTTCCGTTACCACACTGGTCCCCTGAGCCACGGTCATAGCTGTCAGCATTTGGGACTGCATATCGGTGGGGAATCCCGGATAAGGCTGGGTCCTTATGGTTTCTATAGATTTTAATCTTTCTGGGGCAATAATTTGCACATTATTTTTCCCTTCTATGATACTACATCCTGCCTCTCTTAGCTTTGAAATCGTCATGCTCATATGTTCTGGTTCTGCATTAGTAATGTTTACTGTCCCGCCAGTAACTGCTGCTGCAGTTAAAATGGTTCCTCCCTCAATTCTATCAGGAATAACCTTATGTTCTGTTTCATGGAAAGGTCTTTTTCCATGTATGACGATTTCTCCAGTTCCGGCTCCTGTTATCTGAGCTCCACAGCTATTGAGAAAATTTTGCAGATCAACTACTTCTGGTTCTTTTGCTGGATTGATTAATACAGTTTCCCCTTCTGCTCCAGTAGCGGCAAGCATGGCATTTTCCGTAGCACCTACACTTGGAAAGTCAAAAATAATTCGAGTTCCGACTAACTTGTCTGCGCTACATTCAAGAAATCCGTGATTCTCTTTTATGGTTACCCCAAGCTGTCTTAATGCAGAAAGATGTATATCAATTGGCCTTGACCCGATTTCGCATCCACCTGGATAAGATAAAGTGATCTTACCAAACCGTGCAATCATCGGCCCCATAAGAAAAACTGAGGACCTCATTTCTCTCATTAAGTGTTCAGGTATGACATAAGAACTTATGGAGCTTGAGTCAACGACAACTCCGTCTCCCTCATCTTTAACGGTGCATCCAAGCTCCCTCAGAATGGCAAACATATTTTTAACATCTGATAGGTTTGGGCAGCTGTTTATCTTACATTGGTTACCAGTAACTAGTGTTGCAGCCAGAATAGGGAGTACCGCATTTTTCGATCCAGATAATTTATACTCGCCCTCTAGCTTATTGCCACCTCTTATATGATATTGTTCCACAAATTACACCTCCGCAGAATTACATATTCCGCATTTACACAATGAAAATCACAAATTCTGTCTGTAGTGTTTAATCGCTAGACAAAATTGCTTGCCTCTATCATTATATGAATCTCCGCATAAGGTGTTCCTTCTAACAGGCAATCTGCGGTTATATCAGGAGATGGTCATATATTAAATCTACTGCGTCAGTTTTTCCAATTATCTCACTGGCTTTTGTCATGTTGTTTATCATATCCTTATTATTCATCAGGCGTAAAATAGTACCTATGAGCTTTTCCTCTGTTAAATCCTTCTCTTCAATAACAATGGCGCCTCCTTTGTCAGCAACTACCTTTGCATTGTAATACTGGTGATTTCCTGTTACGTTTGGGGAAGGGATTAAAATAGACGGTTTCCCACAGGCGGTTATTTCCGATACCGTTAAGGCTCCCGCTCTGCTGATAATTAAGTCCGCGCTGGAGATATACTCATGCATATTATTAATATATTCCAGCATCTTGATATTTTTAGCTGGCCGAATGCCCCTTTCTGCCATTTCTTCCATTACCCCTTCATAGTAGCTTTTTCCCGTTACAAAAAAAAGCCGGGTATTGGGTAAGTTATTCACTGTCTCCACCACGCCTAGCATCATCCTGTTGATTTTTCCCGCACCAAGGCTACCCCCAAAATACAAAATGACGAATTCATTAGGCTTCACCTTTAATTTCTCTCTATAGCCGCTTACACCATGCATTAAAAAGTTTTTTCTGAGGGGATTGCCGGTAACGATAAGCTTTTCCTGGTTTTTGAAATAGGCCTTAGAGGATGGAAAGCTTAAAAAAACCTTCTCGGCATATTTTTCCAGAAGCTTATTAGTAACGCCCGGTATGGCATTTTGCTCATGAATAAAGGTTCGGATGCCCTTTTTATACGCTGCCCTTACAACAGGTCCGCACACATATCCCCCTGTGCCGATTACCAAGTCTGGAGAAAAGTCATTAATGATTTTTTTTGCTTGCTTGTTTCCTTTCCAAAGATCAAGGGCAGTTTTGATGTTCTTCCATGGCTTTTTTCTATTAAACCCACTGACAGTAATAAATTCTATGGGATAGCCGTTACTTGGTACTAGGTCTTTTTCCATTCCTCTTTTTGTACCAATAAATAGAATCTCTGCCTGGGGATTTTTTCTTTTTATTTTATCTGCAATGGCTATTGCCGGGTATATGTGGCCACCTGTACCACCTCCGGTCATTATCACCTTCATGATTCTCCTCCTCTATTGCATTGTTGATTTGATTATCTATCGTTATCGTGCTGGAGCATTGGTTGCGTTTTCACCGGCAGGTCGGGGTTTTATACCCTTAGCGCTTCATTTCGCCATGTTCAGACTGTCAAACAAACCAACTATAACCGTGTTTGACAGGAGCTGAACATGTTGCTCGATTTCAGCGAAGAGTATCATATAGCATTTACAAAACCCCTCCAACAGCCAGTTTCAACCGCAACCAATGCTCCACGCTTAGGCTTATGCAAGGTTAAGCAGCAAATTCCAAAGCTTTGTTGAGTCCAATAAACAGGCCATAGTTTTGATACCCTTTGAGTTTCAGTCCGCATCTTCAGACTGTCAAACAACCCAACTATAACCGTGTTTGACAAAAGCTGAACATGTTGCTTGATTTCAGCGAAGAGAACTCCACTATTTAGCCGCATGTCTTGAAATATTAAGGAGAATACCTGCCGACCCCATAAACAGCATAAGCGCATTCCCTCCGTAGCTTATAAAGGGAAGGGTAATTCCTGTAGGGGGCATAGACGAAGTAACTACGGCTATATTTAAAACAACCTGTATCGCCAGCATAATGGTAATGCCCGAAGCAAGAAGGGTACCAAACAAATCCGCCGCATTTAGGGCAATATGAATACCCCTCCAAATTACAACTATATAACAGGCTATGAGGATAAGGACGCCCACGAATCCTAACTCCTCGCCAATAATAGCAAAAATAAAATCATTTTGAGGCTCCGGAAGGTAAAGAGTCTTTTGAATACTTTTACCTAATCCCACACCAAAAATGCCTCCCGATCCAAGGGCCAGCAAGGATTGTATAACCTGATATCCATCTCCCAAAGGGTCTTGAAAAGGATCTAAAAAGCTGGTAAGCCGCTTCAGCCTGTATCCTCCCTCATCTGTGAGAATCAGCGCCGTTATTCCCACCGTACCTAAACCTAATGTTACAGCTAGGTAAGCCAGGTGCAGGCCAGCCACAAACATAATTCCTATAATAATGCCGCTAATGGTGATAGCTGTAGATAAATTGGGCTGAAGGATAATCAAGACAAAATAAACAATTATTAGAAGTAGCATGGGCAATATACCCTTTGTAAAAGAGCGTATGGTTTTTGGATCCCGGCTTAAGTACCAGGATACAAAGATGATAGCTGCAATTTTTGCCACTTCACCGGGCATTATGGTAAACTCCCCTACACCGATCCATCTTGTAGCATAGTTCCTAGTCACTCCAAGAGGGGTAAATAAAAGCCCTAAAAGTACCAAGCTTATCGCCAAAATAGCCGGGGCAAACTTAGCATAGATTCTGTAATCAAATAGTGCACAAAAAATCATAAGCACCAGCCCAATCCCGGCCCACATAATATCCCTTTTAAGAAAATAATAGGGGTCTCCACTATCATTAATAGCATAATAATAACTGGAACTGAAAACCATGATGATCCCAAAAACCACTAGTCCCAGAACGATAATAGTCAGCACAAAATCTCCTGATTTCATTCTTGTCTTTTTTCTCCCAGACATTTATTTCTCCAAATCCCTCACGCAATTTTTGAAATGCTCTCCCCTCTGTTCAAAGCTGGTATACATATCCCAGCTTGCGCAGGCCGGTGAAAGCAGCACAGTTTCTCCCGGGCTTGACAGCTTAAAGGCTGTTCTTACGCCTTCTTCCATGTCTTTAACAGTAGTGATATGGTAAAAACCTAATTTTTCTGCAGTTTCTTTAATCTTTGGCGCCGTTTCACCTAGAAGTACCATATGTTTTACCTTCCCATTAAAGGATTTAATAAAACTAGTGAAATCCGACTCCTTGTCATAGCCCCCTGCAATCAAAATCATCTTTCCTTTTATTGCCTCTATTGCTTTTTGGGAGGCATCCGTGTTTGTGCCTTTTGAGTCATTGACAAAACGCACCCCATCTACCTCACCAACAAATTCAAGCCTATGCTCTACACCTTCAAATTCTTTAAGAGTATCCCCAATTACTTCCGGAGAAACCCCTGCAAAATAAGCGATTGCTGTAGCAGCCAATGCATTTTCCAGGTTATGGTTTCCTGGTATTTTTAAGTCATCAATGCTGCAAATGGTGATGCACTGTCCCTGTTCATTTTTAACGACAATGTTTCCATCAAGAACAAAGCAGCCTAAGTCTAAAGAGCCCCTTCTACTAAAAGGAATTACCTTTGCTTTGCAGGATTCTGCCATTTTGTAAGCTTCTTGATCATCCCGATTGACCACAAAGTAATCATTTGCCCCCTGATTTTTGAAAATCATTGACTTTGCTTTAATATAATTTTCCATGGTTTTGTGACGATCCATATGGTCTGGCGTTATATTTAATACAGCAGAAACCACTGGCTTAAAATATTTTGTAGTTTCCAATTGGAAGCTACTTGTTTCAGTAACAAGCCAATCCTCAGGGCTAGCAGAAATAGACTTAGATATAACAGCAACCCCTACATTCCCTACCACATAGGTTTTTCGGCCGGATTTTTTAAGGATTTCTCCTACTAGAGTGGTTGTGGTGGTCTTCCCATTTGTACCTGTAATGGCAATATAATTTCCTTCTCCTACTCTATATGCAATTTCCAGCTCTCCTATTACTTCTGCTCCATAAGCAATGGATTTTTGAACAAGATCCAGCTCCAGTGGCACACCAGGACTTATCACTACCATATCTAAAGTATCTAAGTTATCCGGTTCTATATTAAAAAAGCATTCCACGTTTTTATTTATAAAAAACTGTATCAGCTGAGAATCCATTTCTTCTTCATTTTTTTTATCATAAACAGAAACCTTAGCGCCCAGCTTCAACAAAGCTTGGGCAGCTGCAATACCCGATTTTCCCAACCCAATTATCAGTACCTTCTTATTCTCTAACTGATTCACGCTATCCCTACTTTCTTAGACAATTAATAAGCTTATTACACAAAGTATAAATGTGACCGTCCAAAATACAACAACCACCTTGGTTTCTTTCCATCCAGAAAGCTCAAAATGATGATGAATAGGGGACATTTTAAATATTCTTTTCCCCCTTAATTTAAAGCTAACAACCTGTAGAATTACAGAAATGGCTTCTATCACATAAATTCCTCCAGCAATAGGAAGAATCAATTCTATGTTCATCATTATCGCCGCCGCAGCAATACCGCCACCTAATGCAAGTGAACCCGTATCCCCCATAAACACCTTAGCTGGGTGCTTATTAAACATAAGAAATCCGAGGCAAGCCCCTCCAAGTGCCGCACAAAATAATGACGGTGTTGTAAATCCATAAAGCATTCCAATAAATGAAAAAAACACTGCTATAATCAAGGTTACCCCAGCCGCAAGTCCGTCTAAACCGTCTGTTAAATTTACGCTATTTACCATAGCTACCACAACAAATGCGATAAAGGGAACATACCATATGCCAAAGTCTACAAATTTATTTATAAAAGGAATGGCCACTGTTGTTCCATATACTGAAACTCTAGATTGATAAACAGCAAGCACCACAGCTATCAGTATCTGAAAGAATAGCTTTTGCTTCGCCGTCAGCCCCAAGTTTCTTTTAAGTGCAACCTTGACAAAATCATCAATAAAACCAAGGAGCCCAAACCCTATAAAGGCAGCAAGAATAATCATCAAGTCAGTGGAGATCTTCCCTGCAGTAAGGCATGTAATGATTACCGCCCCAATGATAGCAATGCCCCCCATAGTAGGTGTCCCTGATTTTACCATGTGGGACTGGGGCCCTTCTTCTCGAATACTTTGCCCTGCCTTTATCTTTTTGAGCATAGGAATCAATATAGGAGTAAGAATAATACTTATTAAAAATGATACTGCTATTGTAATAATGATATGAGTGTTTGTCATGTCTATTCCTTCTCCATAATCCTTTTTACTATTTTATCCATGGCCATGCCCCTGGATCCTTTGATTAAAATCACATCTCCGGATGATATAATACGATCTAATTCGTTAATCAACAACTCCTTTATATCATAATGAATTACCTTACTTTCATCCAGAAAAGTCCTTGCTCCCTTGGCGATATGCTCAGCAGCTCTCCCCACTGCTATAACCTGGTCTGCGCCCTTTTCTCCCGCATATTTTCCTATTTCAAAATGATACTGGTCCGACTGGTCTCCTAATTCAAACATATCTCCTAATATAGCTATCCTTCTGACTCCTTTTGTAGACATTAGCACATCTATAGCCGCCTTCATAGAGTCGGGGCTGGCATTATAGGTATCATCAATGATTTTCATTCCATTTTTCCCTTTGATGCTAAGCCTTTTATCTGTAAGTTCCATCTTTGCCAATCCTCTTGCAGCTTCTTCCTGAGTAAGCCCACATTCTACAGCTGCTGCAATTGCCAAGGCTGCGTTATAAGCATTATGTCTTCCGGGAATATTAATCTTATAGTGCTGAGCTTCAAGTTGATGCTCTAACATAAATTCTATGCCATCTTCGCCCAGATCATTAATATTTGATAAAATAAAAGAGCTTTTTCCCGTTTCACCTGTGGTTATTAATCTATAGTTTCCCTCTGTATATTGCCGTGAAAGCAATTCTTGATCGTCGTTTACAATAAGAATGTTTTCTTCATTAAAAAAGTCAGTGATCTCCATCTTTGCCTTTAAAATATTCTCTCTACTGCCGAGATTTTCAAGATGGGAGCTTCCTATATTTGTTATGATTCCTATGTCCGGCCTAACTAGGTTCGCCAGAAGATGAATTTCTCCCAGCTCACTCATTCCCATTTCAAAAATACCCGCCTGAGTATTTTCATCCAGTGCAAAGACGGACAAAGGCAATCCAATATGATTATTAAAATTTCCTAAGTTCCTCACTGTTTTATACTTTTCAGAGAAAATCCAATAAAGCATTTCCTTTGTAGTGGTTTTTCCCGTGCTTCCTGTAACAGCAATTTTTTTTACAGGAAACAAGGATAAATAGTATGCTGCTAGGTCCTGTAACGCTTTCGTCGTATCCTCTACCAATATAATATCTACAGATTCCTTGGATAGGTCCAATGTCAACTGCTTTGCAGTCATTATGGTGGTGCATCCTCTTTTAATGGCCTGAGGAATAAAGTCATGAGCATCATGGCGTTCTCCTATAATAGGGAAAAACACCTCATTGCTTTTTACTTCTCGAGAGTCTATGGAAACTCCCTCTATAGTATTTTCTAGGCTTCCGCTAAGTAGTTCTCCTTTTGTTGCTATTAAAATTTCTTCTACAGTTATCTTTTTCATAATCATCCGTCATTCTCTATGATATTGACTACTACCTCCCTATCATCAAAGTGTTTTTTCTGGTTTCCTATAATTTGATAGGTTTCATGACCTTTTCCTGCAATGAGGATGATGTCACCTTCTTCATAGATGGAAACCGCTTTTTTAATCGCCTCGTATCTATCTGCTATTGTTATATAATCACAATCTGTTTTAGAAATACCCTTTTTTATATCTGTCAAAATATCTTGTTGATTTTCTGTTCTTGGGTTGTCGCTTGTAATGATACAATAGTCACTGTACTTTCCTGCTACTTCACCCATGAGAGGCCGCTTGCCTTTATCCCGATCCCCTCCACATCCAAAGACGCTGATGAGTCTACCCTTTACTCCGTCTGCATGGATGGTTTTTAGCACATTTTCCAAGGCATCCGGTGTATGGGCATAATCTACAATAACAAGATAATTTTTGCTATTTTCCACTAGTTCAAATCTTCCCGGCACACCCTTTAGTCTTTCAAGACCTAATTTAATGGTTTCAAAGAGCAAGCCCGTTTCTTTTATAGTAGCAAAAGCTGCAAGACTATTATATATGTTAAATTTGCCTCTTGCATTTAATTTTATTATCCCTTGAGCTCTGTTATTATTATAGACCTCAATAGTAGTACTTTTTTCATTGTAATCTACAATTTCTGCAAAATAATCTGCGTTTTTCTGAAGCAGGGAATATGCTAAAACTTTTTTATTATCTACCTTCAACTCATTATATAGTCTTTCCCCATATGGATCATCCCAGTTTATGATACAAGTACTTTCCCCTAACAAAAAAAGCTTTTTTTTCGCCTGATAATAATTTTCCATGTCCTTATGAAAATCCAAATGATCTGGAGTAAGGTTTGTAAATATAGTGTATTTGAACTGAATGTCATCTACTCTGCCCAAAGCCAAAGCATGGGAGGAAACCTCCATTACACAGTCTTTTATGTCTTGTTCTCTCATTTCTGCGAAAAGGCGTTGTAGTGTTGATGACTCCGGTGTCGTGTTCACAGGTTCATATTTTTTATTCTTAACTTGATAACCGATGGTTCCAAGTATACCGCATGGAATACCTCCTGCTTCAAGAATATTTTTTATCATATAGGAAACAGTGGTTTTTCCATTTGTACCAGTTATACCAAAAATTCTAAAGGATTCACTGTTTCCCCCATAGAAATTTGCTGATATTTTCGATAAAGTTCTTCTAGTATCTCTCGTTAGTAAAAGAGGAACACCACTCAAGGGAAGCTCCTTTTCGCTTATAACAAGGGAGGCGCCACGGCGTATGGCATCTTTTGCATAAAGGTGCCCATCTGTATTAAAACCTTTAATACAAATAAAAGCGTCTCCTTGTTTCACTTTTTCCGAGTTGTGTGTTATCCCATTTACTTCTACATCTTTTAATTCTTCTGTAAGGGTTATATCCGTTCCATGTACAAGATTTTCAAGCTTCAAATTTCGGTTCCCCCTTTTCTATGGATCAATGGGGATGTGTAGGAACAGTTCTATAGCAAGTCAAGTTGACGGCTCTTTAACTATTGAAAATTTTCACACGCTATTTCCTATAAAGATAAACCGTACCGCCCTTTACTACTTTCTCCCCAGCCTTTGGATATTGATCCACCACTTCAAAGTCCTCATGATTTTCAAGAGCCGGTGATACAGTGTAATTTAACTCTACACCGCCTAAAATTCCGATGGCATCACTGAAATTTACTCCCGTTACATTA
This sequence comes from Anaerovoracaceae bacterium, assembly GCA_050953505.1. GTDB lineage: Bacteria > Bacillota > Clostridia > Peptostreptococcales > Anaerovoracaceae > JBMNMU01. The sequence continues at coordinate 496,980 of JBMNMU010000001.1, read as the reverse complement.
GGGATCTCCACCATTTTACTTTCTATTTGTTCTAGTTCTTCTTGGGTATAGGAAGGTTCAACATTCATATACCTTAAGGTTTCTTCTAAAATAAGTTTTACACCAGGCGCTGCCGTTTGGCTACCAAACTTTACACCCTTTGGATTATCTACGATAAGTAGAATTGCAATTTGAGGGTCATCCATAGGTGCCATGCCGATAAAGGAGGAGAAAGTTTCATTACTGTACCCTCCACCCTTTGCTTTGTTTGCAGTTCCTGTTTTTCCACCAACACGATAGCCCGGCACTTTTGCTGTACCTCCGCCACCTTCGTCTACTGTAGCCTCCATGATTAAGCACATTTCATCTGCTGTTTGTTTAGACAATACATTTCGCACCACCTTCGTGGGGAAACTTTGTATCACATTGCCATCTTCATCTTGAAGTTCTTTCACTATCCTAGGCTGCATAAGCTTCCCTTCGTTTCCTATGGCAGAAACAGCTGTAATCAGCTGGATAGGTGTAACGGCGATACCCTGACCGTAAGACATGGTGGCAAGACCTACAGGACCTGCAGTTTCTTCTTTTTGTAAAATAGCATAACCTTCTCCTGGGAAGTCGATTCCAGTTCTTTCTCTTAATCCAAAAAGCTCCAGATACTCAAAGTATCTTTCATATCCCACACGCTGGGCAAGCTGCACAAATACAGGGTTACAGGAATTACCTACCGCTTCTACTAAATTTTGAGCGCCGTGGGGATTATAATATCGCCAACATTTTAAAGTACGATTGGCTACCTTAATAGTCCCAGAGCAGTGAAAGCCATCATCTAGGTGGGTAACGCCCTCTTCTAAAGCCATGGATGTGGTAAGAAGCTTAAAGGTGGAGCCCGGTTCATAGGTATCACTTACTAAGGGATTTCTCCACATAGCATTCCAGTAGTTAAGTTTTTCTTTATCAGACAAGCTCTCTACATAAGCTGCTTCAGCTGGATCTAATGGAACCCTAGGGTCGTTTGGATCATAATCCGGTGTACATGCCATGGCCAGAATGTCACCGTTTTTTGGATTCATAAGAATTGCCATAACTCGATCTGCTTGTGTGTTAGCCATGACAGTTTCCAAACCCTTTTCGGTATAATGCTGTATTACTTCATCAATAGTCAAAACAACTTTTAATCCATTTTCCGCTTGGAAATATTTTTCTAACCCATAAGACAAGCTGTCTCCGTCTCGGTCTGTATTTTTGATCCATCTTCCGGGTACTCCGCTAAGATATTTATCGTACCGCAATTCGATTCCAGCTAAGCCTCGGTTATCATCAGTGGTACTACCCAGCAAGTGAGATGCAAAGGCACCCAATGGGTAGTGTCTTTTTACATCCTCAGCAATTTCTATCCCTTTCAAGTTTTCCATTCTTATCTTATCTGTCTTTTCTTTATCAACGAATTTTGCTACCCTGACAAGACTTCTGTTCTGGCTCAATACTTCCTTGACTTTCTCCTTATCCATTTCCAGAATTTCTGCCAAGGTACTTGCTGTGGTCTCTAATCTTTGAGCTGAATCTTCTTCTGTTTTTCCTGACCTTACAACGCCCGGTCTTGCCCATATGGTATGTGATACCGCACTGATGGCTAATTCTTTGCCATTTCGATCCGTTATCACGCCTCTTTTTGCTGGGATAGGTACATCTCGTGTTTGCTGTTCTACTGCCATCTTGGCATATTTCTCACTGGCCACCACTTGAATCCAGCCTACACGAAAGGCCAAGGCGGTGCATAATACGCCGGCGAAAACAAATACAAAAATTAACCTTCTCTTATTTTTATTGGATGTTTGTGCCATTGTTATGATCTCCTGGTTATTAATGTACTAGGGGGATTGTTTGGGTAAGAACTAAAATTTGATAAGTTTTTATATGAAAAATGCTTGGATAATTACTATCAAAAAAGGAGCCTGATTCTATGCTTATTTCCCTCATTAAGTTAGCTGGCTCCTATTTTACTATATGCAGTTATTTTGTTCTTACCCTTAATATTATATATTTTTCCCTTTAATTATATGCCTGCTCCTTCATAGCAAGGATAAAATCCTTGGAAGCCATATGATCCTTTTCCTGCATGACTACAATTTGGTCACGGTTTGGATAAACCATCCCTAATTCCGCTATGGCTTTTTCCTCAATTGTTTGTATATTGGCAGCACTCTCTAATTTTACTTCCAGGTTTTCTATTTCTCCTTGGATGACAGCGTTTTCCTTAATTAGCTCGTTAATACTAACTTTTATATCTGCCGCATAGGCGGTAGAAACTATAAGACCGATGCCGAGAAGTCCAATAATAAGTGTGAGTAATACAAGTCGTGCTTTATCTTTTGCAGAAATGGATAAGCTAGAGCTCTTGACTTTTTTCTTCTTCTTTATTTCCTGTTTCGGCTTCATATCTAAGCCGTAGCGCTTATAATTGTGTTGATACTCATACCACTTTTCAGCTGCCATCATTGAACAAACCCTTCCTTTCCATTTAACATTCTGCCCAAAACACGGAAGTGTTTTGCTTGGCAGAATTTATACAGAAATTACCTAGCTTTAGCTAGCTGTAATTTTTCAGTTAACATTCTGCCCAAAACACGGAAGTGTTTTGCTTGGCAGAATTTATACAGAAATTACCTAGCTTTAGCTAGCTGTAATTTTTCAGTTAACATTCTGCCCAAAACACGGAAGTGTTTTGCTTGGCAGAATTTACACAGAAATTACCTAGCTTTAGCTAGCTGTAATTTTTCAGTTAACATTCTGCCCAAAACACGGAAGTGTTTTGCTTGGCAGAATTTATACAGAAATTACCTAGCTTTAGCTAGCTATAATTTTTCAGTTAACATTCTGCCCTAAATCCAAAGCATTTTGTTAGACAGAATTTACACCGAAAATTCAACTTTCTTTGTTTGTTAGAAGTTTTTCAATTACTCTGAGCTTAGCGCTCCTTGCTCTTGGATTTTCCTCAAGTTCCTCTTCCCCTGGGACGATGGGTTTGCCACTTACTTTTATTATGTCAGCTTTTTTCCCACAGGCACAAATGGGTAAATCCTTCGGGCAGGTGCACGGATTTGCTCTTCTATTAAAAATATCCTTTACTAATCGATCTTCTAATGAATGAAATGTTATGATACAAAGTCTCCCGCCTTCAGCTAAAACATCAACAAACTCATCAACTGCTTTTTCCAGTTGGCCTAATTCATCATTGACTTCAATTCTTATGGCTTGAAAGGTTCTTTTTGCTGGATGAGGTCCTTCTCTCCGTGCAGCAGCAGGAATGGCCGCCTTAATAATTTCTACAAGCTCTGTTGTAGTTTTAATAGGAGCCTTCTCTCGTTCCTTTACTATGAAGCTACTTATTCTAGAAGCCCACTTTTCTTCGCCATATTTTTTTATGATGTTGGTTAGTTCTTTTTGACTATATTCGTTTATTACCTGTTCTGCTGTAAGAGGGTCCCCTGCGTTCATTCTCATGTCTAGCGCAGCAGTCTGCATGTAGGAGAAGCCTCTTTCATGGTTGTCTAATTGAAAGGATGATACGCCTAAATCTAAAATCGCTCCATTAATACTTGGAATACCAAGTTCGTTTAATATGCTTTTGATGTTCGAATAATTATCTTGGACAAAAAATTTTTGGCACTCTAATTTATCGAGTTTTTTCCTTGAAGCTGCGATAGCGTCTTTGTCTCTATCTACTCCAATAAAGATTCCATTTTTATCAAGCTGTTCACAAATTCCGGAGGCATGTCCACCTCCACCTAAGGTTCCGTCGACATAAACTCCGTTTGGCTTAATTTTTAAATTACTTATGGATTCTAAGTATAATACAGAGGTATGTTGAAATTCCATTTTTTCACCTATATCCCAAATTCGGCCATCTTTTCTGCAATTTCGTCTGGGCCAAGATTTGAGTCTTCATTGTATTTGTCCCACTCTTGCTTGCTCCATATTTCGATTTTATCAAGCACTCCTATTGTAACCAGCTCTTTATCAATTTTTGCATGTTCTCTTAGATTTTGTGGAATCGTCAGTCTACCCTGCTTGTCCATTTCACATTCGACGGCACTGGAGAAAAAATACCTAACAAAAGCTCTTGCATCTTTATTGGTAACTGGTAGATCCACCAGCTTTTCCTTGAATTTATCCCATTCTGTCATAGGATAAATGTAAAGACAGTTATCCAGTCCCTTTGTAAGAATGAACTTGTAACCAAGCTCTTCTCTGAACTTCGAAGGTACTATTACTCTGCCTTTAGTATCTATGGAATTTTGATACTCACCAATAAACATGGGGCTCTTCTCCATTTTTTATATATTTACTCCACTATACTCCACTTCACACCACTTTTCAACCACCATAATCCAAAAAAGGGGTAAATCAAGCTTTATTTTTTGTCATCACTTCTTTTCTGAAGAGTTAAATAATTAATTATCCCTATATATTGTGCTCTTAATTATTTTAATGCCCCATATGTAGATTTATCCATAAGTGGAGGGAAGAATTTCGATGTATCATTTAGAAGAGAAAAAAGAGGCTTTTATTCACCATTTGACTTGGGAGGAAGAAACATATTTTCTTGTGGCACTCAGGAACTTCCAGCATATAATGTACCATGCAGGGATGACCTCTTCACATTTACATAGCGAGGATTTAAACTTCCTGTGTTAGTTTATAAAAAGAGAGGTTATTATTATGAAGCGACATAAAGGTTCTGGAACATGTCTCCCTTCAAGCAGCAGATGCTTGGGAAATGTTTGCGGTACCAATATTGATATAGAAGATTTAGATTTTTCCCGTTCACAGGGAAACTTAGTGTATTTAGATAAGGTTTTTTCATATACGGAAGATACTTCTTGCCCTGTTCTTTTTCATTTATTTACCGGGGGCGTTCATTCCAACAATTTTGAAACAGAGCTAACTTTAGATGGAGGAAAATGTGATATTTTCCCTTGCAACCTAACTCGAAATGCCGTATTCAATATTGAAAACGCCTTTGTTGTAGTTGAATACTTCAATACCAGGCCACTAGGAAATATTAGTCCTAATCAGGTCACAGTAGATGGCTTCCCTGTTGATTCCATTTCCTATGAAAATGGCCGATATACAGCAAGAACGGCAAATGTAAATCCTAGAGTCCAAAACGATAGATGCTTGGAAAGGGGCTTATCAACAAAAGCTTTTTTCCTTGTTAATAATGCTGGCCCTTGGGATTTTAGGGCAAAATATATTTTAGAAGGTACTGTTAATACCGATGGTAGAAACTGCTGCTTTAAGCTTGTTATATCCCATAAGCCAAATTCACCAAACACTTCAGTACCAAGTAACCGCTTATCCAATTTTGCTGTACCAGAATTAAGCCTGCCTTGTACAATAGATGGAGTGGCTCCAGATATTGTATTCCAATTTAGAGCAGACATTCATATGGTTAATCCAAGGTTGTTTGTAGATTGCAACAATTTTAATTCGGTAATACCAGTCGTTGCTAGTGAAGATGAAGCAGAGGCATCTGGCGGTAAGGGTTTCTGCCCTCCTCCTTTCCCTCCACCATGTCCTTGCCCAACTGAAGACTGCAAAGTATTCCTTGATACCAAGTTAGCTATTGAACCAACAATCCATGTAGAGACAATAAGAAAAACCTTGTTCTGCGTAAATGCTTGTGAGGCTATGAAGCCTTGTGATGGTTCCGTAGCTGAGGCAGAGAGAGAGAATCGTGAAGGATGCGTTCAGGGTATTAGCCGCGGGCCCGACTGCTTTTGCCGAAACCGTGTTGGTGGAGCTCGTGATGAAGATGACTGTGACGATAGAGATGACGATAGATTCTGCAACAGAGACGACGACAGGGATTGTGACAGGTTTGGTGGTAGAAGGCGTGACCGGGACTGCGACAGAGACGATGACAGGGATTGTGACAGATTTGGTGGTAGAAGGCGTGACCGGGACTGCGATACCACATGGAACCCACCTTGCGGAAATCGAACCATAGGCGGAGTCACCGTTGGCACCGGATCTTGCGACGACTGCAATGACAGAGATGGCCGGGTAGGTGGTGCAAGAGATAGATTTTGCGGGAAAGAGCTTCTAGAAGGAATTTGTGAAGCATTTTGCGGTGACGATGAGAAGTTCGGCCCCAATTGCGAAGGTCTTGGCAGGGATGGAACCTTTGCCTGCGGTTGTGATGTAAGAGGAGATCGCGACCGTGACCGTGACCGCGACCGCGATCGTGATCGAGATAAAAACCGAGACCGTAATAAAACAAGAACAGCTTTCCAGTTTCACGGCTGTAACGGCTGTAGCTGGTAGCTTTAAATACCAAACCGTTAAAAAATCTAGGCGATGTAAGAGTAAGAACAGCTTTCCAGTTTCACGGTTGTAATAGCTGTAGCTGGTAGCTTAAATACCAAAATTGTTAAAATCTCAAGGCGATGTAAGAGTAAGAACAGCTTTCCAGTTTCATGGCTGTAATAGCTGTAGCTGGTAGCTTTATATAGGAGGGCGCCCCACTAAAAAAGGAGGGCACCCTCCTTTTTATTTGGGATGTGTAGGAACTCTGCCTTCTGGATTCCTACACTTTCGCTATTTTTGACCCTGTTTTGTAGGAACTTTTGGCGGGTTTCCTACAAAATTACCTTGAAACTCAAAATGTGCAGGAACATTCCCCTCTGAGTTCCTACACTTTCGCTATTTTTAGCTCTGTTTTGTAGGAACTTTTGACGATTTTCCTACAAAATTACCTTGAAACTCAAAATGTGCAGGAACATTCCGGTCAAGTCCTTTTTTGTGTGTAAATTCGTTCGGCAATTTTTTAATAGGTTAAGCTGCTTTAAGTAGCTTAACTTGTTCATTAGCAATTTCAATGAGCTGAGGTGTAATATCCTTTATTGCATTATCATACTTCTGTTTGGAGAATAAAGGCCTTCGACTGCTGAGTATGTCGTGTCTTTCTACCAAAACGGCTCCCATTAAGCGAATTAAAGATGCCGTGTTAGGGAATATCCGAATTGCATTGTAACGACGCCCCAGTTCCCCGTTTTCACGTTCCACATAGTTAGAAGTTCGAAGGGGAATTCGCATTTTTTCCGGCAACAGCATTACCGTCATTGCGTCTTCAAATCCTTCATCCAGGGTTTCCATAGCTTTTTCTGCCACATCCTCGTAATCCTTTATGATCTCGTCTCTACGCCTTCTAGCGTCCTCTATCGTCTCTGCAGTGAACATCTCACGGAGCTCGCTCTGTAAACCTGCTTGCGCCTTCTTGGGTGTCTGGTCCAGTATGTTCTTCAAAAAATGATATTGGCATCTTTGCCAAGGTACCTGCGGAAAGACTTCTTTCAGGGCTGCAATGAGGCCGCTGTGCGCATCTGATGTAACCATGTTCATCTTTGTAAGCCCTCGCTCTTTTAGGCTGGTTAGAAACTCTTTCCAAGTTTGCGCAGATTCTATCTCGTAGGCATCAAATCCGATGATTTCTCTCCTCCCATCTTCTGTAATGCCCATAGCAACCATCAAGGCCTTCGATACGATTCTGTGGTTCTCTCTCACCTTAAAATACTTGGCATCGGTTATTACAAAGGGATAGGGGATTGTTAGTTTCCGGTTTTTAAATTCCTTTATGCCTTCGTCCATGCGTTTGCACAACTCAGATACAGTGGATTTGGAGAAGCTGGTGCCACATAATTCCTCTACGACCTTTGTTACTTTTCTTGTAGAGACGCCTTGAATCACCATTTCCATCATAGTGGTCAATAAGGCTGCCTCACTTCTTTGGTAGTTGTCAAACACCATGGTTACAAAGGGAACATCTCTATGACGTGGTACTCTCAGCGTGATGGTTCCAATTCTGGTTACAAGAGGTCTTTCTCTCGTACCATTGCGATAATCGCTCCTCTCTGCCGTGCGTTCATGCTTGGCTGCACCAATTTGTTCTTCGGATTCTGCAAGAAGAAATTCATTAAGTATCCTCTCCATCAGATATCCAAAAGCCTCATTCCTATCTTTTGATAAAAGGGCTATCACTTCTTCGTAATTTACGGTAATATTAACTTGAGACATGTTTCTTTACCTCCGGTTTATGTTTTTGTGGTAACTACATTATAACCGAACGAAGAAGCATGTTCTCCTTTTTTTGCTTTTATCAATTTACACCATTATACGGACATAATCGAACATTCCCCTCTGAGTTCCTACACTTTCGCTATTTTTAGCTCTGTTTTGTAGGAACTTTTGACGATTTTCCTACAAAATTACCTTGAAACTCAAAATGTGCAGGAACATTCCCCTCTGAGTTCCTACACTTTCGCCATTTTTAGCCCTGTTTTGTAGGAACTTTTGACGGGTTTCCTACAAAATTACCTTGAAACTCAAAATGTGCAGGAACATTCCCCTCTGAGTTCCTACACTTTCGCCATTTTTAGCCCTGTTTTGTAGGAACTTTTGACGATTTTCCTACAAAATCAACTTAAAAAATATAAAAGTGCAGGATATTTACCCCAAGGGGCCTGCACTTCCCCTTCTCAGTCTTGTAAAAATTGCACCTGATTTCTGCCAGAGCCTTTTGCTTTGTATAAAGCTCTATCTGCTACATTAAACAGGTCCTCGTAAGAAGAACTGTTATCCGGAATTGCAACAGTGACCCCTATGCTTACAGTAATATAGCTGCTTACCGAAGACTTTTCATGGGGGATATGAAGTTTCTCTATTTTTCGCCTCAACATGTCAGCCACTTTTATTGTCTCTTCTCTACCTAGCTCTGATAACAGGACAACAAATTCTTCACCACCGTAGCGAGCTACCAAATCTGACGAACGGCCGAAAGAATCTTTTAATATCTCTCCAATTTTAATCAAGCATTCATCACCAGCCATATGACCGTAAAAATCATTGAACTGTTTAAAATAGTCGATATCTTTAGCCAATAATTTTTTCCAAAACACGATACACACCCTAACTCTTCTAAAGGAGGTTTTCTGCATTTAATGTGAATTTATCTTCGCTACAACACTGATACAATACTGAAAACAACATTTTCTATGTAGTAAAAGTAGAAGGATAGCGCTTAGTAAACTATCCTTCTCTATTAATAACATAATCTATTTCCATAAGTCTCTTCAATTTAATCTAATCTCACATTGGACTCCCTCAAGGTCCTTTTAAGCTCCATATCCTTTTTGTCTCTATACAAGCCCCTCAGAACTATAACCTCTTTATCTCTATACAAGCACCTCAGCACTATATCCGTTTTACCCCTCCATACAAGTACCTTCCTTTAGCTTAAAGGCAGAACCTTCTGTTTCTAAAGATAATATCCCTGCTGGGCAGTTGGCAACGCAAGTAGAGCATTTGATACAGTTTGGATTTTCCAGCTGGTTGTTATCGGAAAACTCTAGATATGGTTCAAGCTGGAACGGGCAGACACGAGCGCACTTTCCGCAAGAGCGGCATTTTTCCTGAGCTGAAATCGTCAGCTTTTTTTCAGTCTTTTTTGTAACGCCTAAGGCTTTACCCATCTTGTGGGACAGCTTCTGCAAGGTACCCATAGGGCAAAATTGGCACCAGGTTCTTGAATTCACAGTCAAAGCCATAAGCCCTCCTGCCACCATAACCACCAGATAGGTCATAACAAAAACGAGGCCCAGCTTATCAAGAAAATTGTAAGTTCCCCAAAACTCGGTCACATCAAATACCTTTCTCCCTAGGTTTCCTACAAAAAAAAGGAAGAACAGTGTAACAAAAACTTTAGATTTCATAAAGGATGGGATTTTTTTATTTCTGCTGAAGGGTCCAATTATCTTATCAAACAAGCTTCCATGGGGGCAAACATTGCCGCACCAGTATCTGCCTTTTAAAAATGCCGTGACCAAAAGACTCCCCATGATTAAAAGGACAATCAGACCCAGCTTTGGAATCCACAACCCACCAATAGCAATGATTACTGTAACCATCCAAGCATATTTTCTAACGGGATTAAAGATACGATTTGTTTTAATGTAATAATTATTACTTAAGCTATTCACAAGAAAACCTCCTATATTTAAACTATTTTATAGCGTAGCATGCTATAACTATAGCCTAAAATATCGAAGGGTACAGTAACCTTGTCACCGAACTTATAGATTGGTACAGTAACATTATTGCAAACCTCTTTCAATTATAAATCTTCGCGTATTATATCCACTCTTTAATTTTATTGAAAGCTGAATAAAGCTGTCTTGTTTTCCCGATAGAAATCATTGAATATAGCTCTGGCGCCTTTTCTTGAATTACCACCAATTGATCGTAGAAATTATCATATGGTCTTGTGATTTCCTGATACTTCTCACACAACAAGCGATTCTTTTCCTGAACAATACGATCTGTAGTCTCCATTCGAGTCCAGGATTGTGTTGAATATGGTTTTCTATAAATTAAGCCCACACCATTCCCATATATCCAAATTTCTCTTTCAGAATACCCCGCATTTAACAATCCTCGAATAAAAGCGTTCCGCATTACACTATCTTTCAAGGTAATATTCAATATCATGGATAGCTCTGACGGATTTGAAAATTCCCCCAGCTTAAAGCCTGTTAGCCACCAATGCCTTGCGTATCTAGATAGGATCAGCTCATTGTTCTTGTATAACGAAAGGGACATCGGCAGCATATCTTCATCATCTACACAATCATAAAAACTTCCTGAAAAAACACCTGGGATATTTAAGTCCGGTCTATCCGTGTTATATACTCCTATTTCACCGCCGGTAGTCATGCCATATTGGCCCTTCCAAAATTCGATCATCCACCTCTTGCCGCCATAATCAAAGTAAATCGGCTCACTGTCAATAATCATACTTAAAGGTGCAGCAGCCTCATCGTACAGACGACAATATCCCATCTTTCTCTGCCACGCATCCATTTTGGAATAGAAAATGTCTTCAGTTGAGTCATATACATAGCCAGCTTTATCTATAAGTTCATCTATCGCATCCTTATCTATTTGAGCCTGATGCCGGTATTTATAAATACGAATGCCTACAATAGCTAAAATAGCAATAAGAATTGCTGACAACAGCAAAGGTATCCATAAGGGTATATGAATGCCAATTATATACATATTAGCTCACTCCAATAACACTATTTTTAATTCATAATATTACTGAAGAGGCAACTGTGCTAATTTTTACTTCCCAGTTCTAAGTACAGGCATATCACAATTATGTAAAATACCCTTTGACAAAGCAAAGCACCCTAAAGCAGCTACCAGTTCCCATGCCGCCAATACTCCAAGTCCAATATAAAGTCCAATTTTTCCCATCATAGCGCCAATCACAATAGCTGCAATCAAACCTGGCATCATGATGACGAATACTGCAATGATATAAATGGTAATTAATAATCCACCGCTGAGATCTGCACCTGTCCAGCGTAATGAAAGATAGTTGACGCCGAGTAATAAGAATGAAAATAATTCAAAAACTACTATGACTCCAAAAATCAAAAGGGGTGGCGCTCCCAAAATAATACCTGTGGAACAAAAGATAACCACACTTTCTACGAATACCTTAAAAGCCACTTCCAGATTGCTCCATACAATTTTGCGAAAAGAGCTTTCAGGGATTAGGTATATATAGTGGTTATAAAGTTCTCTTAACCCTCGCCCGGTTCCTATTACAAAAACCTGAATCCACATCAGGATTTGCATTAAAACCAGAATTGCACCTCCACTTTCACTTCCGCTGTCTCCACGCTCTATTATCAAAGACATGGCTATGGCACCTAATACTACGAAGACAGAGGACCAGCCCCAAAGTCCAAAACGATTGGCTCGGAAGGATTCACGCAAGTGTTTGTAGAAAATGGTATTAGCTCCAACACCACGGATTCCGGTTTTCGAAACCTTTACTTTTTTCTCCAAGGTAGATTCTGTATTAATTTGACCTTCAGATATTGCGCGCTTTTTTTCAAACATAGTTTCAGTAGCAATAAGCACATCTTCATAGTAGTTAGGGTTACTTAATGCAATATACAATATCAATAAAGCGCCTGCCACTACTATCAATCCTAGGAAGAGTAAGCCACTACCACTATTTCCAGCTATAAGGGAGATCGCCCCTTTAGAAGCCCAGCCTACAATGGGAGTCCAGGAAGCAATAGGCGAGCGCAATGTATTTTCCATCGCCATAAGAAGGTCTGCCGTTTTTGTGTACTGTGACACGAAAAGTAGGATTACGGGAAGAAAGACCGCAATAAAAATCAACTTAACTGCCCTCTTCCGCCGTGGCCTTCCATTTGTCAAGCTGTAAATCAGTAGGGATAATATTTGCAACAGGCTGATGGCTAAAATGAAGCTTAAAAACAATAACAACATTGCACTAAAGCCTAAGCCGAAATTTTGCCCAAGAGAATTCCCCTGAAAAAGTATGAAAAAACCTGCTAAAAATGACATTTTGGCCATACGAACAATTCCATACAGTAATATGGACTGGGGTTTAATAGGAGAAACAAATAAGAAATTAACATCGTTCATTTCAAAGATTACATCTCCCCTGGATAAGCCTTTCTGTATAGAGGTCACAACGAAAATCACCAAAAATCCGAAGAAAATACCTTGCAGCCAGATAAGATCCAGAAAACCATCTGTTCCTTGGCGGGTGAAAAGAGACAATACAAAAAGGCCTACAATTAATATGATAACAAAGGCCCATAACGCAAGTTTCGCTGGTTTTCTCAAAAGTTCGAAGAAAGTATTTTTTGCACTTCTAGATAATAAAAACACAAAGGTACTCATTACTTTCCCTCCATATTACCATTTAAATCTTTGGCCAGATCTTTATATAAATCTTTAGCAGAACCGCCCTCTTCTTCCGTAATTTGAAAATAAATATCTTCCAGCCTTTGATTAGCACCTATTTCCCCTCGGTGGCAAACTTGCTTAATCTTTCCTTTCACCATGATGTAAGTGATATCCCAATTTTCTTCCACACTTCCAATCATATGTGTGCTGATTAGAAGCGCACAGCCACTATTTCGAAGTTCTGACAATACTATCTTAAGCTGACGAATTCCATGAGGGTCAAGGCCCACAAGGGGCTCATCCAATATCAAAGCTTTTGGCTGAGGAAGAAGAGCACAACAAACACTTACCTTCTGCTGCATTCCTTTTGAAAGCTCTTTACCCAGCTTCATTCTTTTATCGTCGAGCTCAAATCGATAAAGTAATTCCTCTGCCCTTTTCTCCCATTGGTTAAGACGATAGGCCTTCGCAATAAATTCCAAGTGCTCTGTCACTGTCAACATAGGGTATAGAACCGGAAACTCCGGAACATATCCCAGTATCTGCTTTGCATCTATTGTGTGGTTCTCATGTCCTCCAATGGTAACGGATCCTTGGAAGCGGAGGAGTCCGCATATACTCTTAATCAGGGTGGATTTTCCTGCTCCATTTGGCCCAAGAATCACTGCAAGTTCACCCCTATTTACCGAAAGGGTGATGTCGTCATTAGCCGTAAGCTTTCCATATTTTTTCGTTAAACCTTGAACATTAATCATAATAATCCCCTTTATAAAATTCCTGTTTTTCAAGCTGCCTGGTATTCCTGGATTCCTATTTACGTGCTTCATTTTATCATAGAGCTATAGGTACACCAACAATTATTAAAAAATCTTGCTTATAACAGCGAGAAATAAAGGAATGGTTACCAGAGAGGCTATAGTTGATAGAAATAGGACTTCGCTAGCTAACCCTTGATTTTTGCTAAAACGCTCTGCAAAGATAGGGACCGTCGTTGCTACGGGCATTGCGCAAGACAAGATACATATGCTTTTTACCATCGGTTCAATAGGTAAAAAGTAAACAATGGCCAGAGTCACTGCAGGAAGTATAAGCAATTTGCTAATGACGATTTCAACCTTCATCAGACTCTTCACTATAGCAAAAATACTACTTCCCACCAGGGTTGATCCGATAAATATCATGGCCATAGGTGTTGCGACACCTCCAATAAGTCTAAGGTATTCCGTAATCACCCATGGAATCTGAATGCCCGAAATGCAAATAGCCAACCCAACATATGCTGCAGATATCTTTGGATTGATCAAAAGCTTGATGATACTAACGACCACACCTTTTATCGTGAGTTGCTTGGTCCGTTTTTCTCTAGTCATAAGGTGAATACCATAGCTAAAGAACATGATGTTTAAAGCAAGATTACATGCAATCATATAGAGTAGCCCATACTCACCAAGAAAAGCTAATGCGAAAGGAAATCCCATAAAGCCATTGTTAGGGGATATAATAGAAAACTCTGAGACTGATAAGTCTACCTTGGGAAATTTACGTAACCTAACATACCAGTAGGCATAAACACTGTATATCGCCATCAACATGGTGGAAACGAAAAGGGCGATCATAAAATTAATAAAGACGCCCTTTGTCATCTCCAAAGATCCGATTCTATAAACAATCAGACATGGATATGCTATATTTATAATAAATCTGTTTATGCTCCTATTCATACCATCATCGATGATATCGCCCTTTTTGCACAGATAACCTGTGAGGAGCAGAGCAAAAAATAAAATAAATTGTTCAGCCATTGTTTCTCCCGTCCTCTAGCTGATTTTGCGGGTTTCAGGCCTTAGGGTCCGCCTAATCACGGGGTACCCGTAGCCTTTTATCCTCAATTTTCATCGTATTAAGTCATTTGGACTTGCTGAACAACTTAAAAATATAATGCCTTTATCCAGCTCGTCAATAAGGGTCTTAATATATTATAAGTCTTTGTCCATTTGCGCAAGATTTGGACTGATAATTAACTTTGTTCCGGTTGCTTCCTGTACCTGCTCTACAGTATAATCCGGATGCAGCTCTGTCAGCACTATTCCGTCTTTCGTTACTTCCATAACGCCCATTTCAGTAACGATCATATCTACCACATTTACTGCTGTATAAGGAAGTGTACATTCATCTAGTATTTTGTGCTTGCCCTTATTTGTGTGTAGCATTGCAACAATAACCTTTTTGGCTCCTACCACTAGGTCCATAGCTCCCCCCATACCAGGTACCATTTTGCCTGGTACAATCCAGTTGGCTATATTTCCGTGACAATCTACCTCCAAAGATCCCAATACAGTAGCATCTACATGACCCCCTCTGATGATTCCAAAGGAAGTTGCGGCGTCAAAGTACATAGCTCCCGGATTCACGGTGACATACTGAGCTCCTGCATTAATAATATCTACATCCTCTTTACCTGGCTCAGCCGCTGGGCCCATTCCCATAATTCCATTCTCAGACTGGAGTATGATATCAACACCCTCAGGAATATAATTAGCTACCATTGTAGGAAGTCCAATTCCCAGATTGACAACGTCGCCGTCCTTTAATTCTTTAGCTACTCTAGCTGCAATTCTTGCCTTTAAATCTGCCATTGTTTTTCACCTCCAACGATCGCATCTACAAAGATTCCTGATGTAACCACATTATTGGGGTCAATTTCTCCAACCTCTACAATTTCACAGGTGCCAACGATAACATGATCTGCTGCCGTTGCCATCATAGGATTAAAGGTTCTAGTCGTTGCATTATAAGTGGTATTTCCGAATTTATCCGTTACGCTACCTCTGATAAGAGCAAAATCTGCTTTAAGGGGTTTTTCCAGAAGATAGTCTCTACCGTCGATGTTGATGACTTCTTTTCCCTCAGCCACGATGGTACCTACTCCTGTTGGAGTGAGAAATCCGCCCAGGCCAGCACCGCCTGCCCTGATGCGCTCTGCTAATGTTCCTTGAGGAACTAAGATACATTCTAGCTTGTCCTCCTCTACATCCGTATTCATTCTTTGCGCAACCTCAGGGTTTAGACCTACGTGGGATGCTATAAGGGTTTTTATTTGTCCATTGCTCAATAGCTTTCCTACGCCTCTCCCAGGAACGCCTGCGTCATTACAGATAATAGTCAAGTTTTTTACATTTCTTTCTACCAGGGCGTCAATCAAAATCTCTGGTGTACCGCAGGCCATAAAACCGCCTACCATGATTGTCGCACCATCTTGGATAACCGATACTGCTTCCGCAGCAGTCTTTAACTTGTTTTTCATAGAGATACGCCTTCCTTTAAAAATATTTAAATTAATTATAACTATTTTACTAATTATATACGCAATTATCATGCCAAACTTTGATTAAATCTTTTATTATCTTAACCGTTGATATTCCATCTATTCCTGTGTATTGTAAAAATACTTATTATAAGCTAAAATAATTAGCAATACAATCTTGTATTATTGTATAGGTAATATCAAAAGAAATCAAGGAATTGCCTTGAATTCTCACATTTTCAGGAAGCGATACATAATTGCATTGCAAATAATGCGTTATCGCATTATTGATTTAGCCTATTTATTCATTTACTTAGTGTATGCCTAAATATGTATGTGAAGCCAGACTGAATAATCACCCCTATTAAATCATCACCTTACTCTCATTTCAACCCCCAATGTATTTATACTTTGCATTTCTACCCTCGCCTTCAACTGTCAAGTCTGCAAAGGGATTGGTATCGGTATTGGCTACTGATTTAAAAAGATCGTACATCTGAGATAAAAACATCTTCCAGTTTTCAATCTCTTCCACACAGTGCTCTGCCCATTTCAATCCATCCTCCTTTGTTTCCTTAATTTTTGCGCCAAAGGCTGAGGATTTTCCCACAACACCATAGTCCGTTTTCTCCCATTGGTGGATTCTATAACCCATGGGTTCACCCGTTTCTATACTTTCAGGTCCAAGGCCAAGTCCTGCGACAACAACACAATGTTCATAAATTATGTAATCTTTGATTTCCCCAGGCACTTCCGTCAAGTCTTCTATTCTGATATAAATGTCCTGTTTGACGCCATCGGGGTAATGATGGGGGGCCCTGTGAATAGATCCTACCGGATTGCCGTGAACTGGGGGCTTTGGCCACGTGAGAGTACCGTGGGTCTTGGGGTGCCATAGTACATACATTTTCTCCATGTTGCTCCAAAACCAGTCCAGCATCTTTGGCGTAATGCCATCATGCTTCCAGTCAACGTGTGTTCCCAAGTTATCTTGAGTAACTTTTATTTCCATATTCATCAACCTACCATTTCTATCACTTTTATCATTATCTTTATATATAACATGCAATATACAAATCCCTTCATTAATAGTTTTTTATGTAACATTCAAGATCGAATCCTTTTTGGTAGCATGTTTTTATTCTATAATACGCAAGATTGAACTATTTATTATTAGTGTTTTATTTAATAACACACAAGATTAAAAGTCCTTCCTTATAATATCTTTAATGAGTTGGCATAATAGTAGCAATGTATTGGTGTTCTACTATTGTTAGCATTGAAATTTTTATCTGCATACTAAATCAGTAGGCAGAGTATTAAGGGGAAGGTTTTCATGAATCTTAAAAATATATTCAAAGCAAAGCCCAAGGTCTATTATATAATGGTTGATTATTTTCTTCTGCTGTTGGGCACTTTTTTTACATCTTTATCCTTTAATTTTTTGCTATTTCCCAATCAGATTGCAGCCGGAGGCGTTACCGGTATTTCCATATTGATTGAGTCTTTAACCGGCATCGAACCCGCCTATACACAATGGGGTCTAAATATTCCTCTGTTTGTATTGGGTATTATTATTGTGGGCAAAGGGTTTGGCTTTCGCACCGCATTTGGTTCCGTGATTTTGCCTTTATTTATTCTCTTAACAGGTATTTTAGCCTCGTTGCTTTCTCTGGCCCCTCTGACTTCCGATCCCATCCTTGCCGCTATATTTGGCGGAGTAGGCGTAGGGTTAGGAGAAGGTTTATGCTTTAGAGGCAAAGGCTCTACGGGTGGCTTGTCCATTTTGGCAAAAATCATCCATCTTCGCTCAGGAATAAGCCTTGGCAACTCCGCCCTGGTGCTGGATGCCCTTGTCATTCTTGGTGCAAGTTTTGTCTTTGGTCCTGAAAAAGCATTATATGCCTTACTTTCAGTATATATCACCAGTAAGGCCATCGATATCGTTCAAATCGGCTTTCACTTCTCTAAGATAGCACTTATTATATCCGATAAGCATACGGACATACGGACAGCTGTTCTATCAGATATGGAAAGAGGAGCAACTCGGCTTGAAGGGTATGGCGGTTTTACCCAAGATAGGAAGGATGTCCTCCTAGTGGTGGTAAGCCAAAACGAAGTGAATAAATTAAAGGAAATCTTAAAAAGGATCGATCCCCATGCCTTTGTCATGATGTGGGATAGTTATGAAGTATTAGGCCTGGGCTTCCACTTCCATCCAAACCTTTCTGACACCACAGATTTAGATACCACTACCCATAACAGCCAAGGACTTGATAATGAGCCATAAAAAGGCAAGGTGTCCAGCCAGCGACCGAGAGATGATTGGCTGTGGCCACAGCCAATCATCTCTCGGTCTTCTGGCTGGATTAATCCCTTGCCTTTTTAGTGATTCTGAAAAGGGGTCTAATTAGTAGTTAGCGATTTTTTTCATCAATTGGTCATATATGTTTTGTGCTTCTGTCGCGCCGTTGGCATTCAGTTCAGCAATGTAATCCTCAAGCATTTCTGCGAAAGCATCCTGCCAAACCTTCATTTCTTCCTCGGTCAAATAGGTAACAGTTCCGCCTTTTTCCTCAATGGAGGCAAGGTTCTTTTGGCCATTCTCTATATCCCATGCTCCTTGATCGTGACGTAGATTGTCTGCCTCATCCAAGAAAAGCTGCTGTAAATCCTCTGGAAGATCATTCCATGTATTTTCGGAGATACACATGGTGAGAATCGCAAGAGCTGTACCGGAATCACCAAATGCTGTGGCTCCATTTACAAAGTCCAAGGCACCAAAGGCTGCTAGTACATTAGCGTGGTTGATAACGCCGTCAACAACACTAGTGTTCAAGCTGGTAGCATACTCAGTAACCGGCGCATTTACTACAGCACCGCCATGAGAGTCGATAAATTGCTGCATAAGAGCGGAGCTTGATATCAGCTTAAGGCCGTTCAGGTCATCAGGTGTCTTAATTGCAAAGTCTTTTGTGGTGTAGATGTTGTATGGTGGCAATGGATAGTTAGTCCAGTAAACTACTCCTGCCTTTTCATATTCTTCTTGAATAGCTTCATTTTCATGGTATAGCTCGTGGAAGAAATCTCCTGCTGCCATTGTTCCCGGCAATCCTAAGAATGGAGTATATGTAACAAGATTGGTGTAAGGGAACAAGTTCATGTGTTCGGTAACAGGAACAGCAGCTATGTCTACGATGCCGCTATTCAAATCGTCTATGACTGTGGGAACACTGCTAAGAGACCAGCTGTAATAGTAAGTGAATTCAATGCGCCCGTTACTGGCTTCTTGAATTCTTTCAAATGCAGCCGTAATACCAGGGTTAGAAAATTCAGGAGCAGCGAAGGATACATTCATTTTGTACACTTTGCCCTCATCGGCAGGACCGTCGCCACCTACAGGCTCGCTGTCACCACCGCCACCGCACGCTGCTAAGGCAAAAACCAGACTGAACACTAATACTAGAGCAATAATCTTCTTCATTAATTTTCCCTCCTTAAATAACTTAGTGATAATATATTCCATGCAGCATATCCTGCACAAAACATCATTATTGTATGTAGGCTACATAATACTTGGCAGCCATAGGACTAAGATTGGGAATACAGTCACTAAAACGATGACCACAACATCAGCAATGATAAAGGGTACCAGCCCTCGGTAAATAGTCGTTACAGGAACACCTGACATACCCGAAACGATAAAGGCATCCATCCCAATAGGTGGCGAAACTGCACCTAGGGCCATCATCATTACAACGAATACACCAAACCAAATAGGATCAAAGCCTAGGGCCACTATCGCAGGAAATAGGAGCGGCACTGTCAGTATCATCATAGGTATTTGTGGCATGAGCATTCCAAGTATTAGATACATGACACCTATGGCAAATATGATAACCCCTGGCGCTACATCTAGACCCGTTATGATTTCAGTAATAGCAAAGGGCAGCTTGGATATAGCTACAAATTTTACAAAAACAAATGTACCTACAAGCATAAACACAACAAAGCCAACAGCTAAAACCGTTTCCAGCACAATTTTATACATGGTTTTCAATGTCATCTCGCGCTTTATTAGTGAAATGATAAAGGCTCCAAGGGCACCCAGTGCACCGGCTTCTGTTGCGGTACAAATACCAGCATAGATGCTTCCTAGGACGACTATAAATAAGATAACGATTGGGATAACACCTTTTATCGATTTAATTTTTTCTTGTCTAGAAAACTTCTCACCCTTTGGTCCAAGTGCAGGGTTAATTTTGCAGGCTATTGTAATGGCTATGACAAAGGCGATCACCATGATAATACCTGGAATCATACCCGCCATGAAAAGAGCTCCTACAGATTGCTCCGTCAACATGGCATACATGATAAATGCCATAGAAGGTGGTATGAGTATGGCCAAAGGCGCTCCTGCAGCAACAGAAGCGGTAGCCAAAGAATCTGCGTAGTTTAGACGTTTTAGCTCTGGTAGAGCCAGCTTACTCATAATAACACAGGACACGTTATCTGAACCCGTAACAGCGCCCATCAGTCCAGATGCAACTACTGTAGCAGAAGATACCCCTCCTGAAGCTCTACCTAAAAATTTATTAGCAAATTCAAACAGGTTTTTTCCGATGCTGGTTTCGGCGATAATCATACCCATGATGGTAAACATTGGTATCGCTGTTGTGACATAGTTATCTAGCTGAGTAAAAGGTGCGGTCACTACCATACCAAGAGCTGGCTTCCATCCGCTTATTATAACAACACCGAACAATCCAACAATGGACATAGCGGCACCAATCCACACTCTACAACAGATTAATGCGATTAAAATAATGACACCTAGTACGCCAATTATCTCAACACTCATTTTATGCCTCCCCTCCATTCTCCCGAACTGCTACATATCTTTCTTTATCATGGAAGTGACTGATCAACTTGACGATAATGCCAATTGCCAGAAGTCCCATCGATACAGCAAATAACGCGTAGAAGGGCCATGTGGGAATCTTTAGCATGGTATAAGATTGATTCTGTGCCATCTTTGTGCTCATATCCATAAGACCTTGGTAGCACATAATAGCGCATAGTATGGCAGTTAATACATATCCAAACGTATCAAAGGCCAGTTGAGCTTTACGGCTTAAATTATCAATAAACAATCCCACCTGTACGTGACGCTCCTGAAATAATGCTGTGATAAATGCAGGTGACATACAGACCATCATCATTCGCACGATTTCTATTGCCCCCGTAATCGGCTTCGAAAACAAGTTGCTCATGAAGATATCAGCTAGAGTAACAAATATCATCACGATCAGCGCGGCAATAGACACCCAGGATGCTGCTTTCCCTACGCCTAAGCTAATGGCCATTATTTTCTTCATATAATATTTCCTCCTTTCAAGAAGCCGCTATAGTTATTGACAACTGCTGTAATATTCATTAACAGCAGACAAATCACTATCAACATCTCGAATATTTAGGCTTTCTAATTCTAAAGATTGGCTCTAAGAATCTTTAATCTTATTATTCTACAATAGTTGCTACTTTTCATCCTCCTTTGAAATATCACGATTTATGCCAATCATTTATGTCGCTAATCATCACCTCCCAAAAGGCTCTTAATAAAGTTTTTATATACTAATGCTTTAGGCACTGAATGCCAAATATAGTTTCACTATTACCTCATGGTTATATAACCACGGTATTGTGAATAATTATCACTATCTGCAATATCCGTTAAGAACATGCTTGAAAACCTATAATAAGGCCTCAAATAGGGGAACTGATCACTTTCAGCCCAATGGGGTTTCTTAATTTCTTCAGCCTTCTTAACTGCTGCCTGATACCAGCTTGTGGGGCCGTCAAACCACATTTCTACAATTCTATGATAAGGGCAATTATTTATATCTTGAATAATCTTGCTGGTAAGAATCCTTGTAACCTCAGGCATTTCCTTGAACTTTGCTAAGACTTCCTCATAGAACCATTGGTCGCCCTCTTCAGCCGATACTCCATCAGGATAAGCTATGACAAACTGCCAACGATAATTGGGCCCATCTTCTACTGTTCTTTCTTTGCCCTTTATATCTTCTTCCCACCAGACAGGAACAAATGCGAAGATAAAGGGAGGGGCTTCGCCACAATCAGTGCATCTTGCATCATCCCCCTCAAGGTTGATGCATTGGTCATCACTATCCAGTAAATTACCTTGCCACTTCAATACATCTGTAGGAAAATATTCTGTCAATGCTTTGGTGTGCGCTTCTCTTATAGGATTCACCATCCAATAATGTTCTGTCAGCTGCATTCTGTGGGCCCCAAACCGGTCCCCCTCCTTTGGTGTAGGCAAGGCTCCGTAAAATGCATACTTTGACACGTAAGGTCCAAATTGAGAGATGCTATCCGGAATATGATAGCGATATAACCAATGCTTTAGCTTATGTCTGTACTCTTCCTTACAACAATCTACATAGATTAAGCTCCTCATAGGATTAAATTCAGCTGCCATATTATTACCTCTTTTCCTCTTTATGTTCTGCCCGCCCCCGCAAGACGTTGCAGGCAGGATTTATATGATAATAAATATTTAATCAAGACTGAAAGGTTAGCTTAACTAAATTAGCGTTTATTTAAGCGCTTCCCCTGTATATTCCCCGGCTTCTTCCTCACCCCTTAAAATTCTCAGGGCGCCCAAAGAAAGGGATTCCATCTCATTTTCTCCCGGCATTATTTCAACAGGGGCAATGAATTTAACCCTTTCCACAATCCATGGAAC
Source organism: Anaerovoracaceae bacterium (assembly GCA_050953505.1). Lineage (GTDB taxonomy): Bacteria > Bacillota > Clostridia > Peptostreptococcales > Anaerovoracaceae > JBMNMU01. Next base: position 474,127 of record JBMNMU010000001.1, on the reverse strand, counting down.
AAGCATCTTTGAATTGGCTACGCCGCCGGTGAGTATAATGGCATCAATATTTCCCCTTAAAGTCGGGGCCATTTCACCAATTCCCTTGCAGATTTGATAGGCCATAGCCTCATAAACCGCTTTTGCTTTTTCGTCGCCTTCTTCTATCATTTTTTCTACAATCCGGCAGTCATGAGTCCCCAAATGGGCCTTCAGGCCACCCGTACCCCTTAGTCTTTTGGAGATTGCCTTTTTATCATATTCTCCTGAATAACACATATCCACGATATAGGAGAGTGGAATACTGCCTGCTCTTTCCGGTGAAAAGGGGCCTCCATCATCTGTGATCACATCAATAATCCGACCTTTCTCGTGGGCATTAATAGAAATTCCGCCTCCTAAATGTGCAACCAGGAAATTCATTTCCTCATATTTTTTTCCATGCTTTTCTGCAACCTTTCTGGCCATTGCCTTTGTATTCAATACATGGGTAAAGCTCTTTCTCGAAATTTCAGGCAATCCGGTTATTCTCGCGATATCTTTAAGCTCATCGGAAGCCACAGAGTCATAGATAAAAGCTGGAATGTCTAAAGGTGCAGCGATAGCATCAGCGATCAAAGCGCCGAGATTGGATGCATGAGGCAGTAGCGCACCACCGGTGAGAATTTCCTTCATGGTGTCATTAACATAGTATCCTCCCGCATGAACAGGCGGTAACATGCCACCCCGCCCAACTACCGCAGATAGATCTGAAGTGTCCAGGTTCAACTCCTCTAATCTAGACAAGATGTGCTCCAATCTGAATGCAAGCTGATCTGTTACATGTTGAAAAGGCGCCAGGTCTTCATCATTGTGATTGATCGTTTCAATATATTTTTCTGTCTCATTTTCATATAGGGCGAACTTTGTTGATGTTGAGCCGGGATTTATGGCTAATATTTTGTAAACCATCTATGTCTCTCCTTTACAATATCCAGCTTAAACAATACTCATCCCAAGGGTAATCGCTTTGATGTTTATGTTCGCTAATTTTTCAGGAATATTATTTCTGATAATACTTTCCCAATCAATTTCTTCTAAGCCCATAGCCTTTACAATAGTGCCTAGGAGAATGATGTTCATCACCTTTGAATTGCCTAGCTCTTCGGCGTGTTTTGATGCAGGCACCACCATGGTGGCTATTTTGCTTTCCAGCTCCTCAAAGATCCCTTCCGGATAGTCAACTCTTCCTGTTAATATTGGGGTGGAGTTGATTTGAAGATCATTGACCACCACCTTACCGCCCGGCTTTAAGTATTCTAGCCACCTTAGGGCTTCCATCTTTTCAAAAGAAACTAATATATCTGCACTACCCAGCTCTATTACCGGAGACTCTACCTTATCTCCAAATCTCACCTGGGAGGAAACCGAACCGCCTCTCTGAGCCATGCCGTGTATTTCGCTCATTTTTACATCATAACCGGCCTCCATCAAGCCTGTTGTTAGGAGCTTACTGGCTAAAATCGTTCCTTGGCCGCCGACGCCGACCAAAAGTATGTTCTTTGTCATTTTACCGAACCTCCCTTTCAATGGCTTTCACCGGGCAGACCTGAAGGCAAACCTCACAGCCTACACATTGATTTGGATCGATACTGGACTTCTTAGCTACTTTGTCAAAAGAGAGAGCCGGACAACCTGTCCTGATACAAGCTTTACACCCGATACAAACCTCATGGTCAATCTTGCATTTGTTTTGGAATACATCCTTGAATTCCTCTTTGTCTTCTTTTGAAAGTTTCTTTAATACGCAAGGCCATCTCGTAATGATAACGGAAGGTTCCTCTATGCTTAGGGCCCAGTTTAATGCATTTTTGACAGCTGTTAGGTCATTGGGATCAATTGTCACAACATTTTCCAGCCCGCAAGCTTTAACCAAGGCCTTCATATCGATTTCTTTGACTTCTTTTCCCTGAAGAGTGTATCCTGTGCCCGGGTTCTGCTGGTGGCCTGTCATCCCTGTAATTCTATTGTCAAGGATTACATTCACCGTGTTGCTTCCGTTATAGCTCACGTTCAGTAAAGAGTTGATCCCCGTATGGAAAAAGGTAGAGTCTCCTAAAAAGGAAACAACGCGTCTTTTCTCTCCGTCTTTCATATCAAAGACCTGCTGGGCGCCGTGACCTATGCTAAATCCCGCGCCCATGCATAAACTCATATCCATGGCATTATATGGTTCAGCAAAGGCTAGCGCATAGCATCCAATATCTCCAACCATCATAAGCTTCTTTCTTTTTCCAAGCTCATGCATAAAGCCTCTGTGGGGGCATCCCGCGCACAGCGTGGGCGGTCTGGCTACCACCTTGTCTTTGTCATAATCGATGACCGGGAAGGTTTCGCCATTTACAACCCTTCTTATAACATCTGGTGTCATTTCACCTGTATAGGGGAACAGATTTTTTCCGTAGCAGTCAAAGCCTAGGATTCTAACCATGTCCTCTATATAAGGGTCGTTTTCTTCGATAATATATAGTTTTTTAACTTTACTGGCAAATTCTTTGATTTTTTCAATAGGAAGAGGATAGGTAAAGCCTAGCTTTAGATAAGATACCTCATCACAAAAGACCTCCCTGGCAAAATGGTAGGGAGCCCCAGAAACAATCACGCCGACTTTCGTATCATTCCATTCTATTTTGTTAAGTGGTGAAGTATTAGCGTATTCAAGCAGTTCTTTGGTTCTCTCTTCTACCGCAACCCTCATGCCTTTGACAAATGCGGGCACGGGAACATTTTGTTTGATGTCCTTTGTATAATCCTTGATGCCCGCTTCCGCTCTGTCCTTGCATTCAACGATAGATTTGGCATGGCATACTCGTGTAGTAATTCTGAACAAAACAGGAGTATTATGCTTTTCACTGATTTCATAAGCCTCAATCAACATGTCTTTCGCTTCCTGACTATTGGAAGGCTCAAACATAGGAATCTTGGCAAATTTAGCATAATTTCTATTATCCTGCTCATTTTGAGAGGAATGGTGACCTGGTTCGTCTGCCGTTATGAGTACAAGACCTCCGTTTACGCCAGTATAAGCCGCTGTAAAAAGCGGATCTGCAGCTACGTTGACACCAACATGCTTCATGGCAGCAAGAGCTCTTGCTCCTGCTTTACTGGCACCATAGGCCGTTTCTAAAGCCACCTTTTCATTGGTAGCCCATTCAGCCAATATATCTTCTTTATATGTAGCGATATTTTCTAATATTTCAGTAGAGGGTGTGCCCGGATAAGCAGACGCAAATCTGACACCGGCCTCATAGGCCCCTCTAGCTATTGCTTCATTTCCCGTGAGTAGTTTTTTCATGTTAAACTCCCTTTAATAGATCTTGCCCTTTATTTCACTGCAGATGCGGATAATACCAGGGACAAATACTTTTCTTCAGAGGATGCACCCCTGGAGGTTAGTACAATAGGCACTTTCGCACCTACGATATAACCGGCCAATTTTGCTCCGGCTGAGTACGCCAAAGCCTTGCTTAAAAGATTGCCTGCCGTTATATTGGGCGCTATTAAGATGTCTGCATCTCCAGTCACCGGGCTTTCATAACCTTTAATTTCTGCAGATTCCTTACTCATGGTCAAATCATAAGAAATAGGCCCTTCTATAATGCATCCTGTAATTTCACCGGATTGATTCATTTCTTTTAGTTTCCCTGCGTCTACAGACTCGGGCATCTTTGGATTTACATTTTCTACGGCTGCCAAAACGGCAAGCTTTGGGTTTTCATAGCCCATGGCCCTGTAGGCATCCACAGCATTCTCTATAATCTGCTTCTTTTCCTCCAGATTGGGGTACATAGTCATGCCACCGTCTGTAATAGCAAGAAGCTTATGATAATTTGGCACTTCATGGAGCATAAGAACAGACATAACCCGGCCTGTCCTCAGGCCTTTTTCCTTATTCACTACCGCTCGCAGTAAATCTGCTGTCTGGAGCTTTCCTTTCATGATAAAATCCGCTTTTCCTTCTCGGACCATTTTGACCGCAAAAGCTGCAGCCTCAGCATCCTCAGTGATATCAACAATGTTTTGAGGATCAAGGATTTGCCCAAGCTTCTCAATAATCTCAAAGATTTTCTCCCCATGGCCAATTAGGATGGGATCGGCGATTTTATCATTGCGGGCTTTAAAAACAGCTTCCAAAGTATGCTCATCATGAGCCGAAACAACGGCTACCTTCCTGGTTTTTTCTAAACCCTGCACCTTTGAAATCATTTCTTCAAAATTTTTGTATATCATAGTAAATTCTCTTCCTTCCGGTTGAAAAAATTATCTGCATGTCATAGTTTGGTCAGGTTTTATTGAATAGCAAAAGGCAATTTTAACAATTGGTCTCTTGCTATTCTTATTAAGAAGTGAAAAACGTTAGTTGATAGGATCTATGTACCAATTCTATTCCGGTTTATATTTATACCTGTCCATAGGTACATTTTCAGTTGTAAGACTCATGGTACCATCTTGATTTTTTATAATAATCCACTTTAGATAATTCTTATCGTCTCTTTCCTTATAGTCTTCGCGTAGGTGCCAGCCCCTGCTTTCTTTTCTCATCAGAGATGCTCTAAAGAACATTTCGGCGCACAATACGGTGCTCTTACATTCATTGACAGCATTGACGCCATGAGGATCTTTCGCTGTGAGCATTGGGAGCTTTTCCTTTAATTTCAGAACTTTATTTAAAGCTTCTGTTAGTCTTTCTTCGTTCTTATATCCTGTGTATTCAACAGGTTGCATAATATTTTTCAACTCCCACATGACTTCATGAGAGGTTAAATCACCTTTGGTATGAAGGGGTGCTAAGAGGCTCTCTGCATAAGCTTCAACCTGCTCATTTGACACCTGGGCCTGCTCTGCACTTTGTGCATATTTTGCTGCGGATGCTGCAGCGATAGTTGAGGTCAATACAGCGTGCATCAGACCAGAACCTCTGTTTCTTCCCGGAGGTGTAGGCACTGCGCCAGACCACGAGCTTCCGCAAGCACAGATATCTCCTGCTGCAAAGAGGCCGGGTATAGAAGCAGCCATATCATTGTCAACATAAAGAGGACTCATTTCTCCTACTAAGCCGGGAACCGTTTCTTTAAGAGGATTGTCATCCCTAAAGCTTCCCATCCTGTTTTTAAACCATAGCCTATCCCAGAATTTTTGAGCCACCGGCCTAAAGAATGGTGGGTCTGCAGGCTCTCCTAAGCCAAGGCAACAAAGGTTTTTGCCGGGGAAGGATCCTGGAAAATGGTTTGCCGAAGTATCTTCATAAATAGGACCATTACCGTCCCTTGTTTCTAAATACATTAAAACGGATTGAGCACCACCAAGGTCAACTCCTCCGACTACAGTCTTAAGGCTAGGGTCAAGATCCGCCCTACTGCTGGCACTTTCACCCTTTGCATTGACCAGGGCATCCTCAGCCCCATAAGAAACCGTTTTGCTTGATTTGGTTACCATATTTACAAAGCTTCCAAATTCTGCATTCCTCATTTTAGCACCTGCCCTATAAGCGGCCGCTATTCCATCTCCTTTACCGCACTGCCACATTGGCAATACACTAAAGTTTTGATCTCCGTTACACAAAACTACAGCCTTGGCTTTAAAAACGATTATATCCCCTGTGATAAGGTCCATGCCTAATGCGCCAACAACTCTATTATCATCTGTGAGCAGCTCTGTAACAGTAGCCTTTTCAATGGATTCAACACCTAATTTTCTTGCATGACGGCCCATATGTATCATGACGTCGAGATCTACTAGGGTAATTTTCCAAGGAATAATAGGATGTGCATTTCCAGCATGTTCTCTTGGGATGACAAATTTTACACCCCAATTTTCCCATCTATCCATTACCTTGTTTGTAGAATTTGCGTATATGCGTAACATATCCTGGTTATTTAAGTAGTCTCCCAGGTTTCTAGTGTGATATTCTACATATTGCTCTTCGGCACCTTCAGGAATAAATGCTACATGGCCCCCGCCCTTATTTGCTTTACCTGCGTAACCGACACAAGCCTTGTCTACTGTGATTACTTTTAATTCAGGAGCATCTTCTTTAATACTAATGGCCGTAGCCAAACCGGCAATACCGTGGCCTACGACAAGAACATCCGTGTTCACTTCTCTTGTTACTTTTGACATATTCTTCTCCTCCAATCTATTCATCTTTACCGGCAATATAGGGTGATGGGAAGGGGATTGAATAGTCAATTTCCACCTTTATTGCTTCTTCCGGGCATGATATTTCACAAAAGTTACAGGCTATACAATCTTCCGGGTATTTACCTTCCGGCCTTTTCTCATCTTCTTTCCATCGGATGACATCCAGCCAGCAAGCACGATAGCAAATCTTGCATCCGGTGCATTTTTCATTGTCTACAATAATCTTATTCATAAGCTCCCTCCGAATTTTTTGTATATTCAGAAATATCTTTGTTATAATTCTAACACACCTAAGGATAGCCCAGTTATACCTTTGTTGATTCATCTTATACCTTATTGGTATCAATTGACTTTAGTTTTTTTCATTTTATGGTAAAATAGATTTAGCATCATATAGAACACATCATAGTAATTTTCTAAAACCTAATCACTTTAGGGGGAAAAATAAATGATTAATGTTTTACAAGTTCAATATTTTTTGGCTGTGGCTCAGCATTTAAATTTTACAAAAGCTGCAGAAAGCCTGTTTACTACCCAGCCTACTATCAGCAGACAAATTGCTTGTCTAGAGGAGGACTTAGGCTTTCCTCTTTTTATCCGGGATAAGAGAAATGTTTCCTTAACCCCGGCGGGCCAGATATTATATAAGGAGTTAAAAAACATTAATGACCTTATGGAAGCTGCAGTTGCCAAGGCTAAAGAGGCAAATATGGGCGCCTATGGCTCCATCTCTATTGGCTACATAGAATCTATAAATACCTCTAACGGCTTTCCTGAAATAATCAGCACTTTTAATGATCTTCATCCTTATGTTTCCCTTACCCTGGAGGTTAACAGCTTCTCCACATTGAGGGAGAAATTTCTTCAAGGCTTATTGGATATTATTTTTACTATTTCCTTTGAAATATCTTGTATGACTGGCATTGACACCCATACACTCTACAAAGCCAGTGGTAACTTGGTGGTGCCTACTTCTAACCCCTTATGCCGAAAAGAATCTCTCAGTATGGAAGATATAAAGAATGAGGATTTCGTGGCCATTTCTCCTCTGGAATCTCCCGGCGGTTATCAGGCTCTTATCGATAGTTGTAAAGCTCATGGCTTCGTGCCTAATATTGTAAAGCTTGCACCTAATCTGGAAACTCTCTTTATCTATTTGCATTCTGGTATAGGCATCGCTCTCCTAGATGAAAATGTTCGTATCTATGGAGGAGACGGTTTGAAATTTTACCCTATGCCAATGGATAGCGATGATCTCTTAACCGTGGAAGCTGTATGGAAAAAGGATAATCAAAATCCGGCCTTGCCATTGTTTGTCTCCGTATTAAAGGGATGCGGGCGAGGACACGGGGTCGTTTCTCAAGCTCCATGAGGACAACAGAGCTGCCTACGCGCCCTCTCCCGCTATGAGGAGGATTCCCCTACACTTGCATTGAATGCTGTGCAGCGTTTTCGCCAGCCATTCTGCCAGTTGTCAAGCAAAATCCCATGGTATTACCAGGTAGAATAAATGGATAGCAATCTGCATAAATCGCACAAGCATCCACGCCTACAGCGTAAAGCCCCGGAATTACTTTATGGTCTTCTGTCATAACCTCTGTTCTATGATTAATGCGAATTCCGCCTAATGTGCCATAAGCACTTGGGAAATATCTGCAAGCATAAAATGGACCTTTTTCAATAGGTTGAAGAAATTGATGGTCTTTCTCAAATAATTCATCAAAACCGTTATCACAAAGCTCATTATATTCATCTACCGTATTGAGCAATGCCTCTTCATTGATACCAGTTTTTTCTGCAAGTTCTTCTAGTGTCTCTGCGATAAATACATGCTCATATCCAGCATCCAGAATGCCTTGAATGGCATCATCAAACTGTTCATAAAGATCAAAAGGGTGAACGTGAGAAGTTATATCCGGACCCTTTTTCTTATACCTCTTTAATAGAGCTGAATCAAAGATAGAGTAAGCCATTTTGCCAGGCTGAGTTGCAATGGCGTTGCCTGCAAATGTGGTATTAGAGATGGAGTCCTCATTCATAAATCTTTCTCCAAGAGAATTGACCCATAGGCAAGGCTGCCTGAAAGCGCCATCCATGATGAAGTGATTAGGAGTTTCCATGTTGTGTGGGCAAGTATACATTAATTCCAGGGAAATTGGTGTTTTTCCGGCACCTACATTCCAGGCCATTTTCATACCTTCCCCATCCATACCAGGCACTCTAAAGGAGAATAGATTATCTCCCCAATCGTAACCGGTGTTTTCTTTTATCATCGCTGCATTGTCCCCAGCTCCACCGGTTGCAATGATTACAGCATCTGCCCGGACTTCTGTTTTTTCACCATTTGCGTCCTCTGCAATTACACCAACAACTTTATCTCCCTCTTTAAGAATTTCAATTACCTTAGTATTAAGTCTGATATCAGCGCCCAATTCCAATGCCCTGTCTGTCATCACTTTTATCATAGCTCCTGCTGCTCTTGGTCCAGCGATATTGCTTCCATCAGAAGGTCTTACAACATGCCAGGTTTCTTCTGAGGTTGCATAAGGCTTCAATACCTCAGGAGCTGCATAAGCTCTCTGAACAGAGAGAAATTCAACACCCATGTCTTCCAACCAATCTATGGTCTCTCCAGATCTGAAATAAAATTCACGGACCATTCTGGCGTCTACTCTCCAGTGGGTAAAGTTCATGTGCTTTCGGAAGGCTTCCCCGGGTGTAATGCTTACAAGTTTTTCTCTTTGCAATCTTGATCCTACGCCAAGAGGACCCATACCCATGTTTGCAGCGCCACCTGTTGTATTAGCTTTTTCGAATGCGATAACACCTACACCAGATTCTGCCGCTGAAATAGTGGCTGCAAGACCGGAAAGGCCTGCTGCAACAACGACTACATTTGTTTTTTCCTGTTTCATTTCTTACCCTCCATTAACTTTTTTCCCAGCGTAAGCTGAATAGATTTTTTTAGTATTACTGTTTTTAGCATCATCTTACCAGCAGGTTCATATTTTATTTTTTCCAGCTCCCCACCGGAATAGGCCTTCTCGGTGTTGGAGGTTTTTTAGCTCCAGCCTTTACAACTGCATTTTGTTCCTGCTGACAAATTTCAAAGCATATTCCGCATTGTTCACAGGCATCATTGTCTATGACATGAACCATTCTTTTGCGACCAGCTATGGCGTCCTCGGGACATTCGTCTTTACATTTTCCACACCCGTTACAAAGATTGGGCAATATATGATAGGTAACGTATTTAGAACAGACTAAGTTTTTACACACTTTTCTCTTCATATGGGCTTCATATTCTCCGAGAGCGTTTTTTATGGTGGACAGGATCAAATTAGGAGCCGTCTTCCCAATAGAGCACAGGCTATTCTTCCTCATGGCATGGCTAATTTCTTTAATCATATCTATATCCTGCGGACGGCTTTTTCCTATGGTCATGTCTGTCAACATTTCCTTTAGCTGATACGATCCTTCTCTCCCCACAGAACATCTACCACAATGTAATTTCATAGATGATATCGTAGATTCCTTGGCGATATGAACAATGCATTGAGATTGATCAAGAACTTGGATACTTCCCATGCCTATCAAGGCGCCGGCTTCTCTAGCCGAATCAAAATCCAAGGTTATATCCAGCTCTTCCTCTGTTAAAAACCCACCTTGAATTCCGCCAAGGATTACCCCCATCATATCTTTGCCTTCTTCCATGCCTCCACCTAGCTCATCAATCACTCTTCTTAAGGTAGTATTGGTTGGCACCTCATAAATTCCAGGCTTTTTCACACTTCCCCTTACATCAAACAGCTTTGTACCAGGACTTTTAGAGTGTCCTATTTGTTGATACCACTCTTTTCCAGAATTGATAACGGATGCAATTTGCATGGCTGTTTCTCCGTTAAGTATCATCGTGGGATATCTGTAAAAACCTATCAAAGGCTTTTCGGGAGCACCTTTCACGATTTCTATATTTACTTTTAGGTTTAGCTGGTTAATCACCTCTAAGGCCTCTTTTACAGCCTCATTCATAGTCCTTTCATTATTTTTGTCCTGAGCTACATGAACAAAAATATTTGTGCTACTAGTGGTATAGGCTGCTACCAATGCACCATCCAATATTTCGCTGGCTTGTGTATTTACTAGAAATTCATTAATCCTAACACCCGGCTCTTGGTCTACACAATGGCAAATGAGATGTTTGGGTGAGCTTTCTCCCTCTTTTACTACATCATTTTCTGAAAATAGTGGAAGTCGACGACCGGTGTCATGGGTTAATCCATGCTCTTTCAAGCGCTTACCGGTGTTGCGATTGTCATAATCTCTATCCCGAAGCCCTGATGCAATAATTTCTTCGATTGCTTGCTCTGCTGTTATATTTACTGCTTTTTTAATTGCTGAATAGTTCATATTTCCACCCCCTAACGATAGGTATATTCACTCCAGAACTTTTGTGGTTTAATGATTAAGCGCAAATCACACTGAAGGCAACGCTCTGATTCATCCTTTGCATTTTCACATCGAAGCAGGTCCGCAAACCCTTCTTCTCTGCCGATCCATGCCTCGTAATTTCTGTCAGGGGCTAGCTTTTCATCAATGATGCCATCTCCGCCTAAATACCTATCTATGGCTATAGCAGCTCTTCTTCCATCTGCAATTGCAGTGATGACAGATACTGTACCTCTTACGGCATCTCCTGCCGCAAATACTCCTTGTTCTGCTACGGGGTTCTCTTCACTTTCAATCTGAATCCTATTCCCTCTTCCTAAATGAAGTCCGAATTCTTCAGTTAATTCCGGCCTTTGCCCTACGGCAAATATAACAGTATCTGCCGGTAGAATATGATCGGAGTCTTCTTCTACATCTATATTGAGACAGCCATCCTCACCAAAGTGAAATGAAGTTACTTTTCGAACCTTTACACCGGTGACTTTTCCATCCATTCCTTGTATTTCATCAAAGGTAAGTGAATTATGTATTGTTGTACCCTCTTCTAGGGCTTCTTGGATTTCCTCAGGGCTACCCTTCATTGCATCTCGTGGTTCAAGGCATGCAAGGGTCACTTCCTTTGCCCCCAGTCTATGTGCTGCTCCCGCACAGTCAAAGGCTACATTTCCGCCTCCCAACACTACAACTCTGTCCCCCACCCTTGGGTTTTCTCCCATACTGAATGCTCGAAGAAATTCCGAATTAATTAAGACACCATCTAAATCATTCCCAGGTATGGGTAGTCTCACGCCTTGATGAGTTCCTACCGCCACAAGTATGGCATCAAAACCCTGATCCTTTAATTCCTTCACCGACTGAATGTTGGTATTTGATTTGATTTCTATGCCTACATCTTTAATATCTTGTATTTCTTGATCTAAAAGAGTCCGGGGAAGCCTATGAGGCGGAATCCCTACTCTCATCATGCCACCTGGTTGGGCAAGCTTTTCAAATACAGTAACGCTATGACCTGATTTTGCAAGGTAGTAGGCTGCTGTCAAACCTGCAGGCCCAGAACCTACAATAGCTACTTTCTTGCCAGTTGCTTCTTTTTGATACCCCTTGGTCTTCCATTCCCTGTTGTCGTGCTCCACAGCATATTTTTTAATTTCTCTTATGGCTACACTTTCGTTTACTTCTTGCCTTCTGCATTCCTGCTCACAAGGGTGATCACAGATATTTCCCAATACCCCTGGGAAAGGAACCTTTTCACGAACCACAGCTACAGATTCAGACATTCTACCCTCTTTGGTCAGTCGAATGTATCGTGGAATATCTATCCCTGCCGGACAAGTCTCCCTGCAAGGCACTAAAGCAGCTTTTCTATTTTTAATCTTATCCATAAGACCTTCTTGGTCTCTGATGGATCCTGTCGGACACACTTCTACACATGCTCCGCAGAATTTACATCCTGCCTCAGCTAAGGATTCTCCCTTTGGTGTACCTACTTCGATATTTCCATCCTTTTTTCTCACAAAATTGATAGCACCCACGCCACGAAGCTCATTGCAGGCCCTAACACAGCGACCGCAAAGTATGCACCGAGTCATATCATGAACTACCACAGGGTTTGTCGTGATAGCTGGTGGTGCATGTCTTCTCTTGCGAATCCTAGCATCACTCACGTCAAGGTATTGCAAAATAGATTGAAGCTCACAATTTAAATACTTGGGACAAGATGTACAGTCAGAAGGGTGGCATGTCATCAGAAGCTCTGTAGAAAGCTTTCTAGCTTTCTTTACCCTATCACTGTTGGTAGTAATGACCATCCCATCCTCAACAGGTGTAGCACAGGATGTAATTAGCTCTTCTTTTCCTTCCACTTCAACTGCGCAAAGCCTACACACCTCAGCATGATGAAGATCTTCATGATAACAGATATGAGGAATATAGATATCCGCATCTAAGGCAGCCTGCAGAATTGTCTTCCCTTGGGCTGTTACAATATCTTGACCATTTATTTTCAATTGAATTTTACTCAAATCATTCATCTCCTAACCTTTCTGTGTCTTCTTATGCAGTCAGGCCCTCGGTAGCATCCTATAAATCGGTGGTTTTTAACTCTCTATTGTTTTGTCTATATTTTATCAATTAACAATAGAAAGTTGAAATATATCAAAAGCATTACTCTTATTCATTTAAGTTATAATGTGGCAAAAAAAGGGGACAGATCTACTATTATTAGTGAATTCAATAGTATACCTGTCCCTTATTCCCACCTCATGTTCCTGTTGTGCAATAAAAAAAGTGGCCTAGGCCACTTGCTTTATGTAAAGTTTGGGATATTTTCTACAAAGAGTGAAATCGCAGGATTGTAATTTTCTTTTTTCCATGCTGCTACAGTAGAAAGTATATCGTCCTTTATTGGAAATCTTTTTATATTTTGTTCATTTGGTATTTTTATCGTACTCTCGAAAATAAATACTCCTAATCCTGCCTCAATGCATAATAATACTGATTCAGGGTTTGGTAGCTGTTTCACAATGTTTGGCGTAAACCCATGCTTCTCGCATAGTTGTACTACTGATTCATAGCCTTTAGGTGAAGTTTCTCTGGAGATGCTAACGAATTTTTCCTCTTTTAAATCCTCAAGGGCAATAGAAGTTCTCTGTGCTAAGGGATGTTTTCTAGACATGAAAATCTCTGTATTTGTGCTATAAAGCTCTTCCCACTCTAGGTCTAGGGTCTCGTCCATTTCAAAGGAGAGAGTAAACATGATATCAATAGCGCCACTTAGTAGTCTTTCTCTCAAATCCTTAAAGCTATGTCGTTCGAATATCAAATTTACCTTAGGGTGGTTTGCGGTAAAGTCTTCTAGAATCTTAGGTAGGAATCTATCGGTATCCATTCCATTTAGACAACCTATAACCAGAGTGCCCTCTTGACCTAAGTTAGGCTCTCTTGCCTTTTCAATAGCATCGCTAATTTGTTGTGTAATATCCCCAAGCTCTTTGAATAAGACCGCACCAGCAGCAGTCAGCCTAACTGCACGTTTATTTCTTAAAAACAGCTGCACACCTATTTCATTTTCAAAAGCTGCAATCTGCTTGCTTAGGGACGGCTGGGAAATATATAAGCTTTTCGCCGCTTCTGTAAAATTCAAATGCTTACACACTGCTAAAAATGAATCGATCTGTAGCAAACTTATATGTCGTAAATTCATCATTCCACCTACTTCTAAGACTCTGCCCAAACTAAACCTTATTAGAATACAATGACAATAACATTTTAACATTAAATTCAGAAAATAGCAAAATAATGGGGCTTATAACACCAAGAGGCCACCAATTGGACTGGTGACCTCTTAATAATTGGAATTGTTGCTATGCTATACGGTTATGCTGTTAAATTGAATGTTCTTGTATTTTTCAATTTCTTCTTTAACAATTTTTTGGTTCTCCGGTTCAAAGAAAAATTTCATGCCCTCACCGATTTCTACCAAATGTTCTCCACGTCCTTCATCGGTAAAACGATCCTTTGCCCTGCCTTCGTCCCAAATGACAAATTTGTAACCACCTTTGCCATCGGGTTCCAAATCACCACCGCAAGCGCATACTTGACATTCAATAGGATATTTTACTCCGTCCCAATGTTCTTCCCCTTTGGTCAAGGCATTAGAATGACAATTCGGACACCATCCAAAATCCTCTTCTCCCAACCATTTCCGCTCCTCTGGAGGGGTGCTTAATGCTTCCATAATGTTCTCGCCCATTTTACGAGCCCGTTCAATAAATTCAGGCCTTAATAATACATATGCCGGTCTACTAACTCGTTTTGCCAACATCATATCGACTACCTTAAAGGATGTGGTAAAGGTGGTGGCTAGCATGTTTTCTAGTGCCATAGATTGCCAAGACCGAGTGGAACCGCCAACAGAAATAATACCGCAAATTCTATCTTTTGGCTCAAGCTCCCCAATGGAGCTTAAAAACGCTGTTTCATAAGCCAGGCTTCGATGTGCAAATGCAAGATACCTGGATGCAGGCATCAGGTCATATGTAGGTACCGAAAAAATAACCGCATCCATTTCCAACATTTTTTCAGTAAGAACATGTTTATCGTCTTTGTCTTGTAGGACGCATGGAACCCGAACGCCTCTTGCCATCCCCATCGAGCAAGCTTCACATCCGGTGCAGTGTAATATGTTATAGTCTTGAAGATTAATCATCCAAACTTCCGCGCCTTGATCTTTACATACTGACAATGCTTCTTTTAAGAGAATTTCAGAATTCCCATTTTTTCTTCCTGCAGTAATTCCCATGACTTTCATGTCGCGATCCTCCTTAAAATAAATACACATTTACTCTTGTTACTATTTTATCAAGGGGACATTCCAATGTAAAATACAACTTAAGCATTACACTTATGCCCAAAGGTTATATATTAGATTGAACAATCTTCTCTTTAAAGATGGTAGCTAAGGCAATTATAAAGGCCACCTCCGCTTGCGCGTCGATAGCCTTATTTATTAGTATACGTCTTCGTATTCTAGGTCCTCGGGAATACGAGCTCCCTCTGTGATATACTCTCCCATTACATTGCAATCCGGGCAATATCCAAATTCTTCTCCGTATTCGGGTATAAGATCAATGGAATACTTAAAACCTTTGTTGCATTCCGGGCAACGATAATACATATACAATGCGCCCCAGGTCATATGCTTTTCTCCTTACTTAGGATCAAGGCCTAGAATCTGGCGAGCTTCTGCTGGTGTAGCCACTTCAGCAGTGAATTCCTCAATAACTCTCTTAGCACGCTCTACAAACTGTACATTGCTTTCTGCAAGGACACCTCTTCTATATAGCACGTTGTCTTCCATTCCTACGCGTATATGACCGCCCATAGCAACAGCTGCATACATGATTTCCATTGCACCAGCACCTACGCCAAAGGCACTCCAGGTTGAGCCAGGAGCCACTTCTTCCATAGTATCTTTCATGAATACTAGATTCTTGGTTGTTGCCGCAATTCCGCCAGCACATCCCATACAGAATTGGAAATGAAGAGGCGTTTTTAGAACACCTTTTTTCAGATAGTATCCTGCATTATAAATCATACCTGGATCGAAAGCTTCAATCTCCGGCTTTACATTAACCTCCTGCATCAGAAGCCCAACCTTCTCAAGAAAAGCAGGGTGGTTTTCAAAAATTGTTGTATGAAGCCAGTTCATGGTTCCGCAATCGTAGGAAGCCATTTCTGGTTTCAACTCATAAAAGGGTCTAATACGATCTTCTTCTTTTAGGCCTACACCACCGGATGTGGTTAGATTAAGAATAATATCGCAATCCTTATAGCTTCTAATCAATTCTACAGTTTTTTCAAACTTATGGAATTCCATTGCAGCCTTGCCTTCATCATTACGCACATGAATATGAGCAACAGCAGCTCCGGCCTGCCAACATTTATAAACCTCTTCAGCAATTTCTTCCGGTTCAATAGGCACATTAGGTGTGTTTTCCTTGGTTGGCCATGCACCGGTTGTTGCTACAGTGATTATTCTTTTGTTTTTTAGTGCCTTATCCATATATACCTCCATCTTACTACAAATTCCTACCAATAAAGATTAATGAAATTTTTGTATGCACCTGCCAGCAATTTACTCGATTAATCGGGCAAGGTGCTTAAATTTACATAAGGGGCGAATAGCTTAGGTAAGCTCCTCGCCCCTCGTTCTATTTCTTTTTCTTTATTAAATACTTTGGCTTACAGCTTTATCTTTCTACTACGCCAAATCCACCATAGGTGTAAGTTCTGTCTGGAACATCATTTAGGTCATCTTCATCAATTTCTGCAACGCAACGAACCATAGATCCGTCACCTAGGTACCATCTGATTGGGAAACAGTAGAATCTGAAACGTTTTCCAGAAACCTTGTCTAAATCTCCACCAAGGTTTTCAACACCAGTAATACCGTGACCTAACAAATATTTGTGGCATGGCTCCCATGTTCCCCATTCGCCGATTGCTTCTAATTCGCCAAATTTTGCATCATATGCTTCTTGGCCGTGAAGCTTAATGTAAAGTTCCTTGTCGAATTCAGCATATGCTTCTTCGCCAAACTTTTCAATGTATTCCTGAGTAATTGGTCTTCCAGAAGCACCCACTAAATTCATAGCAGTTCCACCGTTGTTACCCATAGCTGTATGAAGCGGATGGTCAAGAGCTTGGCTATCCATTGCAACGCACTTAACCTTATGCTTTACAAACCATTTTCCTGCTTCAATACCAGTTCCACTGGAGTAGTGATAATATTCTTTGGAGTCGTCAAACTTACGGTGCATTCCTGTGTTTAAGCATACGATCATGCCTTCCAGTTCTTCTGGTTTAATGTTTGCGCGCTCGCAAGCATCTTCCAGATGTTTAGGCAGGATTAGTCCCCAAGGTTCGATGTCAATTTCGAGACAGATAGCATCTCCTGTATATGCATCAACAGGCATTTCATGTGTGTAACGAGCTCTCTTACCGTCAAATTCTTTTTCCATAACGTGGCGAGGTGCATCAGCATGTGTACCAGTGTGCTGTACGCAATCGATTCTCTGTGTCAAAACTCCACCCTTTGCCAATGTATGCATAGAATCAACTACTGGCTTTGCAAAATATGGCCAACGTGGAATATCTGCGCTAAACGGATGTGTTAAATCAACAAAAACTTTCTTTCCCATTTTTCTCTCCTTTTACAAATACAAATTTTAACCAATAATAATAGCTTAATATATACTAGTAGCTTATTATACTTATACACTTTTTTCGACTTCTCAACCCTATGATTACATCTATGTTGTTTATTTTAAATCTTTTGTTACGTCGATGAGATATTCTCTCAAACGTCTGTTTGAAGCTTCTATCTCTTCCGGAGTCCAAGTTTGATATCCTTTTCCTGTTTTAAAACCAAGATCTCCTTTTGCAACCAATTCTTGAAGCAATTTTGAAGGTTCATGAGAGTCTTCCAGATATTTTACGATATATTGCTGAATATTTAGGGATAAGTCTAGTCCAATCATGTCAGCATTTTCTAAAATCCCTAAAATAGGCCATCTTAATCCAGGACCATATCTTAATGCTTCGTCTACAGTAGCCGCATCTGCGACACCATGTTCTACTATAGAAAGGGCCTCTCTCCAGATTGCATGCTGTAACCTGTTTGCAATAAATCCAGGAACATCCTTCATACACTTAACAGGTTTTTTGCCAATCTTTTTAAGATAGTCATAGGTCATGTTCATGGTCTCATCACTTGTATCTTCCCCTTTTACTACTTCAACTAGTGGTATTAAATAAGGGGGATTCCAGAAATGAGCTCCTACAATTCTGCTTCTATCCTTAGACTTAGATGCAATTTCTGTAATACTCATAACTGAAGTGTTTGTAGCTAATATACAAGTGGGTTTGCAGAGAGGCTCAATATCGCGAAAGAGATTTTGCTTAATCTCCATGACTTCAGGTACGCATTCTACAACAAGGTCAGCATCCTTTAGTGCCATTTCCATATCATCAGTAAAGGTAATACGGCTTAAAATTTCTCCCGCCCTTTCTTCTGTCATGGCATCTCTTTCAATCATTATATCAAGATTTGCTCTAATACCAGCCAAAGGATCCTTCTTCATGCTTCTGGATCTCAGAATCACTTGAGTATCTTTATCTGAGGCAAACACTTGTGCAAGTCCATTGCCCATCAGGCCTGAGCCTAATACGGTTACATTTTTTATGCTCATTTCTACCTCCGATTAGTTAGCCCAGTATCCGCCTTCAACAGCAATATTTGCACCGGTCATAAAGTCGCTTGCGCTAGAAGCTAAGAAGATACATGGACCCACGAAGTCTTCCGGTTCACCTAGGCGACCAATTGGCAGACGCTTTAAGAAATTCTTATATACAGCACTTTCTGGGTCAAACATCCACTCTGTTAGATCAGAACGGAATACAGTTGGGTTAATGGTGTTTACATTAATTTTATGTTCAGCAGACCATTCACAAGCCAATGATTGAGCCATTAAGTCAATGCCAGCCTTTGCTGTACAATATCCTGTATAACCTTTCATACCCATCTTTGAACGTGCAGAGGAAACTAAAATAACTTTTCCGCCTTTGCCTTGTTCGATCATTTGTTGCCCTACATATTTGCAGTACAACCAAGTGGCTTTTACGTCAGAGTCCATTATTTTTTCCCATTCAGCTAAATCTTGTTCTACGATTGGTTGTGGGTTGTTATATCCTGCTGCAGTTAATAGAACATTGATTTCTCCATATTTAGCTACAGCATCATTTACTACCTTAATTACATCGGCTTCTACAGAAGGTTCTCCCGCAGAATATCCGCAGTCAATTCCCATAGCTTCTAGCTCGTCGCAAAGAGCTTTACATTTTTCATCGCTGCGGCCTGTAACAAAAACTTTCATTCCTGCTAGACCGTAGCCGATTGATACTGCTTTTCCAAGAGCTCCTGTTGCTCCTGTTATCAAGGCAACTTTTCCCTTGACATCAAATAAGTTATCTACAAATTGCTTATCAACCATCTTTTCTCTCCTTTATTCTCTTTTTTCCTTACTGATTTTATTAAATCAGATCATTGGTTAGGAAACCTTAAGCAAATCTTTAGTCGTAGCTGATTACAACCAACACTGTGGCCACTTCGTTTGTTTTATTGATCATTGATCTTCCTTCGTTAGGACCAATAAACAGGGAGTCTCCTTTTTTAAGAACAAACTCTTCGTCCTTCCCTTTAACAACCATTTCGCCTTCCAGCATGTAATAGATTTTTTCAGTCGGAGAGTCTTCATAAGCCCAATCAGCTCCACCTCCTGGCAGGAAATAGGACATCCCCATCCAGAATTTTGTAGCACCGGTTTCTTCTGTTCCATGAAGCTTCATGGATTTCATATCAAAGTGTAAAGGTGCATTGTAAGGGGATACATTCTTTAATTCAACTTTTTTCATATTAAATTCACCTCCTGATGATATCCTTAATTAATAAACGCAATTATCGTGCCAAGCTCCTATAAACAGTATGGCTTTTTATTGATTTTTTATTTAAAATGGCTGTTTCCCCTCATTTTTCAAGGTTTTATTATTTGTATTAGTCCAACATTTGTTATTATGGCATATTATTTTCAAATAATTCTATCTATTATCCCAATAAAAAAGCCTCCGTTTGATACGTTATTGTATTGAGCGGAGGCAGGTTTTAAAGATACCGTTGTCAATTAGACACATAACAGGATTGATTCAATTATGTATTATTGATACGATTTTGTATTGTCTTCTTCTATCACTCAACCACACCTTGGCTATATCGATTCTTCCCTAATGGAATCCCAAGGGCTTTGGCTTTTCTAACAATTGTGGGCTGAGTGGTTTTTAACACTTCCGCTGCAGCATAGGAGGTGCCATATTCGTTCAGAACTTTCTCAAGGATTTTTTTCTCGTAAGCTTGGACTGCTTCCTTGAGACTAGTTTCTCCAATATTAATAGAATTGATATCCGATGGTTTCTTATCTCCCATATAAGCTATGGCAAGGACATCATCGCTATCCAGTACTTTGTTTCGTGAAACAATTACCATTCTTTCAATGATATTTTCAAGTTCCCTAACATTTCCTGGCCAATCATATTTAACCAATGCACTAATAGCGCTATTAGAAAAATATTTATTCTTTTCATGGATCCTGTTAAATTTTGTTAAAAATGATGCGGCAATGTCAGGAATGTCTTCTCGCCTTTCACGTAATGGGGGTATCTTGATGGGAAATACATTTAGTCGATAATAAAGGTCTGCTCTAAATAAATTCTGTTTAATCAGTTCCTCAAGGCTTTCATTGGTAGAGGCAATAATCCTCACATCAATTTTTATACTTTCGGTTCCCCCTACCCTGGTTATTTCCCTTTCCTGTAGCACTCGCAAAATTTTAGATTGAAGCTTTAAAGGCATTTCGCTGATTTCATCTAAAAGTATTGTACCGTTATTGGCTATTTCAAAGAGCCCTTTTTTATCTTTTTTGTCTGCACCGGTGAACGCCCCTTTTACATAGCCAAAAAGCTCTGATTCTAACAGGTTCTCAGGTATGGCTGCGCAGTTTATCTTTACGTATTTTGCGTCCTTTCTTTTGCTTTTTTTATAAATCTCCCGAGCTACCACTTCTTTTCCGGACCCTGTTTCACCGGTAATCAGTACCGTTGCATCTGTTTGGGCCACATGATCGATTAGTTCCTTTACTTTTTTTATACTTGGCGCACGTCCAACAAATTCATGATCTTTTACTTTTTTCAGTGAGTTTAATTCTTCCCTGTATTCTTGCTTTTTTCGTTCCGCCTCTTCTAATTCTTCTTTTAGTTCCATTAGCTCTGTAAGATTTCGCATAACCGTAATAACTTTTATAACATTATTGTTTTCATCCATCAAAGGTGTCCCTACAAGCAGCACCTTCCGGTTGTTCTTATTTAGAGTGGTCATGGCTGATATCTTCTGCTTTTTTTCGATTACCTCAAGGGATACTGCGTTAGAAAAATATTGTTTATCTAGCATCTCCTGAATACTCTTACCTAGTATTTCTTCTTCCTTTATATCGATAATTTCAGTGTAGCCCTTGTTAATTTGAGTAACAATGCCTTCTGCATTTACCACACAGATTCCGTCAGCGATGGCATCACCAATCATAAAGGCTGTAGTTTCATGTTCTTTAATTTCTACAAGTTTAGCCTCTTTTTCTTTTAGTTGCCGCTTTAAAAGGCGGTTTTCTTCTCGGAGTGCTGCTATGGTTTCTTCAAGTGTTTTCATCTAATACTCCTTTATTCTAAAATTGAAAAGTTGAAAAGCTATGGCACTTTCCAACTAGATTTAACAGTTAATGGATATGCCTTCTTTAAGCAATCCACTATCTATATAATTTTCGCTTATAAGCTTATTATAATACAAAATCGTATTGTTTACCAGTAAAAGATTTAGAATATCGTTGTAATATAAGAAGGTTAAATGAAAAATCACATTAATATAAGCAACAGGTAAAGAGCATAAAAATCATAACCTTTTCAAATTCTTATTTAAAAATCAGCCTTTTAAAGGTAGCTTCCATCTCCTTTTGCACCTGGTTTCTGTGAATGTCTTTTATCTCAGCGATGCAATCTAAACTATCCTGCAGGATGTTAGGCAGGTCTTTAGGTAAAACCTTTTTTCCTAAGGCCCATTCTACAGCCCCAAGTCCATCTGTTTCAACGAGTAGCCTTTCTAATGGAGCCTTCTCTACCACCTGCTGCACCGCTGGATTTATCCTAACATCAGGGCCAACAGTAAAATAGCAGCCTCTTATTAAAAATCCCTCTAGATAATCCATGGAGGAATACCAATGAACAATGACAGGCATACTAAATTCATTTATAATACCAAGGATTTCTCTTTCCTGGCCTTTTGTATGAAGCATAACTGGGCAGCCTCTTTCCTCTGCAATCTCTAGCTGCTTGATAAATATTTTTCGCTGACAATCTAAATCAACATGACACCAGGTGCTGTCCATACCAATCTCTCCGATAATCGGACTTTCTTCAAAATAACTCCTCATATCTAATAGAGAATGCTTATGAGAATACCAAGGATGTAAGCCATAGGTCGGAATAATACGAGGGCTTGATGCCGCCAGCTTCTTTATATACTCCGCTTCCTCAGGATTTGTGGCAGCTACTAAGGAATAAATGTCTGCATCTTCCATGATTCTTAGGATTCCATTATCAATATCTTCTTTTCTGATATGTGTATGAGCATCTATTAGCATTTTTTGTCCTTTGCCTGGGTGTCATAGCATGGATGTCTGACACCGTTTCCATCATTTAGCATGGTGTCAGACACCTTTTCCTTATGTAGGTGTCTGACGCCATTTTTATTTCTTTAAATAATAGTAAATTTCTTTGTGAAGGTGAGACTGATCAAAGAGCCATTCCCTGCTTCTATTCTTTTCTTTAATGGAAATTTCCTTCTGAAAGCTTGCAGGTTGACCTGTTAATATCAGTATTCGGTCCGACAGGTAAATTGCTTCATCGATATCATGGGTGACCAGTATGGTTGTGCGGTTTAGTTCAGATCGCATACTCCTAAGCCAATCCTGCATGCCTCCCCTGGTAATGACATCTAGCGCTCCAAAAGGCTCATCTAGAAGAAGAATATCTGCTCCACAAAGGGCTGTTCTGAGAAATGCAGCTCTTTGTCTCATTCCCCCGGACAATTCTCTCGGGTATCGATTTTCATACCCTTTAAGACCAAACTTTTCAAAGTTGGAAGCAGCCTGCTCCCTAATCGTTTTTCGGTTGCCGTGAATGACTCCATAAAGGCATACATTATCCATTATGGTTTTCCATGGCATTAGCAAATCTTGCTGAGGCATGTAGGCAAAGTGGGTGGATAGTCCTTTGATTTCCTCTCCATCTACAACAACACGACCCCCATCTGGTTTCAACACTCCGGCCAAAATATTTAGCAGGGTTGATTTTCCTCCCCCAGAGGGCCCTAGAATGCTGACAAATTCTCGCTCCTTGACTTGCATATTCAATTGTTCAAGAACCATCTGGCCTCGGAAAGAACAGGCCAGGTTTTCCACTGAAAGCTTCATCTTTACCTCAATTTTAATAGGTTTTTTCCTGTTGGAATTTTAATTTATTCTAAAAACTCATTGGTATACAATTGCTCTGAGGATATTTTCTTTTCAATAAGCCCGCTCTCTAACATGAAATCTGTATATCCATCCCAAACTTCATCTTTCATCAAGCCCCAGCGCTCTGAATCCTCCTGATATTTCCCTGCTAAATATTCCTGAGATTTTGTAAGCATTTCAATATCATAATCTGGTGCGTACTGATGGATGATTTTTGCTGCTTCCGCTGGGTTTGCAATTGCATACTCATATCCCTTGGTGGTAGCATCCATGAATCTTTGTGCAAGCTCAGGATTCTCTTGGATAATCTTTGTAGTTGTAACGATTACAGGGGTGTAGTAATCCAGTCTTGGGTCTAATTCTCGCAATTCCATATAGTTGGTGGCTAAACCGTCCATTTCTGAAGCAATACCATCCCAAGCCCAGAAAAACCACATAATATCCACTTTATCCTTCAATACATTATATCCTGAGCCGTCGGAGGTTATCATGGTTAGCTTGGAAAAGTCAGCTCCCTCATTGCTCATTACAGCCTTAATGACAGCTTCCTCTGCTGGAGATCCCCAGCCGGCATAGACCTTTCCTTCAAAATCCTTAGGCGTTAATATATTCTTGTCCTTATAGGATGCAAAGCCTGAAGTATTGTGCTGAATTACTGTAGCGATGGCTTTAACAGGAAGGGGCTCCTCCGTTGTCAAGGCATAGGTTACATCCTCCTGATAACTGATACCGAATTGTCCTTTTCCGGCTGCTAGTAAAGCCAAGGTGGTACCATCAGCAGGTTCAACAATCTTTACATCAAGGCCTTGTTCTTCATAATATCCAAGCTCTAAAGCAGCATAAAGACCTGTGTGATTGGTATTAGGCACGTAATCTAGAATGACGGTTACCTCTTCCAGTTGACCTTCTTTTGCTTGATTCTGCTGATTTTTGCCTTCCTCATTTCCACAGGCAGCCAATGACATAACCATAATTAGACAAATCAATATCGCTAATATTCTTTTCATTTATTTCTTCTCCTTTATAGACATCTTCATTTTAGTGTTAATATTGTGATTCATTCCTCTTCATTCTGCTGACGCAAATGAGGAAATAAAGCATAATGTAAAACTCTAACAACTCCATTCATTATCAAGCTCAAAAATATGATCACCAGAACACATGCAAAGACCTTATCTAGCATAAAAGCATTTTTTACTCTTAGCATATAATATCCAAGTCCGCTGTCTGATGAAAGCCACTCTCCCACAACTGCACCGGTGACGCTATAGGTAGCGGCCACTTTTAAGCCAGAGAAAAGGGATGGAGCTGCCCCTGGTATCTTTACCAGCCTATATACCTGAGCCCATCCTGCTCCAAAGGATCTAACAAGATTTACCTGATTGGTATCCAGCTGGGCCATGCCATCAGCGAAGCTTATTACTATTGGAAAAAAACACATAAGCACCACGGTAAGAATCTTAGGAGCCATTCCAAAGCCTAGGTAGATAATAAATAAGGGTGCAAGTACAATAACCGGTATGGTTTGACTAACAACGAGAAGTGGATAAATAGCTAATCGAAACAACCCAAATGCGTCCATAAGGATTGCTAAAATCATTGCCAATACTAAGGCTATCAAAAGCCCTGCCACTGTTTCGGATAAGGTCACAATGGAATGCTGCCATAAAGTTGGTGCTTCTTCCACTAAAGTGAGTAGTACCTTTGAGGGCGCTGGGAGAATATAAAGGGGTGTGTTAGTTAATCTTACGAAAAACTCCCACACGAACAAAAGAAAAAGGATTGTTCCGGCCGGTAATGCAATTTTCATGGTCTTTCTCTGTTTCATTTTTGTCCTTCTCCCTCTAATACAACGCGATGGCTAAAAAGCTTACCCGTTGGTACCCCAAAGACCCTATGCAAACAATCCTCATACAAAAAACCATATCATATTTGATATGGTTTCAACTTTACAAATATGATTCCTACGGTGGCATTATCCACATCAGGTCAGTGGGTCGAAACTTTACAGTTTCCTCTCAGGCCGATCACGACCTCCCCATTATTTTCTTATCTTAGTCAGAATTATATACTTAAAAGCTAGTGGCGTCAACAGGAGATTCTTACGAGGTTCTCAGCAATCCATTTACAAGTGATTTCTCATACATTTGATTCTCTTCATTTACCTTGATAGCGCTTGATGTTATACAATCGACGAAAATATGGGCTAACTTAGGATCAAACTGCAATCCTGCCTGCTCACTCAAAATCTCTATTGCCCGGGATACAGAATATGGCTCCTTGTAGGATCGTTCTGATACCATTGCATCAAAGGCATCTGCAATACACAAAATCCGGGCTGAAACAGGTATATCCTCCCTTGCAATTCCTCGAGGATAACCCCGACCATCAAATCGCTCATGGTGTCCGATAACTGCAGGAATAACATAGTCCAAAGAAGGCAGATATCGAATGATGCCTATTGAGTTTTCTACATGCCCCTTCATAATTTCATACTCATCAGGAGTAAGCTTGCCGGGTTTATTCAATATATGCTCTGGCACGCCAATCTTACCAATGTCATGAAGTAACGCGGCTTCTCTAATTATTTCGACGCTTTCTTGGTTAAGGCCATAAGCATAGGCGAGTTCAGTTGCATAGTATGCTACATTTTTTGAATGACTGAAAGTGTAATGATCCTTTGTATCAATAGCAGCAGTCAATGCATAGATGGTTACAGCATATTCCGAATAGATATCTTCCTTTTTTCCCTCTGGTTTTTTATGACTAGGGACCTCGTTATTACCCATTGAATAAACCATGATAGCATTTTTCCCATTTCGTTTAACATGATAAATTGCCATATCAGCATTATGTATTAGTTCTTTTACACTGCTGGCTGCATATGGGATGGAACATACCCCTCCACTTACCGTCAGTGTCTTAAAGCTACCTTCTGGCAATCTTTTATTCATGTTTAGTATTTGAAGCCTTAATGATTCAGCAAGGTTTCGGGCCCCCAATAAATCGTATAAGGGTAAAATAATTGCAAATTCTTTTCCACTATATCTTGCTACATACCCATTATTACCCACACTAGCCTTGATAATCCTAGCAATCTTCTGTAATGCAATATCTCCTTCTTTATTACCGTAAAGTTGATTGTAGAGCTTAAAATCATCAATATTTAATATAATGAGAGCTAATGACCGGTCTTGATTTATTTCATATTCCCTTTGAATCACCTCGTAAAAATATTTTCGGTTCAAAAGCCCAGTCAGCTCATCCGTTCGAGCTTCTAAATAAGCCTTCTCGTACATCCTAGAGTTTTTAACCGCTATGGTTCCAATAGAGTCGATAGAGTCAAGTAAGTTCAAATCATCATATGTAAAAGAGGCATTCTTTTCTTTCCCAGTAAGGAGAACAATGCCAACCAGCTCATCTTCATCCTTTAGGGGGACAAAGCACGCAATTTCTAATTCTTGTAGCTGATTTTTTTCTTTTTCCCACATAGATTTATAGGCTACAGTTCTTTTAAAATCCTTCATCAATAAACAGCTATTATTGGTTGTCAGCCAGCTTACCAATGGGTTGTCTTTCTGTAGCGAAAACGACTGCCTGTCCAGTGCACTGGTGCTGTGGGCCATGGTATAAGCTTGGCTCCCTTCATCAAAAATACAGACATAAACCTTCTTTACACAAATGACATCTTGAATGACACTGACAAGCTCCTCTAGGATTTCCTTTACGTTTAAGCTTTTAGCTACTGCAGCACTAAACTTCTTGATGCTTTCTGCATGGGCAATCTCGTCTTTTATGAAAACGCCATCAATAAATTTTTGCATGGCAGTATAAATAATAACTGTGGCAACGGTAAATGTTAAGGCAATAACTAATATGCTATACTCTGCTAGCATAGGAATATTCCTATTCATAAATCTCTCTATGTAGCGGATGGAATTAGAAAACACCAGCAGTGAAAAGGCTGCTGCAAAAGCATATACGATACCCCTGGACACCAGCAAGGTCAATTTAAACAATCGACGTTTATAGAGTGCATAAAACATAAACAAAGCATTTGCCACACCTGACAGAATATCTGTTGGAAAGCCTTTAAAGAATGGGGTCATAATCATTAGGTGACCTATAAACATCATGAAGATCCCAGCAAAGATTGGCATAAACTGCTTTTTCGCTTTTTCATTGGTACGACTAAATTTAATTAATACTACCAGCATATGAGTAATCATAGCCATACATAAGGTAAAGAGAATGGCTACAGGCCATGAAATATCATAAACATATCTCACCTGATTGCCGGTGGTAACCAGATTTGGCGGAGCGAGGAAGAATTCCGTTGTAATATTAATAATATTGGCCGCCACAACTAAAACCAGCCAGATTTTCTTGAATAGTTTGTCTGTAGATTCCGCATATTCTACTGCAAAAACATAGAAGGCATAAGCCATTAAGGTTAATCCAATAATAGATACATCATACCAGAACTTCATGGAAGGCCAAAGCTGTATTCTCATCAGCAGCGAGCCCCCATTCCATAAAATCATGGCACTTAAGACCAATAGGAAGGAGTTTATAATTCTGCTTTTTTTTGCAGCCATAAACGAAAGGAGTAAAAATGCATAACAACAAAGTGCTATAATAGGAATATAGGTAAAATCATCCATAGCTCACACCCCTCCCACCGATTATATGATAGTTTTGATTTTGAATCTGCAGAAGTTCCATTACCTCATAAGTAGAAGGATTAATTTTTTTCGGCTTTCTTCCTTTCTGCCTTTGGTATTCTTGAAAAGTGCCACACTTTAATATAGTAATCTCTAAAGGATCCATCCCTAAAATAACCTTTAAATCCTTGTAGTCGTGATCCACATACTTAAAGTAAACACTTAAATGTTCCTTTAGAATTTCTTTACTGATAGCATGATTTACAATAGAGCTTTGATTCATTTCAACATACATATGTAATAATGGGCGATTCTGCTTGTTATACTCCTTTACCGCTATCCAATCCTTAATATCCAGTCTGGATAACTCCACCACACTATTTATGGTGTTTTCGGATATTCTCGTAAATCCGGATATATCAATGATATTTGGTACACGGTCAATGTATTTGAATCGAGGAATCCTTGTTTCGTCCTCTGCATTTTCCAATCCCACACAACGATAAACATCCCCCACTCGATATCTTGCAAAAGCACCACCTTTAAGAACTGAAATGACCAGTTCGTATTTCTCATCAGGTATTACTTCATCCATTAAGTAGGTTCTCGGCGTATAGCTATTATCCTCTAGGCTTTTTATCATTTCATCCTCAGGAATAAATTCATAAAAGCAAGCGTCAGGGGAAAAATACATTCCATCTCTGGTCCAGGTTTCTGTCCCGATAATAGATGGCTCTGTCCCTGCAAATAGCTCCATAGGTCTAATGCCCCACAAATCTTCTAAATCATCTTTATAACAATGGTTATCCGTACCGGCAACCATAAAGCCCTTTAGCTTAAATAAATCCTTTGGCTTTAATCCTCTATTTTCTTTTTTGCAACGGTGTTTTGCTCTTAATATCCTAAATATCATGGAGGGAGAACATTTTAATATCCTTGTGGATGAGTTTTTTTCACTATCACCACTTACTGAAGACCTTTCCTTACCCAAAGTGCTAAGGCTAAGGCTTATATAATAAGCAACCCCGCCAACACCAAAAAAGTAATCGATACCCTTACATAGACCTAATCGAAACCCTTTTTTGTTTCGTTCACGAAAGCTCATTTTAACCGCTTCCTTTACCGGTGGCAAGAATTCAATACTGGTTTCATCACTTAACACGAGTGGCACAAGACCTGTAGCATAAGGTAAGGGTGCCAACCCGTATAGAATCTTATCTGTAGCTCGGACATTAAACTTGCCCTTTTCTGTACTGGTGCATAGAATCATACAAGCTAATACATTATTCGTATATACATCTAACATACCCCTAGTGTAAGGTGCTACCTTAATAGGATGCTTGCCCCCTTCCCAGGTGGTTTCTATCCAAATAATGGGTTCATCAGGAAGCATGTCCTCTCTTTTCAACAATAGGGCCTCAGCGTAATCCTCGTAGGTCGTTAATGGTACCATTTTTCTGAATTCATCTATCGTTTTAGGACATTTCCCTCTTAAGATACCTTTGCCCAGCTCACTTTGACTCCATAAAGTATTACGATGAAAACTGGGAGGAAACAGATCAATCAGACGGAACTTTTCTCCTAACCACTAAGGTTCAATTAGACAGTCGATGGGCTGGATCAATGGCTATATTTACCTATGATGTCACTAAAGGTGATGAGCTGATTTACCAGCTTCAATCAAAAAAATACTACTCTAACCGTATATTACAAGGCTCTGAGCCTTCTCAGGAGCGAGGTGATCCTCATGAATAAATTCAAGGTAGGCGTTGCATTAGGGGGCCCCACTATTATACTAATTTTTGTTGTACTAAGCCTAACTACTTTGGGAGCCTTATCCCTGGTTACCGCTAGTGGAGATTGGAAGCTCACAAGAGAAACTGCTGAAGCTGTAACCAATTATTATATCGCTGATGGGGAGGCCGAGGAAGCCATTGCTGCTGCAGATGCCTCTTTAAGGGCGGGCCATCCTTTAGAGGCAGATACCTTTTATTTTAAGGTATCTGAAAATCAAGACCTTGTTCTCACCCTAGAAGAGCAACGGGGCATCCTGAAAGTTAAATCACAAAAGCTTATGCCAAGAGTTCATTGGGATTATGAAGATTATAAAATTGAGTTCGATGATACCTTGGTGGAGTAGATAAATAGCAAGAAGGCAGGTAACTATGGATATTAATGAAATTTTAAAAGAAATAATAGCTGATAATGGTTCAGATATCTTCATTATTGCCGGAAAACCTTTAACATACAGATCAAATGGTCGTATGAAGAACATTGGTGAACGGCTCATGCCAATGGATACAGAAAGTATCATTCAAAAGATTTATAATTTGGCCTCTAGAAGTATTTCATATCTAGAGTCTCGTATGGATGATGATTTCTCCTTTTCTCTTAAAAAACTAGGAAGATTCAGGGTGAATACATTTTATCAGCGTGGTTCCATGGCCGCTGTTCTAAAAGTAGTTCTATTCCAGATACCTAATCCTACCCTCATTGGAATTCCTGATCAGGTGATGGACCTTTACAATAAAACAAAGGGGTTGATTCTTGTAACGGGGCCTACAGGTAGCGGAAAAACCACCACTCTTGCCTGCCTCATTGACAAGATCAATAAAAATAGAGAGGCTCACATCATCACGTTAGAAGATCCACTAGAATATTTACATACACATGATAAAAGCATAGTTTCTCAAAGAGAGATATTCATGGATACACCAAGCTATGAACAGGGGCTTCGTGCTGCATTAAGAGAATCTCCCGATGTCATTCTTCTTGGCGAAATGAGGGATTTTGAAACCATTTCAGTGGCCATGTCGGCAGCAGAAACAGGACAGCTTGTTTTTTCCACCTTGCACACTATGGGGGCAGCCAATACCGTTGACCGCATTGTGGATGTATTTCCTCCCGCACAGCAAAGACAGGTCCGAACTCAACTGTCTATGGTTCTCCAGGCAGTTGTATCTCAACAGCTTATACCTTCAACTAATGGAGGCATGGTGCCAGCCTTTGAGGTTATGATATGCAATCCTGCCATTCGTAATATTATCAGGGAGTCTAAGGTCCAACTCATTGACTCTACCATTTATGCCTCATCAAGCCAGGGAATGATTAGCATGGATTCTAGCCTATTCAATCTTTATTCCGAAGGGTTGATAACGAAAGAAAATGCATTGACTCATGCCATGAATTATGAGGCCATGAAGAAAAAATTAGGCTTGTAAACACTGGAATAAGTTCTGGTTAAATCAGGACTTATTTTTTATGTAAAAATCAAGAGGCACGTAGCCCCCTAATAGTCCATAAGTTAAATCTTTAATCGCCAGGCTGTAATCTAATAAAAAAAACCTTGCGCAGGGACAATTCTTGTGGTATTCTGTCAAAGATTCTGAGGAGAGCAGAAGTGGTGTCAGCCACTTTTTTTGTGGAAAAAATTAGACTTGAGGCCTGAATACGCTTCTCTTCTTTCGTTAATAACAGCTAGTATAAGGAGGAACACTTTATGAAAGAACAACGAAAAATCATTCAAGTAAACGATCGAGTCCCTTTATCAAAGGGCATCCCTCTTAGCATTCAACATACTTTCGCAATGTTCAGTGCATCTGTCTTAGTCCCTTGGCTATTCGGCATTAACCCTGCCATCGTATTATTTATGAACGGTATAGGCACTCTAATCTTTATTTTTATTACCCAAGGTAAATGTCCTGCTTATTTAGGCTCTAGTTTTGCCTTCCTTTCACCAACATTTCTAATTCTTGCAAATCCAGATATGGGATATCGCTATGCTTTAGGAGGATTTGTAGTTACCGGACTTATTTTTTGTGCTGTAGCAGGTATTATTAAGCTAGTAGGTACAGACTGGATTGATATTCTCCTACCACCAGCAGCAATGGGTCCTGTTGTTGCACTAATCGGATTGGAATTAGCGGGAACAGCTGCTAGCAATGCTGGACTGATTCTAACAGAAGAATACACTAGCATTAATCCTAAATTTGTAGCTGTCTTTGCTATAACACTTCTTGTAGCAGTCTTTGGACAGGTTCTGCTAAAGGGATTCTTGGCTGCCATTTCCATTTTGATATCCATCTGTGTCGGCTATGTATTTTCTTTGGCATTAGGATTGGTGGATTTTTCCGCAGTTACCAATGCTTCAATTCTGGCAATGCCAAACTTTGAATTCCCAATCTTTGATCCAACTGCTATTGTAATTATTATTCCTGCTTCCCTAGTAGTTATTTCCGAACACATCGGCCATCAGGTAGTAACCAGCGAGATTGTTGGAAAGGATTTAATAAAAGATCCTGGTCTTCATAGATCTTTACTTGGTGATGGTATTTCCACTACGTTATCTGGTTTGTTTGGCGCCGTACCAACTACAACATACGGAGAAAACATCGGTGTGATGGCTGTAACAAAAGTCTATAGTGTAAGAGTTATCGGCGGAGCAGCTATATTTTCTATTATATTGGCTTTTATAGGAAAGGCTTCTGGTTTAATTCAAACCATCCCTGCTCCAGTAATGGGCGGTGTTAGT
Organism: Anaerovoracaceae bacterium; assembly: GCA_050953505.1. Lineage (GTDB taxonomy): Bacteria > Bacillota > Clostridia > Peptostreptococcales > Anaerovoracaceae > JBMNMU01. Next base: position 441,653 of record JBMNMU010000001.1, on the reverse strand, counting down.
TTCCTTCTTTATGGAATGATCGCTGCCTCGGGATTGCGAATTTTAGTGGACAAAAAAGTAGATTACAGCCGAAGCCGCAACCTTGCCCTATCAGCAGTAGTATTTGTAACTGGCCTCTCCGGTGCATTTATACAAATTGGTGAGGTTAGGCTTACAGGTATGTGTCTTGCTACTATTGTAGGAATCGCCCTTAGCTTGATATTCTATATTATCGACAGAGCCGGCATTGCCAATGATTAATCACTTTTATCTAAATAATTAAGATCCTAACTAAGACCTACGGTAAAGCCAGGCTATAAATCTACAGCCTGGCTTTTACTTTTTACTTATTACATTTTTTCAAATCTGTTTATATTTGCTCCAGATATTTTATTTGCGTCTTTCTCTAAGCCTCATTCCTGTTCCTGCTGCTGCCACCATTGCTCCTATTCCATATAGAGCTAATGCTGGGAAGCCACCAGTCTGTGGAAGATCTCCTGCAGGTATTTCTTCGTCAATAAATTCCATGATTTCTACTGGTTCCATATCCTCTTCAGGTATTTCTCCAGCAGGTATTTCTTCATCTGGAATGATTATGGTGCCTCCGCCACCACCAGGAGTACCGCCTCCGCCAGAGCTACCTCCGCCACCAGTGCTACCGCTGGAAGTAACAGCGTTATAAAAGAGATTTGTGACTGCATTTAAATATGATTCCCAAAACGGATTAGAGGGTAACTTTACCAATCTCATTGAAAACTCCTATTGTCCATGGTAAACTTACAGTTGTATCTACATAGAAAGGTCAAATAAGCAGAGGTGTGGAATGGAATCTTTAAAAATTAATAGCTTTCAGCAAGATTTACTAGACTTATTGATACAGGACGCAAGGCTCTCAGAGATATTACACGCAGGATATTTAGTTTTAAACAACCCTCTAATGCTATTTAATCATCGTGGTGAGGTCTTATTAAAATCCGAGTATGAAAATTATCACGATCCTGACTGGGAAGAAACAGGATTTTCCTGTTTTTTTGCGCGAAAAAAGTTTTCCCATATAACTGCCCATGATTTCACTGAAGCCAATCCTTTTTTAATACATAAAAAAAATTCTCCTTACAAGCGCATGGCAACAGTGCTTCCTGTGCCTTCATCGAATTATTACCTGATCACTATAGAATCTCAAAGGCCTTTTACTGATACAGACAGACAACTACTACTAGATTTAGCTAATGCTCTGGCTATAAAACTTAGACGTAGAAAAAAAAGTAGCACTTTATGGATAAATACTCATGAATTGTTTATCAGCAACCTTTTGCAAGGAGAAATTGCAAATGAAGACATTGCCAGAGACTACGCAGGAAATTTTTCAATTATACCTAAGGATGTCATTACTCTTATTACTGTTAGAGCTATTAAGAATTTAGAGGAAAGCGATATGTTGAAATTGTCTCCTCCTCTTACTGAAATATTTCCTAAAAGCAAAATATCTATTTACAAAGGGGACTTGATTATTTTGGTTTTTGACCCTAAATCATCAACCCCTTTTAGCAAATCCATGAAAAAAGCACGTACTTTTTTAAAGAATAATAATTTAAGAGCTTGTGTAGGTATACCTGTTTCAAAATTAACAGATTTAAAGGGCCAATATCACAATACGGCCTCTTTGCTTCGGATTTCAACAAAGCTAGAAATTCAAGATTTAATTATTTACTACGAGCATTACGTCATACAAAATATGCTTTTCGATTTAGACACTAATGAATTGAAATTCCTATGTCACCCGGGAATACTTGAATTGTTTGAATCCGACAAGACAGAAGGCACCCAATTTATAGTAACCATATACGCTTATATATTGATGTACTGTAATCGTCCGGATGCGGCACGAATGTTGAATATTAACTCTAATACATTAAAGTATAGGCTCAAAAATATAGACCATTATTTAGGGCCCAATTGGGAGAAAATTAGCACAACATTATATTTGTCTATCAAGATATTGCACATATTATATCCTTCTGACATGAAAGACTGTGAGCGGTTATTCCAGCATTTTGAAACAATAAGGAGGTAAGTAATGTTAGAAGATAATGTTCAATTATTAAAAGAGAAAATGTTTCAATCTTTGACTGGTGATGGCGGGTTACAAGATCTTATAAATACAGCTGCAAAAGTCATAGACAATCCCATCGGCTTAGGATTGATTAATGATTCAACCAGATATGTCTCATGGGGAATGCCTAAGGACAGCATTAACCCTGGTACTGGCCTCTTAGAAAAAGTAAATATTACGGATTTATTTCGACCCTCTATCCAATCTCATGAGGATTACAAACCTATACATACTATAAGTGATATAGATATATATGAGCATATTTTTGCACCTTTACAAGTAAATGGGTTTATATCAGGGGCTTTTAGCATCGTACTAAGCAACCGGCCTTATAAACATGAAGATATTAAAATGGCAGAAGTTATCCAGCAGGTTTTTGAGTTAGCATTAAGAACTGACATGGGAGAATCACATCCCAAGAAAAAAGAGGGTACTAGCAACCTCTTACAAAGCTTGATTAAAGGCGAAAGAATCTTCATGTCACATTATGCACTATGGAAAGAGCTTGGACTTGAGGAAGGGCAGCCCCTACAAATGATTGCCGTTGCAAACATCAATTCTAAGGTCATTATTCCCCCACTTCCTATTATTGAAAAAATCCAGAGGGTTTTAAAGAATAGCTCATTTATTATTAAAGATGGATTAATCATATTTTTATGCAATTATAATGTGAAGGATAATAGAGAAGAGGTTTCTAACGTTCTGTCTAAATATGAACTAATGGCTGGTGCAAGCTATCCCTTTCACAAGCTGGAAGAGATGAAAGAGCGATATCAACAAGCAGTAGAAGTTATGGAAATTGAAAGGAACAAAGATGATTCTAATATCTATTTTTATGATGAAAAGGTATTTGATATAATAGCTAAAACGAAAGACCTATGTAGCCAAAATAACTTAATAAACTTTTGCCATCCTGCCCTATGGAAGATACATAATTATGATGATAAAAACAATACTGCACTGTTAGAAACATTAGAGGTTTATCTTTCCTGTGAAAGAAATCTAGAGTCGACATCAAAAATTCTTCAGGTGCATAGAAACACAGTGTTGCAACGTTTGAATAAGATTACTGAGCTAACTAATTCTTATTCATTCAGTGCTGATTCCTTATATAATATGTATATTTCAATCATGCTTATAAGGAAAAATTTATGCAAACATAGTAACACAAGAACTGCGAATCATAAATAGCTGAATTCAAGCTAAATCGTCATCTGCCCTAAGCTTAAAAGGAACATAACTAAAATTGCTAGTAACAAATAGTAGAACTATTTGTTACTAGCAATTGTTTTAATCTGATTTGACCTTTTTATCTTGCTGCATTACATGCAATATTCACTGCATCCCACACCCCTGCAAAAGGTGGGGCATAGCAAAAATCTGTCATTCCTAATTGTTCTGTAGTCATATTGCCCTGTATTGCTGCAGCAAACACGTCAATCCTTAAAACTGCACCCTTATTTCCCACTGCCTGAGCGCCTAAAATTCTTTTAGTCTCCTTCTCATAGATTACCTTTATCCATAAAGGAGATTGCCCTGGGTAATATTGAATATGGTCAAAGGTTTCAATGAAGGAGCTCCCACTTTCTATGCCAATACTCAGAGCCTCATTTTGGCTGATTCCAGTTTTAGCCATTTCTACATTAAATATTTTTATTGCAGTAGAACCTAAGGTCCCTTGATATTCTATGTGCTTTCCTGCAAGATTAGATCCTGCTATTCTTCCACATTTGTTGGCGTTAGTACCTAATGGTATAAAGGTATTTTGCTGCATTACATAATGGTAAACCTCCGCACAATCTCCTGCGGCATAGATATCTTCTACGCTGGTCCGCATTTCTCTGTCTACAATTACCGCTCCGTTTTTTGCTAGATTAACACCTGTGTCTTTAAGCATTTCAGTATTAGGCTTGATACCTAAGGCTAATACAACCATATCAGCATCGTACACACCCTTCGTGGTGACGACTTGGTTCACATGCCCTTCGCCTTTTAATTCAACAAGACCCTCGCCTAACCTTAAGTTTATCTTATTATCAATTAGCTCTTTTATAGCAATGCTTTCAATTTCAGGTTCAAAATTATTTAGAATATGATCCTGCATTTCAATAACGGTAACATTTTTATCTAATTCACGAAAAGCCTCTGCTAGTTCAATTCCTATAAAACCCGCCCCGACAATAATAACATTCTTAACACCTTTATCCATGGCCTTTTCTTTCATTAGATGCCCGTCATTCATGGTTCTTAAGCTCATTACACCTTCTAGTTCAATGCCTGGAAAGGGTGGTGATGCGGACCGTGCCCCAGATGCAACCATAAGCTTATCATAGGAATCTAGAAAAACTGTTCCAGTTTTTAAATCCTTTACCTGCACTTTCTTCTCTGCAGGATTCACTGCCAAGACCTCGTGATGCAACTTGCAGTTAATGCCGCTGTTTTCAAATTCTTCTACACTTCTGATAAGCATTTTTCTGTAATCATCATTAACATTAGATATATAATAAGGAAGACCGCATGCGCCATAGGAAACATAATCCCCTTTTTCATATACGACTATTTCTGCTTCCCTTTTTTCTCTTTTCAGTTTAGCCGCTGCGGACATGCCAGCAGCTACGCCGCCGATAATTATTACTTTCATTTTTCCTCCAATCTTTTCAACTGCAACATGCTTTATCAAACCTAGGATTTTAAGAATTAATGCAATGTATAAAGGTTGACGGTTCTTTATATCCTTTATTCTCTACCCACATTATAGTAAACTTAAAATAGTAATTATATATTGATTGTCTGAAAAAAAAATGTGAAGCATTTCAGATAATGCACATCTCATATAACCCAACCCTATCAATACCTTTAATAACAAGATCGTATTACAATAATACTGATATTTTTCCAATCGTTTAGTCATTTAAAAGAAAATATAAAAAAACTAGTAACAACCAATTGCATAACTAGTTGTTACTAGTAATCTTTTATTTAAGTACTTTACCCTTCTAGTGAAAAGTGTTTATAGACCTATCATCCATATTTCACTTTAAGAATTTTTTTTATGACCCAAGTTGTAAATTATCTGACCAATGCCTACGATAACAACTATTGTTACGAGGCTACTAATAAACATCTGTGCAAACATTCTTTTCCTCCATTCAATTAAGCAATTTCTTTATATTCTGCAATCTTGAAATAGGCAGGTTCTCCTTTTACAGCAAGGTTGCCGATAATTAATACCACTAATGAAATAACTAGTGTGACATATCCATTTGGTAGTGATCCTACAGTGCCACCTATCATACTAGGTAATGCAGTAAATGACCACAGAATATTTATTACCCAAGTTATAACAAGTGTAAGGGTGGCAACACCTTTATCCCTCTTCCAAAATAGCCCAAATACAAAGAGCCAGAATACTGGAACGATCCACGCAAATAACCAATTAATCGCTCCGATGATAGGCGGAAGGAATGAAGCAATACTTATAGCTAAAGCACCTAATACGACAACGACGATTCGAATAATTCTGGCAACTTCTTGCTCACTCGCGTCTTTTTTAAACAACCCTTTATAAATATCAATTGCGAAAATTGTTGCTGGAGTCAGTGAGGTCATTGCAAAGGTTGATAGTATTGCAGCTAGTAATGATGCCAATAGTATTGCTGATATCCACCCAGGAAGCATTTCAATTAACAACGTTGTTGCAGCCATCTTAGGTCCTAGTTCGGCATATTCCGGAAGTGCCCTTGCTGTCAGACCAATAACAACAGCGAAAACTCCAAATAATCCATTTAGGGGCGCTGCTATCCAAACAGATCTTCTTATTGTTTTTTCATCCTTTGCTGCCATAAAAGATTGTAGGAATACCTGGCTGACACCATGGCAGAATACTACTGTAATTATCTGAGCAACAGCAAAGGTAATAATTAGCTCTGGAGTACCTAGTATACTAGTCATAAATGAAGTTGCAGGGTTCTCGTTGAAGAAAGCTCCTACTGTGTTAAAGTTTCCACCGGGTAATTTCAGCGCAATAGCGGCCACTGCAATTATTAAACCAATATACATTACAGCAGCATTAATTACATTAACTTTTCCGACCTCTTCCATACCAGCTAATATTACATAAAATATTCCTAATATACCTCCGATTACTGCGGCATTAGCGATGGGCCAACCTGTCATTGTAGCCACTACAATTCCAATACCCTGAGTTTCGAGAGTTAGGATGCCCCAAATTATACCTGCCATGACACATCCTATTGCTAAGGCTATGTTTTTTCCGTACATGCCTTCCAGAGCTTGCGGAACAGTAGTTACTCCCAATCTTCGGATCCACAACCCTGTTCCAAAACAACATACAACAATTAAAATTACATGGGCTAAGCTAAACCAAATTGCCACCGCTCCCATACCATAAGACATTTCAAATATACCAAGTATGTGTGCAGTACCAAGCCCTGTCAGTGCTACTGTCGCACTTAAGGTGAGAATTCCCATGCTTCTTCCTGCCAGCGCAAAGCTATCCTTAAGCTCTTTATTTCTTGTCTTTGAAACATATAAGCCTACACCAAATATAACAACGATTTCATATATTAGAACTGCTATTAATACTCCTAATTTCATGCAATAAAATCCTCCTAATTATTTTTTGGATTTAATACTCGATCTGTGGGCTCTACTTATGGGCTAAAGCCTTTCGGTAGTAGGTGGTATTACATATTCATCATCTACTTTTTCTAAGTCAAACCACCATTTATGTGTAGTTTCTTGCTCGCTCTTATAATTCTTTTCTCTCCACGCTTTTGCTCTAGCATCCGCCATAGCCTTTAAGCTTTCATTTGTACCGTCCCAATCTTTAAAATCTTCGGGATCGGTGTTTAAACCACCCCAAGGGCAGAATTTTGTGCATCTTCCACAAACGCAACCTTTAGTGTTTAAAATATTAAATGTGGAGCATTTTCTTTCATCCATCTTCCAAGCTTCGTAACCGTTATAAACTTCCTTTTCCCCGTAAGATATTGCCTGAGTTGGGCATTGCTCTGCACAGATTGTACAATTTTTACAATATTCCTGTAATCCAAAATCAATCGGCTTATCTACTTCTAAGGGCAAATTAGTCAGTACAGCTGCTGATTTGAAGTTTCCGCCGACAAATGGGTTGACTGCAATTCCCATCCTGCTCTCTTCTCCAAGCCCTGCTTCTAAAATAAGCTGGGGCATCAATGTAAGGTAATTCCACATATTTGAAGGAGCGGCCTCATGTCCTAGCCTTCTTAAATAATTAGCCATAGTCTCTGTCTGGCATGCTAGTCTTTGATAAGTCTGAAAACTAACAGGGTCAAAAATCCAGTCATATCCACAGGAAGCCTCAATGGTAGTAGCATCTTTTCTGCAAAGTAGAACAATTGCATATTTATAAGGCGCTTCTATAGGGTTGCCATCCATATCATGGCTATATACAGCAGATTGCGGTAGTTCGCAGATGCCTACCATATCAGCACCAAGAAAATATCCTAAGCTCTTGACGTGACGAGCTAAAACCCTTGGATCATCAGGAATTGGAGCTTTTTTCGCTGCCACCTCATTTTGTCTGAAGTTGTTAATATGCCTTTGCATACTTACTAAGGACGCACCTAAAGGCTCTGAAACCGTCATTTTTGGTGCTAACTCCTTCACCTTTTCTCCATAATCTCCTCTAAAAGGAACAGCCAAAGCATGCTCTCTCGGATCTCTTCGTTCAACATCGCCGACATAACGGGTTGTTATCTTGTCCACTCTTTTTAACTTATCAAGTGGATATTTTCCGATTTGCTCGTTATTATAAAGTATGTCTCTATATTTTATTTCATTAGCCATTGTCCTACCTCCATTTAGAAAAACTTTACATAAATGATTCTTTTAGACTTAATAATTAATTCTATTTTCCAAACTCCGGTGCAAACGCTTCAATGGAATCCTGCACAAGTGTGGAGATATATGCCAATGTTGGCCCCCCACCATATATTGCTGCAGTTAGAGCGGCTTCTAATACCTCTTCCCTCGTAGCACCTAATTTAAATGACTGGTACACATGGTAAACGATACAATACTCGCATCTGTTATACGAGCCAATAGCAACACCAATCAACTCTTTAAACTTTTCTGATAAAGCCCCATTGCTACCACAAGCATTTAACAAACTATAAAATCCTTTTGTTTGCATGGGAGCTGCAGCATTTAAGTTTCGAGCTCCATCTAAGTACGAATTTAATAATTCCTTCGGGTCTTTTAATTTCATAAAATCCTCCAAGTCAGTATTTCTTATCTTTTTTTACTATCGCCCTCTTTTCTCATGCTGCCAATTGCTGCAAAAACTCCAAATACTATCATTACGCCCATTACACCAAACATCCAGTACTGCGTAACTAATGCTTCTGACATATGATTCCCTCCTCATACAAATATTTTTTTGATGCATCTTTGATAACATTGTATCAATCTACCTTTTTTATTACTATGTTGATTGTGAGAGAAAGTCTAATGCTACTTTTTCAGAATTTATACATTAGCTCAAATATTTTATAAACCCAAAAGTTAATCTATAATGCTTTTATTTGAACAAAACATTTGTTTGAACAGAAAAGTTAAGAAAACAAGTTTAATTTCAGAACAGTCAACATTTTGCTGATTAGCGAATAGGGATTCTTTTCTAATAAGGCAAAAACGAGCCTTTTTTGAGAACAACCAATACACCGTAAATGCATTCTGCCATAAAAAAAAGAGGAGCTGATAATTCAATAAGAATTTACAGCTTAACCTCCACAGGATCTGCAACCTTCATTTCATCCTTTGTCACTTGACAATCATAGGCTAGTATATGAACCCCGCTTGCTGCAGCCTCTCTTAGTGCTTGTCCGAATTGCGGGTGCATTTCATCATTAGGACTAAAATAAAAAACACCCTTCATTTGTATGACAAATATTACATAAGCCATATACCCTTGATTCACTGCTTTGCGCAATTCTTCTAAATGCTTTACGCCCCTAAGTGTTGGAGCGTCAGGAAATTTTACAACACCTTTCTCCTCTAATGTAACCCCCTTTACCTCGATAAAGGCTTTACATTCTTGACGGCTTTTTTCCTGAAGGCCCTCCAAATAAAAGTCAAACCTGGAATCCCCAAAGATTTTTTCATGCTTAATATAGGTAGGCTTTCCTTCAAATCCAGGAAGCTTTATAACACCTGAAGAAAGACCCTCGGAAACCACTTTATTAGGTGCCTGAGAGTCCATGTTTACTAGGAGTGTTTTTCCGTTATTCAATATTTTTTCTACTGCAACAAGGGAATACCTAGTTTTTCTTTTCCGAAGATTTTCTTGGTAGTCCTCCAAATACACCCTGGCTCCTGGCTGCAATAATTCTCTGCATCTGCCTGTGTTTTTTACATGAACTACCTCATCATGGCCCTGTATATTTACATGTGCAATAAATCGATTGGGCCTTGATAGAAAAGTTCCGCTTACAATTTTATTATATTTCATCTTTTACCTATTAATGGTCGGATACAATTTTTCAGTTAACATCCTGCCCATATTTACACCTTAAATCCTAAACTGCTGAATAAGACCAGATGCCATGACATCTGCCATGTTTAAGGCCTGAGCCTCCATCATATCAAAGGATGCTACATTTTCTTTATAGTCTTTATTCATTCTGGTATTTAGTTCATTTTCAACCATGCGAAGGTGATCGTAAAGCATATCCCTCCAGAGGCTTTCATCCCAGTAAGGGTTTATTTCTGAAAAAAATTCAGCAATATCATCTGCGTTAGCATACCACAGTTTTGAATACTGTTCAACGGCTTTGGCGTCCCCTTGTTTTGCAAAGTTTGTTATTTCAGCAGCTATTTTTAGATGGTCCTCTAAAAGTGTTTTAAATCTCATTGCCTTTTCCCTTCCATAATAATATTGGAGTATACCGGCAAAGTCAGAAGGGTTGCGAAGCAGCCTTGCTGTGACATATTCCAAATCCTCAAGGTTATCCACCGCGCTAATGATAAAAGATCTGGTCCAAAAAATATGCTGCTCCCAAAGCATTCTCATTTCGTTGAAGATATTCAATTGGCTATAATTCAAGCCGCCCCTATACTTTGTGTTATATTCCTCTCTATCCATTACAAATTCTCCTCTTTACATATTAATAAGTACGATGATATGGTTATTATTTACATATACATTTGGTTCATTTAATCATATGCAATTAGCCTCAGGAATAGCACATGAAAATCTATGTATCAAAAGTGTATTTCACCTTCTATATTCGTTACTTTTGCCCTAAGACGCCACTCAAGAATGATGCCAAATATCTCATTTTCCAATTGATATATCGTATGGCTTCGATACGCTTTCCCTATTGGACAGGCTTCTACTCCAAGGATATACTAAAGCTAGTTTGTGAATTAACATTTAAACGATGTTAATCATTATCATAATTTTTAAAAGGAGTAATGTCATGTCAAACTCAGTAAACAAGAGTAACACAATCAAGTGGATCGTAAGTTTTTTACTTCCTATATTGGTTGCGTTCATTCCCGTTTCTGGAGAATTCACCTCTCCAATTAAAGGTTTCGCCATTATAACGGTTTTTGCTATTTGTCTTATTGCGACTGAAGTCGTTCCCCTCTTTGTTGTAGCAGTAGCACTGCCCGTTACATACATCGTATTCTTAAAGGTAGACCCCAAAATAGCCTTTGCCGCTTGGAGTATCGACGTACCATGGCTAATCCTGGGCGGTTACATTCTTACCATTGCCTTAGAGAAGACTGGATTTCTGCGAAGAATCGCCTTTCGGCTAATTTTATTATTTGGCGGTAGATTCAATGCAATCCTATTTGGCTTTATGATTTTAGGTGCCATTGTCTCCCTTGTTATAGCAGACCTTGCAGCCAAGGCAATTTTATTCGGAGCACTAGCTGTAGGTATTGCCAAAGCTCTAGAATTGGAAATGGGCGGAAAAACAGCATCTTCACTTGGTATGGCTGCCCTAGCATCTACACTAGGCCCTTCCTTATTGTGGTATACAGGAACCATGAATAACCTAGTACCTTTTGGTATGATTGCAGGTGCTGGGTATGCTGTCCCTGGTTGGACTCAATACATCGGTCACATGTTTATACCACAACTCCTTTATACTATATGCTCTATTTTGATTATCGCAATCTTCTTTAAGCCCGATGTAGAACTTAAGGCTAAATCTTATTTTGAGACAGAACTGGCTTCCTTTGGAAAAATGTCAAAAGATGAAACAAAGATATTAATTATTAGCGTTCTTCTAATTATAGGAGCTGCTACTAGTTCTATGCACAAAATTAGTATTGGCTGGCTATTTGTTTATTCCGCAATCATCCTTATGTTACCTGGTATAAAACTGGTGGAACCAAAGGATATTAAAAATGTAAACTTTACTTTTATTCTCTTCGTGGTAGGTTGCCTGGGCATCGGCATTGTATCTAATAGCTTAGGCGTTGGGAAATTAATTGCAGATGCTCTATATCCATACATTGCCGGATCATCCGCTCGTTTTATCGGAGGAATTTGGGGTCTTGCATACCTAGTCCACTTTGCCCTTACACCATTAGCGGCTTTTTCCGCTTTCGCAGTTCCTATTGCGGAAATGGCTACTGCCTTGGGAGTTAACCCCCTTGCAGCGTTATATGCCTTTATTGTGAGCATGGATCAGGTTGTATTCCCTTACCAGTATGCTCCTGTATTAATCATCTTCGGTATGGGTCTTGCTTCCGCAAAGCAATTCTTGAAATATAATATTATGAGATCCATCCTTGGGCTTATCTTCATGCTATTAGTTTTCATTCCGTACTGGAAACTGATTGGACTATTGTAAACATAAAGGAATAGAGACGCAAAAATTAATGCACCTGCCCTTCTTTTTTCAGTGGAGAGCAGGTGCTTTTTTATATTCTATTTCTTGTTAATAATCTATTTTAATCTCAGTTAAAAATCTAGTTTTCTGATTTCTTCAAGATAATCGTCATTGATTTTAGCTTCCTCAAAGGTGGCCATATCATTTATGATTGTGCACGCACCGCGGATGATTTGGAAAGCCAATGGACAGCCACTTCCTTCTCCCAAACGAAGGTCAAGGTTGAGCATGGGCACCAGTCCAAGACTATTCAAGGCATGGTTGTAGCCTATTTCCTTGGAAATATGAGAAGCAATCATATATTTTGAAGATAAAGGAGCTAGTTTGAAAGCAACAAGGGCTGCTATTATTGATATAAAACCATCTATTACAACAGGAAGCCTGTAGATGGCAGCACCCAGATAAGCTCCCGCCATTGCGGCAATGTCAAATCCGCCCACCTTGGCTAGAACATCTATGACATCTATATCCGGCTGTCCAGCAAAGTCATTTCTTTTGAGTGCTTCTTCAATGATTTTCTTTTTATGATTATAACTTGCGTCAGTAATCCCGCCTCCTTTTCCTACGGTTTCAGACACAGGAAGGCCTGTCAATGCAGAAAGAATAGCCGAGCTGGTAGTGGTATTGCCAATTCCCATTTCTCCGATACCAAAAATATGGTAGCCCCCTTCTTTTATGCTTCTTGCCATTTCTATACCTATACCAATTGCTGTGACAGCTTCTTCTCTTGTCATGGCCGGCCCTTTTGCCAAATTCCAAGTTTCTTTCCGAATCTTCCTATTTACAATTTTATTTGTAACTCTAAGCTCCCCGTTATGTTGTTCCAGAGGATGGTCTGCCAGAAGTTCTTTAGGTAAATCTGCATTGATCCCAACATCTGTTATCAATAAATCCACATTAAAATATTTTGCTAAAGTTCCTACGCCTGTAAGTCTTCTGGTCATGTTAATGGTCTGTGACAGGGTTACGGATTGTGGTGCAGAAGAAACACCTTCCACTACAACTCCATTGTCTGAGCTCATAACCGCAATACAGGATTTATCTGCGTAATTATGAATATTGCCGGTAATACCAGCCAACCGTATTGCCACGTCCTCTAACCAGCCTAAGCTCTTGGGCGGTTTTGCCAAGCTTTCTTCTCTCGCTGTGGCAGCCTCCATGGCCTCCTGGTTTAAATGCTGGATTTTTTCCAGCTGTTCATATAATTCCTTTTCATTCATCCTCTTACTCCTCTTATAATATGTTTTGCTAGCAGGTTTTCACCTGTCATCTGCAAAGTTTTTCTTGTTGATTTGATCCCAACTATCGAATTTTTTCTCTTATTCTTATCAATGTTGATCCGATTTTCTTTTTAACCCTAACCCCTACTCCTACAGCTATTAATGAAACGCTCTGCAGCCTTTACATTTGAATAAAAATGGATATGGGGATAACCGGCATAAAGTGATTTTGATGCGTGGACACAATCCCACGATCTTTCTCGCAATGGCTTCTTCCCTTCAAAGCTGTTGCCACAATTAGTGCTGTCCCAGTAATGAAATTCATGCCCTTTCAACTCTTCTCCAGCCTCACAAAGCATATTGTCCTCTTTCGCTAGTAAGGTCAGGTATCCAAATCGTGTTAGCCGGTTCGTAGGAAAGCTTTCTCCTTTTATAGCACCTACCATCTGATGAGGTTCACCATCTTCATCCTTTATCACTTCATTTAGATACATAAAACCACCGCATTCTGCAATACAAGGCATTCCGTTTTCTATTTCATTTCTAATGCTCATTATTATCTTCTTATTTTTAGAAAGCTGGTTCAGATACAACTCCGGATAGCCGCCACCTAAAATTAGTCCTTGAGTGCCCTCAGGCAACGCTTCATCAACTAATGGGCTAAATGGAAGAATTTCTGCCCCTAATTCTTCCAGAAGATCAAGATTATCTCGATAATAAAAGCAAAAAGCTTGATCCATAGCCACTGCTATTTTAACATTAGATGTTTCCCTAGGGCAGTCAACTACTGAATCCTTGCATAAATGCTGATTATTTCTATTCAACATGGAACTCAGGGTTGCCAGCTCACCAGTAAACTCATATCCAACAGGGGGTGCATTTCTCCCTATTTTAAGAATGCCATCAAGGTCTACAGTAGAAGCGATTTGCTTCGCTAGCTCTGTAATAATCTCCTTAAAGTTTTCTATTTCTCCTGCAGTAATCAAACCCAAATGCCTACTCTGTAAAGCACAATCCCTTAGCGTAGGTAAATATCCCAAAACCTGGACTCCCACTTCTTCTTGAATGATCTCTTTTATGTCAGGATACAGCATAGGCGGGATGCGGTTTAAAATAACACTCTGAATATTGCTGTTCTTTTTAAACTCCAAAAACCCTTTTACTAAGGCCGCTACAGATAGGGACATTCCTTTACAATCTGCTATAAGAATAACGGGTGTTTTCGTTGCCCTTGCCAAATCGTAGGAGCTACATTTTATTGAATTCCCCGCTAGCCCGTCATAATATCCCATTACCCCCTCAATCACTGCAAAATCAGTGTCCTTTGAATTTTTACATAGTAAATAATTGGCGATATTTTCTTCCATAAAGAAAAGGTCTAAATTTCTTGATTGAACCCCCAATACTTCAGTATGAAACATAGGATCGATATAATCTGGGCCACATTTAAAAGAGCTGGGCTTGATTCCCTTATTGATAAGAGCCTGTAGCAAGCCGCAGGTAATGGAAGTCTTTCCGCTTCCACTTCCCGTTGCCGCAATCATAATTCTAGGTCTGTTATGTTTTTTCATCTATTTTCTCCGCCTTATGTAAACTGTTTAATCTTAAATTTATCCTTCCTACATTTTTGGGACTTGGAGTTAATATTGTAGTAAATTTTGTGGTTTGTTCCTACAAATCCCACTTATAATTCAAATTTGTAGGAACTGTCATTTCTGGGTTGGGGGTGCGGACATTTTCTTGGACTGCCTAAGCGGCCAATCCAAGATCCTTTCTGTACTCCTTAGGACTCCTGTTTCCTAATGATACTTTAATTCGTTCTTCATTATACGGAAAGTGTAGGAATTTCCACCCCTTGGTTCCTACACTTTGACCCCTTTGACTCTTTTTGTAGGAACTTTAGCCCTTTTTTCATACTTTTTCACTAAAAATATAGAAAGTGTAGGAATTTTCACCCCATAGTTCCTACACTCTTGGCCTCTTTGCTCTTTTTGTAGGAACTTTGGCTCTTTTTTCATACTTTTTCACTAAAAATATGGAAAGTGTAGGAATTTTCACCCCATAGTTCCTACACTCTTGGCCTCTTTGCTCTTTTTGTAGGAACTTTGGCTCTTTTTTCATACTTTTTCACTGAAAATACGGAATGTGTAGGAATTTTCACCCCATAGTTCCTACACTCTTGGCCTCTTTGCTCTTTTTGTAGGAACTTTGGCTCTTTTTTCATACTTTTTCACTAAAAATATGGATAGTGTAGGAATTTTCACAAACACAACATATTTAAACTTTCATTATTCCTGCCGTATTCTGTTTCCTCCGCCTTGCCCACTAATAATGAATACTGGATTCTGCCCTTCCATCATATGGTATTTGCCTACTTCCTTCGAGCGGGCAGCTGAAATCTGAACAATATCAACCTCTTCAAAGCCATACTCAGCGAGGCACCTAATCCCTTCACTCACAGTTTCCAGAGTGATAGCATTAATAACCACGCGAATTCTTGGATTTTTCTCCACAAGGAGTTTGATGATCTGATCAAGATTTCCCTTTGAGCCCCCTATGAAAGCGCGATCCGGAATGGGAAGATCTTGTAATGCCAAGGGGGCTTCTCCATGTATCACCTTTACGTTCCAAGCACCTAATTGTTCTCTATTTTTCTCTATTAGCTTGATAGCCTCTTCATTTATTTCTATTGCATACACACAACCCTTATAAGCTTGAAATGCCATGTCCATAGCAACAGCCCCTGTCCCTGCCCCTATATCGTATATGATATCTTCAGGTCTCAGTCTCATCTTTGATAAAGAAACGCTTCTGACTTCACTTTTCGTCATAGGTACTTTGCTGCGGATAAACAGGCCATCTTCTAGTCCGTGGGTAGAATATCTCCGTTTTAAGAGTTTTTTATTTTCCACCAGCATGACGCTGAGAGAATCAAATTCCATCTTAGCTAAGTCCCCAGCTTTATTCATTAAAATCCGTTCCTCGGGATAGGATAACCTTTCTCCTACATGAACTGTGACTTCTCCTAAGCCTCCGTCAACTAGTGATTGACAAATTTGCTGTACAGAGGAGTTGCCTCCTGTAAGAAAGAAGGTCTTTTCATGATTTAGCACCGCACCTAAGATATTATCTTCTCTTCCGTGAAGGCTTATGATCTTTGTATCCTCCCAAGGGAGCTTCAATTTGGCAGCTAGATACTGAAGGGAGCTAATGCCAGGGATAAATTCTATGGTGTATTGCGCAAGCTTTTGAAGTTCCTGCCTTTTTTCCTCAAGTAATCTATTCAGCTTTTTCGCACCACTGAAAAACCCCGTATCACCTGAAAAGACCACAGAAATAATCTGGTTGCCTTGAGCGGTTTCAGATTCCTTGGATAAGGTTGCAGGCTCTATCCCAAAACTAGCATCTAGGCTTGCCGGCTGCATTTCAATGTATTCTAGGATACAATCAAATATAGTTTCCGGGGCAATTGCATAATGCTTCTGTCCTTCAAAGTCCGGAAAGGTTTCTACCATGCGCTTTGCACCTATAAGCAGGCTACTTCCCTCAATGGCCTTCATGGCACCAAGGGAAAGGGTTTCTATATTGCCCATGCCAATTCCTATTAGGTAAATTTTTTTCATATTATATACTCATTCCTTTCCCTCACCTTTTTCCTGTCCATAAAATTCTAATTCATCTTCGTTGTAAACAGTCCGCCTGATGTTCCTACGTTTTGTGAGTTTTGAGGGCAGGTTTGTAGGAAGATTTGCTGTTTTTCCTACCTTTTACACCTGAAAAATCATAATGTGTAGGAAACTTGCGTTAGATGTTCCTACATTCTCTAAGTTTTTACTCAGAATGGTAGGAACTATTGCTTTTTTTCCTACTTTTCTATGTGAAAAATCACAAATGTGTAGGAAACTTGCGTTAGATGTTCCTACATTCTCTAAGTTTTGAGGGCAGGTTTGTAGGAAGATTTGCTGTTTTTCCTACCTTTTGCACCTGAAAAATCATAAGGTGTAGGAACTTTGCGTTGGAATTTCCTACATCCTCTAAGTTTTGAGGGCAGATTTGTAGGAAAATTTGCTGTTTTTCCTACCTTTTACACCTGAAAAATCATAATGTGTAGGGAACTTGCGTTAGATGTTCCTACATTCTCTAAGTTTTTACTCAGAATGGTAGGAACTATTGCACTTTTTCCTACTTTTTTATGTGAAAAATCACAAATGTGTAGGAATTCTGAGTTAATCCTTGTATCTCTGGGACCCCAGGCCATGGAATCCAGCTGAATTTCACTTCACTATGAGCCCACAGGAACATAAAATCTAACTGAATTTCACTATGATGCCGACAGGGTCATAAACCCAGCCGAATTTTCACCTTAAAGCCGGCAGGCGTATAGTGCAGCGTCATGACTTCATTTGATACCGCAGCTGAATTTCACTATGATGCCGACAGGGTCATAAATCCAGTCGAATTTTCACTTTAAAACCGGCAGGCGTATAGTGCAGCGTCATGACTTCATTTGATACCGCAGCTGAATTTTCACTGTAAAGCGTACAGCAACAAATTTGGATCGGCTTTCCTAACAGCCTTGCTCACCAAAAACTCACCATACAGCCTTGCTCACCAAAAAACTCAACACATAGCCTTATACGTGAAAAAACTCTGCTGCGGCAAAAAGGGTCTTTTGGATATCCTGCTCCGTATGAGCGTAGGAAAGGAACATGGCCTCAAATTGAGCTGGTGCAAAATACACGCCATGATTTAACATATGTCTAAAGTATTCAGCATAAGTAGCCGTATCAGCCTTTTTCGCAGAAGCATAATCCCTTACTGCTTCAGGGGTAAAAAACATGGAGCCGATGGATCCTACGTGATTAACAGTACACCCTGCCTTTGCCGCATCGACAATCTCTTTTAATCCATCGCATAGCATCTTACCTAGCTTATTAATGTGGTCAAAAACCTCTGGGTGATCTCTTAAATAGGTAAGCTGTGCGATTCCTGCAGCCATAGCTACTGGATTTCCACTCAGTGTGCCTGCCTGATAAACTGGACCTAAAGGAGCAACCATTTCCATGATTTCCTTCTTTCCTCCATAAGACCCTACTGGCATACCCCCACCAATGATTTTTCCAAAGGTAGAAAGATCAGGCTCGATTCCTAGCAGTCCTTGCGCCCCATCAATTCCCATACGGAATCCTGTTATCACCTCATCCGCAATTAAAACCGTTCCATTCATATTGCAAAGTTCTCTGATTCCTTCTAGGAATCCAGGTTCAGGAAGAACTACCCCCATATTTGCGGCGATAGGTTCTATAATCAAGGCTGCAATTTCTCCTTTGTTCTCATCAAAGAGCCTTTCTACACTTAACAGGTCGTTGTATTGAGCTGTTAAAGTGTCTGCAGCAGTGCCAACTGGTACACCTGCGCTGTCCGGAATACCGCTGTTCATCAAGCCGGAACCCGCCTTAACAAGGAGAGAGTCGCTGTGTCCGTGATAGCAGCCTTCAAATTTAATAATTTTGTTCCTGCCGGTATATCCTCTAGCAGCGCGCAAGGCACTCATAGTCGCTTCTGTTCCGGAGTTTACCATTCTCACCATTTCAACGGAAGGGACCAGCTCGCAAACAAGCTTGGCCATAGTAACCTCAGCTTCTGTCGCCGCACCGAAGCTTAAACCCTTTTCTATGGCAGTCTGTACAGCCTCTAAAACAACTGGGTGATTGTTTCCAAGAACCATAGGCCCCCAAGATCCAATAAAATCTATATATTCATTGCCATCTGCATCATAAATCGCAGCACCCTCCGCCCTTTCTATAAATCTAGGGGTTTCCTTAACGGCTTGAAAGGCTCTTGCAGGGCTGTTTACCCCTCCCGGAATATATTTCTGCGCCTCAAAAAAAAGTTGTTCAGATTTTTTGGTGCTCTGCTTTATTGTTTGATTTTGATTTGCCCTTGTCTGCATTATCCGATTCTCCCTTCATCAATCATTTTAGCTATTTCCTTAGCAAAATAGGTAATTAAAATCTCCGCACCTGCTCTATAAATACTCACAGTGGTCTCAGCGATCATGGCCTCTTCATCTATCATCCCTGCCTGTGAAGCCGCCTTGATCATTGCATATTCACCACTGACGCTATAGGCCGCAATAGGTGCATATATGCTGTCTGCTATTTCCTTTATAATATCTAAGTAAGAAAGCGCCGGCTTTACCATGATAATATCTGCGCCCTCATCAAGATCCAATAGGGCTTCCTTCATGGCTTCCTTTCTGTTATGGTAATCCATCTGATAGGTCTTTCGGTGGCCCTTAAACCCTTGAGAACCTGCCGCCTCTCGAAAAGGGCCATAAAAAGCAGAGGCATATTTTGCTGCATAGGACATAATGGGCGTATTAATAAATCCTGCCACATCTAGCTCCTTTCTGATAGCTTCAACCCTACCGTCCATCATATCTGAGGGAGCTACCATATCTGCTCCGGCTTTTACCTGAGAAAGGGCTGTTTTTGCAAGGAGAGGAACGGTCTTATCATTGTCAACTGTATCTCCCTTTACGATACCACAGTGCCCATGAGAAGTATATTCACACATACAGACATCGCCCACATAATATAGGTGGGGGAATTCCTTTTTACCCACACGCAAAGCCTGCTGAACAATTCCATCCTCAGCATAAGCCTGACTTCCCTGTTCATCCTTTTCAAGAGGAATACCAAAAAACATAATATTGGAAATTCCCAGCTTAGATACCTCCTCAAGGGCAAAGGGCAAAGTATCTGGACTATAACGCTTCTGCCCGGGCATTGCCTCAATTTCTTTTATAATACCCTTTCCTTCTTCCACGAATATGGGGTAGATCAAAGAGGATTTTCCTATTCTTGTTTCCCTAGTCATTTCTCTAATTTGGCTGCTCATTCGCAGTCTTCTTGGCCTTATTATTGATTCCATGTGTATTCTTCCTTTCTCATGGCTACAGCTAGGGTGACGCCTGCCAATGATTGTTTTTTTATTATTAGTTGTCCCTTACTGCCTAAAACCGCTGCTCGTTCGCATACATTGTCCACACCTGTTATCTCTGCCACAAAATTTGATCTGCTATAGCTACCCTCTACTTCCTTCAGTTCTTCTGCTGAAAAAACCTGAAAAGGTACTTTTAAGGTCTGACTGAGCTGCAATAGTCCCGGCTCTTCCCCTTTAAGATCAATAGAACACAGCTTTTCTATGGCATGAAGGGATATTCCCAATTCCTTAAAAACTTTATCAACCAGTTTTTTTATTCTTTCGTAGGTAGCACCCTTTCTGCACCCAATGCCAAGGGTCAAAATCTTTGGTGTAAGATAAAGGGTTTCAGGAAAGGTCTTTTCACATTGGTCTAGCTGGCCTTGTGCTTCGCGTTGATTTATTTGATTCAAAGAGCCCTGCGTTTCCTGCTGGTTTATTTGTCCTAGTAAGGTTTGGATTCCATATTTGTTCGGCTTGCCCTCACACCTATTTCTGCCTTGAAAAATCGATAGTTGAAAGCCTAGGGGTAGCCCTTCTGCACCTGGCCCAATCATTAACCCTTGGGGCACCTCACCTTGTATGGGATAGTCGCTGTAAACTCCTACAGGTTTCCCCTCTAGTAGCGCTACGGAGATCTTCTTAGCCAAAACCATATCTTCAATAAATAAGTTCTGACTCTTTGCCCATTGGTCTACAGCAAATTTACCATGGATATCTGTAGCTGTAGTAACGATGGGTTCTGCTCCTAGGATCTTTGCTATTTCCAGGGTAATATGATTGGCTCCCCCAATATGGCCAGATAGAAGGGATATGGCATACCTTCCCATTTCGTCCACCACCACTACTGCAGGATCCTGGGTCTTGTCCTTTACATAAGGCGCAATGCTTCGCACTGCGATGCCACAGGCACCCACAAATACCAGTACATCCCGCGTACGATAAGCCCTTTTGGTCCATTCACCCAAGTCGGCATCCATAGCAAGAAGCCCTGCCTCGCCTGCATAAGCTGGCATTCCGTAGGCTAAGCTCTCGTGTCCGCCTGCTCTAAGGCCCTTCTCTATTTTTTTACAAGTGTAGGCCCCTTGTCTTGTAAAGGAAATTAAAGATATTTTCATTAAGGAATCTCCCAATTTACTGCATTTACTAGCTAAATACCATCTTACTTTTTAGATTCATCTCTTACTGATTCACCCTAGGATTCTCTTTCCTTGCACTGGTAAAGAAGGGCATTGCAAATGGCTGCCGCTACATTGCTGCCGCCTTTTCTTCCCTGAGCTACAATATAAGGGATTTCCAGCTCCATGATAAGTTCCTTGGATTCCACCACATTGACAAAACCCACGGGAACACCGATTATCAGCTCCGGTCTAAGCTTACCATCCTTGATCAGTTCATATAGCCTGACTAAAGCTGTAGGTGCATTGCCTATAGCAAAGATAAGGGGCCCTGTAAGCCCCGCTGCCTTGTCCATGCTGGCTGTGGCCCTTGTGGTGCCCTTTGCCTTGGCTTCCTCCGCTACATCCTCATCAGAAATAAAGCATACCGCTTTTCCGCCCAGTTCTTCTAAAATCCTTTTATTAACCCCAGACCAGGCCATTCTTGTATCAGTAACAATAGTGGCACCTTTTTTTAAGGCTTCCAGGCTCCTTGATACAGCTCCATCAGAAAATTTTAGATTATTAATATAATCAAAATCTGCCGTAGTATGGATTACCCTTTTGATGATAGGCTCTAAAGTTGGATCTAGTACAATATCCCCTAATTCTTGGCCGATCATTTCGAAGCTACGCTTTTCGATCTCATGTGGCAATACATTTTCAAGCTTTACTTTCATTTGCTTTCCTCCCTATTTTTAAATCCCAATTCAAGCTGGGATACACATCCTATTTTTCAATCCCAATTCGCGCCGGGATTCCCTTATCATATGGGTGCTGCACTTTTCTAATTTCTGAGATATAATCCGCAGCATTCAGCATCCACTCTTCAGGGTTACGGCCTGTCATGACAAGCTCCAGGTTTTCTGGCTTATTTAGGACAAAGTCCTTCAGTAGCTTTTTATCCACCAATTCCCTTTGGCAAGCCCCTATAATTTCATCTAATATTAAGATGTCACAGCACTCCTTATTGACAAGATCTAAAGCTTTCTTAAGATTTTCGTCGTGAGTCCTTTTAGTCTTTTCCCTTTCCTCATCTGTCATAGAAAATGAAAAGGCATTCCCTTCCTTACCCCTGAGGATTGTATAATTGGGTAACCCCTCCAATATCTTCAACTCGCTAGTAGGCAAAGACTTCAAAAATTGAACCAATACCACCTTTAGCCCTGCCCCTGCCGCACGAATGCTAAGTCCTACTGCAGCAGTGGTCTTTCCTTTTCCGTCTCCACAGTAAATATGAATCAAACCATTTTCAGCCATCTCAGCACCCTCTCAACTATACAAACTTAAAATTCTTCTGCCATTCAAAGATTAGGCAATAAATATCAATCGCCCTTATATATCAAACGCCCTTATCTAATATCTCATATAATAACTTCATATTGGTATTTTCACGAATTCCTTTCGCTAGCAAATCATATTGGGTCTCTTTGTACTCTTTTATATCGATACTTTTAATTTCAGAATAATCTAGACCCTTTGCCTTAAAGATATCCTTAATTAGTCCATCTGCCACCTTATCCCCGTCGAAAATACCATGAACATAAGACCCATAAACATTTCCCTTGCACAGACCGCTAACCTCACCAGACTCTTTTCCACCAGCCTCTTCCAGCAGGGTTAGTCTTTCAACATCCTCTGACAAGCAACGGGTCTGCCCCATATGTATTTCATACCCTTGCATCTCCACATTTGAAAGGCTATTGAAAACACCCGTGACATTGCCGGCAAACCTTCCTTTTACTCTGGACCGAGCTTTTTCCTTATTAAATATGGTTTCACAAGGCAATAAACCCATGCCATTCATACTTCCCCCGGACTCTACTCCGTAAGGATCAGACAATCTCTCACCTAGCATCTGAAAACCACCACAAATTCCAAATATGGGCTTTCCTTGAGCGGCCAATTTTTTTATAGATGCTTCCAGTCCATTCTGCCTCATCCAGGCTAGATCCTCCATGGTATTTTTCGTTCCTGGGATAATGATGAGATCAGGGTTTTGTAGCTCATCAGCAGATTTCACATATCTGAGACTTATCTCCGGCATGTATTCCAGCACATTAAAATCCGTAAAGTTTGAGATACGAGGTAATCTGATAACTGCAATATCTATCTGCCCTTGGGTCCCTTTTCTATTAAACCTTTCTGTCAGACTATCTTCATCTTCAATATCAATATGAAGGTAAGGGATAACCCCCACGGTAGGCACTTTTATAATATCCTCCAGCATGTCAAGGCCAGGCTGTAAAATGGATTTATCTCCTCTGAATTTATTAATCAGCACACCCTTAACCATCTTTCTTTCCGACTCATCAAAAAGAAGCATAGTACCCGCAAGTGATGCAAAAACGCCGCCTCGATCTATATCTCCCGCAATCAGCACAGGAGCCTTAGCCTGTTTAGCCATGAACATATTTACAATATCTGTGTCCTTCAGGTTGATTTCTGCAGGACTTCCCGCCCCTTCTATAACGATAATATCATGATTCGATGCCAATTCATTGTATGCCTCCATGACCTTAGGAACAATCTCCCTTTTCTTAAAATGATACTCTCTGGCACTCATGTTCTTGACTACTTCACCATTGACAATAACCTGGGAGCTAGTATCGTTGGTTGGCTTGAGTAAAACAGGATTCATCAGTACTGAGGGTTCAATACCTGCAGCCTCTGCCTGCACCACCTGTGCCCTGCCCATTTCAAGACCTTCCTTTGTTATATAGGAATTCAGTGCCATATTCTGCGCCTTAAAAGGTGCAACCTTGTATCCGTCCTGCTTAAAGATACGGCATAATCCTGCTGTTATAAGGCTTTTTCCTGCATTTGATGTAGTTCCCTGAATCATTATTGCTTTGGCCATGTTACATCTCCTTTAAATTTTCTATATCATTTATTATCTCACTAATTGCGTCAACAAACAGTACATTATCCTCATGGGTCTTAACACAAATCCGATAATATCCCCTACTTAGACCAACATAGTTATCACAATTTCGAATTAAGAAGCCCTTCTCTAATAACAGCTGGTGGAGAGGATGTTTTGTTGATAAAGGCCATTTAAGGAAAATATAATTGGCTCCTGAAGAAATCACTAAAACACCTAACTCCCTAAGGGATTCTACAAGATAGGCCCTTTCTTCCGTGATCAATCTTTTTGTCTCCTCAACATATTTCTCTTCCTTCACGGCTTGTATACCAGCTACCTGAGCAACTGCTGAAACGCTCCAGGGTTGGCCCGCCTTTGTCATGGATTGGAGAAGACTTTCATTACCAGAGAGACAATAGCCTAATCGCAGCCCCGCCATAGCATATATTTTAGTAAATGCCTTAAGAATCAGTAGATTATCAAATTCCTCTAAATATTCCTTTACCGAATAGACTTCCGGTTTATCTAAAAAGCTGTTAAAGCATTCATCCACCACCAGCAAAATACCCAATTCCCTGCATCGGCAAAGAATCTTATAGAGTAAATCCTTTGATATAAGCTGGCCCGTAGGGTTATTGGGATTACAGAGAAATAGCATATCTAAATCCTCGTCTAGGGCATGGATCAGTCCTTCATCTAGTTGAAAATCATTTTCTTCCTGAAGGTAATAGTGCATTACTTGACAGTCCACACAGGCCAATGCCTCTTCATATTCCGCAAAGGTTGGGGCCATTACCATGGCTTTTTTAGGTTTGTTTGCTATCACTAAACGAAAAATCAGGTCTGCTGCACCATTACCGCATAATATGAAGGGAGCAGGTATTTTTTCGTATTGAGAAATGGCCTTTGTCAGCTCTCTATTTAGGGGATCAGGATAGTCGCTATATCCATTTATGGATTCAACAATAGCTTTTTTTACACCTTCTGGTAGCCCTAAAGGATTTACATTTGCAGAAAAGTCATGGATATCCAAAGGGTTATTCTGTTGAGCCAGCTGTTCTCTAGCAGAATAGACATCTCCCCCGTGTACCAGCTTTATGCCTGATTCAATCTTATTTTTTTCTCTCGTTACTATTTTCATCTGTTTCATGTTACTCCTTTAAAACTATCATATGACACTAAACCAAAACCCATCGGGTGGGTGTGGAAATCCATCTAGCATCTTCCACCACACCTATAGAAATGCAGACAAACAGGCATTTTCTTTTTACACTAAATTATAATTCCCATAACCAGAAGGCAAAGGACTAGGCAAAGAATCGCCGTACCGTAAAGTAACTGGTTGGCCTTTACAATGTCCTGGGCTTCAATGGGCCTTATGCTGTCGCCAATAGTTTTTTTCTTATGAAGCTTTCCAAAATAAAATGCATCCCCTGCAAGCTGAATCTGTAATGCGCCTGCACATACTGATTCCGTTTGGGCACTATTGGGACTTGCGTGATTAAACCGGTCTCTTCTAAAAATCTTGTACGCATTTTTGTAATCAAGCCTTAAAATTGCTGCAGCCACAATCATGAGAATTGCCGAAACCCTTGCGGGCAAATAATTGGCCACATCATCCAGCTTTGCTGCAAAGGTCCCAAAATTCATATATTTTTCATTTTTATATCCGATCATAGAATCCATGGTGTTGATAGATTTATATAAAAATCCTAAAGGAGCACCGCCAATAGCCATAAAAATCAACGGAGCCACTACACCATCTGCAGTATTTTCAGCCACGGTCTCCACTGTTGCCTTTACAATTCCCTCCTGGTTAAGCCCTTCTACGTCCCTTCCTACAATCATAGATACCGCTTTTCGTGCGCTAGTAATATCCTCCTTCTGAAGCTCCTTATAAACCCTCATGCTTTCCGTTTTCAATGAGCGAGTGGCAAGAATTTGGTAGCACATAAAAGCTTCTATCGCAGCCTGTAATAAAATATGTATTTTACCGACCAGCAGCAATAGGGCAAAAGGTATCGCCACAGAAATCAGCATAATAAAGCAAGCTAAAAGGAAGCCCCCTACAAACTCTCCCCTAGAAGTCTTGGGTATAATTCTGCGAATAATCCTTTCTCCTTGGGAAATCATGTTTCCAATAAAGCAAATAGGATGGGGCAGCCAACGCGGATCTCCAAGGAGCAGGTCTAAAAGAAAGCCTACGGTCAGTACAACCATAAACAAAATCAATCTATCATTTAAAAAAGCTACAATCATCACCCTACTCCTATTCTTTCTATATATCAATATTAGCTGTAGTTGAAATCTGCTGTTTAAGAGGTTTTGCATATACTAGATAAGCTCTCTACTGAAATCTAGCAGCATATAACAGCCTGTCAAACACGGTTAAAGCCTTCTAGCTCCATCAAGCATTCTACCATGCTATCAATGGACGGCTCTTTGGCCATAAAAATCTTCATACCATATTTTTCAGCTTCTTTTACCGTCTGTCTTCCTATGCAAATGGCCTTTACTTGGCTATAGTCTGCATCCGGATTTTGCTTAATAAACCCTTTCACTGTGGAGGCGCTGGTAAATGCTACGTAATCTACTGTTTCATCATACCAGATGAGGTCATCATAGGAAACATCCTGCGTGTTGTATATGGGTAAATCTTTATATGAAATACCAGCTTTTTCTAATGGTAGAATTATTTCTTGTGTACCAATTTTAGCCCGAGGAATTAAAATCCTTTGCCTTCTTAAATCACTTTGCCCGCCGCCAGTATCCCTTTTCTCTTCTTCAAGAATCCTCTCAGCCAGAGCCTCTCCCAGGGCAGCGCCGTAGTATTCCTTAGGCATAAGATCTACCATAATTCCCCGTTCTTCAATGGCCTTCCTGGTTGTTTGCCCTACTGCTGCTATCTTTAACCCTTTTAAATCACGGATATCCTTTTTCATCTCCCCAAGTTTTTGGAAAAATGCTTTTACTCCATAAGGGCTTGTAAAAGCAAGCCATTGGTAATCTTGTAATCTTTCTAGCTCTTCTTCAATCTGCGGATCATTTTCGATCATATCCGTCTCCAAAGCTGGTGCTTCCAAGACTTCTGCCCCCAACTCCTGAAGCTTTGCTGTTAAGGTAGACCCTCTATCCTTTGGTCTTGTAATAAGAACCTTCAAATGGCCAAGGGGCCTATCCTCTACCCAGTGAAAGTGCTCTGCAAGACTACAAACCTTGCCAACTACAATGATGGCTGGTGTTTGTATCCTGGCTTTATTGGATTCGCCCACCAAATCCTTTAAGGTGGAAACGACTCTCCTTTGGTGAGGGGTGGTTCCCCTTTCTAATACCGCTGCAGGCATATCAGGATCCATTCCTGCTTCCATGAGTCCCTGACAAATGGAGGGCATTGCGGCTACCCCCATTAAAAAGACCAAAGTACCATTAAGCTTTACCAAGGATTGATAATCAATGTCTGCCGACGCGGATTTTTTTGTATGCCCAGTAATAATATGAAGAGAAGAGCAAAAGTCTCGATGAGTCACAGGGATACCGTTATATGCAGGAACTGATATGGCTGAGGTTACGCCGGGAACTATTTCAAAGGGGATGCCATACTCGGTAAGAAGCTCTAGCTCTTCTCCGCCTCGCCCAAAGAGGAAGGGATCTCCCCCCTTTAATCTGACCACTCGATTTCCTTCCTGGGCTTCCCTTAAGAGAATTTTGTTAATCTCCTCTTGAGGAACAGGATGATTTCCGGCAACCTTGCCTACGTTAATTTTCTTGGCATCCCTTGGCATAAGGCTTAGAATTCCCTGCCCTACTAACTTATCATAAACCACTACATCCGCCTGCTCTAAAACCCTTTTCCCTTTCAAGGTGAATAGTCCCAGGTCCGAAGGCCCAGCTCCCACTAGCCAAACCTTTCCCAGTGGGCTTGATGTTTTTTTATTATCTCCCATTATTACTCACCTCTGCTTTTAGCTGTAAAGCCAGTTTGTGGCCCAAAGCTTCTCCGTCGCGAGCTGGCCCTTGTATTTCGCTGATTACATATTGTTTTGTATCTTCATCGTAATATAAGCCTCGCAGCTTGATTTCATCTTCATGGACCTTAGCAAAAGCGGCTATAGGAGAACTGCATCCTCCATCCAAAGTCCTGACGAAGGCTCTTTCTGCCATGGATTCCATTGCTGCCACTTCATCATGGACTGCATCTAAATAATCGTAATTCTCACCTAGCCTTCCTTGAATGACCAGGGTACCTTGCCCTGCTGACGGAATCATTTCATCCGGCTCAAATATTCTGCTGATTCTGTTTTGTAATCCTAAGCGCCTTAATCCTGCTGCAGCAAGAACTAGAGCACCATATTCTCCCCGATCTAGTTTAGCAAGCCTGGTGAGCACATTTCCTCTGACACTAGACACGGGGACATCTTCATAAAGAGCCCTTAGCTGCAAGGTTCTTCTTGCGCTGGAACACCCTATAGGTTTATTTTTATCCATCTGACTGCTTCCTTCTGGCAAAACCAATACATCCCTAGGGTCCTCCCGTTTTGAAAAAGCTAACAAAGGCAGGTCTTCAGGTGTTTCCATAGGCATATCCTTTAAACTATGTACTGCCAAGTCAATTCTACCATCACGCAAAGCTTGGTCTAGCTCCTTAACAAAGAGACCCTTGCCCCCTATTTTATCTAGGGTCCGGTCTAGGATAATATCACCCGTTGTCTTCATGGTAACCAGCTCTAGCTGATAGGATGGATATTTTTTTTGAATTAAATCCATAACAAGCTTGGATTGTGTCACCGCTAGCTTACTTTCTCTACTTCCAATCTTAATCAGCCGTTTATTCATCCTCTCCATCCTCCTTAAATCTTAAGTCCAAGCATTCCCTAATGGCGGCTGTTGCTGACTTTGCTAGCTTATGATTCTTTCCGTCAGCAGTAACCCCAGCTGTTATGCCATTTTTTCGAATAATTCCCGGAAAATAAAAGTCACTTTTTTCTTTATCGCTTGCTACATTAACGGAAATACTTCGGCTTTTGCAAGCCTCATAAATCTGCATATTCACCTCATGGCTGTTCGTTGCCGCCAGTACATAATGGGCACCCTCCACATCTGTGTCCTCAAAGGCCTTTTTCTCTAACTCCAGCCTTCCTCTATCAGCTAATTCTGCCACCTCTGGTAATGCATCTATGGAAACCACCTTCACCCTGCACCGAAAATTCATCAAGGTTAAAATCCGTCGTAAAGCAATTTTGCCTCCGCCGATGACCACAACCTTTTTGTCAGAAATATTGATAAAGAAAGGAAACCATTGCCCAAGATCTTGCCCAGGATTCTCCCTAGGCTTTGGAATATCAATGGATTTGAAGAGGATTCCTGTTTTTTTTCTTAGATATGCGATGGTACCGCTAAGTGAATAGCCCTCCTCATGAGTGCTTCGCCCGATCACCAATAATGGAACACCCATTTTTTCTGCCGCCCGGTATTTATCCATGAAGCCCCCATAATCCCCAGAGTCTTTTGTTACCATATATTGGGCACCTACCTGTGCCATTAAAGCCAGATTCATTTCCATGGAAAAGGGCCCTTGCATACATATCAACTGTTTTCCCGTAAACCCCATCTCGTAGCAGCTTTTCACTACATCTGGCATAGGGAGTACTCGTGGAAAAATCCTGTCCTCAAAACTACGAACTCCTAAGTATTTTTTTAGCTCCTTACTACCAATTGTGAGTAAGGCCTTTCCTTCTCGCTGATTTAAATAGTCTACCACTTCTTCATGGCTGTTGAATACAATGCAATGTTCTCCATTCTTAGCACGTTCTCTAACCACCCTTATATATTCACAATGGCTTTTCCCACAGGCTGATTGAATATTTTCACTGACCACTGTGGCATAAGGATGAGTAGCATCGATGACACAATCAAATTTCTGTTCTTTCATAAGACTAGCCATGTCTTGCTCTGATAGTCTTCCGGAAAGGATGTTGATCTTGCCTTCTGCTTCAGCAATCAGCTCCTTACCATAGTCTGTGGCAACGCTGACAAATACAGTGAGATTCTTTTCTGCCCCATCCCTCGCAAGGGTATCTATAAGAATTCGTCCTTCTGTGGTTCCTCCAAAAATCAGAATTTTAAACATTTTTATATCCTCTCGGCGTGACAAGTTTTCCTCCAATTTCCTTGGTGTTGGAGTTGCCGATAAAAACTGTTGTAAACATGTCTACTTCTGTATCTCTCAATTGGATAAGATCTAGAACCTTGCCCTGCTCTCCTTCTCTGCCAATATTTTGGGCAATACCACACTTTGTATCTTCCTTCCTGTGCTTTAAAACAATATCACAAGCCTTAGCAAGGTAGTCTCGTCTTTTTTTGCTTGAAGGATTATATAGACATATAACAAAATCCGCCATAGCTGCACATTCAAGCCTCTTTTCAATCAATTCCCAAGGAGTTAGCAGGTCACTAAGGCTAATCACTGCAAAATCATGTATCAAGGGAGCACCTAATACTGCCGCACCGCTGCTTGCTGCTGTTATACCAGGAACGATTTCTATTTCCACAGGATCATACTGCTGCGCGACTTCGTAAATCAAGCCAGCCATGCCATAAATACCTGCATCGCCGCTGCATATCATTGCTACAGTTTTTCCTTTCATGGCCTCCTGTAAAACAATGTGACAGCGATCCACCTCTTTTTTCATAGGAGTAGAAACAAGCTCCTTATGGTTAAATTCTTCTCTAATCAGGTCAATATAAACATCATAACCTGCAATAACCTGACATTCTTCAAGGGCCTCATATGCCCTTTTCGTCATTTGTCTTAATTCCCCGGGCCCAAGGCCCACTACATATATTTTCATGCAACCCCCTCATATAACATTCTGCCTTTTGCTTTAGTGCGCTGCAGTCAGAATTTATGTACTAATACTTTATCGTATCCTTCATTGCTGATTTATGTATAGCTTCTAGGCATTCCTGCCATAAAGGTTCCCTTAAGGTGTCTTTCAAGCCAAAGAGAATCTTTCCCATTGATTTTCCCACTACTTTCTCCATAGCTTTCATAAGTTGCTCTTTATCCTCTTCCTTTAGCTGCATATGCTTTACCGGATTGGTTATACGGCCAAATACATCCTCTTCGAAAGCTCGAATAATTTCATGGATAGGAGAGACCATCTCCCTAAAACTAAACCACTGTTTTAGCTCCGAAAGATGCTCCTCCAAAATCTTTATGGACGCACCTATACTTTGCCTATTGCTTTCCTGGTAGCTTTCTATCCCCAAATGGTCCATATCGAATACTAAGGCTTGATTACATTGTGATATTTCAGGATCAATGTCTCTAGGCACTGCCAGGTCTATAAAAATCATAGGCTTCATGGAATTATCTAAGAAGCCTTCCACCTCATCCCTCTTCAAAGTAAAGTGAGGGCTTCGAGTGGCACTGATGACAACCTCCACTGTAGGCAATTCCTGTACCCTATTCTCATAAGGAATCATTGTACAACCAGGCGGTATAATGGAGCTTTTTACCTCGTTGCCATGAATTTTCTTCCGCAGGGTCATTTTCACCTTAGCCCCGTGTTTTAATAGCTCCGTAGCGGTTAATTTGCCTATCTGCCCGTTTCCAATGACCATACAGGGAACATCCTGAAGACTACTCAGTTTTTTTCTTAGGAGAGCCACGGCTTGCAGGGCTGCTGAATTATCTGCGATAACAAGAGGTACTTGTGATTTTACCTGTTTTGCTGCCCTGATAGCAGTTTGAAATACCTTCTCTAAGACAATGTCCGTACACTGATTACGTCTTGCAATGATCAAGGCTTCTCTTACCTGAGAAATGATCTGATCCTCGCCGAATATTTTTGATTCTAGTCCACAAGCAAGCTTCATCAAGTGGGAAATTGCTTCTTCATCCTGTCTTTCCAATGCGAATTCTTTATAGGAGTCAGGATCAAGCCCCTTCAGCCTACACAGCATCTTGAAGGTTGAAAGTTTTTCTCCAAAGGAGTTTGCTAAAACACTTTCCTGGTCATAGCTAATCCAAAGCTCTGTACGGTTACAGGTAGATAAAATGATGCAACCCTGGATTGGATATTCTTTTTTTAGCTGCTTCATCCCTTCTATGCTGCCAGCTTTTGTAAAGGCAAAGAGTTCTCGATATTCGATTGTCGCTTTGTTGTGGTCTATGCCAGCCATTGTAATATACAAGTTTTCGCCTACTTTCCAACTATTTTTTCTTTCAACAAATTTAAATACCTTTTATCAATTGTTTCGTTTCCTGCCTATACCTTAGCTTTTCTAAATTCATGTGTAAAGGACGGATCATAAAGCTTGGACCGCTCATATTCAGCGCCTAGAAAATCTCCTACTAATATCAGCGCCGTCTTTGTAATATTATTTTCCTTTGCAATGCTTGGTAAGCTTTCTACTGTTCCATAAAAAATCTTTTCATCAGGCCATGTGGCTTTATACACAATGGCCGCCGGTGTGTCTTTTTTATAACCGCCAATCAGAAGCCGTTCTGTCAAAGGCTCTAGTAAGCTGGTACTTAGAAAAATTGCCATAGTTGCTTGGTGGGACGCTAAGAGTGAAATTTCCTCTTTCTCTGGTACCGGGGTTCTTCCTGCCATTCTGGTAATAATAACAGTCTGAGAAACCTCCGGCAATGTATATTCCGCTTTTAATGAGGCCGCTGCCCCACAAAATGAGCTTACTCCTGGTACAACATCATATGGTATTCCTAATGGATCCAGCCGGTCCATCTGCTCTCTAATAGCACCGTATATGCTAGGATCTCCTGTATGTAGCCTTACTGTCATCTTCCCTGCAGACTCAGCTTCCTCCATAACGGCGATAACCTCTTCTAGGGTCATGGTTGCGCTGTCATAAATCTTACAGCCTTCCTTTGCGATTTTTAAATGCTCAGGGTTCACAAGGGAGCCTGCGTAGATGATGTAATCTGCCTCCATCAATAACTTCTGACCCCTTACCGTAATTAAATCCGCTCCACCCGGACCCGCACCTACAAAATGTATCATCTCCAACCTTCCTCTCTTTGACTACATACATATCATCTGGGGAGTCATTGGCTGCGATTTCACCGGACAGTAGCACAAAACCCCTCCAAGCCAGTTCAACCGTATTCAATGACTTCGCTCGAAAATATGTGTGACAAAAGGGGACGTACCTTAATTGTCACCCTTAGTCATTTCTTTATTTATTGGTCTTTTAATACTAAAATAGAAAAATATCCTGCCTTTTCATCAATATCCTCTAAGTTGTAAAAAATCCTTTCCCCTTCCATCCCACAGCGTTCTACCATTTTTGCCTGGGGCGGATTTTCCATCTCCATAATAAGCTTCTTTATTCCGGCAATGGCTTTCCCACTTTTCATCAGTACCCGTGTTCCTTTTAATTCTAGCGCTTCTTTCACTCCTTCGTAGGATCCAGGGATAATATGAAGGGCTTCATGAGCCTCTGTAAGGCCTTCATTTAATTTTGCAGCTACTGCACAAAAAGATGGGATTCCAGGTATGATTTCTGCATCATAACCCTGATTTAATACCCTGTCGTGAACATAGATATAAGTGGAGTATATAGAAGGATCTCCCAAGGTTAAAAATGCTACATCCTTTCCTTCTTCTAATTTTTCTATTATTTTATCAGCCGCCTTGTCATGGCTTTCCGCTAGTAAATCAGCGTCCCGAATCATTGGCATAGAGACGGAAAGCAGTTTCTTTTGGTCTATTTCAGGCACGGCACTCCTAGCTATTCCTAAGGCTGTGGCTACATCCTTTCCCGACTCTGGATAGGCGATAATCTCACATTCTTTGATTAGCCTAGCACATTTTAACGTCATCAGCTCCGGATCCCCTGGTCCTACTCCCAAACCAAACAGCTTACCTTTGACCTTTTTTTGAGTTTGCTCTTTTTCCATGGGTCTACCTTTCTTTCATCATTAATTTAAGTGCTGTTATTATTCTTTTAGAAGGCAAATATTAATTTTACCTACTATGAAAATTCTTCTCTAAATAACAAATATATTTTTATTATCTTAATTCTTCCAATATAGCGGCTGCGCCACTAGTTTCTCCAAGATAACCATATTTGTTGGAAAAAACAATTGCTCCAATTTGAAGGTTATGATGAGTTCTTTGTTGTATGTAATATTCAATCTTTTTTAAGATGGAATGAATGGTCCCTTCTCTTTTACCTGCCTGGTCCAAAACTTCGATGGCTTCATCTGTTGTAACACAGTCCATTAATTCTTCTATGGTTTGTTTTTCTGCCCCCATTAAAGCCCCATGAGCACTGATGGTTTCCATCCGCCCATCCCCATATTTAGAATGAGTATTCATAATGCCAGCTCCAACCTTCACAAGCTTTCCCAGATGGCCTACAAGTAGCACTCCATCAAGCTTAGATGCCTCTGCGTAATCTAAGGCTTCACCTATAAAGTTGCTGCACTTAACCGTATGTATTTCAGGAATCTTCATCCATTCTTTCAAAAATGTCTCGCCATAATTTCCTGGTGTTAAAACTATATATCGTGCTCCCGCTGCAATTCGTACATTCATCTCAACCTTTATGGTATCCACGATAGCCTGTTCGCTCATGGGTTCTACCATACCGCTGGTGCCTAATATAGAAATGCCCCCTTCAATGCCTAACCTTGGATTAAAGGTCTTCTTCGCAATTTCAGCACCTCCTGGCGCAGAGATCTCAATTACTAAATCTCCGTTATAATCCAAGAGGCGACAGGCAGAAAGTACCTGCTCTCTTATCATCTGCCTAGGAACGGGATTAATGGCGGGTCCTCCTACAGAGCAGGCAAGTCCTGCTTTTGTGACCTTTCCCACTCCTTCTCCACCTGTGATGATAACCTTGGCATCCATTATGCTACCTTGCTCCAAAGAATTAAAATCTTTTTTACCTGATGGAAAGGAGGCCTTTGCATAAATTACCAATCCGTCTGTAACGTCGGGATCATCTCCCCCATCCTTTTTTACGCCACATTGCACCCAGCCATCTCCTTGTATTAAATGTTCTACCGGAATTGTCAATTCAAGACCTTTAGGTATAGTAATATGTATGGGTTGATCAGAAGGTATTTCAGCCCCAAGAAGCGTCAAGACTGCACGCTGAGCCGCCGCCGCAGCACAGGTTCCCGTTGTATAGCCACACCTTAAAGCTTTATTATCCTTGTAAACGTACCTTTCCATCTAGCTTACTCCTAATCCATAATTGCTTTCAGGTGCTTAAGATAAAGATCTCTGATACCTTCGAATTCTCCAAGGCCCTTAAGAATAGTGTCCACCTGATAGCCTTCGGCTTCAAATACGCTTTTCCATGAATCTTCTTCATCTCCTGCCATATCATTGCAGGCATGGTCTCCCGCTACTACCATGAATGGAAGTAAAACAATTTTTTCAGGTTTATATTGATTAACCTGATTCAAAACAGTTTCTAAATCAGGGTACCCTTCTACAGTTCCTACAAAAACATTGGGGTGCCCCATGGCTTTAAAATGATAATCCATGGCGGGATATACGGCATTTACATGATGCTCAGTACCGTGTCCCATTAAGACCAATGCTTCCTTTTTATCAAGCTTAGGAAGCTGGGAAAGGATTTCCTTGGCTACTATTTGGTAGTCTGATGTTTCAGTTAAAAGAGGGGTTCCTACTTTTACTGTCTCAAACCTACTTTCAACGCGATCAATGTCCCTTAGCATCTTCTCGTACTCGTCTCCGTTTATGACATGGGTAGGCTGTATATAAATTTTAGAAAAACCATCATCAGCCAAACCGTTAAGGGCTTCCTCCACTGTATCGATTTTAATGCCGTCTCTCTTTTCCAGTACTCGCAAAATCATACCACTGGTGAAAGCTCTTCTTACTTCATAGGCTGGCCAGGAATACTGAATATCTGCCTCAATAGCTCCTATGGTTTTGTCTCGTGTTTCTTTATAGCTGGTTCCAAAGCTTACCACTAAAATGGCTTTATCTTTTTCTTTTATCATGTTACTTCCCCTTTTCTACTCCTTTAGTCAAATAATTATGTCAAGGAGCTTTTTCCGATTTATTCTGTTTTGATGTATTTTTTCAGCTCATCAAGGCTTTTGGGTGGTATTTTTTCATTCTCCCCGATCAAACCCATATTTCTTAAATTTTCAAAGAGCTTAATCATGAAGGGCTCTTCCATATTGGTCTGATTTAATAATTCCTTGTTTCTGAAGATTTTTTCTGGTGGTCCTTCCCCTGCCACTTCCCCATGATCAAGCATGATGATTCTATCAGCCCATTGATAGGCTCTATTTACATCGTGGGTAGAGAGAACAACGGTGATTCCCTTGCGGCTCAGCTCATCAATGATATTGTCAATCAAGAGTGCATGCTTAGGATCCAGTGCCGCTGCAGGCTCATCAAAAATGATGACCTCTGGTTCCATAACTAAAATGTCCGCGATAGAAACGATTTTCTTTTGCCCGCCGCTAAGGAGGTGTGTGGGCTTATCTTTATAGGGAAAAATATTTAACTCAGCGATAATCTTATCAACCCGTTTTCTTGCTTCTTCTTTGGATATTCCTAGATTTAATATGCCAAAGGAGATTTCCTGTGTTACGCTAGCTGAAAACAGTTGATTATCAGGGTCTTGAAAAACAATGCCTACCTTTTTCCTTAAGTCTAGTAAGCCTTTTTTGGTATATTCTACTGGTTGCCCATTGTAAACAATCCGGCCCGATGCAGGTTTGCGAACGCCATTTAATGTAAGAAAAAGAGTAGATTTCCCCGACCCATTTGCGCCCATAACGGCTAGTTTTTCACCTTTTCGAATTTGCAAGCTCAGATTTTTTAAAGCCTCTGTGCCATCCTCATAGGTATAGCTTACATTTTCTACGCTAATAATAATTTCCTTGTCCAGCTTTCTGCCTTTTACCATAAGGTGCCTCCCAGCCTGCTTTGAATTGAAATTATTGCAATAATAGCTAAAAGACCATAGGCTACTAGGGCCTCCTTTTTCTCAGCAGGGTTATACTCGTATAAAACTGGCAGCTCTCCTGTATAGCAACGGGATTCCATGGCATCAAATAGCATGTTGGTTTTATTCAGGGAACGTACTAAAACGACTGCAAGCATTTGTCCCATAGAATATAGCTCTGTTTTAAAATTCTTATTGCCAAGACGGCATCTTTGTGAGGTAGTAATTGTGCCGGCCATGTCTAATACGACAAATATAAAACGATAAATTAGCATCATCAGTTCCATAATTATGGATGGACAGCCGACCTTTTTCAATACGTACAGGATGTCTATCATGGGAGTCGTCAAGGTGAGAAAATAAAGGCAGGAAACCGAGGCAAGGGATACTAGAATTAACGTTCCACCCTCTATTAGGGAGGATTCTGTTATTACCAGGAACTTGTTGCCTATTCCCAGGAAGAGTAGACCCATAGGTGCATCTGCTATATTGAAAATGATGGCTATGGTCCCAAGGATTAAAAAACCAAAGGGCATAGCCATTATTTTAATATAATAGATAAAAGATACCTTGCTGTAAAACACCGTTAGGACTGCCATGATGATTAAAATCAACATGGCAGAAGAAGGGGAGCGGAATCCCACACATAGCAAAAGAGCCCCTATTGAAAAAGTTGTTTTTAACATAGGGCTTTTATAGCGAAGTTTCGAGGAATATGCCAATTTATCTATTATAAACATTTATCTTAAGCGCCCTTCTGATATTTTTTACTTGCTATTAAATAACCAAAACCAAAGCTTAGGATACCTGCACCAATAGCCGCCTGAAGAGCAAAGAGCAAGGACTCCGTTTCCCCTCCGGGAGGTTCTATTATTGAACTTGCCCAAGGCTCATAATCAGGGGCGATTTCTGCAATAATATCTTCTGCTTGGCCGTCGGCTCCAGGGAACTCAGAATCTGTAATAAGAAGCAAGGGAAACACTGCTATAACTATCGCAATTAAAAGTAAGACTAAAACTAACTTAGTATTCTTTGTCATTTAATAAACCTCCTCATAATATCCCAGCACTGTAAGCTCCGGCTTAGCATAGGCTTCTAAACCCTTTATTACAATGACGGCTAGCAACCCTTCTATGGCCGCAAGTGGCACCTGGGTAAGGGCGAATATTCCTAAAAACTGAACAAATGATGCCGATAATCCACCTATTTCAGATGGGTGTGCTAAAGCCAGCTGGAATGCAGTAACGCAATAAGTAAAAAGACCTCCTATGCTAGCTGCCAAAAAAACACTTACAGACCTAGGTGCTTTAATTTTCTGGCACAAAATATATATACCATAAGCAATAAAGGGTCCCGCAATGGCCATGGAAAAAGTATTGGCCCCCAATGTGGTCAATCCGCCATGAGCCAATAATATAGCTTGGAATAAAAGGACAATAACGCCAATCACACACATGGCACTTGGTCCAAATAAAATGGCGCCCAGTCCCGTACCAGTAGGATGAGAGCTGCTGCCTGTAACCGAAGGGATTTTAAGGGCTGAGAGGACAAAGGCATAAGCACCTACCATGACAAGAATCAGAAGCGCCTTGCGATTTTTTTCAACAATCCTTCTGATGGAAAATAAGCCATAAAGGAAAAAGGGAATACTTAGCACTGTCCATAGGATACTGTGCCCCATTGGCAGAAAGCCCTCCATGATATGCATTGCGCTTACGTTTTCCACGTATCCTAAAACAATGGCAAAGGTCATGGATAATGTGATGATTAATCGTTGTTTTCTTGACATTGCATTACCTCCAAAAAATTAAAATTGCCTTTCCTCGGTATCTACCAGAAAAGGCATAATAATGGAAACTCCATGTAGCTTCCTTATTATTACACCTTCCTATAGTCCGTAGGAAATGTAATATTCCAGATATAAAAATCCGGTATCCTCATCATTAGGCAGGTTTTCTGGCTCAAGTATCAACATCATATCTGCCTTCCCATGCTAGTAGTGGCGTGTTAGATATGACTTCTCTTTTACAGCGGCGGCACCGCGCGGGATTTTCACCCGACTTCCCTTTTAACCCAACTGTAACGAAACAATCAGGCACCTATTGATTTTAAATTGTCAAAGATATCATATCACCCCAGGTATCCTTAGTCAATAAGTTAGTTTACACTCAAATAAATATTTTAATTAAGTCAAATGGAAGTAAGCATAGCCAATACATATCTGAATCTTAAGTTTTTGCCATGTTTAACTTTATTTACTTTATAAAACCTTGTGGATGCTCTCATGATGTTATTAGAAAGTAGTTTTAATTAATATTCTGAATATTTTTATAAAATGAACATTTTTATGGTTTACCTGAATATTTTTGTGGTATATACAAAGAAATAATTAGTGACAGGGGAAGACAGATATCTGTCACAAATAAAGAAGGAGGCTATGATCATGAAAAAAATCCTAATTCCTGTGGATGGTTCTGAATATTCCAATAGAGCATTAGAGTTGGGGAAAAAATACGTAGCTGCATTGGATGGAAGCATCATATTGATGAATGTTATGGATAGTGCCATTCCAGAGGGTACTTACGTGATTCCATCCCGATTTAACTATCAACAATTTGCCATAGACTTAGAGGAGCAAAACGCTAGAATTCTTGAAAAGGCTAAAAATCTTTTAGGTGATATTCCCGTGGAAACTGTATCAGGAACAGGGAGTCCAGCAAAAAGAATTGCTGAGTATGCCAATGAGAATGATGTGGATCTTATTATTATGGGATCTCATGGACAGAGCTCTGCCCTGCAACGATTCTTTGTGGGCAGTGTTACGGCCAAAGTACTTACTTTAGCGAAACCACCTGTATTGGTTGTAAAGTAGCAGCAAATGATAGCTAGCAGGACAGGTTTGCAGTCACGGTGAGGAGAGGACGGAAAACCTACTCTTTTGTCTCATGTTCCTGTTAGCAAATAAAAAGGAGGCATCATTATGAAAATACTAATTCCCGTGGATGGATCCCAACATTCCAATAGAGCAATAGGGGTGGGTAAAGAATACGCTACTGCAATGGATGCAAGCATTATACTTATAAATGTAATGGGGACTGCCATCCCAGAGAGTAGTTCACCTACTTTTGATTATAAAGATTATGTAGATACGCTAAAGCAAAATAGCGAACATATATTAAGTAATGCCAAGAAGCTAATCGGCGATGATATAGAGGTGAAAACGGTCTCAGTAACTGGAAACCCTTCACAATCTATTGCCGAATATGCTAAGAAAAACAATATTGACCTTATCATTATTGGCTCTCATGGGCAAGGCTCTGCATTACAAAGATTCTTTGTTGGCAGTGTTACGGCTAAGGCCCTCACCCTGGTAGAAACTCCTATGCTGGTTGTTAAATAAATAGTTTTAACAGTTAGAATTGTAGGTCATTGGTTAAATGATATCAAATATATAACCACTCCACAAATGCCCTGTGAATGATCTAAAGTGCTCATCCAGGGTATTTGGCCTGTCTGAAATTGAATGTTTTTTGAGCTTTCTGTATCAGAAAATAATATGAATTAAAATCAATAAGTATAGATAGAAATAAAAAATTAAGGGTGCAGACCCCGTGGCCCACACCCTAATAGTTTCCATAATTAGACGAGTTTTCTATACATTAAATCGGAACAGGATGACATCTCCGTCTTTCACTACATAATCCTTACCTTCAGACCTTACCAGTCCTTTTTCCTTTGCAGCAATCATGCTACCGCAGGCAACAAGGTCCTCATAGGCGATAGTTTCCGCTCGTATAAAGCCCCTTTCAAAATCCGTATGTATTTTACCTGCTGCCTGAGGAGCTTTACTTCCCCTTTTAATTGTCCAAGCCCGCACTTCTTGAGGGCCTGCTGTAAGGAAGGAAATCAAGTCAAGAAGATGATATGATGCCTTTATCAGTTTATCAAGACCGGATTCGGTGATCCCTAAATCTTCAAAAAATGCTGCCTTTTCTTCCTCCTCCAGCTCAGCAATTTCTGCTTCTAATTTTGCAGAAATAGATACCACATCGGACCCTTCTGATAAAGCAAATTCCCTTACTGTTTTTACATACTCATTGTCTACTCCCGATGCCACATCATCCTCAGATACATTAGCAACATAAATAATAGGCTTAAAGGAAAGGAGGTCAAGAGATTTTACAAATTCATATTCCTCATCGTTAAGGTCCATAGTTCTTGCAGATAACCCCTTTTCAAGAGTTTCTTTAATTTGCTTCAAAATATCTAGCTCAGCTTGGAGTCCTTTATCTCCTTTAAGATTTTTTTGGGTTTTCTGTATCCTCCTATCAATTACTTCCATGTCAGATAGAATCAACTCTAAATTAATGGTTTCTATATCTTCTAGAGGGTTTATCTTTCCATCTACATGAACCACATTAGGATCGTCAAAACATCTTACCACATGAATGACCGCAGCCACTTCGCGGATGTGCCCCAAAAATTTATTTCCGAGCCCTTCTCCCTTAGAAGCACCTTTTACAAGGCCTGCTATATCGTAAAATTCTATTGCAGTAGGCAATATCCTTTTAGAATCGTATATTTCACGTAGGACCTTCAATCTTTCGTCAGGAACAGTCACCACTCCTACGTTTGGCTCTATGGTACAGAATGGATAGTTGGCAGATTCAGCTCCTGCCTTTGTAATTGCATTAAAAAGTGTGCTCTTCCCCACATTGGGAAGGCCTACAATACCTAATTTCATATCTTTTAATATTTCTCCTTTGTCGTATCTCTTTATATCAATTTAGCCAGCCACCAGACCGAGAGATGATTGGCCGTGGCTGGCAGCCACGGCCAATCATCTCTCGGTCTGGTGGCTGGTAGCTGGGTTTTAGTAGAAGATTCTGTTTCGGCGGCTGTATTTTTTGTTCATCATAATATAAATTATCAAGAAAACAATAATGACGATAGCACTTAATAGCTGAGCTTGCTTTAATGGGCCAATCATCAAGCTATCTGTACGAAGGGCTTCCACAAAGAATCTCTCTAGGGAGTATAAAATGCCGTAAAGCAGGAATGTTTGACCTTCAAACTTCCGGTTGTTATCTACAACTATTAAAACTATAAATAACAGCAAGCACCAGATGGATTCATATAAAAAAGTCGGATGCACCATTTCCCCATTTACCATAATACCCCAAGGCAAATCTGTAGGACCTCCATGAGCCTCCTGATTAAAATAATTTCCCCATCTGCCAATGGCTTGACCTAAGGCTACTGCAGGCGCGGCTAGGTCTAATATATTCAAAGGCCTTATATTCCACAGATAGCAGAGAATCCCCGCTGCAATAAATCCAAAAATCAACCCTCCGTGGATGGCCAATCCACCTTCCCGAAGATTTATAATCTTCTTCAAATCTCCAGCATAGTTTTCCCAACTAAACAGCACATAGTACAGCCTCGAGCCGATAATGCCTGCTGGAATACATATAATAATAAAGTCCAAGGTTTTTTCAGAAGGTATCCTGTGAATCGGCGCCCTTTTATATATAATAACAGAAGCAATTATCATAGCTGCTGCGATCAATACTCCATACCACATGACTTCCAAATTAAATATCGTAAATGCAATGGGATTTGGTGTAGGCATTATATAATCCTCCTTATCAAATGTTACGTATTTATTATATCCAGTTGGGGTTCACTTTAGGACGTGTATTTGAAATAGTTTTATTGTTTACACATAGTAGTGGCGTAGACCTTGGTTGCAGTTGCAAGCTGTCGGAGGGGTTTTGTGTTACTATCTGCTGAAATTGCAACCGGGGCCAACGCCCAGGTTAGGGTGTGAAATGAAAAATCCGGGCCGTTGGTGGTCCATGAGGCAGAAATCCCCTTTGGACCGACCATGGCTCCAGATTTATTAAATCATACTTATTTCTGGGATGAATTTTGTCTACTTTCCCTTACTATATGTACTGAAGCACTGGCTCCAATTCGATCAGCACCTGCCTCAATCATC
Organism: Anaerovoracaceae bacterium; assembly: GCA_050953505.1. Taxonomy (GTDB): domain Bacteria; phylum Bacillota; class Clostridia; order Peptostreptococcales; family Anaerovoracaceae; genus JBMNMU01. Next base: position 398,450 of record JBMNMU010000001.1, on the reverse strand, counting down.
TCAACAGCCTTGCTATAATCTCTAATACCACCGGAAGCCTTTACTCTCATAGAATCTCCTACAGTCTTTTTCATCAGCGCAATATCATGAGAAGTTGCCCCTTTTTTGTTAAAACCTGTTGAGGTCTTCACAAAATCTGCTCCCGCCTCTTTGGATAGTTGGCAGGCTTTGATGATCTCTTCCTCAGAAAGAAGGCAAGTTTCTAATATAACCTTTGTAATGGCACTGTATTCCTTGGCCGCTTCTACCACAGCAGCAATATCCTCTCGAACATAGTCATAGTCTTTGTCCTTAAGAGCGCCTACAGAAATAACCATATCAATCTCCTGAGCACCCTGCATACAAGCCCAGGTTGTTTCAAATGCCTTGGCTTCTGTGCTGCATGCCCCCAGAGGAAAACCTACAACAGCTGCTACCTTTATCCCTGTGTTCTGAAGCTCTGAAACTGCTAGGGGAACATAAGATGAATTTACACAAACTGCATAAAACCTATATTCTTTAGCTTCGTTACAAAGGCGGATAATATCCGCTTTGATAGCTTCAGGCTTCAAAAGAGTATGGTCAAAATACAAATTGAAATCCTTCATTTCACATTTAGGCCACATTCTATCTACGCTTTTATGATTTCACCAAGGTCTCCGTTATTTAACCCTGCTGCATTTCCTTCGTCTGTATCAAGATGAATCTCTCTTTCATGGCCTTCCCCAGCTCGTACTAGTACATTATCAAAAATAAGGCCTCTTTCACCTTCAAACTTAATGCTTACAAATTCCTTATCCTTAACGCCTGCCTCTTCAGCCTGCTCCTGGGATAGGTGGATATGTCTTAAAGCAACAATAGCACCATGATCTAATTCAACTTCACCAGCAGGTCCAACCAGCTTAACACCTGGTGTGCCTTCCAGCTTACCTGATTCTCTTACAGGTGCATTAACTCCTAGGGCTCTTGCATCAGTCTTAGCTAGTTCTACCTGAGTTTCTTTTCTAGCTGGCCCAAGGACCCTAATACCCTTTAAAGTTCCTTTTGGCCCAACGATATCAACCTTTTCCTCACAAGCGAACTGGCCTGGTTGCTTTAATGCTTTAGTCGGCGTAAGAGTATGTCCCTTTCCAAATAATATTTCAACATCTTCTTCCTTTAAATGAAGGTGCTTGTTTGATAATCCTACTTCTGCTTTGTAACCCATTTTTTCTCTCCTTTGTTTTTTTATTAATATTTAATTTTGGCTTGTTAAACAAGTCTCTCAAGCTCTCACAAGATCATGAAAAATATGACTTGATATTAGCCTATATACTATACCTCTTCAAGGCAACTAATATAGGGAAGATTTCTATACTTTTGGTTATAATCTAACCCATAGCCTACTATAAATTTATTTCCTACTTCGAAGCCTACGTAATCCGGCTTGACATGATCTACTTCTCTTCTTTCCGGTTTGTCTAAAAGAGTACATATCTTTAATGTTTTTGGTTGCCTACCAAGAAGATAATTGTGTAAGTAGTTAAGCGTAATGCCTGAATCAATAATATCTTCTACTATTATAACGTTTAGGTCCTCTATTCCGGTATCCAAGTCTTTTAGGATTCTTACAACACCAGAGCTTTTTGTAGATGCTCCATAGCTTGTAACTGCCATAAAATCAATTTTTGTGTCCACTGTAATTTCTCGAATCAAGTCACTCAAAAACAAAACGGCGCCCTTTAGGATGCCAACCACAAGAATCTCCTCCCCTTTAAAATCTTCAGAGATTTGTTGTCCAAGTTCCTTGACCCTTTGCTTTAGCTGCTCTTCTGTAATTAGAACCTCGCCAAAAGTATACTTTTTTTTCATTTATTCTCCTTCTTTGCTGTCTTGATCTTGCTCCACTTCAAATTTTACATCATTTATGATGTTTTTGCCATAATATTTTTTTTCTGCCCGTTGTGTATCATCCCCAAGCCAGTAATTATCCAGCTCATCCTTAAGATACCATAGAATAAATACCCAAAGAACAATGTCGTCTACAATACCAAACAATAGGATAGGTGTGGGAATAATGTCCAAGGGCCAAAGTAGGTAAAATATCCCAAAACCTACAAGAAGTTTTTTCCTAAAGGGTACAGTCTTATCCTTCATGAAGAATTTGATTGCTTTTATTCTTTTGATTAAAATTCGCAGAAAAACAAATTGCATCTTTAGGCCTCCAAAAGCTTATCGAGTTCATGAAGAAGATCTTCATACCCTGTTCTCTTTAATGAGGATACAGGAATAATTTTATCCTCTTGAGAAAGCTCCAATGTTTTTCTTATAGCATTAAGGTTTTTAAATATTTCATTTCGTGATAATTTATCCGCTTTAGTAGCAACTACCAGTCCATCTAGCCCATAGTGCTTCAGCCATTGGTACATTTGAATATCTTGAGCTGTAGGCTTATGCCTGATATCCACCAACTGGACAACCCCAATAAGCCCCTGCCTATTTGACAGGTAGCCCTCTATCATATCTCCCCAGTTTTCAATAATAGATTTGGAAATCTTAGCATATCCATAACCAGGTAAATCTACGATACGGAATTCATCATTAATTCTATAAAAGTTGATGGTCCTTGTTTTTCCAGGGCTTCCACTGACTCTAGCTAGATTTTTCCTATTTACCAATAAATTTAACAAGGAGGACTTTCCTACGTTGGATCGACCTACAAAAGCAATCTCTTTCAGATTGTCCTCCGGATATTGTTCTTGTTTTACTGCTACGGCCTCTAAATCAGCCTTTTTTATGATCATTATTCATTATCCTTTTTTATCAAAGCATGCTCCAAGGCATCACTCACCTTGTCGATAAGAACGAATTCCATACTTTTCCTTACATTTGCAGGGATTTCCTCTAGATCCACCGCATTTTCAGATGGCAATAGAACCTTTTTGATTCCTGCACGGTGGGCAGCAAGGACCTTCTCACGAATACCACCTACCGGTAAGACCTTACCACGAAGGGTAATTTCTCCTGTCATAGCTACTTCTTTCCGAACTGGTGTATTGGTAAGGGTAGAAATAATCGCTGTACACATAGTCACACCCGCAGATGGGCCGTCCTTTGGCGTAGCCCCCTCAGGGATATGAATGTGTAGGTCATAATCTTTATAGAAATTTTCGTCAATACCCAATTTATCACTTATTGAGCGAATATAGCTGATTCCTGCCTTTGCGGATTCCTGCATAACCTCACCCAACTGTCCTGTCAAAACCAACTTTCCACTACCGTGAATCATTGTGGTTTCAATGAATAGGGTATCTCCTCCCACAGAAGTCCAAGCAAGACCTGTGGTTACACCAATTTCATTCTCACCTTCTATAATATCATATCGGAATTTCTTTTTGCCAAGATATTTTTCAATATTTGCAGCAGTGATACGAAGTCTAGTAATATCACCCTCTACAACCTTTCTGGCTGCCTTTCTGCAGACATTAGCAATTTCTCTTTCTAGATTCCTCACCCCGGATTCTCTAGTATAGTGATTGATAATGCTCCTGATGGTTGATTCCGACATTGTCAGATTTTTTTCCGATAGACCATGCTCCTTTGTTTTCTTTGGTATCAGATACCTTTGTGCAATCTTTACCTTTTCTTCTTCTGTATAACCCGGTACATAAATGACTTCCATTCTGTCCAGCAAAGGACGTGGAATAGTCTCTGTGGTATTTGCAGTTGTTATAAACATAACCTTTGAAAGATCAAATGGCAGCTCTAGATAGTGATCCATAAACTCCTTGTTCTGTTCTGGATCAAGTACCTCCAGTAAGGCGGAGGCAGGGTCCCCTCTAAAGTCTGCTCCTATCTTATCAACCTCGTCAAAAAGAAATACGGGATTATTGGTTCCAGCTTCTTTAATAGCAGAAATAACTCTACCAGGGATAGCCCCTATATAGGTTCTTCTATGGCCTCGGATTTCAGCTTCATCACGTACGCCTCCCAAGGACATTCTCACAAATTCTCGGTTGACGGCCCTAGCAATGGATCTAGCAACGGACGTCTTTCCTACTCCTGGAGGGCCTACTAGACATAAGATAGGTCCTCTCATGCTCTTAGAAAGCTTCATAACAGCTAGATATTCCAAGACTCTTTCTTTTACCTTTTCCAATCCGTAGTGATCCTCATTCAAAGTTGCCTCAGCCTTTTCAAGGTCTATGGTTCCTTTTGAGGTTTTATTCCAAGGTAGAGCGAATATCCATTCAATGTAAGTTCTGATTACACCACCCTCGGCTGAGGAAGGTTGGATCTTGGATAATCTGTTAATTTCTTTTTCAATTTTCTCTGTTACTTTTGGAGCAAGCTTTAGCTTTTTCAGCTGTTTTTTCCATTCGTCTATTTCGTCCTCAATATCGATATCTTGACCTAACTCCTCTTGAATGGCACGCATTTGCTCTCTTAAATAGTATTCCCTTTGAACCTTACTGATTTGATTTTTAACCTTAAAGTTAATATCCTGTTCAATGGTTAGAATCTCGATTTCTCTAATTAGCAATTCATTGACAAGCTCTAGTCGCTTTTCAGGGTCGATGGCTTCCAGTATCTTCTGTTTTTCCTCTGTCTTTACATCTAAATGAGAGGTTATTACATCAGCAAGTCTGCCCGGTTGCTCCACGGAAGCTACAGATGGAAAAATCTCAGGTGTAGCCTTTGGGTTTAAGCCAAGATAATCCTCGAAATTGTTGAGAACCGTCCGCATTAAGGCCACTATCCTATTAGGGATATCCGTAAACTCCACTTCTTCAATTTTATTCACCGCACATTTAAAATATGGTACCTCGTGGATGACCTCTTTAATTTCCCCTCTACTGACGCCTTCTACCAATACCCTTATAGCATCCCCTGGTAATTTAAGCATCTGCTTAATTTTAGCAATGGTTCCTGTATGGTAAAAATCGTCACGAGTAGGAAGGTCTGTGTCAGCATCCTTTTGCGCTGAAAGAAATACTAATTGATTCAACATCATGGCCTTTTCTAAGGCACTAATAGACTTTTCTCTTCCTATATCAAAATGAAGGACCATGTATGGGAAAATGGATAGCCCTCTAAGGGGAATCATGGGCATTACCCTCATATTTTTATTTGACTGGTTTTCATCTAGCTCATCATCCTCGTCTGGCTCATCTATTATGTTTTCTACATCTTCTACATCATTTATGATTTCTTGATCGTCCTGTGGATTGTCTTTTTCCTTTTCTTCATCCATGGTCTCATTCAATTTCTTAATGTTGTCCTCTGTCATTTTCTCCTCCTTATCTACCCCTATTTACCTCACCGGTTCTGGGGTGGTGTAAAAATTTGCTGACAATGTAAAATGAAAACTACAAATCAGGATATTAATGTATAGATTGTTATTGTACCCATCTGATCGCTTATTGAACCAAACCGCAAAATCGCAGGATTTGCTCTCATAGGTAATCCGCCCTAATGGCCCTATTCTAAAAAAGCAGGCGGCACCGCCGCCTGCTAATCACGCAGTCTCTTCTTTTTTCTTTCCCCGCTGCTTATTTTCTACAAGCACCAAAGCCGGCTCTGAATTGTTATCTATTGTTCCTTTTGTAATAATACACTTCGCAATGTCTTCTCTTGATGGAAGCTCATACATAATGTCTGTCATAACATGTTCCAATATGCTTCTTAAGCCCCTGGCACCGGTTTTTCTTTCGATGGCTTTCTCGGCAACCCTTGCTATGGCATCATCTTCTATCTCAAGCTCTACACCATCCATCATAAAGAGCTTTTTATATTGCTTTAGAATAGCATTCTTAGGTTCTTTAATAATTCTAACCAAAGCATCTTTATCCAGCTCTTGCAGTGTAACCATTACCGGTAGTCTGCCTATAAATTCCGGAATCAATCCATATTTAAGAAGGTCCTCTGCCTGTACCTTCTTTATAATTTCGGAAGCCTCCACCTTAGAATATTTGATATCAGAGTTGAATCCAATCGTCTTTTCTCCAATTCTTCTTTGAATAATCTTATCCAAACCATCAAAAGCACCGCCACAGATAAACAGTACATTGGTGGTATCAAATTGAATGAAGTCCTGATGAGGATGCTTTCTTCCACCTTGTGGAGGGACGCTAGCAACAGTTCCTTCTAGTATCTTCAATAGAGCTTGCTGCACGCCTTCACCGCTTACATCTCTTGTAATGGACGGATTTTCAGATTTTCTAGCAATTTTATCTATTTCATCAACATAAACGATACCCTTCTGGGCTTTTTCGATATCATAATCTGCCGCTTGTATCAGCTTTAGCAGTATATTTTCAACATCTTCTCCTACGTAACCCGCTTCCGTCAGTGCTGTTGCATCAGCAATGGCAAAAGGCACATCAAGAATCTTCGCCAGGGTCTGAGCAAGAAGAGTTTTTCCGGACCCTGTAGGCCCGAGCATAACAATATTACTTTTTTGTATTTCTACACCATCGTTTTCTAGTTTACCCAGATTGTTTACTCTTTTATAGTGATTGTAAACAGCAACAGCTAAGGCTTTCTTTGCATTTTCCTGTCCGATTACATGCTCAGATAAGATTGCAGCTATTTCCTTTGGTTTAGGTAATTTAAATGTACTGCCGCCTTCTTCACTATAATCTATCATATTAGAGAACTCTTCCTTGATAATATCTTGGCAAAGTTCTATACATTCATCACATATATAAACATTCGGGCCCGCTACTAGTCTTCTGACCTGGTCTTGTGGTTTTCCACAAAACGAACACTTTAACTGTTTCGATTCATCATACTTACTCACTAGCCAACCCCCTCTTTCTAATTACTTTGTCTATAATACCATAAGCTACCGCATCGTCTGCATCCATGAAATTATCACGGTCTGTATCTCGTGCAATACGAGCAATATCTTGCCCAGTGTTTTCACTGAGAATTTGGTTTAGTTTTTCTCTTGTCTTAATGATTCTGTCAGCATGGATACGAATATCTTCTGCCTGACCATTGATGCCGCCCAAAGGCTGATGAATCATTATTTCTGAATTAGGTAATGCGAATCTCTTTCCTTTTGCCCCTGACGAAAGTAGAAACGCACCCATGCTTGCTGCCATACCAATGCATATGGTAGAAACATCTGGTTTTATATACTGCATTGTATCATAAATAGCCATGCCAGCAGTTACACTTCCACCAGGGCTATTTATATAGAAACTTATGTCCTTATCAGGATCTTCTGATTCTAAAAACAAAAGCTGTGCAACAACTAAACTAGCAGTAGTTTCGTCCACTGCACCCCCTAAGAATATTATTCTATCTTTTAAAAGCCTCGAATAGATGTCATAGGAGCGTTCTCCCCTATTTGTCTGTTCTACTACCATTGGAATTAACGTCATCTAATCCCCTCCCTTTAATGTTTATTAGGCAGAATTTGAAATCGGGCTAATCCGGCTACATTTTTCAAATACCATTCTGCCCAAATTACCCCAGGTCATTACATGTTTTTCTGCTTAATATATTCTGCCTCAAAACATTGTGTGTTTTTAAGGCAGAATATACGCTTCATTGACTAAAAATCCTGGGTAAAATCTATAGTACTTAATTGTATGTTCTTGAATCGTCTATTAGTATATATTACTCAACTATGGCATTTTCAAACATGAAATCAACAGCTTTTCTCATTTTTATATCTTGCCCCATAAGCATAAAGTTCTCAAAGCCCATGTCTTTTCTAAGCTTATCCACATCTATTTTGTAATGCTCTGCCATAGCCTTAAGTTCAGCTTCCATTTCCTCTTCGCTAGCCTCAAGACCTTCTGCATTGGCAACGGCTTCAACCAAAAGTCTTGTTTTTACCCTTTTCAAAGCATCCTCTTTAAACTCCTCTTGTAAGTCTTCAGGAGTCTTTTGAAGATACTGGCAATACATTTCTAAATTCATTCCTTGATAGCTAAGCTGCTGAGCCAGCTCTTGTACCATGGCCCCTGCTTGCTCATCTACCATAATCTGTGGGATATCTATTTCATTTGCTTCATAGACCTTTTCTAGAATAGCATTTTTTGTCTCCATCTCAACTTTTGAAGCTGCGCTCTTTTCTAGCTTTTCTTTAATATTTTGTTTAAGCTCTTCTAAAGTATCAAATTCACTGACATCCTTAGCAAACTCATCATTCAGCTCAGGTACTTCCGTTTCTTTAACTTCATGAACCTTGCACTTGAATACCGCTTCTTTTCCAGAAAGAGCCTCTGAATGATACTCCTCAGGGAAAGTAACGACAACATCTTTTTCTTCACCAGCAGAGGTACCAATAAGCTGCTCTTCAAATCCAGGAATAAAAGATCCTGATCCTAACTTCAGAGGCTGTCTTTCAGCTGTACCGCCTTCGAACTGATCATCCCCTACAAAGCCAGCGTAATCAATTATTACAGTATCCCCATCCTTAGCAGCTCTTTCTACAGTAACCAATCTGGAGTTTCTATTCTGAAGGGATTCCAGATCCTTGTCCACATCCTCTTCTGTAACTGGATGCTCAATCTTTTTTACTTTAACACCTTTATAATCCTTAACCTCAAATTCAGGTCTTACGGTAACTGTGATAGTAGTGGTAAAACCCTTACCTTTTTCGATTTTATCAAATTCGGCAGAAGGTGAGTCAACAGGATAAATATCCAAGCTTTGCAATGCTTCAGGATATGCTTGTGAGAACATATTGTTAATTGCGTCTTCCAAGAATATATCTTCTCCATAGTTCGCTTCAATGAGCTTCCTAGGAGCCTTTCCTTTTCTGAATCCATCAACAGCATATCTTCCTTTTGTGGATTGATATACTTCGTTGATAGCCTTTTCAAATTCTTCAGCAGTGAACTCCATTGTAAATTTTACTTCATTTTTTTCCTTTGATAGAAATGTTGACTTCATTAGTTTATCCTCCTAAAACTATATATATCTTATATTCGTAACGTTCTGTGAATTTATGCAGACTAGTTATTGAAAAATACCTGTCCAATCTTTAGTATTGCAGACAGAACTTAGGCTGCGCAATCGCGGATTCTATTATAACTTTTCTTTCAGAAATTGTAAAGACTTTTAAGATTTCCCCTTTTTAACTGAATAAAGCTGTCACAAAAGGTAGCATATCTACTTTGCGACAGCCTTACATGCAGCTTGTTTTGTTTGTTGTTATCCTAATATTATTCGATGTATTTATTATCTTCAAGAAGTTTTACTCCTCGGGCATATTTACTTTGATTCATAGGCACAAGTTCATACTTTTCAGCTAGAATCTCACCTATACGTGTAATATCCTCGGGTTCACCGGAGAACAATTCAATTTCCAGTTCTGATATAGGAAGATTACCAAAGTCAGTGACAATCTCGCCTTCGTCAATGGCAATTTCGCAAATCGTTTTACCTGTATCCACCCTCATTCGGCTTCTTAAGAATCGTGTTTCTAATATACTGTGGAGTGGCTGATCATTAATAAGAGTCAACATTTCTCTGCCTATTTCACTCTCTTGAAAGATATAGGGATCCGGTGCTATAAAGCAGTTTTCATCAGTAACTGGCACATTGATTTCTTCTCTTGTGTGCTTACCATTTTCGCTGGATCCATTCCATTTTAATGACGCAACTAAGCGATTGCCTTCCATTCGGATGCGAAAAGCGATATCATATTTCGATAAAGTATAGTCATCGGTATCAAAATAGGATGCTTTCATGTATATCTTTTCTCTTGAATCCTTTTCTTCAATACTTGAAAGATACTCATCCTCCCAGATCTTCCGGGCAAGCTGTTTGTCCGAAATCTGATATTTCATTTCTATTTCCATAACTGAGCTTCCTTATACGCTATATTACTATTTTGTATTATTGTTCACACTTTTACTCATATTTTAATCATTTATAATAAATAATACTATCATATAATGACATGGAACACAACCGCAAAAGTTTACATGGGGTTCTACTGAAATTTCAAAACCGAGGGCAGTCCTCGGTTTTGGAATTTCATACGTTAAAAAACGTTTTATTGGTTTAGTAATACGCTTTTATATTTATTTCATACACTTTTCAATTACTTTTTCGTAAATATCAAGACCTGCTTCAAGCTGAGCATCTGTTATTACTAATGGAGCAAGGAATCTGATTACATTTCCGTAAGTTCCTGCACTTTCTAACATCAGTCCATGATTTACTGCTTCGTCTACGATATCGTTAACGATTTTAGCGTTAGGTTCTTTGGATGCCTTGTCTACTACAAACTCAATACCCATCATTGAACCTAGGCCTCTAACGTCGCCAACCACTTCATACTTTTCTTTCCACTCATTAAATCTCTTCATGCACTTTTCTGAGATTTCAAGAGCTCTTGCAGGTAAATTTTCTCTTTCCATTACTTCTATAACCTTCAGAGCAGATGCACAAGCTACAGGGTTTCCGCAGTATGTTCCGCCGATGGTTCCAGGTGTAACCTTATCCATAATTTCAGCGCTTGTTGTAACAGCTGAAATAGGTAGACCACCTGCGATAGATTTTGCTGTTGTCATGATATCTGGAGCGCAGCCTGCTTCTTTGTAATATTCTGAAGCAAACATTCTTCCAGTACGGGCAAATCCTGTTTGCACTTCGTCTGTAATCATCAGGATACCATGCTTGTCACAAATAGCTCTTACAGCTTTTACCCACTCAATAGGTGCAGGAATAAATCCGCCTTCTCCCTGAACAGGCTCGAAAACAATCGCTGCTACATGCTCTGCAGGGGATGCATGGATAAATAATTCTTCAAGTTTTCCTATGTAGAACTCAATCGCTTCTTCTTCTGACATTCCAGCAGGTCTTCTGTATAGGTTAGGGAATTCCGCTCTATAAACACCATCTGGGAAAGGTCCCATTCCAACTGCATATGCTTTCTTTGCTGTCATTGTCATAGTTAGCATGGTTCTGCCGTGGAAAGCTCCTGTGAATACGATAACATTTGGTCTTCCAGTATAGCTTCTTGCAATTTTTACTGCATTTTCGTCTGCTTCAGCACCACTGTTAGCTAACATGGTTTTCTTAGCGTCTCCGCGTACAGGCACAATGCTATTCAATTTTTCAGCTAGCTCAAGATATCTTTCATGAGTAGTAATGTTCATCATTGCATGAAAATACTTCTCGGATTGAGTTTTCACAGCGTCAATAAGCTCCGGATGGCTGTATCCAATGTTTAATACTCCAACGCCGCCAATCCAGTCCAGGAAAATATTGCCATCTACGTCTTCAAGCATAGCACCTTCCCCACGTTCAATAACGATCGGGTAGATACATTTAATAGCATTTGGCATTACTTTTGCTCTTTTTTCGATGGCTGCCTTAGCTTTTGGTCCAGGTAGTGGTGTAACAACCTTTGGTAATGCGTCTCTTAACATTCTTATATCCTCCTTTATTACATATGTCTTGAGCATATGATTTTGAAATAACATAATGTGCTTATGCTTACACAATTACTTTACACAAATTTCATACCGACTGCAAGGCCATCTTTTTATCAAAAGATAGCTTTGATTGAAATTCCAACGCTATGGAGACCTAAGTCTGAAAATTTCGAATATCAAGCGCCCCTTAGTTGTCTAAAACCTGCTGATTTCCATCCTTTTTTGAGAATTTATTTTCACATTTTGTGTGAAATAATGAGACTGTTTCTCAGGCTTGAGACCTTCCATATTCTTAATCATCCTTATCTAGCGGATACCCAACTCGGAAAGCTTACGATATAGGGTGGCTCTGCTTAATCCAAGCTCCTTTGCGGCCTTCTCTTTTGCATTATTAATGTTGCCGTATTTTCTCAATTTTCTTGTTATGAGTTCTTTTTCAAAAAGCTTGACCTGCTCATTTAAAGTCAAGTCACTGTCTGCCCATCGAATGGGGTGCATATCGTCACGCAACAACCTTTCTGGAACAGCATCTATTCCGATACGATCGCCAAAGGTCATATTTGTACCGTATTCAACAGCATTTTCAAGTTCTCTCACATTGCCATGCCAATCATATTCAAGATATGCCTTTTCCGCTTCTTCTGTAAATCCTGTTATCCTCTTATTCATAAAGGTATTGTATTTATTAAGGAAATAATTCATCAAGAGCTTAATGTCAGACTTTCTTGTCCTTAATGGTGGAATAGCCAGGGGTATTACACTGAGTCTGTAATATAGATCTTCTCTAAAGGTCCCTTCCGATATCATGGCTTCCAGATCCTTGTTTGTTGCAGCGATAACTCTCACATCTACAATAATTGTTTTGTTCCCCCCTACACGTTCAAAACGCATATTTTGCAGTACATGCAGAAGTTTAACTTGAAGGTGCAAGGGCATATCCCCTATCTCATCTAAAAAAATTGTCCCACCATTAGCAAGCTCAAATTTACCAATCTTTCCTTTCTCGCTAGCCCCGGTAAAAGCTCCCTTTTCGTAACCGAACAGTTCACTCTCAAGTAGATTTTCAGGAATTGCACCACAGTTTACTGTTACGAATGCCTCTTTTGATCTTGAGCTTGCATAGTGTATTGCCTTTGCAAACATTTCCTTGCCTGTCCCGCTTTCACCGGTAATAAGCACAGTGGAGTTTCCTCGTGCAGTCAATAGCGCCATTTGTTTAACCTTTTTAATGGGCTCACTTTCACCAATAATGTCATCAAAGGTGTTTTTTAGCGCTCTGGTATTAATGTTGTAAACTAGCTTCTGCGCTTCCTCAATGTCCCTAAAGGATAACACAACACCAGAAACCTTGTCCTCAGAAAGAAAGGGCTTTGCCGTAACAATGAAATGAAAGGATCCTCTGTCATTGACAAAAATCTCTTCGTTTTCTGTATACCCTTCTCCGGATCGAAGAATTTCTAATGCAGGTGTACCTCGCATAAATTTACTTATATGGCTTGCGAGAATATCTTCTTTTGTTGTCTTAAAAAGAATGGCAGCCATATTATTACAATGTTTAATATATCCCCGGCTGTCTATGGCAAATATCCCTTCATGGGTTGATTCCAACACTGTGGACATTTCAACTGCACTAAGCTCGCTATCATTTAATGCAATCTTTTGTACAGCTTTCGCAGAAAGTAAGTCAGCCATCTTTTCAATAAAAGTGACCATACTCCTTTTTTTGTCTAACAAAATGGCCCTTTGTTCTTCAGTCAATGCTACTAGGCCAATAATGCCTACAATTTTGTCTTGAACTAATATGGGCGTACAGATTTCTGCAAGCTCTTTATATTCTCCCTGTAGCGCAGAGGTTCCGTAAGACAAATCGCTAAGGGCATCTTCTACATACTCCGTTCTTCCGCTTCTAAGCACTCTCGCATAAAGATAGTTTCCGTTTACCTCGCCAGACTCCTCCTTCTGCCCAATCCTGTTGGCATAAGCCGCAGTGCCTCCTATGATAGTAAGCTGGTCGTCGACGATTTCAACTTCCACACCCACCGCAATGGCAATGGCTTCTGCCACCTGCTGGACACTGGGCGCAATTTCACTTAACAAGGACATGGGAACCCTCCTAATCTCAAAAATTTGGCATAAAATATTGGTTTTATTATAACAGATTTTTATGAGATTAGGTACCATTTTTGAGACAATGACGAAGAGGTAGTCCCTTTGACGGAAAGCAATGGATATAATATCCATTGCTTCCATGTCTAGAGTTTTTATGTTAGTTTTCCGGGGTTATTAGGTTCATTTTTTAGTTTCTAACTCTTTCCCTGCTTTTACCATATTTCCTAGGTCACGGCCGCCAAGCACGGCTAGTATGATAAATAGTACCACACCTACGATTAGCGCGACCCAAACCATTGCTATACCTATGAGCTGCTGATGGAATAGGAATCCAAGAATATAATGAAGGGCAAATATAACAGCTACAACTATCCAGAAGATCTTCCAAGCGGGAGTATCCGCACCCAGCCATCCGAAGAATCCACCTCTTGTCTGTTTTTCTTCTTCCTTGATTAGCTTGGAGGTCTTAAGTTCTTCACCTAAGGTCTTAAAGCTAGTCACATTGGCCAGCTCATATTCAGGCTTTGTAGCAAGACTAACGATGATCATAAGAGGTATGGATACAATCATCCCAACATGTACTGCATGGAATCCATTGATTGTCCCACCTGGGCTTCCTGTAGTAAACCAGACATATAATGCCCAAAGCAGGGATGCAATTCCACCTCCAAGAATGGATGCCATGGCTCCTTTTGAAGTAGATCGTTTCCAGAACCAAGCGCTCATAGTAGCTGCAAACAGCCCTGAGATTACGATAGCCTGAGCTAGAATCCATAAAGGTACGAGGATTGGCAGCCACAAAGCACTGACGATACCAATTACAGTTACAATTACTAAGGATATTCTGCTAGCAAACACAGCCTGCTTATCAGTAGCATTTTTGTTGATTGCTTTTTGATAGATATCTCTTGTTATAATGGTAACACCGTTCATAGCAAAGGAGGATCCGCAAGATATGATGGTCATAAGCAATCCCACCAAGATAATTACGCCAATAGCGGTACCGGTAAAGTTGACGGTGAACCATGCATATACAGCATCATCTGAAAGCCCTTCTGGAACAGAAAGCTTACCCGCCATAGTGCCAACAAGAATCGCCATACCAGATAGGAAAGGCAATACATTATAATAGGATCCGCCTAATACGGCTAGCATTCCATTGGAGCTTACCTTTGGAGATTCTCCAATGTAAGACCACATGTAGATCCATGGGTCACATAGATAGAATACTCCTAGTGTCAAAAGTTGAACTGTAAAGGTAGACATATCCACAGACCACATGTTTACAAAAGTCTCAGGTAGAATTTCATAGAATGCATTGGTAACAGTGTTAGGATCACCTACGACTTTGTATGCTGCTACAGCAAATAGTACGATCCCCGCAGCCTGAAGTACAGATTGAAACCATTGAGTGATTAAAGCTGAATATTGACCTGCTGTAATTAGGTAAAGTAAGATGATGACTGCTGATACAACGACACCAATTTTAATTGGAAGGCCAAATACGATATTGGCGATAATAGCGATTGCAAGGAATTGCATTCCTGTCAGGAAGGTTGGCCTTAAAAGGCTGATGATACCAGCAGGAACTCTGATAGCTTCGCCATATCTGGTACAAAGGAAGTCTGTAATGGTGACAGCACCGGTTTTTCTCCCAAAATAGTTCAATCTTCGTGCGAATATAACAACGAATAGTGCACAACCAGATACTACGAACAGGGATGCCCACATGCCAGAAATACCAGATCTAAAGCCCAGACCTACATATCCTGATACACTAGCACCGCCAACATAGCCTCCAAGATAAGCGGAAGCCAGGAGCCAGAAGGGTGCACCTCTTCCTGCTAGCAGGAAGTCTTCTGATGTTGTTGCAAAACGCTTGAACCAGATTCCTACATAGATAAAGGCAATGATCAGGATAATCAACACTATAAGCGAAATTAATACTGTAGTGTTCATGAGTTTCTCCTTTCAATATTAAAAATAAAAGTTTATAAATTCCTCCCTGCTTATGAGGGAACCCATAAGCAGGAAAAGAGGGAACAAAATTATATCCCAAGTATTACTTATTTATACTTACTCATTACTTCTGCATTAAGATTTACCGGTGGTTCGTAATCTTCAGGAAGTAGACACTTGTAAGTTTTGCCACCTAATCTTTCCTTGAACTCTTCCTGAGCTTTAGCAAGGGTTTCAGGGTCAGACATCAGCTCTATAGCAGTAAGAGAAATAACCTTTGCGGCAGTATCCATACTCTTTTGCCCCATAGTGTCTGCTGCACAGCTCACTATACCCCAGTGGTGCCAACCGGTATTTTCTGGCCCCATAGCAATCCATGGTGAGGCGTAAGGAGCATTCCAGCTAAACTCTGAGGTGTCGCAAACAACGGTATATCCGCCTTCAAAAGGCATAATTTCAGTTGCAAGCCCCGTTTCCGCTGCTCCAATTTCTTTTTGAATCTTCTTTGCCTTGGCCTGCTCTTCTTCAGTAAATTTTGGAGGCCCTACTAGCTGAAGATTGTTGTGAACAACTTCAGCTAATACCTTGTTAGGAATTTTATGATTGGTAGCAGTAATAAGCTCAACTTCCACTTCCGTGTCTGTGGCCATAGCTGCTCCTTTTGCGCATTTAGTCACACGCTCCAAGGCATCCTGTGCATCCTCTGTTGTTACGAATCTGCCAATATACCATGCTGTAGTGGTGTCTGGAACTACACTTGGAAATTCAGGGCCAGTGCTTTCAAAAGTGAAGTTGATGGTATTTGCAGCATCAGGAGGGCAACCAGGATAGATATGCTCACGAAGCATTTCCACTCCATGACTCTGTAGGATAGCTGCATCTAGAGCACTTCTTCCATGCCATGGTGAATTCCCATGAGAGGTCCTTCCCTTAAAATGATACTTTACGCTGAAGTAGGCACAGCAGCTGTCATAATTTGCCTTGTTGTAAGACCATGGGTGCCAGTCCAGAATAGCATCAAAGCCGTCGTAACACCCTGCTTTACCCATGAAAGGTTTGCCCAGGCAAAGTTCCTCAGCTGGAGTTCCCAAAATCTTTACAGTCCCCTGTAGTCCATATTTATCAATAGCCTGCTTAATAGCAATAGCTGCCTTGACTCCTCCTGTTCCTAAAAGGTTATGGCCACATCCATGGCCTGGCGCTCCTGCAGTAATTGGTTTTTTAACTAATTCTGCAGGATCTTGAGAAAGTCCTGGTAACGCATCGCATTCTGCATTGATTCCGATAACAGGCCTGCCGCTGCCATAGGATGCGATAAAAGCAGTAGGCATTCCTGCAACTCCCTTTTCAACGGTAAATCCGCTTTTTTCCAGCAAGTCTATCAATACAGCCGTAGATTTATGTTCTTGCATAGATAATTCAGGTGTTTCCCAGATTTTAAGAGCAGCTTCATAAAAATCTGCTGTGTTCTCCTCATTCCATTTTACGAGAAAATCCTTTATTTCCTTTAGCTGATTCAATTTGTCCATGATAATCTCCCTTCCTAAAATTTTAGTCAATAACATATGAGACATGATATGACTTTCATCGACAATAATAACCGCAACAATCATGCCAAATATTTTGATATTTCTGTCAAACCTCTTGAGAAGTCTGATAATTCAACATATTGGTTAAATTAAAAAAATACTCCCCCCTGCTTTTAGCAGGAAGAGAGTATATTCTCCGTTCCATACGAGTTATAAAATAGATTTGTTTAATTCACTCTTGACTTATACGATTCAATTTTGACTTAGTTTTGTAGAGTTAACTGAATTGTTGACTTATTTAATTCATTCTTGAATTTTACCCAAGTATTTTCTAATTCTCCGATATGCGGTGGATTGGCTGATACCCAATTCTTCTGCCACCTTGTAGCTGCTTCTATATTTTTCGTAAGTCCTAATGATTAAATCTTTTTCTATATCATCTAAGGTTTTGTTTAAATTATGCTGGGTCTTCTGATCTGCATCGTCAACGATGCTGTAGTCCTTTTTAAAATCTCCTTGGTTGTTTTTTTCTATAGGGCTTACAGGTTCTATTATATTATCGCTATATTCGCTTAAAGAATTGGATTCACTGGTCACAATAACCCGTTCTATATAATTTTCCAATTCTCTCATGTTCCCTTTCCATGGCGCTGATAATAGTGTATCTAGAAATTCCTTACTTATATTCATCTTTTTATTATACTTTTTTTCATAGGTAGACATAAAGTACTTAGCAGCTGGCAAAATATCTGCTTTTCTCTCTCTTAATGGAGGAATTCTTATGGGAATAACATTTAACCGATAGTAGAGGTCTGATCGGAATTCACCTGCCTCCACCTGAGCTTCGGGAGATTTATTGCTGCCCGCAATCACTCTTGTATCTATGCTAATTTCTTTAGTACCACCGACCCTAGTGATTTTTTTGCTTTGAAGAAAATGCAGAAGCTTTACCTGTAATATGAGTGGCATTTCACCTATTTCATCCAGAAACAAAGTTCCTCCGTCACTAAGCTCAATCAAGCCCGGTTTTCCTCTTTTTCCTGCTCCTGTAAAGGCACCTCCCTCATAACCAAAGAGCTCTGATTCTAGTAAAGAGTCTGGGATAGCGCCACAGTTAATTTCAATAATTTTATTCTTATTTCTCTTACTGGTTTCGTGAATATATTTTGCCAAAATGCTCTTGCCTACGCCAGTCTCCCCGGTAATAAAAACACTTGAATCCGTATCCTTTATCATGCGGGCGAGATTAAGAATCTCTTTCATTTCCTTACTTTCTGCAATAATATGTGGCACTTCCTTCTGGTCATTCTGCATTTTCTGAGTATCAGCAATGTACGATGTAACGGAGTTAATCTGGTTCATTAAAATTGCATTGGTTGTAACTCGGTACAATTCTCCCTTTTCATTGAATACAGGGGTGCCAGTGACAAAAATATCTTCTTTCCTGTCATCAATTCGTTGCAATACCGATACACTACGCTTTTCATTTAAGGCAAGGCGACAGACGGATGGTTTAAAGATACCTTCTTTTTCAAGATCTGATACATTTCTCCCTACCATCTGCTCCCTTGGTCTTTTAGTAATTCTTTCAAAAGATTTATTGATTCTTAGGGTTCTACCCTCCCCATCAGCAACAAAAATACTATCAGGGCTATACTCAAAAATCTGATTCAGCTCTTTACTAGATGCAATAATGATATCAATAGCCTCAAGAATTTCTTCCAGCGTTTGGGGTTTTTCTTTTAATTGCTCTGCCTCTGGTAAGGCAAAACCAAGATGACCTATCACGTTTCTATATTCATCGATTTTTTTAATGATTTCATTTCTAAAATCCTTTAAATCCATTTCCAATCCCCCTTATGCTATACTAATTTCATTCTTATAGGTTCATATCTATTTACATCACTTACCTCCAAGTATTTGTTAAACCATTTAATTATTATTCTTATTGGCTCACATCTTTTTTACATCAAAGCAGACCCCAACTGTATTGTACTTTTTTCTAATTCCAATAAAATGTTAGTTAATTCGTGAACTTTATTTCGAGTTGATTGATCACTAACGGCCAAATTTGCATTATATAGGATGGTTTCTAACTCCTCATGAATCTGGGCTAGCTTTTCTTTCATAGCTGAAATCTGCATCTCATTGGCAATCCTTCCTTTTACATCTTCAATGCTAAGACGCACATCGCAGTCCAGGTCATATTCTGACACATCATTAATGACGGTACAGTCATAACCCAAGGCTTCCTTAACAGAAGCGGCAAAGCCTAGCTTTGATTCCTCTTCACCATGGACCAGAAAGATCTTTTTCGGTGGCTTTGTAAAGGATGAAACCCACTGTAGTAATTCATCCCTGTCTGCATGCCCAGAAAACCCTTCCAGGGAATAAATTTCTGCTTGAACGTGAATTCTCTCTCCAAAAATAGAAACATTCTTATCTCCATTGACAATGGATCTACCTAAAGTTCCTTCTGCCTGATATCCCACAAATACAATACTTGACTTTGGATTCCATAGGTTATGCTTTAAATGATGCTTAATGCGCCCTGCATCACACATTCCACTGGCAGAAATAATAATTTTTGGCTGCGTACTGATATTTAACTGTTTGGATTCCTCACTTGTTCTGGTGAATTTAAGGTTTTTAAAATCAAGAGGATGGTCGCCATCTAGTATCATTGCTCGAGTTTCTTCATCGAACACTTGAACATTTCTTCTAAATATCTCAGTGGCACTGATGGCTAAAGGGCTGTCTATATACACCATAATGTCATCTAAATCCTTCTTGTACTCTTCATGCTGCTCATAGTACATATTAAGCTCATAGATTAGTTCCTGAGTCCTGCCCACAGCAAAAGAAGGTACAACTACTGTGCCACCCCTTTTCGTTGTTTTAATAATAATATCTATGAATTTTTCTAGGCTTTCCTCATTGGTTTCATGCACCCTATCCCCGTATGTAGTTTCCATAATCAAATAATCTGCTTCATTAATGATTTCAGGATTTCTTAGCAAAGGCTTGTTCTTCACTCCCAGGTCACCTGTATAGACAATTTTTGAGATTTTATCCCCCTGGCGAATCCATAGCTCAGTAATTGCTGACCCTAAGATATGGCCTGCATCACGAAATCTAAACTTTATATCTTCGTTCACGGTAATCAGCTGGTTATATAAAGCGGGATTTAAATACTCAAGAGCTTCTTCCACATCCTCTGCTGTGTATAGAGGGTCAATAAGCGGGCGGTTTGATCGTTCTGCCTTTCGGTTATGCCATTCCGCTTCCTTTTTATGAATATAGGCACTGTCTCTCAACATAATACTTACAAGGTCTGCGGTAGCATCCGTACAAAATATCTTGCCCCTAAAGCCGTGCTTAGTTAAGAGTGGTATACGGCCACTATGATCAATATGGGCATGACTTAGTATTACAAAATCTATTTCACTAGGATTAAACCCCAAAGGCTCCCGATTCAGCTGTTCCAGCTCGTCACTGCCCTGAAACTGGCCGCAATCTAGTAGAATTTTATATTTGTCAGTGGTAATAAGATGACATGAACCTGTAACGGATATGGCTGCTCCTAAAAATTTGACTTTCATAAATACTACACCTTCCCTCTTCTATGAGAATAACAATGATATAGCTATAATATTATGTTGTTTCATTATACAGTTAATGAAGCTAGATTTAAAGAAAAACAAGAAAAGATATATAAAAAGCAAGGTGATTAAACCTTGCTTAAATTTTATTTTTAATCCTAATCATGATCGTTATGAACAAGAATCTACTCTCAATTATAAAACCTTACTTAAAAAGTTTATAGTTCTTTCATTTTTAGGAGTATCGAATATCTCCTTTGGTGTGCCTTGTTCCACTACAATGCCTTCATCCATAAACAAAACTCTGTCTGCCACTTCTTTAGCAAAGCCCATCTCGTGGGTCACTATAACCATGGTCATGCCCTTGTATGCAAGCTCTCTCATGACTTGAAGAACTTCTCCCACCATTTCAGGGTCTAAGGCAGAGGTGGGTTCGTCGAATAACATTATATCAGGCTTCATTGCTAGTGCTCTAGCAATGGCAACTCTTTGCTTTTGCCCTCCCGATAAGGAGGAAGGGTAGACATTGGCCTTATCTAGAAGCCCTACCATTTTTAGAAGCTCAAGTCCTTCTTTTTCTGCATCCTGCTTTTTTGCATTGTTTACCCGCAATGGACCACTAGTTACATTTTCCAGAGTTGTCATATGAGGAAATAGATTAAAGTTTTGAAATACCATACCTAGCTTTTCTCTAATTTTATTAATATCAACACCTTTTTTGTTAATCTGTTCTCCGTGGATATAAATTTCTCCAGATGTAGGCTGCTCTAGGAGGTTTATGCATCTTAGAAAGGTACTTTTTCCCGATCCTGAAGGTCCGATGATACAAACCACTTCATTTTTATTAATGGTTTCTGTAATACCATTTAAAACCTTTAGCTTGCCAAATTGCTTGGTTAAATTAACTACTTCTATCACTTATGGCCATCCTCCTTTCCATGTATGCTACCAGTCTTGATAAAGGTATTGTTATGCTCAGGTATACAATTGCTGTTCCCAGGTACGCAGGCCATGCATTAAAAGTAGCTGCTGCCCAAAGCATGCTCTTTCTTGTTACTTCTACCATGGAAATAATACTAAGTACTGCAGTTTCTTTAAGTAAGGAAATAAATTCATTGGCTAATGCTGGCAGTATGATCCTAAATGCCTGGGGAATAATTACATATCTCATCGCTTTAGCATGTGTCATTCCAAGAGACCTGGCTGCCTCTAGCTGACCCTTATCTACAGCTTGAAGACCGCTTCGTATAATCTCTGCCACATAGGCGGAGCTGTTGATTCCACAGGCAAGAATAGATGTCACAATGGGGTTTTCCCATCTAAAGTTTATTCCATATCCTTGCAGCAGCATAGGTACACCTGCATACAAAATCAGAGCTTGAACAACAAGGGGGGTACCTCGCAATAGCTCTACATATACCGAAAATATTATTTTAATTAGTTTAAAACGGGACATTTTTCCCAGCGCCACAATTAGCCCCAGCACCACACCGATAATTACTGCAAATATTGTTATTTGAAGGGTAACCGCTAACCCGCTGTATGCTACGGATAGCCCTTTTAAATAAACTTCCAAATTATTTCCTCCCTTTAAAATAGAAAAATGGCTGTTTCAAAACAATAGTATTGCATGGCTACTGAATTTACAGAGCTACTAATCTGTTTTGAGACAGCCTCCTATTCATGAGTTCTAGTCATCTCATGATTCAAATGAACCTTACAACAACGCAGTACTTTATTATTGAGAGATTCATCATTTCATTTTTATTGGCTTGCCCAGGTTATTATACTAAAGCTTTTAACACTATTCAAACCATTTTGCATAGATTTCGTCAAATGTCCCATCAGCCTTCAGGTTTTCCATACCCTTATTGATCTTTTCTAATAACTCAGTGTTCCCTTTTTGTACAGCAAAACCATAGGATTCTGCATTTAAAACATCACCTACAATTTCTATGGCTCCAGGCTTAGCATCCATATATGCTTTTGTTACAGGAAGGTCATTGATTAATGCATCGATGGTTCCATTTATTAGATCCATAACAGCGATATCCAAGCCATTATATATTTTTACTTCACCAATTTTACCTTCATCATAAAGCTCTGTTGCCAAATCAGCACCAGTGGTTCCGAACTGGCCACCTACCTTCATGTCAGCTGTTAAATCATCGATACCATTTATGGCTGCATTTCCTTCTTTTATCGCTACCACAAGTCCGGAGTCATAATATGTGGTTGAGAAATCAACCTTTTCTCTTCTTTCCTCACTAGCATTCATACCTGATGCAATAATGTCAATATTACCTGCTTGTAGGGCAGGAACCAATCCGCCAAACTCCATATTTACCCATTCAAGTTCAAAGCCTTGGTCTTCTGCTATGGCATTCATATAATCATAGTCGAATCCTGCAAGCTCTCCTGTCTCTTCATCCATAGTATCAAAAGGCGGGAAGGTAGGTTCCATGGCCACCTTATAAACAGGCTTATTTCCTTCACCGTTTTGAGGCTCCTGGGATGAATCATCGCCACATGACGCAAAGGAAAATATCATTGTTAATACTAATAATACTGCAAATATCTTTTTCATTCTCTTTTCTCCTCTAATTTTATTTCATGATCTATTCGCTATGTATAATAATACATCTGTAAATATATTTATGCAATACCTTTTTTAAAAAAATAAAAAGCCAGAATACTAATATCCTGGCTAAAAGACATAAACTGGAGAGTAGAGATTATATTGATATATAAATTATTTTTTTTCCATATCGTAAGTGCCTTCCATGCTAAATACCGTTTCCTCACAGATATTTGTAGCATAATCTGCGATTCTTTCCAAGTGAGCCGCAATAAACAGAAACATTACACTCTGATTTGCTTTTGTTGGATCTCGATCAATGATCCCCATTAGCTCATCATAAATATCTCTAAACAGCTCATCTACCTCTTCATCTGCCTTCCATACTCTTCTTGCCAACCTAAGATCTTTATTTACAAAGGAGTCAATCGCATTTTTGACCATCTTTGATGCCTTCTCTGCCATGCGAGGAATGTCAATAAGCTCTTTCATATAAGTTTCGTTTTCAAATCTTAATGTATATTTTGCAATGTCCTCGCAGTGATCTCCGATTCTTTCCAAATCTCTTATCATCTGCATAACAGAGATACAGTATCTTAAATCTCCTGCGAGAGGCTGTTGTGTCGCAAGAAACTTTAAGCATTTATCTCTGATTTCATCCTCGATATCATCAATTTCCTGATCATCATCTATAATTTTTCTAGCTAACTCTGAATCCTTTTCTTTTAAGGATACTATCGCTTTTCTTATAGCTTCTTCTATTAAATTGGTCATTTCAATAAGATCATCTGTTATAAGAGACATATTATGATCCATCTGGGGTCGTGCTGCTGCCATCATCCAAACCTCCCTGTAATGTAGTCTTCTGTTTTCTTATTTGCAGGATTTGAGAATATAACTTCTGTCTTATCAGTTTCTACAACCTCCCCACTTAAGAAGAATGCCGTGTAACCAGAAACTCTTCCCGCCTGCTGCATGTTATGTGTAACTATGACGATTGTATATCGCTCTGCCAACTCCTCTAGTAACCCTTCTATTTTGGATGTAGCCACAGGGTCCAGTGCAGATGTTGGTTCATCCATTAGAATGACCTCTGGTTCCACCGCAAGGCATCTTGCGATACAAAGCCTTTGCTGCTGTCCTCCTGAAAGCCCAAGAGCAGATTTATGCAATCGATCTTTCACTTCTTCCCACAGTGCGACTTCTCTTAGAGTCCTTTCTACGATATGATCCAAGGTGCTTTTATCACGTTCCCCATGAATTCTTGGCCCATAAACTATATTTTCATATACAGTCTTTGGGAAAGGGTTAGGGCTTTGAAATACCATGCCCACTTTTTTCCTTAATTCTATTATATCAAAATTTTTGCCATAAATGTCTTTCCCGTCATACTTAATCGAACCTTTGATGGTCACCCCCGGAATTAAATCATTCATTCGATTGAGGGTTCTTAAAAATGTAGATTTTCCACATCCCGAAGGTCCGATAAGAGCAGTAATCTTATTCCCGTAGATGGTCATATCTATTCCATGTAATGCCTGAAAACTGCCATAAAAAAGGTTTAATTTTTCAACTGTAAATTTAACTTGCATTATTTCCTCCTAATTTGCTACTGATAAGATTAGCCGCTGTATTGATTGCTAGTACTATGATGATAAGCAAAGCTGCTGTAGCAAAGGTTTTTTCTTGGGACAGACCCTCGGAAGACAAAATATATAAATGAAGTGACATAGTCCTGGTAGGGTCAAAAATGGATGTAGGTATTCTCAGTGAACCACCTACTGTAAGCATAACCGCTGCTGTCTCCCCAATGGCTCTTCCTATACCTAATATCAAGCCGGTTAAAATTCCCGATTTGCAGCAGGGCAAAATGACTTTTATGATGGTTTGCCACTTTGTGGCTCCTAAAGACAGGCTCCCTTCCCTATAGCTTCTAGGTACAGTTTTCAACGATTCTTCAGTGGCCCTGATAAGGGTAGGTAATACCATCAAGGCTAAGGTAAGGGCCGCAGATATAACGGACCAGCCCATTCCAAGGAAAATAACAAAGAATGCAAATCCAAAAAGTCCAAATATAATGGATGGGATTCCTGCCAATATCTCCGTAAAAAACCGTATCACTGCC
This sequence comes from Anaerovoracaceae bacterium, assembly GCA_050953505.1. Lineage (GTDB taxonomy): Bacteria > Bacillota > Clostridia > Peptostreptococcales > Anaerovoracaceae > JBMNMU01. The sequence goes on along the minus strand of JBMNMU010000001.1, from coordinate 373,182 downwards.
ACAAGCTTTGATTCCTGCTTCGCATATTCTATAAAGTAGATAGCTGCAGCAACGCCAATCGGTGTGGCAATAACAATTGCTAAACCTGTTACATATATAGTACCTATAATAACCGAGAAAACTCCGCCTTCTTTACCCATTTTTCTGGGTTCCTGTGTTAAAAACTCCAGATCGATCTCAAAAAGTCCGTTTACAAGAATGTACGCCATTATAAGAATCAAGGCAGCCAGCGTCAATGCTGCTAGAATGCCAATAATTCCATAAAACAAAACACCTGTTGCTGCTTTTTTCTGAGTAAGGGATTTAGTTGTCTTTTCTAAATTATTTCTCATTGGTTTACCTCCCTCCCAGATATTTCCCGCTCCCCTGGGCTATGATATTTAATATGGTTATAATAACAAATAAAATAATACCCACGGCAAATAGGGCCTGCTGATGAGATGGAGAAGCATATCCCATTTCCATAGCAATGGTACCTGTCAAAGTCGCCACAGAATCTAAAACACTTCCTGGCATTTTTGCCATATTACCCGTTACTAAAACGACGGCCATGGTTTCTCCAATAGACCTGCCCATAGCAAGAATAACAGACGCAACAATACCAGATCTGGCAGCTGGAATCACTACTTTTAATATGGTTTCGACCTTATTCGCTCCCAAAGCCAAGGAAGCTTCTTTATAATACCTTGGCACCGCTCTGATGGCATTTTCAGACATGCTGACGATAGTGGGAAGTATCATGATTGCTAAAATAATAGCCCCTGCCAAAATACTAAAGCCTGACGTACTTGCCTCGGGATTGAATTTCTGATGTATAGGCAATATGTAATTGCGGATAGCAGGCACAAGTACCACTAGTCCGAAAAACCCATAAACTACAGAAGGTATGCCCGCTAATAATTCAACCGCTGACTTAAATACCTTTGCTGGCTTTTGCGGAAGTATTTCTGATAAAAAAACTGCGCAGGCGATTCCTGTAGGAACCCCGATGATCAGTGACCCTATGGTTATAGACAATGTACCCACTATTAGGGGAAGAATTCCATATTGCTCCTTGGTAGGAGACCATGTAGTACCCAAGATAAAATCAAAAATACCGTATTCTGCTAATACTGGTAATCCAGATTGAAAGATGAATATGGTTATTAGAGCAACGGCGATAGTCGCAGCAATTGCGCATAATAAGATCAACTTTTCTATAATTTTTTCATGTGTTTTCATGTCCTTACGATTCCTTACCTTATTTCTAGTTAGTAAAAATATTGATGCCTAGACTTATACCCACAGAAAGCCTTGCTGCAAACGCATAACAAGGCTTATAATATATTCACCCACTAATGCAGCTGATCTAATAAAAGCTGTTTTAGTAAAACCTCCTCACATGAAGTCTTACATTTCATATGCTTGTAAAACTTCATGAGAAGAAAGTTTGGAGGAGAAGCTATTTTACAGGAATGAACCCATTATCTTCAACGATAGCTTGTCCATCAGCACTCATGATGAAATCTAAGAATCCTTGAGCTGATTGTGATATTTCAGTACCTGAAACATAGATGAATGGTCTTGCGATCTTATAATCTCCTGATAGTATTGTTTCATTACTTGGTGCAACGCCTTCTACTTTAATGGCTTTTACAGTATCACTTAAAGAGCCTAGAGATATGTATCCAATGGTATTTGGCGTGTTTGCAACAGTTTGCATAACTGCTCCTGTCGAACCCTGAACAAGAGCATCTAGAGTTGTCGCATCGCCATCATCACCTTCAACACCAGTGATTTCTACAAATGCACCCCTTGTACCTGACCCTTCTTCTCTACTCACCACTTGGATTTTAGCATCATCGCCGCCTACCTCACTCCAGTTTGTTATTTCGCCAGTATATATCTGTCTAATTTGTTCCATTGATAGATCTTCAATACTTGATTCAGGATTGACAATAACCGCCACTCCGTCTTGGGCAATAACAATTTCGTTACCTATTGAAGACTTTTCTTCATCTTTAACATTTCTTGACAGTGCACCAAAATCTGCAATATCTTCTGCAATAGATTTCACTCCCTGTCCTGAACCACCACCCTGTACCTGTATGCTTACATCTGGATTTTCATCCATGAAGATTGCTGCCAATTCTTCTGACAAGGGCTGGACGGATGTTGATCCTGCAATAACTACTGTTCCACTAAGTGTTTCTCCGTTTCCGTTATCGCCTTCTGGGGCTACATCGTTACCATTTCCACATGCTGTAAAAGCTCCCAGAGCTAAAAGCACGACTAATGCTATTGATAAAATTTTCTTCATTTTTCCTCCTTATGTCCTACTAAGACTTTTTGCGGCCTTACCGCTTATTTTATTATCTATTTAAGTAACTATGCATATAATACATGCCTTGTGTTAAGGAAAAATGAGCTGAATGTTAAGAGTATGTTAAATGATAAGAAATAAAAAAATCCCGGCCTGATTGTTCATACCATAAGTGACCACTTATAATATTTACAAAGCCTGGATTATTATTTTATTGATTAAAGATGACTGTAAAGGTAGAGCCTTTTCCAGGGCTGCTATCTACCTTGATTTCTGCCTCAAATAATGCGGCAATATGCTTTACAATAGATAGCCCCAACCCCGTGCCTTGAATCTTTTGAGACCGAGATTTATCAATCCTATAGAATCGTTCAAATATTCTTGATAATTGCCCCTGGTCCATTCCAATCCCTTCATCTTTTACACTGATATAAACTTTTCCATCTATTTTTTTCGATATAATAGTAACCGTACCACCCTCATAAGAATATTTAATTGCATTATCGATTAGATTCATCATTAATTGTTTGAACCTATCATTATTTCCGCCTATATACATCTCATAAGCATATTCTGTCACTACTTTAATATTCTTAGCTTGGATGACCGGCTCCATTGATGTCAGGATTTCTTCAATGGATTCTTTTACATTAATATCCGTATCTGTATTAGTTTCTCTCTTATTTTCAATATCTGATATAATCAGTAGATCTTCTATTAGTCTTCTTAGTCGAGCTGCTTCTATAGCAACAATGTCGAGAAACCTCCTTCTTACCTCAGGGTTTTCTGCCGCTCCCTCCTGCAAGGTTTCAACAAATCCTGCAATAGAAGTAAGAGGAGTTTTTAATTCATGGGTAACATTTGCCACAAATTCTTTTCTTATATTCTCAGCTTTTTTATTTTCTTCCATAGTTATAGCTAGCTGTCTTTCCATGTCCTTAATGGGGCTGATAAGCTTATTAGTATAGATGAGAGCAATGATGACTGCTACGATGATTCCAATAATCGATGACATCAGGGAAGACCGAAGCATGAATTCATTAGCCATCTGTACTTTATTAATATGCATAGCCACTCTTGTAATAAGAACAGCCTGTCCCTCATATTCCAAGACATGGGCTACATAAATAAATTCTTCTCCAAGAGTTTTGCTTTGCCGATTATTTACGCCTGATCCGGATAATAGAGCATCGATAACTTCTTCTCTACCAAGGTGGTTTTCCATGTGGATATAGTCTTTTCCTTCTACTGAATCTGCCAATACGTTACCTTCCTGATCAATAAAGGTCAGTCTTAATCCCATTGTTTTAGAAAAGCTATCGGCGTATTCAGGATAATTCACGACACGCCCGTCATCATAATCAGTTTTGATGACGCTATTAATAAGCCTGCAATAAGTATGAAGCTCGTCCTCCTTCTCACTTATGAAGCTTTTAATGTTTGAGTTAATAGAAATGGCACTGGTGATAATGACACTCACTAGTATTAGGCTAATTGAAAATAAAAAAAATTTCTTTTTCATAAAAATTCCCTGGCAAAATAGTCTTCTTTTAGTGATATCCATACTTAATATAATCGGTGGCGAGATACTTATGGCATTTTATAGCCCATTCCCCTTATCGTTTGTATATACTTAGAGTCATTGTCCTTTTCTTCTAGCTTTTTTCTTAGATATCGTATATGCACATCTACCGTTCTTGTTTCACCAACATATTCAAAACCCCATACCTTATCAAGGAGCTGGTCTCTAGTTAATACTCGTCCTCTATTTTCAGCCAGTGTCTTTAATAGTTCGAACTCTTTTAAGGTCAAGTCTATAATTTCCCCATTTAATTTGACTTCATGTTTGCCAATGTCTATTATCAGGCCATTATTTATAATAGTTTCAGTATTTGGTCCACTTTCATAACGTCGCAGAACGGCCTTGATCCTAGCCATGAGCTCCCTGACTCCAAAAGGCTTAGAAATATAATCATCTGCACCAAATTCAAGGCCAAGGACTTTGTCAATCTCTTCACTTTTAGCAGTCAGCATAATAATTGGTGTATTGTTGCCCTCAGCTCTGAGTTCTTTGCAAATATCATATCCGTTTTTCCCTGGCAACATGATGTCTAGCAATATGATATCAGGATTTTCGCTACGAACCAGGTCGATTCCTTCAATACCGTCTTCCGCACCAATCCCCTCATAACCTTCCTGCTCTAGATTGTATAGTACTAGTTCTCTAATATTGGGTTCGTCTTCAATAATCAAAATCTTTTTCATAACCCCTCCTTTATTTGCATTATATAGAAAAAGAAATAAAGTGTAAATAGAGGGCGGGGCCTCTTCACTCGCCATTTATAGAAGGAAAGAACCTTTCCTTCTATAAATGAAAAGCCGCCATCCATGCTTTCGTTGAAACCATGGATGGCAACCCCCTTTACATCATATTACTTTGTTATTGTTATCTTCAAAGCATGCTTTTAATCATAATGCTTCTTTAATGCGATTTCTACTGGCTGACGCCCTTCCTTCCACTTAATTTCTCCTGGTGTGATACAGTTTTGAACTGGACAAACATTTAAGCACAGGTGGCAGCCTACACAATTATCATTCAAGTTTGGCCTTCTCTTCTTTTCATCCCAATCAATAGCCTGATGAGCAGCGTCATAGCAGGATATGTAGCATCTGCCACAGCCGATACACAGATCGTGATCAAAGTCTGGGTAGATTTTGAAGTCTCTGTTTAGCTCTTCTGCTGGAATAATGTTTCCAAGAGCTATACCAAGGAAATCTTCAAGCTTTTCATATCCTCTTTCGTCCATAAAGTGGCTTATGCCACTAATCATATCTTCTACAATTCTGTAGCCATACTGCATCACTGCTGTAGTTACCTGCACGTTCCTACAACCGAGTAGCAAGAATTCTGCTGCGTCCTTCCAGGTTTCAATACCTCCGATACCGCTCATAGGAACATTCTTTAGTTTTTCATTTTTAAGCATATCGGCAATAAACCTTAATGCAATAGGTCTTACTGCAGCACCAGAATACCCTGAAATAGAAGATTTTCCATTTACAACAGGCATAGCTGTCATATTTTCAAAGTCAATATTTGTAATAGACTTTACCGTATTGATAGCGGATATACCCGCAGCACCACCTTCTATGGCGGCTATTGCCGGAAGCTCCATATTGGTGATGTTTGGGGTCATCTTTGCAATAAAAGGAATCTTTGTGGTTTCTGTAACAGCTTTGCAATAGTCTCTTACCAAGGCAGGATTTGATCCTACGTCAGAGCCCATTTCATGGCTCGTCATTTGAGGGCAAGAGAAATTGCCTTCGATAAGGTCTGCGCCGGCCTGGTCTGCCATCTTTGCAAGTTCTCTCCATTCTTCGTCACAGCTACCCATAATGGATGCAACCATAACTTTATCTGGATAATCCCTCTTTAATTTATACATGTTTTCAAAGTTTAATTCTGTAGGCTTATCAGATATTTGTTCCATGTTTTTAAAGCCAAGCCAAGGAAGCCCCTCCTTGTTTGTTTGGTCAAATCTTGGAGAACATTCATCTGCTACAAAAATACCTACTGTCTTATAGAAAACTCCGCCCCAGCCTTCTTCAAAAGCTTTGGAAACCATCTCGTAATTACTTCCAACAGGTGAAGATGAAAGGAAAAACGGATTTTCACATTTAACTCCTAAATAATCAATGGATAAATCTTTCTTCAATGCCATCTTACTTCACACCTTCTTTCTTGGCGAGGTAGTTCAGAATCTCCGCAGCAGCTTCTTTTCCCTCAGCTACTGCTTCGACAACGGTCTTGCCGCCGCTTACCGCATCTCCTGCAGCAAATATTCCCGAAAGGTTAGTCGCGCCTTTTTTGTTTGCTTTAATAAGTCCTTTGTCGGATAGTTTTAAGGATGCTATTTGAGAAAAGTCTTCAGGGGCTTGACCTATTGCGAACACAATGGTATCAGCTGCTACCTTGGCAGAGGATAGGCCATCTCTTCCCTTAAAGGTAATAAACTCGGCTTTATCTTTTCCTAAAATTTCTGCAGGAGCAAAGTTGGTTGTAATAGTCACACCTAAGGATATAGCATATTGAATTTCAGTCATACCGGCAGGAGCTTCTTCTAGAGTTCTTCTGTAGTAAATAGCTACTTTTTCTGCTCCCAAAAGTTTAGCTGTAGTTGCACAGTCCATAGCAACGTCACCGCCACCAATAACCACAACACTCTTTCCGGGATCAAATTTTCCTTTAGAGTCCCTGGCCGCCTTCAAAAAGTCAATAGCATTTGTTACACCTTTTAGCTCTACGCCAGGTATATCAGGCAGTTTAGGTTCCCACAATCCTGCTCCGATAAAGATTGCTTTAAACCCAGCTTTTTTTAGTTCGTCTAATGTAATGTCCTCGCCAACCTTTGTATCAAATACAAACTTTACACCTAAGTCCTTGACGGTCTTAATATCAAAGTCTACAACATGTTGAGGAAGTCTCGCCGGTGTTATTCCATATGTAAGTACTCCGCCTGCTTTGGCTTGGGCTTCGAAAATTGTGACACGATAACCTTCCTGTGCAAGCTTTGCAGCGCAGGCTAGGGATGCCGGTCCTGCTCCTATGCAAGCTACCTTTGCTTCTTTTTTAGCGCTAGGTGCTTTCAGGATTTTCATTTTATGCAACTTTTCCTGTTCCACAACGAATCTTTGTAGCTTTCCAATTTGAATAGGCTTATCGATACCACATCTGCTGCAAAACTCCTCGCATAGTCTGTCGTATGGACATACCCTTGCACAGCTTCCGCCTAGTACATTGTTTTCGCGAATTGTTTCTGCCGCACCCTTTATGTTCCTAAATCGTATCGATCGAATAAACTTTCCCGGGTCTGTGCCAGCGGGACAGCCTTGGCTACAGGGTGCATCGATACATAGTAAACATCTAGCTGCTTCTTCCATGGCGGTTCTTGGAGTAAAACCATCCACGGCATCCGCAGTGTATTTTGCCTTCACCACTTTACTCAAATTCTTCAACTCCTTTTTATTAAATTTGAAAATAAAAGCTTATCTGTTGGAAACAGGTTGAGATTGCTGCCAATCGTGAAACCAGTTTCATCTAATCCCATTTTACCAGAATAAATGCCTTTTGCAATAGTATATTTAGAAAAATATGAATTGTTTGAATTTTTTAGCTACCAGTCCAATCTGAATTTTTTATCAGGACAAACGAAAGTACATAGGCCACATCCCGGGCATTTATCCGTTTCTATAATAATTTTGTTTTCACTTTTATGAATAGCTCCATAAAGACAGGAGTCCACACAAGCCTGACAATCTCTTTCGCAGACTTCATTATCCACATGGCTTATTAATGGTTCAATCTTAATTTCTTCAAATGATTTTAAGTTTTGTAAAGCTTTTCCCTTAACTTCATCCGTATTATTAAGTTCTTTTTGTTCAAGCCAGTTTTCTAGGTCTTGTATTATTTCTGATATCTTACCAAACCCATTTAGCATAACCGCTGTGCCCACCTGAACAGTAGAAGCACCCAGCATTATATACTCTAAGGCATGCCGATAATTACTAATTCCCCCTATTCCGCACAAGGGAATGTCTACCGTCTGTGCGATAGTTGCCACGGATGCTAGTCCAATAGGCCTGATGGGCGCCCCTGAGTATCCCCCATAGGTAGACAGGATTGGTTCACCCGTCTCAATATCTACACCCAAAATACTACGTATTGTATTTATTGCACTAACCCCTGTTCCACCGGCATTTTTAACGGCTTTGGCTACTTTTGAAAGGTTTGTTGAATTTTGAGATAGCTTAACCATGACAGGTATTTTCACATTCTGGACAACTTCTCTAGTCATGTTGTATACCTTATCAGCATCTGCAGCAACCACCTCAAGAGATTCTCCCATGGGCGAAGATATTCCTAGCTCTATGGCATCTGCTCCAAATTTTTCCATTTTTATTGCGAGGTAAGCTAGTTCTGACGGGGTATGGGCAGATACACTTGCTATTACCACGCCTTCTTTGCTTTTTGCGATATCCATTTCCCTTTCCCAGCCCTCTATCTGAATATCGCTATACAGCCTGATGTTTTGAGCCCCTGAACCGTCATACGCAATTCTAGGCCTGACATCCAGTAAGGTGTCACTGACAATAGTTTCAGTAATAACAGCGCCAGCGCCAGAAGTAATTGCTTTTCGAATATTTCTTCCATCTCGATTCCAAGGGCCAGCTGCTACGATTATTGGATTTTTTAATTTTAGTCCTAAAAACTCTGTTTTCATCAAAACATCTCCCCAATCCTTTCTTTATGCCCACAGGATTTCCTGATTCTTAGTTTCGCTTGAAGCAGAATCTCGCGACTAGCAGATCCCTCGATTTCTTTATTATCTATGATGTCAAATAGTAGCCTCGCTCCGTAGACCCCCATCTTATGCATAGGCTTCCCAACGGTAGTTAGCTTTGGTTCAATCAGGCTGGACATTTTTATATTATCGAAACCTACAATAGCTATATCATCAGGCACGTGATACCCGTGATCCTTCATTGAATCAATTGCACCAAAAGCAATCAAGTCAGATGTGGCAAAAATGGCTCTTGGTCTTCTTTTTAGTTCCACTAGCTTCTTTGCCGCCAAATACCCTCCTTCCACTGTGTTATCTGTCTGTATAATAAATTCATTCCTTTCCGGAATTTTTTCTTCTCTTAAGGCCTGATGATAGCCTTGGACCTTTCGCATATTTTCTATTTCGGGGGTTGTACCCACAATCATAGCTATATCCCGATGACCAATCTCCAACAAATGTTTCACTGCCTTACATGCGGCATTCTGGCAGTCAATCCTAACAACGGGCACACCAGAAATATTGCTGTTTTCTCCGATAAGGACTACAGGTGTTCCTTGTTTTTTTATAGCGTTAATATCTTTGTTCTCTAAGAGAGAAGAGACTAGAACAATTCCATCAATTCTTCTTTTTATTAATGTGTCTATATATTTTCTTTCCTTTTCTATGGTGTTTTCGTTGTTACACAATAAAATAGTGTAATCCTTCTGATGAGCTACATCTTCTACGCCCTTAGCGATTTCCATGTAACCTGGGTTTAATATATTGGGAATCAATAAGGCAATTGTATTTGTTTTATTAAAATTCAACCCTCTTGCGAACCAGTTTGGGGTATACTCAACTTCATTGATTATTTTAAGTATTTTATCCCTTGTGACTGGGGCTACGCTTTCTGGATGATTTAAAACTCTTGATACCGTTGCAACAGATACCCCGGCTCTTTTTGCAACTTCTTTTATATTCATATGTACCACCTACTATATAGATAATAAAAAACTACTCGCATTATCAGAATAATTTTTCAGAATATTTTCTTATTTCTAATTATAGAATTACCAGACCTATTTAGCAAGGAAGAAAGCCCTCTGTTAAAAAGAAAAAAAGGCACATGTCTGTACCTTCTCCTTATCTTTTATTAATTTACTTTTACTTTTCAGCCATATTATTCTCTGCTAGCTCTACAAGGGTCCTTGTAATATCTCCGTTTGCCCTTGATGTTAGGTCGCCTCTATCTATATCTTCGAAATTCTCTACACCATATTGGCTTGCTATTTCAGATTTCAATCTATTCAGCTCAGCATTCTGCTGTAATGTTAAGCTCATTTTTTCTCCTCCACCCTTTATAATACGCAACGTACACCCTCACATTTGTTTAAAGTCTACCCATTCCTTTGCTTCCACCGTTGCTTCTTCCGAAGGAATGGATACATTAGAATCCTCTATAACCTCATATTGTTCTGCTAAAGGAAAGGTCTCATAGTTGGGGGTATGACCTCTTCGTGCTTTGTTTTCTTTCATTTTTACCTCCCTTATATGTTCCTATCACACACTCTTAAGCTCTTCCTCTATTACTGTAATACTATATATACGCATAATATATAGGCTCTAACTGCATTGATTTGACTTCTCAGTCATGGGTTTTCTTTTTCTATTATCTAATCTTACGAAAAACTCTTGTCTCAAAAGACCTTTTGATTCGAGCCTTTTGAGACAATCATTTTTCTTTCATTTATCCTCTGATTATTTCCCAGACAATTGCTGTTCAGACATTTCAACTAATCTTTTAGTCATATATCCGCCTACATAACCGTTCTGTCTTGCAGTAAGGTTACCTTTATCCATAGTCTCATAACCGGATAATCCAAGTTCATTCGCAATTTCAGTTTTCATGTTATTCAAACCATTTTTTGCGCTTGCTTTTATGCTGTTAGAATTATTATTGTTATTTGCCATTCTTTCTCACCTCCTTTGCTTTATTAATTTAACCCAAGATCTTTGGTTTATTACATGTAATTTTTTCATGCTTTGCCTTTGATTTCATATTCTTGTGCTTGAGTAGGTGATATGTGATTACGTGATATATTATGTAAACTATTTTTTTCCCCAGTATATTCTGTTTTCCACAGGCTTAAAACCTCCTAAAATTAGTGGTCTGTTTATTTTTCCACAATCCAGAAAAAATTGTATACATTTTTCATCCACTGAAGGGTGTGGATAAGACTCTATTGATCAACCCCTTTTATTTCAACGTTATACGAAGATTCATTGGGAATCATTTCAAAAGTTATCCACAGCTTGTTTGATTTATTTTAAATCATGACCTTGCTTCCTACTAGGTATTATTGTTATTATTCCCTTTTGTTCACACATTTTGCATTATAGGATTTAATGTAGAAAGCAGGAAACAACAGTCACCACGGCTTCAATGTTTTTTAAATTCCGATATGGTGGAAAATAGTAAAACAAAATGTTAAATGTTATAATTTTACAGTCATGAAGCGCTGATTTACCATTTACAAATGTTGGATACTAGTGTATAATTCTTACTATCGGGGTGTAGCGCAGCTTGGTTAGCGTGCTTGACTGGGGGTCAAGAGGTCGGGAGTTCGAATCTCCCCACTCCGACCATAGAAAAGGCCTTATAACCGATAGGCATTTAGTTTTATTGATATATGTACTGTGGGCGGCTTTGCTAGCACAATCATATATAAACGTTATTAAAATGATATATTTAAATTGGCTTTCAATTACTACAAATTGACTACCAAATGACTACCATAAGTACTTCCTAACATTATATTAAGAAGTATTTTTTTATTTGTTTTTATTTCAACTTATACATGCAAATTTCATGCCGAAGGTTGAAATTTTTTAATAAATATGTTATAATTTAAATCGTATGAAAAGGAGGTGACGGTTATGGACAAGCGAACAATGAAATTTAAGTTGCTGTCATATAAGCAGGCCCTAAAAAAAGCGTACGATAAAAAGGACGAGGCAGCAGTAAAACGTTGGAAGGAAGGTATAGACGAGCTTCAGAAGGAAATCAACGAAGCTATGTAAGAATTATCTTAAAGAACGGACAAGCAAGCCTTAAACTTTCCTTGCAGATATTGTTTATTTAACAACTTTACAGCAGCAACAGGTGTATCATGATAGAGAAATTACTGGACTATAATAAAGATTTCGTTGCCAATAAAGATTATGAGAAGTTTGTCACTGATAAATTTCCAAATAGAAAAATTGCCATTTTATCTTGTATGGATGCGCGTTTAACAGAGCTGCTCCCTGCAGCCCTAGGACTTAAAAATGGCGATGTCAAAATAATTAAAAATGCCGGCGCATCAATCTCTTCTCCATTTGGTAGTGTGATACGTAGTTTAATTGTGGCTATTTATGAATTAGGAGTAGAAGAAATTCTGGTTATTGGGCATTCCGATTGTGGGATGCAATTCTTAGACAGTGATGCTGTATTAGAAAAAATGAAGGAGAGAGGTATTTCAGAAGAAAGAATCGCCTTTATTCGATATTGTGGCGTTAATTTCGAAAGCTGGCTTAGCGGATTTGAAAATGCGGAAGATTCAGTGCGCGCAGGCGTTAACATGATCACCAATCATCCACTTATTCCTAAGGATATTCATGTTTATGGTCTTGTTATGGATCCGACCACCGGAAAGGTCGAACTTGTATAGAGCGTAAAGGTATTTACTTCTATATAAAAAGAGCTGTTTTTAAGCAGCTCTTTTTCATTTACTTCTGACACTTATTATCACTTAAAATCAGAGAAATTAAGTTTCTGTCTTCCATGTATGTGTTTGGCAATACCAAAATGCAACTTTTGGCAATCAAAAATGCAATTACCAGTACCAACCTGGACTACCTCATTAATGAATTTGTCATACGGTAGCTTTTCCCTGTAAATATCAACATGTGTGAATGATGTACGAGTCTATCGACTATTGCAGCTGTGAGCTTTTCATCAAACAGGAAGCCTTTCCACCTGCCAAACTCAATATTAGTAGTGATAATAACACTTTTAGTCTCATAACATGATGAGATGATGTCAAACAAAAGTCTGGCGCCTTCTTGATGAAGGGGAAGGTAACCCCATTCATCAAGTATCAACAGGTCAGCTTGATGTATTTTCTTGTGTGTCCTAGCAACTTTCTTCATATCGTCTGATTCAAGCTCATTAATCAAGTCGTGAACACGGTAAAACACAGCTTTCTTGCCTTGATTGATTGCTTTAACTCCAAGAGCCACAGACAGATGGGTCTTGCCGGTTCCAACTGATCCGTAAAGTATCAGATTCTCTTTCTTTTCAAGAAAGGATAAGGATTCAACATTGTGGAGTTGTAGGCCTTCCGGAAATCTGATTTGTGAAAAATCATACCCGTTAAGGGATTTTAATACTTGGAATCCTGCATTGTTTAGGTTTCTGATTCGCCTTTTCTCCTCACGGTCTTCATAGAGTTCTTTTAGAAGCTTGAGAAGAAACTCTTCTTGGCTCTGGGCTTTGATTGCCGGATAGATTTCCATAAGGTTGCTTGATAGCCTTAGTTTCCTTTGGTATTGGCTAATCTCTTCCCTCATTGATAACCACCTCCCATTAGTATGTCGTATTGTGATGTATCAACCTCGTAAAGAGGTAAATCTGAAGGAAATTGGATTGGGCTATCATAGATTATGCTGTTTTCCTTGAGTCTCTTGTATGTTACCCCTATGGCTTCAGGTGATTTGGAATCATGCTTTGCTGTTTCTCTTAGAACCCTATCTGCATAATCCATATCGTCTTCAAGGAGTATCATTTTTAAGATTTCAAAGGCCTGTTTAAAGGAATCCTTATCTAGGGATTGAAGGTAATCCTGCCATGAATCTGGCAACAGAGAGTAGATTCCTGAGTATTTCAATGCATTTGGCCTTACCTTTATGATGTCGATAAAGTCTATGTAATTAATTGACTCACCATCTTTTTCAAACAATCTTTGATGCGCAGTAATTCTTTCTGAGAGGTCTTTTGAAAATATCTCTATCTCATTGGCCATTACCTTAAGCATCACGAATTGTCCAACATACTTGGGGCTTACTGAGTAACGGCATGATGAATATTCAATAAGTCCATACTTGTTTACCTTTCTTGTCTCATACCTTGCTGTATCAAAAGGAACCTTGTTAACTGGTATCATCAATGATTTTTCATCTTCAAAGAGCTTTTCTATGGGCTCTTTGTAGCGGTAATGAAGCTCTTTGTTTCTCTTAAGACACTTCTTAAGAAGGTGGCAGTTAAATAAGTCAAGGTCAGTGACTGTAGGCTCTGGAACAAACAAATTACGCCTAATTGCACCCACTTTGTTCTCTACATTGCCTTTTTCATTGCCACTGTTTGAATTGCAAAACTTAACATTAAATCCATAATGGGTAGAGAATCGCATTACGAAGTCATTTACTTTGACAAGACCTTTTTCATCTCGGGTTCTAAGGGCTGCTGATGACATTTGGTCAAACCATATCGCACTTGGAACATAGCCTATGAAATTAAATATTGTAACAAGGCCTTCAAGGAGGGCTTCTCTTGTTTCACTCCTGGTTGCCACTGCAAAGCCTGCATTGGATTTTGGGAACGACAAGATGAGCTCATGAAACTTTTTAATAGAGCCGTTTTCAAATGCTTCAAAGCTTCCAAAGTCAACTTGGGCTTCACCTCCTGGATGCTCAAGGAGAAGGTAGGCATCATCTGATCCGAATACCTTTTCTCTTTCTTCTTTGAAGACATTTCTTACGGTTCTCTCTGAGACTGTTAAAATCTCAGGGTGCTCTTCTTTTAGTCGGTCATAGACCCTCTTTGCAGTATGCCTTTGTTTGTAATGTCTTGATTTATCCTCAGTTAGCCATTTGTTGATGATAGGTCTTAATACATCAGTCCTGTTCGGCCTTTTGGCCTTATGGTGTTTCTGGTTGAAATTATCCATTTCAACATATTTCCTAATGGTGCGATAGTTCTTTCCGGTCATTTTGTTAATTTCAGAGTAGGTTTTCCCTTCCAAAAAGAACAGTTCTCGGATATAATTTACTTGTGTAATTGTCAGCACTTCCTTTCCTCCCTATAAGCTTTAGTCACTTAATAGGGTATATTGTTAGGTTTGTACTGGCAATTACTTTTTGTATTTATGGCTGCCGTTTATTGTACTTTTAGATTACCATAAACACATGTAGCCATAGATGTCATCGGAAATCTTTTTTAACATATATCAGGCATAATCTCGGCGCATTTATTTCTCCATCTTCTTGCTCTTTCACTTCTAATCTCATCCACCCCTGCTACTAAATTGCACAAGCCCTGTTCTAAGTCCTTTAGACCTTTGCGGATATCCACTATCCCCTCACAAAGACAACACTTTTTCAGCTCACACAAACCTTGAGAGACACCTCTTACACCGTCTTTAAGATCGCAGATGCCTTTTCTTATGCACATATTGTTTCTGTAGTCACACTCAAACTCATAATCTGTTAAACCATCCAAGACTTCACAAAGCCCTTTTTCAACTCTGCACAGCCCTCTCTCAACGCATGCTATACCCTCGCGAATTCTTGTGCAGCATATGAGGTCAAGACCCGTTTGAATGTCTTTTATGCCCTGTCTAATGTTACAAATACCTTTTTCGATGTCATCAAGAATATCCCGCTTGCATTCGTCACAATTGCAGAATCTATTTCTATACATCTTCATCACCTTTTAAATATTATTTGCCAATATTGGCTTAGTATAATTATATGATGTACCGGTGAAAGTGGTGAAGTAATAGACTAAAATGCCCACATTCCACTTCACACAAATAGGTAAACCTGCCATGGACCGAGAGATGATTGGCTGTGGCCAGTGGCCACAGCCAATCATCTCTCGGTCCATGGCAGTACCCTTGAAAAATGCACACAATGACCCTAATGGTCTATTACATAAATCATTTAAAATTCAAAATAACCCGAATGGCTCATTGTCGAATTTATGGTTATTCAATATGATATTGTTATCAATATTTTATATTTTCTGATTATATCCCTCGTAACCAAATATTCTTGCTTAGGTTGGTTGTGGGTTATTTTGTCGTACTAAGCTAACTAATAAACAAGAAACTTGTGAATTGAGATATACTCAGAAATATTTGCACAGAAAAAAAGAGGAAGGATAATATGAACATGGAGCACAAAAAGAAGTCCAAGGTAAGCATGGTCGGCCTTGTAGCCATGGTATGTGTCATGGTTGCTGGAGGAGGCTATGGAATTGAAGATTTAGTAGGCTCAGTGGGCCCGGGTATGACAATGCTAGCACTACTTATCATCCCCTTTATATGGTCTATTCCCTTTGGCCTTGCAAGCGCAGAGCTCTCCTCTGCCTACCCAGAAGATGGTGGTATGTATATATGGGCACGTAGGGCCCTCGGAGAAAAAGCCGGGTTTGTAAGTGGCTGGTGTTATACCATCGCAGGCTTTGTTGAGCCAGCGTTATTTGCAACATTAACAGCCAATTATGCCAGAGGTTTTTTCCCTAATGAACTGACAAATTTTCAGTATTGGATGTTATGTACAGTAATCATCGTAATTTTTTCATTAATTAATTTTTTTGGAATAAAAGTATTAAGTAACATGGCCACAGTAATCACCATAGTTTGCTTGATACCCTTTGCTATTCTTATAGTTACGTCCTTGCTGAACATCCAATACAATCCGGTAGCTCCCTTTAAGCCAGAGGAGATCTCCGTTTTTACTGCTATCGGCCAAGGTTTACTCATAGCCATTTGGTTTAATACTGGCTTTGAAGCAGTGTCAACCATGTCGGGAGAGATTGAGAATGGAGCAAGAAAGCTACCAAGAGCTATTCTAATTGCTATACCTATTATATCCATTATGTACATCGTATTTATTTTCCCTGCACTTTCTGCTGTAGGTAATTGGGGAAGCTGGTCATCTGAAGGACCGCTTTCATTTATCGAGGTTGGTCATATCGTGGGAGGACCTGGCTTAAAATGGGCCTTCGTTGCAGGGGGCACCTTATCAAGTATGATGATTTTATGCCAGTATATTGCTGCTTACTCCCGAGTTATGGCTTCTATGAGCCACAAAGGCCAGTTTTTCCGGTGCTTTTCAATAGAGCATAAGAAATATGGTACACCACACGTATCAATCATCATAAGCGGATTAGTTGCAATTGCAATTTGCTCCTCCAGTAACTTCATTGAGCTAGTGGGAGTAGCCTCTATCCTTTATTCCGTTCCGGTGATATTAATGTTTATTGCAGTGATTAAATTAAGGATCAAAAAGCCTGATTTAAAGCTAGAGTACAAGGTGCCACTAAAAAATAGAACCTTTATCGCATATCTATGCGTTCCCATCATTCTTTATGGTGCAAGCGTATTTGCAGATAATTGGATTGTAGGACTTGGCCTTGCTTTAACATCATTACCTGCATACTACTTCTTTAAATATATTTATAGAAAAGGTGTTCATTGGGATAGTGATGAAGTCGCCAACCAGACCATTTAAGATTGTTCTCAGAAAAGATAGGTTTCCTATCTTTTCTGTTTTTTTGATAATTCCAGCAAATATTGGTTGATTGTCCAAATGTAATTTGTATGTTATAATTGATGCTGCTATTAAAATATATCAATTATGGTGTACAATATGTTTCCTCATTTTATTTTTATTTCATATATAATAATGATTTGCATCGGGCTGCTAGGGATATCCCTCGTAGCCGTTTTACTGAAACTTAATAAAAGTAATAACAACAGCAGATTATTTTACGCAAACAAAAATTTCATTATTGTTGCTTTAGGTCTTGCTATTTTGTATTTTATTACATATTACAGTGATTTCGTCATTGGTGATTACAATACTAGCCGTCTATATAGGCTAATAGACGGTATGATGTTCTATGCCCTTGGCCTCAGCTGGGTAAAAGTATTAGATTCCTTTGCTGATCCAACTGGAGAAAATCTGATCAATCTGAGAAAGATTACAAACAAGATTTTTATTCCTTTAATGATCATTTCGTCTCTTGCATATGGCTTTCTTATTGATGGTTATTACAATGCCATTCATCCACTTGCCAATCCAATGATGGTAATTTTTGAACTGGCTCTGGTTTTTACCGTCCTCCTGTTCACTATTATTTATCTTAGAAAATGTAATCTAAAACGCTTGGATAAAGCAAGTAGGCATTATCTGTTTTCTATATGCCTTTTTGTCAATGTAATCAATATATGGAATAGCATAGTGGTCCTTGCCATATTTGTAGGTTTTATTCAAGTTTCCTTGCTTACCACCTATTCCTATGGCTTTACCGCACTCTTCCTAATGATAGTAAATGGTATTAACCTTTTGTATGTATACAAGATTTATGGAGTAACCATTTTAGAAGATATTAGCATGGAGTCCTCAGCTAATATTAGCATGGAGCCCGAAGCAGATATCAGTATTAACTTAGAAGAAAAAACCTGCACTGACACCGATACAACTATAAATGTGAATAGTACTGAAATCGTAGAAGAGATCTTTAAACTGACGAAAAGAGAATCAGAGGTCATGGAATTGGCCTATCACGGACTAACAAATCCAGAGATAGCAGAAGAACTTTTTATTTCAAAGCATACGGTTAAAAGGCATATGCACAATATTTTTGAGAAAATGAATGTATCTACACGGGTAGAAATGGTTCACCTAGTAAACAGTACAATGAATAGGGAATCATCTAATTAATAAAATTGGATACCTTATATAGGTTGCTTCTAGTACAAAAAAACGCTCCCTTTAGGAGCGGTCAGATAGGGATTTATAATTCCTGAAAAATTCGGCATAGTCGTTGATATTCGGCTATGCCGTTTTTTCGTTTATTTTGGTAAGTCGATAGCGCCAATGCAGTTATAGAAAATTTGAATCCGCTGAGTTCTGCGGCCATCTACCTTTTCAGCCTTAAATACTATAATTTTGTCAATGAACTCTCGAATAATCTCTGCATCCAATTCTGTAATTTCTGTGTACTTTTTAACCAGTGCCAAAAAGCGGTCGGTATTGAGGGACTGTTCATTTACTGTATCAATGGTATGCTTTAATTTGGTTATCCTTTCTTCCAGTGCCTTCTGCTCGGTTTCATATTCAGCCGACATCTTGTAAAAACGCTCTTCGGGAATTTTGCCCATCACATTGTCTTCATATAGCTTTCGAATGATTTTATCTATGTCAGCAATGCGAGTCTGTGCTTGTTCGTACTCCTTTTGACTTTGGCGGAGTTCTTTGGCAAGTTCCTTTTCTGAATTATTCATTACTATACGGATGAATTCCTGTTCATGGTCTTTGGCAAAGGAGGTTACACGTCTTAAGTCTTCTAGCAAAAGCTGTTCCACTACAACATTGCGTATCTGATGTGAACTGCACATACCCTTTTTCTTGCGGTAAGTAGCACAAACGAAGTATTCCTTATCGTGTGTCCATCCCTTGCCTCTAACCTGATACAGCTTTGCTCCACAGTCGGCACAGAACATCATGCCAGAGAGCATTCCCATTTCACCTAATCGCGATGGTCTTCGCTTGCCATCTCTGATCTTCTGCACTGTTTCCCAAGTGCCCTCATCAATAATTGCTTCATGGGTATTTTTGAAAACCAGCCAATCTTCTGGATTGCTCAATATCTTGACTTTGCTCTTATATGACTTTTTAGAAGTCTTGAAATTTACCGTGTGACCTAGATATTCCATTTTAGCCAAAATATCTGCTACGGTACGAGCCGACCAAGCATATGGGTTTTCAGGTGGTCTTGCTGGAGTGTTAATACCCATTTTGCGAAGATGAACCGTAGGTGTATCAATGCATCGCTTTTCAAGTTGCTTTGCTATCTGCGTGGGTCCAAAGCCAGCCATGCACAGTCGGAAAATATCTCTGACCACTTCGGCGGCTTTCTCATCTATAATCCAGTGCAACTTGTCTTCAGGGTCTTTAATATAACCGTAAGGCGGATTGGTGCAGAGTGGCTTGCCTGACTGTCCCTTGGATTTGAACACAGCACGGATTTTCTTGCTAGTATCCTTAGCGTACCATTCATTAATAATGTTAAGAAACGGTGTAAAGTCACTGTCTGCTTGGTTTGCACTATCAATACCATTGTTAATAGCAATGAATCGTACATCTGCTTCAGGAAACATAATCTCGGTATAATAACCTACTTTAAGGTAATCCCTGCCGAATCGTGACATATCCTTGATGATAATCGTTCCAATTCTACCGGACTCTACATCAGCAATCATGCGGTTAAAGTCTGGTCTATCAAAAGTTGTACCGCTGACCCCATCATCCACATAAAATTCGATGTTACGAAAACCGTTGTCCTCAGCATATTTTTTTAGTATTGCCTTCTGGTTCACTATGCTGTTACTGTCTCCTGCAAGCTCATCATCACGTGAAAGCCTGCAGTAAAGAGCAGTAATTTTTGCTTCTTCAAATGCTAATGTTGATTTACGTATAGTGCTAAATGTTGACTGTCTATTCATTTTTCTCCTCCATTTCCGACAGTCTTCAAGCGGTATAGCACTATGTATATTACCGTACTACCTTGAAGAAGTCGAGTTGATTTCCGTGGGTTTATATGAACTATCTGATAACTTTGAAAGGTTTTTTGCATTGACTGTAATCAGTCGTTTCAGCTTGGAATATGCACTTTCCTTTGCTGAATCACTTACTCGTGATTCCACCACATAGACCGTACCTCCGATATCGGATTTGGTTGTGCGGCTGTTACTTTGATTTTCCATATCGTGACCTCCTGTCCGATGTTTTGAAGGAACTGGCACTGAACCGAATTAATGATCTAGTGCTAATCCATTATTTAAGCTTTTATTTGTAATATTTTCAGAGCATCCGGTTGAATTAGCTTCCCATCCAATCTCTCGTAAGCAGAAAAGCCAATCTGCCCCTGCAATGCATATAATTCACTTAATTTTTTTATTGTTATTGGCTGACGCTCAATCAGCCAGTAGTATGATAAATCTCCAAATACAATGCTTTTCGCTCCTGCAGATAATGTAGGCATATATGGAGAGGTAACTACAGGCTTTCCGAAAATGGTGTTATCTGAAGAATTCCACAGATAACTGCCATTTGTATTTTTAAGGGTTCTAAGAAGCATGGCAGTATTATCGTGCATGATAAACACAGCGTTATTTCGGTATTCATCTTTTAATGAAAAATACAGCGAAATAATCTCGTCAAAAGAGATAATAGCACTATCTGCTGTAGTTACATCTGCATCTGCTGTAAGGATACCTGTTGGCTGAGTTGTGCCATTTCCATTAAATAATGCATTTTCCTCAGCCTTGCCAAAACGCTTCGCAAAATCACCCATCAGATATTTTTCAAGATTAAAGTTCATATCGGTGACGAATGAGCGGTTTAGCTTGACAAGAGATGCCAGCTTGTATGATTTCACCAGAAACTGTGTAAATGTATCGGCACTTTCGGGGATTGGATCTCCGTCTTCAACCCAATCTGCTGTACCCGTTGAGGATACCGCTTGAATTTTACCTTCTGCAGAAGATAGATTGATAACAGTAGCAAATCTGCGGAATATATTCTCCTTTGCCAAAGCAGTGTTAAAGCCTTCTCTGAACTCATCTGGTGCGACATAGGCTCCTGCATTATCAAAGCCCTCGCTTAGATTTTGATTATTTTCTTCTTTTCCTTTCATAACATTCCAAAACGCTCTATTATAAGTTGTTGATGTTGCCATAATCGTTTACCTCCTAAATTAAAATGGATTGTGGGGTATATACCCCGTTTGAAACCGCGTTTTTTTATGCGTTGCCCCACGCCCGTTGTCCAGATGTAAAGGTGTGGAGATTTGACCTCCCCTAGGGGCAGGTATTAACACATGGAGTTGTATCCAGTGTTTTAGTGGTTTTAAGCTTTGTAGCAAGATGTAGCAGGTAAAAACTAAACTCTCTATACGAGAGCGATTTTTTATATAACCTGTTTTTCTTGCTACAAGCTGCTACACTGTGTTTAAATAAGAAGAAATTCTTCTTCAGTCAGCTTATATCCGATAAGCATTGTGGTCATTCCACCACCAGAACGTGGTCGTTTCCGTTCTACACGGGCAATAGCTGTTAATGCTTGTTTAAAGTTTCTTGCATTCTCCGAATAACATCCATTGGCACTACACCACCGCTGATACCGGGCATACACTTCGGATGTCCGCACCTCACTGTTAGGACTTTCCTCCAAGGCATCCTCGAAAAATAATGCTATTTTATCGCTGTCACGTTTATAAGCCTCCGTTGCTGTCTTAACAGAATCAGGTAAAGTCAAGCCTTCCTTCTTTAACAACTGATAGCCTTCAATTAGCCAGTTGAGGATAGCACTCTGATTCTTCGGTTTGGCAAATTCACGTTTTAGGTTTTTATCCTGCTCGCTTTCATCAAAGTGTCGTTCAAAAGGGATAATTACCACTCTGCCACTGGAAAACAGCGTCATATCCGTAATGACTGGCAGATAATTGGTGTTGATATACAGCTTAAACTTTGGCGAAAAGTCAAAAGAATTCTCATGTAGAAACCTTGCATTGATGGTGTCACCACCTGTCATGCTTTTTACCTGTGCAGCATTTAGGACAAGTCCTCTGCTAGGTTCGGAGATATTCACAAAGCGTACTCCTGCAAGCCGGGCAATATCTTCACTTGGACTTGAACTGTTATTGTTCTTTTTCAGACTGATAGTCTCTGGCCTTGCGGTACAGCCATAACTGCCCAATACCTTAAGAATGCTCTCACATAGCGTACCTTTACCATTTCGAGTTGTAGCACCATAGAGAACAAACAGGCATTCATACCGAGTGTCTCCGCTGATACTGTAGCCAAAGGCCTTTTGGAGGAATTTTGCCTTTTCCTCATCTCCGCTCATAATCTCATGAATAAATCTATCCCATCGCTCACTTTTTGCTTCTGGATCATACTTAACACCAGATATCTTTGTGAGTCTGTCCTCGCTGTTGTGGGGATGAAAATCCATGGATGTAAAAAACAATGTTCCATTGGCACAGTTGAGCATAAGCGGGTCTTGGTCAAATTCAGCCATTGATATGGGATATACACTCTGTGCATCTTTAAGTACCGTTTCTCGGTATCTTCTTGACTGCCACTTTCGGCAATAGTCAATGTATGCCTTTCTTTGATGTTCATCTTGAATAGTCAAAGCATAGGTTAGCAGTTGGTTAGCCAATGATTTACACATTTCCATCACTTTGAGATTACCGACATCAGGAATCCAAATGCCATTCTCATAGCAAAACCACATTTTCCTTTCAGGAACATAGCGGGCAAAAGATTTATAATAATCAGCAAACAGCCTGCTTGCCCCAATATCCGTCCAAGGGTAGCGATCGTTATTCTCAGGCTTAAAGCCAGTAAGAGAACATTCACCAAAATCTTCTGTAGCTGATGAACGCTTACCACCTGGTTTATATATTTCAGTAGCATTTGCGATTGCTTTTTCAATGGTTATCATTCCATAAGTACTGCTGGACTGTGGTCTATTCCATTTATCTCGCATTAGGCCGCTTTTTCGGAAAAGCCTGTCCATCTGTCCAATATCTCTGCCACACCAAAATGCCAGCATACCGCAAAGTGCCAAATCAGCTTCACTGGCAGAAGCATAGCCTGATGTATCACCCTCCCATAATGCTTTAAATTTTTCTCCGTTTGCCGATTTTAAAGCCTTCTCAATAACAGACTCGTCAGACAGGTAGGATTGACTTTCTGTATCCAGAAGTTGTCTCACAGGGGCAGAACGTAGCATATACTTGTCCAGTATCATCTGTAGTTCATTCGATTTCTCCGGTATATCACCATCTGCATACACATTGCCCGTTACGGTAACAAAGCGGTTTGTTGCTCCGCCCACATAGACCTCAACTCCCAGCTTTCTGTTATTGATATAGTATTTTGTTTTGTCAAAGTCATAGCCAGTGGCCTTAAAGAAAATATGAAGCCCTTTTCCAGATGGACTGTGTTCCATATAGCAACCACTAAAAGCCTCTACAATATTTTGGGCAATAGGTTTAAGCTTACCGCTGCTATCAAAGCAATCATCTAAGTCGATAACACATATGTCATTACCCACCAAAAATCCGATACCTTCATAATCACTTAAAGCAGCTACCGCCGAACTAAAATCTTTAAATGTACTCCGCTTATCTGCTTTTGCCCTTTTTCCTGTTACCGGGTTATAGGGAACTTTGGTTTTTCTGCCATTTCGCTCTTCATATTTCCAACAGCAAAACTGAGGATTATCTTTAAGCATCTGCGGCAAGTTCTCATATTGTGTTTTCAGTTATTTCACCTCCTTGCCTGTTATATATGACCCGAAACGCTACTGTTCCAGAGGGTTTGCCTTGTTGGACACAACCTCGTTATCTTTCAAGGAATGCGCTCGGAATTATCGTCATGGCATATTCTGCTTGAAGTATCTCTTGCATTTCGGGGTATTCAGTTGTCAAGGAGCAGTGAGAGAAAAACTCTGCTTTTATTGGTGGATTATTTTCCTCTCACCTTATAGCCTTGGTAGAGCACATTAGTTGAGGATTTTAGAAAAATAATTTTCTTCCTCATTCATAAGCGAAGAATTCTATTGATTCGAACCCCTAAAATAAAAAACAGCCTGTCTATTTTCCAGAAAAGACCGCTGTAATGATTGTGCTTTTGCTCAAATTTGAGCGAAAGTGGTATTAAATTTAAGAAGGCTTAATGCTGTAGTTTTGGATTTTTCAATTAGACTTTCCGACTTTTTTGTCTAAAAGTCTTGATTTGAACCCCTTTGATTAAATGCGTAAATAGAAAATTATGATTGAAACAGATGAGAAATAATGTGAGATTAAAAATTTATACTGTTTATAGCGTGTTTTTGTGATATAATTATTAATATTTGTGGGAGGTGCAAAAAATGGCAATACATTATAACAAACTATGGAAGCTGCTAATCGATAAGAATATGAAAAAGAAAGATTTGCAACGCCTTTCCGGTGTTAGCTCGGCAACTATCACAAAGCTTGGCAGAAACGAAAATGTAAATACAGAAATACTTCAAAAAATATGCACAGCTTTAGAATGTGACATTTGTGATATTTTAGAGTTTGTACCTGATAAAATTGAGAAAGGCAAGGTGAATGATAACAATGATTAAGGATATTATGAATGCCAATGATAGTGCAACACCGAACAGTCAAGAAATAGCTGTATTAAAAGAAAATTTCCCCTCATGTTTTAAGGCAGATGGATCCTTTGATATTGAGCGGTTTAAGGAATTTTTAAGTGATAAGATTGCTGTAACGGGAGAGGGTTATGAACTTAAGTTTTTGGGTAAAAACTATGCCCGATTGCTGGCTTCAATTGATACTACAACAGTTGTTGTGCCAGACGAGGAACATAACTTAAAACCAGAAAATATGAACAGTGAAAATATCTACATAAGTGGCGACAACCTTGATGGATTAAAGCATCTCTTGAAGTCCTATTCACGCAAAGTCAAATTGATATATATTGATCCGCCATATAATACGGGAACAGACGGATTTGTCTACAATGACAGCTTCAATTTTACTATAGAGGAATTATCTGAAAAGTTGAGTATAAGTGAAGAGCAGGCAAAACGTATTCTCGATCTAACAAAGCGTGGTTCAGCGTCTCATTCTGCATGGTTGATGTTTATGTATTCACGTCTTTTGCTTGCTAGGGATTTGCTATCCGATGATGGTTTAATCTTCATTTCTATTGATGACAACGAGAATCATAATCTTAAACTTTTATGTGATGATGTTTTTGGAGAAGATAATTTTCGAAATCAAATCGCTATTCGTAGAGGAGCAAAATCTGTTCAAGCACAGTTTGAAACATGGGATAAACTTGGTCAAAGTGTTGAATACTTGCTATTTTATTCGAGAAATTCTAGTTATAGATTTCCTAAACAAATGAAACTACTTGATGATATGCGTCAAGGTTCTTGGAATAATCACTGGCGCGGAACTGACCGTCCAACGATGCGGTATCCTTTATTTGGAATCACACCAGAGAGTGGTCAGTGGCGTTGGGGCAAAGATCGTAGTTATCTTGCCATCGAAAATTACAAAAAGATGTTAAATGATATAGGTGTTGATGAAAAGTCAATCACACAAGAGCAAATTGATGAATGGTATTCAAATCAAGATGATGACTGTGATCTTCTTCGGCTATCCGATTCCGGTAAACCTGAACACTATATACCACCGACAGATTCAACGCTGTTAAATACTTCTTGGATGGATTTATTGGTTGGAAGCTCATCCGAAATAAAAAGATTGTTTGGGAAAACTGTTTTTGACACAGCAAAACTGACTGCGATGTTACAGAGGGTTATTGCTTTCGCAGATAATGATGCAATTATTCTGGATTTCTTTTCCGGGTCTGCCTCTACCGCACATGCCGTTATGGCACTTAATGCAGAGGATGGAGGAACACGTAAATATATCATGGTGCAGATACCAGAGAAAGTTAAAGAAGGCAGCATAGCTGATAAGTGTGGTTATTCTACTATTGATCAAATCGGAATGGATCGTATTAAGCAAGCTGCAAAAGCAATAAAAACTGATTATCCAGATACAACAGCGGATCTTGGCTTTAAGCATTATACACTTGTCGAGCCAGCTAGCGATACTCTAGACAAGATTGAAAAGCTTGACCCTACTGAAAATAAATTATTTGCTGACAAAGACATTCTTAGTGATTTTGGAAAACCTACCGTCCTTTCAACGTGGCTTGTTAGAGATGGATATGGACTTACAGCAGATGCTGAGGAGTTAAATTTTGCTGGATACAATGGCTATTATATAGGAAAACATCTTTACCTAATTGACCCGGAATTGTCTAATAAGGCGATTGAAGCCATTGTAGTAAAATATGAAACTGACGGTAACTTTAATCCTGAGAACGTGGTGTTATTCGGTTATAGTTTTACATGGACGGAAATGGAAGCTTTAAAAATTAATTTGAAACGGTTGAAGGATACAGAGAAAAACTTGCGTATCAACTTCGATATCCGTTATTGATTGGAGGGTATGTTATGGAACTTATCCTACAACGAGGATTACCACACCAACAAAAAGCTGTAGATGCAATAAGTGCTGCTTTGAATGGGGTACAGATAACTCCTCCTGTGCAATTTTATGAAAACCCAAGTATTTCTCTTTCTGACCCTAAACTAGCTGCAAATATTAGAGAAATTCAAAAAAATATACCTGCAGAATATCGAAGCAGTATGCCTATTGGTGACTGCTTGAATATTGATATTAAAATGGAAACTGGTACAGGAAAGACTTACGTTTATACTCATACTATATATGAGCTTCATAAACGTTACGGACTTAATAAGTTTATTATCGCTGTACCTTCACTTGCGATTAAAGCAGGAACCGCACAGTTTTTGCGTGATGAATATGTAAAGCGACATTTTTCCGATGTTTGTGGTTATGGTACAGAAATTGAGGTTGGAGTATTAGAAGCACCAAAAAACAAGAAAAAGGGGCGCTCCTATTTCCCGAGTGTTGTGAGCGACTTTGTAAAAGGTTCTTGCCAGAACACGAAGAAGATTTATGTATTATTAGTTAATATGCAACTACTTGTTGTCCGATCAAATGGTATGCTTAGCCGTGACGACTATGATTATGGAGTCGAAGGTTTTTATAGACCACTTGATGCTATTCGTGCAACAAACCCTGTTGTTATTATTGATGAGCCACACAGATTTTCTCGTGACCAGAAGGCATTTAAGGTTATCGTTGATGAAATAAAACCACAGTGTATTATACGCTTTGGTGCTACCTTCCCTGAAACTACAAGTGGACGTGGAAAAAACAAAATAACCGTAAAAGACTACCAAAACCTGCTCTATGATTTAAATGCCTGTGAATCTTTTAATCAAAATTTGATAAAGGGAGTAACGAAGGAGCATTTTGAACCCGTATCCAAGCGTGAAGAAAAGGTGAAAATCACTTCCATCACAAGCAAGGATTCTGTTACCTTTCAGTATAAAAAGCGTGATGAATCGACTAAAACATTTACTCTTAAAACTGGAGATTCACTATCTATCATTAATGAAGCTTTTGAGGGAATTACGGTTCATGCTATTGGCAAATCAACAGTTGAGTTTTCTAATGGTATTCAAAAGTCAACTGGTGAGGAATTGGATGTGGATATCTATATGACCTCTTATCAAGAGCAGATGATGCGTCTTGCCCTTGAGCGTCATTTTGAAACAGAAAAAACAAACTTCTGTGGTCGCAATTTCAAGATCAAGACATTGGCATTATTTTTTATCGATGATATATCATCATATCGACCAAACGAGGAAGGTAAAACCCCTTATCTATTACAAGCTTTTGAGAGATTGCTTAAGGAACGGATAGAATCGGTGCTATCTACCCTCAGTGAGCATGATACAGAATATCGGGCATATCTGGAAGCAAGTCTTGCAGATATTTCTGCTTGTCATGCAGGCTATTTTTCACAGGACAATAGCGATTCGGATGAAGATATAGCAAAAGAAGTAGAAACCATCCTTCATGGGAAAAAACACCTTCTCTCTTTCAAGAATAAAGACGGTAGCTATAACACTTTACGTTTTCTATTTTCGAAATGGACACTTAAAGAGGGCTGGGATAACCCTAATGTATTTACGATAGCTAAACTTCGTTCTAGCGGAAGTGAAAATAGTAAACTGCAAGAGGTTGGACGAGGTTTACGTCTACCTGTAGATGAGAATGGTAATAGAATCTCCAATGAAGAATTCCAGCTTAATTATATTGTTGACTTCACAGAGGCAGACTTTGCTAATCGATTAATAGACCAAATAAACGGAGAAATTCCACAAGCTTCTTCTATTAGCGAAGAAAGATTGGAACAAGTGGCCAAGAAGCTTGGCATGACTTCTGATGAGCTTTTTGATGCACTATATGATAAACATTACATAGACAGGCGATTAAATATAAAACCCGATACAAGGGACGCTTTCTTTGCAGAATACCCGGACTTTGCTACAGGATTGTCTTCAGGTAAGGTAAAAGACCGAAATGTAGCAAAACCAAAACCTGTAAAAATCCGCAAAGCTGTTTACAGTGAAATACGCAAATTATGGGAAGCAATCAATCAACGATACCTACTTTTCTATGATGATGATCTGGATGCTGATATGGCTAAAGTTGTTTTATCCTTGCTGGAAAAACCCGGTGTTTTTACAGACGTTGTCATGACTAGCTCCAGAGATATCGTTAAGAGCGATGGCTCACAGATGATGATTGTTTCAGATACAGGCGCCCAATATATAGTATCCAAACCTATTCCCTACAATGAATTTCTTAAGAGGATCACAAATGCTACAAACATTCCAATTAAAGTATTGCATGAGGCATTGTGTGAGTATGTTAAGAGGAATGGAACTATAAATCCAGAACATATTAATGAAAATTCTGTCAGCATGTTTATCCAACAATTTCATGACTGGAGAAGCAATAATTTGCAAGGTCGATTCCATTATGCAAAAAGCAATACGACTGTTGGTGCCACAGCACTTACCTATTCAGACGGTTCTCCACGTGAAGATATTGCACAGGGACGTATCGGCACAAAGATAGCTCCGGGAACACCAAGCGAGAAGTATTTATATGATGCTTTCGCTTATGACTCACCGTTGGAACAAAAGAATATTATGTCGGACATCGAAAAAGTCATTGTATATGGAAAAATTCCACGTAGTAGCATTGCCATACCGACTATTACTGGTGGAATGTACAGTCCAGACTTCATGTATGTTGTAAGAAGGACTTCCGGTGAGAAAGAGCTTAACATTGTAGTCGAAACAAAAGACGTAGAAAATAAATCTGACTTACGTGGTACAGAAAAAGCAAAAATTGATTGTGCTCGTGTTTTCTTTGATATGCTCTCGAAAGATGGATACACTGTTTATTTCCGTGATCAGTTAAACAACAAACAGATGGCTCAGATTATTAAGGAAGTATTGGCAGAGTGATTTGTGTGAATTTCTAGCTGAAAGGAGGTAAATCAATGAAAGCTATGATATTCTTAAACACAGCTTGGATGGAAAGATATGAAGGTTTATTGGGAAATGATAAAGAAATACATGGCGGTGGCTCCTATGTTGAAGAATATGGTTATGGACACGAAATATTCAATTTCAAAAAAATTAGCGGTAAGGTATATGGTTATGCTCAGCCAAGCGGGTATAACAACCTTCAAAGATTAGGAGCGAGTGAAGATGATGAATTCATAGATGATGTTTTAGTCATTTTCACTGCAACCCACAAGAATGGCGGAACGTATATAGTTGGATGGTATAAGAATGCTAGGTTTTTTAAAGATTATCAGAACACTAATCTTTCAGAAAGAAAATTTAGAAATGAATATATCGGATATTATGCTGTTGCTAATGCTGACAATGCTACTTTACTGAGTATAGATGAAAGGTTCTCATTCCCGATAATACCAAGAAGAGTAAAAGGCGGAATGGGTCAATCAAATGTTTGGTATGCTGATAGCCCTGAAATGGAGGATTTTAAGAAAGAAGTTCTAAGACATATAGAAAGATATGAAAAAAAGAAAAGTATTAGGCGTCGCCTTCCTATCTTCCGCCAAACCGATGCAGAACTAAGAAAGAAAATAGAGAATATCGCTATTAGAGAAGTTACCAGAGAATACTCAGAAAGGGGTTTTACCGTGACTTCTGTAGAAAGCGAAAACTTAGGATGGGATTTGGAAGCAGTTTATAAGAAAATTAAATTAAAAATTGAAGTAAAGGGACTAGCAGGTCAAGAGGTTTCTGTTGAGTTAACTCCAAATGAATTTTCAAAAATGAACAACAATAAGGACTCTTACAGATTATGTGTTGTTACAAAGTGCCTAGAAAATCCTGTACTTTATGTTTTTTCATATTCCTCTGAAAGGAATGAATGGATAAGCGAAGATGGTCATATACTTACAATTGACCAGATTATATCCGCAAGGTGCTATACTTAATTCCATAAAATGTCCATATTTTGTATTACCAATAAATACAAAAAGACCAGCCGCTTCAAGCATTCATGCCTGATTGTGACTGGTCTCTTTTTGCTCCGCTTGAAGCTGTTCAGTTAAGTTTTTCTTTCAATCCCTAAGTGAACGCTTCTTTTGGGGAGCGTTTTTGTTTTCGTTGGAGCAAGTAAAGGGATTTAAATCCCAACTTAGCAAACACCTTTCGGGTTCGCTTCCCTTTTTTTGGAGCGGGTGAAGGGAATCGAACCCTCGTATCCAGCTTGGGAAGCTGGTGTTCTACCATTGAACTACACCCGCATACCCACATAGAATAACAAATTAACGAAGGATTTTCAAGTCTTTTTTAATATTTTTGAAATATAACTTTTATAAATTCCAAAGGAAGCCAAAAATTGGTTTAGAAGAAATAACTTATTTCAGATATTTGGTTGGGTCAACGGCAACTCCACCTTTTAATACTTCGAAATGTAAGTGAGGCTCATCCAAGGTTTCAAATAAAGCAGTATTTCCTACTCCACTAATAACCTGACCTTGTTTCACCACATCGCCTTCTCCCACCATCTTAGTCGTACTAAGGTTTGCATATCTAGTAATCGTACCATCGCCATGAGTGATTTCTATGGTTATTCCAAGCTTATCATCTGTATAGACCTTGGTAATGGTTCCCTCTGCAGCAGCTACAACTTGAGTATCAAGGGATGCTTTGATATCAACACCTTCATGTACTATAAACTGATCTAGAGTCTTAGAGTAAATCGGCACATCCAAAGAAAAGCCTTTGATAATTTCTCCCTTTAATGGCGGGGTAAAATTACTTTGACCTTTACCGCTATTTTTTTGTACGTCTTGCCCACTATCTCCCTCGGATTCATTTTGATTTTGTTTAGTACTGTCCACTGTTGGAACCGGTTTTATAACATCGTATTCTCCGGTCATTTCATTATCTTCCTGTGCAATATTAATTTGATCCTCGTGGTCTGTACCAAACTGGTCCAGGCTTGACCTCAACGTAAAGATTGAAGCAATAGCCACTACACTAAAAGTAAGTACTAGCGCAACAGCTACTCTATCCTTTGGCTTTTTTTTCAGTCGCATATAAATACACCTCCAAAATTATTATTGCCTCATCAAATAAAATTCATACTCTTGAAGGTGTCATTCAATTATTTTAATTTTTTGTCAAGGTGTTTTTAGCTCATATTGCCTATTCTCGATACTCAATTAGATTTAAATAATCAGCTTTACAGGCCAATCAGAAGTGCGACGAAAGGTGAGAGGATCGCCGTTAACGTACCAGCAAGAGCCATAGCAAGACTACTCATGGACCCTTGAATTTCACTTTCTTTAAAAGCACGAGCAGTGCCCACGGCATGACACATACTCCCTAATGCAATCCCTTTTGCAACATCGTTTTTTATCCTCATAAGCTTTAACACTTCTGGACCAAAAACTGCCCCTAACGTGCCGGTTATAACAACCATTGCAACAGTTAGAGAAGGAATACCACCAATAAGCGCTGAAACTTCTATAGCAATGGGATTTGTGGCGCTTTTAGGTATCATGGATACAATAATCAACTCCTCTGTCCTCATCAGCTTCCCAAAAATTACAATTCCTAGCATGGTTACAACCGTGCCGGAGATGATACCTGCCATTATTGGAATAGCATGCTTTTTCAACACATGAAGATTTTTATATAATGGAACAGCCAAAACCACTGCTGTTAATGGGAGAATATAGTTTAATATACTATTCTGCTGGTAATAAACCTCAAAGCTAATATTTCCAACCGTTAGAAAAGCAATCACCAGGACAGAAGCGGTCAGGATAGGTTGCAATATTGTAAGCTTTGTTTTGTTGTATATTAATTCACCTAAAAAGTAACATCCTATTGTTAATAGCATTCCCCAAAAAGGATTTGTATTAAAGAATTCGCTCATTTGTCTCCACCTCCAATTTTTTCTTGCTTTCTATGGAATCTTCTTTTTTCAGAAAAACCAATACACAGCTCTGTTACCTTGGCAGAAACAAAAAGTCCGATTAGCAAGCTAATTAGTAACGGAATAATAATTTGAAGCAACTGGCTACCAATTAGCTTAAAGTGTACAATAACGCCTCCCACAGGGACAACAAAAAATAGGGCAAGATATTTTATAATAAAATCACTTACCTTTTCTACTTGCTTTATTTTAATGATATTAAAGTATAAAGCTAAAAAAAGAATAATAAATCCGACTACATTAGATGGTATGGGTAAATTCAAATATTCTGAAGCTATCCACCCAAAAAAAATTGTCGCCAAAATGATAAAAAATTGTTTGATAATCAAAATTTCGCCCTCAAATAATTACTTTACAGTAATTGATACTTTTACCTGATACTTTAAACTTGTCCTCATATTCAGTGGTTATATTTTTTGCCGGTAATTCTGTTCCATGCAAGTTTTCTGTGCACTCAACAACGGTCATTTTATTTTTCTCGAATT
Organism: Anaerovoracaceae bacterium; assembly: GCA_050953505.1. Classification (GTDB taxonomy): domain Bacteria; phylum Bacillota; class Clostridia; order Peptostreptococcales; family Anaerovoracaceae; genus JBMNMU01. Next base: position 339,948 of record JBMNMU010000001.1, on the reverse strand, counting down.
CATCTAATGCAAATTGAAATAAATCATTATTGTCAGTTTTAAATTCTATAAAATGCTCCGGCCTCAAAATATTTCTATATCCTTCTAGATACCTGGTATGGATAAGACGCCGCTTCGCATGCCTGTCCTTGGGCCACGGATCGCTAAAATTAAGATAGATGCCCGAAAGTTCATTTTGTCCGAAAACCTCTTCAACATCATTAACAAATTCGTTAATAAATATAATATTTGAGCATTTACTTTCAACGGTTTTTTCTAAAGCTCTCAATATTACGCTCCCCCTGCCCTCAATGCCAATATAATTCCTATCCGGGTTCTCTCGAGCTAAGGTTGTGATAAACTGACCCTTACCACATCCGATCTCCACATAAATGTCATTGTTATTTCCAAAATTCTCCCGCCATCTCCCTTTATTCATTGCAGGGGTCTTTGCCAAAAGATTTGAATATACTTGAAGCTTTTCCTCTTCATTCTTTACTTTTCTTTGTCTCATATTACCTCACATCGTTGATTGTCGATTAACATTTGGTATTGATATTATCAGAGTTCCGACCTGCCGGTAACCCATGTTTTCAGCGTTTATTCCTATATATTGCTATCCACATCGTTGATTGTCGATGAGCATTGGATGCGGTTGAGCCGGCTGTTGGAGGGGTTTTCGTAGAGAGTATCAAAACCCCGACCTGCCGGTGAAAACGCACCCAATACTCCTCCTTTAAAACCTATACAAGCCTCTACTCCATAACAATAAAAATCGTCTCTCCCTGTGTAAACCACTCATGCAAGAACTTAGCATGAGACGTATAATTCCTTACACATTTATGAGATAAAGGTTTTGTTCCTATGGTACTGCTATATTCCACCTTTCCAGGATCAATACGTTTACCGCCTTCATATTTATAGTCTACACCAACGCCGTGTACGTAGGCACCACCTGTAAATCTGATCACATAAGGCGCATATCCTTGAATGGTATTGGTTCCGTCCTTATAATAATAGAATTGGTCTCTCTTTTCAATGCCATAAAAATAACCCAATGGTGTGGGAACATGATAAGGCCCTTCTTTGCCGGTAGTGGCCAAAGTGTAGGAAATCACCTTCCATTCTCCATCTATTCTTTCAAATATTACCTCATTCTGGTTCTTTCGGTCTATGGCAATTACCTTATTGATCCCCGTCACAGCCTTTAACCCAGGTATATATTTATTGGGAACATAATATTCTTTCCCGTTCCTCAACAGAGATACCTTGGTATACTGGCTGTCTTGGGAAATCACTCTTACTAGGCTTCCATCTTCAAGATAGGTAAACTCGGCTAAATTAGAAAGGTTCTCATATCCGGGAGCACTTTGACTTCGCTTATTCCCTTCTTTATCCTTTGTGTTCCCATAATACTTGGGTGCATATCCCTGCAGATTTTTATAATTATTAATATAAGTTAGATTTCCTTTTTTAAACTCTTGCTCCCCATGTCCAATCATTTCCAGCATTTTGTCAAATTGAAAAACTCTTTTAGAAACATCTTGATGATGAACAAATCCAAATTGTTTCTCATCATCTTCCTCCCATGTCACATGATACCAGGTATCGTCCTTTTCCACCGTCTCATAATAGCTTAGTTTTTCATTTTTATTAGCAACCCTCAGCACATCCTCTTCAATGGAAGGACCACTCCAAATATTTATTTTTTCTTTCTCTACCACAAAATAAATAAAAGTCTGAAGATATTTTTCATATTTCAATTGAAATCCCACATTGGGGCTTTTGATTTCATCGTATACATCTGAGGTTTTTTCTCCTTCAGTATCTCCTTCAACAGAAAAGCCCGGTTGGCCCGATTTGCTGGTGACAGGCCCCGGTTCAAGAGGTTGAGTCTTTAATTGAGATTCCCCATTATTGGAAGCTTCAATAGACCTGCTTAACGATGGGCCTAAGATCAACATCATAAGAAATATAGCAAGCAGTATCATAACCATTAATGTGAGCTTTTTGTTTTTCACCATGCTGTACTCCTTGGGTATGCAGTACTAACATCAAAATGTGTAGCTAATAACACAGATATTGCTATTATATGAAAGTGGGGGCTTTATTAGTTCAGCTCAAAAATACTTTTATACTTGCTGAGATATTTTAATAATGGGTAACCGATAAGATAGCAAGCAACAAATTCACCGATTCCAACTCCCAATATGCAAACTAATAGGCTATAAGGTACTGAATAGATATAATAAAGCATACCTCCCACTAGGAAGGCGTTGGCTAATACCGGGGGAAGAGGAACAAGTATAGGCTTGCTTCTTAATGCATAGGACCCAATGGCAGCAAGCAAAGTTACGCTACTACCAAATACTATATCAAAAAGTCCATAAATCCCTAACATATTTGCGATCAAGCACCCTACAAAAAGCCCTGGAATGGCCGCTGGAGTAAACACAGGAAGAATGGTCAATGCTTCTGAGACCCTAACTTGAACGACTCCATAGCTAAATGGTCTCACGGCAAAGGTCAACACAACATAGATTGCAGCAATAACTGCAGCCTGCAATAAAAATCTAGTATTTTTCATATCTTTTTTAGTCTCTCTTTCTAAGATAAGTTAATTAGCATCCCTTGGGACTGGAGTATAATGGCAACAAGAAAAACCAGCAAGATGAAAGCCGCTACCATATCCTTGCTTCCGGGTTTCATCATATTCATCCTGGTTCTATTTTCCCCACCTCTGTAGCAACGGGCTTCCATGGCCATAGCCAAGTCTTGTGCTATTCTAAAAGCACTGATAAATAATGGAACTAAAAGAGGAATAAGGCTCTTGGCCCTTTGCATAATATTTCCACTTTCAAAGTCTGCTCCCCTAGCCATTTGGGCTTTCATGATTTTATCCGTTTCTTCTAAAAGGGTGGGAATAAATCTTAATGCAATGGTCATCATCATGGCCAATTCATGTGCCGGCACACCAAATCTCCTAAGAGGGTTCAAAAGTTTTTCTATTCCATCAGTTAAATTGATAGGCTTTGTAGTAAAGGTCAATAAGGAAGACCCTATGATAAGAAGTATAAGCCTGGCTGCCATAAAAAGCGCTCTATACAAGCCTTCCCTTGTAATGGTTAAAAACCCTATTTCTATTAAGGTTGTCCCCTTTGTCATAAACATATTAATAACAAATGTAAAAATTATAATAATAAAGATGGGTTTCAATCCTCTTAAAATAAATTTCAATGGCACTTTTGAAATTCCTATTGTAACTCCAAGAACAAGAGTGGCAATGAGAAATCCCCAAAAATCATTTACGATAAATAGAGAAATAATAAAAACAAAGACGCTAATTATTTTTGTCCTTGGATCTAATTTATGTATCCAAGAGTCCCCAGGATAGTATTGGCCTAATGTAATATCTCGAATCATAGTGCCTCACCCTCATTTAGTTTATCATCTAATATAAATTTGCATAAAACTTCTTCTGCTTCTTCTGTGGTAAGCACATTTGTTGGAACCCTTAACCCACCTTTTTGCAACCCTCTCATAATCTCTGTAGCTGGAGGAAGTCCAAGACCTAAGGATTCTAACATCTCTACCTGGGAAAAAACTCGGTCAGGGGTATCCATAAGCCTGAGTGTTCCTTTATCCATTACTAAGACTTTATCGCAAAGCCTGGCGATATCCCCCATGTTGTGGGATACTAAAATAATGGTAGTTCCTTCATTTTCATGTATTGCTTCTATCATTTCAAGAATTTCATAGTGAGCCTTTGGGTCTAGGCCGGCAGTGGGTTCGTCTAGTATTAAAATTTCTGGTTTCATAGCTATGACTCCTGCAATAGCCACTCTTCTCTTTTGTCCTCCTGAAAGTTCAAAGGGAGATCTATGAGCAATCTCTTCATAATCTAGACCCACTAGCCTAATGGCTTCTTCTACTCTTCTATCAACGATCTCTTGCTCTAGTCCCAGGTTTAATGGCCCAAAAGCAATATCTTTATGAACAGTTTCTTCAAAAAGCTGATATTCAGGGTATTGAAAAACTAAGCCTATTTTTTTCCTTATCTCTCGCATCTTGATGTTTTTGTCCGTAATATCTACACCATCTATGATAATAGAGCCTGATTTTGGCTTTAAAAGGCCGTTCAAGTGCTGAATCAGTGTGGATTTACCAGAACCGGTATGGCCAATAATGCCAACAAAGTCCCCTGCTTCTATTTCAAAACTGACATTAGAGAGGGCCACTGTTTCATAGGGCATTCCTTCACTATATATATGATTTAGTTCTTTTACTTGTATTTGCATAATATATAATCCACCAATCCTCTTGAGCTAATAATGTCTTCAGGAATTTCAATGCCTCTTTCCCTTAGACGATTGGCAAGCTCTACTGCAAAGGGCACATCAAGATTCATTGATTTAATTTCATCAGCATGCTTAAATACTTGAGAAGGCTTACCATCTAAGATAATCTGACCCTTGTCCATAATAATCACTCGGTCTGCCATGGCAGCCTCTTCCATAAAATGCGTAATCAGCACAATGGTAATTCCCTCATCATTAAGCTTTTGGATGATTTCTAGAACTTCTCTACGACCATGAGGATCCAGCATAGCCGTAGGTTCGTCTAAAATAATACATTCTGGTTTCATTGCAATAACACCAGCAATGGCAATTCTCTGTTTTTGACCTCCTGACAATAGGTGGGGCGCCTTATTTCTTTCCTTATACATGTTCACAGCAGAAAGAGACTTGTTTACCCGTTCCCGTATTTCTTCAGATTTAATGCCAATATTTTCAGGTCCAAAAGCTACATCATCCTCAACCACAGCTGACACAATCTGGTTGTCAGGGTTTTGAAAAACCATACCCGCTGTCTGTCTGATTTCCCATAAATGCTCTTCGTCGGCTGTATTGAATCCTTTCACATAAACAGCACCGCCACTTGGTAGCAGTAGGGCATTCATATTTTTAGCCAAAGTAGATTTTCCAGAACCGTTTCTCCCGATAATGGCAGTGAAGCTTCCTTTTTTAAGATCAAGGCTTACCTGGTTTATGGCTCTTACGGACTCTAAAGCCTCATCTCTTTTATATTCAAATATCAGATCTTCAATTCTGATTATATTATCATCCATTTTATTGAAATACTCACTTTCCAGGTCGAAATGATTTATGATACTCCGTAATTATACCTTAAAACTAAATTCAGTACAACTGCGTAGCAACCATAAAAAAATATAGCTAATAGCTCCATTAAACAAGGGATCAACCATTTCTGATTGACCCCTTCATCTGGTATTCCGATATTAACTTGGTTTGGAATTTTAGACATACCCCAGCAAACCGGGCAACCAAAGGGAGAGGCCGGGGATGTAAGTAGTCAATAGCAATGTTGGAATCCATGCAAATGCAATGAAATACATGGTGGGCCCAAGCATCTCATTTATAGGCGTATTGCCTATCCTAGAGCCTAAGTATAAGAAAGGCGCTGTAGGTGGCGTTACCCCGCCGAGGCCGATGTTCACTCCAACAATTGCTGCAAAATGAACGGGATGTATACCTATGCCTACAGCAACTGGTAACAGTATAGGCGTAGTTAAAAGTATGGCACTGGTATCGTCCATTAACATACCTATAAAAATAAGGAAAACATTTAACATTAATGTCAAAACCAGTGGATTGCTAGATACGGAGACCATAATATCAAGGATCATCTGAGGAAGATTTTCCATCACATATAACCTTGATAGCATCATAACAGATAGGAGCATAATCATTATTACCCCTGCGGTACATCCCGCCTTCACCAATCCGTCCTTTAAACTCTTTTTATCTAAGCCTTTATAAAACCAAATGCCAACGGGGACGGTGTAGACAACAGCAACGGCCGCTGCTTCAGTAGGAGTCATGAAACCACCATAAATGCCGCCAAGAATAATTATCGGAGCAATCATTGCCGGAACCGCCCGGACAGTCCTTGTGCGTAAGGTTTTCACATAAACATTTCTAGGTAGCTTATCTGACAACTTAATGTTTTTATTTTTCCTTAGCAGCCAAAAGTTAACGGCACTAAGTAGCACAATGAGAATAATTCCCGGTATAACTGTGGCTAGGAAACAGGCCAGAACAGATTGCCCTCCCACGAAGGCGAAAAGAATCTGGTTCAGGCTTGGCGGAATTAGAAGCCCCAGGAGGGATGCACTAGAAATTAGTGCTACTGAGACTCCTCTTGGATAGCCTGCTGCTGCCATTCTCGGGAGCATGATTGTGCCAATGGCAGAAAGTGTTGCAAATCCACTTCCGGAAATAGCCCCGAAAAGGCCGCAGGAGACCACCATTACAGCCCCTAAGCCCCCCTTGACCCTGCCTATAAACATGTCTACAAAATTAATAAGACTTTCACCAATCCCACTTCTCTCCATAAGCTCGCCTGCCAAAACAAACAAAGGTATGGCAACTAGTATCAACGAAGTGACCTGGCTATAACCGTAGGGAAGCAGGAAGGTGTAGTCATATCCCCCTAGCCATACCAAAGACAGCGCTGATGCAAAAAATGCAAAAGGTATAGGAACGCCTAATAAAAGGACGACAACAAGTACTATAATAGCAATTATAATAGTCATTTACTATACCTCCCCTTCTGTGTTTGGTCCTTGAATGCCCATTTTTTTCTTTCTTCCATGCTTGTTCATAAATCCCCTGATTTCTATATAGAGATAAACAAGGTTATAAAAGCTCGCAACGGCCAACCCAAAAAGCATGGCTGATTGAGAAACGGTCATAGGGATCCTCCAGGTAGGTGTTTTTGTTCCCATTATTATTGTCCATTGTACTAATTCTAATGCCCAGATGAAAAAAACAATCCCTAGTACTACGATTAAAAAATTTCTGACAAGTGCCAGTATGTCCTTGAATAACCCTTCCTTAATAACGATGGAAAGAATATCCGCAGTTATATGGCTCTTTTCAAAGCTTCCATAGGCTGCGCCAAACATGTACAACCAAATTGCAAATGCGACTAGAAATTCTTCATAACCCCTAAAGTCCACACTTATTGCACGTGTTAAGGTTGCTGCGAAAGTAATCAGTACTACTGCAACTCCACATACTATCAATCCAAACCGTAGAACCTTCTGAATTATCAACCAGAATTTTGTTTTTTCTAGTTTATCCAAGGTAACCTCCTTTAGATTATTGTAATATCAGAGAGAAACAATGTTTTATCTTCTCTCTGATATTACATCTCTTTCAGTTATTTATGTTAACGGTTTTGATGTAATTATAGCAATCCGATTTCCTTTCTGAAGCCATCCATGAGTTCTTTCGTAAGAAGATCTTCCATGGCAGGCCAGCTGTTTTCTCGAACAAAGTCAGCGTATACCTGTATCTGCTCCTGAGTGAACTCTATAACTTCTACTCCATAATCATCAGCCAACTTTTGCATATAAAGTTTTTCGTTGGCTTCCGCTTCGGTGAAACTCTTTAGGCTTTGCTCCTCAAAAACACCTATAACGATTTCTTGATCCTCTGGAGTCAACTTACTTAAAGACAATTCACTCATAACATAGCTGGTGGCTTCTGCATGGATATAGTTTACATACATGTAGTTAATTAATTCTCCCACCCAAGCATAGTTCATGTTTGGAGTGCCTCCCACCCAGCCGTCAACAACGTTAGTTTGTATGGCTGTAGGTACTTCTCCGTATGGAATAGACACAGGTCCAAATCCCAAATCATCCATTGGCTGATAGAAAGTCACCATGGATGGGGATCTGCTCTTCACGTATTTATTCGTCCCTGGAGTGAAAATATCTGTGGGCTCTTTAACATAGCCCTGGCCAATAAATCCTTCTAGAACAATCCCCAAAAACCTAACGTTGGTCTCTGCTGTTAATTTACCCAGTTCCTGACACATGAATGAATCTGGAGCAAACAATGTTCTAACCTCATCGTAATTTAATGCGTAATATGGAAGATAAGGGGCTCCCAGTCTTGGATCTATGGATTCAGGAATGGTTATTTGGGCAAGGTCAATGGTTCCTCTAACAATCTCCTCATAAACTGTGTTATAATCACCTAGTTGGCTAGCAGGAAAGTACTGTACCTTTACCCTTCCTTCTGTTCTTTCTTCCACCATGGCACAAGCGTCGTTATTGAGGCCTGTAGCAATGTGCTCAGCAGGTGCGTCAGAAGCCAGTCTTAATACTAAGGGATTTTCTGCGGAATATTCTACTGTTTTTCCGCCTCCACCCCCTCCACAACCGGCAAAGCTAGATAGAATCAATGCAAGCACCATGAGCAAAGCGATTATTTTCTTTTGACTCATGATTTTCCTCCTTTATCAATCTTTTTAGTGACGAATGAATACTTGTAATTGAGCAGTCATTCTAACGGTTTTATTCTGATTAGCCTAACGCTGCACAGAACATTTTGTATATTATATAATATATTCAGTAAATTCTCAATGTTAACTATATTCTTAATTTTATGTTACATTGCCTCATTTTTACAGTTTAGTGCCCTATAGCTTGGAACCTGGAGCTATGGTAGATATCTCTCCTATAAGATTATTCAGCTGACAACAAACAAAAAATAAAAAAACGGCACAGCCGAATTAAATCAACTATGCCGTATCTTCGAAATTGAAAATTCCTATTTAAGCGTTATGAAAGTCCTTTTTTAAATTACTTCCTACTATACCAGTTCTAAAAACACCACTTCTGCGTTATCTCCGCGTCTTGGCCCTAGCTTTAGAATTCTGGTGTAACCGCCATTTCTTTCTTCATATCTTGGAGCTATTTCATCAAATAGCTTTGAAACTACGTCTTCATCATAAACGTAGGACAGCACTTGCCTTCTTGCATGGAGATCGCCACGTTTAGCAATAGTAATCAGCTTCTCAGCTGCTTTTCTCGCCTCTTTAGCTCTATGATCTGTGGTTGTGATACGACCTTCTCTAAAAAGATCAGTAACAATGTTCCTCAGCATGGCTCTTCTATGCGCAGTAGGTCTGCCTAATTTTCTATATCCAGGCATGTTATATCCTCCTTTGCTACTTAGTCATCACTTGGCTTAAGACTGAGTCCTAATTCTTCAAGTTTATTTTTCACTTCATCCAAAGATTTCTTACCTAGGTTTCTAACCTTCATCATATCATCCTCGGTTTTTTGAGTAAGCTCTTCTACCGTGTTGATTGATGCTCTCTTCAAGCAGTTGAAGGAACGAACAGATAATTCCAGTTCTTCAATGGTCATCTCAAGTGCTTTTTCTTTTTGGTCTTCTTCCTTCTCTACCATGATTTCCATAGCTTCCATACTGTCAGTAAGGTCAATGAATAGCTTTAGATGCTCCTGCATGATTTTCGCGCCAATTGACACGGCTTCCTCTGGAGTAATGCTTCCATCTGTCCAAACTTCCAAAATGAGCTTATCATAGTCAGTAACCTGCCCTACTCTCGTATTCTCAACTGCAAAATTTGCTTTTTTAACCGGTGTATAAATAGAATCTACAGGAATAACCGCTATAGGCATGGATTCCGTTTTATTCTGCTCAGCCGGTACATAGCCTCTGCCCCTTGCTAGGTTGATTTCCATAACCAGCGTGGCATTTTCTTCAAGCGTTGCGATGTGAAGGTCTGGATTAAAAATCTCAATTTCACTGTCTCCGATGATATCTCCGGCAGTAACAATTTTAGGCCCTACTGCATTGATAATCACTCTTTTCGGATTATCAGTGTCAATTCTAACTGCTAGCTTTTTGAGATTCAGTATAATTTCTGTTACATCTTCTTTTACGCCGGGAATCGTAGAAAACTCATGTAGAATTCCATCAATCTTTACTGAGGTAACGGCAGCACCTGGTAAGGAAGAAAGAAGTATTCTTCTCAGACTGTTTCCAAGAGTTGTACCATAACCTCTCTCCAAAGGTTCTACAATAAATTTCCCATAATTGCCGTCATCTTCAGATTGAATGCATTCTATCGTTGGTTTTTCGATTTCTATCACTAAAAACCCTCCTTATAACTTGCTCGCTTCATTTGCCAGGCAAATTGTTAGCGAACTTATGCAACAAAACTACATATCTAGAAGTTGTAGTCTTGACTGCTATTAACTCAATTACACAGCGTGGCCAAACATTATGAAAATAAGGCAAGCTTGGGCGCTGCTTTAAGAAATCCTCCATAGATTTGCGCTGAAAAGCTGAAACTTTTGCTTGCGCAAATCCAGATAAGGTTTCTTATTTTGAGTACAACTCGACGATTAGATGTTCTGCGATTGGCGTATCAATATCTTCCCTACGTGGCATCGCAACAACTTTTCCTTCAAGCTTTTCTACATCAACGGTGATCCAAGCCGGAACGCTAATTGACATATCTTTAATCTCCTTAAACTTCGGAGATGATGTGCTCTTTTCTCTTACTTTTATAACATCCCCAGCACTCACAGCCGCTGATGGAATGTTCACTTTTTTTCCGTTTACAGTAAAATGTCCGTGTCTAACTAGCTGTCTTGCCTCTTTCCTTGATGAAGCAAATCCCATTCTGAAAACAGTATTATCTAATCTTGTTTCTAGCATGATTAACAGGTTTTCACCTGTGATTCCTGATTTCTTTGAAGCCTTTTCAAAATAATTTCTGAACTGGGTTTCTAGAAGACCATAGAATCTCTTAGCCTTTTGCTTTTCTCTAGTCTGGATTCCATATTCTGAAACTTTTTTCCTACCCTGTCCATGCTGTCCGGGCGGGTAATTTCTTTTTTCTATCCCACATTTTGGGCTATAACATCTTTCGCCTTTTAAGAACAGCTTCTGACCTTCTCTTCTGCATAATCTGCAAGAAGCATCTGTATATCTAGCCATTAATTACACCTCCCTTTCATTAAACTCTTCTTCTCTTTGGTGGTCTGCATCCGTTGTGCGGAATAGGGGTAATATCTTTAATTAGGTTGATTTCAAGACCTGCAGCTTGTAGCGCTCTAATTGCCGCTTCACGTCCGGAACCAGGTCCATTTACGTATACTTCAACCATTTTTAGTCCATGCTCCATTGCACCTTTAGCAGCTTCCTCTGCAGCCATCTGGGCAGCAAAAGGAGTTGATTTTCTTGAACCTTTAAAGCCAAGTGAACCAGCACTTGACCATGAAAGTGCGTTCCCGCTAAGATCTGTAAGAGTTACAAGAGTGTTGTTAAAGGTGGATTGGATATGAGCCTGACCACGTTCAATGTTCTTACGTTCTCTTCTTTTTCTTCTAACTGTCTTTTTAGCAGTTTTAGCCATAATTTCCTACCTCCTTACTTCTTTTTCTTTCTTCCTACAGTTCTCTTAGGACCTTTACGTGTTCTTGCGTTTGTCTTTGTCTTTTGACCTCTAACAGGTAGACCTCTTCTATGTCTGATTCCTCTATAACATCCGATTTCCATCAATCTTTTGATATTTAAGGAAACTTCTCTTCTAAGATCACCTTCAACGGCATAGTCCGAATCAATAATTCTTCTGATATTACCTGCTTCTTCTTCGGTTAAATCCTTAACTCTAGTGTCCGGATTGATGCCTGCTTTTTCGAGGATTTCCAAAGAAGTTTTTCTTCCTATTCCGTAAATATACGTTAGCCCAACTTCTACCCTTTTATCTCTTGGTAAGTCGACACCGGCTATACGAGCCATAAGCTTTCCTCCTTTATTGCTTGTAATTTTTCCGTACCTGAAAAATTTCCTACGCAATCTTAATATAAATTCTTCTTATAAATTTCCTAAAGAAATTTCATTCAGAAATTCCCTATGTTTATTTTGAATTTTATGATGAAGTAGTTTTCTTGTCTCTCGACAATAAAACACAGCCGCTCCCTTCATAATAAAAATTCTATCCTTCTGAAGAAAGGTTTCTTTCTTCCTGGAATCCTGTTAAAGGAATTCCCTTGATTTAACCCTGTTTCTGTTTGTGCTTCGGATTTTCACAGATAACCATGACTTTTCCGTTTCTTTTGATAATCTTGCACTTTTCACAGATTGGTTTTACTGAAGATCTAACTTTCATTTCTATCTTCCTCCTCTAGCTTTCGCTAAACGCACCTACTCATCTTTTCGTACGTTTATGAATTGAAAGGCGAGTGAGGTGTTCTTCAACATCTCACGAGCCTACTTTTCTCTCCAAGTAATTCTGCCTCTTGTGAGATCATAAGGAGATAATTCTACCTTAACCCTGTCTCCAGGCAAAATCTTGATGAAATTCATTCTAATTTTTCCTGAAATGTGTGCAAGTACTTCATACCCGTTTTCCAGTTCTACAATAAACATTGCATTTGGCTGGGCTTCTAATACGGTTCCAAATACTTCTATGACATCCTTCTTTGCCATATATTACACCTCTCTCTTCTGTAGCGTCCTATTCACATAGGACAAATCAACAACTTTACTCATGCATCAGTGCTTTCACAGGATATAGCCATTATAGCGTTAGCAACTCCGGCTCACCATCAGTGATAACAACTGTATTTTCATAATGGGCGGAAAGTTTTCCATCTATTGTAACTACTGTCCAATTGTCTAGCAAAACCTCGACCTCGCATCCTCCCTGGTTAACCATGGGTTCTATGGCAAGTGCCATGCCCGGTACAAGCCTCGGTCCTCTGCCTGGTCTTCCGTAATTAGGAATCTGGGGCTCTTCATGCATTTCTCGACCTATCCCATGCCCTACAAATTCTCTCACTACGGAATATCCTTCTGATTCTGCTTTTTCTTGAATTGCTGCAGAAATATCAGAAAGCCTATATCCCACCTTACAAAATTTCAGTCCCTGAAAAAAACTTTCTTCCGTAACAGAAATAAGTCTTTGTGCGTCCTCGCTGATTGCACCGACTCCATAAGTTCTAGCTGCATCAGATACATATCCTTTATATGTTGTTCCAACATCTATGCTAACAATATCCCCTTCATTTAGAATCCTATCTTTTGACGGAATACCGTGAACCACTTCTTCATTAATGGAAACACAAGCACTTCCGGGGAAGCCATTGTAGCCTTTAAAGCTTGGAATCATATTGTTGCTCAAGATGGTATCTTCTACGAAATTGTCAATGTCCAAGGTAGATATGCCGGGCCTTATGAAATCCTTAAGCTGTGACAGTATCAAGGCTGTAACCTTTCCTGATTCCCTCATTATGTCGATTTCTTGTTGTGATTTGATGATAATCATAGATTAATCCCCTAATACTTTCACAATGTCGCTAAATACATTTTCAAGTCCTGTTGATCCATCAATAGAAAAGAGTTTTTTTGCATTCCTATAAAATTCTATCAAAGGTACTGTTTGCTTGTTGTAAACTTCAATCCTGTTTTCCACTGTTGCTTCTGTATCGTCCTGTCTTTGATAAAGCTCACCGCCGCAAACATCGCATACGCCCGACTTTTCAGGTGGCATATTTATAACATGATAGGTGGCTCCGCAGCTTCTGCAAACCCTTCTACCTATCAGTCTATCCATTAGCTTTTCTTTTTCTACTTCGATATTAATGACCTTATCGATAGCTAATCCCTTATTCTGCAGGAATTTATCAAGCTGCTCAGCTTGATAAACGGTCCTAGGGAAGCCATCTAGTAGGAAGCCGTTTTTGCAGTCTTCCTCCAGCAATCTCGCTTCTATGATGGCTATTACCAAGTCATCAGGAACCAATTCTCCTTTGTCCATATACTCTTGCGCTTTCTTACCAAGATCAGTTCCTTCTTTAATATTTTTTCTAAAGATATCGCCTGTAGATATATGAGGAATATTATATTTCTCTGCAATTTTAGCTGCCTGAGTTCCCTTACCTGCCCCCGGAGGGCCAAGCAAAATTATTCTAAGCATGTATTCTAAATCCTCCCCATTTTTCGTTTATTTTAAAAATCCTTGATAATTTCTCATCACCATTTGCGACTCTAGCTGCTTCATGGTATCTAGTGCTACACCCACCGCAATCAGTAAGGAAGTGCCTCCAAATCCAATTTCTAGAGCTGTAAACTGTTGAAGCAATGTTGGCAAGGTTGCAATAAAAGCCAGGAAAATTGCTCCTACAAATGTAATTCTTGTCATAACTTTGTTTAAATATTCAACAGTTGGTCTTCCAGGCCTGATTCCAGGTATAAATCCTCCATTAGCTTTCATATTATTTGCTACCTCCATAGGGTTAAAGGTAACCGCTGTATAGAAGTAGGTAAAGAACACGATCAGGATGATATTAAACAAACCGTAAATCCAAACACCTGGATCTCCATATGGAGATAACCATCTCGTTACAAAGTTTGCAAAAGCCGTATTGGGAATGAAATAGGTAATTGTGATAGGAAACTGCAACAGTGAAAGTGAAAAGATTACAGGAATAACTCCAGATTGATTTACTTTCATTGGTATGTGAGTGCTTTGCCCACCATACATTTTCCTTCCAACCACTCTTTTTGCATATTGTACAGGTATTCTTCTCTGCCCTTGCTGAACCATAACGACTCCTACAACAACAATAAGCGCGAACACTATAAAGAGTAGTACTGATATGATTCCTACCTCACCCGCCTGCAGTTTTACCCAGGTCTGGTGGATGCCTGTTGGCATTCTTGAAATGATACCACCGAAAATTATTAAGGAAATACCATTTCCGATACCTTTTTCGTTAATTTGCTCGCCGAGCCACATTAAGAATGCTGTGCCCGCCGATAGGGTTAAAACAATAACCGCTATAGAGAAAAAATCCTTATTGACGACAGCTTGCCTGAAAAGCCCTACAGTAAGTCCAATAGCTTGAACTATGGCCAGTATAACTGTAAGGTATCTAGTATACTGTGCAATTTTCTTTTTCCCTTCAGCCCCTTCTTTAGCTAAGGCCTCAAGACTTGGGACCGCTATGGTCAGGAGCTGTAAAATAATAGATGCTGTAATGTAGGGGGTTATACTTAGAGCAAATATGGTGAAGTTACTAAAAGCCCCCCCTGAGAATAGGTCAAACAAACCAAACAGACCAGTATTCCCGCTGAAGACTTCACTTAGAATCTCTCTGTCGATTCCGGGAATTGGTATGTTTGAACCAAGCCTGAATACTAAAAGCATTAGCAAAGTGAAGACGATCTTTTGTCGAAGATCGGGAATCTTCCAGGCTTGGACGATTGTTCTAATCATACTCATTTTAGATCACCTCTGCCTTTCCTCCGGCAGACTCGATCTTTTCAATAGCTGTTTTGCTAAATTTGTGAGCCTTCACGGTAACATTCTTTTCGAGGTTTCCTTCTCCAAGGATTTTAATACCGTCGATGACTTGTTTTACAAGTCCGCACTCACTTAACAATTCTGGAGTTATCACGGTACCATCTTCAAATGCATTTAGATCATCTACATTTAATATTGTGTACTCTTTTCTCCAAATATTTGTAAACCCTCTCTTAGGGATTCTTCTGTATAGTGGCATCTGCCCGCCTTCAAAACCAAGTCTGGTTCCGCCACCACTTCTTGAATTTTGTCCATTCATACCTCTGCCACTGGTCTTTCCTAAACCGGAAGCAGTTCCTCGGCCTCTTCTTTTAGCCTTTTTAGTTGACCCTTCAGCCGCTTTTAATTCATGCAGTTTCATTTCTTAACACCTCCTTAGACTTCTTCTACTCGTACAAGATGTTTTACTTTTTGAATTGCTCCACGTGTCTGCGGGGTGTCAGGTAACTCAACGCCGTGGTTTAATTTCTTTAGTCCTAGTGCTTCAACAACTTTCCTCTGAAGCGGGGAAGCACCGATGACGCTTTTAGACAATATTATTCTTATTGTTTTGTCCGACATATTATGCTTCCTCCTTATCCTAAGATTTCTTCCTTGGACTTACCTCTTAATCTTGAAATTTCTTCAACTGTCTTAAGATTTTTAAGTCCTTCTATAGTAGCTAATGCCATGTTTCCTGTATTTTTTGAGCCTAAAGACTTCGCTCTCACATCTTTTAGTCCTGCTAGCTCTAATACCATACGTACGGCACTTCCTGCAATTACTCCTGTACCTTCCTTTGCCGGCATAATAAGAACTCGACCAGCACCGAATACTCCAAGAGATCTATGTGGAATTGTAGTTCCTACTGTAGGAACAAATATCATTTTTTTCTTTGCATCTTCAATTGCTTTTCTCACAGCTTCAGGAATTTCCTGAGCCTTGCCAAGACCAACGCCTACGTGTCCTTCACCGTCACCGACTACTACAGTCACACTGAATCTAAAGTTTCTTCCGCCCTTAACAACTTTAGCAACACGTCTAATGTTAACGATGGACTCTTTTAAATCAAGCTTGGATGCATCAACTATATTCTGTCGCATTCCTTTTCTCCCTTCTGTTAGAATTTCAACCCAGCTTCACGGGCACCTTCCGCCAGTTCTTTTACTCTTCCGTGATATAAGAATCCGCCTCTATCAAAAGCTACGGTTTCGATTCCCTTAGCCAGAGCTTTTTTTGCGGCAGCTTCACCAACCAACTTTGCGGCTTCTTTGTTTCCACCGTAAGTTATTTTCTCCTTGATGTCTTTATCAAGAGTGGATGCAGCAACCAATGTGTTTCCACTAACATCGTCGATGATCTGTACTGAGATATTCTTTAAGCTTCTGTACACGCATAGTCTTGGGATTTCAGGAGTTCCGGACAGGTGTTTTCTAACTCTTTGATGTCTAGCTAGACGTATATCATTTCTACTTCTCTTTGCCATTTATCTCACTCCTTCCTACTTCTTCTTAGCGCCTGCTTTGCCTTCTTTTCTGCGTACTACTTCATCTATATAGCGAATTCCTTTACCTTTGTAAGGCTCTGGTTTTCTCCATTCTCTGATATTAGCAGCATAATTTCCGACAAGCTCTTTGTTGATACCTCTTACGACAACTTCTGTTGCTGAAGTGGCTTCAGTTTGTATTCCCTCAGGATCTTCCATCTCTATTGGATGTGAGAATCCTAGGCTTAGTACCAGCACCTTACCCTTCTTTTCTGCCTTGTAGCCTACGCCTACCAGCTGTAACTTTTTCTCATAACCTTGGGTAACACCAGTAACCATATTGTTTATCAATGTTCTGTATAGGCCATGTGCTGCTCTTGTTTCCTTTCGATCATTGTCTCTGGCAACAGTCAACACGCCATCATTTATCTCTACTTTAACTAAATTGCTGATTTGCTCCTGCAACTCACCTTTGGGCCCCTTTACAGTAACTATGTTATCATCACTGACTTTGACCTCAACGCCGGCAGGAAGCGTCACAGGCAGCTTACCTATTCTTGACATAATTATTCCTCCCTACCAAACATAACAAATTACTTCGCCACCAACACCTAGTTTTCTGGCTTCTTTGTCACTTACTACTCCCTTGGATGTGGAGATAATTGCTATTCCTAAACCTCCAAGCACCCTTGGCACCTCGTTACTCTTAGCGTAAACCTTGAGTCCCGGTTTTGAAATCTTTTTGATTCCATTGATAACTCTTTCTTTCTCTGCACCATATTTCATCTGGATTTTTATTATGCCTTGCTTATCGTCGTCTATCACATCAAATCCTTTAATGTATCCTTCATCAGCAAGTATTCCGGCAATTGATTTTTTAACATTAGAAGCCGGAATCTCCACTGTTGTATGTCCTACAGTATTGGCATTTCTGATTCTTGTTAGCATATCTGCTATAGGATCTGTCATGGTCATTTTTGAAGTACCTCCTTCCCAATTATTGTTGCTTACCAGCTCGCTTTTCTAACGCCTGGGATTTCGCCCTTATAAGCCAGTTCTCTGAAACAAATACGGCATATACCGAACTTCTTTAATACGGCATGTGGTCTACCACATAGTCTGCATCTTGTATATGCACGAGTTGAAAACTTAGGTTTTCTTTGTTGTTTCACTTTGAGAGATGTCTTAGCCATTTTTTCCCTCCTATTTCTCAAACGGCATTCCAAGTAATTCCAGAAGTGCCTGTGATTCCTCGTCTGTCTTTGCCGTTGTAGTGAATACGATATTCATACCTCTAATTTTTTCTACTTTATCGTAGTTAATCTCTGGGAAGATCAATTGTTCTTTAATTCCCATAGAGTAGTTTCCTCTACCGTCAAAGGAATTTTTGCCGACTCCTTTAAAGTCTCTTACTCTCGGAAGTGCGATGTTAAAGAATTTGTCAACAAATTCGTACATCTTGTCGCCTCGCAATGTGACCTTTGCACCGATAGGCATTCCTTCTCTTAGCTTAAAGTTTGCTACGGATTTCTTTGCCTTAGTGACAACAGGTTTCTGTCCACTGATTAGAGCAAGCTCTTCAACAGCGTTTTCTAGAAGCTTAGCATTGTCTTTTGCATCGCCTATTCCCATGTTAATTGTCACTTTTTCTAACTTAGGCACTTCCATAACATTTTTATACTTAAATCTTTCCATTAAAGCATTAAATACTTCACTTTTATAAGTTTCTTTTAATCTAGCTGCCAATTTTTTTCCCTCCTTTCAAACTAATTAGTCTATCACTTGACCCGTTCTCTTGGATACTCTCATTTTCTTTCCTGCTTCAATTTTGTATCCAATTCTAGTAGGAGCTTTTGCTTTTGAATCGTAGTACATCACATTAGAAACATGGATAGGTCCTTCCTGGTGTTTGATTTCGCTACGTGCCGTTCTGGTCTGTTTCTGATGCTTTGTTTGAATATTGACTCCCTCGACGATTACCTTTTCTTCCTTTGGTAGCGCCTTGAGAACTTTTCCTTTTTTGCCTTTATCTTTACCAGTGATTACAACCACTGTATCGTCCTTTTTAATATGCATCCTCACACCTCCCCACTATAGTACTTCCGGTGCCAATGACACGATTTTCATAAAGCTCTTATCCCTTAATTCTCTAGCAACTGGTCCAAAAATACGAGTTCCTACAGGGTTTTTATCTTCTTTTATAATTACAGCAGCATTCTGATCGAATTTTACATAGCTTCCGTCTACTCTTCTAGCGCCATGTTTTGTTCGAACGATAACAGCCCTAACTACATCTCCTTTTTTTACAACGCCGCCTGGAGTTGCTTCTTTTACGGCACATACAATTATATCTCCTATGTTCGCATACTGGCGCCTTGTACCACCGAGAACACGAATACATAGTAATTCTTTAGCGCCTGAATTGTCAGCTACTTTTACTCTGCTTTCCGGCTGAATCATGACTGGTGCCTCCTTTATTTAACTTTCTCTATAATGTTCACAAGTCTCCATCTTTTGTCCTTGCTTAGAGGTCTTGTTTCCATAATTCTTACTTTATCACCAATGTTACACTCATTATTTTCATCGTGCGCCTTAAACTTCTTAGTTCTTTTTACTGCTTTTCCATAAAGGGAATGTCGTACGAAGTCTTCAACAGCAACACTGATGGTCTTATCCATTTTGTCGCTTACCACGATACCAACTCTGGTTTTTCTTCTATTTCTATCTTGAATATCCATCATATTACATCCTCCTTTCTACTAGCTCTGAACCTTCTGTTTAAGTTCTTTTTCCCTAATAATGGTTTTCACCCGCGCAATTTGCTTTTTGGTATCCCTCATTTTAATAGGGTTTTCTAGCTGGCCTGTAACGTGTTGGAACCTAAGGTTAAAAAGTTCGTTCTTTAACTTCTTAACTTCTGTGTTCAGTTCAGCTTCTGTCATTTCTCTCATTTTTTCTATTTTCATTACGCTTCACCACCCTCTACTAATTCCTGTCCTTTGATGGCAAACTTACATTTTACTGAAAGCTTATGTGCAGCAAGTCTCATAGCTTCTCTTGCCTGAGCTTCTGTTACACCTTCAATTTCAAACATAACCCTTCCCGGTTTTACTACTGCTACCCAGTATTCTGGAGCACCTTTACCGGAACCCATTCGGACTTCCGCAGGTTTTTTGGTTACTGATTTATGTGGGAATATTTTTATAAATACCTTACCACCTCTTTTAATAGATCTAGTCATTGCAATACGAGCAGCTTCTATTTGATTAGAGGTGATCCAACCGCATTCTTGTGCTACAAGGCCGTAAGAACCGTAAGTAATAGTATTACCTTTGGTTGCTACACCCTTCATTCTTCCTCTGTGGACTCTACGACGCTTTACTCTTTTTGGCATTAACATCGCAACATCCTCCCTTCTCTATCGCTTATTCTGTAACTTCAGCCTTTGGAGCTTCAGCCTTTTGTTCTACTGCTGGTGCAGGCTCTGCTGCCTTTGGTGTTTTACGCTTCCGTGGATTTTCTGCTCTCTTTTCTTCTGGTCTGTCAGCGTCTCTTCTTGGACCACGTTCTCTTCTTGGTCTGTCGTTTCTTCTGTCATTCCTTCTTCTGTCGCCTCTCTGGTCGGCTTTTTCTTCTGGAATGGCACTCTTAAGTCCCTTCTCTAGGATCTCTCCATGATTAATCCATACTTTTACGCCTAGCTTACCATATGTGGTATTCGCTTCAGCAAAGCCATAATCGATATCAGCTCTTAAGGTATGCAACGGAACATTTCCTTCGCTATACTTTTCGCTTCTTGCAATTTCTGCTCCACCTAATCTTCCAGATACAAGAACTTTAATTCCTTTTCCGCCAGCTTTCATAGTTCTTCCGATAGCCTGCTTCATTGCTCTTCTGTAAGAAATTCTTCTTTCAAGAGCTTGTGCAATGCTCTCAGCAGTTAGCTGTGCATCTAGTTCTGTTCTTCTAACTTCAATAATGTTAATTACAGTGCTTTTGCCTGTAAGTTTCTCTAGATCTGCTTTAAGCTCGTCAATCCCAGCTCCGGATCTCCCAATAACCATACCAGGCTTTCCTGTGAGGATTGTGACTTTTACTTGATTATTAGCTGCTCTATCGATCAGTATCCTTGAAATGCCAGCCGCATATAATCTTTTCTTTACAAATTCTCTGATTTTGTTATCTTCTATAAGATAGTCTGCAAAGTCTTTTTTATCTGCATACCACTTGGAATCCCAGTCTTTTATAACGCCCACTCTCAAACCGTGCGGGCTTACTTTCTGACCCATTCAATGAACCTCCTGTCCGAATTTTTATCTTTCCTTTAACGTAACGCCTACATGGCTGCTTCTCTTAAGAATCATTGATGCTCGTCCCTGAGCTCCCGCTCTCCATCTCTTCATAGTAGGTCCTTGATTCGCGTATGCGTCGGCTACATAAAGATTATCAACGTTCATATCGAAATTGTTTTCAGCATTGGCTGCTGCAGATTGAACAACTTTTTCTAAAATTTCAGCGCCTTTACCAGGTGTGAATTTTAATATTTCTAATGCCTCATCTAAGTCTTTCCCTCTTACTAAATCAGTAATCGGCTTTAGCTTGATCGGAGACATCCTTACATATTTTGCAATTGCTTTTGCTTCCATTGTTTAAGATCCTCCTTATTTTTTGACTCTTGAAGACTTATCAGCAGCATGACCTCTGTAGTTTCTAGTAGGCGCAAATTCTCCTAGCTTGTGTCCTACCATATCTTCAGTGATATACACTGGAACATGTTTTTTTCCGTCATGCACTGCAATTGTGTGTCCCACCATTTGGGGGAATATGGTTGATGGTCTTGACCATGTTTTTAGTACTTTCTTTTCGTTGGCTGCATTAAGCTCTTCAATTTGTTTTAGCAGCTTTTCGTTTACAAAAGGGCCTTTCTTAAGTGATCTTCCCATTATAATGTTTCCTCCTTTCAAATTGCCTCTTGCTTGTTAAATTTCCGCATTACTTTGTCACTGCGATAAAAATTACTTTTTACATATGTGTAATATGCGCCGCGCAATTTTTATCTGGCTTCGTGTACTACGAAAATTTTCCTGCGCAACTTGCGTTAAATTTCCGCATTACTATAGGATTTTCATCCGCAAGTATTTCTCGTCCCGTGCAATTGAATCTATAACTTTTGATTATTTCTCGCCGCGCTTCTTCACGATGTATTGATCTGAAGGCTTATTTTTCTTTCTGGTCTTATATCCAAGAGCAGGCATACCCCAAGGAGTAACAGGACTTACTCTTCCGATACCGGTCTTTCCTTCACCACCACCGTGTGGATGGTCGTTAGGATTCATTGCAGAACCTCTCACTGTAGGTCTATAACCCATGTGACGCTTTCTTCCTGCTTTACCGATAGTGATATTTTCGTGGTCACCATTTCCTACTTCGCCTATAGTAGCTCTACATTCGATTCTAATCTTTCGTACTTCGCCAGAAGGAAGTCTTACCTGCGCGTAGTTTCCTTCTTTAGCCATAAGCTGTGCGCCATTTCCTGCTGATCTGACCATTTGAGCACCTTTTCCTGCTTTAAGCTCGATGCAATGGATAACAGTACCAAGAGGAATGTTCTTTACAGGTAATGTATTTCCAATTTGAATGTCCGCATCAGGTCCAGACATAATGGTGTCTCCTACCTTAAGCTTATTTGGTGCAATGATGTATCTCTTTTCCCCGTCTGCATATACGATTAAAGCAATGTTTGCGCTTCTGTTTGGATCGTATTCGATGGTTGCGACCTTACCTGGAATACCGTCTTTGTTTCTTTTGAAGTCGATGATTCTATATTTCGGTCTGGTGCCGCCACCTCTATGCCTTACTGTAATCTTTCCTCTTGAATTTCTTCCTGACTTTCTCTTTTTGAGTGATACTGTAAGGGATTTTTCCGGGGTGTCTGTTGTAATTTCTTCAAACGTTGATACCGTCATTCCTCTCAATCCAGGAGAGGTCGGATTATACTTTTTGATTCCCATGTTTTTCGTCCCTCCTTATAGACCTTGGAAGAATTCGATTTCCTTACTCTTTTCAGTAAGCGTTACGATAGCTTTCTTTGTAGCAGCTGTTCTTCCCACGTATTTTCCCATTCTTTTCATTTTGCCTTTAACGTTCATAATGTTAACTTTTTCAATTTCTACTCCGAAGATTTCTTCTAATGCCGCTTTAACCTGAGTCTTATTGGCATCTGTAGCAACTTTAAAAGTATATTTTCTGTTCGCCGCATCATCCATACTTCTTTCTGAGATTACCGGCTTAATGATTACATCATAAGGGGTTTTCATTATGAATACACCTCCTCAATTTTGTTTATCGCATCCTTAGTAACGATGAAGCTGGTATGATTAATGATCTCATATACGTTCATTGTGTTAACTAAAGTTGTTCTTACTCCCGGAATGTTAGCTGCGGATTTTATAACATTCTCATCCTTATCTGCCATAACAATAAGTGCTTTCTTAGCAGCTTTAATATTCTCGAGAACCTTGATCATTTCTTTTGTCTTTGGCTCTGCAAATGATAGTTCATCTAAAATGATGATTTCTTTTTCCCCCACCTTTGAGGATAGAGCTGACTTCATAGCAAGTCTCTTTAGCTTCTTAGGTACTGCATATCTGTAGTCTCTTGGCTTTGGTGCAAAAGCTACTCCGCCGCCAACTTGTGATGGGTCTGTGGTACTTCCTTGTCTGTGACGTCCTGTGCCCTTCTGTCTGAAAGGTTTTCTTCCGCCGCCTCTTACATCAGCTCTTGTTTTTGCTGATTGAGTACCCTGTCTCTGATTTGCAAGATAATTTTTTATGATTTCATGAACTGCATATTCATTTACTTCTATTCCAAAAATATCATCGTTCAATTCAATTTCACCGGCTTGCGCGCCAGCCATGTTTAACATAGTTACTTTTGCCATTTTACTTCCTCCTTTCTCAAGTCGTTATTTATTCGTCTTGTCCTTTAACTGCGTATTGAATGCGAAGTAGTCCACCTTTGTTGCCTGGTACTGAACCTTTGACAAGCATTAAGTTTCTGTCTTCGATAACCTTTACTAGAACTACATTCTGGATAGTTACAGTGTCGCGACCCATTCTTCCAGGACCTTTGTTCCCTTTAAATACTCTACCTGGGAAAGCAGAGGCTGCTAGGGCACCAGCAAGTCTATGATGCTTTGATCCGTGAGACATAGGGCCTCTTCCGTGACCGTGTCTTTTGATATTACCTTGTGTTCCTTTTCCTTTGGAAACTCCTGTAATATCAAGCTTTTTTCCTTCTTCGAAATCGGCTACGGTGATTACTTGGTTAGGCTCATAGCTTTCACCTTCATCAAGTCTGATTTCAGTCAAGTGTTTTTTTAGTGGAGCTTGCCATCTTTCGAAATGTCCTTTTGTCGGCTTATTGCTTCTTTGTGGCTTTAAGTCGCCGTAACCTATTTGCACAGCGTTATAGCCGTCAGTTTCAACTGTTTTGATTTGAGTAACAACTACGGGACCTGCTTCAATAACAGTTACCGGAATTGCTTCACCATTTTCGGAAAAAATTTGAGTCATTCCGACTTTCTTTCCTAAAATTGTCTTCATCCTTATACCTCCTGGTTTCTTACAGCGGATTACTGCTTTTGTAGTAATCATACTAAGACCGTCGAAAATCTATATGACTTAGTATTTTCTAAAGTTTGATTTCGATATCTACACCTGCTGGTAGGTCAAGCTTCATCAATGCATCGACAGTTTTTGGTGTGGTGTTTGAGATATCGATTAGTCTCTTGTGAGTTCTCTGTTCGAACTGCTCACGGCTGTCCTTATATTTATGAACTGCTCTCAAGATTGTAACTACTTGCTTTTCTGTAGGCAACGGAATTGGTCCAGAAACATCTGCACCTGTTTTCTTTGCTGTTTCTACGATTCTTTCAGCTGATTGATCTAATGTTTTGTGATCATATGCTTTCAGCTTAATTCTGATTTTTTGTTGTTCACTCATTCTTTCTTTCCTCCTTATTTTCGCACATTTTCGCTATGCTGTACGAGGGGTTCTCTTTCTTGTTTTCTCTTTCGTATCTTAAGAAATATCGTTGCACACGCTGCCGTGTGTTTCATATTTTTTTACGCAAAAGAAAAATGCGAGAATCCCTTCGCCCGTTTCATGAACGGACAATTCTCTGCAGAAATTACCTGATAGCTCAGCAACTTCCTGCATCATCGCTTTTGCAGGGCAACCAATCTGCCTATGTGTAAATTGGGTCTCAACATAAGTCGTTTGGTTGTTTCCCTTGAACATTCTGTCACAGTGTGTAATCACTATCGACGGAGTGTTCCCGAAAAATCATAAATCTATGATTTGTTGATTTTCGTTGCCTAGACTGCGTAATTTAAGTGCAAATACTGCGTCCATTTGTAGCAAGCCTTTGTAGTATAATATAACCTGAGGAGAATTGCAATAGTTTTTTAAAAATAATTCAATTTTTTATAGTTTTTTTGCAAATGGATTCATTTATATTCCAATGCTTTGAGTATCATCTATTATGACACTGTGCCGTGTGTTTCATTTTTTGTGTTTTGTTGATTTTTGAAGATTATTCCTCCTATTAAAACGATTGCAAAAACTGCACCAGGGTATTAAAATATCATAAGCTGGATTCCTACAGTTTTTGATTTTTATGAAAATTTGTAGGAAAATCCGGGCACAGTTCCTACAAATTTGGGCAAATTCCCTAAATCGTAGGAACGTCTGAGGAAATGTTCCTACGATTATCACTTTTTCTATGAATTTGTAGGAAAATATAGGTGAAGTTCCTACAAAATTGGGTAAATCCCCTAAAGTGTAGGAACATCTAAGGAAATGTTCCTACACTTTAACAACTTTTTACTGCGGAATGTAGGAAAAACGATCAGTATTCCTACAATATCAGGTTGAAAGCACTGAGTGTGTAGGAAATACTAAGCTAAAAGTCCTACACTTTCATGACTTTGACAGATAAATGTAGGAAAAACGACCAATATTCCTACAAGATCAGGTTGAAAACACTGAGAGTGTAGGAAACTCTAAGCCAAAATTCCTACACTTTCATGACTTTGACAGATAAATGTAGGAAAAACGACCAATATTCCTACAAGATCAGGTTGAAAACACTGAGTGTGTAGGAAATACTAAGCCAAAATTCCTACACTTTCATGACTTTGACAGATAAATGTAGGAAAAACGATTAATATTCCTACAATAGCAGGTTGAAAACACAGAGGGTGTAGGAAACAGGAGTCCTTAGGAGTACAGACAGGATCTTGGATTGGCAGCTTAGGCAGTCCAAGAAAATGTCCGCACCCCCAACATCTAAGGAAATGTTCCTACACTTTAACAACTTTTTACTGCGGAATGTAGGAAAAACGACCAGTATTCCTACAATATCAGGTTGGAAACGCTGAAAGTATAGGAACATCTGAATGCGCATACTCACATAGTAGGCGTGATAGGTGTGCTATATGAAAAGCCATTTGGCATGGCCTACAACATCTGAATACGCATATTCACATAATAAAGTTTCATTGACTTATTTGAAGGGAGCAATAATAATATGAAAAAGGTTTGTAAGAACTGTGGCTATGAGCCTGATTTTGATAATGGTTGGGAGAGATGCCCAAAATGCTATCAACTCTATGTTGTGGAGCACGAGTGCACCAAGTGTAAAGTATGTCTGGGCTGCATGCTTAACCAGATGAAAACAAATAAAAACGAAAGAAAGGATATATAGAAAAAGACTCGCATTTCTGCGGGTCTTTTTCTATACAAGGCTCAACCCCAACATTTGACATAGAGCCAAAAAGGCTCGCATTTCTGCGAGTCTTTTTCTATGCAAGGCTCAACCCCAACATTTGACATAGAGGCAGATAAATGAAATATTGGGGCGTCTGATTTTTCTCAGATACCCTAACATTTATTGCAGAGCCCATTTATTGCAGAGCCCATTTATTGCAGAGCCCATTCATCATTGGCTCTATAATAAATGAAAAGAGACTCGCATTGCGGGTCTCTTTTCATTTATCTCGTCCTGCATCATACGGCTGTGCCGGATGCTATGCTACGGAATTATTCTGTAATCTTTGCTACTACGCCGGATCCTACTGTTCTTCCGCCTTCTCTGATAGCAAATCTTAGTCCTTCTTCGATAGCGATTGGGCTGATTAGCTCAATTTCCATCTGGATGTTATCTCCAGGCATACACATTTCTACGCCTTCTGGTAGCTGAATGTTTCCTGTTACGTCTGTTGTTCTGAAGTAGAACTGTGGTCTATAACCGTTGAAGAATGGTGTATGTCTTCCGCCTTCTTCCTTCTTCAGTACGTAAACCTCAGATGAGAACTTTGTGTGAGGCTTGATGCTACCTGGCTTTGCAAGTACCTGACCTCTTTCGATTTCTGTTCTTTGTACTCCTCTTAGAAGTGCTCCGATGTTGTCACCAGCTTCTGCATAATCAAGAAGCTTTCTGAACATTTCTATTCCGGTTACAACAACTTTTCTTGCTTCGTCTGCTAGACCTACGATTTCAACTTCGTCGGATACCTTAAGGGTTCCTCTCTCTACTCTTCCTGTTGCTACTGTTCCTCTTCCTGTGATGGAGAATACGTCCTCTACAGGCATTAGGAATGGTCTTTCTGTTGCTCTTGTAGGTTCTGGAATAAATGTGTCTACTGCTTCAAATAGCTCTACAATCTTGTCTCCCCATGGACCTTCTGGATTGTTTAGGGCTTCAAGAGCTGATCCTCTGATGATCGGTGTATCGTCTCCAGGGAATTCATACATGTCTAGAAGCTCTCTTACTTCCATTTCAACTAGGTCTAGAAGTTCTTCGTCATCTACTAGGTCACATTTGTTTAGGAATACGATGATATATGGTACCCCTACCTGTCTTGAAAGCAGAATGTGCTCTCTTGTCTGAGGCATAGGACCGTCTGTTGCTGCTACTACTAGAATCGCTCCGTCCATCTGAGCTGCTCCTGTGATCATGTTCTTTACATAGTCGGCGTGACCTGGGCAGTCTACGTGAGCATAGTGTCTGTTTGGTGTTTCATACTCTACGTGAGATGTGGCAATGGTGATTCCTCTTTCTTTTTCTTCTGGCGCCTTGTCAATCATGTCAAAATCTACTTTGTCACCAAGTCCGTATCTCTGGCTCAATGTTCTTGTGATTGCTGCTGTCAATGTTGTCTTTCCATGGTCTACGTGACCGATTGTCCCGATGTTTACATGGGGCTTATTTCTATCGAATTTAGCTTTAGCCATCTTCTTTTCTCCTTTTCATGGTTTATTAAAAATTTTAATAAATATTATTTGGAATTATTATTTGTTAATCTGATCAATAAGACCTTCTGGTAGTTTTTCGAAGTGGTCAAACTGCATTACATATACCCCTCGGCCTTGTGTTTTTGATCTAAGATCCGTAGCATATCCAAACATTTCTGAAAGCGGAACAAATCCTTTTACTACAGCTGCTCCAGAATTTATGTCTGTTCCTTCGATTCTTCCTCTTCGTGAACTGATATCTCCGATTACATCTCCCATATTTTCCTCAGGAACAGTAACCTCAACCTTAAATACCGGCTCAAGAAGAACAGGCTTAGCCTTTTTAGCAGCTTCTCTAAACGCCATAGATGCGGCAATCTTGAACGCCATTTCAGAGGAGTCTACTTCATGATAAGAACCATCATAAAGCTCAACGCCTACATCTACCACTTGATATCCTGCCAAAGGTCCATTTTGCATGGATTCCCTGATACCTTCATCAATCTTTGGAATATACTCCTTCGGAATAGCACCACCGACGATAGAGTTCTTAAACTCATATCCGGAACCAGCCTCCCTTGGATAAACCTTAATCTTAACATGACCATATTGTCCACGGCCACCAGACTGTTTCGCATATTTGTGATCCACATCAGTGTCAGTGGTAATGGTTTCTTTATAGGAAACCTGTGGTTTACCTACATTGGCCTCAACCTTAAACTCGCGTAATAGTCTGTCCACGATAATCTCAAGATGAAGTTCTCCCATACCTGAAATAATCGTTTGACCAGTTTCTTCGTTTGTATAAGTCTTAAATGTTGGGTCTTCCTCAGATAGTTTAGCTAATGCCATTCCCATCTTATCCTGACCCGCTTTTGTCTTTGGCTCAATGGCAATTTCAATAACCGGATCCGGGAACTCCATGGACTCAAGGATAATAGTATCCTTTTCATCACATAACGTATCCCCAGTGGTGGTATCTTTTAATCCCACTGCTGCCGCGATGTCCCCTGCATAAACCTCATCGATTTCTTCTCTGTGGTTAGCATGCATGAGAAGAATCCTACCGATTCTTTCTCTTTTGTTTTTTATAGAGTTATAAACATAAGATCCTGATTTCAGGCTTCCTGAATATACTCTAAAGAAGGCTAGCTTTCCTACAAAAGGATCCGCCATGATTTTGAAGGCTAGAGCTGAGAAAGGAGCTTTATCGTCTGTAACCCTCTCCCCTTCTTCTCCAGTTCCTGGGATAATCCCTTTTATCGGCGGGATATCCAACGGAGACGGCATATAATCAATAACTGCATCAAGAAGCATTTGCACACCCTTGTTACGATAAGCAGAGCCGCAAGCTACTGGTATCATTCTACCTTCAATGGTCATTTTTCTGATACCTGCTTTTATTTCTTCCTTGGAAATCTCTTCACCTTCCAAATACTTCATCATTAAATCTTCGTCCGCATCAGCAACAGCTTCAATCAGATTGCTTCTGTAAGTGGTTGCTTCGTCTAGAAGATCCTCTGGTACATCTAAAATATCAAACTCTTTCCCTAAGCTATCCTTATAGATTTCGGCTTTCATTTCTACTAGATCGATGATACCGACGAAATCGTTTTCTTTACCTATAGGTAGCTGAATAGGAACAGCATTGGCCTTTAATCGGTCTTTTACCATATCCACAACATGGAAAAAGTTTGCCCCGTTAATATCCATCTTGTTAACAAATATTAATCTGGGTACGCCGTACTTTTCGGCTTGTCTCCATACGGTTTCTGATTGGGGTTCTACTCCCCCTTTAGCACAGAGCACAGTAACTGCTCCGTCAAGAACTCTCAGGGACCTTTCAACTTCTACAGTGAAGTCTACGTGTCCTGGTGTATCGATAATGTTGATTCTATTGCCTTTCCATTGGGCTGTAGTTGCAGCAGAGGTTATAGTTATACCCCTTTCCTGCTCTTGCTCCATCCAGTCCATAGTTGCAGCGCCTTCGTGAGTCTCCCCAAGCTTATGAGTCTTTCCTGTATAGAACAAGATTCTCTCAGTTGTTGTGGTCTTACCAGCATCTATATGTGCCATAATACCAATATTTCTTGTTTTTTCAAGTGGAAATTGTCTTGGCATACTAGAATCCTCCTTTCTGCATCTTTCTTATATTTTTTAATATTTTTATTTTCTGGTACATAATTACCATCTGTAATGAGCAAATGCTCTGTTAGCTTCTGCCATTTTGTGGGTGTCTTCCTTCTTCTTAACAGAAGCACCCGTATTGTTTGCTGCGTCCATCAACTCTTTGGCAAGTCTTTCAGACATTGTCCTTTCCCCTCTGGCTCTTGTATATCTTGTAAGCCATCTGAGAGCAAGTGTTTGTCTTCTTTCGGGTCTAACTTCAACAGGAACCTGATAGTTGGCTCCTCCAACACGTCTGGCTTTAACTTCAAGCACAGGCATAATGTTATTAATAGCCTTTTCGAAGACCTCCATTGGTTCTTGACCTGTTACTTTATTAATTTGGTCAAATGCATCGTATACAATTGACTGAGCAACTCCCTTTTTTCCGTCTAGCATAATGCTGTTGATAAGCTTTGATACAACAACACTTCCATAAATCGGATCAGGAAGCACTTCTCTTTTTGGTATATTACCTTTTCTTGGCACTTCTCTTCCCTCCTTGCTTGTAAACCTTGCATTGCGTATTACTACGCAAGCGAAATTTACTGCGCAATTTTTACTTTATAATTTTGCATAATTTGACGCCCCTGCTGGTGTTCAGCACGGCTGTGGCAAAATTATCTGTGCAACCACAAAATGATTACACAAATTTCATACGTATCATTACGTATGACAGGTACTCGACACCCTTTACATTAGGGCGCCGTGGTGCTCATGATATATATATCAAGGGCACAATCAGTATCCCGTTATTTTGCTTTAGGTCTTTTTGCTCCATACTTAGAACGAGCCTGCATTCTGTTGTTAACACCTGCAGTATCTAGAGTTCCTCTAACAATATGATATCTTACGCCGGGAAGGTCTTTAACTCTTCCGCCTCTGATAAGAACAACACTATGTTCCTGAAGGTTGTGACCAATACCAGGAATATAGGCTGATACTTCAATACCATTTGTCAGACGTACTCTGGCTACTTTTCTAAGCGCTGAGTTTGGTTTTTTAGGAGTAACTGTTTTAACTGAAGTACATACGCCTCTCTTCTGAGGTGCTTCTGTCTCTGTAGGTGTTCTCTTTATTGAGTTTAACCCTTTTAAGAGCGCTGGTGAACCTGACTTCTTAGTAGAACTAGTTCTTCCTAATCTAACCAACTGATTGATTGTAGGCATTAATTTTCTCCTTTCTTTCTTGTGCAATTGAGCACAAACAATCTATTTTAAACGATCATATTCATTTCACGTCTAAAACCAACGATGAGTATATCACATACTAAACTTTGTTGTCAATTTGTTTCTGCAACCATGAGAGGGTGCTTACAAGGTAGTATTTACCACAGTCTAAACTTGTAAAACATTACTGGGGTATCTCGACAATTTTCGGTTCCACCTGTTCCACCTCTTGGTTTACTGCTGCATTGTTACTTACAACATTTTCTCCTATTGAGCCTTCACTGTCTTCTTCAGATTGTAGATCATAGGATTCCATGATTTCTGTGTTGGCTCCATAGTCTAGATCGATATTTTTATATCTCTTCATACCTGTTCCCGCTGGAATTAATTTTCCTATGATGACATTTTCCTTCAGGCCTAACAGGTAATCGGTCTTGCCCTTAATAGCTGCATCAGTCAGCACCCTAGTAGTTTCTTGGAAGGATGCAGCTGATAAGAAGGAGTTGGTGGCAAGAGAAGCCTTTGTAATACCCAGTAGCACTCTCTTTCCTACTGCAGGATCCCCACCCATTTCTTCAGCAGCTTGGTTTGCTTCATCTAGCTCAAATTTACTATAAAGTCCACCTGGCAGAAGGGCTGTATCTCCTGAATCCTCAATCTTATATTTGGAAAGCATCTGGCTGACGATGACCTCGATATGCTTGTCATTAATGTCTACACCTTGTTGCTTATATACACGCTGTACCTCTTTTAGCAGGTATTGATATACTCCGCCCACTCCGTTAATTCGTAAAATATCATGAGGGTTTAATGGTCCTCGTGTAATATTATCTCCAGCTAAGACATAATCCCCTTCTTTCACATTCAGCCTTGCCCCGTATGGAACAACATAGCTCATCTCTTCCTCGCCTCGAACGATGATTTCTGTCTTATTGTCTTTTCTGGATTCTATAGATACTACAGTTCCGTCTGCTTCACATATTTCTGCTAAACCTTTTGGCTTTCTTGCCTCAAATAGCTCTTCTACTCTCGGTAGACCCTGGGTGATATCGCTTCCAGCGACACCCCCCGTGTGGAAGGTACGCATGGTCAGCTGTGTACCCGGTTCACCGATAGATTGAGCTGCTGTGATTCCTACAGCTTCACCAATATTTACACCCTCACCTGTGGCCAAGTTACGTCCGTAGCATTTTGCACAAATTCCGTGAATACTTTTACAAGTCATGACGGATCTGATTGCTACTGCTTCAATACCACTAGCTTCTATTTCGTCAGCTGCATCTTCTGAGATTTCTTGATTTTGCTCTACAATTACTGCGCCCGTCTGAGGATGGACAATATCACCTAAGGCCGTCCTGCCGATGATACGAAGCTTTAAGGATTCAATGACTTCTTTTCCATCTGTGAAGGCCTTTACTTCAATTCCTTCATCTGTACCACAGTCTACTTCTCGTACGATGGCATTATGGCTGACGTCTACAAGTCTTCTAGTCAAGTACCCAGAGTCCGCTGTTCTAAGAGCTGTGTCCGCAAGACCTTTTCTAGCACCATTTGTAGAGATAAAGTATTCTAGTACAGTCAACCCTTCACGGAAATTTGATTTTATAGGAATTTCTATTGTATATCCCACCGCGTTGGCCATAAGTCCACGCATACCGCCAATCTGTTTGATCTGGCTTTTGCTTCCTCTAGCTCCGGAATGTGCCATGATGAACAAGTTGTTTAATGTTCCAAGAGACTGCATCAATGCATCAGCCACCTTATCAGTTGCTTCATTCCAGGTCTCAATGACTCGCTCATACCTTTCAGAATCAGACATTAGCCCTCTTCTATAGGCAACTTCATATTTGTTTACCTTTTCTTCAGAAGCGGCAACTATTGCTGCCTTCTCTTCAGGAATCTTCATGTCAGACACACTGATGGTAATAGCTCCCATAGTAGAGTAATGGAAACCGATGTCCTTTATATAGTCTAGCATGATCACAGTCTTCGTATTTCCATGCTTTCGATAGCATTTATCGATGATTTGTCCCAGCTTCTTCTTGTCGCATAGAAAGTCCACTTCTAGTGAATATTTATCAACTGTCCTATCTATGAAGCCAAGATCCTGAGGAATACCTTCGTTGAAAATAAATCTTCCCACTGTTGATTCGACAATCTTTCCACGGTCATTTTCATCAACATACCTTCTGACCTTTACCTTGGCGTGAAGTCCCACTACACCATTTCTGTAGGCCATGAGCATCTCATCATAATCAGTGAAGATCTTGCCGTCACCCTTTTCCACATCTCGATCTCGCTCTTCTGATCCTGGATGAGTAAGGTAGTAGCTACCCAATATCATGTCTTGAGTTGGAGTGGTAATCGGCGAACCATCCTTTGGTGCCAGAATA
The DNA here is from genome assembly GCA_050953505.1 of Anaerovoracaceae bacterium. Taxonomy (GTDB): domain Bacteria; phylum Bacillota; class Clostridia; order Peptostreptococcales; family Anaerovoracaceae; genus JBMNMU01. The sequence continues at coordinate 306,256 of JBMNMU010000001.1, read as the reverse complement.
TTGTTTACTGACAACATAAGGAATCTAGCTTCCGCTTGGGCTTCAACAGAAAGTGGTACATGGACCGCCATCTGGTCTCCGTCAAAGTCAGCATTGTAAGCAGTACACACCAGCGGATGTAGCTTGATGGCTTTACCTTCAACTAGTACAGGTTCAAAGGCTTGGATTCCCAGTCTATGAAGCGTAGGCGCACGGTTAAGAAGAACTGGATGTTCTTTGATGACCTCGTCAAGTACATCCCATACTTCAGGCCTTACCTTTTCCACCATCCTCTTTGCACTCTTTATATTATGGGAATGGCCATTTTGTACAAGCTTTTTCATTATGAATGGCTTAAACAGTTCTAGAGCCATCTTTTTCGGAAGCCCACACTGATAGAATTTCAGCTCAGGCCCTACTACAATTACAGAACGTCCCGAATAGTCGACACGCTTTCCAAGTAGGTTTTGTCTAAATCTTCCTTGCTTACCCTTCAACATATCTGACAATGATTTTAGTGGCCTGCTTCCCGGTCCTGTTACCGGTCTGCCTCTTCTTCCATTATCAATCAGTGCGTCTACAGCTTCCTGTAGCATTCGTTTTTCATTACGCACAATAATATCAGGAGCACCTAGGTCCAATAACCTCTTTAGTCGATTGTTTCTATTAATTACTCTTCTGTATAAATCATTTAAGTCAGATGTTGCAAATCGACCACCATCTAGCTGAACCATAGGCCTTAAGTCCGGCGGTATAACAGGGATTACATCTAGTATCATCCACTCCGGCATATTGCCTGATTGCTTCATGGCCTCAATCACTTCAAGCCTTCTGACAATTCTGATCTTCTTTTGTCCGGTACTTTCTTTTAGCTTTTTCCTCATGTCGGTGGAAAGTTCATCTAGGTCAATATGGGACAGCAGCTCTCGAATGGCTTCTGCACCCATACCTGCTTTAAATCCGGTACCGTATTTTTCCTTGGCTTCTCTATATTGTTGCTCTGTTAGGATTTCTTTATATCCGAAATCTGAATTTCCGGGATCAGTAACGATATACGCTGCAAAATATAGGACTTTTTCAAGGTTCCTTGGGGATAAATCAAGAACCAATCCCATTCTGCTAGGGATACCTTTAAAATACCAAATATGAGACACAGGGGTAGCAAGGGCAATATGTCCCATTCTTTCTCTTCTTACCTTCGCCTTGGTTACTTCAACGCCACATCGGTCACATATAATACCTTTATATCGTATTCTCTTATATTTTCCGCAGTGGCACTCCCAGTCTTTTGTTGGTCCGAAGATCTTTTCACAAAACAGCCCTTCTTTCTCAGGCTTTAACGTTCTGTAGTTAATGGTTTCAGGCTTCTTAACCTCACCCTTTGACCAGCTCAGAATTTTTTCAGTCGATGCAAGGCTTATTTTCAACGCTTCAAAATTATTTAATTCAAACAAGGAGCTTCTCCCCCTTTCTTATACTTCATCAGTGGAATCTTCATTGGACAAATCTAGATATTCATCTTCATCTGATACATCTTCTTCAGATTCATCTTCCCCCCGGTCCTCGGAAAAACCACTCTTTTCATCGAGTTCATTTTCATCAGCGACGGATTCCACCTCGATAATACTCTCTAAACCAGCAGCCCCTTCAAGTTCAGCTGATTCTTTAATCTCAATTTCCTCGTTATCATCTGTGAGCACCTTTACATCAAGGCAAAGACTTTGCATTTCCTTAATTAATACTTTAAAGGATTCAGGGATTCCTGGCTGAGGAATATTTTCGCCCTTTACAATGGCTTCATAAGTCTTCACACGGCCCACCACGTCGTCAGATTTAACCGTAAGGATTTCTTGAAGGGTGTAAGCAGCTCCGTATGCCTCCAAAGCCCATACTTCCATCTCTCCGAATCTCTGTCCGCCGAATTGAGCCTTACCGCCTAATGGCTGTTGTGTCACTAAGGAATAAGGTCCTGTGCTTCTTGCGTGAATTTTGTCATCTACCAAGTGATGTAGCTTCAGCATATACATATATCCAACAGTAACAGGATTGTCAAAAGCTTCTCCTGTTCTGCCATCTCTAAGCCTTAACTTACCACTCTTAGGTAGGCCGCATTCCTCCAAGAGGTCAATGATATCAAGCTCACTAGCCCCGTCAAATACAGGGGTAGCAATATGCCAGCCTTTATAATCTGCTGCCAACCCCAAATGGGTCTCCAGCACCTGTCCCACGTTCATTCGAGAAGGTACACCAAGAGGGTTCAGCATAATCTGTAGTGGAACCCCATTATCTAGAAATGGCATATCCTCCTCAGGTAAAATTCTAGAAATAACACCTTTATTTCCGTGCCTACCGGCCATTTTGTCTCCTACACTGATTTTTCTCTTGGTAGCAATATAACACCTTACCAGCTTATTTACACCCGGTGGCAGTTCGTCGCCGTTTTCCCTGGAGAAAACCTTAACATCCACAACGATACCCGCCTCTCCATGAGGAACTCTCAATGACGTATCTCTTACTTCTCTAGCCTTTTCGCCAAAAATGGCTCGCAGCAGTCTCTCTTCTGCGGTAAGCTCTGTTTCACCCTTAGGTGTCACCTTTCCGACTAAGATATCTGAAGCACCCACCTCTGCACCGATTCGGATAATACCATCCTCATCAAGATCCTTCAGGGCATCTTCTCCCACATTTGGAATGTCCCTTGTGATTTCTTCAGGTCCCAATTTGGTGTCTCTGGCCTCTGACTCGTATTCTTCAATATGCAAAGAGGTCAGCGCGTCATCCATAATCAGTCTCTCATTAAGAATAATCGCATCCTCGTAGTTATACCCTTCCCAAGTCATAAATCCTACAAGAAGGTTTTTACCAAGAGCTACTTCTCCATACTGAGTGGATGGCCCGTCTGCAATAACTTCATCTTTTTCTACATATTCATTTTTACTTACAATAGGTTTCTGGTTGATACAAGTGCCTTGGTTGGATCGTTTGAACTTAAGCATGGTATAGACATCTACGCCCATTCCGTCGGCTCTTCTAATCTTAATCTTGTTTGCGTCTACATACTCAACTGTACCTGCATTTTTTGCAAGAAGAACGACGCCGGAATCCTTTGCAGCTCTAGATTCCATACCAGTTCCAACGATAGGAGCATCAGCAATCAGTAATGGCACCGCTTGGCGCTGCATGTTAGAACCCATGAGTGCTCTGTTGGCGTCATCATTTTCCAGGAACGGAATCATTGCAGTTGCTACAGACACAACCTGTTTTGGAGATACGTCCATATAGTCGATTTCTTCTCTTGGTACCAGGTCGATATGACCATGAACCCCTCTGGATGAAACTCTAAGATTCAAAAATCTACCTTCAGAGTCTAAAGGTTCGTTGGCCTGAGCAATAATCAACATGTCTTCTTCATCGGCTGTTAAATAGTCGATAATTTCTGTAGCTACTCCTCGTTCCTTATCAACACGTCTATAGGGTGTTTCAATAAACCCATATTCATTAATTCTTCCATAAGTTGTTAGAGATCCTATTAGCCCAATGTTAGGTCCTTCAGGCGTTTCAATTGGACACATTCTACCATAGTGAGAATGGTGAACATCTCGCACCTCAAAGCCCGCTCTTTCTCTTGAAAGTCCACCAGGTCCTAAAGCAGACAATCTTCTTTTATGAGTCAGCTCTGCCAATGGGTTGGTTTGGTCCATAAACTGTGAAAGCTGGGAGCTACCAAAAAACTCTTTTATTGCTGCTGTAACAGGACGTATATTCAGAAGCGCCTGAGGTGTTGTAACCTCAATGTCCTGAATGGTCATTCTTTCCTTAACCACTCTCTCCATACGAGCTAGCCCAATTCTAAATTGGTTTTGCAGTAATTCTCCCACGGTTCTTAGCCTTCTGTTACCAAGATGGTCAATGTCATCAATATTTCCAATGCCGTGATTTAAATTCAGTATATAGCTAATAGAAGCGATAATATCATCTATAATAATATGCTTTGGAGACAGCCTTGCTTTATTGGCGATTAAAGCCTCTTTTAGGGCTGCTTCATCTTCATTATTTTCTAGGATTTCTTTTAATACCGGGTAATAGACCTTATCAGGAATTTTTAGACTTTCTGGTTCTATATCTACATAGTCGGAAAGTTTGACAAAGTTATTGCCTATTACCTTTATGATTTGATCTTCTTTATCTGATTTTTTGCTGTATACATATATATAATTAAGCCCGGCGTTTTCTATTTGAAAACCCATGTCTCGCGTAATTTTAACACCATTTTCAACCAAAATTTCTCCGGTGTTTGGATTTATAATGTCGTCTGCTGCAACACATCCCACAATTCTGTTGGATAGTCCCAGCTTTTTATTGTATTTATAGCGTCCTACTTTCGCCAGGTCATATCTCTTAGGGTCAAAAAATAAAGAATCTATAAGTGCTCTTGCACTTTCTACTGTAGGCGGCTCGCCTGGTCTCAATTTTTTATAAATTTCTTTCAAGCCATCTTCGTAATTTTTTGTAGGATCCTTTTCTAAGGTTTTTAACAACCTTTCATCTTCACCAAAAATGTTAATAATGTCTTGATCTGTACCAAATTCAGGAGCAAGAGCCCTGATTAATGTGGTAACAGGTTGCTTTCTTGTACGGTCAACACGCACTGATATAATTTCATTTGAGTCTGTTTCATACTCAAGCCAAGCACCCCTATTAGGAATAATAGTGGTGGCATACAATTTTTTATTAGATTTATCTACTGAAACGTTATAATAGGGTCCAGGAGACCTTACTAGCTGAGTTACCACGACTCTCTCTGCACCGTTGTAAATAAAGGTTCCCTTTTCAGTCATTAATGGGAAGTCTCCCATGAATACTTCCTGTTCCTTTACTTCACCGGTTTCTTTATTAACTAACCTAACCTTTACTTTTAAGGGAGCAGCATATGTTACGTCACGTTCCTTGCATTCCTCTTGATCGTATTTAGGGGCATCCTTCAGCGAATAATCTAAGAATTCTAAAACTAAATTCCCGGCATAATCTTTAATAGGGGAGATGTCTTCAAAGACCTCCTTAAGTCCTTCTTCGATAAACCAATTGTATGAATCAGTCTGAATTCTGATAAGATTTGGCATCTCAGCTACCTCGTGAATCTTTGAGTAGCTCATTCGTGTCCTTTTACCTATTTTAACGGGATATGGCATATTCATCACTCCTTGCATCGAAAACAAAATACTTTGCGTGGCAATGTACTATAATATCACATCGGTTTCAAGTAGTCAACAAATATTTTTTCCGAATGGCAGCATTTGATACGATTTCAGTGGAGAGTAGCACAAAACCCCTCCGACATCCGGTTCAACCGCATCAAATGCCTCCGCCTAACAAAGCTGAAAGGGATGGCTTTTTTTAGCCATCCCTTTAATTCTGCTTAAAATTTCTTATTTTAATTCAACTGTAGCGCCAACTTCTGTAAGTTTTGCTTGAATTTCTTCTGCTTCTGCCTTAGCAACATCTTCTTTAAGGTTAGCTGGTGCATTGTCAACCAGTTCCTTAGCTTCTTTTAGGCCTAGTCCTGTAATTTCTCTTACTACTTTGATAACCTTGATCTTTTCTGATCCAACGCCTGCAAGAACTACAGTAAATTCTGATTTTTCTTCAGCTGCATCTGCTGCGCCACCACCTGCTGCTGCCACTGCTACAGGAGCTGCTGCAGATACTCCGAATTCCTCTTCGCAAGCTTTAACAAGTTCGTTTAATTCTAAAACGGTCATGCCTTTTATGGCTTCAATAATTTGTTCTTTAGTCATTTTTATTTCTCCTTTTCATATTTGTTTTATGTTTTCTTTTCGTACTTATATTTTCACAAAATATTTATTCTGCTTTACTATCTGCAATAGCCTGAACTGTACGTACAAACTTCGATACAGGTGACTGAATGCTTCCCATAAACTTAGCAAGCATTTCGTCTCTTGACGGAAGTGATGCTACTGCTTTTATACCTTCACTATCAAAGTAGGTTCCCTCGATGACACCTGCTTTAAACTCCATCTTTTTGTACTCTTTCATGATTGAGTTTATAACTCTTGCTGGTGCTATAGCGTCATCGTAGCTGAATGCGAAAGCACTTGGACCTGCAAGTGAATCCTTTAGAGGTTCATATTTTGTGCCTTCGATAGCTCTACTAACTAGAGTATTTTTATATACAGTGTAATCAACATTTGCCTCACGCAGCTTTTTTCTCATAGCATCTGCTTCCGCAACGGTGATGCCGATGTAATCAATAACAACTGCAGACTGAGCTTTTTCCAGCTTTTCTTTGATTTCATCAATGACCTGCTGCTTTTGCTTTAAATGTTCTACTGACATTATTGTTCTCCTCTCCGGTATTACTTTTTTTGAAGTAATACGCTTTTTGATTTTGGCTCTACCCTCGCCGATTTGTTTGTCAACAACTGGTGGCAGCCCTTTTGTAATAGTTACCATATTCTGTTTACAAACCTATTGATTTAAACAGTATACTAAAAGGCCTTTTCCACCATAGACAGAAAAGGCCACATAATATTTATCATATTTATGAGATACCTCGGCAGGAAATTAAGCGGATGCACCTGCTGTCTACGGTTTAATATTCCATTTTGTTGTAGATTAGTCGTTTTTCTTAGTTGGGTTGGCAGGGTTGATTTTTATACCAGGCCCCATTGTGGATGCAACTGTTATGCTCTTCAGGTATTGGCCCTTTGCTGCAGCAGGCTTTGCTTTGATAATTGCCTCTAACAAAGCTGTGAAATTATCTACAAGCTTTTCGGTTCCAAATGAAACCTTGCCAATTGGGGTATGAATGATATTCGTCTTATCAAGACGATATTCAACCTTACCTGCTTTGATTTCTTCAAGAGCTTTTTGAACATCCATGGTAACAGTACCTGATTTTGGGTTTGGCATAAGTCCTTTTGGACCTAAAACTTTTCCTAGTCTACCAACAACACCCATCATGTCTGGTGTTGCTACCACAACATCAAAGTCAAACCAATTTTCGTTTTGAATTTTGGCAGCCATTTCTTCAGCGCCTACATAATCTGCTCCCGCTGCTTCTGCTTCGGAAGCTTTTGGTCCTTTTGCAAAAACTAGGACTTTCTTAGTTTTTCCAGTTCCGTGAGGAAGTACGATAGCTCCTCTAACTTGCTGGTCCGCATGTCTTCCGTCTACACCAAGTCTAACATGAACTTCTACTGTCTCGTCGAACTTAGCTTTTGCGGTCTTACCAACTAAATCTAATGCGTCATTTACATCATACAGTGTATCTCGGTCAACTAATTTTGCTGACTCTTTGTAGTTTTTACCTCTTTTAGGCATTTCTTTACCTCCTTGTGGTGCTAACGGCATCTGCCTCCCACTTATTAGTCTTTAATTACGATTCCCATGCTTCTGGCTGTACCTTTAATCATTTCTGTCGCACTGTCAATGTCAGCAGCATTTAAGTCTTGCATTTTTAACTTTGCGATTTCTCTTGCCTGATCTAAGGACAATGTTGCAACTTTCTTGTTGTTAGGTTCGCCAGATGCTTTTTGAAGATTTGCAGCTTTCTTTAAAAGCACTGCAGCCGGTGGTGTTTTTGTAATAAATGTAAAGGATCTATCTGCATATACAGTAATTACTACAGGTATAATCATACCTTGCTGGTCTGCTGTCTTAGCATTAAACTGTTTGCAAAAGTCCATGATGTTAACACCCTTTTGACCTAGCGCAGGTCCAACCGGTGGCGCAGGAGTTGCATTGCCTGCAGGGATCTGAAGCTTGATTAGTCCATCTACCTTCTTTGCCATATTGTAAATCTCCTTTCTCTGCCTGAGCAGTTATTTTGTTTCATCTCTGACGCCAAAATTCTACAATTTTTGCAACAAAATGCACAATTTCAGCGGGTCAATTTCTGCCCCTCCTTTATTACAGAAGGTTAGAAGTTGTCCTATATTTTGTCAACCTGATCGAACTCTAATTCGACAGGAGTATCTCTACCAAACATGGATATCATTACTTTTAAGGTTTGTTTGTCCATATTCACTTCTTCAACAACACCCATGAAGCTCTCGAAAGGTCCATTAATAACTTTAACGCTATCTCCCGGTTCGATATCCATCTGAATATATACCTTCTCGATACCCATTCTCCTGACTTCTTCTTTTGTCAAAGGGATTGGTTCTGATCCATGCCCTACAAAACCCGTTACACCCTGAGTGTTACGAACTAAATACCAGGATTCATTGGTAACAATCATTTTAACAAGGACATATCCAGGGAACATCTTCCTGGTTTTCACTTTTCGTTGACCGTTTTTAATTTCTACATGGTCTTCTGTTGGCACTACAATATCGAGAACTAAATCTTGCATTCCACGGTTCTCAACTATTTTTTCAATATTAACTTTTACTTTATTTTCATGTCCCGAGTAGGTATGAACTACATACCATTCAGCCTTACTGGAGCCTTCGCTAGTTTCAGCGACGTCCTCCGCCAAATCTTCCTCTTGGTTCACCAGCTCATCCTCGAAAGAGATGTCTGTATTATCAAGATTTTCATCATCGGCGAGTTCATCTTCCAGTTCTTCTAAGTCTAAATCTTCTTCATACTCGTCAGAATCATTAAGTTCTTCCCATTGGTCCAACTCTTCGTACTGGTCTATATTTTTTACTTTGGCCATTATTCTTTCCTTTTAACATTCTTTTGATTTAACATTTAAAGACACTTATCCAATGTATCTGCTAGATATAGTTAAAGTTTAAGACAGCCTTAAGAGCAGCAAGGAATGCTGAATCTACAGCCCAAATTGCCGCGCCTAAAACAACACAAGTAAGTATAACGACTCCAGTATAAGATATAAGTTCTTTTTTTGTTGGCCATACGACCTTTTTCATTTCAACCTTTACACCCTTAAAATATTCTTTAAGAGATCCTCTTGGTTTCTTGTTTGGCACTGGGACAGTTTTTTTCGGTTTTTCCTTTGCCATCTAAATCACATCCTCTATTTGGTTTCTTTATGGACAGTTGATTTCTTGCAGAATTTGCAGTATTTTGAGAATTCTATACGATCAGGATCATTTTTCTTGTTCTTCATCGTATTGTAATTTCTCTGCTTGCATTCAGTGCAAGCCAATGTTACTCTCACCCTCATGATTGACCTCCGTTTTATCTTCAGATTTCATTTAATCTTCTATCAAACTAAATGAAATATACTAATGTTTCGTATACGTCACCTAAAGTCGCTTAACTAAATTATCATACATTTTTGGTTATGTCAACTTATTTTTGTCCTTTCACCACAATACCGTTAGTTCCTCAGTAGTTTCTTACGATCATGCGGTGAAGCTCATCGTGTTCTCCACGTGTTCTCATTTATCTGAAAAGGACTCGCATTTCTACGAGTCCCTTCTCATTTTATCTCGTCCTGCATCATACGGCTGTGCCGGATGCTATGCTACGGAATTATTCTGTAATCTTTGCTACTACGCCGGATCCTACTGTTCTTCCGCCTTCTCTGATAGCAAATCTTAGTCCTTCTTCGATAGCGATTGGGCTGATTAGCTCAATTTCCATCTGGATGTTATCTCCAGGCATACACATTTCTACGCCTTCAGGTAGCTGAATGTTTCCTGTTACGTCTGTTGTTCTGAAGTAGAACTGTGGTCTATAACCGTTGAAGAATGGTGTATGTCTTCCGCCTTCTTCCTTCTTCAGTACGTAAACCTCAGATGAGAACTTTGTGTGAGGCTTGATGCTACCTGGCTTTGCAAGTACCTGACCTCTTTCGATTTCTGTTCTTTGTACTCCTCTTAGAAGTGCTCCGATGTTGTCACCAGCTTCTGCATAATCAAGAAGCTTTCTGAACATTTCTATTCCTGTTACAACAACTTTTCTTGCTTCGTCTGCTAGACCTACGATTTCAACTTCGTCGGATACCTTAAGGGTTCCTCTCTCTACTCTTCCTGTTGCTACTGTTCCTCTTCCTGTGATGGAGAATACGTCCTCTACAGGCATTAGGAATGGTCTTTCTGTTGCTCTTGTAGGTTCTGGAATAAATGTGTCTACTGCTTCAAATAGCTCTACAATCTTGTCTCCCCATGGACCTTCTGGATTGTTTAGGGCTTCAAGAGCTGATCCTCTGATGATCGGTGTATCGTCTCCAGGGAATTCATACATGTCTAGAAGCTCTCTTACTTCCATTTCAACTAGGTCTAGAAGTTCTTCGTCATCTACTAGGTCACATTTGTTTAGGAATACGATGATATATGGTACCCCTACCTGTCTTGAAAGCAGAATGTGCTCTCTTGTCTGAGGCATAGGACCGTCTGTTGCTGCTACTACTAGAATCGCTCCGTCCATCTGAGCTGCTCCTGTGATCATGTTCTTTACATAGTCGGCGTGACCTGGGCAGTCTACGTGAGCATAGTGTCTGTTTGGTGTTTCATACTCTACGTGAGATGTGGCAATGGTGATTCCTCTTTCTTTTTCTTCTGGCGCCTTGTCAATCATGTCAAAATCTACTTTGTCACCAAGTCCGTATCTCTGGCTCAATGTTCTTGTGATTGCTGCTGTCAATGTTGTCTTTCCATGGTCTACGTGACCGATTGTCCCGATGTTTACATGGGGCTTATTTCTATCGAATTTAGCTTTAGCCATCTTCTTTTCTCCTTTTTCATATTTATTTTTATAATTTGTGACCTGAGAATATTCTTATTTGTTGCTCCTTGTGGGGGCCTTACACGAAGAATACTCTAATAAATTTATGGAGCTGTTGAGCAGATTCGAACTGCCTACCTCTTCCTTACCAAGGAAGTGCTCTACCAACTGAGCTACAACAGCAGAATGACACTATTGGATATTTTACTATAACTAAAAGGACAATGTCAATAGTATTTTAATCCTTTATTTTAGTCCTTATCTTCACCTTCTAATATATAGCTCCAGCTTTCGCTTGGTTCGCTGTATAGCATTATCAATCGCCTTGGGTGTTTTGTCCATCATTTTGGCAATCTCTAGGTAAGTTTTCCCTTGCAGGTATTCATTCCAAACCTTAAGCTCGAAGTCGCTAAAAATATCATTACCCTTTCCCTCTATATAGTCCATGTTCTCCTTCATTAAAAATAATTCTTCCGGATCCGTGGTCCTGGTTGAGGATAAAGTTTCTTCTAGAGTTTTAATGGGATCCGTATCGGATATGGGTCTATTCAATGAGACGGATGTGTTAAGGGGAGAGTGCTTTAGCCTCCCCGCCATCTTGATTGCAGTTATAATCTGACGATTAATACAGATTTCTGCAAAGGTGCGAAAGGTTGCTTCCTTGGTATGATCATAGCCCTTAATCGCTTTGAAAATACCAATCATGCCCTCTTGCACCACGTCTTCATTATCTGCTCCCGCCATGAAATAAAGATGTGCTTTTTTTCTTACTACATCCTTATACCTTCTGATAAGAAATTCTCCTGCATCTTCATCTCCGGTTTGAGCTGCAGCAACCAGCTCCTCATCGGAGTAATTGCCATATTTATCTTTCATCGTGTTTCATCACGTTCCTTTTCTTTGTCTTTTTACTTCATACATTAGCACAGCTGCCGCATTTGACGCATTGAGGGAGTTAATTTTACCTGACATGGGGATGGATACCGAGAAGTCACAAGTTTCTTTTACTAATCTACCTATTCCTCCCCCTTCTCCACCAATAACTAAGGCAATGCTACCTTTGAGGTTTGTTTCATCGTAGGGGGTTCCGTCCATATGACATGCACCTACCCAAATACCAGATTTCTTTAGTTTCTCTATCGTTTGTGTAATATTTGAAACTCTCGCTATAGGTACATATTCTACTCCTCCGGCGGAAGCTTTTACAACGGTTTCCGTTACACCCACTGCACGCCTCTTGGGAATAATAATACCATGAGCACCAGCCCCTTCGGCAGTCCTAATGATAGCACCCAAATTATGAGGATCCTCAATGCCATCTAATATAATAATAAAAGGGTCTTCATTTTTGGCTTCTGCAGCTGCCAAAATGTCTTCAACATCATAGTAAGAATATGGGGATATGCTCGCTGCTACTCCCTGATGTACCCCCCCATCTGATAACCTATCCAACACAGTTTTATCTACGAATTGAATGGTTATCCTTTTATCTTTAGCCATACCGACAATCTTTTTAATAGAGCCTTCGGCGTCTTTTGAGATGATAAGCTTGTCTATTTCCCTTCCGCTTTTCAAGGCTTCCATGACGGGGTTTCTTCCCGTTATTATGCTTTTATTTTCTGTAGGCTTTCCTTCCTTCAAATTACTTTCTCCTATACTCGGTATATTTATATTCTATCCCATTTTCAATAACAGGTTCGCTTTCTTTTACCTTGATCATTTCCTCTCGTAGGTCCAGGTTCTCAAAATACTTATCCGCATCAAAGGCAGCATTGATTTGAGTGACAAGGTGAATATCACAATAGGGTATGAACTGCCTATAGATATCTTCTCCACCAATGACAAAAACATCCTCTGTATCATAGTTTTCTAGAACCTTAAAAGCCTCTTCTTTTGATCTACAAATGATACAGCCTTCTTTCTCGTAATCCGGATTTCTAGTAAGAACAATATTGACCCTACCCGGGAGCGGTTTCCCTCCAGGGAGGGATTCAAGGGTTGTTCTTCCCATTACTACCACTTTTCCTGTCGTGGTCTTTCTGAAGTATTTCATGTCACCGGGTAGGCGAACTAACAGCTCACCGTCCTTACCAATACCCCAGTTTTTATCAACAGCTACAATTGTTTTCATTTTTCCTTCCTCATTTTTAACTGCTTTTTCTTTGCTTTCTCATTTCATCCTATTTCTGTCATCCTCTAGATAGCAACAGGAATATTTTTTACTTGGGGCCCTGCCTGATAATCTTCAACAATAATATCATCTACAGTAAAATCATAGAAATTCTTGATATCCGGATTTATCTTAAGCTTTGGTGCCGGATATTGGGGTCTACTGATTAACTCTTCCACCAAAGGTATATGTCTATCATAAATATGGGCGTCTGCAATAACATGAACAAGCTCTCCTGCCACAAGTCCGCTTACTTGGGCAAGCATATGAACAAGGACGGAATATTGCACCACATTCCAGCTGTTTGCAACTAAGGTATCTTGAGACCTTTGATTTAATATGGCATTTAGCCTATTTTCTGTTACATTAAAAGTCACACTGTAAGCACAAGGATATAGAGCCATCTCATGAAGGTCTTCAAAATTGTATATATTTGTCATGATTCTTCTGCTGTAAGGGTTGTTTTTCAAGTCATAAAGAACTCTATCCACTTGGTCAAATTCACCTTCACTGTATTGATGCTTCACGCCAAGCTGATAACCATAAGCCTTTCCGATGCTTCCTTTTTCATCAGCCCATGGATCCCAAATACGGCTATTTAAATCCTTCACATTGTTTGACTTTTTCTGCCATATCCAAAGTAGCTCGTCCACCGCTGATTTGACAGGGGTCGGCCTTAAGGTCAGTGCCGGAAATTCTTCAGCAAGGTTATACCTGTTAACCACTGCAAATATTTTCTTCGTATGGGCTGGGGCTCCATCCTCCCATCTAGCCCTAATAGACTGGCCTTCTGAAGAATAGCCATTTTCTAAAATATTCTTACACATATCTATAAAAATTACGTCTGCTTTACTCATTCACTGTCTCCTCAACAATCTGGGCTGTTACTGAAAAACTTTTTATAGGCAATACCCAAAACAAATATCCCCTAACTCTAGCGTTATACCGACCCTCTTGAGTTATTTCTATCATTTTTCCAGTTTCCTTATCTTCATAACGAAGAATGGCTTTTTCGTCTGGGTTGGCCATATATAAATCAAATACTCTGTATGTAACAATACCCTTATCTAATAAAAACCCACTATATTCTTCTTCTACGGAATAGTCTACAAAATTCTTGAATATCTGTTCCTCCGCAGTAAGATTCTTCACTTCATCAAGAAATGTAGACTTTACGATAAGAACGATTATGGCCACAACAAGTAAAATAGCCATAGCTTTTTCTCTACTTTTCGAAGCCTCGTCCTCTTTGCCCTCTTTTTCCTGCTGGGCACCTATCGCTTTGTTTGTTTTAAAATAATCCCAGAAAAATCCCGGGAACTTATTCCTTGTTTTTCTTTCTGTCATGTTGCACACTTTTGCTTTCTTCGATAATTGCAATAGCTTCATTAACGACTTCCATAAGTCGTGTTTTATTATCTATTAAATACAAATACCCTATCAGAGCCTCGAAAGCCGTTGCCCACTTATAGAGAATGGGGTCTACATTCTTAGGCCTGGAAGTGGTTTTTTTATTTCGAGCTCTTTTCACCAGCCCAAGCTCCTTGGGGTCTAGGGATGAAAGCATCTTTTTCAGCGCAGTTGCTTGGGCTTCTGCCTGAACATATTTAACCGCAGATTTATGTAGCTTATCTGCGTTAACCTGGCCCGAATCCAGCACATGTCTCCTGACGAAAAGTTCATAAACGGAATCACCTAGATACGCTAATACGGTAGTATTCATTGTTGCAATATTGTTTTTGTCCATGCCTGTTTTCGGTTACTCCTTATTTTCTATAGAAATCTTATCATAAGATATCCAAAATTAAAATACATTTAAAATCTATCGCTGTTGTTTAACAAATCTCTTATTATACTGTTTCCTTTTCCTTTGTTCCTAGTCAACTTGGGTTCTTTTGGGGATCGATTTCCGACTATTTCATCATTAGCTACATAAAGGATGGAGGCATCTAAAGAGCTTTCAGTGATGGTAACCACTGCATAAGAGCCCTGCCTGCCTCCCAGCGGTAGAGTCAAACTACCAGGATTTAAAAGATAAATACCCCTTTCATGTAAAAATATAGGAATGTGAGTATGTCCATAGAATACTGCTTTGCATCCAAGCTCCTCTGCTTTATACAGAAGGTTTTGGGGGCTTTTTTTCGCGCTTTGCATATGGCCATGGGTAATAAGAATTTTACCAATAGGGGTGGAAAGAACCTGGTGCCCATTAGGGGAGAATGAACCATCCATGTTCCCCTTCACACTAAGAATCTTGATTCCTAATTGTTTTTCCATACTCTTAGCGTCAGATGCAAAGTCTCCAAGATGTACCACAAGGTCGATATCTTTTAACTTTTTATATATATCAATGGCTTTTTCTATTTGGCCATGGGTATCGCTAAATAACAGTATTTTCAAGTTTGTTTCCTCCAAATTAAAAGTCACTAGATCTCTGCCCTCACTTACATATAGGAGGTTGTAATCCTTTCCATAGGGTCTAGAAGTAGCCGTCCGTGAGGAAGGTGAGATTCTACTCTTTGGAAATTTTTTATTGCCATTTTCCTATAGCCGTAGGCATCCTTTTTTTCACTTGGTATATGATAAATAAGGATATTCTTAAACTTTAAATCTGCTAATATTTCAACCCAGCTAGGCTTACCTAAAACAATAGGATTAAAAAATGCCGTACATCTTTCTAGATTCGGTATTTCTCCAAGCCTGCTTAAATCAGATAGCTCCATATCCCCTGTCACAAGGATGGATTCCTGTCCATTGTCAACCAAAATGCAATAGTGCTCCTCATAATCATAGCTGATATGACCTGTCTTTATAAAAGTAACTGAAAGTGAACCTATGGTAACGGTTTTGTGCTCCCATAGGTCTCCCTTTATCCATTCATGGGAAGGAGTTTCCTTTCCATGGTGAACTCCCTTGGATTCCGGCACTTCTGGTACTAAGAGTGTTGTCTCGGGATGATTGTTTATAAAGGTGTTCACCTTTTCTTTATCAAAATGATCCTCATGACAGTGGGTGAATAGCAGCCCATCTATGTGAGAGTACCTTCCTGTAGCGTTTACGATACTATGCTCTACAAAAGGTTCTATGCGATCAAAGGGGTTATCGTCCTTAAAAAGTCCGTCAATAAGCAGGCTGGTGCCCTGGGATTCTATGAAGAGTGCACAATTTGCTAAATAAATTATTTCACTCATATTTTTACAATCCTTACACCTTGAGGAGTGTCTTCCAGAACCACGCCTTTCTCCTTTAAGATATCTCGTATCTCATCTGCTCTTGCAAAGTTCTTTGCCTTTCTTGCCTCTTGGCGCTCATCAACTAGTTTTTGGATTTCATTATCAAAAGAGTCTTCTTCTTGATCCCTTAGAATCCCCAAAACTGCAGTCAGTTCGTCTAATAGCGATAGACATTTCTCGGCAAATTCTTTGCTTGCCCCGTCCTTCACATCTGTGTTGATTTCCTTTATCATTTCGAATATTGCACTAATACCATCTGCAGTATTCAGGTCATCATCCATGGCTTTAATGAATTTTTCCCTGTAGATTTCCAAGCCTTCAAATTTAGATTTTTCTACTTCTGTCATGGTCCCCTCACTGGTAGACACAAGATGAATTAGATTGTTTTTTGCATTCTGCATTCTGCCAAGACTGTTTTTAGCTTGTTCCATTAACTCCTGGCTAAAGTTAATGGGATTTCTATAATGTCCAGACAGGAGGAAAAATCGGATAATCTCTCCGTCATATTCCTTTAGAATATCCCTAACCGTAAAGAAGTTTCCTTTTGATTTGGACATCTTTTCATTATCAATGGTAATATAGCCATTATGCATCCAATAATTCACAAAAGGTTTTCCAGACTGTGCCTCGGACTGAGCTACTTCGTTTTCATGGTGTGGGAAGGTTAAGTCTTGGCCACCTCCATGAATATCAATGGTCTCACCAAGATATTTTGTTGCCATAACGGAGCATTCAATATGCCACCCCGGTCTCCCTAATCCCCAAGGGGATTCCCAAGCTAATTCATCATGAGTTTTTTGTGCCTTCCAAAGAACAAAGTCAAGAGGATCCCGTTTAACATCACTGGTTTCTACTCTTGCTCCTAATTCAAGCTCTTCAAGCTGCTGCCCAGAAAGCTTTCCGTAATCAGGATAATTCCTTGTGCTAAAATAGACATCCCCATTTACCTCATAGGCATATCCTTTATCTATTAGGCGACTAATAAAGTCAATAATTTCATCTATATTTTCCGTCACCTTTGGGTGAACCGTGGCTTTTGCAACGTTTAACTCATTAGCATCCTTAAAGTATTCTTCAATATATTTTTCACTGATCTCCTTAGCCGAAACTTTTTCTTCCTTTGCTTTATTAATAATCTTATCATCCACATCAGTAAAATTCTGTATAAATTTTACGTTTTTGCCCCTGTATTCCAAGTACTTTCGTAAGGTATCAAAGACTACAAAAGGGCGCGCGTTTCCAATATGAAAATAATTGTACACAGTAGGTCCGCATACATAAATTTTAATCTCATTTTCGTCAATAGGGATAAATTCTTCCTTTTTTCTTGTTACGGTATTATATATTTTCATTGCTTCCCCTTCTTTCTTACGCAGTTTTCTATGATTTCATCTTCTTGCTTTCTTATCTCATCATATTGTTTCAGAGCTTCTTCGTCTAACTGATTTTGCGCAATTGTTCGCAGTCTGCTCTCCATCATAACAATACGTCGTCGCAAACATTCCAGTTCTACAGCAACAGGGTCCGGAAGATCCACCTGATTAAGATCTTGAGGCTTAACATTCCCTCTTCTTACTATTTTACCTGGTATTCCCACAACAGTACAATTTTCCGGAACTTCCTCTAAAACCACCGAACCTGCTCCTATTTTTGAATTATCCCCTACTTTAAAGGGTCCTAAAACTTTGGCACCAGAGCTGATAACCACATTGTTTCCTATGGTTGGGTGACGTTTCCCTGTATCCTTACCTGTTCCTCCTAAGGTGACTGCCTGATAAATGGTGACATCATCACCTATTTCAGTGGTTTCACCAATCACCACAGCCATTCCGTGGTCGATAAAACATCTTCTCCCTATTTTGGCTCCAGGATGGATTTCAATACCAGTGAAAAACCTTGTCACCTGTGAAATTAATCTGGCTAGTAGCTTGATATTATGTTTGTAAAGCCAATGTGCCGGCCTATGCATAATTAATGCCCAGATACCAGGATAACAAAGTAAGACTTCGAAGGCTGTTCTTGCTGCTGGGTCACGATTTAAAACGGTTTTAATATTTTCATTAACATCACGAAAAAATCCCATTGGGTTCTCCTTTTTAATTCCAACTTGAATAATGTGCAGAAAACTTAACAGGGCAGGTTATTACCTGCCCTAAAATTATACATTATATTCCTAATAGAATCAAAAGTTTTATAATATATCAGGAAAAGTTTCCACTTTTAATTTTATTAAATATCGCTTTCTTATTATAAATAATTCATGGGATTTTGTGGTACCCCACTTTTTCTTACCTCAAAATGCAGATGATAGCCTGTTGCCCTTCCGGTTATGCCTACAGTTGCAATGGTTTGGCCTTTTGACACCGTCTGACCAACTGATACGGACATCTTGTCACAATGAGCATACCATGTTTCCAATCCATTTCCATGACTGAGCTTTACTATGTTTCCATAGCTTCCAGAATAGCCTGCAAATGTTACTACCCCGTCATCTGCTGCATAAATAGGAGTTCCCTTTGGATTTCTGAAATCCGCACCCGTATGCCTTCCTCCCCCCCTGGACCCAAAAGCAGAGGAAAGTTGCATATTGCTCATGGGTTTTGACAGGGTTCCTGATCCTGTAAATGTTGCGATAGATTTCGTTCCTCGCAGAGCCACTTGGTTTACAGGCTCTGATTTTACAACAGAAGCTACTTGATGACTGTCAACAATGACCCCATTTTCTTTAGTTACTTGTGTCTTGACTTCCTTTAACCCATGTTTGCCAGGAGTTTTTACCTTCACCTGGCCTTTATATAATGTGTTTGTCGGTTCATATACTGTGTCGTAGTCAATTTTTTCAGTAGCCGTTAGGATTTCTGTCATTTGTATAGTAACGTAGGGCTTCACTTCGAAGAGATTAAGCTGCTGGCCAATTTTTAGTCTTTCCGGATTGAATCCAGGATTTGCATTCTCTAAATCCTCACAGGTCATTCCATTTGCTACTGCAATGTCCCAAACAGTATCGCCTTCTTCAACGGTGTATACTTTTGGTTCTCGGCTACCAGTAAGAATCAGACTAACGGCTTCTTCTGGCTCCATGATCTCTGCCGCCTTAACGGCTGATTGGGTAACCACTACATCTTCTTTAAATCCTATACTTAAAACCTCAGAGCCTTTCGTTTGATAATGCTCTTTTACGCCAGATAACACCTTGTCTGCTTCTTCTTTACTGGTAGCAGCTAAAATTTGATTACCATCAATGCTGACGATCCAAGCATTCACTTTGCATAGCTCTGCAGCTATTAGTTTTGATTTTAATTCTTTATTTGTTAACAAATCAATATCTTTTGAATTAACATCAGCAAGCTGTACTGAAAGAGCTTCCCTATCAAAGATAACCTCTAGCTCTTTTGTATCTCTTGCTAAATCTGTCTTGATTTCTTCCACTATTTGTTCTACAATTTCTGCTTCAGAAACATAACCGGCATGACGCCCTTCTACGTTAACTGCATAAACTTCCGGTCCCATATTCATGAGGACCAAGGCACTACTAAGGACTGCTACGCAAAGCAATCCAACTCCTGCTCCTATTTTCGCCTTTGTACTTAATTTACTTAATTTTTCGATTCTAATATCATTGATTTTATTGCGAATTATTGACTGACCTTCTGATAAAGCTGATTTTATCTTTTTAAAGATTTTATTAGGCTCTTCTTTAGTACTGTCATTTAAACTCATGTTTATACCTCTCCAAAACTACAAGAAATGTAAAGGAATAATTCTTAACATTATGGTTGTAAGAAATAATTGCTTAACCACCTTGTACAATTTACACTGCCCATAGGCTCAGTATATAATAAATATTTTAAATATTATATCTTACATATAATTATGCGCCTATAAGCTTTTGTTGTTGTGCAAATATTACAATATTGTTACAACAATGTCAACCCACTCTAGTGTTTTTTCGTTAATCAAACACATTCTGAAGAATAAAAAACCACGTATCCGTTGTGTTACAATGGGTACGCGGTCAAATATTTTTTCTTTCATCTTGCGATGATTTTTTACTTTTTTTTCATACTTAATTGCTGTCCAGAGTGATTATCTTGCTGTTAATATTAATCCTCTTTGACTTCGTCAGCTACTTCCAAAGTCACCTTCTTCATTACCTGCGCTTCTAGCGGCTTATCAGCCCTATCTCTCTTGGCATTCACAATTTTGTCTGCTGCTTCTATTCCTTCAATAACTTTTCCAAATGCAGCATATTGCCCGTCAAGATGGGGTGCCTTTTCTACCATGATAAAAAATTGAGACCCAGCAGAGTTAGGGTTCATGGATCTAGCCATGGACAATACGCCTCTGTCATGTTGTAGGTCGTTTTGGAATCCGTTGGCTGTAAACTCACCCTTAATGGAATATCCAGGGCCACCCATTCCTGTTCCAGTAGGGTCTCCCCCTTGAATCATAAAGCCTGGGATAACGCGATGAAAGATAGTTCCATCATAAAAGCCTTTTTCTACAAGATCTACGAAGTTCTTCACTGTTTCAGGAGCGATTTCAGGGTAAAGTTCAGCCCTCATAACGTCTCCATTCTCCATTTCAATTTTAACTATTTGCATTTTGACCTCCAATTACAACTGATATATTTAACTTAAGCTCCGGTTAAATTATCTTATAATAAGTGCACCTACCAGACCAGCCAAAATGGTCAGCTTAATAGGGCTTATCTTAAATCTAACGGATATTGCTATTGTACAAACAAATATCAGACATGGCAACCAATTTACATATTCTTTTACATTATTAATAAGTTCAAGGGATAAAAATGGCCCATTTATCAAGGACGATTTTGCGAGAAATATAACAGCAGAAAAAATCAAAGCTACCGTGGCTGGTCTGATACCTGAAAGGATGCCATCAATAGCCTTGCTTTCTTTAAATCTATCGATGAATCGGACTGTTAGCATCATCAATATAAAAGAAGGCAAAGCAACACCCAAAGTGGCAAATAAAGCTCCAATGAACCCGGCATAGTTAAATCCTACATAGGTTGCCGCATTAATAGCAATGGGCCCCGGAGTTACCTGTGACAAAGCCACCAGTCGGGAAAATTCTTGGGCAGACATAAATCCAAATTGCTGCACCCCCTGAAATATCAGTGGAAGCATGGCATAACCACCGCCAAAAGTAAAAAAACCAATTCGGAAAAACATACCAAACAAATTAAAGAATGGCATCATGACTCGTCACCCTTCTTTCTCTTAACACGATGCTTCACATACCCTGTAGCGCCTCCCAGCAGAATGGCTCCTATGGCATTCACCCCAAGAATAATTAAAATAAATGATGCTATTGCAATTGCAACATCTAGCTTGTCAAGTATAACCTTTTTACCCATTCGAAAGGCTGCAACTAAAATTAAAGCCACAGAGGCCGCCTTTATCCCTTCAAAGGCCCCCTGCACGTAGGGACTGTCTTCAATTTGACCTAAAAAAGTCAGCACAACGATGATTATAATGAAAGAGGGTAGGATGGCACCTGCTGCAGCCATCACTGCGCCGATATAACCCTTCTGCCTATTGCCAATATAAATAGCCGCATTAATAGCCAGCATGCCCGGAAGGGATTGACTTAATGCTAAGCAGTCAATCATCTCATCATCACTGAGCCACTGCTTTTCTTCAACGGCTACTCTACGTATAACAGGAAGCATGGCCATTCCCCCACCAAAGGTAAAGGCGCCTATTTTAAAAAAGGATAAAAATAATTCTAATAACAATTTCATATTTT
Organism: Anaerovoracaceae bacterium; assembly: GCA_050953505.1. Taxonomy (GTDB): domain Bacteria; phylum Bacillota; class Clostridia; order Peptostreptococcales; family Anaerovoracaceae; genus JBMNMU01. Next base: position 284,440 of record JBMNMU010000001.1, on the reverse strand, counting down.
ATCGTCCCTTATAAAATCTTAAAAAGAGGGGCAAGTATTTTGCCCCTCTTATATATTGGTTAATGTTCACGTCGTATGTGTTGGCGGGGCAGTGGCTACGGTTTCATCGGCAGCCACCGCCCCGCACGTGAACAGTTTCATATGTTGTATCCATTGGGCATGAAGCCAGTAAACGGTGGGCGAATGTTTTTCCATTAAATCTCTGATTTTATCAGTGATATCGCATCTTGAACAGCCTCTGTAGCTGTACGCTCACTATAAGAAGCTTCCCGGCGCAGCTTATATTCCACAACGCCTTCTGCTGCTTTCTTTCCTACTGTAATCCGCACTGGGATTCCTAGAATGTCCGCATCCTTAAACTTCACACCAGGCCTTTCTTTTCTGTCATCAAGAAGAGCTTCTATGCCTGCATCTATTAGATCCTGATAAATACTCTCGGCGAGGGTCCTTTGGGCCTCATCTTCCGTATTGACCAGCGTTACTATTACATGATAAGGTGCCACGGAAGCAGGCCAAATAATGCCGTTTTCATCATGGTGCTGCTCCACGATTGCCGCTAGAGTTCTGGTGATTCCAATGCCGTAGCATCCCATGACAATAGGCTGATCCTTCATGTTTTCATCCTTGTATGTCGCCCCCATAGCCTCGCTGTATTTGGTACCCAGTTTAAAGACTTGGCCTACCTCAATACCTCTTGTTTCCTTTACAGGAGCTCCACATACTGGACATGGATTCCCTTCTCGTAGAAGCTTCAAGTCCGTTACAATATCTCCAGTATAATCTCGCTGATAGTTTATGTTTTTCATATGATAGTCTGTTTCATTGGCACCAGCCACAAGGTTATTATGTGTCACCAATTCGCTGTCTACTACAGTTTTACAACCATGTAGCCCTACAGGGCCTGTAAACCCTCCTACACATCCTGTAGCAGCTGCCATTTCCCCTTCATCAGCAAATTCTATGGCATGCTCTGGAATACCTAGGGCATTTACCAGCTTTGTCATATTCAGCTCTCTATCCCCTCTAATGAAGGCAGCTACATACTCAAAATCATTTTCTTTTTCACCGAAGACCTTAAAAAGTAAAGCTTTGATTGTTTTGTCTTTTGTAACACCAAGAAAATCCGCCACTGCTTCGATAGTTTTTGTGCCAGGTGTGTGTACCTTTTCTATGGGCAACGGAGCCTCCTGAGGGGCCTTTTCATCTATAAACCCTGCCCGTTCTGTAGTTGCAGCCATATCACACTGCTCGCAATAAACAATTTCACTTTCTCCAACCTCTGAGAGGGCTGTAAACTCGTGAGACATGCTACCGCCAATGGCTCCAGTATCCGCTTCAACAGGCCTAAAGGTAAGCCCACATCTAGTAAAGATCCTTTCATAGGTCTCGTACATATCGTTGTAGCTTTTATCCAAGCCTTCCCAATCCTTGTCAAAGGAATAAGAATCCTTCATAACAAACTCTCTACTACGCATTAATCCAAATCGTGGTCTTCTCTCATCACGATACTTTGTTTGGATTTGGTACAAATTCACTGGTAGCTGTCTGTAGGAATTTACTTCATTTCTGATAATATCCGTAAAAACCTCCTCGTGGGTAGGCCCTAAGCAAAAATCCTTATCATGTCTATCCTTAAGTCGCCACATTTCAGGTCCATAGGCATACCACCTTCCTGATTCTTGCCAAAGCTCAGCAGGCTGAAGAGCAGACATATGAATCTCCTGACCGCCCTTAAGATCCATCTCCTGCCTGACGATGTCTTCAATCTTTCTTACTACCCTATAACCCAAAGGCATAAAACCATAAATACCCGATACCAGCTTTCTGATCATTCCAGCTCGTAAAAGCCAAATATGGCTTGGTATTTCAGCCTCATTAGGAACCTCTCTCAAGGTTCGAAAGTACATTTTTGATAATCTCATAAGTCTTTTCTCCTCTGTTTTATTAAAACTGAGACCTGAGCTGCTATGCCTTCTTCTCTGCCACAAAAGCCCAGCCCTTCAGTCGTAGTCCCTTTAATATTTATTTGCCCCTTTTTCATTGAAAGTACTTGAGAAATGTTTTGAACCATTTGGTTGATATAGCCAGCTATTTTAGGGCGCTGAGCAATTACTACCCCATCTATATTTCCTATTTGAAATCCATTTTCTTTAACTAGCTCGCCCACTTCTTTTAGCAGCAGAAGACTGGAAATGCCCTTATAGCGTGGATCCTTATCAGGAAAGTGTTTGCCGATATCTCCTAAAGCACAAGCTCCCAATAAAGCGTCCATGATAGCATGGGTCAGTACGTCTGCATCAGAATGTCCATGTAGGCCCTTTTCAAAAGGAATTTCCACTCCGCCAAGGATAAGCTTTTTACCCTCAACCAGACGATGAACATCAAATCCAGTGCCTGTTCGATATTCAAACTCTTGCATTGCATTTTTTGACATGGATTCTAGAATGGCCTCCCCAACAATCAAATCTTCTATAGTAGTAATCTTAATATTATTATAATCACCTTTAACAAGATACACTTTTTTTCCTAATTTTTCAACCAGAACTGAATCATCCGTCCCATAATATTTTCTTTCCATGGCACTTTCATAAGCTTCTAGAAGAATTTTTCTATGAAACCCTTGAGGTGTTTGAACGTAATAAAGGCTGCTTCTGTCGGGAGTATTTGTAAATACTCCTTCCTCTGCAACCTTAATGGTGTCCTTGGCCGGTACTGCAACAGCTGCTGCACCATGAAGAAAGGCACCCGCAATTAATGCATTGATGATTTCTTCCTGAATAAAAGGTCTGGCTCCATCATGAACCAGTACCAGGTCTACCTTTTGGGGAATCTCCTTCAATGCTTGAAAAATTGAGTCTTGGCGGTGTGCGCCCCCAGGAATGATCCCTCGTACTTTTTTAAACCCCTCATGGCAAAGCAACTGAGTAGTGCTATCTATATAGTCCTGATTTGTCACAACAAAAATTTGATCTATATAGACATTTGAATCAAAGGCGTGCACTGTCCTTGCCAAGATGGACTTGCCACCTATTTCTCTATATTGTTTAGGAATGCCGCTGCCCATCCTCGTTCCGGATCCAGCAGCGGCAATAATCACAGCTATCTTAGCATTCTTATACATTCTAATTACCTATTATTGTTATTTTCCTTAGGCTTAGCAAAAATCATTCTTCCCGCAGATGTTTGAAGAACACTTGTTACCGTCACATTAATGGTTTTGCCAATATACTTGCGCCCCTCTTCTACAACGATCATGGTGCCATCGTCAAGATATGCAACAGCCTGATTCGATTCCTTTCCTTCCTTTACAAGAAAAAGAGTCATATCTTCCCCTGGTAAAACAACAGGTTTCAGGGTATTGGCCAATTCATTAATGTTCAATACCTCAACACCCTTAATGGTAGCCACTTTATTCAGATTGAAATCATTTGTAACCACCTTACCATTCATGATCTGTGCTAATTTTAGTAGCTTTACATCTACTTCAGGAATTTCGTCTAGGGATTTTTCCAGTGCTGTGTTGTAAATTTCTATACCATATTCACTCTGGATCCTATTTAGCACATCTAGGCCCCTTCGCCCTCTATTTCTCTTAAGGCTGTCCGAAGAATCAGCAATATGACGAAGCTCCACTAAAACGAACTCAGGGATTACAATATTCCCTTCAATAAATCCCGTCTTCATAATATCTGCAATTCGTCCATCGATGATGACGCTGGTGTCTAATATCTTGACACTTGCATCCCCTGATTTTCCTTTTCCTCTAGTTGGACCTTTTCTACTGGCAACAATAGATGCAATGAGCTCCTTCCCTTTTTTAGTCGCAATGACTACACCCAGATAGCCCATGATGAAATAGGTAATAATGGATAATATAGTCCCAATATAGAACATGCCTATGCCACTATAAATTTGACTAATCAAAAAGGCAATAAAAAGACCTACTATTAAACCAAAGGTGCCTGACACCATATCATTTGCAGACACCTTCTGCAGGTCTTTCTCGATGTTGCTGGCTACTCGGACTCCTTGTTTTCTTATTACAGGGGTTAATAAATAGAAAAATAATAAACCAAATATAATTGCGCAAATTAATGTGAAAACGACCTGTTGAAGATCAGTAATAACAACCTTCTCTGATAGGGAAGACGCCTTATATAAAAACTTTAATAGTAAGGATACCCCATATCCAAAGAAGGCGCCGATTAGTCCGACTATGATCCGTATTATATTTTTCATCATTAACCATCCTCACCCCCTTTCTTACATGATCAAATATTGTTTAGATTGCTTTTTCAATAATTTCAAAAGCAGTATCTTGGCTAATATCTTGCACTAAAATCATCTCGCTGGCAAGTATTTGTTTTGCATTAGCCAACATTTTTTTCTCCCCGGTGGATAGTTTCTTCTCTCTATCTGTACGGCTTAAATTTCGCACGACTTCCGCTACATTGCGCACATCACCGGTTTTTAGTTTTTCCATATTTTCACGATATCTTCTGTTCCAGTTATTGGGCATTTCCGAAGTCTCCTCTCCTAGAGTTCTTAGGACTTCCTCCATTTCCTCACAGGAAATAACATACCGGATCCCAATCTCCTGACAGCTGTCTATAGGTATCATAATCTTCATGTCGCCGCAGGGTATTCTAAGTATATAATATTCCCTATATTCGCCCAGAATCATTTTTTCTTCGATTTCTTCGATAATTCCGGCACCGTGCATAGGATACACGATTTTGTCCCCTATAATAAACATTGCACAACCTCCATTACTATATTATTATATTGATAATGAAGGGTAATGTCAAGAAAACAATTATTCATCTTACCATATAGTAATTTATGTGTCAATCAAATTTTATAACATGTTTCAGACATTTTTTATCATCTGTTTATCGGAATTGCTCAATTCAAAATCCTTGCCATATTCCCTATGTATGATAAAATAAATTATGTGTAAAAAGCCAATCAAATCTTTACATCAATATGTGAATTTATAGTTCATTACCACTGGCCCTGCCAATTGGTTGAGCTATTAAAACCATAAACTTCTGTCTCTCAAAACATAGCATGTTTTGATTGGATAGAACATTACAGGAGGTAAACAATGAAGCAATTAAAAGGTGCCTGCTTGATAGGTCAGTCAGGTGGCCCAACATCAGTTATCAATGCTAGTGTCTTGGGCTGCGTAGAAGCAGCACTAAAATCCGAAAATGTTACAAAAGTGTATGGCGCAGCTCATGGTATTAAAGGAGTTCTTAATGATCGCCTATACGACTTAAGCTTGGAGGATCCGGAGGAGCTTTCCCTCATAAAATACACACCTTCAGCAGTTTTAGGAAGCTGTCGATACAAATTGGCGGATTTCCTTGTAGATGATACGGACTACAAACGCATTTTGGATATTTTTAGAAAATATGATATCCGATATTTCTTCTATAACGGCGGTAACGATTCTATGGATACCTGCAGTAAAATTAGTAGTTACCTTCTGCAGCACGGCTATGAATGTAAGGTCATGGGAATACCAAAAACCATTGATAACGACTTAGCCTGCACAGACCATTGTCCCGGATACGGAAGCGCTGCAAAATATATAGCCACCACCTGCATGGAGGTCTATCGGGATGCAACAGTTTACGACGTAGGATCTATAACAATTATGGAAATCATGGGTAGAAACGCCGGTTGGCTTACCGCTGCTTCTGCCATTGCTTCCCACATGGACCAAGGGCCTGATTTGATTTATTTACCTGAGGTTCCCTTCGATATGGCGGATTTCATATCAGATGTCAAAAGTGTATACGACAAAAAAGGTGATGCTTTTGTAGCAGTATCTGAAGGGATTGTAGATAAGAACGGCTCTTATATTTCCTCATATTTTACTGACGCAACAAAAGAAGTAGATGCCTTTGGCCACGCCAAAATGGGCGGGTTAGCCTATGGGCTTGCAAGCTATGTCAGTTCAAAGATTGATGCAAAAACTAAAGGAATAGAGCTTGGTATCATTCAGCGCTGTGCTGCCCATTTGGCTTCTGCTACAGATATCGAAGAAACGTATAACCTTGGAGCAGCCGCGTTCAAAGCTGCAGAGTCTGGCATTACTGATAAAATGGTTGCCTTAGAAAGAGAAGCAGGCCCAGATTACTCCTGTAAGATAAAATTAGTGGATTTAATAGAAGTGGCAAATGTAGAAAAAAAGGTTCCTAGAGAATGGATAAACGAAGCTGGAAACGGCATACTTCAGCCCTTTATCGATTATGCCTTACCACTGATCCAGGGCCAAAACCCTGTTCCATTAAAGGATGGGCTGCCAAGGTATGCTAGGTTAAAGAGAATCCTAACAAGGGATATCTAAAAGGCAAGGGCCGAAATTATTCGGTCCTTTTTTATTCGCAAATTTTTAGAAAGCCTTCACTCAAAGAACATAAATAGGCTATAATCTAGATGTATAACTAAAGCAATATAAATAATATGAATTTCAATGAGAGGATACTTTCCATGGAAAAAATTCTAGTTGTGGACGATGAACAAAAAATCCGTGAGGTCATTCGGGAATACGCTGAATTTAATGGCTATGAGGTGACAGAAGCTGCCGATGGAATGACAGCAGTTGGACTTGTTAAGCTGCAAAACTTTGACTTGATTATTATGGATATCATGATGCCTAAGCTTGATGGTTATAGTGCCTGTAAGGAAATAAAAAAAGTTAAGGACATCCCCATTATTATGCTATCGGCCCGGGGAGAAGAATACGATAAACTATTCGGATTTGAGTTGGGGATTGATGATTATATTGTTAAGCCTTTTAGCCCCAAAGAGCTTATGGCTAGAGTGCACGCAGTCCTTTCAAGAAGAAATCACAGCACGCCGCCTCAAGAAAGCCTCACTTTCTCAGGGCTTGAAATCAATATGGCAGCACGATCCGTTGTTATTGATGGAAAAAAAGTAGATATGACACCAAAAGAGTACGATCTTTTGTTTTACCTAGTCCAAAATAGGAACATTGCTTTAACAAGAGAAAAACTACTGTCCGACGTATGGGGCTACGACTTTTTTGGGGATGATAGAACCATAGACACACATATTAAAAATTTAAGAAATAGCTTAGGCCCTTATCGTCATTACATCGTAACATTAAGAGGGGTAGGATATAAGTTTGAAGCATAAATTTGATGGCAAAAGCCTAAAATTCATAGTATGGGTTTACTTTGCATTATTCGCTGCATTTTTAATGCTTTTATTGTGGTTCTTACAAATTTTCTTTCTGAAATCTTATTATCAAGAAATGAAAATTTATGAAACAAAAAAAATTGCAGCTAATATTATTGAAAACTATGGCCAGGATAACCTATTGGAATCCATTTCCGATATTTCTCTGAAAAATGATATGTACATCCATATCGAAACAAGTGATGGTACTATTATTTTTTCACCTGCCAAGGATACCCTATCTAGACCTTATTTTGAGCACATTAAAGGCATGTCTGCAATTAAAGAAAAGCTTCAATATTCATCTGAAAAAACAGTTTCCGTTATCATGTCAGAATCGGGGACTGATACCAACACCTTAGCATTTGGGGCTTACTTAGAGGATGTTCCCGGCAGAGAAGTCGTCCTTTATATCTTTTCTCCATTATATCCAGTGGAGTCTACCGTTGGTATATTAGCCAACCAGTTGGTATATGTAACAGCTATCTCTATGATCCTAGCTTTGGGTTTATCTATCTTTTTTTCCCGCCGAATTACAAAACCCATTGTAGATATAACAGACTCCGCGTCTAAGCTGGCAGAGGGGGATTTTAGCGTTCATTTTCAAGGTGGCAATTATTCAGAAATAAGCCGACTTGCCGATACCCTTAACTATACTTCGAAGGAGTTATCTAAAGCCAGTACCCTTCAGAAGGATTTAATTGCAAATGTTTCACATGACCTAAGAACTCCGTTAACCATGATCAAATCCTATGCAGAGATGGTTCGGGACCTGTCTGGGGATAATCCTGAAAAGAGACAGGCCCATTTACAAGTTATTATTGATGAATCCGACCGCTTAAATCTATTGGTGGAGGACCTATTAACCCTTTCCAAAATGCAGTCTGGAGTACAAAGTTTACATTTTACTAATTTCAACTTGAGAGAAACCATAGAAAACATTTTAAATTCCTATAGGATTCTTGCCCATCAGGAGGGCTTTCAGTATACATTTGAATGTCACAAGGATATTTTCATTAATGGCGACGAGAAAAAAATGAATCAGGTTATTACTAATTTTATTAATAACGCCATGCATTATAGTGGAGAAAGGAAGGACATCCTTCTTTCCCTCAAAGAAACTAGCGGCACCGTCCGTTTTGAAATAACAGACTATGGTTTAGGTATACCGGAAAAGGAACAGGAGGATATATGGCAAAGATATTTTAGAGCCAGTACAAATTTAAGCAGAAGCTCATCCGGTACCGGTCTTGGACTTTCTATAGTAAAAGAAATTTTGATTCTTCATCACGCCAGATTTGGTGTAATCAGTAAAGAAGGAGAAGGAAGTACTTTCTGGTTTGAACTTAAAAAAGCATGATATATTAAAAATCCAACCGATCTGCACACGGTTGGATTTCTTTATTTATTTAATTTCCTACTTCCTTTTCTCCTGTATTGTAAAGATTATAAAGCCTAAAATAGGTTCCTTCTTTTTTCATAAGCTCCTCATGGCTACCTTGCTCCTCAATCCCATTTTCCGTCAGTACTAAAATAACAGAAGCATTCCTAATGGTTGTCAATCTGTGGGCTATGGTAACAGTAGTTCGCCCCTTTGTCAGCTTTTCTAAAGATTTCTGAACGAGATACTCTGATTCATTGTCTAGCGCAGAGGTTGCTTCATCAAGGATGAGTATAGGAGGATTTTTAAGAAATACCCTTGCGATACTAATTCTCTGCTTTTGGCCACCAGATAACTTCACACCACGTTCTCCCACATAGGTATGATAACCCTCGGACAGTTCAATGATAAAATCATGGGCTCCTGCCAGCTTGGCAGCTTCGACAATTTCTTCCTTAGAGGCTCCCGGCTTCCCATATTCTATATTATCATATATAGATCCAGAGAATAAATACACGTCTTGTTGAACAACCCCAACCTGAGAACGAAGAGAGTTGAGGGTTACATCTCTAATATCCTTTCCATCAATGAGAATTTTACCAGCAGTAACATCGTAAAACCGAGGAATTAAATTGGATAATGTAGTTTTTCCTCCTCCCGAAGGTCCTACCAGTGCAACATTATCGCCGGGCTTAATATGAAGGTCGAGATTTGAAAGGACATCTACTTCTTCATCAGCATATCTAAAGCTTACATTATCAAAAATGATATCCCCTTTTACGTCTTCTAAAGGCTTCGCATTCTCAGAGTCCATGATTTCTACAGGCTCATCCATAACCTCAATGAAACGCTCAATCCCTGTCATTCCCCTTTGGAATTGCTCTGTAAACTCTATGATCCTTCTTATCGAAGTAAGAAGCATGGTTACATATAGTAAATAGGCGATATAGTCAGGGGGAGCTATTTTGCCATTAATTATAAATAATGCACCAACAATAACCACTACGACATACATGATGCCGTCAAAAAGTCTAGTAGTACCTTGGAATCCGGCCATATAGCGATATGCCCTTTTCTTTATTTGTAAAAAACCTTTGTTTCCTTCTTCAAACTTTTCATTTTCAATATCTTCATTTGCAAAAGATTTCACCACACGAATACCTAGTAGGCTGTCCTCTACCTGGGAATTCAGTTCACCAATCTGATTTCTTGATTCCTTGAAAGCATCTCTCATTTTGGAATTAAAGCTTAGGGAACACAGTATCATGATGGGTACAATGGCGAAAATAATTATGGTGAGCCACAGGTTCATAGAACTTAATATGGCAAAGGAAACCACCAGCTTTAAGGCAGCAATAAAGTATTCCTCTGGACAATGGTGGGCAAATTCGGTAACATCAAATAAATCGCTTGTAATACGCGCCATTAGCTGCCCTACCTTTGTATTGCTATAATAATTGTGGGATAGCTTCTGAAGATGGGAGAATAAATCCCTTCGCATATCCGTTTCGATTTTTGCACCCATGACATGCCCTACATTAGCCATAAAGTAGTTTGCAACTACATCAATTATTCTGAGTATGATGTAAATTCCCCCCACCTCCATTATGATTTGCACGGTGAGTCCTTCTAAATCATTTATTGCTTTATCTGTAATAAACCGTACAATCAGCGGAAGTATTAATTCACAACCTACAGTGAGGGATGCACAAAAAAGGTCCAATATCAGGACCCATTTATATTTTCTATAATAAGGTAAAAATCGTTTTAATAAGTATGATGTATTTTTTCTATCCACTTTGTTTATGTTCTTCACTCCTTTAGTTTCTTCTTATATATTAAATCACATGGTTTATAAAAGCTTTCACGATTTCTGGATTCGAACTGAGTACCTGCATTTTTTTTGAATTCCTCTACTATCTCTTCCCTATTCAGAGGCTTCCTATAGGGCCTTTCCCCCGACATAGCAGAATAGCTAATTATAACTGCAAGTATTCTGGATAAATAAGGTATTTCTTCCCCTTTCAAACCCCTGGGGTACCCTTCTCCGTCCCACCGCTCGTGATGGGAAAGAACTTCATTGGCAATGTCCAACATCTCTGCAGATGTACTTAAAATCCTGTACCCAATATCTGTATGCCTTTGTATTTCTTTTATTTCATCTATAGTAAGCTTGCTTTCCTTGTTTAAAATATTTATATCAATTGCAATATTTCCGATATCATAAAGTGTACATAAAATTTTTAGCCTATCCCTATCAGAGTCAGATAATGCTAATACCCTTACCATTTTCTCACACAGTTCACTAACTTGGATGGAATCTGTTCTAAAGGTTGGGTATTTCTCATAAAGAGCTCTTAAAATAGCGTTAATCATTTTCAATCTATAATTCTGACTCCGCAAGCTCTTACTTTGGTACATTTTTTTCTCAGCACTTTTTAGTACTTCTATAAAATTCTCCTGAATATCCGTTTTTGTGCTACAGCCTATAGAAAGGCTAACGGGTATAAAGTCTACAAAGCTTTTACTACAAGAGTCTATAATCCTTTCAGAAATTTTTTCTGCTTCTTTCCCTGTAGTGTTAGGCAACAATATTACAAATTCATCACCACCCCAGCGCGCAACAATATCCCTAGATCTACAGGCTAACCGAATTGTTGATGCAGCTTTTCTTATTAATTCATCACCAACTTGATGACCTAAAGCATCATTCACTACTTTAAGATCGTCCACATCTGCAATAATAAGAGAGATGGGATAATTCCCTTCCCTGTCTACCTTCTTTAGCTCTTCTTCGTAGTATCTCCTATTGTAAATTCCAGTGAGAGGATCAATATAGCTTAACCTAAACACTTCTGCTCTAGCAGTCTCTAGTTTTTTAAATTGAGCGGAGATAAGGAAATAGATTAGGGTAGTAGTAATCAATATAAAAAACCAGCCTTTATAAATATTCGCAATTTGCAAGGCTTCATAATGTAACACAAATCGGTGAATAAGCTTATCTGAAAAGTAAATCCAAAGCATGCCAATAGTAAGATAAATTAACGCAATTTTGATGCTCTTATAGCGGTATTCTATCTTATTATGGATTCCACTATTTATTTTGCGTCTATCGGAGAAGTACATTATAATTCCTCCATTTTAAAACACAATTTAATTTCTATTTAATCAAAGGCTAATCCTAAATAACCTCTTACCTCAGTGGCTGGATTAATGGAAATTTTCTCACTGGCCTTCGCCATACCAAAAGCCCTGACGTCCCCCCCAGCCATCCCCTCTACAAAGGGTGGAATCCTAACAATATACTGGTTAGCTGGCACAATCTTTGATATTTCTTTTAAAGCTAGTACTAACAACTCCTCTTGAATTAACAAGTCCTTAATGATAACCAACTCTTCTGAAAACCTTTCAATGGAAAAGCAACCTAGGCCCAAAGAAGACTTCGTAGAAAAAACATCTCCTCCAGAAAGCATTGAAATTTCTTTTTGAAATTGAATGTCCTCATCTTCATAGGAAACATAGGGATAGCCAGTGCAATGCATCTTTCTAATTTGATTATATATCTCTGCCGTTGCAGATTCTATAATTATTTGTTGTTTAGTATTAATTTTATTATTTATGATATCTTCATAGGAAAACGATACTTCTCTAATATAAAATTCTGTTTGATATCCTAATTTCCTATAAAAATCGAACAAGCCCTCAGTGGCTGGGACCAGAATGGTTAGCTTTATGTTATTAGCTTGAAGATGTTCTTCTGCAAATTGCATTAGCTTCCTTGATAATCCTTGGTTTCTAAAACTAGGATGCGTCCCAACACCATAGATCATGGCTGCTGATACTTTGCTTTCATCGGCAAGAATAAGCTGTACTGGTAGCATGGTCAGCATTGCAGCAAGGCTTCCATCTTGAAAAAGAAGTGCCGTTTCCTCTTCCTTATAGCGGGATGTATAATATAGTTCTATATAGTTATCATCATCCCCAAAGCAAAGCTTCCAAAGCTTTTTTAAATCATCTAGGTCTCCATGGTTAGATAACCTTATATCAATCATTTGTTTCCTCCATTTCGCTAATGGCTTCTCTGAGACTGCCTACCCCCGCAAGTTTGATCCCTGTCGGAGCATCTGTCAGCCTGGATGCATTTTTCTTTGGAAGAATAATCTTTTCAAATCCCATTCTTGCTGCTTCTTTTATAATCTTGTCTGCATTTTGTATGGACCTGAGCTCTCCTGTTAAGCCAATTTCTCCGATAGCAAGCACCTTCATCATGCCCTTGGCCCCTTTAAAAGAAGAATAAATGGCCAATGCTACTGCTAGGTCTATAGAGGTGCCCTCTGGTCTAAGTCCTCCTACAATGTTTACGTATACATCTTGATTGATTAAGGGCAGACCTACTTTACGCTCCAGTACTGCTAAAATCATGTTTAATCTGGAATTATCTACGCCAATGGCTGACCTTCTAGCAAATCCTATACTGGTAGGTGCAGTCAAGGCTTGTACCTCCAAAAGTAAAGGCCTGGTTCCTTCATAAACCGCTGTAGCCATAGATCCTTCTGAATTATTTTCCATTCCCTCTAAAAAAACACCAGACAGGTTCTCTACTTCTACCATCCCTTCTTCTACCATCTCGAAAGCTCCGATTTCACTAGTGGTTCCAAATCTATTTTTGAAGGACCTGAGAATCCTTAATTCATGATTTCTTTCACCGGTAAAATTCAGTACGCAGTCTACCAGGTGCTCGATAATCTTTGGGCCAGCTAAATCCCCAGATTTTGTTACATGGGCAACAATAAAAACGGGAACATCCTTCACCTTCCCAACCCTCATCAACTCGTTACCACATGCCCTTACCTGAGAAACACTACCGGGAGAGGAGTCTAAATCATTGGTGTACATGGTCTGTATTGAGTCAATAATGAGGAAAACCGGATCCACTTCCTCAAAGACCTTCATAATGTTTTCCATATTGGTTTCTGATAATAAAAATAATTGATCAAGGTCTCCTTTACATACCCTGTCTGCACGCATTTTAATCTGCTCTTCCGATTCTTCACCGGAAATATAAAGTACCCGTCCGGAATTTTGGGAGATCAAAGCAGCTGCTTGAATAATAAGGGTTGATTTTCCAATGCCCGGCTCCCCTGAAATCAAGGTAAGGGAACCCTTTACCAGGCCGCCTCCTAGAACTCGGTTCAGCTCGCCAATTCCCGTATCCAGCCTTAAAAATTGTCCTGATTTAACTTCAGAGAGTTTTGTAGCCTTTGCCCTTCCCCCTACCTGGCCTCTCCTTCTTTTGTCATCTTCTTTTATCTCTACGACCTTTTCTTCAACCATGGTATTCCACTGTCCGCAGATACATTGTCCAAGCCATTTAGGGCTTTCGTATCCGCAATCTTGGCATACAAATACGGTTTTTTTCCCTTTTGCCATTAAACCAACCTCCGTTGTTTTTGCTTGTATAAGCTTGTGAGTGTCTTTGCGCAACCCGCTAATTTAATGATGCTATGCGCTCGTAAGCGCTACGCATTAAAATTTGGTAAGGGGTTTCAATTTTTGCTTTAAAGGACCCTCAAGCTCTCTAAAATAGCGGTCTTGTCAATTTCTATTACGTAAAAACTGGCAGGTAAGGTTTAGCTTATCTGCCAGTTTAATCACACTATATTTTAAAAATCATAAGGTTTAGAGCTTTATTCTGCGTCTTCCTTAGCATTGTCGATAATCTGCTGGGCCAAGTGAGCAGGTACTTCTTCGTATCTTTCAAACTTCATGGTAAAGCTACCTCTTGCCTGTGTCATGGCTCGTAGATCAATTGCATATTTAAATAACTCTGCCTCAGGGGCTTCAGCCAGAACTTTTTGGTTGCCTCCTGATAGTGGCTCCATGCCAAGGATCTTTCCTCGTCTCTTGTTCATATCTCCTATGATATCACCCATATATTCTTCTGGCACTATTATTTCCACATGCATAACAGGCTCTAGAAGAATCGGCTTAGCTTCAACGATACCCTTTTTAAAGGCTAATGAAGCTGCAATTTTAAAGGCCATTTCATTGGAGTCTACATCATGGTAAGATCCATCATATAATACAGCTTTAATATTCACTACTGGATATCCGGCTAGAGGACCCTTTTCCATAGATTCCCTCAGACCCTTTTCTACAGCAGGAACATAGTTTTTCGGTACGGAGCCGCCAAAAAGCTCTTCTGTAAATTCAAATTCTTCGGTAGAAGGAGAGAATCTGATGTGGACATCCCCGTACTGTCCAGCTCCCCCTGATTGTTTCTTATGCTTTCCTTGAACATCTGAATTTCCCTTGATAGTTTCTCTGTAAGCAATTTTTTGGTCTATTAGGTTTACATTGACCCCATACTTATCCTTCAATTTAGATGTAATAATGCCTATCTGGATCTCCCCTTGGCCGCCTATTAGTGTCTGATGGGTTTCTACATTTCGTGTTACAGTGAAGGAAGGATCGTCTTCCATAAGCCTTGCTAAGCCTGAGCTAATTTTTTCTTCATCGCCTTTTTCCTTAGGCTCAACAGCCATATATAGGGATGGCTCAGGGAAAGAAACTGGTGGAAATTGGATAATGTTTGCTTTGTCACAAAGAGTGTCTCCTGTATGAGTATGCTGTAGCTTAGCCGCTGCAACAATATCTCCTGCTTCAATCTTATCGGCATCTACCTGTTGTTTTCCTCTTACGAAGGTTAAAGCACCCATCTTTTCCGATCTATCTGCACGAACATTTAGTAATTCCATTCCCTGTGTCAGTCTACCAGACATCACTTTTATGAGGGAAATTTTTCCAACAAAAGGGTCTGCAATTGTTTTGAAAACAAAGGCTGCAGCAGGACCAGAGGAGTCACATTTTCGTGAGATTTCTTCACCTTTCCCATTGTCTCCCTTATGCTCTATGGCAGTTGGTTGGGGAACATAAGTAACGATATCGGTTAAGAATTCATTGATACCGATACCTTCTGTTGCACTGCAGGTCAAAATAGGAACAATATTTCCTGATGAAATACCTGCTGTAAGGCCACGGTTAAATTCCTCTTCTGTGAATTCTTCCCCTTCAAAATATTTTTCTAAAAGCTCTTCGTCGCTTTCTGCAACGGCTTCTGTTAATGTATCTTTATCTGAGAGCTGAACCAATGATGTACCGAACTTAGCTCTTAAGTCCTCTATCAACTGATCCACGTCAACATTTTCTTTGTCGATCTTATTTATAAGAATAAAAATTGGTTTGTCGTGTTCTTTACATGAATTCCAGGCTTTTTCTGTTCCTACCTGAATACCTGCTGAAGCATCAACAAGAATCACAGCCGCATCCGCTGCCCTCAGGGATGAATTTACTTCGCCTATAAAATCGAAATAACCAGGTGTATCAAGAAAATTTATTTTAACCTTATTGAATTCAACTGGTACTAAAGTAGTGCTTATGGAGTATCCTTTTTCAATCTCCATCTTGTCATAATCTGATGTGGTGTTTCCATCTTCAACTCGACCGAGACGCTTTATAACGCCTGTTGAAAGTAATGCGGCTTCTAGCAGTGTTGTTTTACCGCACCCTCCATGTCCTACAAGTGCTACGTTTCTTATGTTGTCGCTTGTATAGCCTTTCATGTTCAGACCTCCCAAATTATTTATTTGGACAAAGTATAACACTAAATGCTGGAAATAGCAATAGAATTGCCATTATTCAGATAGCTGTATTAGGTGGGAGGCTAGCACTTTAAGTGGTTAAACCTGACGACCTGACCACTATAAACCCGGATTTACACTTGTCTTTACTCATCTAATTTTTTGATTATGGGAAGTCGAGCAAAGGCAGCAGTGACAAGAATCGCTATGAGGAGCCTAACTACTAGAATTACAAATATGTTAGCGCCTGCTACAGCAAAAAGAAGAGTCGTTTCAATAATGCCATGACAAATAAAGATAAAAATACCTATAAGGGCCAAATCCTTCTTTGATATTGGGTTTCGTTTATTCATTTCCATCAAAGTGCCCGCTCCATAGGTGATCCCCATGACCACTCCAACAAGAAGAGGAAATATTGACTGAGCCTTAATACCAAGAATTTTTCCGAAAAATTGCATCTTGTCGGCTAGCTTTTCCATAACATTATAGACCATAAGCAGCTCGATGATAACCATAAGAGGAATTAGAATTTTCAACATGCTAAAGGCTGTTGATAGAGAGCCGGATATAATTTCATTTATAATAACTTCTGCAGATGCACTCATAAAATAAGACCTCCAATCCATCCAATCAATAGCCCCATGACGATAGCAGATAGGATTCTAAATCCGGAAAATTTTAATGGAGAAAGCCCTATTTTTTGGGAGATAGCAGCTTCTACTGGTATAGAGTGGGCTACCAAGGCCATCATTGCGATGGTGGTGATTTCCGCAGTTGTGAAGTCAAAGGTGCTCATGGCCGCAATTGTGGAGTATTCATCTGTAAAAAATGCTGTAATGAGGGGGATAATCGCATCACCGGGAAGATTAAAGAATTTCATAAAAGGCGAGAACAAGTTCTGTAAGAAGATCATAATAGGCGAATATTTAATTAGCACCACAAGTATGTAGACCGGAATTACGATTTTAAGTATCATGCCAGTAGTTTTAAAACCTTTAATAATCCCTGTTTTGACTGAGCTTGCAAAAAAGTGCATCGGTTTGCTCCTTTCAAAAATTGCTTTGGTGAAGGGCGTTGGATTTCCTACACTTTTTGTGTTTTGCCACTGATTTGTAGGAACTTTTATTACTTTTTCCTACTTTTCGATCCAAAAACCCCAAAAGTGTAGGAACTTTTACCATAATTTTCCTACACTTTTTTATTTTCCAATTGATTTTGTAGGAACTTTTACTTTTTTTCCTACAAACAGTATCTAAATCGCCAGAAAGTGTAGGAACTTTTATTTTGGAGTTCCTACACTTTTCTTGGTTCAGACGGTTTTTGCAGGAATTTTATCTTTTTTTCCTACATATCTGCCCTGCTTCAAAGAAAGTATAGGAACTTTTACGCCGCCTCCCAGATACCTGTTCATACCTCCAGCGATAACTAAGAAATGTTGTCTTTGGTCATTTTAATTGCTAAAACTCAGTAAATCCTCTGCCAAAACCCTACTGGGGCTCAGCTAAAAGGCTGCGGATCTTGGGGTTCTAGGGAATGGAAGAACGTCTCTGATATTGCTCATACCGGTAATATACATGATCATTCTTTCAAAGCCTAAGCCATACCCTGCATGCTTTACACCGCCATATTTTCTAAGGTCAAGATACCATTGGTACTCTTCCTCTTTTAAATTCATTTCTTTTATCCGTTCCAAAAGATTATCGTACCGTTCTTCTCTTTGGCTACCCCCGATAATCTCTCCTACACCCGGTACTAGAAGATCCATCGCCGCTACTGTTTTTTCATCCTCATTCAATCTCATGTAGAAAGCCTTTATTTCTTTCGGATAATCCGTTACAAAGACAGGCTTTTTATATATTTCCTCGGTAATGTATCTTTCATGTTCTGTTTGCAGGTCCATGCCCCATTTTACGGGATAATCAAACTTCTTATCTGCTTTTAGGAGCAGATCCACTGCATGGGTATAGGTGATCCGTTCAAAGTCTGAGGAAACGATATTGTTAAGTCTCTCTAGAAGGCCCTTATCTATAAAATCATTAAAGAATTGCATTTCCTCTGGAGCATTTTCTAAAACATAATTAATAATATACTTAATCATATTTTCTGCCAGCTCCATGTTGTCGTTGAGGTCTGCGAAGGCCACCTCTGGCTCAATCATCCAGAATTCTGAGGCATGTCTGGCAGTATTGGAGTTTTCAGCTCTAAAGGTAGGGCCAAAAGTATATACATTTCTGAAGGCCAATGCAAAGGCCTCTGCTTCTAGCTGTCCACTAACAGTCAAATTGGTTTCCTTTCCAAAGAAATCCTCCTTATAATCCACTTTACCGTCCCCTGTCTTGGGTGGATTATCAAAATCTAAAGTAGTTACTCGGAACATTTCTCCAGCTCCCTCGGCATCACTTCCCGTAATGATTGGAGTGTGAACATAAACGAAGTTATTTTCATTGAAGAACTTGTGGATAGCATAAGCAACCAAAGATCGCACACGGAATACGGCAGAGAAAGTATTACTTCTAGGCCTTAAATGAGCAATTTCCCTTAGGAATTCCAGGCTGTGCCTCTTTTTTTGCAATGGATAATCTGCCTGAGATCCCGCTTCAATAGCTATTTCTGTTGCTTTGATTTCAAAGGGTTGTTTAGCCTCTGGAGTCAAAACTAGCTTCCCCTTTACGCTAAGAGCTGCTGAGATTGGGGCTTTTGAGATCTCTTCAAAATTATTGATAACATCTTCTTCGTAAACCACCTGTACGGATTTGAAAAAACTACCGTCATTTAATTCTATAAAACCAAATTTTTTTGAATTCCTATTGGTCCTGATCCATCCTCTCACCAGGATTTCTTTTTTCGCATATTGATCCGTATTTCTGAAAAGCTGGCGTAATTGTGTATCTCTCATTCTACTGATCTCCTCTTTAAGCAAGAAAAGTTTGCCGCAGCAAACCTTTCAAGTTGATTTTATCTTTCTTAAAATACTGTGGCTAATAAGCAATTTGTCACACGGTGCCTTCATTCCGTGAGCTGTATCTCTAGCAGCGTATTTGCGTCGCAGTAACACCGCTGTGGGCAATTGATCATCTCACGGGACATTCGTCCCGCGGGCTGCATCGTTAATGGCAAAAGTCATAAAGACTTCCTGCTAATCTGTAGGCGCAGATAGAATTATTCACAGCTAGGCACAAGATGCAAAACGCAGCGGAGCGTACTTCATGCTACGTGAGCAGCGTATTTGCGTCGCAGTAACACCGCTGTGGACAATTGATCATCACACGGGACATTCGTCCCGCGGGCTGCATCGCTAATGGCAAAAGTCATAAAGACTTTCTGCTAATCTGTAGGCGCAGATAGAATTGTTCACAGCTAGGCACAAGATGCAAAACGCAGCGGAGCGTACTTCATGCTACGTGAGCAGCGTATTTGCGTCGCAGTAACACCGCTGTGGACAATTATAGCGTGCCTACAGAGGTTTCATAGTTGGGAATAGGATAATATCTCTAATAGACGGGGAATCTGTCAACAGCATAAGCACTCTGTCTATGCCGATTCCTAGACCACCTGTAGGAGGCATCCCTACCTCTAAAGCATTTACAAAGTCTTCATCCATAGGATGGGCTTCGTCATCTCCCTCTTCTAGCTGCTCCTGCTGAGTCTTAAATCTCTGATATTGATCAATAGGATCATTCAGCTCAGAAAATGCATTGGCAATCTCCCAAGTGTTGATATAGGCCTCAAATCTTCGTGTAATTCTTGGGTCTTCAGGGTCTCTCTTTGCCAATGGTGAAACCTCAACAGGATGTCCTGTAATAAATATGGGCCCTTCTAGGTGTTCTTCGCAGTATTCTTCGAAGAGCTCACAAATAACATGACCCCTTGTCATTTTTTCAACATCTTCAAGATTATATTTTCTAGCAACTTCTCTTGCTTCTTCGTCAGTTTGAATCTGGTCAAAATCCTCCCCTAGCCACTTTTTCACTGCATCTTGCATAGAAAGTCTTTGCCATGGTGGTGTAAGGTCAAACTCCTTACCCTGGTAGTTAATCTCCATAGTCCCTAATACTTTTTGCGCAATCTGAGAAATCATATTCTCAGTGATATCCATCATATCTTCCATTTTGCCATAAGCCTGATATAATTCCATGGAAGTATATTCAGGGTTGTGGTTTCTGTCCATTCCTTCATTTCGAAACATTTTTCCCATTTCATAGACTCTGTCAAAGCCACCTACAATAAGCCTCTTTAAATAAAGCTCGTTGGATATTCTTAATTTCATATCTAAATCTAGGGTGTTATGGTGTGTTTCAAAAGGTCTAGCGTTAGCTCCACCGGCAATAGTCGTTAAAATAGGTGTGTCAACCTCCAAGAAGTCCCTGCCATCTAGGAAAGATCTTATTTCTTTTATCAACTTGGAACGGAGGATAAAAGTTTCTTTGACTTCAGGATTCATGATTAAATCTACGTATCTTTGTCTGTACCTGAGTTCTTGATCTTTAAGGCCTTGGAATTTGTTTGGCAATATTTGCAAAGACTTAGTAAGGAGCTTAATTTCTTCTACCTTTATAGAAATCTCACCGTGCCTGGTTTTAAAAACCTCTCCCACGACACCAACAATATCACCAATATCATAGGTCAAAAAGATTTCATATTCCTCCGGGGTTATTGTATCCTGTTTAATATAGCATTGTATACGGCCTTGTTTGTCTTGAATATCAATAAAGCTGGCCTTCCCCATCTGCCTTTTTGCCATAATTCTTCCGGCACAGCTTACACTTTGACCTTCCATGGAATCAAAATTTTCCTTGATATCTACACTAAAACTGTTGACATCCCAGGTTTCCGCTGTAAAGGGGTTTCTTCCCATTTCCTGAAGTTTTTTTAGCTTTTCACGTCTTATTTGACGCATTTCATTTAAACTCTCTTCAGTTACTTCAGTATCTAGTTCTGATTCCTGATTATCCTTAATTATATCTTTATCCTTTGTACTCATACAGTTTCCTCTTTTCTCCATTCCTATAAAGCTAATGGTTCATAGGAGTTTATCTAAATATTTCTAATATCTCATACCGAGCCACTCCATCGGGGACTTGAATCTCTACCACATCATTCACCTTTTTTCCGACAAGTGCGCGGCCTACTAGTGATTCATTTGAAATTTTCCCTAAAAAAGGCTCCGCCTCTGTTGATCCGACTATAGCAAATTCCATGGTTTCGTTGTCATCTAGCTCTCTTACTTTGACCTTCAATCCAACGCCCACCTGATCCATAGAAATACTTGATTCATCAATAATTTTTGCTTTACGGATCATGTTTTCTAGCTTGTTAATTTTTTCTTCCAATTCGGCTTGTTCATTTTTTGCTGAGTCGTATTCTGAGTTTTCTGAGATGTCCCCATAGGATATTGCTTCTTTGATTCTTTCAGCTACTTCTTTCCTTCGAACAGTAACGAGCTCCTCGTGCTCTGCTACGATTTTTTCATAACCTTCTTTAGTTAACAGCAATTCTTCAGACATATTACTTACTCCTTATATTTTAAGTTTTCTTCTATTATTATTACGATAGATATCTTAAAATTACATATTTTAAGAATCTTGTTGTGCCCAATTAAAAAATTTGGCGCTTCTAAAACTGAAAGGCGCTCAACAAAAAATATCTATTCTAATTTAGTGCAACTATTGAAGTATATTTCAAATTAGCTGCTCATATGCGCAATATTATAATGGATACACAAAAGATTGTCAAGGAATTCCAAGCCTTGAGGGATTACCGTGAAATCTCTGGTTACTATTGTAAACGTGTTTGAAAGGAGCTGGACATGTTGCCCGATTTCAGAGGGGAACTGACTTACGTTGTGAGCAGTAACCCTTTTATTGTCTGAATCAATAACTCTACATTATCTATGGTATTCACTTTCCTGCGAATCTCTGCAGAACCCTTCATTCCTTTAATATACCAGCCTACATGCTTTCTCATTTCCCTTACTGCCACATGTTCACCCTTATCTGCAACTAGCATTTTAAGATGCTTGATCATGGTAGACACCTTTTCCTCAATAGTAGGTCCAGGTGGAGGCTGCATTCCCTTCCACAAGGCCAGTGCTTCACGAAAAATCCATGGATTTCCTAATGCGCCTCTTGCAATCATTACAAAATCGCATTGGGTTTCCTCCATAAGGCGAAGGGCGTCTTCTCCTGAGAAAACATCCCCATTTCCAATAACAGGAATGTTAACCGCCTTTTTCACCTTATTTATCATGCTCCAATCGGCTTTACCGCTGTAAAACTGCTGTCTGGTCCTACCGTGTACAGCGATGGCGCTAGCTCCAGCCGCTTCAATAGCCTTCGCCACTTCTACTGCATTAACGCTATTTTCATCCCAACCTATTCTAATTTTGGCTGTGACGGGTTTATGGGTATTCTCCACCGCGGCTCTTATAAGGGTGGCCGCTTGATGGGGAGTTTTTAGGAGAGCAGAGCCCTCCCCATTTTTTACTACCTTGGGAACGGGACAGCCCATATTAATATCAAGTAAAACATTTTCCCTCTCTGAAAGAGCTTTTGATGTATAAGCTATAATCTCAGGCTCAGAACCAAAAATTTGGTAGGCAAGGGGTTGTTCCTCTTCGTAATATTGAAGCAGGCGCTCCGTTGCCTTATCATTATAATAAAAACCTTTTGCACTGATCATTTCAGAATACACAAGACCGGCTCCCTGCTTTTTACAAATCCTTCTGAATGAACTATCTGTGATTCCCGCTAAGGGTGCCAAGAAGAAAGGGTTCTCCAGTCTAATATTTCCAATTTTCATCCTCTGCGTCCTTTGTTTTTTTCGTATATTAGATAAAGACCTTCTAAAGTCAGAAGCTTGTCTACATAATCAATACTATCTATTCCGCTATTTATTAAAGAAGCTAAACCGCCGGTAGCGATGACCCTGGGTTCTTTATCAGATTTTGTATAACTCTTCAGTTCCTTTTTTATCTTTCTAATAATAAAGTCTACTGTTCCCATGTGACCATAAACCAAGCCGGATTGCATACTTTCTATGGTGTTTCTGCAAATAGCCCTCCCTGGATCTTCCAATTCTACCTTAGGAAGCTTAGCGGTTTTCTCAAACAATGCATCGGAAGCAATCTTTAATCCTGGTGATATGGTTCCACCTAGGTACTCATAATCTCCCGTTACGGCACAGAAAGTTGTTGCTGTCCCAAAGTCAACGATGACCAAGGGGCCACCGTATTTGTGCAAGGCTGCAACTGCGTTGACCACCCTATCAGCTCCCACCTGTTTAGGATTATCGTACTTTACAATTAGGCCAGTCTTTATGCCGGGTCCTACCACAAGGGCTCTTCTATTAAAATATTTCATGGATAAATGCTGTAAAGTGTATAGTATGGATGGAACTACCGTTGAGATAATGACATCTTTAACCTCTTTGATGTTCAATCCTTCATAACAAAACAGCTGATTAATGAGCATACCATATTCATCTGCACTTTTATTATAATCCGTTTCTATTCTCCAGTTTTGAATCAGATTGCCGTCTTTAAAGACTCCTAGTACTATGTTGGTATTCCCAACATCAAATGCTAATAACATATCTGTTCTTCCTCCCATTATCTATAAGCCAGACTGTATACTTGCCATTCTCAACTTATTTTCTGGCTTCAAGGCATCGATGGATATTAACTGTTATAGTATAAACCAATTGTTTGAGTTTTACAATTAAAATAAGCCTGACAACAAATAAAAACCAGACTCATTTCTGAGCCCGGCTTTTATTTATTTTAATATAGGTTATCATGCTAAGAAAGAAAGTGTATATATATTCTGGAACTCATGAACTCCCAATATTTTAGTAACCACTAAACATGGATAGCATTACTCCGGCGGCGACAGCTGATCCGATAACACCGGCCACATTAGGTCCCATGGCATGCATCAGCAAAAAGTTTGTTGGATTTTCTGCCTGCCCAACTTTCTGGGATACACGAGCTGCCATTGGAACCGCAGAAACCCCTGCTGATCCGATAAGAGGGTTAATTTTCCCACCGGTTAAAGCATTCATTAGTTTTCCTAGAAGAACACCTGCTGCAGTGCCTATACCAAAAGCTACGATGCCAAGTACAATAATCTGTATGGTATCAATAACTAGGAAGGTAGGGCCCTGTGCCGATGCACCAACTGATATTCCAAGGAGTATGGTTACAATATTTATAAAAGCATTAGATGCCGTATCAGCAAGTCTCGCCGTTACTCCGCTTTCCTTAAATAGGTTGCCCAGCATGAGCATACCCACTAGGGAAGAAGCTGCTGGAAGGATAAGTACAACGATGACAGTTACGAATATTGGGAAAAGGATCTTTTCCCTTTGGCTTACTTTTCTCAGCTGCTCCATTTTGATCATTCGCTCTTTCTTTGTCGTAAGAGCCTTCATAATCGGTGGCTGAATAACAGGTACCAAGGCCATGTAAGAATAAGCCGCTACTGCAACTGCACCTAGCAGATGGGGTGCAAGCTGAGTCGTAATGAATATAGCCGTAGGACCATCTGCCCCCCCAATAATACCTATAGAAGCTGCTTCCTGAGCAGTAAATCCGAAGAACAGTACTGCACCTAAAAAGGTTGTGAATATTCCAAACTGTGCAGCAGCCCCTAGCATCAGCGATTTAGGGTTGGCAATCAGAGGGCCAAAATCCGTCATAGCACCGATTCCCATGAAAATAAGGGGTGGAAAAATTCCTAACTTGTTAAAGCTATAAAATTGATATAACAAGCCTCCGCTGGTTTCGGTCTTGCTTGGATCCATAAAAGCATCAAATGCAGTTACCGTAGCATCAAACATGCCTGACAGTGGCAAGTTTGAAAGAAGCATTCCGAAGGCAATGGGTACGAGCAATAAAGGTTCAAAGCCCCTCCTAATAGCAAGATAGAGGAACAATAACGCAACAAGGATCATAATGAGGCTCTTACCGTCCATGTTGGTTAGACCCATACTGCCAATAAATTCAACTATTGTCTCTATGATCATTCTATTTTTACCTCCTGTCCATTTTCAAAATTTGAGTGGGAGGCTACTTAAGAGATAGCAATACATCTCCCGCATTAACTGCTGCACCCTTTGTAACCTGAATCGTATCAACGGTACCAGCTCCTGGCGCCACGATTTCATTTTCCATTTTCATGGCCTCCAGTATAATAAGAACCTGACCTTCTGTTACAGCGTCTCCCGGCTTTACTTTAATGTCTAGGATTGTTCCCGGCATAGGGCTGTCTACAACCTGGGCTCCGGCAGATGGTGCCGCTGCTGGACTAGGAGTAGGAGCTGGAGCAGGTGCAGGTGCTGCACTTGGGGCAGGAGCTGCAGGAGCTGATTGAGCTGGGGCAGAGACTGCTTTCTGTGCAGGGGCTGTTCCTGATTTTATCTCTTCAACTTCTACCTCATAAGCGATGCCATTTACGGTAATATTATATTTTTTCATAGCAATTATCTCCTTTAACATAAATAGATTTGAAATCCAAATTCTTTAAAATTTCCTACTATCTATACATTCGCCAGCGCCTGCCTTACTCCAGGCAGTGCTGGTTCCTGATATTCTTTTTATTCTTTTAATTACTAGGTTTTCTGCTGTACTGCTTCCTTCTACTGCGGCAATTGCAGCAGCTATGACAGCAATTAACGCCGTATCCGGCTGGGTCGCAGCATCTTGTTCTGCTAAAGCAGGAGCATCGGAACTTGATGAAGCGCTAGTTTGTTTAAGTACTGCAGGTTCTATGTTCTTCTCCTCAGGTTTATGTTCGCTTTTTTGAATCGCTTTGGTCATTAAGGCGATCATTACCCATAATAATGCCAGGACAATAAACGTAATGCCCATACCCATCAATGTAGTAATTAAAGCGCCCTCTGTTCGTTCCACCATTGACAAGTTGTCAATAAGCTGGGGATCTGCAAATTTTTGCATCAAAGTTAAATCTTCCATTTTCTATCCCACCTCTTTCTTTTTATTTTGGTACATGCCTTACAGAGGGATATTACCGTGTTTCTTAGCCGGCAAGGACTGCCTCTTTGAAGCAAGCATATCAAATGCACTGATGATTCGAGGTCTGGCAGTTGCAGGTTCTATAATATCGTCTACATAGCCCAGTTCTGCAGCTCTGTATGGGTTGTTAAACCTTTCCTCATACTCTTTAACCTTTTCTTGCCTTTTCGCAATAGGATCATCTGCATTTTTTATTTCATTCTTAAATACGATATTAGCTGCGCCTTCAGCACCCATTACTGCAATCTCAGCGTTTGGCCATGCAAATACCATGTCTGCTCCTAGTTCTTTGTTGCACATTCCTATGTATGCGCCACCGTAAGCTTTTCTGAGAATCATGGTCACCTTTGGCACTGTTGCCTCACAATAAGCATACAACATCTTTGCCCCATGGCGGATAATGCCACCATATTCTTGATCGGTACCAGGTAGGAATCCAGGCACGTCAACAAGTGTAAGTAATGGTATATTAAAAGCATCGCATCTTCTTATAAATCTTGCAGCTTTGTCAGATGCATTGATATCCAAGCATCCTGCCAAAAACTTTGGCTGGTTTGCAATAACGCCAACAGTTTGCCCATCTAAACGAATAAAGCAGGT
Source organism: Anaerovoracaceae bacterium (assembly GCA_050953505.1). Classification (GTDB taxonomy): domain Bacteria; phylum Bacillota; class Clostridia; order Peptostreptococcales; family Anaerovoracaceae; genus JBMNMU01. The sequence continues at coordinate 257,577 of JBMNMU010000001.1, read as the reverse complement.
CACGATGTTTTTAGCATAATGAGGCATGACATCATAGAATTTGCCTTCGTCTGCGAGCAATTTTATAATTTCATAAATATCATAAGCTTTATTTGGATTTTCAGGAATAATGTCATTGAATTCCGGTATCAATCTATTCATGTCATCTTGTGTGGCATAAATTGGAGCAGTTTCAAGATTATTAGACGGCATGTAGCTTAAAAGCTCCCTTACCTGAGCAAGGGTATCTGTATCATCTTTGCCCATAAAGTGTGCCACTCCGCTTATAGAGTTGTGGGTCATAGCACCACCTAGCTTTTCAGAGGAAATATCTTCTCCCGTTACTGTTTTTATTACTTGAGGCCCTGTAATGAACATTTGGCTGGTTTTATCCACCATAAATACAAAGTCCATGATGGCTGGTGAATATACAGCACCGCCAGCACAAGGTCCCATGATGACTGAAATCTGTGGAATTACACCGGAGGATATAGTGTTGTTGTAAAATATCTTTCCAAAACCTGAAAGAGCGTTAACGCCTTCCTGAATCCTGGCACCACCGGAATCGTTTAATCCTACTATAGGGGCTCCCATTTTTAGGGCCATTTCCTGCACCTTAACAATTTTTTCCGCGTGATATTCTCCTAGCGAGCCACCAAGTACCGTAAAGTCCTGAGCATAAGCAAAAACAAGCCTTCCGTCAACTGTTCCATAACCGGTAACAACACCATCTCCCGGCGCGTGCTTCTCAGGCATGTCAAAGTTTATACTTCTATGATGGACAAAAGTGTCCATTTCAATGAAGCTGCCCTCATCAAACAACAGGTCTATTCTCTCCCTTGCTGTAAGTTTTCCTTGGGCGTGTTGCGCTTCAATTCTTTTTGGGCCGCCGCCTAAGGCGATGGCTTCTTTTTTTGCGCGAAGTTCCTCAAGCTTAGTCATACACGTCTCCTCCTATAATAAAATTTTATATAGTAGTATAAAAAATGTTGTTATTTTTGCTCGAAGCCGGAAATGCCTAAAATTTCAAGCCTCACCACTTCAATAATATATTAATAATTTAGAATTATCAACCAATTTATAACTTGTATACATTATATTTGATTGTTTTATTAGGGGGTCTGACTCTTATTTCCATTGAGCCTTTCCAATATCATCAGCATAATTTTGCTTACTATTAAAAAGTCTTCAGACGGAAAATACCCCACCTAACCTAAGAAAGGTGTCTCTATGAGTAGGGTATTATTTTGTTCTTCTTTCGATTCTATCTATTGCTAGGGCAATAGCGAGTCCTTGCATTACTGTAATTTCCATAATATCTGCATTCAGAATTTCTTTAATTCGCTTCATCCTATATTGCACAGTATTAGTATGAACATCCATGATTTCCGATGTTTTTGCAGTATTGGTTCCCGCATCTAACAGAAATATTTCAAGGGTCTCTAGGAACTGCCGCCCTTTCGTATCCCCCTGCTTCTTTAGGGGTTCTATTAAATCCATATAATTCTTTTTAACTGAATCCCCTTTTACTGAAATGTTTATACAGTTGCTGGCCAAAGCCATCTCATATTTTGTAAAAACTGATTTTCGGGGGAAAATTTTCTGAATAAAGGGCCATGTCTCATTAATTAAATGATAAGCATCTCCCACCCCATCAATATCATCTACCCCTGTAAAATGGAACAGAATCTTTGGTTTGATATTTTCAAGCTCATTATAAAGCTCAATACACTTATCATTTCCTTTCTCTCCATCCTCAGATAATATGATACCGGATATTTCGTCCTCTTCATGAATTTGCAAAACCGTATATCCCCATTTCTTTTCAAAGGCGGTAATAATTTTTAAGGCATTCTCCACCTTAACTCCTTCTATAGAAAACACACTGATGATTTCATCACCAGCAACTCCTGCTTCATCTTTCATGCTATAGGCCAAGCTCAAATCTCCTCTTCTCAAAGCTTTTATGAATTCTGCCTTGGCATCTCCTTGGGGGCTGTATTTCCACATACCCATAGCAATCTCTACAATTTCTGCAAGCTTAGTGATTTCCCCAGGGGAGTAGGAGTCTTCATTATCTACGATAAGCATGAAAAGGCTTTCTCCATTTATAGTCACCGGGCCCCAATAAGTGAGTACACCGTTAACATCGATTTTTGTATAGACCATGGAATTGTTAGCTCCACGCTGTATTCCTTCCCGAATAGCATCGGCAATAGTAGCTCTGTGCCTTGTTTCAACAGAAAAAATTGGATTATAATCTTCGCTCAATAATATGATTTGGAAATTATTATTAATGGCCGCTTCCCTTACTGCAGATTGGAAGTTGCTATGCTTTTCAAAATTCAATAAGTGGTAAATCGTGTTACTAATTAAGCGGTTTCCAAAATTTTCTCCAGAAATAATTCTTTCTGTCACCTCATTGATAACATCAGAATAGGCGATTTTTGTATTTCTTGGCATTGAGATTACAGGCAATCCCAATTCATCAGAAAGCCCTGCAATAGCCTTTTCTAAATCCTCTGTAAATCCTTCAAGAGGGAAAATAACCACCACAGCTACACCTGTATCGAATAATTCTCTTATTCTTTGTAGCTGATCCACAGTTTTATCCGGATAAGGAAAAGGAGTAAGAATCATCTCATCCCTTTTGTGCAATTCCAGATCCGGCCTACCTGCAGTACCCCAGTCAAAAAAAGAAACAGCAGTCACTTTATTATCAAGACCTTCTTTTCCGCCTATTACCGTGGATTCTTTAAAGAATTGAAGCTCTAAGCATTTTCTTACTGTTACTTTCATATTTTCTCCTTTTCATTTGCTAGTGACTTAAAAGGGCAGGTGATTACCTGCCCTAGTTCAATAGCTATTCTTCTGTCTTTTCCTGATCCTTGCTATCTGGTGCCTCGTTCTTATTTTCGTCTATTTCCTGATGGTCATCATCTTCATGATGCTCTTCATTTTCTGCAAGGTCATCTTCTTCCCAGCCTTCTTCATCTTCCAAGGCGCTTTCCAGTTCTAATTCTGCTGCCTCCTTGGCATTGGCCTCCAAAACGGCTCTTTCCATATTATGAACCTCTTCGATAAGCTCCTCTGCAGTAACTTCTCCTGTAAATAGTTTTTCGAACTGCTCGCCATCAAGAGTTTCTATTTCTAGTAAGGTATTGGCGATGGTATGAAGCTTGTCAAGATTTTCTGTCAGTATACTTTCTGCCGTAGAGTAAGCATCTTCAATAATGATTCTGATTTCCTCATCAATTTCCGAAGCTACCTCTTCGGAATAGTTCTTTCTAGTTGAAAAATCTTTGCCTAGAAAAACTTCATCTGGTGAGCTATAGTTGACAGGCCCAAGCCTGTCGCTAAAACCATATTTCGTAACCATAGCACGTGCAATATCTGTAGCTCGTTCGATATCATTGCTGGCACCGGTGCTAATGTCATCAAGTGTAATTTTCTCAGCAACTCTGCCGCCAAGAAGATGAACAATCTGTTCTTTCATTGAGGTTTTCGTTGCATAGTATTTGTCTTCTTTCGGCAGTATCATTGTAAAGCCGCCGGCTCTTCCTCTCGGAATAATAGAAACCTGATGTACCGGGTCTGTATTTGGCATCATTCTAGCCACCAAAGCATGGCCGGCCTCATGATAAGCTGTCAATTTCCTTTCATTTGGACTTATGACTCTGCTCTTCTTTTCCGGTCCAGCTATCACCTTTGTAATAGCTTCTTCTATTTCATCCATCCGGATTTTCTTACCGTTCCGCCTTGCTGTAATCAAAGCTGCTTCATTCAGCATATTTTCTATATCTGCTGGAGTAAAGCCCGGTGTCCGTCTCGCCAGTACCTTTGGGTCAACGGTATCATCCAATGGCTTATTTCTAGAATGAACTCTGAAAATAGCTTCTCTACCCTTGATATCTGGAATACCAATGACCACCTGTCTATCAAATCTGCCGGGTCTTAGAAGCGCAGAATCAAGGATATCAGGCCTATTTGTGGCAGCTAAGATAATAATCCCGGAGTGTTCTCCAAAGCCATCCATTTCTACCAACAATTGATTCAGCGTCTGCTCTCTTTCATCATGACCGCCGCCAAGTCCAGCTCCTCTTTTTCGTCCTACGGCATCGATCTCGTCTATAAATATAATGCATGGCGAGTTTTTCTTTGCTTGTTCAAATAAGTCTCTTACTCTAGAAGCCCCAACGCCTACAAACATTTCTACAAAATCAGACCCGCTGATGCTGTAAAAAGGAACGCCAGCTTCCCCTGCAGTTGCCTTTGAGATGTACGTTTTTCCTGTGCCAGGAGGCCCTACTAGTAGAATACCTTTCGGAATTCTTGCACCTAATGAATAGTATTTCTTGGGGTTCTTAAGGAAGTCTACTACTTCAGCAAGCTCTTCCTTTTCTTCATCCAACCCTGCCACATCGGCGAAGGTCACTTTTTTCAGATCTTCCTCTTTGTGTAGTCGAGCTCTGCTCTTACCAAAGGACATGACTTTTCCGCCACCGCCCTGGCCCTGATTCATAAATACGAACCAGAAGGCTACTAAGATCAGTATCATGATAATTGTAGGTAAGAGTGTGACAAACCATGGGGTAGTTTTCGGTTCTTCACTGCTTACATCAATAATATCCTCCTGCATCTGAGGAAAAATATAATTATCGTAAAGCTTATCAATTTCTATAATAGATGATACGTAGGTTACAATCTTATCGCCGGATCGCAAGGTCCCATTCAAGGTCGTGCCAACAATACTAAGCTCCTCTATCTGTTCTTCCGCTAAGTAGCTGGTAAAATCAGTAATTGTCACCTCTTTTATTTCTTGCTCCGGAGCCCCCTTATAGAGCCAAGCCGTAGCTAGCACCAAGGCAAATATGATTACATATATACTTAAACTTTTTAAAGCTCTATTCAATGCCCTAATTTCCTCCTTTTTTGGATTTTGGTGGTATTATAGAATATATTACCCAATCTAGAATATTTTAAATTCCTCAGAAAAATTCCGTCTAAAAACTATGGATATTTTAGAACAAAATGTTATGAGTAAATGTTACTCTCTCTATAAGTAATACCTAAATATTTTATCATGTGGTAGGATAATATTCAAGCAAAAGGATTTCTTTGGTTTCTTCTGTTATTTTATAGTTTTCATGGATTCTTCTTCCCATAATCCAAAGGATTTCAGATCCTATACAAAGGAGGGGAATGAACTCTCGTAGGTCCTTTTCTATCTTTTCGTCTACAAAATAATCTTGCAGCTTTTTCCTTCCTTTCATCCCCAGTGGTATAAAATAATCCCCTGGTCTTCTGTTTCTTAGCAAAAGTCTTCCCCCTGTTGATATTATCGCGTCATAATTTAGACTACAGCTATAGCTTTTAGTTGGGGTGTTTTTTATTTCTTCTTTTCTAAGTTGCCATTGACCATTGTTTAGAATTTTTACTCGTAATTGACCCTTTAATTCAGGGATATGGATATCTTGTCCTGGGGTAATCTCATATTCTATGGTTGTTTCTCTAACATCAGGCTTTTGATAGAACTCTGCCATATCATAAGATATTTTCATAGCATATCCATCAGGAAAGTCTACTGAAGATGAAGTTTTTGCATTTTCCAGCAACCTATCCCCTTGCTCCATGTGTACGGCCTCAATATCTTTTACAAGGCCAATCCTTTCAAAGAGCAATTTATAAATTCGGTGACGTATTGCATTATGGGCATTTTGCAGGATGTCCACAGGGAATGTTGCTTTACTTAAATCACCTTGACTATGGTTTTGAAAAATCGGGTAATGATAGTTTTGGGGATAATCTGTTGGAGAATCTGCTTTGTATAAGATTCCATGTTGCTTTACTAAGTCCTCTGCCTGTTGATACAAATACCCATTATCCTCTTTTGCAATCTGAGAAAGTCGGACTAGAGCAGCTATAACATTTTCATTAAAATGCTCCATCATATATGGAATCAATTCAAGGCGTATTTTGTTTCGAGTGTAAACTGGTTGGAGGTTGGTTAGGTCGATTCTTGGGTTTAAAGAATTTTCTCGACAATAGTTTTCTATCTCCTCTCTTGTAATATCTAATAGGGGCCTGATGATATCATGTCCTCTTGGAGATTGCCGAATGTATTCTATACCTGCCAAACCATCTGTGCCCGTACCCCTCATGATGCGCATTAAAATAGTTTCTGCCTGATCATTCATGTTTTGAGCTATGGCTATTTTTACGGTTTTGCCAGTATCCTTCGCTACGACATCCGCTACTTGATAAAAGGATCCATATCTAACCTGCCTCCCTGCATCCTCAGCAGAGATACGTTTTTCAGTAGCTATCTCATTTACATCATAGGAAAATAAATGGCAATCAACCCCAAAGCTCTTCGCCAGTTTTTCTACATAATGCTCATCCTCTTCAGCTGCACCGGGCCTTAATTTGTGATTGATATGCACAGCGTGTAGAGTCAGATCAAAGGCTCCTCGTAGCTGATAGAGAATATGAAAAAGGCACACCGAATCAGGTCCTCCGGAGAGGCCGATAACGATGTGCTCGCCTTTTGAAATTAAGTTGTTTTTAATAATCGTATCTTTAACTTTATCTATAATCATGTGCTATTTTACTTCTTTTTCCTTATTTTTTATATAAATACCTGCACTTAGGATTATAGCACACTTTTCAAGAAAACAATCATGAATATTATGTGGCAGCCAATCATCTCTCGGTCCTTGGCAGTTTGGCTGTGGTCCTTGGCAGGTTTATGCGGCCACGGCCAATCATCTCTCGGACGCTGGCAGGTTTATGCGGCCACGGCCAATCATCTCTCGGACGCTGGCAGGTTTTTGCGGCCACAGCCAATCATCTCTCGGACGCTGGCAGGTTTTTGCGGCCACAGCCAATCATCTCTCGGACTAATGGCTGGCGGCCACGGCCAATCATCTCTCGGTCTAATGGCTGTGGGGTTAGTTAATGACTGCTGTTATTACTGTCATGTCGTCCTTTTCTTTTAGACCATATCGCTCTACAGCCTTATTGATCAGCAAATCGGATATGGTCTGGGGGTCTCTAGACCTTATGTTCATAATTGCTTCTTTAATCCATTCCATTTGAACGTCTTTTCGATCGGCTTCTGTAATTCCGTCGGAAACAATGATAATTGCATCTCCGCGTTTTGCTTGAAAATCAATGTTGTTGACAGAAATTGAGTCTACTATTCCCATTGGCAAAGCCGACATCTTTATGCTTTCTACTGTATCGCCTCGCTTAATAAAGGTTGCCGCTGCGCCTATTTTAAACAGCTTTATTCTACCGTTGGTTTTATTAAATACTGCCAGATCAACTGTTGAAAAAATCTCATCAGAAGATTTCATAAGTAAAAGCTGATTAATGGTTTTTAAGGCCAATTCCACATCAAACCCAGCTTTCATCAAATTAAATAAAGTCTTCACTGTTAAAGAGCTTTCTTCCTGGGCTCTTTGTCCATTTCCCATACCATCGCTTAATGCGATCATATATTCTCCTGGCTTATAATCTGAGCATAAATAGCTATCACCAGAAATACCCCCTTCTTTTGAATAGCTAGAGGCCCCTACGTTTATAGAGTATTTTTCTCTTGATTGCATAACCAGTGGGGTGGGCGAAGACAACTCTTCCATCATAAGATTTACGGCCTTTGCCATGCCCTTAAATTGCATGGATATAATAGAACTAGTATTTTTAGTTCCAGCATAAAGAAAGGACAGCTTTTCAAAGGTTTCAAGGTAGCCTTTGAGGGTATCTTTTATGCGATCTCTGGCTACTAATTCATAATATACATCATCACGTCTAATCTTAGCAAAAAAAACTTCCATCCTTCTCATTAATTGGCTTGGAATTGCTATAAAAATAAGTGCTGCAAAGAGAGGATCATATATTGAAATATAAAGTTCTGGATATCCTTTAACAAGACCAAAGGCAACACATACCGCAGCAAAGCAAGCTCCTGTGACAATTCTATTCAATCCCTGAAAGAATCCTGCCACCATTCCTGCACAGGCAAAAATACCTATAACTGCAGGGGACCCAGAAGAAATCATCATAGTAACGACTCCTGAAACGATACCAGCAATTCCACCTTCCATAATTCCCATCTTGTATCCTATAAATAATGTAATCATTAAGGCACCAAGCTGTACTGGTGAGAAAGGCCCTATCATTTCTATGCCAACTCCCCCTACCAATAGAACGGCAACGGTAGTTGTGGAAACAATGCTTTCAGATATGGCGTTTTTAGTTTTCGAGTCTTTGTCAAGTAGATTAAAAAAAGAATGGAATATGTAGACAAGGGCTAAAATCAGTAGGGCTTCTACGAACATCATAAAAACATCATAGACAAGAACAAGGGGGGACATAAAGAAATATAAAGATTTGATTGCTACCATGATTCCTGCTGCGAAAAAACCTCGAGTTACAATAGATACTCTGATTTTATACAGAAAGAAGAAGATAATTCCGCAGAGTATTGTCGCGATTAGGTTGCTTATGATCTCATAGCCTGTCCCATAATTAGTCATCAGCCCCGCTATAATCAAGGGCAGAGTATAAATATTTGCCCTGCTCTTATTCATTAAGACCGTAATCAACGCGATACCACAAGGAAATACTGCATAAAATAAATCCACACGTCCAAATAACAAGGAGCAGACAATAATAATAGCAAGCTTAACATAACTAGCGGTGGCCACTCTCGATGTCGGGCGCGGCAGTTTTGAGCTTCTACTGTTCATTGTATTTTTTACATTTTCTAACAACAGCTCCATCACAATCACCTCTTTTTCTCCAGTTTGTTCAATTATAAATTGTTCTATTGGTCAAATTTGTTACTTTCTGTAATGAAATCTATGTTTTCTTACCGATTTTCTCTCTTTTTTCCACAAAAACAGCCCCTTTCTTCCAAAAAAGGGGCTGTTTTTTATTTTATCTTGTCGTTATATGTTTACTATATGTTCTTCACTGCTGGCACCAGGCACTAGACTTGGGCTAGCTCAAGTTGGCTCGAACCGTGTTGTTTATGGTAATAGCCGGTTGTTGGAAGACGGGTTTATTCTATATTAAAGAATCTTTTAGCGTTTTCACAGGTTATTCTGGCCACTTCCTCGTAGCTCATTTCCTTAATATCTGCTATTTTCCGAACAGTATATTCTACGTAGGACGGATGGTTGGTTCTACCTCTGAAAGGCTCTGGAGTTAAATAAGGAGCATCCGTTTCTACTAACAGATGTTCAATAGGTATTTCTTGCACTACCTCAATATTTTTTCTAGCATTTTTGTAGGTTATAGGTCCTGCCATTGAAATGGTAGCACCTAGCTTTACATATTGACGGGCAAGCTCTCGGCTTCCTGAATAGCAATGCAATAACACCTTTGCATCACTGCCGCCCTTCAGCCTTTCCTTGCTGAAAGCACCTTCTTCCTTTAATATTCTCATTACATCCTCATTGGCCTCCCTGTCATGGATAATAATAGGCATATCTAGCTCTAGGGCCAATTGAATCTGACGTCGAAACCAATATTGCTGAACATCTCGTGGCGAATGATTGTGATAATAGTCCAACCCAATTTCGCCAATAGCCATTATCTTTGGCTTTTTTGCTAGCCCTTTAAGCATGATTAATGACATATCATCCATGGTTTTGGCATCATGAGGATGACAGCCTACGGCGCCATAACACCATGAATATTTTTTTGTATGCTCCACAGTCTTTACAGAGCTTTCCAAATCAAAACCTACATCCATCACATAGGACAGGTCAGATTCCTCTATATCTTTAATCACCTGATCCCAGTCCTCTGCGTATCTTTCGCTGTTCAGGTGAGCATGGGAGTCAAATAGCATATTTCATCCTTTCTGTTTCTGTATGATTACAATATACGCCGGAAAGTGTAGGGTTTTGGATTTTTCCTACACTTTCCTTTTTTCCCATCCGTTTTTGTAGGAACTTCAGCTTGTTTTCCTACAAACAGTACAAATATCTCAGAAAGTATAGGAACTTTCATCCTAGTTTTCCTGCACTTTTTAATTTTTTTATTGATTTTGTAGGAACTTTTGCATTTTTTCCTACAAACACTACCTAAAATCCCAGAAAGTATAGGAACTTTTAACTCTATTTTCCTACACTTTTTCTTCTTTTTATCAAATTAGTAGGAATTTTTGTACTTTTTCCTACAAACAGTATCTAAAACGACAGGAGGTGAAGGAACTTTAAGCCTTATTCTGCTACAAGTTCCTCTCCTCCCTCCTCTCCTTTACTAGAACAGTGTAATCTCGTTATTTTACATCATTTCCATCTGTTGCATCTGTAGTAACAAATGCAAGCTTTTCGCCATTGTCTGCAAAAAGAATCATTCCCTTTGACTCCTCGCCTCGAAGCTTAATAGGCTTCAGGTTGGCTACTACAATGACTTTTTTCCCTGTCATTTCTTCAGGTGTATAATCTTTGGCAACACCAGATACGATTTGTCTTTGGTCAGTTCCGATTTTCACCTGAGAAACCAATAGCTTATCTGCCTTTGGATGCTTTTTACAAGAGATGATTTCCCCTACCTTCAGGTCTATTTTATCAAAATCATCAATGGTGATTTCTGGCTTGAATTGGGTAGGAGGCAGTTCTGGCTCTGCAGATTCAGCACTCATAGCATCCAGGGCTTCTAGTTCTTTTTCTAAATCAAGTCGTGGGAAAATAGCTTCACCCTTCTTGACCCTTTGACCCTTCATCATATCAAACTGGAATGCGTCTTCCCATCGTACATCGGCTTCAGCTGAAGGAATTCCAAGCTGCTCTCTAATTCTTGTAGAGGTTGAGTGCATAAATGGATATATTAATACTGAAATAATTCGTATCGCTTCTGCTAGGTTATGAAGCACCGTATCTAATCTTTCCTTAGAAGCCTCATCTTTAGCAAGAACCCAAGGCATGGTTTCATCGATATATTTATTGGTTCTTCTGACGACGATCCATATTTCCTCCAAGGCTTGGCTAAAGTTAAACTTATCCATATGGGCCTCCACCTTTGAAGCGGCACCTATGGCAATGGCTTTCAAGTCTGCATCAAACTCGCCTTCTACTTTAGATTCTGGCATGATACCATCATTATATTTTTCAATCATGGCAACGGTTCTGCTTACTAGGTTGCCTAGATCATTAGCCAGGTCATAATTGATCCGATTAATCATCACTTCATTGGTGTACAATCCGTCCTGCCCGAAATTATATTCTCTTAAGAGGAAATATTTTAAAGCATCAACCCCATACCTTTCAATAAGCTTTACTGGGTCCACTACATTGCCTCTGGATTTAGACATTTTTCCGCCCTCAAGAAGGATCCACCCGTGGCCAAGGACCTTTTTCGGAAGAGGAAGATCCAAGGACATGAGCATAGCAGGCCAGATAATGGAGTGGAATCTCACAATTTCCTTTCCAACCAAGTGAACATCACAAGGCCAATATTTTTCATAAAGTGCGGGCTCTTCGGGATACCCTAAAGCAGTTATATAGTTTGAAAGTGCATCCAACCAAACATAAATAACATGGTCATTGTCCATAGGAACAGGTATGCCCCAATCGAAGGAAGATCTGGAAATACAAAGATCCTCTAGTCCTTGCTTTACAAAATTGAGCATCTCATTTCTTCTGGAGTCAGGTTTCAAAAATTCAGGATTATTCTCAAATAAATCAATAAGCCTGTCCTGGTAATTTGATAGTCTGAAAAAATATGCAGCTTCCTTAGCCTTCTCTACCGGTCTACCGCAATCAGGACACTTGCCTTCTACGGTCTGACTCTCTGTCCAGAAAGCTTCACAAGGGGTACAATACAAGCCTTCGTATTCCCCTTTATAAATATCGCCCTTTTCATACATTTTGGTAACGATAGCTTGTACCCTCTTGACATGTCTTGGCTCAGTGGTTCTGATAAAATCATCATAAGAGATTTCCATGGTCTTCCACAGTTCTTTAATTCCTTCAACAATTTCATCAACATGCTGCTGTGGGGTAATTCCCTTTTCCATGGCTACTTTTTGGATCTTTTGCCCATGCTCATCTGTTCCTGTAAGGAACATAACATCATATCCTGCCAAACGTTTAAACCTTGCCATTGCATCAGCCATGACAGTACAATAGGTATGCCCAATGTGAAGGTTTGAGCTTGGATAATAAATTGGCGTTGTAATATAATAAGTTTTCTTTTCCATTTCTAATTTTCTTCCTTTCGTGCCTTATATTATTAATGGTGAAAATTATAAATCACCCGCGTTCTATTTCAATGCAGGCTGTAATTGATTGATTTTATTTTTACTTTTTTATTCCCTTTAGTGCATATGCCCATTATCTAACATGACTAAGGGTGGGATGTTTATGTTGTAATAAGCCTTCTACATTAATGGACTTATTATAACATATTTAGAGGATAATTATAGCATTATAGTTCAATTTATGTAAAGCCGAGAAAGGTATGAAAATCGTGGGTTGCAGGGGGGCTGTTCGAGGACAGTTTTCGAGCAAGTTGTTGGCGGGCCGTTCGAAGACGTTGCCGGGTACAGTTGCCGGCGGGCTGTTGCATGGGCCATTAAAATGAAAAATGTATCTCTAGAGTAACATATGTGCTTTTTTCTGTCTGATAACAAGTTGTAAAGTATATCGTAAATTCACGATTACCCTCTGGATATGCGTCTCCCCTGCTGCGAAAGAGGAAAGATAAACAAGAAAAACTCAGAACCAAAAGCCAAGGGGTTTTTCACCTCACCTTTATCAATGAAATAAGCTGTCGAGCAATTAAGGTTTTTCTTAATAATGCCGACAATAATGAGGATTGAAATTATCTGTTATAATCTGCTTAAGATATCCAAATGTAAAGGCCTTTTTAAGAGCACAAAAGTCATAAGCTTTGGTATAATATTGAGAATAAGAATCATGCCCAATTAGAATACTATTAAAGGAAGTGGTAAAATGGATGTTTACATAGCTCGACAACCAATTTTTGATAGAGGAGAAAACATCTATGGATATGAATTGCTCTGTCAAAATAATGAAAATAAAGATAATCCAGAGGAAAATCGTAAGGAAACCGCCGCCCATGTTCTATATACAGCTTTCTTTGTAATGCAGTTTGATGAATTAACGGGAGGCACCCGAGGTTTTTTGAAGTTTAGTGAGGATTTACTAACTAAGGATATTCCGCAATCCATTCCAAAAGACCGTGTAATTATAGAAGTGTTAAATCCTATCGCCATAACAAAAGAATTTATTCATGCTTGCAAAACATTGAGAGCCTCAAATTATATTTTGGCCCTAGATGACTTTGATCCCTCACATAACGATTACTCCATCCTGGATCATGTTGATATTGTTAAAATTAATTTCAAGAACATTCCTTTAGATATTCAACGAAGACTCATTAAGCAGTACGGCAATCGAATAAAATTTTTATCAAAGAAACTGGATACTAGAGAAGAATTTCGTATAGCTTATGATATGGGTTTTGATCTTTTTCAGGGCAGTTTTTTCAGCAAACCTGTTGTTATTGCAAGAAAAGATATCAAAAGTACAAATGGAGCCATGGTCTCCCTAATATCAGAGCTGAACAAACCGGAGCCTTCCTTTGATGTAATTACTTCAATCATTGAAAGGGATGTAAGCCTATCCTACAAACTGCTTAGACTTGCAAACTCCGTAGCTTTTGGAGCTCAAACTACTGTAGATTCCATAAGGGCAGCCGTAATCAGAATCGGTATAAATGAACTTCAAAGATGGGCTTATATTTTTTTTATAAAAGAAATTGGGCCCTACGAAAATAATGCTCTAACAAGAAACTGTCTCATACGTGCAAAGCTTATGGAGCTCATCAGTACAGATTCAAACTTCTCAATCCCTAACTCAGAATTCTTCCTAACAGGTATGTTCTCCTCTATAGATGTCTTGCTAAATCAAGACATGAAGGATATTGTTAAGGATCTAAGTATATCAGAACAAGTAAAATCTGCTCTCCTAGGTGAATTCAATATGTTAAGTCAGGTTCTGGATACCGTTTTACTTTATGAGGAGGGAGACTGGATAAGATTAGAGAACAAAGACCGAGAGTACATACTAAAGGGGTTAAAAACCAAAACTATAACAGACTTATATCTTGAAGCTTTAGCATGGATAATGGAGGTAGATTTCATGATATAAGCTGCCAGGTGCCTCCGATAGATTATCTTATTGATGGAAGCCTGAAAGATTATGAGTAGGCAGGCTGTGGGCGCTGTTGGCTGGCTGTTGGCCGGCTGTGGGCGCTGTTGGCTGGCTGTTGGCCGGCTGTGGGCGCTGTTGGCTGGCTGTAGGCAGGCTGTTGGCCGGCTGTGGGCGCTGTTGGCTGGCTGTAGGCAGGCTGTTGGCCGGCTGTGGGCGCTGTTGGCTGGCTGTTGGCCGGCTGTGGGTAGGCTGTGGGCGCTGTTGGCTGGCTGTTGGCCGGCTGTGAGCGCTGTTGGCTGGCTGTTGGCCGGCTGTGAGCGCTGTTGGCTGGCTGTAGGCAGGCTGTTGGCCGGCTGTGGGCGCTGTTGGCTGGCTGTAGGCGAGCCGACAAAATGCTTCTGAATAACTATTTTCATGGAAAGTGAGCAAAATTTCAACTAGTATGTGAAAATGATGGTGTTTTATGTGAATATTGATGTATTTTTCAAAATTTCGCACAGATTTCATGTGATAATTACATTTTATTCCATTTTTTGTTGCATTACTTGAAATTTTGCACATTTTTGAGAAGATCGAAGGGCCGCAGTAATTCTACTGCGGCCCACATCGTATCATCTAATTCTTAATCATCTATTCAAATCAGCTTTTTCAGATCATCCTTTCAAATCAGCTTTTCTAAATCATCCTTTCAAATCAGCTTTTCCAAATCATACTTTCAAATCAGCTTTTCCAAATCATACTTTCAAATCAGCTTTTCCAAATCATCTATTCAAATCAGCCTTTCCAAATCATCCTTTCAAATCAGCTTTTCAAATCAGCTTTTCCAAATCATACTTTCAAATCATCCTTTCAAATCAGCTTTTCTAAATCATCCTTTCAAATCAGCTTTTCTAAATCATCCTTTCAAATCAGCTTTTCCAAATCATACTTTCAAATCAGCTTTTCCAAATCATCTATTCAAATCAGCCTTTCCAAATCATCCTTTCAAATCAGCTTTTCTAAATCATCTTATTCGAATACATCTTATTTGGATCGAACTTTGAATTCCAAAGTTCTTCCATTTTCTTCAATCTATCTTTAAATCCCATTCTGCTTTCCCCTTCCTTCATTTCTGTTTCTTCTAGAAATTCTAGGGTAAAAGCATCAGCCCCAAATTCACGAAAATCCTTTTCTAACTTAGGATGCAAGCCTCCTCCTGTCTTTCGGGCAAATTCAAACCGATTCTGATAGGATTCTAGATCCACCTCAGCTTTAATCATATACTTACCGTTTATCTTATTTGTAATTTTGTAAACGCCCCCAGTTACCTTTCGCTGCTTATATTGGCTTATGATTTCCTTTTTCTTTTCCTTATCTATGCTCATTTTTTACCTTAATAAAATCCTTTCCCCATTCTCTAATAACCAAGCTCCTTAAGTAGCCTGGACAGTGTACTAAAACGCTCTCCTAGCAATTCGCTGTCGTCAGCCAAAGCTTGACGCACTATCTGAATATCTTCATCGATCATCTCATTATCTGTACATACGGAAACAGTCATTGCATCCCCTTGAAGTCCTATCCTGTCAATCAACGGGTTCTCTGGATCATACAACTTCTTATAACGATAAGCCTCCCTAAAATATTGCTCAGCCTTACAAATAAATATGGCAAGGTCAAGGGCCCTATGCAGGGGCATTTCCTCGGATTGTCTGGACCATTTTTCTCCAGTATGCCTCCACACCTTTGCTGAAACATCAACTTTGCCCCTGTCGTTCCATTGGGCTAAGCCGAGAGAAAGGCCTTGCACATCGGTTTTATAAGCATTTCGACCATCTATATTCCCATAGTTTTCTGCCACTATAACTGGTTTATGTTTTAATGTAGTTGGTATTTTCATCCCTATATTCCCTCCTAGTAATTAAACATTTAAATTGATTTTAATTGTTTATTTTATAATTAATTAATTTGATTATAGCTTCTCAAAAGTAATAAAAATAAGTTTAGTGCTTGGAATTCATACTCTGTAATTGTTTGTCCTTGTCCTTTTTGCCATAGTAATTTACTAATTTAGTAAATTACTCAATTTAATATACAACTTATTCATCCTATTGTCAACAGGACATCAAGTTTTGAATCATTTATAATAATGGTTCTATATATTTAAAGCCTATTTATCCAAAATAAAGAGTGGTTCATGATAATGGTCACTTTAAAGTTAACTTGGGGTAACCTCCTATCTAACATAGACGTTGAATATTCTAGTAGTAATAGCAAGGGGTAAAAAGCAGAGGGCAAGGTAATTTTTCCTCAGATACCCCAATATATACAGCCATAATAAAAAACTGCCCTGGTAATCCTAAAAGGATCAATAACCAGGACAGCTGTTGATTTAATTCATATTAATTTAAAATACAGGTACTACGGAACCTTGATATGTTTCTTCAATGTAAGCTTTAACTTCATCTGAGGTTATTGCTTTAATAAGGGCTTGAATTTCAGGTCTGCTTTCATCCCCTTCATAGACTGCAACAATATTTGCGAAGGTCTGTGCTCCTTCAGATTCAGCACTTTCCAAAGCAAGAGCCTTATCTGCTGTCAATCCGGCCTCGAGGGCGTAGTTTCCATTTATTACTGCCATATCTGTATCTTTAACAGCTCTAGCAACCGCTGCAGCTTCTGCTTCAAAGAAAGTAATGTTCAGCTTGTTTTCCACAATGTCATTTGGTGTTGCTTCAAGGCCTATTCCTTCCTTCAGCTTGATAATACCTTCCTGTTCTAATAGAAGAAGGGCTCGGGCTTCATTTGTTGGATCATTTGGTACTGCAATGGTAGCACCATCCTTTAAGTCAGCAATGGCTGCGGTTTTACCAGCGTAAAGACCAAGAGGCTCATAGTGAACGGATACAGCGGAAATAAGGTGAGTACCATTTTTTTCATTAAAGTTTTCTAGATAAGGACCATGCTGGAAGTAGTTAGCGTCAAGAGTACGGCTTTCAACTTCTGTGTTAGGTATTATATAATCGGTAAATTCGGTTATTTGAAGGTCAATACCCTCTTCTGCCAGTATTGGCTTTACTACTTGAAGAATTTCAGCATGGGGTACAGAAGACGCACCAACCTTCAGTACAATTGATTCTCCGTTTCCATTTTCATTTTCATTTCCATTTCCTTCAGGCGCGGTTTCTCCACCTCCACAGGCTGTAAAAGCCAAAAGGCTAAGAGTTAGGATTAATAATAATGCAATTTTCTTTTTCATAATTTTTCCTTTCTTTTGTTATTTTTTATCAAGGATATGTTTCTTTCAAGTAATTCGAAAGACGGTTTTCCTTGTTTTAGTCTTGTTTCCAATGTTTGGGGCTATAGCTTCTATTTCTTTATTCTCTTATCAATTTTTTTAGAAATACCATTTCCTAATACTTGAATAATTTGAACAATGACAATTAGGATGATAACAGTAGCAACGACCAAATCATATTGGAATTTATATAAACCATAGCGTATGGCAATGTCTCCAAGACCGCCTCCGCCAACAACACCCGCCATGGCTTGATAACCTATTATGGTAATAAAGCTGATAGAAGCTCCCATTACTATGGAAGGCAGGCTTTCTGGCAAAATCACTTTCCAAACTATTTGAAATGTACTGCATCCTGTGGATTGAGCAACCTCAATAACCCCGGAATCAACTTCCTGTAGGGCACTCTCTACCATTCTGGCGACAAAAGGTGAGGATGCAATCACCAAAGGTAGGATAACTGCATTGGGCCCAATTGCAACTCCCATTATCAACCTAGTCAAAGGCATTAATAGAAGAAGTAATATAATAAAAGGGATGGATCTTAGCATATTTACAACCCACCCAACAACGTTATTTAAGGTCCTGCGAGGCCAGATACCATGGGACTGACTTATGCTCAGCAAAACGCCCAGCGGGATTCCAAATAAGTAGGCAAAAAAAACTGTGATGGTGGAGACATAAACGGTAACCCAGGTGCCCTCTACTAAAAGCTGTCCATACTCTGCAAAAAACTCATTCATTAAGCTCACCTCTCTCCAGTAGTTTTTGTGTAATTTCCTGCTGAGGATTTAATATGACATCTTTCACTAACCCTAGTTCAACTATTTTGGATTCATCAATAATGGCCACTCTGTTACAGATCTTCTCCACAACTGAAATCTCGTGAGTGATGATGATGATTGTAACACCTAGCTTGTGATTAATATCCTTTAATAGCTTCAAAATTGAGTTTGTTGTCAAGCTGTCTAAAGCAGAGGTGGGTTCATCGCAAAGGAGCAGTGAAGGGTGATTGGCTAAAGCTCTTGCAATGGAAACACGTTGTTGTTGCCCTCCAGAAAGCTGTACCGGATAAGAATTAGCTTTTGTTCGCAGGCCCACTATATCTAGTAGTTCCTCGGCACGCTCCAATCGCTGCTTTTTATCTACTCCTGCAACCTCTAATGGAAAAGCAACATTTTCAAGAATGGTCCTTTGCATTAGCAGGTTAAACTTCTGGAATACCATTCCGATTTTACGCCTAAGCTTTAGCAGCTCCTTCCCTTCTAAAGCCGTAATATCGCAACCATCGATAATGATATTGCCTTCGCTGGGCTTTTCAAGCAGGTTAATACATCTTACCAACGTACTTTTACCTGCCCCACTCATTCCGATAATGCCAAAAATATCCCCATCCTCAATGGTGAGGTTTATGTCATGGAGTGCCGTAAACTCTCCATTTTCCGTACTATAAAATTTCGACAGATTTTTTATTTCAATCATTATACTATGCTTGTCCCCCTTTTTAGCGTAGACTGCTATAGGGCTTGAATTTATTCGGCAGCCTCTATGTAGTTGCCCCGCGTATTGTTGTTAGATATTCATTATTCTAGACTCAGGGGGTTAAAATGTCAAGAAGTAGTAGTCCACTGATAGCCTCAAGTTAGAATGGGAAAAATAAAATAAGAGTTTCCCCATTGTTAGTAGACATATACTAAATTCCTTGAGTCCACATAATTAAGCACTCCGGTTTTCCCGGAGTGCACGAGTTGTTACTATTATGTTGATCAAAGTAGGTTTTTTATATTGCACCGTCACGCTTAGTAGTTGTTGGTTCGGCGCAGGCAGGATCAGCGCATATGGATTTGTCAAATGGAGATTCAAAGTCGGCAAGCTCAGCCTTTTCATAATAATCGTCAACGAGATTCTCCAGTGTAATATTATCTATAACCTCATCCACTGCATTCTGCATTTTTTTCCATACCCCTTGGGTTATACAAGTAGAAGCCCTGTCGCAGGAATGTCCTTCATCTAAACAGCTTGAAAATTTTAAGTTGCCCTCCATGGTTCTTAATATGGCGCCCACGGTATATTCGGATGGGTGACGAGCCAGCTTATAACCCCCTTGGGATCCTCGTGTACTTACTACAAAACCCGCTTTGTTCAGCTGGTTAATTATTTGTTCTAAGTACTTCCCTGATATTTCTTGTCTTCCTGCTATGCTTTTAATAGGAATATATTCGTCTGTTTCATTGATGGCTAAGTCCAATAGTAAGCGCAAGGCATAACGCCCCTTTGTCGAAATTTTCACTTCTACCACCCCTCGCATATTTAATAAAGTATATAACACCTTTTCTAAAGTTGAAGCTTCTTTATGTCAATTTTTTGTCGAATATATTAATTATATCTTATTTCTAGGCCTTTATCGACCTTTTCCCATTTTTTATCCATTTTTTTATGCCATCATCATTTTTAACCTATCATCATAGCCATAATCTTCAATATTGCGAAGCACCAAAATCATTAATGTTATGGTTCAAGATTATATCTTAATCTCATATAATTGTGGGGAACACCCTAAAATCAAATATCAAATTGACTATTGTATAAATCTGCATAGAAGCCTTGTTTTGCCATAAGCTCCTGGTGGTTTCCTTTTTCTATAATGTCTCCATTATTCATCACTAGGATAACATCGGCATCCTTGATGGTGGAAAGTCTGTGGGCTATGATAAAGCTCGTTCGTCCTTTCATTAGTGTATTCATAGCCTTTTGAATCAAGATTTCTGTTCTGGTGTCTACAGAGCTTGTCGCTTCGTCTAAAATGAGAATTGGATTGTCAGACAAAATGGCTCTTGCTATGGTAAGAAGCTGCTTCTGCCCTTGAGATATGTTTGAAGCATCCTCATTAATCACAGTATCATATCCCTCTGGTAAGGTGTGTATAAAATGATCGATGTGAGCCGCTGCAGCTGCTTCATAAACCTGCTCATCCGTTGCATGAATATTTCCATACCTGATGTTTTCCATGATCGTACCATTGAAAAGCCAAGTATCTTGAAGAACCATACCCAATATTTCGTGAAGATCATTCCTTGAAATGCGCTTTATGTCAAAACCATCAATAAGTATTTCTCCTCTATTTAGCTCATAAAAACGCATTAATAGCTTCACTATCGTGGTCTTACCTGCCCCAGTTGGACCTACAATGGCTATTTTTTGCCCCGGTTTTACACAATAGCTAAAATCTTTAATAAGCAGAGCGTCTTCGCTATAACCAAAGGTGACATTATTAAAGCACACCTCCCCAGCAATCTTATCTAAATCAGGCCTCAAAGGCTGAGCATCTTCTGCCACCTCCTCTTCCTCTGAAAGAAATTCAAAGACTCTTTCAGCAGCAGCCGCCGTCGATTGCAGGATATTTACCACATTGGCAGTCTGAGCGATTGGGTGATGGAAGAAACGGATATATTGCATAAAGGCTTGAATATTGCCTATAGTGATGGCTCCTCTGATAGCTAAAAATCCACCAATAACGCAAACAAATACATAGGCCAAATTTCCTACAAAACCCATAAGAGGCATCATAAGACCCGACAGAAATTGGGATCTCCATGCCGAATCTGTAAGCTTATTATTTATTTCTTTAAATTCCTTAATAGACTCTTCTTCACCATTAAAGGCCTTTATAATTATATGCCCCGAGTACATTTCCTCAATATGTCCATTAATGTCCCCCAAATATTTTTGATGGTTTTTAAAATGTTTTTGAGATCTCATTACCACTGCTTTTATGAGGAATGCAGACAATGGCAATATGATCAGGGCAGAAATCGTCATAATCACATTAATAGAAAGCATCATGACCAGCACACCAATAATAGTTATTATATTGGTAATCATTTGGGTTAAGCTATTATTTAATGTTGAGTTAATCGTATCTATATCATTGGTAAAACGACTTAGAACTTCCCCTTGTGTATGTTTATCGAAATACTTTAGAGGAAGACGGTCAACCTTTTCAGACATTTCCTTTCGCAGCTTATAAATAATCCGTTGTGAAACTCCTGTCATAATGAATTCCTGAAGGTATGCGAACAAAGAGCTAATCAGGTAAAGTACTAGCAGCAACATTATTATGGTTAATAAGGCATCGAAGTCAACACCGTCACCTAACACTCCTTGGACGATAACATCCGTTGCACTACCTAAAATAGCTGGCGAAATTATTGAAAAAACAGTACTGATAGCTGCGAATAGGAAGACAAACGCTGTAAGAATTTTATAAGGCTTCATGTATCGAAGAAGGGTTTTCATGGTGCGCTTAAAGTCTTTTGGCTTTTCCCCCGGCATCATCCCGTGATGATGCCTCCCTCCTTTCCCACCGTAGCGGACTCGCCTTGCTGAATTATCTTCTTTACTCATGATAACTCCTCCTGATTTAGTTGAGACATTGCGATTTCTCGGTATACATGGCAGCTTTCCAACAGTTCATCGTGCTTGCCAATGCCTGCAATATTACCGTTATCTAAAACCACTATCTGCTCTGCGTTTTTTATCGTATTAATACGCTGTGCTACAATTAGCAGAGTGCTGTCTCCTACTTCTTTTTTTAACGCTTTTCGAAGAGCCACATCCGTCTTAAAGTCCAAAGCGGAAAAACTGTCGTCAAAAATATAGATATTAGGTTTTTTCACTAAAGCTCTGCCAATGGATAGTCGTTGTTTTTGACCACCTGATACATTGGAGCCTCCTTGTGAAATGGCACTACTTAGCGCCTCTGGCTTTTCTAGAATAAAATCCTTTGCCTGGGCTATTTCTATTGCCCAATCAAGGTCTTCCGCTGAAGCTCCCTTATCCCCATACCGAAGATTTGTTTCGATGGTCCCGGAAAACAAAACACTTTTTTGAGGTATATATCCAATTTTTTCACGAAGTTGCTTTTGAGAAACCTTCTTGACATTTACGCCTTCCACGAGGACCTGGCCTTCTGTAGCATCATAAAACCTAGGAATCAAATTTACTAGAGTAGATTTGCCACTTCCCGTACTCCCAATAAAGGCTGTAATTTCCCCTGGCCTTGCGGTAAAACTTATATTTTTTAGTACATATTCTTCTGCATCGGGATACTTAAAGGAGACATTACGGAATTCTACAATTCCTTTTTTATTGGCCTTAAAATCTTCCTCTTCTGTTCCCAGATCCTCAGGATCCAGTATGGTGGCCTCTGTAGCTAAAACCTCAGCTATCCTCTGAACAGAAACCATAGCTCTGGGCAGCATAATAAATACCATAGAAAGCATCAGGAAGGAAGAAATCACTTGCATGGTATATTGAATAAATGCCAACATATCTCCTATTGGCATATCGCCCATATCTATAGATTTTGAGGCAACCCAGACAATAAGAATAGAAATGCCACTCATGATGAACATCATCATTGGTCTCATGAAAGCCATAGTTCTATGGACAAATAGATTCAATTTTGTAAGATCCACATTGGATGCCTCAAACCGATCTCTTTCATGCTCCTGGGTATTAAATGCTCGAATAACCATAACCCCAGAAAGGCGTTCATTTACTATAAGGTTCAGCTTATCTATAAGCTTTTGTACCTTCCTAAAACGGGGCAGGGAAACAGAAAAAACCACCAGTATTACAAGTAATACGGCAGCCAGCGCTAAGGCAATGGTCCAAGAAAGTGATGGGCTTTTATTTAGCGCTCTAACCAATGCCCCAATTGCCATCATGGGAGCCATAGAAACCATTCTTAAGGCAATAATAGTAATCATTTGGATTTGCTGTATATCGTTGGTAGACCTGGTGATCAGCGAAGCCGTAGAGAATTTGTCAAATTCCCTATTAGAAAAGGTGGTAACCTTCTCAAATACGCCGTTCCGAAGATCCCGTCCTACTTTTGCTCCTACTCTGGAAGCTAAAAACCCTACCCAGGCTGCGCAAAACACGCCAAGTAAGGATAGTAATACCATTTGTATTCCTTTTTCAAAAATAAAGGAAATGTTTCCTAGAATAACTCCTTGGTCAATAATCCTTGCCATTAAGTCTGGCAACGCTAACTCAGCCATGGCCTGTAAAAATAACAATAAGATAATGACAATCATATTTAATAAGTAAGGTTTGTAGTATATATAAATTTGCTTCAAGCTTATTGTCTCCTCTCTGATGGGATGTATGATCAATCAAGATTAATTATACCCCAACTTTTTTGCTTTAACAAATAAATCAAGTTAGTTGCACTTCTTACCTTTCACAGATATAATCCCAATTAGAATCAAAATACGCAAATAGGAAAGTCGGGGTTATTTATATGACAAGTAAAGAACATATTTTGCATATATTGGAAATCAATAAAGGCAACACTATTTCTGGAGAAGATCTGGCCAGCCATCTTAAAATTTCTAGAGCAGCTGTTTGGAAAGCCATTAATGAATTGCGAAAAGACGGCCACAGCATATTAGCTGTAACCAACAAGGGCTACTGTCTTTCCCCGGAAAGTGATGTTATTTCCCTTCAAGGGATTCAGCCCTATTTAGACGCCAAGTCTATTTCACATGACATTCATGTCTATAAAACGCTGGATTCTACTAATCAAATGTTAAAGCAAATGGCCTTAGGCGGTGCCCTTCCCGGAACCGTAGTCATTGCCGATGAACAGCTAAAAGGCAAAGGCCGAATGGGGCGAAGCTTTTTTTCTCCTGCTGATACGGGCATTTATATGAGCCTTCTTTTAAAGCCTACCTTTGATGTATCCAAGGCAGTACTCATAACTACTGCAGCAGCAGTGGCTGTTTGCTTTGCCATAGAAAAGGTTACGGGAATTCAATGCGGTATCAAGTGGGTAAATGACATTTATGTTGGAGACAAAAAAATTTGCGGTATATTGACAGAAGCAGTAACAGACTTTGAAAGTGGTCATATTGAAAGCATCGTTTTAGGGATTGGAATTAATGTCACAACCTCTCAGGAAAACTTCCCTAAGGAATTGGAAGGTGTTGCAGGCTCTCTATTTGATCATGAGAATTGGAAGGGCAAAAATTCGGAACCTCTTGATGTGCCTGCTGAGAATATTAATAAAATTTTCAGCAGAAATAAGCTGATTGCAGAAATTATCAATCAGCTTACTAAAATTAATCATAATTTAGAATCTAGGGAATTTATAAAGGAATACAAAGCAAGATCTATTGTACTGGGAAAAGAAATCAATGTGCTTAAAGGCGGTGCTTTAGATCCCCATAGCGGGGATGACACGCCACCTATAGCCACTGCCGTAGATATCGATGATGATGGTGGCCTTGTTGTTCAATACAAGAATGGCTCCACAGAGACCTTGAATTCAGGAGAGATTAGTATCCGTTTAAAATGACTTCTGTGAAAAGGATGTTATAAATAGGTATCAAACTTTTCCTTGAAAAACAACCCGATTTCTACCAATCTTTTTTCTGAAATTTCTAGGACTTCACCGCTAAATTGACTCTGTTCCGGATCCTCAAAGTCTGGAGCAGGAATAAATTCCTTCTTTAAAATTTCATTTGTGTTAAGATCCATGGAAAAAGCAATTGCTGGCCCTTCCACTGTACCGGTGCTTGTGCCAGTTCCTTTAGTCAAGCTCAATTCCAAAACATTCTCCGCTACATGTAACGAGGCTCCACCTTCATTTATACTTCCAAACTCTTTAAAGGTTTTTAGTCCAGCTATATATATGTGAGGGTCAGGAAGAAGTGCAAGTTCCATATGCTCTGCGATTTCATCCTCCTCGTGAATGATTTTCCTTTCAACACTTGCCCCACTTACCTCATGCTCCTGGGTGTCTGAAAAGGTTATGGTAACCGCTTGAACCAAGTCCATACCCTCAAATTTTTCCGGTTTAAAATAGTCTTGTAAGGAATATGCATCAATGCTTGTGCCATGATTATATACCATAAGAGCAACAGGTATTTCTTTCCCTAT
Source organism: Anaerovoracaceae bacterium (assembly GCA_050953505.1). GTDB lineage: Bacteria > Bacillota > Clostridia > Peptostreptococcales > Anaerovoracaceae > JBMNMU01. The sequence continues at coordinate 232,182 of JBMNMU010000001.1, read as the reverse complement.
TTCTATCTTCTGGAAGTCCTGCAAAAACCCTTTTGCAGAGGCCGTGACCTCGAAATCCAGGAAAACAGGGTCTGTGGTGTAGGAAGCTCTTCCTCCGTCATCTATAGTGATATGAAAATCTATAATAAAATGCTCTCTAAGCTCCATGGTAAAGACACCAGCCAATTGATCTACAACTTCCATCTCCTCATCAACAGAAATGGTTCCACCACCAACGCTTTTCCAGCTGCCGTCGTTAAGACGATAAACATTTATGTTCATACCCATGGCTTCCTCTGGTGCATGAAATTTAATAATTTGAGCATTACCCTCCATACCAAAGGAGCTTAGTAAGAATTGTTCACTTTCTGAAGTTTCATATGGGGCAATGCCTTCCTTGTTCAACTGTTGGTCGGAACTAACTTGACCTGAGCATGCAGTTAAATTCAGCATTATAACGAGTATTGTAGCAATTGAAACGAATCTTCTCATGGTCACCTCCATACGAGATAGAAAATCTGCTTTGAATATTTGTGTAGCTAATGTGATTACTTTATATAATATATTAAAACCGCCCAGTTTTCTACTAGTATTATAGGAAACCACTCTATCTGTCAATAATGAACATCTAGAGTGGTTTTTCATTTACTATATCAAGTATTATGGTCTGTTTTATGAAAGGTTTTCAGATTTCCTATCTTTTGGCTTCTCTTATGTAGAATCTCGTAAACATCGTCTAAGGTGATTTCCTCATTAACCATTAAAACCGTCAGATGGTATAGGAGGTCACAGATTTCATTCTTCAATTCATCTTCAGCCTCTAATAGCTCTTCTGAGCTTGTAGCTTTGTCTTTGTTTTTTGCCGCAATGATCACCTCACTGCATTCTTCTCCGCATTTTTTCAGAATCTTATCTAAGCCCTTTTCAAAAAGATAGCATGTGTAGGAATCCTTACTATAAGTTTCTTTCCTGCCTGAAACGACCTCATATAAAGACCTTAAGGCCCTTTCCTGGTCTCTCGATTCTGATTCTTCTTCAGCAGCATTGGTGGCTGCTTCCTCATTTCCTCTATCCCAAACCTGTACTAGGTTATAAAAGCAACTATGATTACCAGTATGACAAGCAGGGCCGGTCTGCTCCACTTCAATGAGCAATGTGTCTTCATCGCAATCTGCTGTAATGCTGACTACCTTTTGTACATTTCCTGAGGTAGCTCCTTTGTTCCACAGTTCATTTCTCGATCGGCTATAGAACCAAGTATATCCTGACTCAATGGTTTTGCTCAGGCTCTCTTCATTCATATAAGCCAACATGAGAACCTGACCCGTCCCTTTCTCCTGAATAATTGCAGGGATAAGTGGTGATTTAATAAAATATTTTGAAAGGTCCATCCTTCTTCACTCCAATTCTAATTTACATCTCGCCCATACTTTAAGATTATGACATCTAAATATAATATCTATACCGATCCCTAATCATCGTAACATTTTGCCTAATTCACTTTCTTAAATATTCTAGTTTCTAATATTCATGGTTTATAACGTTTTTTGGTTTACTAGCGTTACTGCCAAGGTTCTTGCATTTACACGATATCCTGTTTACTTATCAAGATTTAGCTTACTCATCAAGAAGTCTAACTGGAATTCCATTCTTGTCCAGTTCCTTTTTTACTTGGCCCACGGTAAGATCTCCATAATGGAAGATGGAGGCTGCAAGTGCTGCATCTGCTTTAGTATTTTGAAACAGTTCTGTAAAGTGGGAAAGCTGTCCACATCCCCCTGATGCAATTACGGGAATGTTCACTGCCTCACATACAGCATTAAGCATATCCATATCATAGCCTTGTTTTGTACCATCTGCATCCATAGAGGTCAAGAGAATTTCTCCAGCGCCTAGCTTTGCCACTTCCTTTGCCCATTTTACCACATCAAGCCCTGTATCCACTTTACCACCGCTAATAAAGACATTATAATTTCCCTTATCCGTCTTTTTCCCATCGATAGCTACTACAACGCATTGTCTGCCAAACTTTTCAGAGGCTTCCCGTATCAGCTGAGGATTTTTAATAGCTGCCGAGTTTACTGAAATCTTGTCCGCCCCTGCAAGTAATAACTCTCTAAAATCCTCTACGCTCCTGATTCCTCCCCCAACAGTCAATGGCACGAATACATTCTTTGCAGTTTTCCTAACTGCATCCAGCATGGTTCCTCTACCCTCTTCTGTGGCAGCAATATCTAAAAATACAATTTCATCGGCCCCTTGCTTATTATATTCTTTCGCATATTCAATAGGGTCTCCCATTTCTTTGATTCCTACAAAGTTTACACCTTTAACGACCTTGCCATCCTTCACATCCAGACAAGGAATAATTCTTTTTGCCAGCATGGTCTATCTCCTTTCAAGCCCCTACCTGTAAAACCGACAGTGGGCACTATACTTACTTCATATAAGGCTCCTTTAGTCCTATGTCCTCCTACTTTCGCCCATAGTATATATAAGTCTACTATAACCCTATGTCCTATTTCGCCTACAATATTAGGAGCTTTTTTCAATAGCTTCTTTTAGGGATAAAGTCCCCTTATAAATAGATTTCCCGCAAATGGCGCCATATAGCTCCATCTCATTTAATGCGATAATATCATCAATAACATGAATTCCTCCGCTGGCAATAATATTGCAGTCCACCGCCTTATTGATTCTGGAAAGTTGCTCTAGGTTGGGGCCACTCAATGTGCCATCTTTAGAGATATCTGTAAAGATGATATAGTTCACACCTACCTCTTCCATTTTTCTTGCCAGGTCTATGTAATGAATATTGCTGTCATCAAGCCATCCCGAGGCTGATACCATCTCGTTTCTAGCATCAATACCTACAGCAATCTTATCGCCGTATTTAGCTACAGCCTCTTCAACTAGCTTAGGATTTGAAACTGCTGCAGAGCCTAAAATGACTCGAGATATACCATTTTCCAGATAAAAGTGGATGCTCTCCATGCTTCGGATTCCTCCACCCAATTCTACTTTTAAATCTGTTTTTTTAGCAACATTGAGGAAAATTTCTCTGTTAATCAGCTCCCCTTCCACGGCGCCGTCTAAATCCACCATGTGAAGCCACTTAGCTCCTTGACGCTGAAATTCAAGGGCAGTCTCTAAAGGGTCCTCTGCAACCTTCTCAACCGTTGCAAAGTCCCCCTTGGTTAATCGTACACATTGACCGTTTTTAATATCAATAGCAGGTAAAATAATCATTAAGTCCTCCAAAGTTATCTAATATTTTTAGACCAACATCTCCGCTCTTTTCCGGATGAAATTGAGTACCAAATACCATATCCTTACAAACTAGACCTGGAATCACCTCTCCGTATTCACTATAAAGGGAAATATGCTCTTTTTCTGTAACAGCCCGATAGGAATGAACATAATAGAATTGATCTCCTTCTTTAATACCCTGTGAAAGCCTACACGCCTTCCCTAGCTTAATTTTGCTCCATCCAACATGAGGAATTTTCAAGCCGGGTGCTTCTATAGGCTTTACATAACCAGGAATCAGACCGAGACCCGAGGTCTTTTCAAATTCTAATCCATATTCAAAAAGCATTTGCATGCCAAGACATATACCTAAAAGTGGCTTCTTTTTTGCTTCTTCTAAGATTATGGGCACCAGGCCAGACTCCTTTAACATTTTCATAGCATGAGGAAAGGCACCTACACCGGGCAAGATCAATTTGTCTGCATTGCGAATTTCATCCTTGGATGAGGTAACTATATTCTCGTATCCAAGATAATCCAACGCATTTTTCACATTAAAAAGATTCCCTGCCTTGTAATCAATAATTCCTATCATCTTATTTCTCTATCTCCCTGCTTTACCTATCCTTTTTTACTTTTATCTGCCTAATTCCCCATCTCAATATTTCTTGCAATCCCAATCATAACGCGGCCGCTGGTAGCACAGTTATTAATAATTAATTTCACGGCTTGTTTAATGATACCCTAAGCAATCCGTGACTATTTTCTGTTAAAGGTTTCCTTAAGCGGCCTGCTGGTGCAGCTTTTTCTCGATTCATTTCGCTGTTTCCTGGGAAATACCGACAAAAGTAGCCTACTGTCGCATTCAAGTTTAAATGCTGCCCTTTGAAGACAGGTTTCCGCCTCCTTCTAGCTTAAATGCTACCTTTGAAGACAGGTTTCCGCCTCCTTCTAGCTTAAATGCTACCTTTGAAGACAGGTTTCCGCCTCCTTCTAGCTTAAATGCTACCCTTTGAAGACAGTATTCCGTCCCCTTCTAACTTCACAGCTTGTTTTAATGAGTGGGCAAAGGCTTTAAAAATGGCTTCTACCTTATGATGGTCATTTTTCCCATAAAACAGGTTTATATGCAAGGTGATTCCAGCATTGAGAGCAAATGCCCTGAAAAATTCCTCTACCATTGCAGTGTCCATATCCCCAAGACGATAATCTCCAAATTCAGCATTAAAAACAATATAAGGCCTGCCACTTATGTCCGCAGTGCACATGGCGAGAGCCTCATCCATAGGAACTGTAAAATTACCATAGCGAGCAATACCCTTTTTATCTGAAAGGGCTTCTTTAAAGGCTGCTCCAAGGACAATACCTATATCCTCAATAGTGTGATGGCAATCCACTTCCAAATCTCCGGTGCATTTGACCTTTAGATCAAAGCCGCTATGAACAGAAAAAGCGGTAAGCATATGATCGAAAAAACCAACTCCCGTATTTATTTCATAATCCCCTTCGCCATCTAGATTTAGCGTTAGCTTAATATTCGTTTCCTTAGTCTCCCTGCTAATCGTTCCTTCTCTCACTACTCTTCCTCCTCCTACCAGCCACCAGCCACCAGACCGAGAGATGATTGGCTGTGGCCGTCAAAATCCTGCCACGGACCGAGAGATGATTGGCTGTGGCTGTAACATTAAAGTTTTAAATAACATCTCACAGCCACCAGACCGAGAGATGATTGGCTGTGGCTTGTGAAAATGGATTTTGCAGTTTTTATATACCAATTTTTATATTGAATTAATTTTATAATTAATGCTGCATACTATTCAAATCTTACCTTAATAGAATTCGCATGAGCATCTAAGCCTTCCTTGTCAGCTATGGTTACGATATGCTCCTTGTCTGTCTGCAAGGCTTCCTTTGTATAATAAGTATAGCTCATTTTTTTAACAAAGCTGTAAACCCCTAATGGGGAAAAGAATCTTGCTGTACCGGAGGTGGGTAACACATGGTTGGTGCCAGAAAGATAGTCGCCTAAGGGCTCCGGTGAATATTCCCCACAAAATACGGAACCAGCATTTTTAATCTGCCCTAAATATTGCATGGGTTCTTCCACCATGAGCTCCAGATGCTCCGGCGCAATGAGATTTGCAAGATTTATCATCTCCTCCATGTCTTTGCAAATCACAATAGCTCCAAAGTTTTTTAAAGAGCTTTCAATGGTTTCTTTTCTGTCCAATGTCCTGAGCTGAGACTTTAGCTCCTCTTTTACGGCTTTGGAAAGAATCTCGCTTGTGGTAAGAAGTATAGAGGATGCAAGCTCATCGTGCTCTGCCTGGCTCATTAGGTCTGCTGCAATATATCTGGGATTCGCCTCCTCATCGGCTATGATGAGAATCTCGCTTGGCCCTGCGATCATATCAATATCCACCTCACCAAACAGCAACTTTTTTGCAGTGGCAACGAAAATGTTCCCTGGACCCACAATCTTATCTACCCTAGGGATGCTTTCCGTTCCATAAGTAACGGCAGCTACGGCCTGGGCCCCACCTGTCAGGAACACTCTATCAACTCCTGCCAAAAATGCAGCTGCCAGTATATCAGGATTTGCCTTACATACCGGCTCTTGCCCTTGAACTTTCTCAATGTAAGGAGGAGTGATCATAATGATTTCCTCTACCCCTGCCAGCTTTGCTGGAATTGCATTCATCAACACAGTTGAGGGGTAAGCCGCCTTGCCTCCAGGTACATAAATTCCTACCCTGGAAAGCCCCCTGATGATTTGCCCTAAAATAACGCCGTTTTCCTTTTCCAGCTTATAATCCTTTTCTATTTGCAAATTATGGTAAGCTGTTATATTTTCCTTGGCACGAAGCAGGGCATTTTTGTAGGCTTCTTCGGCATTTTCAAAAGCAGCTTCCATCTCTGCCCTACTAATTTCAAATACATCTGGTACGGCTCCATCAAATTGAAGTCCATAGCTTCTAACCGCTTCATCCCCTTTTTCCCGTACAGCTTCAATGATTTCCGAAACAGACTCATTAATCTTAACATTCATCTCTCCTGCACGTTTTTTCATGGCTTGCAGGATTTCATATTCTTTTTTTCCGTCTGTATAAATTTCCCTTATTATACTTCCTTCACGAATTTCAATTGTCATACTTTCTTCACCTTCTGCTGGATGTCAGTGATTAACTGATCAATTTCCTTTTTCTTTAGTTTCATGCTTGCTACATTGACAATCAGCCTAGCTGACACTTCTCGTATCTCCTCAATTACCTCTAATCCATTTTCCCGAAGGGTAGTTCCCGTTTCTACAATATCCACAATTCCATCTGCTAATGATAAAATTGGTGCCAGCTCCACCGAGCCTTCTATTTTAATAACTTCTACGTCCATCCCCTTACTTTCAAAGTAGGCTCTTGCTACCTTAGGATATTTTGTGGCGATACGTTTCGTCGTATACCCTTTATAAAAGTCTGAACCCTTTGGAACAGCCAAAGCAAATTTGCATTTACCAAAGCCTAGGTCCAGCACCTCGTAATAAGTCCCCCCACTTTCAACAATGGTATCCTTTCCTACGATACCTACATCGCAGACGCCATGTTCCACATAGGTAATAACATCTGCCGCTTTTGCCAAGACCACATCAATATTTTTGTTGGGAATAGACAGAAATAACTTACGGCCCTTATCCTTTATGTTGCAGCAATCGTATCCTATTTCTGTAAATAAATCTATTGCATTTTTTTCGAGTCTCCCTTTGGTCAAAGCAATCCTTATATTGCTTTCTGATGGACGTCCTTCTGTTACTGGGCTATTGTTCTCTCGTTCCTTGCCATTCAGTTTTCCAGCTGCCAGCTGGTCCACATTGATTCCGAAGCCTGTGGCAGGCAAATCCTCTCCAAAGTCATTAAAAAGTCCATCATACCGTCCCCCAGATAGAACCGGCTCTCCTACTGAAGAAATATAACCTCTAAAAATTAATGAGCTATAGTATTCTGCTTGGTGTACCAATCCAAAGTCCACCATTAGATTATTCATCAAATCCAGCTTTAATAGCCCTTGGAAAATTTGTTCTAGGTAGGAAAGCATATGCATAAGCCTAGAGTCATAGCCTTCAAAGAGGTTTCTAGCCGCTTCAAAAGCCTCTTTCCCGCCAAAGAGTCGTGGTAGTTCTTTTAAAATATAAACGGTCTGACTTTCAGGGAATTTTTCTAAAACATCTGCAAGACCGGCATAATTTTTTGAGGAAATTAAAGCATGAATAGTCTCCTTTTCCTCCTCTGTGGCTTCTAAGTTTTCCATTAGGACGTTAAAGACTCCAATATGCCCTAGTTCTATTCTGAAGTTATCATCACTACAGGAAGCAAGAGCTTCAATACCCATGGCAAGAACTTCGATATCTGATTCAAAGGTTGATGAGCCAATTAACTCGATACCCATCTGTAGAGTTTCACTTCTTCTTCCTCGTAGCTCCGGCTGCTGTCTATATATTCTTTGCTCATAGTATAATCTCAAGGGGAGTTGGTGTCCTTTTAACTTTGTAGTAACGAGTCTGGCAATGGGAATGGTTGAATCTGGCCTCATTGCTAGAAGGCGGCCCCTATTGTCTATGAGTTTATACATGCTGTCCTGAGGAAAATATCTGGAATTGGATGAGAATACATCGTAGAATTCTACGCCAGGTGTAATCACCTCCCGGTACTGCTTTTTCTCAAAGGTTTCTCTTAGCGTACTCGTAATGCTCCTTAGTGCCTCACATTCTTCGAAAAGCAAATCCCTAGTCCCTTCCGGAGTAATTTTATTATATTTCTTCATATGGATCATCCCCCTGTTTCGTTTTTCATTATCTAGTTTAACACTATCTTGTTATTGTTTATAGTTTGATTTTTGGTTTTATGATTAGTTTGATTCTTTGGTTATTTTTTAGTTTTATGTTAGTTTTATTTTTGGTTTTACTTTTGGTTTGATTTATAGTTTGATGTTTAGTTTGATTCTTAGTTTGATGTTTGGTTTGATTCTTAGTTTGATGTTTGGTTTTACTCTTTCTTTAATTGGGTTTTATATGGGTGTTATTTTTGGTTTAATCTTGAGGCTGATATTAGTTCAGATGTTAGGTTCTGCCATTGATAATACAGCTTAGTATGCTTATTTCCGTCCTTGGGTTTTGTTGCATTATTACGATATCACTTTAAAGCGGTAAAGTCAAGGGGATATTGTTATATTACTACCATTTACGGGATCATTGGTATGATAAGAGAAGGTGAGGTGAAAGGGTTTATAAAACTGGTTTGTTTTTGATAATTGAATCGTTGTTGGCAATACGGGAATGTAGGAACGGGGATGCAGACAAAAAGGCGGATGTTCCTACACTTCCGGCTTATATCCATTGATTTTGTAGGAACTTTGGGCGTTTTTTCCTACAAATTCGGCTAAAAATCCAAATGTGTAGGAATCCCTGAGTGAAAGTTCCTACACTTCCGGCTTATATCCATTGATTTTGTAGGAACTTTCCCCGATTTTCCTACTTTTTAAACTGTATTTCTTAAATGTGCAGGAACTTTCAATCGGATTTTCCTGCACTTTCTTCATTTTGATCCAGAATAGTAGGAATCTCAAACGTTTTTCCTACTTTTTGCATTGTTAATTCTCAAATGTACAGGAACTACACGAAATACAATTGTCAACCAGTGTTTATTTATAGGTTGACAATTGCCGCTGAGAAATTTATACTTAATAATATCAGTATGGGTATGATTGCTTTGTATATGCGTAAGTTTCAATACTGTAGCCTCCCTTAGCAGCACCTTACATCTGGTAAAATTACTGATTTAGCCAGATCCGGGGAAGCTTCACCATCGTTAACTCAAACTTAGACTATTAGATTTAGCCAGAACAGGGGATGGGAGCGTCCTCATCGTTGACGCAATCCCAGACTATTAGACTTAGCTAGATTAGGAGGTGGGAGCTTCCTTCTCGTTGACACAGACCTAGACTATTAGATTAAGCTGGGACCAGGGGACGGGAGACCACATTAACACATTAACATGAAAGGAACTCGTAACTATGAAAATAAAAACTAAAAACATCATCCTCTACGGTATTTTTGCTGCCTTAACGGCTGTTTGCTCTATGATTTCAATCCCTTTGCCTTTTACACCAGTGCCTATTAACCTGGCCACTTTATCTGTATTCCTTGCCGGAGGGCTTTTAGGCTCTAAAGGAAGTGCGATTAGCCAAATTGTTTATGTTTTTATTGGAGCTGTGGGTCTACCGGTTTTTGCGAATTTCCAAGGTGGCCCAGGAGTTCTTGCAGGTCCTACAGGTGGTTACGTTATAGGCTATATCGTTGCTGCCTTGCTAATAGGATTTATTTTAGAAAGGATTGGCAGAGGTTTTTATAAAAACATTGTGGCAATGGTGGTGGGGTTATTTGCTTGTTATGGTTTAGGAACACTTTGGTTCATGCATGTGACTGGGATGGGATTGCTTGCATCCTTGCTAATGTGCGTGGTACCCTTTCTCATTGGAGATTTTTTAAAAATTGTTGTGGCTGCATTTCTTACACAAAGGCTTTATCAATTTATATAAGTCAAAAGAATGTTCATCCCTTTTGTGCCCTCATTATAAAAGACTTTACTAGGTAATTTATAAAAAAACAGAAAATATGAACAAAACAAAGGGCCTAGTAGGCCCCTTCTGAACAGCGTTACTTTTCTTTAATCTGGCAGAATTCTTAATTCAAGCAAATTTCTTAATCTGGCAGATTTCTTAATCCGGCAGATTTCTTAGTTCAGGCAGAATTCTTAATCCGGCAGATTTCTTAAGTTCGGCAGATGATATGAAAATAAAAAGGGCCATTCGGCCCTCTTATATTCCAGCTGGTTTCAAATTCTCACAATTAGTTCAGTACACCAACTTTTATAAGTCTAGTGTTCCGGCTTTCCTATCCTAAGTCTAGTGTCGTGGCTTTTCCATCCGATGTCTAAAGTTCTAACTTCTCCCATCCTATATTTAATGTCCAAACTATTCCCTATGTGAAGAATTATGAATTTAAGATATGTAATACCCATCCATTGCCTAACTCAAGCAATTCCTATTCTATGTCACAAGTCCAAGCTTTCCCATCCTATGTCACAAGTCCAAGCTTTCCCATCCTATGTCACAAGTCCAAGCACTTCCCTTCCTATGTCACAAGTCCTGGCTTTTCCATCCTATGTCTAAAGTTCTAACTTTTCCCATCCTATATTTAATGTCCAAGCTATTCCATATTTGAAGAATTATGAATTCAAGATGTGCCATACCTATCCAAGGACTAATGTCCAAGCACTTCCTATCCTATGGGTTTAGTATCCCAGCTTTTCATTAATGATATAAATAATGGTTTGGGATCCGGTCATCTGCCTTTCCATTACCAGTGTAGCATTACAAAATCTCTGTGGGGAGGAGCAATTATCACACTTGCCTAAATGTCTACAAGGGGTATTGAGATCTAGGCGTTCTGCATTCTTTGGACAGGCAATATTTTTAATTCTGATGATTCCTTCTTCATAGTTCCTAGCAATTTTATTGGTACCCGCAAGAATGTACAGCCTCTTATGACCAAAAAGCATACTGGATAGCCTATTGCCTCTGCCATCGATATTTATTAGCAGCCCATCTTCCGTGATAGCATTAGAGCTGGAAAGATACACATCTGCCTTGGCCGCATTGTCATAGAACTCTTGTTTTTCTTCAGGATCTTTTGCCCTGGCATGATAGTATACCGGGGTTCCTCTAGATTCTAATTCGTCATAAATTCCCAACTCTGTCAAAGTCACTGATCCGCCCATACCAACTGTTTCATCAGTTTTTATATCCTTTAATAATGCTTCTTTTGCTTCTTGAGCGGTTTTAAAATACTCAACAGTAAATCCGTTTCTCTTTAGATTATTAATAGCATTTTCAACCTTTTGATTCATATCGCTTCCCCCTTTTACTTTTTTACAACGCCATGCCCTATAGTTAGGACATTTTAAATGCGCATATTTCCTTATTAAATTATCAAATCAACATGATTATAACCCATTGGCAAATGATTTTCGACCCTTCCACACACTTTTTGCCTTATAATCGTCTCAATTATAGGTATCCTGAGATCGTTTCCCACCGTTGGTTAAATCTTGTTGCAGCATAATCATCGTCTTTCTGTTAGAAATTCTTAGTCTTTCCATATGTAATTCTAAATAGAGGTGCGCTTATGTAGAATATGAAATTACATAATTGTAGTATGTTCTGAGATAATACATCCCCCAATCGAAAACAAACTGATATAGAGATAGGGTAAAACAACATATATCTTGAGACAATTTATCTCCCTCTATACAAAATTACTGATATAGCTATAGAGTAATATAAGATATATCCTGTGGTAATATTTCTCTCTCCAGTGATAATATTTCTTCCCCCCTATGACAAAATATCTTCCTAAATACAATGGATTTCATTTTCACATAATGAGGCAAAGCAGAAAGCACTGGTCTTTTTTATAAATGCAAATATATTTAATAAAGTCTAAAATTGTTCTTTTCTACCAAGTAAGTAAATGATATTATTATGGCTAGTAAGTCGCATAACAATCATTTAATCGCAATATTAGCCAAGCATGGACAATCCTTTTCAGCGACTTCTTTGGTTGATTCCTTTGGCTAATTATTTCTAGTAACTTACTTGGATAACCTGTTTTGTTCATGGTATTATTATACCGAATACAAGCTATTGAGGAGCAACGTTTTATAATAACAAAGTAAAGCATAAAGCAGTTAGGTATAGCCCTTCCCTGCTTGCAGAATGGAGAATATAGAAATGATCGGTGTATTAGTAAACACAGCAACCGTTATAATCGGCAGCCTAGTGGGGCTTTTTTTTAAGAAAGGTATTTCAACTAGAATCACCGATGCCATAATGCTCGGCATTGGTTTGTGCACCATTTATATTGGTGTCTCTGGGGCGCTAGAGGGTCAGAATACTTTAGTTCTAATTATATCAATTGTTGTCGGCGCTGCCGTTGGTACGCTTCTAGATATCGATAAAGGAATCAATTCTGTAGGAGACTGGTTAAGTAATCGATTTAAAAAATCCGACAGCAATACTGTGTCGGTTACGGAAGGCTTTGTTACTGCATCACTGCTATTTTGTATTGGTGCAATGACCATTGTTGGGTCATTAAACGCTGGGCTCACCGGGGACAATGAAATGCTCTTCACCAAATCATTACTGGATTTAGTCTCAGCCACCATGCTGTCTGTTAGCCTAGGAATCGGTGTTTTATTTTCTGCAGCTTTTGTTTTTGTATTTCAAGGTGCCATTGTTCTTCTGGCTCAATTTCTACAACCAATTCTTACAGATACCGCCATTGCAGAAATCACCTGTGCCGGTTCTTTGTTGATTATTGCTTTAGGGCTAAATTTAATTGGAGTTACAAAAATCAAGGTAGCTAATTATTTACCGGCTATCGTAGCCGCCCCCATTGTGACATGGATTTTTACCTTATTTAATTTCTAATAATTGTTTAAATTTCAGTTTTTATTGGTATTAATGAGAATGTAGGATGTGAAAAGCCCAATGGTCCTACATTTTTTATTCTCAAACTAAAAATTTACAATATCAAACAGGATTTCAATGCTTTAAATTTATCCTAGGATGAAGTAAATTTAAGTGCAAAAAATATTTAAGAATCGAAAAGTATATCAAGAAGATGGAAAGTACATCGATGGAATCAAAAGTGTGCCAAAGTGATGAAAAATATACCCTAGACAAAGCCTTTACTAATACTTGTTAAATGTGGTTTTTAAAGGCTTTGTAAAACACTTTGATTTTCCCAAGCTGGTTGTATATAATGTTATATTGTGATTAGTAGCTAGACTACTTATTTTATTCATAATTGGTAGTGTATTTTACTCGAAAAATCATTGCATGGTTGCGTTTTTATAACAGTTTGTGCATTATTTTTTTGTGTACTTGTAAAACATTACTTGATTTGAGTCGTGCAATCGGACTTTACTCATAGATTTGCTAAATGATGTATTTGCTAGATAAATGCAGTGCCGGCGCAGGAGGGCGTGTACGATATTCATAGATTTTCTTAATAATGAATCTACTGGGAAAACTGCCACAAAGAAAGATGATTGTGCTACTGTTAATGTTTTTTATTATATATTGCTCAAGTTATGAAGTTTGTTTGCGCAGTTATAAATTTTATTTAGTAAGTCTGGCTATTTGTACAGGTTATAAAGTTTATTTAATTTGTTTTGAATATGCTCTCAAGGGATAGGCTCTCAAGCTTGTACAAAGATCTATAAGCTAGTAAATTAATTAATAGAAATGAGGTAATATTTTGATTAGCCCCTACATATGGATTTTTAGTCTTGGCCATCTTATTATAGATTTAGGTCAGGGATTTATCCCTATAATAACTCCCCTACTTGCGGAGAAGCTCAATCTCAGCTTTTTTCAAATTGGAACCATTGCCTTTGCGTTCACTTTCAGCTCAGCCATTATTCAGCCTATATTTGGTGTGTTAAGCGATCGATTCAGTATGCCTTGGCTGATGCCTGCAGGACTTTTCCTATCTGGTGCAGGTTTAGCTATGACTGGCATGGTTAATTCCTATGCGCTATTGTTATTTGCTGTAATGTTAAGTGGCTTGGGCGTAGCAGGATACCACCCAGAGGGTTCAAAGCTAACCAATCTAGTAAGCAAAGAAGGTAAGGCCGGCGCGTCTATGGCTATATTTTCCGTAGGTGGTAACTTAGGCTTTGGACTAGGCCCTATGTTAGCCGTTTTAGTCCTAAGCTTTGCAGGCCTGAAGTCCGTTCCTCTAGTCATCATTCCAGGATTACTGGCAACTGGACTCTTCCTCATTTTAATGCCAAAATTTAAAGGCATTATTGAAGAAAAGTTCCCGAAGAAAAAGATAGAAATTGATAGTACTGAAAAAAAGCCTAATTCAATAGATACTAATATTGACAAGGCATCTAGTATCCAATTCAAAAAACGATATCTTCTATTCCTAATTCTGTATGTAACTATCAGGTCTTGGATACATTCCGGGTTAATTTATTTTATTCCTTTTTATTATCCTGAATATAAGGGAATTACAAATCCTGAGTACCTGGTTACTATTTTCTTAATATCAGGTGTGTTAGGGACTTTGCTTGGAGGACCATTTGCAGATCGATTCGGGGAGCGCCAAGGACTATTAGTCTCAATGATTATTTCCCTGCTATGCGTTTACCCCTTTGTTTACTTAAACAGCTTCTGGGTTCCTATATTTGCTTTTATTTTAGGGACATTCTTGATTTCAACATTTTCTATAACCGTTGTTTTCGGACAAAAGCTACTACCAAACAATATCGGATTGGCTTCCGGCCTGGTCCTTGGTTTTGGAGTAGGTATGGGTTCAGTGGGCGTCTCATTACTTGGAGTCATTGCTGACATTTTAGGCCTACCTATAGTCATGAATATTCTCTGCATCTTACCTCTGGCCGGCATAGCCTTAGCATTCACCCTACCCAAAAGAACTAATTAAAAAAATCCCCTGACTGATTGAATTTCAGCAGGGGTAATTTTTTTGATTATTTTATTTTAAACAATTTCCATATAAAGAAAAACAAGAAACCGAAGGTTAATATCATTGTAATCGGCAAAAACCAAGGGGATAAGGGGACCGCCTTAGCAGAATTTATTAGCAAATAGGTAAACATGACCACTACAAGTAGCTTCATGGTTTTCAGCAAGTCCTTTACCACGCGGTAGACCCTATCCTTATTTTCTTTAGTTACAGTCACTCCAGTATTCCAGATCGAAGGAAACCTTTCTACAATGGATAGGCCGATATACAAAATCCAATTAGTCGCTAAAAGAGCAAGCAAAGAGCCTTTTCCTGTTATCTTGTCAATTTGCCCTAAAGCATTATAATGTCCTGGAATTTCATTAGGGATTTGGCCCCACCCCGTGATTAGGTATAAAAGGCCACCAATCAGGCAAAACAAACAGGCAATTTCAATTATTATATCATGTTTTCTAGTTGGAATTTTCATATTCAAAGTCCATTCTGCATTTTTTCTCAAATCATTTCATAATCTATAGGCTCGCCATTCTCTAAGTTTATGGTATAGCCCCTACCTGGCTCTGGTTGCCATTCATAAATATTCTTCCCCGCATCTGGAAAGCACATACCCATAATGGCCGCAATGACACCTCCATGACAGACTACAATGCTTCTTGGTTTCTCTATTTTGACCTGATGATGAACCGCCAAAAGTTTATTCAGCCCTCTTCTCACCCTTTTTCGAAATCCTACTGGACTTTCACCATTAGGAGGAGACGTAAGGCCTTTTTCGTCACTAATCCAAGCCTGATACTCAGGAATTTCCTTTAACTCATCGTAGGCCCTCATCTCAAAATCACCGAAGTGATATTCCTTTAGTTCTGAAATCCTCTCATGCTCCCTACAGCCATAAATCAAAGAAAAGGTTTGTTCTGTGCGAAGGAGCCCCGATGTGTAAAGCATGGCACCATCAGGGTTTGGATACTTCTTAGCAGCAACTAGTTCCTTAATCTGCGCAATTCCTTCATCTGCAAGAGGCAAATCTGTGCTACCGTAATATAATCTTTTTATATTTGCAGCAGTGGTTCCGTGACGGATTATATGTAACGCACTCATTATTTTAGCTTCTGAGGTATGCCACAAAATAGTCTTGTCACTTCCTCTGCTTCCTTTCCTAAATATACCATGGTGCGGCCTACCATTTCTCGCCAAGCTCTAAGCTCCTTGTCATAAGGAACCACCCCTGATGAAATATCCGTACAGATGATGATTTTGTCTTTCCATTCTTCTTTGTGCTCTTCTAAATATTCCTTGGCCTCGATTCCTTGGCGAAGGCAACACATCACGAAATCCTCCAGCTTGTTAATAACCTTTTTTGAAAAATCAATGGTAATTGTCCCTGCTGCTGATTTGTTTTGATCTGCTTCAGCATCACATGTAAAAATATCTTCTTCTTTTAATTGATAATGTTCTTGGGCATATTCCAACTTTCCTTGGTAAGCCCCACCAAAGATTAAATGCATATTGTTTTTTCCCTTTCCTAATATATTATTATAGCCTGCAAACCGTTAAAGTTAGCTGGCTGTAACCTTCTTGTAAATATAATTCCCTAGCTCTTTATCTTTGTAACCTTTCTAGATAATCACGGCCAACACAATAATTGAACAAGTTTCTGCCAATGTTAGCGAATACCCTGCAAGGTCACCGGAAACTCCGCCCAATTGTCTCTTCGCATGCCCCATAGCCAGTGCATATCCAATTGCACCTGCAGACAACGTCCACGCTATATCATAGTTATGAAGCTGATTTATACCTAAAAAAACTGCTGCTATAAAAGCGGCCACACCTATTGCCACTACTACCCCAGCGTGGATTCTTGCAGACTTTTTTTTAAATTTTCCATGGTATTGACTATGTCCCAAGGGTTTAAGTATTAGCATTGTGAGCGAAGAGCCCACTCTAGAAATCACGGGTATTAGCAATAATGCCATCATGCTTCCCGACCACAAAATTTCTCCTTCAATAGCTCCTTCCCTCAACATGGCCGTTTCTCTTAAAATAGCCATCATTCCACCGTAGCTGACTAAAAATAGGATGGCAAGAGAAACGATGGCAAAAGCGCCTGTATGAGGATCCTTTAATATGCGCAGCTTATCCTCCAAAGGCCTGCGAGATAATATTGCGTCGCTGGTATCCATAAAGCCATCTAAATGTATAAAGCCGGTTGCTAGAAATGGATAAACTGTCATAATGGCGGCGGACAATTCTATGGGGAAATTTAGCAGCTGTAATATCAAATACAAAACGTACCACAATATACCAATCACTAGCCCAACTAAGGGAAAAAACACCAGCATCAGATCCCGTGCTTTTTCATTCCACGGTCTATATGGGCATGGAATAGCGCAGAAGTTTCCGAAGGACATAAAAAAACCATGAATATATCTCATCGAGGCAATTCTCCCTTTAAATAGTTAATATGTCCATAAGAAACATCGATGACCACTTGGCATTCCTTGGCTAAAGCTTTGTCAATATAAGCAAGTCCTCTGCGATAGCATTCTGTCAATTCATCATATTTCATGGCATCGGAATATATGTAATCTGATACGAACACCGTATTTCCAGTTTTTCTGGCGAAGTCTACCACATCCTTTGCAATGGAAAGATAAGCATCTTTCACCACCTCTTCGGCTGATGGAAACATTTCATTAGATAATAATGCTGTGACGCTGTCAAAAAGGAAGCTGCCACTGAAATCTGCCTGGATTTGGCTGATATTCCGGCTTTGCTCAATTGTTTTAAAGCCCCAGCCTTCTCTTTCCTCTTGATGCCTAATAATTCGAGCGTCATCCTCTTCATCAACTGGTTGCATGGTTGCAATATAATAAAGGGGGCCTCCGGCTGCTGCCTGCTGTTTTGCAAGATGCTGGGCAAAATATGATTTCCCATTTTTGCATCCCCCGCTAATAAAAATATTCATTGATCTAAATCCTCTCTATAAGCACTTTTTCTTCTCCCTTTGCACGGGATGTTTTTGTCCAGTTTGGAATTTGCTATAGTGTATTTTATCATAAATAGCCTATAAACAAAAGCAAATCTACCGTGGCTAGATTTACTACTGCTGCTTAGTTTATCTACTGTTGGCCAGCTCCTACACTGTTTTCACTTCCTATTGCTAAAGCAGGCTAGGCACCTTCACATTAGTTAGCGTCCATACTTGGCCAGCCTCGCAGAGTAAGCCATACCGGACAGAAAATCAAAAGCCCCCTTATGGGCTCATAGGCTCTAAGGGGACTCTGTTTTATTCTTGTATCTAATGCAATCTAATGTATTTGATTTTTCCTAAGCATTGGTTAAATCTGCTAATCTGCCAATTTTTTACCTATTGATTTTAGAATTCATTATCTATTTGTAATGGGCACATATTCCCTTCTATCGGCAACGCTCTTATAGGCCGGTCTGATAATCTTACCAGAGTTGATCAGTTCTTCAATTCTGTGAGCGGTCCAGCCTGAAATTCTGGCAATGGCGAAAATAGGTGTGTAAAGTTCTAATGGCAAATCCAGCATACTGTAAACAAACCCACTGTAAAAGTCGATGTTCGCGCTGACACCTTTATAGATCTTTCTTTCTTCAGCGATAATCTGAGAAGCAAGCCTTTCAACCATACGATATAGATTATACTCCTCCATTCGCCCTTTTTCCTGAGAAAGACTTTTAACAAAATTCTTAAAAATATTTGCTCTCGGATCTGAAAGAGAATAAACCGCATGTCCCATTCCGTAAATCAAGCCTGCTTTATCAAAGGTTTCTTTATGCAGCAAAGCTTTAAGATAAGCTGCCACTTCTTCTTCATCGGTCCAATCTGATAGAGTCTTCTTCATATGGTCAAACATTTGAACTACTTTAATGTTGGCTCCACCATGCTTTGGCCCTTTTAGAGAACCAAGGGATGAAGCTACACAAGAATAAGTATCTGTTCCGGAAGAAGATACAACATGGGTCGTAAAGGTAGAATTGTTTCCACCGCCATGTTCAGCATGAAGAACTAGCGCTACGTCCAAAATTTTTGCTTCCAGCTCTGAATACTTACTATCAGGTCTTAGTAAGTGTAATATGTTTTCCGCAGTAGAAAGCTCTGGCTTTGGGGTGTGAATAAATAGGCTGTCACCATGGAAATAATGTCTGTAGGCCTGATATCCGTAAACAGATAATAATGGAAACACAGCAGTTAGCAGCAGGCCTTGTCGCAGAACATTAGGTATACTTATATCATTAGCCTTAGTATCGTAAGCATGAAGAGTCAATACACTTCTAGCCAGTGTATTCATCATATCTGAGCTTGGCGCCTTCATGATAATATCTCTTACAAAACTGGTGGGCAATGTCCTATACCCTGCAAGCAAGCTGGAAAAATCAGCTAGTTCTTTTTCGTTAGGCATTTTACCAAAAATCAATAAATAAGTGGTTTCTTCAAAGCCAAATCTGTTCTCATTAATAAAGCCTGATACAATTTCCTCTACATCATATCCACGATAATATAATTTGCCTTCACATGGCTTTTTTTCGCCATTTACCATTTGAAAGGATTGAATATCAGAAATCTCTGTTAACCCGGTAAGGACTCCATTACCCTGTAAATCACGTAATCCTCTGTTTACCTTATATTTTCCATAAAGTGACGGATCAATAGAGCTGTTTGCTAAGCATAAGTCTGTTAAAGTCAAAAGCTCCGGTGTAATCTCCGAATATTTAGGATCTAAAGTGTTAAATGTGGTCGCAAGCATTTATTTTCCCCCTTTTCTATAGTACAACGGTAGCCCCTTTTGCAATAACATTCCTTTATAACCAAAATTTGATTCTCTAATGGGGTAAACCCGTAGATCGTTCTTAGTTGGTTTTGTTAGATAACTTCTAGCTATAATCACAAGATTATATCATAAAAAGTAGTCATGTACAAGGTGTGTTTTTGTTGTTGCGACAAGCGCCTGGTGGTTGCAAGCGTTGGTATGTCAGCGCTTGCGCGGAGTAGAAAGGAGGCTTTGCTGGCAGTTGTTCTGACAATTGTTGGTCAGCCGGGTGTTCGGCCAGTTATTCAGCCAGCTGTTCAACCAGTTATTTGTCAATTGGGAAATTCCTCCTTTGACATGTAGCTGCTAATCCGCAAAGGCAGCCATCTTTTTTCTATCTAGTATTTTAATTCCTTTGCGATTTACACTAATAACACCCTCATTAGCAAAATATTTTAGCATCCTAGTAACTACTTCTCTAGCGCTACCTATGTGCCCTGCAATTTGTTGGTGGGTAAGGTTAATATCGTCTCCACCTTCTAGGCTTGCCTGATTCAATAGAAACAGTGCTAGGCGCTTATCAAGCTTCATAAATAATATTTGCTCCATGACCCACATGGCTTCCGAAAAGCGCATAGAAAGTAGCTCTGTCATGCAATTAGCTACCTTGGGATTTTCCTTAGCTATCTTATCATAAACAGCTGCGTTGAGAATATACAGTTCTGTAGTATTTTCAGTATCAACATAAACATCAAAGGAGATATTTTTGATGATGCAAGATGCGGAAAGAAGGCATGCATCGTTTTCTATAAGCCTAAACAAGGTCACTTCCTTGCCATCCTCTGACAGTAGATAAACCCTAAGCCGTCCCTCTTTAACTATAATGACCCCAGTACAATCTTCATAGCCTCCATGGACTCTTTGACCTGGTTCATACACATTATGAGTAATATTTTCTGCAATTCGATCCTTTTGATTATTCGTTAGATCCACCCAAAAGGGGAATAATTCTTCAAATAAGCCATTATCCATTATTTAACCCCACCCTTCCACCTATAATTTTCATATTTTACTCAGGATTTGTCAACGAAAACCTGCCACAGCCATTAGACCGAGAGATGATTGGCCGTGGCCGGAAAGCCACGGCCAATCATCTCTCGGTCTAATGGCTGTCTAAGTGACTTTGTCACTGTATTGTTCGGGCTAGCTATGCTACTATTTACATACCGTTATATTTATCACAATACCATAGCAAAATGGTAGATGTATTTAGCAGGACTTCATATAGTCGCAGCACTATTCCTATTGTATTATTTATATTTGCTCTTTATTTATCTTTCTGGCATTGTTTAGGTAGATTATTTTCTTATATAAATGCAATGGATTTCGTAATCATTCACTGAGATATCACAGCAAAAATCCTGCATAAACATTGTATATGGAGGTTAATCATGAGTAAAAAAGTATTGATTATTGGTGGCGTTGCCGGAGGAGCTTCTGCTGCCGCACGCCTGAGAAGGCTGGACGAAACACTTGAAATCATCATTTTAGAAAAAGGAGAATACATCTCCTATGCAAACTGCGGATTGCCTTACCATGTAGGAGATGTAATCAAATCAAGAGGTGCTTTATTGCTTCAAACACCAGAAGATATGAAGGCAAAGTTTAATGTTGATGTCCGTGTGAATAACGAGGCTGTGGCTATTGATAAGGAGCGCAAGCTAGTAACCGTAAAGCAAGTTATTACAGGCGAAGCTTATGAAGAAAGCTATGACATTTTAGTTCTGGCAACAGGCTCATCTCCGCTAAAACCAAGAATCCCAGGCATCGACGGGCCAGGAATCTATTCCCTTTGGACCGTTCCTGACACAGATAAAATCAAACAATTTATTAAGAAGCAAAAACCGAAAAGAGCTGCCGTCATAGGAGGAGGCTTTATTGGGCTTGAGATGGCGGAGAATCGCAAGCCGCTATAACTGTGCAACTTTCCGCATGGGGTTGAACCCACCACCGGATTATGTATTTGACCATGCGAATAACGGATTAACAAACATCGATCTGAGCGTGATCGAGCAGGGAAGCAGAAAGATTGTAGTGAGTTACAGCACGATCACGAGTGCGATGCACGTGGCTGCCGTGATGGGCGCAGCGAACATCATTCTTTGCGGCCATGACTGCGGCACTCTGGACGGACGGACTCGAATGGGTGCGTATATGACCCAGGACGAGGAGATGGTTGATAATGCCCGACGAGGAAAAGATTACCGCTTGTGGCTGGGAGAGATCCTACCGCAAACAATGTCTGTGCGAAATAAGCTAGTCGAGGTGTTTGGATGCCGGGTATACAGTTTAAACCCGTTTGTTGGGTTAAAAATGGAAGGACATGAGATTGGATAAGGCCGCCCCAATTAAGAATGTGCTGGTATTTTGCCCGATGAGCCCGACGATGCCGCGTTTGTGGGGCAGGACTGTGCAATCCTTATTTAAGTTGAGATCAGAGACGATTGGGATTGATTACTGGTTGAGGGGATGGGATAACCCCTACGAATATCCGTATGAAAATGTGACCCATAACTATAACATTGCCCGAGATTTGGTGTTGAGAATGGGATTTGACGCCTTGTTGACGGTTGAGTGTGACATGATCATTCCGACGGACACGGTGGACAGGCTGGCAGCAACGGGGGCTGACATTGCTTATGGGTTGTATGTCTGGCGCCATGGACGAAGGGAGTGGAGCGCATATACAGATCTGAAAGGGCTGACAGGAAAAAGTATCAGCAAAGACCCTGCCGCAGCCCGAGCTGCCTGGGGCAAGGTTGTGGATGTGGCCGGTGTGGGCCAGGGATGTACTTTGATCAAAAGACATGTGCTGGAATTAATTACATTCTCTTTGTGGCCCGGAACGCCCCAGGCCGTGAGCTGTGATTGGATGCTGGCATTGGATGCGCAACGGCTGGGTTTCACCCAGCGGTGTGACCTGGGCGTGGTGTGCGGCCATCAGACCTATGAACCATGGCCGCAAGTGATCTGGCCTGATCCGGAAAAGGATGATTTATACCGAGTGGAGGCGCTACCAGACCCAGTGAATGGGAAATTGCCTATACGAGTGGTGCGGCATGGTGAAAGCATGGAAGTAACGCTGGGTGAACTGGGCGGCCAAAAAGAAATATTAACGGTGAGGAATATGGAAGAAGGAATTAGGTAACAGGTATTAGGAAGGTACAGAAAATGGCAACAAAAAAGAAAGCTGAAAGTGTGGTGAGGGCAGTGACCTCATTTATGGATGCCAGAACCGGACGAGATTATCACCCGGGGGATATTGTTGTGGGCTGGGATGATGTGCGCGCAGAACATTACGCTGGAGCAGGACTGGTTGAAGTTATAGAGATGCCCTACCAGGAAGTTGAAGACACGCCGAAGCCAAAAACGACAACCAGGAAGAAGCCAGGACCATCAACCACAAAACTAAAAGCTAGCACTGAGGAAGATAGATGAAGCTGTATATGAAATCTGATAATGACGGGATTAGCAGGAAGTGAGGTTTGAGGTGAAAACGATTGGTGCGATTTTATACAGTTGTGTGGTGGCAGCGGCAGTTATCCTGGTGACGGTGGTGATCGGGGTGTTGTTGATCAACCCGATGGATGCGCTGGCTTTTGATGATACAGGCTACCCGATTGATGCCGGGTACCCGATTGACCCGAATTGGGGGCCAGCCAGTGATGAGATCTGCGAGGAAGCGCCCTGGATGCAGCCTGAGATGTGTGATGAATACTTTGCCGAACCCGAACCGGAGATCATCGAACCGGTGCCGATGGTGCTGATGATTGAACCCGTGATCCCAGCGCCGATTGTGACCCGCCGGGTATCGAGATTTGATTTATGGATAAGGTGAGCGATGAACCTTTACATCACACCTGCTGAAATTAAATCTGCTGCACCGGATTTGATCCGGTCGACGACAACGAAGTATGACGACCCGCTATACCGGCGCTGCGCGAGCGTGAGCCGGGCGATTGACCGCCGCTGCAAGCGTCATTTTTACCCACGGATGGAGACGCGCTATTATGCAGGTTCTGGCAACGGGGTGCTGTGGATTGACGACCTGATCTCAATAAATGCCGTGGCGGTGAGCACCGATGGCGGAAGGACTTACACCACCCTGGCCGCAGATGATTATTATGGTGCCGTTTCTGAGAACTTTAACAGCCCGTGGAGCTACAACATGATCATCCTGAACCAGGATGGCAGCAGGATGGGCTTTCCGCAGGGAATGCGGTCGGTGCGGATTGTAGGTGAATGGGGTTTTACCGATGACCGGGCTGCATGCTGGGAGCCGAGCGGGATCACCCTGGAGAGTGAACTGGAAATTTCATCGACAGCCATCGAGGTGAGCGAGGCTGATAAACAGAATCGGTATGTGATGGGCACGGCGCTGCAGCTGGGGCGGCTGATTAAGATCGGCAGCGAGATGATGCTGGTGATCGATGTGGATGCGGCAGAAAATGCGGTTGGCGTGGTGCGTGCCATGAACGGCAGTGTTGCGGCAGCACATGACCCTGCGGATGAAATTTATTTATGGATGCCGCCATTTGACATCAGCCAGGCAGCGATGATCAGTGCGGTGCGGGACCTGGCACGGACGCAGCAGGGTTACGTGGATACACGCGGCGGCCTGGAGGTGGGCGGGCAGATGCTGTGGGTGGGCCGCTGGGATCCGGAGGCGGAGGATAAGATCAGCCGGTACATAAAGACAGGTGTGGGATAACCCCACCCTACCCTCCCCCTAAAGGGGGAGGCGGAGGAAGTATGGACGTTTCGATCGAGATTAAGGGCTTGCAGGAACTGATGGACCGCTTCGGGCAGTTTGACGAGATCGCGGTGGATGAGTTCCGGGCGGCGATGGGCATTTCGGTGGAGACAGTGGCCAAGCTGGCTCGGGAGAAGGCGCCGGTGAACCTGGGCAGGCTGCGGGCGAGCATCACGGGCAAGGTGCAGGGCGGCGGGGTGGTGACCCAGGTGGAAGGCGTGGTGGGCGCGTATGTGCCCTATGCCCGGGTGATGGAAGAGGGTGCGGACCCCCACTGGCCGAATATGGCCAACCTGCATTACTGGGTGGTGCGCAAGCTGGGATTGAAGGGTGCGACGGCGGAGCGGGTCACGTTTATGATTGCCAGGGCGATCTCACGGCGCGGGTTGAAGGGACATCATTACATGCGGGATGGGCTGAGTGAGGCGGAGCCGAAGATCAAGGCTGAGTTTGAGCGGGCGGTTGAGAGGATTGTGGAGAAGCTGACGGAGTAAGACCCCCCTCCCGACCTCCCCCCTAAAGAGGGGGAGGAGAAAAAAGAGGCATTATGACGATTGAAAACTGGAAGGATGAATTGACCGGGGTGCTGAGTGAGATCAGCGGAATCACGGAGGTGCGGGCTTATGATGACCTGCCCGGGCAGATCGTGGCCAGCCCGACGCTGATCTGGTTCCCGGTAAGCGGATCGCAGTCCTACGGCATGGGCAGCCCGGCGGTGGCTTTTCACCGGGTGCAGTTGAGCCTGTTCGTCAGCGTGGCGCTGCTGCCGGAGGGGGTTGGCCAGGCGGTGCCGCTGATCGCTGCGGTGCGGAACAAGCTGGCCCAGCACATCACGCTGGGCAGGACGGTGGCGCAGATGATCCCTGATCCGAACGGGAACTTCTATGAAGGCCCGGCAACGATGATGTACGGCGATCGGACGTACACGGGTGTGAATTTTTATTTGGAGGTGAAGGAAGTGGAAAGAATAGCCGTTAGTGCATAGAGCATGGTTGGGCCAGCGCCTCATGGCGCTTGGCACTGCGCTGGTGCGGGTTGAGCCCGCCCAGCTTGAAATTTGGTGAAACTATGACAGATAAATTTAACAGGAAGGCTGTGGTGATGCTGAAATATTTAGGAAATGGGTTTTTGAAGAAGGTTCCGGCCAGGGATTTGACCAAAGACGAGGTTGAGGGGCTGGGGTTGGATCCGGATGTGCTGGTGGGGAGCGGGCTGTATGCATTAGCTGAAAGCTCATCCCACTCGCTTCGCTCGGGGACGATGAAGCTGAAAGCTGATAGCGATAAGATTGACCTCGCTCGCCTTAAAGTAGAGGTGGAAACCGATTTAGGAGAATTGGAGGTTTTATTGGAGGATGATCAGGTTGAACCTTCGCAGGATGAATGAGATTGCTTCGACCCCTACGTGGTCTCGCAATGACTAAACAATTGATTGATTAAGGAGATTTTACAATGAGTGATTATGGTATCAAAACATTTCGACAGCTCCAGATGAACCGGGAATCGGCGATCGGTACGCCGGGGGCCAGCTGGTTCAACTGGCGCGGGCTGGGCCTGCTGGACGATCAGCGGGTTTCGGTGTTCCCGGAGGAGGATATTGGCATTTTTGGCGGCACCGACCGGCAGTATTTCCCGCAATTGCGCGGTGAGCTGAACATGCCCAGCCAACCGGCCACCTTTGAGCAGCTGGGCCACATTCTGGATGCAGGCATTGCCCGGGCAACCCCCGCGGATGACGGGGCAGGGAGCGGCAAGATCCGCACCTACACCATGCCGATTGCGGCGGATGATGCGGTGGATGCCGATGACCTGCAGACCTACCACATCAAGAACGGCGACAATGCGGCGGTGGATAAGACCGGCGGGGCGTTCGTGAAGAGCTTTGCGCTGGAAGGCGCCCGCAACGAAGCCTGGATGCTGACCGTAAACTGGGAAACCCAGGAAGTGGCCAAAGATGGGGACGGGTTTGTGGTTGCCACCGTGCCGGATGTGGAAGAGATGATGTTCAACCTTTCAAAGATCTACATCGATGATGAGGACGGGGCCTTTGGCGCCAACCAGGCGGAAGTGGTGCTGACCAATGCCACACTGAACGTGGAAACCGGCTGGCAGGCCCTGTTCACCGCGGATGGGTCGCTGGCCTACAGCAACATCAAGCAGCGCAAGCCGGAGATCATGCTGAATCTGACGCTGGAGATGACGGCCTCCGTGGCCGCTGCCGAGCGCGAGAACTGGCGCGCCAGCGTTCCCCGGCTGATCCGCCTGGTGTGTGAGGGCAGCGAGCTGACCACCGAGGGCACCGATTATGCCAACAAGACTCTGATCGTTGACGCAGCCGCGAAGTGGGATAAGTTTGACCCCCTGGGCGACGATGACGGCGATGACATCATCACGGGCACCCTGCGCTGCCGCTACAACGCCGAGAGCGCCAGCTTCTTTGAGATGGTGCTGGTGAACGAGGTGGCAGCCTTATGAAACAGGAAATCAAAGAGCTGGGCGTGAGCTATAGCCTGCCCGAAAAGGTGACAGTGCAGCAGAGCCTGCAGTATTGGGGCGTGTTTTCTACCGCCATCCACAACAGCCAGATGATGTTTTTGGAGCTGTGGGCTGTGATCGTGAAGCTGGGGTTGATCAGCGATTGGGACTGTGCGTTTTTTGCCCTGGACACGCCGCTGGAGCAGGTGGACGACCCCCGGGTGGCCGTGCTGGTGATGGAAGTGTGCAACAGCGTTTACCGGCACATGGAAGGGCTGAAGGTACTGGAAAAAAACTAATCCAGCAGGCGGCGGATGCGGCCGCCGGGAAAAGTCCGCCGCCGTTTGAGCTGGAAGTGTTGTGGATGTGCAGGCAGTTTGGCTGCCTGCCCGAGGGCGGCGGATACCTGGACCAGGATGCGAGGCTGATGGGACGGGCCGTGATGTGCGAGGAAGTGTACCAGCTGGTGAAGAAGTGGCGCGGGATGGCCGTGAAGGATCTTACCCAGCTGAATGAAGCCGAAAAGCAGCTGTTCAAGTGGCTGCGTAAAGCGAAGGTGACGATCTGATGAGAGATTGCTTCGCTTCGCTCGCAATGACAAAGGTGCTCGCAATACCCTTACGGGCACAGGTGACAAAATAGGCATAAGTGACAAGAAGGAATGACTAATGGGTCAATCAATCGTAGAGATCATCATCAAGGCGAGCAACCAGGCTTCGGGCGAGTTTAAGAAGGCCTTTGGCGATTTGGGCAACCTGGGCAAGGTGGCGGAGGAAACCGGCAAGGGGATGCGCAAGGCTGGGCTGGCGATCACCGCTGGCGTGACCACGCCCCTGGTGGGCTTTATCACCACATCGGCCATGGCTGCCGCCCGGGTGGACGAGCTGAAGCTGGCGAATGACCAGCTGGCAAAGGGTGCGGGCTATACATCACAGTTTGTCCAGGAACAGGCGGCGGCGGTTAAGGGCATGGGGATTGAATCAGCAGCCGCCCAGCAAATCATCAGCAAGTTCATCACCGCCCAGCTGGATTTGGGGGATGCGGCCACGCTGGCCCGGATCGCGCAGGACCAGGCGGTGATTTCGGGCGAGAACAGTACCGAAACGATGATGCGCCTGACGGATGCGCTGATCACCGGCAATTCTCAGATGTTCCGCTCGATGAATATGACGCTTGACATGGATTCGGCCTATCGCAGCCTGGCTGAGGGGATGGGCAAGAGTGTGACCGAACTGACCGAGCAGGAAAAGGTGCAGGCCCGGGTGAACGCGGTGACGCAGTACGGCACCACCATCGCCGGGACCTATGAAGCGGCCATGGGTGACAGCTTCAAACAGATGGGCAGCTTCAATCGGATGTTGAACGATATTGCGGTGGAGGCCGGGCAGCACTTCACGCCTGCGTTGAACACGGCTGTGTTCGGGTTCAAGGACCTGCTGGGCACGGTGAGCGAGATGGTGAGCGAGGGCGGCGCACTGGAGCCGGTGCTGGCAGGCTGGGGGGATAAGCTGAACGATGCGGCCGGGTTCATCGGCAAGTTTGATGACAAATTGAAGGGGATGAAACCCACCACAGCCGGGTTTATCGGGGATATGACCGCAGCGACAGCCGTGATGGGCCCCCTATTGCTGGTGGGCGGGCAGGCGGTGATCTGGGCCACAACGCTGGCGAAGGCTTTGGGCACGTCCGCTGGAGAACTGGGGATTTATGCCGCCGGGATCTACGCGGTGACGGCGGCCATGGTCCACCAGGCGAATGAACGAAAACGGCTGATTGCCGATCATCAGGAAATGGCGCAATCGGCGCTGGAGGCTTCAGATTCATACGAAGACTACCGTGCATCGATGGCGGGGGTTGAAAACCAGATCGATAACCTGGCGGGTGTGACGGGCGGGTATGGCGTGCTCCTGGCAGATACGCTGGGTAAAACCGTGATCCTGACCAGAGAACAGTGGGAGCAGCAAAAGGCACAAAAGGACCTGGGATCTGCCTACGCGTACAGTGCGGCAGTGATGAAGAGCTATTACGATCAGACCGAAACGGGCATTGAGATCACTGATGAGGCCACGGACGCGATCGACGAGCACGAGCGCGCTTTAAACCGGGCGGCGGTGCGGGCCAGGGAGTACGGCGGCGCCAGCGACATTGCCCGGGAGGCACTGGAAAAGCTGGGGATTGAAGCAGAGGAGCAGACCAGGCTGCTGGACGAGCTGAACGGCACGAAAGAGAAACTTACTGCCTCTGATTTGCTGCTGGTCGATTTGAATACGAGTTTGACCAAGCTGTGGGCGGAAAATGCGCTCAGCACGGAATCGTACAATGCCGCATTGGAATTTGCACACCAACTGGCTGAGGATTTCCCTGAAAAGCTTTCGCCAGTCATAGAAATGTTTGGCGAATGGGGCGGTAAGGTGCAGAACATCAGCGACCTGCTGCACGGGCTGCCGAGCCAAATTAAAATTGACATCATCCAGACCTGGTATGAGGCGCAGGGCGGGACGTGGGGGGGGGCGGGCAATATCGGTGCAGGGATTGGTGTCCCAGGGCAAGGACATGTAAACACATTTGCCACGGCGACGGGCGGACCGGTGTACCCGGGGCAGGCGTACCGCTGGCGTGAGTTTGGCGACGAGTACTTCATCCCGGATCAGCGTGGGTACGTGATGCCCCACCGGGATGTGGAGAAGGTGCGCAGCGGCGGCGGAAAAGCTGCAGGCGAGCTGCATGTGCACATCCACAGTGCAATCAACCTGGCTGACCGGGCCTGGGCTGAGCGTGAGCTGATCCCGCTGTTTCGGGATGTGCTGCGCAGGGAGATGATTGGCGCATGAACACTGAGCATTGCTTTTACCTGGAAACCGAGGGCGGCGACGTTTTGGAAACCGAAGGCGGCGAGGATATTTTGCTGTACTGCCTGGTTGAAGGGGCGATTACTTACGGGTTGATTGTGGACTGGGATGGGCTGGGCCTGTTTGGTCACGGCTGCAGCGAGGAGGATTTTATTGTACGCTGGAGCGCAGACCGGGGCCGAGAGCGGCTGATCGGCGGACGCGGGCAGGGGTTTGAGCCCTACCGGGTGGGGACGCTGCGGGTGACCCTGGATAACAGCAGCGGGCGCTACAACCCTTACAATACGGCAGGGCCGCTGTATGGCAAGCTGCGCACCGGTAAGCAGATGCGCTTCCAGGCGGCCGTGTATGACCCTGCCGAGCCGCTGGGTTTTGTCAGTTATGACCTGTTTGCCGGTACGCTGACCAACCTGACGCCTGTGGGCTGGAACAAAAATGCCTATATGGATTTTGAAGACGGGCTGGGCAGGCTGAACGGGGTGGAAATTGAGCAGATTGGCACGGATGCCTACCAGGACGATGTGGCGGGCTGGATCAAGAACATCGCTGACCTGGCCGGGTATCCCTACGATGTGCAGGCCAGTGAAAATGACCCGAATGACGCCTTTCTGGCGGTCATGTATATCCCGCCGACAGATGCGCTGCAGGAGCTGCACCGTCTGACCAGCGCAACACTGGGGTCGATTGCCGCTGAGGCCGACGGCACCCTGGCCTATCACAGCATCCACGATGCGGATGCGGCGGAGATCACACTGACGGACGAGAACACATTGAGTGATGTGATGCTGCCCCTGCCCTGGGAATATGTCCGCGACCGGGTGGTGGTGCACGGCTACCAGCTGGACTGGTGCTATTCCGTCACCCCCCGCCCCTTTGGCGACAACACGCCGCGGGTGGATGTGCCCGCCGGGGCGAGCGTGACCGCACAGGGGAAATGGCACTTACGTTTTGCTATGGTTGATGGCACGATAATACGCAAAGTGCTGGTGGGCGGCTGGCCGGGCAATAATTTTACAAATATGCAGGTGTGGTCTTCGACGACGGGCAACTACGCGGACCGGGCAATTTCATCTTTTGTAACAGGCACGGTGGACTTTAACGGGGTGGACTTTATGATCATGACCTTCAGCAACAGCAGCGGGGTGACCCGCTATGTGCATGAAGTAGTACTTTCCCCAGTGGGAACATTCATGTTCGAGCCAAAGGACAGGCTGTTCACATACGGCAGCGCACCATCGGGTTTTTGCAACGGCGAGTTTGTGATCAAGAATAACCTGTACTGGTCTGTTTTTATGTGGCTGTTTGCCGGATCATCCTATTATTCGAGCGTGATGGCCAACATCACCGCTGCGCAACAGGCACGGCTGGACCGGATCGGCGGGTTGCTGATCGACTACCTGAGCGAGGAACAGCCCTTCCCGGTGCTGCAAATCGAGCAGCGGCCAGAGGTGCAGTTTGGGCTGGAGGTGGAGCGGCGCGTGCATTACACCTCAGACCAGCTGGGAATTGATGCCGATTACCGGGTGGCGGGACTGAAGCATGAGACGCTGGGAACGACCCAGGCGGTGCGCACGACGGTGTTTTTATACCCGTTGATACCGGATGGATCTTAAATAAGGAGATAATGATGGTTAAAATAAGTGAATTGAACGTGCTGAGCGAGCCAGCACCCAACGATGAGCTGCTGATCAGGGATGTTTCTGAAGCGCTGGAGGCGGCACAATCGAAAAGGGTTAAGCTGACGAACCTGTCTGTTGGGCCTGTTGGAGCGGTAATTCAATACGCTGGCAAGAGCGCACCGAACGGTTGGCTACTGTGCCAGGGCCAGGCTGTATCCAGGGCTATCTATAAAGAACTATTCGCAGCGATCGGTACGATCTATGGGGCGGGGGATGGATCGACAACGTTCAACCTGCCGGACCTAAGGGGTAAAGTTCCGGTTGGCTTGGATTTAGCTGACTCTGAATTTGATGCTTTAGGAAATATGGGAGGGGAAAAGTCGCATGTGCTTAGTGTTGATGAAATGCCAACCCACACACATATCCAAAATTCTCATGGTCACACCATTAAATACACCTCTACTTCCGCAGGCAGTGGGGCAACTATCGCATCAGTAAATGGCCCATTAACAGCAAGCGGCGTTGTAAACAATGCAACGGCTACAAATAGAAATACGGGCGGAGGTGAAGCGCATAACAACCTGCAACCCTACATGATTTTGAATTACATCATCAAAATATAAGTGGAGGTGAAGTGATGATCAGTGGTAAAGGCATTTACATCTGGCAGCTCAAACGCTGTGAGGGCGGGGATATGGCGAAGGTGGTTGACCGCCTGAAATGGGCGGGCATGACCCACGTGCTGCCGAAAATCGCCGATGGGGTTCACAGCGATGTGAACGGAAACTGGACCTACCTGCCCGCCCTGGTGGACCTGTGCCACAAGGCCGGGATCAAGGTGTTCGCCTGGCAGTATATTTACGGCGGCAACCCGGTCCAGGAGGCGATCCGGGCGGTGGTGGAGCTGAGACGGCTGCCGTTTGACGGGTTTGTGATCAACGCCGAGCATCAGTTCCGGGATTTGGCAAACAATAAAACGGCCGCAAAGGAATATTGTGAGCGGATCCGCCAGGATTTCCCGAACCTGCCGCTGGGGTTGTCCTCTTACCGCTACCCGCATTATCACGCCAGGTTCCCGTTCACCGAGTTTCTGACCTACTGCAATTTCAATATGCCCCAGGTGTACTGGATGCAGGCCAACGGCACGGTGCCAGCGCAGCTTGAAAATACGATCAAAGCCTACGAGCCTTATCCGCAAAGACCGATGATCCCGACCGGCGCAGCCTTTGGCGAGCACGGCTGGACGGCGGTTCCAGCAGACCAGGCAATCTTCATCAACGAAGCCAAGCGGCACGGCTTGACCGGGTGCAATTGGTGGGAATATTACGAGGCGTTTCACCGCTTCCCTGAGCTGGGAAAGGCGATCGCAGAAAACAACACGGATTGGAGCGATAACATGACAGACCCAGAACACTCACCTTTAGAACGGCTTTACTGGCCGTGTGATGAGAAATGGAAGGTAACGCAGTACTTCGGAGAACGCCCGAACGTCTACACCATCAGCAGAGGCCACAACGGTTTGGATTTTGGCATCCCCGTTGGCAACCCGATCTATGCCGCTGAAGCTGGCCTGGTTGAGGTGGCGATGGAACAAACCACAGGCTACGGGCGTCATGTCAGGTTGCGCCACAGTCACGGGCTGACCATCTACGGGCATCTATCCCGCATCGATGTTTCGGTGGGGCAGGCGGTGCACGCCAAACAGCGCATCGGCTTATCCGGTGGGGCCACATCGGACCCGTACGCGGGCATGAGTACGGGCCCGCATCTGCACTTTGAGTACCGCTGGGATGTGACCGCACCGCAAGTGCCTGGGGGATATGCTTACAACGCGGTCGACGTGCTGCCTTTGCTGATCAGCCATACCACAGAGAAGCCCATCATGCGCGCCAGGGTGATTGCGGGTGCCCTGAACGTGCGCACGGGTGTTGGCACAAGCTACACCGCCTTATACCACTATTTGAAGGGTACGACGGTGGATGTGTTCGAAGAAAAGGATAACTGGCTGCGCATTGGCATTGGCCGCTGGTTCTCGGGCTTACCGGCGTATGTTGAACGGCTGCCCGCACCCGTCGACCCTGATCCCGAGCCACCCGATCCGACCGACCCTGAGCCGGTGCACGACCTGGCGTGGTTGGTGCGGATCCATACAACGGATACAGGAGAGCATCCGTAGGCACCCCCTCCCTTCCCTCCCCCTGAAAGGGGAGGGTTTGCAATAAGATGCTATTCAACATGTTTGGAGGCTTATGAAACTGGATGCGTTTGACCGGGAGGTGCTCAGCCGAAAGGGGCTGGCCCAGGACATCATGCGGGAATTGTACGGCGCCATCCTATCACAACAGGCGGCCAAGATGCAGATTGCCGGGATCCGGCGGCATGTGCGTTTTAAAGAGAAGATGGAGACGCCCGAGGAGAAGCAGCAGGACCTGGACGAGCGCAGCTACCACGAGGACGGCACCTGGACGACCAAGCGCCTGATCATGCTTTCGGAGGAGGAGAGCCAGGACCCGCAGGCGATCATGGTCAAAATGGGGCTGGACCCGCTGAAGTGGGATGTGGTCAGCTTTGAAATAAAGCGCAACTGGTGGGATACGCCGATGAAGCTGAAGGATGAGGACGGGGTGGATCACGCCACGTCCCGGCGCAATTACCAGTTTTTGGTCGAGCTGAGGGTGAAGCCTTCGGGGTTGATCAGCACGGATGTGGTGGCTAAAGTGTTTGCGGACCTGCCCGCGCCGGAACTGGAGCTGTTTAGCTATCAGCCCGGCCGGAAGATGCTGGAGCTGCCGATCATGGACCTGCACCTGGGCAAGCTGGCCTGGGGCGAGGAGACCGGCGAGGATTACGACCTGAAGATCGCTGAGCAGCTGTACAGGGATACTGTACGTGATTTTTTGGGCAAGGTGAGCCATTACAGCTTGCCGATCGAGCTGATCCTGTTCCCGGTGGGACAGGATTTTTTCCATGTAGACAACACCACCAGCATGACCACGGGGGGCACGCTGGTAGACACGGAAACGCGCTGGGCTAAGATGTATGACATCGGGGTGCGTTTGCTGGTGTGGACGGTGGATCAGCTGCGTCAGATCGCCCCGGTGGAGATCATGTACGTGCCCGGCAACCACGACAAGACGCTCAGCTACTGCGCGGTGTACACGCTGCATGCCTATTATCAAAACTGCGAGGCGGTGGCGGTGGACCTGAACCCGGGTCCCAGGAAATATGTGCGCTATGGCGTGAATTTGATCGGCTTTTCCCATGGCAAGGAGGGCAAGCGCATCTTCAACCTGATGCAGCAGGAGCGAGCCCAGGATTGGGGTGAGACGATCTACCGGGAGTGGCACCTGGGGGATCTGCACCACGAGGCAGCCAAAGAGGAGGGCGGCGTCAAGGTGCGGCGGATCAGTTCGATCACCGCGGCGGATGCCTGGCATGTCGAGAAGGGCTTCCGGGCCATCCGGCAGGCGCAGGCGTTTGTGTGGGATCGGGAGCAGGGGCCGGAGCTGATGATCGATAGCAATGTGATGGTGAGGGAGGAAAGGGATTAGGGAATGGGGAATAGTGAGTAGGGATTAGGAGATACTTTTGTCATTGCGAGGAGCGCAGCGACGACTGCTTGCGTCCTGTAAAGGAAGCAATCTCAGCTTGGGCGTGAAAGGTATTCGATGAAGCAACCGTCTGGTGTGGGAGCAGGTACCAGGAATATCCATGGCAGCACAGCGTTTAAAGCTTAACCAGCCCTGTTGGGTGCGCCTGCTCAGCTTCATACGCGGGTTCGATTCCCGCCACGTCCACTGATTGCCTTTTTAGAAAAGGCGCCGTACTGGAGTGAGTACACGATAGCCGCCCACCATGCAGGGTAATCTGTCCCATACACTCAATGGGTTGCTAGCAAGAGCGTAAAATGGGCATGGAAGGCAATCTTAGTCGACCTACCACGAGTAGGCACGATAGCAAACACCGCCAGGGATGGCGGTGTTTTGGTTTAAAGAGTCAGCTGGGATCGGGCGAGTTAAAGTATGCGATCAGGAAAATGATCACGATCAGCGCATAAACGACGATTTCTGGGGTGGAGAGTTGATCCATGATATAAATATTACATCAAATGGGGAAAATCATATATAATTAACTTACACGAACTTAAGTGGTTTTGGGAAAAGAGGGTTGAAATGTCTGAATTCTTAACTTTATCTTGTCCAACATGCAGTGGAAAACTGCAAATTACTGAAGATATTGATCGTTTCGCTTGTGCTCATTGCGGTAATGAGCATGTTGTAAAAAGAAGCGGCGGCATTGTATCTTTGAAGCCAGTTTTTGAGGCAATGTCAAAGGGGGTTGATAACACAGCAAGTGAATTGGCAATCGCTCGGTTAGATAAAGAAATTGACGAAATTAGCGAGAAAATTGCGACCTTGCAGACACAAATCGACGCATCAGCAGGATATTTGGTTGGTGGCTTGATTATTACTGGTATTGGCGTAGCTTTGTGGATTGGGCTTGAATGTGCTACCGCTGGTTTTGGGTTGATAATTCCTGGAATAATTGGAATATTGATGTTTGTTGCTTCACTTGAAAAAAAGCCTGAAAAAGAAAAACTTCAAGAGAAACTTAAGGAATTAAAGACCAACCGAAAAGCCCATTATGATAAAGTGAACAATATTTAGCATTCCATAAGGAAATTAAAAGGGAGCAGCCGCCTTTTTAGCGGCTGCTGAGAAGGGGGAGGGTAAGAATTTTCTCCTTGCCTCTCTACCGGTTCAACCGGCTTTTCCTTCGCAGGTGAACTCATTATAGTTTATTCTTGGGAAAATTGCAATAATTTGTATGGGTTCAATACATGCCCCCGACCAGATTCGAACCGATATCTTATCCCTGCGAAGGAAAAGCTTTTTCCATTAAGCTACGGGTGCATGTGTTAATAATTATACGCCGGTCATAAAAAGAATTAATATATATGGCCGATATTTTAGGATGGCACTAAA
Source organism: Anaerovoracaceae bacterium (assembly GCA_050953505.1). GTDB lineage: Bacteria > Bacillota > Clostridia > Peptostreptococcales > Anaerovoracaceae > JBMNMU01. The sequence continues at coordinate 195,837 of JBMNMU010000001.1, read as the reverse complement.
TACCGATTACAACCCCCACTTCTCAACCGGTGAGGCGTGGCGGTGGGCGTCATCCAGGTCGGATTGGCTGATGGCCAGGTAGCGCTTGACCATGTCGAGCGTGGTGTGGCCGAGCATCTCCTGCAGCGTGTAGATGTTGGGGTAATTGCGCAGGTAATTGACGGCGAAGGTGTGGCGGAAGTCGTGCGGCGTGTAATGGGGGAGCTCGGCCCGGGCGGCGATCCGCTCGAGGATGTGGCGCAGGTGGGTGCGGGTGAGCGGCCCGCCGTTTTGGGTGGCAAACAGGTGCTGGCCCATGGGATCGTCCTTGCGGTCCGCTGCCAGGTAGCGCCAGATGGCCTGGCCGGTGCGCGCTGAGAAGGGTAGCATGCGCTCTTTGAATCCCTTGCCAAACACCTTCATCTTGCGCTGTTCGAGATCCACCTGGTGGATCTTCACGTTGCACAGCTCCGAGGCGCGCAGGCCGGTATCCAGCAGGGTGAGGATGATGGCGCGGTTGCGGTTGGCGCAGGGTGTGCTGTGGGTGCTGGCGCGCTTGCCCGGCCGGGTGTAGGTTTTGGATTGGCCGAGCACGGACAGCATGGCCCGGATGTGCTCGAGGGGGATCGGCTGGATGGTGCGCTGCTCGGGCCTGGGCCGGTCAATCCCGTGCATGTGATGCTCGTGGGCGTAGCCTTCAGCCACGGCCCAGGTATAGAGCGCGCTCAGTCCGGTGTGATAGTTGAGCAGGGTCTTATTGGAGAGATGTTTTTGGGCTGCCAGGAACTGGCGGATGTGCTTTTTGGTGATGGTTGAAAAATAGGGGTCTGATCCGAGATGTTTTTTGAATTGATTGAAAGTGTTGTTGTAATCCCTGATGGTGTGGACGCTGAGCGCGCGTGCCTGGGCGGCGAGGTTATAGCCTTCGATCACCTGGGAAAGGGTTAAATTGAATGCGTTCATCCGTGAGGCCTCCGGTTGGTGGATTGCAGTTCCGATAATAAAAAATCCAGTTCCGATAATTATTATCAGACTTTTTTTTATCACCTGCCTTTGGTATCCGTGTGCACGGAGGTTATGGGGAATGTGTGGTTTTTGCGAACCTGTGTCCCCACGGATGGGTGGATGTGGTCATCCGTGGGGACTGAGGTCGGGGCGAGCGGATTTGAACCGCTGGCCTCACGGACCCGAACCGTTATTCCCGTAAATCAAACCGGCGTCCTCATGGGCAGGTGATTGCCAGTATCCGTGAGGTTGCCGGTATTCCCATCCGTGCGCACGCCGGTCAGTCATCCGTGGGTACGGAGGTTGTGTGATTATTCTCAAATGCAATCGCCAGGATCCGCCTGATCTGGTCCTGGCTGAGCAGATGCCACACCGCCGTGAGTTGTTTCAACTGGGGGTCAGGCCGGGCCAGGCCCAGCACATCGTAGATCTCAGGGCCGAGTTTGGCGGCGATCTTTTCCAGAGATGCTTTATCAGGCTTTTTCCGACGTTCATTAATGTAATGACTTAGCTGAACTTGATCAAGACCAAGGTATTCTGCAAATTCACGCTGCGTTGTAACTTCACCCCTTTCACGCATCCAGTTAATAAATTGAAGTTCAAGCCAACTGGCGAATTCTGATTTGCTATTCATGTTAACAATTCTAAGCATTCCTGATTAATAAGTAAATGGCTATTGACTTTTTAGAATTTATTTGATAATATATATACAGACTGTTATTCTCAATCAAGTGATGATAATGATCAATAAAATTGTTACAAAATACCGCAAAGAGATCGATCTGACCCAGGAGGACTTCGCTGAGAGCCTCTGTGTTAAATTACCTGGCGTCAGTTTGACCAAACAGGCGATCTCAAACTGGGAGCGGGGCGCTCAGACGCCCGATTATATGTTCCTGATTGCGGTCCTGATGGCCTACAACGACTGGCGGTACGACTTTGCGCTCGAGTGCCTGGCAGCGCTGCGCCCTTCGGTGTGGGCATCTACAGAGTAGCACATTTGATCTGGTATTAGGGATAAAAGGAGACTGCCATGGAGAACTTATTGAATGTGAAAGAGGCGCAGCGGCTGGATGTGCGTGAGGCCACCACCAATGACAAGTGGGCCAACGCCTTTGGGTTGTGGCTGTCGAGCAAGGCGGGCAACACCCGCCGGGCGTATGAGCTGGCCTGGGAGATGCTGATGGACTTCACGGGCAAGATGCCCTGGGAGATGGGTTCGGCGGACATCGAGGCCTGGGCGGCCGAGCTGCGCAAGGGATATTCTGAGAGCACGGTCCAGCAGCGGTTGGCTGCCGTTTCCAGTTTCTTTTCCTATGCCAAGCAGCAGTACATGGATTTTGTGGACGGGGTCGAGATGCCCCTGCACCACTACAACCCGGCCAAGGCAGTCCAGCGGCCCAAGGTCCTGGCCTATGGCAAGGCCCATCCGCTGAGTGTTGACTCGGTCAAGGCCCTGCTGGATGCGATCGACCGGACCACAGCCCAGGGCAAGCGGGATTATGCGCTGATCCTGGCTTTTGTGCTCACCGGCCGCCGCAACAGCGAGGTGATCAACCTGCGCTGGGGTGACCTGGAGCAGCGTGACGGGCGGATCTGGTACCGGTGGCAGGGCAAGGGGTGTACGAGTGGTCGTTACGAGTTGCCTGCTGCTGTTTTCTTGGCCATAACCGATTGGTTGTCTTCGTCTTCACGGCTGGATGATATGCACGCTGAGGATTACATCTTTACCGCACTGAGCGATCATGCCAGGCACTTCCCGGGTGTGGAGCACGACCCTGGGCGTCCGCTCAGCAGCCGTTATGTGCGGGACCTGGTCAAAAAGTACGCTCGGATGGCCGGGCTGGATCCCGACCTGGTGCGGGTGCACGACCTGCGTCACACAGCAGCGATGCTGCGGGCTGAGGCGGGCGATGATGTGCGGCTGATCAGCAGCTTCCTGGGTCACAGCGACCTGCGGACCACATCCCGGTACCTGTTTCAGGTGGGCGGACGCAAGGATGAGAGCTGGGGTAAGGTCTGCGAGATGCTATCGATTTGATGTTTGATCCCGGGTGGGCTGGGGGAGCTCACCCGGTTTGTTATGCCGGTTGTTTCGGCCTGGATTAGCAAAGGATTTATTGATGTTTGATGGTGTTGTGGCTGTGTTATTTACCTGTGTCCTGATGGCCTTGCTGCATTATCTCCCATGGCGGGGGTTGTTCCGTCGGGATCTGCCGGTGCTGGCCAGGTATGTACTCGGTGTGCTGGCGCTGGTGGGCCCGCTGTCGGTGCTGTGGGTCGTCCAGGAGGATTGGAGCAACCTGGTCCTGGTGTGGTCTGTGGTGGTCTGCGGTGGGCTGACAGTGATCCTGTTGCACGTCCTGGACGCGTCCATTGAAGCCCGTGGCCGTGCGGATATTGCAGAAGAAGAAGGGAGGCAGCTGCGTGGCCAGGCCAACAAGAGAAGTTGAAATCAGGCGTGAGGGGTTGGAGGGTCAGCTGGCATGCCTTGGCAACGCCCTGTTCCTGATCGACCTTCTCACCTTCCGGGTTGGATCAGCGATTGATTACACCGGGCAGGGGCCTATGTGGGGTCCCGCCTTGGATGATCTATCCCATCTCAAGTACCTACTCAACCACACACAGGACATGATCAAAGCAAGTAACCCGTGCGTGTTCGGCTGCCACGGAGGTCTCTGTGACAAGTAGCAGAAAAATTCCAAAACTTCACATTTACATTGGGGGGAGGGGTACGCCTGGCTGTGTGCGTAGAAAAGCGGTCGTGGCGTCGATCACTTCCGATAACTGGTTATTATCGGAACTGGAATTAGGGCAGGTTTGGCGGCTGTCGGGCGGGGGGTGGCCTGTTTTTATCGTGAAAAAGCTGGACCCGGCTGAGTTAGGGCTCCAGATAATCGCAGCAATTTTAGAGGAAACGTTATGGATATCGTTGAAGAATTGAAGAGCAAACTAACCATCGAGCAGGTGATAGAGGCGGATGGGTACCACCTGGAAGGGACAGGGAGGTATCGCAGGGACAGCCAGCATGACAGCTTGGTGGTTGATTTGCGGGCACAAGCCTACCACTGGAACAGCTCTGATGAGCACGGTGACATTTTCAGCTGGGTGATGAAGCGTAAGGGTGCGGATTTCAAGGGAGCGGTTGAAATCCTATGCCGGATGGCAGGGTTGCCTGACCCGGATTGGGGTCATCAGGATATGAAGACGAGGATGACCACGCGAGCACGCCAGGATGCGTTCACAGCGGCTGCCAGGGTGTTTCATAAGTGGCTGCTGGCCGATGCTGACGCCCTGACCTATGTAAAAAGCCGTGGATGGACCGATGAGACGATTGCACAGGCAAACCTGGGATATTCAGGCCAGTGGTCCAACAGGGATGCGCTAATCAAGGATCTAAAGAATGAGTTTTCATATGAAGGTGTGCAATTGGATGCTCCTGCTGCTGTTGGCATCCTCGGGTGGACGGGTAACGTAAAATCTTGGGGCGAAAAGCATGGAGTAGCGGTTAGTGAGAAGTGGGTGCAGAAGGGGGCGATCCCCGGGCTGATTGGGCGGGATATGCTGGTTTATCCCCATATGCAGTACGGTCTGGTGTTGTATTTTTCGGGACGCGGCGTGCATGAGAAGACGCATTACAACATCCCTGAGACGCTGGCAGGCCCAAGACAGGCGTATTTCAACACAGAATGGTGCCCTGAGGCATTTGAGACCGTGATTGTAGAGGGACAAGCCTGCGCAATCACGCTGGCACAGTGGGGTATCCCGGCGGTAGCGCTGGCAGGGACATCGATCAATGAGGATCTGATCCGCAAGCTGAACAAAAACAGGGCGCTATACCTGGCGATGGACTCTGACAAGGCCGGGGAGACATCCGCTCGAAAGAATTTGGAGAAGATCAGTGACCCGCTGATCAGGATTGTGAGCTGGGGTGATGAACACAGCCGGGAGGGCGACAGGGATGCCAACGACTGGCTGAAGAGCCTGGCGGCGGCTGGGATTGACGATGAGCTGCAAAGGGAGCGTGTACGGGATAAGCTGGCAGGGGCTGAGACCTGGGTGGAGATGGTGTGCGTCCAGGCGGGCCAACTTACCGGTGCCCATGGGGAGGAGGCTACACGAATAGCGATGGAGCTGGTGGCGCGAATGGACGATGTGGTGATCGCACAGTACCGGGCGTCACTGGCCAAAGCGCTGAATATCGGGGTGCGGGATTTTCAGAACATGTTGAAGGCCGTCAGGCAAACAGCGGAACAACGGGACCTGAAAACGCTGGTGGAGGGGGAAACGCTGGGCGGGATCATCAACGGGTGGCTGATCGAGTATCTATATGATCCGGAGCAGGACCAGGCCAGGCTGGCGTACCGCAATCCCGAAGGCGAGATCGGTGAGAAGCCATACGTGGACATCGACGGTGTGCGCTATTACCCGAGCGAGCCAAATGCGTTTGTAAAGCAGGAAGTGGTGCTGTTCCCATCGAAATTAGGGCCGGTGAAATCGACCAGGGAGCTGGTGGCGATCATTGAGGCGTATATTCGGTCGGTGTATTTGTGGCCGGATACGGTATGGCCCAAGCTGGTGGCTTATTACGTGCTGCTGACGTGGATTTATGACGCGTTCAATGCGCTGCCCTACCTGCGGGCGGTGGGCGAGCCCGGATCGGGGAAGAGCGAGATGATGCGGCGGGTGGGGCATGTTTGTTACCGGATGATGACGGCAAGTGGGGCCAACACGGCCAGCACGTTCTTCAGGGCGACGGAGATGTATCGAGGGACGGTGTTCATCGATGAAGCGGACCTGCACGACGGCGGCGATATGGCGAATGACATCATCAAGTTCTTGAACCTGGGGGCGATGAAGGGCAACCCGATCAGCCGGACAGTGGAGGCGAGGGATCGGAACGGGGAACGGATATTCGTGGTGCAGCCGTTTTCGACATTTTGCCCGAAGCTGATCGCCATGCGGAAGGAATTTAAAGACGATGCGGTGGCGACCCGGTCGTTGACGATGAACCTGATCCCCAGGGAGCCGATCGAGCTGAAGGAGGCGGGGGTCAAGCTAACGATGAATAATGAAATGCGGCAGCATGCGCGAGAAATCCGGAATATGTGTCTGCGCTGGCGGCTGACGAACTGGGAGCCGGAGATTGAGATCGATGAAGAGGATATCGATCTGGAAATCTCGAGCCGGTTGAACCAGGTTACGACTTCGCTGCTGCGGCTGGCCAAGGGGGACGATGCACTGAAAGCGGAGATCCGGAGCCTACTGCGAGCGTATAACCAGGACATCATCCTGGGCCGGTCAATGACGGTATTTGCGAAGGTGGTGGAAGCGCTGTGGAAGATCTGGCTGTATGAGGATTTACAGAAGGAACACACCCAGGTGGATGCGGACGGGCGGCGGTACACGCACCCGGGGGACGTGGCCAAGATTGCGAATGAGCTGATCGACCTGGAAAACGTCCAGGATGACGACGAGGAAGAAGGGCAATCAGCGCGGCGGAAGAAGCGGCTGACCAGCCCGGGTGTAGGGCGTTATATGAAAAACGATTTGGGATTGGTGCCTGGCGGGCGGAAAAACACAGGGATTGCATATTACTTTGATGAAAACGAGATCCGACTGAAGGGTTTGGCGAAAAGATACGGTGTGGATGTGGATTTGATCCGGGAAAACATCGAAAAAGGAAAGAAAAATGCTCAAAAACAGGAAAAGATACCGTTTTAAGTGAAGGAGTGAATATTATGAAGTTTTTTTATGCCCTGGAGACCGAAAGAAAATTTGTTTTGTCATGTGCGACGATGGGAAATACAAAACAAAATATTCTACACAACCCTGGAAAATATACACAACCTACACTCCTACACAGACGAGGCAATTTACATAGGCCTGGATCATATCAAAATGGCTTATTTAATCAATTTTATATGTATATATGTTATTTATTGAAGGTTTCTAAGCGATACCGAGAATTTTTTGCCATGGCGGTTTTAGGGGTGATTCTGATGCTTTTGGTGAATGATGTATGTGAAGGTTTTTTGGGTAAAGAAACTACACTCGAAAAGGGTGAATATACACTCCTACACGGGTGCAGGTGAAAGTTTAAAGTTGAAAGGAAAGGATTGGAGGAAAACATGTGCAATAAGGAAGAATTTGAAAGGGAGAATGCTGCAGCTGAGGTGCGGTTGAAATCGTTGGAGGCGCTGGAGCCGAAGTGCAACTGGTCCAGCCCGTGCCCGACGCGGGAAGAGCAGGAGGCCAGGGAACGGTGGAAGTGGTTGATGGATCGGCAGAGTGAGTTTGAGGAGAAGTGGAATTTGTGAGATTGATCCCCGCTCCGCTGACGGTTCGGGGAGTGCGTCGCAGGCTCGCAATGACAAAAAAGAAGATTTTGATGGAAAAGATTGTGGTGTATGGCATAGAACGATTACGAAACGGTGAGGCCAGGACGATGATGGTGCCGGTTGAGAAGGGTGACCGGATCGAATGGACGCACCAAGGATTTTTGACCCGGATTTTTCGGGATGATAAACCGCTGCACTGGCTGGGGCAGAGGATCGGGTGGACGCCCGAGGGCAATGATCTGGTGGTGCTGCACCTGACGGTGGTGCATGAACCCGGGCAGATCCGGCCGGAGGAGCTGGCCGATGAGGGCTTTGAGACGCTTGAAGATTTACGAGGGGCGTTTGGATCGGCTTTTGGTGCGGAACGATTATGGAAAGCGGCCTGGCGGATCACCTGTGGGGTGAATCGGATTTTTGTGGAGACGGAGGCAGCAGATGCGGGGAGCATCCGCAGGCGGTGATCTTTACGCTGCGGACGGGGAGCGCGGACTTCAGCCAGTGGCTGGTGACGGACCGGCAAAAGGGGGGCGGGCGGATGAGCTGCCGGACTGTGAATGAAGGCCGGGTGTGGCGGCTGGTTGACGGGGAAGGTCCGTTTGCCATCCCGACTAGAGAGGCGATGGAGACGCCCGAAGAAAAGGATGTGTTTGAGGCGCTGGGGGTGGATTGGGTGACGGTTGAAAAGCGGGATAGGGGGTATTGGAGAAGGACCGGAGACGGGAGACCGAAAACGGAAAAAGAAAAAGCGAGGGATTATGTGTGAAATGAGAGAAAAGCTGTTTGAGTTTATAGTGGATTATAAGTCGACGCACGATGGGAACAGTCCGACGTACCGGGAAATGATGCTGGGGACGGGGCTTACGACGACGAGCATGGTTGCTTATCACCTGGAGAAGCTGGAGGATGAAGGCAAGATCGCCCGCCCGCAGCAAGTGGGGAACATCCGGGTTATCGAGGTGGTGGGCGGGTGTTGGTATCCGCCAGATATGTATGGAGCTGCATAATGGCAGGAGATAACGGTGTGGTTGTGCTGGAGGATACGTTGAACCACGAGTGCTGGCGGCGGGTGCACTTTTTGAGCGGTGATGAGCGTGCTTTTCAGAAGGCATGGGATCAACGGCTGGTTTCGATCCCATGGGAGAGCGCGGATGCGGTGATCACCCAGCGATATACCGAGGCCGGGATCCAGCACGGGGTGATCCTGTGGCCGCTGCGGGGGCAGATCGTGAAGTATGAAAACCTTGTAAATATTATCAAAGACCAATGCGTGGTGATTTGGGTTCTTTTTAAAAGGGATGACCGTGTGAGCACTGCGGTGAAGACCTGCGCCTGGTATTACTATGCGTTTTATGATGTTTGGCCGGACACGGCCTGGATCGGGGCGGACATGGCGGTGCATGATGGGAAGACGGTGGATGTAGACGGGCATGTGATCACCCTGGTTCTGGCAGATTGGATGGCGAAGATGGGTGTGGGTTTAGGCATAGCTGATAGCTGAAAGCTGAAAGGATAGAAAATGAGCTGGTGGATGTGGATTTGATCCGGGAAAACATCGAAAAAGGAAAGAAAAATGCTCAAAAACAGGAAAAGATACCGTTTTAAGTGAAGGAGTGAATATTATGAAGTTTTTTTATGCCCTGGAGACCGAAAGAAAATTTGTTTTGTCATGTGCGACGATGGGAAATACAAAACAAAATATTCTACACAACCCTGGAAAATATACACAACCTACACTCCTACACAGACGAGGCAATTTACATAGGCCTGGATCATATCAAAATGGCTTATTTAATCAATTTTATATGTATATATGTTATTTATTGAAGGTTTCTAAGCGATACCGAGAATTTTTTGCCATGGCGGTTTTAGGGGTGATTCTGATGCTTTTGGTGAATGATGTCTGTGAAGGTTTTTTGGGTAAAGAAACTACACTCGAAAAGGGTGAATATACACTCCTACACGGGTGCAGGTGAAAGTTTAAAGTTGAAAGGAAAGGATTGGAGGAAAACATGTGCAATAAGGAAGAATTTGAAAGGGAGAATGCTGCAGCTGAGGTGCGGTTGAAATCGTTGGAGGCGCTGGAGCCGAAGTGCAACTGGTCCAGCCCGTGCCCGACGCGGGAAGAGCAGGAGGCCAGGGAACGGTGGAAGTGGTTGATGGATCGGCAGAGTGAGTTTGAGGAGAAGTGGAATTTGTGAGATTGATCCCCGCTCCGCTGACGGTTCGGGGAGTGCGTCGCAGGCTCGCAATGACAAAAAAGGAGATTTTGATGGAAAAGATTGTGGTGTATGGCATAGAACGATTACGAAACGGTGAGGCCAGGACGATGATGGTTCCGGTTGAGAAGGGTGACCGGATCGAATGGACGCACCAAGGATTTTTGACCCGGATTTTTCGGGATGATAAACCGCTGCACTGGCTGGGGCAGAGGATCGGGTGGACGCCCGAGGGCAATGATCTGGTGGTGCTGCACCTGACGGTGGTGCATGAACCCGGGCAGATCCGGCCGGAGGAGCTGGCCGATGAGGGCTTTGAGACGCTTGAAGATTTACGAGGGGCGTTTGGATCGGCTTTTGGTGCGGAACGATTATGGAAAGCGGCCTGGCGGATCACCTGTGGGGTGAATCGGATTTTTGTGGAGACGGAGGCAGCAGATGCGGGGAGCATCCGCAGGCGGTGATCTTTACGCTGCGGACGGGGAGCGCGGACTTCAGCCAGTGGCTGGTGACGGACCGGCAAAAGGGGGGCGGGCGGATGAGCTGCCGGACTGTGAATGAAGGCCGGGTGTGGCGGCTGGTTGACGGGGAAGGTCCGTTTGCCATCCCGACTAGAGAGGCGATGGAGACGCCCGAAGAAAAGGATGTGTTTGAGGCGCTGGGGGTGGATTGGGTGCCGGTTGAAAAGCGGGATAGGGGGTATTGGAGAAGGACCGGAGACGGGAGACCGAAAACGGAAAAAGAAAAAGCGAGGGATTATGTGTGAAATGAGAGAAAAGCTGTTTGAGTTTATAGTGGATTATAAGTCGACGCACGATGGGAACAGTCCGACGTACCGGGAAATGATGCTGGGGACGGGGCTTACGACGACGAGCATGGTTGCTTATCACCTGGAGAAGCTGGAGGATGAAGGCAAGATCGCCCGCCCGCAGCAAGTGGGGAACATCCGGGTTATCGAGGTGGTGGGCGGGTGTTGGTATCCGCCAGATATGTATGGAGCTGCATAATGGCAGGAGATAACGGTGTGGTTGTGCTGGAGGATACGTTGAACCACGAGTGCTGGCGGCGGATGCGTGTTTTTTGCTGTGGCAGCTGGCGGGCGAGGAGACGGCGATTGCGACACAGACGATCGGGGAGTATTTACCGATGCTGATCAGGGTGATAGCGGATAGGGAGTAGCTGATAGGTGGTGGCTGGCTCGAATAGGCTGTCGATTGACAGGGAGACTGGGGTGATGTAAGTTTAGATTGTCAGGCACGACACGTGGTTTTCCTCCTTCGAGACTCCTTTTACTCTTTTGGACGCAAGGCCCCCGAGTGATCGGGGGTCTTGTGGGTTAAGAATAGAACATATTATAGAACATAACATTAGAGTTTCCCTATAATCGAAAAATGGTATTGACAAGCGTATAGTAATTTGCTATACTATGTATAGTGAGCATATAGATGAGGAGAAAACATGAACATCATAGTGAAAAACCGAGACACCAACGATTTTTATAGGACCGCCAGTGTAAGATCGCTCAATACGCTCGAGGACGGATATGGCAAGTATTTTGATAATCGCGATATCAACAAAATCATTAATGCAAAAGAGGTTACTTTGCCCTCAGAGCAGTATGCTGCAGCCCTGGCATATGACACAAAGCATGGGCACATTATCAACGAAGTGATTCAACCTCCAACCACAACACAGACTCACTGGCGTGACGAGCCAGCCACCAGCCGACAGTATGGCTATATTCGCAGTCTGGGTTATGACGTTGAGGAAAAATTAACCAAGGGCGAAGCCAGCAGGTTGATCGATATGATCAAGGCTGGAGAAGCTGGCAGCCTCAACCTAATGCGATACGATGGGGCCTACTAAGATGACAAAAAAAACTTCGGTAGCATACAGGATCAGCGAGCAAGCGTTGGAGAGCTTAGAGATCATCACCCAGGCAACTGGCATCACAAAAACCGCTGCAGTGGAGATGGCACTGGCGGTGTTAGCAAATCAACTAAAAGGAGATACGCAAATGGCACACAATCGCAGGCGATGGTTAGAGCAAAAGTTTTTTGATCTTCAGGTTGGCGATTTTGAGGAGATGGGCGATTTAACAGATGATCAGCTGGAAAGCCTGATCCGCGAAATTGAGCCGTTGTTAGAGAAATATCCTGATGGTGTTGAATCTAACGAGTTTATGGGTGAACTGGAGGTGTTGGTTAATTCGTACATTGAATGAGCGAGAAAGCAAAAAAAGCGATTACTCACAAGGCCCCCGAGCGATCGGGGGTCTTGTGGGTGTATCAGCTGGTAGGGGGTGGCTGGTTCGAATGGGCTGTCGATTGACGCGGGTGTGGGGATGTTTTAAACTATAGTTGCAGGTCCGATGCAGTTCGGACCACGACAGGAGATGAGCGCCCTGTCACCGGCGGTGGTTTGCCCTCTACGGTCCCCCCGACGCCCCGGTGGCAGTGGGTTTTTGTTCAAGGATAGATATCAGGTATCAGGTATCAGGTATCAGGTATTGGGAAAGGAAAAGAAACATGGAAGGGTTATTGGGTTTTGTTGAACAGTTGATGGCGCTGGGCGGGTTTGCGGCTTTGATCGCGGTGGTGATCAATGTGCTGAAGACGTTGGGCGTGGTGAAGGACGGCCAGGCGGGGGTCTGGGCATCCGGCCTCAACCTGGCGGGATTGATCGGGCTGTTTGTGGCCGGGATCGTGGCGCCGGAGTTCGAGGTGGCCGGTTTGGATGCTACCCTGGCGCAGATCGCTGAGATTTTGAGCTTGATTTTTGCCTTTATTATACAGAATTGGGTTTCCAAAGGCACACATGTCGTGTTTTCAGGCGGCAAGGTTCCAGTGATCGGCAAGTCACACTCTGACGGCCCGTTCTAAGCGATGCCAGTCTGGCTGCAATTGGTGGGGATGTTGTTGACCGGCAGTTTGCTGACTGCGGCGTTTAACGCGTGGGCGAACCGCCAGAAATACAATGCGGAGGTCTCAAAGATTTTTGCGGAGACGGCAGGCCAGCTGGTGGAGCAATCCAACGAGCAGATGGATGATCTTCGGAAACAATTTGGTGAATTGAAGCGTGAGAATGGCGGCCTGGTATGTGAAATCGGCCGGTTGGAGGGGAAGATCGACCGCCTGGAGAGGGAGCTCACGCAGAAGAACATAGAGGCGAACACTATGCAAGACGAAATCCGAAATCTGCGCAGGGAGCTGGCGGAAAAAGACCGCGAGATCGAGGCACTGGAGAGTGAAAACACCGAGCTGAAGGTGCGGGTGAGCGAGCTGGAGCGGCGATTAGAGGAACTGGTTAAAGACCGTGATCAGGAAAAATGATCCAAAGGATTTGGAGCAGCTGGCGCTGGGGTTAGACCTGCCCGAGCCGGAGGAAGAGGCGGGTTTAAGCCGCGATGAGGTGATGCGGATGAGTATGGCGGCGATGCAGGCGCTGGAGGCTGGGCAGGAGACTGCTTCGCAAGCTCGCAGTGACAATAATGCTTGGTTTTCTGACTATTTGCGGCTGAAGGAGCTGGGCTTTTCGTGGCGGGTGGCGGCGTATATTGCGTGGGAAGCCAGCCCGAGGGGGTCCAGGTGGCCTGGAACCGTGGCGGAGCTGGCCACGGAGGTGTTGGGATTGAAGTCGCCGCGGGTGATTTATACCTGGCGGAAGAAGAACCCGGCGATCGATGAGATCATCTCGGTGATGCAAACGGAGCCGCTGTATGAGCATCGGCGAGATGTGATCGAGGCGTTGATTGCTGTGGCGAGCGATCCGGATTATAAGGGGCATGCAGACCGGAAGCTGTTTTTTGAGATGATCGGGGATTATGTGCCCCGTTCGCAGGTGGACATGGGGAAGAAGAAGGTCTCGGATGATGATTTGAGCGAGCTGAGTGACGAAGAGCTGCTCAGGTTGACGGAGCGGTTGAAGGATAAGGAAGCTGAAAGCTCAAAGCTGAAAGCTGATAGTGGGCCGACATCTCCTGATGTCGGCACTGCGCCGATCCCCGAAAAGGGGACTTTGAACCTTGATGGTTCTCGGCTTGAGACGGAGGACGGGCAAGAGGATGCCTGAGATGTTGACGGCAATTGATCCACAGGTGGCCCAGGCGGGCCAGCGCCTTATGGTGCTTGGCACTGTGCTGGTGCGGCTTGAGGCCGCCCAGCTTGAGTCTGATTTACAAGGCGGTAATCGTGGCTAAGTTATTACAGGTCATAGATCCTGCTATTGCTCAGGCTGAGCTGGCAAAGCGGACGCTGGCCAGGCGGCACCTGGTGGATTTTTCGGAGTATGTGAGCCCATGGTATCACGGGTACCGGCATCACCGGCTGGTGGGGCTGTACCTGGAGCAAGTGGCTGATTATATCCGCAGCCGAGGGAAGAAGGGCATCGGCCGATTGATGATCACAATGCCGCCCCGGCACGGAAAGACGGAGCAGTGCTCACGGCAGTTCCCAGCATGGTTATTGGGACTGATGCCGGATACCCGGATCATTTTGACTTCGTATAACGGCGACCGGGCGAATGCGAACAGCCGCGGCGCACGTGATTTGGTGATGGACCCACGCTATGGGGCTGTGTTTGGGATGAAATCATCGGTGGATGCGCCGGTGGACCTGTCTTCTGACAGCCGGTCGGTGACGGCGTGGGACCTGGCGAACCCGCACAGAGGCGGTGTGGTGGCGGCCGGTGTGGGCGGCGGGATCACGGGTACGGGTGCGCATTTGATGGTGGTGGATGACCCCTTGCGCGGACGTGAAGAGGCAGAGAGCCGGGCCCAGCGTGACCGCGTATGGGACTGGTGGACTTCTACGGCTTATACCCGTTTGGAGGATGGCGGCGCGGTGGTGCTGATTATGACCCGCTGGCATCCGGATGATTTGGCCGGTCGGTTGCTGCAGCAGATGGCGAGCGACCCGATGGCGGATCAGTGGCAGGTGGTGAATTTACCGGCGATATGGCCAGGTTCTCATGATCCCGCTCCGCAGGCTTCGGGGACAAGCCCTGGCACTTCGCTGGAGCGGGTTGAGCCCGCCCAGCTTCGGCAGGGGGACGGGGAACCGATACCCTCACGGGCACAGGCGACGGGTGACAGGGGAGATTGCTTCGCTTCGCTCGCAATGACAGAAGAAGAAGATCCCTGGCCGGTGCATTTCAGGGATATGCTGTTGAACGGGGTGTGGGTGCAAAAAGAGGATCCGTTGGGACGGAAGCCGGGCGAGGCGTTATGGCCGGAGAAGTATTCTGAGGAGGATTTACTGCGGATCCAGACGAATGTGGGTGCGCATGATTGGATTTCGCTGTATCAGCAGAGCCCGATCCAGCGTGAGGGGGCGATGTTCAAGCCGGAGTGGGTGGACGTTGTTGACCGGATCCCAGGCAAGGTGATCGCCCGAGTGCGGTACTGGGATAAGGCCGGGACGGAGGGGGGCGGCGACTATTCAGCTGGCGTGTTGATGGCGATGACGAATGATAAGCATTTTTACATCGAGCATGTGAAGCGGGAGCAGCTGAGTTTTTATGTGCGCAACCAAACGATGGCCAAGATGATCGATGCTGATGGGGAACGGGAAGGGCCGGTGGTGAAGACTTACCAGGAGGTGGAGCCCGGGGCAGCCGGTAAGGAAGCGGCAGCCAACACGGTGAAAGAGATGCAGGGCCGTGGGATTATCGCTGACCCAGTGGGCAATAAGAGTAAAGACGTGCGTGCGATGGCGCTTTCGACAGCCTGCGAGGCCGGTCTGGTGCACCTGGTGCGTGCGGAATGGAATCAAAAATTTATGGAAGAGCTGATGATGTTCCCGAAGGGCGTGCACGACGACCAGGTGGATGCGGCTGCGGGTGCATATAACAAACTGGCCCGAGGCGGAAGGAGCGGCGTATTTTAATGGCACGACAGAAGCGCAGCACTTTTTTGGAGACGGTGACGCGATGGGTCAAGACGATCAGCCCGCGCAAGTATGCGATCACATCGATCAGCTCAAACGGGGTGGAAGTGACCCGTTTGGTGGACTTCAACACGTATTGCGAAGAGGGTTATAAACGCAACGCGGTGGTGTATTCGGCGGTGCGTGAGATAGCGAGGACGGCACCGAGCGCACGGCTGCAGGTGCATAAGCGGCTGGGGCAGGGGCAGACGGAAATCCAGGAAGATAACCCGATCCAGGACCTGCTGGACTTTCCGAACCCATGGCAGAGCCATTATGACTTTTTGGAGATGCTGATCACGTATTTGAACCTGGACGGGAACGCGTACATCATCCGAGAACGAGAAGGTGTTAATACAAAAGCGATGTGGCTGCCGAGGCCGGATTTGATGTCGGCCGTGGTGGACGGGAAAAAGTCGATCTTTGAGGCAAACGCTCTCTTGGGTTATGCCTATATCACGCAGACGGGCGAAAAGCTGTATTTTTTGCCGGAGGACGTGATCCACATCAAGTACCCGAACCCGAATGATCCGCACGGCGGGATGGGAAGAGGGCATCCGCCATTGATGGCTGCGGCCGCTGATGCGGATAATGACAATAATCAGACCACGTTTATCAAGCAGTTTTTCAAAAACGGCGCGGTGCCATCTGGCATTATTAAATCGAAGAATATTTTGGATGATGGCGAGGTGAGGCGGATCCAGAGCCGGATCGGAGAGCAGTATTCTGGTGAGGCTAACTGGCACAAGGTGATGGTGCTGGATGCGGATGCGGAGTACCAGCAGACGGGATTGAACCTGGACCAGATGGTATTTCCGGACCTACGGGCGATTTCTGAGACAAGGATCTGTGCAGCTTTCAAGGTACCGCCGGTGCTGATTGGCGTGAAGGCCGGGTTGGATGCGGCCACATATTCAAACTATGCGCTGGCCAGGCGGGCACTGTGGGAGGACAACATCATCCCGACAACGACGAAGCTGGCCGAAGCGCTGACCCTGGCATTATCGGATGAGATGGATGAAGACGTGATCATCGTGGCGGATTACAGCAACGTGGTGGCGCTGCAGGATGACCGCACGAACCGATTTGCCAGGGCAAACCAGGCGGTGATTGGCGGATGGATCACGGTTAATGAGGCGAGGCGTGAGGTGGGTTTGGGCCCGCTGCCGATGGGTGTGGGCGATGTGCTGTACCGGCCGCTGATGAGCGAGGCGGTGGATGATGGGGCGGGAGATGCGAGTAGGAAGATGACCCCTCTCCTAACCTCTCCCCTAAAGGAGAGAGGAATAAAAAAAACAGATGGTTCTTCAGTTTGGCCAGCGTCTCCTGACGCTGGCACTTCGCTGATGCAGCTTGATGCTGCTTCAGCTTGGAAGGCGTTTGATCGGGTGGCGAGGAAATGGGAGGGGCAGTTCAAGCGGACTGCGGCCAGGCTGTTCGAGGAGGAAGAGCGCGAGATCGAGGGGCGGATCAACGGGATGAAGGGCAAGTCGATCAAGGCGATTGATTTTGAAGCGATTTTGACGGCGATTGCGACCTTCATGGCGGTTGAATCGGTGAAGAAATGGCAGACGGAATTTTTACCGCTGATGATGGGACTGATGCAAGAGCAGCTGAGCGCATGGATTGGCTCGGTGGGGATCGACTGGGATATTGAAAACCCGGCGGTGGCCGATTTTATCCGGAGCCACTCGTTTGCATTTGCGCAGCGGATCAGCGATACGACGATGGAAGATGTGAAGCGGCTGATTTTGGCCGCACAGGGTGAGGGCTGGTCCACGGTGCGGCTGATGGATGAGCTGAAGGCGGTGTATGGCGGCTGGTCTGACCTGCGGGCGGAGATGATTGCGCGGAGCGAGACGATCCGGAGTTCGAACGCAGGACTGGTGGAGGGGTATAAGCAGAACGGGATCACGCAGATCGAGTGGTATGCGGCATTGGATGAACGTCTGTGCCCGTTTTGCAATGAGATGCACGGGAAGCAGATTGCGATTGGCGAGGCGTGGTTTGAGGGCGGGAGCGAGATGTATGTGGGCCAGGAACGGCTGGTGATGGATTATGGCGATGTGTACTGGCCGCCGCTGCACCCGAACTGCCGGTGTGTGATGCAGCCGGTGATTGGTGATTAGAAGGGCAGACACGGAGGTCTGCCCCTACGGAGGGATTATGGATAACAAACAGATGACGACAAAAATATTTCCGAGCTTTACAAAGAGCATGGATGCTGAGACGGGGATCGTGGAGGCGTATGTGAGCCTGATGGGGATCAAAGACCTGGACAGCCCACCGGATGTGATCCAGATGGGGGCGTTTGCGAAGACGATCCAGGAGCGCGGCCCGCAGGGAGCACGTAAGATCCGGGTTTTGCACCAACACAAGTGGGACCGGGTTATCGGGACCCCGCTGACGCTGGTGGAGCACACCCGCGATATGCTGCCACCTGAGCTGCTGGCGCTGTATCCGGAGGCCACGGGCGGGCTTTTTGCCCGGACGCAGTTTGTGATGGATGTGCAGCTGGGCAGAGAAACGTATGCGCTGTATAAGGCCGGTGCGATGGATGAATGGTCGATCGGGTTTGATACGCTGCAGTTTGAGTACCTGAAGAGCGAGGAAGAGGATACTTATCGGATTTTGAAGGAGCTGAAGCTGTGGGAGTATTCGCCGGTGACGTGGGGGATGAACCCGGCGACGGTGACGACGGCGGTTAAAGCGGATAGCTCAAAGCTGATAGCTGATAGTAAAGAAGAAGATGATGATGAAACTAACTCGGATGGTGGTGCCGAGCCGCATGAAGATGCACTCACACCAACCAGGGAGATGGCGATGAAACTTAAACAATTAGAAATTGATCTGGCGATGGCCAGACTACGGAGGTTGAAATGAATAATGCTTTTGATCGAAAAACACTGGACGAGAAGTACCGCGAGGCGTCACAGATTTTAGCTCGGGCCAAGGAGCTGATGGCCAGTGAGATGACCGACACTCAACAGGAGCAGGTGAACGCTTACCTGCAGCAGGCCGAACAAATCCAAAAAGAGGCCGAACGGGCCGAGAAGCTGATGCAGCTCGAGCAGGAAACTGCGGAACGGATGGCCAAAGCACAGCTGGCGGCTGAGAAGGAAAGTTTGCGAAGGAAGACCGAGGAAGCCGGGTTTGAGCGCTTTTCCGATTATGTGAAGGCGATGAACGACTGGTACACCAAGCACGCCCATGACCCACGACTGGAGAAATTGCTGGTCACTAAGGCTATGGCGGGAGAGATCGGCGTGGACGGCGGGTTTTTGATCCCTGAAGCGCCACTTGGCAACCTGTTGCAAACACGGGCAGAGGCGAGCTTCATGCGCCCGCGTGCACGGATCGTCCCGATGGGATCGCGTTCGGTGCCCTTCCCAGCAGTGGATTACTCACTGGCCCAAGCCGGGGTGAGCGGGTTCTTTGGTGGGGTGCGCACATACTACACCGAAGAAAATGTCGACATTACGGCCAGCGAACCATCTTTTAAGATGATTGAGCTGAAGGCCAAGGAACTGGCTGGCTATACTGAGATCCCCAACGGTCTGTTGCGGGATTCAGCGATTTCGGTTGAGGCTTTCCTGGCTGGTCCGGGCAGCTTTGGCGGTGCGTTGGGCTGGCAAGAGGACTATGACTCGCTGAACGGAACGGGTGCGGGTCGTCCGTTGGGTATTTTGAACGCTCCTGCAACAGCCACTGTAAGCCGGAACACAGCATCTAAATTCAAATTTGTGGATGCGGTGTCGATGGCGAGCAAGGTTATTTTGAGCGGTTCACCCATCTGGCTGATGAGCCAGACTGTGATGCCGCAGTTGTTCCAAATGATCGATGGCGCTTCGGGTCAGATCTGGCAGCCGAATGCGGCAGCAGGCCCCGCCACGACATTACTGGGATGGCCAATCATCTTTACCGAAAAACTGCCGGTGCTGGGCACTAAAGGTGATGTGTGTCTGATCGATTACAGCTGGTACCTGTGGGGTGATCGACAGGCGGTGACAATGGACATCAGCCGTGAGCACAAGTTCCGGACGAACCAGACAGTGTTCCGGGCAGTTGAAGCGATCGACGGCCAACCCTGGCTGGATAGCAAAATTAAATTAGCTGATGGTGCCACCGAGGTAAGCCCCTTCGTGGTGTTGAGCTAACACCCCCTTCCTACCCTCCCCTTTTAGGGGGAGGGGGGAATGAATTAGAAAAAGTGAGGTTTTGAAATGGCAACAATATTTACTGAAAAAGTGGCGGTTCTGGGTGCTATTGACCCCGGTGCCCATGGGACAGGCACGCTGGGGACTGGTTATGTCGATATGAAGCAGTTTGATCAATTGGCGTTTGTTGTGCAGGTGGGCGTATTTGAAAGCGGCGCCAAGGTTGATTTTAAGCTGCAGGAAGCGACGAGTGCCGCCGGGGCAGGTGTGCAGGACCTGAGCGGTAAGGCGATCACCCAACTGACGGCCGCAGGAACAGACGATGATAAGCAGGTGATCGTGGTGGTGAAGGCGTCCGAGCTGAGTGATGGCTATCGCTTTGTACGCGGTCTGATGACGATCAGTGTGGATGCAGTTGATTCAGGCGTGCTGGTGCTGGGTGCAGACCCGCGCTATATGCCCGCCAGCAATTTCGATGTGTCAACGGTTGATGAGATCGTCTATTAGGCCGATCTTTTAGAATCTTTATGAACCTGGGCGGCATGACCTCTTAGCCGCCCAGGTGGTGACAAACGTATGAAAAACGTCTATGAATTGGCTGGGAAATATCGCGGTGCGGACATATGGATCGTGGCAGCTGGCCCCACAATGGATTATGTGGATCCGACATTTTTTGAGAATAAGATCACGATCGGGGTGAACCAGGTATTTCGGCGCTTCAGGACGGACTGCCTGTTGCGCAAAGAGACCGCGATGTTTGATGAAGCAGACCAGACTGGCACGGTTGCCAGGTTTCCCTTATTGAAATGCAAGACCAAGTTATGGCCCCACTCGATTATGAAATGGCTCACCTGATCCATGAAAATATGAGAATGAATAATGTCAATCTCATTCTAAAGGACGGGGTAAAATCCTTTGACCATAAAGGCGGTGTGACCACCATTCATCTTCAGAGCGGAAATTCTGTTGATACGGAGCTTGTCATTCTTTCAATTGGTGTTAGGCCAAATAGCCAGCTTGCAAAGGATGCAGGGCTAGACCTTAACGAAAGAGGAGGCATCCTTGTCAACGAGCATCTCAAGACATCCGACCCTGCTATATATGCTGTAGGTGACGTCATTGAGGTTGAAGATTTTGTTTCCAAGGGGCGAACCATGATTCCCCTCGCCGGTCCGGCAAATAAACAGGGACGCATCTGCGCAGACAATATTGCCATAGAGCTAGGCCTCCTACCTGGCAAGCTCAAGGAATATAATGGAACCCAGGGCACTTCCATCGCACAGATATTTGATCTGACAGCAGCCTCTACAGGTGTCAATGAAAAAACTCTGGAAAAATGGGGTATGGAGCCTGAAAAAGACTACTTTGTTGCACAGATTGTTCAGAGATCTCATGCGGGTTATTATCCTGGATCAGTATTTATGCACTTAAAGCTATTGTTTAATAAAGAGGGTAAAATCTTTGGAGCCCAGATTGTGGGTAGTGATGGGGTTGATAAGAGAATTGATACTATTGCTACTACCATGCGACTGAACGGCACTGTCCACGACTTGACGGAGCTTGAATTGGCCTACGCACCACCCTATTCCTCTGCAAAAGACCCAGTAAATATGCTTGGCTATACTGCCGAAAATATTTTAGAAGGCTTAGTAACCTTTGCACGATGGAATGAGATCGAAGAGCTAGAAGAGAAAAATGATCAGAACTATATCGTCTTAGATGTAACCGAGGATGTTGAAAGAATGGT
Source organism: Anaerovoracaceae bacterium (assembly GCA_050953505.1). GTDB lineage: Bacteria > Bacillota > Clostridia > Peptostreptococcales > Anaerovoracaceae > JBMNMU01. The sequence goes on along the minus strand of JBMNMU010000001.1, from coordinate 174,468 downwards.
ATACCATATACCAGGCTCTTACCATATCCCTCTTGCACAACTTAGGGACAGAATTCATGAATTAGATAAGAATAAGCTAATCATAGTAAACTGCGCCATGGGCGTACGTTCCTATAACGCCTCCAGGATATTGAAAAATTCAGGGTTTAATAATGTAAAGGTCTACCCTGGAGGCAGCATCTTCTACCAAACTTTGCACAGCCACCAGACCGAGAGATGATTGGCCTTGGCTTTCCGGCCACAGCCAATCATCTCTCGGTCTAATGGCTGTGACTTGGTTTTATAGATTAAGCATTTTATAAATTATCATGGCCATCTCTGCTCTGGTGGTGTAGTCCATGGGCATAATTTTACCGTCTTTGCCATTGATTACACCTGCCTTCACTAGGGTTGCTATCGATTCTTTTGCATAGGATGAAATGATTAATGCATCTTCAAATGCTACAAGGTCAGCATCTGTACCTGGATCTAGGCTAAATCCAATCACGTTTAAGGTACGATGAACCAAGGCCATGGCATCCTGCCTTGTGATGGGATCCAATGGATGAAATCTGTTTCCATCACCTTCAGCTATACCAAGGGCTTTCGCAATTCCTATAGCATCGTAATAATAAGAACCAACTGGAACATCTGGTAAGTTTTCGCTAAACTCTACATTTAAGCCATAAGCCCGAACCAGCATTGTCATGAAATCTGCTCTGCTAATATAGGCGCCCGGATGGAACAGTTCTTCACCAACACCATACACCACATTTAAATCGTGGAGTTCGTCAATCTCCAGAATTGCCCATATATAATCTGCCATATCTTTAAAATATTTAGAGCTTTGTGGTCTCTCTCTGTCTTGGTTCTTTTCCCACTGAGCGTATACAGTCATTGACTCTTCTACATTAGTCAAAGCGGTGAATGTGTAGCTGCTTCCGTCAGCTTTTTCATTCCAGCCAATAAAAGTGTAGCCTTCGCGTTTTGGATCTTCTGGTAGTAAAATCTTTTTGCTATCCCCAACTGTTTTCTTTGCAACAACGGTGTCCGTTCCGTCATTTGCCATGAAGGTGACTACAATTTCAGGAATCACACTACCACCACCACTGGATGGTGTTGTAGGAGTAGGTGTAGGAGTACTTGGTGTATAAGGGGCCCCTCTCAGCACCGGATAGGTGTTTGCAGCTATAAAACGCCAAGGATAAGATGTGACATAATATTGAGGCGCAGTTCCTCCACCTGTATACCAGCTCCAGCCATCAAAGGTGTCCTTATTAATAAGTTGCTGCACTGTTACACCTTTTACACCCATTGGATCATCTACAGGAGATTGTATGAAATTTGAAAAGTCAGGTTTACCGTCCACTTCAGCAAATAAATCAACTTTTCCTCCGATTCCATGAGTAATTTTATTCAAATAGTAGGATTGTTGAAAATCAGTACCCCAAATTAAACCAGCAATGCCCCCATGCCATCCATACCCGGCAGGACTAGCATTTTCAAGTGCTGCAGCCTGAACAATATCTGCAGAGGAGTAACAATTCTCAATGCTAATACCTCCTGCCGCACCAATAATCCCTCCTGCTACAACACCAGTACAAGGATATCCTTTATATGGTTCAAAACGAGCCGAGAAAGCACTCATAGAACTAATCACATCGCTTCTATTATAACAATTAACGATTAAGGGATTCGCCTCTTCAACAAATCTACTAGAACCTGCAATTCCCCCAGCCATAGTTGTAGGAGCCTCAGCGTAAACTCGACTTTCTTCTCCCACATTAGCGCAGTTAAGAATTCTAACCCCTCCTGATATTGATTCTATGCCCACTTTACTCCTAGCCTGGCTATTATCTGATTGGTCAATGTGCCCTACAATTCCACCTGCATAAGCACGATATCGGTCATCTTTATTTGCCAGGTTAATACTCACTACATTGCCGTTATTTTGGCAGTTTTGCATCCGTTCTCCCCAATAGTAATCATCCAGATAGCCAGATATACCTCCTGCATAAACTCTCCATGTAGAAAGATTACCACCTGGAGCCGTCACTACTATGTTGCCGTTATGATCTGAATCCGCAATAAATCCATTTTCGAAGCCAGAAATACCACCAATATAGATTTCGTCATCTACAACATAGTCTTCTTCGTCATCTACCGCACTTGCTGTAATCCTTAAGTTTGTATTAGATATGCAGCTTTCAATTACCTCATCACTTTCGCCAGCTATACCTCCGATGAAGATTTTTCCATCATAAGTAACAGCATTAAAATCTGTTTCATTTTTAGTTTCTGCTAGACAGTTATTTATTACGCTTTCATTTTGTCCAACGATCCCTCCAATATTAATATTTCCTTGCGAGGTAGTAGCTTTAAATTCAACGCCATTTTGAGTTTCAAAATGACAGCCTTCAATTAGTCCATCATGATAATAGTCTCTTTCATTCTCCCCAGCTATGCCTCCAATAAATATGCTTCCGTGTGTAGTAATAGCTTTTAGTTCCCTGTCATTTTCTACTATAAACTGGCAGCCTTCAATAGATCCATCATTATATCCTGTAATTCCGCCTATCCATATGTTACCCGCTTCTGTACTGATATCTATGTTACCAGTCAATGTAACATTGCAATTTTTTATTGTCATAGGGCTTGTATGGATTGCTGCTATTCCACCGAACGCTATATCTCCAGAGGAAAGTGAGTTTTTTATTTGGACACTGTTAATGGTAAGATTAATCTCTTCCACATGACCGTGTTTATCGCTTATGTTTGAAAATAACCCTGCACATACGGTATAAGAGTCAGTAGGTATTTCGTTAATATTAATTACTAGGTTAGAAATGGTATGCCCTTCACCCAGATAAACTCCATCAAACATACCATAATTATTATTTATATCAGCATTATATCCTATAGGTATCCATCCATCTGCAAACTCTTTAGAAAGATCAATATCTGCAGTCTGTTTAAAACAAATCCTCTCATCGTTGACCCAATCTCCTAAATGCTCATTAATATGGGCTAGATTCATCGCATCTTCTACATGATAACAAGTGATCTCCCTACCATCATAAATAGCTGTTGATGAGGTTGAAAATCCACCCGCAGTAATAGGTGTTGTGCAACCATCTATAATACATAAATCACCTATCTCTTCTTCTGGTGGCAGTACTATTGATAGCGGTTCAACATTGCTCAGACCTTCTCCTTCTAAAGCTTCACCTTCTGGAACTTCACCCTGGTTTTCTTGAACCACACCTTGCTCATCTTGACTGCCTCCCTCATCCACTCCTTGCTCGTCTTGGCTGCCTTCCTCAATTACTCCCTGTTGGCCTTGACCGTCTTCTGGGTCTACCCCCTGTTCATCTTGACTGTCTCCTGGAACTTCCCCCTGTTCATCTTGAATACCTTCCGGGTCCATCACTTCCTGTTCACCCTGGCCGCCCCCAGAAACTACTCCTTCCTCGCCTTGATAGTTCATCCGAGGCGCACATTCCACACATAACCCCTCATCCTCATTGAAGTCTGCATCACATACCCATTGTCGACATTTATGACATCGGTGGAAATGCCTTTGCGCTTCATTTTGAGCACGTTCGAAGGCTTTTTCGTGTTCCTTCTGCCATTCGGGGCTCATTCCATTAAACCGTTCAGATAATACATTGCCACCATATCCAGCTTGCCAGACAGCATTCCCTAATCTTCCGCCAAATAAACCGCCTACTACTCTTGCGCCACTAGAAACATTTTTAAAAAAAGACCCCTTCTTATATGTTTCTGATTCTATAAATGAAGAACGGTAGCCGTCGTGGCAAAGATCACAGTAAAAGGTAAATTGAAATCCAGCTTCAGTTGAGTTGTCTTCATAATTTCTAGTAAATGCTTGCAGCATTGAAACGCCTCCTTTCATTTTTTAACTAATTTTTTACCACAAGCGGTGCAGTGGCTGTTCTGAAAAAACATCATCTCATCGCATCTTCTATTTTGACATTGCACCATCAGGCTTTCATGACACACCTGGCAGAGGTCTCCGGCAAAGGTGTTATTTCCACAAAAGGGGCATTGGATATAAAGGGGGCGGCCACATCCTCCGCAAATGGGATCTTCCTTAGACACTTCCCTATGGCAAGTGGGACAGCGAAGGGCAAAAGGACTTCGGCTGCCGCAATTTACACAGAACCGAGAATCTGCAGGAATTAGTGCGTCACAGAATATGCAGTTTTGTTTATAGGTAGCCATTTTATTTGCCTCCATTAAATCGTTCTTTTTAAAATTTGCCGCCACACTCACCGCAAAATCTTGTCCCTACAGGGTTCTCTGTTCCACATTGGGGACATCTGGGCTTTACGCTAAAGCTTAGCTTTTCCCCACATTCCTGGCAGAATTTTACTCCTTCCGGATTTACCGTATCACAATTAGGGCATGTTCGTTCTTGAATCCTTTCCTGTTGTAGCCTTTCATGCTCAGATTTAATATTTTCGGCTTCTTCCAATTCTGTCTCCATGCTTAATATCTTTTTCGATATAAAGTTTAACTCTGTCACAATTTCTTGGAATTCAGGCTTCTCTTTAATACTTTCAAAGACACTTTTCCCAATTTCCGCATAAAGCTCCTGTTGCCTGCTCTCAAGCTCATTCAGCTCTGACTGGGCCTGAAACAGCTTGACATTAGGGTCATCCTTTGGCATGAAGGCACCTAAGCCTTTCATAAGCCCTCCAAATAGATCCGTTCCCATTACAGTTACCTCCTATAAAATAATCTCATTATATATAAAGTGTATTTTCAATTGCTTCACCCTCATAATCTAAATTGATTGAGTTAGTGCAGTTAGAGCGTAGATTAGTTCCCTCCTTGAATAATCATTAGAAAAATTCCTTCTCTTCATTAAAATAACTTATGTAATGATAAATCCCCCACTATTTGAGAAGATCAAACTTTCCGATAACCGGCAACCGCCTCCCAATCCCGTTAAATCCGTTATATAACCCATACACTGCCAATGCGAGCATTAACAATCCATACGCCCCATACAACAAAGAAGATATGCCATAAAGCATCCAGGAAATGCTGGCCAGAATAACAGAAATAATTGAAATAATTATATATCCGGCGACACCTACAATAAGAAGAACCAAGCCTTGATTTGCATGAAATCTTCCAAATTTTGATTCTTTGCAGCTGATCAGTGGCAAGAAAAATAAAATATATGCCAGCCCTGCCATAATCTTGTTTTCTTGTATGTCTTGGGGATCAAAGATATTTGTAGGGCCATCACTCATACCTTCCAACATAGACAAACCTCCTTTACATATGATTGACTGTGTCAGCATATCCTGATATTATGAAGCTGGAAAATCACTTATAGCATCACTGATATCCTATAGAATTCTTTTCTATTTGTAATCACCTCAAGGATGAAAGGCAGATAAAAAACAGGGTGATTTTTAGGGTGATTTTTTTAAGTGCATTCCCTAGCGTGTATTTAGAGGCCTGGAGGTATCATATGTTTAGAAAAACAGTTCCTCTTTTAGTCATGCTTATCATTTTAATATTTCTGACGGGTTGCCAGAAGGACCATGGACTTAATCCCCAAGACCCTATTACGCTGACCCTTTGGCACAATTATGGTGGTCAGATGAAGGAGACCATGGATTCTATGGTGGATGAATTTAATGAGACCCTTGGCCGAGAGAATGGAATTATTATTTATGTTACATCCATCTCTAGTTCAGAAGCTCTTCATGACAAGCTAACAATGGCAGCAAACGGTGATTTTGGCGCACCCGACCTACCTGACATTTCTACTTCTAATCCTAAGACTGCAGTCCTCCTTTCAAAAAAAGATCTTCTATTAGATTTTACAGAGCAATTTACAGAGGAAGAGCTAGACACCTACGTACCACGCTTTATTGAAGAAGGAATGCTTGGAACAGATAGCCTTTACATATTTCCAACAGCAAAATCTACAGAAATTCTCTTTTTGAATAAAACCCTATTCGATCGCTTTGCCAAGGACACAGGCGCAACCTATGATGACCTTAGGACTTTCCAGGGCATTAAAAATACTGCAGCGTTATATTATGATTGGTCTGATGCCCAAACCCCCCTTATCCCTAACGATGGAAAAAGCTTTTATCATACAGATTCTTTATTCAACCTGGCCCAGGTAGGCTGCAAACAAATGGGATCCGAATTTATTACAGGAGAATCCATTGATTATTCTTCCATTTCATTTAAAAGGATCTGGGATTTTTACTATCCATCTGCTGTCAAAGGACATTTTTCAATTTACGATGGTTATGCCTCTGACCTTATGAAGACAGGTGAAATCATCTGCTCAACAGGCTCTACTGCCGGAATCCTCTTTTATAATCCAATGGTGACTTATCCAGACAATACAACAGAAGATATTGAGCTTATGCTATTGCCCTACCCCACCTTCCAGGATGGCGAAAAAATTGCTATTCAGCGTGGCAGTGGTATGATTGCAATAAAATCATCAGAAGCCAAAGCACATGCTCAGGCGTTATTTCTAAAATGGTTTACTAGGCCAGAAAACAACCTTCGTTTTGTTGCCTCCACAGGTTATCTTCCTGTAACGAGAGAAGCTTATGGAAAGGTAATGTCTAGAGAAATTGAGAACGAAGAGAACAAAAATATGAGATCTCTTTTAAGAGTAGCTATTACCATGCAAGGAAACTATGATTTCTATATTCCACCCTTATTTGATGGCATGGATAAGCTTCAAAAGGATTACGAAGTCAGAATGAGGGAAGCTGCAGAATTATCTAGGCTGGAGTATAAAACTCTATTAGATAACATGGGTCCCGATGCAGCCTATGAGAAATGGTCAGAAAGTATCTTTAATACCTTTATATCAGGGGAATAGATTTATTTATCAAATCCTTAAAATTACTTCATAAATTTTTAGAAGTGAGATGATCCAATGATAGTACAAAGGAATAATAAAGAACGTTTTAGTTTAAAAAAGATTAGTGTTTCCATAAGTGTTAAGCTTTTTATATTATTAGCAATGTTGATAGCAGCTATTTTATTTGCTGTGCTTGTTATATTGTCTGTTACAGGCACCTTTGCTTCAGGTGTAAAAAATACTCAGATATATGTTGAAAATAAATTGAATCATCTGGTAGCTGATATTACAAGCCAATGCGAAAGATATTCAGCCTATTCCGTTTCCTTTGCCGAGGATCTTTCCCTCAGTATTGAAAAAAGCTTAGAATTACAAGGTCTGTCCCTCCATGATTTGAAAAAAGACCCTGACCTTTTAACCAGTACCATACAAGCCCAGTATGAAAAATGTCTATACGCCCTTGAGCTTTCAGAAAGCAGCGGTGCATTTATGATCCTTGATACCACCATAAACCCAAACCTTCCAGAATCAACCCATTCAAAAGCAGGCCTATATATTAAGAATATGGAGCCTAATATTATCAACTCTTCATCCTCTTATCTGATGCTATTGAGGGGCCCCTCCCAGGTTGGGCGTAAAAATTCAGTGATGCTGCATCCACAGTGGAAGATGGAATTTGATGTAGCTGACGCAGATTACTTTTTTCACCCATTAGAGGCTGCTAAAAGCAGAGATTATTCCTTATCAAGACTTTATCATTGGAGCCCACCCCTAATTCTGCCCAACACAACAGAAGAAATTATGCTTATCTCTGTTCCACTCATTGATTCAAAGGGTAATACCTTCGGCGTATGTGGGCTTGAGGTCAGCTCCATGCTTTTTAAATTACATCATATTCCTAATAATCAGACCTACCCTCATCTCTTTTGCGTCTTGTCCCCCTATAATGAGAACCAAATCAATACCTCTCAGTCTTTTTTTGCTGGTGGCTACTCTGCACGAGGCATGGCAAACAAAGAAAATTCGCTATTAATAAGGAAAAGTAAACCCTTCAACTCTTATTTTCAGGAGGATGGCAAGAATATCAGCATATTTAGGGGGTTGCACCAAACAATAGACCTATACCCTGAAGGGTCTGCCTTTGATGAGGAAAAATGGATGGTTTCCTTACTTCTCCCTGATAAAGACATTTCTTCCTCCATCATAAAATTTAATATTAGACTTCTATTGTTTTTCTTGATTCTACTAATTGGTGGTATTATTTCTGCCTATTTTTTAAGTAAAAAGGCTTTAACTCCTATAGCGAAAAACATACTAAAAGTAGGGGATAATGATGCAGACAGCTCTCACATAGCTGAAGCTGATAATTTGATATATTTTCTGTCAGAAAAAAACGATGTTGAGAACATAAAGGATACTGAGAGAGGGGAAGCTTCCACTTCTTCTGTAGCAGTTGTGGATGCATTTTTAGAGAATATAAAAACCCTTTCTCCGGCAGAAAGGGCTGTCTTCGATCTCTATGTTGAGGGGCATTCGCCTAGAGAGGCTGCTGACATACTATGCTTAAGCATTAATACGATAAAAACTCACAATAAGAGAATCTATCAGAAATTAAAGGTTTCTTCTAGAGATGAATTGAATCTATTAATAAGCTTGAGTGAAAATGACAGCCATTAGACCGAGAGATGATTGGCCGTGGCCGGAAAGCCACGGCCAATCATCTCTCGGTCTAATGGCTGTGTACTTTTTTAAGGCCTGCTCAATTCCCCCCTCAGGTTGGTTTCCATATGCTTCTTGATGGTCTCCATGTCCAGCCCAAGGCTCAGAAGATAATAAAGCTTCGTTACCGCCGCTTCTACTGTCATGTCATAACCGCTGACTGCACCAGCTTTTGCAAGCTCTCTACTGGCTTCATACTCTCCAATAATGGCAGAACCTCTTAAGCACTGGGTACAAACAACAATAATCGTTCCATTTTCCTTGGCTTTCTTTAAGATCTTTAGTAAAGCCCCTTTGTTTTCTGGTATATTGCCAGCGCCGAAGGCTTCAATAACAATACCTTTTAAATTTGTCGTTAGTATATTTTCAAATACTTCAAACTGTATGCCAGGAAAAATTTTCAACACGGCAATTTGGTGCTCCTGAAACTGACAGAGTTTCAAACCCTTACTCTCTGGTTGCCAAAAATTCTTTTCGTTGAGAACAATCCGTACACCTGCTTCTGCCAGGCATGGATAATTAGGAGAATCAAAGGCGATTAAATCATCTGCGCTAACTTTTGTGGAACGATTTCCCCGAAGCAGCTTGCTTCCAAAATAAAGACACACCTCTGGGATCTGATAGTTGCCTGCTATCATCAGGGCAGCAATCAAATTATCTCGTGCGTCATTACGAATCTCACAAAGTGGAATTTGTGATCCTGTTAAAATCACAGGCTTTTGTAATCCCCCTAACATAAAAGAAAGGGCTGAGGCAGTATAGGCCATTGTATCTGTTCCATGTAATATAACAAAACCATCATATTCTTCGTATTTTGCTTCTATATCCTTGGCAATTTTAATCCATTCCTTCACAGAAATATTTGAGGAATCAAGTAAGGGACTGTATTCTATCAAGTCAAATTTAGGCATTTCCTCCGCTTCCAGCTCGCTAATGCTTGACAGTGCAGATTTAATGTAAGCAGGCTTGGGGGCATATCCATTCTCTGTCCGGGCCATCCCAATTGTTCCACCAGTATATATAACACAGACTTTTTTTCTCATCCTTTGTTCACTCCCTTTACAATACTCTTCAAATACTTCTGTTAGATCTAATTAATTGGGCTCATCGCAACCAATGTATTGTTGATTTATCGTCGGCGTGGTAGTTCCACCAACTGTTATGTTAATCCCCTCTGCGCAACAATCTATTGATTTATCCTACCCGAGAAAGGTTAAAGTTATAACTTGAATTTCAGCATGATTTATTTTGACCTACATCAAATAAGACGGCCCCTTTATCTCTTTGTGGGTAAAGTGTTTTCTAAGCATAACATGAAAACACCTTACCTCCATCAGAAATCAAAGGAACCGCCCACATTTTTATAGTTTAGTCGTAGCCTGTGAAGAGGCATAATTCCAATCCGTTTCATCAAGCTTCTTTATTGCCTCTACAACGCAATCCACCAGGACATTTGTCATCTTTTCGCCCTTTTCAGCTGTTGCAACGGTTGCGTCTCCAGTTTGTGCAGTATTTGTAAGCTCCGCAAAATCCCATTTGATCTCAACATGCTCCGGCAAATGATCGGGAATAACCCTTGTCGCTAAGTCCTTCTCACACCACTCTGGGAACAGATAATAAGCAATGGAGCTTTCTCCTTCTCCCCCATGGCCAAGACCATCCCAAACCTCGAAGGTGTCTGCAGGTAAAAGCTCACCTGCTGTTACCCACCAAGCGGGCAGTGCTGCAATACGAGCATCAGGATATTTTTCTTTGATCTTCCTAGCTGCTATTTCCATAGGGGCGATGTTGCCATCATGACCGTTCATAAGGAAGATCTTATTAATTCCGTTTCTGATAACAGATTCTACTATATCATAAATAACCTGGGTGGTTGTATCATAACCAAGAGTGATAGTAAAGGGGAAAGTATCATAATGCGCACTATAGCCTACCGTCATCGGTGGAAGCACAAGTAACCCATCTACCTTATCTGCAACCATGCAGGATAGCTTATAGGAAACGATGGTGTCCGTTCCTTCAGCTAGATGCTTCCCATGAGCCTCACAAGAGCCTAAGGCTAGGATAGCCTTATCATAGTTCCCTTTTTCTACTTGATTTGCAGTAAGTTTTAGTAATTCATTATTTGCCATATGGAATACCTTACCTTTCATATTTCCTTATCATCGGGTACTGGTTTATTATCCCTTATAGATGGATAGAAATTGCATCTCCCCAACTTACTTAAAAATTGGGGAGAAAAGCTTAAATAATTGTACAAATCCTACCAAGCTAAACGCTTCGTATATTAAATTTACAGGAACATTTCCTTGATGAATACAAACTTGCCGTCTTCTACTTTATTTATAGTTACGGATTTGTTAGGAACATGACTTCCGTTTTCATAAGTCACAGTACCTGTTACACCCTTTAAGCCTTGAGTTGCACCAATAGCATCTCTGATAGCAACTGGATCTGTAGGATCTTCTGCACGAGAGATTGCATCTGCGATTAGATTCATTGTGTCATAGCCTAAACCTGCAAAAGCATTTTCAGGAGCTGATCCATAAGCTTCAGTGTAATCTTCGATAAATTGTACTACCATTGGATCTGTGTTTTCCAAGGATGCATGGGTTCCAACATAAGTATCGTTTGCTGCTTCTCCTGCAATTTCAATTAGTAATGGTGTGTCAAAGCCATCACCACTGATAATTGGAAGATCTACACCTTTGTCTCTAAACTGCTTAACAACAACACCTGCATCATCAGGAACACCTGAGATAAATACGATTTCTGCGCCCTTTGTATCCGCTAGGAAGCGATCGATTTGTGCGGAAAAGTCAGGGTCCTTGTTCATATAGTTATCTGTAAGAACAATTTCTCCGCCATTTTCAATGTATCTTTCCTGGAAGAAATGTGCTAGGGTTTTTGTAAATTCCATGGATTGGTCAATAAGCAAGTAGCATTTTTTTAGGTCAAGGTCTTTAATTGCATAATCTGCACAAGCATAAGCCTGGTTGTCATCTCCAAATGGAGCTAAGAATGCAAAATCACCAACTTGATCTGGTAGTGTTGGAAGGGTTGCTCCAGAAGTAATGAATGGAACACCTCTTTCTTGACAGATGTTTCCTGCTGCTAGTGCATAGTTTGAGTCAGAAAGTCCAGCAACAACGACACATTTATCTACGTCTATCATTTTCTTAGCGTTATTGGCAACAGTTGTTTGTTCAGTTTTTCCGTCATAGGAAACAACATTGATCATTTTGCCATTAATTCCGCCATTTGCATTAATTTGATCAGCGGCTAATTTAAATCCTTTGTAGGATGGGTCATCTAAAGATGCTTGACCTCCTGTAAGGTTAAACAAAGCGCCTACGTTGATGGTATCTGCATCACCATTACCTTCATTTCCAGCACCTCCGTCGTTACCTCCACAGGCCGCTAATGAAAATACCATTACGACTGCTAGTAAAATAATAAGTGTTCTTTTTAATTTCATAATTTTCTCCTCTCCTCTTTTATTTTTTATTGCTACCCCCATGTTTTGGGAGCCTAGCACCCATTGAGCGAACCCCATTAGGTAGGTTCTTGACCTTATAAATAATTATTGTGACCAATTCCATGTATTCCGACTTTTTAAATAGGCTCTTATAGGTTTTCGAAGAAAACCAAGTGTCTGTAAGTATTTCACTATATCCCATGATTCCCTGTCTGCGGAAAATAATTATTGCTATAAGAATAGCCGCCAGAATCAGGTTGGATGCCCCATACAGCTCCGGAAGCTGGACCCCCAATATGGTTGCGCCGTTTTCCAGTGGTGCCAAAAATTCTGGCACATAAGTCATGATGAGAGATCCGACAACGGCTCCACTTAGGGAAGACATGCCTCCAATAATGGATGTTTGAACGATTTTGAAGCTATAATCAATATAGAAGAACTTTCCTGAAATAACGCTTTGCATATGACCCCAAAGGCCTCCAGCCACTCCTGCAAAAAATGCACTAATGCAAAAAGCAGAAATCTTTTTAACAGTCAGATTGACTCCAAGGGTCTGGGCTGCAACATAATCATCTCGCATAGCGACTAGACCTCTCCCATAGCTGCTTTTCAGCAATCGATACAGGATAAACAAACAAATAATGGCGGCAGCAAAGATAATCCATGTAGATGCAATATTAGGCAAACCCGTTATGCCTCTTGCCCCATTGGTAAGTTGGTCTTCGTTATCAAGAACCGCCCTGACAATAACGATTAATCCAATGGTAGCAACAGATAAATAGTGTCCCTTAAAACGTAGCACAGGAAAACCAATAATCAAGGCCACTATTGAAGCCACAATCCCACCTAAAATCAGCGCAATAGGAAAAGGTAGGTTTAAGTTCATCAACACTTCTGGAAGAGCCGGCATATTAACTGCTTTCTGTGTAGCAGGAAGTGTAAATAAAGCCGATATATAAGCTCCAATAGCCATGAAAGCTGCATGACCCATGGAGAACATTCCAGAGAAACCGTTGACCAGATTCAAGCTAGCAACCAAGATGATATTAATCCCAACGAGATTAATCAATCCCGTATAATAACTGCTGCCGTCCATACCAAAATTGATGATAATAATAACGGGAAGCAAAACAAATAAAATAAATCTAAAAATATTATTGTCTCTTAATCTCATCAGCTGCGTCCTCCATCCTTTGTTCCTAATATTCCATTAGGCCTTATCAGAAGAACTATTATCAATAGGGCAAATACAAAGGCATCTCGATATGCAGTAATCTCTGTAGGCATCAGGCCTGCAAAGAGCATCTCTGCAATCCCCATGATAAACCCACCTAAAACGGCTCCACCTAAGCTGCCTATACCTCCAAGAACCGCAGCACAGAAAGCCTTTAATCCAGGAACAAAACCCATAAGAGGATCTATGGTCTTATATTCTCCTGCTAGCATAAGTCCAGAAAGAGCTGCTAATCCTGAGCCGATAATAAAGGCTATAACAACAATAGTGTTAATATTGATACCCATCAGCTTAGCAGCATTCATATTGTCAGAGCAAGCTCGCATAGCCATACCAATTTTTGTGTTCTTAATCACATATGATAGTACTAATAGAACTACAATAACTGCTACAAAAGTAATAATATTCATAGTAGAAAGTCTGATGGTACCTACTTCATGAAGCTGAGTCAAATAATCGGGTAAATGAAACGCTCTTCTTTGTGGTGAAAAAAGCATCACCATCAAGTTTTGAATGAAAATCGAAACAGCCAAAGAAGATACCAGGGTGGTTTCTTCTCCTGCAGACCTTAATGGGCGATAGGCCACTCGTTCTGCAATAAGACCCACGGCAATAGCTATAAAAATGGATATGATTACCGTTATCCAAAGAGGCATTCCAAAGGCCGTCATTAATACTAATATGGTGTAAACGCCCACAGTCATAATATCCCCGTGAGCGAAGTTAATCAGTCTCAAGATACCATAAACCATAGAGTAACCAATGGCTACAATGGCGTACACGCTGCCAAGCTTCAATCCATTCACAAGCTGGCTTATAAAATATGTAAGTTCTTCCAAATCAATCACCTCCTAGGTAAGCCTTTTTGATGTTAGGGTCTTCTATCAGTTCACTACTTTTCCCTTCCATACTGATTACACCGGTCTCTAGGATATATGCCCTATCAGAGATTTCAAGTGCATCATATGCGTTTTGCTCAACAAGAAGCATAGTGATGCCTTCTGCTTTTAGTTTTTCTAGGACATCAAAAACCTGTTGTGTCATCAATGGGGAAAGACCCATGGAGGGTTCATCTAATAGTAAAAGCTTTGGATTCCCGAGGAGGGCTCGACCAATAGCCAGCATCTGTTGCTCTCCACCAGATAAGGTTCCAGCTAATTGTTTTAATCGCTGTTTTAATATGGGAAAAAGTGTTATTGCCTTTTCAAAATTCTCTTTTACAAGCTTCTTATCTTTTTGTAAATAAGCACCCAGCTTCAAGTTTTCTTCAATAGTCATCTTAGAAAAAATTTGTCTACCTTCTGGTACATGGATAATGCCAGCGGATACAATACCATGGCTGGGCATTCTAGTAATGTCTTCTCCTTGAAAGATAATTCTTCCTTCTTCCGCTTTGATCAGGGAAGTAATTGTCTTTAATATAGTGGATTTTCCTGCTCCGTTTGCACCGATTAAGGCAATCAGCTCACCTTCATCGATGTGCATGGAAACATGATGAACTACTCGGATGGTATCATACTTCACACATAAATTGTCTATTTCAAGCATTCTCTTATGCATCTTTCCTAGCCCTCCCTAAATAAGCCTCAATGACCTTCGGGTTGTCTCTGATTTCTTTTGGCTCACCTTGAGCAATAATCTCCCCTGTAGCCATTACATAAAGATACTCACAAAGACCCATGACAACCTTCATGTCATGTTCAATGAGAAGGATGGTAAGATCATATTCTTCTTGAATTTTCTTTATAATACGTACTAGGTCAGCACTCTCCTGAGGGTTCATACCTGCTGCAGGCTCATCTAGGAGCAAAAGCTTAGGCTTAGCAGCTAAAATACGTGCTATTTCTAATTTTCGCTGACCCCCGTAAGGAAGAGAATCTGCTCTTTCATGTGCCCTAGATGCAATACCCATCACTTCTAGCATTTCCATGGCCTTTTTTTCAAGTATTTTTTCTTCCTTGCGAAATCTGGGAAGACCTAAAATGGCTTCTCCATTGTTATAGGTTTTGTGCATTTGAGCTCCAATTAGGACATTCTCCAAAACCGTCATTTTCTTAAAGAGTCTAAGGTTCTGATATGTTCTGAGAATTCCCATTTTAGCTGTTTTATCTGGTCTCTGGCCAGTAATATCATTACCATCAAAAATGATCCTTCCCGATGATGGTTTTAGAACACCAGACAACATATTGATAACAGTTGTTTTCCCTGCTCCGTTGGTTCCTATTAAACCGTATATTTTATGTTCCTCCAGGCTAACAGAAAAACCACTTACTGCCTTAAGGCCTTTAAAGTTCATCGTTAGATCTTTTGCTTCTAATAATATGCTCATATATTTCCAGGGGCTCCTTTCTTAATATCTTTAGCCTCCTAAATTAGGCAGAAAGAAATCACAAATCTACCTGCAGCCGACTGCCAGGCAAGTGATTTGTGAAATTTCGACTGCTTATTTATATTAAAGGATTCTAATGGTCAATGGTCGTTATGGTCATTATGGTTCTGCTTTACGGGATTACTGATTCACCGTTTCTTCGGTGCTTTGTTCCTGCTCCATCATGCTAAGCTCTTCATCTGCCTTAATTTTTTCTGCGTTCATTACTTCTAGCTGTTCCTTTAGCTGTTTCACTTCAGCCTCAAGAGAAGTAATGGTCTTTGACGAGCTTCTAATCCTTGAGCTTTGCTTCATCCTGCGAATAAGTCCTAGCATGACTGCTATCAAGGCTCCTACCATGGCTGATATTAGTATAATCAACGCTTGTGAAATAGAAAATTCCATGAGAAGAAAATTAATTTCTACAGCGGCTGCGTTTTGTATGGCAAAAATAGCAACAATCACAGCTCCTATCAAAGCAACTACAAATTTAATATCCATAACCACAATCCTCCATTTTTTATTGATTCCTTTAGTTTATCATCTGTAAATCATAATATCAACATTCTGTTGATCTTCACTATTTGTTGAGGAGTTATGCATACTTTTCCTTATTTGTTGAGTGTTTTTGCTAATTTATCCTTATTTATTGAGCGATTTGTCCATGTTTTCCCTATTTGTTGAATAGCTTTGCTAGGTTTTCCTTGTAAGGTGGGTAGATAACGCCCTTTTCCGTGACAATAGCCGTGATATATTTTTCCGGAGTTACATCAAAAGCCGGATTATATGTTTTAATCCCTTCAGGAGCCATTGGTTTTTCGTACCAAGCTTTATAAATTTCTTCAGCGGGGCGCAGTTCGATTTCAATATCTTGGCCAGTTTCCGTTTCCATGTCTATTGTGGATAAGGGGGCATGTACATAGAAAGGAATACCATACTCTTTTGCCAAGATTGCAACACCAGAAGTGCCAATCTTGTTTGCAGTATCACCGTTGGCTGCGACCCTATCGCAACCTACTACAACTGCGTCGATCCATCCTTTTTGCATCACAATAGAAGCCATATTATCGCAAATAAGTGTCACATCGATTCCTGCTTCCTTCAACTCCCAGCTTGTCAACCTGGCACCTTGAAGCAATGGTCTGGTTTCATCTGCAAACACCTTGAACTGATAGTTTTTCTCATGACCAAGGTAAATTGGCGCTAAAGCAGTCCCATATTTTGCTGTAGCAATGGTCCCTGCATTGCAGTGGGTTAATATGCCCATTCCTGGCTTAAGTAGGCTCAACCCATGCTCTCCGATTTGCCTACAAATCTCTTCATCCTCTTCTCTTATTTTATTTCCTTCTATTAAAAGAGCCTCTTTTATTTTTTCTATAGATTGGTCTTTGTTAGCTATAATACATTTCTCCATGCGGTCCAAAGCCCAAAATAGATTAACGGCTGTTGGCCTTGAGGAGCCCAAATAGGTTTTCACCTTTAGGAATTCATCATAAAAGTCTTGATAGCTTCCTGCATCCGATGATTTCATGCCTAGATACGCCCCATAACCTGCTGCAATACCAATGGCCGGCGCTCCTCTAACTCGAAGCTTATAAATAGCCTCCCAGATACTTTCTAGCGTTTTAAGATGAATGTACTTTTTCTCGTTGGGTAGTAAGGTCTGATCTAAGAGAATCAGCTCGCTTTTATTATCATCTAATCTAACCGCTGTTACGCCAAGGAATTCTTCTTCCCTGTTATTCTTTTGATTGTGCACTGTATTTTCAGTCATTCTGCCCGTCATGTTACCCTCCTGTCTTTTCCTCTATTCCGTACTTTCTTCCTGCCCTTTTTCAATCTGACATCCCATGCTACCTCCCGAATAGACCCCCATTGATTCTCGTATACCAATGAGCCTTTCTATTTCATTGCAGCTTAACTTATTGGCTTTCCCAAGGATCCTTGTAGAGTATAAAATAACCTTAGCGTTATGCTCTAGCGATTCCATACGAAACCATGCCTCCATGATATCTCTTCCCCAAGTCAAAGCCCCATGGTTTGCCAGTAAGACGGTATGATGACTTCTGCAATAAGGCGCTATAGATTCGGGGACCTCAGTGGTTCCTGGGGTGGCATAGGGGGCACAAGGCACCTCTCCTAAGGTAATTACTGCTTCGGGGAGCAGTGCTTGATCAAGGGATATTCCTGCCACTGCAAAGGATGTTGCAATTGGTGGGTGACTATGAACCACCGCCCTTGCTTCATCATTTTCTTGATAGACTCTCAGGTGCATTTTAATTTCAGATGAAGGCTTCAGCTCTCCCTGAATTACTTCTCCTGAAATATTGATTTTGACAAGCATCTCTGGTGTCATAAACCCTTTGGAAACACCCGTGGGCGTACAGATAATGGTATCTTCCCCTATTCGGATGGAAATATTTCCGTCGTTGGCAGCCACAAAGGATTTTTCATACATACGCTTTCCAATATCACAAATTAACTCTCTAGCCGCACTTTCTGTTATGGTGTCTGCCTTTGTCATGGTGTCAGACACCATTTTTCTATTTTTAGTGTCTGACATCTTATCACATTTCTTCATCATCGCCCCTCCTTTGTGGTGTCCTCTTTTGGTGCCTGACACCTTTTTTCCTGACACCCTTTTTTCATTTTAGTGTTTGAACCTCATCAACTAACACTTTATCACCGTGACACCTTTCTATTATAACCTTAATTTATTATAACTTTTCGTCCTATCCTGTCAATGTCTTCACATGTACTCATCATAGACTCTTGTGGGGCGGGTCAAATAGTAGAGGATGGTCCCCTTAGAAACCATCCCTCCTTACATTTCATGATGTCTGAAACCCTATCCATTTTATCCATTATATTTCGTTGGCAATCATGTGATCATAAGTCTGCCTTTTGACCACCAATCTGTCTTTTCCGTCCTTAACAAAAACCACTGCCGGTATAGGGTTTTTATTATAATTGTTTGCCATGGAATAACCATAAGCACCTGTTGAAAAAATCGCAAAAATATCTCCCGTTTCCATTTTAGGAGCCTGTAGGTCTTTTATCAGCACATCCCCAGACTCACAGCACTTTCCACAAATAGTAACTTTCTCTATCTGCTTTTCCTCCGCCCTATTTGCTGCAGCTCCTTCGTATTTTGCCTCATAAAGAGCCGGCCTAATATTATCCGTCATTCCTCCGTCAACGGAAACATATTTTCGGATACCTTTAATCTCCTTAATACTACCCACTGTATAAAGTGTAATCCCTGCTTCTCCAACTAGGCTTCTGCCAGGTTCTATTACCACCGCTGGGCGGGGTATTTCGTTTTGCTTTGAAACCTCTTCAATACGTTTCATGATAGGATTTAGAAAGTAAGAAAAAGGTTTTCTCTTTTCTCCCTTCACATATTGGATGCCAAAGCCGCCCCCTACATTAAGCTCCGTAACAATATGGTTATACCTTTCCTTTGTATCCTTAACCAATTTCAAGGCCGTCTCCAAAGCTGCCAGATGGGAAAGGTTATCAAAGAGCTGAGAGCCTACGTGAAAATGAAAGCCTAAAAAGTTTACATATTCAGATTTAATAGCCTGCTCTATTGCAGGGAAAATTACATTTTCATCTAAAGGAATACCAAACTTAGAATCCTTTTTCCCTGTAGTGATGTATTCGTGGGTATTGTTTTCCACGCCTGGGGTGATACGGTAAAGTATGTTGACCTTCTTTCCTTTTTCCTTACAGATTCTTTCAATCAAAGGAAGCTCTTCTAACCCGTCTACAATAATTCGCCCAACTCCGTAATCCACAGCCATTTCTATTTCTTCCGGCTGCTTATTATTTCCGTTAAATTCAATTCTTTCTGGTGGAAATTCAGCTTTTATAGCCGTGTAAAGCTCTCCTCCAGATACTACGTCAATGCAGAATCCTTCCCTTTCCAAGATTCTACACATTTCAAGTGTACAAAATGCCTTGCAGGCATAAGCCACCCTTGTATTTTCATAAGGGGTTAAAAAACTCTCCTTTAATTCCTTACATTTGCTTAAAATATCGCTTTCCGAATAGACATACAGGGGCGTCCCATATTTTTTAGCCAACTCCACTGTATTACATCCATCAAAATACAATGTATTTTCTTTATACTCAATACTCATTTATCCTTTGCCTCCAAACAAAACCTTTCTCTAACGGGGCGAAATTTTTCAGATTTTATCCCTAGATTTCACTTTAATAATAAATTTTATCATGCTATAGTACTGATTTCAACAAATCTCTATAATCTTATAAGGCAAAAGAAAATTCCGGTTCACATCTGGTTTCCTGCTCAGTCGTCAATGGCCTCTCAGTTAACATTCTTTCTAGCATACGAAACATTCTTTTAGGTAATTATGCTAATATATCCCGAAAGCTCTGAATTTGTGAAAATCATTTATAAGATTTATTCACTGTCTAAAAATGACAAACTGTGAAATTTCTATTTAACCCCATATGCCAGCGAGAAGGTAGTTGATACCTGGATGTAAACATGAACAAAGAAGACGGGAATACCGACATACGATTTATCGTTGTACAGTATTCCCGTCTTCTGTCACATTAAAAGAAAGGCTGTTGTCTTTTTATAGCATGGAAAACAGGTCCCTTTAGTTTGCCTTTTTCCACTCCTTTCGATCTCCCAACATTACTGAGCCTCAGCTACTTGTTCCACTTTATCTCGAGCTACAATTTTCGGTTTTACCGGTTTATTTGATTTGATTACATCAACAGGACAAACCTTGATACACATTCCGCAGTTTTTGCATTTTTCAGGATCAATAACAGCTAGGTTGTTAGTCACATGAATTGCATCAAACTTACAAGTCTTTTCACATTTTTTACAACCGATACAGCCTGCAGAACATATCTTGTGGGTTTTAGCCGGCTTATCCGTATTGCTACATGCCACATATGTAGTCAGCTTGCTTGGAACCATAGTAATTAGTTCGTTGGGACAGCTTTGTACACAAAGCTCGCAGGCAACGCATTTATTCTTATCAATCTTAGCAACACCATCAACCATAGTAATGGCACCATAATCGCAAACCTTGACACAATCCCCATATCCAAGACAGGCCTTGCTGCAAGCTCCCCTGCCTCGATAAAACAATTTATTTGCGCTACAAGATTGAATCCCTTCAAAGTTCATTACATATTGGGTTTTATCATAGGTGCCGGAGCATCTAACGATAGCATATCGGCTTTCTAACTCTTCTACGTCAACACCTAGGATTTCACCTATTGCACTAACAACAGTGCTTCCGCCAGGTGTACATAGATTCCCTTTAACTGTATTGTCAGCTGCTAACGCCTCTGCATAGGCATCGCAGCCGGCATAACCGCAAGCCCCGCAATTAGCTCCAGGCAACACGTCCCGAAGCTTAGCCACAGTTTCATCTACTTCTACCGCCATAAATTTAGCTGCAAGAGTAAGGATGATTCCTGCAATCAATGCGATTGCCACTAGAATTAAAATTGGTATTAAATATATTCCCATTCCGTTACCTCCTACATGAATATGCCTTCTACAACGCCGCTAAAGCCCATGAAGGAAAGGGAAACAATAGAAGCTGCAACCAGGGTGGCTGGTATACCCTTAAAAGCCAGTGGTATGTCGCTGTGCTCAATACGCTGACGGACTCCCGCAAAAAGAACCATTGCAAGAAGGAAACCAACTCCTGCTCCCAATGCATTTACAAGAGACTGGGCATAAGTATACCCTTCATCAATATTCAGTAAAGTTGCTCCCAACACGGCACAGTTTGTGGTGATTAAGGGTAGGTAAACCCCTAAGGCCTTATGTAATGCAGGCACATATTTCTTTAGTGCAATTTCAACTAATTGAACTAGAGCCGCTATAACCAATATAAAGACCATGGTCTGAAGATATTCTATATTATATCGAACCAATAACCCCATATAAATTGGATAGGTTACTGCTGAAGCAATTAGCATAACAAATATAACGGCGAAGCTCATCCCAACAGCGGAATCAAGCTTTTTGGAAACGCCTAGAAAAGGGCAAATACCTAAGAATTTTGATAGAACAAAGTTGTCTACAAGGATTACACTCATTAATATAATTAACATTTCTTTCATTTGTTGCCGCCCCCTTCCTCAGCATTGGTACAGATGCTGGCAGATGGGCATCCTGCACAACCCATTTCTTTTTTCTTAATGGCTTTTCCATGGGATATTTGGTTAACAAAAGCTACCAGACATCCATAAACAAAGAAGCCTCCAGGCGCAAGCATAAAAATACTCATAGGCTGGATAACATCTGCAGTTAAAGTAATCCCCATCCATGCTCCAGAACCAAGAATTTCACGGATAGATCCCATTAGGAACAGGGCCAATGTAAATCCTAATCCCATCCCAACGCCATCTAAGGCAGAGTTAACTATAGAATTTTTTGCCGCGAACATTTCTGCTCTTCCTAAGATGATACAGTTTACGACGATTAACGGTATGAATATCCCTAACGCCTGGTCTAAAGCTGGTGCATAAGCCTTTAGCAGAAAACCTACGATGGTTACGAAACCGGCTATAACAACAATATAGCAAGGTATTCTCACCTGATCCGGGATAATATTCTTTAGTAGAGAAATAACTATATTTGAACAAATCAACACCAGCATTGTGGCAACACCCATGCCCAAACCATTAATGGCCATCGTAGTTACCGCCAGAGTTGGGCAAGTTCCCAATAGTAATACTAGGACTGGGTTTTCTTTTATAATTCCGTTCTTTAATAAATCCAGCTTATTCAATTGATGCACCTCCCATCTCAGAATATTGGTTCAACGAATTTTCCACTGCTCTGTATACAGCGTTAGAGGAAAGAGTTGCACCGCTGATAGCATCAATATTGTCTTCTCCTGACCCTCCAGTGGAAACGCTTGCTTTATCTAAATACTGGGATAGGTGTTCCTCTGTCATAGCTTTCGTGCCTAAGCCTGGTGTTTCTGTATGCTGAAGGATTTTTACACCTGTAACCTTTCCGTCATTGTCAATACCCACCATAACCGTCATTGCACCGCCATAACCTCGCTCTATAGCTGTAACGACAACACCTGAGTTATTGTCTGCATTGTACACGTCTGCAATGCCTTCTAAAAGCTCTCCTTCAATAGGGGTAAAGCCTTCGCCGGAGGGTAGCACCTCTGCACGGGCTGCATCTGCATTAGCTTTTGTAATCGCCTCAATAACAGGCTTTGTAACTTGATATGTACCAGCTAAAGCAAAGGTTACAACAAAGCAGATCACCACTAGGACTAAAGTAGGTTTTAAATTCGAGTTTTTCATTTCTCGCCACCTCCATACAATTTCCTTCTAGCCAAGTTATCAATATGTGGAGTAACAATATTCATAAGAAGGATTGCGAAGGAAACACCTTCCGGATAGGAACCAAATAAACGGATAACCATCGTTAGAACACCACAGCCTATTCCAAAGGCTACTTTTCCGCTTGTAGTAATAGGTGATGTTGAATAATCTGTAGCCATAAAGAAGGCTCCTATCATAGCACCTCCCGCACAAATATGGAAAATGGGATCTTGGCCGGCGATAACTGAAATTACTATCATGGTGACTAAGAAGCTGACCGGAATAGCTGGTGTTATAATATTTTTATAAATTAAGAATAGTCCACCGATCAAAAGTAGAAGTGCACTGGTTTCACCCATAGATCCGCCGATGGTGCCAAGGAACATTTCCATATTAGATGGAAGAGATCCAGCATCGCCACTTTGTATTAAGCCTAAAGGAGTTGGCCCAGTTACTGCATCGGCTGCGGTAATGATCCTTTTGGGAATAGGCCAGGTTGTCATTTCAGTTGTAAAGGAAAGCAAAAGAACAATTCTAGCTGTTATTGCAGGATTTACAAAGTTTTGACCAATTCCGCCAAATAACTGTTTAACAATGACTATGGCGATAAAGCAACCAATAACTGCCTGCCAGTAAGGAAAGCTTACGGGCAAATTGAAGGCTAATAAGACTCCAGTAACTGCTGCACTTAAATCTCCTACTGTACTTTCCTTTTTTGTAACACGTTGATAGAGGTATTCAAAAGCCATACATGCAACGACACAGACAATGGTTAGTAAGATAACTCTAGGACCGAAAATAAATATCGAGCCTAAAAAAGCAGGCATCAATGCCAAAATAACCATAGCCATGATCTTTGATGTTGTGCTGGAATTGTCAACTATATGGGGTGATGAGGATACGGTCAGATTGATGTGTCTATATTTTTCCATTTGCTTCAGCCTCCTTTACTTTTATTTTAGCTAGTCTATTAATCATATTTAGTTGCTTTTTGGCTGGGCAAACATAGGTGCAGCTCCCACATTCCATACAAATGGACACTCTATATTTCTTCAAGGCTTCTACATCGTTATTCTCAAATGCTTTTGCAATCATAGTAGGCATTAAGAATAGAGGACATGCTCTTGTACAACGGCCACAGTTTATGCAAGGAGTTTCTGGCTCTAAATGAGCAATATCCTCGCTGAAAGCTAAAATTGCATTGTTATTTTTAATGAGAGAGTTTCCATCGTGATAAATAGCTCTTCCCATCATAGGTCCGCCCATAATAATTTTTTTCGGGGGCTTTTTATATCCTCCACAAAACTCAATAATATCAAAGATCTGGGTCCCAATGAGAGCTATTACATTCTTTGGTGTAGTAACAGCATCTCCATCCACCGTGATTTTCTTTTGGATTAAAGGCATTCCAGTTCTGAAGTACTGACCTAAAAATGCAACAGATGTTACATTGGAAACAATGACACCAACTTCCGCTGGCAATTTACCGGGCGGCAAAACTTTACCAGTTGTTTCATAAATTAGGACTCTTTCTGCCCCTTTTGGATATTTAGAATCTAAAGAAACTATAGTGATCTCAGGGTTGTCTTTCGCTAGCTGACTCAAATTTGCAATGGCCTCAGGCTTATTGTCTTCTATGCCAATATAACAATGGTCTAGCTTCATATGCTTCATGATTTGCTGAATTCCATTAATAATGTCTGGGCCTTCCTCCAACATAGTTCTGTAATCCGAGGTTATAAAAGGCTCGCATTCAGCACCATTTATAATAAGAGTCTTTACCTCGTTGATGTTTTTAGGGTTGTATTTGATATGAGTGGGAAAAGCAGCTCCTCCAAGTCCTACTAGACCGCTTTCTCTCACAACCTTGATAAATTCCTCAAAGGAATTTGCTTCCGGCACTTTTATGCCTTCATATGGGGTTTGTTTTTTGTCTGTTTTAATGACAATTGTTTGATCCATCGTTCCTAGGGAGGATAAAATCTCTTCAATAGAAATTACTTCACCTGAAACGCTGGAATGGATTGGTGCACTGACAAAGGCATCGGTATCTCCAATTAACTGCCCCACAGATACTTGGTCTCCAACCTTTACCAATGGTTTACAGGGTGCGCCGATATGTTGAGACATGGTTATATATACCGTATCGGGAACCCCCATGATTTCCGTCGCATGGTCCATGGTGTTTTTAAAATGTGGCACCTTGGTTCCAGGCAACTTTTTCTTGAATAAAGCCATTTTAATCAACCTCGCCTTTCGTAAAGTCCTTATTAATTACTGTGTGTTAAAAAATAACCAATGTTGCGATATATTTAACATACAGTAAGAAAAAGCTAATTCTATCATTGCTACCATACGGCATTATACTAACATTATTTGATGTTTGTATCAAGGGTTTTTGTGTTTTGTATGCAATACACAAAATGTGCAGAATTCATCGAATTGAAAGAAAATTTTGTCTTTCAATTCGCCTGTTTTTTATAGTACCTTTTGATTCTTTTTTGACTGTCTTTCCACCAACTTTTGCCTGTTCATTCACTACATGTTTATGGTAATCTAAAAGTACAATAAACGGCAGCCATAAATACAAAAAGTAATTGCCAGTACAAACCTAACAATATACCCTATTAAGTGACTAAAGCTTATAGGGAGGAAAGGAAGTGCTGACAATTACACAAGTAAATTATATCCGAGAACTGTTCTTTTTGGAAGGGAAAACCTACTCTGAAATTAACAAAATGACCGGAAAGAACTATCGCACCATTAGGAAATATGTTGAAATGGATAATTTCAACCAGAAACACCATAAGGCCAAAAGGCCGAACAGGACTGATGTATTAAGACCTATCATCAACAAATGGCTAACTGAGGATAAATCAAGACATTACAAACAAAGGCATACTGCAAAGAGGGTCTATGACCGACTAAAAGAAGAGCACCCTGAGATTTTAACAGTCTCAGAGAGAACCGTAAGAAATGTCTTCAAAGAAGAAAGAGAAAAGGTATTCGGATCAGATGATGCCTACCTTCTCCTTGAGCATCCAGGAGGTGAAGCCCAAGTTGACTTTGGAAGCTTTGAAGCATTTGAAAACGGCTCTATTAAAAAGTTTCATGAGCTCATCTTGTCGTTCCCAAAATCCAATGCAGGCTTTGCAGTGGCAACCAGGAGTGAAACAAGAGAAGCCCTCCTTGAAGGCCTTGTTACAATATTTAATTTCATAGGCTATGTTCCAAGTGCGATATGGTTTGACCAAATGTCATCAGCAGCCCTTAGAACCCGAGATGAAAAAGGTCTTGTCAAAGTAAATGACTTCGTAATGCGATTCTCTACCCATTATGGATTTAATGTTAAGTTTTGCAATTCAAACAGTGGCAATGAAAAAGGCAATGTAGAGAACAAAGTGGGTGCAATTAGGCGTAATTTGTTTGTTCCAGAGCCTACAGTCACTGACCTTGACTTATTTAACTGCCACCTTCTTAAGAAGTGTCTTAAGAGAAACAAAGAGCTTCATTACCGCTACAAAGAGCCCATAGAAAAGCTCTTTGAAGATGAAAAATCATTGATGATACCAGTTAACAAGGTTCCTTTTGATACAGCAAGGTATGAGACAAGAAAGGTAAACAAGTATGGACTTATTGAATATTCATCATGCCGTTACTCAGTAAGCCCCAAGTATGTTGGACAATTCGTGATGCTTAAGGTAATGGCCAATGAGATAGAGATATTTTCAAAAGACCTCTCAGAAAGAATTACTGCGCATCAAAGATTGTTTGAAAAAGATGGTGAGTCAATTAATTACATAGACTTTATCGACATCATAAAGGTAAGGCCAAATGCATTGAAATACTCAGGAATCTACTCTCTGTTGCCAGATTCATGGCAGGATTACCTTCAATCCCTAGATAAGGATTCCTTTAAACAGGCCTTTGAAATCTTAAAAATGATACTCCTTGAAGACGATATGGATTATGCAGATAGGGTTCTAAGAGAAACAGCAAAGCATGATTCCAAATCACCTGAAGCCATAGGGGTAACATACAAGAGACTCAAGGAAAACAGCATAATCTATGATAGCCCAATCCAATTTCCTTCAGATTTACCTCTTTACGAGGTTGATACATCACAATACGACATACTAATGGGAGGTGGTTATCAATGAGGGAAGAGATTAGCCAATACCAAAGGAAACTAAGGCTATCAAGCAACCTTATGGAAATCTATCCGGCAATCAAAGCCCAGAGCCAAGAAGAGTTTCTTCTCAAGCTTCTAAAAGAACTCTATGAAGACCGTGAGGAGAAAAGGCGAATCAGAAACCTAAACAATGCAGGATTCCAAGTATTAAAATCCCTTAACGGGTATGATTTTTCACAAATCAGATTTCCGGAAGGCCTACAACTCCACAATGTTGAATCCTTATCCTTTCTTGAAAAGAAAGAGAATCTGATACTTTACGGATCAGTTGGAACCGGCAAGACCCATCTGTCTGTGGCTCTTGGAGTTAAAGCAATCAATCAAGGCAAGAAAGCTGTGTTTTACCGTGTTCACGACTTGATTAATGAGCTTGAATCAGACGATATGAAGAAAGTTGCTAGGACACACAAGAAAATACATCAAGCTGACCTGTTGATACTTGATGAATGGGGTTACCTTCCCCTTCATCAAGAAGGCGCCAGACTTTTGTTTGACATCATCTCATCATGTTATGAGACTAAAAGTGTTATTATCACTACTAATATTGAGTTTGGCAGGTGGAAAGGCTTCCTGTTTGATGAAAAGCTCACAGCTGCAATAGTCGATAGACTCGTACATCATTCACACATGTTGATATTTACAGGGAAAAGCTACCGTATGACAAATTCATTAATGAGGTAGTCCAGGTTGGTACTGGTAATTGCATTTTTGATTGCCAAAAGTTGCATTTTGGTATTGCCAAACACACACTACATCTTTTTCTATCCGATACCACCTACCTACTCTTTTTTTCGACATATTATTACTGTTTGTTATCCGCTATTAAATTTACATACTCTTTTATTTTGTTGAAATTTATATTTGGTTATCATTTGTTCGTTAAAAATATAACTCATATTATTCAGAATATTCTAATATTATATTAGAGGTTGAGGTTTATAGAAAAGGTACAACACAGAGAGTATGGAGGAGGTTTAATAGTGGATACTAGCAAGGGGGACGTAATCATTATGGAATGGCATAATCTGAGCATTGAGGAAGTTTGGGAGGAGCAGGATATCCAGGAAGAATATCCGCAATATCAAATCTTACTTGAGTATTATTTGAGTACCAATCTTACATTTTCATAAAGTGGTAAAATCTCGCAGTTTTTTAACTATTTGACGGTCAGATAAAAGATATGTCTATATGTTGGTCGATTAATCGGTTAGTTTCTTTGTTAATTGTAAGTTCATGATAGTAAAGAACGCTCTCCTTGCAATTGGGGAGCGTCTTTTCTATTTCATAATTACAGTATTTGACTAAGAACATTGAGAAAAACATCCATTTCTTCATCAGTTCCAATAGAAACTCTTAAATAGTTGTTAATCAGTGGTTTATTGAAATATCTTACAAGGACTCCCTTTTCTCTTAGTTTCAAAAATATTTCTTCCGCTTTTATTTCTTTATGAGTGATAAAAAGAAAATTGGCTCTAGAAGGGATCACAGAAAATTTCATTTCTTTCAGGTTTTCTGCCACCCTTTCCCTAGTCCTAATAATCTTATTTTTATTTTCTTCAAAATAGGTATCATCTTCTATGGCTGCCTTTGCCCCTGCCATGGCTAGTCTATCTATCGTATAGGAGTTAAAGGAATTCTTTATTCGATTTAGCCCCTCAATTAATGCTTCACTGCCAATAGCAAAGCCTACGCGAAGTCCTGCCAAAGATCTCGATTTAGAAAATGTCTGCACCACAAGGAGATTTTCATACCGACCAACTAGGCTCACTGCAGTTTCCCCACCAAAATCAATGTAAGCTTCATCCATGAGTATCACCTTGTCCGGATTAGCTCTTAGCATTTTTTCTATCTCAGATAGTGGCAAGCATCGTCCTGTAGGCGCATTTGGGTTGGGGATAAGTATCCCAGAATAATTCTTATCAAGAGCAAGATAATCCGTTATTTCAATAGAAAAATCCTCTTTCAAAGGGATTTCTGTAATTTCTGCTTGAAATAGGTTTGCATAGACGGGATAAAAGCTATAGGTAATATCTGGGTACGCAATCTTTTTTCCTGTGAAAAAGGCAGGAAACGCAAAAGCCAGCACCTCGTCAGAGCCATTCCCTACAAACACATTTTTTTCAGTCAAGGTCTTTGGTCTTTCGCCATCCACTATATTTAGGGCTTTTCCTGTTTTAATATTCAAGATTTTTTCATTATAATAAGCAGCTATAGTCCTTCGTAAATCCATAGCTTCAGGGTCTGGATATAATCTCAAATCGTCCATCGCCGATCTAATCTCATTTTTAACCTTTTCCGAGGCAGGATAAGGATTTTCATTAGTATTTAGCTTGATATATTTTTTATCTTTAGGCTGTTCCCCCGGTACATAGGGTTCTAGCCCTTGAGCAAGAGCAGTAAAATATGGATTCATTTTTTTCCTCTTTTCCTTAGTACTGAATACCTACAAAATATGTTTTTTGTATTTAGCCTTAGCCATCGATATTTTTGTTATTGATTTTTCACGGCAAGCGTTAATGGTTATTTATCTACATGGCTAACACTTCCGGATCTTTATTTTCTGGTGTTATGAATATATAAATAAACCAAACAAGCTAATAAAGACATGAGTATTTTACTACTACAATGTGAATTATTCAAGGTAGTTGGTTCAGCAATGAATTACTAAATCATACAAGTCACCATCTAAGCGTTAAGACTCGTATACTTTTTCATTATAAATACCAGACTTGGCTAAAAAATAACCTGATTATTCAGCTGAATATCGTTAAATCTTTAGTGAAATTCTACCGAATACTCTTTATAGGTAAAGTGTTGCAATGGGAGATTTTTAATTATCAGCCGAAGTAATGCATTTTTTTATTTTCATATGTCGAAATAATTCCAGCTATGCAAGAATGTTGCCAAAACTTGTTGTTTTCTGTATTTAACTGTTCTATGCCTCAATACATTTTATGAATTGGACTGGCTTAAATAATACGGATATACTTTTGTCAGGATTATTATATTTTTAACATAAATGCGAAAGGAGGAAGAAGTTAATCATTAAAATTATTAATGTTTAATTGTGAGAAATTTTAAGGTTCTAAAATTCCACAACGCACTTAAATTAACTAATAATTTATTAAAGGAGTATTTCAATGTCTAAGAGTAATTCAATCAAGTGGATCGTGAGCTTTCTACTGCCTATTCTAGTATCACTCGTACCTGTTTCAGAAAGCTTTACAGCACCAATTAAATTGTTTATGGTAATTACAATATTTGCCATATGCTTAATTGCTACAGAAGTTGTACCTCTTTTCGTAGTTTCAGTTGCCCTTCCTGTCACCTACATAGTTTTTCTGCAAATAGATCCTAAGATCGCCTTTGCAGCATGGTCTTTAGATGTACCATGGTTGATTCTAGGTGGTTTCATTCTAACAATGGCTTTAGAAAAAACTGGCCTGTTAAAGCGTGTCGCTTATCGTTTGATCCTATTGTTTGGTGGGAAATTTAACGGAATTCTATTTGGATTCATGTTGCTAGGTGCCATTATATCTCTAATCATTACAGACGTTGCTGCAAAGGCAATTCTATTCGGAGCTTTAGCAGTTGGTATCGCAAAGGCCTTTGAACTAGAAATGGGCGGAAGAACAGCTTCTGCACTAGGAATGGCCGCAATCGCTTCAGCATTAGGACCATCATATTTATGGTACACAGGAAGTAACGGAAACATTGTTCCTTTTGGGATCATGGCTGGTGCTGGATACGAAATTCCAAGCTGGACTGAATACATAGTTCACATGTTTGTTCCACAGCTTATTTATGTAATCTTAACAACTCTAATTATCGCAGTATTCTTTAAACCAGATGTTGAAATTAAAACAAGGGAATATTTCAAATCAGAGTTGATTTCCTTTGGTAAAATGAGTAGAGATGAGGTAAAGGTACTAGTATTAAGCATACTTCTTATCATTGGTGTTGTTACAAGCTCAATACATAAAGTTAGCATTGGCTGGCTCTTTGTTTATGCGGCTATTATATTAATGCTTCCAGGAATGAGACTTGTAAAACCTGAAAATATTAAGGATGTAAACTTTACATTTATCCTTTTCGTGGTAGGTTGCTTATCTATCGGTATTGTTTCCGCGAATATTGGAGTAGGACAATTTATTGCTGATTCTTTATACCCAATAATAGCCGGCTCCTTATCTCGCTTTACAGGAGGCGTATGGGCACTAGGATTCTTAGCGAACCTTGCTCTTACACCACTAGCAGCTTATTCAGCCTTTGCTTTACCTGTTGCTGATATGGCAACAAGCCTTGGCATCAACCCGATACCTGTTATGTATGCCTTTATACACTCCCTAGAGCAGGTAATCTTCCCTTACGAGTATGCCCCTGTTCTCATCGTGTTCGGTATGGGACTAGCTTCTGCTAAGAGATACATGAAGTTTAATATCATGAGAGCAGCTCTTTCATTAATCTGTATCTTTGTAGTGTTTATTCCTTATTGGAATTTAATCGGATTGCTATAAGCATAATCTAGATAGCAAAATCTCTTAGTCTTAAGAGTTCTATGGCAAAAAGGTGGAATAGGATCTAAAAATTCTATTCCACCTTTTTAATTAAAGATGACACGAAAAAAGGAGGACATTAAATGTCTCCCTTTTCTTGTGAATCCCCATGTCTAGTTGCTTAACTCAAGCATAGCTTAACTATGTATAAACCATGAGGCACGTATAGGCATAACCATGCTCAGGCCCATCAACCATCCATCCAACGAATAGGATGGACCAATCTTATAAAAGAAACAAATCCCCTCTCCCATTTGTTAGTAAACCAAAGAAAGTACATTAGCTCATTCTAAATGAATTTCTTGTCTAATTCGCTCCTTCGTTTTAGTACAATATCTAGGAATCCTTCTACAGCAGGGTTGTTGTTATCATCATTATAAAAAGCAACGCCTGTGATCATGGATACCTTATCAGGTAGCTCTATGTAGGAGAGCCCGTCTCTGTAGATTTGATCTACATCCTTGCTCATGAAAGCTATAGCTATGCCTGCATGAACATAGGGAAAAACAGATTCCAAATTAGGAACTTGGATGATATCCTTGCAGCTTATATGGTAGCACTCACAAATTTTTTTAATGCCTGCCAATCCCCTAGGCGATACTTCATCCATGAGACAGACAATTTTTTCATTACTAAAATCCTCTATCTTTAGGTCCTTATTTTTCCATCTTTCGTCATCGCCTTTGTAAAGTAGCACACCCGTGGCATTAAATATATGTGCGACTTTTTCTCCTTTTGTAAAATTTGGATTAGACCATTTTGTAAATACGATATCAAATTCCTTATTCCTTAATTTTTCTCGTATCTCCTGATAACCTCGTTTCTCGAAACTAACATTAACATTAGGATTTTTTTCGAGAAAAATGTTGCTACAGTCAGCCAGGAACCGATCCAGAGTCAAAATATCTTCACAGCCGATTCGAAGACTCCCATATCTTGGATTGAGATTTTCTAGGGCTTTTTCTATACCGCTATTAATAGTATTATAAGCCTCTGACAAGCTTTGATAAAGTATCCGCCCTTCCGGTGTAATATCAATGCCATTGGCTAGTCTGTTAAAGAGGTTAAATCCAAGCTCCTCTTCAAGAAGCTTAATTTGTCTACTAATGGTTGGCTGGGTGACATACAGAATTTCTGCGGTCTTAGTAAAGTTAAGTGTTTGAGAAAGGACTAAAAAACACTTAATCTGATCCATATTCATAATATCTCTCCTCATGTGAACAACGGTGGACAATAGTGGACGATCTATTACGCGCGCTTACGAGCTTATATATTTAATACATAGAAAAGTGCTCGACTATGTATAGTATAATCAAAATAATTATAAAATCAACATTATAGATATTCCCGCAACTTGCACTTTTAAATCATGTATACCCCGATACAATTTCTGAATTGGACAAATTATTTTTTTGTCAATATAATTTATTATAAGGTAATTAACTTTTTTAACCGCTAAAAAACTAAAATGTTTTAAAAGGAGACTGTTATGAAAAAACCTAATATTGTAGTTTTCTGTACAGACGAACAGCCATATGACTGGCTTGGATGTATGGGAAATAAGGATCTTAAAACTCCAAACATCGATGCTATTGCCGCTGATGGGGTCCTTTTCAAAAATGCTTACTGCAACACTCCGATTTGTATGTCATCCAGAGCCACTATGTTTACTGGATTACCATCTAGCGAGCACGGTGTTAGGACCAACGGATGTCTTCTAGACGACACTTATCCTACACTACCTCAGATTCTAAAGGACAATGGATATACTACCATGTCTACAGGAAAGCTTCACCTTTCCACTTGGGAATTAGGCGCTCTTCATGCTCCTGGTTTCGATGTTGACTCAATTCCAGTTGGTAAATACCCAGAATTAGAGCTTCATTGGAAAGACGGACGCTACGACCATATTCCTGATGGATATTTTGGCCTTGACAATATTGACTTTATAGGTGGCCATGGTTGGTTTGTACACGGAGACTATACTAACTGGCTACGTGACAATCATCCTGAGGAATACGAAAAGTTTGTTTCAAGACAAACATTAAAACCTACATTGAATTATGACGATCCAAGATACGGTAATGTTTATGCAACCATTAAAAATGAATGTTACTATAACGAATGGATTAAAGATAGAACCATTGAAAAAATTGACAAATTAAGAGGAGACAAGCCATTCTTTGCATGGGTATCCTTCCCAGACCCACATTGGCCATATGGTCCTCCTGCGCCATACAACGAAATGTATGACCCAAATAAAATTGAAAAGCCATTAGCTTGGGATGATGACAAGGCTACTATGCCTGACTTCTTCCATAAAGAGTACTATGAAGAAAGAGGAATCTTCTCATTAGATGGTCAGGATACAACCCTAACACTTGATCAAATCATGGAAGCAAAGGCTCTTTCCTATGGAATGACAACCAGCATCGATGACTGCATTGGACAAGTTGTAGATCATCTGAAAGAAATCGGAGAGTATGAAAATACAATCTTCGTATTCATGTCAGACCATGGCGAAGCAATGGGCGATCACCACATGTTCAACAAGGGACCTTTCCATTACGAAAGCGTAATCAGAATTCCATTCATCGTTTCTTATCCTAAGAAGCAGAAAGAAAAAGGAATGGTATCTGAAGCTATGGTTCAAACAATGGACTTTATGCCTACTGTTCTTGATCTTGCAGGTGTTGAGTACCCATGCCCTGAGCTTCCTGATTGGCAAGGTTTCTTCCCTGAAAAGTTCCATCTGTATGATAGCTGCACTCTAAGCAGGCTTCCAGGAAACTCCCTAGCGCCAATTATGGCTGGAGAAAAGGAAGAAATTCAGGATTATGTTCTTGTAGAGGATGACGACGACGTAAGAGGAATTATGGTCAGAACACTTGTATGTAAAGACTATAAGCTCATCGTATTCATGGATAGAGAAGATGGCGTACTATTCGATTACTCCAAGGATCCTAATGAACTGAACAACGTCTGGTCAGACCCTGAATACGCAGAGGTTAAGGCAATGATGATGGAAAGAATGACTCAGGCTCTATTAAGAAACCTAGAAAGACAAAACCGCAGAATCTCTTGTGCTTAAGAGTTTAATGTACTAAGATTATTGACATAATTGAAATGGGAGCATAACGCTCCCATTTCAATTAAAGCCATTTTATTAAACCATTTTACTTAAAACCATTTTACTTAAACCATTTGCTAAACCATTTACATAAAACTATTTTACTAAACCAAAATTTGTATTTTTGTTCCTACACTTTTGCCCTTTTAGGGCTATTTTGTAGGAACTTTGACCAGTTTTTCCTACATTTTCTTCCTCAAATCGGAAAAGTGTAGGAACTTTGACCTAGATTTTCCTACACTTTTGCCCTTTTGGAGCTGTTTTGTAGGAACTTTGGCCAGTTTTTCCTACATTTTATTCCTCAAATCGGGAAAGTGTAGGAACTATGACCCGACCTTAATGATAACTAATAATTTTAACCAATTCCGTTGTTGCCCTCACACACACAACTAGAAAACTGCTGCCAGTTAAATGTTCTTCGGGAGTCCTGCTCACATTGGCCACTGTCCTCTTTGATAGCTATGGGAGCTTAGGTTAAAATATAAGTCAGAAAGGCTGGATCCATTTAACAGCTGACCTACAATAGCTATGGGAGCTTAGGTTAAAATATACGCTGGGCAATTTCTATATAAGTTCTGTCTTGCAAAAATTTGAATGCTTTGGACAGAACATTAAAGGTGGTAATATAATGAGAACCTCAATTGAATTATTAATAAAACCTGCATCTGGAAATTGTAATATGAAATGTACTTACTGTTTCTATGCAGATACACAAAAAAATAGAGAGGTGGCTTCCTACGGCTTTATGAGCTTGGATGTTCTAGAAACTATTGTGAAGAAAGCCATTGACAACTCTTTTCAGCACGTTTCTCTCTGTTTTCAGGGTGGGGAACCTACCCTATCAGGCTTGGATTTCTATAAAAGCCTCATTGAAATTGAAAAAAAGCATAATAACAGAAACATCCCTATTTGTCATACACTACAGACAAATGGCTATGTTATCGATGATTCTTGGGCAGATTTTTTTGCAGAAAACAAGTTTCTAATAGGCCTGTCCATGGATGGATATGATACATTACATGATAAATATCGAATAGACAAGGATGACAAGGGTACGCACAATCGTTTGATGCAAAATATAGAAATACTTAGAAAGCATAAAGTAGAGTTTAATATTCTTACTGTAGTAAATGCTGACATTGCTGCAAATGCAAAGAAAGTATATGAATTTTATTATGAAAACAATCTTCTCTACCAGCAGTACATCCCTTGCTTCAATCCTTTTGGAGAAGAAAATCAAGCTTATGAACATACCTTGACCCCAGAGCTTTATGCAAAATTCTTAAAAGATCTCTTCGACTGTTGGTATAAAGACCTTAAAGCGGGTAAATTTATTTATAACAGATATTTTGAGGGCTTAGTTGGCTTAATAAAAGGATATCGGCCCGAAAGCTGTGGTATGCTAGGATTTTGCTCTGATCAATATGTTGTAGAAGCTGATGGAAGCGTTTATCCATGTGACTTTTACGTTCTTGACCAATTTAAAATTGGTAATCTAACAACGGATAGCTTCGAGCAACTAGATGCAAATAGGAAAAAATCAAAATTTGTAGAGGATTCTGCTGTGATTAGCTCCGAATGTCGCCAGTGCAAATGGCTGATGATTTGTAGGGGTGGATGCAGAAGAGACCGGGAAATGTCAGAAATAGGTAAAGTAGGCCACAACCGATATTGTGAGGCCTATAAAGAATTTTTTGATTACGCCTATGAAAGATTAAATTCTTTTTGATATATAAATAGACAGGAGATGCTAACTTATGGACAATGCGAACAGAGATACAGATGAAAATCTAAGGATAAATAAAAAAGTATCTTTTTTGAAGCTTTTTTTATCCTTCTTCAAGGTGGGACTTATTGGATTTGGAGGTGGAAGTGCACTAATACCGGTTATTGAGAGAGAGATTGTGCAAGGCCAAAAGATGATGTCTGAAAAGGATTATATTAAGCATACTGTCATAGCAAACATTACACCGGGAGCCCTACCTGTAAAATTGGGAGCCACCTGTGGTTATCAGATTCGTGGACCTTTAGGAAGTCTTATAAGCTCCTATTCCGTCATGCTGCCAGGAGTTTTATTAACAGTTTTACTTATAGCACTTATTTCTATCATGGGGGAAACTGCAATCAGCTACTTTAATTACGCCTCCATTGGAATTACCGCCTTCATCGTATTTCTTCTATTTGGATATATACAAAAAACCGTAAAAGAATACAATTTTAAGGTAAATCTTATAATTTGTCTTGCAGCTTTTGCAATAACAGGGGGCAAGGAAATACGGGACATTATCAGTCAGCTCTTAAATATAGACCGACAAATATTAGGGACCCCTTTGTTCGATATTTCAACAATCAACTTGATGATTGTAGCCTTTTTTGCCATAATATTATATGAGAAACTCCGTTCAAAACAAGAATTTATTGGCATGCTAATCTTATGCTTGCTTTATGCTTTCTCTGTTGGTAAAACCGCTCAAAGCATGAACCTAGACTTTTTGAAACCTATTTTGCAGGTCATTATGGTGTTACTCATTATAGCCCTTTTCTGGTTTAGGAGAAGCCAAGGCAAAGGTCGTGTTAAAATCAAGCTCAGTAAGAAGGATGTTGCTATTATCTTAGTGCTGCTTCTTATCCCCGTGGTTATTACACTGGGAGTACAAATATTTAGTGATGTTGATGGCGTTAATGAATTCATGGGCAATGTAGCCTTTTCCACTGTTACCTCCTTTGGCGGAGGCGAAGCCTATGTATCCGTTGCAGACGGTATTTTCGTTCAAGGTGAGCGTCAATATATTGAACCAGAGAATTATTACACCAAAATGGTGCCTATAGCCAATGCGCTACCGGGGCCTATTCTCATAAAGATCGCATCGGGAATCGGATATGTCTATGGACTAAAATCAGTAGGAGCAGCGATTGGTTGGGCTATTGCCCTAGCCGCTGCAGCTACAGCCCTAGGCGTATGCTGTGCCTTAGCCATTTTGGTTCTCATTCTATATGATAATGTAAAGGATTCTCTATTTATAAGAAACCTTCAGCTATATATTCTTCCAGTAGTCTGTGGAATGCTCTTGTCTACTTCAGGGGCTATGATTTACGAAAGTATGAAAATTACTACGGCAGAGGGAATCCCGGGCTTATTGTCCTTTCCGTTGATTATATTGTCAATTGCCGTGATTAGATATCTCCATTTGAGATTCCACCTTCATGACATTATTCTGCTATTGCTGTCAGCAGGTGTGAGCCTAGGCGCCTTTATGATTATTTAATGGGAATTTCAATGAATATAGCAGTTAGCAGTTAGACAAGATGAACTTAAAGAAATGAAATCTACTATAAAAAATAAACGGCATGCCCGTCATATATAAAAAGGTTACTATGCTCGTTATCATAAAAAATGCTCTCCTTATCCAAGGAGAGCATTCCAGACTGTAGTCAAATCCCATCATGCGGCGAAAGCCACTGATGGGATTTTCTTTTTTCCTCAATATCTTAATTGCATTTTGAAGAAAAGAGCCAGTTGGACCGGTTTTTTTAATCGTGAGGTTTGCAGCTTATATACATCATTTAAGGTAATTCTGGCTCAGGCGCAGGCATGGACATTTCCATCATTTGTAGCATATACTCGCTGTAATCTACAACTTTTGCTCCCTCAGGTAGAGTTAAATCAGGAGCTTTTGAGGTTTCAGCCATCTTTGAGTCCGCTTCTATACTCATTTTCATGATATCCTTCACAACCAGCTCCATTGTAATCAAAGATTCAAGATTATCAGCTTCAACATCAAGGCTTATAGCAAAACCGTCGCTAGAGCCGGATCCCTTCATGGAATAATCATAAAGTGCTCCACCCTGCTCGCGAATTACCATATTGCAGGAAAGGCTCATCTCTTTCAATATAGAAGTCATGCTCTCTAAATCTGCCATATCAGCAGGGATACCTTCTAATAAAGCAGTCTTTGCTGCAGCTGCCGCGATTTGTGTTTCATTTAGTTCCAGCCTATGGGTTTTCATATTTCCTACAGTCGTTGTCTTAAAAGCTTCATCCCCTAGCAAGTTCTTTAAGAATTCATAGCCTACATTAATGTTTTTATAACTATTTACATCCCAATTCCCCATGTCTGCAAAGATCAAAGGCAGCATCTCAGAAATCTTTAGAGCAGAATGGTCCATTTCCATGATAGGGCGTAAATCCATTCCCATAGCATCATAGGTTTCAAATAGGTTCATTTTGAACCAGCTGTCAGCGTTCATCGTAGGATCCATCATGGCAAACATCGGGGAATTCATATACATATCTCCTCTTTCCCCATCCATCTTTATCTTCATGTTGATGCCTTGAAGCATTCCAAGCATAGCATCCATTTGTGCTTCTTCCTCAGGTGACAAACCATCCATTGCAGCATCCATGTCTATGGAGAAATCCATGACCATGTCTACATCCGTTTTCTGTTGAACCCCACTAAGGTCTCCCTTCATAGAGAAGTTCATGCTATCTGAGCCTTCGGGCATTCCTGGAACGTTCATAGCAATATCAGCCTGGAAGCTACCTGATGTTTCATAGGCCTTTTCAAGGTCAAGATTTGTGGTTAAAAGCATTCCCAAAATGGAAAAATCCTCATCTGCTTTAGCAAATAATTGGTCAAGATCCATAACGATAGCTGTTTGGTTGCCATGGTCCCAGCCTACATAGTTGCCCATGGTTTCAGCTAAAAACCTAACTGGTACATAGGTGCGATAAGTGGCCATATCAACAAAAGGTGCTACATCAGTTTGTTTAATCGTTGTAACGCCGTCCTTTGTTATATGTATGTCTTTACTACCGATAACAAATTTGATTTCTAACTCATCAGTTACTGCAGAAACCGTGCTAGTATTATTATCATAACCTACTTCTGCGCCCATAGTTTCTACAATCTGCCTATAAGGTACCATGGTCCTGCCGTCTATGAGTTTTGGTACTGCATCTTCAAAGTTAATAATTTCTCCATTATACTGCACCTGTATCCCGCTAGGCCCCGCACCAAAGGATACCACGGCGCTGGACAGGACAAGTACAAGAACTAAAGCAATAACGGTTAGTTTTGAAAATTTCTTTTTCACATTAATCCCCCCATTAAGTTATTTATATGTTGTATTTATATAGCAATTAAGGTTTTAGATTTTTATTTCCATTTGTTCTTCCTGCCCCTCTGGCGAAGTAACTTCTAAATTCTCTGTTTCTCCTTCCGGCCCCTCTGATGGAGCCGCATTTGGGTCTGCTTCCTTTTCTCCATCTAATCCCTCAGCCCGGTTCCTTACTTTGTCCTCTATCTGAGCACAGCCTTCCATTTCCTCTACAGGGTCTTCCTCCGGGTGATACGGTAGGAAAAAATGATTGACTAGCGTAGCCATAATTACCCCTATAGTCGTATCAATGATCCTTGAAGCTACATAGATCAATGTATTTGTATGCAATCCGGACTCTAAGGCTATACTTAAGAAAACCACGCAACAAATGATAACCGCATTCCTTTTGTTGGCCCATACACATACGCTGATGCAAAAAATCATTCCAATAGGTATTATAAGGACATATAGCCCTTCATCATAATGGGGTATATAAGGAACCAGATTTATTAATAAAAATCCAAATATACCTCCAATCAAAGTGCCTAAAAAACGCTGTACCCCCATGTCCAAAGATTTTTCTGCCGTTTCTCGCATACAGACTACAGCCGCGATGGCTGCAAACAAGACGCTATCTAAGGGCAAAATCAACTGAAGTAAAAGGCACAAGAATACGGCTATGGCTGTTTTGATGGTTCTTAGCCCTACTTTATATTCTGTTATTTTATCAATAATTTTGATAAATATGGTTTTCATAATTCTAGATTATACTGATTTACATCAGATAGCAATACAAAGATGTAATTATTTAAAAAAAGCCACAAATGAATACTCATTTGTGGCACAAGGGTCGTTTATAGCAAATTACAAACCTGCTAGACCCTACAATTATTTAATGGCAATCTGCTTTTTGCCCTCTTCGTCTTTACTTGCTTTGGGCAGTTCTAAAATTAGCACACCATCTTTATAGGTGGCATCAATATTTCCAGTGTCAATTCCCGTAACATCGAAGCTTCTGGCAAAGGAGCCATATCTTCTTTCCCTACGCAGATAATTTTCCTTCTTTTCTTCTTTTTCTTCCTTATGTTCTGCATAAATGGACAGGTTATTTCCCTCTAAATCAATCTTGATCTCCTCTTTGCTGAAACCAGGTAAGTCAGCCCTCAGCTCATATTTATCGCCCTTATCAAGGATATCTGTTCTGAATTGAGCGATATCAGTCATTTCAGCTGGCCAATCGAACCCACTGAAGAAATTTTTCTCAAAGTTGTCAAAGTAGGAATCTAAAAATCTGTTACGGTTTCTTCTGAAAGGTACCAAATCAAACATTATACATTCCCTCCTTTTGTTTTTCGTGAAACCATCTGCCAATCTGTTTCTAGTTTTGCAACCTTCTTTTGTACTGCCCCTCGTCGGCTTTTCGTCGGCTTTTCTTCGCCTTTCAATAAGGCTTGTATCACTTGTTGCCGATTGGTGAAAATTAAGCAATTAAAAAGTCCAGATTGGTTAGGTTCTAATTTACAAGCAAAGCTTCCTGTACAATGTTATGATACCCTTTTATTATACCTTTAAACAAAACGTGTGCC
Organism: Anaerovoracaceae bacterium; assembly: GCA_050953505.1. Lineage (GTDB taxonomy): Bacteria > Bacillota > Clostridia > Peptostreptococcales > Anaerovoracaceae > JBMNMU01. The sequence continues at coordinate 132,896 of JBMNMU010000001.1, read as the reverse complement.
ATTTTGTCATTCTATTTGTATAGCAGCTTACTCAGCTGGGTAAACATCTTATCACGATATTGGATAAATTCTTCATCTTTTCCATCAGAGTAATCGTAAAATCCCGCACCATTTTTTACACCTAACCGGTTGCTGTCTACACACTCTTTTAAAAGCCCGAAGCTCTTTTGCTCCGTTGATAAATCTTCAAATAAATAGCTAGCGATATTATCAAATATATCCAATCCGCCCAGATCAGTGACCTGAAAGGGTCCTAAGCAGGCATAGCGCAGTCCCAATCCATATTTCATCACATCATCAATTGCTTCCATGGAAGCAATACCTCGTTCCTGAATGGTCAAGCATTCTCGTAGAATGGCCAACTGAATTCTGTTTAAAACAAAGCCCGGTGCATCCTTCACTATTACGGGCTTCTTACCCAATTTAATAACCAGATTGCAAACAGTATCCGCAGCTTCATCTGTAGTTTGCTCCCCTTTAATAATCTCCACTAAAGGAATAATATGGGGTGGATTGATCCAATGCATTCCCACAAACCTACCCGGATTTAATACCTCCTGCGCAATGCTGGTGATACTTAATCCTGATGTATTGCTAGTCAAAATGACATCATCGCTCACAAGATGAGAAATTTCTTCCCAAAATTTATGCTTAACATCTAGCTTTTCAAGGATTGCCTCAATAACGAAATCTGCTTCTTTAAAACACTCAATTTCTGTTGAGAATTCAATTCTTCCTAACAGGGCTTCTGATTCTTCACCAGTAACCATTCCCTCTGAAACCTCTGTTTCCTGATTGATGTGAATCAGCTTTTTTGCCCTTTCTAAGGCTTCTGGATAAAGGTCATACAATATGACCTCATACCCGTATTTTGCTAGAATCTCACTAACGGAAGACCCCATGGTCCCCGCTCCTGCTACAACAATCTTTTTTATTTGCCTCATGTTATGTCTTTCCTCCAACGGGTGTCTGACACCTTTTCCAAATATAGCGGTACTAAACTTGTATTTATCAACAAACTATGAAAGGGTTTCAAAGTTATTTGCAGCTTCTTTTTCTCCTACAAACATTCCTTGAACTTTTCAATGACAAAGTCAATATCTTTTCTTGTAACATCCACATTTGTTACAAAGCGCCATTCTCCATCCTCGATACCATTTATCTTAATTCCATTTGCAAAAAAATGGTCAATCAGTTTTTGCTCTGGAATCACTTCGGGTCCCATTTCAAAGAATACCATATTGATGTCCAGCCGATCCGTCTTGACCTTAACTCCCGGGATTTGGGATAGTTGGTCCGCAAGATATGCTGCATTTTCATGATCCATATGAAGCCGTTTCGTCATTTCTTCAAGGGCGATGATACCTGCTGCAGCCAGAACGCCCGCCTGACGCATACCGCCACCCATGAGCTTCCTGTTCTTTCTGGCAATCTTAATAAACTCTTTCGTTCCAGCTACAATAGAACCAACCGGTGCTGCTAAACCCTTTGATAGGCAGAATTGAACAGAATCAGCACATGCGGAAATTTCCTTAACATCTACACCCAATGCTACTGCAGCATTGAAGATTCTGGCACCATCCATGTGTACTGGAATTTCATGTTCTTCTGCAATCTTTTTTATAGCTTTTAGGTTTTCCACAGAAATAGCCGTACCCATACCATGGGCATTCTCTACACAAATGAGCCCTGTACGAGGATAATGAATGCCATCTGGTCGGATTGCAGCTTCCACGTCAGTAGGTTCAAGCATGCCATTTTTACTTCTCAGGGTACGCATCTGAACTCCCGCTATTACAGCAGATCCGCCAACTTCGTGAAGGATGATATGGCTATCCTCACCTAGGATGACTTCATCTCCCCTTCTTGTATGAGTCAAGACGCTCACCAGGTTTCCAAAGGTTCCGCTAGGTACGAACAGGGCGGCTTCCTTGCCCATCATCACAGCAGCAAGCTCTTGCAGCCGGTTAATGGTTGGATCGTCCTCATAAACATCATCGCCAACCTCAGCCTCAGCCATAGCCTTGCGCATTTCAGCTGTGGGCATAGTAACAGTATCGCTTCTCAGATCGATGAATCTCATTTTTTCCTCCTCAGGTATCTTTCTAGCTCTCGATTTACATATAAATAAATCCCGAGAATCCGCCTCAACAGTGGGTTCCCGGGATGTTTTTATTTATTCCCACTCAATGGTCGCTGGTGGCTTTGGCGTAATATCGTACATCACACGATTTACACCCTCTACTTCTGCTACAATTCTTGTTGCAATCTTTGTCAGCAATGGATATGGAAGCTCAGCTACATCTGCAGACATGGCATCGCTGCTTAATATGGCTCTGATGGCGATAGCCTCTTCATAAGTACGCTGTCCTTCCTTGACGCCTACACTTTTACAGCCTGGACATACGGTAAAATACTGCCAAATGCTTTTTTCTAGGCCTGCATTTTTGACTTCCTCTCGCAGAATAGCATCGGACTCCCTTACATATTCTAGTTTTTCCCTTGTAATAGCTCCAACAACTCTGACACCAAGGCCTGGCCCAGGGAAAGGCTGGCGCCAAACTTGATCATGGGGGATACCAAGGGCCTCACCTACTGCCCTTACTTCGTCCTTGAAGAGTAATTTTAAAGGCTCTACAAGCTCAAACTGCATATCTTCTGGCAAGCCTCCAACATTATGATGAGACTTCACCACACCCTTGTTGGAAACACTTTCGATAATATCAGGGTAAATAGTCCCTTGTACTAAGAAATCCATTTTGCCTAGCTTCCGTGATTCTTCTTCGAATATGCGAATGAATTCTTCCCCGATAATCTTTCTCTTCTTTTCTGGGTCATCCACTCCGGCTAGCTTATCAAGAAACCGGTCCTCTGCATCTATACAAATAAGCCGCATATGAAATTGATCTCCGAATATTTTTGCAACCTCTTCCGGCTCTCCTTTGCGCATCAATCCAGTATTTACAAACATACAGGTCAACTGGTCACCTACCGCCTTATGAACTAAAACAGCTGCCACGGAGCTGTCTACACCGCCGGACAAAGCGCAAAGCACCTTCTTATCACCAACCTGATCCTTTATTTGTTGCACCATATCATCTATGAATGCCTGGTTTGTCCATTTTCCATCAAAAGCACAATCCTTGAATAAAAAGCTTTTTATTTCCTCTTCACTTTTTTCGTTACCATATTCTAATACTGGAAAGCCCAGGGACTTTAAGCCCTCCGCCTTTTCTTTCCAATCCGTCTCGGTGGTTTCTTCTTCCCCGATAAATAGCAGTGCCTTTGGATTCATCTCTTTAATGCTGTTGATGTCCGTATTGTAAGGTTTCACCTCACAATAGACTCCTTCTTGTCTTGCAATTTTAGCTACTTGTTGGTTATTATGAGCGCCAAAATCTAAAATTAATAATAGTTGTTTATCCACTTTATATCTCCTCTATAAAATTATTTTGTTATAGTTATATGGCTGGTTTTCAAAAATCAATTTTAACACTATACATGTCAACATGCTAACATAGTTTGTTAACCTGCATCTGTGCTATCATAGATTTATTCTTATTAAGTTAGTTAAACTAATTGACCAAATTAGCCTAGTCAAAATACCTAATTGCCTTGACTAATGGGATAGGTTTTTTGGCCTATTTAAATGAGCTAGGTTAAGCTTATCTAGTAATCTATTTTTTCAATTACTCAATAATAATAACACATTCCGATACATGTATCTACAAAAAAACATCACCCTGTTGACAGGGTGATATTCTTATATTCATTTATAATTGTTGGAACTCGTCTTTACCTACACCGCATAAAGGACACTCGAAGTCCTCTGGTAGATCCTCCCACTTTGTACCTGGGGCATAATCCTCATAGCCCTCTGCTTCGTCATAGATCCATCCGCATACCAAACACTCATACTTTGCCATATCAAAATCTCCTTTTCCACTTTTGATAAAGGATCCAGGAAACTTGCCCCGGGAACCCTTTCCCTTAAATCAGACTGCCTGTAAACGCCCACTCCCTAAGGATTTGATATCAGGATGTGATGTGCCGCCCTTTTTATAAGGCTGCCCTCTCCCGTTATCCCTTGGCATTGGCTCAGGCTGGTCCATTATGGGTTATTATACCATCTATTTGGTTTTTTAAAAGCAGATAATTCAAAAATATAAGTTTTTTCCCGAGGTTTGCCTCATTCATTATCCTCTTCTTCTTTATACCCCCTCAGTAGAACAACGGATTTAAATAAATCTCCATCAATTTTTATCTCAAACCATCCCTCTTGAAGCCTAATCAAATCCTTTGCAATAGCAAGGCCCAGTCCGCTTCCTTCTGAGCTTCTAGACTCATCCCCACGTCGGAACCGTTCCATAAGCTCGCTAGCTTCAATGTTTAGCGATGTCTTTGAAATATTCTTCATTTCTAGCATAACCATTGGGCTTTTGCCATTATTTACGCCTTGTTCTTTTAGATCGATATAGACCCGAGTGCCTTCCTGAGCATACTTTAGTATATTATTCAGCAGGTTTTCCATCACACGCCATAACAGAGCGCCATCCCCATTCACATAGTAATGCTCCTTTTCTGCGCTAATCTTAAACTCCAGGCCGGAAGATTGAATTTTATCTGTCATTTCTCCCAAGCTCTGATTAACTAAGGATAACATATCTACCTTTTCAAAATGCACAGGTATAGCCCCACTGGAAGCCTTTGCTGCCTCAAAGAGGTCCTCCGTCAGCTTCTGCAGCCTTTGGCTCTTTTGATCTAAAATATCTAGGTAATTCTCTGCCTCTGGGCTATCTAATCCTTCTCGTTTCAGCAAATCCACATAGGTAATAATGGATGTCAGCGGCGTCTTTAAATCATGGGATACATTTGATATGAGCTCTGTCTTCAGCCTTTGGTTCTTTAGTTCGTTTTGGACAGCCAAGTTAGAGGCTTCTGAAATCTCGTTAATACCCTTTGCAAGCTGCTCCAGCTCACCCTTTCCTTCTAAAGGAATTTTGTACGTAAGGTTGCCGTTTCTTACCTCTTCAACGCCTTTCTTAATTTCTTCATATTTCTTTATCCATCTAGGTGCAAGAATAATAACAAGTAGCATGGCAATAGGTGCCCCTACCACGGAAGCTGAAACTAATGAGATGGCAAGAGCAATAAGCACGACTTTTACCATGATGCTTCCACCATGATAGATGGATTTTAATCCCTTCACAATAGCTATAATGACCCTTCCTATCAAGGAGTTTGCAATAAACCTACGATTTTTGATGTTCCTAATACAGGATAAAACAAACAGCAATCCTACCCCCGCTGCCAACAACCCTATAATAATAGCCAAAGACGCAGAAAGCATAAAAGAATTATTATATAGGGACAGATAGTTGTTATTAAAAATCCCATACCTAATTGAATTATAGGAAAGATCAATAAATGCTGCACCGCCCCCAATAAAGCACAAGGCAATAATCGCCAACTGAATTTCCGTAAATACATTGTCTATTCTGTAAACAGGACGATTATCTTCTTTGTCCTTCCTCCCAGTTGTTACCGCAAGGTAAATAAAGGATGCTAAGGTAAGAATTACACAGGCAGCAGTGATGGGAAACCATCTGAATGCCAGGGTTCTTGCTTCTTTAAAAGCTTGTTCTTTAGCTTGAATATATTCATTGTCAAAGGAAAAATATACTTTTAAATCCTTGTTGTAGACGCTATCTAGCCGTGCTTCCAATTCTTTATCAAGATATTTAATCCTGCTGTTTGAGTTGTCCTTAGATGCTGGCCTCTTTGTCAGCTTATCATTTTCGTAAATCAAGTACGCCGGTTTTGTGTTGAATTCTGTTGCATAAATGCTAGAACCAGTGTCCTTCATGTTAGTAAGAATATTAACACCGTCCGTGGCATAATAAGTAAAGCCCTCCTCATTAGAAAGGCTATCAAGACTCCTTTCCATATTCCTAAGTTGATGTGCGGTTAATTTTTCTTTAAGCTCTGCGATTTCCCCTTCATAATCCTTTTCAAAGGTCGCTCTTAAATTATCCATTTCATCCAAATCATCCATATTGACTTCCCACCCATATGCGCCGGAATGGATTTTACTATAGAACAAATCGTCAACGGCATTTTTCCATTCTCCTTCATTGATGGATAAGCCTTCCCTTATAAAGTCTTCGCTTTTATACTCATTAAGAATATAGATGATTTTATCTAGCTTATTATGGAATTCTCTTTCAAAAGCAGGGCTCTCCTTATAGCTCTTGCTGAATAATAGATCTTCTTCATTGAAATGATTCGTTGAAGGGCCCATATTAGTAGAAAGAGTCATAAAAATGGCTCCAAATAACGAGCCAAGAAATGTCACGATACAGATAATAAATATCAGTACCTTCATTCCCATTCCTGCATTATAGTTTCTCAATTTTGTATCCAATTCCCCATACCACCTTTAAATATCTAGGATCCTTCGGGTTAATCTCGATTTTTTCCCGAATCCTCCTTACATGGACGGCAACTGTATTTTCTGGATTATAGGCAGGCTCGTTCCATACAGCCTCATAGATTTGATCCATAGAAAATACCTTGCCTGCATTTTCTGTCAATAACTTTAATATTCCGAACTCGATTGGAGTAACCATGACCTGTTCACCATCTAAGGTAACCGTCTTGGCCTGGTCATCTACAACCAATCCCCCTGATTTAAACACACCTGATTTCTTCTCTAGACTCCCTAGATTTACATATCTTCTTAGCTGAGATTTCACTCTGGCAATAAGTTCTAATGGATTGAAGGGCTTTGTCATGTAATCATCGGCGCCCACGTTAAGCCCGGTAATCTTGTCATAATCCTCAGATTTAGCAGACAGCATAATAATAGGGATATTTTTCTCTTCCCTGATCTTCATGGTAGTCCGCATTCCATCTAGCCTAGGCATCATCACATCCATCAGAATCAAATGAATATCCTCCTTGCGCAGTATGTCCAAGGCCTCGATGCCATCATAGGCCTTAAAGGTCTCGTAGCCTTCATTTCTCAGATAAACCTCGATGGCCCCTACTATTTCTTTGTCATCATCACAAATCAAAATATTCATCCTTGATCTCCTTTTATTACCTTGTGAAGTTTGTTGTTTAGTTTAGACATGTAGCTAAAGTCTGGTAGCTAAAGTCTGTAGTTAGAAGCTGTAGCTAACTCTGTAGAATAAAGCTGCAGCTAACTCTGTAGTTAGAAGCTGTAGCTAACTCTGTAGTTAGAAGCTGTAGCTAACTCTGTAGATTAAAGCTGTAGCTAAAGCCTGGAGTTAAACTCTAAATCTAAAATCTCTACTCAAAATACTGCTGATTTTTAGCTTTGCTGGGCAGAATTTTTGCTAAGATTGTTAATTCTGCTCCACCTTTTTAATTTTTGTATACATTCTGCACGAAATATAAAGCGTTTTGCTTGGTAGAATTTATCCCGAAGTTTTAAAACGCTACTCTGCCTTTCTACCTCCGTTTAAACTGGATTGGTAAAATGACCCGTGTTTTGTTTTTTGGCAGAATTTATGCTACGATTCCCAAAATCTCTGATTTTGTACAATCTGTCGTATATTACAAATCCTCCTTTTTAATATTTTGGCTGTAGCCCAGGCACTGAGATGGTTTCGCTACAGATGTTCACACTCTAGATCCCACAAGCCACTGGGTTGCAGTGCAGACACAGACACCGAACGGTTCCATGGTATTGCAGGACCAGAGACTGTTCTCATGTCCTAAAAGGCTACCTGCCTATATTAAAAGGATAGTTTACAAATCTTAACAAACCCTTTATTTGTTTCTTAATAAATTATTACAAATAAGCTGAGGGGTTTCAATGTTTTTGGAGTGCTCATTGCTTACTTCTTTCATGCCTTCCTGCTCCAATTTGCTCTTCAGATTCTATAAATTGAGGTCATTTATCATTTTTTCCATCAAATAGGCAAATGCTTTATTTCGCTCTTTTGAAAAAAGAGCTACCACTTCTTCGTAATTTACTGTAATATTAATTTGAGGCATGTTTCTTCCTCCTTTGGTTTTTTGTTTGTGTAGTAACTACATTATAACCGAAGGAAGAAGCATGTCCTCTTTTTGTTTATTTAATTTATACCTTTATATGGACATAACTCTTTGGGGGTTTGGGGGTTTGGGGGTTTGGGGTTTGGGGGTTTTGGGAGTTGGGGGTTGAGATGTTGAGAGGTTCAGAGGTTGAGAGGTTGAGAGGTTGAGAGTTGAGAGGTTCAGAGGTTGAGAGGGTTGAGAGGTTGAGAGGTTCAGAGGTTGAGAGGGTTGTTCCTACATTACTTACTTTTACCCTCCCTTTTGTAGGAACTTTCGGCGATTTTCCTACAACTTCCTTTAATAATTGCAAAAGTGTAGGAATCCAGATTTTATGTTTCCTACACTTTTACTGTTTGTTGAAGTCACTTGTAGGAACATTCAGCTATTTTCCTACAATATTCTATAAAGAAATAATAAAGTGCAGGAACTTTGGCCTTGTTTTTCCTGCACTTTACCTGCTTTCAATCCCTTTTGTAGGAATTTTGGTTATTTTTCCTACAATTACATTTGATAAGTCGAAAAGGTGCAGGAACCCTAATGTTGACTTTCCTACACCTTTCTAGTATTTGGGACTTATTGTAGGAACATCGGTGATCTTTCCTACAATAACCTGATATAAATAAACGAATGTAGGAACCAAGACCTGTGTGGGGCGAGTTCTACACTTTCAGTTTATTTGTAGGAGCTTTGGAAGGTTATTCCTACAAAGCAGCACTAAAATAGCAAAAGTGTAGGAACTCTCAGGCAATTGTTCCGCAAAACCTTACTAAAGCATAGAAAGCGTAGGAACCCGGAAGGTAAAGCTCCTACGCTTTCTTGTGTAAAAGAGGATACCTATATTCATACTACTAATCTTTAATAATTAATCATTTTCGGGGCTATATATCCAGACGACGCAGCCCCTTAGGTTCTTCTTCCAATCAAAAGACTCTTGTCAAAAATCTCTTATCAAGATTCTTATTAGTTTCTTTGTATTTAGAAACTAGTATGATTAAGGCTTAATATACTTTAAGCTTATTACCTTTTAATCTTATTACATTTGGACCAGTCACGAACATGAGCGAAAGGGGCGAAAATGAGGTCACACTTTAAGCTTATTACTTTTCAAGCTTATGCATTTGAACCTTTCACATATGAAGCTTACTACATTTAAACCCTCGTTACATTCCTTACTACATTAGTAAATTGTGTAATATAATAACACGGGCAAGCTATAAAACGCACTTTCTAAAACCGACTACATAGGTAGCTTGTGCAATATTATAACTAAAATAACCTTAGTGAGAAGTGCAAAAGGATAGGTTGCGCCATATCCTGCCGCAGGCTTATCACTACCCAAAGCGTCTACTGCCGCGCCCATACCCGGGGTAGAGGTCATCCCTCCGCAGATAGCACCAGAAAGCAGTATCCAGTTCAATTTAAAAACATACCTTCCAAGCAAAAAACCAAACAGAAGTGCAACTACACTAACTAATGTAGCCGCCACTACCAACTGCATCCCGGATTGTGACAAGGAGGCTACAACTTTACCTCCATAACGCAAACCTACTATGGCAAGAAAGAAAGCAAGCCCAATTTGACGAAGTGCTATCAATACCTTTTCTTCCATTCGGAAATTCAGCGGTCCAATCTTTCCGATATAACCCAAAAGCAGGGCCATAATCAGTGTTCCTCCGGTAGCCCCTAGAGAGAAATATCCCAGAGGCCCCATATAAATTTGGATTTGTCCAAATAAATAACCAGCTAAAGTAGTCAGAAAAAAGGTCAATATATTAAAAGGCACCTCCGGAATGGCTTTGCCTTCCACAGAATCCTTCGCGTCCTTCATCTCCTCTTCATATCGTTTCCATTCTTCTTCTATATTCATCCTAAAAAGCCTAGGGAAAAAATTCACACCAAGAATAACAATGAGCACACCAAAAGGATAAGCCACTGCATGGCCAATTCCCACACCAGCTTCTGCGTAGGCTTGGTATCTTTGAACTTGTCCTGCTGTCAAGGTAGAGTGCGTATCTGGATCCAAGTTCTCACCCGGTGCTACGATATCCAAGATTTCCTGCTTTTCCTCCAGAGTCGCGTTTTCATAAACCAAATCAATTCCTTCAGAATGTTTTCTAGCGGTTTCTAAAGCTGCCGCAAGCCCTGGAGAACTTGTAAGGGCGCCAGTGTATACCCCTGAAACCTCATATGCTGAAGCACTGCTTTCTCCAGAAGTAAAAGCCAAGGTGACACCATATGTCATTGCCCCTCCCACAAAAGTAACCAGTATTCCCAAAACAACAAACCTTATCCCGTATTTTTTAATAACGGCTTTCATGTCCTTGGAAGCTAGCAATCCTACAGCCGCTACAAATAAGATTAGAAAAAAATTAAAAAAGTCACTGGAAATAATGCCGTTTGCCATCATTGTATTGGCGGCTTTAAAACCTTCAGCACCTTCACCCTGCGCCAAAACCCTTTCGCCCAGTCGAAAAACCAACCATCCGATAAACAGGCCGGTAAAAAGTGTTCCTGAAATGCCAAAGCTAAATTTCCCAAATTTGATCTTACCAAAGAGAATACCTGCTATCACAGCAGTAAACATTAGAACAAAGGGATTCATTAAAAAATTCATTAACTCAAATTGCATAAACAGCCCTCCATCTTCTTTCATGCTATGAACCCTCCTGTTGAAGCCGAAGATTCGAAAAGGGGTCCTGCTAGCCAGAATACCATTATTTCATAAATTGTCGCATCGAGTTTATCGAGGCCGAATTAGTTTATTGTTTTAAATTAGCATCTATCTGCTGCCTTTTGACCTTAATTTTTCAATAGTCTTATAGTAGCCAAATAGCTAAAATCAATACCCCCAAGGGATAAGAGTACATATCTATTGTGATTAGCAACGAAATCTCAAAGCTTACATTTTTATTCGAACTATTTTTTCACTTAGATCTACACTTACACCTGTATTGCAAATTCCAATTTACTATGGGAAAATATAACGAAACAGTGTAAAATAATAGCATCTGCCAAAAATCAAGCTGTAAATCACATTTTTAGATAAGGTTCCTACTATTTGTTCCTACTATTCTAAAAGAATTTAGTATAGGACTAGTAATGGATTTGACAAGCTTGAGCTCAATTACGATTTTATGAGGTAACACCGTCTAAAATAATATACCCATTATTTCCATTCCTCAACAGTAAATGGAAAGATGGGAGGTAATGATTAGGATGGTCATGATGGTTACAATGGTTATTAGGGTTATGGTGGTCATCATGGTTAAATGGCTATTAGTGCTATGATGGTTATGTAACAATTCCATTATACCAAAAGTATATTAAATCTCATTTTTATTATAAAACAACAGAACAATCAATATTACAAGGAGGAAAGATATGAAAAGAAAAGTAGCATTTATGTTTATTAATGGCAGCATCGAAGATTCCAGGAGACTTGAAATGGACCTAGGTCAGGTTCTTATGATCTTTATAGGAGTGGGTAGCTATGAGATGGCTTGCAGAGAGGCGAAAAATCTTGCTGAAGAAGGAGTCAGCATGATTGAACTATGCGGCGGTTTCGGAACGATCGGACATGCCAAAGTAACCGAAGCTGTAGATGGAAAAATTCAAGTCGGCGTCGTTAGATTTGATAATCATCCTGGCTATGATAACTTATCTGGGGATGACAAATGGCTTAATTAGCACCATTGACACAAGTTCTTACCTGACACATATTGTATTACTATAGCAAGTGAAAGTTTTCTTCAATTACCTACCCTAATGTGCTACGGCGAACAACAATTCTCTAATGAATAAGTAAGTTCTATAATAAGCAATAGAAGGGTTGGAGATACTTTCCATAAAATGATATGGGGTTAATATCTAAAAAAATCCAACAAAAGTTGTTGACAAAAAACAAAATCCAAATTATACTAACAAGAAACAAAATCCTAATCATACGAAAACAAATACAAACACTCAAACCGAAGATTAAGAAGAGTAGGCATGGATGTTCGATTCACAGAGAGCTGCAGATGGTGGGATTGCAGTAAGAGATGCTAGGCCGAATGGACTTAAGAGGGCAGGACGAAAGCAAAAGGCTACAAGCCGATGTTAGTAGCGCCTGACGGGATCTCCACCCGTTATCAAGGGAGCGTGCATGATAGTGCACGGAACAAGGAGGGCGCATTGCGCCAATCAGGGTGGTACCGCAGAAGTATAGACTTTTGTCCCAGAGAAATCTGGAACAAAAGTCTTTTTTTATTTCCCAGCCACCAGACCGAGAGATGATTGGCCGTGGCTGGCAAAGACGGCCACCAGACCGAGAGATGATTGGCCGTGGTTCCCAGCCAGTGACCGTCCCAGCCATTGACCGAGAGATGATTGGCTGTGGCCAACCACCAATAAATTTCATCAATTCTCATACAAAATACATGAACAGGATAATTAAAGAAGTAGAAGAGTTATAAGGATTAGAGGAGTTAAAGGAGTTAAAGGATTTGAAGAGTTAGAAGGATTACTAAGATTGAAAGATTAGAAAGATTAGAAAGATTAGTAGTAGTAGAAGGAGAAAAAGAAAATGAGTAAAATTCCACACAGATTATATTTAACAGAAGATCAGATGCCTAAACAATGGTATAACATGCGGGCAGATATGAAGGAACAGCATGATCCAATGATCAATCCTAAAACCATGAAGCCGGCTCAACCAGAAGACCTTTATCCTGTATTCTGTGAAAAGCTAGCTCACCAAGAGCTAAATAATGAAACAAGATATGTGGATATTCCTGAACCAGTTCTTGAAATGTATAAAGTATACAGGCCTTCTCCTCTTGTCAGGGCATACAACCTAGAAAAAGCGCTGGACACACCTGCTAAAATATATTATAAATTTGAAGGTAACAATACCTCCGGTAGCCATAAGCTAAACTCAGCTATCGCCCAGGCTTACTATGCCAAGGAGCAGGGATTAACAGGTCTGACTACTGAAACCGGCGCTGGACAATGGGGCACAGCACTTGCGGAAGCCTGTTCCTATTTTGACATTCCCCTTACCGTCTATATGGTTAAAGTATCTTACGAGCAAAAGCCCTTTAGAAAAGCTATTATGCAAACCTTTGGCGCCAATGTGGTACCAAGTCCAAGCGACACCACAAAGGTGGGACGTGAAATTCTAAGCAGGGATCCTAATACTGGCGGAAGCCTTGGTTGTGCTATTTCTGAAGCAGTAGAAGCGGCCGTCACAACTCCTGGTACAAGATACGTACTTGGCTCGGTGTTGAACCAAGTAGTACTGCACCAGTCCATTATCGGCCTGGAATCTAAGATAGCGATGGATATCTTAGGGGAATATCCGGATGTTGTGATCGGTTGTGCCGGCGGAGGTTCAAACCTGGCAGGGCTCATTGCCCCATTTATGCAGGATAAGCTTACTGGTAAAGCTTATCCAAGAATTGTTGCAGTAGAACCAGCATCTTGCCCGTCTCTAACTAGAGGAAAGTACGCTTACGATTACTGTGATGTTGGCCGAATAACCCCTTTAGCTAGAATGTACACCCTAGGCTGTGGCTTTATACCATCTGCCAATCATGCAGGAGGCTTGCGTTATCATGGTATGTCCCCTATTCTTTCCAAGCTATATCACGATGGCTTCATGGAGGCCACTGCCGTAGAGCAGACAAAGGTTTTTGAAGCTGCTACATTCTTTGCAAAGCACGAAACCATTCTGCCCGCACCAGAATCAGCCCATGCCATTCGCGCTGCAATGGATGAAGCTTTAAGATGTAAGGAAGCAGGAGAAGAAAAGACAATACTATTTGGATTGACAGGAACCGGGTATTTTGATATGAATGCCTACACCTCTTATATGGAAGGATCGATGTCGGACTACATCCCAACAGATGAGGAATTGCAAAAATCCTTCGATATGCTTCCGGAGGTTCCAGGAGTGGATAAATAGTGCATAGTTTGTCGCTACATTAGGATTTTTCAGCCTTAATAAGTAAAACACCTTGTCGAAGTCCTAAAGCTATACCGTAGATGTTCCTTGGACATTCAAAGGTTCAGACAACATTAGGATTTTTCAATAAATAAAACACCCCCAAGGAGGTAGCCTACTTTTCATAAGTTAGACTGTCTACCTTGGGGGGGGTGTCAAAGTAACGGCATGATTTTGGGTGTCAGTCTCCATTTCCCTGCAAGATATCACTAGGAGCACCAGCACAACAAAGGCAACATGATGGTGTCAGATGCATTTTCCTTGCGCAGACTCGTTTCCTCTGGGGGGGGCCTGACCCTAGAGCTGGTTCGATGTCGCTACCTTCCCTGCGCAAACTCACTTCCCATAAAAAACAACCTACGCTTGTTTGCGTAGGTTGTCGGAAGTTTCAAGGTTATGTTTATTTAGTTTTTGAAAAAATCATTATTCTATTTCCCAATTCATCAGCTGATTGGCAAATACTTTAGCTTGTTCTACTTTCTCGTCTGTAATAAATTCCTTATGGTACCCCAGGTCTCTCGCCGCCAGCATCCCTAAATATTCTAAATTAGAATGCTTACAGTACCTAATAATTCCTTCTTCAAACAAGTCAGTACCCTTTTCAATTCTATATCCACAGGTGGAAATAATTGCGCATTTTTTATCTTCCCATAAGCATTCCTTCTTTGGACTATTGCCGTAGTATTTATTCATTCCATATACTAATCGATCAAGAGCCGCCTTCATGGGCGGTGTGCAGTACCAGGAATAGATTGGCGTAGCCAGAATAAGGATGTCAGCCTCTAAGACAGATTTAAAAAGGTCTTGCACATCATCATTGATTGGGCAACCAAATTCTCCATATATATCCTGACATTTTCTGCATGCAATACATGGCTTAATATCTTGCCTATAAAGATCGATTCGATTAACTTCTGCGCCCTGCCTTATCAGCTCCTCTGAAAAGGGCTTTAACAAAGCGGCAGTGTTTCCATCAATTCTTGGACTTCCCATTAGTATACAAAATTTCATAGATGCCCCCAAACTATCCCATTGCATTGGTGGTTCCCAAATCATCTCATTGTATTGGTATTTGGTTCCTAAATTATCTCACTGCATTGGTATTTGGGTCCTTTAGGATAACATCATGGGCTCCACCTTCTACAATACTGGTTGCAGAAACTAAGGTTAACTTGGAATACTTTTGCATATCTGAAATGTTTAGAACTCCACAGTTACACATGGTGGATTTAATTTTATTTAAGGTGAGAGATACATTATCCTTCAGGCTTCCCGCATAAGGCACATAGGAATCAACGCCCTCTTCGAAGGAAAGTCTGCCGTCCCCGCCCATATCGTAACGCTGCCAGTTTCTTGCACGGTTTGAACCTTCTCCCCAATATTCTTTTACATAGGATCCATTCAGGTTTAGTTTATTGGTTGGACTTTCATCGAACCTTGCAAAATACCTTCCTAGCATTAGGAAATCAGCACCCATAGCTAAGGCTAAGGTCATATGATAATCGTAAACAATTCCGCCATCAGAGCAAATTGGAATATAGATGCCTGTTTTTTCGTAATAGTCGTTTCTTGCTTCTGCCACGTCAATCACAGCTGTTGCCTGGCCTCGGCCTATGCCCTTTTGTTCACGGGTGATACAGATGGATCCTCCACCAATTCCAACTTTTATAAAATCAGCACCTGCTTCTGCCAAGAACAAGAAGCCGTCTTTATCTACTACATTTCCTGCACCAATTTTTACAGAATCACCATATTTATTCCGTACAAATGCAAGAGTTTCCTTTTGCCATTCTGAAAAGCCTTCAGAGGAATCGATACATAATACATCTGCTCCTGCTTCTACTAGAGCTGGTATCCTCTCTTCGTAATCCCTCGTATTCACCCCGGCACCAACCATATATCTCTTTCCCGCATCTAAAAGCTCATTTGGATTGGCTTTATGATTGTCATAGTCTTTTCTGAAAACAAAGGAAACAAGTCTGCCATTGTCATCAATGATGGGAAGGGCATTCAGCTTATTATCCCATAAAATATCATTGGCTTCTGACAAGGTGATTCCTTCTTTTGCATAAACTAGTGATTCAAAAGGTGTCATGAATTCAGAAACTTTTGTATCCAATGACATCCTGCTTATCCGATAGTCTCTACTTGTTACGATACCCAGTACTTTGCCTTCTGGGGTTCCGTCGTCTGTTACTGCAACGGTAGAATGACCGCTCTTTTCTTTAAGCTCCAAAATATCCTTTAATGTTTGATCTGGCCTGATATTGGAATCACTTTTTACGAAGCCCGCCTTATGGCTTTTAACTCGCTTTATCATGGCTACTTGGGATTCAATGGACTGGGACGCATAAATAAAGGAGATGCCCCCTTCTTTGGCAAGGGCAATTGCCAGCTTATCATCTGATACAGCCTGCATAATTGCTGACACCAGTGGAATATTCGCTGAAATAGCTGGTTCTTCACCCTTTTTAAACTTTACGATAGGTGTTTTCAGGTTAACATTTTCAGGTCTGCATTCCTTTGATGAGTATCCTGGTACTAATAAGTATTCATTAAATGTGCGAGACGGTTCGTCATAATAAAACGCCATAATTAATCCTCCTAATTTATAAGTATGTTTGAATATTAATTCATTTTTGCCAAGTAAGCAAAAGTGTTCACTGGCATAGCTTGCTCCGGAAATTGCTTGTGCAGAAATAGCTTGCCCTAGCTTTGAGTAATCTCTAAATTGCAGAATAGCTTTTCTAATTTTTGTAGAAAGCTCTTCAATTTAGTAAATTCTAATTAAACGGCTTATTACTGGGCTATCCCAGTTTTACTTGTACAAATGTTTTTTGATTGCACTACTCCATGTTAACGGGAAGCGTTAAAGCCACCTTTTCAAGATATTCTTCCAAAGTTATACCTTGATTATAGATTTTTTCTGCTACGGGTTTTCCAACATAGCGAATATGCCAAGGCTCGTACATATATCCTGTAATGTCCTCTTTACCAGCGGGGAACCTAATAATGAATCCGAATTTGTGGGCATTGTCTGCTAGCCACTTTCCTTCCTTTGTGTTTGCAAAGTCTCCGGTTAGGGCATATCCCACGCTTGCAGAGGTCACATCCACAGCAAGGCCTGTTTGATGTTCGCTTTGACCTGGTTTTGCGCTAAACTTGTCAGCTGCGGCTTGTCCTTCCCGCTGAACATAGCCATCATAAAGAATTTGTTGGAAACCGTAGGATCGATAGGCGGTAGTCATAATAATTTCAATGTCTTCCATTACTGCATTTTCCACAAGGGTATGAAAAGCGTCAGCCGCTTCTGATCTCATATACCTTGAAGCTGGTGTTCTATCTGGTGCGAAATATTTAATGGCCTTTAAATCTGTTGGTTTGTAGTCCTTATCAATAGGGTGTTTTTTGTTTACTAATATAAGAAGCCCCTTATCCATAGCCTTGGCCACTTCTATCTCTTCCTGGGGATCCATTTTTTCTTGCTGATCCTTTTTCCCTGATTGGCCCTTTTCTATATCACTAGGTTCTTCCCCCCGGATATCCTTTTCGTCAGTATTACTCTTTCGCCCCTCAGTCCTTTCTCCGGAACCTTGGTTCTTGTCTTCTTTTTCAGTATTGTCTTTTCCTCCAGAAATAATAATAGAAGTGGGGCCATCTGCACCACCAATGATACCAATTGAGCTAGAGTAGGCATTGTCCCAAACAAATACTTCCATTATAATTAACGCTGCAATAAGCACTATTTTAATAATATTATTCGCCTTCACTTTATCTGTCTCTCCGTAGTACTTTCTTTGTTTATGAACTCAATCCATACGATGAAAATAAGTTCACTGGTTTATCTTTTAATAGTTAATAATATACTATTAGCATCTAATCTTCAAGGGAAAAATAAAAAAGCCCCCTGCGAAATACGAGTAGTCATAAAGACAACTTGTGAACCGAGGGTCAGGGTAAACTGAATACGGAAAAAAGAATGATATAAAAGACGAACAGACAGCAGGTAAAACCGCTGCCTGTTCGTCTTAACTATTGTACTACATTTTTAGAATCCCTCTGTATTATTCAAAGATGTTTCATAGTCTATTTCCGCACTTTTCGCAAAAGCGAGCGCCGGAAACAACACCGGAGCCGCATTGGGGGCAGAAATTTATTTGTGGGTCGACCTGATAGGTAGAGGGTAAATCCTCATCTTCACTGGAGCTGGTCAGAAACAGCCAGTCGATGTTCTCGCCGTCCTCGCATAAACCGATGGCTCCGGCGGGCGAAACCACATAAAAGCTGTCCTCATCGATGGGGTTTTCACTGTCACTTGTCTCGGCAAGCGCCAGCAAGCCTTTTACGTCGTATCTATCATCGGCAGTGGCAAAACTCCAGCTCTTGCAGCGTGTGGCGGCAAACTCCGCCGCCTCCAGCATGGTGTCAAATCTCTCCATTACGAAAAGCCTCCTTATTTGAACAATAAATTATTACACCGCTTGCAGCGGTCATTTTGTATGGGGTTCATCATGGAGCAGACGTTGCAATAGATGATTCGGTCTTTGGATTTATCGTATTTCTCGTATGTACCGAATCTTGGATGAAACCGCACCCTGTCGCCAACGGAAAGATAGTCGTACATATGCCGCCCACTGTCCTTTTCCACGATGGTCTTTTTCTTGCCCGCATCGGTGTTGATGATTGTGGTATATTCCGTATAGGTTCTGTAATTATCATCCTCGCCGCCCCTATGCTCGCTTTTTTCCTTGCTGTACTTATTGACGACCACACCCTCCCACATAGGCTGATTGGTCTTTCGCAGCGCCAGCAAATTAATTATCAGCATGACAAGTGCGATGCCCACGCCGATGACAAGGGATTCACCAAAGGGGAAATCGTCCATCAGCAGACCGGCGACGGGAAAGCCGATGAGCGGCACGAAAACCAATATCCACATACAGCCAATAGAGGATTTCTTGTTTTTCTGTGCGGCGGTCATTATCTCCGGCGAATTACACCTGTCGGAAAAGCCGACTAGCCCCGCGCCTCCCTGCGGGGGAGCGGAAGATGCCGCTTGGCTTACCTCCATCGGCTCCGGCGTTCTCAAATTCACCGCCTTGCCGCACCCGATGCAAAATTCAGCTCCCTCCGGCAACTCTGCGCCGCAGGCCTTACACACGCTGGGGGTGTTTGTTTGTGTTTTTGCGCCGCAACTCGAACAGAAAGCCGCGCCCTCCGGCAACTTGTTTCCGCAGTTAGGACAAAACATATCCGTATCACTCCTTGCTTCGATTATTTGGGGAGCGTCGGGTTTCTTCGCCGCCCGTTTCTTCTTTTTCCCACCTCTGGCTGTGCGTATGACAAGCAGCAGCAAAAGCAGATAACCGATGGGGGCGAGGATATGGTAAATGATCGCCACCTCGCCCATCTCATCAAATTCGCACAGCGCGGCGGGCTTGTTGACATAGGGGAAAAGGGCAAGGTAGCTGATGCGCTCGGAGCGCGTTTCGCCCTCGTCTAAGCTCGGCCACGACTCGTCGCTTTGGTACATCACATGGCCGCGATACTCCTTGCCGTTTGCCATAAACCAATAGCCCTTGGAAACAGTGCGGGAGCGGTTTTGCTCCGCTTTTGTGTCGTCCAGCCGTGCTTGATAACTGTCCACCGTACCCATGACGGAATCGCCCCATATTGCCAGAGCCAGCGTGGAGAGGCTCAAATATATGGCAAACAGGAGCACGGCGCAGATAAGGATGAGGATGGGCAGGGGGATGTTTTTGCTTGCTTTCTTCTTTGCCATCGGGACGCTCCTTTCATTGTTGTTCATAATCTCGCTTTTCGCGCCAGCTCACGCCAAACAGATACAGAACAATAAGCAGGAAAAGCGGCGGCAGTACCGGCTACTGCGGCGGCAGCGCATAACTACCTTACCTTTACTTATTTCATGCGAATTATATCTTCCATTGCCATATATTGGTATCCTTCACCTTTTCTTGCTTTTATATAATCCGCTCCATAATCGCCTTCAGACTTGTCGCGTGCGATTAGCATAATACCGCCCGGCCGTCCGTAAAAGTTTTCAATGATTAATGTTCGTGCTGCCGAATCAAATATATAGCTGCTTGTTCTGTAATCTTCCTCGTCAAGTTCCATTTTTCTATTCATAATACCGATAAAATATGCACAATTTTTCCCGTCCAATATCTTGATGCCTACATCCGGATACGAGTCATATTCTGGGTCCGTAGACCAGTAACCTTCAAACCATTTAACATCAAATTCCGGTTCTTTTTCCGCTGCAATCACAAGTTCCATTGTCTTTGCACGATCCGTAGTGTTTACCACTAACACCAGATAGCGATATTTCTTTTCCAATGAATTTGAAAATGCCGGGACGGAAACAGTTGTACCTTGCTGAGTCGTCGTCTCCTTTGAAAGCGACTTCAAAAGCACCAGCTCCTCGCCATTTTTGGCGCTAATGCTGACTGCAGCATCCTTATCCAGCTTTTCCGCCCAGACGCTCTCCTCGCCCATCAGGAGCTTTGTGAAGAAATCTATTGCATATTCCGAGGGTGCTCCCACACAGCCGTCTATCCAGCTTTGCCATTTGCTCACCTGCAAATAACCGCCGGTGGAATAGAGGTCGATTAGTCCCGACATCTTATCGTTGCCGGAAAGGGCGTCCGCGCCGTCATACCAGCCGTCCCGGCTCGCCCAGTAAGCGACCAGCGCGCCGCGGGCGTATCCGGCGCTCGCGGAGTCGGAGGCAGGATATATGCCGTCGTAAAGCTCATATTGACGGGCACTGTGATCGCCTGTGCCGCCGAAATATTTTTCGAGAAATACCGCCGTCGCTTCGTCCAGCCAATTGAGGCGTTTATACTGGGTCGTAACATAGCACTCCTGCACAAAGTGCATAAGCTCATGTGCGAATATGCTCGTGACCGAATCGAGGTTGAAATTCGTAAACAGCAGGCGGCTGAAATTCATGTGACCGCTGTCAATGCCCCACCAGCTTGAAACATATTGCGCGTAGGTGGGTGTGGCGGCGTCGGCGCTTTTTAGCGTTGTTACATGGATATCCATAGGCCATTCGGTGCGCCTCGACATATCGAAGCCGAACTCCCCGTATTTCGCATAGACCTGCTCCATACGCGAGAGCAGCGCCTCTACGTCGCCCGGCTCCACCGTGGTTGCCATAAACCGCGAGCGGTCAAAAATGAGATTGAAGCGTTGGCTTTGCGAGGCGCTTACGAGCTTGACCTTGAACTGGATGTCAAAGCGCATTTTGTCGCTGTAGGTCGGGGAAACGAAGCCCTTGCCCTTCAAGTAGACGTTGCCGGACAGCTCGCCGTAGCCTGAGGGGGTTATCTTTGCGGTCAGCTCTCCGTCCTGCTCCGAGGCCACGATATGGTCGTAAACCATGACCTTCTCGCCCGTCTCGTCCTGCATGGAAAAACCGATATCGAGATACAAACGCTCATTTTCCGCAAGGGTCAGATCATCCGGCATTGGCGCGGACAGCGTCACTTCGCCCTCGGGTATGTCCGCAAACGCCAGCTCATAACCGACGGAGACAGCCCCCTCATCTAAGTCGATAGGGGCGGTTTTGGCATTTTCAAGCGTCGCCCCGCCGTATGCGCCGCCAAAATACACGCTCATTCCAGAAAGCTACGCCACGCAGTTTTCGACGCGGATGTTGCCAAGTTTTTGCGGTCTGTCCTTCACCATAAACCCCGGCCAGCCGTAGAGCGCCACCGCCGCGATCTGTATGACAAGTAGCGCGGAAAGCACGATGCACAGCGTATTGCGCCCGCTGTTTCTTTTTGGTGCTGCGGCACTTTTTCTTTTTGGTGTCGCAACGGGCGGAGTATATTCTTGAGGCTGCACCTCGGTTTTAGTCTGCGGCTGCGGCTGCGGCACAGGTTTCGGCTGTGCTGCGGGAACAGGATTCGCGGGCGCATCAAGAACCGCCGCGCCGCATTTGGCGCAGAAGCGAGCGCCGGTATGGAGCTCCTTGCCGCAATTCGTACAATATTTTCCCACGTCCGCACCTCCTTATGGCCGCACCAGCGCAACAAGCGCCGGTGTCCCGTCGGGCGTATCCATCGTACCGACGGCGTATTGCTTCCCATTAAGCTCGTAGAACTGCGTCAGGTGTATGGTTCCCGCACCGGACGCCCACAAGCCGCCGTTTTCACACTTGCCGAGAAATACGCCGTCCTCCATATCCGTTTCGTCGAAGTGTTCTCCCTCGTTTGCCCAAAAAATCTGATACCAGTCGAGGGTGAGGCTCAGGCTCTCCGCCGCACCTGCAAGGGCGACATTGAGAAACTCCATAGCGCCCGAGTCGTATTCGTTATTGGGGTCGTAAATAATCAGTGCTTTCCAGCTCCCAGTCAGCGGGCCGATATTGTCTATGATATTCGCATCGGACGGAACTCCGTCATAAGCCACGTCCTCTGTGTACCAGAGAAAGTCCTCCAAATCGGGGCGTTCATCCGTGGATAAGCTCACGCCTGTTACCTCCGGCGCGGGAATACTGCCGCTTTCCGTGGCCGCAGGCGGGGTTTCTTTCTCCGA
Source organism: Anaerovoracaceae bacterium (assembly GCA_050953505.1). Classification (GTDB taxonomy): domain Bacteria; phylum Bacillota; class Clostridia; order Peptostreptococcales; family Anaerovoracaceae; genus JBMNMU01. The sequence continues at coordinate 110,281 of JBMNMU010000001.1, read as the reverse complement.
TGCCGGTGTAACGAGCGCTGTTTGCTCCGTCCTCGGCGCAGGAGATTCCTTTACTGCTGCTGACGGCAAATTGGGCGGTATGGTGAGAACACCTATCACAAGCATCAGCAGATTGGCCGCGATCAGTATTGCGGGCAAGATTTTATTGCCTCTGCCCGCAGATGGAATATTATCTCTCATGGATATGCCTCCAGTTTGTTTGATCCGATTATTGTGCGCTGTTTTCTCATGTTGGCCGACATATCTTGTGCTTGGGGTCGTTTTTACCTCTGACAGGTAATCACGCCCCACTCTTTATCGTTGTGGTCTCGCATTGAGGCGCTGAACGATGTTCCGTCAGCGGAGAATACAAATTTTGCTCCCGCAATATTTGCCTCGCCTGTCGACCACCGCACAAAATAGCTGCCGTTGATGTAGGTGCTCTGGGTTTCATTATTTGAGCAGACGATTTTATAGTAAGAGCCGTCGCCAAAATCCTTTTCAAATGTGACTACAGTTGTCACATCAATATCCTTACCTGTTTCCGTAACATTCATGACCCCTGTATATGTTCCGGAATAGTCCACCTTATTGGTTTTTGTATTTAAAATGACCTCCATTTCGGTTTTTACAAAGGGTTTGAGCTTGGCACTCAAGGCAACCTTACCCTCTTCCAAGTCCTTTTCTGTTTTATAGAATTCCACCTTCATAGGGAATCTCGCCGTTTCATGGGCACCCAGAGTGAACTTCATCTGTCCGTTTGCTTCGTCGTCAAGGCGGATGGTCCACTCTTTTGCCGTGGTTTTATCGGAAAGCGGGGCCAGTTTGACATATGCGTTGGCCCATTTTGCCTTCTCAGTGTCATAATCCTCCCTGAAGTTCAAGGTGTATACCCTATTTAGCAGTGCGGCAAGCTCTTTATACTCCTTTTCCCGCTGAGTTAGGGCATCAAAATACATATCCCGGCTCAGAGACTGGAACATAACCTGAAGGTAATCATAGATCTCAGCTTTGTAATTGCTTGATATTTTTTTGCGGTCGCTCTCCGACGGCCACGGATACTTGGACAGCTTGCCGTTCTTTTCATATGCGTCTATCCATGAATCCCAGTCGCTTGCTGCAACCTCCCAGTATTTGTTTACATAGTTGTCAATCTCGCTCTGCATTTTGTCGAGAGCTGTCTGCGGGGCGGATTTGTTTTCTTTGTATATCTTCTTGAATAAATCGTACCAATCCTTGACACGGCGCTTGTTTTCGGGTCTTGCGTAATAGGCGTCGTACATATTCTTTGTGCTTTCATACTTGGTGTCGATGGCAAAATTCATCACATCGGTAAGCGCGATGTCGATTACTCCAACGCCCATATAGGCCACCTGAAATGAATCCAACAGATATTTTTGTGACGATGCCAAATTCAGCCCCAGATTCAACACGGTTTTCATTCCGCTGATCGACGTTTCCTTGCTTGTCAGCCCGTTGCTGTATGCGTCATACGCGAACTGGGTGCAGGAGGTCGCGATGCCCAAAACCGTCAACGCGTTGCCGAACGGTTCGGTGATCATATCGTCGTATGCGCCTCCAAGCGATACGAGAGTTGGGATATTTGTTTCAGCGAACATCGGCAGTGAGTTGTTTGCATTTAGAAACGCTGATATAACATCCTCTTGCCACGACACACCCTGCTCGGCGTAGGTTTTGAGCAGCTGCTCCGCTTGCTTTGTCGTCATGTAAGCGGCGTAGACGTTGACATCGGAAATGTATTCGCTGCGCTTTCCAGCGTTCGTGACCTTAAACACGCTATAGGTGGAGAGGTGGTCGGTGAGAATATGCACCTTGTTGGCTTCAGCGTCCACCGTATAAAGGACATCCTCCCATTGCTTTGTTTCCTCGTTTAGATATTTGCCGCAGACCGACAGAATTTCCTCGTCGGCTTCAAGCCCCGCATCGTCATAGGGTATGGTCAGCTCGACAACTCCCTCCGGCTGACCGGAGGATAGCTTGAAATCGTAGGCGTCGATTTCAACATCGCTGTCTATTGACGCGGGCGATACCTTTTGTATGGTGAGTTCCTCGCCAGCCTCCAGCAGACAGCCAAAGTCTATCGCCGCACCGTCCTCTGAGGCCAATGCCGTCTGTCCGTCCTCCACCGTAAAGGTTTCGGATTTCTGTGTGACGGGAGTCTTAGCCTGATTACCAGAGGTGCAGCCGGCAAGACTGCCTAAAAGCAGCGCCGTCACAAGTAAAATGGCTACTGTCTTCTTCATATCGGATTCCTCCCTTTCGTTACCAATCACTGATTTCCGCCCGTACGCCTGTTTCGTGCCATATCTTTTGCGCGATCTCCATAGCGCTTTGCCTGTCGGCCAGACCATGCAGCAGCTCTACGCGCAGCATTTCGCCGTCAGCTCCAAATGACAGGCAGATATGCTCTTTGTCGATTTGCACCTCCCGCAGTCGGACGCCATACACGCCATCGCAGCCCCACCTGTAAACCTTGTTTCCAAGAAGCAGGCCGAAGCCAGCAACCGGCTTTGCCGGTACAGCAGGATCAGCGCCACAGCGGTCAAACCGCTGCAGAGGGTCGCTGTCTCTACCTCCTACTCTTGATGCTGACTCAACTCCTTATTCAGCGCTCCGAACAGAGGGCAGGGCCATTCTGGTGATGATTGCCACTGCTTCCGCTCTGATGATCCCTCGTTTCCCGGCAAATGTACCGGCTTCGTCGTTTCCCCACAGTACACCCGCTGCGTAGAGGATCCGTATCTCAGCCCCGTATTTGTCGCTCTCGGCCACATCAGGCGGGATGGTTGTGCTTATAGCTGCAAGTTTGCTCTCCGACAAGGCGTGGGCGGAGATATAGGCCATCTCCTCGCGCGTAGCGTTTCGCTCATAGTCCGTAAAGTCGTCCGCTTTGATAATGCCGTATTTGACCGCGAAATTGACATAGGTATCGTACCAATGCGCCCCTTCTGTCTGGTCAAAGGTGTACGAACTGCCGTAATAGGTGTTCCAGAACACGGAGGCCATTTTTACGACCTCAGACAGCTTCACACCATCCTCCGGCCTGAAGCCTGTGCTGTCGCCCTCCACGATGCCCAAAAGCGTAGCGTTGCGGACAGTGCCCCCATTCTCTGTACCATACCATTTGCTTTCATCCACGTCGGGATAACCTGCGTACTCGCCGGTCAGTTTGAAATTAGCCATATCGCCCTTGGCGAAAACAGCTTCTATGGTGTGGCGCTTTTTAATATTCTCAAACTCATATTCGCTCACGGGCCCGACGCTCAAGCCGTCAACCAGCACATCCCAGATGATATAGCCCTCATCCGGCATAACGGTAAAGCCTTTATCCTGTCCCTCACGGTAGGATGCACCGCCCGCGGAGGAAATGCTGCCGCCGGTACCGGCTGATGCCTTGATCATGTAGCTGTGATAGGATGAACCGGAACTATGAGACGGCGTAGGCGCTGTATACGCAGCGATGACCAGTTCCTGATTGTCAGAGGCCAGCGTCGCGGCGGTGGCTTTCACGCGCACATAGTAGGTGCCGTTTCCAAGGCCAGTGATGTCACTGCCTGTGCCATCTGTCCATAAGGCCGCGTCAGATTTTTTGTATTCCATAAGTGTGGTCACACCGGCAAGCGTTCCGTCATTATTGGCGGCGGTAGTGCAGTCTGTTTTGCCTGCCGTGGTTGTGCCCGCCTTGGTGATAGTTATGGTCTGCGCATCCGAATCGACAGTGGTGCTACCGTCGCCCTTATTCACAACGGAAATGGCGCAGGCGGAAAGGCCGGTCAGGTCGATATCAGCGTTGGAGTTGATGTCCACCCATTCGCCGCTGTCAATTTTATACTTCATGCCATTGGCAACGCCGGACAGGATTCCCTTATCCGCATCGGTGGCGGTGAAGCTGGTACTTGGCGTGGCCAGTTTAGCGGCGGGTGCGGTGATTCGCACGGTTTTGGCGTCGACTTCGCCTACTTTAATCTTTCGCCCGATGGGCTCAGCTGCGGTGAGACTGGCTATGTCAGCCTCAACATCTGTGCTACCGGTGATGGTCATACCGTCAGCGGTAATAGAAGCACTGCTATCAGTAAAAATTGCGTATAAGCCGCCCCGCGCCAAAGTTGTGCCGCCAGTGGCTGTAAAGCCTTCGGTACCCCCGTGTATTCCGATTTTGCTATTCGGAGCAGTTCCGGCAACAGCGGTGACCTGCGCGTTTTCCTCAATGCTGACAGACTTACCGGCCAAGCCGTAGCTGTCTTTCTGTGAACTGCCGCCGGTGGCGGTGACCTGCGCCGATCCCTTAATCGTAATTTTACCAGACGAATAGATTCCATGACTGTTGTTATCGCCTGTTACAGTACCCCCGGTTGCGCTGAGGCTGCCGCTCCCCTGAATGGTCAGTGCGCCATAGGCATATATTCCATAGCTGGCCAACGAGCCTCCTGCTTGTGTGACGCTGTTGACGCCCACCAGTTCGATGGTCAAGTCGCCTGCGGCAAATATGCCGATTCCATAACCAGTCTGGCTATACCCTGCGCCGCTGTAGGCGAAGTTATTTAGCGTCAGCGTGTATTTCGGTGTGAGGGTATCGTCCCTATGCAAATACCACGTTGCGGTTGTGGGAATGGCTGCAAGTGTATCAACCGTTACTCCAGCACCTCCTTCGTTACCTCCATAGGTATATTTATCATTATCCGGTAATATAACCCCAGTATTGCTGCCAATGTAGAGCGGCGTCATATCCTCCGCCAACGCTACGGTGGGCATCAGGGTCAGCACCATACATATCGTAAGTACCAATGATAAAACTCGTTTTTTCATGTTCTCGCCTCCATCATTTGTTCTCTCCGTTCAGGTTATCCCCAACGGTTCCTGTGACGTTTTTTTCAAAGCCGACTTCGCCAAGCTTCCCGGCGGTTTCTGCCACCTTCTTTATCGTACTGTCTTTGCCAAGCATCTCGCCGTAGGTACCGCCGACGGCATCACCGTAGGCATCACCGACTGCGCCGCTGGCTGCGTTAAAGGTCCCCTTCACTGTGCCCTTTACCAATGCGTCGGTCAAATCCCCGCCGTCATTGACAGCCTCTGCAACCTCGCCCGCAACCGTACCGCCAAAGGCTGTAGCCGCCTTGCCGATACCCGCATCCATAACGGTGGTTGCGGCTTCGGTGCCACCCTTAATGACACCCTCTGTAAAGGAGCCCCAGCTTGCACCCTTTTCCGCCATGGTTGAAACGGTGTTTTTGATTCCCTTATAGGTGGCGGACACAGTCTTTCCGCCTGGAACTACCGCTTCGCCTGCCGCCATGGTGTAATCGGCAATCTCCACGGTAGCTTCGAGAATATCGACAGCTGTGTCTCGCCGCTGGGCGTAATCGTTCATCTTCTGACGGTACTCCTCATCTCTTTCCATGCGTCGTTTAAGCTCATCTATAACCTGCTTTTCGCTGGCGCCGCTCATGCCAAGGTCGGTGGCAACGCGCTCAACCTTTTCCTTGCGGCTTCGCTCCTCACGCTCACGCTGCAAGTCCTTCTCAAGCTGACTGCTCTCCTCACTGCGCTCTTGGTTGCGCTGAGAATCCTCGCTGACATTTTGCCTGAACTGCGCTTCGTCCTGCCGGATGGTGCCTGCATTGTCCGCGCGGTGCTCAAGCTGTTCGGAAAGCTCCTCGGGGGTATAGGTCGTGCCGCTGACAGGGTCGGTATAGGTGCCGTCGCCGTTTTTGACAAAGGTACGTCTTTGCCCGTTTACCGGATCAGTCGCCTCGATGTCGCCGTCGCCGTCAAAGCGCAGCCATCGGCTCAGACCGCTGTCCGCAGGCGCGGGTGTGGGTGCGCCGCCTGTTCCCACAGGCACAGTCGGGATAAACCCGCCCGTATTCCCAAACAGGATGGACAGCAAAATCGCAAGAGTGCTGATGGTAATGGTGGCCAACGGTCCGGCATGGTTATTATTCCTTGAATTTCCCGTATCCCAGGAAATCCTAAGGTACTTTCCATCTCCATCATCACGAATTTCCCCTTTTAGTTCTACCTTTTTCTTATTTTCAGTTGTACTTCCTTCCGAAACTATATCCTCTAGTGGATATGGGTCGGAAAATTCAACTGTTTCCATATCAAAAGTCCATTGGTCGTCGTATGAATGTTCATTTGTTGTGCTTCCCCCCTCCACATCGTGAATTGTATCGGTTCGGGTACAATGAAATTGTAGCTTGAAAATAATATGGTGCTCCAAGTTATCATCGTCATAGCTTATTGTCTCAAAAGAACCCCCGTAAGGAGTAATACTGAACCTGCTGACATCGGTATAGCTTTCCGAGACTGATGGTTTCAGGATGGTATATACAATCTCATCCGGTACCGAAAACTCTCCCACAATCCACCTGCTGTCAGTTGCGCCAAATTTGCGTTCCATTTCCTTATCCATTTTGTAATAAGCGGTTCCTTCAACTCGGAATGCCGTTATGGAATGATCGTCGCCCCAACCACGCATATTAGATACAGTCTTGGCAGGATATTCAAAATAAAACCGCCCGTCTTCGTGAGATTCTATGGTGATCTTTTCCGCTTCCAATTCACCGGAATCACCGAACAATTGTTTTGTTATTGTCATAGTTTCCGGCAATGCGATAGGCTCTTCGATTATTTCTTCTGCCATGGCTGTTATGGGGAAAAGCAGCACACAACAAAGCGCCACGAATAAAATTGCAGAGAGTTTTTTCCCTATCTTTTTCATGCCGCAGCCACCTCCTTTTTGCCTTTTGAGACAATGACGAATATCAAAGCGGCAATCAACAGCAGCACACCGAGCCACCCGCACCACCGCAATCTGACCGCCGACAGCGCCACGCCGAGGGCAAAGCCCAGCGTCATGCCGCTTATGCAGCGCGTGACCTCTATGTAGGACGGCGTTCTGCCCTTGGAAAGGCTGTTTGCAGCCGAAAAAGCAAGCCCCCATAAAAAGCCGCCCTGCCTGCCAAGGTTTTGCAGCAGCATTACAAAGGCGATAATGCCCACCATGCTGTTTTGCAGTGATTGATTGCTGTTCATAAAGGCATACAGCAGCAAAGAAGCGCCTACCCCACCCAAAAGCGGGGCAACAGCGGTTATGCTTTTAACTGCAAGCCCGCCGAAAAAGCCCTTGATACCGCCGCCGATCTCCGAAAACGGCGCTTTTTTCTGGAACAGCGGCACAATGGCAGCGTTTAGAAAAGCGGCGACCGCCACCTTGCCTAAAATTCCGCCAACAGCACCGAATACGCCACCAAACATTCCTCCTTGTGCGAAGGTAAGGAAGCTGAGAATGCGTACCGGAAGCGGATTGATTCCGAAAGAACTCAGCAGCGCAAGCACCAGCCAGACAAGCCCCAACAGTGCGGTAGGGAGCATCTGTTTGGGATTTTTCAGCACCGTCAACGACTGGCGGATATATGTGATGATGAATTTTCCCGCACCCATCGGACTATGCTGTGGAGCATCCTCCGAAGCCCGGTTTGTCGGCGGCTTCTTCTTTGTACTGTTCATTGTTTTCGGAATTTCTTGCTCGGATTTTGCGGACTGCGTTGGTGTCGCCGTACTTATTTGTGCAGATTCATTGCTTTGAAAAGCATTGGCTCCGCACTTTGCACAGAATTTCGCACCCTCATTCAGAGCCGTGCCGCAGCTTGTGCAGAATTTACCCATAATACTCACTCCTTCTTTCATTAATCACTCGCTTTTGCTGCGTTACCATCCGGTGATGTCTGCCGTTACGCCAGTTTCATGAAGCAGCTTTTGAGCGGCATCCAGCAGCGCCTGCTTTTGAGTCATTCCGTGCAGCAACTCTACCCGCATGGTCTGGGCCGCGTCGCCAAATGTCAGGTACATCCGTTCCTGATCAACATGAGCGGTGTGCAGCCGCACGCCATGTACCCCATCGAGGCCCCATCGATAGATTTCGCTGCCGATGAGGATACCAAAGGTAGATACTACAGTTTCCTCGGTGTCTTTTTTCATTTGGCGGTCAGGGATGGAGATGAGAGCAGATGGCACCGCAAGGATGCGATTATCCCAAATAAGTGTTGCGTCATTGAGCAGACGACTCTGCCTCACCAATAACAGGAGAGAGATAAGGCTGATCGCTCCAAGGGCGAAAACCACTTCTAACATAAATGTTGCACCGAGCCACACCGCCAAACAAATACTGGCTGCGAACATTAAGGCATATCCATTGCGTCGTTTGCGGATTAATTTCATTTGCACCAACCCTCCTCCAGTATTCATTTTAGGGAAGAATGTCTCAAAAAGCATCGTTCAAAAGGATGAATTTACAGAAAAAAGCCCCTCACCCTTTTGGGTGAGAGGCCGGTTAAACCCAGTATTTATGCGGTTTTATGGTTCATCCAACCGTTTGGTTTTTCAGCAGGGTGCTGATGAGCTCCGCACGGCTTGAAACATCGTATTTTGAAAAAATACTTCTTGCATGTGTTTTAACGGTATTCTCACTGATGAACAAAGCCCCGGCAATCTCACGGTTGGATTTGCCGGAAAGGATAAGCTGCAATACCTCTTGCTCCCGGACAGTCAGCGGATCAAGGGTTTTGACCTGCCGTACAATATCCGTTTGCTGTGACTGGCTCATATTGTCATAGGCGGCAAGGTAAGCATGGCTTTTCAGCAATAGAACAAGCTGATGGTTGAGGGGCGGCAGCATAACCAGTGTAACGCAAACCAAAGTAAGGGCAATCACCGCAACCTCCGCACCGGGAAGCCCAATGGATGTTACGGTCATTCCCAAAACGCCTCCGCAAAGCACGCCGAATACATTGGCGGAAAGCCCGATGCCAAAGGTATGTGCCGGATTATCGCTATAATCCAGCATTTCTCCGAGGATGCTCCACCAAAACAGGTCGAAAATACCGCAGGCGCCGAGCATCAGCGTATCCACAATCAGATAGTCGGAAGCGCTTCGTCCCAGCAGCATAAAACTGATGAACGCTCCCATAATCATTGCCATTCCGATATACAAAATTCTGGGACGCTTCGCTTTCATAGGCAGGTTGCGCATAATAGCAAGCGCCACGATATAAGGCACTGCCCAATACCAACTCACCAGCCCTGTCAGATGCTCAAAAGCGGGGTTGATGACCTGATACATCAGTCCTGAATTAATTGTTATGATAAAGACAAAAAGACACAGCAATATTAGCGGGGTTTTAATGCCGCGATGCGTCTTATTTATAAATGTTTTGTTCTGCTCATTCTCCTGCTCCAACGGCAGCATCCAAATGAAGACCATGCCGATTACAAGACAAAGCATAGAGAGGCCAAGCCCGATAAAGGTTGACCGGTTCATGGCAATTACGTTGACTGCAATCATCAGCAAATTGGAATAAATCAGAGCATCGGCGCAGGATTTAATGCGCTCGTTTTTGGGTGTAAAGGCCCTGAGAAAAAAACCCCATGCCGCCACCGCACAGCCGCTAAAGTATCCGCTGACAATCAAGCCGCCCATCCATAGAGCGGGGAGAGGAAAAAAGAAGGGGACAGTGGCCGCTAAGCATAAGCCCATGCCGCCGAACATTATGCTTTTGGCGGCCGCCTGTGACTTGACAAACAGGCCGCAAGTAAAAAGTCCCGCAAAATGCGCGATAATTGCAGCCAGTATGTAACGGTAGGCGTCTGTTCCAATCAGATCCAGCAGGCTGTACAGCACCTGCCCCTCAAACTGAAAGGACAGAATATAGGCAAAGAGAAATGAGAATCCGGCAACAGAAAGCCTGCGGGCATTTAAAGCCTTAAATCTGTTCATTTTATAACCTCCCGCTCATCGGAGGCTCCGCCTTTTTTAATCCATTCGTCTATATCAACGGTTTTGAAACGCCAGAGCTTTCCCACCTTAAAGGCGGGCATACCACGCTGATCAATCCAACGCATGACCGTGTGGCGCTTCACGCCAAGATAATCGCAGACCTCTTGCAGGGATATCCATCTGTATTGAGTGTTGTTTTCTGGCACGGCAAGCACCTCGCTTTCTTTCAAAGGCATATGACTAATCATGTGATAATGATACTCCAGACAAGGCATAAAAGCAATCTCTATTGTAGTTTTATGTAGTATTTAGTTGTTTAGCGAATATGGCTCCCCAATAATTGCCTTGCAAATTTTAATAAATTATTATTCCATTTTAATTTTCTCCAGCATTTCTTCTCCCGTAATTTTCCCATCAAGGTAATCACTTCGAGCCTGACGTGCCATCTTTGCCCACTTGGAGAATTTCTCCAAGGACATGTCCTTGCCGCTAAACTCTTCTGGCAATTTACCGTCCGCACGGTAACGGCGAGAGTACACCTTGTTGTACTCGGTCAGGAAAGCGAGCAAATAATCGTTTCCCTGCATGCCCTGATCATAAAACAGCTTTGCTCCAACCTGTTTGCAGGTGCGATTGCCGTTATAAGGCCGGTCGCAAAAATCCCGCTTACGTTTATCGGTCAACACAAAATAGCGACTACACAGTTTGCAACGCTTAACGAACCGTGCATTTTTCAGCATTTCGGTAAACTCAAAATAAAGCAGCTCATCCAAATACTCAAATAAATAGTATGGCATCAGACTGACGCCCTCGCCATCTTGGTGCATGATTTCCAAAAGCTCACCTGTTTCCCGTAGATTCCAGTCATGGATATCCTTAAGCGTATCCGTATCCACCTTGCCATTTTTCCTTGGCAGCAGCTCGTATTTTATTTTCACAGTAGCCTCGGCAAAGCCGGGGTACTCCGATACAAACTCACAAAGCCGCTGGGACATTTCCTTGTCCGAGCGGCTTTCTCTATCTAAACAGGTGGTGACCGCTTTCGTGCATACCTCCTGCAGCTCTAAAATGTGTTCCAATTCCTCTATACAGGTTGTAAGAGGTCTAAGCAAGGCAGCCTCAAATTCGTCTTTGGCATAGATGGATTCTTTCAAAATGTTGTTCAGCAAGCCCACCAAGAAGAAATAGGCATAGCGGTGCTTGTCCGCAATGGTTTCGGCAACATCAAATATTTTGCTTCTGATTGTCTGATAGTTTTCCATAATGAGTGGAATGGCTTTCATTTCGGTGAGCAATGTTGTGTATTCCTCGAAATCCATTTCCACAAATTCAATCAGTCCATTGCCAATAAACTTTTGCGCATACTGCGTCACTTTGTTCGGATAGGCATAAGCCATGGAGTAAATCAGCTTATCATTTCCCTCAAAAACTTTGATCAGCGGGTACTGTTCCATAGGCACTCCTCTCGCAAATAATCGATTTTCCGCAAAACGGCATTTCTGCGATTCGCTGTGTATTTCTGTTTCTGGATAAAAGATAAGCGAACTGGAAATACCGCAAAGCTCATCTGCACCGGCAGGGATATCGAGGGGCGGGAATTGTTCTTGGAGTTCAACAGGAACAAATTTTTATGGGAGCTGCTGGAACCGATTGAAATGGGGCAGCTAATCATACCGGATGAAATTTTTCTTCTCTGTAATTTTATAAAATCGGCGGACAGCTTCACGGGGACGGCAACCGAGCTGATAGAAAAACTCAATCTCGATTGCAGCCCTGCAATTCTGAAAAAGAAAATCATCAAGCACATGGAGCATCTTCAAAAAAACGGTATTCATTATTCGGAGAACAGGACTTTTGAGCGGCGAGAATTTACTCTCCGTTATGACGGTAATGACGATATGACGGCACAATTAAGCCCCCAAAACTTGCCGTCTTTGCCGTCAGCACCGTCACAGGGCTGCAATCTCGCCGCCGTTGCCCCCTGTTCGCCCCTGTATGGCGAGATTGAGGGTGGAGTGGGATAACCCCCTCACCTAACCCGAATAAACCCGTAAATTGAGCCGCTGTTGCGGACAACTTCGGATTCGTCCTTGTTTCCGATGAAATGTGAGCGCTTCGGCTGCTATTTCTCACCCCTTGGGTGAGGCGAGCAGAGCGTCGGGCTATACGCCCGCCACAGCTCGCTCGGGGCAGAAGCCCCGGACCCCACTTTATGGAGCGCCGTTGTCGCAATGAAAATCGAAAGGAGAACCGCCAATGAAAAAGAAACCCTTTGCCTTTCGCATCAGCGAAAGCACCTATCAAACACTGAAACAAAAATCCAAGCGTGGCAAGGTTACCATGACGGAATTTTTAGAACGAGCCATAACCGATAAAGAGATTGTTGTAGTAGATGGAGTGCAGGAGCTCATCGGAGAGCTAAAAGCCATCGGCAGAAACCTTAATCAGCTTACCACTCTGGCCAATATGGGAAAAGTGGATGCTGTTTACCTTGCAGAAACCAAGGCGCAGCTAAGCGGTATCTATGAAAAGCTGTCTGCGCTTTGCGAGGTGAAGAGGTTTGAAAACACGCATGAAGCAATTATTACTCAGGATATTTGGGACATTTCTCATGAAGTGCGAATGCACAAAAAGCGTCCGAGAAAAAACATGGAGAACCCCAACCCTTATTCGGGACTGGTCTTCTGCGCCGATTGTGGAAAGCCTTTAATTCTGTACCGTGCCCACACCATGGACGAGAGCAAAAACAACTTCGCTTGCTCCACCTACAAGCAGTATGGCAAGGAAACCTGCTCCGTCCATTACATCCGGGAAAGCCAGCTCGCGGCGGTGATTTTGGACGACCTAAAGCGCGTCACCCATTTTGCAAGGCAGGATGAAGCATTGTTTGCAGAGTACATCAACCGTAAAAACACGGCTGATACGAGGAAAGAAATTACCGTGCTGCAAAAAGAGCTGGAGGATATGCGAAAAAGGGATTTAGAGCTTACCGCACTATTTAAAAGGCTCTATGATGACAATGTGCTGGGGCGTATACCTGATGAGCATTACCGAACGCTGTCCGGTGAGTACACCGCAGAACAAAAAATCTTGCGGGAACGCATTCCCAAGGCTGAAGTGAGAATGGATAAGCTGAAGAGCTCCCTTACCAACGTGGACAGGTTTATTGAAAAGGCGAAAAAGTATACCGACCTTACCGAACTGACACCGGAGCTGCTTCGGATGTTTATTGCAAAAGTGGTGGTAGGTGAAAAGGCCAAGAAATACTCCCGTACCGCTCCGCAGGATATTTGGATTCACTACCGTGACATTGGGATGCTGAACGATGTCAAAGAGGAATTTGATATTCCATCCATGGAAGAATTCTACGGAATGGATGATGAAATGATGTTTGATGATGAGCTGCAGGCCGCAATTTAAGGCATAGCAAAAGGCGGACAGCCGAAACTGTCCGCCTTATACCTCGCATTTTAGGTGGTTCACAAAGTATCTTTATGAACACCCGCCTAATTGCAAGGAGCTTTAATATATAAATTTCTAAGATTGTTATGAGGGGGGATGATTACATCATTCCGCCCATTCCGCCCATTCCGCCGCCCATTGGAGGCATTGCAGGCTCATCTGTCTTAATATCTACTATGCCAGCTTCTGTTGTCAACAGCATAGCGGAAGCAGATGCTGCATTCTGAAGTGCAGATCTAGTTACCTTAGCAGGGTCAACGATACCAGCTTTGATCATGTTGTCATATTTTTCATTTAGAGCGTTGAATCCAACACCTGTTTCGCTTTCCTTAACCTTAGCGATTACTACAGAACCTTCGAATCCCGCATTTTCTGCAATCTGTCTAACAGGCTCTTCTAGTGCTCTCATGATGATCGCTGCACCAGTTCTCATATCTCCTTCTAGGGTATCCACATATTTAGCTACTGCAGGGATTGCATTAGCTAGAGCTACTCCACCACCAGCAACAATACCTTCTTCTACAGCAGCTCTTGTTGCATTTAGAGCGTCTTCAATTCTTAGCTTTCTTTCCTTTAGTTCAGTTTCTGTTGCTGCACCAACCTGGATAACTGCTACGCCACCAGATAGCTTCGCAAGTCTTTCCTGTAGCTTTTCTCTATCAAAGTCAGAAGTAGTTTCTTCGATCTGAGCCTTAATTTGGGAAATTCTAGCTTCAATTTCTTTAGAATCTCCAGCACCATCAACAATAACGGTGTTTTCCTTGTCAACCTTAACAGTACTTGCTGTTCCAAGCATGTCAAGAGTTACTTCTTTAAGGTCATATCCTAGTTCCTCGGAAATCACCTGTCCACCAGTTAGAACTGCAATGTCAGCTAACATAGCTTTTCTTCTGTCACCAAATCCAGGAGCCTTAACTGCTACACAGTCAAATGTACCTCTTAGCTTGTTAACTACGATAGTAGCAAGCGCTTCACCTTCTACATCTTCAGCAATGATTAGAAGCTTTTTGCCCTGCTGAACAATTTGTTCTAAAACAGGAAGGATTTCTTGGATATTTGAAATCTTTTTATCAGTAATTAGAATGTATGGGTTTTCTATAACGGCTTCCATCTTTTCAGCATCTGTTACCATGTAAGCGGATAGGTATCCTCTATCAAACTGCATTCCTTCTACAACTTCAAGTGTAGTTCCCATTGATTTTGATTCTTCAACGGTAATAACGCCGTCCTTACCAACCTTTTCCATAGCCTCAGCAATAAGTCCGCCGATTTCCTCGTCTCCTGCAGAAACAGAAGCAACCTGAGCAATGCTTTCTTTGCTTTCAACTGGATGAGCTATTTTCTTGATTTCATCTACAGCTACATCTACAGCGCCCTTGATTCCTTTTTGAATAACCATTGGGTTTGCTCCTGCAGCTACATTTTTAAAGCCTTCTCTAATCATAATCTGTGCAAGAAGTGTTGCAGTAGTAGTACCGTCACCAGCTACATCGTTTGTCTTTGTAGCTACTTCTTTAACAAGCTGCGCACCCATGTTTTCAAAAGCATCTTCAAATTCAATTTCTCTTGCGATGGTTACTCCATCATTTGTGATTAATGGTGCTCCAAATTTCTTTTCTAATAGAACATTTCTACCCTTAGGTCCTAAAGTAATTTTTACTGTATCCGCAAGCTTGTCAACTCCTGCCTGCAGTTTTCTTCTGGCTTCTTCGCCGTAATTAATATCTTTTGCCATTTTATCATACCCTTTCTTCTAATTTTTTCATTAAACATTCTGCACGAAACATTACAGTTTATTAAACAAAATTTATGATTGATTTATTTTTATAATTAGCCTACGATTGCAAGGATATCTTTCTGAGATAGAATCGTGTATTCAGTGCCATCATATTTGATTTCAGTGCCGGCATACTTGGAAAAAATAACCACATCGCCAACCTTTACTTCCATGGCTACCTCCTTGCCATCAACTACCCCTCCTGGTCCTACTGCTACGATTTCAGCCATCTGAGGTTGTTCCTTTGCTTGACCTGGCAGCACGATACCGCTTTTTGTCTTTTCCTCTGCTTCTAATCTTTTAATTACAACTCTGTCACCTAGTGGTTTAATGTTCATTCTTTAATCTCCTTTCCTTTTTTATATTTGCTATAATGTGGTATTATTATTATTTTCATTTTGTTAGCACTCCGTCCCGCTGAGTGCTAACAATATTAATTTAACCCTTCTTTTCAAAAATGTCAATAGCTTTTTTCCAATTTTTCTTAAAATATGTCTACTTCCTTTTACCCTATTTCTCTGTTATTACTCTTTTAATTGCCTAATATAATAAAAAAGATATTGCTGGGCTATTCCCGCATGAATCCCAAAATGCTCTGCCACATAGGCCTCCATCGCCTTGGTATTCTTTTCATCAATACCATATAGCTGGTTCATCACCCTTTTCATCCAAACGTCTAGGGGGAAACATTCGCATTTGTCCATAGAGTAAAGCATGATGCAGCTAGCCACCTTAGGCCCAACACCGGGCAAACCAAGGAGGTATTCCAATGCCGTATCATAATCTGCCTCTCCCAGAGAGTTTAACATTTTGCCTCCATCCTCTGCTACCGCCTTTGAAGCGGACAATATATATTTGCCGCGATACCCTAGCATGATAGGCTCCAAATCTTTAAGTGTTAATTGGGCCAGCGTCTCTATTGTGGGAAAGCCATAAAATTCCCTACCTTTATATTCTCCAAGAGAGTCTCCGAAATAGTGACAAAGGTTTTCAACACACTTTTTAATTCGGGGGATATTATTATTTTGAGAAATAATAAATGAAATCAACGTTTCCCATTTGTCTTGCCTTAAAATGCGGATTCCTTCTCCATGAGAAATGGCCTTTTTCATGACTTCATCTCTATTTGATAAAGTCCTTTTAATTTCGCCATAATCCCGATTAAAATCTAGATAGGGCTTCCAAATTTCCTCCCAATCTTGAAGGCTTGTATTCTCCAAGATAACTTTATCGCCCCTGTGGTTTATATTCAGGACCCTTCCATAGGCCACTCCTGTATAACTCCCGTCCTCTTCCTTCTCCCAACGGAAGCATTGACCTGAATCGAAAATGTGATCCAGATGGAAATCCTTCACACCTTCCATTATTACCTTATTGCCGTCTTCTATACCTTTCATAATTTCAACCCTTTTACCTCTATGTCAACCCCTTGAATATTAAATGCCGTCATAAGCTCCACCTGCCTGGCCACTTCTTTTTGTAGCTCTTTTGCCACTTTTATTACCTCTGCACCATACCTTACCATAATGGGTATATGAATGCGGATTCCTTCTTTAGAGCTGTTTTCTATAGAAATCCTCAATATACTATCTAGTCCAGGAATTTTGCTGCCAATATAGTTCACTACATCGTAAATAACCTTATCTGATATGGAGAAGCCACCTAAATAGCTATAAGTAGGCCTGACTACTGATTTTTCAGCAAAAGAAGCTTTTCCTCCTATCCAACCTCTAAAAATACGCAAAGGGTCTAAAAAATATCCAGAAAATTGTCTTTTTAATTGTAAGCTAGGCACAGGAATCACGTGCTTTCCCATTTCATTTCGCTGCTTTCTGGCTATTTCTCGCTGCTCCTCCGTTGTAATAGAATCAATGTATATGATTTCCTTAATTTCCGGAAGCTCCAGTCTTTCAACAATTTTCTTTACCATTCTATCTGATGTCCCCAGTACTAATATACTGGCAGGTTGGACCTCTTTAATCTTATCAGCTACAGATTTACGATGATCTTCATTGGTAAACAGTGCGGTTTTTATTGCTGCCACCATAGTATCTACCCGCTTCGCAGATGTTCCTGCCATAATGCCTCCGCCAAGAATAAACAGGCCATCATCAATGATGCCCTCCAGATTTCTATCCCTGCATAGGTTAATCGCCTGATAGCTTTTACCCGTTCCGCTCTTCCCAACCAAACCGTAAACTTCCATCTCTGACCCCCTAAAATTATTTATAAAATCTATTGTTAAGGATTATTCAATCTGCTATAATGATGTCGTTGTCCAATAACTATTGTTAACACAAGGAGGAATGAAACATGGCATACATAATTGAAGATACTTGTATCGCATGTGGTGCTTGTGAGCCTGAATGTCCTACAGAGGCAATTACCGCTGGTGACATTTATGTTATCGATCCTGACAAATGTATCGACTGTGGAGCTTGCGCCAACGCATGCCCAGTAGATGCACCGGTAGAAGCTTAATATGAGCTTTAAAGAAAGCTTATAAACAAACACCTATAGAACGAAGAATAACCGTTTCATTTGATTTATCTGAAACGGTTATTTTTTAATTCCAAAATCATTTTCAATCTTATTCGTCCTGATCCTCATTAGAGTTTCTTGTGATGTAGTAAGCCAGTGATTGTAAACTGTCACTTAAATGAACATTTTCAACAACTACATTATGATCTTCAATAATCAAGTCTGTAGGGGCAAAATTCCAGATCCCCTTGACGCCACCTGCGCAAAGCTTGTTTGCTACATCCTGTGCGCTCTCTCTGGTGGTACAAATAATTCCAATGTCAATACTGTTTTCCTTTAGGTACTCATCCAAATTCTCAGAATCTAGAACCTCGATATCATTAATTTTCAATCCTATCAACTTTGGATTTACATCAAACATGGCATGAACCATAAAGCCTTGCTTATAATAGTAAGTATAATTTGCAATCGCCTGACCTAGATTACCTGCTCCTACTATAACCATTTTGTAATCCTTGTCTAGGCCAAGAATAATACTGATCTGTCTGTGAAGGCTTTCTACATTATATCCGTAGCCTTGCTGACCGAATCCACCGAAGTTATTTAAATCCTGTCTAATCTGGGATGCAGTATAACCAATCATATTACTTAGCTCGTTTGATGAGATCCTGTCTACTTTTTTCTTTCGGAGATCGTCCAGGTATCTCCTGTATCTTGGCAGTCTTTTTACAACAGCGTTTGATACTTTAACATTATTTTTCATATTTTCAATAACCATCCCTTTTTTCTACAATAATTTATATCTTATATTATACCATCTTTTTTGAGTTTCAACAAGAAATTATGGTTTAAGGTTTTTTCCTCCCATAAATGCCATATTTTTCTCCTGAATCTTCGACAAAAATGGAAAAAGTTCGCGAGATGCGAACTTTTCCAATAAAAAAAATTAGTTAGTTTTTTCGTCTACATACTTCACTATATCGCCAACGTTTTGGAATTTCTCAGCATCTTCGTCAGGTACTTCGATTTCAAACTCATCTTCAATAGCCATAATAATTTCAACCGCGTCAAGAGAATCCGCTTCCAGGTCCTTCATAAGACTTGTTTCAGGCTGAATTGCAGAATCTTCAACACCTAGCTGTTCTACTATTATTTCTTTAATTTTTTCAAATGTCATATTATATACCTCCATGTTTTTGAGCAATTTATTTATTATTATTATATAAATGCTTCCTATATTCAAACCTATTATAAGTGAGACTTCTTAATACCGCAACACTTATTTTAAATAATTTTATTTTATTATACTCCCCTATGCTAGCTCCATCCAGGATTCATAAGCATCCTCTAAGGCTTCTTTTGCCTCCTGTAGCTGAGTGTCATAGGTCATCATTTTCTTATGGTCAGAATAAATTTCTTCTTTACACATCTCATTTTGCAGCCATTCTATCTTAGTTTCTAGCTCCATAATTAAATCCTCTTGCTGTTTTTTCTGCCGCTCCAGCCGTTTCTTTTGAGCTTGACGTTCTTTATCCCGTTTACGTGCCTCCGCGGGCGTCAGCTCTTCTTCTTCACAATCTAACCCTCCAAGTTCATTCTCGGCGGAATCCGAAGCCCCCTGCTTTCCTAATTCCTCCAAATAGCTTTTTCCAGAGCCAAGAGACTGCTTTTTTTCCATATAATAGTCATATCCACCTAAGAAATTGGTTATACCATCACCGGAAAGCTCTAAAATCCTAGTAGGCACCTTATTAAGAAAATACCTATCATGAGAAACTACGATTACTGTGCCAGGAAAATCCAGCAAGGCATTTTCAAATACCTCCTTGGATGCAATGTCCAAATGGTTGGTAGGCTCGTCCATAATCAGTAAGTTAGCCCCGGATAGCATGATTTTTAAAAGAGAAAGCCTTGCTTTTTCACCACCGCTTAAAGAAGATACCTGTTGGAAAACCATATCATCTTTAAAAAGAAAGCGTCCAAGAATGCCTCGTAGCTCCGTTTCGTCATAGAGACGATAAGCTGAATGAACTTCTTCCAGAACGGTATTGCTACCTCTCAACAAGCTTTGCTGTTGGTCATAATAACCAAATGCAACATTGTGACCAAGCTTAAGATGCCCTGTGTCTGGCTGAATATACCCCATAATTATTTTTAGCAATGTAGTCTTGCCAATGCCATTGGGTCCTACTATACAAATTCGCTCTCCTCGCTTAATATCCAGAGACACATTACTGAACAACTGGCGCTTTTCTTCTCCTCTTCCAAAGCTTTTTGAAAGCTCCTCTGCAAAGATTACATCGTTTCCGCTTTGAAAATTTTGTTTGAAATCCAGCTTCATCTTTTTATGGCTAATCTTCGGTTTTTCCAGTCGTTCTATATGCTGGAGGCGTTTTTCCCTAGACTGAGCTCTTTTGGCAAGCTTCTCTGTGCCGTGTTGTTTGAACCGCCGGATCATTTCTTCTTGCCTTTTTATTTCTACCTGCTGGTTTTCATATTTCTTTAGTTCGTCTGCTTCCCTTAATCGTTTTTTCTCTGTATAATCGCTATAATTTCCCTGGTATGTAAAGAGCGTATGGTTTTCTACCTCGAAAATCCTGTTTGTCATTTGGTCTAGGAAATATCGATCATGGGAAATAATCATAATTGTACCAGAGTAATTTTTTAAATATTGCTCCAGCCATTTCAGTGTGCCAATATCTAAATGGTTGGTAGGCTCGTCCAGTAGCAGCAAGTCAGGTTTTTTTAATAAAAGGGAAGCTAAGGCCAGCCTAGTCCTTTCCCCACCACTTAATAGAGAAATTTTCTTATCGTAGCTATCCTCGGGAAAAGCCATGCTGTTGAGAATACCGTTGATTTCACTTTTGTACCCATATCCATTTTTATTGCCGAAAAGCTCCAAGAGGTTGTCATATTGATGGAGAAGCCTTTCCACATCCTTTCCCTCTTTGGAAAGCTCAGAGATTTCATAAGAAAGCTTGGCTAAATCTTTTTCCATTTCAATAACTTCATTAAATATAGAAAGCATTTCTTCGTAGACTGTTTTTTCTGAATTGAAGTTATCCTGCTGTCTTAAATATCCAATTTTTATGTCATTAGACATGAAAATCTCACCCTTGTCATAGGGAAGTCTCCCTGAAAGGATGTTCAGCAGTGTGGATTTTCCAGCACCATTTGCGCCAACGATGCCTATTCGATCCCCTTTATTTATGTAAAACGAAACATCTGTTAGAATGGTTTCAATTCCATATGTCTTTGTTATGTCTTTTGCCGATAAAATAATCATAAAACTCCTTAATGAGCCTAGATTTCAGAATACATAAGGTTTTGTTTTAGTTCTTAAGTGTCTTTATGTTTTAGGTGTTGTGGTCCAGAGAGTGGCTTCAAATGAAACAAGGAGCACACTTTTATACCTGGCTCTTAAATAGCTAAGCTAGGATACGCATCTAACGTTAAGTCATCAGCCCCTTTAAATTTGTATTTATAATAAGCTGCGCAGCCGATCATCGCTGCATTATCAGTACATAAAATGGGGGAAGGGTAATAAAGCTGAATCCCCTTTTCCTCACAGGCTTCCTTCAGCATACTGCGAAGAAGGCTGTTTGCTGCAACCCCGCCTGCTAACACCACCTTGTCTTGTTTCATTCTTTCAGTAGCCATCATGGTCTTAGCTACAATAACGTCCATTACAGCTATTTGAAAGCTTGCTGCAATATCAGCTACATTTACTTCTAGTCCCTTTAGTTTCTGGGTGTTTAAATAATTTAAAACCCCTGTCTTGATGCCACTAAAACTGAAATCCAAGCTATCCTTTTCTAGAAATACACGTTTAAATTCAACGGCGTGAGGGTTTCCTTCCTTTGCGGCCTTGTCGATTAACGGCCCGCCAGGATAACCTAACCCCAATACCCGAGCCACCTTGTCAAAGGCTTCCCCCGCCGCATCATCCCTAGTTCTACCTAGCACTTCATATTGATCATAGTCTTTCACATTAACAATATGAGTATGTCCACCAGAAACAATAAGGGCAAGAAAGGGTGGCTCCAGCTCCTTGTGCTCCAAATAATTTGCACAGATATGCCCCTTAATATGATGAACGCCAACCAAAGGCTTCTTTAAAGCATAAGCCATAGATTTCGCCGTTGCAAGCCCAATCAGCAAGGCTCCCACAAGTCCTGGTCCATAGGTCACCCCTATTAAGTCCACATCCCTTAAAGATAATGGGCCTCCAAGAGTTTGGGAGGCCTGTTCCAAGGATTGGTCCAGCACTGTATTGATATTTTCAAGGTGATGGCGGGATGCAATTTCTGGAACCACCCCGCCAAAAACCTGGTGTACTTTGATTTGCGATGCAATGACATTAGAAAGAACCTCTCTCCCCTCTGCGAGAAAAGCCACCGAGGTTTCATCACAGCTGGATTCTATTGCCATTGTAATAAATTTTCCATCCTTCATCTTTTGTATATTTAATAACCTTTCTATCTACGTGTCTATCACATGTTTATTTACGTTGGCGAAAGCATTTCCCCAATAAAACGGGAAAAGGTTTTCTCCTTTTACTCTATGTTTGTGAACCTATTTTGCATGTTGGTGATACATTGATTATCAGCAGTTAGGTGTCTACAATTTTCACAGGATTGATAGTCCATCATGTTAAATGAGTTTACATCACTTCTACGTGCAAATCTACTGCAATGTGATGCTACATTAAGCATTTCATCATTTCTGTCGTAATAATTGTCTTCATAGTAATTGCTTCTCAGTCTCATTTTATTGTCCTCCTAAGGATACTTCATGTCATACTGACCAACTTAGAATTAGTATCTCATAGGTGGAAAATATTATTCACCTAACCACATGATTAGTGCATCTTCGTTATTGTCCTCATAATAATTTTTTCGAAAGCCACACTCCTTGAATCCTAATTTTTTATATAGTGAAATGGCAGCGTGGTTTGATGGCCTTACTTCTAAGGTATAGCATGTAGCGCCTAGGTCTCTTGTGGCCGCAATCAGGACAGTCAGCAGACCTTCACCAATATTCTTTTGGCGATAATCAGGGTGTACCGCAACATTTGTAATATGCCCTTCGTCCACAATGATCCATAAACCGGCATATCCTACGACGACCCCCTTCACCTCAGCGACAACATAAAAAGCTAATTTATTATTTTTAATTTCATGCTCAAAGGAAGGAAAGCTCCAGGGTACGGCAAAGCACAGCTCATCGATTTCAGCCATTCGTCTAATATCTTTTTCCTCTGCCTTCCTTATTAGTAAGCACATTGACTCTAATCCCCCGTTTTAAAGTTCTAGTATATCCCCATCTGTAAATTTAATATCTATTAATAAGAAAAAAGTAATAGGTACAAAGTAGTAAGATAAATACCTTACAAGTCCTAGGAGTTTTTTTCTAATTTTCTTTCTGCCTCAGATTTTCTCATATAAACAGGCGTCAACTCCAAATAGGTTTTTGTTGCCCCTTCTGTTGTATAGATCTCATACGCTAATTTAGCGACAGAGGAGGCTTTTTGATGCATTATATCTTCTTCTGCAAACAGAACGCGTATATTGTCGTTTAACGATGAGCCTTCCAGTGAGCTTTGAATTGGGCCTTCCAGTGAGCTTTGAATTGAATTATGCATTGCATCATGCAGTGAGCTTTGCATTGAATTATGCATTGCATCATGCAGTGAGCTTTGCCAGGCAAGGATTTCTTCCCTATACTTATCAATGCCGTCCCCAAAAAAGGTGATCTCCTTAGAGGTATCTTTGGCCTTTGGCTCTGTCTCTTCTAGCCTTGCCAGCAGCTCCTCTAAATCATAAGCTGCCCCCGGCACCAGCTCTTGAATAGAGCCATCCTCTCCCCATTGGAAGGCTGCACCATAGACTTGGTTTCTTCGGGCATCAAAGATGGGGCAAATAATCCCTTTGTAATCCGGTAAATGATAGGCAAAGGATTTAAGGGTCGGTACGCTAATGGTGTGGATTTCTAAAACTTGTGCCAATGCCCTAGCAGAAGCAATACCGATTCGTATACCAGTAAAGGACCCGGGCCCCTCAGATACTGCAATAAGCGACAAATCGTCTATCGTCAATCGACATTTTTCGAGTAATTTATCAACCATTGGCATCAGGTTTTGAAGGTGATTTAGCTTTTGTGTCGAGATTTCTTCCCCTACCAATCCTTGGTTATTTATAATCGCCACAGATGCTTCCTGCCCGGTGGTTTCTATTGCAAGTATATTCATTCTATTATATTCGCCTCGTTTCTTGTTGCTATTAATTTATGTTGCAACTGTTACATGATAAATTCGCTGGTCTTCTTTATCACCATACTCAATATTGATCACGATAGCTCCCTTTGGAATAATATCCATGATAAGGTCGGCCCATTCAATGATGCAGACCCCTTTTCCGAAAAAATATTCCTCATAACCCAGCTCGTACATTTCTTCCACATGATTGATTCTGTAAACATCAAAATGATAAAGGGGAAGTCTCCCCTCATGGTATTCTTGAACGATGGTAAAGGTAGGACTTGTGATCATTTCTGTAATTCCTAATCCTTCGGCTATGGATTTTGTAAGGGTTGTTTTTCCTGTTCCCAGGTTGCCTATAAGAGCTATTATGTCACCCTGCTTTAAATTCTTTGCAAGTTCAAGCCCAAAGGCCCTGGTTTCTTCAAGGTTTTCAATAATCTTTTTCATTGGTTCACCCTTTATATTTTTTTGCTCAAATAGCGAAAGTATCAGGCGGTAACGAAACGCGCCTGATACTATATTGTACCATATGTATGGACATATTCAAACAATTTGCTTTCATGGCCAAAGGCCTTATTTGTGAAGAAAACGGGAAATCCTTTTATATAATAGGAAGGTAATTACAGAGTTTATCCCAGCCTTAACAAAGTTAAATGCTAGAATAAATGGCATCAGGGCCATAATCACATCCCTTGGAGCCCCCATAAACAGCGGCGTAATAACAAGGTTGGCAAAGAACATTACCACTACCATGGTCACGGTTCCGCAAGCTAGTGCAATGACAGCTGACTTTCTCGTTTTATTTCTTTTATAAATATTTCCCGCAACTAAAACAAAGGATCCGGTGGCAATAATATGCATGAGTATACCATAAAATCCGCTGTGGGCACTCACCGTTAAACCTTGTACCACGGAAACTATAACCGTAAGGGCAAAGCCTGCAAGAGGTCCAAAAGCAAAAGTTCCTATAAATATAGAAATATCTGCCGGGTCATATTCCAGAAAAGGCACTGCTGGAAATATCGGGAAGTGGATAAAGTAAACCAATACCACTGATATGGCCGCCAGCATCCCCATTTTTGTTAACTTCGTAATTTTTTGTGATCGATTGCTCATTTTTCAAATTCCTCCTTAATTGCTCAGAGTTTCTCCGAGCCAAATTGATATTCGGAATCTGCCAGGTCATTCTTGGAAATTTCCCTCCTATGACATTATCTGCATAAAAAAACCTTGAATGATAACATTCAAGGCTCACTTCATAGGAAATACTTCCAGTCTGTGTTTCTTTCATCCGGACTATACCGTCGGTATCGGAATCTAACCGATTCAACCAAAATGGCTCGCGGACTCGAAGCTTATAGCTTTTTACCGCCGGTGAGGACTTTCACCTCGCCCTGAAACAGATCTATAATTAAAGTATAGGGTCATTTGTGCACTTTGTCAACTCATAAATGGCGTCGGCATAGATTTGCGTTATTTTCACCAGACTTTCTATTGAAATGTACTCATTTTTCTGGTGAGCAAGCTCCGGCTCTCCAGGGAAGGTAGCTCCAAAAGCAATGGTATTCTTTACTGCTCTGGCGTAGGTCCCTCCGCCGATTACTAAAGGCTGGCATGTCTTATCATTGGTGTGCTTTTTATAGACATCCATAAGGGTACATACCATTTCATCATCCTTAGGCACATAAATAGGCTCCTGGTGACTTTCTTTAACGATCCCCATGTTGTATTTATCAATAATGGGAAGTATTCCATCATAAACCGTATCGTCGTTCATTGTGACAGGATATCTAATATTGATGGTTAGCCTTGCCGCTTCATCATCAACATGAATCATCCCTACGTTGAGAATCAGCTTTCCAGAGGGCTCATCATAAAGGCCGCAGCCTAGTTTTTCCCCGCAAAGATCGAAGCCTATATGTGTCTCATAGAATTCAATAAAGTCGTTAACATCTTCATTTTCAAAGGTGATTTCGCTTAAAAACTTCATTAATACGGAGATGGCGTTAAGTCCGGTGCCAGGCCTGGCTCCATGGGAGGATTTCCCCTGGGCGGTAATTTCTAGGGTCTTACCTATGCCCTTTGCCTTTAGCTCATACCCTGTTTTTGTTTTGTATTCCTCCAGCTTTTGCCTGATGTCGTCATAGGACTCAGCCATTAGCACAGCACGAGCATGATCTGCCACCATATTTGCTGCATTACCTCCAGTGATGCTTCTTAGACGGACGCCCTTGGCATTGGCAGAAGATTTGTTCAGCTTTTTTACCAAATCAAAAATCAAAATGCCCATCTCTCCATGAATTGCTGGGAATTCTCCATCAGGGGTAAAACCAAAAGTAGGCGCTTCCACTTTATTTAAGTAATAATCCATGCCCTTCCAACCAGTTTCCTCATCAAGGCCAAGAATCAGTCTAACCTTTTTTGCTGGGATAAATCCAGAATCCTTTAATGCCTTCATCGCATAAAAGGCTGCAACAGTGGGCCCTTTATCATCAATAGCCCCCCGGCCGTAAATCCTTCCATCCACAATTTCGCCACCGTAAGGGTCATAATCCCAGTCCTTCCCCTCAGGTACCACATCTAAGTGTCCTAGAATTCCCATGATTTCCTCACTTCTTTCAGCGATTTGGCCTTCACTGTCCAGGGTATACCCACCAAATTCAATATGACCGCCGTAGTTGTCTACATTTTCAATCAGGAAGCCTTCCTCTTTTCCTCTCTTCAGCATATATTCAAAGGCTTCCTGTACACCCTTACCAAAGGGCGCACCTTCCGACGCTTCATCCGCCACACTTCTTATGGAAATCAGCTCCTGAAGCGTCCTTACCATTTCATCCTTATATTCACTTATTAAATCTAAATACTTCATAATTCTTCCTTTCTTGGTGTCAGACACCAAATCTAAAAATCAAGCAGAAATTGTGAGATTGCAAGGGATCTGGTTCTTTAAGTTGGAAAAGGTGCCAGACGCATTTTCCAACTTAATACAATATACTATACACCTTTTTTACATTTCCAAAATGGGAATGAGCCATTGCAAGGGGTTGCGTGTTTCAAGTTGGAAAAGGTGTCAGACACCATTACTCGCCGACACCATCACTCGCCTAAAAGGGCTTTGATGTCTTCTAAGGCCTGTTTGGCTCTATTTAAATGGCCGGATTCTGCCAGGGTAGGGTTTTGGTCAAGGTTTTCGTCCAATGGAATAATGGAATAAATGTCTTTACCGCCCTTACGATATTTGTCTACCCAAGTAGGCATCACACTCATTTTTAATGATAGGATTTCCTGTGTACTCTTCATATATTCAAGATTTACTTGGGCAATCATCCCCTGTTCTGTGTATCTATTATTTAAGGTTTCGGCTCTTTGGTTTGAGATAAAATTCCCCATAGAATAAAAGACGGGCACTTCTTTACCAGAGTTCTCATCTACCAAGATTTCCATTCCCTGCAAGACATGTGGGTGGGAAGCAAAGATGATGTCTGCTCCAAAGGAGGCTGTCTGCCTCGCCATATAAACCTGGTAGTCATTGGGGGAACGCTGATATTCCTCGCCCCAATGGTAATAGCAAATTACTAGCTCAGCTCCATCAGCTCTAGCCGCCTGGATGCTTTGTCTTACCTTTTCCAAGTCCTGATCAAGGGTGGTATAGTTAAAGGTATTTAATAAAGGAAGGGCTTCATCCGGGACATAGTTGCCGTTTATAGTAGGTCTCCCATTCACATTGGAGGTTTCATAGCCATAGGCTACGATACCGATTTTTACGTCCTTCACATCTAGAATGGTATAATTCTTTTCCCCTTCAAGCTGAGTGCCTGCGGTCTTTAGCCCTTCTTCCCTAAGAACCTCAAGGGTTCTTTTCATTCCCGATAAACCCTTGTCCATTATATGATTATTCGCTGTCAGGGCCACATCAAAGCCCGCCTCTTTTAACGCAGTAGCTAATGAGTCAGGGGCGTTAAATACAGGGTAGCCTGAATAGGTTCCACCAGCGAAGGTTGTTTCAACGTTACAAAGAGCTAAATCGGCAGCAGATATATATTCCTTTATATACTGAAAATTGTTAGTAAAGGAGTAAGTTCCCGTTTCTCCATTATATTGGGCCGCCAGCTGTGGCTTGTGAACCATGACATCCCCAACCGCTGCAATGCTCAATGCTATCGCCTCTTCCACCTCCGGCGGATCAGGGATAACAGGCTCCGTATTCTCACCGCTACTCCCCTGCATCAAGGGCGGAGAAATCATGGCAAATGCTAATATAACAACTAAAATGCCTAAAACAACGACAGCTCTCTTTTTTCCTTTGTTCTTATCAAAATATTTACTCATAAATCACCAATTTTAACTTTATTACTTCTTATGTTATAACCTATGCAACATTTTCCATTATACCAAAAGAGCCGCGGCAAAACCACAGCTCCATGCATTCTTTATATTCTTATACTGACTCTACATGTGAAATTTCAGGATATTCTTCCTTCAGCAAACGCTCTATTACACCTTTTAATGTCATCTGAGCCCCAGGGCAACCGTGACATGCTCCTTGTAGCCTTACTCTTACAATCTTATCCTCTGTGTACTCCACAAATTCTACATCTCCACCATCCCTTTGAAGATAAGGCCTGATTACTTCAATTGCATCTTTTAATTTTTCCTCCATTGTATCCTCCTTATTCCCATACCGGCTCTACCGTATATGTATAAACAAATTCACCATTTGTAATGGTCTTAATAATGACGGATTTAACTGGATCCCCGTTTAAATCAAAGCTGATATTACCTGAAGCTCCGGCAAAATCCCGGATTTTGGCCATTTCTTCTTTAATTGCAGTAGTATTTATAGAGGTTCCCGCTCTTTTTATTGAATCAATTGCCACCAGATAGGCATCAAAGCCTAAAGCAACACTACTATCAGGAACCGCATCCTGTCCATACTCTTTTTTGTATTCTGACAAAAATCTCTGCCGCATTTCAGTAGGCTCAGCCTCTGGGTCAAAAAGTGTAGTGAACTTCACATCTTCAACAGCCTTGCCCCCCTCTTGGATGAATTCAGGCACTTCCCATTCATGGACACCAAGGAAAGTAGCATCCATTTCTAATTCTTTTGCTTGTTTAATAATGGTTGCTGCGTCTGTTGCATTGCAGCAGGCTAATAAAACAACCTCAGCATTGGTGTTTTTTATACTAGATAAATGTCTTTTAAAATCAGTTTGCCCTGATTTATATTGTTCAGTCTTCAAAATAGCTTCTTCGTCTTCGGTGAGAAGGGCGAACTTTTCAGAAAAGGCCTCTACCACCGGTGCCATGTGATCGTCGTCTATGTCTTGGAGTATTGCAACCTTACTGGCCTCCAGTCCCTCAAAGGCATATTTTGCCAATGCAATGCCTTGAAAGGATTCCAGGTAGGATACTCTGAAATAGTATTCATTTCCTTTTGTTACCAATGGATTTCTGGATGAAATGGCGATGGCAGGAATTTTAGCTTCATCAAAATAATCTCCTCCTACCAGGGAAAGGTGGCTGCCGTAGCTTCCAAGGACCACGGAAACCTTCTTATTCACAAGCTGTTGGGCCACAGTCGCCGCTACATCATCGTCAGACTTATTATCCCCATAGACTAGCTCCACTTTTTTTCCCAAGACCTCCGGGTAAAGCTTATGGGCTAGCTCGATGCCTCGTTTTTCTAATTCTCCATATTCCTTATATTCCCCAGAAAGAGGCTGGAATACACCTATTTTTACAGTCTCGTTTTGTTTATCTGCTTCCTGTGCCTGGCTCAATGTGCCTTCTTTGAAATTGTCGAAAGTGGCACAACCGGACAGTATAGTGCTTATAGTAAAAGCCAACAAAAGGCCTAAAGTTAATTTTCTTTTTTTTCTAATCACGATTTCCTTGAATGATCTCCTTTTCTGTTTATATTGTAATGGTCTTAAAATTCATAAGACCATTATAACAATCTGAGTAAAAAAGTAAATAGTATATGGTTAGTAAAAAAATCATGTGGTATAATATAAACTATTATCAGCTATTGTGATTTGTACCATGTGTTCACCTACTTTTTCTTTTAAAATTAGGTGATTTAATGTAGGAGGGAGACAGAAAATGTTTTTATGGAGATGTGGTGTTTGTGGATTTACTAATGAGTACGATGAAGCACCTGATGTATGTCCAAAATGTGGAGCACCCAAAGAAAAATTTGTCAAACTAACAGACGAAGAAGCTCAAAAAGTTTATTCTTCAGATCGCACAAATGACATTCATATGGAAATTATCAGCCTTACTATGGCTATTGTAGAGCTTGCTCAAGAAGGAATTGATCTTGATTTAGATCCTCCTTGTGTTGCAACTTTCCAAAAAGCAATAGAAAAAGCCTGGACTATTAAACAAGACTGTAAAGCTGAACTTGCAGGTCACATGAATAAGGGTAAATGGTAAACTTTAAAATTAAATAACATTAATTACATAAAAAAGCTCGAGCTATTCGGGCTTTTTTTGCATAATATTTCGCTTCCCATCCAAACTATAAACGGAGGTGTTATTATGCAATTAACTCAAAAAGAAAGAACTTTATTAGAGGATCAGAAAGAAATGGAAGAAGTGTGTATTGAGAAATACACAAAATATGCACAACAGACACAGTGCCCACAGCTAAAGCAGCTTTTTACAACCCTAGCAAGTCAAGAGCAGAATCATTTAAATACTGTAAATCAGTTCCTTCAAGGTGGACAGCCTAGCATGTCACAAGGAAGCCAGCAGCAGCAAGGCACCATGCAGCAAAACATGGCCAGCACTATGCAACAGCAATCCCCTGGCCAGCAGGGTGGAGGAAGTCAATCAGGCGGTCAAAGTCAATCTGCGGGAGGCCAGTCCACAGGTGGAATGTCAGCTGGTGGACAGTCAACTGGTGGCGGCTACAATAAAAATGATAAATATATGTGCAGCGATTTGTTAGCTACAGAAAAATTTGTTTCTGGCACTTATGACATAGCTGTCTTTGAATCAGTTAATCCTGCTGTAAGGCAAGCGCTGCAGCATATTCAAAAAGAAGAACAGCAGCACGGAGAACAAATCTTCCAGTATATGCAGAGCAACGGGATGTATCAAGTACAGTAAGAAGACATATTCAAAATTTCTTCCTTTGAGGTTCAAAATTCAAAACCCTTTTTTATCTTTCTCGGGTAAAAAAGGGTTTTTAGCGAAAAAACAGCCAAAGACCGAGAGATGATTGGCCACGGCCACGGCCAATCATCTCTCGGTCTTTGGCTGTTACACTGCTTGGAGCTTTTTTATCACGTCAATATCTGCCGGTAGAAATTCATATTGATGCAGCGTATGAACAGGCGCCCATGCCATATCCTCATGGACATTTAGAGCCATTTCACCGCCTGTAATTTCAGCTTCAAAAAATGTGAAATGTGACCTTCTATCCATATATTGATAATTTAACTCTAAGAATATATCTAGGACTTTAATATCAAGATTGAGCTCTTCCTTAATTTCTCGAATGACACACTCCTCCAGGGTTTCGCCCTTCTTTAGTTTCCCTCCTGGAAATTCCCAAAGCAAGGCCGCCTCATCGTCCTTTGCCCTTTGACAAATCAGGACCTTATCCTCTTTTCGTATAATTGCTGCTGCTACTTGAAGATTAATCATTTGCTCCCCTTACATTTGCTATTCATTATTATTTATATACTAACCCCATTACTTATATACTATCCGCACACCAGGCGTATTAGTCACATATACCAAGGTAGCGTAACAAAGATCAAACTCCATAATGTCTCCCACCTGGAAGCTTCTTTTGCTATCTTGAATATCTATAATGAGGTGATCGCTGCTAGCGCCTAAAATCTCTACCCCCACATCTCTTGGGTAAAGCTGCTCTGGAAAGGCAAAATCCACTTTCCCCAAGCCAAGAAGAGCTCTTTTTCTGATTCCCCTATCCTCGTAGGTCCGCACATTACCGAAGGCATCAAAAGCTAGCTCACCCACTGGATGGCTTGGCTTGTTTTTAACTTCTATAACCTCTGCTTTCAAAGTGAAAATATCCTGATAGAGAAAGCTCATATCATATCCTAGCAGGTCTTTTAAATCCTTTGCTAGAATAATCCCTTCACCTATGCGAAGGTTGTTGATACGGGCTGGCATAGTCTTGTTCATCACCAAAGGCAAGGACAATGTTGTACCGCCAGAGAAGATTTCAAGTTTCCTTCCAATGGCCTCTTCAATATTTTCCCCGTCTCGGATTAGCTCCTCCATTTTTTCCACTGTGGTGACAACAGAGCCATAGCAGCCTAAATTGGTGCCTATCCCTGCCAATTCAAGATTTGCCATGTCATTTTCAACCATGAGGGCCGCCTCAAGAAGCTCCCCCTTGTCCCAAAAGCCTTCCCGTAGATCCCCCAGGTCCACCATCAAGATAACCTTGTGCACCTTTGCTTGAGCCCTTGCCTCTTCATTCAGTGCCCTTAAAATGGCGACTTCACTATTTAAACTAATATCCGTCAACCGAATGACGTCCTTCACCTCACTCATCATAGGTACGCGAATGAGCATATAGGGTTTCGCCCTAATACCGGATTTGATGGCAGCTTCAATTTGGTCTAGCCTGGATGAGCCAATATATGTACATTCTGATTCTTCAAAGGTTTTTATGCCGGGGGGTAGGCCGTTAAAGCCTTTAAATACTCCCGCTACATCAATTCCTTGCTCTTTACACATGTCCACAATCTTGTCAATATTGTGCCGTAGTTTTTTCAGATCCACCTCCACCATGGGGTAGCCCTTCTCTAAATTGTCCATTTTTTCCTCTCCATTATATCCGTGCAGGCACTTAAGTATGATTGAGGACAAATTAACCTTTGGTTTTATCCTTCTTTATTTGAATCAACAAATCTTTTGATTTTTTTAGCCGTTGTTTTTTCAAATTCCTCTTCACGGATATTAATCTTTTTTATCTTTTTAAAATAAGGCATTTCTTCGTTGATTTTATCAACTTCCTTCCACATTAGATTTTCCACGTCTTCATGGCTATAGTTTTCACCCAGAGCTTCAGCAATCTCCTCTTCATCCACTCTGATGTTGGCCATAATCATAGTATCGTTAGAGTCCTCAGTGTCTTTCCCCCAAACCATAGATTCGGATATATAAGGGATTTTACCAAGGTAGTATTCAAGCTCCTCTGGGAATACATTTTTGCCGTTTTTTGTAATGATAACATTTTTCTTCCTACCTGTTATATAGACAAAGCCATCCTCATCTATATATCCCAGGTCTCCTGTATGGAACCAGCCATCTTCGAAGACTTCATCTGTGGCTTCCTGGTTTTTATAATATCCTAGCATAATATTTTTACCTTTGGCACAGATTTCCCCAATACCTGTCTCAGGATCAGCTTCGTGAATTTTTACTTCGAATCCAGGCGGCATCATTCCTGCAGAGGCAACCTTTCCGCCTTTATCAGGGTTCAATGCAAAGATTGGTGCGCATTCTGTCAGTCCGTAGCCTTGAAGGGTATTAATACCAAAATCTTGAATCCCCAGCAGGATGTCCGGGTCGATAGCCGCTCCTCCGCAAATAATTAACCTGAGTTTTCCGCCAAATAAAGCCGTAATTTGTTTCAAGAAAAGAGGTCCTATATCAATTCCAATTTTCTTTGTCACTCTATTTATGCCAATCATCTTCTTTAATGTACCATCTTTACCGCTCTTTCTAGCGTTCTGCCATATTTTTTTATAAAGGCTTTCAAAAATCAGAGGTACTCCAAGGAATACGGTAGGCTGCGCTTCAGAAAGATTCTTCACGATGTATTTCAGGCCTTCACAATAGGCAACCGTGCAGCCGCGATAATAAGGAATCAGGAAACCGCAGGTGCATTCATAGGTATGATGAATGGGAAGAAGGGAGAAAAAAGTATCCTCCTTTGTAATTTTAATAAGGGTAATCACCGCCATCATATTTTCAACGATATTGCCGTGAGAAAGCATGACGCCTTTTGAAAAACCTGTCGTTCCTGAAGTAAAGAGCAGTATGCTCATTTCATCTCTATGGATCTGAGCATCTAGGAATTCTCTATTCCCCTGTGCAATTAGGGCTTTGCCTTTCTCTATTAGGTTTTTGTAAGAGTAGATGTAGCTTGATTCAGCCCCATTATCCCCCTCTACCTCTAGATCCATGCTAATCAAGAATTTTAGCTGGGAACTTCCCTTCTCTTTAATATTTACAAATAGTTCTTCATATTTATCGGAATAGATAACGCATTCTACTTCTGCATCAATGATAATTTGCTCAAGCTCAGCTTGTGACAATTCTTTATCCAAAGGAACGACTACACCTGTCCCGCATACAACGGCTAGGTATGAAACAGCCCATTCGTATCGATTTTCGCCGATAATGGCAATTTTTTTGTCCTTTAGGCCCATAGCAATCAGCTGAGTGCCTAGTGCATCAATATCGACTTTAGACTCTTTGAAGGTAATTCCCCTGTAAGGGCCTCCCGGTGTGTCCTTTACCTTAAAGGCTATCCGGTCTCCATATAATTCCACGCTGGTTTCTACCATATGCTTAAGGTCTGTAATTGGCCTTACATCCTTATATCTGTAATAGGGATTGGTGCTTTTTTTGATATCCTCAACCTTTGCCACGGCATAAGCCAATTCCTTTTCCTTTAGCGCCTTGTACTGTTTGTCATCCATTTTATATTCCTCCGATATTATTACTTCCCACACTGGAATTGATTGTGTGTCTCTTGATTTTTTTGGTTGTGGTTTTTTCAAATTCCGTCTCTCTTATGCCAAATCGTTTTACTCTCTTATATAGTGGCATGTTTTCGTTGATTTTATCAATTTCCGATTTAATTAGACGGTTTAAAGCCTCTTCAGAAAGCTTTCCGTATTCATTTTCTATCAATAGAAAATCGGGAAATATTTCTGCATACACCACGATGTCCCCACCATTATTTTCAACACCCCAAACGATTGCTTCTTGGATATAATCGCTTTTATGCAAGTAATATTCTACTTCCTCAGGGAAAATATTTTTACCGTTTTTAGTGACGATAACATTCTTTTTGCGGCCGGAAATATAAAGAAAACCATCCTTATCCATATACCCATAATCTCCGGTATGAAGCCAGCCATCTATGAGAACCTTTTCCGTTTCCTCAGGATCATCATAGTAACCCAGCATGACTGAATCACTTCTGCAAATAATCTCTCCCACACCATTTTCGTCCTGGTGGATAATCATCACTTCTGTTCCCGGTAGGGGCAAGCCAACGGAAGCAGGCTTATGGTATCTGTCTTTATTTACCGTGATAATGGGGGCACATTCTGTCATTCCATAGCCTTGTATCATGGTGAAGCCCATAGCATTGAAATCTTCAACGGTGACTGGGTCTATGGCAGCAGCGCCGGAAATCAGAAGCTTCATATTTCCACCCATTGCCTGATGGACGGCTTTAAATAGCTTTTTCGTAGATTTAAGGTTGAGCCTACCTAGGCTTTTGGAAAGTTGCACGGCCTTTCGCATCTTTTTGGCTTTCCTACTCTCCTCAGCTTTTTTCCACACTTTTTTATGCATGGATTCAAAAAGGAGAGGAACTCCAAGCATGACGCTGGCCTTGGATTCTGCCATGTTTTTTACAATATATCTTAATCCTTCGCAAATAGCTATGCCGCAGCCCTGATATAGGGCAGTGCAAACATGACAAGTCATCTCATAGGTATGGTGCATGGGCAGTACTGACAAGCCGGTGAATCCAGTGACATCCACATACTTTGACATGCTCATTACATTAGAAACTATATTCTTATGAGAAAGCATAACGCCCTTGGCCATTCCCGTAGTACCAGAGGTAAATAGTAAGGAGCACATGACTTCTGGGTCTATTTCCTTGTCTATAAAAAACCTCTTTTGTTCTAATAAAAGTCTTTGGCCGGTTTGTATCAGCTTAGTGAAGGACAGCTTGGTTCCCTCATGCTCTACTGTGTCCATATTGATGATATATTCAATGTTTTCCAGACCTTGAACAGCTTCTTCCACCACCATTTTCACCTTGCTGGAATAAATAATGGCACTTACATTGGCTCTTTTAAGAAGGTTATGTATTTCTTGAGTGGGCAGCTCCCGATCAAGGGGAACAATTACTCCTGTTCCATTTGTTACAGCAAAATAGGAAACCACCCATTCGTAGCGGTTTTCCCCAATGACAGCAATTTTCTTGCCTGTCAGGCCGATATCCATGAGGGCCGTTCCTAGTGAATCAATATCCTCCTTCAATTGGCTGAATTTAATAGGGATGTATTCACCCCCTGGTATGTGCTTTACCAAAAATGCTGTTTTATCTTTATATAAATCCGCACTGCTGTTTATCATATCTTTTAGGTCCCGTATGGGCCTATGGGTATATAATTTATTACGGTATTTAATACTATTCATTATATTTGAACAAAGCAATGTGATTGCCTGCTTGCTCTCTCCTTTCTACGGCGTTAGGGCTGGTGGCTTACTAGGCCGGTGTGTGTTAGGTACTGGTTCTTGGCGCCAGATTATTTTCGGACTGGGGTCTGTTAGATACCTAGGCACCAGATTCGTTTCAGGGGCTGGGGTCTGTTAGGTACCGGTCCCAGGCACAGATTAGTTCCAGGGCTGGGGTCTGTTAGGCACCTAGCCACCAGATTCGTTTCTAGGCTGGGGTCTGTTAGGCCCTAGGCACCAGATTCGTTTCTGGACTGGCGTCTGTTAGGTACCGGTCCCAGGCACAGATTAGTTCCAGGGCTGGTATCAGACACCTTGCATATATGAAATCCTAGCACAATTAGCCCTAGTCTTTATGTATCCTACAAAATTGGTAGATAATTTATCTTATCATTCTCAGAATGCATAAGCAATAAAAAAGTGGCTAGGCCACTTTCCCTTCAATAGTAGTATTGTTCGAATTCGTGAGGTAACAGAGGTTTTGAATAATAATATCCTTGAATTACATCGCACCCCAATTCTTTTAGGGCTTTAAGCTGCTCTTCTGTTTCAACTCCTTCCGCCACCACCTGTTTACCGAACTCATGGGCGTAGTTAGTGATTGTTGATATTAATGCTTTAATCTCAACATTATCAATGCGATGAATAAAATACTTATCAATTTTAATAATATCAAAGGGAAATCCCGCCATCCTTAACAGTGAATTGACTCCTGTACCAAAATCGTCAATGGATATCTTAAATCCTTTAGCTCTGAACTCGCTGATAACATCCCTTATTTTATCGCTCTTAGAAATAACCCTCTCCGTTATTTCTATTTCTACT
This sequence comes from Anaerovoracaceae bacterium, assembly GCA_050953505.1. GTDB lineage: Bacteria > Bacillota > Clostridia > Peptostreptococcales > Anaerovoracaceae > JBMNMU01. The sequence goes on along the minus strand of JBMNMU010000001.1, from coordinate 73,222 downwards.
GCTGTCCTGTCAATGCTACACTTATCAATGATTTGATTCCCCATTTCCACAAAGCTACTGTCAAGTAGTTCATTATCAGTGAAATTCATGGAAAAGTTCAAATCAATTCCTTTCTGCCTCCACTTTACTACTTGCCTACAGGTATTTTCAAATACAAAGGTGGATATTTCTTTAATAAAACCGATATCCTCTGCCAGCTTGATAAAAACATCTGGCCCCACAGGCTTCTTATAGCCTCTGTTCCAACGAATCAACACTTCCACACCAGCAATTGAATCGTCAGCAATATTAATCTTGGGTTGATAAACTAAATAGAGCTCTTTTTTCTTAATGGATTCCACCAAAGAGGTTGTAATCTCTAAAGTCTCTTTTCTTTTCAGCTCAAGCTGCTTATCATAATGATAAATACCGGACTCATACTCTGAACCTTGCTCGTAGGCAATCCTGGATTTATTATAGACATCGATTGGCGTTTCTTTAGATCCTTTATACTCATATATCCCCATTTTCATGGATATCCGAGTTGAGTATTCTTCTATTTCCGATGGGCGGGAATATTGGCGAAGGATTTCCTTGCAATTGTCTACGTATTTACAATCTGGTTCAATCACTAAATTAATCTCATCGTGACCTGAGGAATATACAGCATCCTTACCATACCTGTCCAAAAGATCAATGATTAGGCTTTGAATAATTTTTTGGGCAACGGCTTGTTCAATGTATTTTTCTACTGCTTCTATATTTGTCAGCTTTATAGAAATTACCGCAAAGTGTTCCCTATTATTCATTTTCGCCTGTAAAACTTCATCAGCTTGTTGGTATTGTAGATACCAGTAAAAGGATCTATAGCGGCTCTTTCTTTTTCCTGCCGAGACAAATCATCGATTTTTCTGAACATATAGCCTGTTATAAGGCCGATAAATACAAGGATTAGAAAGCGTATAATCCAATTTTGATAACCCCATATGACCATTCCTGGATTGGCTAGTGGCATAACTGGGCCTGCAAGGCGTCCAGAAACAGCGGCAACACTAATACCACCAACAATGCCCCAGTAATACGCTGCCAGGATGACGGGAATATATATCAAGTGTAATAAGGTGTTTGGCGCCCCGCCTGTAATGTATGCTAGAAATAAAATAGAAATCACTAATAAAGCAATGAAGGGTATTCGAAATAGATTTGATTCGAGCTGCTTTACTTTCGGCTTAATCACAACGTTTCCCATACAAATAACTCCCTTTTATAACGGTTCATTATTGTTGTTGGTGTTAGTCCCTGCTTTGTGTATGGCAGTTTCTCAAAATTTAGACAGGTGGTTGTGATAGGCTTGGAGTTCTGCCAGATAAAACGCGATCCTTTGGTAGAATTATATAGTAGTTGTTATATTATTCTGTGGCACTTGTAATTCTGTAGTAGGTGTCCATTCAGGAGGTGCCTCAACTGTAGGATGTGTCAAAATAAAATCATACTATAGTTGTTATATTATGATAGTTATTTTAGATTCTATTGCATTTCCCGATAATTATCAACTATTTTTTACAATTGTTTTGTTTTTGTGCGCTAATTTCAGATTAAAGGAGCATGTGATTTTCCCCCGGAAAAAGTGAATGTCAATGTTATTGGAAAAAGGTTAAGGCTAATGGTCTTGGGAAAAAGTGAATGTTAATGGTATTGGAAAAAGTGAATGTTAATGGTATTGGAAAAAGTAAATGTTGTGGTTTTGTAAAAAGTAAGTGTTGTGGTTTTGTAAAAAGTAAGTGTTGTGGTTTTGTAAATTTGTTTAATTTTACTTTTTTAGTGCAAAATATACCAACATCTGTGGAATGTAATCTCTGTAGAATGCAATTTTGTTTATTTGCTTTCGGCGTTTAGGAGCAAAAATAGAGCAGGCTTTTCTGCTCTATTTTAGTTTGTTTACAATTATTTTTAGATTAGTTGTCTGTTTGATTAGATGTTCGTTTGGTTGGTTGGAAAATATGTCTGGCACCTTTTCCAACTTGAAACACCGTACCCCTTGCAACAGCTCATTCCTTATGCTGATTCGACAAATGGTGTCTGACACCATTAAAACCGGTAGATGGCTGCGATGCCTGTTGTGGTTGGCATTCTTTCCTTTGGAAGCATTACTGCATTTCCTCCATTTTGGATTACCCATAGTGCCATGTCATTGAGCAAATCTCCAAATTCATAATGATTCAATTCCCCCTTTTCGATTTCGCCTGTAGTGCGATTAATTCTGCCGGGGATGATTTTATCTGATTCTATCAGGACTGTGCTTACCTTGTTGTTCAAATTAGACTTGGCTATTTCAGCCATATCATCCGATGCGAGGGATTTTGCCTTGGAGTTTTCGAAATTCTTTATTAATTCCTCGGTCTTTTTAAGGTAGATAGGTTCCACCACTTTCCACATTTCGTCTTTCAGTTTGTCCACGGTCAAAATATCATAATTGGTTTTAATCCCTTCCTCCAACAAGAATGGATTGCGGCTTATTTTCCTGAAAAGACTATGATATTCAGGTAAGGCGATGAGAATTAGTGGAAAGTTTGTGGGTTTAGAATAATTTTCTAAAACCGCATTATCCACAAAGCGGAAAAATTTCTCCGTATCTGCATGAATTATCTTCGATTTATCCTGATAACTGTGGTAACCGCCGGTACCTTGTGCTCCGCCAGCAGCTCTGTTTGAGATATAGGAAGAATAATAATATTCGCCCAGTGCTTCCTTAAAGTTATTTGGGATATGATCCTCTTCTAGGGATACCTCTTCAATGCCATACCGGTTTCCATTAAATAGTGTGAAACCTTCCCTATTTAGGCCAAGAGCATGGTAACAATCTGCAGACTGAAAGTTTCTGATCAGGGGTTTAATATGGAAATTGTCGGATACCACTAAGAGCTCCTTTACCGGCCTGTTTAGCTTGTAGATGATAGCTTGTCCTGCTGCATAAAGTACAGCAATGCCGTCACTTGTATAGTTCCAAAACCCTTTGTCATTTCCCAGTTTTGTGAACAGGTCGATAATAGGTTGGTTTTCTCTTTTAGGATATTTTTGCTGGAGAGATTTCTCCATTTCCTTAACTAGGTTCTTGAATACTATGACATCCTGCTTATTTTCAGGGCTACGCCTGTGAGTGGGTTGATACAGAGAAATAAAGGGACCTTCTGTGGCATTAAGTAATTCAGCGGGGAATTCATTAACGATAGTATACATAACAGTACCTCCTAGCATAAGTTTAGATTCGTTTCTTTTCTGCACTTCGCTCTGTGTTATTTCTACTAATACCTTCTTGAATTCGTTTTAAACAGGTGTTATTGCCAACTGCATCCGTATTTTACGCATAACATAGGATTTAAGTTGGAAAATATGTCTGGCACCTTTTCCAACTTAAAACACCGGGTCCCTTGCAACAGCTCATTTTTGCCCTAAATTCGACAAATGGTGTCTGACACCATTAATCCTCCTTTGCCCATGCTTCTAATTTTCTCATGGTTTCATTGTAGGTTTGATTGCAAATATCTGGCAATTGGCCTCCCCAAGCTTCCTGAGCCGCTTTAAAGCCTTCATTTATGGCGTCAACTAGCACCGCAAACTTACTTTTGTCTCCTCCTGAAACGGAAATTGCAAAATTCACCAATCTATCGCTAACAGCTTTTACACCATACTCACCTTCTTCAGAAACGGATAATTTCGCAGCCTCAACTTCTTCAGGAGATAGTTGGATTTTCTCTATTTCAGTGGAAATCTTGTAGCCCTTTGATTGGTTTAAGATTAGCTTTTCAACAATATTTCTTAGATTTTCATAAGCTTGCTCCGCTTGGGTTTTCAATACTTCTACTTCAGAAGACCCTAAGCCTTTTTTGCCTTTGATGTTTGAATAGGTTACAGGCGAATTTTGCTTTTTGCTAATGTCTATCTTATCAGTCTTAGCAGCTGAATCGGTTGTGTCTTTCCGTTCTTTCGCATCCCTTATTTCATTTGCTTCCTTAGCCGCGTTTGTTGGGCTTTTCACGTAGGCCCTTTGATTTGTATTTATCCCATTAATCATATTACGTTCCTCCCCTTTTTACCCTATATAAAATACCCTGTACTTATCCATCGGCAATTTGCCAGTAATCTTTAGGCAGGTAACTGGTCAAATAAAAAATGATGCCTGACATAACAAAATGTAACAGGCACCACTTCTGGCAAAAGGTAACAGACACCACAACTGACAAAAGTTGTCTGACATCACAACTGGGAAAACGACATTGGACGCCACGCTGAGTCGTCACAACTGTGAAAATCGGGGACAACATCATTTCTGAATGCGACACTACTCTTTTTATGAAAATAACTGATTCTTTCTCCATTTTCCATATCGATAGTATAAAAATGCCACCATACTACTGATTACAAAGCTAAACCCCATTCCGAAGGCAATTCCCTTATCGCCTAAGAAGGTTGATAAAATAGAGGTCAGTGGATAGCGAAGCACCCAAAATGAAATAAGATTCAAGACCAATACCTGGTACATGGCTCCTGAAGCCCTAACTGTCCCATTTAAAATAAAATTGATGCCCAAAAAAGGATAGAAAAAGGCAATAGTTCTCAAATATTGCTTGCCAAACCTAACGGATTCTGGTTCTTGAATGAATAATCGAATTGCGCGCTCTGCAAAAATAACAACAAACAAGGCGATAATTAGCATAATCGTAATATTCAAAACCAAGCCAAACTTGGAGATTCTAGAAACCCTGTCCCATTTATTTACACCAATGTTTTGCCCCGCCATACTATTTACTGCAGTACCCAAGGCTTGTGCTGGTATCATAATAACACTGTCTAGACGCTGCGCAGCGCTAAAACCCGATACCACTGAAGCGCCAAAAGAATTCACAACACTCATAATCGCCGCTATGCCCGCACTAATAACCGACATTTGAAGGCCCGCCGGGATACCTAACTTCATAATTAGCGTCACTTCTTCCTTCGCAGGTAGCGAAGGCTTTGAAAAAGGAGCCATTTTACGACGAAGCACATAGTGTATTCCGAATAAAAACGCCAGTCCCTGTGAAATAATCGTTGCTACCGCAGCGCCATTTACGCCTAAGTTAAAGAAAGCAATAAAGATTGGGTCTAAAAAGGTATTTAGCACCACTGCTGCCAACACGATTTTCAAGGGGGTTTTACTATCCCCCAAAGCTCTCATGACTGTCCCGATAAAGTTATAGCCTATTAGAAAAGCGATTCCCAAGCTATTTATTTGTAAATAAACTTTGGCCTCATGAAGTAAGGCACCAGGCGTATTAAGCAGTTGTAATATTTTTTCAGCAAAGAAGAATCCTCCCAATCCTGCAATTAAAGCCAAGCCAGCTAAAACCACAACAAAGGCATTTAGATATCTAGCCAGAGCCTCTTCATCCTGCTTGCCCTTTTGCTGCGACAAAATTGTCAGCGTTGCATTATTAATCCCTATAATAAAAGACAAAGCAACAAAAATGACGGTACTTGCTACAGCAACAGAGCCCAATGCGTTGGCTCCAATAAGGTTTCCGACCCATAAGCTATCTATAAATTGATAGGATACCTGCAGTAGGTTGGTCAACATGATGGGCAGAGAAAAGAAAATCAACTGCCTCCGTATATCTCCTTCTGTGAAATTGTATTGTTGTTTCATATGATTTGCTCCGTATAGACAATAATGGTGTCTCATTTAATAATGGTGTCTGACACCTTTTCCAATTTAAAACATGTAACTCCTTGCAACTACTCATTCTCTTTGCCACGAATCCTGTGTTGTGCGTTTGCACATCGGCCTACTAGCACAGGAATGGACATCTTTGGCTTTGACACCCTAAAATAATCTAATATCATTTTATCACAGAATTGGTGCTCGGGTAGGAGCTATCGCTGAACGGCTGTTGGGCAGGGGCTATGCTGAATGGCTGTTCAAACAGGAGCTATTATCGAATGGTTATGCTGTTCGGGTAGGAGCTATCATAGAATGGTTAGTTCAGGGAGAAGCTATCGCAGAAGTTAGGTGCAAGCCTATCTCCGAATGACTTAGTCCCAGTACGAGTCTCCCCCAGAGTCTCTCCCTATTCAGTACGATTTCAAGTCCTCAAAGAGACTCCTTCGTCAGTAAGAATCTCACGTAGAACGATTAGGTCGAAGTCTACCCCTAGAGTAATAAAGCGGTCATTAAGTTGGAAAATATGTCTGGCACCTTTTCCAACTTAAAACACCAATTCCCTTGCACCAGCTCATCCCTTATGCAATTTCGACAAATGGTGTCTGACACCAATGACCTTTCTTACAGTCTCATGGGAGCAGGAAATATGATTTGCGATATCTTTCATCTTAAATCCCGCGTCATACGCTTCCTGAATAAACTCGTTGCGCACTTCTTTCAAGTCCATACTCCTGTCTCCCTCCCTAATTCGATAAATCTGCCTGTCATTCAAACCCATGTTGATCATGATTTGGTTTAGGGCATCTGCAAGCCTTTGCTCTTCATTTACATGGTATAAACCATATACCGGACTGATTTCCGCATCCTGTTCTATGAGCTCAACATATTCTTCATAGGCCCTGGGTTTGCTTGCGGAAAAACGGCTAAGAAGCTTTTCGATGTTGATTATGTAGCGATATCCTTTTTTAACCTCCCCGTGAGCGCACCATTTATACTCCCCAGGCGCTTTAACAATTCCGGCTTTCACTGGATTCTGCGAAAAGTACCTTAATAGCTGATAAAAATATCTAATATCTGTTACCAAGGACTGGTTGCTGCGACCGTTATAAATCCCACCGACGCGATCATACTTCTTGTTGTAGTACTTGCTATAAGCTGTGTTGAGATGCTGGATTCCTCTGCTAATGGGAATATCGCTTGATTCTAACAGCAAGTGATAATGGTTATCCATCAGGACGTAATATAGAACATGAAATTCATATTTATCTCTGGCATCTAACAAGAATTCAAAGAACTGTCTCTTATCTTGATTGTCTTCAAAAATAAAGTTTCTATTATTCCCTCTTTGAATGATATGATATATCCCGCCTTCAACAATTATTCTCTGTTTTCTACCCATTTTCTATGCCACCGCCCTGTATCGTGCCCTTCATAATATTTTCTTTTCAGTTGATTTATTTATTGCTTATATCGCATTAATGATTTTAAATATCCTAATGTAATGTTGTGAGGCCGTTTCGTTAGACATCGCTTTTCCGTTCCCTTTATTTACTTTAATGTAATAATATACCATATTCCCGTACAGTTCAACCACTTTTTACCACCACGCTATACAATACAACCACTATTTTTTAAATCGTTCCTAAAAACAAGGAAGAGGGTGCTTATCTGCTTAACTATTGTTGTTCGTTGATTGGACATTGACGTATAATCGCCATTTAATGCTGTAGCCTTCGTCACTATGATTTCCGTATACTGTAGGCTTCGTCACTATGGTTTCCCCATAGCTATATTGGAAAATATGTCTGGCACCTTTTCCAACTAAAAACACCAATTCCCTTGCACCAGCCCACTTATGCCCCCAATTCGACAAATGGTGTCTGACACCATTAAGTTTAACTTGCCTGCATCCGGGTAATGATTAAACTATAGGTTAAGGCAGATTTTAGTAGTTTAAGGAGGATTTTATGATAAACCAAAATGTCATCAGCTTACTTGGAAACCGGAAAAGCGTCTATGAATTAAGCAAAGATATCCCTCTTAGCAAAGATGAAATCATTAAACTGATTAAGATTACTATTAATCAATTACCCTCTGCTTTCAATTCCCAAAGCACTAGGATTGCCATTCTCTTTGGAGAAGAGCACAGCAAGTTATGGAAAATGGTAGAGGCGAAGGAGAAAGAGGCAAGGACTCCCGAAGAGTTTACTAAACTAAAAGATCGGTTAGAGCTTTTTAATAAATCCTATGGAACCGTGCTGTTCTTTGAGGATCAAAATGTAATTAAGGAAACATGCGAAAAATTTAATGTAAGTATAGAAAGGATGCAGCAATGGAGTCATGAGCATCAAGGGGCCGCTACTGTAGCAATTTGGACTACTTTGGCCGACAATAATATTGGCGCTAATTTACAGCACTACATTCACAACATCCGAAAAGAAGTTCAAGAAACCTGGGATATTCCCGAGCACTGGCAGCTCTATGCGCAAATGATCTTCGGCTCAATCGAAGCCCCGGGGAGAGATAAGGAAAAAGTGGATATCGATAAAAGGGTCAAGGTTTTTGGATAGAAATGCTAGTTCTATAACCAGGATCCCTAAATCTTATTGAGAGTGAAGAACATAATGTATAGTGGTATAACTATGACTAGGCGCTCGCTTACCATTGCAGAGTACCTGGTCATTTTTAATTTACTTATTTCATTTGTTCGAATAAAGACCCAATCACTTCATATTTAAGGAGCCCAACGCCTCAGCAAAACGAGACTAGACCCACTAGGACCACTATTGTATTTTAAGTTGGAAAATATGTCTGGCACTTTTTCCAACTTAAAACACCGGGTCCCTTGCAACAGCTCATTTCTGCCTCAAATTCGACAAATGGTGTCTGACACCGCTACAAGGACTGTGCCTGAGCCTGCATTTATTACCAGGTCAAACAAATGATCCATTTGAGTTTTCTCGGCATTGATCAAAACTTTCTTGCCCTTTGCTACAGAAGGCAAGCTATTAACAGGACTTACGTTTAGGCTTGTGCCTATGACCAAAAGAAGGTCTGATTTTTCTATTTCCTCATATGCTTTATGCCACACATCAGTGGGAAGGCCTTCTCCAAACAAAACAACTCCTGGCCTTAAGTTTCCCCCACACGCTTCACACTGCTTATCATTTATAAAGTCTTCAACTGAATGAACCTTTCCGCATGAGTGGCACCTTATAGCATTAATAGAACCGTGAAGTTCATATGTATTTTTGCTGCCGGCATCGATATGAAAACCATCGATATTCTGGGTTACAACTGAATTCACAAATCCCTTTTCTTCCCAATCCGCCAATACCTTATGCCCTTTATTAAACTTGCATCCTTCTAACATACTAATCCTATACTTATAGAATTCTCTGAATAAGTCATAGTTGTTTTCCAGGGCATTAATCGAGGCGACCTCCGAAGGATTTAATTTTTTCCACCAGCCATCCTTGGATCTAAAATCTGGAATACCGCTCTCTGTAGAAATACCTGCGCCAGTTAAAACAACGGTATATTTAGATTCATTTAGAAAATCTGTTAATCTTTCTATGACTCTACCATCAACCATATAATCATACCTTTCTATGCTACTCGCCGGACGTTTCAATCTTGTTAAGCTAGCACTAAAAGCTGCTTACTTCCTGATAAATCATCACTAACAGCTACTTCCATTGCTTCTAGAAATATTCACGTCTTATCCCTCGTCCATTAGACACCTCATCTACAGGGAAGGGAAGTGCCCTGTCAGACTTTAAGTAAGTAAGATGCTGCAATTGGCTACCACAATAAGCAGGTTGGAAAACATGTCTGGCACTTTTTCCAACTTAAAACACCGGGTCCCTTGCAACAGCTCATTTCTGCCTCAAATTCGACAAATGGTGTCTGACACCGCTAAAACATGACACCGCTAAAACAGATCGCACCACTGGGGTCTTCTCACGCCTAGTTTTTCATTCACGATGTCATAAAATTCATCAAACCGGGGAGGTCTTGTTGTCATATTGTGGCAGTCTGAGCCTACCGTATCGGCCCACCCATCCTTTAATAGCTTCAACGTTGATGCCCGAGTCCTCTTGTTTATTACTGAGTATATGTTGAATTGAAGTAGGCACCCCATATCCACTAACTCCTTTAATATTTGCTCTTTTCGATGCTCTAATGGCCTCTCGTATCTTTCTATATGGGCAATGATGGGTTTGACGTTATACTTCGCAATCAACTGCTCAATTTGTTTCATAACACTTGAGCCCCACTTATCTAGGTAAGGCAATTCTAATAAAAGATAGCCGGTATCCCCTATGCAAAGCGCTTCTATGGAATCATAGGACAATAGCGGCTCGGAAAGGTAGGTTTCGCTAGCCAATATCATCTCTATATCGCTGTCTGAAATGCTTTGGTAGGCTTTTTCTCTCCTGATTAAAAAATCAGAAAGCCTCTCCTGATGAGGGTAATAATGAGGTGTCAGAACAAGCAAAGTAACGCCCTGATCTTGCAGGACATTGATAAGTTCCCTTGATTCCTCCGGATCCTTTGCGCCGTCATCCATTCCCGGAAGTACGTGTGAATGTATATCAATCATTTTTACCCTTTCTATTGTATGATAGCTTTTCTATCGCTAGTTGGAAAATATGTCTGGCACCTTTTCCAACTTAAAACACCGAGTCCCTTGCAACAGCTCATTTCTGCCTCAAATTCGACAAATGGTGTCTGACACCATTACTCTAGTAAGGTGATTGCGGTTTGTTGGTCTACTGGTTTGCTAAAGAGGTAGCCTTGCATCATATCACAATTATAATTGATTAAATATTCCTTTTGTTTGTGTGTTTCTACACCTTCAGCTATAACATAATGGCCAATTTTATGGGCCATGGAAATAATATCACCTGTTATTGATTCTTCCGGTTCGATGGAAAGGAGTTTATCTGTAAAGTATTTGTCAATTTTAATACCGTTAATATTAAGCTCTCTTTCACGTGCAAGGGAGGAATAGCCTGTACCAAAATCATCTACCGCTATCTCCAAGCCCATATCTTTGACTTTGCCTAGTTTTGCGTTAATAGAATCAAAATCATCAGCAAAAATAGACTCCGTTATTTCCAAGCCGAAATTCTTTGGATTAATCCCAGTTTCCCTAATAACCTTAGTAAGTTCATCAAGAAATTCATCGGTATTAAGCTGCAAGGCTGATACATTAAACGTTACCTTTATATCATCATGACCTTTTTCCTCTAATTCCCTAAGAAATTCTGCTGCCATATACATAATCTTTTGCCCAATCAGTATTATCAGCCGGGTTTCTTCAGCAATTGGAATAAATTCTCTCGGTGATACGATTCCCAGTTTATCACTTTTTAATCTTGCTAGAGATTCAAATCCTCTAATCTTGTTCGTCCTAAGATTTAAAATGGGCTGGAGTTCCAAGAAAAGATTATCACTTTCTCTGTCAAAAGCCACCTTTACCAGCTCATCTTTTATCTCCCCATCACGAAGCATCTTGAACTTCAATTTATCTTCAAACAGACTATAACCGAACATCTGATTCTTATCAACATACTCAGCAGCTATAGAGGCATTTCTCAATATTTTTTCCGCATCACAATCTTGCCTACTAATCTCCAGAATGCCCACATCGCATCTCATCGTGTGTAAAATCTGCATGGTTTTCATTACGTTAAATATTTCTTCACAGAAATCAGTAAGGTCTTCAACGCTCTCATAATCGGTAATATAATATGCAAATCTTGCAAATGAAATCTGGAATAATTCTCGATTTTCTCCAGTAAGTACAGATAGGTTTTTTGCAACCTCTTTTATTAATTCCTCAGTAAATCTGTAACCATAGGCAAGGTTAATGGGGCTTATCCTATTTAAATTCAATAACACTACTGCCCTTTTTTCACCTTTATCTTGTAACAGTACCTCTTCAAAATATCTGCGGTTATATAATCCTGTTGTGACATCATGCTCGCTTAGGTACTTTAATCTTATTTCATTTTCCTTTCTGTCGGAGATATCTATTATAATTCCCTCAAGTGCTATTACCTTATGATTTCTGTCGTATACACCCTGCCCCATCTCCAGCACCCATTTGCGCTCACCGTTTTTGGTTATAATCTCGTATTCATACTCAAATATTTTGTCGTCATACAGGTTTTTATTCCATTTTTCCCAGATGCTTTCTCTGTATTTGGAATCTATTATATCATTGAAGCCAAGCTTCTTATTACCAACTAACTCACTAGGCTTGTATCCCGTAAGGGAATAACACCCTTCAGAAGCAAACTCCATTGTCCAGTTTCGGTCAAAGTTGCATCGATAGGCCATTCCAGGAAGATGGGACAGTAGAACTGATTTGCTCCGCTCGCTTTCTTTAAGAGCTTTTTCCGCTAACTTTTGTTCTGTTATGTCTCGAATCAAGCATAGATGTTTGTCACTTAAATTATTCAAATTAAGAGATGTAATGATCAGATGAACCCAGGAATAGGAGCCATCGGGCCTTATGTAACGCTTCTCTATCTCATATTTATCGATTTCACCATTAAGAAATTTTTCATATTTATCAAGATCTTTAGCTAAGTCATCAGGATGAGTAAATTTAGACCATTCTATATCTCCCAGTTCACTTTTAGATCTTCCTATTATCTGCTCGAACATGGGATTAATTAAGTCCATCTTCTGGTCTTGTTGCTTATTCATATTAGGTCTTTTATTGTCTGCAATGGCGATCCCTATTGGAGATTGGCTGAATATGGTCTCGAACAATGACAGGCTATCTTTGAGTTCAACCTCTATCATTCGCTGTGTTTTTAAATGCTCTAAATGGATTTCTATTTTGATAATCAGCATTTCCCAATTAATAGGCTTCCTTATACAATCTATAGCGCCAAGTTTTAATCCTTTTGTCTCCTTTTCTGGTTCGTTTTGATCGCTAAGTATAATTATATTGGAATATTTATGCTTATTTAAAAGCCTTAATTCATTTAATGCTGTTAAGCCATCCATATTAGAGATGTTTAAATCCAAAATTACGAGATCTATATCTGGGTACTTCTCATACAGACTAATTACCTCTAGGCCACTAGATGCAATAAAAAGTTCGTAATCCCTTAGATACTTTTTTGTATTAATAGCCTCGTTGGCAGAATCGCTAGCAAATAATATTTTAGCCTTCATTCAGTTCCTCCTAGGATGAAAGTACAGGTTTAATATGGTTTAATATGGAAGGTATCAGGCAAGACGTGCAGGTTCAAAAGTGTAGGTTCAACAGGTTCATATCTATCAATGTGTAAAAGTGTAGGTTGATCAGGTTCAATATCTATCAATGATATGTGTATATGATATCGACAAAACACACAAAAACTTTAGAATAACTGAATCTAACATGGATTAAGGGCAAGGGTGCCATTTTTCCGATGACACTTTTTACACGCTCTGGAATCAGGACCCCACTATGTGATATGCTTCTAACTTTTTATATTGAGTTTTCGTTTTTTAGTTCTGAGTATGTTGGAAAATACGTCTGGCACCTTTTCCAACTTAAAACACCAATTTCCTTGCAACAGCTCATTCCAGCCTCAAATTCGACAAATGGTGTCTGACACCAATCTATGTATGGTAAAATGTTTTGTAAATTTACATTATAATTATACAGCAAAGGAGTTTTGTGGATGAGTGAGTTATTTCCATTTATATTTGTAGGAGCAGTAATTTTCTTTGGATGGAGTTACAATAAAAAAGCTATCAATAAGGCTAGAAGGAGAAAGAAAAAGCTTGAAGATGGTATTTCTAATATGTTTGCCAGCTTTAATGATTTCACTTCTGAGCTTAAACAAGAGTTTTATTCTGAGCTAGATGATAAACAACAAAAGTATTTTGATAAATATCTACAAGGAGTACTTCAGGGTCATCCAATTAAGGTTATCAAAATGAAAGCTAAAGATAGGGAGTCAGTGCAATTACTTTATAAATGGATGATGAAGAAAAATCTGGACGCTAATTTTTTAATATATTCTACACTGAAGGAAGAACATCAGAATTCTATAAAAGAGAAATTTAAACCTAATAGTCAAGGGCTTTTCCAGGCGGTATACGAATTATATGAGGTTGCCGAAGGTGTTCCATTTGACATTATGGACAGGGTCTTCAAATACGGTTTTTTAGCGGATTTCCTTACTAACATGGCTGGCCACCGTAGTAGTTTTATGGATTTAAACAAGCAAGCATTACAAATTATGAATAATAATTTTGGTACCCCTATGGATTCACAGATGCTAGACAGTATGAATCAGATGCACGCCATGGATTTTGACAATATGCAAATGAATATGCAACAAGAACTTCAGGGAATTATGGACCAGCAATTCCAGCAATTTTCCTTAGATGAAGCTATGAGAGCCATAACTCCTTTTGACCATGGTGGTTATGTGATGGGCCCTGGATTCAATCCATCTGATACTATGGCTTTTGACGCCCAGCAGGATATGATGAACCAAATGAATATGATGAATGACATGATGAATCAAATGGATACGATGAACCAGATGAATGATATGATGAGCAACATGAATAACATGGACGATATGATGAACTTGAATAACATGAACCATATGAATGACATGAATCACATGCATAATGACAGTCATTTTGGCGGTATGTAAAGGATAGGGGAGTGACTCTGGAAAACAGTCAGGAGTAAGGTGAAATAAAAAGAGACCCAGCCCGCATTGCGGTTTAAGTTGGAAAATACGTCTGGCACCTTTTCCAACTTAAAACACCAATTTCCTTGCAACAGCTCATTCCAGCCTCAAATTCGACAAATGGTGTCTGACACCAATATCTAATCATGACACCAATATCTAATCATTTCGGAGGTTAGGGAAATATTACTGTCTGGCTCAGGAATCTCGTCCCTAGAAAGCCAAACGGCAACAGCCAGTTCTTCCTCATCAAGGCGAACCTGATCAGGTCCATCAAGCTCTGCAAAAAATCCCGCTAATAGGGTGTCTGTAAATGGCCAAGGCTGACTTTTATAATAACGAAGATTTTTCACCTTAAGGCCAACCTCTTCCATTACTTCCCGCCTCACCGTTTGCTCCAGGCTCTCCCCAATTTCATTAAAACCAGCAATCAAAGCATAGTTTCTGTACTCCCGGTTGGCATACTTTGTCAACAATAGCCTGTCCCCATTATAAACACCAACAATAACACAAGGGGAAATGGTAGGATAAATCGTCATTCCGCAGGTCGGACAGTAAAGCATGCGTTCCTTTTCTGATGACTTTGTAGGTTCGCCACACCGACTGCAAAACTTATGGTCTTCATACCAGCGATTCAACTGCAAACCGATGGCCCCAGCGAAAGAGCGCCAATATTTTTTCTCAGACCGAAAACGAGAGCTGCTCACATAAATCCAGCCTGATACTTCATCCAGTCCCTCATCTTCAACCAAATAATAATTTAAATCATCTATAGTAAACAAAAATTGGGCATTTTCTATTAAAAGAGGATGAGTTTCGGCAAAGTCTGCAAAGGATGGATACCATAGCTTTTCTTTATCCTCCCGAACCAGCACGTTGTTGCCCTGATATGCTAAAAATAAGTCCTCCGGGCTTGCTTTTTTATTTTTATACATATTATGAAATACTCTAGGTTCTATATCTTGTATCATTATTTTCATCTTCCTTTCTGGTTGCCTGTCGTTAGCTCAATCTTCATCATAAAGTATCTTTGATAATCCCGCCTTGTATAAAGAATAGGATATACGTCTACATATACGTCTACATTTACATCGTCAATTTTATAAAAATATTTATTAGTTACTAATCAAATATCCATAACCTGTGACAACATCGATTTTAGGGTTACCTGGGGGACCTTCATTGTTGAAGGCTGACTTTGTTGAAAATCCTACTCGGCCACAATTAAAAATAGATTGATGATCCGTAAAAAATCGGTTACTATTTTAGTAAAACAGTGGGGAGAAATTAGATTATGAAGCATGTTCCAAACGTAATAACAATCATCAGACTATTTTTGATTCCAATTTTTATATATATGTTCTTTTCAGAAAACCCTTATAGCTATATCTATGCCCTGGCCATCTACTTGTTCGCAGGAATTACGGACCTGTTGGACGGCTATCTAGCTAGAAAGTATAGGGTTGTCTCTGTAGTGGGCACTGTGCTGGATCCCCTTGCCGACAAACTGATGCTGCTAACCGCCCTCTGGTGCCTGTCAGCAATCAAAGCGATTCCCCTGGCGGTCTTTATCATTATGGCCGTCATAGAGGGGGTGCAGATTCTAACTGGCTTTTACCTGTATTTTCGTCCACAGGAATCTGTCATTTCAGCAAATAAATTTGGTAAATCAGCAACGGTGCTGTTTGCGCTGGCGGTTTCCATGATGTTTCTGATTCCGAATTCACCCGCTACCATAGCCATAGTCCTACTGGCAGTGGCAGCAAAGGTTGTCTCATTTTCCTCATACCTGATTCATTACTTGCGAAACAAGCAAATAAGCCCGAAACTATAGTCCTTTTATTTATTTCCAAACAAGGTCTGCCTTTTTTCTCGGCACTGTCAAACAAAGTAGCTTGTTATGATGCGTAAATCATAACAAGCTACTTTGTTGCTTTTTGCTGTTTGTAACACGGGAGGACGGCTCTAACGACTTGGCACTACCTCAATCCAATATCCATCCGGGTCTACTATGAAATATATACCCATTGATTCATTTACATATTCTATACAACCCATCTGCTCATGTTTCTTAAAGACCTCATCGTAATTATCCGTTGCCATTGCAAGATGATATTCCAGATCACCTAAATCATAAGGCTCTGTCCTATCTCTCAGCCAAGTTAATTCCAAGGAAAAATTCGTTTCTCCATCACCTAAATAAACTAGTATGAAACTACCATCTTCTGCTTCTTTTCTCTTTACTTCCTTCAGGCCTAAGGCTTCCTCATAAAATTTCATGCTTTTTTCAAGGTCAAGAACATTGAAATTAAAATGGTTAAACTTAAAATTCATAACTACCTCACATGTATTTTTCTATATTCTGATTTATGATATATGACAAGATTATGATATTCAACATTGGGCGGTGGCCGACACCATGAGGTTTAGCTATCCCCTTATCAAGCCGATAAAATGCGTATGCTTCTATCAATCATTTTTAGCCTTTCTATCGTAAGTTGGAAAATATGTCTGGCACCTTTTCCAACTTGAAACACGACTTCCCTTGCAACAGCGCATTCCTCATGCTAATTCGACAATTGGTGTCTGACACCAACGGTTTATCGGCCTAGGTCAATTACGTTTTGGATAAGAATCTTGCATTTTCCGCATTCTTCACCAGTTTCTTCGTCTATGCCTGTTCCCGCTCCAGTTACTTCTCCAACCTTCTCTACTGTGTCTGCTCCATTTTTCACTGCATTTACTACCGCTTCTAAAGAAACACCCTTGCAACCGCAAACGGAGGAAAGAATATCGTCTAATTCACTTTTACATCCCTCGCAATCAGCACATACACCTGCCATCTCAGCGAGTTCCTCTACAGTTCTTGCACCAGCACTCATTGCCTTTCTAATTGAAAGATAATCAACATCGTTGGTTGTACAGATTACTCTATTTTTTGCCATAATTTTATTTTCTCCTTATGTGAATATTTTTTATGATAGTAGTATACCACGACTGGGATGGGTTTAAACGAGATAATGGTGTATGGCATGTGAGATTGACAAGCAAATCGCATATTTTAAAGACCGGTTCAGCTTGCGCTGTTATTTTCCTGATTAGAAAAAATATACTGTACCAACACTTGTGCAAAGTAGTCGCTGGCGATTTCAGCCAAATCCAATAGCGAACTGAATATATCTAGACTTCTGGCGTGGTCTCCCGCCAATAAAGCCATGGATTGTTGAATTGTGCTGCGTATAAGCTCAGTTACTTGTTCTCCTGATACCTCCGCGCTATAGAAAGGAGTTAGAGCGGGACCGGAAAGGGCTCTGTCATAGGCATTCTGATATAAAAGCCGAACGATTCGGTCGATTTCGCTAACATTGCCTTCTTTTTGAGCATTGAAGAGGTCACCAATTAAATCAATAAACACGTATTGCAACCGCAATTCTTCGTCCGCCGCAGGGCTGTCTCCAAGGATTTTTCTCAGCATATTAACATAGTCAAGGGGAACCTGCTTTAAACGAGCTAGAATTTCTTCTTCATTTCCTATTCCCATAAGCTTGCTCTGCATATAAGCCCTGACCCAATTGCTCAGTTCATAATAGTACATCCTTATATTATATATCTCATTCATCTCTTCGTATGTAATACACTGCTCCTCATCCTGAGGCACGGGAACATACTGGAAACCAGACGTAAGATACACAAACAGTCTCTGTGCAAAATATTCACTCATCTGTTCGGTCAGTTCCGTAAGCCGGTCTGTTGCTTCAATAGAAGAACCTCCTTCAACAAATACATTTGCTAGTTCAATTGTATATTGGAGGTAAGTGTCTAGCATACTTCTCCACTCTGCTTCGTCAACAAAAGGATTGACTGATGCTAAGAACGAGGCATGCTCCGCAATGTTCTGAGATAAAAAGTCTAAAATCCGCTGTACCGCTTCCGTATCGCCTTCCATTTGAACTGTAATCAAGTCTCGCAATCCGTTCACATACCTGTTTATAATATTGGAGTAATCCTCAGAGATCCTCCGTCCAAAAATGAGTTGTAAGATATCTCCAACTTCCCTAGTCTCAAGATTCAAGCGGGTAAACAATTCTTCTTCCGATCCCATTCTTTCATACCTACCGATTAGATATGCGATGGTCCAGGTGGTTAATCTTCTCCACACAATTCTTGCATTAAAAATCAGATTCATCTGAGCTAATGTAACACATTCCGGAATAATTAAAGTTTTATGTATCATTGTAACCCTCCTACAGATATCCAAATATATTGTATAATATTCTGAAGAGGCTTGAATGATACCAGGGGACAGCCTGGCACTAGTCGCCTTGCTAAATTCACGGGTTGATGGAAGTGATGAATGGTGGCTGGCACCGCTCTTTTATCTTGAAAGATTTTTGGGTGCATTAAAATCGAAGAGTTTTACGGATAATGGTTTAAAACGATTGAAGAATCAAAGATAAAATAGCGAAGAAAGATTTCGAAAAAGACTTGGATGCATGGCTCCTCTAGATTATCGAAACCATGCATCCAAATCCTGTGCATAAATCTTAATTAAATTACCTGTTTACTTGACATGGCAAGTTTAGAGAGCTTAATTGCATGCTTGCCTAAGGGGCATCTTAGCTTGAAATAACTGTCATCGTTTCACTTATAAATGGCCATTTAACTTATCTAAATATCTTATCTGAGTTAACGCCAAACTGAACCTTCACCTTATGTTTATCCTCTCGCTCAAAGTAATCTCCAAAAATATTATCGTTTACAAGCTTTTCAGCGATACTAGCTACTGAGTCAGAATTAACTTTATCAGCATGCGAACCACCATACCATAACCAAATACCTTCATCTTGCGATTTATCAACTGTATTACCAGTTATCGTGTAATCCTCAAAAATGTGAGTTGGCATTAACCCAATAGCTCCATCTTGAACTATATTGTTTGTTATCGTTGCAGGTCCATTGTTTCCCCCACCAGCAGCACCAATCGCAATCGAAAATCTATTCCCTGTCACTAAACTGTTAGTGATAGTAATGTTATCGACAGAATAGAAATCGATATATCCGGCAGTGACACCGTCAATGGTCACATCACTACTTTTAATCTCTATACTTTCGAAACATGATTTATACTGGTTCATAGCAACTAAGGATACTGGCCTAGCAACATTTTGGATAAGAACGGCCCCGTAATTCCCATCTTCAAGGTAAATGGTCTCAAATGCATCATTGCTCAATGCGGCTAACAATTCATCCATATCGCCTACATAAACTGCTCCGTCTATTGTTATATTCACAGTGCCATTTGCATCATTATATATCATTTCTCCATCATCACTAGCGGTAAGAGTAGAGTCTGTTATTATAACTGTTCCAGGTGCATCATTACGAAGCCAAATTGGATATTTTGCATTTAGTTCGCTATCGGATATAGTCAGCGTATTATTTTCATTAACTGTTCCTGTCTCACTACCCTGTCCGGCACGTACTCCATAGTCTTGAGCATCCACCATCAATTTTGTAATTTTTATATCTGTAGAATGTTGAAGATTTAAACCACCTTCTAAGGCACCAATAACATTACAGTCTTTAACTGTTACACCTGTTACACCTGTCAACTGTGCAAGGCTGTGGAGATTCGTACCTGTGCAACCCTTGAGTTGGAAGTTATAATGTCCGCCTTGTGCAAAAGCTTTTACTGCAACAACAGATTTATCGGGATTGCCAATAAATGTGCAGTTTTCAACAAAAACGTTGTGAGCGTACACATATGTTGAAGACTCTATTTTGGCTGTGGCGATAATATCATTTGCTATAGCATTTGAAAAATCAAAGGTAAAGCCTTTAATAGTTAGTGTATCCCTACCATCAGATCTTTCGTTACCGTCAATTTGAATCTGATTCCTTAGCACCACTTCTCCTACTGCCTCTAAAGTGATATTTACGCCTTCTTTTTGAACTATTTGAATAGGTTCTGTTCCATGATTACCTGAGGAAACCTTAATATTGTTATCACCTTCCAAAGCTTCATCAATTGCCTTCTGGATGGTCATATAATATATTTTGAGATCTTCATTGTATACAGTTGGATCTATCAGCACATTTACTACAGCATCATTCTTAATTTCTTCGCCATCACCTTTTACCACCAGATTTGTGTTAAAGACCATCACTGTTTCCGGCGACCCTTTACGAAGCCACATTGGATATTCAGCTTTCAAAACACTATCCGATATGGTTAGTTTTCCTATTGCATTCGCTGTTTCACCACCAGGTCCAGTTCGTACTCCATAGAGAGTTCCATCCACTGTTAGATTTGTAATTTTTATATCCTTTGAACTCGGAAGATTTAATCCTCCTTCACCTGCATTCTCTACCGTGCAGTCTTCAACTGTAACTCCAGTGACAGATGTCAACTGCCCCAGACTGTGGAGATCAATTCCTGTGCAATTCTTAAAGGCAAAGTTTTTATGACCACCTTGTGCAGCAGCTCTGACCGCAACTACAGTATTGTTATCTTTATTACCAATAAATGTACAGTCTTCAAAAGAAACATTATGAGCATAGACACGGTAAGTGGATTCAATCAAATCTGTTGTAATAATATCGCCTGCGGCATCTGAAAAATCAAAGGTGAAGCCTCTAATAGTTAGTGTATCTTCAGCATCTTCATATCTGCCTCCACCATCAATTCTAATCTGATTCTTTAATACTACTTCTCCTATAGCTTGAAGAAAAATATTTACGCCTTCTTTCTGAATTATATTGATACATTCTTCCCCATATTCCCCTGGATTTACCACAATGGTATTATCTCCTATAGCTGCTTCATTAATTGCTTCCTGGAGCCCATTGTAACCTTTCCCTAGGGTTAAGTTCTTTACATTTCCTTCTATTGGTTTTAATTCTGCTACATCAACAATATACACCTTCTCGCCATATATTGCTCTCAATTCTATTTTGTTAAAAATATTTTCACCTAAGGCGCCAGATATTTGCTCTACATACCAACTATCAGTTTCTTTTATGTCATTTGTATAGAATGATCCTGTTAGTTCTGCTCCATTATGGATGTTTGGCTCTTTTAGAGTATTGGTTGCGATTTTTTCATCATCTTTATAAATGGATACTGTTACATCCTGTAAATCGCTAATTTTCCCTTCCTTTAGTTTGAAGTCATAATGAACCCTATTTCCTCTTTCTTCATTATAAAAAGTAAGTGTCGGCCATCCAACAAACCATTCTAGCAATTCTGCAGTCTCTTCTGGCGACGCAGCCGACAGGACATTAATAACTACTTCGGCTGTTTTTCCACCAGCTGTTGCTGTAATTGTTACTACACCTTCAGCTACTGCTGTTACAACACCGTTATCTACAGTTGCTATATCGGCATCACTTGTTGACCAAGTAACAGTCTTATTAGTCGCATCCTCCGGTTCAACGGTTGCTGTAATTGTTGCTATTTCGCCAACTCCTAAAGTTATTGCTTCCGCATCAACACTAATACCCTTCACCGCAACCGTTGTAGACCCACCACCGCCACCACCACCTGGCACTATTGGTGCTGGTTCTTTCACAACAGGGGCTGCCACTCCAGGTGCAGTTTCAACCTTTTTCGGTTCGGTCTCAAAAGAAACATCATCTGCATTCACCTGCGCATTATCAATTGTTCCTGTTCCAGTTACTTCTGCCGCACTATTCAGAACTAGGTTATTTACAGTAGTTCCACTTGGAACCTGAACTTCAATACCAGCAGATTTTACTTCAACCTGGTTAAAGGTTCCTTTTAGCACAATAGTATCATTCTCAGATGCTTCTAGAATGATTTCCTGGAATCCAGCATTACTATCTGTTAGTCCTTCAGTCTCAAGGGTAGCACCTGAATTAACAGTAACTCCTTCAACAGTTGTGTTGCCGGAAATTACAATACGGATTTTACCGTCTTCTTTATAAACCTTTACATTTCCTAGGGTGGAATTGATGATGATGATACTGTTTTCACCACCGCCGTAAATTCTAGATTCACCCTTTACGGTTACATTATCTAAAGTGACTTCTCCGTCACCAACATTCTTACTAATAACGAGGTTTCCTTTAATAAGGATATTTTGTAGCTTTACGTCCTTTACTAGAACAATAAGGTCACCTTCAACCTCTAATACTCCTGTTTCAGGACCATAGGTTCCAGCTTTGTCATATACAACACTAGATTTGCTATAGTTTAATGCGGTGTCTAAAGCTACTACAGCTTCAGCACGTTTAATTAAATTCTGTGGCTTAAAGTTGCCATCTGGATAGCCATTCATGATTTCTGTTTCTGAAACCGCTACTACGGCATCCTTACTCCAGCTAAGGCTTCCTTGATCTGTAAAGCTTGTCTTGCCTTCAGGGTTTCCTTCCACATGAGTAATGCCCTTAATAATTGCGGCTGCTTCCTCACGGCTGATTGGATTATCAGGTCTCATGGTGTTGTCTGGATAGCCTGAGATATAGCCTGCTGCCTTTGCCTTTTGTACGGCTTCGGCGTACCAAGCATCCTCTGCCACATCGGAAAAGTCAATGTCTGCCTTTTCCGTATACTGGAATGCACCATTTACCAGAGTCATAAACTCAGCTCTTGTGATGTTGTTGTCTGGCTTAAATGTTCCATCATTATAGCCTTTGATTAATCCAAGATCTATCCATTTATTAATTTGATTAGCCGCCCAATGCCCGGCGATATCTGGAAATCTTGAATCTTGATTTACTGTTAAATCTTCGCTGTCTGCAAATGCCATCAACGGAGTCATAGTTAATACCATGCAAACCGTCAATAAAATTGCTAGTGCTTTTCTTCCTTTCATGCACATACCCCTTTCTGGTTAAATAGATGTAACTAAGATAAATAGGAGCTTACAAGCCTCTACGCTGGTATTTTACCACTGTCGGATGTAAATATTTATAAGATATTACCGATTTTTTCCAACACAAAAAGAGTAGTTTTAACGAAACTACTCTTTTTTAGACATTTAATGCTATGAATTTGTCAGTATTTTGAAATTCTTGGTATGTGGTATTATGGGTTGCAAGGTGAAAGGAAGGTCGCCGCCCTTAATCCTTTTCAATATGAATATTTACATCCTTCGCGACAGCAAAGCCGGATGTTACCTCCATCCCCTTTATAATAGCCGTGGGCAGTGGGCAAGCCAAATGGCTGAGGTGTTTTTCCGCTACTTGGTATACCGTGGACTGGCTATACTTTGCAAAACATTCCTTCATGCTGTCCAGTTCAGCTAATTCGTTCTCCATCGCCTTGACACTGGGGCATTCAGATTCTATCTCGACTTTAAGCTTTCTTCTATCTAGAGGTGTGATTTTCAACACTGTCTTTAAACCACATGCTCCAGGATTAACCTCAATTTTTGCCATGATAAGACCGCCTTTCCCTTCCTACGTATAACTCAGGTTTTCTCTTATCCCAAAATCAAATTAAACCTTTAGGGCACCATCTTTAAAAAAGTAAGCTAGGACGCTTTGGTCCTTACCTATATAATTCTCCATTAAAGTAATCAATCGTTCCACCTTCTAGGAAAACTCTTCCATCCTGCAGTGTAATTTTTACTTTGCAACCATCAATTCCCCATGAATCTTCGCTAAAGGTTGCCGTATACACAACGCCATCCGTAGAAAATGCCTTTATCCCTTCTACATTTGAAACAATTCCTCTATTCATGTACAAATCAAAGGTTAATGAAGAATCAGATATGTTTCTCAAGACCAGTTCTGTGTAATTAGACTCATAAGAATGATCTCCAATTTGGCCCTCATACCATTTTCCTTGATAGTTTGTATCTGGTTTAATTGGGGTGGGCTGATTGATTCTATTTACCGGATTAAAGTTAAACCTACTTGATGCTGAAACATTTCCCTTAATGTCAGAGTCCATTGTTATTACTTCCCCGGCATAAGGAACGCTAACAGAATACCCGTCGGAATAATCATTATAGGCAACTGTTGCAGATCCAAAGATTGATTTCATTTGATTTAATGTAATAGTAGACGGACAATTGGAAATTAATAATGAAACCTTACCATTCAATGATACGCATACGGCATCGTCATCGAAGGATGCATCTCTACCCTTTATTGGTGCAACGGAAAACCCTTGAGGATATTCAATAATTCCGTAATTAGATCTTACAACACCTTCTCCATATCTTGAATTTAATTCACCAACAGACATCCCAACGGACATCAGGTAATATGTATTTAGATACGGCTTGGAACCAGTAGCTACAGGCATCGCGTAACCTTCATTTGTGTTGATTGCAATTGTATTGGCTGCGCCGTCCCAGCCTATTCCGATGTTAAAGATTGTTGCAATGTCTCGAAGCTTAAAGTAGTTATAACCGTCAATTTTATAAGACATCAGGAAGTACTGTTTACCATCCTTGCTTAATAAAGACGCAATAGGGCTTGCGGTTTTGGTTCCACTTTGTTTTTTGCTCAATTCTCCACCAACAGCTGCATATTTTTCCCCTGAGTTTAGTAGAATCGCATCATTTTTAGCGTCATATCCTACAGAAAAATTCTTTTTACTGCTGCTTAGAACGTAAGCCAAATCTCGAAGCTTAAAATAGTTCTCATCATTAATGTTGTATGCCTCAAAAGCAATGTTTTTCCCATCAACAAGGACCTTAGAATTTGTTGGATTTGCTTTGATAGCTGCCATAGCCTGGGCATTCGGTATAAGGGATGCTACAACTATAACTGCAAATGTTAGTAATAAAGTCTTGAAAATCTTTTTTGCCATTTCGTTCTCCTTCTAGTTTCTTATAAGATTGATAATTGTATAATACATATTTTACCGGTATGTATCTAGCATAGCAAGCGCTAAACAATCTTATAACTTAACTTTCCATGGCAATCTAGGGTATTTTTCCTTAAATGCTGCAACATCATTCAGAGCATCTATGTACCAACCTTGAATTGAAGAAATATGATCGTCATTAACTAACATTTCCTTAAGGGATACTTCTCTCCACATTCCTGCCCACCCGTCCTCGTTTGTTAATCCGTAACTTTTCCACTTAGTATAATTCTCCTCAGGACTTCTGTTTTCTCTTTCCCTATATCTGAACAATTTTGAAAACTGAGATTCCATACGGTGTACCTCTTATCCAAATTCTAAAATCTATGAGAATGAGTAATAATTGACATCAATGTTACGCACTCTACATGGCACGATAGGCTCACCCTGATGTCTGGTATGTTTTTTATCTTTTGACCGTTCGAGGGAATAGGTCAATAGTGGATTTTATGGGGGTGTTCTGTTCGAGGGAACAGTTCAACGGTTTTTATCTGTTCGTGGGAACAAGTCGATATTGATAAAATATACCGCTATTTTCCACAGCACTTTTTATATTTCAAACCACTCCCACAAGGGCAGGGATCATTGCGTCCAACTTTAGGTGCAGCTTTAATTTTAAACGGATTTTGGGGAAACGGCTTTAATTTCGGCCGCTCAAATTTTTCAAAAATCTCATTTGGAGTAAAGCCGTTGTTATCATACATTCTTGTGTTGTTATGAGCATTCATGACCAATTGTGCAAAATCGTTAAAATCGTCCATTCCTTTGAATTCATAGCCACGCTCGGTAAAGTAATCAAATTCATCTGAGGATGATACACCGAACTGTATCATCTCGTGCAGATCCATCAAATCCCCATCCACACCGTCAAGTCCATCGCCACGATCGGTAAGTTTATATTCTAAGATATGTGACTTCAGGTCTGCATAGGGTTTCTCCGGTTCACGGTAGTCGCCGTCATTATATTTCAAGAATTCCGCCTTACTTGGAAGGTAGCGGGGTTTGCCTTTCTGGGCATCACGAATAGCCATAACGTTATCTTCGTAGTCTTCAAATTCCGGTTGAAAATCAGGGCCTGAAATTATGTTATTGGAAATTGAATATTCCACATCATCGGTTTTTGCAAGCCGTGTCATAGCCAACAACGCTTCCTCCGATGTCGTACGAGTTTCTTCATAATGATTAAATACCTCGACAAATTCATCGATGCTAATTATTCCGTATAAAAACACCGCCGCAGTTGCGTACTGTGAAATTAACTCTTTGCGCTGACGGCTGATTCGTAATGTTGATGCTGCCATAGGTCTTTCCTCCGATAAGTACTTTTCGTATTATTTGTTTTTACTCAGTTCTTTTTACCATCCCCAAGTTCACTCGCTTTTCCGGTAATCTTCTTTGTGCTTTCCAGAGGAAATGGGACACCCTCTGGCTTGAAATATTCTATATCTTTAACCACCCCTGTGAGCTCGTTACCGTCTGCCCCCACAGGAACTATAACCTCATCGCCGATTTCTATAGATTCATCTTCCGTCGTGTAGTAGTAAGTTTTGCCGCCGTCTAAAGACACACTGCAATATATTACTTCGCCAGGCTGTCGCTTGGTGTTATCTTCATCGTCATCACAGTCAATTCCGAAAAACTCAAGAAGAACATTCCAGTTTTCGGGATAGGTGTTATCCCCGCTGATATCTAAAGTTGTGCCGTCGTTGTATTTGACGATCAGGCTCCATTGCTCGCCATCGCAGACCAGCATTTCGCCTTCCTGCGGATAGCTTGGTAGCCAATATTCAAAATGCATGCTTTCTAAGTCTTTGCGAATGTCGGAGATCTTTTTACGCTCGTCGATGGATGCGTCAATGTCCCCATAATTCGGTACCCCTATTGTGAATGATGCTGTGGTATCAGTAATAGTGACGTTATAGGTATTATAACCGCCCATCCCGCCAAGCTCTAATTTAACCTCAGTGATGCAGCGCTTGGCTTTTTGCCAGTCTATGTCTTTCAGGCGCTTTAGCCATCTTACAAATTTTACATCTTTGAATGAGTCAATCTCGTTGTAGTTCCAGTGCGCTCCGGAAATAAGCTCTCTATGGATGATTGCCAGCAACGTAAGTGCATCAAGATCATCAACATTTCCTTTGGCTACTTCCGCTTCACTGAAGTCTTTGTCTCGCAGGATGGAGGTGTAAAAAACTCCGTCTTCACAATATTGCGGATAGCTAATCCAGATAAAATGCATAAATTCTTCGTAGAATTCATTGAATAGCATTTCATACGGCGGTTCATGTATGTAGTCGCTCACGATTGATAGTTTTGGAGATAACTTTCCTATATATTTTGTCAGCATACGGAACTGTTCACCGCATGGGGGCATAAAAGCATTCCATTCATCATAAATTACCCGAAATTCATCATCCAAATAGGTGAGAGCTTTCTTTTTGATTTCTTCCGGCACACCGTAGTATGCTCCTGCAATTGCGCCGGTAATGGCGCCGATGGTGTCGCTGTCCCCGCCGAGGGAAATGGCTGTGCGAATTGCATCTTCAAATGACGTGGATTCAAGAAAACACTGAATTGCCTGCGGCACGGTCTCTTGGCAGGTTTCATTAAAGTGATACGTAGCCCGAATATCATCTATTTTGAAGTCAAGCAGATAGTAATCGCGGACTATTTGCTCGCGAATTTCCTTTTTTGTCGCACCTTTCCGTGCAAGATAGATTGCGACAGCCGTCGCTTCAGCTCCCTTAATTCCTTCTTCGTGGTCATGGGTAACAGCGGTCACTGTTTCGGCGAGTTGCCTTGCTTCCGATTCATTAGCTGCAATAAACCCCGCGGCGCTAATACGCATTGCCGCTCCATTGCCAAAGCTGTTATAGGGCTTAGGGTTGTCGCTGAACACCCACTTATGGAACATGCCGCCAAAGCCGCAGTTCGGATACTTGCGTCCGATTTCCTGCATATATTTGACGATCAGGTCAGATAGCTTATTATGAAAGTCTTGATCATATTCTTGGTCGTTCGTAGCTTTGAGCTTGAATGCTTCCATTATGGCCTTGGCGACGGCAAGGGACATTATGCTATCGTCAGTGACAAAGCAGCCATCGCCGAACAGTTCAAAATCCTTGCTACTATGGTTATTGAATTCAAAACGCGACCCCACGATGTCGCCGACGATTGCTCCAAGCATAATGTTCTCCTCCTATTCTACTTTCTACAAGCGCAACGACTGCTCGATATCTCAATACCGAATTTATAGGTAAAAGACGAGTCGCCCATTTCTGAACAAACGCCGTTAGCGTTAGATAGCCTATGTTAATTCATCACGCTGCGTTGTAGTCAGAACCTTTTTAATTCTTCAATTAGCTTTAATGCATTATTTGATATATTGGCACCTTCATAAGTAACAACAAGGCTGTCTGCAAAGTGTCTTTCATATATATCCTGCTTTTCAAGCCATCTTTTATCATAACTCTCAACACCAAGCATACCAAGATGTTCCCAGTAAATCTCTTTTCCATTTGGTAGGATAATTGTAAAATCAGGCTCAATCCATTTTCCAGACCCATATTCAAGCTTTTTTTCATATTGATATTTAATACCATGTTGGGCCAGAAGATTTGCAATAATAACTTCAGATTTGCTCCTGACCTTATCGCCGTTTGAAGTAGAATAAATTCTATTAAGCGTGTGTTTATCAACTCCCAGGTACTTGGCTATTTCTTGGTGGAGCTCGTTGGAAGATGTCGTTTCTCCAATCAAAAACACTAAATAATCAAGTAAGCCATGCTTGTACACACGCTTTTCATCGATTGAATCTTGGATAAATTGCATCTTTTCTTCGGAAATATTATCTTCAATAACATCGACTATAAGTCTTCTGTCCAAAGGTTTGGTCATAGCCAATTTGCCTTTTACAACACAGTCATAAACCTTAGTAACTATTTCTTTTACATCAACACCTGATTTTTTGACAGTGGAAATTAGATTTTTCGTTTTTGTTGATTCTACAATAGTAGCAAGTTCTTTATCTTCTATATTTTTAAGGCATTTTAAATCGGAAAAACCTTTACAGATTATTCTGAGCACTTCACTACTTAAATAGTATGGTAAGCATAACTGGACCTCTTCATCTTCAAAATACGGTAATGTATGCAAGCCAAGGCCCTGCTTTGAAATTTTCTTATATGTATCAATAATTTTTTCTGCTTTCGGGAATGAGCCATCGATAAAGTATTTCCTTTTAACATCAATATTCTTATTGCTGTATAACAAATACGCATTCGCAACACTGCCATCACGGGCTGCTCTTCCGATTTCTTGATAATATTGCTCAACGGACTCCGGAATCATAAAATGAACAACAACCCTTATGTCTGGAATGTCAATTCCCATTCCAAATGCATTTGTTGCAAATACTACATTGATTTCGTTGTTTTTATATCTATCAATAATCTCTTTTCTTTCACCGGCTAACATCTCTCCATGAAAGCAAACAGACTTATATCCTTTTTCATTGGCTTTATCTGCAAGTTTTTCAACCCCTCGCTCACTGCCTATCCGGTATACATAGATCAAGATTTTTTCATTCTTGTGGATTTTGATTATATCCCACAGTTTTTCTTCTTTATCATTTTCATTGTTAAACTGCAGTATTTTGAGAGAAATCTCAGCTCGCATAAGCAAATTATCTCTTATGATATTTGTTTTATCAATTTTAAATTCTCTGCAAATATCAACAACCTCTTTAGGGTTTAATGTTGCAGTTAAAGCGAGTATCTTTGGTTTTTTACCATCAACTCCATAAACACAATCAAAAAAATCTGGAATCCTTTTATAAAAAGGTCGAAAGCTGGTACCCCATTGGCTAACGCAATGAACTTCATCTATTGCAAGCATTGTAATTTCATTTTTTCGTTCCTTTATGCAGTGCTCAAAAAGCCCATCAGTAGCAATCTTTTCAGGACTAACAAAGATGAATTTTGGGTTTATCACCCTATTTGCAAAGTCAACCAGGACTTTAGCCTGCTTGGCTGAATCCATGCCACCATGAATGGTAAGAACTTCAAAGCCTTGTTCAGCAATCTTCTCAGACTGTTCATCGATAAGAGCTATCAATGGTGAAATTACAATAGTAATGCCGCCTAATATAACCCCAGATAACCAGTATATAAGGGATTTTCCTCCCCCTGTCGGCATTATACAAAGCGTATTATCTTTTTCGGCAATATTTGCTATAACCGTTCTTTGAAAGTCTTTAATAGCATAATTATTCTCTTCAAACTGCTTGGCAAGCTTGGGAAAGCTTTCATTAAAAGTTGCATCAATATTAAGCAAAACCAAACCCTCCATCCTTAATTTGCTGTTTTAAGAAGGAAATTTCTTCATCATGTTGTTCAGCTATAAAACTTAAGAATGCATCTACTATGATATATCGATTCTCAGGGTCTAAGTGAACATTGTTCCCATCTGCTTCTTGCTTTAGCATCTGGAATATCTGATGAGCATAAAAGGCGAATAGCTCATACGGATAAAAATAATTTTGCTGCGTCACACTCTTTTCAACATCAATCATTAAAAATTCAGAGTCCTGTTTACAGTCAAATGTCTTTTTATCAGTAAGATACCAAAGAGCCCATATTGCATCCCTGCTCCTATTGGGGAAAACAGAAGGATAAACCTTATATAGCATATGACTTTTTATGCCGCCGCCAATAACACCATACACTATATAATCCTCTGTATCCAAATCGCCAACCTGCAAATCCTTAAAATTCTTAATACCGTCATATGTGTCTTCTTCGTAAAAATTATTATAATATTCTTCTGCAAAATCATATAAATTGCTTACCACAGTTAACAATTCATTTGGATCTGAAATATTGAATTCATAACGATATTTATCGAGTTCCTTAGCTCGTTTATTATGTATTGTTGAGTGAATAATTGGGCACTCATTTTTGAGGACAGTTGATTTAAAATATTGAGGGTCGTCTTCATATTCTTCAAGGGCTTGCTCATCAAATATGGCTACATATTTATCTCTATCTTTTTCAAAGTCATCTAAAGACTCTATAATAATGTTCTTAAATTTATTGGATATATCAGTATCTTTCTTTGCCTTAACACGCTGGACACCCAGCTTAGATGCTATTTTTTGAATATCCTTTTCAGAGACAGCATAGCCTGCTTCAAGCATTATGAAGTCATTAAAATAATCTTTAAACTTCGCTTTAATTGCATCAAGCACCTTATCAATGTGCTCTTGTTCGTAACATATAGATTCTATGGAACGCTCCTCCTGATGCCTATACATTTTTTATCCCTCCCGCGCTATTAAAAATTAATTTTTTATTTTTTATGGCTTTCAATCCAACTAAGAAGGTATGGTCTATCATTATTAGCCGTTGTCTCATACCATTGCGAGCAGAGATGATACGACACCCCTCGAATGGTGAGCGGTTTTGCGTAATAACGAATAGAATCGAATTCGCTGCCCGCTTTCACAAGGAGTGGAAATTGAAGATCGAAGAACTGCTTACTATAATTTACAGTTTGCATCAAAGCAACTTCTTCTTCGCTGGCAGCACCATCTTCGAGCATCTTTTTCAAAACGATCTGTGCCAGCTTTCCAATCTTGAGTTCTGTAATATCACCAGTTTCTTGTTGAGTAATTGCTTGCTGTGCCTTTCTCGGAATCGTGGGTGTATTGCTAAACATTTTATACATCTGGTAGCTGTATTTGTCAACCCAAAAACGGTCCACTTATCCGGTTGAAAAACGGTCCACTTTCCGCTTAAGATTCTGCGACTTCACGTATAGGTCTTTTCAGCCAATTCAAGGTTTCCTCCAACCGGTAGCTGACTTCTATAGACATATCCAAAATATGAGCCTTGTGGGCCAGTCTATCTACTATTGCGCCTGTTAGCATGGTATCCTTGAAAACCTCCTCCCAGCGATCAAATGTGAGGTTGGTAGTGATAATGATGGATCCCTTGTCATTTCGGTTCGATAAAAGGTTAAAGAGGATCTCACAGCCTTCTTTGTCAAAGGAGATGTAGCCGAGTTCATCGAGAATCACAAGATCATATTTTTCAAATTTTTTCTTGTAGTTTGTGATTTGATTTAAGCTCATTGCTTCTTTTAATTCGATGACCAGATTGGGCACCGAAGAGAAGAGGACGCTCTTTCCTTCGATGCACGCCTTAATACCGATGGCTGTTGCATAATGTGTTTTGCCACTTCCCGGGATACCAATCAGAATGATATTCTCCTTGTTATCCACAAACTGCATCGTTTCGATTTCTGCAAATTTTCGTCTGACTTCAGGCTCGTATTTTTCCTTGACGAAATCTTCCATATATTTTCGTACCGGAAACTTTGCTTTTCTTATCCTTCTGTTGACCCCGTTCTGGTTGCGTCTCTCCATCTCTCGCTCCAGTGTCATAGATAGAAAGTCTTTGTGACTCAGATCCAAATGGGTTGCTTCATTGAGAAGGAGATCATGATGTTCTCTTATGTAGGACAACTTGAGTACTGATGCCATTTCTTTAATTTCCATCCTGCACCTCCCTATTAAATGCGACGCAGAGGTTGTTGTATTTTCCTATCTGCTGCCGTGCCTTTTTGTTAATGAGATCCTGGGAGGGGAGGCTATCAATCGGGATTACATTGTCGGAGAAAAGGTCGTACGACTTAAACACTTCGATAAGCTCTTCTATGCTTTTCTCCTTGTTTTCTATCATCAGCTCTATAAATTTTCTTGGATTTGCGGTAAAATGTCTATCGTAGATGGATTTAAGCTCTGGTAGGCTTTTAAGAGCCAGAGAGTTTCTTAAAGCTCCTGGTTTCTTGGTTAATGAACTTAAGTAGTGCCTGATATCAATACTTACTTCATTAACCCCATCTACTTTCTTATGGCTGCACACAAATTGATTGTTCGAGTAGATATTGACTTTGTCCACATAGGTTCTGGTTAGAACGTCACGCCCAACGAGATAATCGGGCACCGAATAAAAGTTTTTTTCAATCTGAACGAAGCTGTAAGTGTTGACCTTTTGCAGATGAATCTTGCCGATTTCTAATTTGGGTCGCCGTGGCAACAAATGCTTAGACTCTTCCTCAATCTTACTATTCGCATTCAGCTGGGTCAGCTTGGCTTGTAAGTGTTCGCAGGCTTCCTCAAAGCTTGAAAAAGTGTACCTTTCGGCGAAAACCTTGTTTCTTATTATTTTGACGCTGCTCTCAACATGGCCTTTCTCATTTGCCTTGAAACAGTTTGTCACATTTATTTGGTACCCGTAATAGTTTGCAAGGAGCAGCAGGTTGGGATTCAGCTCCTTTTCATTTCTACCTATGAATTTTGATACTACATTTTTCATATTATCATAGGCAACTTCTTTGTAACTGCCACCAACCATATCAAAGAACCGAATATGTGAATCATTAAAGACATCCTGCTTCTGATTCTTGTAAAGATACGCCCACCGGAACTCACCTGCCGGAGAAGAAAGAACCGCCATAGGATAAGTGCCGGCAGCGCCACCGATTACAAGCTTGGCCTCCCCAAAATCATACTCTAAACGGTCCCCGAAATCGTAAAGTTGCTTGATAAAACATTCTTTTCTCTTATCCCTTTTTTGCTTGATTTTATCGGAGATCGTTGTTTTTCCGATGTCATGTCCCGCATCTCGTATCTTCTGGTGTATTTGAGCATGTGTTAACTTCTGTTTGTGGTTTCCCAAGAGAGAATCCTTCTCTTCTTCTTGCTTCAAAATGTTGTCCAAAAGCTTATCCATTTCAGGCGTGTACTTATTCGCCTTCCTGGTGGACGAGTCGTATTTTGGTGGGGATGCGATCGACTCCTGCAGCAATGCTATATCTGCATCTTCTTCATTTAATTTTCCCATGGTCTCATTAAATTCATTCCAGTACTTTGCTACTGTTTTTCGATTGATTCTTAGAATCTTTGCCACTTTGCGGTTTGAATTCCCCTCCTGCTTTAGTCGAATGATCGCGTGTTTCTCCATTAAGTCCTTCACTCCTTTTTTCACCTCCGGATACAAGTATCACATATCCGGATCTGGAATTAAACAGTGGACCATTTTTCGGCCGGTTTTTGCCTCAAAAGTGGACCGTTTTTAGAGTAACACATACAGAAAACCCTGTGCTATGGTGCTTTTGCCACTTCCATTCTTACCGTATAATAGAGCTACACGGTTATTTTTTGGTGGCTTTGGGTGTTTCGGAAAAAGTTCCAATGAAGTAACGTTAGGAAAATAGGGTGAAGAGATGGTTACCCCCGTCATTTGTTCAACTAACGATGCCATTATTATTCACTTCCTATCTATTGTAAACTGACATGCATACAAGCTAAGTATGCATATTTCTGCCTATTACATGTACAACCAGACAAGGAAATAGCATAAATTAAGCTGTCACGTTTTCATAGTGATTATATCATTCTATATGGCTGTTTCCTCCCGGGATATAAATTGTCAGATATCGCTTTCTACATTTTTCATATAGAGGAGTTCAAGTTCTTTTATGAGACGACGTTCAAACAAATCCGAATCGCAATCGGCGTCGTTATACTTTTTCAGAAGAACTTGATACCCTGTTTCTGCACATTGCTCGCACAAGTCGGTGCTCTGATCCCAATCAGCATAAGCGTCTATGTCTGAGTCATCAGAAACGGTACCGAGAAGAACGCTGTATTTGTCAATTGAAAACTGTACCATATTCTAATCGAAAACTGGTCCACTTTATAACAATTAATTGCCTTGATCTAACCACTCCTTTGTCTCTTTTATTCTATAAGAATCGCCATTCATATTTATAACGTATGAGTTATGGGTCATTCTATCAATTAATGCTGCTGTCAATACGGCATCATTAAATACTTCATTCCATCTATCAAATGACAGGTTGGTCGTTATTATTGTTGATTTTCTTTCTGCTCTTAATGATAGAAAAGTAAAGAGAAGTTCACTGCCATCCTTATCAAATGAAATGTAGCCTAATTCATCGGCTATTATCAAATCATATTTTTCAAACTTCTTTTCAAATGTATATAGTTTTTTCTCACTTCTAGTTTCTTTTAGCTCATTTATCAAAGATGCTACCGTTGAAAAATATACTTTATAGCCCATATTGCAGGCTTCAATTCCAAGTCCTATGGATATGTGGGTCTTGCCTGTGCCCGGATTGCCTGCAAGTATTAAATTTCGCCCTTCCTTTATGAAGTTTAAGGTTTTCAGTTCTTTGATTCTCTTTCTGCCATCTTCGGGAAGATATTCGAGCCTTAGTTCGTCAAGATATTTTTTGTATGGAAATCTAGCATTTTTTATTCTACTTTTCTTACCATTCTCTTTCCTAATATCATAAGCTTCAGAAAAGATATCTCTTAAGAACTCTTCATATGATTGGTTTTGCCGATAAGCTTCTTCTATTTTAATTTTTAGTCCTTGGTTCACCCCTGGTATTTTCAGCTCTGAGACATAACCCTTTATTTCCTGTAGTATATTATTCAATTTTCATACCTCCCCGCCGATTTTAAATTAAACAGATTATTTAATTCCTGAATTTGTTTTATGGATGATTCTAATATTGCAACATCTTTGGAATTAAGTCTTAAATCTTCTTGAGGGAGTTTGTATACTATGTTTTTAATATTTTCTGTAATTACTAGTTCCTCTTTTATCCGCTTAAGTTCCTTTATGGCAGAAGTCACGCTTTCTAAATCTTTTTCTTTGATCAGCTCTAATAGGTCTATGAAATCTCTTGGATTATTGATATAATATTTTTGATAAATTTCTTGAAGCTCCGGACAAAGCTGGTGTCTACCAACACTAGAATGCAATGCTCCGGGCTTCTTTTTTAATGTATGAACAAAGTGATTTATATCTATTATCCATTGATGGTTAAGATAAGATCTTTTATGCTCTGCTATCTTTAAGTCTTTGTAGAATATTTTTATTATTTCCGGATAAATCTTTACCTTTACAAATTTCCCAACAAGATAGTCAGGTACAGAGTATTTGTTTTGATCTACATTTATCACGCTATACTTGTTTACTCTGGCTTCTTTCCTTCGAGATGCATCAAAGGCGGGTTTTAATGGCAAGAGATAGGGTTTTTCTTGTTCAAGGAGATTTGCGGGGCTTTGATTTGCAAGCCAGTTTCTTTTCCGATTGTTCAAATCTTTTAATTTGTCTTGGAGAAACTCATTCGCTTCTTCCAGCGTCTTAAAATTGGATCTGCTAGAAAATACCTTCCTCCTGATAAATTCTATACCTCTTTCTACATGGCCTTTTTCATTTCCCTTGCAAACATTGCAAAATCTATATTTAAAGCCATAGTACATGGATAGCTTAATTAGATCATCTGTGGCTTCCTTCTCATTTTTTCCTACAAATTTCTTTACAGCTTGCTTCATATTATCATAGACGACCTCTCTGTGTATTCCACCGATATTATTAAATGCTTTAATATGCATATCGAGGAAGTTTTCCATTTTTTGATTATGGTAGAGTTTTGAACTATGAAAGGATCCCTTTGCTGTAGTTAAAAGCCCCATTTGCACTGTGGAAGCCTTATCTCCTATTGTCAGTTTTACTTCTCCCCAGTCGAACTCGATTGTTTCTCCTAGAAGGTATTCTTGTCGCACAAAAGCTTCTTTTTGCTCATGATGTTCACGTATGTAATTACATATGGTAGGGTAGCTGATATCGTAGCCCTCCTCAACAAGTCTCTCGTGTATATCAATCTTTTTCATTAATTGTTTGTGCCTTCCTAATGCTCTATTTTTATCATTTTCCAGCATTAGATCATTAATTCTATCGATAATTTCGCCAGTTAGTTTAATCTTTGTCCTACTACTTGTATCATACTTAGGCCTGGAAGCTATTTCTTCAATGAGGAGTAGTATCTTTTCTCTGTTCTTATCTGCATCAAGACTGAGTTTATCTAATTCCTGAAACTTAGCTCTCACCTCGTTAATATACTTACTTACCGTTGTTCTGGATATCTGCAAATCGCTACTTATCTTTCTCTGAGATTCATTATCTCTAAAAAACCTCATTAATATTTCTGCTTTTTGATCCAACCTAACCAACCTCCACTCCTCCTTTTAAAGATGTCTTTAAAAGGTATTATATTTTAACGTTGGTCCAGTTTTCAATTATTATGGTGGTACACTTTTAGGTTAGCATAAGCAAACGCTGGCTATAAGTGCTTTATCAGCGGTTTTCAATGCTGTATTGAGAAAAAGTCCAACTCTATTTTTTAACGGGGTCGGGTTGTCAATACCAAAAGCAACTGCAAGCATAAATACATCTTTTCCTTCAACTATGTTGAGTCCGAGTACATCTTTCTTTTTCATATCGTCGATCACGGTGCGATATTGACTACTTGTATAGACACGGTCTTTTGCCATTAGTGTTCAATCCCTTCTATGTAATTTTCATCATCAGATAAATTCAACGTACGAACTTCTGCAACACCATCATAGATTTGTTTTACGGATTCAGAATATTCATCTGGAGTAAACAGCATAATTATCTGTTTGTTCCTGCTGACATCCCGTAGAGCACGTGCCATATTTTCTCTATTATCATCCGAAACACGACCTAAGGGTGAGTCTATTACAAGTGGACAATTCTTACCAGAGGCCTTATGAATTGCTAGTGTAAAGGCATATGCAAGAGCCATCTGCTCAGTTGCACTCAAAGACCCAGTCATTTCGGTGTGGTCTTTATTGTACACTGCGATATCATATTGTTCACTAATAGATATACTGCCGAATGTGTTGCGTTTCCAAATCATAGAGTCAAAGAAATTCCAAGTAATCGTTTCAATTTCATTTTTCATTTCCTCCATGATGCTATTTTTTATTCGCTTGAAATTGGTGTGAAGCATATCAATAACTGTAATCTGTTTACGGATATCATCATGTTCACTCATTTTCTGCAAAGCAGCAGTTAGGTCGGTCTCAATATTAGCAAGGCGCTCATTGCAAGCCGTAATTGTTGTTTTGGCAGCGCCAATTGTTTGGTTTGCTGCATTGATCTGACTAATTATACTAGCACGCTTTTCTTCTGTTTTTGCAACATTAATCTGATCGCTTTCGCTTTCAAAGTTAACAAGTGCACTGGTAATCTCTTGAAGCCGACTTGATACAACAGTCTTCCTATCAGAAATGTCCATTTCCGTCTGTCGAAGTGCATCCAACTTTGCTTTGAATAGCTGCACCTGCTCCATGTAAGTTTCCAATGGCCCTTTAATTTCTTTAAGGTAATTAGAAGTGTTGGATGAAACAGATATTTTTTGCATTAGCCCCTCTAAATGTTGACGACAATTCTCATCAAGAGGACTATTGCACAATGGACAAGGTTCATCAAAATGATCAAGTAGCCTTTTAACTTGAGCTTTGTCAATAGCCGGCGGTAAATCTCCGTCTTCTTCTTTTTCATTGATGAGTGTCAGTGTTCTCTTTAAACGCGGATATAGTGAAAGTAAAACCATATATTGACGAATAAATGTCGCCCTGTTTACACGGTATTCATCTTCCTCCCTGTCAATGCGAGTAAGCTGAGACTCTAACTCTTGTCGTTCTTTTTGCAGCTTTTTGACAGGAGCATATCCGCGAAGAATCTCATCTAATTTCTCTCGTTGGTGAGTTAGTTCTGTTACAAGTTCTCTACTATCCGTAAGATTTTCCATAGCAGTATTTAACCGCTTTTCCTGCTTTTCGCGTTCAGCGTTCAATGCCGCTATATCAGGAGCATCCTTTTCCAACTTTTTTATCCGTTCATTGTGCATTTTTTGTAACCGGCTACAAGCATTATCAAGCAAGGTCACTTGTGAAATATTGAAAATAGACTGTTGTATAGAGTTTGCTTGATTTGCTGTGAAAAAATCGCGCAGTTTTTCACCATCGAAGAAATAAAACTTGAAAATAGCCTCGTCAAAGTACTGTTTAACAATGACTTCAGCATCAACTCCAGTTTTTACTGTAGTATTTGAAAAATCTCCCGCGGGGGTAAGAGTTGCGGTAAAAGTTGAATGCCCAGCCAATACTCTTGTTTTGCCAGCAGAGTCAGACGAGACTTTAAAACCAACTGTTCTTTTAAATTCAATGATTGTATTATCATCAAGAATAGTAATCGCAACAGTAACGGGAATAATCTCGCCTGGCGATACATGTTTTACTGAAGCAGAATTTATCAACGGAAGAGCCTTCTTAGCATCTGCTAGATGCAATTCTTTGTCGTACAAGCACCACGTTATAGCATTTAGCAATGTGGTTTTTCCAGTACCGTTTTTCGCCACAAGAATAGAGAGAAGGCCGTCCTTTGTATGGTTGAAATGTAAAGCCCCTGTACCATACTGGCGATAATTTTCAAAGACGATTTTATCAATTATGACGCTCATCAGTCTTCCCCCTTTATTTCTAACGTTGCGATATAGTCCTTAATAATCTTCTCATAATCAGCACTGTAACGGAAAACTCCCTTATCTTCTACTTTGAGAATTTCAAGCATAAGCTCTTTTTCCTTTGCTGTCACATTTGCATCTTTAACTCGTTTAATAATCTTTTCACTGATTGGCATCTAAATCAACTCCATTCTCCAAGAATAAGGCTTTTACCTCATCATAGTTTATTGCATTAGCAGCAATGTGCGCCGCTCGGCGTGCTTCTTTTTCAAGCAAGCCTGTTCCAGCATCACCTTCATAAGGGACAGCAATAAAATCATATATTTCGGAAGGCTGCTTATCTGGTGCTTGACGGATAACACGCCCAACACGCTGCACAAACTCACGCGGGTTTGTACTGCTTGCCATCAAAATAGCAACGCGTGCATTCGGGATATCAATACCTTCATCAAGGCATTTAATACCTACCAATACTTGTAATTGACGACGTACAAACTGGGCAATTATCTCTTGTCGTTCAGTGTCACCCTCATCATTTACAACCTTTGACGCAGATTCACTTTCTGTAATTTTAGCTCGCTTGATTTTTCTTGAGCTTAAAATATCAAATCCACGTTGAATCTGCTTGTCCGAAACAAAGAGTATCGTGTCTTGAATAGTTTCAGGTACCATTGAATCTAAAAGATTCGCTAAAGCTTCAAACTTATTTTCTGCATTTTTCCCTATTTCAGCTCTACGGTCATACAATCGTTGTAATTCATCAGGATCATAATTATCCTTTGCCTTTAATATAGCAATAAGTTGACTAATCTTACCATACTTCTTGCTTTCGCTCTCGGTTAGTCGAACAAAAATAGGGTGATAACTAAACGTATTCAAGAATGGCTTTCCAGTAAGAGGATTGATTGTTTTTAATGCATCTGCGATAGTGAACTCAAATGATTTATTGCCAAAATACTCACGTATGAGAGAAGTGCCACCCTCGTCGAACATTCTTTCTGGTGTAGCACTGAGTCCAATTCGATAGTCATATTCGGGAAGTAGCGCATTCCTTTGCTTTGCGGCCCCAGTGGCATGTACCTCATCGCCTATAAAGAGAATTTTAGTGTTATATTTGTTTTTTCGAATAATATTAACAAAACGCTCTGATGATGCTGTGTCATGGGTCGTGAATATAATAGCCGTCTTGATCTTCTTATCACTTAAATCCAAAAGAATAAACTCTAAATCCTTTTTCCATTTACTATTGCTACCATCAATAATCCCTTCTCTGTCGAGCGTGATGTTTAATTTTATTAAATCCTCACGCCACTGCCGTGAAAGCGTATTTTGTGGGGTTGCCACGATAGTCAATAAAGTTTCACTGTCATTAAGTTTGTCCAAAAGGCAACCAATAGCGGTTCTTGTTTTACCTGTGCCAGTTGCCATCTCCATTAACAATGAATAACCATTAGTCTTCCAAGCATAAACGGCACGTTCTTGATGTGGAAAAAGACTCAGTTTGTTTTCACTGATTTTTTTATCCTTTCTATATCGGCGCATTATATTAAGATCCCAGATGTCCCTAGGCTTAACCTTCACTATCTGTGCTTTTATCGACTCTGGAATATCATATACATCAGCAATGTCAGGGCGTTGATCTTTCCAATATGCCAAAAACTTAGTTAGGTCTGACTGAAGGTAATCTAGTTGACCAGGCTCCCAAGAGCAAAAAACTTTAAATTCTTCAATATTACTTATCCACGCTTGTGCCGTTTCATTGATGGAACCGGAAAAAGAAATCATGTCACCAGCATTGTCAAAAATAATACCGATTTTCTGATGGAATAAGCTATTACGGGATTTTTTCCCGACAACAATTTTAATTTCCAGTTTTCTGTTGTCTAAGAGCCAAGCAAGAGCCTTAAGGTTTTCATCTTGCGTTGTTTCAAACGATAACTCTGAAAAAACAGATGAATCTGCATTAAGACCATGTTCTTTAATTATTTTATAGTCTTCTTCAGATATTTCTGGTGAAATAAGCAGATACATTTTTCCGCCGTTATTTACAAGCCCCTCAATTCCTTTGGCGGCAACAGAAAGTGCTGAAGAACTAAAAAAACCAGCAATTCGATAGTATTTACAAGCATTTTCAAGTACGGGAATATAAAAGTCATCCAAAAGCTGAGACTTGCTTTCTGTGGTTTCATAGCTTGGTGATAGCTTTAGCTCTCTTAAACCCATTCAAATCACCTCCACTTCCCAATTAATGTTTGACAAATAAATTTCTCTCTCTGAGTCAATCAATATGAACTCTATTAGCTTTTTTACATTTGTGCGACGGCGTATCATAGTTGATGGTGATAAAAACGAAACTACATCTCTATAATTTACAGGTCCTATAAAGGCTTTTGATAGTATGCTTTTGACACACACATCTCGTAGAAGTAATTTTTTTAGTATGTCTGCTTTTTCAGCAAACGAATATCTGGTTAAAAATGACCCCCATGGAGTTGGCTTAACCACTATTGGTCGCGTGTTTGATATAATCACGAGACTCATCATAGCAGCAAGCTTTGAATGGTTTTCACCATATTTAACTCTTGCACCTGACTTAACGGAATTCATTAGTTGGTAACCTATTTCCTCAAAAGTAGCACCTTCTGGAGAAAACTCTAATAATTCATTCAATCGTGACGCACCATTTTCAAAACTGCTAAAACAAGGGATGTCTGCAGTAGTAAGAGATTCATTTCCAGCAATGTCAATAAAACAGTCAAAAAAACGCGGTAGTGGTGTTGACTTGATTATTTCAAATGCTGCATTTAGCTCTTCCTCCGAACTCTGCAACAGGGCATTTACGGCATCCGTTGAAGGAAGCAAGAAATTGCATACAAAGTCTTGGTCATCATCATCGCATTCAAGTTTATTTTTCCACGCTATGTAAAAACCCATTTCCTTCCTCCCATTCAGATTTCTTCAAATCTCAAATCAAAATATCGTGCTGCGATATTAGGATGTTTTGATTCAAAATCTATCAATGCTCGCATTGCTGAACAATAGGTTCCTTCAGTTTTATGTAGTGCTTGATTTGCTTCGCAAAACTGCCTAAAACTCATCTTTTTAAATATGTTTGGTTGATTGCACCAACGTGCAAGCGTAATATACATTCCACGATACTCTGACTCTTTCCATGGGCAATAGTTTTTATCCTGATATCGCATGATATATGGTAGACATTTATATTTCATCAAAAGTTCAACACGTTTAAAAGCGTTTGCAATGTCAACGGCATCAGTGCTTTCAAATCCGACAAGCACATAAAATTTTACACTTTTAGATTTTGTATATTTACGGATCATTTTCAGCTTTTTATGTATAAGGTCATAATCCGCAACATTATCAAATGCAAATGTATAATCCCCATCGTAGTTTGCACTAAAGAGCAATTCACATTTTTCATCGGTGAGAATACGCTCATCCATGCCCTGTTTAAACTTAAAAGGCCTTTGGGTATCAATCAATTCTAGTAATAATGTTCGCCAATTTGGGCACCCAAAGAAGTTGTCATCAAGCAGACAAATCTTTGGTCTGCTCGGGTCGTAGAATTCGTTAAGACTGCTGTGTTCAAAAACATGATTGTACTTCTGGTTTACACAGAATTTGCATTTCCTAAAGCAACCTCGAGTGATGAAACCAATACTATAATCGGTATATTCCTTAAACTGCACCATAAAGGACGATTCTTTAAACAGCTTTCCGGCTTTTTGAGCTTCTGCATTTGCGCGGAAAACTTCTCCCTGAATCCACTCATCATATAAATGATAGTCGGGCATATGATGTTCAATTTCATCTGGAAGGTTAGGAGCTTTATCAAAATAGAATCCAGTTCCACCTATATGTACTTTTTCGGTTTCACGTACCCAATCGGGAATCGGAGTATCAGTAAAAACTTTAGATATATATATATGGTCATAATCGTCCGACCAATTGTAATTCATCAGGAGATTTACTTCTGCCCCTCGTTCCTTCCAATAGCCAGAAATTTTCTCGCATGCCAAATTAGGAAATCTATGTTTTTTTCGACCCAACAAGTCTGCATCTATAATGCCAATTTTCATTTGTTCCTCCAAGGTAGACGTAGATTTTATATATAGATCATTCATGGTCATTCATCCGGGACGAATTCCATAATATCAGATATATCACAATTTAGTGCCTTACATATACGCAGGAGCACTTCGGTATTTACATTCTCGCCTTTGCCCAGCTTGGCAATTGAAGCGGAACTGATACCTGTTATTTTTCGCAAATCCTGCTTGTTCATGTTTTTGTCGATTAATAACTTCCATAAGTTATTGTAACTAAAATGCACGATACCACCTCATATCACTCTTTTGGGGATTGTG
The DNA here is from genome assembly GCA_050953505.1 of Anaerovoracaceae bacterium. Taxonomy (GTDB): domain Bacteria; phylum Bacillota; class Clostridia; order Peptostreptococcales; family Anaerovoracaceae; genus JBMNMU01. The sequence goes on along the minus strand of JBMNMU010000001.1, from coordinate 29,158 downwards.
GTATATCAAATTTGCAATCATGCAAAAAACCACACTGATCTTCACCGACGATGCCTGTGAAGATGATTCGTCTTACACCGTTCTGATTATAATCGAGATTAGGTAGCGTCCGCTCGTTTTCCACGATTATCAGCTGTCCCATTTCTCGGCTATTGATGAAGTACTGAAACAAAGCGGTTTGTACACTCTCCGATGTTTCATTCTTTGTTCCCTCATCAATTCCATGTAGCGGCGTGTCAACGATACATAGCCCAGGATTGTAAACAGCATTTTCCAACATGAATTTGCGAAATGCCATGACCACAATCGTATTTAAAATGGAGCAGTAACCTTTACCTTGCGTTAAAGCTTTTGCTTGTCCGTTGATTTCTAAGTCGAAAGAGCTCTTTGAGAATCGCGCTGAGATAAGAGGCGTGTACTTGCACTCCGTCAATATTTCAATTAGTGCAGCATCCATCCCTTCCCAAAATCGGTCATCAAACTTGTCCATTGGCTTATATTTAATTTCGGATACATATTCGTTCTGCATATCACGCAGGTCGCTATACCATCCATCAGCGAGGCGGTGTATTACATCGAGCTCATAGTTTAACTGTATATATACGCGATAAGCATCAATGGTCTCAGAAAGAGCTCTGGCTTGTGGCTGCAGATCTTTTGCTATCAGCTCTTCCACACTGCTTTTCTGTTCTGTCAGTAGCACAATCTCTGTCTGTAATTCCTGTATTTGTTGTTTGATATCATCTTCTGCACCAACAAGGTCGTTATATTGAGCCACTATCCTTGAAAGCTCGGATCGGGCAGCCTCAATGTAAGATTTCGTATTCTGCGTCGGGATTTTCCCATTACAAAACGGGCAGGTAGAATCATGCGACACATGTTTCATAACGGTTTCGCCGTCAACGATAAATGAAAGCCGCTTTATGTCTGCGCTGTACTGTGTTTTTAGTGCAGCGTAGCGTGATATAAGCATTTGGCATTCTGTCAAGCGCTCTTTCTTCGCTAGCATACTGTTGAGTAACGACTGGCTGTTTGACATCGCGGCTGATATTTTTTCTTCGATATCCGATAATGCCTGAACTGCATTATCAATTTCCTTTTGGACGTCCAACCCGTCAAATGCACCAATCATATCAAGGATACTTTGTTTTCGGTCTGCAACTCCGGAAAGCTCTTTATTGATATACTTTTCAACTGCTGCTTTTCGTATAGCTCGTTCTTTTTTGCTTTCGCGTTCATCAAAATTGGAGAAGTCGTTTCCGTATATCAAAAACAATAAAGATGAGAGGAAAGCTGTGCGCCCCTGTATGCTTTTTGCACCGCCTTCTGGCATAAGGATAGAACTCTCTCGTTCTATCTGACGTTCCTTTATTAGGATGACGGGCAGGAAGGTGCGCCATGTCAGATGTTGTGGTCTAAAATTTTCGTTGGCAATTATGTCATGGTCATCCTCTATACCAATTAAAGCAAGCCAAACCTTGCTGATAGATTCCATGGTTTTCGTCGCGTTTCTGGCTTTATAAGTACCACTTTCGACTCTATCGTCAGAACTAACTACATCGATTTTGTTTGATTCCAGTTTGCGTGTAAATTGAATCGAGCCATCTTCTGTGCTGACAAAAAGCATAATAGTATCATAACCCGTGGCACCCGCAAACGGAAGATTATCACTGCCAAAAATATAATCGATACAACGAAGGATGGTGGTTTTTCCTGTGTTTGAAGGACCCGATATAATCGTAAGCCCTCTGTCAAACTCTGCAACAGCATCCTTTTTACCGGCACCCTTGACTATCAGCTTATTTATATAAAAATCTGCCATGTTCACTCCTCCTTTCCGCTAAGTGCTCTTTTATTAATTTCTGCAAGAATTTCAACTTCTGACTTGCCTTCAATATACTTGCAAACCGCTTGAGACATAACAATATACTCATCGGTATAGTCGGAAGTCAGCTCGTCACATATATGCGCTCCTTGTGCTGTTATTTCGTATGTAAAGCCGCTTCGGTTTTGTACTGCTGATACGAGCCTATTAAGTACAAGCTGCTTAATTGCCTTGCCAACAAGCACTCTCTTTGACGCTACTTCACTAAAACTTAAGCTGTTGTCACCATTCAGGTTGTACGCAGCAAGGCTAAAATCACGAGCATAAATCGTCATAAAATCAGCGGCAGCAATTTTGTCCAGCGTCATAGCTTCTCCAAATACGCGTAGGGTCAGAAGAACGCGGAGTGAAGTTTCGAACGGGGTGTTAAACAGTTCAATCATCGTCAAACACCCACTGGATTTTCCCGTCATTCACCAGCATATGGCAAATGCCTTTCTTTTCGCTGTTGTTGATAAGATCTTTGATTTGCGTGAGAAAAGATTTTGTTAGCGTTATCTGTGACACCTGATTTAAAACAGCCAATAGGCGTTTAAAACCGTCATCAAAATCATTCCAACATACATCAATGATACCGTTGTAAGCATCTTCCTTTATCTTGCCAAATTCCACATCACCATTCTCGAATATTTCACGCACTGAACGCTCTACCCGAACAGCATTATAATAGTTTTCACGCTGATCCGAATAGTTACGGCGATATCTGGCGTTAAGTGTAGACAAATTATCTTTCGTTACACAAGCCATACCTGTAGCTTGTGCGTAAGCAGCAAATAGCGCCTTAATGTATGGCATTTCCTCTTGGGCAATATCTTCGGGCGGAGTTATTTTTTTATGTAGGTTAAACACCTGCCCGTTAATTGAAATTTTTCCGTCCCTTACATATACAGTTGCTATTGGCACTCCTGTTAGTTTCTGCTTCCCATATGAAGCAGCACCGGCGGGGGTGTCTTTTCTTTTTGTTCGCCTCGCAGTTTCCGTCAAAATTGAAACAAAGAGCTTGGCGCATTTATCGGCGACATCATCGCCTTGGATATCAATGCCAAGCTCTGTTAACTCCTTTTCAAGATTTTCTGCGAGGTCATTAGAAAGGCTGTCATTTATATAAGCTGAAAAGCACATAGGGTCACTTGCGTCTAGAAGCTGTGCCGCAAGTGATATTGGAAACGGCTTCGATCCGTTATATATGCGATTTTTGTAATCTGGAGTTTTATCAGTCAGAGGGCTTCCGGCGAAGTCTGCATCATCCACGACAAAATTGCAGAGTAGGTCATCTAGATACTCTGCTGGCTGCTTTGCTTGTCCAATATAGGGATACATCATTCTGAAATATTCATCCGGCTTCACAAGCGCCTCTCCTTTCTCTGCCCATAGTCCGAATCGGTCCGAATCAGTCCGTTGCGTTCCGTGGTAAAAACAGAAAATCAAATACAATTATATTGTCAGCAGAATGATTCATATCTGAAGAAAAATGCAATACAAAGCTGGTTGCAACAGCCGATGCAACAAACTAAAGGTATTATATGACAAAATTTTGCAAATGTCAATAGTTTATTTGCTTTCGCAAATGCATTAACTGCAAAAATGAACACATTTTGCTGAAAAAATAAATCTCAAAGCCTGAGATGCGCATTAAGGCGGCGGGATACATAGGAAGTTCCAAGCACGGTAAACGCCGTGTTCGGAGCCTCGGATGTACCCACCGTGCCTTGTCATACCCATTTCAGGCGTAACGGTCGGTTTACATCGAAGCACCGGCTTTTTATGTGTCCTTGTCGCCCTCATCCGCACACAGGCGGAAAGGACACAACGCATGAGAATTCAATGGAAATTCGCAGACGGAACCACAGCAGAAGTTGAAGTCAACGAGGAAATCGGGAGCTACATAACAGCATCACGACGCGAGGAGAGCAATCTCGCCCGTAAAGAGCGCTACCACTGCTATTCGCTCGACGCTATCGATTACGAGGGACTCGAGTATGCGATAGACACTACTCCCGAAACCGATTTGATACGCGAAGAAGACGCCGCTCGGATCAACACTGCGCTGGACAAGCTTTCGGAAACACAGAAACGGCGACTGTTAATGCTTGCTGATGGCTTGTCGGTTAATGAGATTGCCCGTATCGAAGACGTCGCTCCAAACGCTGCGTGGAAATCAATCGAAAGTGCAAAGAAAAAATTCAAAAAACATTTTTAGAAATGGGTGTATAAAACCCCCACTTTTTCTCCGTATACCGAGGGACACATCTACACCGTCCCTCGGAAAGGACGGAGATAGAAATGAAGCACAATTTGAAAATCAGCGTTTCGAAGAAGCCCACCGAGGGCGGTGTCGTCAGATGCCGACGTGTATCAATGCGCGAGCGACTACTTCGGCATTTCTTCGGTGAAAAGCGCCGTGTGATGGTAATCGTACCTGGTGACAGCGTCGAGTGCGTATCCATTACGGAACTGCCCGGCGGAGGTGATGAAGTCAATGAACAATGACAACGCACCGCTGCTACCGATGCCAATTAAGGTAAAGCCCTACGCTCACCAGATCAATGCATTCAATTTTATCTGCAAAAAACTTGGACTTTTACAGGGAAGCGCGTATTCGCCAGTGGGGTACGGAGCCGCCTTGCTCATGGAAATGGGTACTGGAAAAACTCTCACGACGATAGCGGTCGAAGGCGCTTTGTATCATGCCGGACGCATCCGCAGGGTGCTTGTGGTATCACCGCTTTCAGTTACGGGCGTTTGGAAAGACGAACACGATGTGTATGCAGATTTTGATTACACGCTCGCTGTGCTCAAGGGGAGTGGCGAAAAAAAGCTCGATACTCTCCGGCATATGACTGGCCAGCCTCTTCAGATAGTCGTTGTGAACTACGAATCGGCATGGCGGTTAGAACGCGAACTTGCAGCATGGAAGCCTGACCTTATCATCGCCGACGAAGGGCACAAAATCAAAACGCACAATATCGCTGCTTCAAAAGCGATGCACCGGCTGGGCGCACTGGCTAAATACCGGCTGCTCTTAACAGGGACACCTGTGACGAACAAGGCAATCGATATATTCAGCCAGTACAAGTTCCTCGACCCACGTATCTTCGGACAGAGTTTTTACAGCTTCAGAAACCGCTTCTTTTTCATGACCGGCTACGGCAACCATACACCCGTTTTGAAAAAGAGTATGGAGGATGAGCTAACTCGACGTATGCTCTCCATCGCATTTCGTGCTACAAAAAAGGATTGCCTCGACCTGCCGGAAACGACAGACATTCTCCGCAAAGTTGAACTGGAGCCGAAGGCAATGAAACTGTATCAGAGTCTTGTCAAGGAAAGCTATGCAGAGCTGTCTGACGGTGAGGTCACCATCACAAATGTACTGACAAAGCTCCTCCGTCTGTCTCAGCTTACGGGGGGTTTCATTGGCAGTGACGAAAGCAGCGCTACTGAACAGGTTAGTAAAGCAAAACTGGACGTGCTGGAGGATATCATTGATTCGGCGTTGGAGGAGAGCCGCAAGCTCGTCATTATCGCCCGCTTTGTACCGGAACTGGATGCCATTTGCGCCATGCTTGAGAAAAAACGCATCAATTATTCGCTCATCAAAGGTGGTGTAAAAGACCGCGACGAGCAGGTCGCAAGATTTCAGAATGACCCCGATGTACCTATATTTGTTGGACAGGTGGCGACTGCGGGATTGGGTATCACGCTTACAGCAGCAAGCACAATGGTGTTTTACTCTCTGGATTACTCAATGTCGAATTTCGAGCAATGCAAAGCCCGAATTCATCGCGCCGGTCAGCGTATGCCATGTACTTACATCTATCTTACCGCGCAGGGTACAGTCGACGAAAAAGTGCTGAAAGCATTAAAGAACAAAGCAAACCTCGCCAAGACGCTGGTTGATGATTATCGCTACGGCAACAACCCATTTATTTAATGAAGGAGATTTTCACTATGGACAATTCAGAAAAAATGTTTGAACTCGCAGATAGGCTTAAAGCCCTGCGCGATGAGAAAAAGGAAATTGAACAAAGCCTCAAGGACATTAATGCCGAACTGGAGGAAGTCGACGCTGTACTGGCACAGCTTATGACGGATACCGAGACGCAGAATTTCACCCGCTCCGGCACTATGTTCTGCCTTACCAATACCACACGTGCATCAGCGATGGCCGACCGCAAAGAGGATTTGTTCGAAGTACTTCGTGCCGAGGGTTATGGCGGATTGATTTACGAAACCGTCAACGCCAACAGCTTATCGGCTTTTGTCAGAGAACAGATATCTGGAAACGATGATGTTTTACCCGATTGGCTTAATGGTCTGGTCAATGTGTTTGAAAAAACCACTGTGGGTGTCCGCAAAGCGACCCGCAAATAATGAAAGGATGAAAATACCATGAAAAGCAACGAAAACAAAGCTCTTACCACCAAGAACAGTGCGTTTATGGCACTGAAAGATTTTAACTTAAACGATGCGCTCACCGAGGAGCTTTCCGGTTTATCCGGCAGTTTTGAACGCATTAAAATTCCTGCCGCCGGTATGACGGTATTTGAAATTCCCGGTGAAAATCCCGACAGTCCTGAAACCGTCAAGGAGTTTTCGGCAGTTATCCTGCATCACCACCCGCTGTATGCCTACTATACCGACAAGTATACGGGCGGCTCCAATCCCCCTGATTGCGGCAGCTTTGACGGCATCACCGGCGTAGGCAACCCCGGCGGCGATTGCGCGGGGTGTCCGTTTAACAAATTCGGTTCTGGAGAGAACGGAGCGAAAGCTTGTAAAAACCGCCGCCGTATTTATCTGCTCCGGGAGGGCGAGATTTTTCCGATGATCCTCTCCCTTCCGACCGGATCGCTTAAGGACTTTACTCGCTACATTATGCGGCTGCTCTCCAAAGGCAAGAAATCTAATTCGGTAGTCACTAAATTCACCCTAAAAAAGGCCACCAACAACAGCGGTATTGCATATTCACAAGCGCAGTTCTCGGTCGACCGCGATTTAACTGACGAGGAATTCGCTCTTATTTCAGGACTTACCGAACAGGTCAAAGCTTTCTCCGTTCGTGTCGGCTACGACAACGAATCCTCCGTTGATGTAGCTGCAAACATTGACCCCGAAACAGGTGAAGTTATAGAGCCGCTCGTTTAAAACATAAAGCCGCAGGTCGGGTGGTCATGTACTACCCGACCTCAAGCGGCAGATTGGAGCAATTTATGGATTACAACATTATCTATACAAATAAAGAGATACACGATTATATCAGCGGTGCGGACGTCGTTGCATTTGACTTTGAGACAGCGCCGGATGATGAATGGCGCGACGAGCCGAAGGCGGCACTTGACGCGCACAAGGCACACATTGTTGGCATAAGCCTTTCAGTCAAAGAGGACAGCGCTGTGTACATACCCCTCTCACATAAAATTGGAGCTAATTCCATTGACCCCGATGGTGTGATGGAATACTTGCGAGAAGTGGTGTTTGAAAATCCAAGTGTGGTCAAGGTCGCGCACAATCTTTCCTTTGAGTCGATGTTTCTGTATGCGCTGGGTATCGTCGTTTGCGAGCCTTGTTATGATACCATCGCGGCTGCGCAACTGACGCTTAAGAGCAAATTTGAGTTTCGTAACCTGTCGGACAGCGGATTAAAGCTGCTTTCGACGTCACTATTCGGTACAGAGATGCCGGATTTCACAGCTGTGACGGCAGGACGCCTTTTTGATGAGATGGATCCAGCTGATAAAGAAACCCTTCGTTATGCTTGTGCCGATAGTGACTACACCTTGCGGCTGTATCATAAATTCAACGAATGGTTTGCCAAAAACCTGCCCCATCACAGAGAAATCGTGGAGCGCGTCGAATCGCCGACTTCAGTTTACTGTGGGATTATGAAGTATAACGGTGTTCCTATGGATGTGGAGACAATGCTGAAAAGACAAAAGGAAGCCGAGGAAAAACTCATTGCCCTGCGTGCTGAAATCGGCGAGATGACCGGCGGCGTGGACATAGGAGCAAATGCATCCACATCAGCTTTCAAGAGGTACCTCTTTAGTGACCTTGGTCTTCCGATACTGAAAACAACAGAAAAACATCAGGAAGCAGCGGACGATGCAACAATGATAATGCTCACCGAATACTGCCAAGACAAGCGTCCGGAGCTTGTTCGCCTGTTTGAACTGGTACAGGAATACCGTAAATGGGGAAAACTCAAAAGCACCTACATTGACGGGTACTTAACACATATCAATACGGCGACAGGGAGAATCCATCCCGACCTCATGCCCCTCGGTACAGAGACAGGACGTTTTGCCTCGCGTAACCCGAACTTACAAAACTGTCCGCGCAAAGATAATGACCCGGTTGGTGTGCGAGGTTTTCTAGCAGTGCCAAAGGGCAACTTGATTGTCTCATTGGATTTTTCCCAGATAGAATTGCGCGTCGGTGCTTTTTATTGCCGTGATGAAAGGATGCTTCAAACCTATCGAACCGGCGGTGATATTCACGCAGCTACGACCTCAGTCATTTTCCGTATTCCGTTCGAAACGGCGGCGGATAAGAATGAACCGCATTACAAGGAGCGTCGTACTATCGCTAAAAACTGCAACTTCGGTGTGTTTTACGGGCTATTTCCAAGCGGGCTGCAAAAAACGCTGAAATTCAAGGCGGGGCTTGATATGACCAAGGAACAATGTGCAGGGATCATCGACAACCTGAAGAACGGCTATCCGCGTTTGACCGAATGGCAGGACGAAACAAAAAAGCGAGCTGCAAACACTTGTTTCGCTGAAACAAGGCTCGGCCGCCGCAGGTATATTGTCGGCATTCTCTCACCCGACTGGGGCAAGCGCTCTTTTGCAGAACGCTGTGCCATGAACACCCCCATTCAAGGTACCGCCGCCGATATCATCAAGCTGGCAATGGGACGCATAGTCCAAGGCATCAAGAAACGCCCGTGGCTTAAGCCTTTTTTACAAATCCACGATGAGTTGGTGTTTGAAATCCCAGCTGACAAGCTCGATGAAGCAGTCTATTTTGTTAAAGCATGTATGGAAGAACAACCCTTTACTGATTTCGATGTGCCGATCATCGCTGAGGCCGCATACGGCACGAATTTCGGCGATCTGGTTGAAATGGAGGGTGTGTGATGTGGATAGATAAATATAATTCTGAAGGTTATTACGACCCAACGACATATAAAGCCATGCGCATGGTACTGCGCGATGAGCTAAAACGCCGCTATGGTACAGGATACCGCCCTCTCGTATTCATCTGTTCGCCATTCGCCGGGGATATAAAAGCAAATACCGAGCGCACAAAAAACTATTGTCGCTTCGCTGTAGAGCAATATGCAATTCCGTTTGCACCACATCTGCTCTACCCACAGTTTATGGATGAGCACGATCCGGACAGCCGTAAACTCGGCCTTTTCTTCGGGCGTGTCCTGCTCGGAAAATGCCAGGAGTTGTGGGTTTTTGGTGATACCGTATCCGAAGGCATGAGCTACGAAATACGCAAGGCGCAAAAACATAATATGCTGATTCGGTATTTTACGGAAGACTGCGAGGTGAAAACAATATGACCTATCCAAAAGAGCTGATGGAACGAAAGCAATGGGTCAACTGGCGGCTCATCCCCGATAAGGATGGCGGCAAGGATAAAAAGATGCCGTTTAACCCGGTATCAGGCAAGGGTGCTGCATCCAATAACCCGGCGACATGGACGGATTATGCAACTGCCGCCGATGCAGTGGAGCGTTATGGTTTTACGGGTGTGGGCTTTATGTTCTCTAAGGACGATGATTTTGTGGGTGTAGACATTGATCATTGTTATGACCCCGAAACAAAGACATTTAACGATACGGCCAAGGCTATCATCGCAAGGCAACCAACATACATGGAGTTTTCGCCCTCCGGCACCGGCGTTCATCTTTTTTATAAAGGCAAAATACCCGGTACCGGCAACAAGAATACCAAGACCGGTGTGGAAATGTACGAGCACACACGGTATTTCACAATGACCGGAAATAAGCTTGACTGTGCTATTAATACCGTCGCCGAGGATAACGGAACGCTTAAATGGATTCACGAAACATATATCCGTCCTACCAAAAGCAAAAAGAAAAAGTTGCAAAAGAATACACCCGTTCAGCTTACAGACGATGACCTTTTAGAGCTTGCAAAGAATGCCGAAAACGGCGAGGCATTTACGAAGCTCTGGGAAGGTGAGTGGCAAGAGAACTACGCCAGTCAGTCCGAAGCGGACATGGCACTTTGCTGCAAGTTGGCGTTCTGGTCTGGCAAGAACAAAGAGCAGATGGATAGGCTCTTTCGGCAAAGCGGCTTGTTCCGTGAAAAATGGGATAAGCGGCATCATGCCAGCGGAGCAACCTATGGTGAAGAAACGCTGTCAAAGGCCAGTGACATCACCGAAGATGTATACACTCCCGGTGGTGACGCAGCTGTATTTGAGTATAAAGGACAATATTACCGCAAGAGAAACGACAACATCTATCTGCTTACAAACTTCGTGTTTATACCGGTTGAAATGATTGTTGCCGATGAGGAAACACAACTTACTGCTGACCTCGTAACCGTGCGCGGTGAGACATACCGGTTGACCTTCATGACAACGGATTTTGCCAACCAGCAGAAATTCAAAAATGCGCTCAACAAGCGCACCATTGCTCTAAGCTACACCGGCTCTGATGGTGATTTGGAACTGCTAAAAGCATATATCTCCGAATTAGACTGGCATGTAAAAAAAGGCGTTAAGGCCATGGGTATCTACGAGCATGAAAAAGAGATGGTATTTGTTTCAATGGACGGTGCGGTTGACGCAAATGGTACAGATGTCGATAACATCATTCAACTCGAAAAGTACCGCAGCATTGACAGTAGTATTCTGTCAGCAAAGCCTTTAACGGCGGACCAGCTTCAGAAATTAGGTGAAAGACTGATGTCATACAACGAACCTGCAAAAACGACTTCAATATTAGCATGGATGTGTGGTTGTTTCATAAAAGAGCATCTGCGAAAGAAGAATGTGAAGTTTCCTCATCTTATGCTCATCGGCGAAGCAGGCAGCGGCAAAAGCAATACGCTGGAGCGGGTTATTATGCCCGTCTTTTCAAGAGCAAAAATCATCGCAGCCGGCCAGACGACGGCATTCACTCTGATGAAAGACGCGGCATCCTCTAATGTCATTCCGATGGCACTGGATGAATTCAAGCCGTCAAAGATTGACAAATATCGACTTGATGCGCTGCTGAACCATTTTCGTAACAGCTATGATGGTCAAGAAGGTATTCGTGGACGCGCCGACCAAAGCATTGTAAGCTACGAGCTTCTCGCCCCGCTTGTGGTCGCCGGTGAGGAATCGGCAGATGAAGCTGCAATCAGGGAACGCAGCATCGAGCTATTATTTTCCAAGAAAGACCTGAAACCCGTAGGATATCGTACGACTTTTCAAGAGTTATGCCGATGTGCCGATATGCTCGGTAGCTTCGGGCATAGTTTGCTGAATATCGCACTGAAAACAACAGTAAACGAATGTTATTCATGGTATGAGGAAGCGCTTGGATGCTTCAGCAAGGAGCTTCCGTCGCGTATCGTTAATAACCTTGCCTGTATGGTAACCGGTTTGCGGCTACTCGAAAAGCTATGCAAGTCGCTCGGTCTTACTTGGCATGAGGCACTCCCACATAACCTTGAACGCTGCACAAAGTACATCGAATTTGCGGCAAAGGAATATTTGCTTGATGGCGGCTTGAGCAATAAAAGCGTGGTCGAGCAGACGCTTGAAATAATGTCGCGCATGGGGCTGGATCCAAAAAGTGAATACACCCTCTGCGATGGTGACACCGTGTTGGCGCTTCGGCTCAACCCCGTATATGACAAATATACCAAATACCGCAAGGATTACGCCGTTGTTGGCGAAACACTGACCTACTCACAATTCAAAAAGCAGCTGGCTCACTCGGATTATTTTCTTGAAAGCAATGTGCAAAAACGCATCGGATCAGAAAATCGGCGTGTTTGGACACTCAATTATGAGCTGTTGAAGGCTCGATGTGATGTGTCCGGCTTTGAGATCACAGAGATAGAACCGCTATGAACAGTGTAAATGTAACCTCACAAGCCAAAACGCAACTTCCTGAAGGAGAAAAGTTACAAGAGAAGTTACGCCCAAAAACCGCTATATACAAGCACAATTTGATTTTTCTTACCTTTTGTAACTTTGTAACTTCTAAAATTATGGGTATACACGCGAGCGCAACAATTCCCCATACGCGAGCGCGTGTGTGCGTGTAAATATATGCACACCTATATATTTTCAGGTTACGAGGTTACAAGCTGCAAATAAGTTACAAGGAGGATCATGTGTCTGAAAAAGAAATCGTATCTAAAATCCTTCGCTATTTAAAAACTGTGCCGAAGTGCTTCGCTTGGAAGGAACACGGCGGAATATACGGCACAGCGGGTATCCCGGATATCGTTGCCTGTATTGATGGCAAGTTTTACGCATTTGAAGTAAAAACACCGGTCGGCAAAACAACAAAACTGCAAGAGGCAACTATTCGTAAAATCCTCGCCTGTGGCGGCACCGCTTCGGTAGTCCGTTCGGTTGACGAGGTGCGAGCTGTTATTAACGGCTCCCTGCAATGATTATGAAAACAACGCATCCGTGCTTTACATATACAATGCTAACAATGCGACACTGCTTCTTCAAAAAATAAAGTTTAGGAGCGTGTCACATATGATTGACAATTATAATAATCTGGCTAACGCCATCATTCTTCAGGCGGTCAAAGATTACCGCAAGGCGTTGCGTACTCTTTCTATGAATCCCAACAACCGTTCAGCGCAGTATGAGCGCAGGCGTATTGAGCAGTTCTTCCGTTCCGGCTGGTTTGGGGTGCTGACGAGCATCGACCCGGAAATGCTCATCACCAAGCTGAAAACGGAGGTGACGGCATGACTGTTAAAGCATATCTCGGGCAGGCATACAGGCTCGACCAGCGTATAAATTCCAAGCTGGAGCAGATTGCTTCGCTAAATGAACTGGCTACGAAATGCACCTACACCCTAACGGGCATGCCTCGCAATCCAAATCGTAGTACATCAACGATGGCCGATGCTGTGGCAAAGATTATCGACCTGCAAGCGGAAATCAACCGTGACATCAATCGGCTCGTTGACCTGAAGCGCGAGATGGTCAGGCTCATCAAAACCGTGGATAACACAGAGCATCAGACGCTTCTGGAGCTGCGCTACCTCTGCTTCAAGACTTGGGAGCAGATAGCTGTTGATATGGGCTATAATGTGCGCCATGTATACCGACTTCACGATGAAGCAATAGAAAACATTACAGTTCCGCAAACTCAGCAGTAAATGTCACTGTTTGTCATGTACCCCTTTGTGATAGTATATACTTAGGAAACCAGAATAAAGCAGAGCCTCGAGGGAAAATCCCCCGGGGCTTTTGTTATGCCCAAGGAGGTGACCCTATGCCAAAGAAACCAAAGCGGCCGTGTCGATACCCCAGTTGTCCAAAACTGACGGATGGTTTGTATTGTGTGGAACATCAACGGCAGGCAACGCGCCACTATAATCATTTCCAGCGCGAGCCTGAAACCAACAAAAGATATGGTCGTGCATGGAAACGCATACGCGACCGTTACATCAAGGCTCACCCGCTATGTGAGGAGTGTAAAAAAGCTGATCGCTTAACTCCCGCTGAAGAGGTACACCATATTCTCCCGCTCAGTCACGGAGGAACAAACGATGTGAGTAATCTCATGTCGCTATGCAAGTCGTGTCACTCACGCATTACTGCAGATAGCGGTGACCGGTGGGGGCGGTCAGATCTCTAAAGCTATCGAAAGCGGACAGCGGCGTGGGGCTTCGTGCGAGAAATCGCAGTTTCAAACGGCTAATATCCCCCATCAGGAAGGAGTGTGATAAATATGGCAAAAGACGGCACCAACAGAGGCGGTGCAAGAATCGGCTCAGGGCAAAAAAAGAAAGCCCTCGCCGACAAAATTTTAGATGGCAATCCCGGTAATCGAAAGTTGACCATCATGGACTTTACAGACATGACGGAGCTCACCGGAGAATCAATGCCAAAGCCAAGAGGCTATCTTACCGCGAAACAGAAAGACGGTTCCACAACACTGGCGGCAGAAATTTTCAACAATACATGGCAATGGCTCAAGGAGCGAGGATGCGCACAATTAGTAACTACTCAGCTTATCGAACAATACGCTCAGAGTGTGGCACGGTGGATCCAGTGCGAGCAGGCAATCAGCGAGTTTGGCTTCCTTGCTAAGCACCCCACCACCGGCAATGCTATTCCGTCCCCCTATGTTTCAATGTCTCAAAATTTCATGAAGCAGGCCAACAACATCTGGTTCCAGATTTATCAGGTGGTACGGGAAAACTGCACAACAGAATATCGCGGTGTAACACCTCAAGACGATGCAATGGAAAAGTTGCTCAATGCCCGTCGGGGCGCACTATAATAAACGGAGGAATGTGAAATGACAACTTACAAAACAGCAGAAAGTGTATTAAAAGGGCATCCGGATAAGCTCTGCGATCTGATTGCCGACAATATCTTGGATGCTTGTCTCAGAAAGGACAGAGCTTCTCGTGTAGCTTGCGAGGTTATGGCGACTAAGGGCAAAATTATCGTAGCGGGCGAAATCACCTGTAGCGAAAAAGTGGATATTCGGTTTATCGTGCGGAATGTCCTGCGCGAGGTCGGGTATAATCCTTGGAAGTTTACTGTATTCGTATTCGTTCATCGACAGAGTGCGGATATCGCAGCCGGTGTGGATACGGCAATTGAAGCGCGAAACGGCATATGCGATCCTTACGGATCTGTCGGCGCAGGTGATCAAGGAACAGTATACGGGTACGCAACAAAGGAAACACGAGAATATTTGCCTTTGCCACTGGTACTCTCGCATCGTATTGCCAAGCGCATTGATGAATGCCGCGAAGGTAAACTCATCAAAGGCATTCTACCGGACGGCAAGTGTCAGGTTACTGTCGAATATGGAGATGGTAAACCCAAACGTGTGAAAGCTGTGGTGATTTCTATCCAGCATGAGGCGAATAAAACGCAGGAGCAGCTGCGCACGGATATTATGAATAATGTCTTGTGGCAATGTTTTGAGGATTTCCCAATGGATGATGATACCGAAATACTCATTAACCCCAGTGGACGTTTCGTAGAGGGCGGCCCCGCTGCTGACACAGGACTGACGGGCAGAAAAATCATGGTGGATACTTATGGTGGTCTTGCGTCACACGGCGGCGGAGCCCTTTGCGGCAAAGATCCGACGAAGGTTGACCGCAGCGGTGCATATATGGCACGGTATATCGCGAAGAACATTGTGTGGAGCGACTTAGCTGAAAGATGCGAGGTCGCTCTTTCTTATGCCATCGGTAAGGCAAGTCCCGTGGCAGTAGCGGTCACTTCATTTGGAACAAGCAAACTGACAGATGAGCAGCTTACCTTGATTGTGCAAGAAGTCTTTAATTTGCGCCCTGCCGCTATCATTGAAAAGCTGCGTTTGCGTACAGCCATATATGAAAGCACGGCGGCATATGGTCATTTCAATTCCTGTCTCTTTCCGTGGGAAAACGTGGATTGTTATAAGGAGTTAAGAAAGGCGGCTGAGAAATATGCTGATTGAAAAGATACCCGCGGCAAAGCTCAATCCAGCTGCATATAACCCACGAAAAGACCTGAAGCCCGGTGACAAGGAATACGAAAAGCTCAAGCGCTCTATTGCGGAGTTCGGTTATGTGGAACCGATCATCTGGAATAAGACCACCGGTAACGTGGTTGGAGGTCACCAGCGGTTGAAAGTGCTACTCGACCTTGGGCAGACGGAAATCGACTGCGTGATTGTTGAGCTTGATGACAAACGCGAAAAGGCACTTAACCTTGCTCTTAATAAAATACAGGGCGATTGGGACGAAGCAAAGCTGGCATCGCTCATGGCAGAGTTTGACGCATCTACATTTGACGTATCCCTCACAGGCTTCGATGCTGACGAAGTAGACGCGCTCCTAAATAAATTTTACTCGAAGGAAGCTATACAGGATGACTTCGACGTAGACAAAGAAAAGGAAGCCATTGAAGCTGCTGGCGAAACACGGACGCATACAGGAGATATCTGGCTGCTTGGACAACATCGGCTTTTGTGCGGCGACAGTACCAGCGAGGTGGATTTCGACCATCTGATGGACGGTGCCCACGCTCAGTGCGCAGTTACCTCTCCTCCATACGGCGTCGGAAAAGAATATGAAAAAGCCGGGATCGAACCGTGGTTTGAAACTATGCGCCCCGCTATAAAGAACATCTGTAAAAATGCAGATATCGTCTGTTGGAACATCGGAGACCTATATGCCACAGGCACCCAGTTTATTGAACCAACCGAAATGTATAGCATTGGGCTGTTTGCTGACAATGGCTTTCGTCCTATCTGGATTCGCATTTGGAAAAAGCAAGGCATGAATTTCGGCAATTCACCCTATCACCTTGTGACAAATAAACCGGTGCAGCAGTACGAATATATCACGGCGCTGGCTGCGCAGGAAACTGATGAATACAACGACCAAGAGTTTGCCTGGGTTTCGGCATTCGCCGGCCATTCCTATAAGTTTGTGAAGCGGCTCACCAAGGATGAGCGTAAAAAATGGGGCTATGCCGGTATTTGGGAAATATCTACCGTGCGAGCCAATAAAGATCACCCCGCTATGTTTCCTGTCGAGTTGCCGTGGCGATGCATTAAAATGCATTCTGACCGTGGCGGTGTGGTACTTGAACCTTTCGCGGGTTGTGGAACGACGCTCATCGCCTGTGAACAGACCGAACGCAGGTGCTATGCGATGGAGATTTCGCCGGTCTACTGTGACCTCATCGTAAAGCGCTGGGAGACATTCACCGGCGGGACTGCTGTAAAGCTGGAGGTATGATATGGATATACAGAAATTATCAATTGAGAAGTTAAACCCTTCAGCATACAATCCGCGAAAAGACCTTAAACCCGGTGATGCTGAATATGAAAAGCTGCGCCGCTCTATTGAGGAATTCGGTTATGTTGAGCCTATCATCTGGAATAAACGCACGGGCAATATTGTGGGTGGCCATCAACGGTACAAGGTATTGGTGGCACTCGGATATACCGATGTGGATTGCGTGGTGCTGGACATCGATGAGCAAAAGGAAAAAGCCTTAAATGTGGCGCTCAACAAGATATCTGGCGAGTTCGATATCCCGCTTTTGACCGACCTTTTGAAGGATATCGGTGCAAGTGGCTTTGATGTATCTCTTACGGGTTTCGACGCTGCAGAGATGGATGCGTTGTTCAGGGATAGTATAGTCGGAGGAATAAAAGAGGACGATTTTGACGAGCCATTACCTGAAACGCCCATTTCTAAGCAGGGAGACATCTGGCTTCTTGGACAGCACCGCCTTATCTGCGGCGATGCTACGAAAGCTGAAACATATAAAAAGCTCATGGACGGACAGCAAGCAAATCTCGTGATCACAGATCCACCATACAATGTGGACTATAAAGGCACTGCGGGAAAACTTAAAAATGACAATATGGAAAGTACCAAGTTCCACGCATTCCTGCTTTCGGCATACCGGTGCATGTATGATGCGTTGGTAGACGGTGGCGGCATTTATGTTTTCCACGCTGATCGTGAGACAGTCAATTTCAGGACAGCATTTACAGAAGCAGGCTTCTTCTGTCATCAGACCTGTATATGGATAAAGAATACACCGGTCTTGGGGCGATGCGATTATCAATACAACCATGAACCTATTCTAGTAGGCTGGAAGCCAACAGCCAGTCACAACTGGTACGCCGACCGTAAACAGCGCACGACATGGAATTTTGACCGGCCAACCAAGAGCAAACATCATCCTACAATGAAACCTGTGGCACTGTGCGCATATCCGATTATGAACAGCTCGCTGACAAACAACATTGTGCTTGACTCATTCGGGGGCAGCGGCAGTACTCTCATTGCCTGCGAGCAGACAGGACGCATTTGCTATACGATGGAGCTTGATGAGCGTTATGCCGATGTTATCGTGAAACGGTATATCGGGCAGACCGGGAACACGGACGGAGTTTTTCTGATAAGGGATGGAGAAACGATCCCCTGCGATAAGGCGCTGAAGAAACATTCGTAGCCATATTTTTCAGCGCCTTTGCATTGGTTTTTTTTTGTTTACTGTTCCTTCGGATTTTCCGGGATGACAATTTCACCGTTCTTTTCTTCAAATTCGGCGATATATTTGCGAAGCAGATACAGAATCTCACCGTTAGCCGAACGTCCGTCGTATTTGGCAACATAATGCAGCTTGTAATGCAGTTCGTCGTCAATCCGAATACCCAAATGCTTGTTTTTTTCCATGACGGCACTCCAATCTCAACTTATACTTTATTAAAGATAGTATGAGTTGATTTTAAGTACAAAATGAGCTATAATGTTGAAAATGTACTTATTTTAAGTACGCTAAATTAAGGAAGGAGTACCCGTGTTTGAAAGTATTGATGCAAATCTCAGGCAACCTTGTTGCCTTTATACTTTTGGCTACTGTTGTTCGCGTTGCAAACCGCCGACTTGAAAAGCGTGATCAATTTTATAAATTATTCATAGGGGCTTGCCGTCTCGTGCTGGCGGCCCTGTTCCTTGAAGCGCTCGTTTGTGTTCTGGATGGCCGGTCCTCTGCCTGGGTAAAAAACCTGCTGCAGATTCTTTTTACCATGCTGTACATGCTGCCGCCAGTCCTAGCGTGGCTCTGGGTTCTGCTTGCACGCGCCCTGACGGACGACGGCTGTCAATCGAACCGCTTGATGTCGATTTGCTGGTTTCCTGTAAGTGTCAGCCTTGGCATGGCACTTTTTTCTGCGCACTTCCATTGGCTGTTTTTTATTGATGACAGCAATGTTTATCATCGTGGTCCGTTGTTCCCCGTGTTTTTGATGATTACCGCGGGTTGTTTGCTCATGGGCTTCGTTGTATTGGTTCGCCATAGAAGCACGCAGTTGCGCGGGGATTTTACGCTTCTGGGCTCCATCTATCTGTTTCCGCTTCTTGGCGGCGCGCTTCAGGTGCTTTTTTGCGGCGTTCTGCTGATGTGGAGCCTGACAGCCGGCTCTTTAATGATCATGTATATGTATTTGCAGGAGCGAATGATTCAGATTGACAGTCTGACCGGTGCGTTGACAAGATTATCTTTTGGCCAGCATTTCAGCAAGATGGCCGGAAAATGCCGAAAGGAACCTATAGGTATTTTGTTTCTGGATCTTGACGAATTCAAAGCCATCAATGATCGGTACGGTCATCTAGAGGGCGACGCGGCACTTCGTGCATTCTCGGAAATTGTCCGCTCACAACTCCGGAAAAGCGATGTTTTCGCGCGCTTGGGCGGGGATGAATTTGTTATTGTGGCGTCTGTGGGCGGGCAGGAGGACTTGCAGGCCATTAAGCGAAAAATCGAATCCGCCCTCGAAGGGTATAACCAAACCTCACATAAACCGTATCGGCTGGAATGTAGCATCGGCTCGAAGGTATTCGACAATTACTTTAGGGTCCAGGCTGCGTTGGCGGATGTCGACAGATTGATGTATGAACAAAAACAGGCCAAAAAGGCCGTCTGATTTTCTACGGATTATTATACGAAATGAACTTGCTATTTTTCGAATATAGAGTGATAGATATACCCACCTTAAGAAAGGTGGGGAATTCCATGAATGAAAAACTTTACAGAGCAATTGAGGACTTTATCACGCAGAGAATGGATGACCTTGGGGCAGATGCGCCCGCTTATGTGGCGGAAACCATAACGGAAGTGGGGTGCTGTGCGAAAAAGCTGGAAGAAACGCTTATGGAATCGCAGTTTTCGCTTTGGCGCGAACTGGAAGACGCGCTCAGTCGGCAGACCGGAGAGGAAATGCGTTACTATTACCGGGCAGGATTCCATGATGCGGTACGGTTCCTGCTGGGATGGAACGACCGTACGTGAACAGCCGGGCGCATTTTGTGCGGTTTCCTTCCCGCCTGGAAGACCTGAGGCGTCCTTACCTCTGGAGCGATCAACAGTCCTACTCAATTGCGAAGACCATAACGCTTGCCAGAATCGATTATGAGAACTTTATTACGGATTTCTGCGTTGAGCGCCAATATCTGGAGGATAATGCCGGCCTTTGCGGAAAAGATGCAGGCGGCGTGCTTCACTGCCTGCTAATCCGTCAGCGCGGCAGCCATGACGGTGTGTTGGTTCTCCCAGACCGCAGAGGTTATGTAATATTGGCTGCATACATATTAGGCACCGAACCATAGGAGTCTCTGACGAGGCTCTTTTTTCTTGCCGCTTTTTGAAGAATAGACTTGCTATTTACAGCATTTAGAGTGATGTATGTAGTACCAAAACCGGGTAACCCGGTAAAAAGAAAGGCAGTATGAATATGCAGATCAACTTTAACGTAACCGGCAGCGAGCGTAAGCGGCTGGTCGCAGCGATGGGCGACATTCTGGGAAGCAAACCAAATTATCTCGGCGCTCCGAGCTTTGCCTATGAAGTGGATTATTTCACCATCGACACAAACGGCACTGTCAGCTTCGATGATCGGGCGGACAGCGAGAAATTTAAAAACCTCGTCGAGCGGCTGCAAGAAAAGGGTTTTGCGGTGGCTGCAGCCGATACGGAAAACGAAGATATCGATCTGTGCATCGAAATGCCGCGCGCTTCCTTCACTGACACGGCGCTAGAAAACCTCAAGCGGTTGATGGAGAGCAAGGGTAAGCTCATTAAAAAAGCGCTCGGCGCAGAAACCCTCGACATAATAATCACAGATGACAAGGTGCGGTTCCCGTGGTTTGCGGACGGCAGCAACCCGGAGGCGGTTAAGGCTTACACCCACTTTGTTTCGGCACTGTACGATATGGCACGGAACCAGAAGCGCGTCACAGCGAAGGAAAAGGAAACCGACAACGACAAATACGCGTTCCGCTGTTTCCTGCTCCGATTGGGTTTCATCGGCGAGGATTATAAGGCTGAGCGTAAAATTCTGCTCCGAAACCTCTCCGGCAGCAGCGCGTTCAAATCTCCTAAAGGCGGTGCGGACGATGAATAATGGTTTTCCGTCAAGAGAACTGGTGGAGGGCATACGCGCCCGATACCCTGTAGGTACTCGTGTGGAACTTGTAAAAATGGACGATGTACAAGCACCGCCGGTCGGCACCCGTGGTACCGTCCTTGGCGTGGACGATATCGGCTCCATTATGGTACGCTGGGATAACGGCAGTTCGCTTCATGTAGTCTATGGCGAGGATATTTGCAGGGCGATAAGCGACAATGTCAAGGAATAACAACATAATATAAACAGGCGAGGACGCGCCGGAAACGGCGTGTATCTCGTACAAATTAATTTTTAAGGACTTGCTTCGGCAGGTCTATTTTTATGCCATTATGAAAGGAGGCGGCTGATATACGAAAACTCAAGAAATACACACCAACTCGTTTTATGGCGAAGGATTCCGTTTATTGCAAGGAAGCCGCCGACTATGCTGTCGCTTTCATTCAGGCCTTGCGTCATACCAGCGGCATATGGGACGGTCGGCCTTTTGAACTTATAGATTGGCAGGAACAAATCATACGAGATGTGTTTGGTGTTCTGAAGCCAAACGGCTACCGTCAGTTTAATACAGCATATATCGAAATACCAAAAAAGAATGGAAAGTCAGAGCTTGCCGCGGCAGTTGCACTTTTGTTGACTTGTGGCGATGGCGAACAGCGCGCTAAGGTATATAGCTGTGCTTCGGATAAGAACCAAGCAAAGATTGTGTTTGAGGTTGCTGTGGCGATGGTGCGTAAATCACCGGCATTAACAAAGCGGGTTAAGATAACTGAATCGACAAAAACCCTTGTATATATGCCCACGGAGAGTACTTATCAGGTGCTCTCTGCGGACGTGGCAAATAAGCATGGATTCAATACCCACGGGGTTATTTTCGATGAATTGCATACACAGCCTAATAGAAAGCTCTTTGACGTGATGACCAAAGGGAGCGGAGATGCCCGAATGCAGCCACTATATTTTTTGATTACAACTGCTGGCGACAATACGAACTCCATCTGTTATGAAGTGCATCAAAAAGCACTGGATATTCTATCAGGACGCAAGACGGATCCAACATTTTATCCTGTAATCTTTGGGGCTGCGGAAACGGATGACTGGACGGATCCAAAAGTATGGAAAAAAGCAAACCCCTCTCTTGGCATCACAATAGGATTAGACAAGGTAAAGGCAGCTTGTGAGAGTGCAAAGCAAAATCCGGCTGAGGAGAACAGCTTCCGGCAACTCCGGTTGAACCAGTGGGTAAAACAGTCTGTACGCTGGATGCAAATGGATAAATGGGATGCCTGTGCTTTCGCCGTTGACCCGGAAGCCCTGCAAGGGCGTGTTTGCTATGGTGGGCTTGACCTCTCCTCTTCCACTGATATCACAGCCTTCGTGCTGGTCTTTCCGCCGCTCGATGAGGATGATAAATACACTGTTTTGCCGTTTTTCTGGATGCCGGAGGACAACATTGATTTGCGTGTTCGACGTGACCATGTGAATTATGATTTATGGCAGAAGCAGGGTTTCCTCAAAACAACTGAAGGCAATGTTGTGCATTACGGTTTCATCGAAGCCTTTATCGAGGAACTCGGTACAAAATATAACATCCGTGAAATAGCCTTTGACCGCTGGGGTGCTGTACAGATGGTGCAGAACCTTGAAGGTCTTGGCTTTACAGTCGTGCCCTTTGGGCAGGGCTTTAAGGATATGTCTCCACCCACAAAAGAACTGATGAAACTGACACTGGAACAAAAAATTGCTCATGGCGGTCATCCTGTTCTTCGCTGGATGATGGACAACATCTTTATCCGCACCGACCCTGCAGGCAATATTAAGGCAGATAAAGAAAAATCGACTGAAAAAATCGATGGCGCTGTGGCAACGATTATGGCACTCGACCGTGCGATTCGTTGCGGAAACGACAATGGCGAGAGTGTTTATGATAAACGTGGTCTACTTATTTTTTAGCAAAGGAGAGTGATGTTTATGGGAATCTTACAAGGAATATTCAAGGCACGTGATAAACCTAAAAATGCACTTGGCGGTAGCCGATACAGCTTCTTTTTCGGAAACACAAGTGCCGGAAAGCCGGTTAACGAGCATACAGCCATGCAAATGACAGCGGTCTATTCTTGCGTGAGGATACTGTCTGAAACATTGGCGGGGCTTCCGCTTCACGTGTACAGATATAATGATTCGGGCGGCAAAGAGAAATATTTAAAGCACCCTTTATATAAACTGCTCCATGATGAACCGAACCCTGAGATGACTTCATTTGCGTTTCGCGAAACGCTGATGAGTCATCTTTTGTTATGGGGCAATGCTTATGCACAGATAATTCGAAACGCCCGTGGTGAGGTAATCGCTCTCTATCCTCTCATGCCGAACAAAATGACAGTTGACCGCGACAGTAAAGGTCGGTTGTTTTATCTTTACTCCCGCACTAGTGACGATGCGCCTACTCTTGGCGATGACAGTCAGGTATATCTCGCACCGTCCGAAGTTCTGCATATACCGGGCTTAGGCTTTGACGGACTTATTGGTTATTCACCCATAGCTATGGCGAAAAATGCAGTGGGGCTGGCAATTGCGACTGAGGAATATGGCGCGAAGTTTTTCGCAAACGGAGCAGCACCGGGCGGTGTGCTTGAACACCCCGGCACCATAAAGGACCCGCAAAAGGTCAAGGAAAGCTGGAATGCTGCCTACCAAGGCTCACAAAATGCGCACCGTGTGGCTGTTCTCGAGGAGGGCATGAAGTATCAGCCGATAGGCATCTCACCCGAGCAGGCGCAGTTTTTGGAAACCCGAAAGTTTCAGATAAATGAAATTGCCCGTATTTTCAGAGTGCCGCCTCATATGCTTGCTGACTTGGAGAAATCCTCATTCAGCAACATCGAGCAACAGTCGCTTGAGTTTGTAAAGTACACGCTCGATCCGTGGGTAGTGCGCTGGGAGCAGTCCATGTGTCGTGCCCTGCTTATGGAAAGCGAAAAGCCAATCGTATTCATCAAGTTTAATGTGGATGGCTTGCTTCGAGGCGACTATGTTTCCCGCATGAGCGGATACGCAACCGCAAGGCAGAACGGATGGATGTCAGCAAACGATATCCGTGAGCTAGAAAATCTCGATCGCATTCCGGCGGAGTTTGGAGGAGATCTCTACCTTATCAACGGTGCGATGACCAAATTACAGGACGCGGGTGCGTTCGCAAATACAACAAGATTGGAGGAAACCGAATGAAGAAATTCTGGAACTGGGTGCGGGATGAGGAATCCGGCACACGAACGCTCTACCTTGACGGCGTGATAGCAGAAGAATCATGGTTTGATGATGATGTCACCCCTAAGGCTTTCAAAGCAGATTTGAATGCCGGTGAGGGTGACATTGTTATTTGGCTCAACTCTCCGGGCGGTGACTGTATTGCCGCAAGTCAGATTTATGCCATGCTCATGGACTACAAAGGCAAGGTCACAGTCAAGATTGACGGTATTGCCGCATCAGCAGCGAGCGTTATTGCGATGGCCGGAACAACTGTGCTAATGGCCCCTACCGCTCTCATGATGGTACACAATCCACTGACTATCGCAATCGGCGACAGTGAGGAAATGCAGAAAGCCATTGCAATGCTCTCGGAGGTGAAGGAAAGCATCATCAATGCCTATGAAATCAAAACCGGGCAATCACGAACAAAACTCTCCCACCTTATGGATGCCGAAACTTGGCTAAACGCCAACAAAGCCATAGAACTTGGGTTTGCAGACGGAATTTTGGAGGATGAGAAAAAGCGTGTGCAAGCAGAGGATGTGACATTCGCTTTCAGCCGTCGGGCTGTAACAAACTCTTTACTTGACAAGGTTAAACCCAAATTGTCAAAACAGAAAACCAGTACCCCTATTGATGTCGCCAAAGCTACTCCTGCGGAATGGCTTGAGAAGCGGCTTTCTTTACTTCAACACTAAATTTTGAGGAGGAAAAACACATGAGTAAAATTCTTGAACTGCGCGAAAAGCGCGCAAAAGCATGGGAAGCTGCTAAAGCTTTCCTCGACGCCAAACGCGGTACGGACGGTATGGTTTCCGCTGAAGATACCGCTACCTACGACAAAATGGAAGCCGATGTTGTAGCTCTTGGTAAGGAAATTGAACGACTTGAAAAACAGGAAGCCCTTGATCGTGAGCTATCAAAGCCACTGAACACACCTCTAACAGCCAAACCCGCCGTTCCCGGTGCTGATACCAAAACAGGGAGAGCTTCAGATGAATACAAAAAGGCGTTCTGGAACGTGATGCGCTCTAAAAATCCGCATTATGATATTAGAAACGCTTTGGAAGTCGGAGAAGACAGCGAGGGCGGATACCTTGTACCGGATGAGTTTGAACGCACACTCGTACAGTCTTTGGAGGAAGAAAATATTTTCCGTAAGCTGGCAAAAATCATTCAGACCTCCAGCGGTGACCGAAAAATCCCGGTAGTCACTACACACGGTACAGCCTCATGGCTCGACGAAGAGGAACTCTATCCCGATACCGATGAGGTTTTCGGTCAGACCTCTATCGGAGCATACAAACTTGGTACCTTCATTAAGGTGTCTGATGAACTGCTTAACGATTCGGTCTTTGATCTACCGAGCTATATCAGCACCGAATTTGCCCGCCGTATCGGATCTAAAGAAGAAGAAGCCTTCTTTGTGGGCGACGGTTCCGGTAAGCCTACAGGTATTTTCGCTGCAACAGGTGGCGCACAACTTGGAGTCACTACCGCAGGCGCTACCGCAATAACTGTTGATGAAGTTATCGACCTGTTCTATTCCTTGAAATCTCCTTACCGCAAAAAGGCTGTGTTCGTGATGAACGACTCCACGGTTAAGGCGATTCGTAAGCTGAAGGACGGACAGGGGCAATATCTGTGGCAGCCTTCACTGACCGCAGGCACTCCCGATACCATCCTAAACCGCCCAGTCTACACGTCTGCATATGTACCGACAATTGAAGCCGGTGCGAAGACCATCGCTTTCGGCGATTTTAAGTATTACTGGATCGCTGATAGACAGGGGCGCTCCTTCAAACGTTTGAACGAGCTTTTCGCTACAACAGGTCAGGTGGGCTTTATGGCCACTCAGCGTGTGGACGGAAAATTGATTCTGCCGGAGGCTATCAAGGTTCTCCAGCAAAAAGCGTAACGGAGGTGCGGCATGAGTTATAACACGAAAAACTACACCGAACAGGGCGGCGAGAAAACCGTAATCGGCGGAACGCTTGAAATTAAGGAGGGAGCCTCGGTAACGGGGCTTCCTTCTGCACCGAATCAAGCCGCAAGTACTGCCACAAATGTTGCAGGACTCAAGGACGATCTCAACGCGCTGCTTTTGAAATTGAAAGACACAGGACTGATGAAACCCGATACATGGAATGTCTCAGCAGCTAATGTCACCACTGCTCTGAGCGAAGATATGACAGCCAATCAAGGCAAAGTCGAATCCATCACCATCGAGGACAATGTCATTACAGTCACTGTTCCAGTTGACGAGCTGATTGCGTATGAAAGCTTGAGTCCCGCGCAAGGAACCCACAAATGGGTTGCCATCCTCATAACCACAGGACTACCTGCCATCACGGCAGTTAAGTATAACGGCAGTCAGCTGACCTCAGCCGATGAAGCTGAGGCTGCTGCTGTCGGCGGGCAGGCCGGAGATATTGTGATGTGGCTGAAGTGCGACGAAATCGTAAATCAGCCGAAGTCGTTCACTCTCTGGTCATCCGGTTATCCCGAAGCCACATTCACTGTTGTCATCGCGGAACCGGAAACAGAAGAATAAGGAAAGGACGGTGGCGGTATGACGCTGATTGAAAAAGTAAAGGCAAATCTTATTCTTGAGCATACGGCGGACGATGAACTCCTGCAGATGTACATCACCGCCGCCGTATCCTATGCCGAAAGCTATCAGCACCTTCCGGAGAAATTCTACAAGGACCATCCTATGCCGCCTACCACAGAGCAGGCCGTCATTATGCTGTCGTCCCATTTTTATGAGAGCCGGGACGGCAGCACCGGCGGCTTTTTCGCCGACAACGTTCAGGCTGGACAGCAGGTATGGAATACGGTCAACCTTCTTCTTAAACTTGACCGGGATTGGAAGGTGTGAGTATGAGTTTTGGAAAAATGAAAACCTTCATCGATATTATCTCAACCGAACCCACGAAGGATGCTGACGGTTTTGTCAACCACGGCGATACTGTTCTTGCGTCAGTCAGGGCATATTTTGAGCAGAAAAACTCTACGGAAAAATGGCGTAACATGGCGCAGTCAGATGAAGTGAATGCCTTGTTCCGTCTCCGTACGATTCCCGGACTTGCTCTTCACAACCGCCATGTTATCGTATGCGAGGGCAAACGCTACAACATATACTCGGTTGAAAATGTAAAGAGCCGTGGAATGTATCTTGAAGTATTGGCGGTGAGCACAGATGGCTAAGGTCGATTTCAAGATGCCGGAGGAATTCCTGCTCAAAGTGTCAAGGTTGGCTGAAAAGACCGATGAGATCATACCGAAGGTTCTTGAAGCCGGTGCCGAAGTCGTATATGACAAGGTAAAAAGCAATCTTTCCTCTGTGGTCGGTAAAAACACAAAGGTTAAGAGCCGCTCCACCGGAGAACTTGAATCTGCGCTTGGTGTATCTCCGGCAAAGCAGGACAGAAACGGTAATTTCAACGTGAAAATAGGCTTTGCAGAGCCGCGTTCTGACGGCGGCAGCAATGCCAAACTTGCCAACATCCTCGAATACGGAAAGCATGGCCAGCCTCCGAAGCCTTTTCTGAAACCTGCCAAAAGCAGATCAAGAGGTGCTTGCATTGAGGCTATGACCAATAAGCTGGAAAGTGAGATTGAGAAGCTATGAGCATATTATCTGAACTGAACACACTGTTTGAAACCGCAAATATCCCTGTCGAAACAGGCGTCTTCAGCGGTGTACCTCCTGATGAATACCTGGTGCTGACCCCGCTTACTGACACCTTTGCCGTTTACGGAGATAATAAGCCTCTTGCGGATATAAACGAAGTCAGGATCTCGCTGTTCAGTAAAAACAACTATTTACAAAGAAAGAATCAGCTTGTGAGGATGCTCCTCCAAGCTGATTTTGTTATTACCGACCGCCGGTATATCGGACACGAGGATGACACCGGCTATCACCACTACGCCATCGATGTGGCGAAAGAATACGAAACGGAGGAAATTTAACATGGCTACAATTGGGCTTGATAAACTCTACTACGCACCAATCACCGAAGCACCTACTACGGGTTACGAAACCTACGGAGCTCCGGTAATGCTGGCAAAGGCAATCTCAGCTGAACTATCAATCGAACTTGCGGAAGCGACACTTTGGGCGGACGACGGTGCCGCCGAAATTATCAAGGAATTCAAGAACGGCAAACTGACCCTTGGTGTGGACGACATTGGTAAAACCGTCGCCGCAAAACTGACGGGCGCGACCACAGATGAAAACGGTGTTCTTATCTCTGCTTCAGAGGATGGTGGCGAGCCTGTCGCTATTGGATTTCGAGCGAAAAAAGCGAATGGTAAGTATCGCTACTTCTGGCTTTACCGCGTCAAGTTCGGCATTCCGTCCACCAATCTTGCCACCAAGGGTGATAGTATCACCTTTTCAACACCAAGTATTGAAGGCACTGTTTCCCGTCGTAATAAACCGGACGGTAATGGTCGTCATCCATGGAAAGCGGAAGTTAACGAAGATGATGTGGATGTGCTACCGGTTGTGACCAGTGATTGGTATACGGAAGTATACGAACCTGAATTTGAAACAGATTTGGAGGTTTAATGCATGGATAACGAACGAAGCGCCGTCATCAAAATCGGCGACAAAGAATATGAGCTGATTTTGTCCACTCGCGCCACAAAGGAAATCGCCAAACGATACGGCGGCCTGGACAACTTGGGTGAGAAGTTAATGAGGTCAGAAAACTTCGAGATGGCTCTGGATGAGATTATTTGGCTGATTACGCTCCTTGCCAACCAGTCCATCCTCATCCACAACCTTCGCAACAAGGAAAAACCAAAAGATTTGCTGACCGAGGAAGAAGTGGAATTGCTCACCT